>NZ_CP180001.1:0-2546673 GCF_047528295.1 Peptacetobacter sp. AB845 | reverse complement strand
AGGTACTCCAGGACGTACTATAGACCATATAAAAAGAAAAACAATAAAACCAGGAAATGTTAAAATGGTTGTACTTGATGAAGCGGATGAAATGCTAGACATGGGATTCAGAGAAGATATAGAAACAATACTAGAAAATGTTCCTGAAGAAAGACAGACTACTTTCTTCTCAGCAACTATGCCAAAAGCAATACTTGAGCTTACTAAAAAATATCAGAACGAACCAGAACATATAAAAGTTGTTAGAAAAGAATTAACTGTTGAAAATATAAAACAGTACTACATAGAAACAAGAGCATCTAATAAAATAGAAGTTTTATCAAGATTAATAGATGTTTATAATCCAAAGCTTTCTGTAGTTTTCTGTAATACAAAAAAAGGTGCGGACGAACTTGTAGGTGAATTACAGGGTAGAGGATACTTTGCAGATGCATTACATGGAGATTTAAAACAGGTACAGAGAGATATTGTAATGGATAAATTCAGAAACGGTACTATAGACATACTAGTTGCTACAGATGTTGCAGCTAGAGGTATAGACGTTGATGATGTTGAGTGTGTATTCAACTTCGATCTTCCACAGGATGAAGAGTACTATGTTCATAGAATAGGTAGAACAGGTAGAGCAGGTAGAGAAGGTCTTTCATTCTCATTTGTTTACGGAAGAGATATGAGAAAAATGAAAGATATAGAAAGATATACTAAATCAAAACTTGAAAAACATCCAATACCTACAGTAGGCGATGTTGAAGAAAAGAAGGTTGGAGCATTTTTTGAAGAAGTTAAAAGAGTTGCCAATGAAGGAAAGCTTTCTAAACAGATACAGTGGCTAGAAAACTTCTGTGAAAATGAAGATGTTGACTACTCAATGGTGGATATAGCTGCTGCACTTCTTAAATTAGCTATGGGTGAAGAAGAAAAAGAAGAGATAATAGAAGAAAAACCTAAGAAAAATAGAAGAAGAGAAGAATCTGCTGGTGCTAAGGACGGCATGGTAAGATTATTCATAAACGTTGGTAAAAAACAGAGAGTTCAGGCTAAAGATATACTTGGTGCAATAGCTGGAGAAGCAGGAATACCAGGAAAAACAATCGGAACAATAGATATATATGACAAATTTACATTTGTTGAAGTTCCTAAGAAAAAAGCTAAAACAATAATAGAAAAAATGAAAAACAAAAAAATAAAAGGAAATAAATTAAACATAGAAAAAGCTAATAAAAAGAAAAAATAATTAAATAAAGTAATTAGCTAAAGAAAAATTTAAAAAAGAAAAAATAAAACGCATATCAAATATTAACATTAGAAAAAGCCTAGCAAAATTTGCTAGGCTTTTTAATTTATGTTTTTAACTTTGAAAATATGTATTACTGTTCATCTTGTCCAGTATCTCCACCATTATCTGGAGGAGGTGTATTTCCATCATTATCTCCATTGTTACTTTCTGGTGGCTGATTATTTCCGCCAGAGTTATTATTGTTATTACTATTGTTATTGTTGTTACTATTTCCGCTATTTCCAGAATTTCCGCCAGAGTTTCCAGATGAATTGTTCTGGTTTTCGGCAGCTGTACTTTCATTATCTTTCTTTTCTTCAGATGGAGCAGTAGTAACTCTTGATGCAGATGTACCATCTATAAATGCTGCATTAGAGCCGTAAGATGATGTTCCACCATCCTGAAGATTTATCTTAGTAAAGTATATACCTTCTGGTTTATCGAAATCTTTTTTCTCTAAATTCTTATGTATTCTACTCATAATATTTTTCCAAAGTAGAGCAGAAGATGTACTTCCTCCACCTATATTTCTAGTTTTAACTATTTTACCTTCAGCATCCCTTACACCGGCATCATCTGCTATGTAAGTAGCACCAACATAATAAGGTGTATATCCGACAAACCAAGCTTCTTTAGAGCTATTTGTTGTACCAGTTTTACCTGCAGTAGGCATACCATTTGAAAGGGCAGCTTTTTTAGCTGTACCTTCAGTTATAACAGCTTTTAACATATCAGTCATTACATAAGCAACCTGTGGGTCAACAACTCTTTTCTTTTCTGGGTCGCTATCAACTATTGACTGATTGTCAAATGATTCAATACTAGTAAATATAGTAGGTTCTATATACTGACCGCCATTTGCTAATGCACCATAAGCAGTTGCCATTTCAAGAGGTGATACACCATAAGTTAAACCTCCAAGTGTAAGTGCAGGGAAACGTCTATCAGTATTGCTAGAATCTGAAGTTGCTTTATTATCTGCAAGTGAAGTTATACCAAAGTTTTTAAGATAGTCTATCATAACATCTACACAGTCTTCATAAGAATCACCAAGAAGCTCAGCAACCTTAACTGCAACTGTATTTGATGATTTTGCAAGACCTAATCTTAAACTCATAGAACCACCACCAGCAGTAGTAGTTTTTGGATTCCATTTTCTATTTTCTTCAAATCTATATCCACCTCTAGCATCACTAAAAGCAGTTGCCTGTGTAATAGACATAGTATCTATAGCAGGAGTATAGATTGCAAGAGGTTTTATAGTAGAACCAGGCTGTCTAGGAGTAGTCGCTCTGTTTAGAGTTTTTCTACCAGATATATTTCTACCTCCGACAAGACCTTTTATCTGTCCAGTTTTATAGTCTATAATTACAGTAGCTGACTGAGGCTGAAGAACTCCATCAGGACCTAATTTATTTCCTGGGAAGTTATTGCTATTTTTGTATTCAGCTTCGATGGCTTCCTGTATTTTAGGGTCTATAGTAGTGTTTACTATAAGACCACCATTATAGTACATGTTTTCAGCTTCTTCTCTAGTATTACCTTTTTCTATAAGAGCTGAAATAACTTCGCTTTCTATTAAATCTTCTACAGAATTTGATATACCCTGAGAATCTTCAGGTAATTTTATAACTATTTCCTCAGCTAAAGCTTCTGTATATTCTTTCTGAGTTATATAACCTAATTCTTTCATTTTTCCAAGTACAGTTTCCTGTCTTTCTTTTGCATCAGGGTTGTTTACTGCCTTTCTTATAACTATAGAACCACTTTTGGCCTGTTTATAAGTTCCCTCATTTATAAGACCCCATTCATATAGTTTATCTACCATTTTTAACTCAGTTTCAGTTGGCTCATCTAAATCATCGTCTTCAGTATTTACAAAAGTAAGTATACGATGGTTTAAATCGTCCTTAGTTTCAGAGCCATCTAACTTAGCACTCTTATAAGCTGAATATTTTGATGGGTTTTTAGTTGAACCAGCAAGAAGAGCAGATTCAGCTAAAGTAAGATCTTTTGCTGATTTATCAAAATATCCTCTAGCACCTGCTTCAGCACCAGATAGCCCTTTACCTACGAAGAAGTTATTTAGGTATAATTCAAGAATATCGTCTTTTTTAAGTTTCTTATCCATTTCTACGGCATAGTAGATATCTTTGATTTTACGTGAAATTGTCTGTTCAGTACTTGTTAAAAGCATCTTTGATACCTGCATAGGTATAGTAGAACCACCCTGTCTTTTACCAAAGAACCTCATAACAACGGATCTAGCTAAACCTTTAGGGTCAAATCCACCATGTTGATAGAAACGCTCATCCTCTATAGCTACTATAGCTTTTCTCAAATATGGAGACATCTGAGATAGAGGTACGGGTGTTTTTTTATTTGAACTTGGAGCAGTGGACATCTTTTTACCGTTTGAATATAGAAGTGTAGTAGTTACATATGTTCTTTTGTTCAAATCGGCAAGTGTAACAGGCTTAACATCTCTAAGTGCAGAAAATGTAACACCTCCAACAGCTGCTATCCCAACTACAAATAAAACTAGGCAAGTAACACCGAATACTTTTATTTTTGAAAGCTTTCTTTTCTTTCTACCTGAAGGAACTTTTCTTTTTCTTTTTACAGATGAAGAAGAATTCCTTACGCCGTTAGAAGAGCTACTTGAACCTCTGCTACTATTTGCAGAAGAACTACTGCTACTAGCTCTAGTAGAGGATGATCTTCTAACAGGTGATTGTGATGAAGAATTAGAAGAACTAGCTTTCCTTCTTCTTATTTTATTATCACTATTATTATCATTTTTCATAAGTAGTTTACCTCCTTACTCTAGGACAATATTATAACATAAATACAAAATGTTTGGTATTATTAGATAAAAACAAATAAAGAGCGTGTAAGTCTTGAAATTAAAGGGAAAAAAATATATGATAATGTAAGTCGGCAATTATTGCTTACAATTATATGTGAATATAAAAATTGATATAAAAAATAAAAAAGTAATTATAGGAGGAAAAATGTTAGTAGTTGAAAATGTTAGCCATGGATTTGGCGCTAGGGTAATACTTGAAAACGTATCATTCAGAATAAGAAAAGGGGAACATATAGCACTAGTAGGAGCTAATGGAGAAGGAAAGTCTAGCTTTCTTAATATAATAACTAAAAAATTAATGCCAGATGCAGGAAATATAAAATGGTCATCAAGAGTTACAGTTGGTTATTTAGATCAGCATACAGTACTTGGAAAAGGAAAAACAATAAGAGAAGTTCTAAGAGAGGCATTCCAGCATATGTTCGACTTAGAGCAGGAAATGTTACAGATGTACGAAAAAATGGGAGATGCATCTGATGAAGAAATGGCTGCACTTATGGAAGATACTGCAGAAATACAGACTATACTTGAACACAGTGGATTCTATACAATAGATGCAAAAATACAGGAGGTTGCAAACGGACTAGGACTTGGAGAAATAGGACTAGATAGAGATGTAACTGACCTTAGTGGTGGACAGAGAACAAAAGTACTTTTAACTAAGTTACTTCTTGAAAACCCAACAATATTAATACTAGACGAGCCTACAAACTACTTAGATGAAGAACATATAGTATGGCTTACTAGATATCTACAGGAATATGAAAATGCATTCGTACTAGTTTCTCACGATATAAGCTTTATAAATGATACTTGTAACGTTGTTTACCACCTTGAAAATGGTGAATTAAACAGATACAAAGGAAACTATGATGAATTTGAAAGATTAAATGAAATCAAGAAAAGACAGGAAGAACAGGCTTACGAAAAACAGGTTAAAGAAAGAGAAAAACTTGAAGACTTCATAGCTAGAAACAAGGCTAGAGTTGCAACAAGAGGTATGGCAAACTCAAGACAGAAACAGCTTGATAAGATGGAAATACTTGAAAGACCAAAGGAAAAAATAAAACCTACTTTCAACTTTAGAAATGCTAGAGCTGCAGGAAAGATAATATTTGAAACTAAAGATCTTGTACTAGGATATAATGAGCCACTTACAAAACCACTTAACTTCCAGCTTGAAAGAGGTAAAAAAATAGCATTAAAAGGTATGAATGGTATAGGTAAATCTACACTTCTAAAAACTCTTTTAGGTATGATAAAACCATATGACGGTGAAGTTAAACTAGGTGACTATCTAGAGGTAGGTTACTTTGAACAGGAAAGTTCAACAGAAAATAACAATACCGCTATGGATGAAATATGGCAGGAATATCCAGGTCTTACTAATTATGAAGTAAGACAGGCACTTGCAAAATGTGGATTAACTAATGAACACATAACTAGCTTAGTTAGAGTACTTAGTGGGGGAGAAGCAGCGAAAGTTAGACTATGTAAAATAATGCTAAAAGATATCAACTTCCTAGTACTTGACGAACCTACTAACCACCTTGATGTGGATGCTAAGGAAGAGCTTAAAAAAGCAATAAAAGAATTCAAGGGAACAGTACTTTTAGTATCTCATGAACCAGAATTCTACATGGACTTTGTAGATGATGTATGGAATATAGAAGACTTTACTACAAAAATAGTTTAATAAAAAAATAGAGATTAAAAACTAACTAAAACCTGGGTGATAATATGAAAAAGGTATTTATGAATATATGCTCTTTTTTAGTTACTATAGCTATAATTTCTATGGCTGCTGTAACTGCATTGAATTTTAGAGAAATATATTATATTGATGTATATAGACTAGATATTCCGGAAATTTCTGGATATACTGAACAAGAAATAATTGAAAACTACAATTATTTAATAGACTATAATACTAGTTTTGATGATAAAGAATTTAAATTGCCAAGTATGAAATTCTCGAGAGAAGGTAAGATACATTTTGAAGAAGTTAGAAATATATTTCACTCATTATACTACATAATGGGAATCGGGTTGTTAGCATTTATAGCTATTATTTATGAAGCATTTAAGGGAAGAACAAAACCTCTTAAAAATGTACTAAAGATGTTAATAATTCTTCCAGTTATTGTTGCAATACCGATGATGGTGGCTTTTGACAAGGTATTTGTACTTTTCCATAAGATAATGTTTAGAAATGACTACTGGATATTTGACCCAGTACTTGATCCAGTAATAAATATACTTCCAGAAGAATTTTTCTATCACGAGGCATTACTTATCGTCAGTCTAACTGTGATTATGTGGATAGCATTGCTTATAGCATATAGAATTTTTTCAGATAGAGTGGAAAAACAGAGCTAAATTTAGTAAAAATATAAAAATTGTTGATAAAAAATGGGACTGTTGTATAAACTACAACAGTCCTTTTATTATGTATTTACAAAAATAAAAATTTATTTCTTTCTAGCAAGTTCAGATATTTCGCTAAATTTTTTCATTATATAATCAAAGTTCTTTTTATTATGTGGCAACATACAGTTACTACAGTCTTTTATTCCTTTTCCTGTGTATTTAAAATTTCCACCGCAGTTTTCTCCAAGTGCATAAAGTGGACAGTAGCAGAAAAGACAGTTAAACTCATCAGGTTTGTCTGTTTTATGGCATGGGAAAAATTCACAATTCTTGTGGCAGAAAAACTTATAATTTTCGCTCATAATATCCTCCTAATTAATTTATAAGATAATAATTATTATAAATTTAAAGTTTAATAATATACAATGCTATTTTATAAATTTGTTGACATTTTATGCTATCATAATATATACTTATTGTGATTTTAGTTTGAAGGGAGGCTTGCGTGTTATGAGAACTGTACGCTAATAAACAACAAAAAGTTGCTTTTCCACTCTACGTAGTAGGGATTTTTTGTCGTGCGTACATATATTACACGGAAGTCAGATATTATATGAGAATTGATTTTTAGATACTATATTTGTATATTATGATATGGATTTAGTATATTATCATATATTTTAACGTGTTTTTTATGATGCAGGTAAATACCCTTTGTGGAGTATTTACCTGCTTTTTTGTTGTTAAAAATTATAATAAAAAATGGCTATGTTAGCTAACTTTGTGATTAATTATATACAAAATAGGTTATAATATAGACATAAACTACGCTTCAGCTAATTCACAGAAAGGATATCTAATATTATGTCAAAAAAGGATATAAAAGCTATAATAAAAGATTTAAAAAAGAATGAGCTTACAGAATTAATTTCAGTAGCACAAGAAGTATTAAGTACTATATTTAATTCTTCTGAAATTAGAGATAATGTTAAAGAAGGTAGATTTTCCAAGGGATATGAATGTCCAAAATGTCAATGTAAAGATGTAAATAAAAATGGAAAGTCTAACGGAAGACAAAGATATATCTGTAAACGTTGTCGTACAAGTTTTGATGAGTTTACTATGTCTCCATTTTCTAATACAAAATTAGGCTTAGATAAATGGCTAAAATATTGTGAGTTAATGATATTAGGGCTTTCTATAAGAAAATGTGCTGAAGAAGTTGGTGTAGGTGTTAAAACCTCTTTTTACATGCGTCATAGAATACTTGATGTAATTAATCTATCATTAAAAAATGACAAAGTTGAAGGTATAGTAGAAGTAGATGAATGCTTTATTAAGGAGTCTTTTAAAGGTAATCATTCTAAAAGTACTACATTTGTAATGCCTAGAAACCCTAGAAAAAGAGGTAAATGTAAAAATGATAAGAATAAAAGAGGAATATCAAAAGAGCAAATTTGTATAGAGACAGCGATTGATAGAAAAGGAAATATCCTTATGGGTGCAGTTTGTAATGGTAGAATTACAACAAATCAAATAGTTAATTTCTTTGATAATAAAATATGCGAAGGGGATACTTTTTGCGTAGATTCACATAAATCATATGTGGGAATAAAGGACAAGTTGAATATAGAATTAAAGCAAGTTCCTAGGGGAAAATCAATGATAGACACTGTTTATCATTTACAGCATATAAATGCTCTTCACAGTAGCTTTAAGAGATGGTTAATGACTTTTAATGGCGTATCTACAAAATATATCAATAATTATTTGGCTTGGTTTAAATTTCTACAACTAAGTAAGAAGAATAAAAAGAATGACAGAATTAAAGATATGTTAGTGAATGTAGCTACTAAGGATACATGTATAACTAGAAACACTATTAGAAATAGATTTATTGAGTTAACTTAAAATAAGAAACTTTACTCCAAATTAATTAAACTATTTTATAATTGGAAAATAATAGAATGTTTTGTATAATATAATGAGGTTCGCAATTGTTATATATTGTGAACTTCGATATACTTTACAGTGAATATTATTTATGTTACTATTAAATTTAATAAAACAAGAAAGGAGTTAGATTTATGATAAATTTATATAGAATGATTAATAAATTAAAAATAATAGATACAACTCCTAAATATAATATTATATAACTATATTTAAGATATATCCACTGGTATACTAAAGTGGATTTTTTATTAACTAAAATAAGGAGGTAGCTATAATGCTTGCATATATCAGATTAAGAGGATAGCGCACGAGTTGTGGCTATCGTTAAACAAATTTAATAAAATGCCATAACTTCGTGCTATTTTATATGAATAATAGAAATAGGAAGGTTATGAACAATGAGAAAATTAAAAAAGATTGAAGTTTTAAGAGAATTACTTAATGAAAATATATCAATACTTAGATGTCCAGTGTGTAAAAAATCTATAAAATATATAAAAGAAAGTAGTGTATTATGTGAAAATAACCATTGCTTTAATATATCTAAAAAAGGATATGTTAATTTAGTAAAGAATAATGCGAAGACAATATATGATAAAAAATTATTTGAATCTAGAAGTAAAATATATGAATATGGTATATATGACGAGCTTTCTAAAGAGATAATAGATATAGTGGATAAATATACGTCAAAAAAGAATGTTAATTTTGTACTAGATGTTGGTTGCGGAGAAGGGTATTATTTAAATCAACTATATTCAGATGAAAAAATAAATAGTAAGTGTAAATTATTTGGAATAGATATATCAAGAGAAGGAATTTCACTTGCTACAAGATACGAAAATAGCATACTATGGAGTGTCTCAGACTTATCAAATCTACCATTTGAAAATGGTAAATTTGATATAATAATAGATATACTTTCACCATCGAATTATAGTGAATTTACTAGAGTTTTAAACAAAGGTGGAGTTGTAATAAAAGTAATTCCAGATGAACACTATTTAAAAGAGATAAGGTCTGAAATAAAAGGTAAAATAAAAAAAGATACTTATTCTAATAAAAATGTTATAAATTCATTTAAAGATAACTTGGAAATCATCTATGATAAAAGAATCACTTATAAAACAAATATATATAATTTAGAAGATTTTATAAAAATGACACCATTAACATCTGGTTTGAGCAAAGAACAAATAAATGAATTAAATAAATGTGATATAGAAAAAATAACGGTTGATTTAAAAATTGTAGTCGGCAAAGTAAAGTAGATAAAGGTTAGGAGGTAATAAGATGAATATACGTGGATGTATACATTCAATAAGATTAAGAGGGTAAGTCACGGATTGTGGCTATTATCTTAATATAATTAAAAGTCATAATCCCGTGATATTTAAATATTAAAGTTTAAATATAAAATTATAGGAGATTATGAAAATGAGAAAAAGAGTAATAATTGTAGGAATTAATATAAATAACAAAAATAATTTTGAGGAATCTATAATAGAACTTAAGAATTTATGTATAGCCTGTGATATGGAAGTAGTTGGAAAAGTGGAGCAAAATTTAAAGAAGATAAATCCAACATTCTATATGGGTAGTGGTAAAATTGAAGAATTACAAGATTTAATCGAAAAAACGAACGCTGAAATAATAGTATTTAATAACGAACTATCTGCATCACAGATAAAAAATATTGAAGAAGAAGTAAAATGTAATGTCATAGATAGGACAGCTTTAATACTAGATATATTTGCAAATAGAGCAAAAACAAGAGAAGCTAAGTTGCAAGTAGAGGTTGCAAGACTTCAGTATGAACTTCCAAGGTTAATTGGTGCAAATGAAAACCTAGGTCGTCAAAGTGGTGGAGTTGGTACTAAAAATAGGGGAGCAGGAGAAACTAAGTTAGAACTAGACCGTAGACGTATAGAAGATAGAATAGCTAGTTTAAACAAGGAATTAGAAATACTGAAGTATCAAAGAAATACTCAAAAAAATAAAAGAAAAAAATCCAACATACCTAATGTAGCACTAGTAGGATATACTAATGCAGGTAAATCATCAGTTATGAATGTATTAGTTGAAAATTTTATCAATAAAGAAGATAAAAAAGTATTTGAAAAAAACATGCTATTTGCAACATTGGAGACTTATGTTAGAAATATTAAACTGCATAATAACAAATCTTTTTTACTGTATGATACAGTTGGATTTGTAGGCGATTTGCCTCATAACTTAGTTAAAGCTTTTAGATCGACACTGGAAGAGGTTTGCGATGCAGACTTATTAGTTCATATTATAGATATATCTAATCCTAATTATAAAAATCAGATAGATGTTACTAATGAAACATTAAGCCAAATAGGAGCTGATAATATTCCTATGATTTATGTATATAATAAGATTGATTTAATTGATTTAGATAAATTAGATAATAATAAAATATTAATTTCAGCTAAAAGAGATATAGGAATAGATAGATTAATAGAATCTATTTGTGAAAAAGTATTTGAAGATTATATAAGATTTAAGTTAAAAATTCCATATTCAGAAGGAAAGACGATATCTAATATAATGGAGAATGCAACTATCTTAGACTCTGAATATATAGAGGATGGAGTAATACTCAATATTGAATGTGGTGAAAAAGAGTATGTTCAATATAAACAATACATAATTTAGCATTAACTTAGATATATGATATAAAGTATATTACTATAGTTGAGAATTAATTAAATTATAAAATTAATATATTACGAACAATTTATAATAAGCTATAGAATTAACCACATCTTAGAATTCAATGTATTGAAAAGTCTAAGGTGTGGTTATTTTTATGATATACTTATCACGAAGAAAGCTAACATAGCCTAAAAAATAAAAGGATAAAATTACACAACTAATTGAAAAATTAGACCAAAGGAGGAGGTAAATAATGTCTAAAAAAGAAATTGTAACAAAAGAAGATTTATTAAACATTATAGATTTATTAGAGAGCACTAAAATTACATATTGGATTGATGGAGGATGGGGAGTTGATTTATTATTTGGAAAACAAACTAGAAACCATAGAGATATAGATATTAATTTTGATGCAAAATATACAGATGAATTAATAGAATTTCTTTTAAATAAAGGATATAAAATAGATACAGATTGGCTTCCAGTTAGAATGGAGTTATATAGTAATGAATATGGATATTTAGACATACATCCATTTATTTTAAATGAAGATGGAACATCAAAACAAGCTGATTTAGAAGGTGGATGGTATGAATTTGAAAAAGATTATTTTGGAAGTGTAAACTTTGAAAATAAAACAATTCCATGTATATCTTTAAAAGGACAACTTATTTTTCACTCAGGATATGAACTTAGAGAAAAAGATATACATGATATAGATATTCTTAAAAGTTTATAATAAATATTATATAAAGTTTAATAATATTATAGTTATAAGAGGACTATAAATATAGTAGTGATAATTTTTTTAGGATATAATATAATTAAATTTAATTATGGACTTAAAGAATAAATAAAATTTTAATGAAAATAATATAAATAAATATAATTAAGGAGGAAATTATGACGACTGAATTAGATATAAATTTACACGAACAGGTAGTTGAAAGAGCGCTTCTTGTAGGTATGAATATAACTACTGTATCAAAAAGAATAGATGATATAGATATAAACGACTCTATGGAGGAGTTAAAAGAATTAGCAAAGGCAGCAGGTGCAGAAGTTGTAGGGTCTGTAGTACAGAATAGACCTGCTGTAGATGCTGCATATTATATAGGAAAGGGTAAGGTTGAGGAAATAAAAGGATACTGCGAAGGTCTTGATGCAACTTTGATAATATTCAATGATGAATTATCTGGTGCTCAGTCTAGAAATATAGAAGACCTTACTGGAATAAAAACTATAGACAGAACAACTCTAATCCTTGATATATTTGCACAGAGAGCAAAAAGTAAAGAAGGTAAACTTCAGGTAGAATTAGCTCAGTTAAAATATAGACTACCAAGACTTTACGGAATGGGTGGAGCAATGAGTAGAACTGGTGCAGGTATAGGTACAAGAGGACCAGGGGAACAGAAACTTGAAATAGACAAAAGACACATATTAAATAGAGCTGCTGATATAAGAGCAGAATTAAAACTAGTTAAGAAAAATAGGGAAACTCAGAGAAATCAGAGAAAAAAATCTAATATACCTATAGTGGCATTAGTAGGATATACAAATGCTGGTAAATCAACTCTATTAAATGAATTGATAAAAACTCACAAGGACTATGAAAGTGAAAAAGAAGTATTTGTAAAAGATATGCTTTTCGCAACACTAGATGTAACTTTAAGAAAAGCAGTACTTCCAAATAAAAGAGACTTTTTAGTAGTTGATACTGTTGGGTTTGTAAGTAAGCTACCACATGATTTAGTAGATGCATTTAAATCTACACTAGAAGAAGTTAATTATGCAGATTTAATTCTACATGTAATCGATGCTACAAATGATAGCTACGAAATTCAGAAAAAGACTACAGAAAAAGTATTAAAAGAACTTGGAGCAGACGATAAAAAGACTATATTAGTATATAACAAGGTAGATAAACTAGAACTTGATATATATCCAAAGAATCAGGATGATGTTGTATATATATCTGCAAAACAGGGAATAAATATGGACAAACTGCTTAATATGATAGAAAAAGCGGTAATGGAAAATACTTATGATGTAGAGCTTTTAATTCCTTATGACAGAGGGGATATATTCAGCAGATGTAAGGATAAATACAATATAGATGAGTTTGAATATCTTGCAGAGGGAACTCAGTTTAGAGTTGCTCTTGATGAGGAAGACTTTGGAAAATATAAAGAATATATAGTTGAAAAATAATATATAGAAAAATGATATATTAAGTTATCTTATTATAGTTTTTTAGTATTAAAAATTATTTGAGATTGGGATGATAAGATGGAGATAAAATGGGAAAATATTGATGAGCTTGAGGATTATCAAATAACCTATCTTTTGTATAAAGAATCTTTAAATGTAAATCAAATAGCAAAAGTTAGAAATATGTCTCCTCAGGAGATTGCTGATCATCTAATAAAGGTTCAAATTGAAAAAAGAGAAGAGGAAAGAAAAAAGGACTCACTTGAGATATATCTTACATTCAATAAAGAAGAAAGACTAGAATTTTTGGAGGGAATGGATTCAGATGAAATTATGTACTTTACTCGAAAAATGCTCAGACTTATTCCTATTGAAAAAGATATAAGAAATATAATGATTCTTGCTTGGACGGCTGGAGAATTAGCTGATGATGAATTTTTAGAGTTTTTAGAAGAACTAATTAATCACGAAAATGACGATGTTAGAAAGGTAGCAAATTCAGCTATAAAAAAAATAAAAAATAAATCAAAAGAAGCTGATAAAAATAAAAAAGAAAAAAAACTTGAAGAAAATATTCCAATTAATCTAAATGAAAAAAATTTTGATAACAATAATGAAAAAAAAGATGAATTACAAATTTTTTTAGGCTTAGATAAAAATAAAAGACTTGATTTTTTAGATAGATTAAAACCGGAAAAAATGATATACTTTAAGAGAAAGGTGTACAAACGTATTCTTACAGAATACAACACAGATGATTTAATTGTTCTGATTTGGACAACTGGAGAATTAAAGGATGAAAATTTTTTAAATATCCTACATAATCTCACTGAACATAGAAATTCCGATGTCAGAAGAATTACCTATTCTGCAATCAGAAAGATTGGTTCACCAAAGAGTCGAGAAGTTTTAGAACTAGGGCTTTTAGATTCTAATCCACAGACTAGACAGTACTGTGCGAAAGCTCTTTTAAAAGTTGGTAATGAACACAGTCTAAATATATTGAGAAATCTATATAGAGCAAGACAAGGTGTCGAAAAAGATTATGTACTTCGTGCATACAGAGAAGCGATAATCGAGTTAGAAAAGTCAGTTTAAGTTCTGACAATTATATTTTTCAAATCATACGCAGGTGCGTATATTTATAGGAGGGATTCGATATGATAGTAAGACGTTGTGCAGGTGGTGTGGTATTCCACGCAAATCAGGTGTTATTAGTAAAAAATGACAGAGGCGAATGGACTCTTCCAAAAGGAAAAATATCTGGAGTTTACATGGCTCAGGAGAGCGCTATAGCAAGAGTAAAAGATGAAACTGGTATAGATGCTAAATTACTAGATATAGCTGGAGATACTATATATGAGTTCTTCTCAAGAAGTAGACAGCAGAGAGTTTGTAATGCTATAAACTGGTTTATAATGGACGCTCCTAATACAGAATGCAAAATAAGTTCTGAATTTATAGAAGGCGGATTCTACAAAGTTAAAGATGCTCTTGAAATGTTAAATCATAACAAAGAAAAATCTTTAGTTGAAATCTCATACAAAAAATATAAAGAAGCTAAAAAAATAGCAGACTAATCATATCTAACCGAAAGGCTGATATCAACTTTGAAGCGAAAAACTACCATGCAGTTGCGTGGTAGTTTTTTTGTGCTCTTTTACATTCACATATTCTTAAAACTAATATATAATAAAATATAGTAGTTAAAGATAAAAAAGGAGATGTTTTCAAATGGAATATAGAAGATCAGGAAACACAATAGCAGTTCGTATAGACTATGATGAAGAGGTAATGGAAAAGTTGACAGAACTTTGCAAAAGAGAAAATATTACTTCAGCATCAGTTTCAGGGATAGGTGCGACAAAATTAGCAGAACTTGGACTTTATAATATTGAAACAAAAGAATATAAAAAAACAACATATACAGGTCTTTATGAAGTTGGTTCATTTATAGGAAATATAACTCAGAAGGACGGAGAACCATATCTTCATATACATATAACTATAGGCGACCCAGAAAAAAATGAAGTACACTGTGGACATTTAAATAAAGCTGTCATAGGTGCTACTAGTGAAATATTTATAACTGTATTTGATGAAAAAATAGGTCGTCAGCTTGATGAAAAAACAGGAATAAATATTTTTGAATTTGAAAAATAAAAACTTGAAAGGGGATTCTTATGAATTCGTATAGAACTATCTACGAATATGGATGCGATGAATTCACAGAAGAGAGATCGAGATTTATAGGATATGCAAAGCCTATAAATAGTGAGGAAGAGGCTATTGAATTTGTCGACGAAATAAAGAAAAAGCATAAAGATGCAACTCATAATGTATGGGCTTATACAGTAGGACCTACTATGAATATTCAGAGATACAGCGATGACGGAGAACCACAGGGAACAGCTGGAATACCAGCACTTGAGGTTATTAAAAAAGAAGATTTAAGAGATGTTGTAGTTGTAATAACTAGATATTTTGGTGGAATCAAGCTAGGAGCAGGAGGACTTGTAAGAGCATATACAAGAGGAGCAAAAATTGGTTTAGAAGCAGGAAAAATAATTGATAGAATATGGTATCAAGAAGTTAAAATAAAAGTAGACTACAATCAGATAGGTAGAGTTCAGAATGAAATGATGAACTTAGGATATTTTGTAAAAGATACTATATATCTTGAAGATGTAGAATTTATAATATATTCTAAACCTGAAGATACACAAAAGCTTACAGATAGAATAACTGATATAACAAATGGTACAGCAAATATTTCATTTGGTGAGGAATTCTATTTAAGTGAAAATAATGGAGAAATAATACTTGATTAATGGGGGAAAAAATGAGTACTAGAGCAGAACAGATTGAAAAAACAGTAGAATGGTTACAGGACAAAGTAAAAGAAGCACATGCTAGAGGATTAATAGTTGGTGTATCTGGTGGTATAGACTCTGCAGTTGTGGCATACCTTATAAAAAAAGCATGCCCAGATAACTCTATGGGTGTAATAATGAGTATAAAATCAAACCCAGCAGATAGAGTAGATGCTATGAAGGTTATAGATGGATGTGGAATAGAGCATATAGACCTTGAATTAGCAGAACCTCACAAATTAATATTAGATACAGTTACTGATAATCTAAAAGCAAAAGGTCTATTTAAAGAAGATTATCTAAGAATGACTGATGCAAATCTTAGAGCTAGAATAAGAATGAGCACAATATACGCAATAGCAAATGATTTAGGATATTTAGTTGTAGGAACAGATAATGCAGCAGAACTTCACACTGGATACTTCACAAAACATGGAGATGGTGGGGTTGATATACTTCCACTTGCAAATTTAACAAAAGCAGAAGTATTTGAATGGGCTAAAGAACTAGGTATACATGAGGATCTAATAAACAAAGCTCCATCAGCAGGTTTATGGGAAGGACAGACTGATGAAAATGAAATGGGAACTACTTATAATTATATAGATGCTGTTTTAGAAGGTAGAAGAGATGATGTGCCAGCAGAACATCTTGAAATAATAGATAGATTACACAGAAATAGTGAACATAAAAGACATACTGCTGCAAAACCACCTAAATTCTAATTTACTATTGCAAGAATTTATGATAGAATTTTAAGGTGAGTAAATAACGTAAGGAGTGGAATTATGGGACGTATAGGAAACATAATAAATAGAAAAGGAAAACAGGATGCTCAGAGAGCAAAAGTATTTACAAAACATGCTAGAGCAATAGCAGTTGCTGCTAAAGATGGTGGAGGAGATCCAGAATACAATGCAGCTTTAAAAACAGCTATAGAAAAAGCTAAAGCTGACAACATGCCTAATGATAATATAGATAGAGCTATAGCAAAAGGTACAGGTGCTGGAAACTCTGAAAGCTACGAAACAATAGTATACGAAGGATATGGACCAGGTGGGGTTGCAGTAATAGTTAATGCACTTACTGACAACAAAAATAGAACTGCTGGTAATATAAGATACTACTTCGATAAAAATGGTGGTAACTTAGGTACTTCAGGATGCGTATCTTTCATGTTCGACAGAAAAGGACAGATACTAGTTGCAGCTGAAGACGGTGTAAGTGAAGAAGAATTAATGGATGCAGCTTTAGAAGCTGGAGCAGAAGACTTCATAGTTGAAGAAGATGGATTCGAAGTAATAACTGAACCTAACGACTTCGCAGCAGTTAGAGATGCTTTAAAAGAAGCTGGATATGAATTTATATCAGCTGACGTTAAAATGATACCTCAGACAACTACTGCATTAACAGAAGATGGTCAGTGCAATGCTATGGAAAAATTAATAGATATGCTTGAAGATGACGATGATGTTCAGGATATCTACCACAACTGGGAAATAACTGAATAAAAAAATGAAGATTATAAAGAGATGTTACAGAAACTCCTGTATACATCTCTTTTTTATTTTAAATGAAAAAAATGAATTATAGTAATAAAAAAAGAATATAATAATAAAATGAAAACGATTGACAAAATAAAAAACTTATATTATAATAAAAAAAGATTTAGTAGGATGGTAATTGTTAAATCAAGCTAGACCTATTTACATATATAGAAAATAATATTCTTTTTATCTCAAAAAGAAAAGCTAATTTTTCTACATATGTAAGTAGGTCTTTTTTGTTAAAAAAAAAGCAAAATCTTATCGAAAGGAGAGATTTAGATGATTATAGATAGAGTTTTAAATAATAATGTAGTTATTATAAAAGACGAGGATGGAATAGAACAGGTTGTCTGCGGAAAAGGAATAGCTTTTAAGAAAAAAAGTGGAGATTTTGTAGACGAAAAAGAAGTAAATAAAGTTTTTATTTTGAAAGATAAAGTTAAGAATAAAAGATTCCAGGAGATAGTATCTGATATACCTCTTCCTTATTTAGAGGTTGCAGATGAAATAATAGATATGATTAAGTTGGAATCTGGTAAAAAAATAAGTGATACAATATATATTTCTCTAAGCGACCATATTCACATGGCCGTAAATAGATTTTTAGATGGTATCACAATGAAAAATTATATGATTTGGGATATAAAGAGATTTTATCCACAGGAGTTTCAGCTTGCATTAAAGGCATTAGATATAATTAATGAAAAATTACATGTATCTTTACCAGAAGATGAAGCAGGTTTTATAACACTTCATATAGTCAATGCAGGTATGGAAAATGACGATATGCATCAGACTATTGAAATTACAAAGATAATGCAAGAAATATCTAATATAGTTAAATACCATTTTTCAGTAGAATTTGATACAGACTCTGTGTATTATTACAGATTTATAACACATTTAAAATTCTTTGCACAGAGATTGCTTTCAGACAAAATAATAAAAGACACAGATGAGGATGATTTATTAGATATTGTAAAAGTAAAATACGCATCTTCTTATGCATGTGTCGAAAGAATTACAGAGTTTATATCACGCAAATACAAATATGAATTATCAAAGGAAGAACAGTTATACCTTACAATTCATATAGAGCGTGTTATATATAAAAGTCAAAATGAAGAGTAAAAAATAAATTCAAACAGGTAACTTTATTTTGACAAAGGATGGTAACATTAAGTTGGCTAAACCTTCAGATAAGTTTTTATACTTAAGACGGAGGAGAAAAAATGAAAAACTACACAAAACTAGCAGCAGACATAATAGAAAATGTCGGCGGAAAAGAAAACATTGAGAGTTTAACACATTGTGTTACTCGTTTAAGATTCAAATTAAAGGATGAATCTAAGGCAAATGATGAAGTACTAAAAAATATGGACGGGGTTGTTACAGTTGTAAAATCAAAATCTATTGATCAGTACATGGTTGTAATAGGTGAACACGTAACAGATGTATACAACGAAGTTTTAAAACAGCTTGGAATGAGCCCAGATGCTATTGTTGATAATAGCAAATCAGAAAAAAAGAAACAGAGCTTATTAAACAGAGCTCTAAATGTTATATCTGGTGGGATTGGACCAGTTCTAAATCTTCTATGTGCTTGTGGGATTATAAAAGGTTTAACAGTTGTACTAACTATATTAGGTGTTAGTCCTGAATCTGGACCATATATGCTATTAAATGCAGCAGGAGATTGTTTCTTCTACTTCCTACCATTAATGTTAGGATACAACTTAGCTAAAAAATTCGAAATAGACCCATTCTTTGGATTAATATTAGCAGCAGCTATGTGTTATCCAACTATACAGAATGTAGATTTAAATTTCTGGGGGCATAATATAAACACTACTTATGCATCAACATTTATGCCAATTCTATTTGGTCTATTATTTGCAGCACCTTTATATAAATTTATAGATAAACATATGCCTAAAATGATAAAAGGGTTTATGACTCCTTTACTAACATTATTAATAAGTTTCCCAATAACTTTCATAATAATAGGGCCAGCAGCTAATTTAATAGGTACAGGATTAAATGTAACTCTTACTTCTATATGTGAATTCTCTCCATTACTAGCAGGAATAATAATGGGTGGATTATGGCAGGTATTTGTTATGTTTGGAATACATGGTGTTTTAACAGTTGTAGCTTTTATGGATTTAGTTGCAGGAAATCCAAGTCAGATGTTAGCACTTTCATACCCAGCAACATTTGCTACAGTAGGTACAGTATTAGCAGTTTATCTAAAAACTAAAAATATTAAATTAAAAGAAGTATCATTACCAGCATTTATATCTGCTATCTTTGGTGTAACTGAGCCAGCTACATATGCAGTAACACTGCCAAGAAAGAAAGTATTCGTAGCTAACTGTATAGGTGGTGCAGTAGGTGGTATAATCGTAGCTTTAATGGGAATAAAAATGTACTCTTACGCAGGTATGGGTGTTATAGGTTTATTAGGATTTATAAGTCCAACTGATGCAAATATAATCGGAATAGTTATGATGGTAATAATACCTCTTATAGTTTCATTAGTATTAACAATGGCAATATACAAAGATTCAGATTATGATTATTTAGAAGGAAATAACTCTGGTAACACAGATACAAATAAAACAGAAAAAACAAACGAAAAAAATGAAGAAAAAATAGTAAATGTTAGAGAAACAATATTAATGCCTATAGATGGAACTATAAAACCATTAGCTGAATCAGAAGACGATGCATTTGCTAGTGAAGCACTTGGAAAAGGATGTGTAATAGTTCCAGATAATGGAGAAGTTTGCTCTCCAGTTAATGGTGAGGTAAAAACTATTTTCCCAACTAAACATGCAATAGGAATATTAAGTGATGATGGATGCGAAATATTAATACATATAGGTATAAATACAGTATCACTAGAAGGAAAATATTTTGAATCTCATGTAAAAGCAGGAGATAAGGTAGAAGCAGGACAGCTATTAGTTTCTTTTGAAAAAGAAAATATAGAAAAAGAAGGATATTCTTGCGAAATACCTGTAATAATAACTAATACATTTGATTATTTAGACGTTTTAGAAATAGATAATGAGCATCATAAAAAAGGCGATGCTATGCTAAAAATAGTGAAATAAGGAGCGTGAATTAAAATGGCATTTCCAAAAAATTTCTTATGGGGTGGCGCAGTAGCTGCTAATCAGTGTGAAGGAGCATGGAATGTAGGCGGTAAAGGAATGACAGTTTCTGATGCTGTTACAGCAGGAACTGTATCTGAGCCTAGATACACAACATATATATCAAAAGATGGTAAACCTGGTAAGGCTTCAATGTTTGAACAGTTACCTGAAGGAGCACGCAGAACAGTATTTGAAGGTTATTACTATCCTTCTCATGAGGGAATAGATTTCTATAATAGATACAAAGAAGATATAGCTTTATTTGCAGAAATGGGATTCAAAGTATTCCGTATGTCTATATCTTGGTCTAGAATATTCCCAAAAGGAATAGAAGAAGAACCAAATAGAGAAGGATTAGATTTCTATAGAAGAGTATTTGAAGAATTAAAGAAATACGATATAGAGCCATTAGTAACTTTATTCCACTACGACATGCCTTTATACTTAGAGGAAGAATTAGGTGGATGGAGCAATAGAGAATTAATCGATTTATTTGAAAAATATACGAAAGTATTATTTAAAGAATATAAAGGATTAGTAAAATATTGGCTAACATTTAATGAAATAAACAGTCCAATATTAATGCGTACATTCATACCAAATTATCCAGATTCTAAAGTTCGTGAAGCTATGCAGACTTTACACAATCAGTTTGTAGCTAGTGCAAGAGCTGTTAGAGCAGCACATGAAGTAGATTCAGATATGGTAGTTGGAGCTATGTTAGGTGGAGTTTGTAACTACCCACTTACATGTAATCCAGAAGATGTAATATCTTGTCAGAAACACTGGCAGGAAGATTGCTACTACTGCTTAGATACAATGGCAAGAGGAGCATATCCATACTATGCACAGAGACTTTGGAAAGAATATGATTTTAAACTAGAAACCAAAGAACAGGACTTCATAGATTTAAAAGAAGGTACAGTTGATATGATTACTTTCTCTTATTATTCATCAGGATGTGTTACAGAAGATGAAAATGCTGAAAAAGCAAAAGGTAACTTCACAACTGGAGCTAAAAATCCTTATTTAAAATATAGTGAATGGGGATGGAGTATAGACGGACAGGGACTTAGATATTTCTTAAATGAAGTATATGGACGCTATCAGTTACCACTTATGGTAGTAGAAAATGGTCTTGGAGCTATAGATAAATTAGAAGAAGATGGAAGCATACACGATCAATATCGTATCGAGTACACAAAAGAGCATATAAAAGCAATGAGCGATGCTATTGAAGATGGTGTAGATTTAATAGGATACACATACTGGGGATGTATAGATTTAATAAGTGCATCTACTGGTGAAATGAAAAAGAGATATGGATTTATCTATGTAGATAAAAACAATGACGGAAGCGGAACATTAAAACGTTATAAAAAAGATTCTTTCCATTGGTATAAAAAAGTTATAGAGTCTAATGGAGAAGAATTATAAAAAATAATAAAAAGCTGCATGGTTTAAACTATGCAGCTTTTTTAATGAATTAAATATTTTAAAAATTCTAAAAAAACGTTTACCTAAATAAAAATAAATGAGATAATAAAAAAAAGAGATAAGTTCGGGGGAATTAATATGCTTAAGATAGGATTGCTTATAATAGGTCTAGGAATTTTTATAATAGCTATGTCTGGTAGTAAATACAGCAAAAATGAAGATGATTCTAAAAAAGTTGGAATTGCTATTACAATATTTGGGATAGCATTTCTTGCAACAGGACTAGGTAGTTCTGGAAGGGCAAGTTTTGCACTTATAGGAATAACATTTGGTGGATTTATGGTATATGTAGGCATAGAAGAAATAAAAACTATATTAAAATGCAATCAAGAGGTAGATGCAAAACTAGAAGGATTCTTAGAGAAAAAGGGCAGAAGTAGCATTTATTTTCTTATAATGAGCTTTAATTATAATGGTAGAAAATACAAGATAAAATCGGAAAATTCAATGTATGAGGGTGCTATGAAATCATATCAAGACACAGAAACTCATACTGTTTATATAAATCCAAGTGATCCAAGTCAGATGAGATATAATAGAAAGCCTTCTATATACATGTACACAGGATTTATATTAGGATGTTTATTTTTAATAGCGAGTATAAAAATTTTATTAATAGGTAGAATCTAGAATATAAAATAAAATTTTATAAATTAAGTAAAAATAAAATTTCAAGAAAAGGAGAGTTGATATTATGGCTGTGATAGGTATAGATTTAGGAACTACAAATAGTATAGCTGTTGTTTTTAGAAATGGAGAAGTAGAGATGATACCTAATTCATTTGGCGAATATCTTACTCCTAGTGTAGTTACAATAGAAAATAATGAACTTATAGTTGGAAAAATAGCAAGACAAAAGCTTGTTACTAGTCCAGAAAATACAACATCTCTGTTTAAAAGAGATATGGGAAATGACAAGAAAATAAAACTAGGTAAAAAAATGTATTTACCTCAAGAATTATCTGCATTGCTTTTAAAACAGCTTATAAATGATGCAGAAAAATATTTAAATGAAAAAGTAGAAGAAGTTGTTATAAGTGTACCTGCATACTTCAATGCAAAACAGAGAAGAGCTACAAAACTAGCAGGAGAAATAATAGGGGTTAAGGTTGATAGGCTTATAAACGAGCCATCAGCAGCTGCAATTGCATGTCATGAAGAAGAGTTTGAAACATTTATAATATTTGACTTTGGTGGAGGAACACTTGATGTTTCTGTTGTGGATTGCTTTGAAAATGTAGTTAGTATATGCTCAATAGCTGGAAATAATAGACTAGGTGGAATTGATTTTGATAGGGCAATTGCGATGTATTTCTGTCAACAAAATAAAATAGACTATAATTCTCTTATAAGAGCTGAAAAAGAAAGTCTATTTTTAGCATCAGAAAGAACTAAAATATCTCTACAAAATAAGGATGAAGCTGGTATGAGTATGTCTATAAGAGGAAAATCATACTCTACAAAAATTAGCAATGAAGTATTGGCATTAATTTCTAAGCCTATTTTAGACGAAATTAGAGAAGTTATAAGAAGGGCTGTAAAAGATAGTGGCTTTGAACCTTCTGAAATAGACAAGATGATAATGGTTGGTGGATCTAGCTATATGCCTGTAGTTAGAGATTATTTAGAAAAACTTTTAAAGATACCTGTATCATCAGCAGATGATATAGATTGTATGGTAGCAAAGGGCTTAGGAAAATATTTAGGAATTAAACAAAGATGTAGCGAGGTAAAGGACTTAGTTGTTACAGATATTTGTCCGTTTTCATTGAGTACACCTATAGTAAATGAGTCTGATAAAGGAAATCCTCTAGCAAAAGTTATAATACCTAAAAATACAGTACTTCCATCAAGCAAGACTGTAACACTTCAAGCGTATAAAAGAGGACAAAAGAATATATTAATATCAGTGTATCAAGGCGAAGAAATGTATGAAAGTGATAATATATTACTTGGGCGCACAGATATAAAAATTCCTAGAAACTTCAAGGAAAATGAACAGTTTAATATAACATATTCTTATGATATAAACAGTATATTATATGTAGAAATTGAAATAATATCTACTGGAGAAAAGAAAGTATTTATAGTAGGAGAAGATAAAAAATTAGAATCAATAAAAGAAAATAAACAGCTAAAGGCTATAAAAGAAATATCTATAAAATTAAACAGTAGCCCAGAGTATGATGCATGTAAAGAGAGAACAAAAAGGATATTTAAGGAATTATCTCCTGAGTATAAAGATATTTTACGGGAAAGAATGGAATCTTTAGATATTATGTATAATGACTGTGTAAATAATATACAGAAAAAAAGAGCAATTGTAGAAGAAATGGACAGAATACTGGATATATTTGATAGTTTTTCTAGATTTGATGAATCTGATATATTTTCTGATTTAGAAAATGAAGAAAAAAATAGTATATTGAAGGATGATATTAAGGTAGTTGATGGTACAGGAGGGAGAGTATCATGATAGAAAGTATTTGGGATATTTTGGGCATAGAGCCGACGAGTGATAGAAAGAAAATAAAAAAAGCCTATGCTGAAAAGACAAAGATATACCATCCTGAGGATTATCCAGAAGAATTTAAAATAGTCCAGGAGGCGTATCAATGGGCTATGAAATATGCAAGTAAATCCGTAGTAAATAATTCTATAGAATCTGAAAAAGTTGAACATTTATTTGATAATAATGTAGAAATTACTTCCAAGGATATAGAGCAGAATTATAGTACTGTAGAAAATATTTCGACTAAATCTCAAAATGAAAAAACACAGATAGAAGTAGATTATTCAGACTTAGAAGAAGAAAATTTAGAATTTAAAAATAAGAAAATAGAAGAAGTAGAAAAAATAGAGGAAAAAAATTCTGATAGCAAAACATTTACAGGCGGAGAAATTTTTAATGAATTATATGATGAAAGAACTAGGGATGATGAAATTGATCAAATGAACTATTTTCTAAATTATATAGAAAAGAAAATCCCTAAAAAGATAAATATGGAAATGTTTAGGCTAATTTTATCTAATTCGTATGTAAAATCGTATTTAGAACAACCAGATTTTAAAATTAGATTTGAAGAAATAATGGTAAATAAATCTTATGCGGATACTTTATATACAGAAAAGAAAATGTCTGAGATAGCAAGAAAATACAATTTATACAAGGTTGCTAGAGCTATAGATAAGGCGACTAAGCAGCGTTATATACTTGGAATGAGAACGCCTGTATTTATTTTAGGAGTTTTAGTAGTTATATCAGGATTATTCTTAAAAATAGAAAGTAAAAAGGCTGAAAAAGCGGAACAAATATCTAAAACTATTTCTCAAAGTATAGAAAAAAGTGGAGAAACTGTACATAAGATAAGAGAATCTATGCTAAATACATCTTTAATAATAAATAGAGATTTTATAAATGGATATGATGTAAAAGTTGAAAAGGATAATGGATATTACATTATATTAAATTCTGATGAAAAGCCTGTTATTGATAAGGTGAATAAGATAGAATTTACTATGTCTAATTTAATATTATTAAATAAAAGTGGAGTGTATAGCATATTAGATACTAAAAACGGAAATATAGTAAATACAGATTATAAGGATTTAAAAGTGGCAGATATTATTGAAGATGGAGAAAAAAGATACGGTATTTTGGGAATGGATCAAAATAAAAATTGGTACATAGTTGATGATAAAGGAAATAGTATAAAAAAGGTAAGTGGAGAGGAAACCATTGGAAAATTAAAAGTTGAGCTAAAAGATGGAAAAGCTAGCTTTACTAATGAAGAATAACAGAAGAATTTTAAGAGATAACTATAAATTGAAAAAAACTATAGTTATCTCTTTTTTTATAGAAAAATGTTTATCTAATATACTTGGGGGTATAAGGTAAATATACTCAAAATAGAGTATAATGGTAGGATTTCTTAAATAGGAGGGAAAAAATGATTCAGTTAATACTAGTTGTATTTGTTGTGATGCTTATTTATTCATTTATGAGATCTAAAAAAGAGATGGAAAGACAACAAGCTCAGAGAGATGAGATAAATGCTAAAAAAAATACTGCTATTGATAGATTAGGCTTAAATGAAAAAGCTTCAGCAAAAGATAAAGAGGATAGAGTATTTATACTTGCGGAAAATAATGAAGTATATGTATTCAATCCAAAAGATGATTCTATTGATAAAATAGAGGGTATAAAGAAAATAAGTTCTAAGAGAAGATATGCAACAGCTAAAGCTGGTTGAGCCACTTGTACTCAGCTGCAGGATGCAGTTTTAAAGATAGAATTAGAAGATGGAGAATATCTATCAGAATTTGATGTTTATGAGGTTAGGGCTGTTGAAAAATTTGAAGAATTAGTTTCAGAAGAATTAGGACTAATATAAAAGATTTAAAATGCAGGATAGCATTTAATAATATATAAAAATATCAAAAAAACTTATAAAAACCTTATTGTCAAACACATGTGATTTACATTCATATGTGTTTCTTTTTTTGAGATTGTTGTAATATTTTTTGAATGTTATAATAAAATAATGATAAAAAATTTATAGAAAGAGGCGTTATATATGAAAATAGCTTTAGATGAAGTGGAATCACTTTTAAATATGATAGAAAAAATAGAGTTGCATGAAAGTAGAAAATTATTAAGAGTAGGTGCTGGAATAAAAATACTTTATCGTGGGTACAAAGAAGGAAGCAATGATAGAACATTTTTAGATGATGCTAGAGTGGACTTATTTTTAATATATGAGGAAGATGGAGAGGAATATTTAACTAAGCTAACTCAAAAAGTTGGCTACAGCACAATAAATTATACAAATAGTGCATTTAAAGTAGATGATTTATACGATGCGACAATAACAATCGACGATACTGAAAAATGGCGGTTAAATAAACAAATTAAAGACTTTATTGAAGATTTTAAGGCCAATAATTTATTTAGCAAAGTTAGATATTTTACTGATAAAAATAGTGTAAATATGCTTGTAGAAGATATTTCTAAATTAAAAGAAATGACAATATTTAGTAGATACACTGGAAATGATATGACTAAAATAGAATATATGACTAATTTTATGTATTATATAGAAAAAGAGTTTAATGGTGTAAAAACTAGCGATATAGATAAATATAAAATGGAAGAATTTGAAAATATGGACTTCATAGGTTGGCTTATAAAATCTGGTGAAATGGGAGATTACTTAGAGTGGAGAAGTGAAAAAAGTGATCTAGGTGGATGTATAATTCAGGTTGATGAAGGTAAAGTTAATCCTAAAGTATTTGAAAAAATGTTAAAAAATGAAAATATAAGAGAGCTAAATATAAAATTTAGACGGTAGAAGTTTAAATAGGGGGAAATTATGATAAAAGTTGAAATTCCAGGAAGAGTAGAGTATGAAATAGAAAATGCTGTATTTGACTATAATGGAACAGTAGCTGTAAATGGTGATATGAGTGAAAATACTATGGAAAATTTAAAAAAACTTAGTGAATTTGTGAATATATACATTCTTACAGCAGATACATATGGTACTGTTAAGAAAAAATGTGAAAATCTTCCTGTATCGGTTGAAGTATTTCCAACTCATGATGCAGCAGACTATAAAGAAAAGATAGTAAATTCTCTTTTGGGACAGAGTATATGTTTTGGAAATGGATACAACGATATAAAAATGTTTGATGTAGCGGATTTATCTGTATGTGTGATAGAAGGAGAAGGATGTTCAGGAAAATTAATATCACATAGTGATATAATAGTTAACTCTATTGATGATGCATTTGGATTAGTATTTAATACAGATAGAATAAAAGCAACTTTAAGAGGTTAAATGATTAAAGTGAAATATATTGGGTATTAATATAATATACAAATAATTAACTTCAATATAATTAAGTTTTAGCGATAAAAAATGTATAGATAATTTGGAAACTAAACAAATATTAAAAAATATTTTTAAAAATTATTGATTATATTGCAAAAAAAGTTTTTTAGTGTTATCATAATATTAATAAAAGAATTTTTAGCAAATTTAGAAAACTTATTCTAGATTTTTGAAAGGAAGATGTGTTATGGCTAAAAAGAAAGTATTAGTACCAATAGACGGAACTGAAAGAAGTATGCATTCTCTAGAGTTTATAAAAGGAATATTTGACAAAGATTCTGTAGAAATCGAGATAATGAATGTCAAGGAGCTAGTATTTATAGATGGCATATCACTATCTGAAGAAATTAAAAATTCTGAAGCACTAGGTAGAAAAATTCTAGACAAGGCAGAAGAAATCATGGAAGGATACGATGTTAGTGTTTACTTCACATTTGGATATCCTGGTGATGAAATAATTAGAAAAGCAAAAGAAGACGATATAGACATAATTGTTATGACTAAATCAACTAAGAAGGGACTAACTAGAATGATAGGATCTGTTACAGCAAGTGTTGTAAAACAGGCTAAATGTATAGTTATGATAGTTCCAGAATAGGATATGAGAATATTAAATTAAGTGTAATATAGTAAATTTAACCCCATATTTTTAATATGGGGTTTCTATAAATTTAAAATAAAAAATAAGGGGGTTTTACAATGGAATTAAAAGGAAGTAGAACTGAACAGAACTTATTAACTGCATTTGCAGGGGAATCACAGGCAAGAAACAAATATGATTATTTTGCATCAAAAGCAAAAAAAGAAGGTTACAATGAAATAGGTGCAATATTTGCTGAAACTGCAGGCAATGAAAAAGAACATGCAAAAATATGGTTTAAATTATTAAATGGAATAAATTCAACTGAAGAAAACTTAAAAGCAGCTGCTGCAGGTGAAAACTATGAATGGACTGATATGTACGCAGGATTCGCTAAAGTAGCTAAAGAAGAAGGATTCGATCATATAGCATACTTATTTGAAGAAGTAGCTAAAATAGAAAAAGAACATGAAGAAAGATATCTTACTCTATTAAAGAATTGCGAAGAAGAAAAAATATTTGAAAAAGACGCAGAAGTAACAGCTTGGGTATGTACTAACTGTGGACATATACACTTTGGTAAAAAAGCTCCAGAACTATGTCCAGTATGTGAACATCCAAAAGGATACTTCAAAGTTAAAGATGAATCTTACAAATAAAAACTAATATAAAAAGCTGTTGCGATTTGCAACAGCTTTTTATATGAAATAAATTATTTTTCTGTATCGTCAAATCTTACTTTTATTTTAAATCCTAGTTTATTTTCCACATCTTCAAGTACTTTTGTATTTTTATCTGTTACAAATGCACAAGTATCTCCATTTTCTCCAGCACGTCCAGTTCTTCCTATTCTGTGGATGTAGTCCTCTGCAGTTTCTGGGAAGTCGTAGTTATATATATGTGTAACCCCAGTTATATCAAGTCCTCTAGATGCAACATCTGTTGCTATTAGATATTGAGTTTTCATATTTCTGAAGTTCTTCATAATTCTTTCTCTCTTTGCCTGAGAAATATCGCTATGTATTTTTTCGCAGTTATATCCTCTAGCACCCATATCTTCCTCTAGTTTATCAGCTCTTCTCTTAGTTCTACAGAAGATAATAGCCATAAAAGGATTGTCTTCATCTAAAACCTTGCATAAACTGTCGAATTTTCTTCTATCTGTAGTTTTTACAATAGATTGGTTTATTTTTTCTAATGTTACTTCCTGACTTTTTATTTCGATAAAAGCAGGGTCGTTTGTATATCTATAGGCAAGTTTTTTAACTTGTGAATCCATTGTAGCAGAGAAGAAAAGAGACTGTCTTTTCTTATTTGTTTCTTTAAGAATAGCATCTATTTCATTTTTAAATCCCATAAGAAGCATCTGATCTGCTTCATCTAATATAAATACATCTAGATTTTTTAAGCTTATTGTTTTTCTATCTAAATGATCTAAAAGTCTACCAGGAGTAGCTATTACTAAGTGTATGTTTCCTTTTAGTTTATTTACCTGAGATTTTATATCCTTTCCTCCATAAGCAGATAAGATGTTTAGTCCTAGTGGTTCTGCTAGTTTTTCAGCTTCATTAGAAATTTGAAGTGCGAGCTCTCTTGTAGGAGTTAGGATAAGTGCAGAAACGTCCTTTTTATTTTTATTTATTTTTTCAAGTGTAGGAATTAAGAAAGCAAGTGTTTTACCTGTTCCAGTCTGTGACTGAGCTATTACATCTCTACCTTCCTTTATAATACCTATACACTCTTCTTGAACTGGGGTAGGTTTTGTTATTCCAGATTTTTTTAAAATATCTATAATTTCTTCTTTTATGTTTAAATCTTTAAAATCCATAATCTATTTCCTTTCAAATTAATATTATTTATTGAACCTATCACAACTAAAGTCATGAGTATTTTTGTCTAGTTTTATAAAATTTTAATAAATTAAAAATTACTTACTAAGCATTATAAATTATTATAACACGAAATCTAATTATTTAATGGAAATGTATCAAAAAATGAATAATTGAGAGAAAATTATTTGATTGAATGTGAAATTAATGTTTGAATTAGGCATTAAATCTATGTAAATTATTTTAAAAAAAGTGAATAATTTTAAAAAAATTATAATAAATTGCAATATAGAATTATAAAATAGTCAAAAAAAGACATAAAAAATGATTTTTTTAGAAAAAAATGCAAGAATTTAAAAATAAAATTCAAAAAGGTGTTGATTTATTTTTGTTAAAGTACTATTATATACCCAAGAGATAAATGCAAGATTATAAAAATAAATTGCATAATTCAAAAAAGTTGTAAATTAGTGTAAAGTCTAAATAATATATTTTAAAACACTAAAAAGGGAATTTGTTAGGGAAAATAAAAAAGGAATTTAGTTTTAAATTTAGGAGGTATTTAAAATGTGTGTAGTTGATAAATTAAAAAATAGAGAGATAAAGATAGTAGATACAACACTTAGAGACGGTGAACAGACAGCAGGAGTTGTTTTTGCAAACAATGAAAAGATAACAATAGCACAGATGCTTAGTGATTTAGGCGTTGACCAGTTAGAAGTAGGAATACCTGCAATGGGTGGCGATGAAAAAGATGCAATTAAAAAAATTTGCAAGAGAAATTTAAAATCAAGCATAATGGCTTGGAACAGAGCAGTTATTGGCGATATTGAACAGTCTATTGATTGTGGTGTTGATGCTGTGGCAATCTCTATTTCAGTATCAGACATACACATTCAGAACAAACTTAGAACTTCAAGAGAATGGGTTATAGAAAATATGGTGAAATCTGTTGAATACGCTAAGAAAAACGGACTTTACGTATCTATAAATGGTGAAGATGCTTCTAGAGCAGATGATGATTTCTTAATACAGTTTATAGAAGCTGGTAAACGGGCTGGAGCAGATAGATTTAGATTCTGCGATACAGTTGGAGTTATGGACCCATTCACAATAAGAAATAAAATAGAAAAAATTCATAAAGCAACTAATTTTGATATAGAAATGCATACTCACAATGATTTCGGTATGGCTACAGCAAATGCAATAGCAGGTGCTATAGGAGGAGCAAATCATATAGGTGTTACAGTAAATGGACTTGGAGAAAGAGCTGGAAATGCTGCATTAGAAGAAGTACTAATGGCACTAAAACATGTTTTTAAATATGGTATGGACATAGATACTAAAAAATTCAAAGAGTTATCAGAATATGTATCAAATGCATCAGGAAGAGAATTACCAGCTTGGAAGGCAATAGTTGGAAGCAATATGTTCAAACATGAATCTGGAATACATGCAGATGGAGCCTTAAAAGATCCTAAAAACTATGAAGCTTTCGAACCAGAAGAAGTCGGACTACAGAGACAGATAGTTATAGGAAAACATTCAGGAAAAGCAGCTATAATAAATAAATTCCTTGAATACGATATAGAATTATCTCCAGAAATGGCTTCAAAAGTATTAGAAGAAATAAGATCAGTATCAGTTAGAATGAAGAGATCTTTATTCGACAAGGAAATAGTTGGAATATACTACGATTTATTAGCTGATGAAGAAAATGCTTAATAATAAGAAAATACTTAAAATAAAAATATAAAAGTTTTAATAAATAATAATAAATTGTCTAAAAAATAAGGTAGAAGATATAAATTAGACTAATTATGAATTAGATTAAGAGGGTGAGAAAATGGGAGAGAATCTCGTATATAAAATATTAAAAAAACATCTAGTAGATGGAGAAATTAAAGCAGGAAATACTATAAGTATTAAAATAGATAACACACTTACACAGGATTCAACAGGAACAATGGCATATCTTCAGCTTGAAGCAATGGGAATAAAGAAAGTTAAAACAGAAAAAAGTGTAGCATTTATAGACCATAATATGCTTCAGCAGGGATTTGAAAATGCAGATGACCATAGATATATACAGACCGCAGCAGATAAATACGGGATATATTTCTCAAGACCTGGAAATGGAATATGTCATCAGGTATATCTTGAAAGATTTTCTAAACCGGGAAATACTTTGCTAGGCTCAGATAGCCATACTCCAACAGCAGGTGGCGTTGGAATGATAGCTATAGGTGCTGGAGGTCTAGATGTAGCTCTTGCAATGGCAGGAAAAGCATATAGTATAAAAGCACCAGAAGTAGTAAAAGTAAACTTAATAGGGAAATTAAATAATATGGTAGCTTCAAAAGATATCATATTAGAAGTATTAAGACGTGAAACTGTAAAAGGTGGAGTTGGAAAAGTATATGAATACGGTGGAGAAGGACTGAAATATCTTTCTGTACCGCAGAGAGCTACAATAACAAATATGGGTGCAGAGCTTGGTGCTACAACATCTATATTCCCAAGTGATGAAAAAACTTTAGAATTTTTTAAAGCACAAGGAAGAGAAGATGAATGGATAGAATTAAAACCAGATGCAGATGCTATATACAATAGAGTAATAGACATAAACTTAGATGAATTAGTTCCAATGGCGGCAAAACCTCACAGCCCAGATAATGTAGATACAATAAAAAATATAGGAAATATAAAAATAAATCAGGTAGCTATAGGAAGTTGTACAAACTCTTCTTATGAAGATTTAATGAAAGTAGCTCAGATACTAAAAGGAAAGAAAGTTCATAAGGATGTAAGTTTAGTAATTGCACCAGGTTCAAGACAGGTTATGGAAATGATTTCAAGAAATGGAGCTTTAGCGGATATTATATCATCTGGAGCTAGAATACTTGAAAATTCATGTGGCCCATGTATAGGTATGGGACAGTCTCCAGGAACAGATGCAGTATCTTTAAGAACATTCAATAGAAACTTCTACGGAAGAAGTGGAACACTATCAGCTAAGGTATATTTAGTTAGCCCTGAAACAGCAGCTGTGAGTGCAATAACAGGTGTACTTACAGATCCTATGGAAATGCCTGTTGAATTTGAAAATTTATCTGTTGATGAATTTATAACTGATGATAGCATGATAATCAAACCAGCAGAGGATGGAGATAAAGTGGAAGTGGAAAGAGGGCCAAATATAAAACCATTCCCACTAAATACAGAGCTTGCTGAATCTGTATCTGGTAAGGCAGTTCTAAAAGTAGGAGATAATATAACTACAGACCACATAATGCCATCAAATGCAAAATTACTACCATATAGAAGTAATATTCCGTATCTTTCTGGATTCTGCTTCAGCACAATAGATGAAGATTTTCCAAAGAGAGCTGAGGAAAACGGCGGTGGATTTATAGTAGGTGGAGATAACTACGGACAGGGATCTAGTAGAGAACACGCAGCACTTGCACCACTTTATCTAGGAATAAAAGGTGTAATAGTTAAGAGTTTTGCTAGAATACATAAAGCAAATCTTATAAACAGTGGAATAATACCGATGGTATTTGAAAATCCAGACGATTACGACAGAATAGACCAGATGGATGAACTTTTAATAGAAGATGCTATAAATAAAGTAGAAAGTGGAAAAATAACAGTTAAGAATGTTACTAAAGGATTTGAATTTGATGTAATAGTTGAATTATCAGATTCAGATGTAGAAGTAATAAAAGCTGGTGGAAAATTAAATTACACAAAAAAGACAGCTAACTAAAATATATTATGATTGGGAAGTGAAGCTAATGTATAAAATAACACTTATACCTGGGGATGGAATAGGACCTGAGGGAACTGCAGCTATGAAAAAAGTAGTAGCAAAAGCAGGTGTAGAAATAGAATGGGAAGAAGTAAAAGCTGGTATGGAGGTAATAGATGAATACAATACTCCACTACCAGACTATGTAATAGATAGTATAAAGAAAAATAAAATTGCTATAAAAGGACCTATAACAACTCCTGTTGGAAAAGGATTCAGAAGTGTAAATGTTGCACTTAGAAAAACTTTAGACCTTTATGCAAATGTAAGACCTGTAAAAAGTTTTAAAGGAATAAAAAATAGATATGAAGACGTGGATTTAGTTATAGTAAGAGAAAATACAGAAGGTTGCTATACAGGAATAGAGCACAAAATAGGTGACTATGGTGCAGAAACAATAAAAATAATAACAAGACCAGCATGTGAAAGAATAGTAGACTTTGCTGTAGATTATGCTAAGAAAAACAACAGAAAAAAAATAACTGGTGTACATAAAGCAAATATAATGAAATTGACAGATGGATTATTCTTAGACGTATATAGAGAAAAAGTAGAGGGATTAGATATTGAAGCAGATGATTTAATAGTAGATGCAGCTGCTATGAATTTAGTATTAAATCCAGAAAAATACGACGTAATGGTTATGCCAAACCTTTATGGAGATATACTTTCAGACTTATGTTCAGGACTTGTTGGAGGACTTGGACTAATACCGAGTGCCAATATAGGTAAAGACTATGCTGTATTTGAGGCTGTACATGGAAGTGCACCTCAGATAGCAGGCCAGAACATAGCTAATCCAACAGCTATAATACAATCTGCAGTTATGATGCTTAGATACATAGGCGAAAATGATGCGGCAGATAGAATCACAAATGCTTTAGAAAAAGTATTTGAAGATGGAAAAATACTAACTGTTGATTTAGGCGGAGATGCAAGCACTGACAAATTCGCCGATGAAATTTGCAAATATCTTTAATAAACTAAATTCCCTATATTAAAGGAGTTGCTACAATTATTGTAGTAGCTTCTTTTTTGTCTTTATAATTACAACAATATTGAGTATAGCTATACAAAAGGTGGGAACCCCAGAGTAAAAAATAATTGTTATTTTTTTAATTAAAGCTATTTTTTATAAATATATATAAAAAATCTTTAATTAAAGTATAATGTAATTATAGGAATTAAATATTTCAAAAATGAAGGGGGTATTTTTGTGATAGATTTTGTTAAAACAAGAAGAAGTTGTAGAAAGTATTCTGACCTTCCAGTGCCAGAAGATAAACTTAAAAAAGTTCTAAAAGCCGGACTTTTAGCTCCATCAGGAAGATCTAAAAGACCATGGGAATTTGTAGTAACTACAGATTCAAAAAAATTAGAGCTTTTATCTAACTGTAGAACACGGGGTGGAGGATTCTTCCTAAAGGATGCACCAGTAGCGATTGTTATAGCTGCTGATCCAGAATTGACTGATGTTTGGACTGAAGACTGCTCAATAGCAGCATCATATATGCAGCTTGAAGCTCATAGCCTAGGTCTTGCAACTTGTTGGGTACAGGTTAGAGAAAGAGCACACGATGAAAATCAGACAGCTGAAGATTATATAAAAAATGTTATGGAAATACCAGAAAACTACAAAGTGCAGTGCATATTAGGTCTTGGATATTCAAATGAGGATAAAGAATCATACACAGATAAAGATGTAGTTTGGGAGAAAGTTCATTTAGAAAAATTCTAACAATAGAAATTTTAAAATTGAAAATAGTTATTAAAAAAGAGTCTAATAAGGGCTCTTTTTTATTGTAATTTTATGCAAAATTTTTACAAAATATAGCTTTATTGTAGTAGAATAGAAAAGTAAAGCTTTATATAGAAAAAAACTAATAATAAGAAAATTACAATAGAAAAAACAAATACTATCATAAAAAATATAGTGTTATACTGATTTGTATAGAAAATATAATTTAACATATTGATAAAAGAAATAATTATAAATATATAAATCCAAAAAGGAGGATTGTTTATGAGGCTAAAAATAAAAAACTGTAGCCTTTTATGTAATCAAGGAACAGCATCTTATAATGAAGATGCGGCTGGTATAACACCTTTTGGAATATGGGTACTTGATGGAGCAACAGGACTTAATGGTAAGAATATAGTGTCTGATGAGAGTGATGCTAGATGGTACTCTCAGTGGTGGAATAACTTTTTACATGAAAATATATACAGAAGTGATTCGTTAAAAGAAATTATGTTGGATGGAATAAGAAGTATAAAAGAAGAGTATAAAGAGCTTGTAGAAGGTAAAGATGTAAAAAAATTAGATTTACCGTCTAGCTCTATAGCGATAGTAAAATTCAGAGATGATATGATAGAGTATTTTCTTTTAGGCGATTGTTCTTTTTTCTATAATGATGGAGAAAGAAAAATTATAAAAGATAGAAGTATATGTCACCTTGATGATAAAGTATACGATGAAATGATGAGAATACCTAATTTAGATAAGCTATCATTTAATGAAATAAAAGCTAGGGTTATGAATACCATAATAGAAAATAGAATGAAAAAAAATACTAAAGATGGATATTGGATTTTAGATTTTAGTGAGGAAGCAATTGAAAATTCTATACATGGATATCTTCAGGTAGAGGATGAAATGAAGATAATGCTTGCTAGTGACGGATTTACATGTGCATCAGATAGATATGGGATTCTGAAAGAGGATGAATTAATATATATAGCTGAAAAAATGGGAATAGAGTATATTTTCAATCAGGTGAGAGAATTTGAGGAAGACGACTATAAGGCAATAAAAATGCCTAGATTTAAGGTTATGGACGACTCAACAGCTGTATATGTAGAGCTTTATAATAAAAAATAGTTTATAGAAGGAAAGGATTAGAAATGAGGATATTACACATAACTACCCAAAAACCTAATAGCACAGGAAGCGGAATATATATGTGTGGAATGATAAAGGGATTTGAAAAATTAGGATATGAGCAATCCGTTATAGCTGGAATTGATGTGGATGACAGCATAAAAGAATTGGAAGGACATTTTGGAGATACAAAATTCTATCCAGTTATATATAATACAGATGAGTTAGATTTTAATGTAGTTGGAATGAGTGACTCTATGCCATATAAGAGTACTAGATATAGAGATATGGATTCTGAAATGGTAGAAAAGTTAAAAAAAGCATTTGAAAAGCAGATAAATAAGGCGTTAGAAGAGTTTAAGCCTAATATTATAATCTGCCATCATTTATATCTGCTTACTGCATTTGTAAGAGAAATTGTAAAAGATAAGAATATAAAAATAGCTGCGGTATGTCATGGAACTTGCCTAAGACAGTTAAAAACAATACCTCTTGAAAGAGAGTATATAAAAGAAAATATAAGAAATTTAGATATGTTATTTGCACTTCATGAAGAACAGAGAAGAGATATAATGTCTGTATTCAATGTTGGAGAGGACAAGGTAAAGGTAATTGGAAGTGGATATAACGATAAAATATTTAAGGATAAAAATTACAACATAGAAAAAGATTATATAGAATTAGTATTTGCAGGAAAAATATGCAAATCAAAAGGACTTATACCATTTATAGATTGTTTAGATAGACTAGATTATAATGATGATTTTATCAAAGTTAGACTTGCGGGTACAGGAAGCGATAAAGAATCTTATGATGAAATTGTAGAAAAGGCAAATAATAGTAGATTTGATATAAAATTCCTTGGAAAATTAAATCAAAATGATTTAAGTGAGGAATTCAACAAAGCAGATATATTTGTTTTACCTTCATTCTATGAAGGACTACCTGTTGTTGTATTGGAAGCTATGGCATGCGGTACAGATGTAGTAGTAACTGATATACCGGGGGTTAAAGAGTGGATTGGAGAAAAAATAAATACATCTGGAAAAATAAAATACGTTGAACTTCCAAAAATGAAAGCTGTAGGTGTTCCTGCAGACGATGCAATAGAGCCATTTGAGGAAAGATTATCTGAAGCTTTAGATCAGATGATAAAAGAAAATTTAGATACTACAAATCACAAAAGGTTTATAGATATGTCAGAAAAAACTTGGGATGGACTTGCAAAAAGAATGGAAGAAATGATAATAAAAACAAATTAGTATAACGTTTACAAATAAAATTTTAAGTTTGACCAATATGTGTTACAATTAAGTTAAATAAAAAAGAAAACTGACTTAAAACAGATTGGAGTGATGAGTTATGAAATGGAAAGACTATGCTGAGGATATAAAACTGTTTGAAGAATTAGATAAAACAGTTAAGCCACTTACAGAGGAGCAGAAAAATAAGAATATAAAAACTTTAACTACTTATTTTGCATCTGATGTACCAGCAAAAGTGTATAGCTCAAAAGTTGAATTAGAACCTATAGAAAAATTAAAAGCATTATTAGCTGCTTATCCGGTTAAAAAAATTACTCCGGAAATACTAGCTATGCTTGAAAATATTCTTCTTATAGAAAATGATATAGAAAATGCAGTTGATGCAAATTCAATAGAAGAAAAAGAAGATAGAATAGCCGTTTGGAAAGGCGATATAACAAAAATAAAGGCTGATGCAATTGTAAATGATGCAAACAGTTCATTATTAGGAAATAGACAACCATTCCATAAAGGAGTAGATAGTAAAATTCATGCAGCAGCAGGGCCAAGACTTAGAGAAGACTGCAATACAATAATAGAAAAACAAGGACATATCGAATACGCGGGAGATGCTAAGATAACAAGAGCATACTGCCTACCTTCAAAATATGTTGTTCATACTGTAGGACCTGTTGTTTTAGGTGGAAACCCTAGTAAAGAGCATGAAAAACAGTTACTTCACTGTTATAAATCAGTTTTAAATACTGTAAAAGATATAGAAGATATAAAAACAATAGTATTCTGTGGTGTATCTACAGGATCTTCAGGTTATCCAAAAAAAGAAGCAGCACAACTTGCTGTAGATAGAGTTAGAATTTGGTTAAAAGAAAATCCTGAAAAAGACATAAAAGTTATATTTAATGTATATGACGATGAAGAAATGGAAAAATACTTAAAAGCTTTAGAAAGATAGTTTTCTTAAATTTTAAAAGTTATATCAAAGTGATATTATTTAAAGTTTTAGGATGCTAACTTTAAAGCCTTGTGATATTAACTTAAAATAATATTAAATAAAAACTAAAATATAATAGAATTAGATTAAACTTAGGGCAGTATGATTTTCGTACTGCCTTTTATTTTGAGGTGGTATATTATGAAATTTGTAGAAAGTCCATTTTGTTTTAATGGAAAATTAAAGACTTGCATAGTAGATGGAAGAATTACAGATGAATTAGAAAAAAATTTGTTAGATAGAGATATTAGAATAATGAAAACTCCAAAATGTGAAGATGTGTACAAAGCGATATCTCATCATCCAGATATACAATTTTTCAATTGTGGAAGGGGAAAAATAATAGTTTGTCCAAATCTTTATGAGGAGTATGTTGATATTTTAAGTGATTTTAATATAGATATTATAAAAGGTGAAAAAATTATTAGTAAAAAATATCCAAATGATATAGCGTATAATGTCTGTGTTGTAGGAAAATATGCAATACATAATTTCAATTATACTGATGAGGTAGTTTTAAAAGAGATTGATGATTGTGGGTATGAAAAAATAAATATAAAACAGGGGTATGCAAAGTGCTCTATATGTGTTGTTGACGATAAATCTATAATAACTTCGGATAGGGGAATTTTTGAGGAAATAAATAATAGTAGTGCGGATATAGATTGTCTACTTATACAAGAAGGAAATATAGATTTGTTTGACATGAATTATGGATTTATAGGGGGATGTAGTGGATTATTGTCTAAAAATGAGATAGGATTCTTAGGGGATATAGAAAAGCATCCTAATTTTGAAGAGATTAGAGATTTTTTAGCTAAAAGAGGAAAAAAAGTTGTATCTTTATCAAATAAAAAACTTATAGATTTGGGTTCAATAATTCCTATTTTGTTAGAATAGTAGATTTAAAATAAAATATAGATTAAAATAATTAAAGTGTTGAATAAAATAAACATAAAGGTATATAATTATATTCTGATATATATGTAGGAAATATTTATAGAAATTTAAATAAAAAATTTTAAAGAGGAAAGGAAGTCAGTTATGCATATCTTTTTAAGAATATTATTTATGGCGATTATAGGGGGAGTTATAGGGTATATTACAAACGTTGTTGCAATAAAAATGCTGTTTAAACCTTATGAGCCGATAAAAATACCACTTACTAACATAGAGATAATGGGGCTTATTCCAAAAAGAAGAGCTGAAATAGCAAAAAATGTAGCAGAAACAGTTAAAAGAGAATTACTTAGCGAAGATGATATATTCAATGGAATAATAAAGGATGAAGATAAAGAAGAAATAGCAAGTTATATAAATTCTAAAATAGGGAATATAATATCAGAAAAGGCGATATTTTTACCATCATCTTTAGTATCAAAAATCAACGGATATATATCAGATATAGTTGATAAAGAGGTTGGAAATGCGATAGATGAGCTTGGTAGTACTTTTGTAGAAAAGGCAAAAAATAGAGTAGATATAGAAAAAATTATAGAAGATAGAATAAATGAATTCGATATAGAATATATAGAAGAAATGACTGTTAGAATAGCTAAAAAAGAGTTAAAACATATAGAAGTTTTAGGTCTAATATTAGGATTTTTAATAGGTATAGTTCAGGGATTAATAACACTGATTATATAATATTTCAGAAAATTAAAAGCTTTATATTGAAATATGCAAAATGATGTGGTAGAATGAAATCAGAATTTTATATTAGCGATGAAAAGACCGAGTAGGATAAAGGTCGTCTTACAGAGAATTTGGGCCACCGGCTGAGAGCCTAAAAGAAATGAGTTATCTGAAAACTAGCTTGGAGCTGGATTTAGTAGCGAAAGTGAAAGTATCCGGGTGATTACCTTATAATCTTCAAGAGGGTGTTTTATATTTATAAATACCAACTTGGGTGGAACCGCGAGTATACTCGTCCCAGTTTTATGGGACGAGTTTTTTTATTTTCTATAAATTGCAAAATATAAAATCAATAAGTAAATTATTATTAATTAATATAAAGGGGAGGACAAAAGGAAATGATAAAAGTATCTTTAAAAAACGATGTAAGAGAATTTGAATCTGGCGTATCAGTTTTAGACGTTGCTAAATCAATAAGCGAAGGTCTTGCAAGAAGTATAGTTGCAGCTGAAGTAGACGGGGAAGTAGTTGGATTAGATACAGTATTAGACAAAGACTGTGCAGTTAATCTTTTAAAATTTGAAGATAAAGAAGGTAGAGAAGTATTTAGACATACTTCATCTCATATACTAGCTCAGGCTATAAAAAGATTATATCCAGAAGCTAAATTAGCTATAGGACCTGCTATAGATAATGGATTCTACTATGATATAGACTTAGAACATAGTTTAGTTCCAGAAGATCTTGAAGCTTTAGAAAAAGAAATGAAAAAAATAGCTAAAGAAGATTTAAAAATAGAAAGATTTGAACTTCCAAGAGAAGAAGCTATAAAATTAATGCAGGAAAAAGGTGAAGACTACAAAGTAGAATTAATAGAAGATTTACCTGAAGATGCAGTAATATCATTCTACAAACAGGGTGATTTCACAGATTTATGTGCTGGACCACACCTTCTTTCAACTAAGAAAGTAAAAGCAGTTAAACTTACAAGTGTAGCTGGTGCTTATTGGCGTGGAGACGAAAATAGAAAAATGCTTCAGAGAATATACGGTGTATCTTTCGAAAAAAATAAAGATCTTGAAGAACATTTACATATGTTAGAAGAAGCTAAGAAAAGAGACCACAGAAAATTAGGTAAAGAATTAGGATTATTCATGATACCTGAAGAAGGACCTGGATTCCCTCTAATGTTACCAAAAGGTATGGCTCTTAAAAATTCTTTATTAGAATACTGGAGAGAAGTACATAGAGCAGCTGAATACGTTGAAATAGAAACTCCAATAATATTAAATAGAAAATTATGGGAAACTTCAGGACATTGGTATCACTACAAAGAAAATATGTATACTGTAAAAATAGATGAAGAAGATTTCGCTATAAAACCAATGAACTGTCCAGGAGGAATGTTATACTACAAGAGCGAAATGCACTCTTACAGAGATTTCCCAATGAGAGTTGCTGAACTTGGTAGAGTTCATAGACACGAATTATCTGGAGCACTTCACGGATTAATGAGAGTTAGAGCATTCACTCAGGATGACGCTCATATATTCATGTTACCAGAACAGATAAGAGATGAAATAAAAGGTGTAATATCTTTAATAGATGGTATATATAAAACATTTGGATTTGAATATCACTTAGAATTATCTACTAGACCAGAAGATTCTATGGGTTCTGATGAAGAATGGGAAGCAGCAGAAAATGGTTTAAGAGGAGCTCTTGAAGAATTAAATCTTCCATTCGTTATAAATGAAGGAGATGGAGCATTCTACGGACCTAAGATAGACTTCCACTTAACTGACTGCATAGGAAGAACTTGGCAGTGTGGTACTATACAGCTAGATATGCAGCTTCCAAGACAGTTCGATGCTACTTACATAGGACAGGATGGAGAAAAACATAGACCAGTTATGATACACAGGGTTGCATTCGGAAGTATAGAAAGATTCATAGGAATACTTATAGAACAGTATGCTGGTAAATTCCCAGTTTGGTTAGCTCCAACTCAGGTTAAAATAATACCTATATCTGACAAATATGCTGATTATGCTGAAAAAGTTAGAAAAGAATTATTCAACAATGGATTAAGAGTTGAAGTTGACGGTAGAGTTGAAAAAGTTGGATTCAAGATAAGAGAAGCTCAGCTAGAAAAAGTTCCTTACATGATAATAGTAGGTGAAAAAGAAGAAGCTGAAAACAATGTTTCTGTAAGATCTAGAGATGAAGGTGAATTAGGTAATGTTGAATTAGCTAAATTCATAGAAGATGTACAGGCTAAAGTAAAATCAAGAGAAAATATAGTAATGGAATAAATTATTAAAGAGGCTGTTGCAATTAATGCAATGGCCTCTTTAAGTTAGTAATCACAATTATTTGCTCTCCAGTCCTCAGCGCCCTAATTATTATTTGAAAATATTTAAATGTATGGGGCGCTTGCGGAATTGTAGATGCAAATTAATTTGTGGTTACTAACTTAAATACCGATTGTAAAAACTTGCAACAGCAATCATTTATAACAGATATACTATTATAAAAAATAAAAGAAAGTGTTACAAAATTTTTCATGACACCATTATTTTATATGTTAGAAAGTCTGAAAATTATGAAATTAATACGAAATATTATTAGATGTAATATAAATATAATGACTGTTTAAATTTCTAATGATATACTATAGTAAATAGCAATGAAAATTTAATATTTTATGAAAAAAATTAAATAATATTAAAAAACTCTATATTATAGAATAGTTATTAAAATCTTAAAGGCGGTAATATATATGAATGTATATAAAGTTATTTTTTATTATATTGGAATAGTATTAGTTTGTATTGTGTTTGTTAGGATGTTTTACGAGTTAGTAACAAAAAAATATAGGATGAGATTGAATTCAGATTATGTAAATAAGAATCCTAAGATACAATATTTTCAAATAATCTTTTGGATTTTAGGTGTTATTTTTTCGGGAATATGTGTTTTTACAATTGGAGTAGCTGGGTTAAAAGATTTACCCTTTGTGTAAAAAAATGAATACCCACATGTGATAGGTAGAGTAGTAGAAGTTGACAAGACATCTCACGGAGATTATTCTGTTATTATTGAAGATGAAATAACAAAGGAAAAAGTTGATATAGGTTTTGTTCATAAGATATTAATAAAAGGTGAAAAAGTAGAGGTATATTATTTGCCACATTTAAAGTTTGGCAGTGTATATAAAATGCAAAAGTAATGTTTTGAGGAGGGAATTGTATGAAGTTTGGATTTTTAGGTGTAGGAAATATGGCAGCAGCTATTATGAAAGGTATGTGCTTAGGTAATTCTTTTGATAATGCTGATGTTCTAGGATATAATAGAACAGCTGCTAAGGTAGAAAAGCTATCTGAAGAGTATGGTTTAACTACTTGTTATTCTGTTAAGGAGCTTATGGAAAAATCTGATGTTGTAGTTTTATCAGTAAAACCACAGGTTTTACCAGATGTTATGCCGGAAGTTAAAAATCTTTTAAGAGAAGGACAGTTAGTTATATCAATAGCAGCAGGTAAGGAAATAAGCTATTTACAGGAAAATTTAGGTGAAGATGCTCATGTAGTTAGAGTTATGCCAAATGTAAATGCACAGGCATTAATGTCTACAAGTTGTTTTACTTGCAGTGAAAATGTTACTGATGAAGAAAAAGAAGTTGTTAAGACAATGTTTGGGGAAATAGGAAGTATAGTAGAAATAGAAGAAAGCCTATTTGCAGTATTTACAGCAGTTGGATGTGCATCTCCAGCATTTACTTACATATATATAGATGCTTTAGCAAGAGCTGGTGTTAAATGGGGACTTCCAAAAGATGTAGCACTAGAAATAGCAGCAAGTTCAGTTCTTGGTTCAGCTAAGATGGTTATGGAATCTGATAAACATCCATTTGGATTAATGGACGAGGTTTGTTCACCTGGTGGAACAACAATAGAAGGGGTTTGTCAGCTTCAGGACAATAACTTTATGAGCACAGTTGAAAAAGCAGTTAGTGCTGTTATAGAAAAAGATATGTCTTTAAAATAAAAAATATAAATCAAAATAAAAAATGAAAAATTATAATATAAAAAATGGGCTATTGAAAATAATACAATAGTCCATTTTTTATATTTACGATTCTTTTGTAATTAGTGTAAAAGTATAAAGGTGATTTTCTAAAAAATTCCTAAATGTTGTAGAAGTATTTTTGTTCCAAGGAGTACAAGAACTACACCACCTGCAAATTCAGCTTTAGATTTAAATCTTATCCCAAATAGAGTACCTATTCTTATTCCAAATGCAGATATGATAAATGTCGTAATTCCGATTAATATAGCAGCATAGACTATGTTCACACCTAAGAATGCAAATGTGATTCCGACAGCCATTGCATCTATGCTAGTAGCTATAGCTAAAACTACCATAGTCTTAAAATCAAAAGAAGAGCTTTCGACGTCGCAGCTTTCCTTTCTAGATTCTTTAATCATATTAGCTCCTATAAGTGCAAGAAGAACAAATGCAACCCAGTGGTCTATAGACATGATTTTTTCTTTAAAGCTACTAGCTAGAATATATCCTATTACAGGCATAAGTGCCTGAAATCCACCAAAGTATGTACCTGTTAGAAGGGATTTTTTTACATCTCTTTCTCTAAGTGTAAGCCCTTTACAAATTGCAACTGCAAAAGCATCCATTGAAAGTGCCACAGCAGTTATGAATAATTCAATTAAACTCATAATTTCCTCCAAATAAATTAATAATGTAAAAAATGATAATTAAAAGGGAAAAATAAATGATTTACTTTCAAATGAAAATAAAAAAAGACCTATCTACAGCCTAAGCTGCAGATAAGTCTCGTCATTCAAAATAAAGCCAGACAGTCAAACTGCCAGTATGTTGACTAAATTACAATCCTAAAAGGATTGCCAACTACTCCCTTATTGCTAAAAATTATCATATAAATATCATATATTATTATAAAAGAAATTATTTAAGTTTGTCAATTAGTAGTAATTAATAAAATTATTTTTCAAATATAAATAAACCTTCACATATTAAAAATAAGTGTTAAAATATAAATGTAGATTTAAAATAATTAAAAATAAGCGGAAAAGGAAGGATAGCATATGACTACTAATAGAAATGATAAATGCTGGTGTGGAAGCGGATTAAAATATAAAAAATGCCATATGGATTTTGATGAAAAATACAATGAAATGGCAGCAAAAGGGCATATAATGCCACCAAAATCTTTAATAAAAAATAAAGAACAGATAGAAGCAATAAAAGAAAGTGGAAAAATAAACACAGGAGTACTTGATGAAGTTGCAAAACATATAAAAGCAGGAATGAGTACAGCTGACATAGATAAAATAGTTTACGATTATACGATAGCTCATGATGCAACTCCAGCGCCTCTAGGATATGGTGGATTCCCTAAGAGTGTTTGTACTTCTATAAATAGTGAAGTATGCCATGGTATACCAGATGAAAATATAATCTTAAAAGAAGGAGATATTGTCAATGTAGACGTATCTACTATAAAAGATGGATATTTCTCAGATGCATCAAGAATGTTCAAAATAGGAAAAGTTAGTGAAGCTGCTGATAAAATAACTGATGTAGCAAAGGAATGTTTAGAAGCAGGAATAAAAGCAGTTAAACCTTGGGGACATCTTGGAGATATAGGTGCTGCAGTACAGGAAGTAGCAGAAAAAAATGGATATTCAGTAGTAAGAGCATTTGGTGGACATGGAATAGGATTAGAATTCCATGAAGATCCATTTGTAGCACATGTTGGTAAAAAAGGTCAGGGAATGGTATTAGTTCCAGGAATGATATTTACAATAGAGCCAATGATAAATGAAGGAGAATACGATGTATATGTGGATGATGTAAATGAATGGACAGTATATACAGCAGACGATTCTCTATCAGCTCAGTGGGAACATCAGATACTAGTAACTGAAGACGGAATAGAAATAATAACACAGTAGTTTGATTTATAGAAATATTGATAACATTTTTGTAGAAAATTAGTATTAAAAATTTATTCTCAAAAATAAATTTAAATTTTTTCAAAAAAAGACTTGCATTAAGTTGATGAAAGTAATATAATAAACAAGTAAGTTAAAAAAAGCAAGTAGAAATCCGTTTCTCACCTTACGACGAGAGTTAGTAAGTGTTAATATGAGTTAGAAAAAGCTTTAGGTAAAAGCTTTAATTAGTAATGAGAACTTATATGGCGGATGATAATTTATCATTCGCCTTTTTTAATATAATGATGGAGGTGGACTACCATTAGTAAGGAAGTCGCAATAAACGAACAGATAAGAGAAAAGGAAGTAAGAGTTATCTCTGCAGATGGAGAACAGCTTGGAGTTATGCCTATAAAAGAAGCTCAGGGATTAGCAAACAGCAAAAGCTTAGATTTAGTTATGATTTCGCCAAATGCTAAACCACCTGTTTGTAAAGTAATGGATTATGGAAAATACAGATACGAACAGGCAAGAAAAGAAAAAGAAGCAAAGAAAAAACAGAAAACTGTTAATGTTAAAGAAGTAAGATTAAGACCAGGTATAGAACAGAATGACCTTAACACTAAAGCTAAACAGGCTATGAAATTCTTATCAAAAGGAGATAAGGTTAAAGTAGAACTTAGATTTAGAGGTAGAGAATTAGGTCACAAAGACCTTGGTAAAGATGTAATGCTTAAATTCATAGAAGCAGTGAAAGAGTTTGGAGAACCAGCGAAAGCCCCTACATTTGAAGGGAACAACATGGTTGTAATAATAGATCCAAAAAAATAGATAAATATTCGAGAGGAGGAACTTTGTCATGCCAAAAATGAAAACTCATAGAGGTGCAGCAAAAAGATTAAAAAGAACAGGAAATGGAAAATTAAAAAGAGCTAAAGCTTACAAAAGCCATATATTAACTAAAAAATCTGCAAAAACTAAAATGAACTTAAGACAGTCAACTTTAGTTTCTGAAGGTGATGCTAGAAGAATAGCTCAGTTATTACCATACAAATAAGAATCGTAATAAAAGAAACGGAAAATATAAGAAGATTTTAAATAATAAATAATGGAGGATAAGAATAATGGCAAGAGTAAAAAAAGGTATGAATGCCCGTAAAAAACATAAAAAAGTTTTAAAACTTGCAAAAGGATTCAGAGGATCTAGAAGCAAATTATTTAGACCAGCTAATGCATTCGTTATGAAAGCATTAAGAAATGCATACATAGGTAGAAAATTAAAGAAAAGAGATTACAGAAAACTTTGGATACAGAGAATAAATGCAGCTGCTAGAATGAACGGAATATCTTACTCAAGATTAATGAACGGTTTAAAATTAGCAGGTGTTGAAGTTAACAGAAAAATGTTATCTGAAATGGCTATAGCTGATCCAGCTGGATTCGCTAAACTTGTAGAAGTTGCTAAAGCTAAATTAGCTTAATTAACATTATACTACGTAAATACAGACTGTTTTGCATAAGCAAGACAGTCTTTTTTTATGGTTCAAACTTAACAATTGATTGTATCTGATAAGGTTGTTTTTAATTCCAAATTAGAATATAATATATTAATGATATTTAAAATAATTAATTAGAGCTTAAAATAAAAATGTAAAATAAACATAAAAAAATAAAAGGTGTTAATATACACATTATGTAAAGTTATATAGAAATATGTAATTTTATAATGTTAGGAGGTACGAGGAAAATTGAAAACAATGCTCAAAAGAGTTGCTTCTTACGGGAGTGGAATGCAACCAACTCAGGTAATGGTTATCGGGTTTGCAACGGTTATATTAGCAGGAGCTATAATGCTAAATTTACCGATAGCTACACAAAACGGAGAGAGTATAGGATTTTTAAATGCATTATTTACAGCTACATCAGCTGTATGTGTTACGGGATTGGTAGTAGTTGATACAGCTACCTATTGGAGCTTTTTTGGTCAGCTGACGATAATAATGCTTATACAAATAGGTGGACTAGGATTCATGACTGTTACAACAATGTTTGCACTTATTACGGGTAAAAGAATAAATCTAAAGGAAAGGCTACTAATACAGGAGGCATTAAATCAAAGAGATTTATCAGGTATAGTAAGACTTACTAGATATGTTCTTATGATGACATTTGCAATAGAGGGTATAGGAGCTATTATACTATCGACTACATTTATACCGATGTTTGGTTTTGTAAAAGGAACATGGTATTCAATTTTCCATGCGATTTCAGCATTCTGCAATGCTGGATTTGACCTTATGGGAGCTACAGCTGGTCAATTTACATCTATAGTATGTTTTAATAATAATTATGTAGTAATGATTACAATTTCGTTTTTAATAATATTTGGTGGTCTGGGATTCCCTGTTCTACTAAATATAATAAGAGAAAAGAGATATTCAAAATTCAACCTACATACTAAAGTAGTTATTTTTACAACAGGAGCACTTATAATTGTAGGTACAATTACAATTTTAGCAATAGAGTTTGATAGACCAAGTACTCTTGGAGATATGCCTATAATGCAGAAAGTTGTAAATGCATATTTCCAATCTGTTACATCTAGAACAGCAGGATTTGCTAGTATAGACCTTACTAAGCTAAGAGAAAGTACTCTATTTGCTATGATAATTTTAATGTTTATAGGTGCAGCACCGGCATCTACTGGTGGTGGTATAAAAGTTACAACACTTGCTACACTTTTATTATCAGTTAAGAGTCTTATATTAGGAAAATCAGATATAGAAATATATGAAAGAAGAATAAGCTCATCTACTGTTAGAAAAGCTATGGTAATATTTGTAGTAGGAATAAGCTTTGTTGTAATAGGAACATTCTTATTATCAGCAACACAGGAACACTTTACTTTAACAGCAGCTGCATTTGAGGTTGCATCTGCATTTGCTACAGTTGGACTTAGTATAGGAGGAAGCCCTACACTTACACCAATAGGTAAGCTACTTATAATAATGTATATGTTCGCTGGACGTGTTGGATCTCTTACAATATTTATGGCATTTATGTCAGGTAGTTCTAAAAAGGTTCAGCCGGTTAGATATCCTGAAGGAAGCTTAATCGTAGGATAAAATTTTTAGGGTTATTAGGAGAGGAGAAAATGAGTATGAAACAATATATAGTAATAGGATGCGGTAGATTTGGAGCTTCAGTTGCATCTACAATGCATTTATTAGGCCATCAGGTTATGGCAATAGATAAAAATGAGGATATAATACAGAATCTTTCTGATAAAGTAACACATGCAGCAATTGTCGATGTTACAGATGAGCGGGCACTTAGATCACTTGGTCTAAGTAACTTCGATGTTGCAATAGTTGCAATAGGTTCAGATATAAGGGCATCTATAATGGCTACACTTATAGCTAAAGAAATGGGTGTAGAAGAAATAATCTGTAAAGCTAAGGATGAATTACAGGCTAAAGTTCTTTATAAAATAGGTGCAGATAGAGTTGTATTCCCAGAGAGAGATATGGGAGTTAGGGTTGCACACAACTTAGTATCAAATAATATACTAGACCATATAGAATTAGATCCAGAGTACTCTATTGTTGAAATAGTTGTTCCTAAAAAATGGATGGGCAAATCTCTTATAGAGCTAGAGCTTAGAAGTAGATACGAAATAACAGTTCTTGCTATAAAGAGCGGAAAAGAAATAAATGTAACTCCTTCTCCAGAAGAAAAACTTGAGGGTGGAAATATACTTGTAATAATAGGTAAAAACTCAAGCATTAGAGATATAATAAATCAAAATATTGAAACTGTGGGGAGAAGATAATTTATGGTAGAAATAACTAGTAAGGACAATGAAAAAATAAAAAATACCAAACTTCTTCTAAAATCAAAAAACAGAAATAAAGAGAGCAAATTTATAATAGAAGGATATAGAATATTAACGTTAGCTTTTGAGCAAAAGGATATTATAGATTATGTCTTTATAAATGAGGATTTTGAAAATAAAGAAGAACACAGAGAATTTTTAAAAAAATTAGAAGATGCAAATATAAAAGTATATAAGACAACTAATAAGAATTTTAAAGATATGGTAGATACTGAAAACACTCAGGGTATACTAGCAGTTGTTTCTTATCAGAAAAAGACTCTTGAAAAGAATCTAACTGATGATGATAAATACGTTATAGTATTAGATAGAATTCAGGACCCTGGTAATATGGGAACAATAATAAGAACAGCAGATGCAGCAGGTGCAGATGCGATAATAACTTTAAAAGGATGTGTCGATATATACAACCCAAAGGTAATAAGATCTACAATGGGTTCTATATTTAGCATGAATATAATTCCTGCTGAAAGAGATGAGATGTTATCTACATTAAAATCTAAAGGTATAAAGATTGTATCAAGTTGGCTTGATACAGAAAACTGGTACGATACTGTAGATTATGGGGATAAAGTTGCACTTGTAATAGGAAATGAGGCTAATGGAATTGATGATGTTATAGCCGAAAATTCTGATTTACTTGTAAAGATACCTATATATGGAAGTGCAGAATCTTTAAATGCGGCGATAAGTTCAGCAATTCTAATGTATGAAATCAAAAAATCACTTGTCTAAAAGACAAACAATATGTTATAATCATAGGGAATTGTAAAAACAATTACAAAAATTAAAAATAATTGACATTGATAGAGAAAAGTACTGTGAACCATTTCAGTAAAGAGATAGATTGTCGTTGGCTGTGAGCAATCTTCTGAAATATCATGGGAAGTTCACTCTGGAGTTTCCATACTGAAGTCGATTTGATGTGTAAGTTTGGACGTATAGGATGCGTTAAATCTTTTGAGGTGGTCTAATATAATTTATTAGACTACTAGGGTGGTACCGCGGAATTATAGTCTTTCGTCCCTAGCTGGGATTGAAAGACTTTTTTTATGAAAAAAATAAGAAAATAAATTTTCGCAAAGAAAAATAAGAAAAACTATTTATGAAAGGGTGATTTTAAAGATGCAGGAAAAACTTCTTGAATTACAGAAAAATGCATTAGCTGAAATAGCACAGGCTGACAGTATAGAAAAAGCTGAAAGTCTTAGAGTTAAATACCTTGGTAAAAAGGGAGAACTTACAATAATATTAAAAGGAATGGGAAAATTATCTGCTGAAGAAAGACCAGTTGTTGGTAAAGTAGGTAATGAAGTTAGAACAGCAATAGAAGAAGGAATAAACAACGCTAAAACTGAGCTTAAAAAAGCAGAACAGGCTAAAAAATTAGCAGAAGAAGTAATAGATGTTACAATGCCTTCAAAAGAATTTAAAGTAGGTAAAAAACATCCTATAACTAAAATAATAGATGAAGTAACTGATATATTCATAGGAATGGGATTCTCAATAGCAGAAGGTCCAGAAGTTGAAACAGTTAGAAATAACTTCGATGCATTAAATGCTCCAAAAGACCATCCATCAAGAGATATGTCAGATACATTCTACATAAATGATGATTTATTATTAAGAACACAGACTTCTCCAGTTCAGATAAGAACTATGGAAAAAGAAGATTTACCAATAAAAATAATAGCTCCTGGAAGATGCTTCAGATCAGACTCTCCAGATGCTACACATTCTCCAATGTTCCATCAGATAGAGCTTCTAGTTGTTGGAAAAGACATAACTATGACAGAATTCAAAGGAACTTTAAACACATTCGTTCAGAAATTATTCGGAAGTGAAACAAATACAAAATTCAGACCTCACAACTTCCCATTCACTGAACCAAGTGCGGAAATAGACGTAACTTGCTTCAAATGTGGTGGTAAAGGTTGCCCAGTTTGTAAAGGAGAAGGTTGGATAGAAATATTAGGTGCAGGTATGGTACATCCTAATGTACTTAGAAACTGTGGAATAGATCCAGAAGTTTACAGTGGATTCGCAGCAGGTATGGGTGTTGAAAGACTTGCAATGCTTAAATACGGTATAGACGACATAAGATTATTATTCGAAAATGATGTTAGATTCTTAGATCAGTTCTAATTTGATGAAATAGGGAGGAAAAATTAAATGTTAGTATCAGTAAAATGGTTAAGAGATTACGTAGATATAGATATGGACGTAAAAGAATTTGCCGATATGATGACAATGACAGGGACTAAAATGGAAACTGTTGAATACTTCGGTGAAGATATAGAAAATGTTGTAGTTGGGAAAATATTAGAAATAAACCCACATCCAAATGCAGATAAATTAATAGTAACAAAAGTTGATGCTGGAGAAAAAGTTCTTCAGATAGTAACAGGAGCAAAAAATGTAAAAGTTGGAGACTATATACCTCTAGCAATACATGGAGCTAAACTTCCTGGTGGAATAAAAATAAAAACAGGAAAATTAAGAGGCGAAGTATCAGAAGGTATGATGTGTTCTGCAGCTGAACTTGGAATAGATGAAAAATACGTTGAAGAATACAAAAAGAACGGAATATTCCTTCTTGATTATGAAGATAGTTATGAAACAGGTAAAGATGTTAAAGAAGTTCTTAGCATAAATGATGCTGTTATAGACTTCGAATTAACATCAAATAGACCAGACTGCAGATGTGTAATAGGTATAGCTAGAGAAGCAGCTGTAACAGTTGGTAAAAAAGTTAAATACCCAGAAGTATCTGTTAAAGAAGAAGCTGATGAAGCAATAGATTTCGATGTGCAGATAGAAAACCCAGAATTATGTAGAAGATATGCAGCTAGAATAGTTAAAGATGTTAAAATAGCTCCATCTCCATACTGGATGCAGAGAAGATTAATAGAAGCTGGTGTAAGACCTATAAACAACATAGTAGATATAACTAACTATGTAATGTTAGAAATGGGACAGCCAATGCATGCATTCGATTTAAGTGATATAGGAACTGGAAAAATAGTTGTTAGAAATGCTGAAGAAGGAGAAAAATTCGTTACTTTAGACGAACAGGAAAGAACTCTTGATAAAGATATGTTAGTTATAACTAATGGAGAAAAATCTTTAGCTTTAGCAGGTGTAATGGGTGGATTAAACTCAGAAATAAAAGACACTACAACTGAATTATTATTTGAAAGTGCAAACTTCCAGTCTGAAAATGTAAGAGCTACTTCTAAAAAATTAGGACTTAGAACTGAATCTTCTTCAAGATTTGAAAAAGGTATAGATCCAAACTTAGCAGAACTTGCTGTAAACAGAGCAGCTCAGTTAGTTGAAATGTTAGGTGCTGGTAAAGTATTAAAAGGTATAGAAGATAACTATCCTTCGAAAACAGAACAGAAAATACTTACAGTAAATCCTAAGAGAATAACAGCTAGATTAGGAATAGACCTTCCAATAGCTCAGTTCATAGAAATATTAGAATCATTAGAATTCGACTGTGACTTAAAATCTGCTGAAGAATTAGAAATAAGAGTACCTTCATTCAGATTAGATATGGAACAGGAAGCAGATGTTCTTGAAGAAATAGCAAGAATATACGGATTCGAAAATATACCAGCTAAACAGTTAGAAGGTAACTACACAGCAGGTGTAAAAACTGAAAGACAGAAATTCAACGATATATTAAAATCTACAGCTCTATCAGCAGGATTATACGAAGTACTTAGCTACTCATTTGTAAGTCCATCAGGTGTAGATAAAATAAAATTACCAGCGGATTCTCCAAAGAGAAACTTTGTAAAACTTTTAAATCCACTTGGAGAAGAAACTTCTGTAATGAGAACTACAATGATACCAAATATGCTTGATATAGTATATACTAATATGTCAAGAAAGAACCCAGAATTTGCAGCATTTGAATGTGGACATGTATTCGTACCAAGTGAAGAAGGACTTCCTTCAGAATTAAACCACATGTGTATGGCAATGTACGGAAAAGAAGTAGATTTCTTCGTTCTAAAAGGTGCAGTTGAAAAAGTTCTTGAAAGAGCAGGAATGAAAGAATATGAAATAATACCAGAAAAAGAAAACACTACATTCCATCCAGGTAGATGTGCTAAAATAGTATGTAATGGAGCATTAGTAGGTTACTTAGGGGAAGTACATCCAGAAGTACTAGAAAACTACGGATTAACTCAGAGAGTATACGTTGCTGAAATAGATACTGATGTAGTATTCGAAAATTCAGATAGAACAATAGTATTCAAATCTCTTCCAAAATATCCATCTACATCAAGAGATATAGCACTTACTGTAAAAGATGAAGTATATGTAAAAGATATAGAAGATATAATAAAAGCTAATGGAGAAGGATTAGTTGAAAGTTATAGATTATTCGATGTATATAAAGGATCTCAGATAGAAACAGGATATAAATCTGTAGCATACAGCATAACTTATAGAAGTGCTGAAAAAACACTTACTGATGATGACATAGCACCAGTTCACGAAAATATATTAAAAGAATTAAGCGAAAAATTAGGTGCTGAATTAAGAGCTTAATGAAAAGTAATCATTAGGGGGTGAAAACCGATGAATAGAGTTACTGTAAAAATACAGGGGTCTGAATATCAGATGACAGGAGATAAACCTGTTGAAAAAATGAAACAGATAGCTGATTATGTAGATAGTGAAATGAGTACAATAGCTGAAGTAAACTCAAGACTTAGCATATCAGCAATATCAATACTTACAGCTCTAAATATAGCGGATCTTCTATTTGAATGCTCTGAAGAAAATGAATCATTAATAAATGAGTTAGAAGAATTAAAAGCTAATACAGTAGTTGGAGTAGATTCTGAAACTGTTAAAGAACTAGAAACAAAAGTAAATGAAAAAGAGCAGGAAATAGAAGAATTAAAAGCAGGGGTTGAAGCTAAAAACTCAGAACTTGAAGAACTACAGAAAAGAATGTCAGAACTTATGGAAATAGTAGAGGAAAAGAAAAAAGAAATTTTAGAACTACAGAATCCAGAAGTGTGCCAGGAAATGAATGTAGATGAAAGAATAAAAGAGCTAGAAGAAAAATTAGATGATGCTAATAAAAAAGTAGAAACTGCGGAACAGATAGCTTCTGAGTTCCAAAATACTGCTTATGAACTTCAGCTTGAAAACACTGAGTTAAAAAATAAATTAGACAAATAATGTAAATATATTGCAAAAAGAGTCGCTTGATACATATAATATATGGAGCGGCTCTTTTTTTATGCCGATTTTTAAGAAAAAATAATTGTTTTTAAAAAGAGATTAATATTAGATAATTGTTGAAATGTTGAAATAAAAAATTTGATTTCAATGAGAAGGAGGAAAATATGAATAAAATAGAACTTCTTGCTCCAGTTGGAAGCTTTGAAGCGTTAAAAGCAGCTGTTCAAAATGGTGCAGATGCAGTTTATTTAGGTGGAAAAGACTTTAGTGCTAGAGCATCTGCAAATAATTTTGATAGAGAAGAACTGCAGGAAGCGGTTAAATACTGCCATACAAGAGGAGTTAAACTGTTTATAACTGTAAATACATTGATAAAACAGAATGAGGTAGAGGACTTTATAGAGTATATAAAATTTTTATACGATATAGATATAGATGCTGTAATTGTACAGGATATAGGAATGGCAATGCTTATAAAAAGAGAACTTCCAGATTTTGAAATACACGCAAGCACTCAGATGGCAGCACATTCACTAGAAGATGTAGAGTATTTAAAAAGTATAGGATTTGATAGGGTTGTACTTGCTAGAGAGCTAAGTGCACCAGAAATAAAAGAAATTTGCTCAAAGGTTAAGGTTGATATAGAGGTATTCGTACATGGTGCATTATGTGTGTGCTACTCAGGACAGTGCTTAATGAGTAGTATGATAGGAAATAGATCTGGAAATAGAGGTAGATGTGCACAGCCTTGTAGACAGAAATACGAATTAATAGATGTAGAAACAGGTGAAACTGTAAACACAAATGGAGAATATTTATTAAGTCCTAGGGATTTAAACACTATTGAAGAAATTGGAGAAGTAATAGATGCAGGTGTATTATCTTTAAAAATAGAAGGAAGAATGAAAAGACCTGAGTATGTTGCAACAGTTGTATCTGCATATAGACACGCAGCGGATAACTATATAGCGACAGGAAAAACTGGTGTAACTACTGAAGATATGAACGAACTATACACAATATTTAATAGAAAATTCACGAGAGGATATATACTTGGCGAAAAAGGTATAGACATAATGAACTCTGAAAAACCAAACAACAGAGGTTTATACATCGGTAAGGTAGTAGATTTTAATAAGAAAAGAAAAAGATTAAAGATAAAATTAGAAAATACTCTTAAAAAAGGTGATGGAATAAACCTTGGTGGAGGAACTATCGGTAGAATAATAAAGGGAAATGAGATAAGTGAAATAGGATTAGCTGGAGAAACTATCGAGTTAGACTTTGTAGGAGAGGCTAGAAAAAATCAAGATGTATTCAAAACATCTGACAACTCACTAATAGAAAGAGTAAAATCTACTTTTGAAAGTGATAAAGAACTAGTCAAAACACCTGTTTATATGAGATTTAAGGCTTATATAGGAGAAAAACCAGTGCTTGAAATATCTGACACAGAAGGAAATTCGGTGCTAGTTGAGGGTGAAAAAGAGGCAGAAAAAGCTATGAAGGTGGCACTATCTGAAGAAAAGGCAAAATCTCAGCTTGAAAAACTTGGAAATACTCCTTATGAGTTAGAAAATATAGAACTAGATATAGGCGATGAGGTTAGTATTCCTGTAAGTATGATAAATAAAATGAGAAGGGAAGCTATAGAAAAATTATCTGATGCAAGAGAAGTTGTAAAAGGAAGAAGCCTAAAAGACAAAGAAATAGACTACTCTATAGAAGATAAAAGACCAGAGTATCTAGAAGAAGAGCCTAGAATAAGAGTTAAGGTTAAAAATTTAGAACAGTTAAAAGCGGTTGTGGATTTAGAAATAGATACAATATACTATGAAAATTTATATGATTTTGCTGAAGCTAAAAAAATAGCTACAGAAAATAATAAGAAAATAGTATACTCTGCACCTAGAATAATGAGAAATCCTGACTACAAGGTATTTGATAAGATAATAGATGAAATAACTGAAGAGGATTCTGTACTTGCAGCGAGTTGGGGAGAAATAAAATTCTTCACAGAAAACTGTGGATGTGGAATTAGAGCAGATTGGTCATTAAACGCATTCAACGGAGAGAGTATGAATTGGCTTAGAAATAGCGGAATGGAAAGTATATGTATATCTCAGGAAATGAATGTAAGTGAAATAAAAGAATCTATAAAACACACAGACGCTGAAATAGAAACAGTTGTATACGGATATGCCCCAATGATGATAAGTGAATACTGTCCAATGGGTGTACTTGTAAGAAACTGTAAAAAAGACAAAAGATGTGCAGAATGTAGAAAAGATAAATATATGTTAGAAGATCAGAAAGGAAGCCAGTTTAGACTCTCTCAGAGCGAATTCTGTAGAACTACAATATACAATTCTGAACCTACAATAATGCTTGAAAATCTTGAAGATGTTGCAGAAACTGGTGTCGACTTCTTTAGATTAGACTTTTCACTAGAAACACCAGAAGAAGTTAGAGAAATAGCTAAAGCATATATAGAAACAACAGAAAATGACTTTGAATTAAGTGATACTGCAGAAAAAGTACTAAACAAGAATAGAAATTACACAACTGCTCACTTCTACAAAGGAGTTGAGTAATATGAATATGACAGTACTTACAACAATTTGCTATATTGAAAAAGATGGCAAAACACTTATGCTTTATAGGAATAAAAAGAAAAACGATGTACATGAAGGAAAGTACGTTGGGATTGGTGGAAAATTTGAATTTGGAGAAACTCCAGAAGAATGTATAATCAGAGAGATTAAAGAAGAAACTGGATTAACTGTAAATTCTTTAAGATACCATGGACTTATTTCTTTCCCGAAGTTTGCAAATGACGACAACTGGTATATGTTTATATTTAGTTGTAGAGATTTTGAAGGAGAGGTTCCAGAGGATAGATTGGATGATTGTCCAGAAGGAAGACTTCTTTGGGTCGATAACGATAAAGTTATGGACTTAAATATGTGGGATGGAGATAGAGTATTTTTAGAGTGGGTAGCTACTAAGAAGGTGTTTAATGCAAAAATTGAATACAAAGATGGAGAATTGAAGAAATATAATGTAGATTTCTATTAAATAATTATAAAAAAGGCATATACTACTAAAATTGGTATATGCCTTTTGGTATGTATACCCCCCAGCTTTACTGGGGGGTCTTTTTATCATATGTGATATTATGTAATTTTATCTTAAAGATTATATTATTTTAAATATGTTCCGTTTTCGTCCTGGTATACTATACCTTTTCTCATAAGTACACCTAAAGCTCTTTTGAAGTTCTTTTTACTTGAATTGAATAATATTTTTATATCTTTTGGATCAGATTTATCATTAAATCTCATATATCCGTCATTTCCTTCAAGATAGCTTAATATCTTGTATTCAACTGAATCCATTTCAGATTTTCTATCTGCTCTTGGAGTAAGTCCTAGTTTTCCGTCTTCGTATATTTTTATAACTTTTAGGTTTTCCATAATCTGACCGACATCTAAATCTGTGAAATATTCGTTGTTTAGTATAACTGCTGCGTATTTGTTATCTACACAAAGCATAGCAGTTCCATTAGTCTGGAATCCGTACACTATACCAGTCACAGTATCTCCTAAATTGTACTCATGGTCTGTAATTAGATGATTGTCTATATCAGTAGTTGCAGCTATTCTTCCGCTCTTGTCTACATATATATAGAATAAATATTTTTCATCTCTAAACATTGGATGAGTTTTTTCTCTAAATGGTACAAGTACATCTTTTGGAAGCCCAACATCTATAAATGTACCTATATCAGTATTGTCTACAACCTTAAGATATGCTATATCCCCCACGCAAGCTAAAGGTTTCTTTGTAGTTGCAGCAAATCTTCCTTTAGAATCTTTAAATATGAAGACTTCCACTTCTTTTCCGACCTCGATTTCAGTTCCGTCCTCAATAAATTTATTGTGAAGTAGCACATCATCAGTTGAGTCACCTGTCTGACCATCTAAGAAATAGCCAAAATCAGCTTTTCTCTTAACTTCAAGCTTATTTAATTCTCCTATTTTTACCAAAATTTTCACTCCTAACGTTTTAATCATTAAATCTATTATAATACATAAATACTATTAAATGGAAAGTTATTTTGATTTGAGTAACGGAAATTTTAAAAATTTAATTAAAAAATTTTATTGCAAAAATAAATTTTCTCAGCGAAACTCAATAAAATTTATTTTTTTGTTAAAAGCATTGAATTAAATATACTATAGGTATATAATTGGTATATACCAAAGTAAAAGGTGGAATCGATATGAAAAAAGTAGATAAAAAAAGCTCGGTATCTCTACATATTCAATTAAAGTCGATAATAAAAGAGATGATAGAATCTGGAGAATTGAAAGAGGGAGACGTACTTCTTCCAGAAAGGGAAATTTGTAAAGAACAAGAGATAAGTAGAATGACAGTAAATAAAGCAATAAATGCTCTTGTATCTGAAGGAGTTCTTTACAGAAAACAGGGTAAAGGAACTTTTGTATCTCAGAAAAAGAAAAAGTATCAGTTCAACAATGTAAAAGGATTTACAGAAGTAATGAAAAGTAGAGGGATTGATATAAGAACAGATATAGTAAAGTTTGAAATACTAAATCCAGATGAGATTATAATGGAAAAGTTGGGAATAACCGACAAAAGAGAAAACGTATACAAAATAAAAAGAATTAGATATATTGAAAATGACCCATTTGGATATGAGATTGCCTACATTCCTGAAAAGGTATGTGGAGGTATGACAAAGGGGATGCTAGATGATAATTCTCTTTATAAAATATTAGAGAATGAATATGGATATAAGGTAGCTAGGGTAGAACAGATTATAGATCCAATACAAGTAGATGCAAAAGTAAGTGAAAAGTTGCATTGTGAAAAAGGACGGTTAGCCCTTAGTATACAGAGAACATCTTATACTGAAGATGATAAGATTATAGAATATACAGTAACTATAATAAGAAGTGATAAATATCAGTATGAGATAAATATAGGAATGTAATAAATATCATAAAAGTATAATATACATACAATAAAATTATGTATTAAAAAATCAAGAATGTAATTTTAATAGAATAAATTAAAAAATTATTGATTAGGAGGGGTATTAAAATGAAATGCCTTACAAACGGTAGAATTATATTAAAAGACAGAGTTATAGAAGGAAAAAATATAGTATTTGATACTAAAATACAGAGCATAACTTCTGAAATACCTGCAAATTGTGAAGTTATAGATGCTAAAGGAAAGTACATATCTCCAGGTTTAATAGATATACACATCCACGGAAATATGGGAGAAGACACTATGAATGGTACAGACCATGCGATAGAAACTATTTCAAAATCTGTTGCACGTCATGGTGTTACAGGATTTTTACCTACTACAATGACAATGGGAAAATCTGATATATACACAGCTTTAGAAACAATAAGAAGAGCAAAAGCTAGAAAAATGGAAGGTTCTCAGGTAATTGGATCTCATGTTGAAGGACCATTTATAAATGAAGCATTCAAAGGTGCTCAGAATGCTAAATTCATAGCAATACCTGAATTCTCATTTATAAAAGATTACTCAGATGTTATAAAAGTTATAACAATAGCTCCAGAAAAAGACGAAAACTTTGAATTTATAAAGGCTGTAAGAAGAAGTACAGATATATTAATATCTATGGGACACAGTAAAGCTACTTTTGATGAAGCAAATGCAGCTATAGATGAAGGTGTTGGAAGTGTGACTCATTTATTCAACGCTCAGACAGGATTAAACCATAGAGAACCAGGAATAGTTGGTGCAGCTCTTACTAGAGATGTATTCACTGAAATAATAGCAGATACAATACATGTAAACAAAGGATTATTCCAGTTTGTAATACATAACAAAGGTAAAAATAAATTAATACTTATAACAGACTCAATGGAAGCTGGAGGTCTTGAAGACGGAGAATACTCATTAGGTGGACAGAAAGTTATAGTTAAAGACAATGCTGCTAGATTGGAAAGTGGTTCTTTAGCAGGAAGTGTTTCTGCACTTAACTCTATGGTAAGAAACTTCTACAACAACACAGATTTAACAGTAGTAGAAGCTATAAACCTTGCTTCTTTAAACCCAGCAACAGCAATACATGTAGCTGATAAAAAAGGTAGCATAGAAATAGGTAAAGATGCAGACTTTGCATTATTCGATGATGATTTCAACTGTAGCATGACTATATGTACAGGAGATATAGTATTTGAAGAAAAATAATAGTAAAAGACTATTAATATATAAGTAGAATATTTAAAAAAATATTATAAAATACAAAAAAATAAATTATAATTATATTTAAGATGTAAAAAGCCGTAAAAACGGTAGAGATAAATAATTTTATTGGAGGATTTTGAAATGAAAATATTAGTATGTAAAGATTATGCTCAGATGAGTGAAAAAGCAGCTAGAATATTTGCAGCTCAGCTTATATTAAAACCTAACACAGTATTAGGATTAGCAACAGGAAGTACTCCAGAAGGAATGTACGCAGCTTTAGTTGAAAAATACAACGAAGGAAAAATAGATTTTGCAGATGTAACAAGCTTTAACTTAGATGAATACTATCAGTTACCAGCTGAAAATGACCAGAGTTATGACTACTTCATGAAAAAACATCTTTTCAATCATGTAAACATAGAAAACTACAATCTTCCAAATGGAATGGTAGAAGATGTAGAAGCTGAATGTAAAGCATACGAAGAAAGAATAGAAGCAGCAGGTGGAGTAGATATACAGGTTCTAGGAATAGGAAAAAATGGACATATAGGATTCAATGAACCAGATTCAGTATTTATAAAAAATACTCACTTAGTTGAACTTACTCCATCTACAATAGAAGCAAACTCAAGATTCTTTGCTTCAGAAGAAGAAGTACCTAAAAAAGCAGTAAGTATGGGTATAGGAACTATATTAAAAGCTAAAAAAATAGTTCTTTTAGCTTCAGGAGAAGGAAAAGCAGAAGCTATAGCTAAAACTGTTTACGGAGATATAGATCCAATGGTTCCAGCTTCAGCATTACAGTTACACAACGATGTAATAATAATATTAGACGAAGCTGCAGCTTCTCAGTTAAAACCAGAAGATTATACAATAGTAAAATAGTATAATCTATAAGTAATAGCTGACAAAAATATAAATATATATTTTAATAATATAAAAGGGGTACCTACTGGTATCTCTTTTCCTATATATAAAACGACTAACTGAAAACACAGTAGTCGTTTTTTTGTTTTAGATTATAAATTTAATAAAAAATATTTTAACTAATATTTTAGGTATAAATAAGTTAAATGTTGTATAATATAAAAAAATTAGTTTTAGAAAAGAGGTATTTAATATGAAAATAGTAGATAAAGCATTTGAAGCTATACAGAACGCTTATGCACCATATTCAAAATATAAAGTAGGAGCATGTGTTGAAACAACAGACGGAAAATATTTCTTAGGAGCAAATGTGGAAAATGCATCTTATGGGCTTACTAACTGTGCAGAGAGAAGTGCTATATTTGCAGCGTATTCTAATGGATATAGAAAAAAACATATAAAAGCAATAGCTATTGTATCTAATGGAGAAAAACTTGTTACTCCTTGTGGTGCCTGTAGACAGGTACTTTCTGAGCTTATAGAAAAAGATGCTGAAATAATATTATCTAACGGAGAAAAAACACTTATAACAAATATAGATGATTTAATGCCTCTAGCTTTCGGATCAGATAATTTATAAGAATCAATAAATAATATTAAAATATTGTATAAAACTTAACAAAAAAATCGTAAATGCTTGAAATTTCAACAAAAACTGTGTATCATATAGTCAAAGGATGAAATTTGTAAAATGGACGGTGTATATGCTATGTTTAAGACAATAGGAACAAAAATTGCTAAGTTGGTAATCGGGCTTTTTATATGTTCAATTGGTATAGTTATGACAATAAATGCAAATCTAGGTATGCAACCTTGGGATGTACTTCATCAAGGACTTTCTAATAAACTTGGTATAACTATAGGAACAGCGACTATAATGGTTGCAGCGCTTACAATGATAGCTGACTTTGTATTGGGAGACAATATAGGTTGGGGAACAGTTGCAAATATGGTTCTAGTTGGGTTGTTTATGGATATGATAATATACTCAGGATATATACCAACAGCTAACAGTTTTATGTCTGGCTTATCTCTTCTTATAGGAGGGTTAATAATACTATCTTTTGGTATGGTGCTTTATATGGATAGTGGACTTGGAAGCGGACCTAGAGATGGACTTATGGTTTGTCTACAGAAAAAAACAGGTAAATCAGCAAATGTAGTCAAAGTTACAATGGATATAACTGCTCTTGCTGTAGGAATAGTGCTTGGAGGAAAAGTAGGTATAGGAACAATAATAAGTGCATTTGGTCTTGGATTAGCTATAAAGGTAGTATTTAAAGCTTGTAGATTTGACGGAACAAAAGTAGAGAATAGATACATAATAGATGATATAAGATATATAAAACAATTATCAGAGCATATGACAAAATAGAATAACTAATTTGAAAAAATTAAAGTTATTGAACCTCTTTATATAAAAGGAGGTTCTTTTTTTATTTAAATTTAATATATATTTAATCAATTATACAAACCTTAAATGTGTTGATATTTGAAAGTAAAAAAAGTTTTATATGATGATAATCATCTGAATGAGAATGGAGTTTTAAGAATATGTAAAATTAATAGCATTAGTAATGTGAAAAAATATGTGCAATTTTTAAAAAATAAATATACTAATACTAAACTTTGAAAATATTAATATTGACTAATGGTTTTGGCATAGTATTGAATACATTGAAAAAAGCCGATTATAAAAAATAAAACAAATTGTAACAAAAAATAAAATAAGCCTTGAAAAAAATAAACTTTTTGTTTATAATATCTAATTGTTGTAGTTTAGAAACGATAAACTTAGAGTTTAGTAAAAATTTATATATAGACAGAGGTAAATGAAAATGGAAATAGGTAAAAAGATTAAAAGACTTAGAATAGAAAAGCAGCTCACCCAAGAAGAGTTAGCTAACAGATGCGAACTTTCAAAGGGATTTATATCTCAGCTAGAAAATGATTTAACGTCGCCATCTATAGCTACTTTAATAGATATATTAGAAATACTTGGGACAAACTTAAAGGAATTCTTTAATGATACAGAGAGCGAAAAGATAGTATTTGTTAAAGACGATATGTTTGAAACAGAGGACGAAGAATTAAAATACGAATTTAAATGGTTAGTTCCAAACTCACAGAAAAATGAGATGGAGCCGGTAATAGTTACTATACAGCCTGGAGGTCAGTACAAAGAAGAAAAACCTCACGAAGGAGAGGAATTTGGATATGTACTTGCAGGTTCGGTATTTCTTCACTTAGGTGAGAAAAAACTTAAAGTTAGAAAAGGAGAGAGTTTCTACTTTAAGCCTAGAGCAAAACACTTCTTATCTAATGAAGGTAAGACAGTGGCCAAAGTACTTTGGGTAAGTACACCACCTACTTTCTAAATTTGAGAAAGTAGTGCAATTATAATTTTTAATAAGTATTATTTTGTGATTAATATGTTTGATTTAATTTTGAGGAGAGAGGTGTTATACTTTGACAGAAAACATAATAGAACTAAGAGGGATACATAAAGTATACGGTGGAGATAACGTAGTATTAGATAAATTTAATCTTGATATAAAGAAAAACGAGTTTTTAACATTATTAGGGCCATCAGGATGTGGTAAAACAACATTATTAAAAATAATAGCTGGTTTTGAACAGGCTGATGCAGGTAGTGTAATATTCGAAGGTAAGGAAATAAATGACCTACCTCCAAATGAAAGACATGTAAACACTGTTTTCCAGAAATATTCACTATTCCCACACATGAATGTTTATGAAAACGTAGCATTTGGATTAAAGATAAAGAAAGTTCCAAAAGATGAAATAGATAAAAAGGTTAAAGAAGTTTTAAAACTTGTTGCACTTGAAGGATTTGAAAATAGAGCAATAGATTCTTTATCAGGTGGACAGCAGCAGAGAATAGCAATAGCAAGAGCTGTTGTAAACGAGCCTAAAGTTCTTCTTCTTGATGAACCTCTAGGAGCACTTGACTTAAAATTAAGACAGGAAATGCAGGTAGAACTTAAAAGAATACAGAAAAAATTAGGTATAACATTTATATTTGTAACACATGACCAGGAAGAAGCACTTAGTATGTCTGATACTATAGTAGTTTTAAATAAAGGTAAAATACAGCAGATGGGCAACCCAGTAGATATATACAATGAACCTAAAAATGCATTTGTTGCTAAGTTTATAGGAGAAAGTAATATATTACCAGGTGTAATGCTTGAAGATTTCAGAGTTGTATTTGCTGATAGAGAATTTGAATGTGTAGATAAAGGATTTGAAAAGAATGAAGAAATAGAAGTTGTTATAAGACCAGAAGATATAAAAATGGTTAAACCAGAAAATGGTATGATAGTAGGAAAAGTAACATCTGTAATATTTAAAGGAGTACACTACGAAATAGAATTAGAAGAAAATGGAAGAACTTGGCTACTTCACAACACTCGGTATGCAGAAGTAGGAACAGAACTAGGAATAGACATATATCCTGAGGATATACATATAATGAAAAAAGTCGAAATAGAAGCTGGTGAAGATGATGAAAATTAAGAATTCAAAATCAAAATTTGCTTATCCATATATAGTATGGAGTGCCATTTTCGTAGTAATTCCATTATTCCTAGTAGTTTATTACAGTTTTACAAAAGAAGTCAACGGAGAAATCGTTTTTACTCTTGATAACTTCAAATCAGTTTTAGATCCTATATATTTATCAGTATTTTGGAGATCTATATTAATATCTGGAGGAGCTACTTTAGCATGTATATTAATAGGTTATCCTGTAGCCTATATTATATCTAAAGCGCCAATAAGTAAAAGAGGAACTTTAATACTTTTATTTATACTTCCAATGTGGATGAACTTCCTACTTAGAACATATTCTTGGGCATCAATCTTAGGACAGAATGGATTATTAAGTAGCTTTTTAGGATTATTTGGTATAGAGTATCGTTCAATTTTATATACTCCATTTGCAGTGTTATTAGGTATGGTTTATAATTTCTTACCATTTATGGTATTACCTATATACACTTCATTATCAAAAATGGACCACGATTTAATAGATGCAGCTCACGATTTAGGAGCTAATAATTTTACAGTATTTAGAAAAATAATATTCCCACTTAGCTTACCTGGAGTTTTCTCTGGCATAACAATGGTATTCATGCCATCAATAACATCATTTGCTATATCAAGACTTCTTGGTGGAGGAAAAACAATGCTAATCGGGGATTTAATAGAACAGCAGTTTACAGTTGTAGGGGATTGGAACTTTGGTTCTGCAATTTCAATATTCCTTATGATAGTAATATTAATTTCAATGAGTATAATGTCTAAGATGGACGACGGAAGCGGAGAAGGGGGTATGGTTATATAATGAATAAAAACAAAAGGAAGATAAAAATAGTTTCTGATATATATATGTTTTTAGTTTTCTTATTCCTATATATACCGATATTTGCCCTAATAGTATTCTCTTTCAGTGATTCGAGATCAATGGGACATATAGGAGCATTCACAACTAAATGGTATGTGAGATTATTCCAAAATGAAGCGATAATGACAGCACTTTATTATACAGTTACTATAGCTATAATTTCTTCAATAATAGCTACAATAGTAGGGACTTTAAGTGCAATAGGTATAAATAAGATGAGACCTAGAAATAAAGCTATAATGATGAATGTAAACAACCTGCCAATATTAAATACAGAGATAGTAACAGGGGTGGCTCTTATGAGTTTATTTGTATTTTTACAGGTTGATTTTGGATACTTTACAATGCTTATAGCACATATAATGTTCTGTATTCCTTATGTAATACTTTCTGTGCTTCCAAAATTAAGACAGATGCCAGAAAATATAGAGAATGCAGCATTAGATTTAGGTGCTACACCATTTTATGCTTTAAGAAAGGTTATACTACCTCAGATAAAACCTGGTATAGTATCAGGATTTTTAATGGCATTTACTATGTCAATAGATGATTTCATAATAAGTTTCTTCAACTCTGGAAATGGGGTTACAAACTTATCTATAGAAATTTACTCTATGGCTAGAAGAGGGATAAAACCAGAGATAAATGCGCTTTCAACTTTAATGTTTATAACAGTTCTTATACTGTTAATACTTTCTAATAAGAAACAGTCTTTAGAAGAAAGGGGAAGAAGATAGATGAAAATAACTAAAAAAATACTATCTCTTGTTTTAATTGCATCTATGGCAGTGCTTCCTCTAACAGGTTGTAGAAAATCTGCAGATTCATCAAAGGTTTTAAATGTTTACAACGTTGGAGACTATATTGATGAAAGTTTAATAGATGTATTTGAAGAACAGACTGGTATACAGGTACAGTACTCTACGTATGATACAAATGAGATGATGTATCAGAAGGTAAAAAGTGGAAGTACTAAGTACGATATTGTAGTTCCTTCTGATTATATGGTTGCAAAGATGAAGAAGGAAGGTCTACTTGAAAAGCTAGATTTTAAAAATATTCCTAATATGAAAAATATAGATAAGAAGTTTTTAGGTTCTGAATACGATCCAAAGAACGAATACAGCGTTCCTTATATGTGGGGGACTTTAGGTCTTGCATACAATTCTAAGTATGTAGATGAAAAGGACTTAGGTTCTTGGGATTTATTATGGAATCCTAAATATAAAGGGAAGATATTAATATTTGACTCTGTTAGAGATACTATGGGTGCAGCTTTATTTAAGTTAGGTTATAGTATGAATACTACAAATCCAAAAGAAATAAATGAAGCTAAAGAGCTATTAGTTAAACAGAAAGAATATGCTTTAGCTTATGTAAATGATGAGGTTAAAGATAGAATGGTTGGAGAAGATGGATATATAGGAATGATATATTCAGGAGACTTCCATCTTATGCGGGAAGAAAATCCTGATTTAAAATTCTTCAACCCTGAAGAAGGTACTAATAGATGGGTAGATGCTATGTGTATACCTACTACTTGTGAGAATAAAAAAGAAGCGGAAATGTTTATAAACTTTATGCTAGATCCAGAAATTGCTAAGATAAATACAGAGTATATAGGATATTCTACTCCTAATAAAGCCTGTTTTGACCTTTTAGATAAAGAGATAACTAGCAATAAGGGAGCGTACCCTGATGATGAATACTTAAGTAAATGCGAAACATTTACAGATATAGGTAAAGATATAAAAATGTACGATAAAGCTTGGATAGAGTTAAAATCAAGATAGCTTGATTATATTTTATTGATCGAGCTTTTTAATAAAAGAGTATTAACCGGTAGATACTATGTGTCTACTGGTTTTTTATTATTTAATTTATTTATTTGATTACCTATCAAATCCAACACGATGAGTAATTGTAATTGTATAGCTTATGATTGGTATTGTATAATAAAAAATGTACTAAATAATATTTTGTGAGGAATTTTTGAATGAGTGAAAATAATAATATAGATAACAAGGGATTAGAAGAATTAAGAAAGAGTGTTAGAGGCAAAATAAAAGAAAATAAAGATGATAGAGAGTTAGGAGTTAAACCGATTAGAAGTAATAGTTTTCAAAAGGTAAAAGGAGAAGTTAATTCACAAAAGAAAAAAAAGATTAACTCTAAAACAAAAGCATCTTCAAAACCGAGCAATTCTAAAAGTAAGTCGAAAACTTCTAAAAATGGAAGTTCAGTAAGTAAGGGTAAAAAGGCATCTAGTTCTAAATCTAAAAGTAGCAATAAAAATAAAAAAGTATCTATACTTTTAATTGTTTTAACATTTGTTATAGTTGCTGCTTATTCTACATTTGGCAGAGGTTATATAGAGGATATGCAGAGAGAAGATTTTATAAAGATGGTGGAGCCAATGGCAGTTGATGTATATGAAGAATATGGAATATATCCATCTGTTGTTATTTCACGGGCTGCTATAGAGTCCGACTGGGGTAAATCTGGATTATCTAAAGAAGGATTTAATTTATTTGGTATAAAGGCTGATAAATCATGGGATGGTAAAACTATAAGTATGACAACTAAGGAAGGATATGATGATACTGAAGAGGCTGCTTTTAGAAAGTACAGATCATTTAAAGAATCGATTTATGATTATGGTAAATTTTTAAAAGAAAATAAAAGATATGAGAAAGCAGGTCTATTTAAGGCTAAAAATGCAAAAGAACAAGCTCAAATTTTAGAAAATGCGGGATATGCGACAAAAGAAAATTCTAAAGGAGAATTAGTGTATGCCGATGTTTTGGTAAATGTTATAGATAATTATGAGTTAGAGAAGATAGACCGTGAAAATATTGATAAATAGAGGTTTTTAGAGAAAAATAAAAATATAGATTAAAAAAGTTTTGAAAAAAATCAAAAAAAGTTTTAAAAAAGTGTTGACGATGAAATTAAAAGATGATAATATAATACTTGTCCTTGAGAGAGGGCAGTGAAACAGAACAAAATGAACTTTGAAAACTGAACAGCAGATATATTTAGTTCGAATAAATAATTCGAACGCCATACAAACCATGCCAGATATTTTGAGATAACATCTGAGCGGATTTAACAAACTAATTTTATTTTGAGCAACGGAATTTTGAGCATTAGCGAAAAATTCGTTGGCGATATAAAATTTTGAAGAAATTTTATTTTGAGAGTTTGATCCTGGCTCAGGATGAACGCTGGCGGCGTGCCTAACACATGCAAGTCGAGCGATTCTCTTCGGAGAAGAGCGGCGGACGGGTGAGTAACGCGTGGGTAACCTGCCCTGTACACACGGATAACATACCGAAAGGTATGCTAATACGGGATAACATATAAGAGTCGCATGACTTTTATATCAAAGATTTTTCGGTACAGGATGGACCCGCGTCTGATTAGCTTGTTGGCGGGGTAACGGCCCACCAAGGCGACGATCAGTAGCCGACCTGAGAGGGTGATCGGCCACATTGGAACTGAGACACGGTCCAAACTCCTACGGGAGGCAGCAGTGGGGAATATTGCACAATGGGCGCAAGCCTGATGCAGCAACGCCGCGTGAGCGATGAAGGCCTTCGGGTCGTAAAGCTCTGTCCTCAAGGAAGATAATGACGGTACTTGAGGAGGAAGCCCCGGCTAACTACGTGCCAGCAGCCGCGGTAATACGTAGGGGGCTAGCGTTATCCGGATTTACTGGGCGTAAAGGGTGCGTAGGCGGTCTTTCAAGTCAGGAGTTAAAGGCTACGGCTCAACCGTAGTAAGCTCCTGATACTGTCTGACTTGAGTGCAGGAGAGGAAAGCGGAATTCCCAGTGTAGCGGTGAAATGCGTAGATATTGGGAGGAACACCAGTAGCGAAGGCGGCTTTCTGGACTGTAACTGACGCTGAGGCACGAAAGCGTGGGGAGCAAACAGGATTAGATACCCTGGTAGTCCACGCTGTAAACGATGAGTACTAGGTGTCGGAGGTTACCCCCTTCGGTGCCGCAGCTAACGCATTAAGTACTCCGCCTGGGGAGTACGCACGCAAGTGTGAAACTCAAAGGAATTGACGGGGACCCGCACAAGTAGCGGAGCATGTGGTTTAATTCGAAGCAACGCGAAGAACCTTACCTAGGCTTGACATCCTTCTGACCGAGGACTAATCTCCTCTTTCCCTCCGGGGACAGAAGTGACAGGTGGTGCATGGTTGTCGTCAGCTCGTGTCGTGAGATGTTGGGTTAAGTCCCGCAACGAGCGCAACCCTTGTCTTTAGTTGCCATCATTTAGTTGGGCACTCTAGAGAGACTGCCAGGGATAACCTGGAGGAAGGTGGGGATGACGTCAAATCATCATGCCCCTTATGCCTAGGGCTACACACGTGCTACAATGGGTGGTACAGAGGGCAGCCAAGCCGTGAGGTGGAGCAAATCCCTTAAAGCCATTCTCAGTTCGGATTGTAGGCTGAAACTCGCCTACATGAAGCTGGAGTTACTAGTAATCGCAGATCAGAATGCTGCGGTGAATGCGTTCCCGGGTCTTGTACACACCGCCCGTCACACCATGGGAGTTGGAGACACCCGAAGCCGACTATCTAACCTTTTGGGAGAAGTCGTCGAAGGTGGAATCAATAACTGGGGTGAAGTCGTAACAAGGTAGCCGTATCGGAAGGTGCGGCTGGATCACCTCCTTTCTAGGGAGAATTATCTGTTGTTCGGTTTTGAAGGTTCATTCCTTCAAAACTGTACTTTGAAAACTACATATATATTATGATATGACATCATTTATTTCCTTAATGTGATAAATAAGGAGGATAACCTTATAAAAAAATATCAACTGTAACTGGTCAAGTTATTAAGGGTGCAGGGCGGATGCCTTGGCACCGGGAGCCGATGAAGGACGTGATAAGCTGCGATAAGCTATGGGGAGTTGCACGTAAACTTTGATCCATAGATTTCCGAATGAGGAAACTCACCATGAGTAATGTCATGGTATCTTCGAGTGAATACATAGCTCGTTGAGGGGAACTCGGGGAACTGAAACATCTAAGTACCCGAAGGAAGAGAAAGAAATTCGATTCCGCTAGTAGCGGCGAGCGAACGCGGAACAGCCCAAACCTAAGAAGTTCGCTTCTTAGGGGTTGCGGACATATCATCAGGAAGAGGTTATTACAGACGAAGAGTTTTGGAAAGCTCCGCCACAGAAGGTAACAGCCCTGTAGTCGAAGTGAGAAGACTTCCGATATGATCCAGAGTACCACGGGACACGTGAAACCCCGTGGGAAGCAGGAGGGACCACCCTCCAAGGCTAAATACTACCCGGTGACCGATAGCGCATAGTACCGTGAGGGAAAGGTGAAAAGAACCCCGGGAGGGGAGTGAAATAGAACCTGAAACCCTGTACTTACAAACTGTGGAAGCACATTTCTTGTGTGACCGCGTACTTTTTGTAGAACGGGCCAACGAGTTACGTTATGCAGCAAGGTTAAGTACTTCATGTATGCAGCCGCAGCGAAAGCGAGTTTTAACTGAGCGTTTAGTTGCATGACGTAGACCCGAAACCGGGTGACCTATCCATGAGCAGGTTGAAGCGAAAGTAAAATTTCGTGGAGGACCGAACCCACGAGCGTTGAAAAGCTCGGGGATGACTTGTGGATAGCGGTGAAATTCCAATCGAACCCGGAGATAGCTGGTTCTCCCCGAAATAGCTTTAGGGCTAGCCTCAGATTCAGAGATACGGAGGTAGAGCACTGAATGTCCTAGGGGGTATTGCACCTACCGAAGACTATCAAACTCCGAATGCCGTCATCTTTTATCTGGGAGTCAGACCGTGGGTGATAAGATTCACGGTCGAGAGGGCAACAGCCCAGACCGTCGGCTAAGGTCCCCAAATGTAGGTTAAGTGGTAAAGGATGTGGGATTGCACAGACAACCAGGATGTTGGCTTAGAAGCAGCCACTCATTCAAAGAGTGCGTAATAGCTCACTGGTCGAGTGATCCTGCGCCGAAGATTTCCGGGGCTAAAACCTACTACCGAAGCCACGGCATCATTTATGATGGGTAGGGGAGCTTTCTTTACTGGGCAGAAGCATGACCGTAAGGACATGTGGACTGTAAAGAAGTGAGAATGTTGGCATGAGTAGCGAGATGTGGGTGAGAATCCCACAGGCCGTAAACCCAAGGTTTCCAGGGGAAGGTTCGTCCTCCCTGGGTTAGTCGGGACCTAAGCCGAGGCCGAAAGGCGTAGGTGATGGACAACAGGTTGAAATTCCTGTACCGCCAATAAGCGTTTGAGAAATGGGATGACACAGTAGGACAGGATGAGCGTGCTGTTGGTTATGCACGTCCAAGCACTGAGGCAGTATCCGGAGGCAAATCCACGGATACAATGCTGGGGTGTGACGGGGAGCGAAATTTAGTAGCGAAGCATCTGCATTCACACTGTCGAGAAAAGTCTCTATCGAGTTTAAAGGCGCCCGTACCGCAAACCGACACAGGTGGGTGAGGAGAGTATCCTAAGGCCAGCGAGAGAACTGTTGTTAAGGAACTCGGCAAAATGACCCCGTAACTTAGGGATAAGGGGTGCCATCGAAAGATGGCCGCAGAGAATAGGCCCAAGCGACTGTTTACCAAAAACATAGGTTTCTGCTAAGTCGCAAGACGATGTATAGGAGCTGACGCCTGCCCGGTGCTGGAAGGTTAAGGGGATCTGTTAGAGCAATCGAAGCAGTGAACTTAAGCCCCAGTAAACGGCGGCCGTAACTATAACGGTCCTAAGGTAGCGAAATTCCTTGTCGGGTAAGTTCCGACCCGCACGAAAGGCGTAACGATTTGGGCACTGTCTCAACAACAGACTCGGTGAAATTGTAATTCCGGTGAAGATGCCGGATACCTGCGACAGGACGGAAAGACCCCATGGAGCTTTACTGTAGCTTGGCATTGGGTCTTGGTACTACATGTACAGCATAGGTGGGAGGCTTTGATTCCAGGACGCCAGTTTTGGATGAGCCACCGTTGGGATACCACCCCTGTAGTACTGGGACTCTAACCAGAGGCCTTGAATCAGGTCTTGGGACACTGTCAGGCGGGCAGTTTGACTGGGGCGGTCGCCTCCCAAAAGGTAACGGAGGCGCTCAAAGGTTCTCTCAGCACGGTCGGAAATCGTGCACAGAGTGTAAAGGCATAAGAGAGCTTGATTGCAAGACATACAGGTCGAGCAAGGACGAAAGTCGGACTTAGTGATCCGGTGGTTCTGAGTGGAAGGGCCATCGCTCAACGGATAAAAGCTACCCTGGGGATAACAGGCTTATCTCCCCCAAGAGTCCACATCGACGGGGAGGTTTGGCACCTCGATGTCGGCTCATCACATCCTGGGGCTGTAGTAGGTCCCAAGGGTTGGGCTGTTCGCCCATTAAAGTGGTACGCGAGCTGGGTTCAGAACGTCGTGAGACAGTTCGGTCCCTATCCGTCGCAGGCGTAGGAAATTTGAGAGGATCTGCCCTTAGTACGAGAGGACCGGGGTGGACGTACCGCTGGTGTACCAGTTGTCTCGCCAGAGGCATGGCTGGGTAGCTATGTACGGAACGGATAAGCGCTGAAAGCATCTAAGCGCGAAGCCAGCCTCAAGATAAGATTTCCCATTCCTCGGAAGTAAGACCCCATGAAGACTACGTGGTTGATAGGTCGGAGGTGGAAGTGCAGTAATGTATGCAGCTTACCGATACTAATAGGTCGAGGACTTGACCAAGTAAATATTTGGTAATTTGATTAATATGTATGTAGTTTTCAGAGTACAATCTCTGAAAATAAAGATTATGTGGTTATTATAGAAGAGAGGATACACCTGTTCCCATTCCGAACACAGAAGTTAAGCTCTCTATCGCTGATGGTACTTGGGGCGAAGGCCCCTGGGAGAGTAGGACGTAGCCACGTAATCTTTTTTTATTTTTTGAAAATGTAAATAAAAAAGATGACTGAAAATTATAGAAGAAAATTCAATCATCTCATCCATTTATAATCTGTATTAAAAATAAATCATTCTTTTAGTCATACCACCATCAACAACAATATTTGCTCCATTGATAAAATCACTCTTTTCATCAGCAAGAAAAGCACACATATTAAAAATATCTTCAGGTTTACCAACTCTTCCAGAAGGATGCTGAGAATGATCTAACTCTGATAAAGAATCATAACCCTCAGTTTCTATCCAACCAGGACTTATACAGTTTACAGTTATATTACTTCCAGATAAAGAAACACAAAGCGTATTTGTAAGAGATACTATTCCACCCTTTGAAGCTCCATAGGCTTCCCAATTAGCTTCATTTTGATTATATCTTGTAGATGCTATATTTATTATTCTTCCGAAATTAAGACTTTTATTTGCAGAAATAAATTCCTTACAACATATAAAAGCACCTCTTAAATTAGTATTTAAAACTGTATCAAATTCATCAACAGAAATTTCATATATAGATTTATTAAATTTGCTAATAGCACCATTATTTATAAGTATATGGATAGGTCCAAACTGATGGACTATTTTATCGAAAGTAGATTTAATTTCATACTCAGATGTTAAATCAGCAATATATAAATGAATATTTTCTTTACAAAAATTATAATCATTAATATCAATGCTAATAACATTATAACCTAAATCAGCAAAACCATAGCATAATGCTTTTCCAATTCCACCAGTACCACCTGTAATAACTATATTTTTCAAATTAATCACCTCAATACAATATTATCAGAAAAAAACTAAAAAGAATATATTAATAAATTTCTAAAATATTATTTATATGAATTATATACTCATGAGATTTTAAACAAATAAGATACATATATATATTTTTAAACAAACAATATACAACTTTAAACTTACCCTAAAAAATGATATAATAAGAATATCAAGAACTAATGTTCTACAAAAAAGGAGAAGATTATGGCAGAGATAACAACTAAACAAACAAATTTAAAAAAAGTATCTGAAAAATACAATGAACTGATAAAACAAAAATCAGGTAAGTGTTCTAAGATACTTTTTCTTGTCTCAGATGGAAAATTAATCGAAAAAATTAAAAAAAGCATAAATATAAATACATATATAGAAGAGCCACAAATTTTAACATACATATCATTTATAATGAAAGAATTAGAAAAATACTGGACTTTAATATCTAAAGAATTAAAAAGTATAAAAGGGATACCAAATAATATCCCATACTCATTACCAGAATATATAATAACTGAAATGGTTGAAAACTTTAGATATAAATACGGATATTTTGAAGATATAACTGGAACATCAGAAAATATATCAAAATCTATATATTCAAATCTAAAATCGGCAGCATATATGAACACAGATATATATTCTACAGGAGAAAAAATATATTACACAAAGAAAAATAAGGAAAATTTAGAAAGATTTTCATACACTCAAAATGATGAAATTATAAAAGAATATACTGATAAACTTATAGAAAAATCTGCAATAGATTTACCAATGGCGATATATCTATATACAGAAAAGCTATTAAAAAATGAAGAATATAAGAAAAGTTTAGCTAAAAGATACGATTATTTAATTATAGATTCAATAGAAAAAATATCAAATGCAGAATTAGAATTAGTAAAAGTATTCGAATATATAGGAAAAGAAGTATTTATATATGGTGATATAAGTGCGGACTTTTCTGCAATATATAATTTTGACCTAGATAATATTGTTGAATATTATTCAAGAAAAAATAATTCTGAAATAAAAAATATAGGAAATCTTGCTTATATGGATAGTATAGAAAATAAAAATCTATCAAATCATAAAAAATACGGAGCTAAATATAAAGATTTAAAACCATTCTCAAGTAGAATAAAAGAATGCTATCAGTCACAGTTATACACAGAAATGATAGATGATATATTATATAAAACTGAGAAAATAGCAAAAGAAGCGGAAAAAATAGGAAAAACAGCAATAATAATTCCGCCTGGCTCTGGTATATTGCTTCATAGAATAACTGATGGACTTAAAAAAAGAGGTATAAACTACTTTAGTACTAGTACAGACTTCAAAATATCTCAACATAGATATGCAAACATGTTGATAATTATTACCGCATTATATGCAGGAAATTCAGAAATAGAGTTTTCAACAGAGGAATATATACAAATGATTTCGTTAGTTCTGGGGATAAATAAAATAAAGGCAAATAATATTTTTAGAGAAAATGAAACATTACTAAAAACTATAGTACTTGAAAATACTGAGTTTGAGAGTGTTTACTGTGAAAGTAGAGAAATAACATTTGATAATTTCCTGGGAAATATAGAAGATAAATCTACTGAAATGGATGAAGAAAATATAGAAATAAATAAAAAAGATATAAACAATTCTGTTGAAAATGTATATAACTTAGACTTGATTATAGAAAAAATCTACCTTGCAAGAAAGAAAAATCTAAAAAGAAGTGAATTTATGAGAAGATTTTACACAGAGGTACTTATAGCATTAGAAAACGGAATTGAAAATATAGAAATATGTAAAAAAGTAATAATAGAATGTGAAAAATTAGAAGAAGCTGCAGAATGTGGAGTTATAGAAGATTTTGAAATAGATAAAATTTTAAAGGGATATGTTAGAGATTACATAGGATTTAGAGAATTAAAAAATAGCGAAGGAGATGACAAGATAATGATAACAACTCCTTTTTACTACATAAATTCTATGTGCGATAGAGGAGTACAGATTTGGGCTGACTGCGGAAGTAATATGTGGAATCCTAAGATTGCCAAAGAAATAAGTAATCCTGTAGTACTTAGAAAATCTTATGAGGAAAAGCACATATTTACAGATATAGATGAGGAAATGCTAAAAAAATATTACATGAATAATCAACTATACTCTCTGTTGGATTCTTCAGAGGAGGTATATGCGTTTAAGAGCGATTATTCATTAAATGGATATTTATCAGAAAGTATGATGTACACAAGTATAATAAATCTAATGGATAATGAAGAGATTTAATAGAGAAATACAGATATATACGATATATATAATGAAGAGATTTAGCAAATAAGTATATATAAGTATAGTAAAGATATTTAACAGACAAATACAGATAAGCATAATGAAGATATTTAATAGATAAGTGAGGTAAAATATGCGGAAAATAACTTACAGAGAGGATCAAACTCCTATAATGGAGTATAAGTCTAGTACGATGGCAGTTCCCGCAGTTCCTGGAGCTGGAAAAACATTTATTGTAACTAGACTAGTTACTGAGTTACTTGAAAATAATATAAGTGGAAAAGAAAAAATACTAATATTGACATATATGAATAGTGCGGTAAATAATTTTAAAGGAAGAATAAAAAAATTATTGAACGAAAAATATGGAGAAGATGCTGAAATAGATGAAGCTCTAACAGACGATGAGATAAAGGAACTAAAAAGAAAAAATAAAGATACCCTTAGAAAATTGACAAATTCATACGAGGTTATGACTATACATAGTTTGGCAACTAAAATAATAAAAGAAAACCCAGAATCAGCGATGTTAAATGAAGAATTTATGATTGCTGATGATGCACAGAGAATTATTATTTTAAACGAATGTATAGAAAAATATTTATCCACAGAAAAAGGAAGAAAATATTTTTATTACTTTATAAATTACGAAAAGGCCGTAGATAAAAAAACCAAAGAGGTAAATCAAGAAAAGGCTAGAGGATTTGAAGAAACATGGAAACAGGGATTCTTTGATTTAGTAACAAGGTCTATAAGTAAATTAAAATACAATGGGATAACACCTGATATACTTAATGAGAGAGTTTCTGAAAAAGGTTATAAGGGAATAATGGTAATAGTTGCTCCTATATATGAAATGTATTGTAAAAAATTAAAAATTCATGGATTATTAGATTTCGACGACCTTTTAATAAACGCATATAAAATAGTCAGAGACGATGATGCAGTTAGAGAAAAGCTACATAAGAAATACAAATACATATTTGAGGACGAGTGTCAGGACTCTAATGAAATACAAGGAAAGATAATTAAGTTAATAGGCGGAGAAGAGCCTAATATAGTAAGAGTAGGAGACATAAACCAGAGTATAAGTGGAACTTTCTCTGAATCAAATCCAAAATTCTTTAGGGATTTTATAGAAAGTGCAGATTGTTGTCACAGAATGTATATGTCAAACAGAAGCAGCAAGGATATACTTGAACTTGCAAATTTATTGGTAGACTATACAAATAACGCCTTACCAGAGATAGAGTGTAGGGATGCACTTGAGAATATGAAAATAAAAACAGTTGAAAAAGGAAAAGGATATAAGGAAAATCCAGAACCAAAGAGCTATACGATAAATACAAAATGGTTAAATACAGGAAGTTTTGATGATGAAATAAGGGAGACAGTAAGATTTGTAGAAGGTATAAAAAGAAAATATCCAGACAAAAGTATAGGAATATTGGCACCTTATAACAGAGATTGCAATAAGATTGCAGCAGAATTAAAAAAACATGATTTACGGTTTGAAAATTTAAGTACATCTTCAGAAAAGATGAGGAAAGTAATAGACGATATAGCAAAAATATTAGACTTTATAATAGATAACGACAATATAGATAAGCTAATGGATGTAATAGGAGATGTATTCATTAAAGAAGAAAGTGAAGAAGGAAAGAAGGACTTCTTGAACATATTTAAAGGTTTTACAACAGACGAGCTTATTTATAATTTTGATGAGCTTGATTTGGGAATAGTTGATGATACTAGTAGTATATTTTGTAAGTTTAAAAAAGCATTAGAAAAAATGCAGGAAATAATAGATTATTCTTGGAATAGAGCAGATTTATTAGTCTTATTTATACGGGATAGGCTAGATATAACAGATGAAGAAATGGCAATTGCAGAATATGTAGCATTTTACGTTAAATACTTAAAAAGAGAAGATAAAGATGTAGATTTTGAATACATAGTAAATGTAATAAAGGACAGAGGAAACAGTAGTTTTAGACATATATTAGACATAACAGGAAATATAAATGGATACGAGCCTACTCCAGGTAGTGTTACTGTATGTACTAATCATAAATCAAAGGGAATGGAGTGGGACTGTGTATTTATGCTTAAATGTACGAAATACCAATTCCCTAGTGATTTGAATTTTAAGCTGCCTTGTCAAAAGTATTTCCTAAAAGAAAAATACAATAATCCTGAAGCACTAGTAATGTCAGAAATAGAAAAACTTACAAATGGATTAGAAAGAACAGATTTTGACATAGAGTTAAAGCTAGATCAGATTAGAGAAAAGATAAGACTTTTCTATGTAAGTGTAACTAGGGCTAAGGAAATGCTGATAATATCGGCATCTAGATTTAATAGCGACGAGGATAAAAAGAAAAAATATCCTTTAAAACAGGAAAAAAGTGAGTACTTCGAACTTATGGAAGAACATATACAAAAGAGAAGAGTTAGATAATAAAAGAGGTGAATAAAATGGATTTTTCTGGATTTGAATTTAGCCAGAATGCATTAAATACATTTAGAAGTTGCCCTAAAAAATTCGGGTATAAGTATATACAAGGGCTAAACTGGAAAAAAGAAGACGATGAAGAATATTACAGAAGTATGAAATACGGTAGAGAATTTCATTTAATGTGTGAAAGATATTTTTCTGGAATACCTGTAGGCAAGTTTACAGGGAGTAAAGAATATGAGAAATTTGATAAGTGGTTAGAAAAAGTAAAAAAGGCAGTACCTATTTACGAAGATAGAGAATATTTACCAGAGTACGGACTTTCTATAAAAATAGATGAAGAAAGTAGATTGACTGCAAAATACGACTTAGCTGTTATATATAGAGAAAATAATCAGCTTTGTATTGATGTCTGGGATTGGAAAACAGAGAATAGAAAGCTAAATTACAACGATTTAGAAAATAGGATGCAGAGTATTGTATATATGGCAATTGCTTACGAGGCAATACCTAAAATATACGGAAATGGCGTGGAAAAGGCCAGAGTAAAAATGTACTACTATCAACCTGAGTACTACACAGAGCCAATAGAGCTGACATACAGCGAAGAGAAATTTGAAAAAGACAAAATAAAAATAGAGGGACTTATAAAAGAGATAAAAAAATCAAACTTTAATGAGAAAAATTTAAAGTCTTGTAAGTACTGCGAATTTAATATGTTATGCAATAGAAACAGTGTAGATGAAGCAGTGTACGAGGAAATTGAGGAGAATTACTAATAATATTAGGAGGAGAAATATGGGAGTTAGATTTATACTAGGCAGAAGTGGATGCGGAAAAACTGAATATATGCTAAATGAAATCAAGCAAAAGGCTATATCAGAAGATGAAAAATCTCCAATAATAATATTACTTCCAGAGCAGTATACTTATGAAATGGAAAAAAGAGTAAGTAATATGTTTGCATCTGGGGCTAAGGATAGATATATGAGAGTTAGACCTATGGGTTTAAAGACTTTATCTGATTTAGTATTTTCATATTGTGGAAATTTATCAAAAGTAGGAATAAATGCTGCGGGAAAGGCAATAATTACACATAATTCAATAGAGGCTGTTTCAAACGAACTTGATTTATTCTCAAAATCATATACACAGCCTGGATTTACAACAACTATTTCGGATATGATTTCAGAGCTCAAACAGTTTATGATAACTCCAGATAGACTTGATGAAATTATAGGAGAAAGCGGAGAAATCCTTCCAGAAAATTTGGTTATGAAATTAAAAGACATAGCCAAGATTTATAGAGAATTTGAGAAAAAATTACATGAAGATTATGTAGACATGCATGATAGAGTAGTTATGCTTACAGAAAAAATATCTGAGTGTAGTTTTTTAGATGATATGGATCTATATGTAGATGGATATACTAGTTTCACACCAAATCAGTATGAACTTTTAAAAGAACTTATGAAAAAAGCTAAGATCACTACATTTTTATTTATAATGGACTCTCCATTTAAAACAGGATATGCGGACTACTTTGCAAGTACTAGAAACACATACAATAGAATTAAGGATATATGCGAAAAAGAGGGTATAAAAGTAGAAAAAGATGTAAATCTTTGCAATGAGGAGATAAAGAGATTTAGAGGAAATGAGGAATTACAACATCTTGAAAGATATTACAACTCATATCCGTATAGAATTTATCAAAAGAAAACAGAGAAAATAAGAATAAGAGAATATTCAAACCTATACAATGAGGTTGAAGAAGTAGCAAAGGAAATAGCCAACGATATAATAGATGGAAGATACAGATACAAGGATATAACAATTGCTGCAAGAAGTATAGATTCTTATGAATCACTTATAAAATCTATATTCTCTGAGTATAAAATTCCATTCTATATTAATAAAAAATCTGAGGCTAAGAATAATCCTATAATAACAATGATTGTATCTGTACTTGAGATGAAAAAGAGAAGATACGGATATGAGACAATGTTTAGATATTTAAAAAGTGGACTTTTAGATTTTACAGAGGATGAGATAAGCCTACTTGAAAATTATGTAATAGCAAACGGAATTTCTGGAAATAAATGGTTTGAAGATGTTTGGGAATATAGACTACCAAATTCTTTTTATGAATATGAGGAAAGTGAAGAAGAATTAGAAACTAAGAAAAGAATTAACGATATAAAAAATAGGGTAATAGAGCCTATTAAAAAGTTTGATGAAAAGCTATCTTCTAAAAAGAGAAACACTGTTGAGGATATTTGTAAGTATCTATACGAGTTTTTAGAGGATATAAATATATTTGAAAAGATAGAAGATACAATAGAAACACTTAGAGAAAAAGGAATGTTAGAATCTGCAGCTAGATATTCCCAGGTTTGGAATATGGTGTCTGATTTATTAGACCAACTTGTAGAAATTATGGGAGATGAAAAAATTTCTCTAGAAAGATTTATAAGAATTGTAAATATTGCACTTGATGAGTACGAGTTAAAGACTATACCGCCTAGCATAGACCAAGTAACAGTTACTGAAGTAGACAGAATGAACAATCCAAATACTAAGCACTTGTATTTGATAGGCACTGTAGATGGAGTATTTCCAATGCCTTCAAAAGAAAATGGACTTCTTTCTGACTCAGATAGAGGAAAATTATCGGATATAGATGTAGAACTAGATAAAGACAGTAGAAAAAGAGTCTTTGAAGAGCAATTTTTAGTTTATAAGGCTATAACCACTACATCTGACAGACTTACTGTAAGCTACCCTATTGCTGATAGCGAAGGAAAAACACAGAGAGCTTCTATAATAATATCTAGAATAAAAAAATTATTTAAGAATGTAGATATAAAAAGTTATTTCTTAGAAGGAGTATATGAGGAAGAGGACTTAAAAGAAGTGAATTCTAAAATACCTACATTCAATACAATGGTAGATAAAATAAAAGAAGCTGCGGATAAAGATTTTGAAAATGGAATATCTGATATTTGGAAGGATACATACGAATACTATTTAAATGATGATAGGTATAATGATATAACTAAAAGAATTGTTGAAGGAATAGATTTTACAAATCAATTTGAATATGTTGACGAGGATAAGATAAAAGAGCTTTACAATTCAAAGACAATAAGTGTATCGAGATTGGAAAAATACGCAAGTTGTCCATTTGCATATTTTATAGAATATGGAATGAAGGCAAAAGATAGAAAAGAGTATCTATTTACTGCACCTGATGTAGGAAGTTTTGTACACAAGGTAATAGAAAATTATTCTAAAACTATGCACAAAGACGGAATTACCTGGCATGAGGTAGATGATAAGTACATAGAGCTTAGAGTATCAGAAATGGTAGATGAACTAATAGCTAAAATACCTGGATTTATACTTGAGAGTTCTCCAAAATATAAATACCTTGCTCATAGATTAAAAGTACTTATAACAGTTTCTCTGAGAATAATAGCAGATCAGATTAAGCGGGGAAGATTTGAGCCAGATGATTATGAAGTTGAATTTGGTAAAAAGCGGAAGTACCCTTCAATAGAGGTAGAATATAAGGAAAATGAAAGAATAGAACTAATAGGTAAGATTGATAGAATAGACAAATATATAAACGAAGAAAATAAAGAGTTTATAAGAATAGTAGATTACAAATGGGGCAAAAATGATATAAATTTAAACGATGTATATTATGGACTTCAGTTACAACTACTTGTATATATGGATGCAATTTTAGAAGGTGGAGAAATACCAGACAATGTACCGATAAAACCTGCAGCGATGTTATACAGCAGAATGGACAATCCTATAATATCTAGAAGTACACTTGTAGACGATGAAGAGGTTAAACAGCGGATTATAGAGTCGTTTAAAATGAATGGAATGCTTATAAAGGATATTGATATACTTTCGTATATGGATAAGGCCCTTGAATTGCCTGGAGGTAAGTCTAAAATAATTAAGGCGGCTAGAAATAAAAAAGATGGAAGTGTTTCAAAGTCTACATCTGGAGTTACAGATGAACAATTTGAAACTATAAGAGCGTACATAAAAAAATCTATAAAAGATTTATGCACAGATATGATGAGCGGAAATATAAAAATAGAGCCTAAAAAATCTAAAGATAAAGATTCTTGTCGGTTCTGTAGTTATTCATCTATTTGTCAGTTTGACACAGCACTTAAAAATAATTGCTATAAGGTTATACCTAATAGAACAAGCGATGATATTATAAAAATGATGGAAGGAGATGTGAAGTAGTGGAAGTACAAAATGGACTAAAGAACAGCAAGAGGTAATAGACCATAGAAATGGAAATTTACTAGTATCTGCTGCAGCTGGTTCGGGAAAAACGGCTGTTTTAGTTGAGAGAATTATAAGTATGATATTAGATACAGATGACAAAGTAGATATAGATAAATTATTGGTTGTTACCTTTACAAATGCTGCAGCATCTGAGATGAGAGAGAGAATAGGAGATGCTATATCTAAAGCTTTAGAAAATGACCCTTCAAATGAGCATCTTCAAAAGCAGATTTTATTCTTAAATAGAGCAAATATAACTACAATACACTCTTTCTGTCTTGATGTTATAAAAAATAACATACACCTTTTAACATTAGATCCAAACTTTAGAATTGGTGATACTACAGAATGTCAGCTTATAGCACAAGAAGCTATAGATGAGGTATTTGAAGAGCTATATGAGCAAGGATATCTTGGAGATGAAAACTCAGAAAAGGGAAAAAGATTTTTAAAATTAATAGATAGTTTTGCAGAAAGAAATGGAGATAATCAAGTTCAAAGTTTAATTATGTCTATATATAACTTTGCAATGTCATTCCCAAATCCTGAAAAATGGCTAAATGACTCAGCAGAGGCATTCTTAGTTGGAGATGATTTTGATTTTATAGCTTCTAAATGGGGAAGAATAATAATAAATTCTGTAAAAACAGAGATAGAGGATATAGTAGGAAATATGGAAAAAGCTCTAGCTACTGTTCATCCATATTTAGGACAGATAGAAAATATACAAAAGATAATAACAGAATCAGAAAGAATTGATGTAGTTTACGATAGTCTTGATAGAGGATGGGATGATTTTATAAAGGCTATAGGAGAGTTTTACCCTGAGGATTATAGAAAAGGCAAAAGGATTAAAAAAGATGATCCAGAAGAAATGAAAGAAGCTTGGGATATTGCTACAGATTATAGAAAAGAAGCTATAGATAGTATGAAAAAAGTTGCAGAGATGTACAAAAATAGATATTCAAAAGATATTAAAAAGGAAATAGATATGTCATACCCTATAGTGAGAGCTATATCAGATGTTGTTTTAGAGTTTTGGAAGAAATTTGAAGAAGCTAAAAGAGATAGAGGAATAATTGATTTTAGTGATATTGAACACTTTGCATTAGAGATATTAGTGGATAAAGATGAAAATGGAAACCAAATTCCTTCAGATATAGCTAAAAGATATAGTGAAGAATTTAAAGAAATATTTGTAGATGAATATCAGGATAGTAACCTAGTTCAAGAGGCTATTTTGAGCAGTGTTGCAAATAAAGAGATGCCTAATAGATTTATGGTTGGAGATGTTAAGCAGAGTATCTATAGATTTAGACAGGCTAAACCTGAAATATTCCTGTATAAATATGAAACATATTCTACAGAAAAAGATAAAGATGGAAGAAAAATAATGCTATACAAAAACTTTAGAAGTAGAAAAAATGTATTAGATGCTGTCAATTTTATATTCGAAAATATAATGAGTAAAGAGCTTGGAGAAATAGAATATAATGATGAAGAAAAATTAAATCCTGGAGCAATTTTTGAAGAATGTAATGAAGAAAATGCGATAGTCGGAGGAAGTTGCGATGTCCATATAATTGAAAAAAAGGCGAATAAGGATTTAACTGATGAGCAGCTTGAGGAAGAAGAGGATTTAGATAATATCCAGATTGAAGCTAGGGCAATAGGAAAGATAATTAAAGAAATTGTAGGAAAAAATTCTGATGGAAAGATACAGATGGTTTACGACAAGGAAGAAAAGAGATATAGACAAGCTAAATATAAGGATATAGTAATACTTCTTAGAGCTACATCAAATTGGGCAAATGTGCTTACAGAAGAATTTACAAATATGGATATTCCGGTTTATGCAGATACTGGAACAGGATATTTTGATACTATTGAAATAAAAACAATAGTATCTCTATTAAAAGTAATAGATAACCCTATGCAGGATATACCTTTACTTGCAGTTTTAAAATCTCCAATTTATAACTTTACTCCAGAAGAGCTTATAGATATAAGAATAGTGGATAGAAACGTATCATTTTATGAGGCTATGAAAATATATGCAAGCTTTGATGATTGCGATAATAAAAAAGTTAGAGACTTTTTAGATAGGCTAGAGGATTATCAAAAGAGATCTTCTTATTTAAGTACAGATGAATTGCTTTGGTATTTATACAATGAAACAGGATATTACGCCTATGCAGCTATTTTACCAGCCGGTAAGCAAAGACAGGCTAACTTAAGAATATTATTTGAAAGAGCTAAACAATTTGAAGATACTAGTTTTAAAGGGATATTCAACTTTATAAACTTTGTTGAAAAATTGAAAAAAGCAGATAGTGATATGGGAGAGGCTAAGACCTTATCAGAAAACGCAGATGTTGTTAGAATAATGAGTATTCACAAAAGTAAGGGTCTAGAATTCCCAATAGTAATTTGCGGTGGAATGGGTAAAAGATTCAATAAAATGGATATGAATAGAGGAATTCTATATCACCACGAACTTGGATATGGCCCACAGGTTGTAAACTTAGAAACTAGATTATCATACCCTTCAATGATGAAAGAGGCTATGAAAAAGCAGATGACAGTTGAGATGCTTTCAGAGGAAATGAGGGTTTTATACGTTGCATTTACTAGGGCAAAGGAAAAACTGATAATAACAGGTGCTGTAAATGATGTTGAAAAGAATTTACAAAAATGGGCGGTTAATTCTCAAAAAATGACAAAGAATAATAAAATAGATAAGTACAATCTTTTAAAATCGGCATCATTTTTAGATTGGATAATGTCTGTTGCAATAGCCCACAAAGATGCAAGAGGAATACAGCCACTTGATTATAATATTCTTGAAAAGAAAGATGATTCTGAGTGGAAATTTAAAATTCATAAGAGAGAAGATTATACACTTACAAATGAGGATGAAGAGGAAATAAATTTAGCTGATATTTTAAGAGAAGAGCTTACAAGTAGTAGAGAAGTTGACTACAGTGAAATAGTAAGAAATAGGTTAGATTTTAAATACCCATATCAAAAGAGTGTAGAAAAATCTGGAAGTATATCTGTTACTGAGATAAAGAGACTTTGGAATCTTGAAAGAGAAGAAGAGGATAGAGTAGCACTTGAAACAAAGGAGAATCTATTTGTTGAGGATATAGGAAATATTGATATTGAAAATCCTGAAATTAAAGAAGATAATCTTGAAATAGATATTAATGAAATTGAATTGAGTAAAGATAATAAAAAAACGGAAATAAAAAGACCTAAATTTATTCAAGAAAATAAAGATGAGAAACTAAGTCCTACACATAAAGGTAGTGTTGTTCATCTAGTTATGCAGATAATAAATATGGACAGAGTAAATACAATAGATGAAATAAAAAATCAAATTGAAGAATTTGTCCAAAAGGAAATAATAACTCAGAAAGAAGCTGATGTAGTCAATCCATTTAAGATTTATAAATTCTTTAAATCAGAACTTGGAAATAGAATGAAAAATGCAGACTTTGTTGGAAGAGAAAAGGCATTCTACACAGAAATTAATATGAAAGATTTATTTGCAAAAGAGGGGATAGATTACGACGAAAGTATAATGCTAAGAGGAATAATTGATGCTTACTTTGAAGAAAATGGAGAAATTGTACTTTTAGATTATAAAACAGACTTTATAAATGAAGAAAATAGAGAAGAAGTTGTGGATAGATATAGAAAGCAGCTTGAGGTTTATGCAAAAGTAATTGAAGAAATAACAGATAAAAAAGTAAAAGAACAGTATATATATTTATTTGGTGTAGATGAATCTGTTAGAATAGATACATAGGCTATTTTTTAGCTAGTTGGAAAATAATGATTTGAAAGGGAGGGGAATTATGAGATTTATTCATACATCTGATTGGCATCTAGGTAAAAACTTAGAAGGTCATTCGAGAATAGAAGAGCAGAGAATGTTTTGCTCGGATTTTGTTAAGATAGTAGAAGAAAATAATGTAGATATGGTTGTAATAGCTGGAGACATATACGATACATCAAATCCATCTGCAGAAGCAGAAAAATTATTCTACTCTACTGTATCTAAAATAGCAGCAAATGGAAAAAGATGTGTAGTTGTGATTGCGGGGAATCACGATAGCCCAGAAAGAATAGAGGCGGCATCTCCACTTGCATTTGAACAGGGAATACTATTATTTGGAAATCCTTTAAGCAAAACATCAACTGGAAAATTTGAAGGATTTGAGATAATAGAATCAAAAGAAGGTATGACAAAATTAATAATAAATGGAGAAAAAGTAAATGTACTAACTCTTCCATATCCAAGTGAAAAAAGATTAAATGATGCATTTGAAGCTGAAACAGATGAGGATAGACAAAAGACTTACTCTCAAAAAATAGGTCAGATATTTAAAGAATTACAGGAAGATTTTGAAGAGGATAGTATAAATATAGCCGTATCACATCTTTTTGTTGTAGGCGGAGAGAGCTCTGACTCTGAAAGACCTATACAATTAGGGGGAAGTCTTTTAGTTGAGAGAAAGGATTTACCAGATAAAGCAAATTATGTTGCATTAGGACATCTTCATAAGCCACAGAAAGCATCGGAGCTTGGATGTTCTTATTATTCAGGATCTCCAATTCAGTATAGTAAAAGCGAGAGAATATATGCAAAAGGTGCAAAACTTGTAGAAATACATCCAAATGAAAAGCCTAAACTTGAAGATATAATGTTTAATAACTACAAGCCTATAGAATTATTCAAGTGCAGAGGAGTTCATGAAGCATTAGATATATGTGAACAAAATCGGGGAAGAAGCATGTGGTCTTATTTTGAAATAAAGACAGATGAAGTAATAAGTCAAGAAGATATAAAAGCTATGAAGAAAAATCTAGCAGATATTATAGAAATTAAGCCTGTAATAACATATCAACAGGAAGAAAAAACTGTAGATTTAAAAACTAAATCTATGGCTGAATTATTCAGAGACTTCTACACTTTTAATAAAGGTGTAGATCCAAAAGGAGATGTAATGGATATGTTTATGAAAATTGCTGGTGAAGAAGGGGGAGAAGAATAGGCATGAGGCCGATAAAATTGGAAATAAAAGGTCTTAATAGTTATGTCAATAAACAGACTATAGATTTTGAACAATTAACGGAAAGAGGCCTTTTTGGAATATTTGGAAAAACTGGTAGTGGAAAGTCTACAATTTTAGATGCTATAACACTTTCTCTATATGGGAGTATTGCTAGAAACACTAAGGAATATATAAATAGTTTATCTGAAAAAGCAGAAATAAACTATGAGTTTGAAATAGGTTCAAGAAGATATGTTGTGGATAGACATATAGTTAGAAGCAAATCTGGTGGAATAAAAACATCTTATGCTAGAGTTATTGAAAAGCTAGGAGATGGAAGTGAAAATGTACTTGCAGATAAGGTAAATGAAGTGAATGAAACTATAATAAAAATAATTGGACTAACAGCAAATGACTTCACTAAGTCTGTAGTACTTCCACAGGATAAGTTTAACGACTTCTTAAAACTAGGTGGAATAGATAGAAGAAACATGCTAGAAAGAATATTCAACCTAGAAAAATACGGAAAAAAATTAATAGAAAGTGTAAGAAATAGAAAGAATAAAACAAAAAATAAAGTTGATATGCTACAAGTATCATTATCTCATTATGAAGAGGTAAGCGATGAAAAATATGATGAGATGATAAAACAATTAGAAGAAGATAAAGAAACTTGTAGAGTAAAAACTAGACTACATAAAGAAAAAGTAGAAAAATACGAGGTAGATAAGGTAGTATACGAAAATCAAAAGCAATACAACGATGCTAAAAATCTTCTAAAAGTTTATGAGGATAAAAAAGAAGAAATAGAAGAAAAAAGAAAGAAAATGTCTAGGGCAGAAAATGCTAATATGATAGATCCTTATATAGACAATGTTGAAAAACTTCAAAAGCAGTTTGAAGAGTCTAAGAATCAATTAAAGGTTATTGAGGATGAGATTAGGTTTATAAAAAAGGATTTAGAAATATCAAGAGCTAGATTTGCTGAGATAGAAAGAAAAAAAGACGATACAATACCTAGACTGAGCGAAGAAAAGGTAAAATTAGAGAGGGCTATAAGTTTATCAGAGGAAACAGAAGAATTAAAAGAAAAATTAAGTTTATTAAAAAATAAGGTAGATAAATTAGAAGCTCAGAAAAAAGAGCTTATAAAAAATATAGAGGATATAAAGGCTCAACAAACTCTTTACGCTGGTAAAATAAAAGATAGTGAAAATAGATTATCAGAAATAAATGTACCTGCTGCATATCGTCAAAATATAGAAAAAGGATATGCATATATAAAAGAATTAAATGAAGTAAAAAAAGAATTAGAAAAAAATGAATTGGATTTACAAAAATGTGAATCTGAATACAATGAAAATAACATAGCATTAAAACTAGTAGGCAGAGATAGAGATTCTGTAAATGAAAGAATAGAAGAAATAGAAAATAGATTGACTATAATGTCTAAAAATGCACCTCTTAGCAATGAAGAAATAACTAAAAAAACTGAATATGTTACAGAAATGCGCTCAGAACTTAGAGGATTAAAGCAGTTAGAAGAAGAAAGAGATAAGCTTCAAAATGAACTAAATGACTGCTTAGAAAAAAGACATAGAATAAGCAGAGAAATATCGACTTCAGAGGATAGGGTTTCTAAAGTAAGAAAAGATATAGATACTGTAAAGAAAAATATAGATGAATTTAAATATTTAAATAGAGTATCTGATATAAGAAAAGAACTTGAGGATGGTAAGCCTTGTCCAGTTTGTGGTTCATTAGACCATATAAGGACAGATAGCACTAATTACGATGATAGAATAGAATATTATGAAGGTATTTTAAATAAAGAAAAGGAAAATGAAAGAACAGAAATTGAAAGACTAGACTCATTAAAAATAAAGAGAAGTGGTTATTTATCTGAAGAAAAGATAAAAACTGAGGCTATAAATAAGAAAAAAACAGAGATAGGAGAAAGAAATTCATTAGAACTTTCTAAGAAATACGACTCTGAAACTAGAAATCTTGAGGCAGAAAAAAGAGCTATATCAGATTGGAATAATGAAAAAAATAGATTAAATGAAGATTTAAGAAGATATAAAGAAGACCATTCTAGAAATGATAAAGAATTTGCCAGAATAGAAGAGTTATTAAAGGGAATAATGAAACGTAAATTGTCTCTGTCAGAAAAGGTATCTGAGTTAAAAAATAAAAAAGATAAGCTAGAATTAGAGATTGTATCTATAAAAAGAATAACTAAGGTAGATGATATATTCTCAAAAGTTGAAGAAATAAATGCAAATGAAATAGAATCAGAAAAAGTTGAAAAGGAATTAGCTGAATTTAGAAGTATTAAGGCTAATATAGACAAAACATTTGATGATTATAAAACAAATATTCATTCTATAGAAGTAGAAGTTTCTTCAATAGAAAAAGATTTTGAAGGTAATAAAAAGCAATACTCAGAAAAAAATGACGAAATACAGAGAATAACTAAAGGAAAGAATCCTAAAGAACTTCTTGAAAAAACTGAGCAAGAAATAAATAAAATAAATAGCAATTATTTAGAACTTAAAAAGGACTTTGATGAAAAGAGCAAAGCAAGAGAAGATAAGGATTCTCTTAGAAGTAAGGTACAGGGAGAATGTAATACAACAGAAGAGCAGCTTGGATACTACAAAAATGTGTTAAAGGATATGCTTGCTAAGTATAGATTTGATAGTGCATATACTGTAAAGAAATTTGTCATGCCTGCTGTAGATATTGAAATAATGAGAAAAGAAATATCTGACTACGATGAGGGTAGAAAAAACTTAGACTTTAAAATAGACGATTTAGAGAAGAAGTTGGACGGTAGAAAAGTGAAAGAGGAAGAGTTTGACGGATTAAATGAGGAAATTGTTCTATTAAAAGATGAAATAGGTGAGCTTGAAAAAAATAATGCTGTCCTATTTGACAGGATAACAGCTATGAAAAAAGACCTTGAAAAGAAGAAAAAAATAAAAGCAGAGTTTGATGAGGTTTCAAATGATTATAGACTGTTGGATGAGATTGATAGAATAATTCAAGGAAATAAATTCGTTGAATATGTAGCGACAAATCACTTAAAATATATTGCACTTGAGGCATCAAAACGACTTTCTACAATAACTAATGGAAGATATGCTCTTGAAATAAACGATGCACTAGAATTTGTAATGAGAGATAATTTTAATGGAGGAGAGAGAAGGGGAGTAGATACACTTTCTGGTGGGGAAACATTCCTAACATCTCTATCTCTTGCACTTGCACTGTCATCTCAGATACAGATGAAGGGAAATGCACCACTTGAATTCTTCTTCCTAGACGAGGGATTTGGCTCACTAGATGTTGAATTATTGGATACTGTAATGGAATCATTGGAAAAATTACACAGTTCTAATTTAAGTATAGGAATAATATCACATGTTGAAGAATTAAAAAATAGAGTACCAGTAAAACTAGTCGTAACAGCTGGGGAAATTGGTGAAGGATCAAAGGTTAAAATCGAATATAGTTAAGTTCAAAAAGGAATACGCGAATCTACACTCCAGGCTTCAAGCTTTGTGTACTATTAAAAAAGCGTTGCTTTTTAAAGGTGTTCACAAAGCTTTGCAGATTGTCCTTGTAGATTTCGCGATATTCCTTTTTTTATAAAAACTTAATTATATTCGATTTTAAGTATATATGTAGCATGCTTACGAGTTGCTTGCAGATTGGCGCATGGTGATTAGCAGATTCTGCTTTTTTATAATATATATCGTTTTAATAAATAAATTACAAATAATATTAATTTATTTCTAGTGAATATTTCGCGATATTCCTTTTTTATAAAAACTTAATTATATTCGATTTTAATGTATATATGTTGTTTGTTAATATATCTGAAAGTTAACATTTAAATAGTTTAATAATTTTACAAAAGTATCTTAAGTTATGATATAATGGAAAATAAATATACAATTTAAAAGAAAAATGATAGAAAAGTTAAATAGGAGTGTGGTAAATTTTGGAATCGCTCGAAAGTTGGATTCAGATTATCGGGTTAGTCATCCTTATTATGGGATCGGCGTTTTTCTCGGCATCAGAGACTTCTCTAATGTCATTAAGTAAAATAAGAATGAGATATATGCAGGACGAGGGGGTAAAGAATGCTGATTTAGTGGCATCTTTAATAGAAAGTCCTAATAAATTATTAAATTCTATATTAGTAGGAAACAACGTTGTTAATATAGCAGCTACATCTATATCAACTGCATTATTAACAGCTAAATTTGGAGCAAATGGTGTTGCAGCAGCTACTGCGATTATGACTATTATAATCCTTATATTTGGGGAAATAACACCTAAATCAATAGCAGCAAACAACTCAGAAAAGGTTGCTCTACTGGTTTCAAAGCCAATAAAAATGACAATAACAATACTATCACCAATAGTATGGGTATTTAATATATTTACTAAATTTATGTTTAGAATAATCGGTGTAAAAACAGACGAAAAGAATGCGTTTATAACTGAAGAAGAACTAAAAACTATGGTAAATGTAAGCCATGAAGAAGGTGTTCTTGAGGTTGAAGAAAGAGAAATAATAAACAACGTATTCGAATTCGGTGATATGCAGGCTAAAGATGCTATGGTCCAGAGAATGGATATGGTAACTGTTGAAGTCGATGATTCTTATGAAGAAATAATCGAAGTATTCAGAGAAGAAAAATTAAGTAGACTTCCTGTATATGAAGATTCTGTCGATGATATAATCGGTATAATAAACATAAAAGATATGATATTCCTAAGCGATGAAGAAAAAGAATACTTCTCTGTAAAAAATTATATGAGAGATCCGTTCTTCACTTACGAATTTAAAAAGATAACTCAGCTTCTTGAAGATATGAAGAAAGCTAAGACTCAGATAGCTATAGTCCTTGATGAGTATGGTGGAACTTCTGGACTTTTAACTGTTGAGGACTTAGTTGAAGTAATCGTAGGGGATATAGAAGACGAATACGATGAAGACGAGGACGATATAGTAGTTATCAAAGAGGATGAGTATATAGTAGACGGAAGTACTAGAATATCAGAAGTTAATGAACTTATCGGTACTGCAATAGAAACAGAGGAATTTGATTCTATAGGTGGATATTTGATAGGTTATCTTGATAGACTTCCTGAAGAAAAAGAAGTAATTGAGATTGGAAATATTAAATTCTGTATAGAAAAAGTAGAGAAAAATAGAATAGTTAAGATACATATGTATACGTAAATTATTTAGGGTTGCTACAAGTTTTGTAGCAACCCTTTTAAATTAAAAAATTATAATTCTTCTATTATTTCCCCAGTATCTAAGTTGTGGAAGTTTATATCTATGTTTAATTCATGGTCGTTATCTTCATCAGGAGTTATTTCAACTATTGCAACAGATCTACTACCATCCTTAGGAATAGAAGTACTTCCTGGATTTATTATTATAAGATTTTCGTCAAAAGAAAGCTCTTTAACATGAGTATGACCTAATATTAAAAAGTCTGCACCCATATTTTTAGCATTTGCTATTATTTCTTCTTTTGAGCCAACATATCCATGATTAACAACAAATCTAAATTCATCTAACTGAACTAGTGCATAAGGTCCCTGAATTGGATGATTTAGAACCATCTGGTCTACATCTGCTTCACAGTTGCCTTTTGCAAATATTATAGAATCCACATTGTTTAATGATTCTGTAAGTGCTTTAGGATTATATCCTTCTGGTAAATCATTTCTAGGTCCATGATAAAGTATATCTCCCGCATGAAGATATAAATCACATTCTCCTAGTGCCTCCATTGCCTTATCAAAATAAAGCGAACTACCATGAGTGTCGCTAAGTATTCCTATTTTCATTTGAATTTCCTCCATTAAAATAATATTTTGCTATGTAATTGAGATTTTATAAGAATTTTGTTGAAACTCTATCCCAAAATTCATAATCAGAAAGTCTCAATAGTTTTAGCTTAACATCTGATGTACAGATATTTATATCTGTAATTTGTTTAAATCTAAGCTCAACACCGTCTATTATTATAAGTATTGAGTCTTCAAAGCGATACTCAGGTATAATACTTATCTCAGTATCTTTTGAGAATATTATACTAGATGTAAAGCTTCTGTAGGCATTTGTATTTATAGGTGAAAGAGGAGTAAGCTGTATAGCATCTATATTGCAGTCTATAATACTTCCACCTGCTGAATATGTATATGCAGTAGATCCTGTCTGAGAACATATAATCATACCGTCTCCACTGAAGTTTTCTACTTTTTTACCGTTTACAAGTAGTTTTAAATGAACAGTTCTAGATTTATCACCTTTAATAGTTACATCATTAAGAGCAAAGAAGTTTACACAACTTTTGTTTGTACAAATCATTGCCCGCAGCAACGGAACTTCTTGAATCATGTAATTTTCATTTAAATAGCTTTCTATAAACTCATCTATTTTATCGGGCACTATTTCTGGGAAAAATCCTAGATGCCCAGTATTGATACCGACAATAGGAACTTCAGGGTAGTCGAAATCTCTAACAGTTTTTAAAAAAGAGCCATCTCCCCCAACACAGACTATAAGCTCTGTATCATCAGAAAATTCTTCTGAAACATCAAAGCCAGCCTCTTTAAATTTTTCTTTAAGTAATTTTTTAGCTTCTACCGATTTTGGTAGATCATTAGAATTAATAGTTATTAGCCTTTTTTTCATAAGTTCACCTCTTTATAATATGTATTATAGCATAATTTTTAACAAGTATATACATTTCAAGTTTTATATGATTTCATTATATGTTGATTACGTGATATAATTAAATAATAGTTATAAATTATAAAAGACGACTATTTATTATATGAGGTGATTATTTGCTAAAAATAGAAGGAATTTCAAAAGCGTTTGAAAATTTTTCTCTGAATGATATAAATATAAGACTAGAAGCAGGGAAAATAATGGGAATAATTGGAGATAATGGCTCAGGAAAAACAAGTATTATAAACTTGATAATGGGACTTTATAAGCCTAGTTCAGGAAGAATAGAATTATATGGTAAAAATATAGAAGACGACCCTGTTGGATATAAGAATGATATAGGTTTTGTTTTTGACAATCTTAATTTTTATCCCAATTTAAAACTAAAAGACTACAAGAGGATAATATCTATGTTTTACAAAAGATTTGATGAAAAAACATTTGATAAATACTTTAAAGAGTTTAATTTAGATTTAGAAGAAAAGATAAAAAATTTATCAAAAGGTCAGTGTGAAAAATTAATGATAAGTACTGCACTTAGTCATCATGCAAAGCTTCTTATACTAGATGAGCCTATACATGGACTGGAAAAATCTGTAAGAAAAGAATTGATAAGGATATTTAAGGAATACATAAAAGAAGAAAATGGAAGTGTAATAATATCAACACACAATGTTTCTGAATTAGAGGAAATTTATGACCAAATAGTATATTTAGATAGAGGAAAGGTTCTGTTTGATTTAAAGAAAAGAGATATAATAAGAGATTTTAGAGTAATTAGATCCGATTCTGAGACATTATCATTGATGAAGGATAATATAATAGGAATAGATCACTACAAAAGATACAGTGAGGCACTTGTAAATATAGGAGAAAGTGATGATATAAGAAATCTTCTTAGAAGTGCAGATTGTCACAAAATAAAAAATCCGGATATAGAGGATTTAATACATTATTATCAAGAAGGTGGTGGTCTTAATGTTTAATCTAATTAAGAAGGATTTTATTGTTTGCATAAAATCAGAAAGATTTAATATAATAAAGTATGTATTAATATTTATCTTAATGTATCTGTTCTGCAATGATATATCATATTATGCGACACCTGTAATTTTAACATATCTTATTATAATTGGCGTATTTTCTTCTGATTATGAAAATAACTCATTTAGATTTATAAGGAGTATTCCTATAGATTTAGAGGATGCTGTTTATGCTAGATATATTATAGGTGCTTTTACATCAATAGCGGTAACTATTTTAACTCTATTTTTACACGATTTATTGTCTATATGCATGTTTAGAAGAACTGTTTTTAATGATTTTATATTTGCTATGGATATAAACTTAATGATATTATCTATAGCTATGCCTATATTCTTTAGATATGGATATGAAAAAACAAAGATAGTTGTAAGTGTTTTAGCAATAGCAATATTTACAATATTTGGCTCTTTTTTAAATGCATTATCAGAAAAAGTTTATAGATTAAATAATCCAGGAGCTTTGGTTAGTATAAACACATCTAGATATGAGACAATACACGCATTTAACCAAATTTTTAGAGGAATTGTATCAGGTGTAAATGTAGAAAATATAAATATGATATCTATAGGTATAGCATGTATACTTATATTTATACTGTCTATGTTAATATCTATAAAAGTTATGAAGAAAAATAAATATCTTAAATAAAAAGTATAAAGGTTGAAGTAGGTTGATAATATGAATAAATTTATAAAAGTATCATCTATTATAATGATGTGCTGTTTAATATCGGGATTTTTAGTAAGGTTTACGTATGGAGATATGATAGATAAAAAAGACTATGAATCTAGAAATGTAAATGAAGTAATTGTAGAGTTTGAGTCTAGAAAAACTGTAGAAGAGGGAACAAAAATAAGGTTTAAAGTCTATAATAACAGTAAATTTACATACCTTTTAACTAAAGCAAAGATAAAATTTGAAAACAATATTCCAGAAGAAAATGGAGAATATAAGAATAGTTCAAGACTTTATTTAGGTATGGATATTGGAAATAAGCTAAATGCAGACATAATGTTCAATGGAATAGAGCCAAATTCAGACGGATATGTTGAATTTATTGTTCCAAAAGGATTAATACTAGATAAAAAATATTTTGCACTGGATTCTACAAAAATGGAATATGAAGGTAATTTTGCCGAGGAAGTGCCTGTTTTCACATTTTTAAAAATACCAGTTGAGCAAAACAAAGGTGTTTGGAGTGTAGGTGCAGTTAGTTAAATTAAAATTGTATAATAAATTAATTTATGAGGAGTGTTTAGTTATGTCAATCGAAAAAGTAAGAAAATATATGGAGCAGTTTGGAAGAGAAAATGATGTTATGGAATTTGATGAGTCTAGTGCAACAGTAGAATTAGCAGCAGAAACAGTTGGGATAATACCAGCAAGAGTTGCTAAAACTCTATCTTTTAGAGGAAAAGAAGAGGGAGAAGCTATAATAGTTGTTGCAGCTGGGGACACAAAAATAGATAATAAAAAATTTAGACATGAATTTTCTTGTAAAGCTAGAATGCTTTCAGCAGATGAGGCTGTTGAATTTACAGGACACATGGTAGGTGGAGTTTGTCCATTTGCACTAGAGAATGAAAATGTAAAAGTATACCTTGATGAATCTTTAAAAAGATTTGATACTGTATTTCCAGCAGCAGGAAGTGGAAATTCTGCTATAGAGTTGACCAATGACGAACTAGAAAAATATTCTTCAAACTTTGTAAAATGGATTGATATATGCAAAAGTTGGAATGAAGAAAATTAATTATACAAAGTTGTAAAATTAGAAAGGATAGGTATAAATTTGTTTAAGAAAGAACTACAAAAGTACAATCTAATGTCTTACACAGCAGAAGAAGATGGCGTATTAAAGGAAATTTTACTAGATAAGCTAGGATTCTCTGTTAGATCTATTTCAAAAATGAAGAGAGAAAGAACAGTAAACGTAAATGGAGAGTATAGAAAGCCGACATTAGAAGTTAAAAAAGGTGATTTAATAGAAGTTGAGATAAATGAAGATATGGCAAACTTCGAGCCACAAAATCTTGATATGAAAATATTATACAATGATTTTGATATTATAATGGTGGATAAACCACCATATATGGTTGTACACCCTACAAAGAGCCACTTTGATGGAACAGTTGCGAATGGTGTTACAGATTTTATAATTAAAAAGGGCGAGAAGGTAAAAGTTAGATTTGTAAATAGACTTGATATGAATACATCAGGTTTAGTTATAGTAGCTAAAAATGCCTACGCTCACCATGTACTATCTACAGATATGAGTGAAAATTTAGTTGAGAAAAAGTACATAGCAGTTGTAAAGGGAGTTATGAAAGAATATGAGGGTACAATAGATGCACCTATATATAGACCTACAGACGACTCTATAAAAAGAGTTGTTGATGAAAGAGGACAAAGGTCAATTACTCATTACAAAGTAGTTGAAAGATTAAATGATGCAACTGTTGTAGAGTTGAAGCTTGAAACAGGAAGAACTCATCAGATAAGGGTACACCTAGCTCATTTAGGCTATGGTATTATTGGAGATGAGTTATACGGATATGTTGATGAAAGCCTTATAAAAAGACAGGCACTTCATGCATATAGTTTGAAATTTAAACAACCTAGAACTAGAGAAGATTTAGAGTTTGAGGCTGAGATTCCAGAAGATATGAAAGAACTTATAAAAAAACTAAAGATGGAGGAATAATACATTGATTATACATAAATTTATTGTACATGTGCTAGATAAAAACAGTGATGTACCGATTCTTAATGATTTTGAGGGAAAGGTCAATCAGGAAGTAGAAGGATTTTTCCAGAAAATGATAAAAAGAGTAACAAGAGACGATGATTTAAGAAAAGCTGTTTTTAAAAACTATACTGAAAATACAATCAGAAAATGTTGTGAACAGATTATATACGATGAGAGTACATTTGTAGAAAATTCAAAGGAAATAGCTGCATATTTATTTGATGTGATGAAGGTAAATAGTGATTTAGAATCTTGTGATTTAGCTGTATGCCTTTATACAGTAAAGGAAGAAAAAAACGTAGCTATAATAAAAATAGACTATAAAAAACTTTATACTCATTCAATAGAGTTTGTGGATGAAAAATTCAATATACAGATAGTATCTAATGAGGTTGGAATACAGGAAACTCAGAGAATAAAGCAGGCAGCACTTATCGGAGTTAATAGTATGAATGATGAGTATCAGTTCAGAGCTTTAGATAAGGATTCAGAAAAGAGCGGAATACCGTCTAAGTTTATAGGAGAGTTTATAAATGGAGAAAAAATAGACGACGATAAACACAAGACAAAAGTATTTAAAATATCTGCAGATAACTGGATAACAAATGCACTTGCAAATGATATAAAACAGGCTGAGGATGCTAGAAGTATTTTAAATTATACCCTAAAAGAACAGCAGCAGGTGGACGTGGCTGAATTTGCTGAGAGAGCTATAAAGGATGAGGATTTAAAAGAAGGATTCAAGGAATTAATGGAAGAAAAAGGAATAGATGAATCTTTCTCTGTAGATAAAAAATGGGTTGAGAAAAAACTTAAAAAGAGAAATATAAAAACTGACAATGGATTTGAAATAAAGGGTAATCTTACTGATTTTGAAGATCCAATGAAATACAGTATAAGAAAAAATGAAGACGGAACAGTAGATATAGTTATAAAAAATGTTAATTTCTTTGAAGAAAAATAAATAAAAAAGAGATGCAAAAAATTTGCATCTCTTTTTTTATTTGATTACTGATTATCTTCTATGTATCTGCATATATCTCCTATTGATTTGATTACTGATTATCTTCTATGTATCTGCATATATCTCCTATTGATTTGAAGTTTTCTGCTTCTTCATCAGGTATTTCTATGTCGTATTCATCTTCAAGAGCCATTATTATTTCAACTGCATCTAATGAATCTGCTTCAAGATCGTCTATAAGAGATGAGTCCATTGTTATGTCTTCTAAATCATCAAGTCCTAACTGTTCTGCTATTATTTCTTTTATTCTTTCAAACATGGTTTTCCTCCTAATAATTTGTTAGTCTTATTTTAATTGTAGTTTAATATATTACGGTACAAATTTCAATACATATTTGATATAATAGATAATATAAATCTGTGCAAATGTGTATCAATTAAAAAATTAACTATTAAATATAATTTATATAGCATTTTTGTCTTATTTATGCTTTAATATATAGATATAAAAAACATTATCATATTTATTTATGAAAGAATATTAACAAGCGTTCGTATTTGATTATTGATGTTAATTAGGGGTGTATTATATTAGATTTAATAAACTAAAGGAGGAATTTAAATATGAAAAATACAGTTACAATTAAGGATGTAGCAAAGAAGGCCGGCGTTTCTATATCTACAGTGTCTAGAGTAATAAACAATTCTAAACCTGTAACAGATGAGATAAAGAAAAAGGTTCTTGATGTAATAGAGGAAACTGGGTATGTACCAAACCCACTAGCAAGAAGTTTAGTTACTAAAAAAAGTCAGTTAATAGGTGTTGTTGTACCAGAGGTATCAGATTCATTTGTAAATGAAATCCTTAATGGTATAGAAGAAATAGCAAGAATGTATAACTACGATATTCTTCTTTCAAATACTTACTCAGATAAAAATGAAGAAATGAGAAGTATAAACCTTTTAAGAGCTAAACAGATTGAAGGTATGGTAATGATAAGTTGGGATTTAGCAAAAGAGCATATAGAATATATAGAAAACTGTGGAATTCCAACAACATATATAAGTAAAACAGCTAGAGATTATGATGTACCTACAGTAAGTGTAAACAATCAGAAAGCAACTTATGATATGACAAAACACTTAATATTACAGGGACATAAAAAAATAGCTTTTGTTATGACTAGTGCAGGGGATACAAGATTAGAAAAAGAAAGACTAGATGGATACAAAGATGCATTATCAGAAAATGGTATAGAATTCAATGAAGAATTAGTTAGATACGGTGGTGTAGACTACAATAGTGGATATGAGTCTACTAAGGATATACTAGAAAAAGGAATAGTTCCAGATGCTATATTCGTTACAGGAGATGAGGCTGCAGTTGGAGCTATGAATGCTGCTTTTGATAAAGGATATGATGTTCCAAATGATATATCTGTGGCAGGATTTAATGATGTTAAAATAGCAAAAATGTATAGACCTAAACTTACAACAGTTCATCAGCCATTATACGATATGGGAGCCGTTGCAATAAGAATGGTTATAAAGATGATAAATGGAGAAGAAATTGAGGAAAAGAAAGTAGAGCTTCCTCATAGAATAGAAGAAAGAGAAAGTGTAATAAAAAAATAAATTTTATGGATTTTTGATTTTCTCTTTAAAAATTTGGCCAATTATTATATAATAAAGGTAAGAAATCCTGAGACATTCGAGAAGGTTACTTCTAAATTCAACCGACAATTTAAATTCGGGAGATTGAGTTTTATTGTGAGTATGATATGCCTTGATTTTATCGAGGACTTCAAAAATCAATTAACAAATCACCCACCTGGGAGTATCTCGGGTATGAATTTACAATACCGACGGTGTTTCGGGACTGATAAAAAGCGCTGCTAGTCAGCGCTTTTTATTGTATAATAAATAAATTTTTAAATGGGTGGTATATTATGGAAAAATACTATTTAAATATAGAGAATATACAGGGGAGAAAATATATACGGATATATACTCATATAAAAAATTTAATAATAGATGGTAAAATAAAAGAACACGAAAAATTACCGCCTATTAGAAAGCTATCAGAGTATATAGGTGTAAATAATACTACAATTGTAAAAGTATATGAGCTTCTAGAAAAAGAAGGGTATGTTTATAAAATTGTAGGTAGTGGAACTTTTGCAGCTGAGATAAAAAAATATAGATCTAAAGACGATAAGAAAAATAAGAATATTATTCACTTTGATAATGGGAATCCATCAAATGAGATGTTTCCAGTAGAGGATTTTAAAAAAGCTGTTAATAGTGCACTATGCAAAAATGAAGGAACTATATTTGAATACGATGAAGGTCTTGGAAATGAAGGGTTAAGAGATAGAATTTCTAAGTATCTTATAAAAAATGGAATAAATACTACAAAAGATGATTTACAAGTTATATCAGGAGCTCAGCAGGGAATAGACATTGTATGTAAAGGTATTATAAATTATTCTGATATTGTATTTGTAGAAGAACCTACATACAATGGTGCAATAGAGGTATTTAAAAGCAGAGGTGCTAAAATAATATCTATACCATTGCTGGATGATGGAATTGATATAGGAATATTAAAACTAAAATTGGATAAAATAAAACCTAAGCTTATGTATGTTATGCCTAATTTCCAAAATCCTACAGGGATTTCTTATTCAACTTATAAAAAGAAAAAATTGTTAGAATTAGCTGAGGAGTATGATTTTTATATACTGGAAGATGATTTTATAAGCGATTTTAAATTTGATTCTGAGGACAATAAGCCTTTAAAAAGTTATGATGAAAATAATAGAGTTATATACATAAAGAGTTTTTCAAAGATATTTATGCCAGGGCTTAGAATCGGGGTAGTAAATATACCACAAGAGCTTATGAAAAACATACTTTGGGCAAAATATTCTTCAGATATATCTACTCCAGGACTTATACAAAGCTCTCTTCTTTGCTATATGGAAGAGTTTGATTGGGACAATCATATAGAAAAAATGGATAAAATATACGATGAAAAGTACAGAGTAGCAAAAGAAAGTATTAAAAAATTTTTTAGGGGAAGAATAAGAGTTAGAAACTGCTCTGGAGGAATAAATTTCTTCTGTGAACTTCCAAGAGGTTGCAAGTCTAAAGAATTTACAGAGTTTATATATAAAAAAGGTGTGTCAGTACTTCCGGGGACATATTTCTATGATAATGTAATAGATGATAGATTCTTTAGGATAAATATAGCAAGAGAAAGCGTTGAAAATATAAAAAAGGGTATAGAGATAATAGGCGAGAGTTTAGAAGAATTTTTGAAAAATAATGATGAAAATGAATCTATAATGGATAATAGCCTATTCTATTAGAATAAAACTTGAGTATATTAAATAAGCAATTGATATAATTGGACAAAAATGATTTAATAGAAGATGTAGTTTTAGAATATATAAATTTGAATTGAAAAGGAGAAGATAAAATGATAGATCAGAAATTAATAAACAGAATAAATGAATTAGCAAAGAAAAATAAAGCTGAAGGATTAACTCCAGCAGAAACAAAAGAAAGAGAAAAATTAAGAAAAATATATCTACAGGAATTTAAAAAAGGATTCAAACAGAGATTAGACTGTATAGAAGTAGTATCTCCAAAAGAATTTGAAGAAAGAACAGGAAGAAAACCAGGTAAAAACTGTAGTATGTGTGAAATAAAAGAAAACTAAAAACTTAAGAACTATTGTGTTAAATTAAAAAGGCTGCTGCAAAATCTGCAACAGCCATCTTTTTTTCTTTTATTTATGATCTAATCCAAAGTATTCACATAATTCATTTAGGAATTTGTTTTCTAGTGGAGTGAATGTTTTCTTTTTAGAGTATATGAAATAGAATTTACGAGAGAAGTCTATTCCTTTTATTTTGTAGCTTTTTAGTTTTCCTGAGTTTATGTATTCTTCTGCAGAAATTTGTGATATGAATGATACACCTAATCCCTGTCTAACCATTTCTTTTATAGACTCATTTGATTCTACATGAGCTAATATATTTAATTTAGCTGTAGAGAATCCGGCCTTTTTAAGTGTTTTGAATATTAAATCTCTAGTACCAGAACCTTCTTTTCTCATTATAAAGTTAAAATCATATAATGCTGATACATCTATTTCCCCGTTTACGTTTTCTATTTCTAGGTCTGGTGGTGTTATTAAAACTAAATTATCGTCGATAAGGTTTACGTATTTTATCTGTGGGTTGCTAATTTTAGAACCGACAAATCCGAAACTGATTCTCTCATCTAGTATTTCAGATATAGCAAACCGCGAATCATAATGGCTTATACTGAATTTTACATCAGGATAAGTATTAGAAAAACTCTTCATAAATCCAGGTAAAAGGTATGTTTCTGGGATAGAACTGCAGGCTATATCGATAAGCCCTTCTATTTTACCTGAGTATTCTTTAATATCGTAAATAGCTTTTTTACAGTTATTTAATATGTAAATAGCGTGTTCATAAAGAATTTTACCAGATTCAGTAAGAGTTATAGTCTTATTACTTCTGTTTACTAAAACCGTCTCTAGTTCATTTTCTAAATTTTGAATGTGGGCACTTACTGTTGGCTGTGTAAGGAATAGCTCTCGTGATGCTTTAGAGAAACTCTGGTGCTTTACAACAGCAACAAATACCTCAAGTTGTTTAAGATCCATAATGAAATAATCCCCCTTAAAATATTGGTTTTTAAATAATAATAAATAGAATCAATTATAATTCCAAAACAATTACCATGAAAATAAAAAATAATCTTAATAAAATTTATATATATAGCAAATATGCTTGTGTATAGATAAAAAAATAAAAAATAAAAATTTATCTATAGCATAGAATTATTATAACACAAGATTTAGATAAGATGTATAAGATTTACAGATAAATTTTGAGCAAAAAATTATAAAATATGAATGAATTGATGTATATTTTAGAAATAGTATAGAAAATAAATTCAATTTAGTGTAAAATTGGAAAATATGAGAAGTAAGGGGGGAATTATATGTTAAAAGAATTTGTTCAATATTACAAACCGTATAAAAAGCTATTTATACTAGACATGATTTGTGCTTTTTCAGCATCAATGTGCAATCTTTTATATCCAATTATGACTAGAAACATAATGGATGACATCATACCTAATAAAAAAATTGATCTATTATTTATATTTGCAGCTATTCTTATAGTTATATTTATAGCTAAGGCAGGATTCAACTACTTTATGCAGTATTGGGGGCATGTTGTAGGTGTTAGAATGCAGGCAGATATGAGAAGTGTTGTTTTTAGACATCTCCAAAAATTACCTAATAAATATTTCGATGAAAATAAATCTGGTGTTACAATGTCTAGAATTGTAAACGACCTTATGGACATAACAGAACTTGCACACCACGGTCCAGAAGATTTATTTATATCATTAGTAACAATCATAGGTTCATTTATAATTTTAATGGGAATAGATATTCCATTAACACTTATAATATTCGCAGTACTTCCATTTGCAGTTTGGTTTGTTGCACGCAAAAAAGACAAAATGGGTAATGCGTTTATGAAAGCTAGAGTAAAAGTAGGGGAAGTAAATGCTACCCTAGAAAATAGTATAGCTGGTATGAAAGTTACAAAATCATTCTGTACAGAAGATGAAGAACTTGAAAAATTTGACAAGATAAACAATATATTCAAGGATGCTAGAGAGGAATCTTACAAGGCTATGGCTGAGTATTTCTCTGGAATGAACTTCTTCATGGATTTATTAGAATGGATAGCTATGATACTAGGTGGATACTACACTTATGTAGGAAGAATAACTATTGGAGATTTTGCAGCGTATATTTTATACGTAAAAATGTTCATAGAGCCTATGAAAAAACTTGTAAACTTTACAGAACAGTACCAGAATGGTATGACAGGATTTAAACGTTTTAAAGAAATAATGGATGAAGAAATCCAGGAAGAAGCTAAAAATCCTAAAGAACTTAAAAATGTAAAAGGAAATATAGAAATAGAAAATGCATCATTTACTTATGAAGATGAAAATGAAGTAATAAGTAATTTAAGTCTGTCTATAGAAGCAGGAAAAACAATTGCGTTAGTAGGTCCATCAGGAGGTGGAAAAACTACTCTTTGTAGCTTAATACCTAGATTCTATGAATTAGATTCTGGGGATATAAAAATAGACGGAAATAGTATAAAGGATGTAAGTCTAAGATCACTTAGAAAAAATATAGGTGTTGTTCAGCAGGATGTGTTCTTATTTACAGGAACAATTAGAGACAATATAATTTGCGGAAATCCTGATGCTACAGAAGAAGAAATGATAGAAGCAGCTAAAAAGGCTAGAATACACGATTTTGTAATGACTTTACCTGAAAAATATGACACATATATAGGTGAAAGAGGGGTTAAGTTATCTGGTGGACAGAAACAGAGAATATCTATATCTAGAATATTCTTAAAGAATCCTCCAATAATAATACTAGATGAAGCTACTTCAGCACTTGATAATGTGACAGAAAGAGAGATACAGGCATCTCTTGAAGAATTAAGTAAAGATAGAACGAATATAGTGGTAGCTCACAGACTTTCTACAATAAAAAATGCAGACGAGATAATAGTAATAACTAATGGAAAAATTTCTGAAAGAGGAACACATGATGAACTTATAGAAGCTGGAGGAATATACGCTACTCTTCACAGCAAATAAATTGGAGGGAAGTAAAATGAAAGATTCAGAAGTTAATCAGCTAAAAGATCACATAATAAAAACCGCATCAGGACTTTTTATTAAATATGGATACGGAAAAACGACAATAAGACAGATTGCGGAGTCATCTGGACTTGGAAGAGGCCATTTGTACTATTACTTTAAGAAAAAAGAGGATATATTACTGTATCTATATAAGGAATTACTAGAAAAAATCTACGGAACTATAGCAGAGAAAAAAATAAAAGAGAATGATATAGTTGCAAACTATATAATCAGTCAGTATATATACACTCATGCTGTAGCTACATCTGAAAAGGTGTTTAGATTATATATCGAAGCCTCAAACGTAAGGTCTATCAGAAAAGAGTATATAAATATTCTTCTAAATTTATTTAAAGAAAAATTAATGGAAAGCAACTATACTTTTAATGATAAAGATTTATATATGAGTATTGCAATGGGATGTGCTGGAGAGTGTGAATTGCTAAATCAGTACTACGAAGGAATACTTAATGTAGATTTAGATGATATTATAGTTAATGTTGTTAAAACAAGATTTGCACTTTTAAATGTTGATGAAGATATAGATATAGACAAGATAATACAAGAGGCAAGAGAATTTAAGGATGATATGAATCTTGAGGAAGTTATAAATAATGTAGTTGAATCAAGTGATTTAATATAACTAGAAAAATTAATATAGTAAATTATACGTGATTAATATAAATACTACCGAATTTCGTGTTTAGACATGAAGCTCAGTAGTATTTTTTTTATAACTTCATAAAAACTTCATTTTTACGAAGTTATAAAAATGTTGACTTTTTATTAGGCACGCCCTATAATATATTTATAAAAATTAGGTATGCCCAAATGGGAAGGAGAAGGAGAAAAATGAAAAAGATTGCTGATAAGATAGCAAAACATAGTAAAATCATTCTTTTGATAGCATTTTTACTTTTGATACCATCAGTTATGGGATATATCAAAACAGATATAAACTACGATATACTTAGTTATTTACCAGAAGATGTATCTACTATGAAAGCAGAAAAGATAATGAAAGAAGATTTTAACTGTGGATCTTTGGCTATGTTGGAAATCGAAAATATGCCAGATAAAGATGTAGCTAAGATTAAAGAAAAAGTCGAAAAGGTAGACGGTGTGCAAGAAGTTATTTGGAAAGATAGTTTTATAGACTTAGCATTTCCAAATGAAATGATACCTAAGGATATGAGGGATATGCTTTATTCTGGGGATGCGACTATGATGATAGTCAAATTAAAAGAAGGTACTGCTGATGAACTTACAATGAAAGCAGTTGATACTATTAGAGGTATTGCAGGTAAACAGGCCTTCCTTAGTGGAATGTCAGGAATTATAAAAGATACAAAGGATTTATCAGATAAGGAAATGCCACTTTATGTTATAGCTGCTGGAATACTTACTATGATAGTTTTACTTTTGACTATGGAGTATACAGCTATTCCATTTGTATTCCTTACAAATATTGCAATAGCGATAATTTACAACTTCGGAACTAATATAATTTTTGGAGAAATATCTTATATAACAAAAGCGTTGTGTGCAATATTGCAGCTTGGAGTTACAATGGACTACTCAATATTCTTACTTCACAGATACGACGAGGAACTTTTGAATACTGATAACAGAGAAGAGGCCATGGCAAATGCAATAACAAATACATTTACATCTATATCAGGTAGTTCACTTACAACTGTTGCAGGATTCATTGCTTTATGTGCAATGGACTTAGCATTAGGTAAGGATATCGGTATAGTAATGGCAAAAGGGGTTGTGCTTGGAGTTTTAACTACAGTTACAGTACTTCCAGCTTTAATACTTACATTTGATAAAGTAATACACAACCATAGACACAAAACAATTCTTACAAGCTTTGAAAAGACTTCAGATTTTGTAATTAGAAATTATAAAAAACTTACAGTTTTATTCTTAGTTTTAATGATACCAGCAATATACGGAAATAATAATGCAAAGGTATACTACAACTTGGATGAAACACTACCTGATGATTTACCATCAATAGTTGCTACAAATAAAATGAAAAAAGACTTCGATATGAATAGTACAGATATGATATTTGTAAAAGATAGTTTAGATTCATATAAGGTTGACCAAATGGTAAGTGAAATAGAAAAGGTCGATGGAGTTAACTCTGTTGTAGCACTTGAAAAAGTAGTTGGTTCAGGATTCGTTCAAGATATTATTCCAGACAGTATGCTTTCAGAAGTAAAAGCAGGTGGATATGAACAGATAATGATTAACTCAAAATATAGAGCAGCTACAAAAGAATGTGGTGCTCAGATTAGAGAATTAAATAATATAGTTAAAAAATATGATCCAGATGGACTTACCGGTGGTGAAGCACCTCTAACAGAGGATTTAATAAGAATTGCCGATACAGATTTCAAAAAGGTAAGTGCAGTTTCTATAATAGCAATATTTGCGATAATCGCATTTGTATTTAAGTCTGCATCAATACCAGTTTTACTAGTTGCAGCAATTGAAGGTGCAATATTTGCAAACTTAGGTATTCCGTATTATACAGGAACAGTTCTTCCATTTATAGCATCTATAGTACTTGGAACAATACAGCTAGGAGCTACAGTTGACTACGCTATACTTCTTACTTCTAGGTTTAAAGAAGAACTTTCAAATGGATACGATAAATATGAAGCTATGAAAATAGCAATACAGAAATGTGGACGCTCAATAGTAACAAGTGGATTCTCATTCTTCAGTTCAACAATAGGTGTTGGTATAATATCTAAACTAGAAATGATAAGTTCACTTTGCTCATTAATGGCTAGAGGGGCAATAATAAGTATGTTTGTAATACTATTTATGCTACCAGGATTATTATTAATAAGCGAAAAATTAATAGAAAAAACATCAAAAGATTTCATTCCTAAAAATTAGAAGTGAAACGTCATATTATTTGAGGAGGAATTTAAGATGAAAAAGGAAACTAAAAATAAATCAATTGCATCAGTTTGTACATTAGCTATTTTAGCAGCATCAGCATCTCCTGTGCTTGCTGAAAGCAGTTATATAAAAAAAGACGAAACAGTATATACAATACTTAAAAAAGATGGGACAGTAGAAAAGAATATAGTATCAGAATGGTTAAGTGGAGATGGCTCACTAGATAAAATAAATGATAAAAGTATTTTAAAAAACATAAAAAATGTTAAAGGTGATGAAAAACCAACAATAGATGGAGAAAAAGTAACTTGGGATACAACTAAAGACGACCTATACTATCAGGGGCAGACAGATAAACAGCTTCCAATAACTACAGATATAGAATATGAATTAAACGGAAGAAGTGTAACTGCAGATGAAATAAAAGGTCAGTCAGGTAAGGTTAAGATAACTATAAGATTAAAAAATAATGAATCTAGAAATGTAAAAATAGCTGGAGAAAATAGAACAGTTTATGTACCATTTATAACAGCTACAGAAATATTAATGCCTAGAGAAAACTTTAAGAATATAAAAACTAGTTCAGGAAAAACTTTAGATGATGGAAAAACATCTTCAATAACAGCTATATCATCTCCAGGTCTTGAAGCATCTTTAGATATGGGTGGAGATTATAGTAGTCTATTTGATAAAATAAGCTCAACTATAACTATAGAAGCTGAAACAACTGATTTTAAAGTTCCAGAAGTAATGATAGCAGCTACATCTGATATGTCTAGTCTAGAAGATATAGACTCTGATAGTGATTTAGGTGATATAACTTCTATGATAGATAAATTAAAAGATGCAGGAAAAGAATTATTAAACGGAACTGAACAGCTTTACAATGGTACTACAGAATTAGCTACAAATTATGAAAAATTTGATGCAGGAACACAGACTTTAAGTGGAGGAATACAGACTCTTACAAATGGTGTAGGTTTAATAGGTAGAAATGTTCCAATGCTTAATCAGGGTGCACAGAAACTTATGAATGGTATAGAACGGCTTAGTGCAGGTCAGGATAAGTTTACAACAGGTGTTTCAATGTATGTAGAAAATACAGGAAATCTTTATAATGCATATTCTGATATAGACAACGGAATAAAAAATGCAGCAGCAGGTGCAGAACAGCTATCAAGTGCTCTATCAAATGCAAGTTCAGCAGGTGGAGGTCTATCAGAATTAAGTGGATCTATATCTAAAAATAAAGAATTAGCATCTGGAATAGAATCAGCTGCAAATACTATAATAGATGATAAAAATTCAAGTGAAGAATCAAAAGCAGCTGCAAAGAAAATAAAAGAACTTAGTCAGGCATCTCAGAGTATATCTTCTCAACAGGAATCTGCCATAGGTGGTGCAGAAAGTTCATTATCATCAGCTAAGAGTGGATTGTCAGAAGCAGCTGGTGCAGCAAAACAGTTATCTGCAGGATTATCACAGCTTAGCGCAGGATCAAGTCAGTATAGCTCAAAATTTGCACAGTTAGTAGAAGCAGGAAAAACTCTTGAAGAAAATTCAGGAAAATTAGATGGATCAACAGATAAACTTTATGAAGGAAGTCAGCAGCTTTACAATGGAACTACTCAGTTACAGGACGGAACTACTAAATTAGTATCAGGTGGAGAAGAGCTTAGAAAAGGTTCAGATAAATTAGCAACAAGCTCTAAACAGATACTAGCAGGAACTAAAAAATTACAGGGTGGTTCAAAACAGCTTTATGATGGTGTTAAAAAGGCAAATGATGAAGTAACTTCAGAAGTATCTTCAAAGACAGGTAAGATAGATGATATAGAAAGATTAGTAGATACAAAAGATGTATTATTAGACCTAGCAAATGACTACGACAACTATGCTGGAATAGGTGAAGATATGAATGGTGATGTTAAATTCATAATGAAGGTAAACACTGATGATGAAAGTGATAATGGAACAAAAGAAAAAGTAGTTAAAGAAGAAGCTACAGGTATAAAAGGCTTAATACAGAGAATAATGAAAAAATAGAGAGTTATCAAAAGATAAGCTAGTGCAATAAGATTTACACTAGCTTATTTTTTATTAATGAGTGGGTAATCTTTTTATGTAAGAAGATTTTTTTATAAATTTATAAAAAGAATTAAAAATTCACATTAGTTTTACATTACATTGATAATAAATTCATATTAAATGTGTATTATTAAAGCATAGAAAGATTAGCTTTTTCTTAAGAACATAATATAATTACCCTATTTGATTCGGCGGCAGTTCTCCCTCACATCCTCAAATTTTCTGCCGCCGAATAAAAAAATCCCGTTAAGGGATTTTTTTATTTTTTGAAAATATAAAAGTTAAATTAAAAATTAAAAATAAAGATTAATAATATTAAATTATGAATAAAAAAATATTATTAATAAAAAGATTTAAAAAATAGGCTAAATATATTAAAGACCTAATTTATGTATATATAGTAATAAAAATTTATAAAATATTCAATAGAATGTGCACGAAATGCAAAAAAAGGATTCGAAAGTGCCTTTTTTTGACACGAAAGTGCTTTTTTTGGTCGTGAAGTGAAAATTTGTGCAGATTGAATTTGAAAAAATTAGACAAAGCTTAGAGTATTAATCTAGGCTTATTTTTTTATTTAAATTTAATTAATAATAGAATTAGAAAATAAAAAAATACTGACCAGAGTAAGTCAGTATTTTAGTGTGTTTAAAAGATATATAATTTTATGGTACCGCTGACGGGACTTGAACCCGTACGGTTTCCCGCATGATTTTGAGTCATGTGCGTCTGCCATTCCGCCACAGCGGCAAGTTAAAAACTATAATACATATTATAACAATTAAATTTACTTGAATCAAGCATTATATAGAGATACAAAATTAAAAAAATATATAATTTAAAAAAGAATTATTTTTTATTAGTACATAATACTAAAAAAATTCACTCTGTTATGATAATATAATATAAGTAATATATTAAAAATATTGAATAGAAAAAATGAAATAAAAAATGGAAAACGGAGTGATAAATTTGAATAAAAGACTCATCATAATAGATGGAAACTCAATAATAAATAGAGCTTTTTATGCTCTACCACAGACAATGGATAATAAAGAAGGACTTCATACAAATGCAATATATGGTTTTACTACAATGCTATTTAAAATGATAGATATATACAAACCAACACACATAAGTGTTGCATTTGATAGAAAAGCTCCAACATTTAGACATAAAGAATACAGCGATTATAAGGCTGGAAGAAAAAAAATGCCTCAAGAGTTGTTTGAACAGATGCAACCATTAAAGGAATTATTAGATGCATTTAAAATAGAGAGATTTGAAATAGATGGATACGAAGCAGACGATATAATTGGTACTATATCTAAGGCTGCAGAAGAAGATGGATTTGAGGTATTTATAGTTACTGGAGATAAGGATGCTATACAGTTAGCATCTAATAAGACTACTACACTTATAACTAAAAAAGGTGTAGCTGATGTTGAGGAGTATAACTATGATTCAGTAATAGAAAAATATGAAATGACTCCTACACAGTTTATAGATTTAAAAGGACTTATGGGAGATAAATCTGATAATATACCTGGTGTACCGGGAGTAGGTGAAAAAACAGGTATAAAATTAATAAAACAGTTTGGAAGTATAGAAAATTTAGTTGAACATACAGACGAGCTAAAAGGAAGTATTAAGAAAAAAATAGAAGAAAATAAAGATGAGGCAATACATAGTAAATGGCTTGCTACTATTGTAAGAGATGTTCCAATAGAATTTGATTTAGACAAAATGATATTTGGAGACTATAAAGTAGATGATGTTATAGAAAAATTCCAGTTCTTTAAATTTACAAGCCTTATAAAAAAGGTTATGGATATGAGTGGAACACAGGAATTAGAGGAAAATAACGACAATTTAGAAATAGATTATGATACAGATCCTTCAAATATAATATCTCTTATAAAAGAAAATGGTGCCTTTGCATTAAAGACAGTTACAAGAGAAGGAAATTTATTAGAAAAAAATATAATATGCATGTATATAACTTTAGACGGAGAAAAAGTATTCTACGTTCATGAAGATAGATTAGACGCATTTAGAGAGGTTTTAGAGTCTAATGAGATAAAGAAGTATGGATATAATATGAAAGAGGATTATGTAGCTCTTATGCCTTATGGAGTGGTTTTAAAGGGGATGTCATTTGATATAGCTATAGCAGAGTACTTAATAGACTCTACATCTACTAATACAAGTGAATGTGGAGCGATAGCTATGAAATATCTTATGAAATCAGTTAAATCTAAAGAAGAGTTACTTGGAAAAGGTGTAAAAGCTAAAAAATTCGAGGATTTAACAAAAGAAGAGCTTTCAGGATATATTTCTTCGGTTTTAAATACAGTAGTTAATGCAATGCCTAAAATGAAGGAAGAAATAGAAAATACAAAAATAGAAAAACTATTTGATGATGTTGAAATGCCTTTAGTTGAAGTACTTGGAAATATGGAATACACAGGTATTAAAGTTGATAAGGAAATGCTTGCTGAATTAGGAAAAGAATTTACAAAGATAATATCTTCTCTTGAAGAAGAAATATACGGATATGCAGGTGAGGAATTCAATATAAATTCTCCAAAACAGCTCGGTGTAATTTTATTTGAAAAATTAGAACTACCTGTAATAAAGAAAACTAAAACAGGATACTCAACTAATGCAGAGGTTCTTGAAAAATTAAAAGACAAACATCCTATTATAGATAAAATAGGTGAATATAGACAGATAGTTAAATTAAATTCTACGTATGTTGAAGGATTAACTGCCCTTATAAATCCAATAGATGGTAGAATACATTCCACATTCAATCAGACAATAACTACAACAGGAAGAATTTCTTCTACAGAGCCAAATTTACAGAATATACCTGTCAGAATGGAAATTGGTAGAAGACTTAGAGCGGTATTTGTATCTGATGATGAAAAAAGACTTGTAGATGCCGATTATTCTCAGGTAGAGCTTAGAGTATTAGCTCATATGAGTGGTGACCAGAATATGATAGAAGCGTTTGAACATGGAGAGGATATACATAGAAAAACTGCATCTCAGGTATTTAATGTACCAGTTGAAGAAGTTACTTCAGAGCTTAGAAGTGCTGCAAAAGCTGTAAACTTCGGTATAATATATGGAAAAACAGATTTTGGTCTATCTGAGGATTTAAATATACCTGTACCACAGGCAAAACAGTATATAGAAAGTTACTTTGCAAAATACGAAAAAATAAAGGAATTTATGGATAATATAATTGAAACTGCAGAAAAAGACGGATATTCTCAGACAATGTTCAATAGAAGAAGATATATTCCGGAGATAAAATCAAAGAACTTTATGGAGAGAAATAGAGGGAAAAGAGCTGCAATGAACGCCCCTATACAGGGAAGTGCAGCAGATATTATAAAAATAGCTATGGTCAATGTGTTTAGAAGATTAGAAAAAGAAGAGCTTAAATCAAAATTAATACTTCAGGTACACGATGAGCTTATAGTTGAAACACCTATAGATGAACTTGAAAAAGTAGAAAAAATAGTTAGAGAAGAAATGGAAAATGCAGTAGATATGAAAGTTGCTCTTACTATTGATTTAAACACAGGTGTTTCTTGGTATGAAACAAAGTAGGTGATTATATGTTAAAGGTAGGACTTACAGGAAGTATAGGCTGTGGCAAAAGCAGCCTTTCAAATATATTAAAAAAATATGACATACCTATAATTGATGCAGATATAAAAGGAAGAGAAATATACGAAAATAAAGAATTACTAAGAGATATAGAAAAGAGCTTTGGATCTTCGGTAATTAATAAAGACGGTACTCTAAATAGGAAAAATCTTGGGAAAATAGTTTTTAATGATGATTATAAATTAGAAAAATTGAACAGTTTAACGCATCCAGTCATACAAAATATGATTAAAGATGACTTAAATAAATATGAAAAATTTGGCAAAAAAATAGCTGTAGTAGATGCAGCACTTCTTATAGAAGCTGGATTTATGAATATGCTAGATACTTTAGTAGTTGTAACATGTTCTGAAGAGGTTCAATTACAGCGAGTTGTTCTTAGGGATAATTGTAGTGAAGAGGATGCTATGGGTAGAATAAAATCACAAATGCCTCAGGATGAAAAAGTAAAATATGCTGAATTTGTTGTAGACAATTCAGGAACAATAGAACATTTAGAGAAAGAGGCTGAAAAATTAATTAAGAGCCTAGAGGCAAAAATTGAAGAAAAGTAAATTAAAAATTATTTTAGCTTTGGTTTTATTCTCAATAATTTTTATAGGCTTCAATTTTAAATCTATTGAAACAATGTTTTATCCAAGAAGATATAGTGAATACGTTCAAAAGTATTCAAAAGAGTACAATATAGATGAAAATTTAGTATATAGCGTTATAAAGGCAGAGAGTAAATTTATTCCGGATGCTCAATCACATAAAGGTGCTAAGGGGCTTATGCAAATAAGCGATACAACTGCTGAATGGGCGGAGAAAGAAATAGGAATAGATAGTAAAAAAATATTTGAGCCAGAAACAAATATAAAGACTGGATGTTGGTATTTATCTAGACTTTATAAAGAGTTTGGTAAAAGGGATTTAGTTATAGCAGCTTACAATGGAGGTTCTGGAAATGTAAGAAAGTGGCTAGAAGATGAAGAATATAGCAAGGACGGAGTAAATCTTCATGATATTCCCTTTGAAGAAACTTTAAAATACGTAGATAAGGTTAATAAGAATTATTCTATGTATAAAAAAATATACTGCGGGAAGGAAGCAAATTAGATGAAGAAAACTAAGATTATTAGTATTATATTAGCTGTAGCCCTTGCAGTAGGGGGTTGTTCGGCTGTTAAAAATGACAAAAAAGAAGAGTCTAATACAAGCAATAAAAAAACATATTCAGATAAAATACAACTAGCTATACAGAAACCTAGTACAATAAACCCTCTTACTAATACAGATGAGAGTGTTTTAAATGTATTAAATCTTGTTTATGATGGACTTTTTGAACTAAATAAAAATTACAATGCTATACCAAAATTGGTAAAAAATAGCAAAATATCCTCAGATGGGAAACGGATAGATATAGTTTTAAAAGATGCAAAATGGCATGATGGTAATCCGATTACAGCCGATGATGTCGCATTTACAGTATCGTCTATAAGATCTAATAAAAAAAGTCCGTATAACTACATGGTTCAAAATATATCTAATGTAGTTGTAACAGGAGAAAAAGACCTTACTATAAAATTTAAAAACAAAAATGCTTTTGCAAAAGAAAATCTTACATTCCCAATAATTAGTAAAAATCAACTTTCAGGTAAAAATATAAATGATACAAATTCTAATAAAATTGGAAATGGTATCTATAAAATTAAAAGTTATTCAGAAAGAGATGGGATAATACTAGAGGTAAATAAAGATTACTACGCTGATGTGCCTAAGAGTGCTATGAACATAAATGTGAATATAGTTCCAGATGGAGGAGCTGTAGTATCTACTGTTGAGGCCTTAGAAAGTGATATGGTTAAGGCGGATTCAAATAATCTTAGCCGGTTCCAAAATAACCGGTTTGATATAAAGAAATATGAAGGAAGAGATTATGATGCAATTTTAATAAATCAATCAAATCCTCTTTTAGCAAATGAAAACTTTAGAAGAGCTATAGTTTCTGCAATAGATAGAGAGGCAATAATAGAAAATGGATATATGGGTAATGTACATTCTGTAAATATACCTGTTAACTCAAAGTCTAAATACTATGAACCTTCAATAAAGAATATGGAGCATAGTACAGAAAATGCAGAGAAATATATGAAGAAGATAAAAATAAGTAAAAAAGATAAAATAAAAGAAACAGAGGTAAATGCTACAAATAAACCAAATAATAAGGTAAATTCTAGTTCTGGAGGTAATAACACAGGTGGTTCTAGCTCTCAAGGTGGAACATCTCAAAAGCCTAGCAAACCTCAAAACAACTCTGGTTCAAGTAAACCTTCTACTCCTAGTAAACCTTCAGGTGGAGAGTCTTCAGAAAACTCTTCAGGAGGGAATAGTGGTGGAACTTCAGGTGGTAGTTCAGGAGGAGATGCAAACTCTGGAGGCTCTGAAGGAGGAGAAACTAGAAATATAGAATCTTCTTCAAATACACGTAATATAATATATGCAACAGAAAATGATAAAGAAGAATTTGAAAAAATAGCTTCTGAAACTAATGATTCTGTTGTGGCAACTAATGTTTTTAGAACAGCTAACAATACTACGACTAATAATGCTAAAACAGATGCAAATACAACAAATAAAGAAGATAATTCTAAAAATAATAAAAAAGGAACAACACAGAGTAATAATATAAAAGATAAAAATAATAAGAATAATTCAAAGAAAAAATTAGAGAATACTTATTATACAGAAAAAGAAATAAAATCTATGATTAATTCTATTACATTAAAAATAATAGTTAATAGAGAAAATAGTGAAAGAGTTAAGACTGCAAATATGATAGTAGAAAACTTAAAATTAGCAGGAATTAAATCTGAAGTTGTTTTACTAGACTCTTTAGGAATGCAAAAATCTTTACGGAATAGATCTTATGATTTAGCCGTTACAGGATGGCAAATATCTAGTATTCCTGATATAACAGAAATAATGAGATATATTGTACCTAATGATTCTGGACTTAATAAAAAATTATCTGAAATAAAAAATGCTTCTAATGAAGAGCAGATAAAGAAAATTTATGCAGATATTGAAAAATATTGTATAGATAAAGCATTATTTATAAGTATAGGTGTTAAAGATAACTATATGATTGTAAATAAGAGATTAAAAACAGAAAATTATCTAAATGACTATGATCAATATAGAGGAATAGAGATGTGTACACCTTCAAAAAATTAAAAATAGTTAAGTAGAAGAGAAATAAAATAATTAAGTAAAAAATTATTAATGTTTTGCATATTCTGTCAAAATGATATATTCTATAGTTAAGTATATAAATATTTTACCGTAAAATTAATAAAAGAGATTTATTTTATAAATATATTGAGATGGGAGGTAGTTTAATGAAAAAGACAATAGCAGCCTTAGGAATAAGTGCAGTGGCAATAGCAACAACTTCTGCGGATACGAGTGCATTAGAAACTGCAACAGTTGTGGCTGATGCACTTAATATGAGAAGTGGACCAGGAATAAGCTACAGCAAAAGAGGAGTTCTTAGAAAAGGAACAAAAGTAACAGTTCTTGAAAAATCAAAAGGATGGGTAAAAGTAAAGATTTCTTCAGGAAAAGAAGCATGGGTTAGTGGGGATTATTTAAGCACTTCTGGTGGAAATACATCAGGTTCAAGTTCTTCAGATAATCAGTCAGGATATATAGCTTATGTTTCAGTAAATACAAGCCTAAACGTTAGAAGTTCTGATTCTACATCTAGTTCTGTTATAGGAACATTAAAAAATAATGCGAAGGTTCAGGTTATAAAGAAAAATAGCAATGGTTGGACTAAAATTAAATTAAATGATGGAAGAACAGGTTGGGTTAGTAGCCAATATATAGTAGGTTCACCTACAAGCTCAGGAAATACAAGCACTCAAAATAAACCATCTTCTCAAGAAAATTCTACAGAAGCTAGTGGAAGTGTAAAAGTAAATACATCTAGTGGTCTTAATGTAAGAAAAGGACCAGGAACAAATCATGGAATTATGAGTTCTTTAGCTGGAGGAAGTGTAGTTAAAGTTCAAGAAAAATCTGGCGGATGGTTAAAGGTTGTTTTACCAAATGGAAGTACTGGTTGGATAAGTGGTCAGTATGTAAGTTCTACAAATGAATCCCCATCTAATGGTTCATCACAAAACAACTCATCATCACAGAATAATTCTTCTACATCTGCTTCAGGCAGAGTAAAAGTAACTATATCAAAAGGATTGAATATTAGAAAAGGTCCAGGAACTAGCAATGCGATAGTAGGTTCTTTAGCTGGAGGAAGTGTTGTTGAGGTTAAAGAAAAATCTAGTGGTTGGTACAAAATAAAAACAGCCAATGGATTAGAAGGTTGGATAAGTGGAGATTATGTAACGCCTACAAATGAACCTGTAAATGGAGGTTCAAGTGCCAACAATTCAAACTCTGGAAACTCAAGTTCTTCAAATAGCAATAATGGTTCTTTTGGAAATGGAGAAAACTCAGCTACAGGAGATAAAATAGTAGATTATGCATATACTTTATTAGGTGTTCCTTATAAATGGGGTGGAAATGGCCCTTCAAGCTTTGACTGTTCAGGATATACTCAGTGGGTTTATAAAAATGCAGCTGGAATAAGCATTCCAAGAGTATCTAGAGATCAAGCACAGGCTGGTACACCTGTTGAAAAAGGTAACTACAAAAAAGGAGATTTATTATACTTCAACACTGGTGGAAGCGGTGTAAGCCATGTTGGTATATATATTGGAGGAGATAAGTTTATCCATTGTAGTGGAACACAATCAAAACCAGGTTCAGTAAAAGTTAGCTCATTAAATGGATATTACGGAGATGTTCTTTTAGGAGCAAGAAGATTTTAGTAAAATTAATATTTAAATTTAAAAGGGAGACGATGTCTTCCTTTTTTTGTATTGAAGATGGAGAAAAATGTGAATACGTTTGCAAATTAATTATGAAAATGAAAGATAAAATTCATGAGTCTATAAAAAATGACGATAAAATACGAAAATCATTGAAAAAATTTTGAATTTAAATTATAATATAGAAGTCGAAAAATGTGTTGTTTAAGCTAAATATCTTAATTTACAAAATATATTTTTATTACTTTTGGTTGTTTGGCAATTTTAAAGGTGTTTTATTAACAATATATGTATACAAGATACAATTGTTGAAAAATAGACAAAAAACAATTAAAGATAAAAAAATATATATAAATATTGCACTTTAATACAAGATGTATATATCAAATGAACGAAAAAACTATCTTGTGTGTTAGAATTGTAAAGTTTATGTGTAAAAATGGAGATATTTTTTTAACAATACTTAAGTATTTTTATTATATATAGTATACTAATATATGATAGAAAAATTGTTTATTATAGATAGGGGGTAAAATAATGAAACTCTTAACTTTTAAGGGAGGGATACATCCTCCACATGGAAAAGAGTACTCTAACAAAAAGCCAATTGAAAGAGCTGAAGCTCCAAAAGTGGTTTACATTCCTATTCAGCAGCATATAGGTGCTCCGGCTAAACCTATAGTTGAAGTAGGAGATGAAGTTAAGCTAGGACAGAAAATAGCTGAAGCTGGTGGATTTGTTTCTGCCAACATACATTCTTCTGTATCAGGTAAAGTTATAGCTATAGAAACACATGAAATACCAAATGGTAAAGGTATGTGTATAGTTATAGAAAATGACTTTAAAGAGGAACTTCATGAAAGCGTTAAACCTCATGGTAAGTTAGAAGATCTTTCAAAAGAAGAAATAGTAGAAATAATAAAAGAAGCTGGTATAGTTGGTATGGGTGGTGCAACATTCCCTACACACGTTAAAGTATGTCCTCCTCCAGGATCAACTGCAGAGTTCGTAATACTTAACGGTGCAGAATGTGAACCTTACTTAACAGCTGACCACAGATTAATGCTAGAACAACCAGAAAAAGTTGTTTTAGGATGTAGAGCTTTAATGAAAGTTCTAGATGTTAAAAAAGGATTTATAGGAATTGAAGAAAACAAACCAGATGCTATAGAAGCTGTTCAGAATGTAGCAAAAGACTTCCCAGAAATAGAAGTTGTTACATTAAAAGTTAAATACCCACAGGGTGCTGAAAAACAGTTAATATACGCATGTACTGGTAGAGAAGTTCCATCAGGTGGACTTCCAATAGCTGCAGGAGCTGTTGTTGACAACGTTGGTACAGCGGCTGCTATAGCAGATGCTATAACAACTGGTATGCCTTTAGTAGAAAGAATAACTACTGTAACAGGTCCATGTATAGCAGAACCTAAAAACTTAATAACAAAAATAGGTACTAGAGTAAATGAAATAATAGACCAGTGCGGTGGATACAAAGAAGGTACTAACCTTGGTAAAGTTATCATGGGTGGACCAATGATGGGATTCACACAGTGGCATACAGAAATATCAACTAATAAGGGATCTTCAGGTATACTTCTTTTAACTGAAGAAGAATCAAGAACTCCAGAAATGCAGAACTGTATAAGATGTGGTAGATGTACAGATGTATGTCCATCATTCTTACAGCCATTATTAATAAGTGCATATTCAATGAAAAATGATTTCGATAAAGCTGAAGAACAGAACGCAATGGATTGTATCGAATGTGGTTCATGTTCATTCATATGTCCAGCTAGAAGACCTCTTGTTCAGACAATAAGAACAGCTAAGAGAGAAATCGGTGCTAAGAGAAGAAAACAGCAGGCAGCACAGAAAAAATAATAAAAGTCAGGAGGAAAAACAATGGAAAATAAATTGATAGTATCATCTTCTCCTCATGTAAGAAGTAATGAAGATACATCATATATAATGAAACAAGTTATTATAGCACTTGTTCCAGCAGCACTTGCAGGTCTATTCTACTTCAGACTTAATGCTTTAAGTGCTATGTTCTTCTGTATACTTGGTACAGTAGGATCAGAACATATATTCTGTAAAATAATGAAAAAGAAAAGTACAATAGGTGATTTTTCAGCTGTTGTAACAGGTTTATTATTAGCATTCAACGTTCCAGCTTCACTTCCATGGTGGATGTGTTTATTAGGTGGAATATTTGCTATGGTAGTTGTAAAAATGGTATTTGGTGGATTAGGATGCAACTTTGTCAACCCTGCTTTAGCAGCTAGAGCATTCTTATTAGCATCATTCCCAGTAGCTATGACTGCTTGGACTAAAACTGGTGTAAACTTTGTATCTGCAGCTAATCTTGATGCTGTATCTACAGCAACACCACTTAGCTTCTTAAAAGCTGGCCCATCAGGTTTAGCAGAATTAGCTTCAAATAATATATCATTAACAGATATGTTCCTTGGAAATACTGGTGGATGTATAGGTGAAACTTGTGCATTACTAGTTATATTAGGTGGAGTATATCTTATATACAAAGGAATTATAAGTTATGTAATGCCAGTAGCATATATAGTAACAGTATTTGTTTTAACTTTCCTTTTAGGTGGATTTAACTTACAGTTCGCTATATATCAGTTAATGGCAGGTGGTTTAATGCTTGGAGGATTCTTCATGCTGACAGACTACGCAACATCTCCTATGACTAAAAAAGGACAGGTTATATATGCAGTTCTTGCAGGTGTAATCACTTCAGTTATAAGATTATATGGTGGATATCCAGAAGGTGTATCTTACTCAATATTACTTGTTAACTGTCTTGCTCCTTTAATAGATAAATTCGTTAAAAATAGAGTATTCGGGAAGGAGGCAAAATAATGAATAGTGCAGTAAAAGTTGGTGGAACATTATTAGTTATAAGTGCTGTAGCATCATTCCTACTAGCAGGAACTAACCAGATAACAGCTCCAGTAATAGAAGAAAGAAATATTCAGGCTAACAATGAACTTAGACAGTCTGTACTTCCAGATGCTACTGATTTCAAACAGTTAGATGCCTCTGAATTTGAAGGAAAAGGTAATGGCCTTGTTGTAGAAGCTTACGAAGGTCTTAACGGATCTGAAAATGTTGGATACACTTTCAAAGCAACTCCAAGCGGATACGGTGGAGCTATAGAAGTTATAATAGGTATATCAACAGATGGAACAATAACAGGTGTTGATATAGGTACAATGTCAGAAACAGCTGGTCTAGGTGCTAAATCTAAAGATGAAGCATTCAATGGACAGTATGACGGAAAGAAAACAGATAAACCTCTTGAAGTAGCTAAAGGTAGTGCATCAGGAGACAATCAGATACTTGCAATATCAGGTGCAACAATATCATCAACAGCAGTTACAAATGGTGTAAATGCTGCAATAGATGTATTCAACGCATTAAATAAATAAGGAGGGTTTTAAATGAGTTTCGGTAAAGTCTTTAAAAATGGACTAATAGATGAAAACCCAACATTTGTACAGGTAATAGGTATGTGTCCTACTCTAGCTGTTACTACTTCAGCAATAAATGGTATGGGTATGGGATTATCTACTGCGGTAGTTCTTACATGTTCAAATATAGCAATATCACTTTTAAGAAAGGTAATTCCTGATAAAGTCAGAATACCATCTTTCATAGTTGTTATAGCTACATTCGTTACAATTGTTGGTATGTTATTAAAAGCGTATATACCAGTACTAGATCAGGCACTAGGTTTATATATACCACTTATAGTTGTTAACTGTATAATACTTGCTCGTGCAGAAAGTTTCGCAAGCCAGAATGGTCCAGTTGCATCTGCAGCAGACGGTCTTGGAAATGGTATAGGATTCACATTAGCTCTAACAGTAATAGGAGCAGTTAGAGAATTACTTGGAAACGGAAGCTTATTTGGATTTAGCTTATTTGGAGCACACTTCACTCCAATATTAATATTCATACTTCCTCCAGGAGCATTCTTAACTTTAGGATTCTTATTCGCAGGATTCAATAAATTAAAAAATAAAAAGGCATAATGGGGGTGTAGGTGAATGAATTTAGTACTATTATTTTTAAGTATAGTTCTTGTAAATAACGTTATAACATCTCAGTTCCTTGGTATATGTCCGTTCCTTGGGGTTTCAAAAAAAGTTGACACTGCTGTAGGTATGGGTGTTGCAGTTACATTCGTTTTAACACTTGCATCAGTTATAACTTATTTCATACAGATGTTATTAGTAAAAACTGGAACTGAATATCTTCAGACTATAGCATTCATACTTGTTATAGCATCTATAGTTCAGTTCGTTGAAATGGTAATCAAAAAAATGAGTCCATCTCTATATCAGGCTCTTGGGGTATTCCTACCTCTTATAACTACTAACTGTGCCGTTCTTGGTATAGCAATAGTTAATATAGACAAAGGATACAACCTAATAGAAACTATAATCAATGGTTGTGGTGCAGGTATAGGGTTCACTCTTGCAATAGTAATATTCGCAGGTATAAGAGAAAGATTAGAATTGTCAGATATTCCGGAAGCTTTCAAAGGTTTCCCTATAACATTAATATCAGCAGGTTTAATGTCAATCGCTTTCTTAGGATTCACAGGACTTATTAAGTTATAAAAACGGGGAGGCGAAGAATAGTGGAAATATTAAAAGCGGTAATATTATTAGGTGCATTAGGGTTAATATTCGGATTAATTCTTGACTTTGCATCAAAAAAATTCGCTGTTGAAGTTGACCCAAGAGAAGAAGAAATACTTGGTGTACTTCCAGGAGCAAACTGTGGTGGATGTGGATACCCAGGTTGTGGAGGATGTGCAGCAGCGATAGTAAAAGGTGAAGCAGCTATAAATGCATGTCCAGTTGGTGGAGCAGCAGTTGCAGCCAAAGTTGGAGAAATAATGGGTGTAGAAGCTGAAACAGGTGAAAGAAAAGTAGCTCATGTAATATGTAAAGGTACTTGCGAAAAAGCAAAAGATAAATTTGAATACGATGGTGTTCAGGAATGTAGAGCAGCATCTGTCCTTAACGGTGGTGCTAAAGCATGTGCACAGGGTTGTCTAGGATTAGGAACTTGTGTTTCTGTTTGTGGATTCGATGCTATACATATAGTTGATGGAGTTGCTGTAGTTGACGAAGAAAAATGTGTTAACTGTGGTAAATGTAGAGAAGTTTGTCCAAAAGGATTAATAGTTGAAAAACCAGCTTCTCAGGAAATAATAGTAAACTGTAACAATACTCAGAAAGGTAAAGTAGTTAAAGATAACTGCTCTGCTGGATGTATAGGTTGCGGTATATGTGAAAAGAACTGTAAATTTGATGCAGTTCACGTTGAAAACAACGTAGCTAAAATAGACCCTGAAAAATGTGTAGGATGTATGGTATGTGTTGAAAAATGTCCTACAAAAGTAATAGCAGGAGATTTAGCTAAGAGACAGAAAGTAACAATAGATAAAGATTTATGTGTTGGTTGTACAATATGTGCTAAACAGTGTAAATTTGATGCTATATCTGGTGAACTTAAAGTAGCTCACGAAATAGATCAGGACAAATGTGTAGGATGTCATTTATGTATGCAGAAATGTCCTAAAAAAGCAATCAAATTAGTATAATCAAAATAAAAATTAATATTGTTGTAAATAATAGAGATGTAGAGAATTCTACATCTCTTTTTTTATTCCCAAAATTTCTAAAAAATTTATATTATTTTATGCTCTTTAAAAATTTAATAAAACTTTTTCTTTTTCTTTGCCATTTTCTTCGAATTTTGTATAATTCATTATAAAAAATAAACTATAGAATTAATATATTTAGTATTTGCAATTTAAATTCAAATTAGAGAGATATAATATTCTATATATGAGTAAATAACAATAGTGTAACTAAAAAGGAAGGACATATATATTGAAATTTTCATAATATAATGATAGACTAAATAAGTACGTAAACACTGTAATAAAGAGGTGATGAAGTGAAAATTGTACTGGCATCGGGATCACCGAGAAGAAAAGAAATTTTAGAGAATATGAATTTAAAATTTGATATAATTAAAAGTGAGATAGATGAAACTACAATAGAAGGTGAGAGTCCTGAAGATTTAGTTAAGAGACTTTCTTATGAAAAAGCACATGATGTTGCTACTAGAAACTCTGATAGTATAGTAATTGGTGCTGATACTGTGGTAGTTTTAGATGGTAATGTACTTGGAAAACCAAAAGACAAAGAAGATGCATTTAATATGTTAAGGGAAATGTCTGGAAGGGAACACAGTGTAATAACGGGGATAAGTATGTTATGTTTAGATTTAAAAAACGAAGTAAGTGATTTTTGTGTGAGTAAAGTGAAATTTAAAAATCTATCTGATGAAGATATATATTCTTATATAGAGACTGGAGAGTGTATGGACAAGGCAGGTGCCTATGGAATACAAGGACTAGGCGGTCTTTTTGTAGAATATATAAAAGGTGATTATTTCAATATAGTAGGATTTCCTATATCTTCTGCATCTGAAATATTTAAAAATTATTTCAATATAGATTTACTTAAATTAAATAAAGGTAGATTTAGTTGATTTAAATAAAGAAGTGGTATTTTAGACAGTGAAAAACTATATAAATGAAAAAATAAGATATAGCGTAAAAGACGAATTCCCTAGAGAAAAGATGTTAAAGGATGGTGTTAAAAGCCTGTCTAATGCTGAACTAATAGCGGTACTTTTGAGAACTGGAAGCAAGAATAAATCTGTTATGGAGCTTGCAGATGAATTATTAAAGGTAGATAATGAGGGCATTAGATTTCTTAAGAGCGCTTCAATAGAAGAGCTATGCGAAATAGATGGAATAGGAGTGTCAAAAGCATCTCTTATTAAGGCGGCACTTGAATTAGGTGTAAGAATTGCAGAATCTGAGGTTGTAAGGTATCAAGTTAAAAATCCTTGGGATATATATAAGTATTACATGGAATCGATGAGGTACCTAAAGGAAGAAATATTTAAAACAGTTCTTCTAAATACTAAAAATGAGATTATAACAGATATAGATGTATCTCATGGGACATTAAATTCTTCACTTGTACATCCTAGGGAGGTTTTTAAAAATGCTATTAAAAAAAGTGCAAATAAAATTATTCTTATCCACAATCATCCATCTGGAAATGTAGAACCCTCTACAGAAGATATAAACATAACAAATAGATTGATTGAATGTGGAAAAATAATAGGAATAGAAATCATTGACCATATAATAATTGGCGATGGGATATATTTTAGTTTTAAGGAAAGCAGAAAAATTTAAGCAAAAGTTTAGTTAATTAGGTTATACTTTAATGGATTGGAAGGAGAAGTAAAATGGCAAAGAAAGAGAAAAAAGGATTATTTGGTGGATTCCAAAAAATGACAAAAGATATGGGAATAGATTTAGGTACTGCTAATACACTTGTTTATATAAAAGGACAGGGAATAGTATTAAGAGAACCATCAGTTGTAGCAGTTAGAGATGACAGCAGAGAGGTTCTAGCAGTTGGAGAAGAAGCTAAAAGAATGATAGGTAGAACACCAGGAAATATAGTAGCTATAAGACCTATGAAAGATGGGGTTATAGCTGACTTTGATGTTACTCAGTCTATGATTAGATACTTTATAGAAAAAGCATCTGATAATAAAGGTGTAGTAAGTCCAAGAATAGCTATATGTGTACCTTTTGGAGTAACAGAAGTAGAAAAAAGAGCTATAGAAGATGCAGCTAGACAAGCTGGAGCTAAAGATGCGTTCTTAATAGAAGAACCAATGGCTGCTGCTATAGGTGCAGGACTTAGAGTTGAAGAGCCAGAAGGAAACATGGTTGTAGACATCGGTGGTGGTACTTCTGAAATAGCTGTTATATCATTAGGAGGAATAGTTGCCGCTAAATCTATAAGAATAGGTGGGGACGAATTTGATGATGCTATAATAGCTTACGTTAAAAAAGAATACAACCTTATGATAGGTGAAAGAACTGCAGAAAATATAAAAATAAATATAGGATCAACATTCAAAGATGATAAAGAAAAAGAAATGGAAATAAGAGGTAGAGACCTTATATCTGGTCTACCAAAAACTATAACAATATCATCTACAGAAGTTAGAGAAGCATTAAAAGAACCAGTAAATGCAATAGTAGATGGAATTAAATCAACTCTTGAAAAAACTCCACCAGAATTAGCTTCAGATATAATGGAAAACGGAATAATGCTTACAGGTGGTGGAGCATTACTTAGAGGATTTGACAAACTTATATCTTCAGAAACAGGTATGAAAGTTGAAATAGCTGAAACACCTCTTGATTGTGTTGCTTTAGGAACAGGAAAAACTGTAGAAGATGAAGTAATATTTGAAAAAGTTTTAATGATGAACGCTGGAAAATAAAGTTGGTGATTTAATTGAAATTTGACAAATTTAAAAAGAAAAAAATAAATTCTAAAATGATAGCAACTGTAGTGGTTGCTATCGTTTTAGTTGGGTTTGTAGGAGTGTCTGTAATTAAATATTCAGGTGCATCTCCAGTTTCTGTTGGGGTTGTATCTGATGGTGTAGCAGGAGCAGCATCTCCGATAGACTCTGCTTTAGATTTTATAAAACAGAGTGCATCTGATTTAGTGAACTTTAAGAAAAATAGTAACAAGATGAGAGAATTAGAAAAAGAAAATGAAGAGTTAAAAGCTAAAGTAATAGATTTAAACTCAAAAGCAGCAAAAGTTGAGTCGCTTGAATCGCTTAAAAAAAGTCTTAATTATATAAGTACAGATAGAATGAAAAGTATAGTTTCTGGATCTGTTATAGAAAAAAATGATGGAAATTGGTATAAATCATTTGTACTTAATGTAGGCGAAAAAGATGGTGTAGAAAAAAATAGTATAGTAATAAACGGTAAAGGATTAGTTGGTATAGTTTATGAAGTTTCAGGAAATAGTTGTAAGGCTATTTCGCTTTTAGATAGTAAATCTGCTGTAAGCTTCAAAATAGTAAATAATACTGCTGCCAAAGGTGTTATAAGTACTAGTACATCATCAGGAAAAGAAAAAGCATATGAAAGTAATGGTTACTTAAATGGATATATGTTTGACTCAGGATATGAAGTTGTTCAGGGAGATATTATAGTTACATCAGGAATGGGATTATACCCAGAAGATATTCCTATTGGAGAAATTGAAAAGGTTATAGATGATAAGAATAAATCTTTAAAATCTGTTGTTATAAAACCGTATGTTAATTTTAAAGATGTAAACGATGTAATGATTATAAAACCTAGAAATATAGGATAAGGAGATTGTAGATATGAAAAGATTAATACTTTTTATTACAGGAGTTCTTCTTATAGTTCTTGAAAATAGTGTTATAAATTATATCGATATATTCGGCGTTACTTTTAGCATACTTTTACCAGTATTAGTTATTTCTTCTTTATATATGGACGAGGTAGAAGCTGGTGTAATAGGATTATTTTTAGGTCTTATTGTTGATATATCAGTGGGAGGAATCTTTGGATTTAATGCACTTGTATATGCAATAATTTCTGCTGTTATAGCACATTATAAAAAGAATTTCTATGTAGATAGTACGAGTATGGTAATGGCGTTAATTGCTATATCGACAGCTTTTCAGTCGCTTTTGATGATGATTATGTCATTAATAGCTTACCAAACTGATGGAATATTAATAATGATTCTAAAAGGATTTATAATACTACCTCTTTTAAATGTACTAGTAGGATTTGTAATCTATAAGTTGTTTGGAAGAGTTATTATGAAACTTAGAAAAGAATAGTTGGTGATTTTATGGAAGAAAAGAAAAATATACCAAGGCTAGATATGATAAAAAAAATAATCCTTGTTGTTTTTGCTGTAATACTAGCCAAGATACTATATCTTACTACTGTAAAGTATCAGCATTATACAGAACTTGCACAGAATAAAACATATAAAAATCTTACTATAGAAGCACCAAGAGGTGAAATAAGAGATAGATATGGAAGACTTCTTGCGGGAAATAAAAATCAATTTGCGGTTAAAATATCTGGGGATAGTTTAAATAAGCAAGATAAAGATGAAGATTCAAACACTAGCTCGAATGAAATAGCATTAAAGCTTATAAATCTTCTTGAAAAAAATGGAGAGGAATATATAGATGAATTCCCAATATATGTAGAACATGGGAAATATTTCTATACTTATGATAAAGAAATAAATGATTACAAAAAAGAAAATAGGATTCCTCTTAAATATAATGCTAAGCAAACTTTCTACAAAATAGTAGATGATTTAATTGCAAATAGGACTTTAGACTCAAAAGATAGAGAATTAGATCCAGTTGATTTACAGTCAAAATTAAATGAAAAGGGATATTATCCACCGATACTAGTTAGTAAGTGGTTATTTACAGCTCAAAGGGATAAGTACGACTGGTTAGAGTCATACGATATTGATAAAACAGCTACTGCAAGAGAAGCGTTTTTATCATTAAGAAATAATGAAAAATTAAATATCGATAAAGGACTTAGTGATACAGAGGCTAGAAAAATAATGCTTGTAAAAGATTTAGTTAAGTCTCAAGGATATTCACAGTATAGTCCTGTAACTGTAGCAAAAAATGTAAAAGAAAATACAATAGCACAGATAGAAGAAAATTCTATAAACTTACCTGGTGTAAGTGTAGATTCACAGCCAGTAAGATATTATCCTAATAAAGAATTGGCTTCTCATGTACTTGGATATTTAGGTAAAATACCTTCAGTAAAAGTCGATGAATATCTTGAAAAAGGATATAATAAAGATGATATGGTAGGTTTATCAGGAATAGAGAAGTACTACGAGAATCAGTTAAGAGGAGAAGATGGTTATAAACAGGTACAGGTAGATGCTTTTGGTCGTATAAGTGGTGAAATAGATTCAAAGGAACCAGTATCTGGAGATACTGTTTATTTAAGCTTTGATTTAGAATTACAAAAAGTAGCACAAGAAGCCCTAACTCAAGTAGTTAAAAAGGCTCAATCTGGGGCAACTCTAAAGAGTAAACTTGGAGATGTAAGTGCTTCTGCAGTTCCAAAAGCTAAATCAGGAGCTATAATTGCAATAGATGTAAAAACAGGAGATACATTAGCAATGGCAAGTTATCCAGATTTTGATCCTAACAAATTTGCAAATGGAATTAGTGAAGAAGATTATAAGGCATTACAGCCAGAAAATCAAAATGATACATTGGCACCAAATGCACTTATAAACTTAGCTACACATGGGGCATTCCAGCCAGGTTCTGCATTTAAAATGGTAACTGGTATGGCAGCACTTGAAAGTGGATTAAATCCTAACTACACAATCAATGACCCAGGGGTTATAAAATTTGGAGCTAAGACATTTGGGGACTACGTTTGGAACCACGGTCGTGGAAATCATGGACGGACAAATTTATATAAGGCAATACAGGAATCTTGTAATATATACTTCTTTACATTAGGTACTGGTAAAAACTGGATGCTTAATAAAGATTTAGGTATAGATATGGGAGCTGAAAAAATACTAAAATATGCAAAAATGTTCGGTTTCGATAAAAAAGTTGGTCTAGACGATGAAATTGGCGAAAGTGCAGGTAAGGTTCCTAATACGGAGGATAAATTAAAAGCAGTTCAGAGTATGTTAAGATCAGACATAGATAAAAAAATGGCTAATTCATTCTCAGATATAACTAGAGCAAAAAATAGAGAAGAATATGAAAAAAGAATAGATGAAATAGTTAGCTGGGCAGCAGAAAAAGAAACTCCAGGCAGAGTAGAAGCAATGAAAAGATTAAAAGAGCTAAAGGTAAAAGAAGATCAGATTGAACCAATAGCAGACTTAGTTGTATATAGTTATTTCAACTCAGCACAATGGGGAACAGGGGATACATTCAACCTTAGTATCGGACAGGGGGAAAATGCATATACTCCTGCACAGGTAGCAAGATATGTAGCCGCAATAGCAAACGGCGGATACTTAGTAGATATTTCTGTAGTAGATAAAATAGTGTCTAGTGACTATAGTTCAGTTACTGTAGATGAAAATAAAAAAGAAAAAATAAACTTTAAAAACCCAGAGTCATTAAAAGAATTGACTAAAGGTATGAAGCTTGTTGCAACAAAAGGTACAGGTGCTAAAGTAATGTCTAGCTTCCCAATACCAGTTGCCGCAAAAACAGGATCAGCCGAAATGACAGGTAAAATACCTACAGCTAATGAGTATCAATATCTAAAATCTCATGCATCTTCTTATGGTGTTGATATTAAAAAGGCTGAAAAATTAGCTAATCAATTAAAGGCTAAAAAAGAAAGAGAATTATCTGAAGCTAAGAGAAAAGAATTAAAAGAAAAATTAAAAGATGAATCTCTTACTGATGAAGAAAAAGAAGATATTGAAAAACAGCTTGCTGGAAAAATAGAAGTTAAACTTGAAAATACAGATAAAGTTAATGCACAGTACTTAAGAAAAGCTATGAAAGAGTTAAAAACTGATTTAACTGATGAACAGATAGATAGATTCAAAGATGATTATGGTACATTTACATGGAGTGTTGCATTTGCTCCAGCAGATAACCCAGAAATAGCGGTAGTATGTGTTATACCTCAGGGAGATAGTAGTATTTATTCTATGTTCCCTGTAAGAGAGGTTTTAGGTCAATATTTTGGTCTTTTAGACAACAATGGTCAGCTTACAGAAGAACAGAAGAAAAATATGACTAAAGAACAAGAAAAGCAGTATCAAGAGAAAAAAGCGCAGGAAGAATCTGAAAAACAGGTAAATTACGGTGTAAAACCTAGAAATTAATTTTCCGGATTAAGAATGCATATTTTGGAGGATGGATTGTTTTGAAGAATTCAGAATATGAAAAAATAGAATTTAAGGGAAGTAAAGAAGGGATAATAATAGATTTAAATGATGAAAAAGATTTTGATACTATTGCTAATGCAATAGTATCAAAAATTGAATCATCTAAATCGTTTTTCAATGGAGCTAGAATTTACAAAATAGATTCGGATTTTTTAAGTGAAGAAAATAAAAACAAACTAAAAGAACTTATTTCCTCTAAATTCAATATAGAATTTTTTAAAGAAGAGGATAAAAAGAAGATTTCTCCTAAAAAAAATAGTAATATTGATAAATTAGAGAAAAAAGAGGAAAAAATAGAAGGAAAACACATTAAAAAGGACGAAGATTGTAAACAAGAAGAAGTTGTTGAAATTAAAAACTCAAAAGAAGAAATTGTTGTTTCAGAAGATAAATCGGGAGAATGTACTGATAAGACAAAATATATCTCAAAAATGAGATCAGGAGATTTTATTGAATCAAATGGAAATATAGTTGTGATGACTGATATGAATCCTGGTTCAAAGGTGGTTTCAGGAAAAGATATACTTATTATGGGTGATATGTGTGTTGGATCAAAAGCAGTAGCGAGAGGAAATGTTGTTGTATTTGGAAATCTTTTTGGATTTGTACATGCAGGTTCAGAGGGAGATAAAAACTCATATATAGCTGCTAAAAACCTTAAGCCAACTATACTTCAAATAGCAGATATAATTGCAGAGGCACCAGAAGAGTATGAACAGGAAGAAGAAATTACTGAAAATATAGAATCTGAAATAGCATTTATTTCAGAAAATATGATTATGATTGAAACACAAATAGGTAAATAAAAATTGTTTAGAGGTGAATTAAATGGAAGAAGTAATAGTTATAACTTCAGGTAAAGGTGGAGTTGGAAAAACAACAACAGTTGCAAATGTGGGAACTGCATTAAGCCTTAGAGGAAAAAGAACTGTAGTTTTAGATGCAGATATTGGGCTTAGAAATCTAGATGTTGTAATGGGACTTGAAAATAGAATAGTTTACGACATAGTAGATGTAGTTGAAGGTGCATGTAAATTAAAACAGGCATTAATAAAAGACAAAAGATTCGAAAATCTATATCTAATTCCAGCGGCACAGACTAGAGACAAAGATGCTATTTCTCCAGAACAGATGAAAGAGTTATGTAGTCAGCTTAAAGAAAGTTTTGATTATATATTAATAGACTGCCCAGCGGGAATAGAAAGAGGATTTAAAAATGCAATAGCTGGAGCAGATAGAGCAATAGTAATAACTAATCCAGAAGTATCAGCTGTTAGAGATGCTGATAGAATAATAGGATTACTAGAAGCTAATGAAATATCAGATGTAAAACTAGCTATAAACAGAGTTAGATACGATATGGTGGAACGTGGAGATATGCTAGGAAAAGAAGACATAATTGAAATTCTTCGGATTGAGTTAATAGGTATAATCCCAGATGATGAAGCTGTAATAATCTCTACAAATAGAGGTGAGGCAGCTATAATGAATCCAAAATCAAAAGCTGGTCAAGCTTATAAAAATATTGCAGCTAGAATAATGGGAGAAGACGTACCTCTATTAGATTTAAGAGTAGAAGAAACCTTCTTACAAAAATTAAAAAAAGTTTTTTCTAAGTAATTAGTGTAAGGGGGGAATAATTAGTGTTCGATATATTTAAAAGTTTCTCAAATGATAAAAAATCAAGTAAAAATATAGCTAAGGAAAGGCTAAAACTTGTATTAGTTCACGATAGAGTGGACTGTTCACCAGAGCTTATAGAATTAATACAGCAAGATATAATTGAGGTTATATCTAAATATGCTGAAATAGACAAAGACGGACTTGAAATAAAAATGTCGAAATGTAGAGGTGAGGATACAGATAAACCGGTATCAGCACTTGTAGCAAATATTCCTTTAAAAGCTTTAAAAGGAAGAAAATAAACAATCAGGTCTTAGTTTAAGTCATAAGCTTAAATTAAAAGGACGGTGATTTTTTGGTAAATTACAGATCAAGTTTAAAATTGATTAAACAATTAGACTGGAAATTAATCGCTATAGTTCTTACTATATTTGGTTTTGGACTTGTTATATTGAGTAGTGCTACTCATTTAAACTCAAATGCAAATACAACCAAAGCGATATTCCAGTTAGGAAAACAGTGTGCGGCTTTTGGGCTAGGTGCTATAGTGATATGTTTAATATTACTTGTAGACTACACACTTATAGGTAAGTACTATAAGGAGTTATACCTTATAAGTATAATACTTCTTGCTGTAGTTCTTATACCAGGTATAGGAGCAGAAAGAGGAGGAGCTAGATCTTGGTTAAATTTAGGACCATTAGACCTTCAGACCTCTGAAATAGTAAAATTAACATTTATATTGAGTTATGCTAAAATAGTCGAATCTAAGAGAGATAGACTTAGAACTATAAAAGATATAATGCCGTTAATTATATACGCTATACCATTTTTAGGACTACTATTAGCTCAGCCAGACCTTGGAACTGCATTAGTTTTCATGTGTATAATTGCAGCTATGGTATTTACAGCAGGATTAGATGGAAAAATTATAAGAAGAACGATTATTATAGTTGTGGCGCTTATGCCTATTATGTATATGCTTATGGCAGACCATCAGAAACAAAGAATAGAAGCATTCCTTCATCCAGAAGATATAACGCTTAAGGGTAACTATCAAGTAATGCAGTCGCTTATTGCAATAGGTTCAGGTGGTATAACTGGTAAAGGACTTTATCAAGGAAGTCAGAACCAGGAAGATTTCTTACCAGTACAGGACTCAGATTTTATATTTGCAGTTGTAGGAGAAGAGCTTGGTGTTATAGGAATGGTATTCTTAATAGGTCTGTATATAGCATTTATATTTAGACTAATTTATGCTGCTCAACAAGCGAGGGATTTCTATGGAACCCTAATTGTAATTGGAGTTCTGGGAATGTTTGGTTATCAGATTATACAGAATATAGGTATGACAGTTGCTGTTATACCGGTAACCGGAGTAACCTTGCCGTTTGTAAGTTATGGAGGAAGTTCGATGCTTACATCTATGGCAAACCTTGGACTTGTTATGAATGTATATATGAGAAGAAAGAAAATAAACTTTAGTTAAATAAAAAAAGATGTCTCGATTTTTAGAGACATCTTTTTTTATTGAAAAATATATTCTTATAATATTTTTATATTCTTAGCAAAGTTTGCACCGAATTCGAAGCAATCTTCAAATGTTTCTTCTGATGGGAAGAATTTCTTTTTAAGTGGATCTAAAGGAGTTTTAAATCCTACAGCTTTAGCATTTGCATGAGCTATAGCTAAACCTTCACCACTCCATCCGTAAGAACCGAATACTGCAGCGAATTTACCAGCATTAGCAACTGGGTCAACTATTGAGAAGAAATCCCACATAGGTTTAACCATAGTTTTGTTTATTGTTGGAGATCCAAGCATAACACCTTTAGAAGATATTAACTCATCGTGAACTTTATCAAGAGGAGTTGTTTCTAAGTCGAATAATTCAACTTCCATACCTTCTGATTCAAGTCCTTTAGCTATTTCTTTAGACATAGCTAAAGTATTTCCATAAGCTGACAAGTAGAATATACAAACTCTATCTTTTTTAGTTGCAGCAACTGCATCTTTAGACCATTTAGTGTACATTGCTATTATATGTCCTAGATTTCTGTCTAATATTGGACCATGAGAAGTTAGTATTGTATCGAAGTCTAGGTTAAGTGATTTAACTTTATCTAAAGCAGTTAAAACATGTTTAGCAAATGGTTTTACTATGCAATCGTAGTATAATTTATTAGCTTTATGATAATCAGCATGAACTATATCATCTAAATGAACGCATGCATAATGAGAACCAAAAGCATCACAAGTGAAAAGAACTTTGTCGTATTCATCATAAGTGAACATTGTATCTACCCAATGTAGGAATGGTGCATGTATGAAAGTAAGAGTTCTTTTACCTATGTTAAGAGTTTCTCCGTCAGCTACAACGTGGCATTTGAAGTCTCTGTTTATCTGGCTATCTAGGTAAAGCTTAGCTGCTCTAGTACAATAAACTTCTATATTAGGGTTTAAATCAAGTAAAGCTTTAAGACTTCCTGCGTGGTCTGGTTCAGTGTGATGAACTACTACATAGTCTATATCAGCTATATCAGTAACTTCTCTTAAATTAGATAAAAATTCTTCCTGGAATTCTTTTTTTGCTGTATCAAAAAGAACAGTTTTTTCATCCTTTATAAGGTAAGAGTTGTAAGTTGTACCGAATTCAGTTTCCATTATTATATCGAAAACTTTAAGATCTTTGTCAGTTACCCCTGTATAGTAAAGATCTTTTTTTATTTCAAAAGTATTTGCCATTTTGAAATTTACCTCCTCTATTTTATATTTATTTAACAAAAGCAAAAGCTTTTAAAGAATCAAAATAAATTATTTATATATACATTATAACATATCTTCGAATTCGTCAATTTGAAATTTTATATCAGAAAATTTCATCAAAGAAATTTTTTATGAAAATAAAAAAATAGTATATTTATATAAAAAAATATACCCCAATTAGTTATTTTTATAACAGAAAAAAAGCTTTATACAAAGAAAAATTTGAGTATAGGCTAAAAGTTTAAAATAAATAAAGTTTTGAGTAATATAATAAAAAAAGAAAAGATTGAGCTTAACAATTTTATAATGGAAAATACTATTTTATAATTGTATAATATAATAAAGAGTGTTAAAGTAGGGATACTATAAAGTATTTTCAATTATGAATATTATATAGAAATAATAGATAAAAATAGAATAAGATGCGGAGGATATAGATAATTTATGGAAAAAGTAGATTTAAAAAGAATTTTGAAAAAAGTTGAAAAGCCAGCTAGATATCTTGGAAACGAAATAAATGCAGTACATAAAGATACAAGCAATCCAGAGCTTGTAAGATATGCACACTGTTTCCCAGACCTTTACGAAGTTGGGATGAGCCACCTTGGAAGTCATATATTATATGATGTAATCAATAAGGAAGAAGGCGTATTCTGTGAGAGAGTATACGCTCCACAGGTTGATATGGAAGAAAAAATGAGAGAAAACAACATACCACTATTTGGATTAGAGTCGAGAGAATCTATAAGACACTTTGATATAGTGGCATTTACTCTTCAGTACGAACTTTGCTATACAAATATACTTAATATGTTAGATTTAGCAGGGATACCTCTTTTAAAAGAAGATAGAAAAGAAGGAGACCCATTTGTACTTGTTGGAGGTTCTTGTGCTTACAATAGTGAACCTATGACAGACTTCATCGATGCAGCACTTCTTGGTGAAGGTGAGGAGATGAATATAGAGGTAATAAACGAATACAAATCTTGGAAAAAAAGTGGAGAACCTAGAGAAAAATTCTTAGAAAGAATAGCTAAAATAGAGGGAGTATATGTACCTTCATTCTATGATGTAGAATACAACGAAGACCAAACAGTAAAAAGCGTAACACCAAATAGAGAATGTGCAAACCCACATCCAAGAAAAAGAATAATAAGAGATATGAATAAGGTTGAATACCCAGAAAGATTCATAGTTCCTTATATAGATACAGTACACGACAGAATAGTGCTTGAAATATTCAGAGGATGTACAAGAGGATGTCGTTTCTGTCAGGCTGGTATGATATACAGACCTATAAGAGAAAAGAACTTTGCTAGATTAAAAGAAATACTAGAAAAACTTATAAAAACAACTGGATACGATGAAATATCACTAGTATCTCTAAGTACAAGTGACTACAGCCAGTTAGCTGAATTAACAGACTACCTAGTTGAAGAATATGCAAGTAAAAATGTTGGTATATCATTACCATCTTTAAGATTAGACAACTTCTCTATGGAAATAGCAAATAAAATACAGAAAGTTAGAAAAAGTGGTCTAACATTTGCCCCAGAAGCAGGATCTCAGAGATTAAGAGATGTTATAAATAAAGGTATAACAGAAGAAGACTTAACTAGAGCCTCAAGACAGGCATTTGAAATGGGATGGAACAACATAAAACTATACTTCATGATAGGTCTTCCAACAGAAAATTATGATGATTTAGATGGAATATCTGATTTAGCTTATGAAGTTGTAGATATATATAAAGATGTTCACAATGGAAAATTCAAAGGAAAATTCAATGTAACAGTTAGTACATCTACATTTGTACCTAAGCCATTTACACCATTCCAGTGGAATCCACAGGATGTTAAATCTAGTGTAATAGAAAAACAGAGACATTTAGTTAAAAAACTTAAAAATAGAAATATAACTTACAACTACCATGATTCAGATACAAGTTTAATGGAAGCTGTATTTGCAAGAGGAGATAGAAGATTAGGTAAAGTACTTCTAAGAGCACATGAATTAGGTGCTAAATTCGATGGTTGGGATGAACACTTCGATTTAGAAATATGGAAACAAGCTATGGAAGAATGTGGCTTAGACATATCATTCTATGCACATAGAACTAGAGAATTAGATGAAGTATTCCCTTGGGACCATATAGATGTAGGAGTAAGCAAAAAATTCCTAATAAGAGAAGCAGAAAAAGCATTAAAAGGAGAAATAACACCAGACTGTAGAAAAGGATGTAACGGTTGTGGAATAAATGTACACGATATAGGAAGGGGACTTTGCTAATGAAAATAATGAGAGTAAAATTCAAAAAAGAAGGGGATATGATATACATATCTCATCTAGATTTACAGAGAACACTTCAGAGAGCTTTCAGAAGAGCTGAAATACAGTTATGTTACTCACAGGGATTCAATCCTCATCCTAAAATGAGTTACGGTAATGCCTTAGCCCTTGGGACAGAAAGTCAGGGAGAATATGTAGATATAGAAGTAGAGGATGAATTAACAGAAAAAGAATTCTTAGAAAAAATAGCTCCAGAATTACCAGTTGGACTAGAATTTGTAAAATGTAAAGAAATAGATAAAACTGTTCCAGCATTATCATCAGTGATAGAATGGGGAGAATATCTATTTACTATACCTCTAGAAAGAAAACTTTCTAAGGAATTTGTAAAAGCTAAAGTACTAGATTTTATGGGAAAAGAAGAAATAATAATAACTAAAAAGAATAAAAAAGGTAAATTAGTAGAAGTTGATATAAGACCTCTTATAAAAACTTTTGATGTATTAGATTTAGAAGATGATTCTCTAACTTTAAATGCTGTAATAGCAACAGGTTCAATACAGAACTTAAATACAAACTTATTTATACCACAGATACTTTCTCTATTTGGAATAGAGTTAAATCCATTAGATGTGGATATATTAAGAAGAGATTTATACTATGTTGAAGATGGTGAGTTAGTAACTCCTCTATAAGATAAGAGGTGATATTATTGAAGAAAATAATAATAGAATCACTAGAATCTTCTCAAAAGACAGCTATTTTAAATGATGGAAAGCTTGAGGAAATATACATAGATAATACAATTGAAAAAAGTATAGTATCTAATATTTATAGAGGTAGGGTACAAAAGGTACTTCCAGGAATGAATGCTTGCTTTGTAGATATAGGAAGAGAAAAAAATGCATATCTTAAGTTAGAAAAAGAGAACAGCCTAAAAACTGGAGATGATGTTATTGTTCAGGTTACAAAAGATGAGATTGGTACAAAAGGTGCTAAGATAACAGAAGAAATCAGTTTTTCTGGAAGATATTTAGTATATATACCGAGCAATACAAGAGTTACTATGTCGAATAAAATAGTTGATGAAAAAGAAAGACTTAGACTTAAAAGATTATTTTACACAAATTGTAAAAATGAGACTGGATATATAATAAGAACAGAAGCTCAAGGCTGTAGCATGACTGATTTTAAAAATGATATAAAAGAATTAAAATCTTTATATGTCAATGTAGAAAAAGAGTTTAAAAGAGGAAAAGGGCCAAAACTTTTATATACTGAGTCTGATACTGCAATAAAATATGTGAGAGATAATATATCTGAAGAAATTGAGCTTATTGTTACAAATGATGAGTCTAAATACAATGAGCTAAGAGAAATTTTGAAAGAAATAGATAGAAAGTACCTTGATATATTGAAGTTAGATAAAAATACAGATGTATTCGACATTTATGGAGTTGAGAAACAGTTAAATAGGTATCTATCAAAAAAAGTTTGGCTAAAAAATGGTGGTTATCTAATAATTGAAAGAACAGAGGCGCTTACTGTAATAGATGTAAACAGTGGTAAATTTACAGGTGGCTCAAAATTGGCAAACACTGCTATGAAAATAAATGAAGAAGCAGCAAGAGAAACAGTCAATCAAATAATAGTAAGAGATATAGCTGGGATAATTATAGTAGATTTTATAGATGATCAAATTACAAGTAGTTCAAAGAAGAAACTATTAAATATAATGAAGGAAGAATTTAAAAAGGATAAAAGAAAAAATGAAGTTAAGGGTATGACATCTCTAGGGCTTGTAGAAATTTCTAGAAGAAGGGAAAAAGAACCATTAGAAGATTATTTCCTAAAAGACTGTAAGAGATGTGGTACAAAATACGAAGATTTATCTATAAATTCAATTTTAGATTTAATAGAAAAGAAAATAATGAATATATCTAAAAATACGGTCTATAAAAGAGTTAAGATTATATTTAACTCAAGTATAAAGCCTACTATAATAAACAACTACATGAATATAATAAAAAGGATAGGTCTAAAATATAGAATAGAAATAGAGATAGCAGAAAGTACAGATATAAAAGATTTTGCTGTTGAAATTGTGAAATAAAAAAAATAAAAAAATCTACAAAAATATGCAAAAAAGAAGTTGACACATGTACTTACATAACGTATAATAAATAACTGTAATGCCGCTCAGAAAAGGTTGAAAACCCAATGGGTACCTTTAATGGCGAGTTTGTGACCGAGGAGGTGTATTTATGTACGCTATAGTAAAAACTGGTGGAAAACAGTATAAAGTTTCAGAAGGTGACGTACTATTCGTTGAAAAATTAGAAGCTAATGCTGGTGACGTAGTTACTTTAAACGATGTATTAGCTTGCTCAAAAGACGGTGAATTAGTATTAGGAAGCCCAGTAGTTGAAGGAGCATCTGTTCAGGCTAAAGTTTTAGAACAGGGAAAAGCTAAAAAAGTTGTTGTATTCAAATACAAAGCTAAAAAAGACTACAGAAGAAAACAGGGACATCGTCAGCCATTCACTAAAATAGTAGTTGAAAAAATAAACGCTTAATTATCATGATTAAAGTTAAATATTTTTACAATGACGATTTCCAATTAAAGGGATTTTCTGTAAAAGGACATGCTGAATACGCAGAGTACGGAAGAGATATAGTTTGTGCAGCTGTTACAACTCATGCAATAGCGACGATTAATTCTCTAGATGTTTTACAGAAGGTCGAGTTCGAAAGCGTTGAAGCAGAAGAAGGAAATATTTCTTGTATAGTCAAAGATGATTGTATAGAAAAAGCTCAACTTCTATTACAGCACTTTCAACTAGCGATTCAAGAAATCAAACGGGAATACCCAAAAAATATAAAAATTCTTAAAAAATAGGGGGTGACTTCCAAATGTTAAAGATGAACTTACAGTTATTAGCATCTAAAAAAGGGGTAGGGTCTTCTAAAAATGGTAGAGATTCTGTTTCTAAAAGATTAGGTGTTAAAAGATTCGATGGACAGTTAGTTACTTCAGGAAGTATATTAGTTAGACAGAGAGGAACTAAAATACATCCAGGAAACAATGTTGGTAAAGGTGGAGATGACACTTTATTCGCATTAATAGACGGAACTGTTAAATTCGAAAGAAAAGACAAAAAAAGAAAAAAAGTTTCTGTATACCCAGTTTCAATAGCTGAATAATTACAGGACTACAGCTAAGAATGAAAAAGGAGTGTATCAAAAACACTCCTTTTATAATATTCAAATAAAATTGTACGGATTAGAAAAATTAATATAAATTAGAGTGAACGGAATAAATATCAATATAAAAGAAAAGAAGGTGAAAAGATATGTTTATAGATAAAGCCAGAATATTTGTTAAAGCCGGAAATGGTGGAAATGGAGCTGTATCATTCAGAAGAGAAAAATATGTTCCAGCTGGAGGCCCAGACGGTGGAGACGGTGGTAGAGGTGCTAGTATAATATTTGAAGTTGATACAGGCCTTAGAACACTAATGGATTTTAAATATAAGAAAAAATACAATGGAGAAAATGGTGGAGACGGTTCTAAAAAAAGAAGAGCTGGTAAAAACGGTGAAGACCTTGTATTAAAAGTTCCTCAGGGGACAATAGTAAGAGATGAAGCTACAGGACTTGTAATAGCCGATTTAAAACATGAAGGTGATAGAGCAGTTATAGCAAAAGGTGGATACGGTGGTAAAGGTAATATGAACTTTGCCAATGCTGTAAGACAGGCACCTGCATTTGCTAAATCAGGTACTGATGGTGAAGAAAGATGGGTAATACTAGAGTTAAAGATGATAGCAGATGTTGGTCTATTAGGATTTCCGAATGTTGGTAAATCAACATTCTTATCAGTAGTAACAAAAGCTAAACCAAAGATAGCTAACTATCACTTCACAACACTTACTCCAAACTTAGGTGTTGTTCAGACAGGATTTGGTGAAAGCTTTGTACTTGCAGATATACCAGGTATAATAGAGGGTGCATCTGAAGGTATAGGGTTAGGACACGAATTCTTAAGACATGTAGAAAGAACAAAAGTACTTATACATATAGTTGATATATCTGGATTAGAAGGAAGAGATCCAATAGACGATTTCGAAAAGATAAACGAAGAGTTAAAATTATACAACGAAAGATTAGCTACAAGACCTCAGGTAGTAGTAGCTAATAAATCAGATATACTTTTCGATGATTCAGTATATGAAAACTTCAAAGAAGAAATAGAATCAAGAGGGTACAAAGTATTTAAAATGTCAGCAGCAACTAGAGAAGGTGTAGATGATGTTATAAAATACGTAACACAGTTACTTGCTGAAGCAGAAGAAATAGAATTAGTATCAGAAAATGAAATATACAGACCAGAACTTGATGCAAATAATGAAGAAGAAGGTCTACACATAGAACTTGGAGAAGATGGAGTATTCGAAGTAACTGGTAAGGCACTTAGAAGAATAATGTACTCTGTAAACTTCGACGATATGGAATCACTTCAGTACTTCCAGAATGCTATGGAAAGTCAGGGAGTATTTGATAAGTTAAGAGAAATGGGTATAGATGATGGAGATTTAGTAAGAATTTACGAATTAGAATTCGAATTCTATAACTAAGATATAAATTTTAAAAAGATTAAATTATAAAAATAGAGGAGAAAAGACATGCTAAAAGGTAAACAGAGAGCTTATCTTAGATCACTTGCAAATACTTTAAAACCTACTGCACAGATAGGTAAAGAAGGTGTAACTGGAGCATTCTTAGATGAATTAGACAACCAGTTAAGAGCAAGAGAACTAGTTAAAATAACTATATTAGAAAATGCTGGATTAGACGCTAAAGAAACAGCAAATGCAATATGTGAAGAATTAAGAGCGGAATTTGTTCAGGCTATAGGATTTAAGTTCACTATATATAGAAAAAATAATGAACAGCCTAAAATACTATTCCCAGGACAGGCACCAGCAAAAGCTAAAAAAGATAGTAGTAAAAAAAGAGTAACAAAAAGATCAGTACAGTAGTAAATATTTTGTAAAAGGAGGCTTGTAGCCTCCTTTTTATTATTCCTCAGGATATTTTATTTGTGTACTGAATCGATCGTATCCTATGATTGTATTTTCAAATACTGATTTTGCATTTTCTTCAAATCTATTTGGGTCTTCAATAGAAGGACTGAAATGAGTTAGAAGTAGTTGTTTGACATTTCCCTTAACAGCTAGTGAAGCAGCCTCTCTAAAGAGCATATGCTTATTTTTAATAGCCTTTGAAATATCCATATCATCTCCATACATAGCTTCACATATAAATAAATCCGCATCTTCAATAAATTCTGGAATAGTATCTAATGGTCTAGTATCTGTAATCATAGAAATTTTAATACCTTTTCTATTATCTCCAAGAACCATTTCAGGAGTATATGTTAAATCCTCATCCATTATAGTCATTCCCTTTTGTAACATATTCCAATATTTTCTAGGAACATTATTTAACTGAGCTTTTTCTACATTAAATTTTGGATGTCTTGCAAAATAAAAATTATATCCTATACATTCAGTTGAATGCTCTAATTCTATTGTTTCTATAGATAAATCTGCTAAAACAGGGTCTATAAGAGAGAATCTACCCTCTGGATTTTCTATTATGTTCAATTTATATGGAAGTGTTATAAGTACTTGAATAGCTTCAAGTGCTTCTTTTATACCAACAGGACCTATTATTGTTACAGGATCCTTTCTTTCGCTATTACCCATAGTTGAAAGAAGTCCTATAAGTCCGATTATATGGTCTCCATGAGTATGTGTTATGCAAATTAAATCTATATCCTTAAAACCACAACCCTTCATTTTCATAGAAACCTGTGTTCCTTCACCGCAGTCTACTAAAATTTTTCTACCGTTAAAATTCATAAAAAGAGATGATAAAAATCTATTTGGCAGTGGAACATTTCCACCGCAGCCTAAAAGTGTTAAATTAACCATTAATTGCCTCCTAAAAATAGTAAATTTAATATAATAAAATTTCAAATTATACTTACTTAATAATATTATATTAAAAAATTTATAAAAAATTTTTATAAAAATTAAAATTGTAACTTATTTGTAATTATAAAATGTCAAATATATAATATAATAATTGTAACATCAATATGATTAAAATGAATATATTTTTGCTATAATAAAAGTAGGAAAAAGATTTTTTCTTAAAAATTGAAATTTGACAAATGACTACATAATAACCTGAATTTATATAAGGGGGGAGACAAATGAAAAAAGTATACAAAAGAATAATAAGTACGGCAATGGTATTATCAATAGTAATCCAAGGAAATACAGTTTTTGCAAAAGAAATATCGGCAGGTCAGAAAAATGATCATAAGAAACTTGTATTATTATATGAAAGAAAAGATTCTAAAGACTCAATAGATATATTAGTCAATGGAAAAGAAAATAAAAAAGAAATAAAAGACGGCAAACTTTGTGAAATAGTGGAAGGAATAGATATAGCGGTTATAGATTCTAAAAAATCTACTAATTTAAAATCTGATATAACAAATCTTATAAAAAATGGTGCTGAAGCGTTTATCTGCGTTGATGGTGAGGATGTAGATGTATTTAGTACTAAAGAAGTATCTGAAAAATTAAGCAAATCTAATGAATCAAGCAAAAAAACAACTGAATCTAAGAAAGTAGAATCTAAAGAAACTAAAAAAGAAGATGTTAAGAGAACATCAAAAGAAAATGAAAGTAAAGAAAAGAAAGATGATTCTGAAAAAGTAAAAATAGAAATAACTTATAAGCAGAAAGGCTCATCTAATGAACTAATTTCTTTAAAAACTGATTCAGACAAACAGTCTTCATCTAAAAAAGAAGAATCTAAAGAAGAAAATAAAAAGGAAGAGGACAAAAATAAAGAAGAAAATTCTACTCAGGACAAGGAAGACAGCAAAGAAGAAGATAAAAATGAAACAAACTTCAATAATGGAGATGTACTAGGAAAAACTTCAACAGCTTTAATAGGTGATTATTATACAATAGGTAAAGAAGAAAGTAATTTTGCAAACCTAATAAATGATGCATTACTTAAAAAGACTGGTGCAGATATAGCTATGACTAACGCAGGAAGTATATTAAGAACTATACCAAAAGGTGAAGTAAGATACGGAGATATAGTAGAATCTGTTATATTTGGAAATACAGTTATAACTAAAAAATTAACTGGTAAACAGATAAGAGATGCTATAGAAGTAGGTGCAGAAATATATCCAGAGGCTAGTTCTACATTCTTACATCTTGGAAATGTTACATATAAATTAGATGCTAATAAAAAAGCAGGTAGTAGAGTAACAGAAGTGAAGGTAAAAGGCACAAAACTTAATGATTCAAAACAGTATTTAGTAGCTATGAATGACTATATGTCTACTGATTATAGCTCTATATCTGGCTCAAGTGTTGAAAAAAATTACGGTGAATTAGATAAAGTAATAGCTGAATACATAAAAGCTAAAAAAACTGTAAACTACAAAAATGACGGTAGAATAAAAATAACTAAAACAGTTACTATAAATAGAGAAAAAGTTAAAAAAGTTGTTAAAGCTATAGATAAATTAACTTATGAAAAGACAAGTGCAAATATAAAAGCAGTAAACAATGCTATAAAAATGTTTAACGACTTAAATCAGAGCGAAAGAAAACAGGTAACAAACTATAAAAAACTTGTAAAAGTAGCAGATTCTTTAAGAAAAGATGGAGCAAGTATAAGCAAACCAAACAGCTCAAATTCAAGTTCTTCAAGTAGCTCAAATTATTCAAAACCAACTCAGCAATCTCCAAAAACTGGTGATGCATCATCAATAGCAGGTGCTATAGGAACATTTGCAGCTTCAGCAGTAGGTCTTGGAGTATTAAGAAGAAAAAAAGAAGATGAATAAGTAAAAAATTACTTAAAAAGTAAATATTAAAAGAATAATTATTTGATGTAATAAAAAACCCCACAGAAAGTAAAATTACAACCTTCTGTGGGGTTTATTTTTTTGAAATTTATCTCATTGTATCTGTTTTCTTTAACTGATAGTAATTATATAAACCTAGTGCAAAACATAAAACACCTATAATTAATTTTTTCATGCTTACTCCTCCTTAACAATCGAATTCATCAAAATTCAAAAGTTCTCTTAGTACTCTTTTAATAATATCATAACTAAAGCCTTTATACGCTAAATGTTGATAAATTTTTTGATTGATTTTATTTTTATCTTCGCCCTTTAATCTTTTTAATCTCTTTTCAGCTAGATATTTAGCATTTTCATATTCATCATCAGGGTCTATTTGAGATAGAGCGTCTTGAATATCTGAAGCAGCTATTCCTTTATTATATAAATTTTGTTTAATTTTATTCTTGCCAAATTTACTCAGATTCATATTATCGTGGACAATCTTTTCTGCAAGAAGATTATCGTTTATAAGTTTGTATCCCTTTAAGAAATCTATAACATCTTCTACAATATTTTCATCAAAATCATTTAATAACTTTTCTTTAAGTTTCTTTTCTGATTGGTCTGACTTTGAAAGTATGGTAAGAGCTTTGTTTTTAGCTTTCATATACATTTCATCATGTAAAAGATTTTCAAGAGATTCTTTGTCTATCTCCATACCTTTTTTTAATGAGTGGGTATAAACTAATTCAGCGTAAACTGCCATAAAATATTCTTCATCTACATATATATTAACTCTGTCTTTACTTCTCTTTTGAGCTTCAATTTTTGTAATAATTGCCATAAAAAACCTCCTCTATGAGATAGATTAATTTTAATTCACTTGAAAAGTAAAGTCAACGGTCGATAAAATAAAAGTACGTGTAAAATTAAAAATTTGTTTTGAACTGTATTTTTATAGACTCATTCAAGAAAACGTAAATCTATGATACAATAGATAATAGTAAAAAGAAAAGGAGAAGTTAGTTTCAATGGGGATTTTAGAACTAGTAGATAGTGCTAGAAAAACGAATGATAAAAAGTTGAATAAATTTGAAAGTATAGAGGGTAAACAAAAGGTAGGTATTTTGGGAGGAACTTTTGACCCTATACATTTCGCTCATCTAGCAACAGCAGAATTTATAAGAGATAAGTATGATTTAGATTGGATATTTTTTATTCCAACAGGTAATCCACCACATAAATTGGGTATAAAGACAGATAAGTATGATAGATACAATATGGTTCTGCTTGCTACTAAGACAAATAATAATTTTATAGCTTTAGATATAGAAATAGAAAGAAATACGCAGACGTATACAGTAGATACGCTTAAAGATTTAAAGAAGAAGTATCCAAATACCGAGCTTTACTTTATAACAGGTGCAGATGCTATATGTGAAGTTGAAAGTTGGAGAGAAATTAAGAAAAACTTTGAAATGGCTACATTTATAGCGGCTACAAGACCAGGTATAAGTCTTTTAAAAGCTCAGGAAAAAATAGAACAGCTTGAGAGAAAGTATGATACATCTATTATAAGTGTATACGTTCCATCTTTGGATATATCGTCTACATATATAAGAGAGCAGATAGAGGCAGGAAAAACAGTTAGATATTTAATGCCAGAGTCTGTAGAAAAATATATGCAAAAAAAGGATTTATATAAGCAGATAGAAGAATAAAATAATTTGGGAGGTAGAGTTTACCGTTGGGGTGGACAAAAAAATTGATGAATTTAGATCAAATCAAAGAAAAACTAAAAGAATTATTGACAGAAAAAAGATATGTACATTCATTAAATGTGGCAGAAAGTGCTAAGAAATTAGCTAAATTATACGGGGAAGATGAGGAAAAAGCTTATTTAGCTGGTGTAGTACATGACTGTGCAAAATATTTTAAAACTGACAAAGTTGATTATTATGTAAAAAAATATGACATAGAGTTAGATGAACTGGAAGTTGGGAATATTTCGCTTTCTCATAGTATAATAGGTTCTTATGTTGTAAAATACGACTTTGGAATAGATGATGAGGATATAGTGAATTCTGTTAGATATCATACAACTGGTAAAGTTGATATGAGTCTAATGGAAAAAATAATATATGTTGCAGATTTAATAGAAGACGGAAGAGATTACCCTGGTGTTGATGAGTTAAGAAAATTAGCATACGGTGGGGATATGGATGCAGCTATGATACAATCATTTGATAACACAATAGCTCTTATGATAAAAAAAGGAAATACAATACATCCTAGATCTGTAGCAGCTAGAAACTTTATGATAAAAGAGAGAAAAAAGAAGAAAGCTATTAAAAGTTTATAAATAAATTCAAAAATGGGATATTATTTATAGTTTTATGTGATATAATAGTTTTAATATTTAGAAGTAAAAACTATTTTTTAGTTTTATAAAATTAAGGAGGAAATATAAATGGCAGCAGATTTAACAGTAGAACAGATGGTAAAGGTTATAAACCATGCTATAGAAGACAAATTAGGAAGAGACATACTGATTTTAAATATAGGAAAAATAACAAGCTTAGCTGATTACTTTATAATAACTACAGCTTCATCTTCAAGACAGGTAAAAGCTATAGCTGATAAAGTTGAAGAAGATATGACTAAAAATGGATTAGAACCAAGAGGTAAAGAAGGTATAGATTCTCAGCAGTGGGTACTTCTTGACTACGGCGATATAATGGTTCATATATTCGATGAAGAAAACAGAGATTTCTACAACCTAGAAAAATTATGGAAAGATGCACCAGTTGTAGATCCTGACGAATTATAAGAAATTATTTGGAGATGTTAAATACAAAAACATCTCCTTTTTTATTTTTAATAAGATAAAAACTTTGTAAATATTGACAAGCTATATATCTAGGTGTTAGAATATTTTTATTAATTGAAATTATGTATGATAAAACAGAAATATTATAGACAGTCTGAAGTAGTAGGATTGGAGTTATTTCAGAGAGCTGGTGGTAGCTGTAAACCAGTATAACAAATTTTTGAACTTGTCAGGATATAGCTGTCAACCGTTGTTGGTTTAAAGACTTAACTAAGAGAGTCTGATTTATTTGGGCTAATTAGGGTGGTACCGCGAGTATATAATATCCTCGTCCCTAAACATAACTGTTTAGGGATTGAGGATTTTTTTATTATACAGAAATAATAATTATTATAATTGATTGCCTTGAAATAATTGAATAACAGCTTTGTAAATTTGATTATATCAGCTATCTTTGAACTATTAAAAATAAAAACAGGAGGAGAAAAAATGAGCGTGTATGATTTCAAAGCCATAGAAACAAAATGGCAGAAAACTTGGAAAGAAAACAATCAGTACAAAATGGATACTGAACAGACAGAAAAACCTAACTACTACACACTAGAAATGTTCCCTTATCCATCAGGAAAACTTCACATGGGACATGTTAGAAACTATTCTATAGGTGATGTTATAGCTAGATTCAAAAAAATGAAAGGTTACAATGTACTTCATCCAATGGGATGGGATTCATTTGGTTTACCAGCAGAAAATGCAGCTATAAAACATGGTATACATCCACACAAATGGACTATGGAAAACATAGCTGAAATGAGAGAACAGTTAAACCTACTAGGATTAAGCTATGACTGGGATAGAGAAGTAGCTACATCTACTCCAGAATACTACAGATTTACTCAGGAAATATTCCTTAAATTATTAGAACAGGGATTAGCATATAAGAAAAAATCTTACGTTAACTGGTGTCCATCTTGTGAAACAGTTCTTGCAAATGAACAGGTTGTTCAGGGAGAATGTGAAAGATGTGGAACAACAGTTATAAAGAAAGACCTAGAACAGTGGTATTTCAAAACTACTGCTTTTGCAGAAGAATTATTAAACGACTTAGATAAATTAGATGGTTGGCCAGAAAAAGTTAAAACAATGCAGAGAAACTGGATTGGTAAGAGTACAGGAGCTAACTTAACATTTACAATAGATGGAACTGAAGATACTATAACAGTTTATACAACTAGACCTGATACAGCTTACGGTGTATCATTCATGGTATTAGCACCAGAAAGTCCATTAGTAAAAGAATTAGTTGCAGGAACTGAATACGAAGCTCCAGTAGACGAATTCGTTCTAAAAATGCATAAAATGACAGAAATAGAAAGAACATCTACAGAACTTGAAAAAGAAGGTATGTTCATAGGTAAATATGTAATAAATCCAGTAAACGGAAGAAAAGTGCCAATATGGATAGCTAACTATGTACTTGCTGACTATGGGACAGGTGCTGTTATGGCAGTTCCAGCTCATGATGAAAGAGATGAAGATTTCGCTAAAAAATACGACCTTCCAATAGTACCGGTAATAGATGAAGACGGAATAATGATAAATTCTGAAGAATTTAACGGTATGCCTGCTAAAGAAGCTTTCGAAAAAATAGTAGACAAAATGGAAGCAGAAGGAAAAGGTAAGAGAACTGTAAACTACAGATTAAGAGACTGGTTAGTTTCAAGACAGAGATATTGGGGATGCCCTATACCAGTAGTATATTGTGATGACTGTGGTATAGTACCTGAAAAGAAAGAAAATCTACCTGTATTACTTCCAACAGATGTTGAATTTACAGGAAAAGGAGAATCTCCATTAACAACTTCTCCAACATTCACTGAAACAGTTTGTCCAAAATGTGGAAAACCAGCTAGAAGAGAAGTAGATACTATGGATACATTCATAGATTCTTCTTGGTATTTCTTAAGATATACTGACAACAAAAATACTGAAGAACCATTCAGAAAAGATATAGCTGATAAATGGGTTCCAGTAGATCAGTATATAGGTGGTGTAGAACATGCTATAATGCATCTTCTTTACGCTAGATGGTTAATGAAAGCATTCCACAGCATGGGAATGGTAGAAGCTGATGAACCATTCAAAAACCTATTAACTCAGGGTATGGTTCTTAAAGAAGGATCAAAAATGAGTAAATCTAAAGGAAACACAGTATCTCCTTTAAAAATAATAGATGAATACGGTGCTGATACAGCTAGATTATTCATACTATTTGCAGCTCCACCAGAAAGAGACCTTGATTGGTCAGACCAGGGTGTTGAAGGATGTTTCAAATTCCTAAACAGAGTATATAGATTAGTTGATGAATTAGCAGAAGAAGTTAAAAACTGTGATAGTGAATTCGGTAAATTAACTTCAGCTGATAAAGATATGAGATTCACTATAAACAGTGTAATCAAAAAAGTTACAGCTGATTTAGATGAAAAATTCGGATTCAATACATCTATAGCATCTTTAATGGAATTAATAAATGAAATGTACAAATATAAAGAATTAGATGGAAGAAACTCAGCTGTTATAAAAGAAGGTATAGAAGCTATAGTTACAATAATAGCTCCATTCACTCCACACTTAGGTGAAGAATTATGGCAGATGATAGGTAAAGAAGGAAGCGTATTTGATATAAGCTGGCCTGAATACGACGAAAAAGCTTTAGTAAAAGATGAAGTTGAAGTAGTTGTTCAGATAAATGGTAAAGTAAGAGGAAGAATGAATGTTCCTACAGAAATATCAAGAGATGATATGCAGGCTGCTGCTTTAGAAGATGAAAAAATAAAAGAATTAGTTGAAGGAAAAACTATAGTTAAAGTTATAGCTGTTCCTAAAAAATTAATAAACATAGTTGTAAAATAGTAAAAATTTATATTGAAAGTAATATGTATATATAATTTTTACAAAAAATTAACTATTAAAAATGGGAGAATATCACATTTGTGATATTCTCCTTTTAATTTTGTAAATAAAAATAAATAAACAATGTTGAAATATTATCAATCTAGGTATACAATAGACAAAGTAGAATTAAAATAATACATTTATAAAATAAAACCGTAAAGTTAAAATAAAAATATTTTTGAAGAAAGGAGATTTTGAATGGACGTAAACAGAGTACTTGAATTTGCTTCAGATGCAGGAGTACTTTTACTACAAAGTGGTGGAGAAACGTACAGAGTAGAAGAAACTGTTACTAGAATATGTTCTTCTTTTGGCATAGAAAAAACTGGTGTATTTGCAACACCAACAGCTGTAATAGTATCTGCAACTGTAAATGGAGAAATTAGGTCGGTTGTAAAGAGAATAATGAAAAGAAGTACAGACTTAAATAAAGTGTTTGAAATAAATGCACTTTCTAGAACTATATCGCAGTATAATTTTGATATAGCGATATGCGAAAAAATACTTGCAGAAATAACAAAGGGAAATTACTATTCGGATAATAGAAAGATCTTTTTTGCTGGGGTAGGGACTGCGGTCCTTACTGTTTTATTTGGCGGTGGAGTAGCGGATATGTTTGCTAGCTTTTTTATAGGGTGTACAGTAAAATATGTTACCGGATTATTTGGAAAAATATCGCTTAACGATTTTTTCATAAATATGATTGGTGCAGCTATAATACCTACAATTGCAATATTATTAGTTAAATTCAAATTTATATATACTATAGATAAGGTAATTATGGGATCGATAATGCTTCTTGTTCCTGGATTGCCTCTTACAAATGCTATAAGAGATATACTAGATGGAGAGCTTTTATCAGGTGCTATGAAGATAGAGGAAGTTCTTTTAATTGGTGTAGCAGTTGCAATAGGAATGTGTTTCGTTCTAAACTTATATATAAAATATGGAGGTGCGTAAAATGAGATTGGCACTAGAAGTTTTTTTATGTATGGTAGCAGCTTATAGCTTTGGGGTTATTTTTAATATAAAAGGAAAATATTTAAGAATATCCGCAATTGGAGGTGGGATAGCTTGGCTATCTTATAAGTTGCTTTTAATGGCAGGAATGGAAAATAATCTTTCTTTCTTCTTTGCAACTATATGTTTTGGGATATATGTTGAAGTTTGTGCTAGATTGTACAATGCGCCGTCAACAATAATGAGTGTATGTGCGATGATAATACTAGTTCCGGGATATGGTGTGTATAATACGTTCTATGCATTTCTTACAAATGATTATACTGCAGGTGTAAGAAATGGTATATCAACTCTTATGATAGCAGGGGCTATATCACTAGGTTTGGTATTTATAACTACTTTATTTAGAAGAAGAAAAACAAATGATATACTTGGAAAAATAATAAATTCATTTAAAAAAGTAAATAAAAAAGAAAATCAAGATGATGATATAAAAATAGAGGACTTCTAAAAATAGAGGTCCTCTTTTATTTTATATTATGTATTTTAAAATTAAGCGTATATACCTCTTTCGAAGTAGTCAGTTATAGTATCCATATCGTCAGTCTGTCCAAGAGCAAGCATTAATTTTATTCTAGCTTTCTGTCCTGGAAGATCTCCACCAAATATACAACCTAAGTTTCTAAGGTCTCTACCTGAACCATGGTATCCGTAGCTATCAAACACTCTACCTGAATGACATCTTGAAACTATTACAACAGGTAAGTTCTTTTCTCTAGCGTATTCAACACCAGGTAACATTTCTGGAGGTATGTTTCCTCTACCCATTGCTTCTATTACTATACCTTTGTATCCTAAATCAACAGCGGCTTTTATAAAATCACTGTTTTCTCCAGCACAAGCTTTAAATAGAGCAACTTTAGATTCTAGTTTGTCAGTTTTTATAACTCTTCTGTTTACTATATCTCTAAGTAAAACTAATTCATTGCAGTCTATGTAACCAAGAGGTCCACCAACTAAAGACTGGAATGTATTTAAAGCTAAAGTATTAGTTTTAGTAGCTTCTGAAGCTAGTAAAACTTCATTGTTTAAAACAACTAAAACACCTTTTCCTATAGCATCCTTTGATACAGCTGTACAAACAGCAGCTGATAAGTTACTTGAACCATCATAACCAAGTTCTGAGCTACTTCTCATAGCACCAGTAACTATAACTGGTTTTGGGTTGTCTATAGTTAAATCAAGGAAATAAGCTGTTTCTTCTAGTGAGTCAGTACCGTGAGTTATGATAACTCCAGTTATATCTTCTCTAGCTAAAAGATCTTCAGTATATTTTTTAAGCTCCATCATTCTATAAGGAGTCATGTGAGGTCCTGGTATTTCAGCAAAGTTAAGAACTTCTATATCGGCAACTTTGTCTATATTAGTAACCATAGAAAGTATCTGTTCTCCTGAAAGAGTAGGTATTGCTGCTCCCACCTGGTCATCTACTGTCATAGAAATTGTTCCACCAGTAAATACAATTGCAACTTTCTTCTTAGTAGTCATAATAATCTATACACCTTTCTAATAAAAAATAATTAATATTCCAATAAAAATTATAACAAAAAAATAAAATAATTACATCTTTTATTTAATATTTTGAGTAAAATAAGATGTTTATATACTATAAAATAGTACTAGTTATTTTTTTGTGAGTTCCATAATTCTACGTATTCGTTAAGTATGTTTTTAATAGATGCACCAATAGTTATATAGGCTCTATCATCTAAGTTAGCAAGAGAAACTCTTATAGACCATTTTGGTGCGGCAAATCCGTTACCACCAAGAAGAACTATAGAATAGTCTTTTGCAAGTTTATATAATATATCAGATGCATCGAAGTTATTGTGCATAAATTCTACAAAATCCTGTCCATGGTTTAATCTACCCCATTCATCTATATCAAACTGGAAGTAGTATGCTGCACTATTTTCAAGATTTACATAATCTATTCCTAAAGATTCAAATAGAAGTCTTTGTCTTCTTCTACATATACTCATGTTTAATTTTTTGTAAGCATCGACTTTATCTATTAGTGCAAAAGCAGAGAAGAATGCCATCTGAACCTGCTGAGGAGTAGAAAGTCCAGCAGTATGATTTAATGCAACCCGTCGACTGTCAGCGACAACTCTTTCCATAAATGTAAGAGATGAAGGATTAAGACTCATATCACTATATCTTTTATCTACTACCTTTTTAGATTCACCTTTTAATTCTTTTATCTTTTTATCAAAAACATTTTTTTCGTGAACTGCGAAAGTTCCAAGTCTCCAACCTGTAACACCGAAGTATTTAGAGTAAGAATAAACTCCTAAAGTGTTGTAAGGAAGTTTAGACATTAATGAAGAGAAGTTGTTTACAAAAGTACCGTAAACATCATCAGATATAATCATTAAATCTTCATTATATGTTTTTACTACATCTATTAATTCATTACAAGTTTCTTCATTCATTCCTATAGATGCTGGATTGTTAGGATTTACAACGAAAAGAGCTTTTATAGATTTATCTTTTAACTTTTCAAGTTCTTTTCTTGAGAACTGCCAAGTATGAACGCCTCTTTCGTCTACAACATCAGCGTTTATATTTACTATATCGAAGTTGTATCTTGGAAGATTTGGTATTTCAAGATAAGGAGTAAATATAGGAGTCATCATTGCTATTTTATCTCCTCTTTTTAAAAGCTCATTTGCCATAAGAGAATCAAATATATAGCACATAGCTGCAGTAGCACCTTCAACTGCAAATACCTGTATATCTCCGTACTCATCATCTATATTGTATTTCATTTCCTGTACTAAATAATCGTGAACAATTTTTTCTATATGAGGTAACATTCTATCTGGTAGAGGATAGTTATCTCCTATTATACCGTCAGCTAACTCATGAACAAATTCATCTGGATTGAATCCCATTTCTGTTATACCGTAATTTATTATATTTTTTAATAAGAAAGCACCAGGCATATCTTTATTTTCTTCTATATAATTGAATAATCTTTTTGCGATACCATCTTTCTGTGGCATACCTGAAAGATTTCCTAAATCCCAATTAAGTCTTGTTTCTGTTACTGCAAAGTGTCCGAACGTAAAGAATGCTTCTCTTGCAGAAGAACAAGTCCAGTTAGGATTACCTCTACCTGCATCTAATAAAGGTATATTTTTAGCATTAGATGTATCTTTTGCTATTTCGATAAGCTCGTTTTTAAATTCAAACGGGCTTAATCGGTTGTACATTTTTTTAATTTCTTCTTTTGAATAATTAATCACTTTAACTAATCTCCTTTTAATAATCTTTAAAATATAATTTTGAAAAATATAACCTTAAAATATAACTATATTAATAATCATCATAAAAAATAGATAAAATAAAAAATAATCTTATCTATTGTAAAAATCACCTGACTTATTCAAATGATTTAATTTATTTACACTTTAATTATAATGTATTTTTTAAAAAAGTAAAGAGAAAAAATAAAGTGAAAATAGTGAAATAAGATATTTTTAAATATGTAAAGAATTAAAAACTTAAAAAATAAAAATAAATAGTAAAAGTGAACGATAAAAAGCTTTTTTTTAATGTTAAAATGCGTTTTCCCTATAGATTTAAAATAATGCAAAACTTGTTGCATTTTTAGGGAAAAGGTTATAGAATAAAAAATGAAATAATAAAAATATAATTTAACAGGAGTTGATGTAAATGTTACAGGTTACTTTAGAAGATGTAAAACAGGCGAGAGAGACTATAAAAGATATAGTTAAAAAGACTGACGTTTTAGAAAGTACAAAATTAAGCGAAAAAACTGGTGCTCATGTTTATTACAAATGTGAAAACCTACAGAAAACTGGATCTTTCAAAGTTAGAGGTGCATGTAATAAAATAGCAAATCTTACTGAAGAAGAAAAAGCAAGAGGAGTTATAGCAGCATCTGCAGGAAATCATGCACAGGGTGTTGCACTTGGAGCAAAATTAACAGGAATAAAAGCTACTATAGCAATGCCAGCTACTGCACCATTAGCAAAAGTTAGTGCTACTAAAGGTTACGGAGCAGAAGTTGTATTAAATGGTACAGTTTACGATGATGCATACGCTAAAGCAGTAGAAGTACAGAAAGAAACAGGAGCTACTTTCCTACATCCATTCAATGATAAATATGTAATAGCTGGTCAGGGTACTTTAGCATTAGAATTCTTTGAACAGTTAGATAACAAAGTAGATACAGTATTATGCCCAATAGGTGGTGGTGGAATAGTTGCTGGTGTAGCAGTAGTTGCAAAAGCATTAAACCCTAATTGTAAAGTAATAGGTGTTCAGACAGCTAATATACCTTCAATGAAAGAATCATTCCAGAATGGAGAAGTTACATCTGCATTTAATGCACCAACAATAGCTGATGGTATAGCAGTTAAGACTCCTGGAGATTTAACATTTGATATAATAAAAGAATTAGTTGATGATGTTGTTGTAGTTGAAGAAGATGAAATAGCACAGGCTATATTATTTATGATGGAAAGCCAGAAAATAGTATCTGAAGGTGCTGGTGCAGTTTCAACAGCAGCTTTATTAAGTGGAAAATATAAACCAGAAGCTGGAGAAAATGTAGTATGTGTAGTATCTGGTGGTAACGTAGACGTAAATACACTATACAGAATAATAGGTGTTGCATTAGCTAAAGAAGGAAGAAGAGTTAGCTTAAAAGTTAATATGAGTGATAAACCAGGTAACTTCTCAAGAGTTACTAGCATAATAAGTGAAGCTGGTGCAAATATATTATCTGCTAACCAGGGAAGCTTAGCATCAGGAGAAAGTTTAACTGACCAGACTGCAGAATTTATATTAGAAACATTAGACTTCGACCATATTAAGAGAGTTAAATCAGCATTAGTTGAAGCAGGATTCTGCGTAAAAGAAATATAATTATAAAATTAAAACATATTCAAAAATAGTTTAAAACATAAAATAAATTTATTAAAAGTATAAATAATATTTGAATCGATATAAATAAAAGAGTATAATATAAATATAGTGTTAATAAAAACACATAACTTATATTAATATAATATTAGGAGGGGTTTCCAATGAAACACGAAGTATTACACACTAACAATGCTCCTGCAGCTTTAGGACCATATTCTCAGGCTATAAAAGCAGGAAATTTATTATTCTTATCAGGACAGGTTCCACTAGATCCAGAAACAATGACAGTTGTTGAAGGTGGAATAAAAGAACAGGCTACTAGATCTTTAACTAACATAAAAAATGTATTAGCTGAAGCTGGAGCAGACTTCTCTAACGTTGTAAAAACTACAGTTTTCATAAAAGATATGAACGAATTCAATGACTTAAACGAAGTTTACGCTGAATTCTTCGGTGAAAACAAACCAGCTAGATCTTGTGTAGAAGTAGCTAGATTACCAAAAGATGTTAAAGTTGAAATAGAATTAATAGCAGTTTTATAATTCAATAATTATAAAGATATATAAGATGTCTCTTTTTAGGGGCATCTTTTTTTATTCCTAAGGAAATTATAATAATTTAAAATTGTGGAAAACTTATGTACAATAGTAATATGAATGTATTGAAGAAACAAAAAGATGAAAAAATCATTAAGAAAATATTAAAAAATCACTTTGAAGAATTCAAACTAAAATATTGGAATAAAGTTAGAAGAGAAATGAGAGATCAGATAGAAAATACTGTAATAAAGGCTTTAAATTGTGGAAATATAGAGAACGGATATATAAAACACAAATGTATAGACTGTGGAGAAGAGTATATCCAAGGGTTCACTTGTAAAAGTAAGTTTTGTACAAAGTGTGGAAGAAAATATTCTATGGAATGGGCAGAAAAACAGGTAGAAAATATGCTTGATGTTTCTCATAGACATGCAGTTTTCACAATTCCGGAGGAGTTGAGAGTTTATTTCTACAGAAAGCGAGAGCTTTTAAAAGATTTACAAGATGCTACATATGAGGTATTAGATAGTTTTCATAAAAATAAAACAAAGGGAAATTATGAATTAGGGGTAATTGCTGTAGTACACACCTTTGGTGGAGATTTAAAATGGAATCCTCATATACACGCCTTATACACCGAAGGTGGAATAGATAGAAATAATAAGTGGTTCAAAAAATTAGATTTCATACCATATACATATATGAAAAAGGTATGGCGAAAGTTGGTACTAGATATAATAAAAAACAATTTTAGCGATAGAAAAACTAAAAATTTGATAAATAAGCTATATAAGAAAGAATTCTATGTAAATGCAGAAAGACGTTTAACTAATATAAAACAGGCAACTCAATATATAGGTAGATATTTGGCTAGACCAGCTATCGCTGAATATAGAATAATTAATTACGATGGAAAAAATGTAACTTACTGGTATGAAAACAAAAAACCTAAGGAAAAAAGAGAAATAACTGTAAATGTATTAGAATTTATAGGTAAAATAACCCAACATATTCACCCGAAGGGTTTTAGAGTTGCAAGAAGATACGGTCTATATTCAAGAATAAAAAATAAATTAAGCATAGAAATATTGAAGTTATATAACTTTATGAGACACAGAAATATATCTAAGCTGATAAAAAAGAAGAATACAGTAAAGAAAAATTTTAAAGATAGATTGATAGAATCATTTGGAGTAAATCCTTATATTTGTAAAAATTGTGGAAAAGACATGATTCTATGGGAAATATGGCATTATAAATATGGATTAATATATAATGCACTAGATAAATCAAATTATAAAAGAATAATCTACGAAGAAATTATAGAAAAAGAAATTTCTTTGAATACAACAACACAAATAGAATTATTTTAAAAGTCTATTAATAAATAGGCTAGCTTTGCTATACTCAAATATAAATAATAGTGTATAATTAGTGTAATTAAAATTATTAGGAGAAATAGTATGTTAAAAGAATTAGAAGAAATGAGTAAAGGACAAAAGTTATATAATTATGAATGTAAGTCTTGTGGATTTGAAAAAGGAGTACCAGAATTTATAGTAGAAGAATTAAGACAAGATGCATTCTTTTCATCAGGAGCGATAGCTTCGCTAAATGAAAAAAATATGCCAGAATTAATTTGTCCTAATTGTGGAGCTAAATTTGAATACAAAAAAACTGACGACCGTTAGGTGTCAGTAAAGGTACTGTCACAAGAACACCTTTTAAAGGTGTTCTGTGGCAGTATTTTTTTATACAAATTATTTTTATAATTATTAAGTTATAAAGTTTGTGATAAATAATAATAAACTCTTTTGATGTTATAAATATACAGAAAAATAGCTGATACAAGATATATCAGCTATTTTAACTTATAAGAGGTATGGTTTTGATTTATATTATAAATAATTGAACTAGGCTATATTGAAATGAACTGCAAGAGCAGAGTTTCTTTCTTCACGAGATAGAGTATGTCCTTTTCTCATTATTATAGAATAACGTTTTCCGTCGATGAAAAATAAAAGAACTTTTTCATCTCCAAAGTTAAATTCTCTATATCTATCAAATTTTGTATTTCCAAGTTCAAGAAGTTCTTTTGAACTTATGCTGTTATAGTCAAGTTTGAAGCTTTTATCAGCTTTGAATATAACACTTAGTGGAGTTTTAGCTTCTCCTTCTTCATATAACTCATGCTTTTCTGCTATCATTTCGTTCTGAGCATCAGATAATGTTACAGGTATGAATGCACCATTTTCGTCTTTTAAAAGACCTCCATTTATATCCTGTTTGTATACTACATGAACGTCAGCTTTAGGTACATCCATCATTTTTTCAAAGTGAACATACTGTCCAGCATTTTCTATAAATCCTTCATTTCTTATTTCAAGGAATCCATCTATTTTTCCTAAGCAGAAAGTAGAGATAGAATCTTTAGCAAATTTATTATTGAATGGTAATATTGTAAGCATATCACCTTTATCTTCTAAAACTATTGAATAATCAAAAGCGTAAAAATCTTTATCTTCCATTCTTAAAAAATTGTACTGTACTATATTTCCTTTCAAAGTCGCCATCTCCTTTTTTTTATTAAGTATGTGTATAAGTGTGTAATTATTTAAATGTGTTACTCTTATTACTCCTTACAAACTAATAATAACATAAAAATAATAAATGTGCTACAATAAATAACAAAAAAATAAATAAAAATTTGAAAAAAATAATTTATAGGACATAAATAGTGTAACTGAAATGAATTTATTCTTTTTAATATTTACAAAATATAAAAATATGCTAATATTAAAGTATGAAAAAATTAATATATTTCAATGAAAAATTTTATGAATAAAAAATTATTTATTGAATAAAAAATCAATAACACATAAAATACAGGGCTAAGGATATAAAAATGGGAAAGGTTTATCTGGGGTGTAATTATGGAAAGTTATAATAATGTAATAATAGAAAATTCAAAGGGAGAGAAAGAAATAATTTCTATTGATAAAATTAAATATATGGAAGCGGATAGAAGAAGGCTAAAGCTAAATATTGGCAATGGAAAAAATTATTATATAAAGGTGAAAATTTCTGACTTTGAAAAAGATTTGGATAAATATGAGGGATTTATCAGGGTTAGCAGGAGTTATATTATAAATGTTATACATGTAGAGCATTGGAAAAAAAGAGTACGGGTAATAGGTGAAAAAGCTATTAGTATAAGTCCTAGAAGATATACAGATTTTGAAAAAGAAATTTTAAAAGTTGGAAAAGTGTTAAATAAAGAATAAATAAAAATCTATAAAATACAATGTATGGCTGCTTATATTGAAATAAATTGCAAATATATGATATAATGAGGGTTAGTTTAGGTCAAAAATTAAAAAAATTAATATATATGGAGGATAAAATATGAGTATGATACATAAGTATTCAATGAATGGATACAATATAGTTTTAGATGTTAACGGCGGATCTGTTCATGTTGTTGATGACGCTGCATACAGAGTATTAGATTTTTACAAAGAAAATACTAAAGAAGAAACAGTTGAATTATTAAAAGATGAATTCACTAAAGAACAGGTAGAAGAAGCTTGGGATGAAATAGCTAACTTAGAAGAAGAAGGTCTTCTTTATACAGAAGATAACTATCAGTTCCACCCAGCTTTTGTACATAGAGAACCAGTAGTAAAAGCACTTTGTTTAAATGTTGCACACGATTGTAACTTAAAATGTAAATACTGCTTTGCTAAACAGGGTAACTTCGGTGGAAAACCTGAATTAATGAGCTTTGAAGTAGGTAAAAGAGCGTTAGATTTCTTAGTTGCCAATTCAGGAAGTAGAAGAAATCTTGATATAGACTTCTTCGGTGGAGAGCCACTAATGAACTTTGAAGTTGTAAAACAGTTAGTAGAATATGGAAGAAGCATAGAAAAAGAACATGGAAAAAATATGAGATTCACTATAACTACTAATGGACTATTATTAAATGATGAAATAATAGATTATGTAAATGAAAATATGCACAATGTTGTACTTAGTTTAGATGGAAGAAAATCAGTAAACGACAACATGAGAATGACTATAAATGATAAAGGAAGCTACGATGTAATAGTTCCTAAAATGCAGAAATTAGTAGAAAAAAGACCAAAAGATAAATACTACTATGTAAGAGGTACTTTCACTAGAGAAAACTTAGATTTCTCAAAAGATATACTTCACTTTAGAGATTTAGGATTTGAACTTACTTCTGTTGAACCAGTTGTAGATGATGAATCAAATCCATTTGCATTAAGAAAAGAAGACTTACCACAGATATTTGATGAATATGAAAGATTTGCAGCTGAACTAGCTGATAGACAGCTAGCTGGAGATAAATTCAAATTCTTCCACTTTATGGTAGATTTAACTCAGGGACCATGTGTAATAAAAAGAATAACTGGATGTGGTGCAGGTAATGAATACCTATCAATAACTCCAAATGGAGATATATACCCATGTCATCAGTTCGTTGGACAGGAAGAATACATAATGGGTAATATAATGGACGAAAAAATAGAGTTCCCAGAAGAGCTTCAGACAATGTTCAGAAATGCTCATGTATATAATAAAGAAGAATGTAAAAAATGCTGGAATAAATTCTACTGTTCAGGAGGATGTCATGCAAATGCATTAAACTTCAACGGAGATATAAATAAACCATACGATTTAGGTTGTGAAATGCAGAGAAAACGTACTGAATGTGCAATAATGATACAGGCTAAATTAATGATGGAAGGTCAGGACAACGAATAATGATAAAGCCATTTTGCGGTATAGAACCACAGATAGAAGAATCTGTATATGTATCAGAATCTGCTGATATAATAGGGAAAGTAAAAATAGGAAAAAATTCTAGTGTTTGGTATAACTCTGTAATAAGAGGAGACGATGAGGAAATAATTATCGGCGAAAACACTAATATACAGGACGGATCAGTACTACATGGAGAAGAAAAAACTATAATAGGTAATAATGTAACAGTTGGACACAGAGCAATTGTACATGGAGCTAAAATAGGAGACAACTCTCTTATAGGAATGGGAGCTATAGTTTTAGATGGTGCAGAAATAGGAGAGCATTGTCTAGTTGGAGCAGGAGCATTAGTTACATCAAATAAGAAGTTTGAAGACGGTATGCTAATAATAGGTTCTCCAGCAAAGGCTATAAGACCATTAACTGATGAAGAAAAGAAAAATTTAGAAAAAAGTGCAGAATTATATGTAAAAACTGCAAAAGAACATAAATAAAGTTTAGAAATATTAGAGATGGGATAATTTTCCCATCTCTTTTTTATTTATCTGTGCGAGAGAATGCCAATATATGATAAAATAAAATTAAATATATAAAAGATGGGCGGTGAAATAATGAGAATAAGTTATAGACATATAAAAAGATACAAAGAAATTGCCCAGGTTATGGTAAAATACGGATTTAGTTTTATTATAGAGAGAATAAATAAAGAAGGATCTGGAAGTAAGATAGACGTATCATCTTCAGAGCCAAAGGACGATATAAAAAATATGACATCTGGTCAGAGATTGAGACTGGCACTTCAAGAATTGGGACCTACTTATATAAAAATGGGGCAAATTCTTAGTACTAGACGGGATCTTTTAGACCAAGATATGATAGATGAATTGGTAAAGCTTAGAGATGATGTTGAAACATTTGATACAGATATAGCGATGGCTATAATAGAAGAGGAAACAGGCAGAAGTATAGATGAGATTTTTTCTGAGTTTGATAAGGAACCAGTAGCGGCTGCATCAATTGGACAAGTATATAATGCAGTATTAAAAGATGGAGAAAAAGTTGTAATAAAAGTTCAACGTCCTGATATAGAAGAAACTATAAAGTCCGATTTAGAGATATTAAAAAGGGTATCTGGCTCAATACAGGATATTATAAAAGATTACAATATCGATATGAAGGATATGTTGGAAGAACTTTCTAGCCAGTTATTAAGAGAATTAGATTATAATTTTGAAGCTGTAAATGCAGTGAAAATGAAAGGTATTTTCAAGAATAGTGACGAGGTATACATTCCAGAGATGCATATGGAATATACTACTAAAAGAATCCTTGTAATGGAAAGAATAGAGGGAATAAAACTAAGTGATATAGATTTGATTAGAGAAAAAGGATGGGATACTAAAAAGATAGCTCATATAGGAGTTAAGGCATTTTTAAGACAGGTATTCGATTATGGATTTTTCCATGCTGACCAGCATCCAGGAAATATATTTGTTCTAAGTGAATCTCAAATTGCATATATAGACTTTGGTATGATTGGAATGGTTGATAATAGAACACTTAATTTCTTAAATAAGTTTGCACTAGCTGCATCAGAAAAAAATATAGATAAGATAGTTAGGGTTCTTACTGAAATAGATGCAATAGGGGATGAAACAGATGTAGAGGGATTCAAGGGTGAAATGCTATATATGATTCATTATTATTACGATATACCTCTTGATAGAATAAGTATAGGAACAGTACTAAATGAGATTTTTAGATTCTTTAGAAAGTATAAAATAACAATGCCACCTCAACTTATAACACTAGCTAAAACAGTAATTACATTAGAGGGAACTGCCAGAACTCTTGATCCAGAGTTTTCAGCGAGAGAAATTAGTAAGGCATTTATAAAAAATTACTATAAAAACAGAATCAATCCTAAAAATATTGCTATGGAAGCAAGAGGAAATATTGAAGATATAGCTCTTGATTTAAAAAATCTTCCAAAACAGATAAAAAATGTTCTTAGAATAATAGAAAAAAACAATGTAAAAATATCTGTAGAAGAGGTAAAAATGACTAGAATAGAGGATTGCATAAAAGAACTTACAACTCAAATGACAATGGCATTGGTTCTTGCATCAATAATAGTAGGTTCATCACTTATAATCGCATCTCCTAATATAGAAAAAAATATGGGAATAAAATATATGGCTATTGCTGGATTTTTCATATCATTTATAATAGGGCTTATTTTAGTCATAGAAATTGTAAAGGTAAAATTAAAGAAGAGGTAAGATTGGGGGGAAGTATATGAAAAAGTGGACTCTAATACATAGAGGAAAGCCAAAGCTAACGGACGAAACAGAAAAGTTTAGACTTTCTCCAGAGATATCTCAAATTCTTGAAAATAGAAATATAAATTCTGAAGAAGAGATAAAATTATTTACTAATCCATCTTTAGATTATTTAAGAGACCCATTTTTAATGAAAGATATGGGAAAAGCTGTAGAGCGTATAAAAAAGGCTATGGATTCTAATGAAAGAGTTTGGATATATGGAGATTATGATGTAGACGGTGTTTCATCGACATCTGTTTTATTAACTTACTTTAGGTCTATAAAATTTGAGGTTAGATACTATATTCCGAATAGATTAGAAGAAGGATATGGAATAAATAAAGAAGCTATTGAATATATAAATTCTGAAGGATGCGATTTAATAATAAGCGTAGACTGTGGGATAACTTCGGTATCAGAGGTTGAATATGCAAATGAATTGGGTATAGATATGATTATTACAGATCACCATGAATGTCAAAGTGAGATACCAAATGCCTATGCTGTAGTCAATCCAAAACAGGATGACTGTAATTATCCATTTGATATGCTTTGTGGATGCGGTATAGCTTTTAAGTTGGTGCAGGCGCTGACACCCAAAGAAATATTTAAAACAACAGTTTACGATTATATAGAAATTGCAACATTAGCTACTATATGCGATATAGTACCATTAGTAGATGAGAATAGAATAATTGTAAAAAATGGGCTAAGAGCTATGAAAGATGGACATAATTTAGGTCTATCTGAACTTATAAGAGTCTGTGGAGTTGATAAAGAAAAAATAGGTTCTTCACATATAGGTTTTACAATAGGGCCTAGAATAAATGCAGCAGGTAGACTCGGATTTTCTAATTTAGGAGTTGAATTATTTACAGCGACTAATCAAGATGAGGCTCATGAAATAGCATTAGCACTAGATGAAAAAAACAACGATAGACAGATGATAGAGATGAAGATTCATCATGAAGCTGAAATGATAATAAAAAATGATCCTTCTTATGAAGATGACAAGGTTATTGTTTTAGCACATGAAGGTTGGCAGCACGGTGTAATAGGGATAGTTGCATCGAAGCTTACTGAAAAATACTATAAGCCTACAATTCTTATGTGTATAGAAGATGGAGAGGCAACAGGTTCTGCAAGGTCTATAAAAGGCTTTAGTATATTTGATGCTTTAACGGAATGTTCAGATATACTTACAAAGTTTGGAGGACATGAACAGGCAGCAGGTCTTAGTATAAATGCTGATAAAGTACCAGAACTTAGAAGGAGAATAAACGAATCTGCGGATATAAACCTTACAGAAGAGGATATGATTGAAGAAATTAAAGTAGAGTATGAGCTAGATGAAAAATCTGCAAACTTTGATTTAATTGAAGAACTTAGAAAATTAGAGCCATTTGGTATGAGTAATCCAACTCCAAAATTTATTTTGAGAGATTGTATACTTAGAGATATGAGATTTATGGGACAAAATAGACAACATATAAAGCTTGAAATAGAAAAAGATAATATATTTGAATGTGTTGGATTTAATGCAGCTCATTTGATTGACGGCCTTAAAAATGGAGATAGGATAGATGTATTGTTCCAATTAGATGAAAATACATTTATGGGAAAAAGGAAATTACAACTTTTAATTAAAGATTTGAGGCTTGCATATCCAAAATCTGCTACTACAAATATGGATGCTGTAAAGTTGATGAATGTATTAGTTCCTGAAGATGAAAAAAGTACATACAATGTGGAAAATTTAGAAAATGGAAATTGTGAGAGTTTAAATATAGAAGGTGAAAGAGTAGAAAATATATTTGATTTTATAGAAGGAGAGAGTCTAGTAATAGCAAATTCTATAAATGGATTTTTTAGAGCTAAATCAGATTTAACTCTTTTAGAAGAAGAATTGGAAATATATTTTAAAGAAATAGATGAAAATAATAAAAAGCATTCAAAAATACACCTTATATTCTCACCTAATATTGATAAAATAGACGTAAAAAGATATAATAATATTATTCTTTATGATTATTTGTATACTAGGGATGACTATATCAATTTATACTCTAAAGTGGAAGATAAGTCTAAAATAATAAAAAATTATAGTGAAATCGACAAAATTTATATAAAGAGCATAATGGAAAATATAGTGCCAACTAGAAATGAATTTGTAAATATTTATAAATATATAATAAAAAATAGAGGAATTAAGTTTAGAATAGACGATACAATGAATTTATTTAAAATGATTCCACTAAAATTATTTGCAATTATCAAGATTTTTAAAGAGCTTGGACTATTCAAGGTGGAAGTTGATGACCGTGATTTTGTAAATATTGAAATGCTACCTAAACCAGAGAGCAAGCTCGATTTAAATAGAAGTAAAATTTTAATAAACTTGAATCAAATTAGAGAAAAATCAAGAAAAATTTATAATGTTTAAGTATTGGAGGAAAAAATATGAACTTAGAATCTAAAATAAGAAATATACAGGACTTCCCAAAACCAGGTATAGGATTTAAAGACATAACAACTCTATTAAAAGATGGAGAAGCTTTTAAAGAAGCAATAGACAAAATAGTTGAAAATTTAAAGGACAAAGATATAGATTATGTCGTTGGGCCTGAAGCTAGAGGATTTTTATTAGGAGCACCTGTTGCTTATGCATTAGGTGTAGGATTTGTACCTATAAGAAAACCAGGTAAATTACCTGCAGAAGTAGTTAGCTTTGAATATGATTTAGAATATGGAACAGATAAAATAGAAATGCACAAAGATTCAATAGAAGAAGGTAAAAAAGTAGCTATAATAGACGACTTACTAGCAACTGGTGGAACAGTAGAAGCAGCTACTAAATTAATCGAAAGCTTAGGTGGAGAAATAGTATCTATACAGTTCTTAATAGAACTTGAATTCTTAAATGGTAAGGAAAAATTAAAAGGATACGATGTTGAATCAATAATAAAATACTAATCAATAGATTAGTCATACGGATGGAACGGAATAAGGTGGTTTTATGCAGGGAAAGAAGAAAATAGAAGGCATAAAGTTAAAAGATGCCGAAAGAAATGAAAGAACGTTAGAAGTTCTCGCCGATACTTCTGTTGAATCAGACAAAGAACTTATTGAAATATTAGATAAGGTAAAATCATACGCTCCAAATGGTGATTTAGAAACCATCATAAAGGCGTATAAATTAGCAAAATATGCACATAGAGATCAAAAAAGAAAATCGGGAGAACCGTATTTTATACATCCATTAGCTGTTGCAAACATAATATGTGACATGCAGTTGGATATAGAAACAGTATCTGGTGGGCTATTACACGATGTAGTAGAAGATACTGAGTACACATATGAAGATATAGAAAGTATTTTTAATAAAGAAATAGCAGATCTTGTAGACGGTGTTACAAAACTTGGGAAAATAAAATATCGCTCAAAAGAGGAAACACAGTCAGAAAATTTAAGAAAAATGTTTTTAGCTATGGCTAAGGATATAAGGGTTATACTTATAAAATTAGCGGATAGACTTCATAATATGAGAACACTTAATTATATGGATCCAGAAAAAGCTAAGTATAAAGCTACTGAAACACTTGAAATATATGGTGGTATCGCTCATAGACTTGGTATATCCAAGATAAAATGGGAGCTAGAAGATTTAGCTTTAAGATATATAGACCACGATGGATACTATGAATTAGTTGAAAAAGTATCTATGAAGAGAAGTCAGAGAGAAGAAAATATAGCAAGAATAGTAAACTGTTTACAGGAAAAATTTGCTGAAATGGAAATTCCATGCGATGTTTATGGTAGACCAAAACACTTCTATAGTATATATAGAAAAATGAAAAATAAACATAAATCATTTGAAGAGATTTTTGACCTTACAGCAGTCAGAGTGTTAGTTGATACAGTTAAGGACTGTTATGCTGTATTAGGTGTAGTACATACTTTATGGAAGCCAATTCCAGGAAGATTTAAAGACTATATAGCAATGCCAAAGCCTAATATGTATCAGTCACTTCATACTACGGTTGTTGGGCCAGATGGTGAGCCTTTAGAAATTCAGATAAGAACGCATGAAATGCATAATATAGCAGAATACGGTATAGCTGCACATTGGAAATATAAAGAAGGTATATCTAATTCAAAAGAAGATAAGATAGAAGAAAAACTTCAGTGGCTAAGACAGATGATGGAATGGGAAAAAGATTTAAAAGATCCTCATGAATTCATGGATGCATTAAAGGAAGATGTATTCTCAAGTCAGGTATACGTATTTACTCCTCAGGGGGATGTTATAGAGCTTCCAGCAGAATCTACACCTATAGACTTTGCCTATAGAGTACATACAAATGTAGGTAATAAATGTGTTGGTGCAAAAGTTGATGGAAGAATGGTCACATTAGATTATAAATTACAGAATGGTAATATAGTAGAAATATTAACTTCTTCTAACTCTCCAGGGCCAAGTAGAGACTGGTTAGGAATAGTAAAAACTCCAAATGCAAAGAGTAGAATAAGACAGTTCTTCAAAAAAGAGAGAAGAGAAGAAAATATTGAACGTGGTAATTCAATACTTGAAAGAGAATTCAAAAAACATGGATTACCAACTACAAAAGATTCTGTAATAGATAAAAATATGCTTATAATAGCTAAAAAATTCAACCAGCCAAATGTTGAAGATTTAATAGCTACAGTTGGATATGGTGGAATAATGGCATCTCAGGTTGTTACTAAGCTTAAAGAGCTTTATACAAGAGAAATGAGACAGGCTATGAAAGAAAAGAAAGCTAGTCTTTCTGAAGATATAGAAAAACATAATATAAGTGATGCAGAGTACAGTAAGAAAAGAAAGAAAACTCCTTCTCAGGGAATAATAGTTGAAGGTCTTGATAATATATTAGTTAGATTTGCTAAATGTTGTAATCCACTTCCTGGTGATGAAATAGTAGGTTATATAACTAAGGGAAGAGGAGTTGCTGTTCATAGAGCGGACTGTGTAAATGTAAATCCAGATGATGAATTCTTTAAAAAGAGAATGATAAAAGTATCTTGGGATGGAGAAGGAAAAGATAGTAACAGTACATTCGAAGCAGAAATTCAGATAAAAGTTGTAGATAGAAGAGGAATTGTAAACGAAATAACTCATATCGTAGCAAATGAAAAAATAGGCTTAAATGGAATAAATGCTAGAAAAGGAAAAGACTCTGAAGTTACTATAAATCTTTTAGTTGAAGTAGAAGGAACAGAGCAGCTTGATTATATAATGAAGAAAATAAAAGCAGTTCCGGGAGTTGAAAAGATTTATAGAATGACAAATTAATTTAATTATAAATTAGGAGAATTTTAATATGAGAGCTGTTGTACAGAGAGTATCTCGTTCAGAAGTTACAGTTGATGGGAGAACAACAGGAAAGATAAATAAAGGACTTCTTGTTTTATTAGGTGTAACACATGGAGATACTTCAAAAGATGTAGATTATATAGTTGATAAAACTATAAATCTTAGAATATTTGAAGATGAAAATGACAAAATGAATTTATCTCTAAAAGATATAGATGGGGAAATATTAGTTGTTTCTCAGTTTACTCTTTATGGTGACTGTAGAAAAGGACGTAGACCAAGCTTTACAAATGCGGCTGCACCTGAAGAAGCAGATAAGCTTTATCAGGAATTTGTTAAGAAAGTTTCTGAACAGGGAATAAATACAGAAACTGGTGAATTTGGAGCACATATGATGGTTGATTTAGTAAATGATGGACCTGTAACTATACTTTTAGAATCAAATAAATCTTTTTAGGGGGATAAAATAGTGGAAATTAAGAGAATTGACGATTTTTATACATCAACAAATGTATATATAATATCAGATGAAGAAACTAAAGAGGCTGCAGTTGTGGATCCAGGTGGTAGTCCAAATGAGGTTATAGAGTATTTAAAAGAAGAAGGATTAGATTTAAAATATGTAGTTCTTACTCATGGACACGCGGATCATATAGGATATGTTAAAGATATATTAGAATACAAAAAAGTTCCTGTTGTAGCTCATAAAGATGAAAAAGATATGTTAAACAATGCTAGCCACAATTTAAGTGATAGAATGAGATGTGGAAAAACTGAATTTGACGCTGATATATATGTAGATGATAGAGATAGTTTATATTTAGGAAAAACAAAACTTTTATTCATACACACTCCAGGACATACTGAAGGTGGTATGTGTATAAGAACAGGAAACAATCTATTAACAGGAGATACTCTATTTAGAGGAAGCATGGGAAGATGTGACCTTTATGGTGGAGATGAAAGAAAAATGAAAAAATCTCTTAATAAGATAAAAAAATTCGAAAATGAATTAGCTGTTTATCCTGGTCATGGAGAACCTACTGTACTTGGACAGGAAAAAGAAAATAATCCTTATCTTACAACTAGATACATTGGAGAATAAAGTAAATACACTATGCGAGGGCTTCATGCCTTTGCATAGTGAATTATTATGTATAAGGAGAAAAAAATGCTAAAAGTAGTATTAAGAGGGCATGACTATGAATATGAGGTTTCTGAACTTATAAAATTATTCACATCAGAATTTGAATATGTAGAAGAATTACAGGATTATGAAGAAAAATTCTTAGTCAATAGCATAGAAATAAATGGAAAAAAGGTAATATCTAAGACTGAAATCCATGAAAAATGTAATTTAATAGGAGAATTTGTTGAACAGAAAGAATTTGAGAAAGATTATTCTGAGCTAATAAAAGATTCTAATAATTACGCTGAATTCGTGGAAAAATTAGAAAGAGAAGATTCTCTCGCTGTAAAAAAAGCAGCTAGATGGAGCATTAAAAAAAGTATGTTCCAAGCATTAAAACAGATTATGCCAGATAGCTATGTGCCATGGGGTGATTTAACAGGGATAAAACCAGTTAAAATAGTTCACAATCTAATATCTGATGGAATGGATGATTCTCAGGTTTTAAATTATTTAAAAGAAGAGCATTTCATAACAGATGAAAAGGCTGAGCTAGCACTAGATATAGCTAAAAGAGAAAGAGGATTTATTTATCCATTAAGCGATAAGAAAATCTCTCTTTATGTAAGTATTCCTTTCTGTCCAACTAGATGTTATTACTGCTCATTCCCATCTAACTCAATTCAAAAGTATGGAAATCTTAGAAGAAAATACGTTGAAAGACTTTTAGATGAGGCTAGAGGAACTGCAGAAATAATAAAAAATAGAGGTTGGGAAATAGAAACATTCTACATAGGTGGAGGAACACCGACAGCTTTAGAAGCAGAAGATATGGATTATATGATAGAAAATCTATTTAAAATCTTTGATTTCAGTAAAATAAAAGAATTTACTGTTGAAGCTGGTAGACCTGATACTATTACAGAAGAAAAATTAAGAGTACTTAAAAAACATGGAGTAAACAGAATAAGTATAAATCCACAGACTATGAACGATTCTACACTAGAAAAAATAGGTAGAAAACATAGTGTGGAAGATATAAAAACTTGTTTCAAAATGGCTAGAGAGCTAGGATTTGACAATATCAACATGGATATAATATTAGGTCTTGTCGATGAAGATGCAGAAATGGTTAAAAACACACTTGAGGAGATAAAGAAATTATCTCCAGAAAGTTTAACTGTTCATACACTAGCAATAAAAAGAGCATCTAAGCTAAATATGGATATGGATTCTTATAAGGAAAATCTTACTCAGTATAAAGAAATGATCAAAATGATAGATATTTCTATGGAAGCTGCTAAGGAAATGAACTTAAATCCATACTATATGTATAGACAGAAAATGATGCTAGGAAACTTAGAAAACGTAGGATACGCTAAAGAAGGATATGAGTGCATCTATAATATGCAGATGATGGAAGAAAAACAGACTAATATAGCTATAGGGGCTGGAGCTGTTTCTAAATTTGTATACCTAGATGAAAATAGAATTGAAAGGGTAGATGACGTTAAAAACCTTGAAATATACCTTGATAGGGTTGAGGATATGATTGAAAAGAAAAAAAGAGAGGTGGAGAAAAATGCTAACTAAAGCACCAAGAGGAACAAAAGATATAACTCCTAAAGACTCGTACAAATGGAATTATCTTGAAAATAAATTTAGAGAAATATGTGCACTTTACGGATATCAGGAAATGAGAACTCCTATATTTGAACACACAGAACTATTCCAAAGAGGTGTAGGTGATACTACAGATATAGTTCAGAAAGAAATGTACTCATTTAAAGATAAAGGAGATAGAGAAATAACTCTAAAACCAGAAGGAACAGCTGGGGCAGTAAGAGCATTTATAGAAAATAAACTATATGCTGATACTCAGCCAACTAAAATGTTCTACATAACTCCTTGCTTCAGATATGAAAGACCACAGGCTGGTAGACAGAGACAGTTCCACCAGTTTGGTATAGAAGCTATAGGAAGTGATAGCCCATCAATGGATGCTGAGGCTATAGCATTAGCAATGCAGTTCTTCAGAGAATTAGGACTAAAAGACTTAAAAGTTAGTTTAAACTCTGTTGGATGCCCAGTTTGTAGAAAAGAATACGATAAAAAACTAAGAGAATACTTAGATTCAAAATCAGAAGTTCTTTGTGATATGTGCAACGAAAGAAAAGAAAAAAATCCTATGAGAGTTATAGACTGTAAAAATCCTCAGTGTAAAGAGGCTATAACAGACATACCTTATATGATAGACAATCTTTGTGATGACTGTAAGGCTCATTTTGCAGAACTTGAAGAATATCTAAAAGAAATGGAAATACCTTACGAAATAGATAAAACTATAGTTAGAGGATTAGACTACTACAAGAGAACAGCATTTGAAATAATAGCTGAAAACATAGGTGCTCAGAGCACAGTTTGTGGTGGGGGTAGATACGATGGTCTAGTTGAGCAGCTAGGTGGACCTAAAGGAACTAGTGGAATAGGATTTGCTCTTGGAGCAGAAAGACTTCTTCTTACTCTTGAAGATGCAGGAATAGAAATAGAAAATCCTCAGTCTACAGATATATTTATAGTTACTATAGGTGATGAAGCTAAAAAGAAAAGCTTCGGTCTTTTAAAAGAATTAAGAGATAATCACATAAGTGCTGATAAAGATCACTTATCAAGAAGTGTTAAAGCTCAGTTTAAATACTCTGATAAGATAAATGCTAAGTTTACAATAGTTATAGGTGATGATGAACTTAAAAACAACGAAGCATCACTTAAAAACATGGCTACATCAGAACAGCATACTGTAAAACTTAGTGAACTTGTAAAAGAACTAAAAGAAAGATTATAAAGAAAAGGCTGTTGCAATTAATTTTGTAGCAGCCTTTTTTATTTTTATATTGAGTAAATATGTTAGTTAAATGTTGAAATTTCAACGATGCAACTATCAGTTGACAAATTTGTTAGTGCAGTTGGTAGTATGATTTTAAGAATTTTGGTAAGATAAGACCATAGAAATAGATATCTAAAGGGAACGATATATCGACCAAGTTAAAAGAGGTGAGTAAGATGACATTATCAGAAAAAATAATGAGTTTGAGAAAAAAGAACGGATGGTCACAAGAGGAACTAGCAGAGAGATTAGATATATCTAGACAATCTGTATCAAAATGGGAAAGTGGAGAATCAATACCAACTCTTGAAAAAATAATAAAAATTAGTGAAATATTTGAAGTATCTACAGACTATCTTTTAAAAGATAATTTTAAAGAAGAAAGGTTTGATAGTAGTGAAAGCTCAATATATATGAATAAAATTGAAGAAAATTCATATATAAATAATAGAAATATATCATCAGATATAGCTATAGATAGAATAATCAGTGAAGAAAAAGCTAATGAAAATGTTATAAAAAGAAGAAAGACTAGTTTTGAAGAGGTTTCAAATTATATTGAACTAGCAGAAATTACTGCAAAAAAATTTGCTAGAGCTGTTATGAGTTGTATTTTATCACCAGTAATGTTGGTGCTTTTGACTGGATTTGCAGAACAAAATAAAATCCCAATAAAAGAAGATCATGCTGCTATGATTGGGTTAATAATACTTTTAATTATGGTTGCTAGTGCGGTATCAGTATTTATAAAATATGGAATGAAAATGGATAAATTTAAATACATGGATAGACCAATAGAAGTGGATTCAATGTCTTTAAGATTTGTTGAAGAAAAGAATGATAATTTTGAAGGAAAGTTGCAACAGAGTATGGCTTTTGGAGTAGCGCTATTCATAATAGGGGCTATTCCTCTTATTGCAGCAGGAGCATTAGATGCAGAAGAATATATAATGGTAATTTGTGTAGCATTGCTTTTAGTACTGATTTCAATCGGGGTTAATATGATAGTTAAAGCTGAGATGCTAAGAGAAGGATATGAAAAAGTGTTGCAAATTGGCGAGTATACAGTAGAAGAAAAGGAAAATAATAGAAAAAATGAGCATTTAGATACAATATATTGGTGCACAATAGCAACTATATATTTAGCATATAGTTTCTACACATTTAGTTGGCATATAAGTTGGGTAATTTGGCCTTGTGCGGGTGTGTTCTATGCTGTAGTGGAAGCTATAACAAAAGTGGTAAGAAAAGTATAAAAATATTAAAAATAATAGAATAAAAAAAAGATGTTCTCAAAAGTTAATTGAGACATCCTTTTTACTTTATAATTGTAGCTGCATAGATATTTCGTCGTCGTATTTTCCATCTATGCAAATATAGTCTTTTTTTATTCCTACAGTTTTAAATCCGTATTTTTTATAAAGATTTATTGCAGCACTATTTTCCCGTCTTACAGATAGAACTATATTTTTAATATTTTTTTCTTTTGCAAACTCTATAATTTCATCTGTTATAGCATTTCCAATTCCCATTCCCCAAAAATCTTTACGAACTGTTATAGAATATTCTACATTATGAGATAATCTTATTTCAGCAGAAGAATTAAGTTCAGCCACACAACAAAGTACATTGTCTATAAAACCTAGAATCATGATAGTTTTGCTATTTCTGTTTATATTTGAGATTACTATCTTTTCTTCGTATGGTGTTACAAAGTATTCATCTGATGAAAAAGATAGATTTTCACTTTCATCTGAAGTAACTCTAAAGAAATTAACAACTGTTTCAGCATCAGATGTAATAGCATTTCTAAGTAACAGATTATCCCCATTTAAAAGTCTGATTTCCTTTTCAAAATAAAAAGGAGATTCAACTTTTGAAAAATCATTCATAATAATACCCCCAACTTAAATTTACCAAAATTAATAATATCAAAGAGGATATACTATGTCTACAATAGATATATAGTTAACATTAATACAATTATAGATATTTCAAATATAAATATAAATTTAAAGAATTAATCTTAACCAAGGTTCATTTAAAAAAGTATTATTTTTCATGTTTCCTCCTATATCTCAAAAAATGAGAAATATGTTATAATATTAAAATATGATAATAAAAAACTTATCAAAGCAATTATAACACATTGTATTCACAATAAAGTGTTAATAGGATATAATATATACTATATGCAATTTATTAAAATGTAAAAGAACAATTGCTAATTTATTAGCTTGATGTTCAGTAAATTGGAAAGAATACTCGGACTTTTGTCAAGGGAGATTCAATATAGTCAAAATGAGGACGGAGGTAATAAGTTTGGAAACAATAAAAGGTCTAAAAAGAAGCTGCTATTGTGGCGAATTAAGAGCTGAAAATATAGGACAGGAAGTTGTACTTATGGGATGGGTACAGAAAAAGAGAAATCTTGGAGGTCTTGTATTCGTTGATTTAAGAGATAGAGGCGGAATATGCCAGATAGTATTCGATACAGATGTAGATAAAGAAGCTTTTGAAAAAGCTGAAAAATTAGGTTCAGAATATGTAATAGCTGTTAAAGGGGAGGTTAGAGAAAGACAGTCTAAAAACCCTAACATGCCAACAGGAGATGTTGAAGTATTCGCAAATGAATTAAGATTACTTAACAAATCAGAAACACCACCAATATACATAAAAGATGACGATGATGTTTCAGAAGCATTAAGATTAAAATACAGATATCTTGATCTTAGAAAACCAAAAATGCAGAGAAACTTAATGTTAAGACAGCAGGTTACTAACATAGTAAGAAGATACTTAACAGAACAGAACTTCTGTGAAATAGAAACACCATTCTTAGTTAAACCAACTCCAGAAGGTGCAAGAGACTACTTAGTACCAAGTAGAGTTAATGAAGGTAAATTCTATGCATTACCACAGTCACCACAGTTATTAAAACAGTTACTAATGGTTTCTGGTATGGATAGATACTTCCAGATAGTAAAATGTTTCAGAGATGAAGACTTAAGAGCTGACAGACAGCCAGAATTCACTCAGATAGATACAGAAATGTCTTTCGTTGAAGCAGAAGATGTTATGACAATAATGGAAAAAATGGTTCAGGAAATATTCAAAGAAACTATAAATGTTGATATAGAACTTCCTCTACCAAGAATGACTTACGCAGAAGCTATGGATAGATACGGTTCAGATAAACCAGACACTAGATTTGGATATGAATTTGTAAACATAACTGACTTAGTTGAAGGATGCGGATTCAAAGTATTTGCTGACTGTGCTGTAAAAGGTAAGAGTGTTAGAGGTATAAATGTTGAAGGAATGGCTGAAAAATTCCCAAGAAAACAGATATCTCACTTAGAAGACTGTGCTAAAACTTACAAAGCAAAAGGTCTTGCATGGATGAAAATAACTGAAGAAGGGGTAACATCTCCAATAGCTAAATTCTTCAGTGAAGAAGAATTAAATGCAATAGTTGAAAGAATGAACGGTAAAGTAGGAGACTTACTTCTATTTGTTGCTGATAAAGATTCTATAGTTTACGACGCATTAGGACAGGTAAGACTTGCAGTTGCAGATAAATTAGGAATATTAGAAGAAAAGAAAAATCAGTTCAACTTCTTATGGGTAACAGAATTCCCACTATTTGAAGAAGATGAAGAAAATGGAAGATATGTTGCTAAACACCATCCATTTACTTCTCCATTAGATGAAGATATAGATAGACTTGATACTGATGAAAAAGATACATTAAGAGCAAAAGCATACGATATAGTATTAAATGGATACGAAGTAGGTGGAGGATCTGTGAGAATATCTGATTCTGAAGTTCAGAAAAAAATGTTCGCAGCTCTAGGATTAAGTGAAGAAGAAGCTTACAACAAATTCGGATTCTTACTAGATGCTTTCAAATACGGTGCACCACCACACGCTGGTATGGCATTCGGACTTGATAGATTAGTTATGCTACTTGCAGGAGTTGACAACATAAGAGAAGTTATAGCATTCCCTAAAAACCAGAATGCTATATGCCCAATGACAAATGCTCCAGCTCCAGCAGAAGATGCTCAGCTTGAAGAATTAAGCATAAAAGTAGATATAAAAGAAGAAAACTAAATTGTAAATATTAAAATAAATATAGACAAATTTAGCTAAAAGATATATAATACTTATTACAAAATAATAATACTTCTCGAAGGGGAGTAGCTTACACAGATAAGTGCAGTTGGTCGTCAATACAGCATATATGCTCGGTCAACTGGCGAGGATAGAATGTTAACCTTGATAGCGAGACCTTCAAAATAGACAACGGTTTATTTTGAAGGTTCGTATCAAGGTTTTTTTATTACTCAAAATAAATCAAGACGAATTAAAAAAAGAAATCATATCTATTAGAGAAGAAAAGGAGGAATACTTATGTTTTATCAGAAAAATTATGAAGAAGTTTTAAAAAACTTGGAGTCTAGTGAAAACGGTCTAAGCCAAGAAAAAGCAAAACAGCTTTTAGAAAAACATGGCTACAACGAATTACAGGAAAAAGACAAAGTACCTGTATGGAAACTATTTTTAGAAAGCTTTAAAGATCCACTAGTTATAATACTTCTTATAGCTGCAATAGTTCAGATTGCACTAGGTGAGACTATGGAATCTTTAATAATATTTGCAGTTATAATACTTAACAGTATACTTGGCGTTGTTCAGACAAAGAAAGCAGAAAGTTCATTAGACAGTTTAAAAGCTTTATCTGCACCAAACGCAAAGGTTATAAGAGATGGAAATAAATTAACTATACCTGCTAAAGAATTAGTACCAGGGGATGTAGTAATACTTGAAGCAGGGGATTATGTACCAGCAGATGGTAGATTAATAGAAGCACAGACATTAAAATGCGTTGAAGGAATGCTTACAGGTGAATCAGAACCAGTATTAAAACACACAGATGTTATAGCAGATGAATCTCCTTTAGGAGACCAGAAAAACATGGTATTCAGTGGTTCTATGGTAGTTTACGGTAGAGGAACATTTGTAACAACTGGAACTGGTATGAACAGTGAAATGGGTAAAATAGCAGGACTACTTGAAAATGCAGACTCAAAACTTACTCCACTTCAGCAGAATATAGAAGCTTTCAGTAAAAAATTAGGTGTTGGTATAACATTACTTGCATTATTAATATTCGGAATACAGGTTGGTAAAGCATTTATAATGGGAACAGGAAATATGGGTGAAGTAGTACTTAGCTCATTTATGTTCGCAGTAGCAATAGCAGTTGCAGCAATACCAGAAGCATTATCATCAATAATGACTATAGTTTTAGCAGTTGGAACAAATAATATGGCTAAAAAACAGGCTATAATAAGAAAACTTCCTGCAGTTGAAACACTAGGTTCAGCAAAAGTTATATGTACAGATAAAACTGGTACACTTACTCAGAACAAGATGACAGTAGTAGATTTATACATGAATGGAACTGAATCAGAAGTTATGAATTCAGCAGAAAGCTACGAATCTAACGCACATAGCAGATTACTTACATTATGCTCAGTATTATGTAATGACTCTGCAATAGGTAGTGAAGGTCAGGAAATAGGTGACCCAACAGAAACAGCTTTAATTAACTTTGCAAATAAAAATGGATTAAATTACGAAGATATAAGAAATGAAAACCCTAGAGTTGAAGAATTACCATTCGACTCTGATAGAAAATTAATGACAACTGTAAATAAAACTAGAGATGGATACTTTATGTTTACAAAAGGTGCTCCAGACATAATATTCTCTAGATCAAAATACGTTTTAATAAACGGAGAAAAGAAAGAACTTACAGATGAAATAAAACAGCAGTTTAGAACTCAGAACGAAGGATTCTCAAATAGAGCGCTAAGAGTTTTAGCATTTACATATAAAGAAGTAGAAGAAGGATTTGCTCCTTCAATAGAAGATGAAGACGATTTAACTTTAATAGGTCTACTTGCAATGATAGACCCTCCAAGAGCAGAAGTAATAGATGCAGTTGCAGAAGCTAAAGAAGCTGGAATAAAAACAGTTATGATAACTGGTGACCACAAAACAACAGCAGCTGCAATAGCTAGAGAAATAGGAATAATGGAAGATGGCGACCTTGCTTTAACAGGTCAGGAATTAGACGCACTTACAGAAGAAGAACTAGATGAAAAACTAGAAAAAATAACTGTATACGCAAGGGTTTCTCCAGAAAATAAAATAAGAATAGTAAGAGCTTGGCAGAAAAAAGACTGTGTATCAGCTATGACAGGTGACGGTGTAAATGATGCCCCAGCTTTAAAACAGGCTGATATAGGTATAGGTATGGGTAGTGGTACAGATGTTGCAAAAGATGCAAGTGATATGGTATTAGTTGATGACAACTTTGCAAGTATAGTAAATGCAGTTGAAGTTGGTAGAACAGTTTATAGCAATATTAAAAAATCTATAACATACTTATTTGCAGGTAACTTCGGTGCGATAATAGCTATATTATTTGCGGTATTTGCTAACTGGACAAATCCATTTACAGCATTACAGCTTTTATTCATAAACCTTGTAAATGACTCACTTCCAGCAATAGCATTAGGATTTGAACCAACAGAAAGAGGAACAATGAAGAGAGCTCCAAGACCAGCGAATGAAGGTATATTAGCTGATGGAACAATGCAGCGTGTAGTATTCAGAGGTATTGTAATAGGTATAGTTACAATAATAGCTCAGTACATAGGAATGCAGGTATCTCCAGAATTTGGTGTAGCAATGGCATTCTCAACATTAATATTTGCAAGAACATTACAGACAATAGCAAGCCGTTCAAATGTAGATCCTGCAGTAAAAATAGGATTCTTTTCAAATAAATACGTTATAGGCGCTATGGTAGTATGTTTCTTATTATACTCAATAGTATTAATCCCAGCAGTAAGACCAATATTCTCAATACCACTAGGATTTGGTATGCAAGAACTTGGAATATGTATAGGACTTGCATTAGTATCAACTCTTGTAATGGAAGTTGGTAAAATATTTATGAGAAATTCAGTTAAATAATTTAATAGATAGAAAAATCCACAACAAAAAAATAGGGAGCATAATGCTTCCTATTTTTTTGTTAAATTTAATTAAGTGATTAACTTTATTGAACTATTTTAAATAATAATATATAATGTAATGAGTTATAAAAATTTGTATATAGGTGAGGGGAAAAATGAAAAGAACAGATTTACTTCAAAGGATATTGGAGTTCAAAAGAAATCTAACATTTACTTATTATAAGTTTCTTTCAACTCCGCATGAATACTATCCAGGTGAAAAAATGCATATGAGGGAAGTGCATGTTATAACAGAAATTGGTGAAAATGGATTGGATAATATTAGTGAACTAAGCGAGAGGCTGAATATAACTAAAGGTGCAGTTTCTCAGTATCTAAAAAAATTAGAGAAAAAAGGGTTCATAGAAAGGGTACAAGAAAGCGAAGATAAGAGACAGTATTCTGTTAGATTGACTGAAAAAGGTAAAGAGCTAAATAAAATCCATACTAAATACGATAAAGAACAGTATAGAAAAGCATATCCTTTCTTTAGTGAGTTTACAGAAGAGGAATTAGAGCTTATATGTAGATTCGAGGCTAAATTTGCTGAATTTGGCGAAGAAATGCTAAAATATGAAAAAGATGATAATTCTGATTGGGGAAAGAATTATATCTAAAATAGTAGTATTGAAAAAAGAATGGTGAAATTATTTAATAAAGGCAAGGCAATAACTTATAAGTATGACAATAAAATAATTTGTCATATAAAATTAGTTATTTGTTTTGCCTTTATTTTTTTGATTTACAATAGAAATAAAATGTAATATAATTGAATTTATATAGTTTAACGAAAATTGAGAAAATTTAAATTAAAAGTTAGACTAATTAATAGAATAAAAATACCAATTTAAACGAATAAAGTAGAAAAAACTAAAAACTAAACCGAAAATTATCTAAATAGGAGGAGATTTTTATGAAATTATGGGGAGGTCGTTTTAGAAAGTCTGAAAATAAGCTGATGGAAGAGTTTAATCAGTCTTTTGGATACGACAATGTTCTTTATAAAAAAGATATTGAAGGAAGTTTAGCACATGTATACATGCAGGTGAAATGCGGACTTTTAACAGAAGAAGAAGGAAAGGCTATAACTGATGGACTTGTTGGAATACTTGAGGATATAGAAAGTGGAAAGCTACCACTTGATGGAAACTACGAAGATATACATACGTTCACAGAAGCTAACCTTATAGAAAGAATTGGAGAAACAGGAAAGAAATTACACACTGCAAGAAGTAGAAATGACCAAGTAGCAGTAGATATGAGATTATATGCAAAAGAAAAAGGTGCTGAAATAGCAGATCTTACAGCTATGTTAAAAGATACAATAAAAGCAAAAGCTGATGAAAATCCATGCATAATGCCTGGATACACTCATTTACAGAGAGCACAGGTTGTAACATTTAAGCATCATTTAATGGCATACCACAGCATGTTCTCAAGAGATGAAAAAAGACTTAGAAATGCTCTTGAAATACTAGATGAATGTCCTTTAGGATGTGGTGCATTAGCTGGAACAACTCACGATATAAATAGAGAAATAACTTCAGAAAAATTAGGATTCAAAAAACCAGTAGACAACTTTATGGATGGTGTAAGTGATAGAGATTATTTACTTGAGCTTATGTCAGATTTCTCAATAATAATGATGCATCTAAGCAGATTAAGTGAAGAGCTAATACTTTGGAGCTCACAGGAATTTAAATTTGTTGAAATAGACGATTTATATTCAACAGGAAGCTCAATAATGCCTCAGAAGAAAAATCCAGACGGTGCAGAACTTATCAGAGGTAAAACAGGAAGAGTATACGGAAACTTATTCTCATTATTTACAGTAATGAAAGGAATTCCTCTAGCTTATAATAAAGACATGCAAGAAGATAAAGAAGGATTCTTTGACAGTGTAAGAACTCTTGAAATGTGTTTAGAAATAATGGCTAGAATGATAGAAACTCTAAAAGTTAGAGACGATAACATGAAAAAAGCTGTAAAAGGTGGATTTTTAAATGCTACAGAAGTTGCAGACTATCTAGTTAAAAAAGGAACTGCATTTAGAGATGCTCATGGAATCGTTGGAAATATAGTAATCTACTGTGAAGACCACGACAAAGCAATAGAAGAATTGACTTTAGAAGAATTAAGCCAGTTCTCAGATGTATTTGATGAAGAAATATACGACTTTATAGATTATGAAAATATACTAAACAAAGGAATTAAAAAGAATTTAAAATAAGAAAATATAAATTAATAAAAAATATAAAGTAATAAAATAAGGACTGTTGTAGATTATTGCAACAGTCCTTTAATATTTATTTTCTAGTTTTTCCTGTATCTTTTTTTACAGTTTGATTTTTATCCTTTGAGCTATTTGATTTTTTCTTTTTCTTCATCTGCGCTCTTTGTTTTCTTTTATATCTTCTATAGTATTTTCTAGCTAGTTTGTATACAAGGAAAAGAAGCAATGCAACAATAGCTACTTTTAAAATACTTAAAAGAACTCTAAAGAAAGTATTTTCAGTTAAAAATGCAAATTTGCTAGTTACATCATTTTTTGCAACTAAGTCTATAGTTTTAAATTTTTCTCCGTTTTTATATATATAAAATTCCCCAACCTTATCTCCTGAGCTTATTGGAAGAGAAGTATCCTGTAGGTCTGTTTTGAAAGTGAACTCATCTGTAACAGTCTGTCCCTCAGGAAGTACTACTGTATAACTTTCTTTAGGTTGATACATAAGTTTTTTCTGTTTAGAGAACCACTTTCTCTTAGAATCTACATAATCAGATTTATCCATTATAGTGAATGAATCATAGTTTTCAAACCCATAGTCTATAAGAGTTCTAGAATCTACATAAATTCCTTCATTAGTTGAATTAAATACTGCAGATATAATTCTTTGATTATCTTTAACTGCACTAGTTAAAAGACATTTTCCTGCAGCATTTGTAAATCCAGTTTTTATACCGTCTACAATATCATATTTTATATCAATTCTTTTACCTCTATACATTATCTTTTGATGAGAAGTAAGGAATTTATTAGAGTTTGTATAAACTCTTTCATGAGGATACTGCTTAGTAGGCTTGAATTTTACTGATTTAGTAGCTACAATTTCTCTAAATACTGAATCAGACATACATTTTCTAGCTATTAAAGCCATATCCTTTGCAGTTGTGTAGTGGTTTGTATCAGGTAGACCATTTGGATTGTTAAAATGAGTACCAGTACAACCTATTGCTTCTGCCTCTTTATTCATTAGGTCGGCAAACTCTGGAATAGATCCACTTACATGCTCAGCTAAAACATAAGCTACGTCATTACAAGAATGAACCATAAGGGCAGTAAGTAATTCCTTCACTGTAAAAGTTTCTCCTTTTTTTAGAAACATACTAGATGGCTCTATGTAAGGAAGGTCGCCTATAGTTATTTTTTCATTTAAGTCTGGAACATTTTTTATAACTAAATAAGCAGTCCATGCCTTTGTAGTAGAGGCTGGATAAATTTTTACATTTCCATTTTTCTGATAAAGAACTTTACCCGTTTCGTAATCCATTAAAACAGCACTTTTAGCCTCAAGATTTACTACCTTTTGCTCAGCAAATACATTTCCTATTGATGTAAAAACTGAGGCAAATACTAAAAGAAAGGCTATTAATACTGAAGATATTTTTTTCATTAAAAAACCTCCAATTAAATTCAAATATACTTTTTTAGTATAACATAGTTGTGTCAATAATAAAAATGAAAGGAGTGATAAAATGGAAAAAAATAAAAAAACATTTATCTTTGCAGCTATTGTTATTGGCTTATGTGCAATTGCTGGTGTGAAAATTTTTGAAAGTGAGGGAAATGCAAGATATGAGATTGCTCAAAGTGAGGATATTGAAAAAGAAGGCTCGGATTTAAAACAAGATAACAATTCTTCTCAGAGTAACAATAATTCAACTACGACAGAGGTAACTGTATATATAAGTGGAGCGGTTAAAACAGAAGGGGTTATAACTATGAGCTCTGAGGATAGATTATCTGATGCTATAAAGGTTATGGGAGGAATTGTAGAGGGTGCAGATATGAATGCGATTAATTTAGCAGAAAAATTGGTGGATGGAAAGCATTATATAATACCAAAACAAGGTGAACAAATTCCTAATGATGTAAATGCAGGTGGGGGAGCATCTGGCGCAACTACACAAACAGCAGGAGGTAGTGAACAGGGACAAGGTGGACTTGTGAATTTAAATACTGCTACAATTGAACAGCTAGACACACTTCCAGGAGTTGGAGAGGCTACTGCAAACAAAATAATAACCTATAGAGAAGAAAATGGTGGATTTAAAAGCATAGAGGATTTAAAGAATGTCAAAGGAATTGGAGATAAAAAATTTGAAGAGATTAAGGGGAATATATGTGTATAGTAAATAGAAGTATATGCGTATAGTATAGAAAAAAATATAAAAAAACTATTGTAAATATGGTATATGTCTATAGTTTTTTTATTCAAAGATGAAGAATTTATCTATTATACGAGATGAAAAAAATATTGTCAATAAAAGATATTTGTTAAAAATATAAGATAAAACAAAAATAAAATTAAAAAAATAAATTTATTAAAAAATTCAAAAAAGCTAGTTTGATTAAAAAAATCAAGCTAGCCTTTTATTTTGGGGAGAAAGCTTAATTAATTATATATAAAACGTAAAAAATATGTTAATATAAGAGTGCACAGTTATTTAAAAAAACGATAGATGTAAATAAAAAAACAATATATGTAAATAAAAATCAATAGATAATATACAAAAAAGTAAAAATTAGAGAAATAAAAATAAAAAACGAAAAATTTATAAACAGGGGGAATTTAAAATGGCAAAAGAATATAAAAGACTAACAGAAATGACATCAGCTGGAGGTTGAGCAGCTAAAATAGGGCCAGAGGTTCTGGCTGACGTATTATCTCAATTACCAAAAAATGACAACGAAAAAGTAGGAAACTTATTAGTAGGATTAGATACAGCAGACGATGCTGCAATATACAAATTAGATGATGAAAAAGCTTTAATACAGACATTAGACTTCTTCACTCCAATGGTAGACGATCCATATATATTTGGGCAGATAGCTGCGGCAAACTCTTTATCAGATATATACGCAATGGGTGGAGAACCAATAGTTGCTATGAATATAGTTTGTTTCCCATCTTGTCATGATATGCAGGTACTTGCAGAAATACTAAAAGGTGGATTTAGCAAGGTTAAAGAAAGTGGTGCGTTATTAGTTGGTGGACACACAGTAGACGATAAAGAACCAAAATACGGATTATCTGTATCAGGATTAGTTCATCCAGATAGAGTACAGGCTAACTCAACTGCTAGACCTGGAGATAAATTAATACTTACTAAACCAGTAGGAACAGGAATACTTTCAACAGCTATGAAAGAAGATTTAGTATCTCAGGAAGTAGTAGATAAAGTAATAGAAACAATGGTACATCTAAATAAATATGCGGCTATGAGTGTTAATAAATTTGAAGTACACTCAATAACAGATATAACAGGATTCGGATTATTAGGACATGCTATGGAAATGGCTAAAGCATCAGATGTAACAATAGAAATAGATTCAAAAAATGTACCTATATTAGAAGGTGCAATAGAAATGGCTCAGATGGGTATAGTTCCATCAGGAGCATACAACAACATGGGTTATATACAGGATGATGTAATGAAGGATGAAAGTGTACCAGAATGTATAGAAGACTGTTTATACGATCCTCAGACATCAGGAGGATTACTTGTTGCAGTTAGAGCTGATCAGGCAGAAGATATAGTAAAAGACATGCTTGCAAATGGTTCAATAGTTGCAGAAGTAATAGGTGAAGTTAAAGAAAAATATGAAAACGGAAAATACATACATGTGATATAATCAAATAAGGGAAAACAATATTTAAATATTAAAAAGAAAGAGTGGTCAGGTTGAATAAAAAAGAATTATTTAAAATGCTTCCTTCAGTAGATGAAGTATTATCACAGAAAGAAATTGAAGAATTAATAGAAAAATATCCAAGAAGTATAGTACTAGAATCTATAAGAGAAGTAATAGATAAAAATAGACAGACAATAGTCGCTATAAAAACAGAAGAGGAAGCTGAAAAATTCTCTCTTACTATAGAAAAAGTAATAGAAGAAACAGAAAGAAAAGCAAGAGATAATTACGCTCTTTCTTTAAAAAAGGTAATAAACGGAACAGGAACTGTTCTTCATACAAACTTAGGTAGATCTTTAATAAGCGAAAAAATTAAAGATGAAATATGGACTGCAGCTTCAAGATACTCAAACCTTGAATATGATTTAGAAAAAGGTGAAAGAGGATCAAGATATGTACATCTAACAGATATGATAAAAAGATTAACTGGAGCGGAAGATGTTTTAGTAGTAAACAATAATGCTGCAGCAGTTATGCTTGTTCTTAGCACAATGGCTAAAGGTGGAGAGGCTATAGTGTCAAGAGGAGAACTTGTTGAAGTTGGTGGTTCATTTAGAATACCAAGTGTTATGGCACTTAGTGGAGCAGACCTAGTTGAAATAGGTGCTACAAATAAAACACATTTAAAAGATTATGAAGATGCTATAACAGAAAACACAAGAGCACTTATGAAAATTCATACAAGTAACTACAGAATAATGGGATTCACAGAATCAATATCTGTAGCAGAACTTGTTGAATTAGGTAAAAAACATAACCTACCTGTAATAGAGGATTTAGGAAGTGGAGTATTTATAGATTTATCTAAATACGGATTAGAATATGAACCAACAGTACTAGATTCAATACACCGGGGTGCTGATATAGTAACATTTAGTGGAGATAAAATGCTTGGTGGAGCACAGGCAGGTATAATAGTAGGTAAAAAGAAATACATATCAGCTATGAAGAAAAATCAGCTAACAAGAGCACTAAGAGTCGATAAACTTACAATATGTGCACTTGAAGCAACACTTAGAATGTACTTAGATGAAGAAGAAGCTGTTAAAAACATACCTACATTAAATATGATAACAATGCCTATAGAAGAATTAGAAAGAAAATCTAATCTTTTATATGCAGAAATAGAAAAATTAAACCTAGATGCGGATGTTCATATAGAAGAATGTCTATCTCAGGTTGGTGGAGGATCTATGCCTCTTGAAACAATGAAATCTAGAGGAATAGCTATAACTCCAAACAATATGAACGTATCTACATTAGAAAGAAAACTAAGACTTAGCGATTCTCATATAATAGCTAGGGTTTACGATAATAAATACGTTCTTGACGTTAGAACTATATTCGAAGACGAGTTTGCAGATGTAGCTAATGAGCTTAAATTAGCATTTATGTAGTCTAAAATTTATTCAAAGAAATTATTTAACTGATTTGAGTAAAATTTTAGAAAGCGGATTCGAAATTAGGAGGAATTAAAATATGAAACACATTATAGTAGGGACTGCCGGACATATAGACCATGGTAAGACAACACTTATCAAGGCTTTAACTGGTAGAGAAACAGATACCCTTGATGAAGAGAAAAAAAGAGGTATTTCCATAAATCTAGGATTTACTTTCTTCGACTTACCTAGTGGAAAGAGAGTAGGTATAGTAGACGTTCCTGGGCATGAAAAATTTATAAAAAATATGTTAGCTGGAGCATCTGGACTAGATATGGTAATGCTTGTTGTTGCAGCTGATGAAGGTGTAATGCCTCAGACAGTAGAGCATATAGATATACTATCATTCCTAAATATAAAAAATGGTCTAATAGTATTAACTAAGAGTGATATGGTAGAACCAGAATTTAGAGAATTAGTTAAAGAAGATATAAAAGAAAGAATGAAAGGTACATTCCTTGAAGATGCTGAAATGCTAGAAGTAGATTCTGTATCTAAGAGAGGAATTCCAGAGCTTATTCAGAAATTAGATGATATGAGTGAGCAGATAGAAGAAAAGAACGAAAACTCACCAGCAAGACTTAATATAGATAGAGTATTTACAATAAAAGGTCATGGTACTGTTGTTACAGGTACTCTTCTTGAAGGTAAGATAAGCGTTGATGATGATTTAGTAGTATATCCAGAAAACCTAAAAGCTAAGATAAGAAGTATTCAGGTTCATGGTGAAGATGAAAATACTGCTTATGCTGGGCAGAGAACAGCTATAAATATTTCTAATGTTAAAAAAGATGAGATTGGAAGAGGAGATGTTCTTGCAGCTCCAGATTCACTTGAAGAGTCTATGATGCTAGATGTTAAGATGAATATAATCAAACATGTAGATAAGACTTTAAAACATTGGGATAGATTAAGATTGTACCATGGAACAAGAGAAATTCTTTGTAGAGCAGTTCCTCTTGATAAGGAAGAAATTGCTCCAGGAGAAAGTGGATTTGTTCAGTTAAGACTTGAAGAAAGTATAGTATCTAAAAAGGGAGATACTTTTGTTGTAAGAAGTTATTCACCAATGGCTACAATAGGTGGTGGTGTTATAATAGATGCTTCACCTAAAAAACATAAGAGATTTGATGAAGATGTAATAGAAACTTTAAAAGTTAAAGAAAAAGGTGAACTTCATGATATTCTTGAAGAATATTTAAAACACAACTCTAAGAATTATCCAACAGTTAAGGATATGATGAGTTATAGTGGTGCTCATGAAGAGGATATAAGAAAAGCTTTAGATAAATTATCTGAAGAAGGTAAGATATTTGTGATTGGAAGTATGTATATACATATTAATCACTACAAAAAATTATCTGAAAAGGTAAATGAACTTCTTGCAGATTACCATAAACACAATAGATTAAAACCAGGTATTTTAAAGGAAGAGTTAAAATCTAAGGTTGAAAGTAAATTCAAACCAAAGGAATTTGATATAGTTCTTGCTTCACTTGAAGGTGATGGACTTATTAAAATCGCTGGAAATATTGTTTCGCTTAAAGATTTCGAAGTTGTTTTCAATGAAAAACAGAAAGAAAATAGAAACAGAATGCAGAAAATGCTTAAGAAATGCGGATTTGAATCTGTTCCAACTATAGAGGAAATAACAGGAAAAGATGTTAGAGCTAAAGAGGTTCTAGATGCTATGATAGGAGATTCTGTTGCTATGCTTGGTGATGGATATATCATGGATATGGAAACTTATGATAAGGCTAAGAAGATGCTTGTTGATTATATTAATGAGCATGGAGAGATTACTCTTGGAGAGTATAGAGATTTAATAGGATCAAGTAGAAAGAACTGCATGATAATATTAGAAAGTTTTGATAGAAATAGAATAACAAAGAGAATCGAAAATAAAAGGGTTCTTATGTAGAAAAAGGCAAGAAGGTACACTTCGTTCCTGGCTTCGACGATTTCTTCGTCTAGCTCGAACTTTGTTCGAGGCTAAAGACGAAATCGTCTGCAGATAGTCACTGAAGTTGTACCTTTCTTGCCTTTTTGCATAGGGAAGCTTTTTAATTTTTGATTCTTTGTTGTTATTAGGGATGAGGGCGAGAAATGTTTTTTATTTAATGGAAGGTTTTAAATCTATGATGAGTTGACAGAATTTGGACTTGATAGAGAAACTGTGTATTATTATATTAGAGAAGGTGAATATCATGCTTTCCAATTTGCAAGATTCTATCAAGGTCAAGAGGATATGGAAGACTACATATATGTAAATTCTCCAGAACATATGTCGGGATTAAGTTGGGAACATGGATTTAGAAATACATTTGAGAAGTATAAAAATTATAAATAGATTATTAGTTGTATATGAATAATTTAAATAGTTAATTTTAATTATAAATAAATATGAGATAATAAAGGTACTGTCTGTTTGATGGTACCTTTTATTTTTAAGTAAGTAAGATAAAATATTTATCATTATATACATAAATAGATTTTATTTATAACTTTCAAAAAACATTTAAAAGAAAACAAAAAAATGTTTTCTTTCTATACCCCATTATGGTATATTTTTTTTGAACATCATATAATTACGAAATGTTAAAAAAATATTAAACTAATACTTAATAAGGTAGTAAAATTTTAATATAAAATTATAGATATTATTAATACATATAAAATATATAATTGATAGTATTATTTTCTGTTAAATGATGTTGCAATATTTTGAAAATACTAAAAAAGATGTGAAATTTATTATTTAAGAAAAATAACTTATGGAGGAAAATGCCAATGAAAGCAAATAAACATTTAGCTACAGTAATGGCTGCAACTATGGTTGCAGGAAGCGTAGTACCTGTAATGGCAGAAACAACTAACGAAGCATTAATAGGGAAAAATAGAATAGAAACAGCTGTAAAAATATCTAAAGATGGATGGAATTCAGCAGAAACAGTAATATTAGTAAATGATGGCGCTATAGCAGATGCATTAACTGCAACACCACTTGCATTTGCAAAAAATGCTCCAATATTATTAACTTCTAAAAATGGTTTAAGTAATCAGGTAAAAGCTGAAATAAAAAGATTAGGAGCTAAAAATGCAATACTAATAGGTGGAAACACAGTTCTTCCAGCTTCAATAGAAAAAGAATTAAAAGAATTAGGTTTAAAACCAGATAGAATAAAAGGTGAAACAAGAGAAGAAACTGCTTTAGCAATAGCTAAAAGATTAGATGCTATAAGCGATGTATCAGAAATAGCAGTAGTAAATGGAACAAAAGGTTTAGCAGATGCGGTTTCAGTAGCAGCAGCTGCAGCAGAAAGACATATGCCAATATTACTTGCAAATCCTAAAAAAGGATTATCAGCTTCTGAAAAATTCATAAAAGATGAAGCTATAAAAGCATCATACTTAATAGGTGGAACAACTGTATTACCAAACAAAATGGTATCAAGCCTACCAGGTAAAAAAAGATTAGAAGGATCAAACAGAAATGATACTAATGCTAAAGTTATAGAAACATTCTATAAAGGAAAAGAATTAAAGAATGTTTATGTAGCTAAAGATGGTAGAGGTGGAGATTCTCAGTTAATAGATGCATTAGCAGTTGGTGTACTTGCGGCTAAAAATGCTTCTCCAGTATTAATAGCTTCTAAAAACCTTAACGCAAAACAGGTAAATGTTATAAATACTAAAGAAGTAAGCAACATAGTTCAGGTTGGTGGAAAAGGTAACGAAGGTGCATTTAACCACTTAAAAGAAATAGAAGAAGAAGATGTTTATGAAGTAGAAACAGTAGAAGAATTAAAAGAAGCTTTAGCAAAAGCAAATGCTAACGATAAAATAGTATTAAAACCAAATGCAACAATAACAGAAGATATAATAATAAATACAGATAAAAATGTAGATATAAAAGTAGAAGGAACAGTTACAGGTAAAGTAGAAATAACTGCTCCAAACGGAAATGTTGCAAACAACTCAACTAGTAAACCAGAAACTAATAAACCAAGTGGTGGTGGTTCTACAGGTGGAACAGTTGTATCTCCAAGCGTATCAAGTGTAACTGCAACTATATCTGGAAATGATATAAATGTAGAGGCTATAGTTAGTAATGCGGGTAATAATAATGCTAAAATAGAAATAATAAAAGACGGAAAAGTTGTAACAGAAAAATCTGTAGATGTAGTAAATGGAAATATAAACTGCAAAATAGAAAATTTAGCTAAAGGTGAATATACTGTAAAAGTTACTGTTGGAGGTTCTTACAAGGTTTCAGAAAAAGTTTCAATAGCAACTGGATTACTTGAAGCAAAAGATGAAGCATCATTAAAAGATGCTATAAAAAATGCTGAAAAAGGAGATACAATATCAGTAGTTAAACCTATATATGTAGATGGGTTAGTAGAAGTAGATAAAAGTATAACTATAAATTTAAATAAAAATACGATAACACAAAATAATGCCACAACTAAGAACGGAGATATTGTAGTAATAAAAGGTTCTAATTTAAATGTATCTATAAAAAATGGAACTTTAAAAAATGAGGATGCAACACAAGATATGGGACATGTAGGGGTATTTATACCAGAGGGTTCTAATAATATAAATCTTAATTTATCAGATGTTACAATAAAAATGGCAGGTTTTGCAGAAGAAGATATTATACCTGATAAAACAGCTAATTTATTTGGTGTATACGCAAATGGAAATTGTACAGGAATATCATTTAATATAGATAGATGTAATATAAGTGGTGCGGCTGTAGGTGTATACTTCCCAGTAGGAAGTGAAAAAATATCAATTAAAGACTCTACAATAACAGGTGGAACAGCTGTAGGTATAAAAGGTGGAAATGGAGTAATATCAAATTCAAAACTAGTAGGAACTGGTCCATGTACAGATGAACGTATAAATAATTTAGTTCCAAATACAGATGGTATACATGAAGCAGGAGAGGCTTTATTAATAGAAGGAAACTATGCTAGAAATATGGATATAAAAGTAGAAAACTGTACATTAGAAAGTGGAAATGGATACGGTGTGCGTATGCAGTTCTTTAATGAGAAATATACAAAAAAACTAAGTATAAAAGGTGGAACTGTAAAAGGTAAGTTAGGTGCTATATTTAATAATCACTCTGCTAATACAAATAAAGATTATGCAAGTGATAGTGGAATATTCAAAAAATCATTAACAACAAGTGGAGTAACTTTTGAAGTTACAGATGAGAAAAGTTTAAATAATGCTGTATTGAATTCTAAAGAAGGAGATAAAGTAGTACTAAAAAATGACATAACACTTAAAGAAGCAATAAAACTTCCAAAAGGTAAAGTTGAAATTGATTTAGCAAATAATAACATTACATCAGAAGTAACAGATAAAAAGCTTTTTGAAGAAGTAAGTGATGGTAAAAAAGTAATTATAAAAAATGGAAATATTAATGTAGATTCAAATATAAAAACAAGTTCTCGTATATATGTAACAAAGGGAGGATATGTAAAATTAGAAAAAGTAAATCTTACAACAAATGGAAGTGGTTTCTATTTAGCTGGCAAAAATGCTACTGCAGATATAATAGATTCAACAATAAATTCAAAAGGATACTGTGTTTCAACTAATGCCAAAGATACAACAACACATGGAGTAATTTATAATATAACAAATTCAACACTTAATTCTAATACTGAAGATAGTGTAGGAACACCAGTACTAGTAAATGTTCCTTGTGAATTAAATATGACAGATTGTAAAGTAAATGGACTTTATCAAGGTGTTGTAGTAAGAGGTGGAAAGGCTAAGCTAGTAAGAACCGATATTGTAAATAACTCTATTATAACAAATAAAGATGATTATAAAGGTGAAGGAAATTGGGGAGAAGGTAACGGTGTTCCACGTGCAGCTTTAGTGGTAGGAAACAGACATACAGTTTCATATGCTTACCCAGCAAGTGTAGAATTAGAGGGATGTACTATTGAAGAGAAGTCAGAAAATCCAGCTATATACATGTGGGGTAATACTGAAACCAATAATGCTACTTTAAAATATGATTCTAAAACTACTATTAAAAAAGGTAAATTTATAAAAGGGAATGAATTCTGTAATATAGATGGTAAAGGTCTTACAGTAGAAAGTAAATAATCAAAAGGCTGCCCTCGTGGCAGCTTTTTCTATACATAAAAAGAGGGCTTAAAGCCCTCTTTTCTGTATGTGCGATGATATTATTTAATTAAAGTCATGTAAGCCAAAATTGGCAAACCGATAAAATATAATATAACCAAATTATATCCGATAAAAGCCAAAACGTAAAGGAAAAAATAAAAAAATCCTTCTAAAATCTAAAAAAACAAACCAACTAAAATAATTCATTCCAAAATAATAAAAAATTCTCTTTCCTTACTTCACAACCTTAAACTGATCATTTAAAATCTTAAACTCATCCTTGAATCCCTTAGTCAAATAAACCTTCTTATCCTTAGTAACGAAAACAGCCTCAACATTGTCTATACCCTCGATAAGCTTCTTACCATCCTCAAGTCCAAGAGCAAATGCAGATGTAGAAAGGGCATCGCAGTTTATAGATTTGTCAGAGATAATACTAACACTAAGAAGATTATTATCGAATGGATAACCATCTGCTGGATTTAGTATATGATGATACTTCTTGCCGTCTTTTTCAACAAATCTTTCATAAACACCAGAAGTTACGACAGATTTATTACTTACCTTAATACTTGCAAATGAATCATTTGCATTTTCAATAGGATTTTTTAGTCCTATATTAAAATCGCCAATAGTTTTGATATTTCCACCTAAGTTTATTATAGCTTTTTCAACATCACTAGCCTTTAAATATAGTGCAACTTGGTCTGCTGCAAATCCTTTAGCTATTGCACCCAAATCTATTTTCATACCTTTTTTCTTTAAGAAAACAGTAAACTCTTTATCAAAAGTTTCATTTTTACCGTCACCATCTTGGTCAGATTCTAACTTAATTTCCTTAACTTCTACATTTTTGTAGTCTATCAAAGGTAGGAGTGTATCTATTTCAGATTTTTCAGGGACTCTGGCATCCTCTTTTCCTATAGACCAAAGATCACTTACAGGCCCTATTGTTACATCAAAATTACCATCAGATAGTTTTGAGTAGTGTATAGCCTCTTTAACAACTTCATAAGTTTCTTCTGATACTTTAACAGGCTTTATTCCAGCATTTTTATTTATTTTAGAAACATCGCTTCCAGGAATTTCTGTACTCATAAGGTTGTCGACATTCTTTACAACATCGTCGCATCCTTTAAGAATTTCAGAGGCTTTATTTTGTTTCTTTCCGTATACTGTAACGGTGTTCACAGTTCCTAGATAATAGTTTGTCTGTGAGTAATTTTCGTCCATATTAGGTCTAAAGATAAAATATCCTGCTACCAATAATATTATTAGCACAACAATTTGTGGAGCTGATTTTCTCATTTTTAATTCTCCTTATTTAAATTTATAGTAGTTAATATCAAAGTATGATATGATTAATTATATCATAATTGACAGCAAATTTATCGTACAAAGAAAATAGAAGAATTATTTATAAAAGAATAATTTGTAGAAAATTTTGGGGGAAGTTAGATGAAAAAGAAAGATTTTATTTTAATAGCAGTTGTATTAATAGCAGTTGTAGCACTTTTTGGGTATACAAAGTTTAAGGATGCAAATGAGAAGGCTGCATTTGTAGAAGTTTATAAAGATAATGAGCTTTATAAAGAGATTCCACTAGATGAGGAAGATGAATTTACAATAAAGGACGGAGAGCATATAAATAAGGTTAAGGTGCATGATAGAGGTGTTGAGGTGACTGAGGCTAATTGTCCAGATAAGGTGTGTGTCAAAACAGGATTTATCACAAAGCCGAGCCAGAGTATAGTTTGCATACCTAATAAGTTGAACATAAAAATAGTAGACGGCAATACTGATGATAGCATAGATGCTGTAGTTCAGTAGATTGTTTTTAATATCTATACGGATAGAAGATAAGTAATGGTAAAAAGATAAACAGGAGGAAAATTTATGTCATATAATGAAGAAAACTTCACTAAAAAATCGTGGGAAGGTTTGATAAATACGGATTGGAAAGAGCTTTTAAGTGATGAATTTGATAAGCCATATTTTGAAAAATTAAATGAGTTTTTAAAGGAAGAATACAAGGAACACGAGGTATTCCCTAAAAGAGAGGATATATTCACAGCCTTAAACCATACATCATTCAAAGATACAAAGATTCTTCTTTTAGGGCAGGATCCATATCACAATGACGGTCAGGCACATGGGCTTGCATTTTCAGTTCTTCCGGGAATTAAAACTCCGCCATCATTAAAAAATATGTACAAGGAATTAAATGCAGAGTATGGATGCTTCATTCCAGATAATGGGTACCTTATGGATTGGGCAGACCAGGGAGTTCTTCTTTTAAACACATCTCTAACTGTTAGAGCACACGAAGCGAACTCTCATAGCAAAAAAGGCTGGGAAAAATTTACAGATAGAATAATAGAGATTTTAAATGATAGAGAAGATCCAGTTGTGTTTATTCTTTGGGGAAATAATGCTAAAAAGAAAGTTAAACTAATAAATACAGACAAACATTACATATTAGAGGGGACTCATCCAAGTCCACTTTCTGCAAATAGAGGATTTTTCGGGTGTAATCATTTTAAAAAAGCTAATGAAATATTAAAAAGCATTGGTAAAACTGAAATCGATTGGCAGATAAATAATTTAAAAGAAGATGAGCAGATGAGTTTAATATAGTTTTTTTCGATTTTTTTATTTATTTTTTGAATAACACTTGCAAAAGTGTATTCTATGTGTTATATTATTACTGTTGAAAAAACCACGGGGGTGGATGGGTGCTGGTGTGCCCTCTAGTCTTCAAAACTAGTATGAGGGGTTAGGAGCCTCTTAGGTGGGTTCAATTCCCACGCACTCCCGCCAATTAGATAATAATAACTTGAATAGATTGGAAATACTGGCTTTGATAGTCAGTATTTTTTTATTTTTTGTATCTTGTAACTCAATTGTAACTCAATTAAAAAGTAACTCAATTAAAAAGTAACTCAATAAAAAGAGCCTGGAGCATAAAGCCCCAAGCCCACAAATTAAAATATATTTTCTAGTTCGTTTATAGCCTCTATTTTTTTATCTTCCATAACTTCAGTATATATATTTAAAGTTATTTCAATATCCGCGTGTCCCATTAAGACCTGGACAGTTTTCGGAGGTATATTTTTTTCAAATAATCTAGTCGCAAATGTTTTTCTTAGTCCATGAAATTTTATATGTTCCTCTTTTGGTATTCCCATTTTATCCTGGATTCTTTTAAATGGCTTAGGCGGATAATTTGGGTTTAGATAAGAGCCTACACTATTACAAAATACTAAATTATTATCCTGGAACGATTCGCCTAATTTAGCTTTGATTTCGTCTTGCTGCTTTTTATGTTCTAGTAGCTTATTGAACACATTACTAACTATTGGAACAGTACGAAACGCATTTTCTGTTTTAGGTATTTGTTCGAATGTTTCCCTATGTTTATTATCTTGATCATCAAATATATATCCGCGCCGTACAGACCTATTGACAGTTAAAGTGTGATTATCAAAATCTATATCAGACCATTTAAGCCCCAGGAGTTCGCCAAGTCTTAACCCCGTACTAAGAGCCACCAGGAAGAAAGTTTCTAATTTATGCCCTTTGATAGTTTCTATAAAGAGAGCTTGTTCATCAACAGTGAATACTTGTTTCTTTTTTTCTTTTTTCTCAGTTGGTAGCTCAACAAGTTTGGCGAAGTTTTTTTCTATGTAGTCATTTTTTTCGGCAAAGTCCAAACAAGTTTTTAATTTTTCGTTGATTTGTTTAACAGTAGATACAGTTGTTCCATTATCTAGTAATCTGTTATAATATGCTTGTATATTATTCAATTTCAGTTTGTAAAGTGGGATATTAGCTATTTCAGAGCCTTCAATATAGTTTCGATATATTGATTCGTAGCGCTCAAATGTTTTCGGCTTAATATCTCTTTTTTTTATGTTCCAAACCCAATAATTAAACCAAGTGGCCACTGTATATTCATTTATAGCAGCTTGACCAATAGGATTTAAAAGCTTGTAATTATCCATTTTTTCTTTGACTTCTTTTTTGGTTTTTCCATAAAATGATTTTCTTTTAGCTTTTCCGTTTTGGTCGATTCCAATAGTCAATTGTCCGCGGTAACAGTTACGAGAGCTATAAAAGGCAATAGAGCCCTCACCATTGGCGCGTTTACTCATCAGAGCCACCCTCTTTATTATTTTTTTGATTAAAGTATTTTTTTTCGAATTTATTGTATTCTAAATCTAATTTTTTTATTAATTCTTCTTTTGATTTTTTACTAAGATTATCGTTAAATTTAGATAAATCAATATTAAAATCAGTAGTTAGAGATTCTTTTGTTTTAATATACATTTCTTTTAAATACTCTTTTTCTACTTGTGTTATTTCACGATTACAAGAATTATATTCTGTTAAAGTGTCTAAAGTCATATTCACTATAGGAATGAAAGCAGAAGTGACTTTTAAAGCAGACTCCCGCGTATTTATTAACTTTGAGTCGGCGTTTAATAACCTGTCAAATGTATCATTATCTATACTAGAACGATTTGTTTTTTCTAGATTTTCAGTTAAAGATAAAATATTTAATACATACTGTTCTAATTCTGAAACTTCAAAAGTCTTATGGTTATCAGAAGAGGGGTCAAAAGCGACAATTTTCTTCAAAGTATAAGAAAAAATATATTGTTTTGAAGTTAAAGAATTTAATAAATTTGTCAAGTTCAAAGCAATATCTTTAAAGTCTAAATTGCTATGTTTAAATCTTTTTTCTAAGGAATCACTTATTTTTTTTGTAAAAGCTGATGATAAAAAATCAAAAGTTTCTTTATATTTTTCTTCGGAAAAATCAAAATTTACCTTATCTTCTAATAATAAATCATTCTCAGAAACATTTAAAATACTGGATAAAATTTCAAGACTTTCTTTCGTTGGCTCAGATTTACCACTTTCATAATTTGAAATTGAAACTCTAGAAAGTCCACATTTATCGGCTAAATCTTGTTGCGTCATTCCTAATTCTTTACGCCTACTTTTTAATAATTCAATATTCATATTTTCACCACCTTCTAAGATATATTATAAAATACTTTCGTTATATGTAAATCACTTTTTAATATATTCGCTTGACTTTTTATCGTAAAAATATTATTATGCTTATTGTAAATAGATTTGAAACTATTTACTTTTAATAAAAAGGGAGGTATAAAAAATGACTCTAAAGCTAGAAAGAGTAAAAAGAAATTTAACACAAAAGCAACTTCAAGATTTATCGGGGGTTTCAATGGTTACTATCAGAAAGATTGAAAAGGGAACGATTGAAAATGTTACTTTAGTTACTTATAAAAAACTAGCTAAAGCCCTTGATATTTCAGTTGAAGAATTAATAAAAGAGGAGGAATAAGACCATGACAAAAGAAAATGACCTATTACAGAGCATTGACGGAGCTTTTCAGACTTACAAAGCAGCAGAACAGAAAGAGCTAGAAGAAAGACAAGGATATAAAATAGTTTCTAGTCCTGGAATAGACAGAGATAACTTAAAGACTTGTAAAGAAGTAGCTCAGATATGCCCTATATCAGAAAGTAAGTTAAGAAAGCTATGTAAAGATTCTAAAAATAATGGTTTCCCTTGTGTATATATAGGGGATAAGGTTTATATCTTAGTGAATGAAGTTTATGGCTGGCTATTAGACCATATAGGCGAAAGATTTTAAAAGGGGTGAGCTGATGAGCAAACGTAAAAGAGCCATATTAGAAAAACATAAAGAAAGAGCCATTAAAACAATAGAAGAATATTATAAAATTCATGACTTACCAAAAGGGGAAATGGAAGTTTCAGACGGTGGGAGATTTAAAGCACTAAAAAATAAAAATGAGATAGTTTTCACAGTAAATAATAAATTAAATGGTGATTGTTTTTTATGTATAAGCCGTATTTTGAATGATAGAAAGTGTTATGAGTTTTTAGAAATATTAAAAGTTGATTTTATATCAATGAGTTGTAGAGACCCAAAAGAAAAAAATCAAAGTTTAAAATGGTTCACAACAGTTTATGAGGGCGACGGCTTTTATGTAGTTGATTAGGTGGTGAGGCTATGGAAGAAGAAAAACTAAAAAATGGCTTTACTTCTTACTTGAATGATGTTTTAGATGCTGATTTAACAACTACCCAAAAAATTGTACTATTACAAATTATAAGATTTTATAATAAAAAACTGGGATATAGTTTTCCGAGTTATGAAATTTTAGCAGATAAAAGCAAAATAACAACTAGAACAGCTATTAAAACAGTTGATTTTTTAGTGAAAAATAATTGGATAAAAAAAGAAGTTTATAAAGGTAAAGGAAACAAGTATTTTATACCCGATAAATATATGTTAGTAAGTAGTGAAAATAATACATGTGAAAATAATACATGTGAAAATAATTCACTAGTGGGGTGTAATAAATTCACTAGTGGGGTGAAAAATATTCACACAACAAATACTAATATAAATACTAATACAATAACTAATAATAATATGTCAGATTCTAAAGAATCAGACGCACCCCCTGGAGCTTTTAAAGATAGTATCAATACAAATAAAAAGACTAATAGCAGCAAGAAAAAAACTACAAAAGATTATTCGAATGAAATAAAAGAAGTAGTGGAATATCTAAACTTAAAAGCTAATAGAAACTATAGACCAGGAACAACCAAGACTAAGAGCCTAATAAGTGCAAGATTAAAAGATTATACAGTCGAGGATCTAAAAGCCGTTATTGATTTCAAAGTTGGTGAATGGTTAGAGAATGAGAAAATGAATAAGTATCTCAGACCCGAAACCCTATTCAATGAAACTAAGTTTGAAAATTATATTAATGAGCTACCAAGCCAGGCAACAAAAGAATCTAGTCAAAGTTATTTAGAAGATAATGATGTTGATTTGTCGATTGAGGATATTATAAAAATAAATCTAAGGAAATCAAGCAATGAATAAATACCCAAAATATAGGTTCTTTGATACCGAGAATATACGTTCTATATACTCAACGATAATTTACTCATTAAGATATTAAAAAAGCCTTAAAAGCGATTTAACGGCTTTAGGGCTTTTAATAAAAATCTTGCTGCAAGGAAGGAGAATAAAAAAATGGATAATTTAAAAAATGATAGACGACTAAAAAATAAAACGGCTGAACAAGATGTTATCGGACTAATGTTATTAAAACCCGAAGTTCAAACGGCACTTGATATAGTTCCAATATCAATATTTACAGATACAGAACAAGCTATAATACAAGGATTCAAAAACGCTCATAAAAGCGGAAAGGAGGTAACAATTGTAGAGCTAATGGAAGAGTTGAAAAAGCCTTCATACAATCTTAATATATATACACTTTCAGAATTAACTAAATTTGTTAGTGATTGTACACTACAAAAAGATGATTTGGAAAAAGCTATTATGGTATTGGAGGATTTGCGGAAAAAAAGAGAGTTTGTAAATTATTCATTAGAGGGGATTGAAAACCTTCTAAATGGCGGAGAGCTAGAGAGCCAGGTAATAGAAACGAGTGATAAAATCGAAAAGCTAATACAGTATCAAAATGACGGTATAAACGATATTAATAGCCTTGTTCAAAAGTCTATGAATAGATTAGAAAATACTGATATTCAAACCAAATTTGGTTATAGTCTACTTGATAAAAATATAGGTGGTGTTAAGCCTGGAGACTATACAATAATTGGTGCTAAGTCGGGAGTAGGAAAGACAACATTAGCCCTAAATATAGCCTTGAATGTATTAGAGCAAGGAAAGAAAGTATTAATAATATCAAGGGAAATGACCGACGTTGATGTATTCGACAGATTCGCAACAATGGTTTCAAAAATACCGTCAATGAAATTTAGAAACAAAGATTTTACGGCTGATGATTGGAAAAGGTTCGTTAGTGCTAGTGGATACCTGGGAGAGTATGAAGGGAAATTATTGATAGATAATAACAGTACCAAAATATCAGATATTATCAAGCTAGTTAGAAAGTATAAACCCGATTTGGTAGTAATTGATTACTTACAGTTATTGAGTGCTGAGGACGGCTCAAAGCTAGAAAATGCGGAAAGAATAATCGCTAATATATCAAGAAATATACGCACTATGACACTAAAATATAATTGCCATGTTATGGCGCTTGTACAGTTAAACAATAGTTTCAAAGGTATACCACATGGGGAAAATGTTATAAGACAATCAGCTACAGTATACCAGGACGCGACAAGTGTTATATACTTGCATGATTTACAAGATAAAGAAGAATTAAAATTTGTATATAGTAGTGTTGGTGGTATAGGAGATAAAGAGGCAGAAAATATAATAAAAAATAATAAAAGCAAAAAATCAACTAGTGTATACGCGTTTAAATTAGATAAAAATAGAAATGGAGCTACTGGAGTAGAGCCGATAACATTTATTCGCCCACAGTTCAAAATGTATGACAATGACGGACTAAAAAATATATAAATATGTAGTGTAAAAAATCAATGAGAATATATAAAAAAATTACACTACAAAATATTATTCCTGGAGAATAAGAGCCAGGATATAAAACCACAAAAGGGGCTTTACTTCATAGCTTTGTAAGTATTGGAAATAGTCAATCACAGAAAGAAAAAATAAAAAAGGGGCAGAGCTAAGACACAAAAGGAGGTGAAAAAATGAAAGTATTGACTAAAGTAAGAATGATAATTCCAATTGTTACAAATTGGATAGAAAACAATTTAATCGTAAGAGCTGATATATACAAAAAACGGCAACTTGTAGATAGTTTTGAAGTATCAAAAATAACTATAAGCGATATTTTAGAGATAGCAGCAAAGGGCAGAAAAGGTTGTTATATATATTTTGAAACTATACACGATATAGGACTTGTAAACGGTGTATGTGCTATAGAATACAAAGACTTAACAATTATGATAACTATGCAATAAAAAAAGAGCCAGGAACGAGCCCGACTCAATTATAAAAAAATTGGGTGTAATATACCCACAAAAACCAACTTAAAGTATATTACACCCTCTTAAAAAAATCAATAATGTAGAGGTGCAAAAATGGAGATAAAAACTCAAAAAATGAATTTATTTAGCCAAAAGGATATAAATGAGATTATAAGAGATATAAATTATAAGTTACAAGATAAGGGAGCTACACCCGACTATCTAAGCCAGGAAAGTTTTTTAAGAGCTGAAAGAGAGCTTGAAGAAAACGAAAGAGATATAAACGATTTATATTTGTTATATTCTCAAAAGCTAGAACTTACAGAAAAAAACAAGGAGAATTTACCAAAGGAAAGATACAACTACATGATAAGTGAATATAAATATCTAACAAATAAGTTTGAAAAATTAAAAAGCAGCTTAGAAGAAATTAAGGATCTAATAACTAATACAGTATTAGACACAAGCGAAGAAGGTTTCAAATTTGGTTTCCTGGCACATAAAGAGCTGAACAAAACATTAAATATTTAGTTAGGGGTGTAGAAGATGATAAAGGACGAAACAATAAAAGAAGTAGTGTTATATGGTGCAATAGATGAAGGGGTAATAAAAGATTTAGATGACCTGGAAGAAGTAAAAAAGATGAAAGAGCCATTCAATGAGCTACAAGAAAAATATAAGTTATTAAGAAAGAAAATAGTTATAAATTTTGCTAACTATAAAGCATTAAATGATGAAACAACAGAAGAATACAAGGAAATAATAAAATTATATGAAGATATAGAAAATATTTGGCACGTTTTAGACAATGCAAGCTCAATGATATATGAAGCACTACAAGAAACACAAGAATATAATTTTATTGAAGGTTTCAAAATGAATAAAAGAATAAGAGAAAATTTATAATAGAGGTGTAAGAAATGAATGATAATAACATACTAGGAGTATTTTTTAATTGGGTAGATAGAAAGAAATTTGAAGATATAAACAGTTTTTTATCAGTAAATAGAGTTTATAAAATTACTGATATATTAAAAAATAAATATCAAAAGATAAATGAAGTTATATCAAATAAACGGATAGACAACCTAAAAATAGAAGATATGAGCGAAGAGGAACAGAAAAAAATAAAAGAAGTACTATACAACATAAGATATGAATATGAAAAAATAGAAGAGTTAGAAACAATAATCAACGGGGCTTTTTTAGACTTGCAACAATATTATTTCATGCAAGGGTTCAAAGCCAATACAGAGCTACGGGAACAGTTACAAAGATTAATAGATAAAAATTAATAGGAAGGTGAAAGAAAATGATAGTAAAAGAATATTTTAATCAGATAGAAAATGATATATCAAAAGTATTTATTGAAATGGGTAAGTTATTAGAAGAAAATAAAAGAGCTAGAGAAGTATATTCAAATAATATAAATCAAAATATGAAGATATTAGAAGAAAAGTATTTTTTCATATTAGATGAGGACTATATAAGAATTAAAAATGTAGATAATGAAGAATTATCAGAATATGAGTTAAAAGAGTATGAGAATATATTAAATATATATAAAGGGCTTAGAAAAATATTCATAGATATTGGATATATCGAAAGAAAAAAATCTTTATCAGAACTAAAAAATAAAAAGCCATTAATGGAACAGTTAGAAGAAATAAAAAATAAATGTAAAAAGCAATTTGAAAATACGGCGGTATAACAACCGCCCTTTTTTATCAAAATAAATGTAGTGTAAAAATAATTCAAAGTAGGGGCTAGAAATTACACTACAAAAGGGAGTTGAAAATATAGTGTTTTGTAGGATAAAGGACGGCAAAGGATACACATATAATATTTATTTATGCGAGAGAAAGCGAGAAAATGGGGAAGTAAAATCAAAAGATATTTTTATAGCTCAGTATAATATCGGAGTATCGTTATATTTTAAAGATGAGGATATGGGCGGTTTGGTTTTAGATATTCCCGAGAGCTCAAAAGAATTTATAATGAATGATTTAAAAGCCCTGGGATATGAAAAGTATTTTGATATTGTAGTGAAAAAATTAATAGAATATAAACGAAAGAAGTACACTACATATATAAAAAACAATAAAGAATATTTTGAGGAAAAATTAAGATATAAAAATCAAAGGAAGAAAGATTATGAGGACTTCAAGAAAAAATATCAAGATTTGGTAAATAAAGATAATGAAAAATATTTTAATTTGGGTTTTGATAAAGGATTAAGGCAAAAAATAGAAAATAATCTAGGTAGCTTTTATGGATCAAGCAGCAATAACTTTTCAGACCAGGAAAGAAAATTATTAAAACAAGCATTTAAATTATTATCAAACAAACATCACCCCGACAAGGGCGGAGATACCGACACAATGGCAACAATTAACAACTTAAAAGAAAAGATATTGAAATAGTATTAGGGCGGTTTATACCGTCCTTTTTTATTGGAGTATAAGAGCCACAACCTTAATGTCATTAACTATTCATTAAGATTTCACTAAGGTTACACTAAGAGCCATTAATAGCAGCATGATTAAAAAGTAGCGAAAAGATAGTTTATATTTGGCTTGTACCTTTTTGGTAAAAGCTTGAAATATAGGGATTATCGTGATTCACTACAATTAAAAAAATATATGGACTGCACCGAAACAGTGCAACCATTGAAATATAAAGCTTGTCGTGAAACACGAGGAGCCTTGAAATATAGGGGGTTGAAATAGCACAAGGCAACAAAAAAAGAAGTATCCGGACTTTTCGGCCACCCTAAAAAGAGCTTGCCGAGATTTCGTCCACCCTAAAAAAGAGCATTGAAAAAATATTTCGGCAAAATCGGCGCCCCTAAAAAAGACTAGCTATTTTTGACTTTTTTGACTCCCTAAAAAAGAGATTATTTTTTCTAGTAAGTTTTGAGTAAGTTTTGAGTAAGCGCAACGTTGCAACAAAAAACATAATTTATAAAAACACGATTTAAAAACGCAGTCAGATTGATAATGATTGAAATATCAATGTATAGAAGGTATAACACAAGTGCAACGCGTTGCAACATTACAAGCTATATAATCTATTTTTGAGTTATGCAAGGTATAAACACAAGGCGAATTATTTACAAGGGCTTAGGGTGGCAAATATAAAGCCAAAATCAAAGAAAACTATAAAAGGGAATTTTCGCCAGGTGCGTTTTTATATTCGGTCGATTGACCGATAAAAAATAACCAAAAGGGGCAAAATTTTAAAAGCAACCTAGAAAGAATTTTCTACAATATAACATTTTTTAAATATTTATAACTTATTAGGATATATTAGAAGATATAAGACCGAGTAAAAACCGAGTATAAGGGGTGTCCTCAGATTTGGGGATACCCATAAAAACTTACTTCCTGGGGGTGTGCTCAGATTTGAGCATACTATAAGAGCACATCAACGAGGTTGACCCGTCAACAGATTTGACTAGTTCAAAAACTTAACCGGTCGACCGACTTATATTTTGTAATAAATATTAATAAAAAGAATTGTATTTGATATACTTCATAAAGTGAACCATGTACAGAGTGGCGAGGTTGAAACCTTCTATTGAAAGGGGGTGGATACCATGAGAGATTTTATTGATGTATTTTTGACTTTAATTATAATACCGATATTGGTTAATATAGTTTCTAGTCTATTAACAGATAAAATAAAAAACCACTCTACAAAGTTTGGCGACGAAGAGAGTGGAAAAAATAAAGAATAATTTTTATTTAATTGTTCTTTTGTTTTCTTAAATCAACCGAGCCACTTTGACGTGGTTCTTTTTCTATATTCATTATATCACTCCCAAACAAAAAAATAAAGCAATTATGAACCTTATAATAAGATATAAAATGTTATGCAATTCTATATTACTCAAAATGATAAAAATTAACTAAATTAAATAAAAAAACAACTATACTTTATATTATAAAAAGATATATCAAAATATATTAAATTATATTTAACTATGTGATTTTATGGAAATTTAATCTTTTAAAGTGAAGTCTGAAAGCTAGTATTTGCAAGGTATTCAAAAAAACTGCGTGTTTTGTCGATTATGCGAAGTTTTTATAACTAGAAAAAAGAAGTAATATTATATCATATATTCACGAGGTATAATGTGAGGATATAAAAATAATTCAATCATGCTGCAATTAGAAATCTTCAAAACGTACGTTCTGTGAATGTGATATAATATTTTATATTCTTTTTCCTGGAGGTGCGTTTTTATGTGTGATGTAAAAAGAGAGCTAGAAAGCTATAATAGTTATAAAAGCGAATTGAAATATCTAAGTGTAGAATTAGAACACTTGAAAGAAAATGACGTTGATATAAAAAGTTGTCCTATTGGGGAAAGGGTACAAACTTCTAATATAGGCGACCCAACGGCTAATTTTGTTGTAGGTAGTGAACAAAGAGCCATAGAAATAAAAAAGGAAATGAGAAATATTAGTCAGAAAATACGATTAATAGACGCATTTATAAAAGGTTTGGAAGAAATAGACAAAAGAATAATAGAATATAAATTTAAAAAGAATTATAACTATGCTCAAATTGGGCGTGCTTTGGGTTGTAGTTCTACAATGGCACAAAATCATATTGAAAAAAGCTTGAAAGAGCTAGAATTTCTATTCGAAAATTATTATATACCTATTTAAATGATCTAAGTATTACGGGTGGTGTTTTTTATGTGTGATATAAAAAAGGAACTGAAAAAATATGATAAGTTGAAAAAACGCATTAAAGTATTAGAAAGTATTATAAAATTTGAAGATGACCAAAAGAGAATAAAAAAACTAGAAAATGAAATAATATCAATTAGATTTCAATTAAATGTATTAAATAATCTAATTAAAGAATTGCCCGAAAAAGAAAGAAAAATAATCAAGTATAGATATATTAATAAATATAGTTGGGCGAAAATATGCACTATAACGGGAGATAGTGAAAGAGGTATAAGGTATAAAATGAATAATGGCATTAAAAAAATAGATTTTATATTCAATAAATATGGATATATTGTATAAATTGAAAGGGTGCATTTTATGAATGATATTATATTGAACCTAGGAGAATTAAAAAATATATTGCGTATTTTTGGAAAAGATATAATTGAAGGTATAGAGCATAAAAGACGAAAAGAGCCGTTAAAAGATAATTTGAATTGTTCAAATAGTGAACTATTGGAGCATATAGAAGAAACAAGAGAAAAAAGGTGTAATACAAGGATTATGATTTCAAGGTTACATATAGCCTATAAAATATTATCAGAAGAAAAACAAATACTTCTTAAATTGAGATTGATAGATTGTAATAATTGGAATTATACAAGTAAAAAAATAGGGTATAGCGAAAGAACTTTGAGAGATTGGGAAAATAACGCACTAAATGAGATATTAAACAAATACAATGAATTACTTGAAATAGATATAGATGAAAGTTTATTTGATGATATATACTTTTTAGATGTATGATTGAAATTGAGATTGAGATTGATATAATTTTAGATAGATAATATAATAGCTATATAATATATAAAGCCTTTCAATATTTTGTATAGTTCTTTTTCTTTTACTCAGTAGCAAAACCAACAAAAGAGCCTACGTTATTCGTTGGGCTTTTTTTATTTGCTTATTATTGCTATAATAGGTATACCACAATATATATTTTTTTATAAATCTTTTTCTATATATTCAAGTAAGTATATGGCCATTTATAGCGTTATCTTGAAGTGATGATAAAAGAGCCTAACAAGTATTATTATTTGTTGGGCTTTTTTAATACTCATTGTTGGAAAATGTTGGAAAAAAATATATATCTATTTGAGGATCTAAAAGAGCAGCTATCAAAATATTGTTCCTGGAGGTGTATTTTATATGAATAAATTACAGAAAAAAGAAGAGCGAAAACAGTTAGCGGAGTTTTTGAAATATTATGGTTTACAAGTAGTGGAAGGAATAGAACAGAACAGACTAAAAGAGCCATTGAAAGAAGAGTACCAGGAAGAGCCAACAGAAAGAAAATCAAGCTATATATTAGAAATTATAAAAGGAGCTGAGGAAAGCCGTTGTAATACAAGAATAGCAATTTCAATATTACATAGAGCATATGAGGAGCTAAAGGAAAAAGAGAAACAAATAATAAAAATGCGATTTAAAGAGCGAGAAAAGATATATTATATTTCAAAATCTATCAATAGAGGTGATACACAAACAAGAGTTATCTATTACAAGGCACTTGATAAAATGATTGATAGTTATAAGATATTTGATATATCAAGAATAGATAAAAGTTTATATAGTGATAAATACTTTGATTTTATTATATAGGGTGTCAATTTTACACCCTTTTTTTATTTATAACTATAATTTCAAAATAGCAGCAAGATTTTTATATAGCCATAGCCCCCATAAAATCATTAGAGGGTAGTTTTTCAGAATACCGCTTGTCCCACATACAAAATATACATAGGTTATCCCACATAACCCCCACCCCTTTATTATGATTTTGTAGGTTTATTTCAGTAAAATGCTAACAATTGCTAACCTTTTGTAGTGTAAAAATATGAGATAGTATCAGTAAGAAATAACACTACAATATTGAGAACCTGAGAAAACTTGAAACTATTTTATATACAAAGCCTTACAAAACCTAACATAAATTATATATATAGGCGAAAAAATGCTAATAAATGCTAAGGTATTAAATTTATATCATGCTGCTATATAATAATTTTGTTGCCTGGAGAGTCTAAGATATTAGTTTCATAAGATGTTAAGAAATGTTAAGGTTTGAATATGTAGTGTAATATTATGGTGATATTATTAGAAGTTTTGACACTACAAAAAAATACTAAGAAAACCTAATGTTTAAATGTGTTATAATGTAGTTAGAAAAAAGAATAAAATAATTGATTTATAAGATTATAAAAAAATATGTTTTGTAACTCAATTGTAACTCAATTATTTCAAAAAGTTATATAAAATTATATGAGATTAAGAAAAATAAAAATATAGAAACATTGAAATTATAAGGTTTTTAGAGAAATGGGAATTGAGTGAAAACTATCAAATAGTTTCCCACGCACTCCCGCCAATACAGTATATTATGGAACCTGAATGAAGGTTCCTTTTTTTATATATTCTAAATATTTACTTGGAGGAATTAAAAAAATGATGGATTGGGAAAAAAGAACATCTCTTGTTGTAGGAGATGATGGAATAGAAAAATTAAACAACGCAAGTGTGATAATATTCGGTGTAGGAGGAGTCGGTGGATTTGCAGCCGAAGCAATAGCAAGAGCTGGAGTAGGAAATATCACAATAGTAGATTTTGATGATGTGGATATAACAAACATAAACAGACAGATAATAGCTCTTCATTCTACAGTTGGAAAGATGAAAGTAGATGTATTTAAAGAGAGAATAAAAGACATAAATCCAAATGTAAACATAACTGCAATTGCAGAAAAATACACTCCAGAAAATGGGGAAGAGTTACTAAGCAGTGGTGAGTTTGATTATGCAATAGATGCAATAGACATGATAACTTCTAAAATACACCTTATAGAAACTTGCACTAAAAAAAGAATCAAAATAATAAGCTCTATGGGAATGGGTAATAAGCTAGATCCTACGAAAATAGAACTTACGGACATATACAAAACTAGCATGTGCCCTTTAGCTAGAGTAATGAGAAGAGAACTAAAAAACAGAGGAATAAAAAAACTAAAAGTCGTATACTCAACTGAAAAAGCAATAGAGCCAAAAGAAAAAATAATGAACGGAAACAAAATGACTGCGGGAAGTGTATCATTTGTACCTTCTGTAGCAGGACTAATAATGGCATCTGCTGTAATAAATGAATTACTAGAAGAAAAATAAAATATATAAAAAGCTGCTAGAATATTACTATCTAGTAGCTTTTTTATGTTTAATTCCGTATAAGCAGGTAAATAAACTTAGGAAAAGAGAAATAACTGCTCTGTAAGCGACAATACTGGAAGCGCCCCATACCTATAAATGTGTTACTTAAATGGATGGGGCGCTGAAGCTCTGGAGCACAGAGCAGTTATAATCTTGTCCTTTTTATTTACCTTTATTCTTCTGCTGCAGCCATAATCAGTATATCACCCGGCAGTAGTTTTGTATCCCCAGTAGGAATTATATTCTCTAAATTTCTCTTTATCAAAATAATAAGATAAGGATTCTCTGTAGTTATCTGATGAAGCGGCGTATTTACCCACTTACTCTTCTTATCGATAACAACTTCTCTAAGTGAAAGATGCTTTCTATCCTCAAAAGACCTTGCTGCAAAAACAAGCAAATCTCCAACCTCAAGAACAGTATCTCCCTTAGGAACTATTGGCGAATGATTCCTTACAATCATTGCAATTAATAAATCTCTAGGAAGTCCTAATTTACTTATTTCTAAATCTTTCCAAGGATGATTTTTATCAATATGTATTTTTATAAAGCTTATATCACTATCTTCTTGATAGTCATTGAAAGTCTTTCTAACATCCGCGTTCTTATCAATCATAGAAAGTTTATTTGCAACCCAAGGAAGAAGAGTTCCCTGTATAGAAATTGAAAGAATAACTATACAAAATACTAGGTTGAATAAATTATATTTTGTATGAACACCACTTAAAACAACAGAAATTGCAAAAACGATAGATGCAACCCCTCTAAGCCCAGACCAAGATACAAGTGCAATTTGCTTAGGAGAAGATTTAAATGGTACTAAAAGTATAAGTGAAACCAACGGTCTTGCCACTAATGTAAGGAATACCATTATCATTAATGAAGGTATCATAACTCTAGGTAAGTCTACAGGTGTTACTAAAAGTCCAAGTAGGAAGAATATAATAACCTGTGCGACATCTGTTGAAACATCGAAAAAATGTACCAAATATTTCTTATGTATCAAAGTAGAATTACCTAAAATTATTCCACATAAATAAACACTTAAATATCCATTTCCATTTAAAGTATAAGGCAATGAAAATGATAGAAGCATTACTGCTAATAGGTATATAGTTACACTTTCTTGAGATTTAAAAAGACTGGTTTTAAATAAGTATATAGATAACTTAGCGACTAAAACACCAAATAATACTCCAAATAACATCTGCTGTACAAGTAGAGCTGGAACGGAAATGTCCTGTCCGAGCATAATTGCTATTAATGAACTTGTAAGCATGTACGATATAGGGTCATTTGAACCAGATTCTATTTCTAAAAGTGAGTCAGTATTGTTTTTTAAGGCTAGATTTCTAGAGCGAAGTATATTAAATACTGATGCAGCATCTGTAGAAGATATTACAGATCCTATTAAAATACTTTCTAGCCATGGTAAGTGCAAAATAAAGTGAGAAAATAATCCAACAGCTCCAGCAGTTCCAGCAACACCTACTGTCGAAAGTAACACAGATTGAGCTACAACCGGTTTGGCAGCTTTTAGATTCGTACCAAATCCTCCGTAAAACATTATGAAAATTAAACTGACTGAACAAATTATATTCACAAAGGAATAATTGTCAAAATTGATTTTGAAAAGACCATTCTCTCCAAAGCACATTCCAAGCAAGATGAATATAATAAGAGATGGTACAGGAATTTTTTCTAAAAAATCATTTAGTAAGATTCTGATTATTATAATTATACTAACTAATAGTACGGCTTTTTCCATAGATAAACCTCCTTTAAGGTTCTTTGTATAATTAATGATAACATAAATCAGAATAATTTGAAAATAGAAAGATTTTCATCTTGCCTATCTTTGAAATGATAGAGTATTTTTATATTTATTCCTAAGGAAATTATAATAATTTATTAATTTTACTCAGTTTTATATTTTTTCTTTTTAAAAATTCCATTCTCATCACAATAAAATACAAGTGTTCCATTTTTATCAGTTCTATAAACCACAGAGCCATTTTCTCTAAATGTATCGAGAACACTTCTATGTGGGTGTCCGTAGTCGTTGTTGTACCCACAAGAGATTGCAACAGCATCAGGTTTAAGTTTTGCTATAAATTCATCTGTTGATGAAGAAGAGCTTCCATGATGCCCTGCCTTTAAAAATTCTATATCTGGTAAATTACACGATGATAGTATCTCTGATTCGTTTTCTTTTTCCGCATCTCCTGTAAATAAAAACTCATAACCTTTGTAATTTAATAGAGATACTATTGAATTTAGATTATTTTTATCAGTAATTGTAGATGGAGATAAAATTTCCATAGTTGTTGAGCTATCTATTTTTAATATATCTCCTTTTGTTAGGTATTCTATTTTTAAGTTTTTATCTTTGCAACTATCCAAAAGATTGTAAAAAGCTTCGGAGTCTGTTTTTGCTTCTGGCATATAGAAATGAGATATTTTAAACTTATCTATAATATAGTCCATGCTTCCTATATGGTCTGTGTCTGGATGAGTGGCAATTAAAACATCAATTTTTTTTACACCTTTTCTTTTTAAGTATGAGTAAACTGTATGTTCAGCATCTTCATCTCCTGCATCCATGAGAATACGTTTGTTCTCGGGTGTCTGTATGAATATACTATCTCCCTGACCGACATCAATTATATGTACAGAAAATAATTTTTCATCTGAGCAACCGTTTACATAGATAAGCAGTAAAAATATCAAAAAAATTTTTATAAGTGATTTACTTTTCATTTTTGTACACCTCTGATAAAATAAATGTTTGGAAAATATAATTTTAGGGTAAAATAAAAATTATAAAAAAATTAATAGTTATCTCATTTATATAATCGACTAATTATATTAGTTATAGACACAAAATGAGAAAAAATATGAAAAAAAGAGATAATAGTTTAGAAATATAAATGTGTAAATATAAAATAAATGAAAAAAGATATGTTAAGGGGAAAAAAGGAGAGGTTTTTATGAGTAAAATAGAATTTAAAAATTTAGATATAGAATCATTGGATAGGTTACAGCCATTCTTTGATATGACAGATTATGAAGCTTGTGATTATTGTTTTGCTACAATGTTTATGTGGCGGGATACTTACAAGACAAAATACCATATAGAAGATGATTTTGCGATAGTTTTTGGTGAATATGAAGGGGAAATATTCTCAGTACTACCACTAGCATCAAGAGAAAATGTTAAAAAAGCTATAGATTTTGCAATGGACTATTTTGAAGAAATAGAAAGCAAAGTTTATTTAAGAGGTATAAATAAGGAAATGGTTGACTATGTTCACAGCAATTACGGAGATAAATTTGAATACATAGAAGAAAGAGATTTATTTGACTACATATATGATGCTGAGTCTTTAAGAACATTAGCAGGTAGAAAAAATCAGAAGAAGAGAAATCATATAAACTACTTCTTAAAGGAATACGAAGGAAGATTTGAAAGTAGATTATTAGATATAGCTGATTTTAACGATTGTAGAGCTTTACTTGATAAATGGAAAGTTCAGAAAGAAGATTCTGATGCAGATGTTGATGATGGAGAATATGTAGCAATAGAGAAAATATTCAATAATTATGATAAACTAAGAGATAGGGTAAAAGTATTTGGAATATATGTTGATGGAGCTTTAGAAGCATTTAGTATAGGTGAAAAACTAAAACCTAATATGGCTCTTATACATATAGAAAAAGCAAATCCAGAGATAAGAGGTCTTTATCCATATATAAATCAGAAATTCTTAGTAGATGAATTCCCAGATGTTGAATTTGTAAACAGAGAAGAGGATTTAGGTATAGAAGGGCTTAGAAAGGCTAAACTTTCTTATCATCCTGTTAGATTTGCTGAAAAATATACAGTTAGAGAAAAATAAATTCAGTATATAAATAGGAGGAGACCTATGAACGTTAGAATAGCGACTGATAAAGATTATGATCAGATTAGAAAAATATGGACTTACTGCTTTAATGAAGGTGAAGAAGTAGAAAATTGCTACTTTGACAATAAATATAGAGCTAAAAATACAGTAGTTGCTGAATTGGAGGGAGATGTAGTTGCATCAATTCACTTAAATCAGCACACTATAAAACTTGGCACTAAAGAAGAGAAAGTATCTTATGTTGTAGGTGTATCTACTTTACCAGAGGCTAGAGGCAAAGGAATGATGAAGTCTATGATGAATTTATCATTTGAAGAGATGTACAACAGAAATCAGAATGTTTCTATACTTATGCCTATAGATTTTAGACTTTATAGAAGATTTGGCTTTGAAAACTGCTATGACATGATAGAACACAGAATAAATATAGAGGATTTATCGGCTTTTAGAATAGAAAGAGATTTTAAAAGAGCAAAGGAATCGGATATAGATACTCTTATAGATATTTATAATAAATCTAATGAAAGATTAAATGGATATACTGTAAGAGGTAAGTGCAGATACGGGAATATGTTTAAGGAAGTCGAAGCTGATGGAGGTCATATTTATATTTGCTCTGATGATAAAGGTGTATATGATGGATATGTTATTTATGCTATTAATGAAGGAAAATTCTTTGTGAGAGAAGTGTACTTTAGTAATACAAGGGCTTTAAAGTCTATTTTAGCATTTATTTATAACCATAATACACAGTGTGAAAAGGTCGTTATAATGGAAGATGTTAGAAATACGATAGGTAATACATTAAAGAATCCTAAGACTTCAGAATCGCTTTTAAACCCATTCATGATGGGAAGAGTTATAAATATGAATGGATGTTTAAAAAATATAGCTAATTATTTTGAAATTGATTATAATTACTCTGAAAAATTAGAGAATGTAGATGAAAATGTAGTAATAGCTATAAAAGATGATTATATAAATCAAAATACTTCAAATTATTGCTTAAAATTCAAAGACAATGACTATAGTTTTGAAGAATTAGAATATAATGAAGAAAATTCTGATTTAGTCTTAAATATAAATCAAATATCTCAATTAATATTTGGATATAAAGATATAGATGATATTTTAGATTTATATGATAATGAAATGAAAGAAGAAAAGCTAGAAATATTAAGAGAAATATTTGTTAAAAAGAGAAATCACATAAATGAATACGATTAAAAAATAATATTATTAAAATTAAAATTGGATGTTGAGTATTTTACAACATCCAATTTTTTTATATATTTTAAGTATTTAGCAAGTTGCTGTACTTACCTTTGATATGTTAGATATTTTACTTCCTATTAGATAGGCAGCTACAAGTTTGATTAAATCTGGAATTATAAATGGTATGACACACATTCCAAGAGTTGCTGTAAGTCCTATTGGCCCATTTGCAGCAGAGAATACCTTCATAAACCAAACTGTTCCAAGAGCATAACATGCAATAAGTCCTATTATTGCTGAAATTATAAATGAAATTTTATTTTTTCCAAAGAATTTTTCAAAAGCCCACATTATTAAAGAAGTAGCTAAAAATCCTACGATATATCCACCAGTTGATCCAGTTAAAGCAGCTAGCCCACTTTTAAAACCAGCAAATACAGGTAAACCTATTGCACCTAATCCTAAATAGATTAACAATGATATTGTTCCGAGTTTTCCGCCTAAAACCGCTATTGCTAGATATACACCAAATGTTTGTAGTGTAAATGGTACTGCTGTTGGAATAGAGATCCAAGAGCATATTGCTATTATTACAGCACAAAGTGCTACATATACTAGTTCTTTTGTTTTCATAAATTTATACCTCTCTTATATTTTTCGATTTATGTTTACTAGAATAAATTAAATTTAAATAAATGTCAACTACAAAACTAAAATAGGTTTACCTAATTATAAAGGTAAACCTATTGTTTTATTTTCAGTTTACTTTTGTATTGTAAATGATTACTTAATAAAATAATGAATTTATCTAAATAAATATAAAAAACAAAAAAGTTTTTGTATATAATTTCAAAAATTGTCAAATATAAAAGTAGATAGGAAAGTGAGGGATATTTAAGTATGTATTTAAGAAGAAATCTATTAGATAAAATTAGAGCATTTTTTATAAGAAGGCCAACCGTAATTTTATTCTTTTTTATATTGTTAATTTCAATTTTGTCTACTAGAGGGGAAATAGTTGATACTTTTGAATCTAACCAAATTGTTAATATAAAAGGGACAGTTATATCTGAATCAAAAAAAGATAGATACACTCAATACAGAATAGGTGATTGTTTGGTAAATGATTATTCTAATAATGTAAATCTAGATGTTGGGGATATTGTAGAGATTAAAGGGAAGTCAAAGGCGCTTTCTGATATGAAGTTTGAAGATTTTAATTATGGAAGATACCTAAAAAGTACAGGAGTTGAGAGTTATTGCAACATGATAAATTGTAAAAAAGTCGGTATAAGTAAACCGTATAAATTAATTGGAATAATAAGAGAGTACATAAAAGATACTAATGCTTATCTTTATAAAGATAAGTCTGATTTTATAAATTCGATGCTTTTGGGAGAGAAGAATCTTATGAGTGATGAGGATAAAAGGATGTTTTCAAGAACAGGAGTGAGCCATATTATAGCTGTTTCTGGACTTCACGTTGGGATATTATGTACCTTGGTAGGTTTTGTGGGCAGAAGGATAAATATAGCTTTTAATATGGTTATTGTAAACATTGTTCTATTTATGTACTTTTATATAGCAGGAGGAAGTCCGTCCATTGGAAGAGCTGTTGTATCATCTGTTTTTTCCGATATATGCTTTATTATTGATAGAAAAAGGGATGGAATTAGTACACTTGCCATAATTTCATCCTGTATGATGTTTTTAAATCCCTTTGTAATATACAATACAGGATTTCAACTTAGTTTCTTAGCTACATTTTCAATAGTTTACTTTTATCCAATTATAAATAAAAAAATAAAATTTTCTGCAGCATCGGTTACAATAGCAGCCAATATAATGACTTTACCAATAATTGTTTATAGCTTTGATGGAATTTCTATATTATCGGTTGTAAGTAATATTTTAGCTGTTCCATTTGTTGCATTTGTTGTGTATATAGATGTAGCGAGTATATTTTTATTTAAATTTTTACCTTTTATTGCAAGCATTGTCGCAGGGTTGAATTCTGTAATTATATCTATAATTTATTTTATTCTAGAAAAAGTAGATGAAATATGGTTTTCATACATACAATTTACTCAATTAGACTTTAGTTTTCTCGTGATTTATTATATAATAATTAGTCTAGGTATAATTTATTATGAAATAAAAGTCGTAGAGGAGCAAAGAAATGGATTACAAGGATATTATCGGAGGAATGAAACAGAATAATTTTGAGAAAGTATATCTTTTCTATGGAAAAGAGTATTATCTTATAGAAAACTCAATAAAAATGTTAAAATCTGGCTTAAATGAGAGTATGCTTGATTTCAACTTTGATGTAATAGATGGCAAAGAAGTTCAATTAGATCAGCTTTTAAGCTCTATAGAGACATTTCCGTTTATGGATGATAGAAAAGTTGTAATAGTTAAGGACTTTGAACTTTTTGGCGGAAATAAGAAAAACTTTACTGATGCAGATGAAAAATATTTTGTAGAAAGATTAGATAATATACCTGATACAACTGTGTTGGCATTTATTGTTTATGGAGATATAGATAAGAGAAAGTCTATATATAAAAAAATAAACAAGGTTGGAACAGTTTGTGAATGTAAGAAATTGGATGGAATGGATCTTTTTAAATGGGTAAAAAGAGAATTCTCTAGACTTGATGTTAATATAGAAAACTCTACAGTTGCATATTTTATAGAGCAACTTGGATATAGAGATAAAAATAGCGATATGACCCTTACAGATGTAAAAAATGAGATATTTAAGATGGGGTCTTATGCTGGTGCGGGAAGTACACTAACAAATGAAATAGTAGATAAACTTTCTCCAAGAAAAGTAGAAAATAATGTATTTAGAATGATAGATAATATAGGTATGAAAAATGCCTCTATTGCAATGAAAATTTTTAAGGATATGGTATTCGATGGAGAGCCTGTACTTAGAATAATGAGTTTAATATCGAGACAGTTTAGAATAATACTAAAAGTTAAAGATATGCAAAAGGAAAATATAAAATTTAAAGAAATTGCATCTACACTAGGACTTCAAGAATTTGTAGTAAAAAATGCAGCAAAACAGGGAGCGAATTTCTCTGATGAAAAATTAAGCGAAATAATGAACTACATACTAGAAAGTGAATACAGAATAAAAAATGGACTAATTGGAGACGAAGCAGCTATAGAAATACTAATAGGAAAATACTGTAAATAAAGGGCAAAAGAGTAACTGCTCTATGCTCCAGGCTTCAGCGCCCCATAATTCTTGTAACACATTTCAAGGTATGGGTGCTTGTATTACTTTGCAACGACAGGTTAGTTTTTAAAATAAGAGAAAATTTAAATGAAAAAGGGTATAGATTGAATTTAAGCGACAATGCAACTTGATTGCCTGGAGCAAAATTCAATCTATACCCTTTTTGTTGCTAAATTTGAGCAATAAAAAAACCCCCTTTAGCGAACAGGGGGCTATATATGTCATATTAAACTGGTAATTAAGCGTTCATACCGTTTAATTTCTGAGCTAATTTAGCTACTTTTCTTGATGCAGCGTTTTTATGTATAGTTCCTTTAGAAGCTACCTGGTATATTCTTTTCTGTGCGTACTGGAATCTAGCTTTAGCTTCTTCAACGTTTCCTGCTGCAACTGCTTCATCAAATCTTCTTATAGCTGTTTTAACCTGAGATTTTCTTACTCTGTTTAAAGCAGTTTTCTTTTCTATAACACTTATTCTTTTTTTAGCTGATTTTATGTTTGCCATTCTATTCACCTCCCACAATAACTTTATTAAATAATCACTCATCGTCAACATATTAGATTTTAACAGAATTATAAATAAAAATCAAGGAAAAATATTTATTTATTTTTATATTTTTTATATCTTGATTTTGTTATAATTTCGGCCTGTTAAAATACAACTAATTATAGATTATACTAGCGTATTTATAAAAAATCAATTAAAAAATCAAATTCTAAAGAAAAATATTTTTCACTTGGTATTTTACAATGACTTTTTTTATTTACATAAGGCGTGAGATAAAGTAAAATAATAGGTATGATATAAAAGCGTAACTACGCTCATAAACGGAAAAAATGAATTTAGCGTAAAAAATCGCTTTGAAATAGAGAATAATTTTGAAAGGGAGGAAACTTAATTGTCAAGCAGACAGAGTAGAACAAGAAACTTTAGTATAATTGCGCATATAGACCACGGAAAATCTACTTTAGCCGATAGATTAATACAGACTACAGGTCTTGTAAGTGAAAGAGACATGAAATCTCAGCTTCTTGATAACATGGATCTTGAAAGAGAAAGAGGAATAACAATAAAATTACAGAATGTTAGACTTAAATATAAGGCTAAAGATGGAGAAGAGTATTATCTTCATTTAATAGATACTCCAGGACACGTCGATTTCAACTACGAGGTATCTAGAAGTTTAGCAGCTTGTGAAGGAGCTCTTTTAGTTGTAGATGCTGCTCAGGGTGTTGAAGCTCAGACATTAGCAAATGTGTATCTAGCTTTAGATCAGGATTTAGAAATACTTCCTGTTATAAATAAGATAGATTTACCAAGTGCTAGACCAGACGAGGTAAAAGCGGAAATAGAAGACTATATAGGATTAGATGCATCAGATGCTCCACTTATATCAGCTAAGAACGGAATAAATATAGAAGATGTCTTAGAAGGAATAGTAAAACATGTACCAGCTCCAGAGGGAGACTCTGAAGCTCCTTTAAAAGCTTTAATATTCGACTCATACTATGATGCATACAAAGGTGTTATAGCTTATGTAAGAGTATTTGAAGGTACTGTTAAAAAAGGTATGACAATCGAAATGATGAATACTAAGAAGAAATTCGAGGTAACTGAAGTCGGTGTTATGGCTCCTAACCCAACAGAACTTCCTGAATTAGCAGCAGGAGATGTTGGTTATATAGCAGCTAGTATAAAAGATATAAGAAGTTGTCGTGTTGGGGATACAATAACTGATGCAGATAACATGACAGCAGAAGCTTTACCAGGATACAAAAAAGCAACTCCAATGGTTTACTGTGGTATTTATCCAGGTGAAGGGGAAAAATATGAAAATGTAAGAGATGCACTTGAAAAATTACAGGTAAATGATGCAGCTTTAGAATTTGAAGCTGAAACATCTGCAGCTCTAGGATTTGGATTTAGATGTGGATTCCTTGGATTATTACACATGGAAATAATGCAGGAAAGATTAGAAAGAGAATTTGACCTTAACATAGTAACAACAGCTCCATCTGTTATATATAGAGTAACAAAAACTGACGGAGAAGTTGTTATGATACAGAACCCAGCAAACCTACCTGAGCCTGGAGAAATACAGATGATAGAAGAACCTATCGTTAAAGGTGATATAATAGTTCCAAAAGACTTTGTAGGGGCTGTTATGGAGCTTTGTCAGGAAAGAAGAGGAACTATGCACAATATGGAATATATTGATGACAGAAGGGTTATGCTTCACTACGACCTACCTCTAAATGAAGTTATATACGACTTCTTTGATGCACTAAAATCAAGAACTAGAGGATATGGATCACTAGATTATGAAATGAAGGGATATGTACCTTCTAAGCTTGTTAAACTTGATATACTTATCAATAAAGAACAGGTCGATGCACTTAGCTTCATAATCCACGAAACAAAGGCATTTGTAAGAGGAAAAGCTATGTGTGAAAAACTTAAAAATGAAATACCTAGACATCAGTTCGCAGTTCCTATTCAGGCAGCTGTTGGAAATAAAGTAATAGCTAGGGAAACAATAAGTGCTTTAAGAAAAGACGTTCTTGCAAAATGTTATGGTGGGGATATATCACGTAAGAGAAAACTTCTTGAAAAACAGAAAGAAGGTAAGAAAAGAATGCGTCAGATTGGTAGCGTAGAGGTGCCACAGAAAGCATTCATGTCAGTTCTTAAACTTGACGACTAATAAAATAGAATAAAAAAATAATTTGGCTGTTGCATTTAATTTGTGTAACAGCCTTTTTAGAAGATTGGAGTGATTTTTTTGATAAAATTGCCAGAGACTACAGCCTATATAATAGAAAGAATAGAAAAAAATGGATTTGAGGCATTTGCAGTAGGTGGATGTATAAGAGATAGCTTACTAGGAAGAGTGCCTAATGATTGGGATATAACGACTTCTGCAAAACCAGCGGATATAATGAATATATTTGAAAACACTGTAGAAACAGGTATAGAGCATGGAACTGTTACAGTAGTTATAGATAAAGAGCCTTATGAGGTTACTACATATAGAATAGATGGAGATTATACAGATGGAAGGCACCCAGATAGTGTAGAATTTACAGAAAATATAGAAGAAGATTTATCGAGAAGAGATTTTACAATAAATGCTATGGCATATAATAATTCTACTGGACTTGTTGATGTATTTGGAGGAAGAGAGGATTTAGAAAATAGAGTAATAAGATGTGTAGGAAATCCTAAAAAAAGGTTTGAAGAGGATGCTCTTAGAATGATGAGAGGGATTAGATTCTCTGCACAACTTGGATTTTCAATTGAGAAGGATACATTTAAGGCGATTGAGGAAATGGCGGATTCAATATCAGTAGTATCTATTGAAAGAATAAATGTAGAATTTACAAAGACTCTAATGTCGGATGCTAAAAAAATAATGATTTATCATGAAACTGGTATATTAAAGAATGTACTTCCAGAGTTGTATACAGTAGAAAAGGAAAATCTTAAAGGAGATTTTTCTATTGAAAAATCTATAAAAATGGGGATAGACTGTGCAAATTTATGTAAAAAAGATTTAGCTTGTAGATTGGCTGGATTTTTTGTATATATAAATGAAGCTATAGGAGTTGAAAATACTAAAAAAATATTGAAAAAGATGAGATATGATAATAAAACAATCTCTAAGACTTGTGAGCTTTTAAAATACAGCATGAGAAATATTTCAAATAACAAAGAAGATTTGAAATATTTACTTATGAAATTGGATAGTGTAGAGCTGTTAGAAGATTTAATAGATTTAAAAGCAGCTGAGGTGGATACTTACTTAGAAACACAGAAAAAAATATTTGAAGATGAATCTACAAAAAACGATGAATCAGATAAAGTTGGATTAGAAGTGTTAGAAGCATTTACTGTAGAATCTTTAATAGTATTAAATAATATAGAAAACACTTTAAAAGAAATAGTAGATAATAAAGAATGTTTTAGAGTTAAGGATTTAGATATAAATGGAAAAGATTTAATAGCAGCTGGGGTAAAGCCAGGAAAAGAAATTGGAGAAATGTTAAATAAAATTTTGAAAGAAGTAATAAAAAATCCAGACATAAATAAGAAAGAAAAATTATTAGAAATAATAAAATAGATTTAATAGGGAAACTATTATTATAAAATTTATAAATAATAATCTATTTGAAGTATATCGATGAAAATAGAATATATAATTAAATTTATAAAAAATTTAAAAAATTAAAAAAGTCCGTTTGAATTATAAGGAAAAGGGTATATAATGGACATAAAGAATTAATTATTATGTATCGGCTTTTTAAATTTATATATTTATTTGTCGGTAGAAGGAGAGTACAAAATGATGGATTATAAGAATTTAATAATGAACTCAAAATCAGTTAGAAGTTTTAAAGAAAAAGAAGTTGAAGCTAAAAACTTTGACGAAATAAAAAAATATGTTGAAACAGCTAAAGTTCTAGTTCCTGGAATAGAAACAGAATTAAAATTCTATGATAAATGTGAAGTATATGAAAAAATGGAAGGATTAGCTGGATACAATGGATTCCTTATAGATGCACCACACTACATGCTTTTACTTTCAGATAAAAAAGATAATTATATAGAAAATGCTGGATATATAGCAGAAAATGCAAGATTAAAAGGTGTAGAATTAAAAATAGATTCTTGCTGGATAACATTTGAAGATGGAAAGAAAATACTTGAAAATATAGGAATAGTAACAGATAAAGAATTAGTTGCATTAGTAGCGTTCGGATATGCTGATGAAGCTAAGAAAAAAGTTTTAAAAGCTACTAAAACTGGAGAAAACTATTCTCAGTCAGAAATGGAAAAAGCAATGGCAGAACCTGCATCAGATAGAAAAGCTATAGAAGAAATAGTATTCATGGATAAATGGGGACAGGCAGCAGATATAGAAGATCTAGAAACAAGAGCTTTACTAGATGCATTCTCATACGCTAGATTAGCTCCTTCAGCACTTAATAAACAGCCATGGAGATTCATAGTTGATGGTGGTAAAATAGTTCTTGCTGTTGATAAAGAAGAGTTAAAAGATGAATACGAAGGAAAAATAGCTTCTGGTATAGTAATGTTATACTTCGGATTAATAGTAGATACAACTCTTATGGATTCTAAATGGGTATTTGATGCAAGTGGATATGAAGTACCTGCTGAATATAGAGTAGTTGGATACTGCAATATATAATTTAAATTGATTATGTGGGATGCCTCGATTATTTAAAGAGGCATCTCTTTTTTTTGCTTAGAACACTCTTAATCTTCTCTCCAGGCTTCGATGCATCGCTTTGATTTTGTAACACATTTATGTGTTGCGATGCATCTCCAGATTGTATAAAATAATAATTATTAAAAGGAGGAATGTTTGATGTTTGGAGTTTATATACATATTCCGTTTTGTGTGAAGAAGTGTAAGTACTGTGATTTTAATTCATTTAAGATGAATTTATGTGATAAGAAGAGATATTTAGATGATTTGAAGAGAGAAATCGAGATGTATTCAGAAGAGTGTTCAGATAGAAAGGTAGATACTGTATTTTTTGGAGGGGGTACTCCAAGTATTTTATCAAGTGAGGAGATTCAGGATTTGATGAAATCTGTTAAGAGTAATTTTAATGTTTCAGAAGATGCTGAGATAACTATGGAGTGTAATCCAGGGACTATTGATAGAGAAAAGTTAGAGGCTATTAAGAGTAGTGGTATAAATAGACTTAGCATAGGGCTTCAAGCTGTACAAAATCATCATTTAAACTACATAGGAAGGATTCATACTTATGAGGAATTTGAAAAGAATTTTAGAGAAGCCAGAGATGTAGGATTTGACAATATAAATATTGATTTGATGTTTGCTTTACCAAATCAGACAGAAGAAGATTGGAAAGAGAGCTTAGAAAAAGTTGTAGGTTTAAATCCAGAACATATTTCAGCATATTCTCTTATACTTGAAGAAGGAACAGAGCTTTTCGATATGTATGAGAGGGAAGAGTTTGAACTTATGGACGAAAATAGAGATATAGAAATGTACGAGTATACAATTAATTATCTAAAGGAGAACGGGTACAATCAGTATGAGATATCCAACTACTCTAAGAAAGGAAAAGAATGTAAACACAATATAATCTACTGGCAGTGTAAAAACTATCTTGGTCTTGGAGCGGGAGCAGCAGGATACCTTGGAAGAAATAGGTATACAAATGAAGCTAATTTAAATAGTTACCATAAAAAAATAGAAAACAATGAAAAGCCTATTATAAATGTTGAAAATCTTTCTGATGAAGAAATGATAGAGGAAATGGTATTTATGTGCCTAAGAATGACTGAGGGAATAAATAGAATTGATTTTAAAAATAGATTTAAAATTGAATTTTGTGATAAATATCAAAAGCAGGTAGATGATCTTGTTGATAGAGGACTTTTACTTGTAGATGAAAAAAGTGTAAGATTGACTCAAAAGGGTAGAGAAATTTCTAATAGCGTATTTTTAGAAATATTATCTTAAAGTAAAAAAGCATACAAAAGGTAATAGAGAATACAAAAAATAAAAAATTAGCACTCGAAGTATCTGGTGGACAATTTGTAAAAGAAGGTATTGAATTTGCAATAAAGGAATCTAATTATAGTATAATTGGATTTCTTTTTTTGTGTTCAAAAATACTTTTCAAAAAGTTTTTCAAAAGATGTTGACAAAAAAATTTAAAGGTGTTATAAAATAAGTATAAGCTTTTTAGCACTCCTAAATGATGAGTGCTAATAAAGTAAGAAGGTGATAGATTTGGAATTGAATGAAAGAAAATTAAATATACTTAAGGCGATAGTTAAAGATTATATTGATACAGCAGAGGCTATCGGTTCTAGAACAATTTCAAAGAAACATGATTTTGGAGTCAGTGCAGCGACTATAAGAAATGAAATGGCTGATTTGGAAGAGTTGGGATATTTGATACAGCCTCACACATCTGCAGGTCGTGTACCTTCTGTTAAAGGATATAGACTATATGTTGATTCTTTAATGAGCAAGGGAGAGCTTACTGATGAGGAAAAAAGGTTAATTGAAAACTGTATGAAAAACAATATAGATAATATAAATGTTTTAATTCATGAAACATCAAAGATGCTATCAAAATTAACCAATTATACTACAGTAGCTATTACAAAGAGTATAACAAACAACGTAATAAAATATATACAGTTGGTAAATTTAAATGAAAACGAGATACTTTTAATAGTAGTATCAGAAAAAGGAAATGTAAAAAAAGCAAGTATACCTGTAAGAGAAAATATTGAACAGGCTAAGTTAAATCTTATATCAGATAGCTTAACTAAAAGACTTGCTGGAAAGAGTTTATCAGATTTAGATGAAAACTTTATATCTTATGTTAAATATCAGATTGGTGAGTTTTCAATGGTAGTCGATGAATTGATTAACATACTAAATGGAGATGACTCGGATGATGACTATTCATTGACATTGAATGGAGCGACGAACATATTCAACTATCCAGAGTTTAACGACATAATAAAAGCAAAAGAATTTTTAAACCTAGTTGAAGAAAAGGATGCCGTTACAGATCTTATCAAACAAAAGGGAATTCAAAAGGATAACCTGAATATTTTGATAGGTAATGAAAATGGAAAAGGTCTTGAAAAAGATTGTAGTGTCGTAACAGCTACATATAATGTAGATAATAATACATTAGGAAAAATAAGCTTTATAGGACCTACAAGAATGGATTACGCTAGAGTTTGCTCAATAATAAATTATATGAGCATTTTACTAAATAAAAAGAAATAAAACAGCAAAAGCTGATTGACTGAGGGGTGTATGTCTTGGAAAATAATAGAGGTATAAACGAAGAGACGAAAGAAACTAAAACGTGTGAGGAAACTCAAAACGAAGAGTTAAATGTTTCTAATGAAGAGATAGAAGGTGAAGCAGAAAAAGTAACAGATATAAATGCTAAACTTGAAGAAAAAAAATTAAAAGATGAAATAGCTGATATGAATGATAAATATCAGAGACTTCAGGCTGAGTATGCAAACTACAGAAGAAGAACTAATGAAGAAAAAGAAACAATTGGAATATTTGCAAATGAAAAAATAATGGCAGAACTTATTCCAGTTATAGACAATATGGAAAGAGCTCTTGATTCTGCAGACAAAGGAACTCCAGTTTATCAGGGAATAGAGCTAGTATATAAACAGCTTTTAGATACACTTGCTAAATTTGGACTTCAGGAAATAGAGGCTGAAGATGGGCCATTTGATCCAAACTTCCATCAGGCGGTTATGCAGGATCATATATGCGGTGTAGAACCTGGTAAAGTTGTAGATGTACTACAAAAAGGATATAAATTAAATGAAAAAGTTGTTAGAGCAACAATGGTAAAAGTTTCTTGCTAGTATAAATTAACTAGCACAACTTAATTAAAAGAATTAAATTTTTAAAAAGGTAAATTACAAATCATAATATGATTTATAATCATAAAGGAGGAAATTAAAATGGCAAAGGTAATAGGTATAGACTTAGGTACAACAAACTCATGTGTAGCAGTATTAGAAGGTGGAGAACCACAGATAATACCAAACTCAGAAGGTATGAGAACTACTCCTTCAGTAGTAGCTTTCACTAAAGATGGAGAAAGAATAGTTGGGGAACCAGCAAAAAGACAGGCAGTAACAAATGCAGATAGAACTATAAGCTCAATAAAAACTCATATGGGTACTGACTACAAAGTAAATATAGATGGAAAAGATTATTCACCACAGGAAATATCAGCAATAATACTTCAGAAATTAAAATCTGATGCAGAAAGCTACTTAGGTGAAAAAGTAACAGAAGCAGTTATAACTGTTCCAGCATACTTCACAGATGCTCAGAGACAGGCAACTAAAGACGCTGGTAGAATAGCAGGACTTGAAGTTAAGAGAATAATAAACGAACCAACAGCAGCATCACTTGCTTACGGTATGGATAAATTAGATCAGGACAAAAAAATATTAGTATTCGACTTAGGTGGAGGTACATTCGACGTTTCATTACTTGAAATAGGTGATGGTACTTTCGAAGTTTTAGCTACAGCTGGTAACAACAGATTAGGTGGAGATGACTTCGATAAAATAATAATAGATTACTTAGCAGAAGAATTCAAAAAAGCTGAAGGTGTTGATTTAAGAAACGACAATATGGCTCTTCAGAGATTAAAAGAAGCTGCTGAAAAAGCCAAAAAAGAATTATCTTCAACAATGAGTACAAATATAAACCTTCCATTCATAACAGCAACTGCAGAAGGTCCAAAACACTTAAACATAGATTTATCAAGAGCTAAATTTGAAGATTTAACAGCTGGATTAGTTGAAAAAACTATGGAACCAATGAAGAGAGCTATATCAGATGCAGGAATATCAGTTTCTGAAATAGATGATGTATTACTAGTTGGTGGTTCTACAAGAATACCAGCAGTTCAGGAAGCTGTTAAAAAATTCATAGGAAAAGAACCTCACAAAGGTATAAACCCAGATGAATGTGTTGCAGCTGGTGCTTCAATACAGGCAGGGGTATTAACAGGAGAAGTTAACGACTTATTATTATTAGACGTAACTCCATTATCATTAGGTATAGAAACTTTAGGTAATGTATTCACTAAAATAATAGACAGAAATACAACAATACCAACTAAAAAATCTCAGGTATTCTCAACTGCAGCAGATAACCAGACAGCTGTTGATATACATGTACTTCAGGGTGAAAGAAGTATGGCTTACGACAATACTACATTAGGTAGATTCCAGTTAACTGATATACCACCAGCAATGAGAGGAATCCCTCAGATAGAAGTTACTTTCGATATAGATGCTAATGGTATAGTTCATGTTACAGCTAAAGATTTAGGAACTGGAAAAGAACAGAAAATAACTATAACTTCTAACACTAACTTATCTGAAGAAGAAATAGAAAGAAAAGTTAAAGAAGCTGAAATGAATGCAGAAGCAGATAAAGCTAAAAAAGAAAAAATAGAAGCAGTTAACCAGGCTGAATCAACAGTATATCAGACTGAAAAAACTTTAAAAGAAGTTGAAGATAAAATAAGTGCTGATGATAAATCTGCAATAGAAAAAGCAATAGAAAACGTAAAATCTGTAAAAGATAAAGAAGATGCAACAGCAGAAGAAATAAGAAATGCTATAGATGAATTAATGCAGAAATTCCAGAAAGTATCTGAAGTAATGTATCAGCAGGCACAGCAGGAAGCTCAGCAGCAGGCAGGAGCTGAAGAAACTGGTAAAACAGCATCAAATGACGAAAATGTATACGATGCAGACTTCAAAGAAGTAGATGAAGATAAATAATATCTAACTTTTAGTATTTAAAATAACTGAATGTGATTATTCCAGGAAAAAAGACTATATAGCTTGTAATTAACCTGTGAATAAAGTAAGATATTAAAGTAGAATTATAAAGTATGAATGATAGCTTGTAGTTTTAAATATTCTACAAGCTATTGTTTTATTGTTTGAAAGTTTTAGAGAGGAAAAGGCGGTGTCACAGGTTGAGTAGTAAAAGAGATTATTATGAACTTCTTGGCGTTGAAAAGACAGCAACAGCCCAGGAAATTAAAAAAGCATATAGAAAACTAGCTATGAAATATCACCCAGATAGAAATCCAGGTGATAAAGAAGCTGAAGAAAAATTTAAAGAGATAAACGAAGCGTATGAAGTATTATCAGATGAAGAAAAGAGAAAAAGATATGATCAGTTTGGTCCAGACGGTGTAAATGGTCAGGGTGGATTCGGTGGCCAGGATGGCTTTGGCGGATTTGGTCAGGGCGACTTCGGTGGATTCGGCGGATTTGAAGATATATTTGGAGATATATTCGGAGGTGGATTCGGCGGATTTGGTGGATCTGGCTCAAGAAGAAGAGGCCCAGTAAGAGGTGCCGATATAAGACAGAGAGTAAGAGTTACATTTGAAGAAGCTGCAAAAGGTGTTAAAAAAGAAATAAAAGTAACAAGAAATGAAGAATGTAGCGAATGTAATGGTACAGGTGCAAAACCAGGAACTTCTAAGAAAACTTGTCCAAACTGTAATGGTACAGGTACAGTTAGAAGCGTACAGAGAACTCCGTTTGGTAATATAGCAAGTACTAAGACTTGTCCAAATTGTAATGGTACAGGTGAAATAATAGATACTCCATGTTCTAAATGTAAAGGAACTGGTAGTGTAAGAAAAACTAAAACTATCGAAGTTGATATACCAGCAGGTATAGATGATGGACAGATGATAAAATTATCTGGACAGGGTGAATTTGGTGAACCAGGAGCTCCAAAAGGAGATTTATATATAATAGTAGAGGTTATGCCTCATGAAATATTCAGAAGAGATGGATACGATATTTATATAGATATGCCGATAACATTTGTTCAGGCAGCACTTGGTGATGAGATAGAAGTGCCAACTCTTGATGGTAAGGTTAAATATACTATACCAGAAGGTACTCAGACAGGTACAGTGTTTAGATTAAGAGATAGAGGTATAAAACGTATAAGAGGTAATTCTAAGGGTGATCAGTACGTTAAAGTTAATGTAGAAGTACCTAAGAAACTTTCTGAAAAACAGAAAGAATTATTAAGAGAATTCGCAGGTGAATGTGGGTCGAAAGAGCACGAAAAAAAAGCCACATTCGGGGAAAAAATAGATAGATTATTTGGAAAGAAAAAGAAATAATTTTTAAATAGGCTGTTGCAGTATTTGTAGCAGCCTATTTTTAGTTTTTACTCAAAGTTAAATTCTTCTCCAGGCTTCGATGCTTTGCAAAGTTTTTGTAACACATTTATTAGTTGCAAAGTGTCTCCAGATTGTCGAAGTATTTTAACTTTGAGTAAAACTAAAGGCTTTGCTACAAATACTTACAACAGCAATTTTTAAAAATTATTTTCATGGAAATAATAGGAATCAAGCCAGTAAAATGATAAAAAAGAAAATTTATCTTGAAAGATTGGTTTATTAATGGTATTTTGTGTAATGAGAAATTTTTAGGTTGAAGTTTTTTAGAGAGATTTTTATGAAAAGGAGAGCAAGAATGGAAGAGAAGAAAGGGTTTAGTATAAATTGGGTAGAGACTGGTAAGTTGTTTTTATCGGCTTTAGTTATTTTTACGCTTAAACATTTTGTTGTTAATTTTGCTGGGGTTGAGTTTAGAAATAATGAGACTACTAGTATGGGTGGAGTTCTTTTAGGTTTAGTGTTTGTGGCAATGGTGCTTGAATATTGGAAGGGATTCCATATTATAGGAAAAGGTGATGGAAAAGGAGCAAGTATTATAGCTGGTATAGGTGCTGGTATATTTGCTAATTCTATAATGAATTTCTTTATAACTGTTGTTATAGCAGCAGTAGTGTTTGGTATTTTAGATTATTTCTTATCTGGTAAGAGAGAAAAAGAGAGATTAGAAAGAGAAGCTAGAAAACCTAAACACGATGGTAAAAAGAAGAAATCAAAGAAGAAAAAGAGATAATAAAAAAGAAAAATAATAAGATTATATTGTAAAAAGAAAAAGTAAAAAATAAAGTAAGTAATAATGTAAAAATAAAAGAATAAAAAATAAAAGAATAGAAAATAAAGGAATGATGATGTTAAAAAGGTTGTGTTATTAAAATTTAGTAGCACAACCTTTTTTTGCAGAAAGAAAAGATAATAGATAAAAATTGTTATATAGTATGATATAATAAAAGGTAATGTAAAATGGAAAATTTTGACCATGTGTCAATTTAAAGAATAATATTTTTTAGATGGAGGTTACGAAAAATGGGAAATTGGATAGAAGTAACAATTAGAACAACTACAGAAGCAGTTGAGGCTATAACAAATATACTTTATGAAAATGGAGCAGCAGGGGCTATGATAGAAGACCCTAATGACTTTAAATTCCAGAAAAAACACGAATATGATTGGGATTATGTTGAAGAAGAAGTATTCAACAAAAGTGGAGAAGACTGCGTAAAAATAAAAACATATATATCTGAAGAAAAAAATGTACCAGAATTCGTTGAAAATGTAAGACATAGAATATCAACACTTAAAGATTTTGGTATAGACCCAGGTGAAGGAAGTGTATCTTTAGATACAGTTAATGAAGCTGATTGGGCAAATAACTGGAAAAAATACTACAAACCAACTAAAGTAGGTGAAAAGATAGTTATAAAACCATCTTGGGAAGAATACGAAGAACAGGATGGAGATATAGTTATAGAGCTAGATCCAGGTATGGCATTTGGTACAGGTACTCACGAAACAACTAGTATGTGTATATGCCAGTTAGAAAAATACGTTACTCCAGATGCTAAGGTATTCGATATAGGTTGTGGTAGTGGTATATTAGCAATAGCAGCTGCTAAACTAGGTGCTAATGATGTTACAGCAGTTGATTTAGATGAAGTAGCTGTTGAAGTTGCTAAAGAAAATGTAAAAGAAAGTAACGTAGAAGAACAGGTTACAGTACTTCATGGAAACTTAACTGATGTTATACATGATAAAGCAGATGTTGTAGTAGCTAATATAATAGCAGACATAATAAAAATACTTGCTAAAGATGTACAGCAGTTTATGAAAGAAGATGCTGTGTTTATATCTTCAGGTATAATACTTGCAAAAATAGATGAAGTAGTAGAAAGTCTTGAAGAAAATGGATTTGAAATAGTAGAAGTTATCAGAAAAGGAGAATGGTCTGCTATAGTATCTAAAATAAAAAAATAAAAATTTATTTAAAAAGGATATTATTATGGATTGGACATGGACTATGGATAGATTTTTTGTAGACAAGAACAATATAAATTTAGAAGAAAATACATGCATCATAGAAGGTGAAGATGTAAAGCATATAACAAAAGTTCTTAGATATAGAGAAGGCGAAAAACTTGAAATCTGTGACGGAGAAGATAACGAGTATATAGGCGAAATAAAATCTATGTCTAAAGAAGAAGTTTGTCTAGATATAATAGACAAAAGGGATATAAAAAGAGAATCTAAGCTAAGAGTTAGAGTATATCAGGGAATGCCAAAAGGTCCTAAGATGGAGTATATTCTTCAGAAATTAACTGAAGTTGGAACTGATGAAATAATCTTAGTAGATACAAAAAGAAGTGTTGCAAAAGTAGACGGTAAAAAAGAAGATAAAAAGCTTGAAAGATGGGAAAGAATCATCTATGAAGCAGCTAAACAGTCTAAGAGAGGAAAAATTCCTACATTAAGAGGAGTTTTAAGTTTTAAAGAAGCTCTTGAGGATATGAAGAGAAATGATTACAATATTTGCCCTTATGAAGATGAAAGAAATATACCTTTAGTTAAAGAGATAAGAGGGCTTGATATAGAAATTATAGGTATATTTATAGGACCAGAAGGTGGAATTGCTGATGAAGAAATAGATGCACTTAAAGAAAATGGAGCAAAAGTAGTTACTCTTGGTCCTAGAATTCTCAGAACAGAAACTGCATCTACTGTTGCCTCAGCACTTGTACAATATGAATTAGGTGATTTAGGAGGAGAAATATAAGTGAAAAAAGTTGCTTTTTACACACTTGGATGTAAAGTAAACCAGTATGAAACAGAAGCTATGATAGAATTATTTGAACATGCTGGATATGAGCACGTTCAGAGTGAAGAATATGCAGATGTTTATGTTATAAATACTTGTACTGTTACTCACATGAGTGATAGAAAATCAAGACAGTATATAAGAAGAGTTAAGAAAAAGAACCCAAACTCTGTAATAGCAGTTGTAGGATGCTATTCTCAGGTTGCTCCAGAGGAGATACTAGATATAGAAGAAGTAAATTTAGTTATGGGTACTAATGATAGAAGACATATAGTTGAAAAGGTAGAGGCTGTTACATGCAATGATAAGGTGTCTACAGTAGACGATATAATGAAGGTAAAAGAATTTGAAGAAATCGAAATAACTCAGACTAATGGAAGAACTAGAGCATTTATGAAAATTCAGGATGGATGCGATAGATTCTGCACATATTGTATAATTCCTTATGCGAGAGGAAGAGTTAGAAGTAGAGATCTTGATAATATAGTTGAAGAAGTTAAATTATTAGCTTCTAAAGGGTATAAGGAAGTAGTTCTTACAGGAATACACGTTGCATCTTACGGAAAAGATATAAAGGATAAAGATGTTAAATTACTAGATGTTATAAAAGCTGTAAATGAAATAGATGGTATAGAAAGAATAAGAACTAGTTCAGTTGAACCTATATTATTCACTGATGAGTTTGTAGAAGAAATCTCTAAAATGGATAAAGTTTGTCCTCACTTCCATTTATCACTACAGAGTGGATGTGATGCTACATTAAATAGAATGAATAGAAGATATACTACAGCTGAATATAGAGAAATAGTAGAGAGATTAAGAGAAAAAATGCCAGATGTTGCTATAACTACTGACGTTATAGTTGGATTCCCTGGAGAAACTAATGAAGAATTTAAACAGACTTATGAATTCTTAAAAGATATAGAATTAGCACAGATGCATATATTCAAATATTCTCCAAGAAAAGGTACTCCAGCAGCTAAGATGGACAACCAGATAGATCCTCAGGTAAAACATATGAGAAGTGAACAGCTTATATCTCTATCTAAAAATAATTTCGATAAATTTGCTGAAAGATTTATAGGAAGAGAAATGGATGTTTTATTTGAAGAAACTACTAAATCTGGAAATTATGAAGGGCTTACAATGAACTACATGAGAGTTGAAGCTCCAAGTGAAGAAGACATTTCTGGACAGATAAGAAAAGTAAAAATAACAGGAATAAAAGAAGACTATGTTGAAGGTGTATTAATATAGTAGAAAATAAAAAATAATTTAGTAAAAATATAAATTAGAGATAAAATCCTTCTTGTTTTGCCGATTAATTTGGTGAAAAAAGAAGGATTTTTTATTTTAGTGTAGAATTTTATAAAGATAACAAATCGGAGGTGAATTAATTATGGATTGTATATTCTGTAAAATAGCAAATGGAGAAATACCATCATCAAAAGTTTATGAAGATGATAAAATATTAGCGTTTAACGACCTTAATCCTGTTGCGCCATATCATATACTTGTAATACCTAAAAAACACTATGCTAGTATATTAGATGTGCCAGCAGAAGAAATAGGTATAATAGCTGATATACACAACGCTATAAATACAATAGCTAAAGAAAAAGGATTCGATAAAACTGGATTCAGAATAATAAACAACTGCGGTGAAGATGGTGGTCAGGAAGTTAAACACATACACTACCATGTACTAGCAGGTAAAAAACTTCCTAACTACGAAGCAGAAGAAAAATAGGATTGTTTTCCTAGGAAAATCTTAGCAAAATGTATGATTGGGCAATTTTAAAAAAATGTTAAAAAAAATATCGGATTAGGAACAAAAATACTTGATAAAAATAAAGATTTAGTTTATACTAGATTAAGTGTTAGGTTTGTAATCCTTAACAGTTGTTACAGTCCCAGCATAATTGCGCTATCGGAGGGAGGGAAAAAGAATGTCAGAAGTTAGAGTAAGAGAAAATGAATCATTAGACAGTGCTTTAAGAAGATTTAAACGTCAGTGTGCAATGTCTGGCATAATGTCTGAAGTTAGAAAAAGAGAACACTACGATAAACCAAGTGTAAAACGTAAGAAAAAAGCTGAAGCAGCTAGAAGAAAAAACGCTAAAAGATAGTAGCAAATAAAAACAAAGAGGTGAGGGGAAATGACCCTTAAACAAAAATTACAAGAAGATCTAAAGACTTCAATGAAAAACAAAGATACATTGAGAAAATCAGTTATAACTTTAATAAGATCTTCAATAAAGCAGGTAGAAGTTGATAAACGAATCGAATTGAACGATGATGATGTTATAGATATAATATCAAAACAGCTAAAACAGCGCAATGACAGTTTAGAACAATTTCTAGATGCTGGAAGGGAAGATTTAGTTGAAGAGACTAGATCAGAAATAGAAGTATTAAAAGAGTACCTACCTCAACAATTAAGCGAAGAAGAGCTAAATGAGATTGTAAAACAGACTATATCTGAAGTAGGAGCAACTTCTATGAAGGATATGGGAAAAATAATGTCAGTTATAAAACCTAAAACAAAAGGTAGAGCTGATGGAAAACTAATTAATAAATTAGTTAAGGAAAACTTACAATAAATATGTATATATGGCCTGGATATTTTATCCAGGCTTTTAATCTTTTTTGAATAAATTTATATTTGCTTACCTAAAAAATATAGTTAAATTAAAAAATGTATAAAAAAAAGAGATAGTTTTAAAAGGTTATCTCAATAAATTTCATAGCAATAAAATGAAAATGAAATTGACACTCGGTTATATTTATAATAACATACTTTCAATTAAATAAAAAGTCTGTAAATTCGAAATAATATGAGTTATTATATATATAAGCTAAAAAGACATATATCAAACATAAAATATAAAAAATACTAAGGGAAAACGATATATGTTAGCGAAGGGAGAGGGTCTTATGAAAGTTACAGTAACTGGAAAACACGTTAAATTAACAGATGGAATAAAAGGGTATACAGAAGACAAATTAAAAAAATTAGGAAAATACCTTGATGAAGACACAGAAGTTAAAGTAACTGTTAGCGCTGGGAAAAATAGACAGAAGGTAGAAGTTATGATACCTAATGTAAATGGACACACAATAAGAGTGGAAGAAGAACAGGATAATTTATATCCAGCAATAGATTTAGTTTGCGATAAGTTAAGCAGACAGATTGTAAAATATAAAGATAAATTTAAAACTAGAGTACCAGGCAACTTCTCTATTAGATATGAAGGAATAGAAGAATTAGCTCATGAATTAGATTATGAACCAGAAGAACCTGAAGTAGTAATAGAAAGAAGAAAAAAATTCAACTTAAAACCTATGAGTGTAGAAGAAGCTATACTTCAGATGAATTTAACAGACCATGATTTTTATATGTTTAAAGATCGGGAAAGTTTCGAAATATGCTTAGTATATAAGAGAAAAGAAGGCGGATATGGATTAATAGAACAGGAAGTATAAATTCTATCGATTCATTTATAAATAAAAAATGCAAATAAGGGAGTTGTCAGTAGGCAACTCCTTTTTTAAAATATGATTAAAAAATGTTTATAACATAAGTAAAATGGGTAGAAATAAAGTATATGAATTTTAAGGAGGAAACAAAATTATGGATATTAAAGTTTTACAAAACTTATCTTATGGACTTTATACAATAGGAACATTAAAATATGGAAGAAAAGTTGGGTGTGTTGTTAATACAGTATTTCAGGTTTCAGCAGAACCAGCAATGATATGTGTAAGTATGAATAAAGATAATTTTACACATGATTGTATAAAAGAAGAGGGAAGATTTAGTGTATCTATATTATCAGAAGATACAGATCCAGATATAATAAGAACATTTGGTTTCCAGTCATCTGAAAAAAATGACAAATACGATGGTTTCAAATATGATTATGTAGATAAAATGCCAGTAATGGTTCAGGATATAAGCGGATATTTAATATGTGAAGTTGTATCTTTTACAGATGCAGGAACACATTCTTTAATACTTGCAAAAGTAACAAATACAGGATTTGTAGGGAAACATAAACCTATGACTTATGATTATTATCATAGTGTAATAAAAGGTAAAGCACCAAAGAATGCTCCTACATATATTGCAGCAGAAGATAAAAAAGAAGAAGCTCCAAAAGCAGAAGGAAAAATAAGTTACTACTGTGATGTATGTGGTTATGTATACGAAGGAGATATAACAAAAGAGCCTGACGATTATAAATGTCCATTATGCCATATGGATAAATCTCATTTTGTAAAAGTGGAAGAAGAACCAGCAGAAGAAAAAGTAAGCTATTACTGTGATGTATGTGGTTATGTATATGAAGGCGATATAACAAAAGAAGGCGACGATTATGTATGCCCATTATGTGGTATGGATAAATCTCATTTTATAAAATCTGATGAAAAATCTTCTACAGCTAAAAAAGAAGAACCAAAAAAAGAAGTAAAAGAAGAATCTCCACAGTCAGAAGAAGGAGTAAGCTACTACTGTGATGTATGTGGCTACGTATATGAAGGAGATATAACAAAAGAACCAGACGATTACGAATGCCCACTATGCCATGTAGACAAATCTCATTTTATAAAAGTAGAAAAAGAAGAATCAAAGGAAGAAGTAAAAGAAGAGACTCCACAGTCAGAAGAAGCAGGAGTAAGCTACTACTGTGACATATGTGGATACGTATACGAAGGTGACATAACAAAAGAACCAGACGACTACGAATGCCCACTATGCCATGTAGACAAATCTCATTTCATAAAACAGTAAAATAAGATATATTATATAGGCTGTCACAAAATTTGTGACAGCCTTTTTTCTGTCTTGAATGAAATTAATTTACTTATAAATTATTACTTTTAAATAAATTCTTTCTGTTGCTTGTAAATTAAATATATCTATCTCCTCGACAATGCAGCTTGACTGCCTGGAGAGGAATAGATATATTTTTTACAAGCTTTAAAGAAAAATTTTTAAAAGTTTATTTCATAATAAAAAATGAAGTTCAAATTTATTATGAAATAAGCAATAAAAATGGTATAATATAGAATGTGGAATTATATTTATGTAATGAAACAAAAAAGTTTAAGAAAGCTTTAAGCTGGGAGGAAAGAAAGAATTGATTATACAAAAGAAATTTCTTATATCAGAGCCAAATTTTGAAAGAGAATTATTTGGAAACTTTGATGAAAATATTAAGCTTATAGAAAAGTCACTAAATATAGATGTAACACTTAGAGAAGGAAATCTTATTTTGATAGGTGAAGAAAAAAATGTAGAGGCAGCAAATAGTTTAATGAATGAGCTACACACTACAGTATCTAAAGGAAAATCATTGGATAAACAGTCAATACTATATTCTTTATCACTTCTTAATGATGGAGATGAAAATAGAATACAAGAACTTGAAGGAACAATAGTACTTACAAAAAAAGGTACTCCAGTTCAGCCTAAGACTTTAGGTCAAAAGGAATACGTTAAATTAATAGAAAATAATGATATAACTTTTGGTATAGGTCCAGCTGGTACAGGAAAAACGTATCTAGCAGTTGCAATGGCAGTGCAAGCATTTAAAAGAGATGAAGTAACAAGAATAGTGCTTACAAGACCTGCAGTTGAAGCTGGTGAAAGCTTAGGATACCTTCCTGGAGATTTACAGGAAAAAATAGACCCATATCTAAGACCACTTTATGATGCATTATTTGAAATGCTAGGTGGAGATAAGGTTAATAAATATATAGAAAGAGGTATTATAGAGGTTGCTCCTCTTGCATTTATGAGAGGTAGAACACTTGATAATGCGTTTATAATACTAGATGAAGCGCAGAATACAACATCTGAGCAGATGAAAATGTTCCTTACTAGATTAGGGTTTGGGTCAAAAGCTGTAGTAACAGGTGATGTTACACAGACAGACCTTCCATCAAATAAGAAAAGTGGATTAGTTCAGGCTACGTATATATTAAAGGATGTCAATGGAATAGGAATAAAAGAGCTAACAGATAGAGATGTTGTTAGACATGAGCTTGTTCAGAGAATAATAAAGGCATACGATAAATACGAGAAAAAAGAAGCTTACAAAAGAGAAAAAAAGGAAGAGAGAAAAAGACAGAACAAATAATCTGGTAAATTGAAAATTAAATAAAAATAGATTGATTTCAAAATTAATTTGAACAAAAAATTAAATAAGCAGGTGGAAATTATGAGATATATATTTGATGATAGACAGGAAAAAATAGATATAAAAGATGAACTTTATGAAAAAATAGAGGATATAGTAGAAGAAGTATTAGATTATGAAGGGTACAGTGATGACTACGATATAAGCATATCTTTTGTAGACAATAAAGAAATACATGAGCTTAATAAACAGTTTAGAGGTGTTGATAGAGCTACAGATGTGCTATCATTCCCTATGCTATCTGATGAGTTTGAGGATGTAGAATATGAAGAAATGTCTTTAGGTGATATAGTTGTATCACTTGAGAGAGCTTTAGAACAGAGTATAGAATATGGACATAGCTTCGAAAGAGAAGTTTGCTTCTTAGTATGTCACAGTATGTTCCATTTATTAGGTTACGACCATGATACTGAGGAACATACTAGAGAAATGAGAGAAAAAGAAGAGGCAGTTCTTACTAAATTAAACATAACTAGAGATTAGTTTTTTTACTAATATTTGAAAAGGGAGCAGGGTCCTATGGAAGAAAACGGTAAAAAAAAGAAGAAAAAGAAACAAAACATAATCAAATCATTTAATGCTGCAATAGAGGGAGTTATATATACTTTTAAATCAGAAAGAAATATGAAGATTCACTATCTTATAGCATTTAGTATTTTGCTTGTAAGTTTATTATTTAAACTATCTAAACTAGAGTTTATAATGCTTTTAGTTGCTATAACACTTGTTATAGTTGCTGAGATGTTTAATACAGCAATTGAAAAAACTGTAGACCTAGTTACATCGGAATACCATGAATTAGCAAAGATAGCTAAAGATGTTGCAGCAGGGGCGGTACTTGTTGTATCGTTAAATGCTGTTGCAGTTGGTTATATAATTTTCTATGATAAATTGACCAAGCTTTCGGGTTATCTTATTTATTCAATAAGAGAATCTGAAATGCATATAACATTAATATGTATAGTCATGGTTTTACTAGCAGTTGTTGTTGCAAAAGCACTTACAAATACAGGAACTCCTCTAAAGGGTGGGATGCCTAGTGGGCATGCAGCTCTTTCATTTGCAATAGCTACAGCTATAACACTTATGACAGAAAGGGTAGAAGCATCTACACTTGCATATTTAATGGCATTACTCGTTGCACAGAGTAGAATAGAGGGAAAGATACATACATTTTGGGAAACAGTTGCAGGAGGTGTATTAGGTACTCTAATTGCAATATTGGTATTCCAGTTAGGTCTTTTCTATTAATTATAAAAAGTTAGGAGAATAATATATGTTTAAATCAGGTTTTGTCAGCATAGTAGGTAGACCAAACGTAGGAAAATCTACTTTGATGAACAATGTTGTTGGAGAAAAAATAGCTATAATGAGTGATAAACCTCAGACAACAAGAAATACAATTCAGGCGGTTTATACTGATGATGAATCACAGGTGGTATTTTTAGATACTCCTGGTATACACAAACCAAAAAATAAACTAGGAGAAATAATGGTAAAAGCTGCTACAGATGCATTTAGTAATGTAGATTTAATACTATTTGTTGTAGATAGCTCAAGAAAAATAGGACCTGGAGATAGAAGAATAATGGAAGATCTTAGAGGTTCTAAAACACCAATAGTTCTAGTAATAAACAAAATAGATCAGATAGAGGACAAAGATGAATTATTCGACATAATAAAAATGTACGATGATGAGAAAATGTTTAAAGAAATAGTGCCAATATCTGCATTAAAAGGTAAAAATGTAAAAACTCTTATAAATGTTATCAAAGAAGATTTAGAAGAAGGGCCAAAATATTTCCCAGATTATATGGTAACAGATCAGCCAGAAAGAGTCCTAATAGCTGAACTTATAAGAGAGAAAGTTCTTCATTATGTTGATGACGAGGTACCTCATGGGGTAGCTGTTGAAATAGAAAGAATGAAGGCAAGACAGAATAAAGATATAATAGACATATCTGCAGTTATTTATTGTGAAAGAGATTCTCACAAGGGAATAATCATAGGTAAAGGTGGAAGAAAGCTAAAAGGAATAGGAAAATCTGCTAGACAGGATATAGAATTACTTTTAGGTTCTCAGATAAACCTTCAGTTATGGGTAAAAGTTAAAGAAAACTGGAGAAACTTACAGAATTATATCAATAATTTTGGGCTCAATGATAATAGCAAATAATTGTATTTAATACAAAATATATTAAAAAGGTGGATAAAATGGACAGGACGCAAGAAACATCACAAGATTTATTAGACGAGGTCAAGTCGTTAATTGAAAATCACAAATACTTCGAACTTAGAGAATTACTTGAGGAATATCATATTATAGATATATATGATGTTATGGAAAATTTAGAAGACGAGGGAATGCAGGTAAAATTATTTGAAATACTTCCAAGTGATATGGCAGCTTCTATATTAGAGGAAAGTGGAGTTGAATTTTTCAGTAGAATGATTTCGAAACTTGAAATAGAGCATGCTAAAAATATCTTAGAATGCATGTCATTAGGAGATATGGCAGATATTTTAAATGAACTTGAAGAAGATGAAAGATTAAAAATAATAGATTACCTAAATCCTGAGGACGCTGAAGCTGTTAAAGAGCTTTTATTCTATGAAGATGATACAGCTGGTGGTACTATGACAAAAGGATATATATCTATAAATAAGGACATGACTGCACTTCAAGCTATAGAAAAAATGAGAGAAGAAGCAGAAGATGCGGAGACAATCTACTATATATATGTAGTCGATGATGAAGAAAAGCTAGTGGGTGTACTTTCTCTTAGAGAACTTATAGTTGCTAGAGATGAGGCTATAGTAGAAGATCTTATGATAGAAAATCTTATATCAGTTTATGATGACGAAGATAGGGAAGAGGCAGTTAGATTGGTATCAAAATATAATTTAGTTGCAATCCCAGTTGTAGACAGAGAAGGAAAACTTAGAGGTATAATAAAAGTAGATGATATTATAGATGTTATGGAAGAGGAAGCTAATGAAGATATGTACAAATTAGCAGGTAGCTCAGAACATGAGAGAGATACTGCTGAGGATGAAAACTCAACTTTAGCACAGCAGATATTATCTTCAATAAGAGGTAGAATGCCTTGGCTTTTATTAACTTTAATCGGAGGGTTATTGGCTTCAAGTTTAATGGCAAACTTCGACACTCTAATAAGAACAAATTTTGTGGAACTTCTATTCTTTGTTCCGTTAGTTATAGGAATGGGTGGTAATATAGGATGCCAGGCATCTTCAGTTACAATAATAACCCTATCTAATAGGGAAATATCTGGAAAGGATATTGCAAAAGAAAGTTTAGTTGGGATAATTACAGGACTGATATGTGGAGTAATAACAGCTATTGTTATTTATGTATTTAAACATAATGTAAATATGGCTTTAGTTATATCTATTTCATTATTTGTAAATATGGCAATAGGAGCTTTAATAGGTGTACTAGCCCCTGTTATGCTTACTAAATTAGACTCAGACCCAGCTACAATATCTGCTCCGGTTATATCTACAATTTTAGATATAATTGGAATAGGAGCTTATTATTTAACATCTAGTATACTACTTTCACAGATGATAGGATAATAAATTAAAGATTATGATAATATAAATATATAAAACTTAATGAAAATATAGTATAATTAATATAATAAAAAGGATTGATAAATTTGGTTATATTCAACACACAGGGGATAGTTCTTAGAACATCCAGATACTCTGAAAATGATGTGATACTTACTATTTTTACTAGAAATTTAGGAAAAGTATCAGCAATAGCCAAAGGTGCCAAAAGAAATAAGTCGGCACTACTTCCTTCAGCACAACTTTTTGCATATAGCAATTTTACATTAAAAAAACAAAGAGGAATGTATAGAGTATCTCAGAGCGAGATAATAAAAAGTTTTTATGATATATCCTATGATATAGATGCATTTTCTTATGCATCCTATATATCTAGATTAGTTGAAAATTCTCTTTTAGAAAACCAGACAAATCCGAAATTATTCAATTTAATAGTTAAAACGATGTATCTTCTGTCTCAAAAGGATGTTGATAAAGAGTTTATAACAGCAGCTTTTGAATTGAAGTTTTCTGATTGTATGGGATTTAGACCTATTACCGATAGATGTTCTGTATGTGGAGATGAATCGGATCAAAGGGCTATATTCAATATAGAAGAAGGTGGAATGCTTTGTAAAAGATGTGCAGAAAATTTCTCGGGAAATATAAGACTTGATATAACAACGAGAAAGCTTATGAATTATATACTGACAAATGAAATAGAGACTGTCAGCAAGGCACAAGTCAATAAAGTGCTGACTAAGGAACTTTCAAAATTAATGAAACAGTACTTAACAGCATATGTAAGTAATTTAAATATGAAATCTCTAAACATCTTAGATGATTTACATAAGTTTTAAAAAGGAGCTGATATTATGAGCAGTATAACAATTGAAATGGTGGATAAAGTAATGGAAAGAGTGCCATCAGCTAGTTACAAAGAAGTAAAAGAGGCACTTGTTCATTCTGATGGAGATATCCTAGAGGCTATAATCTACCTTGAAGAAAATTCAGGAGCAATAAAAGCAAAGAAAAAAGTTGAAGATTTCTTTGAAAAAAGTAAAGAAGACGCTGAGGAAGTTAGAAAAAGCACAGAAGAAAAAATAGGCAAAGATGTAGAAGAGCTTAAAGCTCAGTTAAAAGAATTATTTGCTAAAAGTAACAGAGTAAGAGTAGTCGTTGAAAAAGAAGGCAAAATAATAATGAATATTCCATTTACAGTTGGTGTAATAGGAATAGCTATGATGCCTCTTCTTACAATTCTTGGACTATCAGCTGCTGTATTATCTAAATATAGAATAAAAATACAGAATGAAGCAGATGGAGAAACTGTTGATTTAGGAGAACTTAATGAAGAAAAAGCAATAGTATTAAAAGATATGTTTGTTAATACAGCTAAGGATTTAAAAGAAACAGTTGTAAAGAAAAAAGAAGATACAGACGATAAAGATATAACAGATGATTTAATAAATGAATGTGAAAAAGACGAAAATGCTGAATAGCAGATTTAAAAAAGATTAGTTTTTACTGATAAAGTTTATTTAATATCGATTATAAGGTAATTGGTATTTAAAACATATAAAGTATTGCAAAGTAGCCTTTCGTGTAAACGGAAGGCTATAATATTTAGGAGGGATTTTTATGAATTTTCAGGAGATGATTCTTGCTTTACAGAGATATTGGTCTAAGCAAGGATGTATCATTACACAGCCTTATGATGTTGAAAAAGGTGCAGGAACAATGAATCCAAATACTTTCTTAAGATCACTTGGTCCAGAACCATGGAAAGTATGCTACGTTGAACCATCAAGAAGACCAGCAGATGGTAGATACGGAGAAAACCCAAACAGATTATATCAGCATCATCAGTTCCAGGTTATATTAAAACCATCACCAGATGATATACAGGACTTATATTTAGATAGTTTAAAAGAAATAGGTATAAACCCATTAGAACACGATATAAGATTTGTTGAAGATAACTGGGAAGGAGCTACTGTAGGTGCTTGGGGGCTAGGCTGGGAAGTTTGGCTTGATGGAATGGAAATCACTCAGTTTACATATTTCCAGCAGGTAGGTAATCAGGAATGTGAATTAGAAACAGGAGAGATAACTTACGGTCTTGAAAGAATAGCTATGTACATACAGGATGTAGATAGTGTATACGACTTAAAATGGAATGATGAATTAACTTACGGCGATGTATTCCAGAAACAGGAATATGAAAACTCTGTTTACTCATTTGATGAATGTAATGCAGAATTATTATTCCACTTATTCGATGAATACGAAAAAGAAGCATTAAAATTAATGGATAAAGGCCTTGTTATACCTTCTTATGATTACGTATTAAAATGTTCTCATACTTTCAATACTCTTGATGCAAGAGGAGCAATTGGTGTAAGTCAGAGAGCTGCATTTATAGGTAGAGTAAGAAATATGGCAAAAGTAGTAGCCGAAACATATATAAAACAGAGAGAAGAAATGGGATTCCCTCTATTAAAAAAGGATGGTGACAAATAATGAATAACTACCTTTTATTTGAAGTAGGCGTTGAAGAAATGCCATCAAGATTCGTTGCTAGTACTTTAAAACAGATAAAAGAAAGTACTGCAAAAATGCTTAATGAAAAAAGAGTTAAATTTGACGATATAGAAACTTTCGCAACTCCAAGAAGATTAACTTTCATAATAAATGGATTAGCAGAAAGACAAGAAGATTTAGAAGAAGAAGTAAAAGGACCTTCTAAAAAAATATCATTAGATGCTGATGGTAACTTTACTAAACCAGCTCAGGGATTCATGAGAAGTAAAGGATTAAATCCAGAAGATATATACTTTAAAGAAGTAGGAAAAGATGAATATTTATTCGCTACAATAAGAGAAAATGGTGCTGAAACAGCAGAAGTATTAAAAGAAATACTTCCACTAGCTGTAAAATCAGTAGTATTCCCTAAAGCAATGCATTGGGCAGGAAAAGATATAAGATTTGTTAGACCTATAAGATGGTTAGTAGCACTTCTTAATGATGAAGTACTTCCAGTAGACCTTGAAGGAATAGTAGCTTCTAATGTAACTAAAGGACATAGATTCTTAGGATCTAAAGAAATAGTTGTAAATTCAGTAGAAGATTACAAAGCTAAATTAAGAGAAAACTATGTAATACTTGATCAGGCAGAAAGAAAAGCTATGATAGTTGAACAGGCTAACAAAGTAGCTGAATCTTTAGGTGGTAAAGTAATAATGGATCCAGACCTATTAGATGAAGTAACTTGCATAGTTGAATATCCAACTGCATTCTACGGAGAATTCGATAAAGAATATTTAAAACTTCCTAAGAGAGTTGTAATAACTCCAATGCAGGATCATCAGAGATATTTCCCAGTAGAAGATGCTAATGGAAATCTTCTTCCAAACTTTATAGCCGTTAGAAATGGTGACAGCTTCGGTATAGAAAATGTAAAAGCTGGTAATGAAAAAGTTCTTGAAGCTAGACTAGCAGATGCATTATTCTTCTACAGAGAAGATACTAAGAAAAACTTAGAATCTTATAAAGAAAAATTAAAAACTGTTGTATTCCAGGAAAAATTAGGAACAATATACGATAAATCAGAAAGAATAACAAAACTTTCAGCTGTAATAGCAGATTCTTTAGGATGTGCAGATAAAAAAGCTGATATAGTAAGAGCAGCTGAACTTTGTAAGGCTGACCTTGTTACAAATATGGTATTCGAATTTGATGAACTTCAGGGATATATGGGTATGGAATACTCTAAACTTGAAGGAGAGAATCCAGCAGTATCACAGGCTATATATGAACACTATATGCCAATAGCAGCTGGTGCAGAAGTTCCAGCTTCATTAGAAGGTTCAGTAGTATCTATAGCAGATAAACTAGACTCAATAGCTGGTTTCTTTGCAATAGGTATACAGCCAACAGGATCTCAGGACCCATTTGCTCTAAGAAGACAGGCTCTAGGTATATTAAATATACTAATGGAAAACAAAATAACTATAGATATAAAAGAAATATCTGAAGCTGCATTAGATAACTACACAGAATTAGAATTCAACAAAGAAGAAGTAGTTGGTCAGATGTTAGACTTCTGCTCAGAAAGAATTAAAAACTTATTCAAAGATATGGGAATAAGATACGATGTTGTTGAAGCAATATTAAATGCTGATATAAATGATATAGCAGATATGCATCATAGAGCATTAGAACTTAACGAATGGATAAATAAAGATGAATTAGTTGAAATGCTTACTGCATTTAACAGAGTTTCTACTTTAGCTGAAAAAGCAGAAGGTATAAATGTTGATGAAGCTTTATTAGTTGAAGCTCCAGAAAAAGAATTATATGAAGCATTCAAATCAGTTAAAGAAGAAGTTAAAGTACATCTTGCTAACAAAGATTACGGAAAAGCACTTGATTCATTTGCTACATTAAAACCAGCAGTTGATAATATGTTTGACAATGTAATGGTAATGGATAAAGATGATAATGTTAGAAACAACAGATTAAATATGTTAAAGAACATATCAGATACAATGCTAACTATATGTGATCTTAACAAAATAGAATACAAATAAATTTTAAAATTAATAAAATGTGAAGAAGCGCTTAGTTTTAATAGAGTTATTTAGTTAATGTTAGAAGCTAAGGGCTTCTTTTTTAGATAAGATTATTTGCATTAACAATCATGATATATATGTTAAGAAAAATCTATAATGAAAAGAAATATAAATAGTATATAATAGAAATAGCTGTAAATAATTGCAGCTATTTTTATTGCGTTATAAAAGAAAAATTTATAATACTATAGAAAAAATATATAGAAATAATTAAAGTAATTTAAATATCTATAATATTTGTTTTGTAAAAAAATATAGAGTATACTTTAAATATACAATTAGGCATTTAGCTTATAAATGAAAACGGAAAAAGAGGATAAATAATGAAAGAAACAAAAGAAGCATTAATACTATTTAGTAGAATTCCGATAGCAGGTCATACAAAAACGAGATTGATGCCTTTTTTATCGGGAGAAGAATGTGCTGAATTACACTCAGCATTTTTAAAAGATATATTCAATACATTTAAAAATACAGGAAGAGATATATTTATATTTCACACACCAGATGATTTAGATAATTATATAGAAAAGCACTTTGAAGGATATGCTGAAAAAGATATACAGAGCGGCGAAGATTTAGGTGCTAAGATGTTTAATGCTATAAACTATGTATTATCAAAAGGATATGAAAGTTGCATACTGACTGGAGCAGATATTCCAGAGATTACTATATCTAGCTTAGAAAAGGGATTTGAAATTTTAAAAGAAAAAGATATAGTTCTAGCTCCAACAGCAGATGACGGATACTATATGGTAGGCATGAAAAAGGCTACGGATGCAATATTTAATAATCAGCATTATGGAAGCGGTAAGGTCATTGAAAATACAATATTAGCTGCAGAAAAATCTGGGCTTACAGTAGGACTTTCAGACTTATATGTTGATATAGATACAAAAGAGGATTTAAAACTTTTATATGAGAGAATAGAAAGTGATGAATATGAGTGTCCTAATACTAAAAAATATATAGATGAAGTAATTAAGGAAAGGCTAGATGAATTATGTTAGATAAAAATATAGTAGACAGTTATATAAATAGAAAAGAATTTAAAGAATTTTTTGGAGTAAGTGAAGATTATAAGCTTGAATCTGAGTTATTAGGACGGGGCGAATATAATATAAACTATTTATTTAGTTTAGAAGATGGTACTAAAAGAGTAATAAGATTTAACACAAAGAGCCAGATGGATTTAGAAAATCAGATAGGATATGAATATAATGCACTTAAGATACTTGAAAAATCAGGAAGAACACCTCATGTATACTATTTAGATGACAGTAAAAGTAAATTGGACTATGGTGTACTCGTTATGGAGTACTTACCGGGAAAGCCATTAGTATATGAAAAAGATTTAAAAAAGGCAGCTCATATATTAGCCGATATACATTCTGTAGAAGTGCCAAGTGAAAATACTTTTGTAGTTCCCCAAAATCCATTATATGCAATGCTTGATGAGTGTAAGAATATGGCATCTGTATATATAAATTCAGAGTTAGGCAATGAGAAAACAAAAGAAACTATAAAAAGATTAATCGCAAATGCAGAAAAATCTCTTGAAGGAGAATATGAATGTAGAGAGTATAGAATAATAAATACAGAATTAAACTCTGGTAATTTCTTAATAAATGGAGATGAAAAAGAAGGGTTTAAAAATTATCTTATAGATTGGGAAAAACCTATACTTGGAGAGATAGAGCAGGATTTAGGACATTTCCTAGCTCCAACTACGACATTTTGGAAAACAGATACAATTCTTACAAGAGAAGAAATAGATGAATTTGTGAAAGAATATAAAAAAGCTATAGCTGCTAGAATAGATACATCAAAAGTTGAAGAAAAATTGGATATATATCTAAAAATGACGTGTTTAAGAGGTACAACTTGGTGCTCTATGGCATGGGTTGAATATCAAGAACCAGATAGAGCAATAAAAAATGAATTTACTTATAATAAGATAAAAGCATATCTTGAGGATGAGTTCCTAGAGAATATAGAAAAAACATATTTTAGATAATATAAAATGTCTAAAATAATATAAAATATTAAAAAAATAAAAGATGAATAAAATAAAAATATAGATTAGTAAAAAAATAAGTGAGTATTTGAAAGGAGTAGATTTATTGATACAGGTAAATAAAAGAATAAAACAGGCTTCAATAGTTGTACTACTTTTATTATGTGTATTTATATATAAAAAATATTTAAGTGGAATATCTGTTGAAGACCTTAGAACATATATAGAAGGATGGGGAGTATTTGCACCGATTGCGTATATTTTAGCATTTACAATACTTCCAATAGCATTTTTCCCAGTTCCGATACTTGCTGTTGCAGCAGGAGTTGTATTTGGAATGTTTAAAGGTACAATTTATACATTAATAGGTGCTTGGATGAACAGTGCAGTAATGTTTATTATGGCAAAAGTATTGGCTAGAGAGATGATACTAAACTTTTTAAAGAACAAATTATCTCCTAGTATGTGGCAGGCATTTATAGAGGCAGATGGTAAAAAATCTTTCTTTATAATATTTGTACTTAGACTAATTCCAGCAGTTCCGTACAATGTAATAAACTACGGTGCAGGTCTGAGTGGGATGAGTTTTAAAAGCTATATAATAGCTACTATTGTGGGAATATTCCCAGGAACACTAGTGTTTATAAATATAGGAGATAAAGCATTAGATATGAGTAATCCTAATTTTATGATTGCAATAGTACTTTTAGTGATATTAACAGTAGTTTCTTTATTATTAGCTAAAAAAATAATGCCTGCAAAGAACGATGAAAAGAAAAAAATAGAGTAAATATTAATTGAATATAGAGCAAAGATTAAAAATAAGGAATTAAATGAAATGGATGTAAAAAAAGACTATATTTCTATCATAGTTCCGATATACAATGAAGAAAAAAATATCGAAAATTTGATAGATAATTTAGAAAGGCTAAATGGAAATTTTGAGGTTATCTTTTCTGAGGGTGGATGTAAAGATAAGACTTGTCAGATTATTGAAGAGAGAATAAAAGATAAGTCTAATTATAAGCTAATAAAATCTGAAAAAGGTAGAGCAAATCAGATGAATAATGGGGCAAAGGCATCTATAGGAGATACGCTATTTTTCTTACACTGTGATAGTAAAATAGAATCTGATATTTTAGAAAAGATAGAAGCAGCAGTAAATAAAGGTATTAAATTTGGATGTGCAAAGTTAAAATTTGACAGTAAGGGAATTCTAATGAAAATATGTGGATTTATGTCTAATTTTAGAGTTAAACATAGAAAAATAGCATTTGGAGACCAGGGAATGTTTATAGATAGAAATGTGTTTTTTGAAAATGGAGGTTACAGAAGTATACCTCTTATGGAAGACTATCAGTTATCTATCGACATGAAAGAAAAATATCCAGTAGAGCAAATAGATTCGTATATAACAACTTCAGGTATAAGATTTGAAAAAAATGGAAAATTAAAGACCATGTACAGGATGCAAATTCTTCAAAAAATGTATCGAGATGGAGAAGATATAGAGAAAATCGCATCTATGTATAAATAAATATAAATATAAATATAAAGATTTTGAGTGATTAAAATAATTAGAAAGAGTATGAGTGATATTTTGAATGATTAAAATAATTAAAAATTGGATGTGAATAATATGGAAATACAGGAAAAACTTCAAAATGAAGTGGCAAATTGTATTGAGTGTGATTTATGTACAAAAAATTGCAGTTTTTTAGAGAAATATGATTTAAATTTAGCAGATTTTTCTAAAAGACCAGATTTAGCATATAACTGCTTTTTATGTGGAGATTGCGAGAGAGTTTGTCCAGAAGATATAGATGGAAGAAAGATAGCAATAATGATGAGAGAAGATTCTGTTGAAAAGAACGGAGATAAAATAGCAGAAGATGGATACTCAATGTTGTTAAAAGAAAAAATAAATTACAAATTTAAAAATTATAAATCAGCAAATAGCAAAGTTGTTCTATTTACAGGATGCAATTTTCCATCATTTTATCCTGGAGCTACAAGTAAAATATCAGAGATTTTAAAAGAATATGGAATAGATACAGTTTACGATTGTTGTGGTAAACCCGTATCTGAGCTAGGTTTAAAAAAAGAGGCTGAAAAAATAATAGAAAATATCAACAATGAATTGAAAAAAAGAGAAGTAGAAGAGGTGGTAATGCTTTGTCCAAATTGCTATTATTTTTTAAGAAATAAAATAGATGCAAAGGTTGTTAGTATTTATAAAAAACTTGATGAGTTAAACCTAGGCAAAAAATTAGACAAAGATATGAAGATATTTATGCCATGTCCGGATAAAGAAGCTAGATTTATATTTAAAGATATAGAAAAATTCTTGCCAGATAATAATGAAGAAGAAAATAAAAAAATAGAAATAATAAAAGCTCAGTGTTGTGGACTTGGAGGATGTGCCTCTGCAAAAGAAAAAGAATTATCTCAAGGATTTACAAGTGATGCAATAGAAAAAGGTGGAGATGACTTTTATGTTTACTGTGCATCGTGTGCTGGTAATTTTAGACGTGGTGGAGCAGAAAATGTATCACATATATTAAACGAAATTCTTGAAATAGATGAGAAGCCAGAAAAGGGATTTAAGAGTCTAACAAATAGAATGAAGTTTAAATTTAAGAGATAAATTTTAGTTGATAAAAATCGTATTTTGAATTTAGAATATACTGATATTTTATACAAAATACTGATTTTATATATAAATAAGAATTGGAGGAATTGAAAAATGGATTGTTATTTTGAAAAAGAAGACTTAATGAAATTTGGTTCAGGTATAATAGGTGAGGATGCTCCAGATTTATGGAATAAATTCATGAGCTACTATGGATCAGTTTTTGAAGATGGAGCATTAACTAAGAGAGAAAAATCTTTAATAGCATTAGCAGTTGCTCATGCTGTAAAATGTCCATACTGTATAGATGCATACACTACTGGATGTTTAGAAAGTGGAGCAAATCAGGAACAGATGACAGAAGCTCTTCATGTTGCAGCGGCTATAAGTGGTGGAGCAACTCTAGCTTTCGGTGTTCAGATGAAAAATAATGCAAATAAATTAGAATTATAAAATAGGGGGGAATTTTATTATGAATAGATTAGAAAATCTTGAATGTATAACACCATTTGCTGAAAAGGTAGAGCATAAAGAATGGTTAAAAACTAATGAAAAATTATCGACTTTACAGGTAAATGTAGGAACTCTATGTAATCTAGCTTGTAAACACTGCCATGTTGAAGCTGGACCAAATGGAAAAGAAATAATGTCAAAAGAGGTAATGGAAGCTTGCCTAGAATTAGTTAAAAATAATCCTTCATTTAATACAATAGATATAACTGGTGGTGCACCAGAAATGAACCCTAACTTTGAATGGTTTATGGAAGAATCAGCAAAATTAGTTGACAGAGTAATAGTTAGAAGTAACATAGTAATACTTCAGGAAGAAGGATACACTCATCTTCCAGAAAAATTTGCTGAAAACAAAATAGAAGTAGTTGCATCTTTACCATACTACTCAGAAAAAGATTGTGATAGACAGAGAGGTAAAGGTGTATTCAAAAAAGTAATATCTGGACTTCAGAGATTAAATGAACTTGGATATGGAAAAGATAAAGACTTAGTATTAAACTTAGTTTACAATCCAGGAGGAGCATTCTTCCCACCATCACAGGAAAGTTTAACAAAACAGTATAAATCAAAATTATTTGCGGACTATGGAATAGTATTTAATTCTGTATTCAATATAATAAACAATCCAATAGGAAGATTCGGTGCATTCCTTGAAAGAAGTGGAAACTTAGTACCATATATGTGTAAGTTAGAGGGAAGCTTCAATGAAAGTGCTGTAGAAAATATGATGTGTAGAGATCAGATATCAGTAGGCTGGGATGGAAAAGTTTATGATTGTGACTTCAATCAGGCTGAAGGACTTGAAATAGAAGGAAATAAAAATATATTCGATTTATGTAAAGATGGAATAGAAGTAAGAAATATAATAACTGGAAAACACTGCTATGCTTGTTGCGCTGGAGAAGGATCAAGCTGTGGTGGATGCACAACTGAATAATAATATAATCTGATAATAAAAAATAATAAAATAGGCTGTTACGATAGATTATTGTAACAGCCATTTTTAAAATTATAATGAAATTTTACGATATTATAAGATTTCTTCTAGTACTTCGATTATGTCTACTACTAACTGTGGACAGAAAGACATCATTTTTCCACTTTCTAATAATACGTTCATATCTTCTGGTACAGATGGATTTAGTCCATCAAGTAAATTTTTACATACACAAGAATTATGTTTTTCTGCGAATTTCTGTTTAAATTCCATTAATTTACCTATGCTCTGATTTTTTACATCAGGGGTATTTGGTTCATAATGACCGTATTTTAAACCTATTACCATTAGTGCAGCTACATAAGCTCCACATGTTTCACCAGCGAACATACCTGCACCAAAGCAAGCAGACATTTTTTTTGCTGTTTTGTCATCAATTCCTAAGTCTTCTGCAAAATAAGAAACTATTACCTGTGAACAGTCAAATCCCTGTCCAAATAATTCTGCAACTTCATTTGTTGTTATCATAAATTATCACCTCATTAAAAGAATATAGAAAAAAAAGCAATGAGTCAATAAAATAAAAAATTATAAATAAAAAGTAATGCAAAATATTTTATTATAGAAAAAAACTATATTAAACTATTATTTGTATAACATATTTTTATAAAAAATATTGGACACTAATATAAATAAAACATACTAAATAAAAATGAAATCAAATAATATATATTATCTTTAGTTAGAAGTGATTGTATGTATTTTTTATACATATGGTATAAAAAAGTATAGTATTAAAAAATAAAGAGAATTAATAAAAATTATTCAAAAAAAATTATTTATTAAATAATATAAAAAAATAAAAATGGAAATTTATAATATACTATTTATAATACATTAAATATGAGTTATAATTATAAATAAGATGAGCTGATATACTGAAAGCTGTAATAAAAAATATATTAATATGTCATAAATATCGTATAAAATATAAATAATGTACGATAAATATGATTAAAATATAATTTTTCTATTTACAGAATGGTACATAAGGTTATATAATATACAATATAAGCGTGCTAGGAAATAAAGTATAGCACAATGGAGGAAGGTGATTAAAATTCAGCTTAATGATAGGCAGTTAAAGATAATAGATATAGTTAAGGAACATGAACCTATAACAAGTGAAAGAATTGCCGCAAGTTTAAATGTCACTCGTGCTACACTTAGATCAGATCTTGCCATATTAACTATGACAGGAATACTTGACGCAAGACCTAAAGTTGGATATTTCTACTCGGGAGTAAATGAAATCAATCTTATAGGAAGTAATATAAAAGAGAGAAAAGTTGAAAGTGTTATGAGTATGCCAGTACTAGTAAAAAAAGATTCTAGCATATACGACACAATTGTAACTATGTTCTTATCAGATGTAGGAAGTATAGTTATAATCGATGATGAAGAAAACCTATGTGGTGTTGTTTCAAGAAAAGACCTACTAAAGGCGACAATAGGCGGTGCAGATATAAATAAGATGCCTATTGGTATGATAATGACTAGAATGCCTAACATAGTAACATTGAATAAAGATGATTCAATAACTACAGCAGCTAAAAAAATAATAGAACATGAAGTTGATTCAGTTCCAGTAGTAGAAAGAGATAAGGAAAATGAATCAAAAATAAGAGTTGTAGGAAGAATATCTAAAACAAATATAACCAAATTATTTTTAGAAATGGTAGATAGTTAGGAGGAATGTCAGTGGATAATAAGTTGATGATATATGCAATATCTGATTCGATTGGAGAAACAGCTAGAAATATGATAAAAGCGGCTATGTCACAGTTCTACGGTCGTGATCCATACGAGATAAAAAGATTTCCTTTTGTAACAGAAAAGGGAATGCTTTTAGATATATTAGAAAATGCTAAAAAAGAAAATGCTATAGTAGTTTACACATTAGTTGAAGATGAAATGTGTGAGATTATAACAGAATTCTCAGAAAGAGAAGGAATCAGCTCAATAGACCTTATGTCAGACATGCTTAAAAAAATAAGTAGTCGTTTAGAGAAAAAACCAAAAAGAGAACCAGGAATAATAAGAAAACTTGATGAATCATACTTCAAGAGAATAGATGCTATCGAGTTTGCAGTTAAATATGATGATGGTAAAGATCCAAGAGGAGTTCTTAAAGCAGATTTAGTTCTTGTTGGTATATCAAGAACATCTAAAACTCCACTTAGCATGTATCTAGCTAACAAGCATATAAAAGTAGCAAATGTTCCTTTAGTTCCAGAAGTTCCGATTCCAAAAGAATTATCTGAAGTAAGCACTAAAAAAATCATAGGACTTACTAATTCACCTGAAAAATTAAACGAAATCAGAACTGAAAGATTAAAAGCGTTAGGACTTTCAAGTAAAGCAAACTACGCTAATTTTGAAAGAATACTAGACGAACTTGATTATTCGGAAAACGTATTCAAAAGACTTGGATGTCCGGTTATAAATGTAGCTAATAAGGCTATAGAAGAAACAGCTGGAATAATCCTAGATATAATGAAAGAAAATGGGTTAAGCATATTCAAAGATGGAGAGATATAGATTAAATCTCTAAAAAGTTATATAGTGTATAAAAATGTTAAACAGTGGTCGTTTAACGGCGACCACTTTAAATAAATATAATATCAAAAGTTTAAGGTTATAAATTTTTAAATTTAATGGGGGTTAAAAAATGGAAACTAAGTATGTTTATAGTTTTAGCGAAGGTAGTAAAGAAATGAAATCTTTACTAGGAGGTAAAGGAGCCAATTTAGCAGAAATGACTAAAATAGGATTACCAGTTCCTCAGGGATTTACAATAACTACAGATGCTTGTAATGATTACTACGATAATGAAAAAACTATAAGAGCAGAAATCGTAGCAGAAATAGAAAAACATCTTGCAGAATTAGAAGAATTACAGGGTAAAAAATTAGGATGCACTAAAAATCCTTTATTAGTATCAGTTCGTTCAGGTGCTGTATTCTCAATGCCAGGTATGATGGATACTATATTAAATCTTGGATTAAATGACAACAGTGTATTAGGATTAGCAGATGCAACTCAGAATGAAAGATTTGCTTATGATAGTTACAGAAGATTCATACAGATGTTCTCAGATGTTGCTATGGAAGTTCCAAAATATAAATTTGAAAATGTATTAGACAGAGTTAAAGAAGAAAAAGGATATAAATTCGATACAGATTTAACTACTGAAGATTTAAAAGGTATAGTTGAAGAATTTAAAGCTATATACAAAAAAGAAGTTAAAACTGACTTCCCACAGGATCCAAAAGAACAGTTAATGCTTGCTATAGAAGCAGTGTTCAGATCTTGGAACAACCCAAGAGCTATAGTATATCGTAAATTAAACGATATATCTCACAAACTTGGTACAGCGGTAAATATACAGTCAATGGTATTCGGTAACATGGGTGAAACAAGTGGTACAGGTGTTGCTTTCACAAGAAACCCAGCTACTGGAGAAAACAAATTATTCGGTGAATACTTAATAAATGCACAGGGTGAAGACGTTGTTGCAGGTATAAGAACTCCACAGGATATATCTACTCTTCAGAATGTAATGCCAGAAATATACGATCAGTTCGTAAAAGTAACTCAGATACTTGAAAACCATTACAAAGATATGCAGGATATAGAATTTACTATAGAAAATGAAAAATTATTCATACTTCAGACTAGAAATGGTAAGAGAACAGCTAAAGCTGCTATAAATGTTGCTGTTGATTTAGTTGAAGCAGGAATAATAGATAAAAAAGAAGCTATAATGAGAGTTGAACCTAACCAGTTAGACCAGTTATTACATCCAACATTTGAAGATAAAGCTTTAAAAGAAGCTACTGTATTAGCTAAAGGTCTTCCAGCATCTCCAGGTGCAGCTTGTGGTAAAGTTTACTTCAATGCTGATGATGTTGTTGCTGCAGTTGAAGGTGGAGAAAAAGTTCTTCTTGTTAGACAGGAAACTTCTCCAGAAGATATAGAAGGTATGGTAAAAGCTGAAGGTATATTAACAGCTAGAGGTGGTATGACATCTCATGCAGCAGTTGTTGCCAGAGGTATGGGTAAATGTTGTGTAGCTGGTTGTGGCGAAATAAAAGTTGACGAAGCAGCTAAAGAAATAAGAGCAGGAGAACTTACTATAAAAGAAGGAGACTTCTTATCAATAGACGGTTCAACTGGTAAAGTATACTTAGGAGAAGTTAAACAGTCTCCAGTAGAAGTTACAGGAAACTTCGAAAAATTAATGAACTGGGTTGATGAAACTAAACAGATGATGGTTAGAACAAATGCAGATAACCCAAGAGATGCTAAAGCAGCAGTAGAATTTGGTGCTGAAGGTATAGGATTATGTAGAACTGAGCACATGTTCTTTGAAGAAGATAGAATACCAGCAGTTAGAGAAATGATACTTTCTAAAGATGTTGAACAGAGAGAAAAAGCTCTAGCAAAAATACTTCCAATGCAGAGACAGGACTTCTTAGAAATATTTGAAGTTATGGAAGGTAAACCGGTTAATATAAGACTTCTTGATCCACCTCTACATGAATTCTTACCACAGGATGATGAAACAATAGCTGAACTTGCAGAAAGTATGGGAATAGATGCAGCAGAAATAAGAAAGAGAATAGTTGACCTTGAAGAATTCAACCCAATGCTAGGACACAGAGGTTGTAGACTTGCTGTTACTTACCCAGAAATATGCGTAATGCAGGCTAGAGCTATAATAGAAGGTGCTATAGAAGCAATAAACAAAGGTGTAGAAGTTCATCCAGAAATAATGGTTCCACTAGTAGGTGAAGTAAACGAATTAAAACTTATAAGAGGAATGATAGAAGAAACAGCTGAAAAAGTTATGGAAGAAAAAGGTGTTAAAGTTGACTACACTGTAGGTACAATGATAGAAATACCAAGAGCTTGCTTAACTGCTGATGAAATAGCAGAAGTTGCAGACTTCTTCAGTTTCGGTACTAACGACCTTACTCAGATGGGATTCGGATATTCAAGAGATGACGCAGGTAAATTCTTAGGTGAATACGTAGATAAAGAAATATTAGAAAAAGATCCATTCCAGGTACTAGACCAGAAAGGTATAGGAAAACTTGTTCAGATGGGTGCTAAATTAGGTAGAAGCGTTAAACCAGAATTAAAACTTGGTATATGTGGTGAACATGGTGGAGAACCATCTTCAGTTGAATTCTGCTACAATACAGGATTAAACTATGTATCTTGCTCTCCATACAGAGTTCCAATAGCAAGACTTGCAGCTGCACAGGCTTCTATAAAAAATCCAAGATACTAAAAAAATCTCGGAATTATACCTTTCTCCAGGCTTCGAACATTTTTCTGATTTAAATGTTAGCTTTTCAAGCTAACAAAATAAGAAAAAATGTTCTGCAGATTGTCGAAATGGTATAACATCCTCGATTTATTACAAGAGTAAATAATGATGAGGCTACTAAGCGATGCTTAGTAGCCTTTTTTAAAGTTATTAGCCTAGGCTAATAACTATTTTTTTATTTGGTATTAAATTTATTAGTGAATAGTGTAATAATTATTTAGATGATTATATTAAAAATAAAAAATACTACCATATTTTAGATGATAGCATTTTAAATATTTGTTTAGTTTTAGTCATCAAAGTAATCGAAGTTATCGTCCTCATCTTCAAAGAAATCTTCATCGTCGTTGAATTCGTCATAGTATTCGTCGTCGAATTCTTCATCATCAAATTCTTCATCGTCGTCTTTTATTCTGTTCCAAGGTGATAATATTGGATTATATGTTTCTTTTGGAGATATTCTTTTGTTTAGCATAGTATATCACTCCTTTGAGTATTTTAATTTACATTTTACTCATTAAATATGTTTTAAGTTTTAATAAGAAATTCTATATTTTTATCAAAGAATCCTCTTTATATAATAAAAATTTTGATTATTTTTATTATTAGATATAAAATGTAATTAGTAATGATTTTATTTAGCTTGAAGGTGATTATATGAATGAAAGAATAAGTAATAAACTTTTTAATGAGATTAATGGATATATAAAAGATAGGTATATAGATCAAAAGATATTATTTAATGATGCTAGTATATGTTCTTTGCCATTAGAGGATAAGTGTTTACAAATTGATGATGATTCAGAAATTTGTGAGATGCCAGATTTTATAAAGCGTAGAAGAAAAATATCTGAGTATGATTTGGAGCAACAGTTAGAGAAGTCTTTTTCTGAGGAGCTCGTTTCTATTATAGAAAAAAGAAGTCTTAAGGCAGCAGATGTTTATAGGAAGGCTAATATTGATAGAAAACATTTTTCAAAGATAAAGAATAATCCAGATTATAGGCCTAGCAAAATAACTGCAATTGCATTTGCCTTAGCTTTTGAATTAGATTTGGATGAAACAGATGATTTTATTGGTAAGGCTGGATATAAGTTAACACATAGTAGCAGATTTGATATTATAATTGAGTATTGTATAGAAAATAAAATATATGATGTATTAGAAGTAAATGATATTTTGTATGATTTTGGAGAAAATTTAATAGGATGTTAGATTTAAAGAATACCTTATTATATTTATGGAATATCTTGTTAGAATTATAATATATAGATTAATTTTTAATTGTCACCTATTGTGCGACCATTTGTATTTTTAAATACTCTATACTGAGAATATAGAGAAAAAAATATAAATGGGAGATGATGGTATGAAAAATTTGACTGAACTAGTATTTATAATTGATAAATCAGGATCTATGAGTGGATTAGAGAGTGATACAATAGGTGGATTTAATTCACTTATAAAGAAGCAGAAAAAAGAAGAAGGAGATGCTCTTATATCTGTTGTATTTTTTAATGATAATCAAGATGTGGTTTTGGATAGAGTTGATATAAATAAAGTTAAAGAACTTACAGAGGAAGAGTATGTTTGTATGAGTTGTACAGCACTTTTGGATGCCGTTGGAGATTCAATAAAACATATAAGAAATATTCACAAATATGCAAGAAAAGAAGATATTCCTGAAAAAACTGTTTTCGTCATTATGACAGATGGACTTGAAAATGCCAGTGAAAAATACAGATATCATGATGTTAAAAGATTGATTGAAAGAGCTAAAGAAGAAAGCAATTGGGAGTTTCTTTTCTTAGGAGCAAATATAGATGCAATAGGTGAGGCTAAAAATCTTGGAATTGAAGAAGATTATGCAGTTGAGTTTTGTTGTGATGAAGAAGGAATAGAATTAAACTATGAGGCAGTTTCTGATGCTGTTAAAATGATGAGATGTTGCGATGAAAAATTAGGCGGTGATTGGAAAAGAAATATTGAAAAAGATTTAAAAGATAGAAAATAAATAATTATAGATTAAAAAGACAACTAGTTAAAAATATTAGTTGTATTTTTGTATGTTTGAAAGAAGAAGTTGAAGGGTATTAAGTATTTGCGAAAAAATTGAAAAATTTGCTCATAATAGTTTCAAAATTTTTAAAAAAATATATATACAAATAAAAAGAATTAGTGATATTATTATACTATATTTATAAACAATGGAGGTTTTGATGATGATAAGAGTTGGAATAGTTGGTTATGGAAACCTTGGAAAAGGTGTAGAATCAGCCGTAAGTAAAACAAAAGATATGGAAATAGTAGGAATATTCTCAAGAAGAGATCCAAGCAGCATACATCCACATGATGCAAATATTCCTGTATATAAAATGGAAGATGCAGTAAATATGAAAGATGATATAGATGTTATGGTATTATGCGGAGGAAGTGCAAAAGATTTACCAGAACAGACTAAAGAATTTGCTAAATACTTCAATGTAGTTGATAGTTTTGATACACATGCAAGAATACCAGAACATTTTGCAGCAGTTGATGCAGAATGTAAAGAATCAAATAAAATAGCAGTTATATCTACTGGATGGGATCCAGGAATGTTCTCATTAAATCGTGTTTACGCTAGTGCAATATTACCAGAAGGAGAAGCATATACATTCTGGGGAAAAGGTGTTAGCCAGGGACACAGTGATGCGGTAAGACGTGTTGAAGGAGTAAAAGATGCTAGACAGTACACAATACCTGTACCAGAAGCATTAGATGCAGTTAGAAGTGGATCTAATCCAACACTAACTACTCGCCAGAAACATACAAGAGAAGTATTTGCTGTAGCAGAAGAAGGTGCAGATTTAGATAAAATCAGAGAAGAAATAGTTACAATGCCTAACTACTTCGATGAATACGATACAACTGTACATTTCATAGATGAAGAAACACTTCAGAGAGAACACGGTGGAATACCTCATGGTGGATTTGTAATATACAGTGGTAAAACTGGATGGGAAAATGAAAACAAACACGTTATAGAATACAGCTTACAGCTTGATTCTAACCCAGAATTCACTTCAAGTGTGTTAGTTGCTTATGCTAGAGCAGCATACCGTATGAATCAGGAAGGTATGAAAGGATGCAAAACTCCATTTGATGTAGCTCCAAGTTATTTACATCCATTATCAAATGAAGAATTAAGAGCAAAAATGTTATAATTATAGAATTTAGAGTGTGTAGTCGGTTTTATGGCTACACACTTTTTTTGAAATATGATAAAATTCGGATAAGACGTCAAATTAAAAAAAGGAAAAGAGGATGATTTTATGTCTGAAAAAAGTAAAGGATTTTGTAAGTATTGTGGAAAAGAATACACTAAGGGTTGTATGTTGCGTCATTTAGACACTTGTAAAAAAAGAGAAGAAAGTTTTAAAGAAGAAAATAAAAGAAGTAAGCAGGGGTATTTTCAAATATCTATTTCAGACAAATATGATAAAGATTATTGGATAATCATAGAAATAAATGAAAAAGCAACTTTAAGAGAATTGGATAGCTTTATCAGAGATATTTGGGTTGAATGTTGTGGTCATTTGAGTTCATTCATAGTAGAAAATATAAATTACGAAATTGTTCCTAATGATGAATTTTGTAGTGAAGATGATTTTCTAGCAAGTATTTTGGGAAGAAGACAAGTAAAAAGTATGGATTATAAATTAAAAGATGTTCTTGAAGTAGGTCAAAATTTTAAATATGAATATGACTATGGTTCTACTACAGAATTAATTTTGAAAGTAGATAGACGTAGAGTTAGAGGGAAAAAGTTAGATAATGATATAGAAATTTTATCAAGAAATAATCCTCCTCAATTTATATGTCAAAATTGCAGAAAAAACAAAGCAAAATGGATAATGCCAGAAGGTCTATCATTTGATAATAATATATTTTGGTGTGATGAATGTTTAGAAAATGAAGAGGATGCTCCAGAATATGCACTACCAATTTGTAATTCTCCTAGAATGGGAGTTTGTGCATATGAAGGAAGCACTATTTATCCAGATCAGTTTGAGCCAGATGTAGTAGATGATGCAAATAAAATTAAAAAAGTTTCTAATGAAGAATTATCTAAATATGAATTTGTAGAATCTGAAAAAAATGAATATAAGGTAGATGCTAAAGGTAGACGTTATAAACAAATATTATTAGAGTATGTTTGGAGCAATATTACACCCAAAAAGAGAAATTATGAAAAAGCGACAATAGAACAATGGCGTGAACTTTATGAAATTGCTACAAGAATAGGTCAATTAAAACCTTGGGAAAATATAATGACCAATCATATAATAGCTGTTAAAAGGGAATTCTCTGAAGATGTATTATATTATAGAATAAGAGGATTTATGGAAATGGTGAAAGGAATAGAAGTGTTTGAAGGAGAAGAAGCCTTTAGTTCACTTCTTGGAGAATATGAATATAAAAAATTAAATATACCATTAGATTATGTAATATATTCACAGAATAAAATAGCTTGTTATTGGGATGATAGAGAGGATTTAAAAGAAACTCAAAGAAAAATTATAAAAGAATTAGGTTATAAATATAGAGGAAGAGGAAATTGGTTAAACTTTGTAAAAGATGAACCAGGATTCGATTTTATGGCATTAAATAAAGAAGAAGTAGCTTCTACTATTGAAAACTTTAAAATTTTAGAAAGAGCTCTAGAAGTATATGAAAAATCTGATAAAAAGTTTTCTCTTCTTTTAGATGAAATATTTTATGTTGAATTGAAAGAAGATGGAAGTATAGGTGAATCTAGGTTTAAACCACTTTTAATAGAGGATTATGTATTTGAAGAAATAAAGATAGAAGATAAAAAGGATATAATGCTCTTAGAAGGTATAAACGAACACAAAGGAATTCTAGAATTGAAAATATTTGTTCCAAATGAGCTTTATTATGATAGAACTTATAATGAATATACAATTTCTATAGCTTTTGTATTTGGAAATAATAAAAAAATAGAGAATGAAATATATATGAGTCCATCTGATAATATAATTAAGTCAATAGCAGATGAATTTATTCATCAGATATTTTCTAAAAGACCAAAAGAAGTACATGTTTCAAATGCTATTTTAGAGGTTGCACTTAGAGAAATTTGTAGGATATCTGGAATTAAGTTGAAATTAAAAAAAGAGTTATCTATAGATAAGATGTAAAAGATTAGCACAGAAGATTATACTGTAGTATAGTTTTCTGTGCTTTTTATATTTGAGGTTTATGAATATATTAAGAAAAAATGAATGATAATATTATAATGTATTATTATTTGTTATGTATTTATTATATATGTTGTAAATAGTGTGGTATATTTCGAAAAAAATAATAACAACTACTGATGAAGGACGATAAGGCTATCTAATTGTTTTAAAAATTCTCCTACTTTCTTTTGCTCATATAAATCCTTAGGATGTTTTAATTCTAATTTAAAAAAATCATCTGCAGAAATATTTAATAAACCATGATTTCTTGCTCCTTCAGCTGCACATTCAGAAATATGTTTATACCAATTATCTGTATTAAAATAATATAGTAAATAATTAGAATTTATATATTTTTTATCTATAGAAAAAATTATATATAAAGTAGATAACACACCTTTATCATAATAATCTAATCTTTTTACTACCCCGTATGGATAACCATCAGAATAACTTTTATTATATGCAAATTCTCCATTTTTTATAAGAAAATAATTACTAACATCTCTACTAGCAACTCTATTATTAAAAAAAGTAATTTGATCTACTAATCCATACTGAGCAGATATAGTTAAAGGTAGTTTTGATTCTAAATTAATATTTTTTCTCGTTATACGTTCAGATAAATCAAATAACTTATGCTGTTCCCAAGTTGTAGCAAAAAAATAAATAAAATGATATAATTTAAGTGTATGTTTTATTTTAAAGGTACATAAAATATATAACAAAAATAATAAAACTAAAAAAATTCAACATACAAAACACAGTATAAAGAAAAGAGGATAAATAGCATGAATAAGCAACAATTAGCCAATAAAATATGGGAATCAGCAAACAAAATGCGTTCGAAAATAGAAGCAAATGAGTACAAAGATTACATATTAGGATTTATATTCTACAAATATCTATCAGAAAGAGAAATAAGATTCTTAAAGGAAAATGAATTTGAACAGGAAGATATAGAAAATCTAACAGAAGAAGATTCTGAGACTATGGAATATATACAGCAAAATTTAGGATACTTTATAGCTTATGAAAATCTATTCTCAACTTGGTTAGAAAAAGGAAATCAGTTTGATGTATCTAATGTAAGGGATGCACTACGGGCATTCTCTCGTTTAATATCTAATACACATAAAAAAGTGTTTGAAGGAATATTTACAACATTAGAAACAGGTCTTAGTAAATTAGGAAGCAATGCAGGACAACAGACAAAGGCAATAAGTGATTTATTAGTTCTAATAAAAGATATACCAATGGATGGAAAACAGGATTATGATGTTTTAGGATTTATATATGAGTATCTTATAGGTATGTTTGCAGCAAATGCAGGTAAAAAAGCTGGAGAATTCTATACTCCTCATGAGGTATCATTACTAATGTCTGAAATAGTAGCAGAACATTTAAGTGATAGAAAAGAAATAAAGATTTATGACCCTACAAGTGGTTCTGGATCATTATTGATAAACATAGGTAAATGTGTATCAAAACATATGAACACTCATGGAAATATAAAATATTATGCACAAGAATTAAAACAAAATACATATAACTTAACTCGTATGAATCTTATAATGAGAGGAATAAATGTAGATAATATAGTAGTTAGAAACGCGGATACATTAGAAGAAGACTGGCCTATAGATGAAAAATTAAATAATGAGCCATTATATGTTGATGCTGTTGTATCTAATCCACCATATTCTCAGAAATGGAATCCTGATGGAAGAGGCAATGACCCACGTTATTCTAGATATGGTCTAGCACCAAAAGGAAAAGCAGATTATGCATTTTTATTACATGATTTATATCATAAAAACCAGATGGACTAATGGCGATAGTATTACCACACGGTGTACTATTTAGAGGTGGAGAAGAAGGAGAAATAAGAAAAAATCTTATAGAAAATAATAATATAGATGCAATAATAGGACTGCCAGCTAATATATTCTTTGGAACTGGTATACCTACTATAATAATGATATTAAAACAAAAAAGAGAAAATACAGATGTTCTTATAATAGATGCATCAAAAGGCTTTGAAAAAGAAGGTAAAAACAACAAACTAAGAGCATCAGATATAAGAAAAATAGTAGATACAATAAAAAATAGAGAAACAATAGAAAAATATTCTAAAAAAGTATCAAGAGAAGAAATAAGAAAAAATGAATATAATCTAAATATACCAAGATATGTAGATTCATCAGAAAAAGCAGAGAGTTGGGATATATATGCATCTATGTTTGGTGGAATACCAAAATCTGAAATAGATGAATTAGAAAAATACTGGAAGGCATTTCCTGAATTAAAGGAAAATTTATTTACAAAAACAGATACGCCTTATGTAGAGTTAGTAAATGAAGATATAAAAAAATATATAAAAGAAAATGAAGATATAAAAAATTTCAAAGAAAACTTTAAAATAGCATTTGAATCATTTGATGAATATCTTAAAACAGAACTTATTGAAAACATGGATGATATAAATATATCTAAAGAGGAAGAAATAATAAGTGAAGATATATTTAATCGCTTAGAAAAATTTGAAATAATAGATAAGTATAATGCATATCAGATATTAGACAACGAGTGGACTAAGATAGCTACTGATTTAGAAATTATACAGACTGAGGGAAAAGAATCAATAAAAAAAGTAGATCCTAATATGGTAGTAAAAAATAAAGATGGAAAAGAAACAGAAGTACAAGAAGGTTGGTTAGGAAGAGTAATTCCTTTTGAAATTGTACAAGAAACAATATTATTTGATGATTATACTAAATTAAAAACCAAAAAAGATAGATTAAACGAAATAGATTCAGAAAAACAGGAGATATTTGATTCTTTAGATGAAGAAGAAAAAGAGTCAGATATATTAAATGATGCAGGAGATGCATTTGCAAGTAAAAATGTAAAAGATAAATATAAAGAAATTTGCTTAGATATAGATACGGATGAAGTAAAAGAATTAAAAGGATATTTAGAGTTGCTTGAAAGAAAAGCTAAAAAAGATGAAAAAGTTAATTATATAAAATGTAGTAATAATGTAGAATGGAGCAAAATGCAGCAGAATAAGGATACTACTTATCCTAAGAAAGAGATACAAAATTATCTTTCTGAGATACAAAATAATTTTGAGTTTGAAGAAGAAACATTTGAATATAAGGTAAAAAGAGTATGCTCTTTAATAGAAGAAGAAGCGGAACTTAAGAAAAATATAAAAACAGAAGAAGCTGATTTAATAAGTTTAACAAAAGAAACAATAGAGAATCTTTCTGAAAGTCAGATAAAATATCTTTTAGAAGTTAAATGGATTAAAAACTTAGTAAATGAATTATTCAAATTAACTGATAGTATAGTAAATGAACTAGTTTCTAAGGTTGAATCTATATCAGATAAGTATAAGCAAACATATTTTGGAATTGAATCTGAAATAAAAGAAACTGAAAGTATACTATGTGAGATGATTGATGAACTAGAAGGAAATGAATTTGATATGAAAGGGCTGAAATAATGATAAAAGACCAAAAATTCGATTCAAGGGATTTAATGATGATTGGGAACAGCATAAGGTATATGAAATCTTTAAAATAACTCGTGGTTATGTACGTACCAAGTAACAGCATAAGGTATATGAAATCTTTAAAATAACTCGTGGTTATGTACTACCAAGTAACATGACTGAAAAAAAACAAACCAAAGAAAATTTTTATCCAGTATACTCATCTCAAACAAAAGATAATGGATTAATGGGATACTATAAAGATTATTTATATGAAAATGCTATAACTTGGACAACAGATGGAGCTAATGCAGGAACCGTAAATTATAGAGAGGGAAAGTTTTATTGCACTAATGTTTGTGGTGTTTTACTTTCAAATAAAATAAAAACAAATAAAATGATTGCGGAAGCATTAAATAATGTTTCAAAAGGGTATGTGTCATATGTTGGAAATCCAAAACTTATGAATAATGTTATGGCTGATATAGAGATAAAAATTCCATCATCTAAAATAGAACGAGAAGAAATATCTAAATTATTTATAAATATAGACAACCTTATCTCTCTTCATCAGCGGAAACTAGAAAAACTTAAAAATATAAAGAAAGCTTGTCTAGAAAAAATGTTTGTATAACAAAAAAATTAAAGGAGTATCAAAATGACCTTAGAAAATAAATTAGGCATAACTGATTCCTCAGAATTAGCTCGAATAGAAGAGGAAATAAGTAAGAAAAAAGCAATAGAAATATTTGAAAAAAATAACATATTAGAAGATGAAATAGGAAAATTTGCAAGCCTATCTAAAATACATGAAATCCTATTCTCAGAAATATATAATTTTGCAGGAAAACTAAGAGAGGTAAATATAGCAAAAGGAAATTTTAGATTTGCACCATTAATGTATCTTGAAAACTCAATAAAGTACATAGATAAAATGCCACAATCTACATATGATGAAATAATAGAAAAATATGTTGAAATGAATATAGCTCATCCTTTTAGAGAAGGAAATGGAAGAAGTATGAGAATATGGTTGGATTTGATATTGAAAAAAGAGCTGGGAAAAGTTATTGATTGGAGCAAAATTGATAAAGAAGACTATCTTTTAGCTATGGAAAGAAGTCCAATAAGAGATATAGAAATAAAATTTGTGTTAAAAAATGCACTTACAGATAAAATAAATGACAGAGATATTTATATGAAGGGAATAGATGCAAGTTATTATTATGAAGGGTATAATGTTTATAAAACATCAGAAATAAAAAATTATTAATAAAGGTGATATATTATGGATGTATTTAGAACAGAAGCCGAATTTGAAGAAGCTTTAATAAAAATACTACAAAAGCATGGTTGGGAAGAAAAAGTACTTAAAAATTACACAGAAGATGACTTAATTCAAAACTGGGCAGATATTTTATACGAAAATAATAAAAGTATAGATAGACTAGATGAATATCCATTGACAAGAAGTGAAATGGATCAAATTATTGATAAAATAAATGAACTTAGAACACCATTAAACTTAAATGGATTAATAAATGGAAAAACAATAGAAATAAAAAGAGATAATGAAAATGATAAAAATCATTTTGGAAAAGAAATAAGTTTAAAAATTTATGATAGGCAAGAGATAGCAGCAGGACAAAGTAGATACCAAATTGCTCAACAACCGAGATTTTCTAGTAAATCGAAATACTTAAATGATAGAAGAGGAGATATAACTCTATTGATAAATGGTATGCCTGTTATACATATAGAATTAAAAAAGAACGGTGTACCTTTAAGTTATGCATGTAATCAAATAAAAAAATATTCAGAAGAAGCTGTATTTACAGGATTATTCTCTTTAGTTCAAATTTTTGTAGCAATGACTCCAGAAGAAAGTGTTTATTTTGCGAATCCTGGAAGAGATGGAAAATTTAATTCAGATTATTATTTTCATTGGGCGGATTTTAATAATGAGCGAATTGATAACTGGAAAGATTTTACATCAAAATTACTTTCAATACCAATGGCTCATCAGTTAATAGGATTTTATACTATTGCAGATGATTCAGATGGTATATTAAAGGTACTTAGAAGTTATCAGTATTATGCAGCTAATGCTATATCTGACAAAGTTTCGAAGATAAAATGGGGAGAAGCAAAACAAAGAGGAGGATATATCTGGCATACTACAGGGTCAGGAAAGACTATGACAAGTTTTAAATCTGCTCAACTAATTGCAAATTCAAATGATGCAGATAAAGTTGTATTCTTAACGGATAGAATAGAGCTAGGTACTCAATCATTAAAAGAGTATAGAAGTTTTGCAGATGATAGGGAATATGTACAAGAAACAGAGGACACAAGAGTTTTAATAACTAAATTAAAGAGTGATGATTATAGAGACACACTAATAGTAACTTCTATACAGAAAATGAGCAAAATACAGGAAGAAAATGGTGGATTGAATCTTCGTGATTTAGAGTTGATAAATAAAAAAAGAGTGGTTTTCATAGTGGATGAAGCACATAGGTCTACTTTTGGTAAGATGTTACTCACTATAAAAGAAACATTCCCTAATGCTATTTTCTTTGGATTTACAGGAACACCAATACATGAGGAAAATCAGAAAAAAAGTAGCACAACAACTAGTGTATTTGGAGATGAGCTACATAGATACAGTATCTCTGATGGTATAAGGGATAAGAATGTTTTAGGATTTGATGTTAATAAAGTTATGACTTTTAAAGATTCAGAACTTAGAGAGGTTGTAGCTTTAGAAAAAGCAAAAGCTAATTCTGTATCAGATGTATTGGGAAATAAGAAAAAAGAGGATATATATTATAAATATATTACTCCATCTGAAGTTGGTATGATAGCGAAAGATGATGAATCTCAATATGGAGATAAAAAGGGAATAGAAGACTATGTACCAAATGCTCAGTATAAGACAAAAGAACATCAAAATAAGGTAGTAGAGGATATAAAAAACAATTTCTTTAAATTAAGTAAAGGAAAATTCCATGCAATATTTGCTACAAGTAGTATTCCAGAAGCAATAGATTATTATAAACTTGTAAAAAAAGAAATACCAGAAATAAAAGTAACTTGTTTATTTGATCCGCATATAGATAACAATGATGGAGCAACTATAAAAAGAGAAGGATTAGTTGAAATATTGGATGACTATAATGAATTATATGACCAGAATTTTGATATTCCAACTCATGCTAAGTTTAAAAAAGATGTTGCTTTAAGGTTAGCACATAAAGAATATTATAAAGGAATAGAAGCTGACAGAAGAAAGCAGTTAGATTTATTGATTGTTGTTGATCAGATGCTTACTGGATTCGATTCAAAATGGATAAATACTTTATATCTTGATAAGGTAATAGAATATGAAAATATAATTCAGGCATTTTCAAGAACAAACAGACTATTTGGTCATGAAAAACCTTGTGGAATTATAAGATATTACAGAAGACCACACAGAATGGAAGATAATATAGAAAAAGCAATAGAATTATACTCTGGAAATAAACCATTAGGGCTATTTGTTGAAAAGATAGATTATAATGTTAGAAAAATGAACGAAGTTTTTAAGGATATTGAATATCTTTTCAAAACTGATGGAGTAGGTAACTTTGAAAAATTGCCAGAAAAAGCTGAGTCTAGAGCTAAGTTTGCAAAATTATTTAAAGAATTGAATGATTATCTTGAAGTAGCAAAGGTTCAGGATTTTAGATGGGATAAAAAAGAATATTTAGTAGAAGTTGAAGAAGGTGATGAGAAGCCAGAGCCAGTAATTTCTGTAATTGAAGAAAGTGATTATGTAGCTTTACTACAGAGATATTCAGAACTGAAAAAAGATACACCTCCAGGAGGTAGCTCTGGAAATGATGTTACAAAAGATGACGATATTGTTTATGATTTGGAGGGGTATTTAACAGAGGTACATACCGGTATGATAGATTCTGATTATATGCAGAGTAAGTTTGAAAAATATTTAAAAGCTTTATATAATGGCAAAAAAGAAACTATAGAGCAAGCTTTAGAAGAGTTACATAAAACTTTTGCTATATTATCTCAGGAAGAACAGAAATTTGCTAATATTTTAATCAACGATATACAGCGAGGAGATGTGATTGTTGAAGAGAATAAAAGCCTAAGGGATTATATAAATGAATATCAGTTTAAATCTCAGGATGATAGAGTTCATAGATTTTCAATGGCGCTTGGTTTAGATGAAAAAATGCTTAGAGATATAATGGATTTAAATTTAAATGAGAGTAATATAAATGAATTTAATAGATTTGATAATCTAAAGAATACTGTAGATAAAAAACAAGCAAAAGATTTTTTAGAAAAAAGAGAAGGAAATAAGCTATCTCCACCAAAGGTAAACATTAAACTAAATAATGTTTTGAGAGAATTTATACTTTCTGGCGGCTTTGATATTTAAAGTTGCTCTTAAATTGAAATAATTAATCAAAATTGAAATATATATTAAAAATTTAATAAGAAATTTTATAAAAAGCTAATGACGAAATAATTGAATCATTAGCTTTTTTGTATATCTTGGGAACAGCATAAGTTATTTGATTTATCTGAACGTATAACGAGAAAAAATATTAATTTAGAATCAAAACTACCTTTAACTATATCTGCTCAGTATGGATTAGTAGATCAAATTACTTTTTTTAATAATAGAGTTGCTAGTAGAGATGTTAGTAATTATTTTCTTATAAAAAATGGAGAATTTGCATATAATAAAAGTTATTCTGATGGTTATCCATACGGGGTAGTAAAAAGATTAGATTATTATGATAAAGGTGTGTTATCTACTTTATATATAATTTTTTCTATAGATAAAAAATATATAAATTCTAATTATTTACTATATTATTTTAATACAGATAATTGGTATAAACATATTTCTGAATGTGCAGCTGAAGGAGCAAGAAATCATGGTTTATTAAATATTTCTGCAGATGATTTTTTTAAATTAGAATTAAAACATCCTAAGGATTTATATGAGCAAAAGAAAGTAGGAGAATTTTTAAAACAATTAGATAGCCTTATCGTCCTTCATCAACGTAAGCCGATTTTTGGAAATGGAGGAAATTAAAATGTCAAAGCAGCAGCGGAACACAGAATTATTTTATGAATACTACGAAAAATGGATTAGAGTATATAAAATGGGGGCAATAAGAAAAGTTACCCTTGATAAATATATGATGACTTTGAAGTGGTTAAAACGATTAGCACCAGAATTAAAAGTATGTGAGCTTAACAGAATAGAATATCAAGAGATATTAAATAAATATGCAGAATATCATGAAAGACAAACAACTATGGATTTTCACCATCAACTAAAAGGAGCTATATTGGATGCAGTAGATGATGGTTTAATAGAAAGAGACCCAACTAGAAAAGCTATTATAAAGGGAAAAACTCCATCAGAGAAAAAAAGAAAATATCTAAACCAGTTTGAACTTCATATGCTTTTAACTTCTTTAGAATTAAAGCAAGAAGTTAGTTGGGAATGGCTTATATTATTAGTTGCTAAAACAGGAATGAGATTTTCAGAGGCTTTAGGATTAACTCCAAAAGATTTTGACTTTGAACACCAGATGCTTTCAATAAATAAAACTTGGGACTATAAAGGCGAGGGTGGATTTATGCCAACAAAGAATAAATCATCTGTAAGAAAAATACAAATAGATTGGAAAACAGTTATACAATTTTCTGAGTTGTTAAAGGGACTTCCTGAAAATGAACCAATATTTGTAAAAGGAAATGTATATAATTCGACAGTTAATTCAGTTTTAAGTAGATATTGCAAAAAAGCAAATATTCCAGAGATAACAATTCATGGGTTAAGACATACACATGCATCATTATTATTGTTTGCTGGTGTATCAATAGCAAGTGTGGCTAGGAGATTAGGTCATTCAAGTATGACAACAACTCAAAAGACATATCTTCATATAATACAAGAATTAGAAAATAAAGATATTGATATTGTAATGAGATCATTATCTGGCTTAAATTAATATTTAATATAAAGGCTTACGTTGATGAAGTTTTATAAGGAGAAAGAGCATTGATAAACATTAAAATCAGTGCTCTTTTAATTTATAAAATATTTTACTAACTTTATTAATGTTGTGATAATATTAAATAAAAAACAAAAAAATTCTAAAATCTTGTAACAAAAGCCACCTACAAAACGACTAATCTAATGAAAGGAGGAATCCCGATGAAAGAGCTTATCCAAGAACTATTCAACCAATACTACAAAGACATCTACAAATACATATACAGCCTTTGTCGAGATACTTCCGTTTCAGAAGAAATAACATCAGAAGTATTCGTCGAAGTGGTAAAATCAATAGCTACATTTAGAGGAGAATCGGACATAAAAACATGGCTATTCCCCATTGCAAGACATAAATGGTATACATATTTAAGAAAAAAATCAAATCAAATAAAAACAGAAAGCTTACATGATTTATACGATTATAATTTTTTAGAAATTAATAAAAATACAACAGGAAACAAAAATAATTCATCAGAAAATGTAAATGAAGAAATTTTTTATAAAGAATTAAAAAGAACCATATCAGAAATACTTGAATCAGAATCAGAGCTAAGTAGAAAAATATTCAATATGAGAATAGATGGATACTCATATGTTGAAATTGCAACAATATGCAATATTTCTGAAAGCTCAGCGAGAGTAGTGTTCTTTAGAACTAAAAACAAATTAAAGAAAATATTGGAGAGGGAGGGATTTAAAAATGACTAAAATTACTTGTGATATTTGTATGGATTTAATGCCACTTGTTCGGGATGGTGTAGCAAGTGAGGATAGTGTAACAGCTGTGATGAATCATATTTCAGATTGTGAAGATTGTAAAAAAATATATGATGAAATGTATATAAATAACAAAAGTATTACAGAAAATAATAATACTCCTCAACAAATAAAATCTCAACAGCTAAACTCTCAGTCAATAAACATAGATAAAGCAGCTAAAAAGGTTGAAAAGAAAATAAACAAATATTTGGGTATGATAATTATGTTTGGTATTTTCTTTGGGCTTAGTTTGACAGCTAGTGAGGAAATGTTTTTAAATTCGTTCATTATGCCAATAATTGGAGCATTTGGATATTATTTATTTCGTTGGAAAGCTGCATATACAGTGCCTTGTATCATTGTAATAAGCAATTTTATAATCAATGGAATAGGATTTTTAAGGGGAGTAGAGCATTTAGATATTATGTCAATGGTTATGTGGGGTTCTGTATACTCTTTATTTGCAATTATTGGAACTATAATTGCAGGACTACTACATTTTGGATTGAGAAAGGAGTAGATGAATATGAGTAAAAAGTTTTGGAAAAGATTAGCGGTTGTTGTTGCGATACTGATGATTGTAGTACTTGCTGTATTTGCAAATGCATTTATGGGAAATCCAGTTTCAAAGATGCTTGCTCAAAATACTGCCGAGGAAATATTAAAAACAAAGTATAAAAATAAGGATTATCAGATAGATGATGTTGTTTACAGTTTTAAAGATGGATATTATCATGCTAAAATAAGCTCACTAAGTAGCATAGATAGTAAGTTTAATTTGAGTATTAATATGTTTGGAAAACTAGAATATGATGATTATGCTAGTATAACTGATGGATACAATACTGCAGATAGGTTAAACGATGAATATAGAAAATTAACTGATCCTATTTTAGAAAAGATAATGCTTAAATATAAAGGTGATATATACTATGGAATGCTAGAAATACGTACAAAAAATAGTATAGATTATGAAAGTGAAGATGATGATATACCAGAGTATGCTATGGTGCAAGAGAGTTTAGAGATAGATAAGCTTTATGATATTAGAGAATTAGGAAAATCAGCAGGTCATATAATTATTTATGTTGAAACTGACGATATTAGTCCTAAAAATGCAGCAAATATTTTAAAGTATGTCAGAGAAGAGTTTGATGAGGCAGGTGCTCCTTTTAGAGCTATAGATTTGACTTTAAGACATAGCAAAACAGAAACAGGCAGTGTGCCTAAAGTTGAATTAAATATAATAAACTTTAATTACGATGATATTTATAAAGATGATTTAGTTGAAAAAGTTAAAAAAGCAGATAGGGAAGCTAAAGAGTATTATGCAAAATTAGATAAAGAAAAGCTAGAACAAGAAAAAGAAGTAGATGAAAAATAATTAGAAAATAATTCAAAATAAGTTTACAATAATTAATTATTTTTTATAAAAACTTTAGAGATAATTAAGGAAAAAGTGTTAATATGAGTATGAACAAAGGGGGTATGCTTATGAAAAAAATAAACGATATGATACAAATATTAGAGGAGAAAGGTAGATTTAAAGAAACTAAAAATTTCATTCAGCATGGGGATGTTTCTGTATATGAACACAGTGTACTAGTTGCTAAAAAAAGTTTAGAGCTTGCTGAGAAATTTAATATAGATGTAGACGAAGAAGCACTTATCAGAGGTGCGTTGCTTCACGATTATTTTTTATATGATTGGCATGAAAAAGATGATAGTCATAAATGGCATGGTTTTTTCCATCCAATGAAATCTCTAAAAAATGCTATGAGAGATTTTTATATTTCAGAAATAGAAGAAGATATAATCAAGAAGCATATGTTTCCGCTTACACCTATACCACCTAAAACAAAAGAAGCATGGTTAGTTTGTATGGCAGATAAAATCTGTGCTATAAAAGAAACGGTAGAGCCTCGATATAAGAATATTTATAATATTATAAAGAAAAAAGTTGTATCTTAGATAAAATTGAATAATATAAATACCATTCACACCATTTTTTATACCATTCAGGCATAAAATCAAAAAGTATGATTTAAATATGATATCATTAAAATACAAAAATAAACAAATCTATCAAAAAGTAACAGAAGGATTAAATTTATTAAAAAATAAATTTAAAATGTAACAAATTAACAACAAAGCTGGTAATATGATAGATTTTGGGAAAAAACTATGTTAGTATCGGAACATATAAAATTTTTATATGATTTGAGAAAATATATTTAGGGGTGATAGGTATGAAAAAAAATAATAGTATAAAAATAATTTTTAGTTTGTTTTTATTATTAATAATTGGAATAACTGGAACTACATTAATTGCACAAGATATTGATACTACAAAGATAAAAAATAAAGAATTTAATGAGAATGTTGTGTTTTATCCTCAACATCAAGATGATGAAATTTTATGGGGTGTCAGTGCAATTACTAAAGCTATAGAGGAGCGTGGAGCTGATAATGTATATATTGTATTAGTTTCAGATGGATCAGGAGTAAATGTTTTTACAAGAAATCCTATATTTACAAAAATTCCTAGAAAAGAAAAGGAAAAACTTAGAAATAATGAATTTAAAGCAGCTTTACAAGAATTAGGTGTCAAAGATAAGAATATAATAATACTAGCCGATGAGGATAATAAGTTGGGAACTCATTATGAACTTATGGAAAAGACTATATTGAAATTTGAACAAGAATTAGGTAGTGTTACTCATATAGCTCATCATTATAAATACGATGACCATATAATGCATAGAAAAAATGGAGAAGTTTTAAAAAGATTGAGAGATGAGCATAAGATAAAGGATGCTAGATATTTTATGAAACCAAAATATGTAAAAGACATACCTGAAGAAAAAAGAGAATACTATAAATCAGAAACTGAAGAGGAAAGAGATAAAGCTAAGAAGGCTATAAATCAGTATAAGACTATAGATGTAAATAAAGGGAAATTAGGAATAGGATATACATCTGCTCACTCATATTTCGACAATTTATATAAAGATCCTAATTATACATCAGTATTGAGCGTTTATTAAAGAATAAGGCGATTGAAAATTTTCAATCGCCTTTGATTTTATTTGTAATATAATTATATTCTTTCTATTATCCAACCATAAGTGCCATTGGCTGGATTTTTTTGATATTTAACTATAGCATCAAACTTATTTCCATTTGCATCAGTGAATGATTTTACTTTAGCTTCACCTTTTTTTAGCAATGATTTTACCATAGTTTTATTAGGCTTCTTTTTAAACTTTTTAAAACATTGATCTTCATTCCAGATTCCGTATCTACATTCTTTGTAATTCTCACAGAAGAATCCTTTTTCATATTCATATACATTAGAACCACATACTGGGCATTTACCTAAACTTTGTTTTTCTCCAGAATCATTAGCTTTTGATTTTGTAGAAATTGCTTTAGTTGAGCTTGAACCAGCTTTTTTAGAACTTGTGCTTTTATTAGTATTAGATTTATTTTTTTCTTCCATAGCTTTTAAAGAAGATTCTTTGATATATTTTTTGTACTTAGTGCTATATACATAATGCTCTGGATTTATATTTTTCCTAGAGTCCATTTTCATAGTATTTACGCTTCTAACAATGAAAGAGCATATATTATTTAAATATTCTTTTCTTGAGAATTCTCCCTTTTGAATATCACTTAAACTTTTTTCTAGTTTACCAGTAAAATCTACGTCTAAAAGCTCTTTAACAGGGAAGATTTCAACAAGATTTATACCTAGTTCTGTTATATAATAAGATTTTCCTTTCTTTTTAACATATCCAACATCTTTTATCTTTTTAAGGACATCAGCTCTAGTTGCTGAAGTACCAATTGAATATCCTGAAAGAACAGTTGTGTCATCATCTGATACATTTTTACCACAATTTTTCATAGCTTTTAGAAGTGTATCTTCAGTGTATGATTTAGGTGGTGTAGTCTGTTTTTCAACTGGGGCTACACCTAATACATCTACTTTTTCTCCTTTTTCGACGAATGGCAGAAGTTCGCTCTTATCTTCTTTATTATATACTTCTAAATAACCTTTAGATTTTAGCACTTTTCCTTTAGTCTGGAAGATTTTTCCGTCTACATCTGTTTTTATTTCAGTATTTTCAAATTCTGCAGGAGGCATGAAGTTTGCGACAAATCTATCTCTTATAGCGTTGTAGACAATCATTTCATCTTCATTAAGTCCTGTTGGCAATATGTAAGTAGGCATTATGGCACTGTGGCTGTCTACTTTTGAAGAGTCAAAAACTCTCTTAGTTTTGGTAAATTTGATTTTATCTTTATAAGGAAGGTTTTCTTTCACTCTGTTTAATGTCTGTTCTGCCTTAGAAGCCAAACTTTCTTCTAAGTAGATAGAGTCTGTTCTAGGATAGGTGATAAATCCCCCTTTTCCTTTTCCTTCGTATAATGACTGACACACACTAAGAACCTTATCAGATGTGAATCGAGCGTATTTAGAAGTTATATATCCCTGTAAAGATGTAAGAGAGAATAGCTTTGGAGCGTATTCTTTCGTATTCGTAACTTTTTTATCTTTTATAGTACCCTTATCTGATTGTATTTCAGATACTATTTTTTTACATTCTTCTAAATCATCAATTCTACTTTCTTTTCCTTTATATATGTACTTACCTTTGTATTTTCCATTAGCAGCTCCGAACGTTCCTTCTATTTCGTAGTATGTCTTTGGTACGAAATTCTTTATTTCCATATCTCTATCGTAAATTAATTTAACTGTAGGAAGGATAACCCTACCAATATTTAGCATTTTTCCGTTACCATATTTTAAAGTAGCAACTGATGTGAAATTTATTCCAATTAGCCAATCTGTTATAAGTCGAGTGTATCCAGCAGCTTGAAGGTTTAACATTTCATTATTTTCTTTAAGGTTTTCCATACCTCTAGTTATATCTTCTGGAGTCCATTCGTTTACTAGTATTCTTTTTATTGGAATATTAGGTTTAATAAGGAAGAAAATTAAAAATGCTATAAGTTCTCCCTCTCTATCGTTATCTGTTGCATTTATTATATATTCAATATCATCTCTTTTTAGAAGAGATTTTATTACATTAAACTGATCTCTTTTACTTTTATCTACTTTAAATTTAAATTTATCTGGCGGAATGAAAGGGAAGTTTTCCATTTTCCAAGAGCCAGAATATTTTTCTTTGTCGTAGTCTTTAACATCGTAAAGGGAAACTAAATGTCCAACAGCATATGTAACTATATATCCATTTCCCTCAAAATAGCCTTGATTTCTTGTTTTAGCACCTAAGAAAGAGGCTATAGTCTTTGCTACTGACGGCTTTTCTGCCAGTATTAATTTCATCTGCTCGCCACCTTTTTACTTATTTTATAATTTAAAAATTTATTTATAATTTCTCAAAATTTATTTTATAAATGATTATATAAAACTTTACATTTAAATTATATACAAAATTGCACCTACTTAGTATATAATAAATGTAGAAATTTATCAATAATGGAGGGAACACATGTTTGAACTTAAAATAAAAAAATTAAATGAAGATGCGATAATACCTAATTTTGCACACAAAGGTGATGCAGGGATGGACCTTTACTCAGTTTCTGAAGTTGAAATACCAGCAGGGGAGACTAGATTAATAAAAACTGGAATAGCAATACAGCTTCCTCACATGACAGAAGCTCAGGTTAGACCAAGAAGTGGACTAGCTTTAAAACATTCTATAACAGTTTTAAATACTCCTGGTACAATAGATGAAGGATATAGAGGAGAAATAGGTGTAATACTTATAAACCACGGTAAAGAAACTTTTGTTGTAGAAAAACACATGAAAATTGCTCAGATGGTTGTAAAACCAATATATGAAGTAAATGTAGTAGAAGTAGAAGAATTAACTGACTCAGAAAGAGGAGAAGGTGGATTCGGATCTACAGGAACAAAATAGTGATATATAGAAATAGGTTATTTCAAATTTTTTAGTATAATCTATAAAAGCTTGAAATCACAAATAATCTCACCTCCAGGCTTCAGCGCCTCGTACTTTTTTGTAACACATTTAAATGTTACGAGGCGCTTGCAGATTGTCGGTTTTGATTAATTTGATGATTTCAAGCAAAGATGATTATCTTTTAAAAATCTTTGAAATAGCCTTTTTAATATATTCACTATTTTGTTTGTAGCTCCGAATCCGATAGAGAACTAGCATTAATGTAGGAATAAATCCTCAGATATGAAAACTTCAACATTTTATATGAAAATTATAATCATGGCTGGCAGTAGTATTTGCAATAAGCCTATATGTATATAACGCAAATTAATTTGCATCGACAATTCTGCAAGCGCCCCACAGCATTGAAATGTGTTATATAAATGGGTGGGGCGCTGAAGCCTGGAGAGCAAATAATTGCGATTATATACATAAAAATAGGCTGTTGCAAATATTACAACAGCCATTTTTTAATTCTTATTTAAATGTTGCGTTTTCTATCTGAGGATCTTTTATTCCAAGTGTTTCCATTGTTGCTTTGTTTATTATTGTTTCTGTTTCTTCTAGTGTAGCTACTGGTAATTCAGAAGGCTGTTTTTCACCTTTTAGTATCTGAGCTGCCATTTCTCCAGCTTTTTTACCAAGTTCTTTGTAACTTATTCCGTTGCAAGCTAGTGCTCCGTTTTCAACATGTCCTTCTTCAGAACCTATAACTGGTATTTTGTTTTCAGTTGCTACTTTAGTTATTATTGGCATTGAAGATGCCACTAGGTTGTCTGTTGGAGTGAATATTACATCAGCTTCTTTTGCAACTGCTGCAACGGCCTGGTTAACTTCATTTGCCTGAGTTGCACCTTTATCTATTACTTTTATTCCTTCTTTTTCAGCGGCTTTTCTTAAAGCATCTACCTGTAATTTAGAGTTTATTTCACTTGTGTTGCAAACAACGCCTATTGTTTTAACATTTGGTACGAATTTTTTTATTAATTCTAATGATTTATCTACTGGTATAGCATCAGATGTACCTGTTACATTATTTTCTGATGATTCATTACTTTTTACAAGTCCTGCTTCAACTGCATCTGTAACTGCTGTGAATACTATTGGTATATCCTGAGTAGCGTTTAGTGCAGCCTGAGCAGATGGAGTAGATACAGCAAATATTAAGTCTTTTTTATCATTTGCGAAGTTGCTAGCTATTGTCTGAGAAGTAGGGTTGTCGTTCTGAGCATTTTGGAAATCTACTTCTAGGTTTTCTCCTTCTACAAATCCATTTTCTTTAAGTCCTTCTATAAATCCTTCTCTTGCCTGATCAAGTGCTGGATGTTCAACTAACTGAGTTATACCTATTTTTTTTACTTCATCAGATGAACCTGAAGATTCACCACTACCTGAGCAGCCTGTAAGTAATGTTGCTCCTAATGTTAAAGATAATATTAAAGATAAGAATTTTTTATTTGATTTCATTTTATTTTCCTCCGAATTATTTTTAGTATATTTGAAGTTTCTGATTTTTAAAATTGATTTTTTAGTTGCATGTTTATTTGATTTATAAATTATATTTAATAACATATTTTATTGATTAGTCGAATTCCAGGGAAAAAATAAAAGCCATATAGTTTAAGACTACATGGCTTTTATTAATCATTATATTACTATAAAAAAGAAAGCCACATAATTCTCGATCTATGCGGCTTATATATAAGTAATTGAAACTTCATAAAATTGACTTATTATTATAACCTGCACAGACACAAAGCCCTGGATTGTATTTACCGAGGTCTGTATCCGTACATTATGTTAGTTTAGATACAGCCTCTAAATATATAGGTTATAACAGTAATAATAAAGTCTAGTTTTCATGATAGTTTCTCCTTTTCATTCGTTATAGTTTATTAGTTCTTTAAGTCAGTTTTTTATAATTGATATAATTTACTGAAAATTAATTATCTTTTGAACTTATTTATATTCTAGAATATAAAATACATAGTGTCAAGAGTTTTTTGAAAATTATTTTAATTTATTTTTTTATTAATTTTCTTTTATTGATATTAAAAAAATCTAGTTTTCTGTTTTTACAAGTTTAACATCCATATCAGCTGGCTTTTCTATACCTAAAGTTTTCATAGTGTCCTCATTCATAGTTATAACAGGTTCATCCATTGTTTCAACTTTAAGGTCAGAAGGCTGTTTTTCACCTTTTAATATCTGAACTGCCATTTCACCAGTTTTATATCCTAACTGATAGTAGTCAACTCCACCACAAGCAAGGGCTCCAGATGTTACAGAACCTTCATCAGATGCGATTATAGGTAATTTGTTCTCGTTTGCAACTTTAGCGATTATAGGCATTGAAGATACAACAAGGTTGTCTGTTGGAACATAAAGAACATCCGCTTTGCCTACAACAGAAGTTATAGCCTGATTTACTTCAGAAGATGCACTAATTCCTTTTTCTATTACTTCCCAACCTTTAGTTTTAGCGTATTCTTTTAATGAATCTACCTGAACCTTAGAATTAACTTCACTTGTAGAATAGATTACAGCTATTTTTTTAGCTTGTGGAGTTAATTTTTCAACTAAAGACATTGTTTTGTCTATTGATAGGAAATCAGATGTACCTGATACATTTCCTCCTTCTTTATTATCTAAAGATTTTACAAGTCCTGCTTCTATAGGATCTGTTACAGCTGTGAAAAGAACAGGTATTTCCTGAGTTGCATTGAATGCAGCTTGAGCTGATGGAGTAGATATTGCATAGATTAAATCTTTTTTATCATTTACGAAATTACTAGCTATTGTCTGAGAAGTAGGGTTGTCGTTCTGAGCATTTTGATAATCTATTTCTACATTTTCCCCGTCTTTATATCCGTTGTCTTCTAGTGCTTTTATGAATCCTTCTTTAGTCTGGTCAAGAGATGGATGTTCTACAAGCTGGGTTATTCCAACTTTCTTAACTGAGTCCGAAGAAGTAGATTTTCCACTGCCAGAACATCCTGTAAGCATTGATACTGATAAAACTCCTGTAGTTATAAGTGCGATTAATTTTTTGTTGATTTTCATAATAGTTTCCTCCGTTTTTTAGTGTTTTTTTAGTTTAGTTTGGTTGGTAATTTTTAGTTTTTTAATAATATTTGAGTTTGGTAAACTTTTAGTCTGGTAAACATCAAATCTGATAAATTTCTTATACAGCGTATTCGAATTTTTCTAGAATATCCTCAACAGTCATTTTTTTCTTATCTTCACCTTTAACATCCATTACAATTTCGCCTTTATGTAGCATAACAAGTCTATCTCCGTATTCTAATGCGTGTTTTAGGTTATGAGTTACCATAAGTGTTGTTATATTTTTCTTTCTAACTATTTCATTTGTAAGGTCTATTACCTCATTTGAAGTTTTAGGATCTAGTGCAGCTGTATGTTCATCAAGTAGTAGTACCTTTGGATCTGCTAAACAAGACATTATTAGTGATAATGACTGTCTCTGTCCTCCTGATAGGAACTGAACCTGAGTGTCTAGGAATTTTTTTAAATCAAGAGAAATGCCTTCTAATAAAGATTCAAGTGTGTCGTCTGTATGTCTTAGACATTTTCTAAGATTTAAAAGTTTTCCTTTGTTTAATGCTAGAGAAAGATTTTCTCTAACTGTCATTGAAGGACAAGTTCCTAAGCTAGGATTTTGGAAAACTCTACTGATTACTTGAGTTTTTTTATGTTCAGGAAGATTGCTTATATCTGTTCCATCTAATAAAATCTGTCCTGATGTTTCTTTTAATAATCCTGAGATTATGTTTAATAAGGTAGATTTACCAGTACCGTTACTACCTACGATACATACAAATTCTCCGTCTGGTATATCTATTGAAAGTTTGTTTAAAACTGTATTGTCATCTCCACATGGATTTGGGAAGGTTTTAGTTATTTTTTTTAGCTGTAGCATGATTATCTCTCCTTTTTAATATCGTAATTATTTAAAAATATTGATTATTCTGTATTTAATAGTTTTATATATTTTCAATTAAATCTTTTATATTTCTTTTTTATTTATTTTGCGGCTTTTTTCTTTAGCTGAAGATTACCTACTGCTAAGAATGCAACTATTACAAGTGAGCTTATAAGTTTTAAGTCTGTAGAAAGCATTCCTAGGTTTAGTGCGAAGTAAATAGTGAACTGGTAGATGAAAGCACCTATTAGTATTGCAGTTGTAGCTTTAACAGCTCTAACTTTTTTGAATAATGTAAGTCCGATTATTATTGATGCTATACCAAGTACTAGAGTACCGATTCCCATTGTAACATCTGCGAATCCCTGGAACTGAGCCATTAGAGCACCAGATAATGATATTAAAGCGTTTGATATCATTAGTCCTAATATTTTTATATTTCCTATATTTATTCCAAGAGATTTTATCATCTGTTCATTATCTCCAACACCTTTTAAAGTGTAACCAAGTCCTGTTTTTAAGAATAAATCTAATAATATTTTTGCTATTAAAACAAATATAAGTGCTATTACAACAGGAGGAATATCACCTTTGAATAAGTTAGGGAATGTGAATAGTGGTATGTTTGATTTTCCCATTATTCTAAGATTTATTGAGTAAAGCATTCCCATTGTAAGTATTCCTGATAGTAGGTTAGATATTTTAACTTTTATGTGAAGAAGACCTGTAACCATTCCTGCTAAAGCTCCTCCAACTACTGCAAGTAAAACTCCAACTATTGGATTTAATCCCCGAACTAATGCTGCTGCTGATATTGCAGCTCCCATTGTGTAACTTCCATCTGCTGTCATATCTGGGAAGTCTAGTATTTTGAAGGTAATGTATACCCCAATCGCCATAATTGCTAAAATTAAACTCTGTGTAACTACTGAAATCATAAATTTAAACACTCCTTTTAAAAACTTTTTTGATTTTTATTTTTAATAACTAAACTTTCAAAGTAAAAAAATGTAAAAATAAAGGCCGCATAGTTTAGATTTCTATGCGGCCTAAATATTCATATAAAACAATTGATATATAAATATATTAAAAAAACCACATAGTATTCGCTCTATGTGGCCGATATATTTTATAAAAACTTTACAAAACAAACAAATCGAAACTTAGCCAACATAGATACAGTCGTAAAAATCCTAACGGCCTGTACCTATTCGCATGGAATCGATACAAACCGATCTAATAGTGGCTAAAATAAAATCGTCTCTGTTTATTCTTTAAAGTCTTCATAACGCTCTCTCCTTTTCCTTAATAATTCTTCTAGTTTAATAATTAAAAAATTTAAAATATTTTTCTGAAAATTTTGTGATTCATTTTCTATGGTTCCTATTGTAGCTCAGAGATTTTTTTCTGTCAACACAAAAAACTAAATTAATTTAAGTTTTTAGAAAATTATATATATTTTCGTCTAAAATGATAACTTTGAAAGTATTGAAAATACTGGTATTGAGAATGCAGTAAAAAAACTAAAAATTTTTATAAAAAAATAATGGAGTTTATACTTAAATATAACAAGAAACTTACCTAATCTAAGAAAAACTATTGTATTATATAATAAACAATAATATTTCAAAGAATTGTAAAAACGAAAAATTATATAAATTGGCATAATTTATCTTATAATTAAAATTTATTGAAAGGGATATGATTTTATGGAAGAAGGAAAAACTATAAAAGTTGAAGCAACTGAGGAATTCATAGAAGAACATATACCATTTATAATTTCTTGTATAAGTAAGTTTACAGGAAGGTATGTTTCTATAGAAAATGATGATGAATACAGTATAGGTATGATAGCTTTTGTTGAAGCTATAGAGAAATATAAAGAGAAACGAGGAGATTTTTATGCTTTTGTCAGATTAGTTATAGAGAGCAGGTTAAAAAATTTCTTTGAAAAAGAAAATAAAAATAGCAAAAATAAATCAATAGAGGATTATAAAGAAAAGGGAATAGATATATTAGAAACAGCTGACAATAACGAGGATTTTGATTTAAACAGAGAGATTACAATAGACGAGATAAAAAAATTAAAAGATGAGATAGACGAGTTTGGATTTGGATTTGAAGAACTTGTAAATGAAGCACCTAAACATAAAGATACTAGAAAAAAAGCTATAGATATATCTGAAAAATCAAGTAGAGAAAAAGATATAACTGATTTCATGTTTATGAAAAAGAGATTACCAATAAAAAATATGTCAGATAGATTTGATGTTAGCGAAAAGGTAATAAGAAAGAGTAAATTGTTTATTATAACAGTTATAATTATACTTTTTAGAGGATATAGAAATTTAAAACTGTGGATAAAGAAAGGTAGATAATTATGTTATATAAAGGGATTATTATCGAAATTAAGGAAAGATATTCGATAGTTGTTACTAACGAATCTGAATTTTTTAGGATAAAAAATAAAGAAGGAATGAAACTGGGAGATAAGATATATTTTTTAGAAGAAGACATATATAATATAGATTCTAAAGATAAGGTCATAGACTTTAATGATAAAAGTAAAAAAAGTAAAAAGAATAAGTTTAATATTTATAAAAGATTAGTATCTGTAGCGGCTGCAATAGCTATTATTGTTGGAACTGTTATATATACATCTGCACCAAAATCTTATGCAACTGTATCTTTTGATGAAAATGGAAGTAGTGTAGAGCTAAGCCTTGATAAAAACAAAAATATAAACTCTACATCTTTAATAAGTGGAAGTTTAAATATTTCAGATGATGACGATTTTTCAATGGTTTTAGATCAACTTTACAAACAGATTAAACAGGATTCTAAAAATAATAAAACAGGAAGAGTTTTAGTGGGGCTTTGTTTTGAAGATGCTGAGGATATAGCTTATGAGGAAGAAATAAAAGCTCTTATAAGTAAGAAATTTAAGGGATTGAATGTTATGTATGTGAGAGTTGATAAAAATCAATTAACACAGAACCAAAATGCAGAAATTTCAATGGGTGAGTATGCAGCTATGAAGATGATAGAAGAAAACGATATAGAAGGAATGACAATAGATAAACTTAATAAGATGTTAAAAGACGGAAAATATGCATATCTAAGAGAAGAAATTTTAGATGAACTAGAAGATAGAAGTGAAGGATATGAAGATGACGACGATGATGATATAGACGATATTGAGGATTATTATAAAAAAGAGAAAACTAATAAATCTAATAATATTAAAGTGAAAAATAATAAAAAGTCTACAAAAGATGATTATTCTGAAGTTGATGATGAACATGAAGAAAGGGATCATGATAATGATAATGACGATAATCATGAAGAGGAAGAGGATGATTCAGATGATGAAGATTAATTTTTAAACAGATTAAAATAATTAAGAATAAATGGTAAAATAAAATTAATAAATAAACTTTAAATAGAAAGATTGGTGATTTTGATGCTAGTAGGAACTTCTAACCTTACTAAAAATATGGATAATGCTTGTGTAACAGAGCTAGAAATTCCACTGATAGTGATTATGGAAAATGCAGTAAATGCTGCTATAAAAAACTTGGATATAGAAGAAAATAACTCTTATACAGTTGTTTGTGGTGTAGGAAATAATGGTGGCGATGGGCTTGGAATAGCTAGAAAGCTTTCAATATTAGGTAAGAAAGTAGATATATTCTTAGTAGGTAAAAGGGAAAAATTAACAGAATGCTCTTCAATTAATTTTAAAATATTAGAGAATATGGGACTAAGTCTTAAATTTTTAAATGAAAAAAATAAGATAGATTTAGAAAATTCTCTTAAAAATACAGATGCATGTGTAGATGCAATATTTGGAACAGGCCTAAAAAGAGATGTGAGCGGTATTTTTGCAGATGTGATAGAGTTTATGAATAATTATTCTAAAAAAATATATGCGATAGATATATCATCAGGTCTTGATAGCGATACTGGAAATATAATGGGAGTAGCTGTAAAAGCATTTAAAACTATAAGTTTTGAGTTTTATAAAAGAGGATTTTTAAATTATAAGGCTGACGATTATATAGGAAAGGTTGTTGTAGAAGAGATAGGAGTGCCTAAATTTATAAAAGATAAATTTCATAATAATGAATTTATAGCTGATAAAAATGAAATTACTAAGTTTATAAATAAAAAAGATAAAAATGCTCATAAGGGAAATTTTGGAAGAGTTAGTATTGTAGCCGGAAGTAGAGGTTTCTATGGAGCAGCAAAAATAGCTACTGAGTCTGCGGTTAAGACAGGAAGTGGTTTGGTTACACTTATAAGTGATTCAGATGTTCAAGAAAAATTATGCACAGTTTTTACTGAGGCAATGACTGTTAATTATTCTGAAAAAGAAAGAGTTAGAAAACTTTTATGTTCTAGCAATGCTATAGGAATAGGGCCTGGAATGGGAGACAATAACACTACATTAAAAATAATAGAATCTATTTTAAAAGAAGTATCTTGCCCAATTATAATAGATGCAGACGGAATAAACTGCTTAAAAAATAATAAAAATATATTAAAAGATAGTAAAAGAGATATTTTAATAACGCCTCATCCTATGGAACTTTCTAGAATAACTGGTTTTTCTATGGAATATATAAATGAAAATAGGATAGATGCAGCTAAGGAAGCAGCAAGAACTCTTAAATCTATAGTCTTATTAAAAGGAAATAGAACTGTAATAACAGATGGGTATACTACATATATAAATATGACAGGAAATAGCGCAATGGCAAATGGAGGAATGGGAGACTGTTTAACAGGAATAATAACATCATTGGCAGGGCAAAATATACCTTTATTTGAAGCAGCTGTAATAGGTACATACCTTCATGGGTATACAGGAGATAGGCTGGCTGAAGAAAAATATACTGTTAATGCGAGTGATATTATAGAAAAAATACCGTATATTATGAAGGAATTTGAAAGATTGTAAAAAATATTGTAAATAATGAATATAAAATTACAAAATTTAAAAAATTGGTTAAAGTTAGAAAAATTTGATACTTTTTTGTAATCATTGAAAAGAAAATATGTAATATAATAAAAAAAAGAAAAAGAGAAAATAAATTTAAAAAGTAGAATACTTGAAAGGAGGGAGTGTATATGCTTTTAGGAATAAATATAAAATTAGTTTGGTTGGCAGTAGCTGTTATATTCGGAATAGGCGAAATGTTTACAGCTGGTCTTACTTTAATTTGGTTTAGCTTTGGAGCCTTAGCTACAATGTTTTTAACAACCTATGTTGAAAGTATCCCTATGCAAGTACTAATATTTGGTGTCAGTTCAAGTATAATGCTTTTCATAGCTACAAAGGTTATAGTAAAAAAAGATGAAAGCTATGTATCTAATACAAATATAGATGCATTAATTGGAAAATATGCCATTGTAGAAAAGGATGTTTCAAATGTAGTCTATGGAATAGTCAATTTAGAAGGAGAAAAATGGACTGCTGTATCTGAAAAGGATGAAACATATAAAAAAGGAGAAAAAGTTAAAGTAGTAAGAATAGATGGGGTTAAATTAGTTGTAACCAAATAAATTCAACTAATAAAAATAAAATATATATAAGGAATAGATTTGAATGGAGGTATCATTATGGCAGGAGTAGTAAAAACGATAATAAATTTAGTGTTAATTTTATTTGTTGTGTTTATAGCTTTATCTTGTGTTAAAGTAATTAAACAATCTAGAATGGGTATAGTTATGAGACTAGGTAAGTTCCATAAAGAAGCTAAAACAGGCGTGCATTTCTTAGTACCATTTATAGATAAAATGGCGTACATTATAGACCTTAGAGAATTAGTTGTAGATTTCCCACCACAGCCGGTTATCACAAAAGACAATGTTACTATGCAGATAGATACAGTAGTGTACTATAAGGTAACAGATCCTGTTAAGTATGTATTTGAAATAGCTAATCCTATATCAGCTATAGAAAACTTAACAGCTACGACTTTAAGAAATATAATTGGGGAATTAGACCTTGATGAAACACTTACTTCAAGAGATATAATCAATGCAAAGATGAGAACTATACTTGATGAAGCTACAGATAAATGGGGTATCAAAGTAAACAGAGTTGAACTTAAAAATATAATGCCTCCTCACGATATTCAGGTTGCAATGGAAAAACAGATGAGAGCCGAACGTGAAAGAAGAGAAGCAATTCTTCAGGCAGAAGGTAATAAATCAGCATCTATACTTCAGGCAGAAGGAGAAAAACAGTCAGCTATACTTAGAGCAGAAGCTAAGAAAGAAGCTATGATAAGAGAAGCAGAAGGTAAGAAACAGTCTGCAATCTTAGTAGCAGAAGGGGAAGCAGAAGCAATAAGAGAAACTGCAATAGCTAGAGCAACTGGAGAAGCAGAAATGATAAGAAGAAGTCAGGAAGCTACAGCAGAAGGTTTAGCTTTAGTATTTAAAGCAATGAAAGAAGCAGAAATAGACGATAATATGCTTGCATTAAAATCTATGGAAGCTTTAGAAAAATTAGGTCAGAGTGAATCAGCTAAACTTGTACTTCCATCAGATGCGGTTAATCTATTAGGTACTTTTAAAGGTATAAAAGAAGTAATGGAAGATGCAAAAGAAAAATAGTATGAGATTTTTGATTTTATTGTAGATTAAAAAATAAAAATGGTATATAATACAAGGCGAGGAAAAGAATATCCGTTTCGGGTATTCTTTTTCTTTTGTAAAGAAGATGCATAGATTGTTTTTGGAATAAGTTGGAGGGATATGTGCATGTTATAAAAAGGTTTATATTATGGAGGAGAGAAATGAAGAAAAAATTTTTATCGCTTACAGTTCCGTCTGCATTAGCTATGTTTGTAGCATCTTTTAATACGGTTCTTGATGGTATGTTTTTAGGAATAGGTGTAGGGGATGATGCTATAGCAGGAGTAAATATAGTTATACCAGTTATAATGATTTTTATAGGTATATCTAATATGGCAGCTGTTGGGGGAGGATCTCTAGTATCTAAGAATTTTGGAGAAGGTAATTCTGAGAAAGCTGTTAATATTTTTAGACAGGTTATAAAATCATTAATTGTAATGAGCTTAATTATAAGTATAGTATGTGTTGGATTTTCAGAAACAATAGTTATATTACTTGGAGCAAAGGGGAGATTAGTTCCTATAGCTGCTGAGTATTTAAGATACTATTCTATATTCTGTATATCTAGTGTACTTATGGTTGTATTTGGGAGCTTTTTAAGAAATGATAATGCTCCAAAACTGGCTATGTTTGCAAGTATGGCAGCTACAGTGATAAATATTATATTAAATTATATATTTATATTTGTATTACAGCAAGGAGTTAAGAGTGCAGCTGTTGCAACAGGTATAGGAAATAGTATTGCTATTATGATGATGTTGCCTCACTTTATATTTAAAAGAGGTCAGTTATCTTTTGGTAAGACAAATATAGGTATATCAGCTTTTGTGGAAGCTATGAAAATAGGATTCCCATCTTTCTTAGCAGAAGCAGCATTTTCTGTGATAATATTCTTCCACAATATTGCACTTTCAAATACTGTTGGGGAAAGTGGAATAGCAGCATATGCAATAATAAATTATGCTACATCAAATATATACAATATAGTTTTAGGAATAACAATGGGAGCTCAGCCTTTAATAAGCTATAACTTTGGTACAGAAAACAAAGAAAATATGCTTACTTTCTATAATATGACTATAAAAATGTGTATATTTGTATCTGCGGTTATAACATTGGCTTATGCAGGTTGTGGTAGATTTATAGCAGGAATATTCTCTAGTTCTCCTGAAGTAATAGATATGGCTGTAGTAGGACTTAATCTAACAAATGCAGCATATATATTCTTGGGAGTTAACTTAACTAGGACAATTTATTATCAAGCGATAGAGAAAACAATATACTCAAATATAATGGGACTTTTAAGATCAGTTGTTATATTACCGATAGTTTTATTTGTATTTGCTAGTAAATTTGGGGTGAATGGAATCTGGGCCAGTCAGTTAGTTGCAGAAGGTATAGTAATGCTATTTATTGGATTTACAGTAAATATATCATATAAAACTGACTTAGCTATAAAAAATAAAGATAGATATACCGGTATGAAAACTATATAAAGTTTATAAAAAATTAAGAAAAGGCTAGTTTTGAAATATTAAAATAAATGTTAAAAATATCCGAAATTTGATAAAAAAATGACAATTATATATCTATTGTGATATAATAAAATTCTAAGTTGTGAAAATAAAGTAAAAAAAGGGGTGGATATTAGTGCTTCAATTTGAAACTCAATTAAAAAAGCTTAAACATGAAGTATTAGTAGAAGTAGTAAAACTAGCAAGAGAGAACAACATAACAAAAAAGGAACTAGATAAAATTCCGAATAAAATAATAAAAGGCGATAAAGCTAGATATAGATGTTGTGTATACAAGGAAAGAGAAGTTGTAGCTGAAAGAGCTAGAATCGCGCTAGACCTAGATCCAAATGGCGAAAATAAAAAAGTAGATACAGAAAAAATAAACATAAAAGGTGGAGAACAGATAATATATGTACTAGAAGCAGCTTGTGATAGCTGCCCTATAAATGACTTTACAGTAACTGATTTATGTAGAGGTTGTTTAGCTCATAGATGTAAAGAAGCTTGTAAATTTGGAGCTATATCATATATAAATGGTAGAGCTTATATAGACCAGGATAAATGTAAATCTTGTGGTGCTTGTAAAAAGGCATGTCAGTATGATGCTATATCAGAAATGGTTAGACCTTGTAAGTCAGTATGTCCTACAGGAGCTCTTGATATAAATAAAGAAACATCAAAGGCAACAATACACGAGGAAAAATGTGTAAACTGTGGTGCGTGTATGTCTGCATGTCCATTTGGAGCTATATCAGATAGAAGTCTTATAGCACCAGTTGCTAGATTATTAGAAAAGAAAGAAAAAAATATATATGCAGTTGTTGCTCCTGCTATAACAGGTCAGGTTCCTGCTATAATAACTTATGGTCAGATTAAAAATGCAATAAAATCATTAGGGTTTAAAGATATGTACGAAGCAGCTTGTGGAGCAGATGCCGTTACAGTTCATGAAGCAAATGAATTTGTTGAAAGAATGGAAGATGGCGCGAATATAATGACAAACTCATGTTGTCCAGGATTTGTATCATATATAGATATAATGTTCCCAGATATGGATGATAAAATATCTCATACTGTATCACCGATGATTGCTACAGGAAGATACATAAAAAATATGGATCCAGATTCAGTAGTAGTATTTATAGGACCATGTACAGCTAAGAAAAAAGAAGCTTTTAGAAAAGATGTGGCTGGAGCAATTGATTATGTACTTACATTTGAAGAATTAATGGCTTTATTTGAAGGTTTTGGTATAGAATTAGCAAAATGTCAGAATGAAGATACAGATAGTGCATCTATATTCGGTAGAGGATTTGGTGCAGCAGGTGGTCTAACAAAAGCTATAGAAAATTACATAGCAGATAAAGGTGTGGATGTAGATTTTAGACCAGTTAAAGTATCTGGAGGAAAAGAAGCTAAGAAGGTATTAACACTTTCTAAAGTCAATAAAGCTGGAGGAAACTTCATAGAAGGTATGATGTGTGAAGGTGGATGTATAAATGGTGCAGGTAAATTTATATCTCTTCCAAAAGCAAAACCAGCATTTGATAAAAAGAATGCACAGTCTAGTATAAAAACTGTACTATCTAATGAAGCATTAACAGAATATGAAGAGATAGACTTAGAAAGAAATTTATAAATAAAATATAAAATTAAAAAGATTAATTTATAAAAGGAGATGTGATTAATTTCGCATCTTTTTTTATTTTTAATAAAAATATTTTCTGGGAAATAATTTTTTAACATGATTCACAAAAAAATCAAATTTAATTATTAAAAAAATGATTAAATAGGGTATAAAATTTTAAGTGAGAAAACAATCTCAAAATTTAATAACTATAATATATGTAGATATATTTAATGAAAGCTCAGGGAAATAATAAATGTATGTTGAAATGTAAATTTTTAAATTGTATAATATAAACTTGAATGGAAAATGTACGAACAAAATATTTGGTGAAAGAATGAGAGGTGCTTTATATGAAAATTGGATTTGATCATGAGAAATACTTAAAGGAACAATCTAAATATATATTAGAAAGAGTAAATAATTTTGATAAATTATATCTTGAATTTGGAGGAAAATTAATAGCAGATTTACATGCTAAGAGAGTTCTTCCAGGATTTGACGAAAATGCTAAAATAAAAGTTTTAAGCTATATGAAAGATTCAGTAGAAGTAGTTATATGTGTATACGCAGGAGACATAGAAAGAAATAAAGTAAGAGGAGATTTCGGTACAACTTACGATATGGAGGTTCTTAGATTAATAGATGATTTAAGATCTTACGACCTAGATGTAAACAGTGTAGTAATAACTAGATATGAAGGACAGCCTGCTACTACAGTATTTATAAATAAGTTAGAAAAAAGAGGAATAAAAGTATATAAACATGCACCTACAAAGGGATACCCTTCTGATGTAGACACAATAGTAAGTGAAGAAGGATTTGGAGCTAACCCATATATAGAAACTACAAAACCTATAGTAGTTATGACTGCTCCAGGACCAAACAGTGGTAAATTAGGAACTTGTTTAAGTCAGTTATATCATGAAAATAAAAGAGGAAATGAAGTTGGATATTCAAAATTTGAAACATTCCCTGTTTGGAATGTACCACTAAAACACCCTCTAAATATAGCTTATGAAGCAGCTACTGTTGATTTAAAGGATGTTAATATGATAGACTCATTCCACCTTGAAAAATACGGTGAAATGGCAGTAAACTACAATAGAGATTTAGAATTATTCCCAGTTCTTAAAAAGATAATAGAAAAAATAACTGGAAAAGAATCTATGTTCCAGTCTCCAACTGATATGGGCGTAAATAGAGTTGGATTTGGAATAGTAGACGATGATGTAGTTAAAGAAGCATCTATACAGGAAATAATAAGAAGATACTTCAATACAGCTTGTGACTACAAAAAAGGACAGGTTGATAAAGCTGCATTACAGAGAATGAAATTTATAATGGAAGAACTAGATTTAAAACCTGAAGATAGAAAGGTTGTAAATCCAGCTAGAGAATACAGTAGTGTATTAAAAGAAAAATGCGAAGATAAAAACGATATGTGTCCGGTAATGGCTATAGAGTTAGAAGATGGAACAATACTTACAGGACGTGGTTCTGATTTAATGAATGCATCTGCTGCATTAATATTAAATGCTATAAAATATTTAGGAAATATACCTGATGAAATGCACTTAATATCAAGAACAATACTTGACCCAATAGTAGAGTTAAAATCTCAGATATTATCTAGCAAAAATAATTCTTTAAGTTGTCAGGAAGTATTAGAAGCATTAAGTATATGTGCGGTAACTAATCCTAGTGCAGCTTATGCTCTTGGAAAAATATCTGAATTAAAAGGATGTCAGGCTCACTCAACAGTAATGATGACTAAAGATGATGAACAGACACTTAAAAAAATCGGTATAGATGTAACTTGCGATCCAGAATTCGCATCACAGAATCTATATTATATATAATTAAAAACTTAAATAAAAATATCAAACTGCTACGAATTTTTGTAGCAGTTTTTTTATGTAAATATTTATCAAAAATAGAACGTTTGTTTTGTATTTGCTTGTATCATAGTTTTAAATTTAGTATTATATTTTATTAGAAGACTAATTTAAAAGGTGATAATAATGAAAAAAAGAAAAATTATTCATATAGATATGGATGCTTTTTATGCGTCTATAGAACAACGTGATAATCCTTCTTTAAGGGGAAAACCACTTGTTGTAGGAGGCTCTCCAAATGGTAGAGGTGTAGTATCAACTTGTTCGTACGAGGCTAGAAAATATGGTATACACTCTGCGATGTCTTGTAAAGAAGCATATATAAGATGTCCTTATGCAGTATTTGTAAGACCTAGATTTTATGTATATAAAGAAGTATCGAATCAAATACGAAATATATTTCATAGATATACAGATTTAGTAGAGCCACTTTCTTTAGATGAGGCATTTTTGGATGTAACTGAAAATAAGAAAAAAATAAAAAGTGCTACAATAATAGCAAAATTAATAAAAGAAGATATAAAAAGGGAGACGGGACTTACTGCTTCAGCGGGTGTATCATATAATAAATTTGTTGCGAAATTGGCATCAGACTATCAAAAACCAAATGGATTGACTGTAATAACAGAAGATAATGTGCAAGAATTTTTGGATAGACTTCCTGTAAAAAAATTCTTTGGAGTTGGAAAAGTTACAGAGAAAATACTTAGAAACAATGGAATAAAAACAGGATATGATTTAAGAAATACAAGTCTTGATAAGTTAGAAAAAATGTTTAAAAATAGAGGATTGGAATTGTATAACTATTCAAGAGGAATAGATAATAGACCGGTAAATCCTACTAGGATAAGAAAGTCTATTGGAGCAGAGACAACTCTCATGGAAAATAAAAATATAGATGATGCAGAAACAGTTATAATTTTAGATGAATTGTGTGAAGAAGTTGCAGAAAGAATGGCAAAAGAGAATAAAGTAGCTAAAACCATAACTTTAAAAATAAAATTTGAGGATTTTAAAACTATAACTCGAAGTCTAAGTGTATCAGATTATATAAAAAATTATGAAGATATAAGATTTTATACAGGTGAATTATTGACACATATTGAAGATGCTAAAAAAATGATAAGATTATTTGGTGTAACTGTGTCTAATTTAGAAAATGAAGAAAAAGTTTTTAAAGAGATAACATTATTTGATTATATAGACTAAAATAATAACGTACTTTTATATTTAATTGTAATATGGTATCATAAAGATTGGATTATTTTAATATATAATAAATAAAAAATTCGACAAATCGTAAAAAAGAAACTTATATAAAAAGGAGAAAGTAAAAAAATGGCAAACGAAAATAATCAGAATGAATTAGAGACGGGTAGCGTCGGTAAATTATTAGTTAAATTGGCGGCACCTGCTATAGTAGCTCAGCTTGTAAATGTTCTCTACAATATAGTAGATAGAATGTTTATAGGAAGAATGGAAAATGGAGCAGTTGCAATGGCTGGTGTAGGACTTTCATTCCCTATAATTACTCTAATAAGTGCATTTGCGGCTCTTATAGGTATGGGTGGTGGCCCACTAGCAGCTATAAAAATGGGAGAAAAAGATAATGATGGTGCTGAAAAAATAATGGGTAATGCAGTTGCTGCATTAGTTCTTTTAGCAATTATAATTACATTAGTATTCCAAGTTTATAAAGAGCCTGTATTATGGCTATTTGGTGCAAGTAATAACACTATATCTTATGCTGTTGACTATATAGGAATATATTTAGCAGGTACTATATTTGTTATGATTGCTCTTGGATTAAATCCATTTATAACAACACAGGGATTTGCAAAGACAGGTATGATAACTGTTGCAATAGGTGCAGTGCTTAATATAGTATTAGACCCAATATTAATATTTGGGCTTAATATGGGTGTAAAGGGTGCAGCATTAGCAACTATAATATCTCAAGGTGTATCAGCTATATGGGTGCTTGTATTCCTTGCAGGTAAAAAAACTATTTTAAGAATAAAATTAAAAAATATTAGAATAAATCCTAAAATAGTAGGTGGAATGATGGCATTAGGTGTATCTCCATTTATAATGCAGTCTACAGAAAGTTTAGTTTTAATTTCTTTAAATACAAAACTTCGGATGTATGGTGGAGATATTGCGGTAACTTCTATGACAGTTATGAGTAGTATAATGCAGATGATAACACTTCCAATACTTGGAATAACTCAGGGTGCACAGCCTATAACATCTTATAATTATGGTGCTAAAAACTTTGATAGAGTAAGACAATCTTTTAAATTATGTCTTATAAGTTGTTTAACATTTACATTAGTTGCTACATCTGCTTGTTTAATATTCCCAGCATTCTTTGTAAAAATATTTAACTCAGATTCACAACTAATAGAATTTACAACTTGGGCTATGAGAATATACTTTGTTGGTATGTCTATATTTGGAATACAGATAGCTTGTCAGCAGACATTCCTAGCACTTGGTAAAGCAAAAATATCTTTAATACTTGCAATGCTTAGAAAAATAATACTTTTAATACCTTTAATATTTATACTTCCTATGTTTATGGAAAATAAATTATTTGCTGTATTATTAGCAGAACCTATAGCGGATATACTTGCTGTAGCATCTACGGCTATATGTTTCTATAATTTCTATAAGAAAAATTTAAGTGTAAATAAAGCAAAATAAGACTATAATCTAAGTATTATTGAGTGATTAAATATTATTAAGAAAAAATACGTATGAAAACAAAATAATATAATAAAAAATCAACAGAATGTAATAAAAAAATGGTATAATATTAAATATGAAAATTTTACTTGAAAGGGAGTTTCAAAAATGGAAGAATTAACTATGCAAGAAATGCTTGATCTTCAGGATCAGGAAATGGAAAAAATAAATATAGGTGCGACTATAACTGGAAAAGTAACATCAATAGATAACGACGAAATAAAATTAGAATTAGAAGACTGTGCTGGATTTGAAGGATTAGTACCAGTATCAGAATTAAACTTAGAAAAAGGAAAATACGCTGATGAAGTTTACAAAGTAGGCGACGAAATAACAGGTGTTATAACTAATGTAAGACAGAAAGACACTACTATAACAGTATCTAAATTACAGGCTGATAAAAAAGTAGATTATGCTGAATTAAAAGAAGCTTTAGAAAATCATACAATATTAACATTAGTTGGAACTAAAGCAATAGATAGAGGTGTATTTGCTACATATAAATCTCAGGAATTATTTATACCAATATCTCAGTTAGATACTAAATTTGTTCAGGATACTAAAAGCTATGTAGGAAAATCTTTAGAAGTATACGTTAAAGAACTTGATGCTAGAAGAAATAGAGCTGTAGCTTCAAGAAGAGAAGTACTTCAGGAAAGATTAGATAAAGAAAGAGCAGAAAGGAATGCTAGAATAAAAGCTGAAAGAGAAGCAGAAAGAGCAAGAATAAGAGAAGAAAAAGCTGCTGAAAAAGCTAGAATAAAAGCTGAAAAAGAAGCTATGTTTGATGCCCTTGAAGTTGGACAGAAAAAAGAAGGTAAAGTAACTAAAATAATGCCATACGGAGCATTTGTTGATATTGGTGGTATAGAAGGATTAGTGCACAAAAATAATCTTTCTTGGGACAGAGTAGAAAATGTAGAAGATTTCGTAACAGAAGGACAGGAAGTAGAAGTTTATGTTCTTAATATAGACCAGGAAAATAGAAAATTCGGTTTAGCTTTAAAAGATATAAACAATGACCCTTGGAAAATAGCTTCTGAAGAAATATCTGTTGGAGATATAATAAATGTTGAAGTATTAAGAATAATAGAAAGTGGAGCTTTTGTTAAAGTTAGAGATTATGTAGAAGCTTACCTACCAATAAGCGAACTTAGTGAAGATAGAGTTCTTAAAGTTCAGAATGTAGTAAATGAAGGAGATGAAGTAAAAGTTAAAGTAATCGAATTCAGCTACAAAAATAGAAGAATGAAAGTTTCTAAAGTAGAAGCTGAAAGAGAACCAGAAGAAGATATAAGCGAATATCTTGAAGTTGAAGATTCACTAGGTAGCCTTGGAGAATTATTCAAAGATAAATTCAAAGATTTAGATGTTGAATAATTTTTTATAAAAGTGAAAATATAACTAGATATTTATAAAACTAAAAATAATTAAAATATGCAGGATTCTGCATTTGGAGAGAGAATACGGCTGCTTTGTATCCCGATACAGGATTAAGGCAGCCTTCTTTTATAGGAGGAAAATGGTTTATGAAAAAAGCAATAATAGATATGCATACTCACACGGTTTTTGGCGGGCATGCGTATAGTACAATTAAAGAAAACATAGATGCAGCAAATGAAGTTGGCCTTAAATTTTTAGGTACATCTGAACATGGTATTAAAATGCCAGGTGGACCTCATGAATATTTCTTCCATAACTTAAAGGTAATACCTAGACAGGTTGGAAATGTAAAGATATTAAGAGGTATAGAGGCAAATATATTAGATTTTAATGGACGTATAGATATATCAGATTACGATTTAAAAAAATTAGATTATGCAATAGCAAGTTTACACAATCCTTGTATAGTTCCAGGGACTAAAGAAGAAAATACAAGAGCTCTTTTAAATGTTATGGATAATCCTTTTGTAAAAATAATAGGTCATCCAGATGATGATAGATACCCAATAGACTATGAGGCGGTTGTAAAAAAAGCGGCTGAAAAAAATATTCTATTAGAAGTAAATAATACATCATTAAACCCAACTAGCTCAAGAAGTGGAGCTGATAAAAATTATGCTGAAATGTTTGAGTACTGTAAAAAATATAATGCAAGAGTTATATTTGGTTCAGATTCACATATATGTTATTCAATCGGAAAATTTGAAAACTGTGAAAAACTTATAGAAAAATTAGATTTCCCAGAAGAATTAGTTATAAATTATTGGGAAGATCAAATTGTGGAATTTTTTGGGATAGACTTTTAAATAGTAAGATTTTGTGATGCAGGAGTGAAATAATGCTTGAGAAGGTTTTGAAAAAAATAGGGAAAGAAAAAGTATTTTCTATAATAATGCTTGTTACAGTAATGATAAATATATTTTTTATTAGCAAAGAATATATTTCTTATGAGTCTTTTTCAATAGATGGTAAAATGTATAGATATATGGGGACACAAGATAATACATCTAAAATAAAATGTGAGGATGGAACAATTTATGAACTAACTGAGACTAGAAAAGTAGTCGAAGAAATGGATAATGAGGAAATGTATCTAACGGGGAGATATAATAGCGACTATGAATTAAAAAAAGAGGGGAAACAAGTTGCAACATATATAAGTACTAATGATTCAAAAAATACAGTTGTTATGAAATTATTCAATGGAAATAAGTTTGTAATGGATGATAGACTGCATAATGAACTTTTAAAATCTGCGGTATCTATATCTAAAGATAGTGGGGATCTTGAGTATAATTTTAAATACGATAGTAAAGTTCCTTTTGAATATAGATTTATAGAATCTGCTATAATGTATCATTCTAGGGAAATGAATATGATGAATGCTCAAAATATAGTTATTATACCTTTAGTTATGACGTTTATAGGTGTAACTCTATTTGTTTATCCAGAGGAAATATTTAGACTTAAAAAGAAATTTAGCGAGGGTATAATAGAGTATACAATTGTATTTATGATTAGAATAATAGGAATCGTATTTATTGTAATGAGTTTTTCAATGAATGCGATTAGATTTTAGCGATATTTAAGTAAATTGGAGATGATTTTTTTGAAATATAAGGTATTAAAGAAACAGAATATAGGAAGAAAATGTATAGTATGTGGAAATCAGAATGATTTAGGGTTAAAATCTGATTTTTATGAGTTAGAAAATGGAGAATTATTATGTGTCTGTCATACATTAGATGAGCACCAGAGCTATCCTGGAAGAGTACATGGTGGAATATCAGCAGCTTTATTAGATGAGACAATAGGTAGAGCTGTTAGTATAGGGAATGAAGATGTATGGGGAGTAACTGTTTCTCTAGAATTAAAGTATAAAAAGCCAGTTCCTACAGATGAGACAATTTATGTAATAGGAAGAATAGATAAAGAAAATAGAAGATTGTTTGAAGGAACAGGGGAAATAATTCTTGAAAGTGGAGAGATAGCTGCTACAGCTCATGGTAAGTACATGAAAATGGCAGTTGATAAGATTACAGATGGAAGTTTCTTCTGTGAAGAAGAATGGTTTGAAAATCCGGATGATGTTAGAGAAATAGAAATTCCGGATATTAAGGATAAAAAGAAACAAGATAAGAAATAGGGGGTGATATGGTGGAAAATAAATTTTTACCTATATGCAGAGAAGATATGCTAGAAAGAGGCTGGGAGGAAGTAGATTTTGCACTTGTTACAGGAGATGCTTATGTAGACCATCACAGCTTCGGTACAGCTATTATATCTAGGGTATTAGAAGATGCTGGATATAAAATAGGTATAATATCGCAACCAGATTGGAAGAAGAACGACGATTTCATGAAGTTTGGTAGACCTAGACTTGGATTTTTAGTAAATTCAGGAAATATGGACTCTATGGTAAATCACTATTCTGTCAGCAAAAGAAGAAGAGATAAAGATTTATATTCTCCAGGTGGAAAGATGGGGAAAAGACCAGATAGAGCTGTAATAGTATATTGTAATAAAATTAGAGAAATTTATGGAGATATTCCTCTTGTAATAGGGGGGATAGAGGCTAGTTTAAGGAGATTCTCTCACTACGACTATTGGAATGACAGAGTTAGAAACTCTATATTAGTAGATAGTGGAGCAGACCTTTTAGTTTATGGAATGAGTGAAAAGCAAATTGTAGAGGTTGCAGATGCTTTAAATGATGGATTTGATCCTAAGTATATAAGACATATAAATGGAACTTGCTACTTAGCCGATTCAATAGATGAAATATATGGAGATTATATAGAAATACCTTCTCATGAGGAAACTGTTGCGGATAAGAGAAAGTATGCAGAAGCGTTTAAAGTGCAGTATGAGGAGCAGGATCCAATAAGAGGTAAGATAATAGTTCAGAAACACGGTGATAAGTATCTAGTTCAAAATGTACCGGAAAGACCTCTTACTAGAGAAGAACTAGATAGGGTGTATGACCTTCCTTATCAGAAAAACTATCATCCTATATATGAAAAAGATGGTGGAATACCAGCTATAAATGAAGTTAAATTTAGTATAGTCAGCAATAGAGGATGCTTTGGAAGCTGTTCATTCTGTGCGATAACATTCCATCAGGGAAGAATGATTCAGAGTAGAAGTAAAGAATCTATAATAAAAGAAGCAAAAGAAATGACTAAAATGCCAGATTTTAAAGGGTATATTCACGATGTTGGTGGGCCTACTGCCGACTTTAGAGAACCTGCATGTAAAAAACAGCTAAAACATGGTACTTGTAAACATAGACAGTGTTTATATCCATCACCATGTAAAAATCTGAATGCAGACCACAGTGATTATATAGACCTACTTAGAAAAGTTAGAAGTATTGAAGGTGTTAAAAAGGTATTTGTAAGATCAGGAATTAGATACGATTTCGTTATGGCAGAAAAAAATGATAAGTTCTTAAATGAGCTTATAAAATACCATGTAAGTGGTCAGTTAAAGGTTGCTCCAGAGCATATTTCTGAAAGAGTGCTTGATTATATGCAGAAGCCAGCTGGAAAAACTTACAATAGTTTTAGAAAGAAATTCTTTGATATAAATGAAAAATTAGGCTTAAAACAGTACTTAATACCATATTTAATGTCTAGTCATCCAGGGTGTGAATTAGACGATGCTATAGAGTTGGCAGAGTTTTTAAGAGATACACATTATCAGCCAGAACAGGTACAGGACTTCTATCCTACGCCAGGTACTCTTTCTACAGCTATGTATTATACAGGACTTAATCCAATGGATATGAAGCCTGTATACATTCCAAAAGATAGACATGAAAAGGCTATGCAGAGAGCTCTTCTTCAGTTCTCAAATCCTAAAAATTATGACTTAGTGCATGAAGCTCTTGTAAAAGCTCATAGAGAGGATTTGATAGGGTACGGTAGAAACTGTCTTATAAAACCTCGAAAAGGTGACTGGAGCTACGAGGAAAGAGGAAATTCTAAAGGCGGAAAATCTTCTCCAAGGGGAAAAGGAAGTAACAACAAAGGAAATTCTAGAGGAAATGATTCTAGAAATAAATCAAATAGAGTAAGAGATAACTCTAATAAAAAATCTGATAGAAACTCAAAAGCTAGAAAAAAGAGAAGATAAAGGGTGGTTATAAAAATGGCAAAGGCTAAAACAGTAAAGACTAATGCTATGAGAATTTTGGATTCTAACAAAATAGACCATAAAGAATTGACTTATCCTGTGGATAAAGATCATGTAGATGGTGTTACAGTTGCTCATAGTATTGGAAGAGATGAAAAAGAAGTGTATAAGACTTTAGTAGCCCAAGGGCATAGCAAGGAATTTTTTGTATTTGTTATACCTGTAGCTGAATCTTTAGATATGAAAAAAGCAGCTAAAGCAGCTAAAGAAAAAAACATAGAAATGATTCATGTAAAAGATATAAATAAAGTTACTGGATATATAAGAGGAGGATGCTCTCCAATAGGGATGAAAAAACAGTACAAAACATTTGTAAATGATACTGCATTAGAGTTAGAAAGTATGATTGTAAGTGCAGGAAAGATAGGGTACCAAGTAGAACTTGCTCCTAAAGATTTAGAAAAAGTTGTTGGATGCGAGTTTATAGACATAATAAAGTAAAAATCTAAAATAAAAAAATATAGAAATTATAGTTTACCAGCGTTAATTTCTGAAAGAAGGGATAATATGAGAAAAATAGACTCAAGAGTCATATCAGAAGCTGTAAAGGATATGTGTATTGAGGCAGCTATATTTTTAGGAGACGATGTAAAAAATCGGATTAAAAAAAGTATAGAAACAGAAAAAAGTGAAACAGGTAAAAATATTTTAAATATTTTACTTGAAAATACTGACAAGGCAGAGCAAAAGAATATTCCTATATGTCAGGATACAGGTATGGCTGTATTTTTTGTTAAGGTAGGTCAAGATGTAATAGTAGAGGGAGAAACATTGACAGAAGCTATAAATAGAGGTGTATCTGAAGGATACACAGAAGGATATTTAAGAAAATCTGTAGTTTCTCCTTTAGATAGAGTAAATACAAAGGATAATACTCCTGCTGTTATACACTACGACTTTGTAAAAGGGGACAAAATAGAAATAGAATTTGCAGCAAAGGGCTTTGGAAGCGAAAATATGAGTGCATTAAAAATGTTAAAGCCTTCTGATGGAATTGAAGGTATAAAAAAATTTGTTGTAGAAACAGTATCTCAAGCAGGGCCAAATCCATGCCCACCAACTGTTATTGGAGTAGGGATAGGTGGAACTATGGATAAGTGCTGTGAAATAGCTAAAAAAGCCTTATTTAGAGAGCTAGGTCAGCATAATAAAGATGAAAGTATTGCGAAATTAGAAAAAGAAATTCTAGAAGAAATAAATAATTTGGGAATAGGACCACAAGGTTTTGGTGGAACGACTACTTCCCTTGGGGTAAATATAGAAACATATCCTACCCATATAGCTGGACTTCCAGTTGCAGTAAATATAAATTGTCACGCATCAAGACATAAGAAGGCTATAATATAGGGGGGATTTAGATGAAAAAATTAGTAATGCCATTATCTACTGAGGATATTTTAGATTTAAAAGTAGGCGAAATGGTTGAGTTAAGTGGAGTTATTTATACAGGAAGAGATGCAGCACATAAAAGATTTATAAAAGCTATTGAAAACGGAGAAGAACTTCCATTTAACCCAGATGGTCAAGGTATATACTATGTAGGACCAACACCATCAAAACCGGGAGAAGTAATAGGATCTGCAGGCCCTACTACTAGCTATAGAATGGACGACTTAACTTTACCTCTACTTGAAAGAGGGCTAAAAGTTATGATTGGAAAGGGAAAAAGAGCTGATAAAGTAGTAGAAGGTATGAAAAAATATAAAGCAGTTTACTTAGCTGCTATTGGAGGTGCAGGTGCATATATATCTAATTCTATAAAGGAATGTGAAGTGATAGCATACGATGATTTAGGTGCAGAAGCAGTTAGAAAACTTAAAGTAGAGAACTTAAAGCTAACTGTTGCAATAGATTCTGAAGGAAATAATATCTACGAGGAAGGAAGAAAGAAATTTATGAAAAAAGATTTTTCAGCATTATCATTAGAATTACATGAAAAAAACAGGGGAAAAGTTCAGATGTCTAGTAAGATAGCTGTTAAGGATAGAGATGATTTATCTATAGCGTATACTCCAGGTGTAGCTGCACCTTGTGTTAAAATACATGAAAATCCAGATGATGTTTATAAATATACATTAAAAGGAAATATGGTTGCGATAGTAAGCGATGGTAGTGCAGTTTTAGGACTTGGAGATATAGGGGCTTCTGCAGGAATACCTGTAATGGAAGGAAAAGCTATATTATTTAAGGAATTTGCTGGAGTTGAGGCGTTTCCAATATGCTTAGATACTAATGATGTAGATGATATAGTTAGAACAGTTAAAAATATAGCACCTGTATTTGGAGGAATAAATTTAGAAGATATATCAGCTCCAAGATGCTTTGAGATAGAAAGAAGATTAAAAGAAGAGCTAGATATACCAGTATTCCACGATGACCAGCATGGTACAGCAATAGTTGTATCTGCAGCTATTATAAATGCAACTAAATTAATAGAAGAAAAAAATATAGAAGATTTAGAAGTTGTTATAAATGGAGCTGGTTCTGCGGGAATAGCAATAGCAAAAATGCTTTTAAATATGAATGTAAAAAATGTAATACTTTGCGATAGATTTGGAGCGATAACAGAAGAGTATGAAGGTATAAATGAAGCTCAGCTTGAAATGGCAAAAGTTACAAATAAAAATAAAGAAAAAGGTCTGTTAAAAGATGTTATAAAAGGTAAAGATGTTTTTATAGGTGTTTCAAGACCAGGCATGCTTACTAAAGAAATGGTACAGACTATGGGAGATAAACCTGTTATAATGGCAATGGCAAATCCTACACCAGAAATAATGCCTGATGAAGCTAAAGAAGGTGGAGCATTTATAGTTGGAACAGGAAGATCAGATTTCCCTAACCAGATAAACAATGTATTAGCATTCCCAGGAATATTTAGAGGTGCATTAGATGTAAGAGCAACTGATATAAATGAAGAAATGAAGGTTGCAGCCGCCTATGCAATAGCAAATTCTGTTTCTGAAAATGAATTAAATACAGAAAATATACTACCAATGGCATTTGATAAGGACGTAGCTAAAAATGTAGCTGAGGCGGTGAAAAAAGCTGCTATCGAATCTGGAGTAGTAAAAAAATAAATTAATAATCGAATTAAAAAATATATAGAGTTTAAAGATGTCAATCGTATGATAAGTTTATCAAACGGTTGGCATTTTTTATTAAAAAATTGTAATAATATAAAAGAATTTCTAAAGAAAATATTACAATTTTCTCATGGATTATGAAATTTGGTAGAAGTGATAACGAAATGATTTATTTTGTGGTATTATATTATAATGAAGATTTTTATAGAAAATTAAGATTTACATAGAAAGTAGAGGATAAAAAGTATGACGGCAACTGACAACACACAGGTCAGACCACTTGAAGAAATAGAAAGATGCATTGTAAAAAGATATAAAAAACATATATGGTCTAAATTTTTAAAGGCTATAAATGATTACAAATTAATAAGTGATGGAGATAGGATTGCTGTTGCAATATCTGGTGGAAAAGATAGCTTGCTTATGGCAAAAATGTTTCAAGAACTTAAAAAATATTCAAATATAAATTTTGAGCTTGTGTTTTTAGCAATGGACCCTGGATATAGGGATGATATAAGAGTTAAACTTGAGGAGCTTTGTGAGTATTTAAATATTCCTGTTAAAATTTTTGAATCTGGAATTTTTAGAATAACCGATGAAATAGCTAGAGATAATCCTTGTTATATGTGCGCTAGGATGAGAAGAGGAGCTTTATATAATAAGGCAGAAGAACTTGGATGTAATAAATTAGCTTTAGGACATCACTATGATGATGTAATTGAAACAACTATGATGAATATTTTATGCTCTGGAAACTTTAAAACTATGCTTCCAAAGATAAAATCGTCAAAAAGTGGAGAAATGCAGATTATTAGACCTCTTTATTATATTAGAGAGGAGTATATAAAGAGATTTGTAAGATATACTGGAATAGAGCCATTAGATTGTGCATGTACTGTAACATCTAAAAAAGCAGGAAATAAGAGATATGAGATAAAAGAGCTTATAGCAAGTCTTTCAGAGAACTTTGATAATGTTGAAAAATCTATTTTTAAAGCAGCTCAAAATGTAAATATTGATTCTGTTTTAGGATGGGAAAAAGATGGAGTAAAACATAGTTTTATGGAAGAATTTGATGAGATTTAATAAATTAGTTATATTTTATATATTGGGATTAGTAGCGAGGTGATATTATGGAACAAATGAGTATTTTCAATAATGATGAAGTGTTTATAGTGGTAGACCTTGAAACGACAGGTCTTAATCCATTTGAAGGAAATGAGATTATAGAAATAGGTATTACAGAAATAAGAAATGGTAAAATAGTTAGAAGTTATAGCAGATTTGTTAAGCCAAAAGAAGAGATACCAGCATTTATAACAGAGCTTACAGGTATTTCTAATGAAATGGTTGCTAATGAGGACTCAATAGAAGAAGTTTTACCTAGATTTAGAAAGTTTATAGGTAATAATACAATTATTGCACATAATGCAAAATTTGATATTAAGTTTTTAAATTATTATTTAAATAAATTAGGCCTTGAAGAAATTAAAGATTATATATGCACTCTAGAGTTATTAAAGAAAGTTAGTTCTTATAAAGGGAAAAATAAAAAGCTAGCAACAGCCTGTGAATACTATGGAATTGAAAATAAAAATGCACATAGAGCGAGCAGTGATACACAGGCAACAGCTGAGCTTTTCCTAAAAATAAGAGATAAGGTTGATAAATAGTTATAGTAGTAATTTTGGGGTTGATATATTAGGAGGAAATTTAATGTTCAACAACAGTAATGATAATAAAGTAAGAAGAAGGAATATATCTTCTAACAATAGTGGATCTAGTAATAGGGTTAGAAGACCTGACAATTCTTATGATGAAGAAAGATTAAGGGAAAATACAAAATCAAAGCCACTTTTTGAAAAAACGGCTAATAATGATTTTAAGAGAGGAAATGAAGGTAAATCTGCTCTTTCAAGAAAAAATGGAGAAAGATTACAGCCAAGAAGCAGAAGAGAGCAAGCCAATAGAGGAAACTCTGGAAACAATTCAAATGATAATAAAGAATATGATTATAGTATGCTTCCTTCAGAGAGAAAGAAAAGAGCAAGAGAAAATGCAAATACTTCAACTTCTGCAAATAGAACAAATTCGAGATATAATGATAGCAGAAATACTGTTTCTGATGATGTTAAGTTTAATTATGGGGCAAGGGAAAGAGAGCGAGATTTAAGCAGAGATAAAGAAATAGTTAAAAAAACAAGAAATAACAAAAAAAATAAGAGAAACAAGAAAAGAGAACTAAAAAGCAAGGTATGGTATTATACTAGTAGAATAGTAGCTGTTTTACTTGTTTTATGCATAGTTGGTGGTGCATGTGGTATAGGTTATGCTAAATACGTTACAAAAGATATGCCTGAGGTTACTGAAAAGATGATACATGAAAAATACATTTCATCTAAAGAAGTTCCTATAAAGGATATGCCTAAAAACTTGCGAAATGCTATAGTTTCTATAGAAGATGAGAGATTTTATGAACATGATGGAGTAGATAAAAAAGCCCTTTTAAGGTCGGTTATCCACAATATATTGACTGATTCCAGACAGGGGGGAAGTACTATAGAAATGCAGCTTTCTAAAAATTTACTGACTAGCTCTGAAGTTTCTATAAAGAGAAAAATAAAAGATATGTACAATGCAGTTGGAATGAATAGAGTAATGAAAAAGGATGAGATTTTAGAAGCATATTTAAATAATATTTATTTTGGTAAAAACGCATATGGTGTGGCTGCTGGTGCTGAATTATATTTTGGTAAAAATGTAAAAGATTTAGATTTAGCAGAATCAGCAATGTTAGTAGGAATTACTAATAACCCTAAAATTTATAGTAATTATAGTGCAGCAAAGACTAGACAGAAAATTATTTTGAAAAAGATGTATGAGCTGGGATATATAAAGGAAACTCAATATAAGGAAGCTGTTGCAGAAATGGTTCATTTTAGAAGTGAGATAGAGTAGGTTTATATAGAGTTGATTAAAAATAAGATAGTTTTGGAGGAATATTATGGAATTTAAATTTAATTGTGATGGAAGAGAATATGTTTTAGATTCTGATAAATGCAGTGAATTTTTCAATGATGAGGAAAAAGAAGTAACAGGATTTTCTGTTGAAGAGGCATTTAGATTAGTGTCTGAAGCTGAAAATGTAGAGTTTGCAAAAGAGTACTACCAGGAAGCTTGTCCTGACTGTATGGCAGGTGTAAAAGAAAAGCAGAAATTCTTTGCATTCTATGAATATCATTTTTATATTTTTACAAAAGATAGAAAATATATAATAAGTGATATAGATAAAGAATATAAAGGAAATTCTTTTAATAAGCTTAGTAGAGCAGGAAAAGTAGATGATAGTTATATAGTTAGTATAATAGTGTGTGCTGAATGTGGGGAATATATTGTTCAGGTTGAAAACTGTGAAGTATAATTGAATCTGAAATATAATTAAAAATAAGGTTTAGGCTATTTTATACAAAAATTTGTGTATAAACATTAAATAAGGTTTTAGATTATAAGAATAAAAATATAGTGTATGAAAGGGAAAAATTATGACATTTAGAGTTTTAGCGATAAATCCAGGATCAACTTCAACTAAGGTTGCAGTTTACGATGATGAAAATTTAATAATGAGTGAATCAATCGCACATTCTTCAGAAGAACTTTCAAAATATAAATGTAATATGGAACAATTAGAAATGAGAACTGAAGCAATAGAAAAGCTGCTTTTAGAAAAAGGAATAGATATAAAAAGTTTAAATGCTGTAGTTGGTAGAGGAGGTGCTCTTCCACCGGTTAAATCAGGTGCATACAAAGTAAATGATTTAATGATAGATACTCTTAAAAATAGACCAGTATTAGACCATGCATCAAATTTAGGTGCTGTAATAGCAAAATCTATAGCTGATTCTGTAGGTATAGATTCATTTATTTACGACTCTATTTCTGTTGATGAGATGAGCAATGTGGCTAGGATATCTGGTTTAAAAGATTTTGAAAGAACTAGTATGGGACATGCTTTAAATACTAGAGCAATGGCTTTAAAGTATGCTAAAGACAAAGGATTAGATTATAATAGTTTAAATTTAATTGTAGCTCATGTCGGTGGTGGTGCTACGGTTTATCTTCATGAACATGGTCAGATGAGCGATATGATTTCTGATGATGAAGGGCCATTTTCTCCTGATAGATCTGGTAGAATTCCTTGCATAGCCTTAATAGAAGAATGTTATGCAAATAAATTTAGCTTATATGATATGAAAAAGAAAATAAGAGGTAAAGGTGGTATATACTCTTATCTAAATACAAATGACCTAAGAAAAGTTGAAGAAATGATTGCAAATGGAGATAAGTATGCTGAGATAATATATGATGCAATGGTTTATCAGATGGCTAAAGCTATTGGTGAAATGGCAACAGTTGTAGATGGAAATGTAGATGCTATAATTGTTACAGGAGGAATAGCATACTCTAATATGTTTACAACAAAGCTTATAAAAAAGGTTGGATTTATATCTCATGTAGAGATTATGCCTGGTGAAAATGAAATGGAATCTTTAGCTTTTGGTGCATTGAGAGTACTTAAAGGTGAAGAAATAGCTAGAGAATTTAAATAGAATTTGTAGTATATAAAAATTAATAATATAATAAAAACTAAAAATTAAATTAAAGTAATAAAAATAAAAACTCTGGTAAAATTAATTACCAGAGTTTTTTTATTCCTAAGGAAATTATAATAATTTAAAATTGTGGAAAACTTATGTACAATAGTAATATGAATGTATTGAAGAAACAAAAAGATGAAAAAATCATTAAGAAAATATTAAAAAATCACTTTGAAGAATTCAAACTAAAATATTGGAATAAAGTTAGAAGAGAAATGAGAGATCAGATAGAAAATACTGTAATAAAGGCTTTAAATTGTGGAAATATAGAGAACGGATATATAAAACACAAATGTATAGACTGTGGAGAAGAGTATATCCAAGGGTTCACTTGTAAAAGTAAGTTTTGTACAAAGTGTGGAAGAAAATATTCTATGGAATGGGCAGAAAAACAGGTAGAAAATATGCTTGATGTTTCTCATAGACATGCAGTTTTCACAATTCCGGAGGAGTTGAGAGTTTATTTCTACAGAAAGCGAGAGCTTTTAAAAGATTTACAAGATGCTACATATGAGGTATTAGATAGTTTTCATAAAAATAAAACAAAGGGAAATTATGAATTAGGGGTAATTGCTGTAGTACACACCTTTGGTGGAGATTTAAAATGGAATCCTCATATACACGCCTTATACACCGAAGGTGGAATAGATAGAAATAATAAGTGGTTCAAAAAATTAGATTTCATACCATATACATATATGAAAAAGGTATGGCGAAAGTTGGTACTAGATATAATAAAAAACAATTTTAGCGATAGAAAAACTAAAAATTTGATAAATAAGCTATATAAGAAAGAATTCTATGTAAATGCAGAAAGACGTTTAACTAATATAAAACAGGCAACTCAATATATAGGTAGATATTTGGCTAGACCAGCTATCGCTGAATATAGAATAATTAATTACGATGGAAAAAATGTAACTTACTGGTATGAAAACAAAAAACCTAAGGAAAAAAGAGAAATAACTGTAAATGTATTAGAATTTATAGGTAAAATAACCCAACATATTCACCCGAAGGGTTTTAGAGTTGCAAGAAGATACGGTCTATATTCAAGAATAAAAAATAAATTAAGCATAGAAATATTGAAGTTATATAACTTTATGAGACACAGAAATATATCTAAGCTGATAAAAAAGAAGAATACAGTAAAGAAAAATTTTAAAGATAGATTGATAGAATCATTTGGAGTAAATCCTTATATTTGTAAAAATTGTGGAAAAGACATGATTCTATGGGAAATATGGCATTATAAATATGGATTAATATATAATGCACTAGATAAATCAAATTATAAAAGAATAATCTACGAAGAAATTATAGAAAAAGAAATTTCTTTGAATACAACAACACAAATAGAATTATTTTAAAAGTCTATTAATAAATAGGCTAGCTTTGCTATACTCAAATATAAATAATAGTGTATAATTAGTGTAATTAAAATTATTAGGAGAAATAGTATGTTAAAAGAATTAGAAGAAATGAGTAAAGGACAAAAGTTATATAATTATGAATGTAAGTCTTGTGGATTTGAAAAAGGAGTACCAGAATTTATAGTAGAAGAATTAAGACAAGATGCATTCTTTTCATCAGGAGCGATAGCTTCGCTAAATGAAAAAAATATGCCAGAATTAATTTGTCCTAATTGTGGAGCTAAATTTGAATACAAAAAAACTGACGACCGTTAGGTGTCAGTAAAGGTACTGTCACAAGAACACCTTTTAAAGGTGTTCTGTGGCAGTATTTTTTTATTTCAATATGTTATTTTGTCTAAATTAACGATTGTATTAAGCTAATCTTTTTCCGCCATCAGCAAGTCTTTTTTTACCTGTTCTAACAACTAAAGCTGCATATACTATTGCTAATAGAACACCACCAACGTATGCTATACTCATTGGTAATCTGAATCCTATCTGAGCATTTAAGATATATGCTGAGATAATGAATACATAGAACATACCTGGAATAAGTGATATGATGTAGTTTTTCTTATCAGATAATAAGTAAACAGTTATCATAGCAAATGCGAAACAAGCTATAGTCTGGTTAGCCCATGCGAAGTATCTCCATAATACGTTGAAACCTTCTGCATTTGATTTAGCAAATATTAATATAGCTGCAACTGGTACGAATATACAAGCTGATAAAGTGAATCTATTTCTCTTCTTAGTCTGATCTATATGAAGAGCATCACCTATCATAAGACGAACAGATCTTAATGCTGTATCTCCTGAAGTTATAGGAAGTACTATAACACCAAGTATAGCTATAAGTCCACCAACTTTACCAAGTAAGTCATTAGCAACTATACCGATAACATCTGGAGAACCAACCTGTTCTGGAGCAACAAGACCTGGAGTATTGTAAACACCCATTGCTGCTGCTGACCATATCATAGCTATTAAACCTTCAAGTATCATCATGTCGTAGAATGTGAATTTACCTTCTCTTTCATTTGTAACAGATCTAGCTATTAAAGTAGCCTGAGTTGAATGGAACCCAGAAACGATACCACAAGCAACTGTTACGAAGAATATAGGAAGTATTGGTAATCCCTGAGGATGAGAACCCATCCAGTTTTCAGCTGATAAAGGAGTTAAAGGATAACCTTTTACAAATATACCTATACCAACACCTATAGCTGATAGTAGAAGTATTATACCGAATATAGGATAAACTTTACCTATTATCTTATCTATTGGGAATAGAGTAGCTGCTAGATAGTAAGCAAATATAGCTCCATAAACTATCCAAACAACTGGGTTAGATATAGCTGATTCCTGATGAAGTATCTGAGTAACAACTAAGTCCCCTGGAGTATAGATGAAAACTGCACCAACTAATATCATTAAGAAGCAAAGGAATACGTTGTATACATTGTATACACCTTTACCTAAATATTTCTTTACGATACCTGGCATCTGTTCACCATTATTTCTTAAAGATATCATACCACTCATGTAGTCATGCATTGCACCACCAAGAACACAACCTATTGGTATAAGTATGAACGCTATAGGTCCAAATAATATACCCTGGATAGGTCCAAGGATAGGTCCTGTACCTGCTATGTTAAGTAGTTCGATTAATGCGTTCTTCATTTTTTTCATAGGAACGAAGTCAACACCATCTTCAAGAGTTATAGCTGGAGTAGGTCTATCATCTGGTCCGAATACTTTTTCGCAGTATTTACCATAAACCATACCACCAACTAGAAGCATTACTAGTCCAATTAAGAATGCTGTCATTGTAAAACACCTCTTTTAATATAAAATTTTTAAAAGAGTTATAGTATTTTATGTTAAATTTAAAATAAAGTTAATACAAAAAATAAATATAGTTGATGAAAAATCAACTAAAAAATTTATAATTTCAATAAAAAATACAATTAACGAAATTCAACATTGTATACAAAACTCTTTATATATAGTATACAACTATAAAATGACATAATCAAGAGGTGTTGTCACAAGAAAACATAGTATGAATATAAATGAAATATATAAAAATAGTTAAAAAATAAAAGTGTAATTTAAAATATTGTTGTATAATTATAAATATACGAGGAAAAGGTTTACTATTAAAATTCAAATTATTTAACAAAAAAACGATAATTAAAAATGATAATTAATATAATATCGATAGAAAAAACATATAGACAAATAATAATAAAAAATATACTAAGATAAATGATAAATAGTTATTGATAATAAAATAACAATTATATTTATTTAGAAACTCCATGTAAATAACATAATTTCAGTTGAATATGTTAAAAATTTCTTTATCATTGAAGAAAATAAAGTATAATGCTATAATATTTCTGAGTTATAATTAGAAAAAGAAAAATTTTTTTGTGAAAATGCAAAAAAAGCTAGATAAAAAAATAACAAGAAAGTGGTGTACGAACAAGATGAATGAAAATTTAGTAAGCAAAATAAAAGAGCTTAAAAAAGAGAGAAATGCTATAATACTTGCTCACTTTTATCAGCCGCCTGAGATACAGGCGATAGCAGATGAAGTTGGAGATTCTTATTATTTAAGTGAAATAGCTAGAGATTGTAAAGAAGAGGTTATAGTATTCTGTGGTGTAAAATTCATGGGAGAGAGTGCAAAAATACTTTCACCAGAAAAAACTGTACTTATGCCTGTTAAAAATGCTGGTTGCGTAATGGCAGATATGGCTAGCGAAAAGGCTGTTATAGAAATGAAAGAAAAATATCCTGAAGCATTAACAGTATGTTATATAAATTCAACAGCAGATGTTAAAGCTCATTGTGATGTATCTGTTACATCATCAAGTGCTTTAAAAATATTAGGAAATGTTGAAAATAAACAGATATTATTCTTACCAGATAGAAACTTAGGTGGATATATAGCAGAACACTTCCCAGAAAAAGAATTTATACTATGGGATGGATGTTGTACAATCCACGATAGAATAAAAGAAAGCGAAGTAACAGAATTAAAAGAAGCACATCCAGATGCTAAAGTATTAGTTCATCCAGAGTGTAGAAAAGAAATAAGAAGTATGGGAGATTTCGTTGGAAGTACTTCTGGAATAATAAAATATGCTACAGAAAGTGATTCTAAAGAATTTATAGTAGCTACAGAAGAAGGAATACTATACGAATTACAGAAAAAGAACCCTGATAAGAAATTCTATTTCCCAGGAGGAAATGGTGCAATACAGTGTGGTGACATGAAAAAAACTACATTAGAAAACTTATACAATACTTTATTAAATATGGAAAATGAAGTAATAGTAGAAGAAAATGTTAGAGTGAATGCATTAAATTCATTACTTAACATGCACAAATTATCAGAGGGATAAAAATCGAGGGATAAAAATGAAATTAGAAAAAGATGTTTTAATAGTGGGCAGTGGAGTAGCTGGGCTTTACTGTGCTCTTAATTTAGATCCAGAACTAAATGTAACAGTAATATCAAAATCAACTATGGATAATAATAATACATATCTTGCACAGGGGGGGATATCTACAGCTCTTGATGAAGCAGATATAAAACCATTTGTAGAAGATACTATGAAAGCTGGAAGATATGAAAATAGAGAAGAAGCGGTACAGGTTTTAGCTGAAGAATCTATAGAAAATATATCACAGATAGTTGAAGAATATGGTATGCCACTTGATATGGAAGATGGAAAGATAGATTATACAAGAGAAGGTGCTCATAGAGTAAATAGAATAGTTCACTGTAAAGATAATACAGGAGAAATAGTATTCAAAACTCTTTATAAAGCAGCTTTAACTAGAAACAATATAGAAATGATAGAAGATGCAACTCTTTTAGACATAATAACAGAAGATGGTAAATGTATAGGAGCTAGAGTTTTCAAAGACGGAGAAGAAGTTCATATATTTGCAAAAGATGTTGTTTTAGCTTGTGGCGGAATAGGTGGACTATTCAAAAACTCTACAAACCAGAGACATTTAACAGGAGATGGTATAGCCATAGCTCTTAAAAATGGAGTAGAGGTAGAAAATCTAAACTACATACAGATACATCCAACAGCATTCTATGAAGAAAATTCAAATGGAAGAAGAATGCTTATATCTGAATCTTTAAGGGGAGAAGGTGCACTTCTAAAAAATAAAGATGGAGAAAGATTCGTAGAAGAATTACTTCCAAGAGATGTTGTATCTCATGCAATATTCGAACAGATGAAAAAAGATGGTACAGATTATGTATATCTAGATGCTAGACATCTTGGAGAAGAATATTTAAAAAATAGATTTACATTTATATATAATGGATGCTTAGAAAGAGGTACTAATATAGGTAAGGACTTAATAAAAGTATCTCCAGCACAGCACTACTTTATGGGTGGAATCCATGTAGATCTTAATTCAAAAACTACTATGGAACACCTTTATGCTGTAGGTGAAGTAAGCTGTACAGGAGTTCACGGAGCTAATAGATTAGCAAGTAACTCTTTACTTGAAGGATTAGTATTCTCTAAAAGAGCTGCAAATGATATAAATTCACATATAAAAGATACAGAACTTGTTACTAAAGAATTACCAAATCTTGAGTGTTCTGTAGATGAATTAATGAAAGAAAATAAAATGAAAGTTATTGATGAAATAGTTAAAATTAGCGAGGATTTCGATTATGAATTATTTGATTGTAGATAAGATGATAAGAGAAGCCCTTATAGAAGATATTCCAAATGAAGATATAAGTACTAATTCTGTAGTTGGTGAAGAATCAAAATCTACAGTAGACCTTATATGTAAAGCAGATGGAGTAATAGCAGGGCTTGGAGTATACAAAAGAGTATTTGACATACTTGGAGATGTTGAAATAGAATTCTTTGTAAAAGATGGAGAAAAGGTTCAGAACAAACAGTTATTAGCTAAACTTACAGGAAGTACTAGAAATCTTCTTATGGGAGAAAGAGTTGCACTTAACTACCTTCAGAGAATGAGTGGTATAGCAACTATGACTAATAAGTTTGTAGAAAAATTAGAAGGAAGCAATACAAAACTATTAGATAGTAGAAAAACTATTCCTAACCTTAGAATATTAGACAAATATTCAGTTAAAATGGGTGGAGGAAACAACCACAGAATGAATCTATCTGATGCTGTAATGCTTAAAGATAACCATATAGGGGCTGCAGGTGGCGTTAAAGAAGCTATAGAAGCAGCTAGAAACTACGCATCTTTTGTTACTAAAATAGAGGTTGAAGTAGAAACTCTAGACATGGTTAAAGAAGCTGTAGAAGCTGGAGCAGATATAATAATGCTAGACAATATGGACATTGAAACTGCTAAAAAAGCTTTAGAGATAATAGATCATAAAGCAATAGTAGAATTCTCTGGAAATGTTACGCTAGATAATATAGAAGAGATTGGAAAAATAGGTGTTGATGTTGTATCATCAGGAGCACTTACTCACTCAGTAAAAGCACTTGATATAAGCATGAAAAACTTAAGAAATATATAATAAATTATATAAAAAAGATAGCTGTATAGGATTATTCTTATACAGCTTTTTTTGAAGGAGGCAAAATGAAATTTTCAGAGTATAAATATGAAAGACCTGATTTTGAAAAAATTAATACAAAAATAGTATCGTTAGTAAACAGTATGTCAGAATGTAAAAGCTTTGAAGCATTCGATAATAATATAGTAGAAATAAATAAAATAAGAAATCATGTAGAAAGTATGAAAACATTAGCTTCAATAAATTATAGTATAAACACACATGATGAAAGCATATCTATAGAAAATAAGTACTGGGATGAATATGGTCCAGAGTATAAAAAAATAGATAAAATATTCTATGAAGCTATTGTAAATTCAGACTTTAAAGAGGAAATAGAAAATAAATATGGAAGACATTTTTATAAACTTGTTGAATTTAGTTTAAAGGAATTTTCAGAAGAAATAGTTGAAGATTTAAAAATAGAAAATAAACTTTGCTCAGAATATACAAAATTGCTAGCATCTGCAAAAATATTATATGATGGAAAATACAATAATTTATCACAGATGAATAAGTATATGTTATCGGATAATAGAGAAGAAAGAAAAAAAGCTTCTGAACGGTTCTATAATTATTTTGAATCAATTGAAGACAAATTTAATTCTGTTTTTGAAGAATTAGTAAAAGTTAGAAATAGAATGGCTAAAAAATTAGGGTATGATGATTTTGTAGAATTAGGATATTTAAGAATGAAAAGAACAGAATACACTGAAAAAGATGTGGATAAGTTTAGAAAAGAAGTTAGAGAAAAATGGATTCCTCTTGTAGATGAGTTTAATAAACAAAAGAAAGAAAGACTAAACATTGATGAGTTGAAATATTATGACGATGATGTTGAGTATCCTGGATGGAATATGGAGCCTGTAACAGATTACGATGAAACACTAGAAGCAGCATCAAAAATGTATCATGAATTATCTAAAGAAACCGGCGAATTTTTTGACTTCATGATAGAAAATGGGTTTATGGACTTAGAAACAAAAGAATCTAAGGGATTTGGTGGATATTGTACATATATTCCAGAAATAAAAGCACCGTTTATTTTCTCTAATTTTAATAAGACTTTTGATGATGTGGATACATTGACTCATGAAGCTGGACATGCATTCCAGTTATATATGTCGAGAAATATAGATATGCCTGAAATAAATTTCCCAACTCTTGATTGTTGTGAGATACACTCTATGACTATGGAGCTTTTAACTTGGCCTTGGATGAAGTTATTCTTTAAAGATGATGAGGAAAAATTTAAAAGAACTCATATGGCAACGATTGTTAGATTGATTCCTTACTGCATGATTGTAGATGAATTTCAGCATATTATTTATAAAAATCCAAAGCTTACTCCAGAAGAGAGAAATTCAGAATGGAGAAGGTTAGAAAAAATATATACACCGTGGAAAAACTATGACGGAAATAAGTTTTTAGAAAAGGGATGTTGGTGGTTTAAACAAGGACATATATTTAAAAATCCATTTTATTATATAGATTATGCACTTGCGGAGGTATGTGCTCTACAGATTTGGAGCAATATGGAAGAAAATTATGATGAAGTTTTAGAAAATTATATGGAAATTTGTAGGGATGCAGGTAAAAGATCTTTTGTTGAAACTGTAAATGCAGGAAATTTAAAATCTCCATTTGAAGAAGGGTGTTTAGATAACATTATAGGAAAAATCTATAATTGGAGTGTTGGTAAGATAGACAGAAAGTAATTTATGCAACTTCATATAGTGCAGTTTAAATATTTACAATAGTTAAAGAATATTATGTTAAATATAATATAAATTTTAATATATATATAGAAAATAAAATAAAACAGATGAAAAAGCCAAAAAAATAAAAAAATATAACTAACAACCTTAAGAAAAATTCAAAGATGTAAGTGGTTAAAATCAAGTATATAACTAACTTTTATAAGTTATTAGAAAATAATGTGAAAAATATTTGAAAAAATAATAGAAAAAAATTAAAAAAAAGGCTTGATATTTGTATCGAAAATTTATATACTTAACTTAACAAATATAGAAACAAGCAAAAAAATATTTCTGGATGAAGCGTATAGGAGACTTCCTTAAATGGGGACCGAAGGTACAAACATCTACTATTTCCCAATAGTAAATGTGAATTTCTCAGGTGAATATACTATATAGCGGACAGATCTCTGAAAAAGAATTTTGACAGAGAAGACAAATTGGGAAATTTGTTTTCTCTGTTTTTTTGTTTAAAGTTTCTAGGATGAAAGAGAGTGTAATGATGTTTATAGTAACAAATAATTCTAAAATAAAGGATAGTTTTCCTGAAATGGATGTAAGACTTATTGATACATCTTACATAGGTGTTCTTGAAGAATGCAGAAAACATATTCACAAAGGATGTAGATTACTTTCACATCCGCTTTATGGAAGTGTTAAACCTAATGAAACTCCTTACAGAACAGTTATAATGGCTGATGGAGCTGGATTAGATTTTCAGTCAGTGGAACTAATAGAAGATGCTATAAATACAGCTTCTAAATTCCAAAATGATAAAGTAACTCCAAATTGGATAGAGAGTGTTATGGATGATTTTAGAGTTATAGACTTAGATATAATGACTAACACAATCTCGAGAATCCAGTATGAGTATTAAAAGAATAGTATTAGACGGTTAATTGGAAAACATTTACAGACATACCTGTATAACGGGAAAACATTTTTTAAGAAGTTGTACTAGTAATTACTATTCAAAATAATAATATTGTTTTAAATTTTGAATTTTAAATTAATAAAAGATTTATATTTCAATCAGGAGGATGACGAAATGGAAAATTTATATGACATAGTCATAATCGGTGGAGGACCAGCTGGACTAGCTGCAGGAATATACGGAGCTAGAGCTAAAATGAAAACTCTAATATTAGAAAAAACTAAAAATGGTGGACAGATAGTTATAACTCATGAAGTTGCAAACTATCCTGGATCTGTTGAAAATGCAAGTGGTCCATCTTTAACAGCTAGAATGGTTCAGCAGTGTGATGAATTCGGTGCTGAAATAAAAAGAGATGGTATAGTTGAAGTTCAGCTTGAAGGAGATATAAAAGTATTAAAAGGTGAAAGTGGTACAGAATATAGAACTAAAGCTGTTATAGTTGCAGCTGGTGCAAGCCCAAGAAAAATAGGATGCCCAGGAGAAGCAGAATTCACTGGTAAAGGTGTTTCTTACTGTGCAACTTGTGATGCTGACTTCTTTGAAGACTTCGAAGTATTCGTAGTTGGTGGAGGAGACAGTGCTTTAGAAGAAGCTATGTACTTAACTAAATTCGCTAGAAAAGTTACAATAGTTCACAGAAGACAGGGATTCAGATGTGCTAAGAGTATAGAAGAAAAAGCAAGAAAGAACCCTAAAATAGAATTCTTACTAGATACAGTAGTTGAAGAAATAAAAGGTGACGGAATACTAGAATCTGTAGTATTCAAAAATACAGTTACTGGAGAAACTCATGAATATTTCGCTGATGAAGAAGACGGAACAATGGGTGTATTCGTATTCATAGGTGTTATAGCTCAGACTGATTTATACAAAGGTATATTAGATATGGACGAACAGAACTACTTATTAACTGACGACCACATGAGAACTAACATACCAGGTGTATTCGCAGCTGGTGACTGCAGACAGAAACCTTTAAGACAGGTTGTAACTGCAACAGCTGATGGTGCAATAGCAGCAACTCAGGCTGAAAAATACATAGAAGAACACTTTGCTGAATAATAAGTAAAGATTAAATTTAAAAATTAAAATAATAAAAAAGCATATACTCTGGAAGCCTTTTGGCTTCCAGGTAAAATAAATAAAAAATTGGAGGAACAAAAAATGATGTTAGCATTAGACAAAGACACATTTGCAACAGAAGTATTAGAAGCAGAAGGATATGTATTCGTAGATTACTGGAGTCAGGGATGTGAACCATGTAAAGCTTTAATGCCAGAAGTACATGAATTAGCTGAAAAATATGCTGCAGGAATGAAATTCTGTGAAATGGATATAACAAAAGCAAGAAGACTTGCTATAAAACAGAAAGTTTTAGGACTTCCAACATTAGCTGTTTACAAAGACGGAGAAAAAATAGACGAAGTTACTAAAGATGATGCTACAATAGCTAACATAGAAGCTATGATCAAAAAATACGTTTAAGAGCCTATTATTAGCTTTTAATTAATTTATTTTAAAAGGTTAATTTTATACAAAATTTTATGGGAGGTGCGTTATGCGTCTTGAATTAGGAAAAATCTTTATAAAAGATGTTCAGTTTGGTGAAAAAACTGAAGTTAAAGATGGTGTTTTATTCGTAAACAAAGAAGAGATGCTACAGGAAATAGGTGGAGATGAACATATCAAATCAATAGATATAGAATTAGCTCACCCAGGTGAAAGCATAAGAATAACACCAGTTAAAGATGTTATCGAACCAAGAGTTAAGGTAGAAGGTAACGGAGGAGTATTCCCAGGTATCATATCTAAAGTTGATACAGTTGGTGAAGGTAGAACTCACGCATTAAAAGGTGTTGCTGTAGTTACAACTGGTAAAATAGTTGGTTTCCAGGAAGGTATAGTAGACATGACAGGAGAAGGAGCTAAATATACTCCATTCTCAAAATTAAACAACGTAGTTGTTATAGCTGAACCAGTAGATGGTTTAAGACAGCATGATCATGAAAAAGCTGTTAGAATGATAGGATTCAAAGCTGCTGCTTACTTAGGAAAAGTTGCTAAAGAACTTACTCCTGATGAAGTATCTGTATATGAAACTAAACCATTATTCGAACAGGCTGCAGAATATCCAGAACTTCCAAAAGTTGGATATGTTTACATGCTTCAGACTCAGGGACTATTACACGATACATACGTATACGGTGTAGATGCTAAACAGATAGTTCCAACAATACTTTACCCAACAGAAGTACTAGATACTGCTATAGTAAGTGGTAACTGTGTTTCTGCATGTGACAAAAACCCAAGTTATGTACACATGAACAATGGTGTAATAGAAGAATTATATGCTCAGCACGGAAAAGAAATAAACTTCATGGGTGTTATAATAACTAATGAAAATGTTTACTTAGCTGACAAAGAAAGATCTTCAAACTGGTCTTCAAAATTATGTAAATACCTTGGATTAGATGCTGTTATAGTATCTCAGGAAGGTTTCGGTAACCCTGATACAGACTTAATAATGAACTGTAAAAAAATAGAAATGCAGGGTGTTAAAACTGTTATAGTAACAGATGAATATGCTGGTAGAGATGGTGCTTCTCAGTCATTAGCAGATGCAGACGTTAGAGCAAATGCTGTTGTAACTGGAGGAAATGCTAACCAGGTTATAAACTTACCTAAACTTGACAAAGTTATAGGACATATAGAATATGTTGATGTAATAGCAGGTGGAGCTGCTGGAGCATTAAGACCAGACGGAACTATAGAAGTAGAAATACAGGCAATAACTGGTGCTACTAACGAAACTGGTTTCGGATACTTAACTGCAAAAGGATATTAATCAATATCTAAAATTAAAATCAACTTTACAGCAATAGACTGTAAATAAATAATAAAAATATAAAAAATAATAAAGAAAAATTTAATTTAGGAGGACTATTATGAGCGTACTTGAAAATAAAAAGGTCATGATAATAGGCGACCGTGATGGTGTGCCAGGACCTGCAATAGAAGAATGTGTTAAAACAGTTGACAGCGCAGAAGTTATATTCTCAGCAACAGAATGTTTCGTCTGAACAGCTGCTGGGGCTATGGACTTAGAAAATCAGAAGAGAGTTAAAGATGCTGCCGATAAATTCGGAGCTGAAAATCTTGTGATATTACTAGGTGCCGCTGAAGCCGAAGCTGCAGGTCTTGCAGCAGAAACAGTTACAGCAGGAGACCCTACTTTTGCTGGACCTTTAGCAGGTGTTGAATTAGGATTAGCAGTATACCATGTTGTTGAAGAAGAAGTTAAAGAATTATTCGACGAAGAAGTTTACGAAGAACAGGTTGGAATGATGGAAATGGTTCTTGAAGTAGACGAAATAGCTGACGAAATGAAAGAAATAAGAGACGAATATTGTAAATACAATTAATTCTAGGAGGACAATGAAATGGCAATAAAAGCAGTTCATTATGTAAACCAGTTCTTCGCTGGAATAGGTGGAGAAGAAAAAGCTGATACTAAGCCACATGTGGCAGAAACTTTACCTCCTATAAGCGTACAGCTTAATAGTAAATTAGGTGAAGATATAGAAGTAGTTGCTACAGTTGTTTGTGGTGACAGTTACTTCGGTGAAAATATGGATGAAGCAAGTGCAGAAGTACTTGAATTAATAAAAAGTTTCGAACCAGAATTATTCATAGCTGGTCCTGCATTCAATGCTGGTAGATACGGTGTTGCAGCAGGTACAATAACTAAAGTTGTTAAAGAAGCTTTAAATATACCTTGCTTAACAGGTATGTATATAGAAAACCCAGGTGCAGATATGTTCAAGAAAGATCTATATATAATAGAAACTTCTGACTCTGCAGCAGGAATGAGAAAAGCACTTCCTAAAATGGCTAAATTAGCTAAAAAATTAGCTAACGGAGAAGAAATAGGTTCTCCAGCTGAAGAAGGATACATAGCTAGAGGAGTTAGAGTTAACTACTTCGCAGAAGATAGAGGATCTAAGAGAGCAGTTGATATGCTTATCAAGAAAATAAAAGGTGAAGAATTCGTAACAGAATATCCAATGCCTGACTTCGATAGAGTAGACCCTAACCCAGCTGTAAAAGATTTATCTAAAGCTACAATAGCATTAGTTACTTCTGGTGGTATAGTTCCAAAAGGAAACCCAGACAGAATAGAATCTTCTTCAGCATCTAAATACGGTGAATACTGCTTAGACGGTGTAATGGATCTTACTGAAGAAACTTACGAAACTGCTCATGGTGGATTCGACCCAGTTTACTGTAACGAAGACTCTGATAGAGTTTTACCAGTAGACGTTTTAAGAGACTTAGAAAAAGAAGGCGTAATAGGAAAATTACACAACTACTTCTACTCAACAGTTGGTAATGGTACTGCAGTTGCAAGTTCTAAAAAATTCGCAGCTGAATACGCTAAAAAACTAGTTGAAGCTGGTGTAGATGCAGTTATACTAACATCTACTTGAGGTACTTGTACTCGTTGCGGTGCAACTATGGTAAAAGAAATAGAAAGAGCTGGACTACCAGTAGTACACATGTGTACAGTAGTTCCAATATCTTTAACAGTTGGAGCTAACAGAATAGTTCCTACAATAGCTATACCTCATCCTTTAGGAAACCCAGCATTAACTCCTGAAGAAGAAAAATCTTTAAGAAGAGGATTAGTAGAAAAAGCATTACACGCATTAACTGTAGAAGTTGATGGACAGACAGTATTTGAAGACTAGTCTATAAAAGCTAATAATACTTTGAAATAATAGATTTCGTGGATGCTTTCGGGCATCTGCGGAATCTATAATAATATTAAGAGAATTATATTAAGTTTTTTTTATTTTTAAATTATTTATAGATGAATGAAATTTATTGTAATTTATCTATTATAAAGTGGATTGAAATTAGAGATTAGATTATTTAAAATTTAAATCTCAAATAAAAGGGCAAAAAATTTTGCTTTTATGATTTTGAAAATAATTAATTTTATTAATTATAAATAAAATTTTTATCATAAACAAACAATAAAATAGCGGGGGTGCCGAAAAATGACTTTTCCAGTATTTAAAAGTGCAGGATATGTACTAGTTCATACACCAGATATGATAGTACAGAATGGTAGTACATGTGTAGTAGAAAGAGCTACAAATCCAGACTCTGATTTCCTAAAAGAAGTAGGAAGCCATATAAGAAGCTACGAAGATGTAGTTAACTATATGCCAAACCAGGTTTATATAGGAAACAATAGACCAGAAGAATTAAACGATATGCCTTTACCTTGGTGTGAAACAAAAGTTGAAGGAACAAGAGAAGGTAAAATGGGTGAAATAATGCCTCAGGACGAATTCATAGCTTTAATGCAGATATGTGACGTATTCGACTTAGTTGAATTATCAGAAGAATTCGTTTCAGAAGTAAAACCTAAAATAGAAGCTAACTACCCAGAATTAGCTCCTTTCATGGATAAATTAAAAGCTTGTGATATATCAAATGCAGAAGAATTAATAGCTTCTCATGCAGCAGAAGTTTTAATGCATGAAGGAAAAATGGTTGGTTACGTTAGAGCAGCTCATGATGTTGACGTTAACTTAAACGCTCATACAATGTTCGAAAACTTAGTTGTTAAAGCATCTGGTGTATTAGCAGCTTTACATATGTTAAGACATTCTTCAGTAGACAGAAATGAAATAGGATATGTTATAGAATGTTCTGAAGAAGCTTGTGGAGATATAAACCAGAGAGGTGGAGGAAACTTCGCAAAATCTATAGCTGAAATGGCTGGAATACAGAACGCAACAGGATCAGATACTAGAGGATTCTGCGCAGGACCTACTCATGCATTAATACATGCAGCAGCTCTTGTAAAAGCTGGAGTATACAAACATGTAATGGTAGTAGCTGGTGGAGCAACTGCTAAATTAGGTATGAATGCTAAAGACCACGTTAAAAAAGGTCTTCCAGTATTAGAAGACGTTGTTGGAGGATTCGCAGTACTTGTATCTGAAAACGATGGTGTTAGCCCAGTTATAAGAACTGACTTAGTTGGTAACCACACTGTTGCTACAGGATCAGCTCCTCAGGCTGTTATGGGTGCTTTAATAGCAGAAGGAATAGACAAAGGTAACTTAAAAATAACTGATATAGATGTATTCTCTGTAGAAATGCAGAACCCAGATATAACAAAACCAGCTGGTGCAGGTAACGTACCAGAAGCAAACTACAAAATGATAGGTGCTCTTGCTGTTAAACGTGGAGACTTAGAAAAGAAAGAACTTAAAAACTTCATAGCTGAACACGGACTACCAGGTTGGGCTCCAACTCAGGGTCATATACCATCAGGTGTTCCTTACATAGGATTCATGATAGATGACTTAACAACTGGTGACAAAAACAGAGCTATGATAGTTGGTAAAGGAAGTTTATTCTTAGGAAGAATGACTAACTTATTCGACGGTGTATCTGTAGTTGTTGAAAGAAATAATGGTGTAGAAGAAGAAACAGCTGGTGTTTCTAAAGACGAAATCAAAAAAATAATAGCTGAAACAATGAAAAAAATGGCATTAGATATGGTGCAGGAATAGGGGTGAAATTATGTCATCAAAAAATATAATAGCAGATGTATTCCTAGAAGTAGCTAATGCAATAGAAAGTGGAGACTTCGGACCTAAAGTAAGAATAGGTTTAACAACTCTTGGAAGTGAACACGGTGTAGAAAACTTAGTTAAAGGTGCTGAATTAGCTAAGTCAAAATTATTTGATATAGTTTTAATAGGACCAAAAGTTGACACTGACCTTGAAATAGTTGAAGTAAACGAAGAATCTGAAATGCATAAAAAAATGGAAGAACTTCTAGACAGCAAATACATAGATGCATGTGTAACTATGCACTATAATTTCCCAATAGGTGTTTCTACAGTTGGTAGAGTACTTACTCCAGGTAGAGGTAAAGAAATGATACTTGCTACTACTACAGGAACAAGTGCAACTAACAGAATAGAAGCAATGATAAGAAATGCTGTATACGGAATATCTGCAGCTAAATCAATAGGTATAAAAAATCCTAAAGTTGGTATATTAAATGTTGATGGAGCTAGACAGGTAGAAAAATTCTTAAAAGAATTACAGTCTAACGGATACGGAATAGAATTTGCTGAATCTATGAGAGCTGATGGAGGATGTGTAATGAGAGGTAACGACCTTCTTGCAGGTACTCCAGACGTAATGGTTACTGATACATTAACAGGAAACCTATTAATGAAAGTATTCTCTTCATTCACAACTGGTGGAGACTTCGAATCTCAGGGATTCGGATACGGACCTGGTGTAGGTGAAGACTACGATAGAAAAATATTCATAGTTTCTAGAGCATCAGGATCTCCTGTTGTTGCTAATGCATTAAAATATGCATACGAAGCTGTTCTTGGTAACGTAAGTGACGTTGCAAGAAATGAATATGCAGATGCTAAAAAAGCTGGCTTAGATAACATAATAGCTTCTCTAAACGCTAAAAAAGAAGATAAAGGTGAAGCTGAAGAAGTTAAAATGCCAGACAAAGAAGTTGTAACTCATCAGATAGCTGGTGTAGATATAATGGAACTTGATGATGCTGTTGCAGCATTATGGAAAAAAGGTATATATGCAGAAAGTGGAATGGGATGTACTGGACCAATAGTTTTAGTAAATGAAGCTAAAGGTGAAGAAGCAGCAGCACATCTTAAAGAAGCTGGTTTCATAGCATAGTACTATAAAAACTTATAATATTCTTAGATAAAAACTGGATTATAAAGAGGTTATTACTATTAACGTAATAGCCTCTTTTTTATTTGTAATTTTAATACATTACTCTTAATGTATTATTTTTAATGTATATGTATATGAAATAGTGGATTTTAGAAAAGCTTAGAATCTATAAATTATATAGAAATTAAATAAGAAATAATAAACAAAAGAAGAAAAATAAAAGCAAAATAAAAATAAATAAAAAAGGAGTAGATTTCTCTACTCCTAAATTACTATATATTAAATTACATCTTATAAGTTTCTATTGTCTTTTAGTAAAACGTCGTGTGCTCCACCTTCTACTATACTTGTAGCAGAAACTAGAGTTAATTTAGCGTTTTTCTGTAATTCTGGTATGCTAAGAGCACCACAGTTACACATAGTAGATCTAACTTTAGCTAAAGAAGCATTTACGTTGTCTTTTAATGAACCAGCATATGGTACATAAGAGTCAACACCTTCTTCGAATGAAAGTTTTTTATCTCCACCAAGGTCGTATCTCTGCCAGTTTCTAGCTCTTGCAGAACCTTCACCCCAGTATTCTTTCATGTAGCTTCCGTTTATATTAACTTTGTTTGTTGGAGATTCATCGAATCTAGAGAAGTATCTACCAAGCATAACGAAGTCAGAACCCATAGCAAGTGCTAATGTTATATGATGATCGTAAACTATACCACCATCTGAACATATTGGTATATAAACACCAGTTTCTTCAAAGTATTTATCTCTAGCAGCTGCAACTTCTATAACTGAAGTAGCCTGTCCTCTACCGATACCTTTCTGTTCTCTTGTTATACATATAGAACCACCACCGATACCGATTTTTATGAAGTCTGCACCAGCTTCTGCAAGGAATCTAAATCCTTCTTCGTCAACAACGTTACCAGCACCAACTTTTACAGTATCACCGTAGTGTTCTCTTATCCAATCTATTGTAAGTTTCTGCCATTCAGAGAAACCTTCAGAAGAGTCTATACATAATACGTCTACACCAGCTTCAACAAGAGCAGGAACTCTTTCTGCGTAGTCTCTAGTATTTATACCAGCACCAACAACATATCTCTTAGAATCATCTAATAATTCAAGAGGATTTTCTTTATGAGAAGCGTAGTCTTTTCTGAATACTATGTAAACTAATTTTCCTTCATCGTCAACAACTGGAAGAGAATTTAATTTATTATCCCATATTATATTGTTAGCTTCTTTTAATGTAACATCTTTAGGTGCAGATACTATCTGATCTAATGGAGTCATGAATTCAGATACTTTTGTATCTAGTTCCATTCTACTAACTCTGTAGTCACGGCTAGCAACTATACCTAATAATTTACCATGAGCAGTTCCGTCATCAGTTATAGCAACTGTAGAATGTCCAGTTTTTTCTTTTAATGCAAGAATGTCAGCTAGTGTGCTGTCTGGAGTAAGGTTAGAATCACTTTCTACGAAACCAGCTTTATAAGATTTAACTCTAGCTACCATAGCAGCCTGATCTTCTATAGTCTGAGAACCGTATATGAAAGATATACCACCTTCTTTAGCAAGTGCGATTGCCATGTTGTCATCAGAAACTGCCTGCATTATAGCAGAAGTCATAGGTATGTTCATTGATATTGGTGATTCTTCTTCACCTTTTCTAAATTTTACTAATGGTGTTTTTAAACTAACATTAGCAGGTATACATTTAGCTGAAGAATATCCTGGTACTAGTAGGTATTCACTAAAAGTATGAGATGGTGTTTCAAAATAATATGCCATTTCTTAAGTCACTCCTTATATAATTTTTATAAATGTAAATATATTTTTGTTATAAGTCAAAAAAAGACACTTGCATGGAACTACCAAACCTGTATCTTTTATAAATTGATTCAGATAATAATTATTTCTTTAAAGTTTAACATTAAAACGCAAAATAGTCAATATTTATAAGAACAATTGTTACTTTAAACAGGAAAATATTCGCATAAATTTATAATATTTATTGAAGATTTTCTGTCAATAATATATAATTTAATATTATATAAATTAAATGGATAAAAAAATATTTATATTAAAAAAATATAAAATTATAAAATGGAGGAGCGGAATTATGGAACTATTAAAGAATAAAATATTAAATGAAGGTGGAGCAAAAGGTACTGACATAATACAGGTAGGAGCATTCCTTAATCATCAGCTTGATATAAACCTTCTTAATGAAATAGGAAAAGAATTTGCAGAAAGATTTAAAGATATAGAAAAAATAGATAAAATAGTTACTATAGAAGCTTCAGGAATAGCAATAGCATCTATAGCATCTCAGTATTTTAATAATGTACCAGTTGTATTTGCTAAGAAAACAATGTCCAATAATATGGATACAGATGTATACGAAACTTCAGTATATTCATATACTAAACAGAAAGAATATTCTGTAAGAATAAACAAACAGTACTTAAATAAAGGTGATAGAGTTATAATAATAGATGACTTCCTAGCTAAAGGTGGAGCTGTAATGGGACTAAAAGATCTTATAGAACAGTCTGGAGCTATATTAGAAGGTGTAGGAATAGTAATAGAAAAAGCATACCAGGAAGGTAGACCTATATTAGAGGCAAATGGAATAAGAATAGAATCTCTTGTTTCTGTAAAATCTATAAAAGATGGAGAAATAGAATTTAACTAAATTATTTTAAATTAATAGGATATAAAAATATACAATTTATATTTATAATAGGAAAGAATCAGTTTATTTAAGCTGGTTCTTTTTTTATTCCTAAGGAAATTATAATAATTTAAAATTGTGGAAAACTTATGTACAATAGTAATATGAATGTATTGAAGAAACAAAAAGATGAAAAAATCATTAAGAAAATATTAAAAAATCACTTTGAAGAATTCAAACTAAAATATTGGAATAAAGTTAGAAGAGAAATGAGAGATCAGATAGAAAATACTGTAATAAAGGCTTTAAATTGTGGAAATATAGAGAACGGATATATAAAACACAAATGTATAGACTGTGGAGAAGAGTATATCCAAGGGTTCACTTGTAAAAGTAAGTTTTGTACAAAGTGTGGAAGAAAATATTCTATGGAATGGGCAGAAAAACAGGTAGAAAATATGCTTGATGTTTCTCATAGACATGCAGTTTTCACAATTCCGGAGGAGTTGAGAGTTTATTTCTACAGAAAGCGAGAGCTTTTAAAAGATTTACAAGATGCTACATATGAGGTATTAGATAGTTTTCATAAAAATAAAACAAAGGGAAATTATGAATTAGGGGTAATTGCTGTAGTACACACCTTTGGTGGAGATTTAAAATGGAATCCTCATATACACGCCTTATACACCGAAGGTGGAATAGATAGAAATAATAAGTGGTTCAAAAAATTAGATTTCATACCATATACATATATGAAAAAGGTATGGCGAAAGTTGGTACTAGATATAATAAAAAACAATTTTAGCGATAGAAAAACTAAAAATTTGATAAATAAGCTATATAAGAAAGAATTCTATGTAAATGCAGAAAGACGTTTAACTAATATAAAACAGGCAACTCAATATATAGGTAGATATTTGGCTAGACCAGCTATCGCTGAATATAGAATAATTAATTACGATGGAAAAAATGTAACTTACTGGTATGAAAACAAAAAACCTAAGGAAAAAAGAGAAATAACTGTAAATGTATTAGAATTTATAGGTAAAATAACCCAACATATTCACCCGAAGGGTTTTAGAGTTGCAAGAAGATACGGTCTATATTCAAGAATAAAAAATAAATTAAGCATAGAAATATTGAAGTTATATAACTTTATGAGACACAGAAATATATCTAAGCTGATAAAAAAGAAGAATACAGTAAAGAAAAATTTTAAAGATAGATTGATAGAATCATTTGGAGTAAATCCTTATATTTGTAAAAATTGTGGAAAAGACATGATTCTATGGGAAATATGGCATTATAAATATGGATTAATATATAATGCACTAGATAAATCAAATTATAAAAGAATAATCTACGAAGAAATTATAGAAAAAGAAATTTCTTTGAATACAACAACACAAATAGAATTATTTTAAAAGTCTATTAATAAATAGGCTAGCTTTGCTATACTCAAATATAAATAATAGTGTATAATTAGTGTAATTAAAATTATTAGGAGAAATAGTATGTTAAAAGAATTAGAAGAAATGAGTAAAGGACAAAAGTTATATAATTATGAATGTAAGTCTTGTGGATTTGAAAAAGGAGTACCAGAATTTATAGTAGAAGAATTAAGACAAGATGCATTCTTTTCATCAGGAGCGATAGCTTCGCTAAATGAAAAAAATATGCCAGAATTAATTTGTCCTAATTGTGGAGCTAAATTTGAATACAAAAAAACTGACGACCGTTAGGTGTCAGTAAAGGTACTGTCACAAGAACACCTTTTAAAGGTGTTCTGTGGCAGTATTTTTTTATACTCTTAAATTTTTTATACTCTTCAAAAAAAGAGCAATAGGAGTTTTCCTATTGCTTGTTTTGAATCTAAAGCTATTTTTGTTGTGTATTCAGAATATAATGATTCAAATTAAAAACATTATTGATAAATGTCGAAAATTAAAAATAAAATTTAAATTATAAAGTAAATTATAAAAAATACATAAACAGTGTCTACTGTAACTATTTGTGATTTTATGTTATCATGAAAACATTGAAAAGTCAAAAGTAAATTTCAAATATTCAATAGAAAATAATGTAATATATTATTAATAAAATCTATTTTAAATATTATTTTTTCTTGAAATTATTGCATATATCTCAAATTATTTCTATAATTAAAATGATAACTAAAATAGAGGTAGGAGAATTTATTATGGAAAAAATATATAAATTACAGAATGGAACAGATATAAGAGGGGTAGCATACCCTAATGATGAAAAAGAAGTAACTCTTACAAAAGTAGAAGTAGAAAAAATAGCTAGAGCATTCCATGTATGGTTAAAAGAAAAAACTGGAAAAGAAAAAATAGTTGTAGCTGTAGGAAATGATTCAAGAATAACTGGAGAAGAATTTAGAAATACAATAATAGAAGCATTAACATCTCAGGGATGTGATGTAGTAAATTGTAAATTATCAACAACTCCATCTATGTTTATGACAACAGTTATGGAAGGATATAAATGTGATGGTTCAATAATGATAACTGCAAGTCATTTACCATTCTTCTATAATGGATTAAAATTCTTTACAGAAAATGGTGGGCTTGAAAAAGCTGACATAAAAGCAATGCTAGATATAGTATGTGAAGGAAAAACAGTAGAAGCAGCTGAAAAAGGTTCTATATCTGAAAGAAACCTTATAAATGATTATGCAGAAGTATTAGTAGATAAAATAAGAAAAGGTGTAAACTCTGAATCTTGCTACGAAAAACCATTTAATGGAATGAAAATAATAGTGGATGCTGGAAATGGTGCAGGTGGATTCTTTGCTGAAAAAGTACTTGAAAAATTAGGTGCTGATACAAAAGGAAGCCAGTTCTTGGAACCAGACGGAATGTTCCCTAACCATATACCAAATCCAGAAAATAAAGAAGCTATGGCAAGTATAAGTAAAGCTGTTGTAGACAACAAAGCTGACTTAGGTATAATATTCGATACAGACGTAGATAGAGCTGCATTAGTTGGAAAAGATGGATCTTTCATAAACAAAAATGCTCTTATAGCTGTAATATCTGAAATATTATTAGAAGAAAATCCTAACACTACAATAGTAACAGACTCAATAACATCTGTAGGATTAGCTGAATTCATAGAAAATCATGGTGGAAAACACCACAGATTCAAAAGAGGATACAAAAATGTAATAAATGAAGCTATAAGATTAAACAACGAGGGAGAAGAATGTCATTTAGCAATAGAAACTTCTGGACATGCTGCAATAAAAGAAAACTACTTCCTTGATGACGGAGCTTATTTAATAGCTAAAATACTTATAAAAGCTGCTAAAATGGCTAAAGAAGGAAAAACTATAGAATCATTAATAGCTGATTTAAAAGAAGCGGTAGAAGAAAAAGAAGTAAGAATAGGAATAAACAAAGAAGATTTCAGACCATACGCTGAACAGATACTATCAGAATTAAGTGTATTCGTTGAAGAAAGTGAAAATTGGTCATTAGTTCCTAAAAACTATGAAGGAATAAGAGCTAACTGCACAGGAGAAGGAGAAGATGGATGGTTCTTAATAAGAATATCACTTCACGAACCTCTTTTAGCTTTAAATATAGAATCAAATGAAGTTGGCGGAACAGAAAAAATATACGCTACACTTAAATCATTCCTAGAAAACTATGATTTAAAAGGATTATAAAATAAAATTTATAGTTCAAAATTGCAAGAATAAAATTATAAGAATAAGATTACAACTAATAAAAAATTCATAAAATAAGAAATTACAAAAGATTACATTTATGCCAAAAATCGTTACAAATATGTAACTCAAAATGACAGAGGTGTAATCTTTTTTTGTACTTTTTGGTGGTAAAATAAGTATAACAAGATAAATAAAAATAAATTAAGACAAATAAATTTTTAAATGACGAAATTATAAAAGCTAACCCAAAATGCAATTATATATAGATGTCACAAATAAAGGAGTGATCGATATGAAAAAAACTACAAGAACAATAATGATAGCTACACTTTGTGCAGTATTAGTTGGAGGAATGATAGCACCAACAGTTGGAACAGTATCAGCAGCAACAAAATCAAGCAAAGTAGTTACAACAACTGTGGTTAATAAAAAAGCTAAAAAAGCCAACAAGTTAATAAACAAAAAACAGGCTTTAAATATATTAAACAAAATGGACAATAGTGTTAAATATATATACATGGGAACTGAAAAAGATTTTGATGCTTTACAGGCTAAAAAATTAAAAGGTTTCGTATTCTTACCAGATGAAGAAGGAGATATGGGATACTTTGTAAACAGTAGAAATAGACAGGTATTCTTCTTCCATCCAAGTGGATACATGGAAAGAATAAAATAAATTAGTCCTCTCAATTTTACAATCAATATATAAATCATATCAGAGGGAAGGGATGCCTTATAGGTGTTCCTTTCTTTTTATATATAGAACTATGGTCTTGCTATGGTTCTTTTTATTTTGCAAATTATATCGTTTTAAATTACCATTTAAGCACTAAAAACTACAGTTCATACAAAATGTATTGTAAAAGAAATCTAAAAGAATTAATATTTATACAAATAAAAGATAATATTTAGAAAAAATTTAGTTTTAATGAACTTTATCTTTAGTATATTACTCTATAATTATAAATAATAAAATGAGAGATAAAAAGTTATAAATAAAATTGATTGTAAAATTTGATAGAAGGGAGAGCTAGGTAATTTATAAAAATTATTATAGGCAAGTTAAATTACTGATGGCGAATATAAAAATGGTGACAGATATGTATAATGATAAAGAGAATAAAAGGGAGACAGCAGCGAATATAATAGCCATAGCGATAATATTTGCAGTTCTTCAAATAATAGGAATGATAATTTGTATGTTAGTATTTCAAAATAACCTTATAATGTCTATAATAGTTATGGCGCTATCTAACATAGTTCTATACAAATTAATGTAAAATTAGAATGAATTTAAAATAAAAAAATTATAAAAATTTAGATTTAAAATTAAATAATAAAAGAGAAAATACAGAAAACCTCTTATAAATTAAAAAGATGTATCGATTATTAGATAGAATAGTATTATAATATTCAGTACAAAGAAAATTTATGAGAGGTAATTTTTATGGGAAAAATACTAGTACTTGCAGAAAAACCATCTGTTGGAAAGGATATAGCGAATGTACTTAAATGTAAAAATGAAAAAAATGGATATATAGAGGGAGATAAATATATAGTAACGTGGGCGCTTGGTCACCTTGTTACGCTTACAGATCCAGAAGGATACAATTCAAAATATAAAGATTGGAATATGGAAGATTTGCCGATAATTCCAAAGTATTTAAAAACTGTAGTAATAAAAAAGAGTGGCAAGCAGTATCAAAAGGTAAAATCTCTTTTGGAAAGAAAAGATGTATCTGAAATAGTAATTGCTACAGATGCAGGAAGAGAAGGAGAGCTAGTTGCAAGATGGATTATAGAAAAATCTGGAGTTAAAAAGCCTATGAAAAGGTTGTGGATTTCTTCAAATACAGATAAAGCAATAAAAGAAGGTTTTACAAAGCTAGAATCATCTAAAAAATACGATAGACTTTATGATTCAGCACTTGCAAGAGCAGAGGCAGACTGGATAATAGGAATAAATGCAACAAGAGCTCTTACGGTAAAATACAATGCACAGCTATCTTGTGGTAGAGTTCAGACACCTACTCTTAATATGGTAATGAAAAGAGAAGAAGAAATAAAAAACTTTGAGCCGAAGAAATTTTATGGAGTAGAGATAAAAGTAAATAAAGCCGGAAATATTATAAAATTAAACTGGAAAAATAACAAAGGAAACACATATGTATTTGATGAGGATATAGCAGATAAAGTTATAAATAAAATAAAAGTAAAAGAAGCAGAAGTAAAAAAATACTCTGTAAAAACTAAGAAGAATTATTCTCCTCAACTTTATGATTTAAATGAGATACAGAGGGATGCAAATAAGATATATGGATATTCTGCAAAAGAGACTCTATCTACAGTTCAGAGCCTATATGAAAGACATAAGCTTCTTACATATCCAAGAACAGACACTAGATATATATCTAGTGATATAGTAGACACTTTAAAGGATAGAGTAAAGGCTGTAAATATAGGAGATTATAAAAAGATAGCAAGTGATATTATAAAAAGAAATATAAAAGTATCTAAAAGCTTTGTAGACGATTCAAAGGTAGTAGAACACTATGCAATAATTCCAACGGAAGAGAGAGCATTTTTAAACGATTTAACAGCTAAAGAAAGGAATATATATGATTTAGTTGTTAAAAGATTTCTATCAGTACTTTATGACCCTGAGGAATATGATGAAACTAGTATAGAGTGTGAAATTGCTGGAGAAAAATTTAGCACTAAGTTTAAAAATATAAAAAAACTAGGTTGGAAAGAACTTTACTCAAATCAAGATGATGATATATATTCATCAGTTGCAGCTTTTAAAGAAGGGGAAAATTTAAAAGTTGAGTCTGTATCAAAAACAGAGGGAAAAACAAATCCTCCTGCTAGATTAAATGAAGCAACTCTTTTAACATTAATGGAAAAAAATAATCTTGGGACAGTTGCAACTAGAGCGGATATAATAGATAAATTATTTTCTTCGTTTTTATTAGAGAAAAAGGACAAAGAAATAATGATTACATCTAAAGGAAAGCAGCTTTTAGGTTTAGTTCCAGAAAAGCTAAAAAGTGCTGAGATGACATCTGAATGGGAGAGAAAGCTTCAAAAAATATCAGAAAATAAATTAAATAAAAATGCTTTTATGAATGAGATAAAAGATTATTCTAAAAAAGCTATAGATGATATAAAAAATAGCGATAGTCAGTTTAAACACGATAACCTAACTAGAAATAAATGTCCAGAATGTGGACATTATATGCTAGAAGTAAAGACAAAAAGAGGAAAAATGCTAGTTTGTGAAAATAGAGAATGCAATAGTAAAAAAATGCTATCTCAAACAACAAATGCTAGATGTCCAGAGTGTCATAAAAAATTAGAGCTTAGAGGTGAAGGAGAAAATAAAATATTTATTTGTTCATGTGGATACAGAGAAAAACTATCAGCTTTTAATAATAGAAAGAAAGAAGAAAAAAATAAAGCATCTAAAAAGGATATTAATAAGTATTTAAAGAATCAAAATAAAAAAGAAAATGAAAACTTTAATAATCCGTTTGCCGATGCATTGGCTAAACTAAAAAAATAGATGCTAATTTAAGGTTAGGGGGCATTAAAATGGATAGTAAAAAATTTGGATTGAAAAAAATAACAACAATAATTTTAACTATATTCTTTATAGGTTCTCTAGGATACTTCCTATATATAAAGGATAGTATGGGAATTTCAGTATCTGTATTTTGTTTGATACTTACTGTAGTATTATATCAAATAAATAAAAGACTTCCAAAACTATTGAGTGATGGACTTTACAGTGTATTTATGTGGTATGCTTGTATAGCATCTGTTTTAGGATCTGGATATGGATTCTATGATATACCTCACTATGATGACTTTTTACATGTAACATCTGGTTTGTTGACAGTTACAGCAGCTTATACATTTATTAAATATTTTAATACAGAGGAACAAATAAGCAAAATGAACATAATATTTATAGCTATGTTTATGTTCATGTTTAGTATGGGAATTGCATCTCTTTGGGAAATAGGAGAATTTAGTATGGACCATATAATGCATACACATACTCAAGTAGGTGGACTTACTGATACAGTTATGGACATGATAGACGCACTGGTTGGATGTATAGTTTCACTTCCTTATGCATTAAAGAAAATAAAGAATAAGTAAAGATATAGTCAATTCAAAACATTTTCATAAATGTTTCATATTATATACATAAGGATAATTTATATTATAAATTAAGGAGATTGATTATTTGGAGGAATATAATGGGTAATAAAAATATTTTTTCTAAAATCAAAGAATATATATCAAAATTACTCAATTCAAAACCATTGATAATATTGGTATTGCTAATAATATTTTTTACAATGCTTTATGTATATATAAGACCTGTAGAAAGCGATACCAAAAAAAGTGAGAATAATCCAAAAGATATAGTTGCATATATCGATGGAGAAAAAATAACATTCAATGAAGTTGAGAAAAGGGCAGAAGAAATATTATATTTTGATAAAAAAAATATAATAAAAAATTTAGGCACTGATATTTATAAAAAAGAATTGTCTAAATATGTAATATATGAAGATATACTGTATAGAAAAGCTAAAGAAGAGAATATCAATGTTACTAAAGAAGAGATAAGAGACACATACCATAGTTTAGAAAATTTCATAACAGAGAATTTAAATTTAACAGGTAATGATTTAAGAAGTAAGCAATATAAAGAAAATAAAAAAATTATGAGAAGTATGAGAAAGACTATAAAGGCCTATAAGTATTTAGATGAAGAGACTAAAGTTGATGATTCTGAGGCTAAAAAATATTATAATTCCAATAAAGATAAATACAGAGTGGGAGTATACAGAGATATATTTATAAGTACAGTAGATAGTTCTGGCAAAAAATTAGCGAAAGAAGATATAAAAGAAGCTGAAAGTAGAGCCTATAGTATATATAAAAAATTAGAAGATGGTTGCAATTTTGAGGAACTAGAAAATGAGTACTCTGAGGACATAAAAGGGACTATTCCAGGTGGAATAGGAGACCTTGAGATGGACTTTAGCGATGAAGATGTAAAAAATAAAATTGCTAAGTTAAATGTAGGAGAGTATATAGAAAAACCTATAAAAAGTTCTTATGGATACCACATAATAAAAAGAATTGGAACTGAAGTAGAGCCTTTTGATAAAGTAAAAGAAGAGATAAAAAGTACACTTTCTTATAAAAAACAAATAAAACTATTTGAAGATTTAATAAAAGAATATCATGTAGAATTTACAGATGAGTATAAGTAAAAGGCGAGGTGCACTTACCTCGCTTTTTTTAATTTTTGAAAAATATTAGAAGGAATTAAAAAAGATTTAAAGAATAATAATTAATATAGTATAAAAAGTATACTTACAAAATTAATAAAAATAGAGATTATAAAAGGGGTGTTTTTATGATAAGAAAAAAATCAGAAACAGTTACACAGGTTAGAGAAGGAGTACAGAGTGGTAAAGGAAAGGGAGATTTTACTACTCTTGTAAGCCCAGAAGAACTAAGAGGACATGGTAGATTATTTAGTAGAATAGCTTTAGAAAAAGGAGCTTCAATAGGAGAACATGACCATACAAATGATTTTGAAGTGTATTATATATTAAGTGGCAAGGGCTTAGTAAATGATAATGGAGAAGAAGTTGTAGTAGAAGCAGGAGATGTTATATACACAGCAGATGGAGCAAAACATTCAATAGAAAATATAGGTGATGATGTGCTAGATTTTTTAGCAGTAGTTCTTTATGATGAAAAATAAATAGTATAAATTATACAGAATTATTTGAATGATAGTAAAAAAAGTGATATATTACTTTTAAGAATATTTTGGAAATATAAGATAAGGAGGAGAGAAAATGAAAAGTTTTAGAGAAAATAAACGATTTATACGGTTAGTAGTTATAATACCACTTCTCCTAGTTGGACAGTATTTTATGTTTTCAAAAGGGGTTATAAGTCCTATAGTTAAAGGTGTAGAGATTAAAATAATAGGTGGAAACTACATAAAAGACTTAGATAAATATATAATAAAACTTGGAGACGATGTTGAAATATCTGCCGGAAATTATGTTAAAATTCCAGGTTACGCAAAAGATCCTAAGTTATGGTTTAATGCTTTAGATGACAATGGAATTATAGAGATAAAGGATAATAAAATAACTGCATTAAAAGAAGGATATACATCTGTAGCTGTTATGAAGGGGAATAGGCTTATAAAAAAGGCGATGCTAAAAGTAGTTAATCCAGATGTTGAAAGCTTAGATATGGATTTAAGCGATGAATTAAAATATGTTGGAGACAAGGCTACAATAAGTAGTTCCGTTGCAATATCAGATTATCAAAAGTTTAAGGATACATATAAGGCAAAATATTTAAGTAGTGACGAATCTATATTAAAGATAGATGGAGATAAAGTAGAAGCTGTAGGAGTTGGAACAGCAACTATAAGTGGAGAATGTGGTGATAAGCTAGTAGAAATTCCATTAAAAATAGAAGCAAAAGTATCTAAGTTAGAGGTTGCGAATGAATTTATACTTGAAGAAGGCCAGACAACAAATATAAATCCAAAAGTTACAACATCTCCAAAAGGATTAAAGCCTCCTAAAGTAGAATATAGATACGCTGATAAAAAGAAAAATTCTGATAGAGCAGCTAAAGTATCTAGTTCTGGAAAAATATCGGCTATAAGAGAAGGAAGCGAAAAGATAGTTGTATCTTGTGGAGAAAAAGAAAGAATTATAAAAGTTACAGTTAAGAAAAGAAGTGTTAAAAATAGCACTATAAAAAATATAAATTATTCTTATGAGGTTGGAGAAGAAAATATAAAGCTAGAAGTTAGTTGGGATTCTTTAGAAGGAATAAAATCATACGATATATATGTAAAAGATTACGATGATGAAGAATATAATATTATACAATCTGTATCACAGTCTGAAGAAAAAGAAGGAAAGATTAATACAACTTTAGAAATAGGACTAAGCGAAATAGGTGAAAATCAAGATAAATCTTTAGAAATTTATATAGTAGGTGTAGGCGAAAAAGAATCTACAAAACCTAGTGATAAAATTATAATTAAATATTAAAAATACCGATATTTCGGATATAGTTAAATAAGAAAGGGACTCATGCTTATGCAAGGTCCCTTTTAAAATATTTATTAATTTATTTTTATTCTTGTTCTCTTGGATTATCGAAATTACTCATTTGTATTTCCTGAGATTTTTTTTCTACATATTCAGTAATATAAACCTTTAAAACACCCATTATAGGAGTTGATAAAATCATACCAGGTATACCAAAGAATCCACCACCTACAGTTACTGCAAGTATTGTAAGGAATGGACTTAGTCCAAGCTGTCCACCAACAACCTTAGGCTCTATAAATGCAACTTCAACTTGCTGAACTACAAGTAGGTATATTAAAGAGAATAAAGCTATTTTAGGATCTGTAAATAGGTTTATTAAAACAACAGGTGTCATACCTATTGCAGGACCAAAATATGGAATCATATTCATAAGCCCCATCAATGTACCAAATAATAATGCATACTTAGACTTCAATATGAAAAGCCCTATTCCTGAAAGTACACCAACTATTATCGAGTCAAATATCTTTCCAGTGAAATATTTTCCTACATTATCGTTAAGGTCTCTTGAAACATCTAATACAAAGCTAGCCTTTTTATCACCTAATGCTACATATATAACCTTCTTTAGAAAATCAAAGATTTTTTCTTTTTCAAGAAGAATATAGAAGCAAATAATAAATGCCAATACAAAGTTAAATATAAACTTACCGAATGAGAATGTCTTTTTAAATATTTCCCCTATAGATCCAACAAATAGGCTACTTAAATTAGGTAGCATATTAGAAGTTTTATCCCATATTTCCTGCATAGTAGCTGCATCTATATTTTCTAAGTGCTTTGAAAGATCTATTAAGAAAGCTTCTGTTTCGGCGAAGTATGTTGGAGCATGGTTGATTATATCTATAATACTTTCTATTATTACAGGTAATGTCATAACAAGTATAGAAAGTAGTACTATAATAAGTCCCCGGTAAGTTATAAATAGGGAAGCTCCTCTTTTGGCTTTAAATTTCTTTTCGAAAAACTTTATAATTGGGTTAAATATATAAGCCAAAACAAAAGCTATGACGAAAGGTGTAAGTAAGCCAATAAGAAAATCAAGCATGCCAAAGAAATATTGGTAGTTATCTATCAGTTTTATAATTAAATAGGTTAAAACTAGCGTGAAAACTACATTTAAATAAACTTTCTTTTTTTTACGTCTGCCAGTCAATATTTTTTAACTCCTTTCAAAAAATTTTAAGTTTTAAATAATTTTTAAAAAGCTATAAGGAAGATTATACATTTTTTAAGAGGTTTAGACAAGGGATTAAATATTAAGAAAAAATAAAGAAAAAGCCGAATAAAAAAATAAAGTGAAGTAAATGAATCAAAAGTTTCAAAATTCTTGACTAAATTAAAAACTACTGATATAATTGCAAATAGATAACACAATTTTTAGAAATAAGAATTGTATATATATATTTATATTAAATGCAGTGAAAAGAAGAGTAGGTATTTTCTAATAGTTACAGAGAGTCGGCGTTGCTGAGAGTCCGATTGCTAATTGTCTATACTGAATAACATCTTGGAGCAGCTGACCGAAAGCATTTGTTAGTAGGCTCAGACGGTAGGAACCGTTATATTCCATAAGCAAAAGCTTTATGAGTGGCCGAGAATATCGGCAATCAGGGTGGTACCGCGAATTGATTATTATACCTTTCGTCCCTATTATGGGATTGAAAGGTTTTTTTATTTTAAAAAAGAAAAGGTGGAGAAAAATATGCAGAAAGAATTTTTAGAAATAAAAGAGCTTTATAGAAACAAAGAAGCTCACATTGGACAGACTGTAAAAGTTGCTGGATGGATAAGAACATCAAGAATGTCAAAAAACTTCGGATTTATAGAATTAAATGACGGAAGTTTCTTCAAAAATATGCAGATAGTATTAGATGAAAAATTAGAAAACTTCAAAGAAATAGGTAAATTACCTATATCATCATCAATACTTGTAGAAGGTGAATTAGTATCAACAGAAGGTGCTAAACAGCCAGTAGAAATACACGCAACAAAAGTAGAAGTAGAAGGTATGTCAGATAGCTCATACCCACTTCAGAAAAAAAGACATACATTAGAATACTTAAGAACAATAGCACACTTAAGACCTAGAAGTAATACTTTCTCTGCAGTATTCAGAGTTAGATCTTTAGCAGCTTATGCTATACATAAATTCTTCCAGGAAAGAAACTTCGTATACGCTCACTCTCCAATCATAACAGGAAGTGACTGTGAAGGTGCTGGAGAAATGTTCAGATTAACTACTTTAGATATGGAAAATCTTCCAAGAACAGAAGAAGGAAAAATAGACTACTCTAAAGACTTCTTCGGTAAAGAAGCTAACCTTACTGTTTCTGGACAGTTAAATGCTGAAATAATGGCTCTTGCTTTCAGAAATGTTTATACATTTGGACCAACATTCAGAGCAGAAAACTCATACACTGGTAGACATGCATCTGAATTCTGGATGATAGAACCTGAAATAGTATTCGCTGACCTTGAAGATAACATGGAATTAGCAGAAGATATGATAAAATACATAATAAACTATGTAATGGAAAATGCTCCAGAAGAAATGCAGTTCTTCAATAGTTTCATAGACAAAGGATTATTAGAAAGATTAAACAACGTAGTAAACTCTGACTTCGTAAGAATAACTTACACAAAAGCTATAGAATTACTACTTGAATCAGGACATGAATTCGAAAACCCAGTAGAATGGGGATGCGACCTTCAGACTGAACACGAAAGATATATAACAGAAGAAATATACAAAGCTCCAGTATTCGTTACTGACTATCCAAAAGATATAAAAGCATTCTACATGAGAATGAATGAAGATGGTAAAACAGTAAGAGCTATGGACTTATTAGTTCCAGGAGTTGGAGAAATAGTTGGAGGATCTCAGAGGGAAGAAAGAGAAGACGTACTTCGTGCAAGAATGCAGGAAATGAACTTAAACGAAGAAGATTACTGGTGGTACCTAGAACTTAGAAAATACGGAACAGCTACTCACTCTGGTTTCGGACTAGGATTCGAAAGAATAATAATGTACATGACTGGTATGTCAAACATAAGAGACGTAATACCATTCCCAAGAACTCCAAAAAATGCAGAATTCTAATAAATAAAGCAAAAAAAGCTGTCGATGAATATTCATACGACAGCTTTTTTAAATATGTATAATAAAATAAATTGGGGTTAGAGGCAATTTTATTTACCAGATATGCATAAAGTGCTGTAGTGTTAATGTAACAACTGTTATACCTATCCAGCAAGACATTCCAAGAAGTATTGGTTTACCGCCACTTCTAACTAACTTAACTATATCTGTATTAAATCCTATTGCAGCCATAGCCATTATTATAAAGAATTTAGATAACTCTTTAAATGGTAGGAAGAATTCTGGAGATACACCAGCAGATGTAGCTACGGTAGTTATTATACTTGCTCCTATAAAGAACAGTATAAAGAATGGGAATACCTGTTTTAGTGGTATACTATTACCATTTTCCATCTCTGCTTTTCTAGCTCTTCTAAAGGCTAGGAATAGAGTTATTGGTATAATTGCTAATGTTCTAGTTAATTTTACAGTTACTGCTTTATCAAGTGTCCGGCTTCCTAACTGGTATATACTATCCCAAGTAGATGCAGCTGCTGTTACTGAAGAAGTATCATTAACTGCAGTTCCAGCAAATACTCCAAATGCTTCACCAGATGTTGTAGAGAAGCCAAGAAGAGCACCTAAACTAGGGAATATTAAAGCTGCTAGCACGTTGAATAAGAAGATGACTGATATTGCTTGAGCTACTTCCTCTTCATTGGCATCTATAACTGGTGCAGTGGCAGCTATTGCAGAACCACCGCAAATAGAAGATCCAACACCGATAAGTGTAGAGATTTTTTCAGGCATATCTAATTTTCTATGAAGTAGATATGCAATTATAAGTGAAGTAGATATTGTGCAGATTATTATAGGTAAAGACTGTTTACCTGTTTCCATAACTACTTCAAGATTCATACCGAATCCTAAAAGAACTACAGCATACTGTAAGATTTTTTTAGATGTATATTTAATTCCAGGCTCGTATGGTTCTTTATTTTTTATAAATATTGTAAGAACCATACCTATAAGTATTGCGAACACCGGACCTCCTATTATCGGGAATTTTTTTCCTAGTAGTACTGAAGGGATAGAAATTGCTAAGCATATTAAAAGACCCTTCCATTTTTCTTTTATAAAGTTCATATAAATTAATCCTCCTAAAGCTTACATTTATGAGTTGTTTTTTACATTGATGCATTTATTGCAGCTATTGTTCCGTCTGCTACAGCAGTTGCAACCTGTCTAACTGGTTTAACTCTTATATCACCAACTGCGTAAACACCTTTTATTTCAGTTTCCATATTTTCATTAACTGGTATAAAACCATTTTCTAGTTTTAACTCAGTATATAATTCTGTGTTAGGAACAGTACCTGCGTAGACAAATATACCGCATCCTGGGTCTGAGATTGTTTCTATGCTACCAGTTTTTTCATCTGATATATCAAGAGACTCAACTCTTTCCTTTCCATATACAGCGTGAAGTCTTGATTCTAATCTTACCTTTATATTGCTAGTTTTTTTGATTTTTTCTCTAAATTCTGCTATACATCCAAGAGAATCTTCAAAATGTATTATTGTAACAGTTTTAGCAAACTGTGCAAGATAAAGTGCTTCTTTAACGGCACCATCTGCACCACCTACAACATATATATTTTTTCCTATATAATCTTTACCGTCTTTAGCAGCATTTAGGCCTATTCCTTTTCCAGCTAATTCTAATTCGCCTTCTATACCAAGTTTTCTTGCTCTTGTACCATTAGCGATTATTATTTTTTTAGCTTCATAAGTATTATTATTAGTGAATACTAATTTAACATCTCCTTTAAGATTTACATTTGCTACATCTTCATAAACTATTTCTATTCCTGCGTTTTCAGCCTGTTCTTTTAATCGTTTAGAGAAACTAACTCCTGTTTCTCCACTTACTATTCCAGCGTAATGAGTTACAGTAGAAACTTTTCCTATAAGTCCGCCTATTTTTTCTTTTTCTATTATAAGTACTTTTTTACCTCTGCTTTTAGCATATACTCCAGCACTTATACCAGCTGGGCCTGCTCCTATTATTACTATATCGTACATAATTACGTTCCTCCTTTTAAAAATTAAAGTGTTTTAAATTTTTTAATTAGCTTTTGTTTTGCGTTTGTTCTTTCTATGCTTTAACTATAAACCTAAATAATCATTTTGTAAAATTATGAATAATAATATTAGGATAAATATATATTATGGTAAAAAGTTTGGCCTTCTTTATGGTAGAAAAATCAATATTAATATAAAATAAATTTATAGGCTAAAGTAATAAGATAGCTAAATAGGATAATAGGAAAGTATGTTATATAAGGTTAAAAGGATCTTTTGAAAATAAGATGTGTTAGAGGAAAGCACAAAGTTTTGGAGGCACGATATGCTTGATTTTAGAATTGAAACATTTTTAAAGGTATGCGAATATATGAATTTTACGCATGCTGCAGAAGCGCTTTGTATGACTCAGCCGGCTGTATCTCAGCATATAAAATATCTTGAAGAAAAGTACGAAGCACCATTATTTATAAGAGATAAAAAGAAATTAACTCTTACTCCAGCGGGAGAAATACTTAGATCCACTTTAGAAACGATGAGAAATGACGAAACTACAATGAAAAACAGAATGAAAGAAAGTATGATAGGAAAGAAAATCCTTACATTTGGGGTTACAATGACTATAGGAGGATATACAATAATTCCTTCTTTAATAGATTTTATAAAATCAAACCCAGATATGGACTTTCAAGTAAGATATGGAAATACTCAAACTCTACTTTCATATCTTCATGAGGGAAGTATAGATTTTGCAATTGTAGAGGGTTATTTTAAGGCAGATAATTATAACACTAGGGTGTTTAAAACAGAGGAGTATATAGCTGTAGCTGCTAAAAATCATGAATTCCAAAAGGAGATAAAAGTTTTAAAAGACCTTACAGATGAAAGACTTCTTATAAGAGAAAATGGCTCAGGAACAAGAGCAATACTTACTAAGAGCTTAGCTGTTAAAAATCTTACAGTAGATGATTTTCCTAAAACTATAGAAGTTGAAAATATACATACAATAGTAGATTTACTATGTCGGGATTGTGGAATATCTTTCCTTTATAAATCTGCTGTGGAAAAAGAAATTGAAAATGGAAATTTGAAAAAAATAGAGTTAGAAGATTTTAAAGTAAGCCATGATTTTACATTCTTATGGAATAAGGATAGTGCATTTTCAGAGGATTATCAAAAGGTATTTGAAATTTTTAAGGCTTCACTAAAATAAAATCTTTAAGCTAAAGTTAAGTTTTGTGTTGTATTATATTACTATAAAATGAAATAGGAGTGGATAAAGATGGACACAAAATTTGAATTTAAGAAACCAGATTTTGAGAATATAAAAGAAAATATGAAAGGTTTTAAGGACAAAATAAATCTAAGAAGAGAAGGAAATCAATCGCTAAAGGTAGCAAGTATAGCTTTTGTTATACTTCTTATTGTTTCAGTGATAGCAAGTTCTGTGCGGAGACAGTTTTTAGATGGTATGGGAAATGTTAATATGTTTAGCATACTTTTAGGTCTAAATCTTGTAGGAGTTAGAATAAGAAGTAATGGGATGATGATGTTCTCTTCATCTACTGTGAATATAGGTATAATAATCTTATTATTAATACCGATATTAGCTTTAGTTGTGGCAAATTTATTTATCTATAGAAGAAAAATAGAAACGATAGATAGATGTATTATTGAAGCTTTAAAAGTAGGGTTTATGTATGGATTGTTATTGGCTATAACATCAATATTTAGTACAACAAGAATAAATCTTGGAATGGGAAATATATTTGGATTTGGAAATAATTATATAGCAATAGGCTATAAATTCTTCCCAGCATTTGGAAATGGATTTTTAATAGCATTTTTAACAACAGCTATTCTAAATTATAGAAAAGAATTCCACGGAGAATACTACACAACAGATATAGTATCAGATGCAATTAGAGAGTTTTTAAAAATTTCTTTGATTGTACTTGTTATAACAGTTATAGTCGTATTTACAAAAAACTCAGCTTTATATGATTTTGGAATATCTGAGTATTCAAAAGGTGGAGCTGTAGGAGCATATATTATGCAGATTGCAGCATATTTAATTACAATAGCCACAGGTGGTATAGTACATATAGGTGATTCATCATCTATATCTATATTTAGTATATTCAATAGTGCTACATTTACAGATACAAAATTATTAATACGGATTATATTCTGTATATTTGCAATAGCTATGATTTTTGTAGGTGCAAATATATATAGAAACTATAGATTTGAAAATAGAAAAACTGTACTACATTTTAGTATAGTATTTGGATTTTTAGTTGGTTTAGTAGCTAAGTTTAGTGCTATTTCAATATCAGGATCAATGATGCAAAATATGTCATCTATTGATTTGGCAATCACTGCAGGAACATTTACAACATTTGTGATTGCAACTATATCTACTATAATCTTTACAGAAATAGGGTATAGGATAGCACCACATGTAGATGACTTATTTGGATAGAATAAAATAAATATTAGATAAAATAAATTATAAAATACAAAATATAAAAATTAAAAAATGAAAATTAGTTTCTAAGATAAAAATGAAAATAATTTTATAAAATCACTGCAAAAATGAAAATTGCAGTGATTTTTTTGTAAGAAAAGTGATTAAACAGGTAAAAAAAGTGAAAAAGGTGTATAAAAGAAATTTTATTTCAAAATTTAAAATAATTTATGAAAATATATTGCACAAAATGAAAATGCGTGGTAGAATTTAATTGTTGAAAACGATATTAGAAAAATAAAAGTTGAAATAAAATTTCAAAAGGAGGTAGATTGATGCTAGATTTAGTAAAAGGAAAATTAATAGTATCATGTCAGGCATTACCAGATGAACCACTTCACAGCTCATTCATAATGGGAAGAATGGCAAATGCAGCAAAAGAAGGTGGAGCTGCTGGTATAAGAGCACAGGGTGTTGAAGATATAAAAGAAATAAAAAGAGTAACAGGACTTCCTGTTATAGGAATAATAAAAAGAAATTACGATGATTCAGAAATATATATAACACCTACTAAAAAAGAAATAGACGAGCTTTTAACAACAGAATGTGAAATGATAGCTCTTGATTGTACAGATAGAAAAAGACCAGGAGATGAAAATCTTGCTGAGTTAATAAAATATATAAAAGAAAATAATGTACTAGTTATGGCAGATATATCTACTTATGAAGAAGCTATGGAAGCTGAAAAATTAGGTGTAGATTGTGTTTCTACAACACTTGCAGGATACACAGATTATTCAGTAAATAAAGTAGGACCTGATTTTGAATTAATAGATAGACTTGTTAGCGATTTAAAAGTACCAGTTATAGCAGAAGGAAAAATAAATACTCCTGAAGATTTAAAAGAAGTATATGCACATAATGTATTTTCTGCAGTAGTTGGTTCAGCGATAACAAGACCACAGTTAATAACAGCTAAATTTGCAAATGCAATAAAATAGCGGTAAGAGTAAGGAATTACTTACTCTTTAATTTAAAAATAAAGAATATTGCGACGTTTGGGAAAACGTTAATTAAGATGTAACTTTCATCCTTAGAGGATGCGTAAATAAAAAAATAAAATAAATTATAAAATTTTGGAGGATTGAAAAATGAAAACAACAGATATGAAAGGTATTTATTCAGCATTATTAGTTTCTTTTGATGAAAATGGAAACGTAAACGAACAGGGGACAAGAGAAATAATAAGACACAATATAGATAAAATGAAAGTTGATGGATTATATGTTGGTGGAAGTACAGGGGAAAACTTCATGCTTTCAACTGATGAAAAGAAAAGAATATTTGAAATAGCTAAAGATGAAGCTAAAGACGAAATAAAATTAATAGCTCAGGTTGGATCAGTAAACTTAAAAGAAGCTGTAGAACTTGCAAAATTCACAACAGATTTAGGATACGATGCAATAAGTGCAGTTACACCATTCTACTATAAATTCGATTTTGAAGAAATAAAACACTACTACAACACAATAATAAACTCAGTAGATAACAGATTAATAATATACTCTATACCATTCTTAACAGGTGTAAACATGAGTTTAGATCAGTTCGCTGAATTATTCGAAAATGAAAAAATAATAGGTGTTAAATTCACTGCAGCAGACTTCTACTTATTAGAAAGAATGAGAAAAGCATTCCCTAATAAATTAATATTTGCTGGATTCGACGAAATGATGTTACCAGCTACAGTTTTAGGAGTAGACGGAGCGATAGGTTCTACTTTCAATGTAAATGGTGTTAGAGCTAGACAGATATTTGAACTTGCTCAGGCTGGAAAAATAGAAGAAGCTAGAGAAATACAGCATGTAACAAATGATTTAATAACAGATATATTAGATAACGGATTATATCACACAATAAAAGCTATGTTAGAAGAAGAAGGAGTACACGCTGGTCTTTGTAGAGAACCAATGAAAAAAACAACTCCAGAAATGGCAGCAAGAGCTAAAGAAATACACAAAAAATATTTTTAATGAATAAGTAACAAACAGGGATAGATTATATATATAAGTCAACGGAGGATTATAAATAATGGTAGGATTTACTATGATTGATTTAATCGTTTTAGTAGTTTATTTACTAGCGGTTTTATTTGCAGGACTTTTCTTCTCGAAAAAAGAGATGAAGGGGAAAGAATTCTTTAAAGGTGATGGAACAATACCTTGGTGGGTTACATCAGTTTCAATATTTGCGACTTTACTAAGTCCAATATCATTCCTTTCACTAGCAGGGAACTCATATGCAGGAAGCTGGATTTTATGGTTTGCTCAGTTAGGTATGTTTATAGCAATACCTTTAACTATAAGATATTTCCTTCCTCTATACAGTAGATTAGAAATAGATACAGCTTATCAGTATCTTGAAATGAGATATGAAAGCAAAGGTCTTAGAATATTAGGTGCTCTAATGTTCATAATATATCAGATAGGACGTATGTCAATAATAATGTACCTTCCATCTGTAGTACTTTCAACATTAACAGGTATAAATGTAAATGTTCTTATAGTAGTAATGGGTATAATAGCAATAATATACTCTTACACTGGTGGTTTAAAAGCCGTTTTATGGACAGATTTCATACAGGGAATGGTTCTTATAATAGGTGTAAGTGGTGCGTTAATATACATGATAAGCCAGATAAACGGTGGATTTGGAGAAGTAATGAGTACTCTTACAACAGGTCATAAATTCTTATTACCTGATGAAAAATTATTTGATCCAAACTTCTTACACACAAGTGCATTTATAATATTCTTTGGTGCTGGTCTTAATACATTATCATCTTATGTATCAAGTCAGGACGTTGTTCAGAGATTTACAACTACAACAGATATAAAACAGTTAAATAAAATGACTTATGGTAATGGTGTACTTTCTATGGGATTAGCAACAGTATTCTATTTAATAGGAACTTGTTTATTCGTATTCTACGGACAGAACCCAGAACTAGCTCAGACTGTTCAGCAGGACCAGATATTTGCATCATATATAGCTTATGAGCTTCCAGTAGGTGTAACAGGAATACTTTTAGCAGCAATATATGCAGCATCTCAGTCAACTTTATCAACTGGATTAAACTCAGTTGCAACAAGTTGGGTTTTAGATATACAGGCATTATTATCTAAAAAAGAAATTCCAATGGAAAGACAGACAAAAATAGCACAGTACGTATCTCTAGGTGTTGGGATATTCTCAATAGTAGTAGCAATAGTACTTGCTAGTGGAAATATAAAATCAGCTTATGAATGGTTCAATAGTTTTATGGGACTTGTTCTAGGAGTTTTAGCTGGAGTATTTATACTTGGAGCATTCTCTAAAAAAGCAGATAGCAAAGGTGCTTATGCAGGATTTATAGCATCAGCAATAGTAGTAGTATACTTAAAATACTTTGTTCCAGAAGTTACTTACTGGGCATACTCTTTAATAACAATAGCTATATGTGTAGTTGTTGGATTAATAGTAAGTAAATTCACTAACAAAGATGGAAAAGAAGCAAAAGCAGAAACAACTGTATTTTACGGCAAAAATTAATTATATAAAATTGCAACCAACCAAAGTGTTTATATAATTTAAATTATATCATCTAACAATTTAGAGTAATCGCAATTGCGGTTACTCTAAAAAATTATACGGAGGAAAATAAAATGATTTTTGGAAATATAAACTATGATAAAACAAATTCAGTTTTACCAGAAGATATAAAAAAATGCTTTGAATACGCAAAAGAAAACAATCTTTTAGACTTTGAAAAAGGATCACATGTAATAGATGGAGATGATTTCTTTGTAAATATAGTTGGATACGATACAACTGTAAAAGAAGAAAGATTCTGGGAAGCTCATAGAAAATATATAGATGTGCATCTGATGCTAAGTGGAGAAGAAAGAATAGCTATTAACTTCATAGAAAACTTAGAACAGAAAGAGTTCCAGGAAGAAGGAGATTTTCTTCCATTAGAAGGAGATGCAGTTAATTCAGAAGTAGTACTTAGAAGTGGAGACTTTTTAGTATGCTATCCTGAAGATGCACATATGACAGCGCTAAAAGCTGGTGAAGAAAAAAGCTCAATAAAAAAAGCGATTTTCAAAGTTATAATAAAATAGTTTAATAGAAATATAATTAAGGAGGCTATTTTATAATTAGCCTCTTTTTTGATTGAAAGCACTTAACTTGAAGAAAAATAAATAATATGTTAATATATTAAAGATTTATAAATCGGAGGAATCAAAATGAGTAAATATGTTTGTATAGATATCGGCGGAACTTCTATAAAATACGGATTAGCTAATGAATTAGGAGAAATATTAGATAGACAGGAGATGGACACTGAAGCTCTTGAAAAAGGTGGACCTGGAATTCTTGAAAAATCTAAAAATATAAGTAGAAAATATATAGAAGAAAATGATGATATAAAAGGGATATGTGTATCTACAGCAGGAATGGTAGATCCAGAAGAAGGAAAAATCGTATATGCTATAGAAAGTATAATACCAGGATATACAGGACTTGAATTTAAGAAAGAAATAGAAAAAGAATTCAATATACCTTGTGAAGTTGAAAATGATGTAAACTGTGCAGGACTTGGAGAAGCATGGTTAGGATCTGGAAAGGGAAGTAAAACATCTGTATGTATGACTATAGGAACGGGAATCGGAGGAGCAGTAATAATAGATGGTAAAATACACAATGGTTGCTGCAATAGTGCTGGAGAAATAGGACATACAATAATAGAAGGAAATTCATTCCAGGATTTAGCTTCAACTTCTAGCCTTGTAAAAAAGGTAGCAAGATTAAAAAATATGGACTATAAAGATTTAAATGGTAAAATAATATTCGAAGAGGCAAAAGCTGGAGATGAGATATGTATACTATCTTTAAAAGAAATGATAAGAGTTTTAGCTTTAGGTATTTCTAATGTAGCATACCTTGTAAATCCAGATACTGTAATTCTAGGTGGAGGAATAATGGCTCAGGAAGAGTACATTAGACCAATCTTAGATGAAGAATTAAAGAAAATATTAGTTGGAAGAGTTTATGAAAATACAAGAATAGAATTTGCATATATGAAAAATAGTGCAGGTATGATAGGAGCTCTACGCAACTTTTTAAATAAACACGTGGAGGAATAAATGAGTATATTAAAACAGCTTGAAGAACCAAATTTTAAAGCAACGAAATCTGATAAAGTATTAATCGAGTATATAAAGGAAAATATAGAAGATGTTTTTTATAAGTCGATTTCTCAAATATCAAAAGAAAGTGGAATTGGAGAGGCCACTATAACTAGATTTTCTAAGAAAATGGGCTATAGCGGACTACAGGATTTTAAAGTTACATTAGCTCGGGAAATATCAGGATTAAAAAATAGAAAAATTATAAATAGAAGTATAGAAAATGATGAAGGTGTTATGGAAAGTGCCAGAAAATTATTTAATTCTAATATAAGAATATTAGAAAATACTTTTAATATAATAGATGGAAATGATATTGAAAAATCTACTGATATGATTATAAATGCCAAGAAAGTTTTCTTTATTGGGATAGGATATTCTGGTATGACTGCAGAGGATTCCAATTACAAGTTTTCAAGAATAGGATTTAACTGTATGGCAATGGATAGCAGTCACAATATGATTATGATGGCATCGCTTATGAATGAAGAGGATGTTGTTGTGGCAATTTCTCATTCTGGAGAAACAGATGAGATTATTAAGGCTGTGAGTATTGCAAAGGCAAATGGAGCAAGTGTTATTTCTGTTACAGAGGATAAGGGCTCTAGGCTTAGAGATATTTCAGATGTTAATCTAGGGTATTTTTCTGGAGAGAGTATACTTGAGACAGGTTCGATTTCTTCAAAGCTGGCACAGTTCTTTATTATAGATCTTGTGTATACTCAGGTTGTTAAAGAGAAGTCTGCTGAGGTTGTTGAGAGAAAGATTAAGACGACTGATGCGATAAAATTGTATAATGGGTAATAAAATAATTAATAGATATTTTATTAAAATATATTAAAAAGCCTTCTATATAAAGTAACTAGTGTTATAGTAGAAGGCTTTTTATTTTTCAATATTTTGAGGTAAGAAAAGGTTGAAATTGATAAAATTAATCGTCGATATAATATGAAAACATATATGTCATTATATAATTTAATAATTCGTTGTAAAAATCATCACTAACTCCATGAGTTTCAAACAGTTCTTTAGTAAATTCTACTAAATCATAAAAACTACAATTTCTTTCTGTGAAGTTAAAAAGTATTTCTTCTATTTTTATTGAAAAAGGGTTATATTCTGATAAATTAGAATCCAGATATTTTTTTCATAAAATAAAGTGATATAATACCACAACGAGCATTTTCAGTTACGCATGCTTGAGCATAATCATATTTTCTTAAAAAATATGATACATACAAAGGTGCTGTATTTATGGCAATATCATAAATATATTGATCAGCTTTTGTGATTATGAAATATTTTAAGTATGATTTTGCTAATTTTAAATTATAGTTAATCTTTCCTGTATTTTTATTGACAGAATAATAAACTTTATATATTCCAGCATTATCAATTCTTTCTAAAATTTTTAACATTTCTTTATCTGTTTTTTCTGTGTGAAAAGATGACATATCAAATAAAACCCTCCAAAATAAATTTTAATATTTTATATTATAATATCATAGATTTCCAAAATAAAAAATGAAATTGAAAACAGTAAAATTGAGCTTTGATATTTTATTTTATATAAATATGTGCTATAATTTTGAATATGAAAAAAATATGAAAATGGTAAACGTCAAAAGGAGTTGTACTTTTTTGTTATTAAATGTTAAAATAATCAGACAGACAGACAGACAGACAGACAGACAGACAGACAGACAGACAGACAGACAGACAGACAGACACTAACAAACATGTTAGTTTATTTTTTGTACAATTTTTTAATGACATATAAACACAGTTCTTAAAATTTATAGATAGAACTGTGTTTTTTTGTTGCATAAATTAAAAGTTATATTATTTAAAATATAGTAAAAGAAAGGAGATAAATTTATATGTATAGTGACATAAAAAACAAGTTTCAAAAGAAAAAAATAGATGAAAAATTAAATCAATCTATAAATATAGACAATGATTTAGAAAGTATTACTAGGTATTTAAGCACAATTGAATCTAATATACCAAATTTTGATCAAAACTTAAAAAAATGGCTAAAAAATGATAAAAAGAACGATAAAATAATAGAAATGTTGAATGAAGAGTTAAAAGAAAAAGATAAAGAAATATATTTAAAAGAAAAAGAATATAATGAGGAGCATAGAAAAAATTTAAAAATATATAAAAAAGTAATTGAGATTATAGACTCCATAGATGATATTTATGAGTATGCTAAAAATACTGATAATGAGGCACTTAAACTCAATATATATAATGTATATAAGAAAATAAATAGATATTTAAATGATATTGGAATTGAAGAAATAAAATCAAAAATGGAAATAATGGATCCTGAATTACATGAATGTGTAGAAGTAAAGGATATAGATGAGTTTAATAGTTTAAATGGAGAGGAAGATAAAGTAGTAGAGGATACTATAGTGGAAGTAATTAAGAAAGGATATAAATTAAATGGAAATGTTTTAAGGGTAGCTAAAGTAGCAATAGTACAAAATAAAAATAAGACATTAAAATAAAAGGAGAGTAGAAATATGGGAAATATAATAGGAATAGACTTAGGAACAACAACTTCAGAAATAGCATACATAAAAAATGGAAGACCAGAAATAATAGAAGATGAAACTGGAAAAAGAATAATTCCATCTGTAGTTTCTTATGATGCTAAAAATAATAAAATATTTGCTGGAAATAAAGCATATAATCTTAGAATATCAAATGCAGAAAATACAATACAAGAAATAAAAAGACATATGGGAGAGGATTGTAAAGTTAAATTAAATGGAGATGATTTATATCCTCATGAGGTATCAGCGATAATACTCTCTGAATTAAAAAAATATGCGGAAGATAGATTAGGAGGAAAAGTAGATGAGGCTGTTATAACTGTACCTGCTAATTTTACAAATCAACAAAGAGAGGCAACTAAAGAAGCTGGAAAACTTGCCGGATTAAGAGTAGAAAGAATAATAAATGAACCTACTGCTGCAGCTATGGCATATGGAATAGATAATCTAGATAAAGAATCTAATATTTTAGTATACGATTTAGGAGGAGGTACATTTGATGTAACTGTACTTGAACTGTATAAAGGGGTATTAGATGTTAAGGCAAGTAGGGGAAATAATTTACTTGGAGGTAAAGATTTTGATGCTGCAGTTGAAAAATATATATTAAATGAATTTAGAAAAGAATATGGTGTAGATTTATATGAAATAAAAGGAATTAATAAAGTAAAGGCAGAAGGTAGTATAAAAGCGGAAGCTAAAAGAGTAAAAGAAGAATTATCATTCCAAGAAATAGGTATGATAAATATACCGTTTTTAGCTGTATTAGATGGAGAGCCAATAGGATTAGACATAGAATTAACTAGAGGAAAATTTGAAAGATTAACAAAAGATTTAGTTGAATCTACCAGAGAACCAGTTAAAGAAGCATTAGAAGCATCTAATTTAAATTATGAAGATATAGATATCGTACTAACTGTAGGTGGTTCTAGTAGAATTGCAGCAGTGCAGAAATTAGTTGAAGAATTATTCCCTGGAAAAGTAAGACATGATATAAATCCTGATGAAGCAGTTGCAATGGGAGCAGCTATACAGGCGGGTATAAAAACAGACCAAATAGATAGTAAGAAAAGTTTAGTTGTAACAGATAAATGTAACTACAATTTAGGAACAAGAATAGTAGGAAATTTAAATGGAAGATTAATAGATGATTTATTTGATTGTATAATTCCAGTAGATAGTAGTATACCTTGTTCTAAAACTAAAAGATACTACACTTGTTCAAATGGTCAACAATCTGTAATTATAGATGTATATGAAGGATATAATGAACTTGCATCTAAAAATGAAAAAATAAGTGAATTTTCAATGGATGGAATACCAAGTGCCCCAGCTGGTCAAGAAGCAATAGATATAAACTTTACATATGATCTTAATGGTACTTTGGAAGTAATAGCAACAATAGTGAGTACAGGAAAAAAAGCAAATAAAAAAGTAGTAGATAAAAGATTAGAAATAAAATCTACAGGTAATTTAAGTAAGTATTTAACTTCAGAACCAATAAAAGTAGAGGAGTCTAATAGTTCAAATAGTAATTCTGGAGTAAATTTAAATGCATGGAAAGATAGCTCATTAGCATCAATAATAAAAAGAACTATAGAATTAGCAGAGATGAAACTAGATAAAGTTGATAAATCAGATGGTGATAAAATAAGAGATTTATTAAATGAATTAAAACAAGCGGCAATAGATGAAAATGAAGATTTAGTAGATGAATTAGATGAAAAATTAACAGATCTTTTATTTGAATTGTAAAATAATAAAAGGGAGAATTATTATGAATGATTTAATAAATATGTCCTTCATATATTATAATAGAGCCTTAGAATGTATAGATAAAAATAATATTTCTGGAGCAAAAGAAAATCTTGAAAAAGCAACAGAAATTTATTTGAAAGATACAGATATATTAAATTTATTAGGAATATGTGAATATTATTTTTGTGATTTTAATATGGCAAACTATTATTGGAATAAAAGTATAAGAATAAATAATGAAAGAAATATAGCTATAGATTATATAGATAAACTAAAAACTGATGAATTTAAGAGCTTTATGAATAGATATAATGAGGGTTTAGACTATCTTAATGGAGAAAAATATGAAGATGCAATAGAAATATTTAATGGATTATTAAAATATGAAAATAAGTTTATAGAAATATATGAAATAATGATTGTAGCATATTTAGAATCTGGAGATACTATTAATGCGCAAAGATATATAGAACTATTGAGTAAAATAGATACTGGAAATAAATCAATAGAAATATATAAATGCAAATTATTGGAAATAAAAAATAAATTTAAACCTATTGAAAAAGAAGTTAAAATAAGAAAAAGTAGTGAGAAAAATTATAAATTAGGTGCATCTGTGGGTTTTCTGATGATAATATTATTGCTAGGTTCCAACGTGATAACATATACAAATCTTCAAAAAGAAAAAAACGAAAATATAGAGATAAAACAAAAGTGGGAAAAAAGTAAAGTAGAATATGCTGAATTAGAAAAAGAGAATGATAAACTTAAAAAAGATATTTCTAATAATAAATATAATAATGTAATGGTAAAAGAACAAAGAAATGCAGAAAAATATTATTTTAATAAAAAGTACGAAAGGTCTATTAAAGAATTTAAAAATATATTAAATAATACAAGTGATAATTCTACAAAAGCAGATGCTATATATTTTATAGCTGCTGCTGAAACTAAATTAGGCGAAATGGAAAAAGCGAAGAAATATTATGAAATATATATAAATGATTATGAGAATTCTAGTGCTTATGATGAAGTTTTATATAATTATGCAATGATACTAAAAGAAGAAAATCAAATAGAAAAATCAAAAGAAATAGCAGATAGACTAAAAAGAGAGTATCCAAATAGTAAATACAATAATTCAAAAATAGCTTATATATTAAGTAAATAATAGAAGTCGTATTGCTAGAAAGGAGTTATAGTTGGAAAATTATTATGAAATTTTAGAGATAAGAAAGAATGCAACAAATGGAGAGATAAAAAATTCATATATAAAATTGCTTAGGGTTTATCCTCCTGAAAAAAATCAAGAAAAATTTTCTAAAATAAGAGAAGCATATGAAGTGTTATCAAATGAAAAAACAAAAAAAGAATATGATATATTTCTTGAATATGGTGATGATATAAAAAAATTAGAAGAAAAAGCTGATGAAGCTTTTGAAAAAGAAGACTTTAAAAAAGCTATAATTAATTTAAAAAAATATTATTATTCAATAGAGATTTAAGTTATATAAAAAATAGATTGGGATTAGCTCTTTCGTATAATGGAGAGAATGATAAAGCTATAAAGGTTTTTTTAGAACTTTTAGAAAATAATGAAGATAATCCAATATTTAATTACAATTTAGCTATTGAATATATAAAAAAAGAAGAATATATAAAAGCTGAAAAATATCTTCTAAAAGCTAATGATTTAGATTCAATAAATGATGCTATAATTTCGTCCTTGATTGGATTGTACATTGATAGGAAAAAGTACAAAAAAGCTATAATGTTTTTAAAAAGTTGCATAGGTAAATATGGTGATGATAATTTTAGAGATTTTATTTATTATATGAAAATGATAGAAGTATATATTTTAAGTAATGAAATAGATAAAATGTCTGATGTGGTTTCTGAACTAGTTAAAATAACACCTGATGATAGAGATATTAAAAATCATGTTTCATTAGAATTAGGTAGATTAGCATCAAAATTATACGATTTAAATGCGTTTAATCTAGTTATAATAATAACTGAAAAAGTGAAGAAACTTTGTGATGGAGAGTTAAATGAGATAATAAGTTCATTGTATGAGGCATCTGTTATAAAGGATGAGTACTATAAAAACTTTCCGAAATTAATGGAAGATGATAGAATTATAGGACCTCTAAAAGGACCAATATATTACTATTTTGTAGAAGATATTGAAGATGGTGATGAGGAAAAGAATTTTGATGCTATAGAATCAGCTATGAAAAATGCTCCTAAAGATGTTATTGATTCTTTAAAGATAATGAAGAAATCTTACTATAAATTGTATGAAGTAAGAAAAGAACTTTATGAAGAAATAGAGAAAATAGCAAGAAAAAATTATAAGCTAGAAGAAGAGTATATAAAAATAAAAGATGATGGGGATATAACTCATGGATTAAAAAGACTTGTAGCCTTATGGTTAGCTACAGGAATAAGTGATTACGAAAGAAAAAAATATGCATCGGATATATTAGATGAAATAAATAATGAAAATATAGATAGAATAAATAAAGCAGCAAGAAAAATAAAAAATATATATGTAAATAATTATAAACTAAATCCAGAAATAATTGATGAGTTAATAAAGGTTTCTGGTGGAAGCACACAATCTAATAATACATCTAGAAATAATTATAATACTAATAATTACAACACTAATAACAGTTCTTCAAATAACTCAACATCTAACTCTTCAGGAGGTGGATGTCTAGCTTGTATAGGATTCTTTATAGCAATTGCTTTAATTGCAAAAACTGGGATTTTTGGTGTGTTTATAGCTATTTTCCTATTAGGATTGAATTTATAGTTAGGAGGAGCTAAATGAAAAATTTATATGAAGTTTTAAATATAAATAAAAACTCTAGTGAAAAAGAAATAAAAGATCGGTATATGACTCTTGTTAGGAAATATCCTCCAGAAAAACAACCAGAAAAATTTGCAGAGATAAGAGAAGCTTATGAAATTTTATCTAATCCTAAGCAAAAACGGGAGCATGATCGTGCATTAGAAATAGAGTTAGAAAAGATAAGAACAAAATTAAAAAAAATAGAAAAAGAAGCTGATTTAGCTTTAAAAAATGGTGATTTTGAAAGAGCAATAAAAAATTATAAAAAATTACTTATAGAGGATACAAATTTTAAAAAGATAAAAAGTAAATTAGGAATTGCTTTTCTGAAAAATAATAATCTAAAAGAAGCCGAAAAAATATTCAAAGAATTAGTGGAAACAGATGATAGTTTTGAAAATAATTACAATTTATCAAAGGTATATATTTTATTAAAAAATTATAATAAAGCAGAAGAATATTTATTTAAAGCTAAAGAAAAAAATGAAAAAGAAGAAGTATATTTAGAACTTTTAGACTTAGAAAGCTATTTAAAAAATTATGAACAAGTTGAAAAACTTATACATGATTTTCTAAATAAGTACAATTCGAATTCAAAAATTGTTAAGTATTCATTAAATTTAATTGCTAAATATATAAAAGAAGAAAATGAAAGTAAAATATACAGATTATTGAAGAAGAATATAAATAAGTTAGAGAGTATTAAATTAGAAGAAGGGTTAATTAATGAATTTATAAATTTAGTTTATAAGTTATATTATTTAAATATGATGGATTCGGCTGAAGTATTATCTGAAAGATTGACATCTTTAGGATGTACTGAATTAGATGGTATTATATACGAAAAAATTGATAGAGATTATGATATAAAAGAAGAAATTTTTGATTTCATAAATGATAGAAAAGTAGTTAATATTTTAAAAATGCCTGTTCTTTTTAATTTTATTAAATATGAAGATGATATATTTGCTAGAAATAAAAAAGAAAATATTAATAATATAAAGGAATATATAAACATTGAACCAGAATTAATAGTAAGTTCTATAAAAATTGTAAAAGTTAAATATCCTAATATATATTCGAATGTAGGAAAAATATATGATAATATAGAAAGTTTAGCAAAGAAAAATATAGAATATATAACAAATAGCTTGATACAAAATGATATTGATAGAAATGTTTTTCAAAATAATAAAAATAATTCAAGAAATAGAAATGTCCCAGTAAATGATATTAATGATAAATTTGAAGAATTGGATGAAAAAATAGGAGAAAGTGTTGAAAAAATAAAAGAAAATATTTCTAATGGACTTGAAAAAGGTATTGAAGTGATAAAGCAAAAATCAATTTATGATATGGTTAATGATATAAGCCCTAAATTAGTTAATAAATTGGAGAAATTCATTCATAAAAATAAAAAGTAAAACTTTTACTTTAAGAAGGGAGTATTAAATTTGGAAAATGAATATGATAAATTAAAAAATAGCATATCTTCAGAACCACTAAATGTACAAAGGAAAGAAGAATCGTTAGAAGACGAATATATTTTTGAGTTAAATATGGATGAAGAAGATTTAAAAGAAAAATTAGAAGAAGAAAATAGAGAATGTATTAAATTATTAAAAAATGCTGAAAAAAATTCTAATTACTTAGATGAAGAAGTAGAATATATAATAAAAAATGCTAAAAAAGAAGCACATATAGTAAAAGCATTAGGAGAGATAATAAATCGAGAAATAACAAAAAATAAAAAATTAAGCATTAATTTATTAGATGATTATTTAAAATTGATAAAAGATGATAACATAAAAATAAAAAAACTTTTAAAATTAAAAAATAATAATTATCAATATAAAGAAATAATATTATTAAAAATAGCTGAGATAGAAATAGATAATTTAATGAATATATCATTAAAAGATTCTGTAAATATTGATGAAAAAATAAATTATATATTAAGTATATTAGAACAAGCAGAGCTGTTATCAAAAAATAATGGAACAAAAGTATATTTAATACATATATATAAAGGATTTAGTAAGTTATATAATTTAGATTCATATATAAAAGATGAAAATAAATCAAAAGAATACTTAAAAAAAGTAGAAAAAATAAATAATGAAATAGAAAAAAATAGACAAAGAAGAGAAGAACACTCAGAATCAACTCCTAAAAATACAACTATTGAAAATGTAAATGAAAAAAACTTTGAAAACAAAAAAACAAATAATAAAATAATATTTATTACAGTAGCAATAATAGCCATTTTAATTTGTGTGAATGCTGGAATGTATGTAGTTAATTCTAATAATATTAATGATACTGTTCAAAGTAATTTAAATGAAGGAAATCATCAAATACAAGAAGCAGTAGAGGAAGAACCTTATAGTGATGGTGGTGATGAGGAAATGGATGATGAGATGAACTCCGAATATAAAAATAATACTGAAGGAATGACATCTGAGCCAACAGTAAAAAAATCACTTCCAGCAAGATATAGTGAATATGGGGATTATAATAATCATGAAAAAGAATATTTTATGATTATTGAAGAAGCTATTACGGAATATTATAATGATTATGAAAAAGCTGTGGCTAATTCAGATTATTCATATGTACGGGATGATTTAGTTGATGATGGGCAGTTATCAAAAGAATTAAAAATAGCGATACCTCAATATAAAAATAAAAATGTTTATGTAAAGCATTTTAGTATATATAATTTTGAAATGGAAGACGACATAGCTAGATTTAATATAGATACTGTGTTTATTATAGATAATAAAAAAATACAAATAGAAACACAAAGAATGTCATTGTATTATGATGGATATTATAGTCAAAGTTGGTTAATTGATAATTATACAGATTGGGATATTATATACAAACAAGATTATAATCCTGATGTAGATTATTTTGATTTTACAAACTATAGAGATTATTTTTAAAGAGAATATATAAAAGAATTATTAGCAATTATTTTTTATTAATTGTTGATGATTCTTCTTTTTTACCTATTATCACTAAAAATTATTTTAAATGTTATATAAAAATAAATATTAATAAAAATTTAGGAGAATAAAATGAATTTAACATTAGAACAAAAGAAAATATTAAGTGAACTAGTTGAAGTTGCAACATCAGCAAGTGATATGAAAAAAATGGGAGAATTGTACAAAGTGTCAATGAAACAAATACTCAATAGAAAGTATGAAAGAGTAAGAGGGAATGAAATAGAATATAGAAATTCTCTTAAAAAAAATATACTTTATTTTTTTAACTTATCTGAGGATCAAGAAAAAATGATAAAGTTATGGATAAATAATAATAGAACATACACTATGGAAAAATTTAATTTTGAAATGGATATGTGCGAACAACGTAATAAACAAATAGATATAAACTATTCGAGAAATCATGATAAATTGAATAAATATGACAATAAAGAAATAAATATTTTAGAATTAGATTATGTTTATTTAAGTGCATATGCAGAGATATTATTAAATTCTATGTGTTTACTTGTACAAAATAGTCATATAATTAATATATTAAAAGGAGCTAGTCCAGAAAAAGTTATAGACTACATAAAAAGAATGATTTATGTTGAAATAAACATTTATATTGGTGAAAGAATATAAATATTTAAATAAGAATGGAGATATATGATGAAAAATAGAAAAATATTAATATCAATTCTAGGAATTTGCATTCTTTGCTTGAGTATAATGTTAGGTTTAAATATAAAAACATATATAGAAAAAAGAGAAAAAAATAGCATAAGGCCAATATTAGAAAGCCAAGAAACATTAGAACCAGAAGTAAAAAAAGCTATGAGCAACTTGTATAAAATAACAGGAGATAACAAAGAAAGAGTTGTTTATCAGTACAATCCAGATAAAAATTATATAATGGAGGATGTTATAAAAAATAATTATTATGCATTTAATGTAATAGATGCTGATGAAAATGGACAAATAACAAATATTAGGAAATGTAATTATTTAGTAAATAAAAATACAAATGATACCAATGTCTATTTTGCTGGTGGGCAAATGAATGCATTAGAAAAGGCAGATAGTTGGAAAGTAAGGAAAGAATATGAACAATACTACTATGAAATGCAACCTGAAATAAAAAAAGCATACGAACGGATAAAAAATACAGTAGGAGAAGATTATTATAAATATGAGTATGATCCAGAATTGGAAAAAGCAGGAAATGAAAAATATGATTTAGGTGAAAAATTCTATGTATTTTCAGATTATGGTCTAGATGAAAATGCTTACTTTAGTGATGAAGGAGATGTTGATTTAGCTGTTAAAAAAGAAAATATGGAAGTTTATGAATTTTCTATAGCAGCTTATCCTAATAATTATATATTACCATATGGAGATGAAAATCTAGGATTAGCTGATTGGCAGATAGAGTGTAAAAAAACACATGTTTCTTATGGATATAAAATGTGCTCTACTGCAGAAGATCATAGAATGATGACAAGAGATTTAAGTAGTACATCGATATTGGGAGCAAGAGGAAATACAATAGATATAGAAGTAGGTATAGATTGGTATAAAAATGAATGTATAGATCAACATGGTGGTTCGTGTGATTCTATAGGGGATCATCAAGCCAAATTAATAAATAATGATACGATTTATCAAAATTATGGGTATGCATTTGGACTAGATAAGAATATGTTTTTTGAACGGCTTTCAAGTGGATGTTATAACGGTTTCCAATATGCAAGATTATACAAAAATAATACTCCTATAACACAATATATCTATCAATTTGGACCGAATGATATAACTTTAAATGCATGGCAGTATGGATTTAATTCAGCATATGAAAAATATAAAAATTATTAAACAAAGAAGTAGGGAAGTTAAACCCTACTTTTTTATTCCTAAGGAAATTATAATAATTTAAAATTGTGGAAAACTTATGTACAATAGTAATATGAATGTATTGAAGAAACAAAAAGATGAAAAAATCATTAAGAAAATATTAAAAAATCACTTTGAAGAATTCAAACTAAAATATTGGAATAAAGTTAGAAGAGAAATGAGAGATCAGATAGAAAATACTGTAATAAAGGCTTTAAATTGTGGAAATATAGAGAACGGATATATAAAACACAAATGTATAGACTGTGGAGAAGAGTATATCCAAGGGTTCACTTGTAAAAGTAAGTTTTGTACAAAGTGTGGAAGAAAATATTCTATGGAATGGGCAGAAAAACAGGTAGAAAATATGCTTGATGTTTCTCATAGACATGCAGTTTTCACAATTCCGGAGGAGTTGAGAGTTTATTTCTACAGAAAGCGAGAGCTTTTAAAAGATTTACAAGATGCTACATATGAGGTATTAGATAGTTTTCATAAAAATAAAACAAAGGGAAATTATGAATTAGGGGTAATTGCTGTAGTACACACCTTTGGTGGAGATTTAAAATGGAATCCTCATATACACGCCTTATACACCGAAGGTGGAATAGATAGAAATAATAAGTGGTTCAAAAAATTAGATTTCATACCATATACATATATGAAAAAGGTATGGCGAAAGTTGGTACTAGATATAATAAAAAACAATTTTAGCGATAGAAAAACTAAAAATTTGATAAATAAGCTATATAAGAAAGAATTCTATGTAAATGCAGAAAGACGTTTAACTAATATAAAACAGGCAACTCAATATATAGGTAGATATTTGGCTAGACCAGCTATCGCTGAATATAGAATAATTAATTACGATGGAAAAAATGTAACTTACTGGTATGAAAACAAAAAACCTAAGGAAAAAAGAGAAATAACTGTAAATGTATTAGAATTTATAGGTAAAATAACCCAACATATTCACCCGAAGGGTTTTAGAGTTGCAAGAAGATACGGTCTATATTCAAGAATAAAAAATAAATTAAGCATAGAAATATTGAAGTTATATAACTTTATGAGACACAGAAATATATCTAAGCTGATAAAAAAGAAGAATACAGTAAAGAAAAATTTTAAAGATAGATTGATAGAATCATTTGGAGTAAATCCTTATATTTGTAAAAATTGTGGAAAAGACATGATTCTATGGGAAATATGGCATTATAAATATGGATTAATATATAATGCACTAGATAAATCAAATTATAAAAGAATAATCTACGAAGAAATTATAGAAAAAGAAATTTCTTTGAATACAACAACACAAATAGAATTATTTTAAAAGTCTATTAATAAATAGGCTAGCTTTGCTATACTCAAATATAAATAATAGTGTATAATTAGTGTAATTAAAATTATTAGGAGAAATAGTATGTTAAAAGAATTAGAAGAAATGAGTAAAGGACAAAAGTTATATAATTATGAATGTAAGTCTTGTGGATTTGAAAAAGGAGTACCAGAATTTATAGTAGAAGAATTAAGACAAGATGCATTCTTTTCATCAGGAGCGATAGCTTCGCTAAATGAAAAAAATATGCCAGAATTAATTTGTCCTAATTGTGGAGCTAAATTTGAATACAAAAAAACTGACGACCGTTAGGTGTCAGTAAAGGTACTGTCACAAGAACACCTTTTAAAGGTGTTCTGTGGCAGTATTTTTTTATTTAATAATTAAAAGTATAAAAGAACAAAATATGTATTTAATGTGAAAAACTCCATTAATATTGAAAAAAAAAACACATTAAGTTAAACTATAATAATGAACATAAAAATGGAGGAAAAGTTATGCATAGCGATAAAAGTTCAAAAATAAGAAGAAAAAAGAAAAACGAAAAAAAATACGACACTTTTAGTTTGACTATGGAACTAAATAGACCTTTAATAACTGAAGAAGAATTAAAAAAACAAAATGAAGAAAAAGAGAGACAAAGAAAAAGACAAATAAATAGAAATATATTAAAAATATTAGCATGTGTTGTAGCTATAGTGCTTGTAGGATCACTAGCATGGCTTTTAAATGCCTATGAACCACAGGACATAGCTAGAGAAAATTTAGTTTCAAACAGTGAAGTTAAAGTAGAAGAAGGAAATATAACAGAGTTTATCCCTAATGATGTAGTATCTAATACAGGGGTAATAATCTATCCAGGAGCAAGAATAGATGTAAAGGCATATGCACCTCTTGCCAATAGATTAGCTCAAAATGGATACAAGGTATTTGCAGTTGATATGCCTTTTAATATGGCAATATTCTCTTCACATAAAGCAGATAAAGTAATTGAAGAAAATAAAGACATAGAAAATTGGGTTATAGTTGGTCACTCATTAGGTGGAGCTATGGCTACAAAGGCATTAGAGACAAATAATAAAATAAAAGGAATTGTCTACCTAGCATCATATCCATCTGGAGATGCCCTTAAAAATACAGGTGCAAAAGTATTGTCTATATGGGGCAGCAAGGATGGTGTGATCAATTTTGACAATATGATAAATGCAAGAGAATATTTACCAGTAGATACTAAATATGTTGAAATAGAAGGTGGAAACCATTCAGCATTTGGAGATTATGGCCTTCAAAAGGGAGATACAAAATCTATAATACCTGAAGAAAAACAATTAGATATAACGGTAGAGAGTATCTGCAATTTTATAAGTGATAAAATAAATTAAAATATTATATTATAAATAATTAGGAGGAAATCATGAAAGATTTTGTACTAGAATGTTGTGTGGATTCAGTGGAATCAGCTTTAGAAGCTGCAAAAGGAGGAGCAGATAGAATAGAACTTGCTGCTAACCTAATAATAGGAGGTACTTCACCAAGTATAGCCCTATATAATGAAATAAGAAGACAGTCAGATATAAAAATATTTGCACTTCTAAGACCTAGATTTGGAGATTTCCATTATACAGAAAATGAATTTAAAGTGTTAAAAGAAGAAGTTGCTATGTTTAGAGATGCTGGAGCAGATGGTGTTGTTGTAGGATGCTTAAATGTAGATGGAACATTAGATTTAGAAAAAATGGAAGAATTAGTTAAAGAAGCTGGAGATATGCATGTTACATTACATAGAGCTTTTGATATGACTAGGGACCCATTTGAAACATTAGAACAGGCTAAAAAACTAGGAATAAAAACAATACTTACTTCAGGACATAAAAACCATGCTTTAGATGGGAAAGATTTAATAAAAGAATTAGTAGAAAAAGCAGGAGATGACATAGAAATATTAGTAGGAAGTGGAGTTAATGCAAATGTTATAAAAGAATTCTTAGCAGATACAAATGCTAATGCATTCCATATGTCTGGAAAAGTTACTTTAGATAGTAAAATGGAATACAGAAAAGAAGGCGTTAATATGGGACTTCCTATGATGAGTGAATATGAAATATGCCAGACTAGTGCTGAAAAAATAAGAGAAGCAAGAGAAGTATTAGACAACGCAAGAAAATAATTGAAAAAATATTATATTGACAATAAAAAATATTTAATAAAGAATATATAATTAAAGATAAAAAATAATTGAATATATAAATAAAAAATCCGTAGACATAAAATCTGCGGATTTTTTGTTTTTAAATTAAAAAAAGTTGTATTGTATTAACACAGGACTTGTAAAAATGGTTATAATATTTAATATAACGAATTACGTTTTCAAGATAAATTTTATTAATAAATTATTGGAGGAAATTTAAAATGGAAAAGAAATATATAATGGCTCTTGACCGGGGAACTACAAGTTCAAGATGTATAATATTTGATAAAGATGGAAACATAATAAAAATTGCTCAGAAAGAATTCGAACAGATATATCCAAATCCAGGTTGGGTAGAACACGATGCTATGGAAATATGGGGATCACAGAGTGGTGTTATGAGAGAGGCTGTAGACACTGCGGGAATAAATCCTGAAGAAATAGCTGCTATAGGAATAACAAACCAGAGAGAAACTACTGTAGTATGGGATAAAAAAACTGGTAAACCTATATACAATGCTATAGTTTGGCAGTGTAGAAGAACTTCTGAAATATGTGACCAGCTAAAAGAAAAAGGTCTAACTGAATGTATAAGAGAAAAAACAGGACTTATAATAGATGCGTACTTCTCTGCAACAAAAGTAAAATGGATACTAGACAATGTAGAAGGTGCTAGAGAAAGAGCAGAAAAAGGAGAATTACTTTTCGGAACAATAGATACTTGGTTAATATGGAAATTAACAGGTGGAAAAGTACATGTAACAGATTATTCAAACGCATCAAGAACTATGATGTATAATATAAATACTTTAGAATGGGATAAAGACATATTAAAAGAATTAGATATACCAGAAATAATGCTTCCTGAGGTTAAAGAATCTAGTTGCATATATGGATACACAGATTCAGGGTTATTTGCGGATACAAGAATTCCGATAGCAGGATGTGCTGGAGATCAGCAGTCAGCTTTATTTGGTCAGAATTGCTTTGAAGAAGGAACAGCAAAAAATACTTATGGAACAGGATGTTTCTTACTTATGAATACAGGTGAAAAACCTGTTAAATCAGAAAATGGACTTTTAACAACTATTTCTTGGGGAGTAGATGGAAAAGTAGAGTATGCGTTAGAAGGAAGTATATTCATGGGAGGTGCATCTATTCAGTGGCTTAGAGATGAGCTTAGAATGATAAAAAGTGCAGCTGACAGCGAAAAATATGCTATGAGAGTAGAAAATACTAATGGAGTATATGTAGTGCCTGCATTTACTGGACTTGGAGCACCATATTGGGATATGTATGCAAGAGGAACAATTGTTGGACTTACTAGAGGAGCTAAAAAAGAACATTTAATAAGAGCAACTCTAGAATCTATAGCATATCAGACAAAAGATGTACTAGAAGCTATGCAGAATGATTCAGGAATAGAACTAAAATCATTAAAAGTTGATGGAGGAGCTAGTAACAACAACTTCTTAATGCAGTTCCAGTCAGATATATTAAACGTAAAAATAGATAGACCTAAAATAGTTGAAACTACAGCTCTAGGTGCAGCTTATTTAGCAGGACTTGCTGTTGGATTCTTCAAAAGTAAAGAAGATATAAAGAAAAGATGGGTTTGCGATAGAGAATTCGAACCTAAAATGAGTGAAGAAGTTAGAGAAAAATCTTACAAAGATTGGAAAAGAGCAGTTGAAAGATCTCTTGCCTGGGAAGAATAAAAAATAGATATTTAATTCTATTAGACTCAATTGGAGGAAAAAATGATAGAAGTTAAAGAATTATGTAAAGTATTTACAAGAATTACCAGTGACGGGGAGAAAAAAAGATTCGGTAAGAGAGTTAAAGTAAAGGAAGTAGAATTTCTTGCTGTCGATCATATTTCTTTCAAAGCTGAAAAAGGGGAAATAGTTGGTATACTTGGCCCAAATGGAGCAGGAAAGACTACGCTTCTTAGAATGTTGGCTGGAATACTAACACCTTCGTCTGGAAGTATAGAAATTTGCGGATATAATTATGAAGATGATAAAAATCTTGCAAAAAGAGAAATAGGCTATTTATCAGGGAATACTAGATTATATGCTAGATTTTCTCCAAGAGAAATCATGACGATATTCGGAAAAATGTATGGGATGGACGAGCAAAGTATAAAAAAATCTATAGATAGAATATCTGAAATAATGAGTATGGATGATTTTATAGATAATAGAATAGAAAATCTTTCAACAGGTCAAACTCAAAGAACATCTATTGCAAGATGCCTTATACATTCACCAAGTGTGTATATTTTTGATGAGCCAACGTTAGGGCTTGATATTTTGAGTAGTAGAGCAATAATAGATTTTATGCTTAGAGAAAAAGAAAATGGGAAAACTGTTCTATACTCTACTCACTATATGAAAGAAGCTGAAACTTTATGCGATAGGATAATTCTTATATACGAAGGAAAAATTATTGCTGAAGGTAAACCAGCAGACCTTATGAGAGAAACAAACTCAAAATCTTTAAGACAGGTGTTTATAAAATTAGCTGATAAAGAGGTGGGTTTGAATGAGGATTAAGATAATAAAAGAGATTTTTAAAAAAGAAATTTTGGATATAGTAAGGGATAGAAAAAGTATATTTATGATGATTGTTGTGCCTATACTTTTATATCCAATAATAATGGTTTTATTGATGGGGATAATGAATACATCAATAAATAAAATGACATCGGAAACAATAACACTAGGTTTATCTTCTGCTCCAAATACAGAATTTGTAGAAATTGTAGATAATGAAAATGCAGCAAGGAAAAAAGAGGATACACTAGGAAGTATAGAAATAAAAACAAATATTAAAGATTATAAAAAAGAATTAGAAAAAGGCGAAATAGACGCTTATATAGACAATTCTATAAATGATAATGACTACAAAGTTATTATAAATTCAGCATCTGATGAATCGGGTATAAAGACTGATGTTATATTCGATGTAATGAATAAATACAAAAGAAAGATGTCTGAAAGAGAAATAGAAAAACATGGCCTTGATACAGAAAAAATACTTGAGCCAGTAAAATATGAGAAAGTAGATATAACAAATAGTGCTAAAAAGGCAGGAATGCTTTTAGGACAGGTAATACCATTTATATTGATAATAGGGGTGTTATTTGGTTCTATCTATCCTGCTATAGATGTTATGGCTGGAGAAAAGGAAAGAGGTACACTTGAGACACTGTTCTCTCTTCCTATATCTAATATGGAGCTTGTAATAGGAAAATATATGGCAGTATCTGCAAGTGCAATTATAACATCTCTTTTAAATATCATTTCTATGAGTTGTACTTTAGGATATTTTATGAAGGCTGAGTCAATATACAATCCGTCTACGTTACATATAAATTACTCTGTACTATCTGGAGCTATATTTGTAACGGTTATAAGTGTAATTTTATTTGCCATGGTTGTTTCGGCACTTGCGATGTGTGTCTGTTCATTTGCTAAGACTTTTAAAGAAGCTCAAAACTATATAACACCGCTTATGCTTATAATAATGGTTCCTGCTTATATTTCAATGATACCTAATGTATCGTTGAGTAGGATAACTGCAACAATACCGGTTGTAAATATTTCCCTACTTATAAAAAGTGTAATATCTTTAAGAGCAAATATGAAGATGATAAGCCTTGTACTTATTGTAAATCTAATATTTGTATGTATATCTTTAGTATTACTTTCTAAAATTTTCAATTCAGAGGATATTTTATTCGGCGAAAAAAGAAACTTTAAGCTAATACAAAGTAGAAGTAGTATAAAAGAGGGAAGTATGCCAGGAATAAGCGATGGATTTATGGTCTATGTATTGGCATTTGTATGTTTGATATACGTATCTCCTATATTAACAATGAAAATGGGAATAATGGGAAATACTATAAATCAATTTTTAATGCCTCTAATTCCAATTTTAGTTGCATTATATATAAAGGCAGACTTCAAAAAATTATTTAGCATAAAAAAAATTAAACTAAAAGATATAATAAGAGCAGCTCTAACTTGGTTTGCGGGAAGTTTAGTAATGTCTATATTTGTGATGATACTATTAAAATTATTCCCAGATCAAATGAAGGTGTCTGAGCAGTTGAATAATATTATAAAATCTAGTGGAGGATTATTCACTCAGATAGTATTATTTGCATTGGTGCCTGCAATATGTGAAGAAACATTGTTTAGAGGATTTATACTATCTGCATTTAGAGATAAAAAAACTTTTGGGCAGAAAAATGAAAAGCATGTGATGTTTGCCATTGTGGGAAGTGGAATATTATTTGGGATAATGCACTTAGATTTTATTAGAATAATACCTACTTCTATACTAGGAATGGTAATGGCATACAATGTATATAAATCAAAATCAATATTTACATCAGTTGGAATACACTTTTTCAATAATTTACTATCAGTTTTATCAGTAAACTTTGGAGTACAAGCAATGCTACTATTTATATAGAAAAAATATAGAGATTATCAGGTTTTAACTTGATAATCTCTTTTTTTGGATTGTTGTAATTTATGCAACAGTCTCTTTTATTTTTTGAGAAAATCAAAAATATATTGCAATATTCATTGTATTATAGTATTATTGTATTAACAACTTAATACAATAATAAAAAGGAGGGAAAGTTATGAGCTGGGAGTTCGATAATAGCAAGCCTATCTATATTCAACTAGTGGACACTCTAAAGATGAAGATTGTATCCGGAGAGTTTCAACCGGGATCAAAAATGCTAACAGTTAGAGCTTTAGCCGCAGAAGCTGAAGTAAATCCAAATACAATGCAGAGAGCATTATCTGAGTTAGAGAGGGAAGAGCTTATGTATAGTCAAAGAACAAAAGGCAGATTTGTAACTGATGATATAGATAAAATAAATAAAATGAAAAAAGATATGGCAAATGAAAGAATAGACGGTTTAAAGGAATTTCTTATACAGCTAGGATACAGTCGGGATGAGATAATTTCTCTAATAGCCGAGAATGTGAAAGGAGAATAATTATGGAAAATACTATAATAAAATTAGAAAATGTAGTAAAAAGATACGGTAAAAAAGAAGCATTAAAAGGTATAAACCTTGATATTCCAAAAGGTAAGATAGTAGGTTTACTTGGACCTAATGGAAGTGGAAAGAGTACAATGATAAAACTATTAAATGGACTGCTACAGCCAGATGAAGGTAATATAGAAATAGCTGGTATGAAACCTTCTATAGAAACTAAAAAAATAGTATCATACTTACCAGAAAGAACTTATTTAAGTGAATGGATGAAGATGAAAGACCTTTTAAAATTCTTTAGTGATTTCTATGAAGATTTTGATTTAGAAAAAGCAGAGGAAATGATAGAGGCGCTAAACATAAATGTAGATGAAAAGATAAAAGATATGTCAAAAGGTACTAAGGAAAAAGTACAATTAATATTAGTAATGTCTAGAAATGCGGATGTTTACATACTAGATGAGCCAATAGGTGGTGTTGACCCTGCTGCAAGATCATTTATTATGAGAACAATACTTCAGAATTTCTCTGAAGAAAGCACACTTATAATAGCAACACACTTAATAAGTGAAATAGAAAATATATGTGATGAGATAATATTCTTATCATACGGAGAAATAAAACTACAGGGTAATGTAGATGAAATAAGAGAAGAAAAAGGTAAATCAATAGATGCCTTATTTAGGGAGGAATTTAGATGTTAGGTAAACTTATAAAATATGAATTTAAAGCGACAATGAGAAGCTTCTTGGCAATATATGCGAGTTTAATACTTACTGGTATCCTAATAGGAATATTTATGTTTGCAAATGTGGAAGTAGGCATGAGTTTAGGTATGCTAATAATGGTAGCTTTAATGATTACACTAGGGGTTTTAACTGTAACTGTTATTATAAAAAGATTTAGTAAAAACTTACTTGGTGATGAAGGTTATTTGATGATGACACTTCCTGTAAGCACAAAGAAAATAGTAGCATCTAAAATAATAACATCTGTTGTTTATTTAATTTTAAGTACTATAGTAGTATTTTTAGTATTTGTTGTAATAATGCTTCCATCAGGTGTAAACACAATGGCAGACTTTATACAGTCTATGGGAAATGTTTGGAACTACATGGTTATGAACTTAATGAGTGCTAGAGATATAATATTAAATATTATAATAACATTTATAATAGGTATAGTAGATTATGTGTCTTTTATACTAGTTATATACACTTCATTATCAATAGGACAGTTAAAACCATTTAACAAACACAGAACTCCTGTTGCGATAATAGCATTTTTCATAATAAATATGATAGTATCAGTTATAAGTGATGGACTTTCAAATCTATTAGAAAGTATGAATATACTAACAGCTCCACAGAGTATGTCTATGTTAAATGCAGTATCATTATACACATTAACATTCTATAGTGTAGTTTCTATTGTGTTATTTATGATAACTTCTTACATACTTGAAAAGAAATTAAATCTTGAATAAAATAATTAAATTTAAAAGGACTGTTGCAAATCGCAGCAGTCCAATTTTTTTATTTACAATCTTTAAATATATCGTAATCTGGTTTTACATATTTACTTCCCTGGAAAGTACCTCTTCTTTTCATTTCATCATCAATCCGGTTAAGAACTTCCCATTTTTTTAGGCTCCAAAGAGGTGCTAAAAGTTCATCCCTCTTACCATCTCCAGTAAGTCTGTGGATAACCATCTCTTCAGGTAAGATTTCAAGCTGATCACATACTAAATTAATATACTCTTCTTGTTCCATAGGTACTATTTGTCCATTATTTAAGAAATCCCGTAGAGGAGTATCTTTTATTATATGAAGAAGGTGGATTTTTATACCATCTGCACCTATATCTGCAACGGCTTTTGCTGTCTGCATCATCATTTCTTTATCTTCACCAGGAAGTCCATTTATTATATGTACTACAGTTTTTATGTTTCTATCTTTTAATTTTTTGAAACCATCTAAGAAATCTTGATATGTGTGTCCTCTGTTTATTATGTCAGATGTTTCATCGTGAATAGTCTGTAGTCCAAGTTCTACCCAAAGATTAGTTCTTTCGTTTAATTCAGCTAAATAATCTACAACATCATCTGGCAAGCAGTCAGGTCTAGTAGAGATTGAAAGACCTATAACATCTTCAAATCCTAAGACAGTTTCATATCTTTCTTTTAATACTTCCAAAGGAGCATAAGTATTTGTAAATGCCTGGAAGTAGCCTATATATTTTGCATTAGGCCATTTTTTTAGCATCATAGCTTTTATTTCATCAAACTGTTTTCTTAAATTATCGTTTGGATTACCTGCAAAATCTCCAGAACCTTCTCTACTACAGTAGATACATCCACCGTAACCTAAAGTTCCGTCTACATTTGGACAAGTAAATCCTGCATTTAGAGAAACTTTAAATATTTTTTCTCCAAATTTCTGTCTTAAATAGTAGTTCCATGTATGGTATCTTTTATTTTTATCAAAAGCGTATTTGAATTTTTCCATTATAAATTCCTTTCTAAAATTTTAAATACTAAATTTTTATTTATATTTTATTAATTTTTAATATATAATTTTTGTAAATTTATATAATCAATAATAACACATATCGAGGTACAAATGAAGTTGTTAGTATTGAGATTGATATTATATAATAAAAAATGTATAAGGATTAGAGTTTAATAGATAAAATAAAGAATTATAAAAACAAATAAGGAGATTTTATAAAATGGAATATAATATGGGAAGGTTTGTTACTTCGTTTAGTGGAGGAAAAGACTGTGCTTTATCAATGTATATAATGGAAGAAAATGGATATATTCCAGATTCTATAATTATAACTGTAAATGAAACAGATTCTTGGACTCATGGGATAAATTTAAAAATGATAGAAGAATATGAAAATGTACTTGGATTAAAAGTATATCCAGTATTTTGTAGAATGGATAATTATGAGGAAGAATTTGAAAATACATTAAGAAGAATAAAAGAAGAAAGAGGAGTAAATATCTGTGTATTTGGAGATATAGATATAGAGCAGCACCTGAATTGGAATAGGTCTAGGTGTGAAAATATAGGTATGAAAGCTGTTATGCCCTTAGAAAAGATAGATAGAGAAGAAGCTGTATCAAAATTTATAGATTCTGGATTTAAAGCGATTATAAAAAAAGTGAATTTAAATTATTTAGATAAGAGCTTTTTAGGAAGAGAATTAAACAGAGAAACTATTGAGGATATAAAAAGATACTCTAAAGAAAAAAATATAGAAATAGACTTATGCGGCGAAAATGGAGAGTATCATACAGTTGTAGTCGATGGGCCTTTATTTGATAAAAAATTAAACTATAATTTAGGAGAAATAAAAGAGGAATATCAAAGTGCAATAATAGAAGTAGATATAGTCTAAGATATGGATTATTTATAATAGAAGATTTGACAACAACAAAGGAGGACAATATGAAAGATTACTATAAAATAGGAGAAATTTCAAAAATATATGGTTTTAGCAAAGATTCTTTGATGTACTATGAGGATTTAGGAATTTTAAAACCTGATAGAGATACAAATGGATATAGGATGTATAGTATACAGGATTTATATCGTCTAAACCTTATAAAAGAACTAAGAACATTAGGCTTTTCTATGAAAAAGATAAAAGAATATCTTGAAAATAGAAATCTTAAAACTACAGAAGAGATTTTAAATGAAGAGCTTATTTTGACAGAGACAAAAATTAAAGAGTTAAATTCTCAGAAAAATAATATAATAAATAGATTAAAAGCTATAGCCGAATCTAAGGAAATAACTGATTTTGAAAATATAGAATTAAAATACATTAAAAAAAGAAAAGCAATAGAGTTAAATGCAAATATAACTAGAGATGAGGAATTTGACTTCTGTGTTCAAAGACTTCAAAACGAATATGAAGGAAGATTTGATATTTTAGGAAATAATAATATAGGATCATTTTTCTCTGAAGAGGCATTAAAAAAAGGGTTAAACAACGTATTTAAATCAGTATTTTGCTTAATAGACGATGATGAGGAAACTTATAACATAACATTAGAAGAAGGATATTATGTAACATTTACTTATAAAGGTGATTATATATACAATCATGAGCATTTAAAAAAATTAGAAAAATATATAAACGAAAATAATTTAGAGGCAATAGGTGGCCCTCTTGAAATATATAAAATAGATATACATGAAACAGGAAATCCAGATGAATTTGTTACAGAAATACAAATTCCTGTAAAAAAATTATAGAAAAAATATAAAAAATTATAGAAAAATTTTGTTAAACCTCTTGACTATAGTATTATACCATAGTTTATCATTTTAGATAAGAAGAGAGGAGAGTATATAAAATGGATTCGAAATTGTTATCAAATGAAAACATGAGCTTAAAGGCAAAATTTTTAAGGTATATGATACCTTCAGTTGTATCTATGTGGGTTTTCTCACTTTATACAATGGTAGACGGTATATTCGTTGCAAGAGGAGTAGGTGAAACAGCACTAGCAGCTGTAAACATCTCAATGCCTTTTGTAAACTTTATATTCGCGTTATCACTGATGTTCTCAACAGGGGCATCTACAATAATAGCTGTATATCTAGGTAAAAAGGATATAGACTCAGCTAATAAAATATTCACTATGAATACAGTAGTAATAATAATATTCTCATTAGTAATAATGGGCGGAGTTTTATTAAATTTAGAAAAAGTAGCTACAATGTTAGGTGCTACTGCTTCTACTATGGATTATGTAAAACACTATCTAGGAATAATAGTACTATTCAATGGATTCTTTATGGTATCGTATTCGCTTGAAGTAATTATAAAAACAGATGGATTCCCAGTTTTAGCAACTTGTGGGGTTATAATATCGGCACTTAGTAACATTGTACTTGACTACTTATTTATAATGGTATTCCATTGGGAAGTAATGGGTGCAGCAATTGCAACAGGTTTATCACAGGTATTTTCTACAGTGTTCTTCTTAGTTCACTTCTTTAGAAAAAATTCAACACTTAATTTCTCAAGATTTAAGTTTGATTTCCCAGAATTTAAGAAAATAGCATTTATAGGTATACCAGACTCAACTACAGAGCTTAGTTGTGGGATAGTAGTAATGCTTTTCAACTTAAACATAATAAAATATATAGGTGAGCAGGGAGTAGTTTATTACAGTATTATAAACTATGTAAATACATTGGTACTTATGACTATGATGGGGATAGCACAGGGTATGCAGCCATTAGTAAGTTATTACTTTGGAGCAGAGAACTCTACTAATATGAAAAAACTGTTTAAAATGTCTGCTATAGCAGGCGTAATAGCATCGGTAGCATTCGTTATAATATGTCATGTTATACCTGATTTTATAGTAGGATTATTTATAGATCCAACAGAAACAGCGATATTTACAGAAGCAATAAGAGTTCTTCAGATTTATTCTTATGCGTTTGCATTTATGGGAGTAAACGTAATAGTTTCAGCATTCTTCGTATCAGTTGAAAGACCAGGAATAGCAGCAGTAGTATCTCTTGGAAGAGGTTTCTTCTTAATATTAGCAGCATTATATTTAATGATAGCTATACTTGGAGGAGAAGGAATATGGTACTCTGCAATACTTGCAGAAGGAACTTGTATGATAGTAGCGATAGTATTGTTTAAAACTAAAATTAAGGCAGTTTATAATGATATGAAATCGCCTAAATCAAAAAAAGAAAAACTGAATGAATGCTATTAAGAATTAAGAAATCAAGATAAGGCAGCAAACACCTCTAACAAAAATAATCAATGACATAAAAAAGAAAAACTGTTAGAATAGTAAAAGTGAAAAGACCAAATTATTAATAATTTTTAATACCATTACAAAATATTGGAGGTGTTTGTTTGGCTAAAAAGAAATTTTATGCAGTTAGAAAAGGTTATAAAACAGGTGTATTTTTAACTTGGACTGAATGCAGTAAACAAATAAGTGGATATAAAGGAGCAGAGTTTAAAAGCTTTCCAACTATGGAGGAGGCTGAAAACTTTGTTCAGGGAATAAAAAAAGAAATAAAAGTTGATGAAAATACAATAGAGGTTTATGTAGATGGAAGTTATGAACACTCTATTAAAAAGTATGGTTCTGGAGCTGTTATATTGAAAAATAGAGAAGTTATACATACAGAAAGCTTCGGTGGAAATGATGAAGAGTATGTAAGTATGAGAAATGTTGCTGGAGAAATAAAGGCATCAGAATATGCTATGAGATATTGCATTGAAAATAAAATACCTAAGTTGATTTTATATTATGACTATCAAGGTATTGAAAAATGGTGCACAGGAGAATGGAAGGCTAATAAAAAAGGTACTATGGAATATAGAGATTATTACAATTCTATAAAAGATAGACTAGATGTTAGCTTTGTAAAAGTAGCAGCTCATACGGGAGATAAATATAATGAAATGGCAGATCAACTTGCCAAGGACGGACTAAATAAATAAAATAAAAAGATGCAATAATATAAATGGGAAAATATTATTGCATCTTTTTTTATGGATATTTAAGGAATTATAACTGAATATTCTATTTTATGCAGCGAAGTATTACATTGTAAAGAACTAATCCTGCTATAAAATTCAAAATAACTGCTGGTATAACAACAGATATGAAAAGTAAACTAAATCCTGTAGGTAATCCAACTATATACTGAGCAGAAAGTAGGAATATAGATCCACTTACAAGAGTACCTAGTGGGAATAAGAATATAGAAACTATTTTGCCTGCTTTTTTCATATCCATTTTTCTTAAGAAAGGTATGCTATACATTAAGTAAACAAGTAAGTATGCGAAGTTTACAGATACTATTTTGTCTATAACATTAGGAAGCTGACCACCAGGGAATTTAGTTGTAAGTGCTGTGAATACACCAGTAACTATTCCTGCTAATAAGCAACTTTTGTAATCATTTTTATTTATTAAAACTACTATAAACATTGTAAGTAGTGCAAAGTCTGGCTGCATAGGAAGCCCTAGAGCAGGTGTAATCTGATGAAGTATAAGACCTATTGCAAGAAGTATTGAATTTAGAACCATTTTTCTTGTATTTAATTTTGTAGTTGTATTTGTTGTTGCTATTGCTTTCATTGTATTTTCCTCCAAGTATTTTAAATTTATTATTTTGCCATTCTGATTCGATATTATCTTCTAGTAAAGTTCATACCATAGTTTACACCTCCTTTTCTGTAAAATAAAAAAACTTCGTCCTATACATAGGACGAAGTATTAATTCGCGTTGCCACCTAAATTCGTATTCCTTATAAATTTATACAAGAAATACATCTCTCAAGAATACTAACATATTCTGTGTGTTGTAACGTACACCAAACGCCGGAGTCTACTTTAAAAATATTTCAATCCGGTTCTCTGAGGCCCATTCACTATTTTCCTTCTTGCTAACTCTCACCAACGCCAACTCTCTGTATTGAACCTAAAAACAGCTACTCTTCCTCGTCAAAGAATTTACTGAAAATTTATTATTTTTAACTTGTATTAATCATAATCTAAAAAACAATTTCTGTCAACGATTATTTTTGAATTTTTTGAAATATAATACAAAAAATGAAAAATAATATTTCTAAATAAAGAAATTTTAAATAAAGGAAAAATATAATATGCATAGAATATATATAAATAAGAATCAAAAGAAAAAATAGTTTGATAAGCTAAAAATTTAAATATATGAAATAAAAAAGGAGTGGTTTAAATGTTCAGAGATATGAGAAGAGTTGATAGAGATAAAGGAAGTTTGGCTGGGATAGAAATACTAAAAAATTCAGATGTAAGTTTTTTATCTACAGTATCTGTAGATGATGGATATCCTTATTCAGTTCCGATGAATCATGTTTATCTTGATGGAAATATTTACTATCATTGCTCAAAAAAAGGACATAAAATCGACAATATAAATAATAATTCAAAAGTATGTATAAGTGCAGTTTCAGAATATGAATTTATTCCAGAAAAATTTACTGTAGGATATAAAAGCGTTGTGATTTTTGGACAGGCGTCTATTGTAACTGACGATGATGAAAAAAGAAAAGTTTTAAGAGAAGTTATAAAAACATACTCAACAGATTATGTAGATGCTGGAAATGAATATATAGAAAAACTTTTTGAAATAACAGATATAATTAAGGTTGTGCCTGAAAAAATTTCAGGAAAAGCTTCTAAAGAATTTTAAAAATATTGTATTTATATAGTAAAAATATAATGTTTATATAGTAAAAATATTGTGTTCATATAATAATGTAAAACAATGATACCATAATACACAATAATAGTGTGAAAGTTCTTGCAAAGCTTGATTTTTTTTGATATAGTTAAACTATATTATGTTAATTTAAAATGCATGTAGTAAATACAGTGGAGGTGATTTCTTGAAAAGGTTAAGAGCAAAAGTAAAAAGTATAAAAAGAACTTGTAAAAAAATATTTAAATACACTGCTATGTCATTTATAATATCTTATGGTTCAGCAGTTGTTTTAAGAGTAATAAACGCTTTTTTAGATATTAATACTCCAGATGTTTGGTGGTACTTTGTTCCAGCTACACTTGTAGGACTTGGATTGAGTATCATTATGCTATTTGTTAATGGTGATAAAATATTTAGAAAACCTGCTAAGAAGAAAGTGGTATCTAAACCAAAAGTTCGTAAAAAGAGCACACCAGCAGTATCTACTCCAGAAAGAGAATACAGAAGAAAGGTATCATAGTATTATTACATTTATTTAGAAAATACAAGATATTTATTTGCTCGGAAAAATGCAATTGTATATACAAAAATAAACACAGTTGTTACTGTGTTTTATTTTTTTTACGGACAAAAGCTTAAAATAGAATATATTTAAAAATTATAAAAGGAGATTATGAAGGGGAAAATCTATGAAAATTGATGGATGGTTAAATGATTCGGGTGAAAAAGAACCGGATTATAGAAGAAAAAAGAAGCGAGAAAAAAGAAACCTACCCAAATTCGAGAATTTTAATAAAAAAAGTGCAGTAAAGATAGTTGTGGTATTAGTATTAATATTTGCTGTATGGAACCATTTTAGATACTATTCAGAAATAGGTCATATGATGGATTATATTGAAGCTAGACAATATGCAATAGCAATAGATTACTACTCATCTCTTGAAAAAGAATTTTCAGAAAGTAAGATGGATAGTTTTAATGCTAAACTATCTAAAAAAATAAATAAATTCCTAGAAAATACAGGAAATGATTTCTTTAATGGAAGTATTTCTAAAGAGCAGTTTACTGGATTTGTAAATATGGTAAATTCATTGGATAGGATAACAATAAAAAATGAACATTTACTAGATCAGTGTAAAAAAGCAACTGATATGTATAGCAATGATGAGATAAGTTATGAAACTGCAAAATCATTTGTGGATTCAATATCTGCACTTCAAGGTATGGAAGTAGGTACAGAAGAGTATAGACAGGAAATAGAGTCTATATACGATTCAAGGATGTTATACGAACAGGGACGTGAATATCAAAACAAGTTCCAGTATGAAAAGGCAATAGAAAATTATGAAAAAGTTCTTGAAAGAGACAAGAAATACTATAAAAAAGCAGAGGATAATAAAAAAGAATGTATAGAAAAAATGTACGATTATTATCTTCAAGAAGCATACTCTGCAGCAAAAGTAGGAAACTATGAACTAGCAACTGAATATATTGAATATGTAAAAAAATATTATCCTGATGATGAAAAAGTAGAAAAAGTTTTAAAAGATTATCAGAAAAAATTAGATGAATACACTTTAGGATCAGAGGATATAAAAAATATATACTGCAAAAAAACAGAGACAGAACCTGAAGGAATAACAATAAGCCCACTACCTCAAATGGTAAATGGGGAAAAATATTACTATGCTGAAATATTAAAGGATGGTAAAAGAATAAATGAGGTTCTGATAAATGCAGAGAATAAAAAGTTGTATTTATATAAGGATGGAGAAAGATCTTATAAAAGTAAAGATGGTTTAAACTTCTTTAGACTTAATACTAACGGACAGATTGAATTTGCCATATCTGAGAAAGATGCAACAGAAAATTTAAAAACTGAATTAGAAAAGAATAAAAGGGTATATAAAAAGTTAGAGACTATAGAGGTTGATAAAGCTGATAGATATTCTAAGTCAGACAAAAAAATAAGAGAATTACTTGATAAAAAAGAAAATACATATTTCTTCTTTATAGGTAATAAAGGGTTCTTAAGAGGAAAGGACTTATACTGTGTAGATATGTACAGCGGTATGGTTTATTCTTTCGAGGATAATAAACTAGTAAGAATTTAATAGGGGAGGAATTTATACTAGTTAAAAATTTATTCAGGTATAATCTGAAAATAACCAAAAGGAGAAGTTTAATGTCGAAAAAAATAAAAGTATTATTAATAGCCATATTGGTTATTATACTGGGAACAATAGGATTTATGTTTTCTAAAGTCAAAAGCGATAAGATTGCAGAAAATGTAATTATAAATGGAATGAATGTCGGAGGAATGACTAAAGAACAGGCAAAAGATAAAGTTAAAGTATTTGATGTAAGTGATTTTACTTTAAAAAATGCCGAAAGAAGTTGGAAACTAAATTTAGATGAAGTAAACTTTAAATATAATATAGATAAAACTGTAGAAAATGCATATAAGATAAACAGAGAAGGGAATATATTCTCTAATATGTTTGGAATGGCTAAATCTATGTTTGGTAAAGAAAATAAAGTTTATATCTCTATAAACTATGATAAATCAAAGTTAAAAGAAGAGCTTGAAAAGATTGAAAAAGAAGTAAATAGAAAAAAAGAAAATGCAAGTATAAACACAGATAATGACAAGATAACTATAGTTCCAGAAAAGAATGGAGTAGTTCTTAATATGGAAGATACAAGTAAAAAAATAGAAAAACGGTTATCTTCAAATAAGTTTGATACAGAGGCTGTTGTAACACTTGATGAGCCTAAAATAAAAAAAGCAGACCTTGAAGGAATTGATACAGCTCTAGGAACATCTGTAACAACATTTAAAAATAATTATAATAGAACTGAAAATATAAAAGTTGCAACAAAAGCATCTAGTGGTGTTATTTTAAAACCAGGTCAAGAGTATTCTTTTAATACTATAGTTGGAAAAAGAAACAAGGCAAATGGATATAAAAGTGCACCTGTCATAGTACAAGGTGAGATGCAGGAGGACTTAGGTGGAGGAGTCTGCCAGGTTTCTTCAACTTTATACAACGCAGCTCTTAAGTCTGGAATGGAAATTGTAAATGTAAAAAATCACTCTATACCATCTTCTTATGTTGGTATGGGTAGGGATGCTACAGTTACAGATAGTGGAATAGACTTTGTATTTAAAAATCCATACAAACATAATGTATATATTCAGAACTATGTAACAGGTGGCTCAATAGTATGTCAGGTATTTGGAAGTAAGGCAGATGATCATGATATAGAAATAGAAACTAAGACAATATCTGTATCACAGGCTACACCAGAAAGAGTAGAAAAAAGCGATTTACCAGCAGGTAAAGAGGAAGTTGATAAACCTAGTAGAAACGGATATGTTGTAGAAACATATAGAATTTACAAAGACAAAAATGGAAAACAGATTAAAAAAGAAAAAATAGCTACATCTAGTTATCCTAAAAAGAATGGTGTTATATTTGTAGGAACTGCACCAGTAGAGCAAAAACCAACTGAGCCACAGGAACCAGGCGGAAACAACTCTGGAAATAATGGAAATACACAAAAGCCAGATAATAATTCAGGAAATTCAGGTGGGGAAGCTCAAAAACCTGAGACTGATAAAAAAGAAGTAAAAAACATAGATAAAAATTAAATAAGAATTTTATAGGGGTTGTTGAAAAAATTTAGCAACCTCTTTCTTTTTATTCAAATAAATATAATAATATATTAAGAGATTAATTTTAGAGGTGGCAAAATGAAAAGATATAATGAGGTAGTAAGTAATCAAAGGGAGTTTTTTAAATCAGGAAAAACTATAGATGTAAATTACAGAAAAAAATATTTAAATAGTTTAAAAAATACTATTGATAAATACGAAGATAAAATATTATATGCTTTAAGACTTGATTTGGGGAAATCAAAGTTTGAAGGATATGAAACAGAGCTTGGAATCGTAAAGAGTGAATTGAAAAATATAATAAAAAACTTAGAAAAATGGTCAAAGCCTAAAAAGGTAAGTGCTTCTATGATGAATCCATTATCTGATAATAAGATATACAATCAACCTTATGGAGTATGTCTTATATTATCGCCTTGGAATTACCCATTTCAATTAGCACTTATGCCTCTAATAGGTAGCATTGCAGCTGGAAATTGTAGCATATTGAAGTTATCAGAGCTATCTCCATTTACATCAGGAGTTGTTAGAGAAATAATTGAAGAAGTATTTGATGAAGAATATGTTTCAGTATTTTCAGGAGAAGCGGATGAGGCAATAAGTTTGATAGAATCAGATGTGGATTTTATTTTCTACACAGGTAATCCTAAAATAGGTGCATCTGTTGCAGAGTCTGCAGGAAAAAGACTGATACCATGTGTGTTAGAATTAGGAGGGAAAAGCCCATGCATAATAGATAGAAGTGCAGATTTAGATAATGCCGCTAAGAAAATAGTGTGGGGAAAATTTATGAATGCAGGTCAAACTTGTGTAGCTCCGGATTATATAATAGCCGATAGACTAGTATTTTTAGAACTTAGAGATAAAATTATATACTATATTAAGAAATTTTATGGAGAAAATCCTATAGAATCTAAGGATTATCCTAAGATAATAAATAAAAGAAACTTTGATAGAGTTTGTGGATTATTTGAAGATAAAAAACTTATATATGGTGGTAAATGCGATGAGGAGCAATTAAAAATAGAGCCGACTATATTAGAGGTATACAATACAGATGAAAAAATAATGCAGGAAGAAATATTTGGGCCGATTCTTCCAATTATTGTATATAAAAATAAAAATGAAATATTTAATATTATAGAAAAAAATAAAAATCCACTAGCTTTATATTTATTTACAGAAGATAAAAATTTTGAAAAGGAAATAATCGAAAAAGTTTCTTTTGGTGGAGGATGTGTAAATGATACTATAATTCATTGTACTTCTGAAGGACTTCCTTTTGGGGGAATTGGTAGAAGTGGACTTGGAAATTATCATGGCAAAGCTAGTTTTGATGCATTTAGTCATCAAAAATCTATTGTAAAATCTAAAAAAATTGCGGATATAAGTATGAAATATCCACCATTTGATGAAAGAAAGTTTAAATTAATAAAAAAGGTATTTAACATATTGTAACTTCTAGTAAAAATAAAAGTATATAATGTTATAATTAATATATCTTTGACTATTGTATACAATATGTGGTATTTTGTTTAAGGGGAAAGGAGGAATGATTAATGAAAATATTTAATCAGTTAGCAATAATTCTTGGAATTTGGGCAGTTGGAGAGTATATAAGCTCTATAATATCAGGATTTGTATTAATTCCAGGAAGCATAGTTGGTATGATTCTGTTATTTTTAATGCTACAGTTTAAAATTATAAGTATAGAAAGTATAGACAGTATATCTGGTTTCTTTTTAGATAATATGGCGTTATTTTTCGTACCAGCAGGAGTATCACTTATAAAATCTATGGATCTTATAAAACAAAATATAATACTTCTAGTATTAGCAATATTCGTCACTACAGTTATAGTTATGTGGTGCACAGGTATTGTGGTTGAGATAATGATGAAAAGAAAGGAAAATAAATCTAATGTATGATGTAACACAAACGCCAATATTTGGTCTTCTTTTGACTATAATTTTTTATAATTTGGGAAGGTTTATTCAAAGAAAAACAGGAAATCCTATATTTAATCCATTACTTATAGCGATAATATGTATAATCGCTTTCTTAAGCATTACAAAAATACCTTATGAGGCGTATAAAATAGGTGGAGATAGTATAAACTTTTTCTTATCTCCAGTAACAGTTGTTCTAGCAGTACCTCTTTACAAACAGTTTGAATTATTTAAAGAAAATATGTTAGAGATAATAATAGGGATAACAGCAGGTGTTTTAGTATCATTTGTATCTATAAAGATACTTGGAGGAGCTTTAAATGCAGATTCATCTCTTTTAAATTCTCTTATACCAAAATCAATAACTACTCCAATGGGTATATCTCTTACAAATTCACTTGGAGGAGTAGAGGCAATAACTGTTGTTGCTATAATTTGTACAGGAATATTGGGTGCTATAATCTCTCCACTAGTATTTAAAATAGGTGGAATAAAGCATCCTATAGCTAGGGGAATAGCTCTTGGAACAGCATCTCATGCACTTGGAACAACAAAAGCCATAGAAATGGGAGAAGTTGAAGGAGCTATGAGTGGTTTATCAATAGGTATATCTGGAACTCTTACTGTTATATTGATTCCTATTTTGATAAAATTCTTATAAAAAATTGTTTATATACTCCTTCAAAAATTTGATAAATAAATTTTTTTTAGGAAGAAAAATAAAAAATTTTTAATATAATTAAATTTACCTTCAATTTATAAAATTGAAAAGTTAGCAAAAATAATTTCAATAAATCTATAGAATAGCAAGAAAAGTGGCAAAAAAATGCAAGATATAAAAAATATAATTCATTAATTTAATCTAAAAAGATAAAATATGTAATAATCAAAGTCAAAAATGAATATATTGCTAAAAAAGTATAGCTATTTTGGACTAGACAATAAGAAAAATTTGATTATAATATATATGTGAAGTTAGAAAGTGCTAATTTACAGTTTGGGATTAGTATAAAATAATTATTAAATTGAGGAAATTGAAGGGAGAAAAAGATGAGTGAAGTAAAAGATACTCTAAAAGAGCATCCTAGTTTAAGATTTTTAACGATGATAGTAGGAATGTTGATAACGTCTATAGGAGTAAATGGATTCTTAAGACCAGCAGGACTTCTAAGTGGAGGGGCGACAGGTATATCAACAGCAATCAACTACCTTACAGGGATGAACATAGGGTTCTTAACATTTGTTGTAAATATTCCAGTATTTATATTAGGATTTATATATCTTGAAAAAGAATTCTGCATATTAAGTTTAATTAATATGGCAATATTTTCATTTTTATTAGGTATAACATCTGATATATCTCAGTATATAGCTATAAATGATATGATTCTACAGGCTATATACGGTGGATTATTATCAGGAGCAGGAGTTGGACTTGTATTTAGAGCAAAAGCATCTACTGGTGGTACAGATATAATAGCTGCTATTTTAAAAGTAAAGAAAAATATAGAAATAAAGGATACTGCAATGGCAATAAATGCTGTAATAGTATTTATAGGAAGTTTCTTATTTGGACTTGATTTAGCACTTTATACATTAATAGATATATTTATGAATGCAACAGCTATGAACTTCGTAAAAGATGCGATGAATTCACAGAAGGCTGTTATGGTTGTATCTGATAAAGCTGAAGAAATATCTGAGATAATAATGAAGAAACTAGTAAGAGGTGTAACATTCCTTGAAGCAGAAGGAGCTTACACACATCAGAAGAAGAAAATAATATATACTATAGTTTCTACAAGTGAAATCCCTCAGATAAAAGAAATTTCTCTTAGCTGCGATAACAAAGCATTTATTTCTGTAAATGATATAACAGAGGTAAAAGGTAGAGGATTCAAAGCAAAAGATCTTTAAAATTAAATTATATTATATGGGAAATTAAAATCCTCGTGTTAAAAACATGAGGATTTATTTTTTTGCTTTTATAAGAAAGAAATTAGTATTATAATAATATAAGAAAGTAATTTAAATAATATATAATAAACATGTTTTACTTTGGAGGAAAAGTTATGAATTTACCTAGAAGATATAAAGAAATATTTAATAGATATAATAGAGAAATAGGGGCAATTGAAAAAAAGGTTAGAGCTTTTGAAGTAAAGAGGGAAAAATTAATAAAAAGAGAAGAATATGCAACAGAATTTGAAGTTAATGAAATAGAGATGCGGAGAAAATTATCTGAAGAAGAGGAGGAAAGAGAAAAAGAGTACTACCAAAATTCAGAGTTTTATGTTGAAAAAAATACTCCAATCGATGAAGAATCTAGTTATGAAAATATAGATTTAGATGTAGATGACGATTATGGAATGAATGCAGAGGATGTTGTAAAGGCTTTAAATCTTTTAAAAGATAGTGAAGAGGATGATTTTTTAGAAGATATGGGAATAGTAGATACAGATGTTTACGATGATATAGAGTATGAAGAGGAAATTTTAGATGATGATATTCTTTACCTAGATGATTTAGATAACAATCCGGAGGCTGAAGATTTTGAGGAAGATGAATATTTAGAAGAGGAATTTGAGGAAGAAAGAGAATATGGAATGGATATGGAGGTAGACTCATACACTCCTAACCCAGATGGTAAAAATGTAAAACCTGTAGAGAGAATATATGAATTTTCAAATGGGGACATATACATTGGTAAAATGATAAACAATAAAATGCATGGAATGGGGAATTATATCTTCTACTCTGAAAGAGAAATAAAAAATGAGTATGTTGGAGATTTTAGAAATAACAACAGAGAAGGTAAAGGAATATACAAATTCTCAAATGGAGACGAATACACAGGAAACTTCAGAAGAGAGATGGCAAATGGAATAGGCAGAATGGTTTACAATAGTGGAGCTGAATACCTTGGAGAATGGAAAGATAGTAGAAAAGACGGATATGGATTCTATCAGTGGAGAGAAGGAGACATATATATAGGTGAGTTTAAATCAGGAAGATTTAATGGACGTGGAAGTTGCTTTGATAGAAATGGAGACTTAGTATACGAAGGACAGTGGGAAAATAATATAATAAATGGAAAAGGTAGATTTATCTGGGAAGATGGAAAGAGCTACGAAGGTGATTTTGTATATGGTAAAAAACATGGAGAAGGAACTTTCTACGATGAACATGGAGAAATTTTATACAGCGGAACTTGGGAGAATGATAAACCGGTAATTTTTGGAATGTCATTTGAAGAAGTTTTTTCAGGAAGAAAATAGACAAAAAGAAAATAAATTAAATAAAATAGATGAAATGGGGAATTTATAAAGTAAGTTCCCTATTTTTGTACTTTGAAAATATGTGATAAACTGATAAAATAAATCACAAAATATAAATAAAATAAAAAAATTTAAAATAAAAAGAGGAAATAAAAAAAATTTATAGAAATGTATATAGTACTGCCTAAAATAGAATCGGTTTAGGAGGTGTAAGAAATGGGAAAAAAAGAAGTAGATGCATTTAATTTTGTTGTAGATAGATTAAAAGAAGATGATAATAATACACTAATTATGCTAGTAGGTTCGGCAAAGTATAAAAATTTATCAGATGAAGATTTATCTATAAATGATATAGATTTATTTGTTATAAGAGAAAAACAGATATCTGATCAGATAAGAGAGTTTTCAAATTATTATGGTGTAGAGTTTGATATTAATTATTTTTCTATAGAAAGTGCGTATAAATACATAGAAAAAGAAGAAAAATTCTTTATAAAAGCAATTTCAAACCCTGTTGTAATATTTGAAAAGGAAAAAATTTCTGAGAAGATGATTGAAAAATGTAAAATAATGTATGAAAAAATAAATAAAAACTAATAAAAAGGAAGTGTTTTAGATGTTAGATTCAAAAGAAAATATGGAACTAAAAGAAGGCAAAATGGATAAGGAGAAAATAAAAAGAGCAGTTAGGGATATTTTAGAAGCTATAGGAGAAGATCCAGATAGAGAAGGACTTAAAGAGACTCCAAACAGAGTAGCTAGAATGTATGAAGAAATATTCTGCGGTATTTTCCAAGATCCAAGAGAGCATTTAAAAGTAACTTTCCCTGAGGAGTCACACGAAGAAATGGTTATAGTAAAAGATATACCATTTTACTCTTGCTGTGAACATCATTTAGTTCCGTTCTTTGGAAAAGCTCATGTTGTATATATTCCAAAGGGTGGTAGACTTACAGGACTTTCAAAATTAGCTAGAGTGGTTGAGACAATAGCAAAAAGACCTCAATTACAGGAAAGAATAGCAAAAGAGACTGCGGATATAATAATGGAAGAATTAAGACCTTATGGTGTTATGGTAGTTATAGAGGCTGAACATATGTGTATGACAATGAGAGGTGTTAAAAAACCTGGCTCAAAGACAGTTACTTCAGCGGTAAGAGGTGTATTTGCAAAAGATATTGCAACTAGAACAGAAGCGATGAATTTAATACTTATGAAATAGGAGGTATAGATAGATGTTAGATTATGGAAAAAGAACTTATATAATGGGGATATTAAATGTTACACCAGACAGTTTTTCTGATGGAGGAGATTTTAATTCAGTTGAAAAAGCATTAAAACATGCTAAAGAAATGGTAGCAGAAGGTGCTGATATGGTAGATATTGGTGGAGAATCTACAAGACCAGGACATACTTACGTAGATAGTGAAGAAGAAATAAGAAGGGTAGTTCCAGTTATAAAGGCTTTAAGAGAGGAAATATCAGTTCCTATGTCTATAGACACATATAAGGCAGATGTTGCTGAAGAGGCACTAAAATTAGGCGTAGAAATGGTAAATGATGTTTGGGGTCTTAGAAGAGACGAAAATATGGCAAATGTAGTAGCTAAATACGATGCAGAAGTTTGTATAATGCACAATCAGGACGGAACAGAATACGATAAGGATATAATGGAATCAATAAAAGATTTCTTAAACGAAAGTATAAAAATGGCACTAGATGCAGGTGTTAAAAAAGAAAAAATAGTTTTAGACCCAGGTATAGGATTTGGTAAAACATTTGAGCAGAATTTAGAAGTATTAAGAAGACTTGGAGAACTTAGAGATTTAGGATATCCTATACTTTTAGGTACTTCAAGAAAATCTGTTATAGGAAATGTACTACACTTAGAACCAAAGGATAGAGTTGAAGGAACAGTTGCAACTACTGTACTTGGGGTTAGAGATGGCGTTGATATAGTAAGAGTTCACGATATAACTGAAAACCTAAGAGCTGCAAAAATGGCAGATGCTATATATAGATAGTAATCTTTTAAAGAGGTGAGAGTTATGGATAAAATTATTTTAAAGGATATGGCATTTTATGGATACCATGGACTTTTAAAAGAAGAGAGTGTTTTAGGACAGAAATTTTTTATAGATATAGAAATCGAAACTAGTACTAAAGAGGCCGGATTAAATGACGATTTTACAAAAACTATAAATTATGCTGAAGTTTATGAAATAACTAGATCTTTTACAGAAGATAAAAGATTTAATTTAATAGAAGCCTTAGCAGAAAATATAGCAACGGAAATATTAAACAGATTCGAAAGTGCATTTTCTGTTATGGTTAGAGTAAGAAAAAAAGAAGCTCCCGTTAAAGGAATTTTCGATTATATGGGAGTAGAAATAAGGAGATATAAGAATGAACAAAGTTTATCTTAGTCTTGGAACTAATATGGGAAATAGACTTGGCTATCTGAATAGAGCGTGCGAAATGATTGAAGATAGTGTATATGTTTTTTCTGTTAAAAAGTCAAAGATATACGAAACAAAGGCATGGGGATATACAGAACAGCCAGATTTTTTAAATATATGTTTAGAGGTAGAAACTAGCTTTAATCCACAGGAAATGCTTAGATTTTGCCAAAATATAGAAACAAAATTAAATAGAAAAAGAATAATAAAATGGGGGCCTAGAACTATAGATGTCGACATACTTCTTTATAATGATGAAGTGATAGACACAGAAAATTTAAAGGTTCCTCATCCTCTTATGAAGGAAAGAGCTTTTGTGCTTAGACCATTGTTAGATTTAAGTACAGAACTTGATATAAATGGAGAAAATGTATCGGATACATTTAATAACCTTCCTGATGGAGAAAAAAGAAATATAGAAGAATTTGAAATAGATGAAAATAACCCATTTTCTCAGCAGAAAAAAATTGTTATAAATAGAGAAAAAGGAATAGAGTTCGGAAAAGATAAGATTGTAATAGCTGGACCTTGTGCGATTGAAAGTTATGAACAGTTTTTAAAAACTGCGGAATTTGTAAAAAGTCAAGGAGCGGATATTTTAAGAGGTGGAGCTTATAAACCTAGAACATCTTCTTTTTCATTTAATGGACTTAAGGAAGAAGGGCTTGAGATTTTAAAAGAAGTAAGAAAAAAAACAAAAATGCCCGTTATAACAGAATTAATGGACATTAGAGATTTAGAAAAGGTATATGATGCTACGGATATAATTCAGATTGGTTCTAGAAATATGCAGAACTTTCCACTTTTATCAGAGGCAGGTAAACAGGATAAGCCTGTTATGTTAAAAAGAGGACTTGCTGCTACAATAAAAGAATGGATTTGCTCTGCTGAATATATATCAGTTGAAGGAAATGAAAAAATTATAATGTGTGAAAGAGGAATAAGAACTTACGATGATTATACTAGAAATACATTAGATTTAGCAGCTGTCCCAATAATAAAGAAAGAAACTGGTTTACCTGTAATAGTAGATCCAAGCCATGGTACTGGGATAAGAGAATTAGTAAAACCTATGTCTTATGCTGCAATGGCGTGTGGTGCTGATGGAATAATGGTAGAAGTACATCCTAATCCAGATGAAGCTCTTTCTGATGGAGAACAATCTTTAGATTTTGATGATTTTAAAGAATTAATGGAAAAGATTAGAAAATTTTAGAAAAAATTATAAATAAAAGAAGGATATTCTTAAAAAAAGTCGAATTATTTATATTATTAACATTGACAAAGATAAAAATTCGTGTAAAATAGAAATGTTAAGACAAAAAACAGAGGGATGTGTTAATATGAACGATATGAAAGAGATTATAGAGGAAATCAAGGCTAGATGCGATATAGCCAGCGTAATAGGCGACTATATAAAAATACAGCCTTCAGGTCAAAATTATAAAGCTTTATGTCCTTTTCATGTCGAAAAAACACCGTCTTTTCATATAAGTACAGCAAAACAGGTTTATAAATGTTTTGGCTGTGGGGAGGGCGGAGATGTTATAAATTTTGTCATGAAAATGGAAAATCTAGATTTTATGGATGCAGTTAGAATGCTTGCAACTAGATGTGGAATAGACATAAATTTTAACATCGATGAAGACACAAAAAGAAAAATTGAATTAAGTAAAAAATATCAAGATATACATACAGAAGCAGCGAGATACTATTTTGCAAACCTCTTACAAACTAAAAACAGAGGATATGAATATTTAAAAAATAGAGGTCTCGATGATAGAACTATAAAAAAATTCGGGTTGGGATATTCTCCAGATTCTTGGAGTAGTCTAATGGATTATTTAATGAATGAAAAAGGTTATAGTAGAGAAGAGCTTTTGGAATGTGGCTTGATAGGAAAAAGTACAAAAACAGATAAATATTATGATAAATTTAGAAATAGAGTTATGTTCCCAATATTCGATTATAGAGGGAATGTAATCGGATTTGGTGGAAGGGTGTTAGACGATTCACTACCTAAGTACCTAAATTCGCCAGATACGTTAATCTTTAATAAAAGGCATAATTTGTATGGATTAAATTTTGCTAGAAAAAATCTTTCTTCAAGAACAGTTATTCTTGTAGAGGGGTATATGGATTTAATATCGTTATATCAATATGGTATACAAATAGCAGTGGCTACACTTGGAACAGCTCTTACAAGTCAACAGGCTCATTTGATAAAGAGATATGCAGACAACGTTATAATATCGTATGATTCTGATGGACCAGGAATAAAAGCAAGTCTTAGAGCAATTGATATTTTAGTCGAAGCTGGATTATCAGTTAAAGTACTAAATTTAAAGGATTCAAAGGATCCAGATGAATATGTTAGAAAATACGGAACTGACGAATACAAAAAGGCTATGAGAGATGCTGTACCACGGATTAAGTTTAAAATAGATAACTTAAAGGATTCTTTTGACTTATCAAGAGATGGAGATAACATAAAATTTGCAAAAGAAGCGGTTAATATAATAAAACAATTAAAAAGTCCTGTTGAGATAGATTATTATATAAAATATCTGAGCGGAATAGTTCAGTTGGATGAAGATGCGGTAAAAAGAGAAATATACGGCAAATCCTATAATTCTAAAATTTCATCTAATAAAAAATTTAATAGATATACTCAAGATGAAAAGCCGAATATAGAAAAAATGGACGCTATTCAGCATGGAGAAGAACTTACTGAAATAATGTTAATAAAAATAATGATGAATATTCCGGCTGCTAGAGAAAAAATACTATTAAAAATAGATGAAAATGAATTTTTAATGGAAGAAAGTAAAAAAATAACTAGGTATCTTTCTAAAGTTGATTCTGAAAAGGTTGTTGATTCAAGTGAATTAGCAGATATAGATGAAAAATATATAGAATCTTTAAAGAAAGTATCGTTGGATAGTATAGATACAAAAAATTTAAAAGAAATCGAAGAAACTGTAAAAAGTGTAAAAAGAAATTCTTTGAAAAATAAAATAAACAATCTGAGAAGAAAACAATCAGAACTTGAAGAAAAAAGAAAAAATCTAGATAATAATGAAAAAGAATTATTAAAAGAACTAGATGTTGAGATTATGAATATAGCTTTACAAGCAGTAGATTTGAATAAAAGATTGAGAAATTTATAAAGGGGGTTTAAGTGTGGATAAAGTTAAAGCAGAAAACAAAAACAAAGAGCTAAAAGAAAAGGCAAACGCACTGATATTAAAAGGGAAGAAGAACGGGTCTCTTACATTTGAAGAAATAGGTGATGCTTTTGAAACAGTTGAAATGAACAAAGAGCAGATGGATAACCTTTATGATACACTTCAGAGTGTAGGAATAGAGTTAGTAGATGAAAAATCTAAGAAAAACAATGCAACTTTTGTTGCAAGCAATAATGATGATATGGGATTCGATCATATAGATGATTCTATTTCAGATGATGATGACAAAGATGGAGAATCTGAAGAATTAGATTTATCACTTCCAAAAGGAATAAGCATCGATGACCCAGTTAGAATGTACCTTAAAGAAATAGGTAAAATCCCACTACTTAAACCACATGAAGAAGTTGAATATGCTAAGAGAATGCATGAAGGTGATGAGTTAGCAAAACAGAGACTAGTAGAGGCGAACTTAAGACTAGTTGTAAGTATAGCTAAAAGATACGTAGGTAGAGGAATGTTATTCCTTGATTTAATTCAGGAAGGTAACCTAGGTCTTATAAAAGCAGTTGAAAAATTCGACTATGAAAAAGGATTTAAATTCAGTACATATGCGACTTGGTGGATAAGACAGGCCATAACTCGTGCAATAGCAGACCAGGCAAGAACAATAAGAATACCTGTACACATGGTTGAAACAATAAACAAACTTATGAGAGTTTCAAGACAGTTACTTCAGGAATTAGGTAGAGATGCAAAACCTGAAGAAATAGCTAAAGAAATGGATCTTTCAGAAGAAAAAGTAAGAGAAATAATGAAAATAGCACAGGATCCAGTATCATTAGAAACTCCAATAGGTGAAGAAGAAGATTCTCACTTAGGAGATTTCATACCAGATGATGATGCTCCAGCTCCAGATATATCAGCTGCATATTCATTATTAAAAGAACAGATAGATGAAGTTTTAGGTTCATTAAATGAAAGAGAACAGAAAGTTCTTAAATTAAGATTTGGACTTGAAGATGGTAGAGCAAGAACTCTTGAAGAAGTTGGTAAAGAGTTTGATGTTACAAGAGAAAGAATAAGACAGATAGAAGCTAAAGCACTTAGAAAATTAAGACATCCTAGTAGATCTAAGAAACTTAGAGATTATCTTGATTAATAAAATTCTTGATTAATAAAAATAAAGAGAAAATACGTCTTGAAAAAAGACGTATTTTTTCTATCCAGAATAAATAATATAATTAAAAAATTAAATTTAGAAATAATAGATAAATTGAAAGGAATGAATTTATGAAGCTTACAGATAGATTATATAAAATAGCCTCTTTTGTATCTGAGGGGAAGAGAGTTGCGGATATAGGTACAGACCACGGATATATCCCCGTATATTTATTAAATAAAGGAACAATTCCATTTGCTATTTTAGCAGATATAAACAAAGGGCCTTTAGAAAATGCAAGAAAAGAAGTTAGACACAACGGATTAGAGGATAAAACAGAGCTAAGACTTGGTTCAGGTATAGAAGTACTTGAAAAAGGCGAAGTAGATGAAATTATAATAGCAGGAATGGGAGGGGCTTTAATAGCTGATATATTAGAAGCTAAAAAAGAAGTTGCTCAGAGTACAGAAAAATTAATACTTCAGCCAATGCAGGCTCAGGAGGAGCTTAGAAAATATCTGTTAAATAATGGATATGAAATAATGGAAGAAGTATTAGAAAATGAGGACTTTAGAATATATGAAATAATGACTGCTAGATATACAGGTGAAAACAATGCACCTTCAGATGAGATATATTATGAAGTTGGAGAAAAACTATTAAATAATAAGAATGAATTATTTAAGGAGTTTGTAGAAAAGAAAATAAGAACAAATAGGGCTATTTTAGAAAAATTTGAAGGAATAGACAACGAAAATATAAGAAAAAGAAGAGAAGAAGTAGAATCTAAAATAGAAAAATTAGAAAAAATGTTATAATAATACATTTCAATGAAAATTAATAAAATAATTATAATTAGAAAAGGTGATAATTGTGAAATTAAAAGATATAACTAAAAAAATTGAATGTAAATATCCGGTGTGTTTAGCTTATGATTGGGATAATGTAGGTCTTTTGGTTGGAGATTTTGATTCAGATGTTAAAAAAGTAATGACAGTACTTGAAGCAAATGAAGCGGTTGTGTATGAGGCTATAGAAAAAGGTGTAGACCTTGTAGTTACTCATCATCCATTCATATTTGGGAAAATAAACAGAGTAAATACAGGAGATTTAAAAGGAAATTTAATCCACAAGCTTATAAAAAATGATATTGCAGTTTACTCAATGCATACTAACTTTGATATAGCATTTGACGGCTTAAACGACTATTTTATGGAAGTTATGGAATTTAAAAATACAAAGGTGTTAGATAAAATAGATTCTGATGATAATTACTGTGAAGGAAAAGTATATGGACTTGGTAGAATTGGTGAATTAGAAGAGTCTGTTAGCTTAAAAGAACTTTGTAATAAATTAAAAAGTGTATTAAATATAGAGTGTCTTAAAGTTGTTGGAGATTTAGATAAAGAAATATCTAAAGTAGCAGTTGTAACTGGCTCTGGCTCAGAATTTGCAAAACTAGCTGCTAAAGAAGGGGCAGATGTTATTTTAACAGGAGATGTTAAATATCATGAAGCTCAGGATGTGTTCGATATGGGAATGAATTTAGTAGACTGTGGACATTTTGATAGCGAAAATATATTTAAGGATGTTATGTATAACTTTTTATCAAATGAATTGGATGGAGTAGAAGTGATTAAGAGTGAAACTAATTTAAATCCATTTAAGATAGTATAATAAATTAAAATTTACATATTATTTGTCAGTATACTCTTATGTATTATAACACTATACTTGCTTAAATCAATTTTTATAGGGATAATAGCTAACTTAGTGGCTTGAAGCCATAGACAAAACGAACTCGACAATGCAACTAGATTGCCTGGAGAGGAGTTTGTCTATGGCTTTTTAATCCACAAGATGTATTATCCCTATAAATTTATTTAAGCTGCAAATTTAAAACTTACATAAAGTGTTATAACTAACATAAGTACAATGCAAGCAACCATAAGTTTTCCTTTAGTACTTCCTAAATTGACAGTCCAACCAATTCCAAATCTTTTCTGAACAAATGCTGAAGGTTCATTTGGATTGTAGTAGAAACAACCTAAAACCCAGTATTTGTCATCATCATCCACAGTATATGAAACATCTGAATAGTTACCTTTCTTTAATTTAGATGATGTATAAATTAAATGAACTATTGATGCTAGAAGTATTACAGTTGATAAAATTACAAGAATTTGATTTACTTCTTGATTAACAAGTCCAAATGAAATTGAACTGAAAAGTAAAGCCATTGCAAATAGCATAAGGAATGATTCGCTAGCTAAATGGTTTAGGTACTTAATAGTATTAGCTATATCAGATTTAGAATCACTTTTATCTATTTTTATTCTAGCTTTTAAAGAGTAAACTGAGCCGAAATAAACTAAAACCATTACTACTATTTGCATACCTATCTGTGTAAAGAAAGAAGCCTTAGTTTTTACAGTAAATCCATCTGCAATTCCTTGGAAGTTGAAGTGTGTAGGCATCATTTCAGGGATTTTATCATAGTTAATAAAAGCATAAGCTGAAGAAGCTACAACTAAAAGTATAGGAATAATATAGATTAAGCTGTATTTTTTTACTAATTTATCTCTTTCATGTATAAAATCTACATCAAGTATCTGAGTTCTTTCTGATTTAAGCTCTGAATTTATTGTAGAAATATGTTCTTTTTTAAATTCGAGTACCTTTTTGTAGCTACCATAGTATATAAAGTAGTACAAAATAACAGTAAGTATTATAGGCACTGTAACAGCTGTAAGATAAAGATTTTCGTTTAGTGTGAAATTAGCATATAAAGATAATCCAATTTGAATTATAAGTACAGCAGCGGTAGAGATTAGTATACATCTCTTGTAGCTTTTATCTATATGCTTTAATTCTTCAAAATCTCTATATTTTTCTGGAATATTAACACCATAAAACACTTTCTTACTTGTAAATTTTTGCATATTGTAGTCTACAACTGCAAGTAAAATAATTATAGGAACCATAACCATTAATTCTATATTATAGTTAGTCATTTTTAACAACCTCACATTCATTGTAAATTTTTTCTGCTAATTTTAGGAATTCATCCTTTTGAATACCTGATAAGAATGAATTAGATATTAGTATTTCTAGCTCATCAAATAATTCTTTTTCCTTGATTTCGTTCTTTTCCATTGGAAGATCTGCTACAACAGCACCTTTTCTTCTATCGATATTTAGATAACCTCTGTCTTTAAGCTCGTTATAGGCTTTGTTGACGGTGTGAAGGTTTACACCAATATCTTCAGCCATACTTCTGACAGAAGGTAGAGATTCTCCTATTTTGAGTTCACCCTTTGCTATTGATTTTATAAGATTATCTTCTATTTGTAGGTAGATGGATTTACTACTGCTAAAGTCTAATTCTAATTTCATAGTTTATAACCTCCTTTAAAAAATTATTATATTTATCTGTTAGATAAGTTATATTTGTTATATATAATATATAACATACAGAACAAAAAGACAATATATTTTTGTGAAAATTTAAATTGTAAAAATTTAAATATAGATATGAAGATGAAACTATTGGTTATGTTTTGTGTATAATATAAGATAAAATATTACATTTTTAACGAGATGATTATAAAAAATTATTGTAAACTATTAAAATATGATTGAATAAAAGGTTAATCTTATTATGATTTTAAAAAGTAAAAATATATAACATATAAGTATAAAAAAGAAATTAAAAAGTAGTTAAATGTATTTAAAGTTTATTAAATCGATTTGAAAAAATGTAAAAGATATGTTATTATTTAATTAAAGATAGATTGGGATGTCGCACGAGATGACGGGTGATATTCTGAGAAATCATTTATAAGAGATTATAAGAGGAGTGAAACACGAGGTGACGGGTTTCACTTTTTTTCTGCAATTGAGACTAATAGTTTCGATTTTTGTTATAATTTAAAGTTTCTTCTTTTCTAAATTCAAATCACTATATAAATTAGCAACCATTAAAATAGTTTATTTAATGTATTATTATTTTCTATAACAGTAAATAATTCTTCAGCAATCTTCTTATGTTTGTAATTATCCTTCTTAATATTATGCATAAGTTTCATGTTAGTTGTATATGCACACACATCTGCAAGCTGGATATTTACACTATCATAGCTTTTCTTCTGCATAATCTCAGAGCTAATTCTAGAACATGGATTTTCACGAAGATATGGAATCATATAATTTGAAACAGTATAATTTCCTTCATCTGCTATTATACATGCCTGCTCGTTGTTTTTTTCAAGATAATAAGAAATCATATCTAAGAGTTCTTCTGTCATTTTTCTATTTAAAAGCTCTTCGGACTCACTTCCTTTTCCATGTCTACTTAAAAATTCCTGTTTATCACAGTATACAGTGAATATAGGGAGATTATAATTTTCTACAATTCTTAAAGTTCTTTTGATAGTGTTTATTCTATCGTCTTTATCAAGAATTATATAAGGAATATCCCCTCTTATAATTTCTGAACAGTGCAGTTCAAAGTTTTCGCTGATGACTAAATCAGTTAAAAGTTTTGACATTTTATTAGCCCTATTAGAAGTATATGTATTATTATCAAAAGATGATTGCAGTGTATTTTCTATTTTAAATTTAAATCTATCTGTTATAACTCTGATTTTTTCACTAACATCTCCAAAATATCTGTTATCTATACAAACAGCAGTTAAAAGATATACAGGCTGATCCAAATCTTTAAGGCTGCGACTTCCTGAATCGTCTATGTAAATATTTATCAAATTTGTTCCTCCATTTCCTATTAATAATTATATAATAACATATTTTTTCTAATAATATTATTGAAAAAGTATGTTGAATTTGTATTAGTAAAACTTTTAAATAAATAGTATAAAAAATATATTTATCATAAAATGTTAAATATGTGATAAAATAGTTGACTTAAAACACAAAAAGATTTAAAATAGAATGACAGGATGATTTTTAACTTGGTAACTGGTAACATTAAGTCAAAGTTACATAATCCCTAAAGGCAGCTGAGTATTTTATATACGAGGCTGCTTTTTAATTTAATAAATTAAATTAACTTTATCTATGTTGAAAATATACTATTGTAATGATATTATATGTTAAACAGAATACTGAACTTAGAAAGGTGTGAATAATTATGTACGAAAAAATTATAGAGGCTACTGAATATATACAAAATATAACTGATATAAAACCAGAGATAGCTCTTATACTCGGATCAGGGCTTGGAGCTATGGCTGAAAAAATAGAAAATACAGTAAAAATAAAATACAGTGATATACCTAATTTTCCTGTATCTACTGTTGTAGGACACGCAGGAGAGCTTATTATAGGTGAGTTAGAAGGAAAAAATGTTGTTGCTATGCAGGGAAGATTTCATTATTACGAAGGATACTCTCAGTCTCTTACAACAATGCCTGTAAGAGTTATGAAGATGTTAGGTGCAAAGACTCTTATTGTAACAAATGCAGCTGGAGGGGCAAATAAAGATTTTAATGCAGGTGATTTAATGATTATAAAAGATCATATAAATCTAAGTGGCTCAAATCCACTTATAGGCAAAAATGACGATAGAATAGGTCCTAGATTCCCTGACATGTCAGATGCATACAATAAAGAATATAGAGACTTAGTAAAAAAATCTGCAAAAGAAGAGGGAATAGAAGTAAGAGAGGGTGTTTATACATTCTTCTCAGGACCAAACTATGAAACACCTGCTGAAATAAGAATGGTTCAAGTATTAGGTGGGGATGCTGTTGGAATGTCTACAGTTCCAGAAGTTATAGCAGCGGCTCATTGTGGAATGAAAGTAATAGGTGTTTCTTGCATAACAAATATGGCAGCTGGAATATCAGAAACTAAGCTAAATCATAAGGAAGTAATAGAGACAACTGAAAGAGTAAAAGTTAATTTTTCTAAGCTAATAAGTAGGGTTATAAAAAATCTTTAGTAGTAAGTATTTAGAGAAAATATCCGATATACAGATATAAATTTATAAAACTCATAAAAACGGAATATAATTAAGTAATATAATCCAATATAAAGACTAATTTAAAAATACGATTAATAGAGAAAATCTTCAATAAAAAAATATTTGAAAAAAATGAAAAAATTTTAAAAAAATGTGTTTAAGCTATTTATCGCAGGGTATATAAATACCATAAGAGATAAGACAAAACTCTTTAAAAAGAATTTGAATATAATGATTAAAAAGTAAAGATTATGGAGGATTAAGATTATGAAAAAATGGGTTTGTACAGTATGCGGATATATACATGAAGGAGAAACTGCACCAGCAGAATGTCCAGTTTGTAAAGTAGGTCCAGAAAAATTCGAAGAAATGGGCGGAGAAAGAGTATGGGCTGACGAACATAGAATAGGTGTTGCTAAAGGTGTAGATGAAGAAGTTGTTGAAGGATTAAGAGCTAACTTCACTGGTGAATGTACAGAAGTTGGTATGTACTTAGCAATGTCAAGACAGGCTGATAGAGAAGGATATCCAGAAGTAGCAGAAGCTTACAAAAGAATAGCTTTCGAAGAAGCAGAACACGCTGCTAAATTCGCTGAATTATTAGGAGAAGTAGTTGAAACTTCAACTAAGAAAAACTTAGAATTAAGAGTTGACGCTGAATACGGAGCAACTGATGGTAAATTAAAATTAGCTAAGAGAGCTAAAGAATTAGGATTAGATGCTATACATGATACAGTTCATGAAATGTGTAAAGATGAAGCTAGACATGGTAAAGCATTCTTAGGATTATTAAACAGATATTTCAAATAAGATTGATAAATATTATATAAAGAAACTGGTGTAACTAATTTGTTGCACCAGTTTTTTGTTTTTTTATACTATATTTAATTATTTGTATATAGAAAATTTTAATAATAATTAATATTTTTAAAAGTATATTTTGAAATAATAACAAAAAATTATAGGAAAAATTTTCTTAAAAAATAAAAGAAGTTTATATTTTTTTAATGATATTAAATTAATTTTTAAATGATAATTTTCGAAAAAATTTAAAATATTAGAAAAAATATCAGCATTTTAACTTAGAACATAATTAAAATGTTGGAATAGAGTAGATTTATAATAAAAAAATATTAAATAAAACAAATAAAAATATAGACATAGTTTCACAAGAATGATATTATTATAACGATGAAAGAAAACATTTTCTTTTCAGTATTTAATGAAAATTATGCATAATTATGAAATACAATTGAATAAATTTTAAGAAGAGTTTTGCTTAATCATCAAATAGGGTTTTTGTAATCGAAATAAAAAGAAAATTTGGAAAATGTGAGGGGTTAATATGGAAAATGCAGGAAAACAGAAACATCCAAAAGGATTGTGGTTAGTAAATACAGCAATGACATTGCAGGGATATTGTGGATACGCATTTGGATCTATATTCATACTATTTTTAACTGCGGATGTATCACAAAATGGGCTTGGTCTTAGTGTTGCTAAGGCATCATCTATGATAGCTATATACAGTTCTATTTGTTATTTAAGTTCAATAGTTGGTGGTTGGATAACAGATAATTATTTAGGTATTCAAAAGTCTTTAATATTAGCATGTTTTGTAAATGCAATAGGTGATATTGCCTTATTCGTTGTTAAACCATCTGTACCTAATTTATGGGGATGTTTTTCAATACTTGTTATATCAAGTGCATTCTTTAAAAGTCAGATAAGTCAGCTAGTAGGTTCGTTATATGATAAAGACGACTTAACAAGAAAAGATGCGGCTTATGCGTTATTCTATAGTGCTATAAATATAGGTGCATTCTTTGGTCCAATAATGGCGGGTCTTATAACTGATAAATGGTGTGCTGAAATATCAGCATCAGGACAGATATTATCTTATGGATATAGATATATATTCCTTATAAATGCGGTTGTAATAGGAATTGTAGGATTAATAGTTTTATTCGGTTCTCCTAAATTATTAGGAGATGTTGGAAAATATCCTGTAAATGATAGAAGAAAAAAAGCTAAAGAGAAAAAATCAGAAAAATTAGCTCATCAGCCATTAACAAAATTAGAAAAAAACAGAATATTTGCTATGGCTATATTATTTGTATTTGTTGTTTTATTCTGGGCTGCATGGTTCCAAACTCAGATGTCATTCTCTATACTTATGAAGGACTTAGTTAATAGAACAGTTGGTGGATTTACAATACCTGTTCCTTGGTTTGTAGCATACAACTCTATCCTTTGTGTAGTATTCGGTCCTATAATGGCAAAACTTTGGATAAAATTAGGAAATAGAAAACAAGGAGACCTTTCTATACCTACAAAAATGGCTTTAGGTATGATATTAACAGCATCTGCATTTATACTATTAATAGTAGGATTAAAAACTCTTAATGGTGTATTTGATGGAAGTGCTAAAATGAATATAGTATTCGTATTAATAGCTTATATAGCACTTACAGTTGGAGAACTTTGTATATCTCCAATAGGTATGGCTATGTTTAATAAATTAGCTCCTGTAAGATACGGATCACTTGCAATGGGTGCTTGGTATTTAAGCAACTGCTTTGCAAACTTAATATCTGGTAAAATAGCAGGTCTTACTGAAAGTATGGGATATATTCAGATATTCGCAACAATATCAATAGTATTAATAGTATTCGCTTTAATGTTATTCGTATTAAGAAAAGGTATTGTTAAATTAATGGCTCTTGATGAAATAGGAGAAGCCTAAAATATAAATAGTTTATATAAAGTTTATTAATAGAAGGAATTACAGAATCAATGTGTAATTCCTTCTATTTTTTTGTAAAGTAACGTTGTATTATTTATATTTGCTTTATGATATAATTATTTTAAAGGTAAATTTTATAAAAGAGGTATTAATTATGAGTAAATATATAGAATTTAAAGACGTTAAAAAAATATATAAAATGGGTGAAGTTGAGATTGCAGCTCTAAATGGTGTAAATTTCTCTGTTGATAAAGGGGAATGCGTTATAATTGTTGGAGCAAGTGGAGCTGGTAAAAGTACAATTTTAAATATTTTAGGTGGTATGGACACAGCTACATCGGGTCAAATTATTGTAGATGGTAAAAGAATAGATAATTACAATGATAGAGATTTAATAACATACAGAAGATATGACATTGGCTTTGTTTTTCAGTTTTATAATTTAGTACAGAATCTTACAGCTAAAGAAAATGTTGAACTTGCTACTCAAATATGTAAAAATCCTCTTGATATAGACGAAATAATGAAAGAAGTTGGGCTTGAAGATAGAAAAGCAAACTTTCCAGCACAATTATCAGGTGGAGAGCAGCAGAGGGTTGCAATAGCTAGAGCACTTGCAAAAAATCCTAAGCTACTACTTTGCGATGAACCTACTGGAGCTCTAGACTATAACACAGGTAAAGCAATATTGAAACTATTACAGAGAACTTGCAGAGAAATGGGGATGACAGTTATTATTATTACTCACAACTCGGCGATAACTCCTATGGGGGATAAAGTAATAAAAGTTAAAAATGGAATGATTGAAAGTATTACTACAAATGAAAATCCTGTTCCAATAGAAAGGATTGAATGGTAATGAAAAAGGCACTTAATAAAGATACGCTAAGAGATATTTTAAAATCTAAGGGAAGATATTTTTCAATAATGCTGATAGTAGCTTTAGGTGTTGCATTCTTCTCTGGGATAAAGGTATCCCCAATGGTAATGAGAAATACAGTTGATGATTATTATGATAAGTATAATTTTATGGATGTAGAAATTATATCTACATTAGGATTAACTGATGATGATGTAAAAGCTATAAAAAATTTGGATAATGTAGAAGGTGTGTTTCCGACATATTCTATGGATGTTATAACAAATGTAAAAGATCAGGATAGAGTATTAAAAGTACATGCATTGCCAACAGATGATTTATCAGATAACAATAAAGACTATGTAAATAGAGTAAAACTTATAAAAGGTAGATTACCTAAAAACTCTGGTGAATGTGTTGTATTAAAGCCGAAATACGACCATCTTAACTTAAAAATAGGAAAAACTTTAAAAATAGAATCTGGAACTGACGAAAAGTTAAGTGATGATTTAAAAACAGATAGCTACAAGATAGTTGGTTTGGTAGATACACCTTATTATCTATCTTATGAATTTGGAAACTCATCAATAGGTTCTGGTAGTGTCGATGGAGTGATGATGATTCCTCAAAAGGACTTCAAAACAGAAGCATATACAGAAATGTATATAACAGCGAAGGGAGCAAAGGAAAAAACATCATTCTATCAAGATTATAAAGATACTGTCAAAAAAGCAGAGGATCAAATTGATGATATAACAGATGAAAGAATTGAGCATAGATATGATGAAGTTGTTGGAGAAGCAACAGATGAATTAAATGATGCTAAAAAAGAATATAATAATAAGAAAAAAGAAACAGAAGATAAAATAAAAAAGGCTGAAAAAGAATTAAAAGATGGTAAACAAAAGATAAAAGACGGAAAAGAAGAATTAAAAGATAATAAAATAAAAGTTAGAAAACAGATAAAAGATGGATTTAAACAATTAGACAATGCAGAAGCTACATTAAAAAAAGGAAGAAAACAATACGAAGTTGCGAAAAGAGATTTTGAATCAAAAAAACAGCAGGCAAACTCACAAATAAATGCTGCTGAGAATAAACTAGAACCATTAAAAAGCAATATAAATTCATTGAAATCAAGTATTTCTGGATTAGAAAGTCAGTTGAGTAATCCAGAATTATCAGAAGATGAAAAAGCTAGTTTAAAACGGAACATTTCAAAGTATAAAGAAAATTTATCTGCATTAGAGTCTCAATATAATGCTGGATATGCTCAGATTCAGAGTATAAAAAATCAGTTAAGTTCTGCAGAAAAAAAATTAGCTCGGACAAAATCAGAATTAGATAGAAATCAGAGAAAAATAAAAACTGAAAGGTCTAAACTATATACTATGGAAGAAAAGGCCGAAAAAGAATTTAAAAAGGCTGAAAATGAAATAGTTAAAAATGAAAAGAAATTAAAAGATAGTGAAAAAGACCTAGAAAAAGCAAAAAATGAGGCAAAAGATGAATTTAAAAAAGCTGAAAAGGATTTAAAAGAAGCTGAAGATGAAATAAAGAAAATTGAAAAGCCAGAATGGTATGTTTTAAATAGAGATAAACAGTATTCTTCTGCTGAATATGCAGGTTGTGCGGATAGTATAGATGCATTGGCGGGGATATTCCCAGTATTCTTTGTACTAGTTGCAGCTCTTGTGGCTCTTACAACTATGACAAGAATGGTAGATGAGCAGAGAATAAACATTGGTACATTAAAGGCATTAGGATATACTCCTGGAATGATTGCCAAGAAGTACATAGTTTATGCTATGTCTGCTAGTGCAATAGGATCGGTAATAGGATTGATAGTTGGATATACTGCATTCCCTACAATAATATATAATGCCTATGCAATTATGTACACAGTGCCTAAAGTTGAGCTAAGAACAAACTTATTTATAACAGTTTTATCTATTGCTGCATCTATATTTGTAACATCGTTTACAGCATTTGCAGCTTGTAGAAAAGAATTAATAGAGGCACCAGCTATATTAATGAGACCTAAAGCACCTAAAAATGGTAAGAGAATTTTATTAGAAAGATTTGGATTTATCTGGAATAAGATAGGATTTATTTGGAAAGTAACTCTTAGAAATATATTCAGATATAAGAAGAGATTCTTGATGACAGTTTTAGGTATATCAGGATGTACATCTCTTTTACTTACAGGATTTGGAATAAGAGATTCAATACAGATGATAGTCGATGTACAGTTTGGAGAATTAAACAAATACAGTATGACTGTAAGCTATAATTCTGATGAAAAAACAGAAGAAATAAACAAGCTAAAATCATTTGTTTCTGCTGAAAAGGGCGTTAAGGAAATAGCTATGTTCAATAATCAGAATGCAAAAGTAATGATAAATAATAAAGAAAAGGAAGTTACAGTTGTAATTCCAGAAAATAAAAATACATTTAAAGAATTTATGAATTTAAGAGATAGAAAAACTCATGAGCCTATTAATTTAGGTGATAATGGAATTGTTATCTCAGAAAAAGCAGCTAGAAATATAGGTGCAAAAGTAGGAGATAAAGTAAAAATATTAAACGAAAATGATGTAAGTGCAGAGGCGGTTATTTCTGGAATAACTGAAAATTATGTAAATCATTATATCTATATGACTAATGACTATTACGAAAAATTATTCAATAGAAGAGCAGAAAGTAATAGAATATACGGTATATTAGACGATAGCATAACAGTAGGCGTAGAAGAAAAAATGGCAAGTAAAATAATAGATAATACTTGTGCTAATGGAACTGTATTTACAACAGGAATCAAAGATGGATTCTCAGATACTATAAAATCATTAAATTATGTAGTTCTTCTTATGATAGTATCTGCGGGGTCATTGGCTTTTGTAGTACTTTACAATTTAAGTAATGTAAATATTTCAGAAAGAATAAGAGAAATAGCTACTATAAAAGTATTAGGATTCTACGATAAAGAGGTTTCAGCTTATATTTATAGAGAAAATGTTATATTAACACTGATTGGAGCATTTGTAGGACTTGGATTAGGTACTATTTTACACCAGTTTATAATGGTAACAGTCGAGGTGGAAAATATGATGTTTGGACGACTTATAAACCCACTTAGTTATGTAGCATCATTTATTCTTACTATAGTTATGGGTGTAATAGTAAACTTAGTAATGAACAAAAAATTAAAGAAGGTTGAAATGGTTGAATCTTTAAAATCAGTTGACTAAAATGTCTCAATAACTTAAAGAATAAGTATTATAAAATTAGCTGTACTAGTCAAAATTAAAAAATATATAGACTAAGGAACAGATAAAAGTTACAATATAATAAAAAGAAGAAAAAAGTTGATTGCGTTATGTAGTCAACTTTATCTTTTATAATAGAAAAATGAGGTGATAAAAATGCCGATAATAGATGAAGTTATAAATACTATAAAAAAACAGATAGCAAAAATGTTGCTTGGTAAAAAGTATAGTGATTATGTAGATATGGATGTTGTATATAATCCAGATGAGGAGATTTTCCTTATAACTTTAAAAAGATTGGTTTTTGAAAATAAAATAAATGAAGCTGAGGAGTTTCTTTTTGATAGGGCAGAAAATAACCCTACAGAAAATTTACAGTATATAGCTATAGAGTTTTATACTATGGTTATGGAAAAATCTGATGATGAGTTAAAAGAAGCAGATTTTGATAGAAGTGAAGTAACGACAGGTATAATGGACTTTAGAGAAATAATGGGTATAAAATAGAAATTTATTTTGGAGGCGATTATGAAGTATAATGAAGTTTATGAGAATTGGCTGGGAAATAAATACTTTGATGATTTTACAAAGGCCGAACTTATAAATATAAAAGATGATGAAAAAGAAATAGAGGATAGATTTTATAAAGATTTAGAATTTGGAACAGCGGGACTAAGAGGTATTATAGCAGCTGGGACAAATAGAATGAATATATATACTGTTAGAAGGGCTACATTTGGATTAGCTAGATATATTCTAAAAAATGTAGAAAATGCAGCTAAAAGAGGCGTTGTAATTGCTCATGATAATAGACACAAATCTAGAGAATTCTGTCTAGAAACAGCTAAAACACTTGCAGCATGTGATATAAAAGCATATATATTTGAAGATTTAAGAACAACACCAGAGTTATCTTTTGCTGTTAGAAGTCTAAATTGTGCAGCAGGAGTTGTTATTACAGCTAGCCACAATCCATCTGAATATAATGGATACAAGGTATATGGAGAAGATGGCGCTCAGTTTATGCCTAAATATGCCGATATGATAACAGAAGAAGTAAATTCTGTTGAAGATTATAACATTATTCCTGAATATACAGATGAAAAATCTAATTTGATTGAAATATTAACGGATAAACAGGATAGAGATTTTATAGAAACTATAAAAAATATGACTGTAAGACAGGATGTTATCGATGAGGTAGGAAAAGATTTTAAAATAATATACACGCCTCTTTGTGGAACAGGTTCTAGGGTTGTAAAAGCAGTTTTAAATGAAGTTGGATTTGAAAATGTTGAGATAGTTCCTGAGGAAGAAAAACCAGATCCAGATTTTGCTGGTATAGAATACCCAAATCCTGAAGAAAAAAAGGCACTTAATAGAGGAATAGAGCTTGCTAGAAAAAGGGGAGCTGATTTACTAATTGCAACAGATCCAGACTGTGATAGAGTAGGAGTTGCTGTAAAAGATGTAAACGGAGATTATAAACTGCTTACTGGAAATCAGATTGGTGGTTTATTAGTGCAGTACGTTATAGAGTCTAGAAAAGAGAAGGGGATTTTAAAGGATAATTCTGCAATAATAAAATCAATAGTTACTTCTGAATTTGGTGCTGATATAGCTAGAAAAAACGGTGTTGAGGTAATAAACGTATTAACAGGATTTAAATTTATAGGTGATAAGATAAAATCCTTTGAAGAAGGTGTTGATAAAGAATACATATTTGGATATGAAGAAAGTTATGGATATTTGCCAGGAACACATGTTAGAGATAAGGATGGGGTATCGACATCTCTTTTAATAGCGGAAATGGCTGCATACTATAATAAGAATGGAATAAGCTTATACGAAGCCCTACAAAATACATATAAAAAATATGGATACTACATTGAAGAAAATGTATCTATGACTCTTAAGGGCAAAGATGGCTTAGAAAAAATACAGAGAATAATAAATAAATTTAGATATGAAAACACAATAGAAGGATTAGATATAAAAGAAAAACTAGATTTTGCAAAGGGTGTAGAGGAATATCCAAAAGCTAATGTACTGAAATATATATTCGAAGATGGCGATTGGCTTGCGATAAGACCTTCTGGAACAGAGCCTAAATTAAAATTCTATTTTGCTGTTTCTGATTGTACAGAAGAAAAAGCAACAGAAAAATTAGAAAAAATAAAAAAAGTTGTTTTAAATATACGGGAATCTGTGAAGTAGATGTATATTTATTACAAATTTAGTTTAAAACTGAATGGAGAGAGCATCTATGTTAGATAGAAAGAAAATAAATCATCTGTTTGGAAAAATAAATTACAGTAGACTGAGTTCAAAGGCTGCTGAGGTTGCATTTTTCCTTACGATGTCGATATTTCCATTTTTAATGTTTACAGTATCTATAGTAGCCTATGTTCCTATTCTGCAGATTACAAAATATGTCGATATGATAGAGCAGGTTGTGCCTGTTAAAGCTATCGGATTTGTTGACTTGGTTATAAAATCTGCTGTAGAAAAGAGAAACACACATTACATGATAGTCAGCTTTGGTTTGACAATGTGGACATTTTCTAGAGCAGTAAAGGCTCTTATAAAGGGCATGAATACAGCATTTTATTCACCAGAAACGAGATCTTTCTTAAAAGTAATGATGATATCTATGATATTTACTCTTATGCTTTTAGTACTTATATTTACATCTATGATATTACTGGTTTATGGTGAAAAGATAGGTATTGTAATATTTGGCTATTTGGGATTTGATAAGGTGTTCTTTAACCTCTGGAACATAACCAGATATGCTGTTGGTACAATTACAACAATAATAGTGTTTACTTTATTATATAAGTATACACCTAATATAAATCTATCTTCAAAAAGAGTAGCACCTGGAGCAATCTTTGCAACTTTTGGATGGTTCCTTATGTCTTATTTATATTCATACTATACTAATAACTTTTCTAACTATAGTGCCATATATGGAAGCTTCCGGGAGATAATAGTACTACTTACATGGCTGTATTTCAGTAGTTGGGTGATTGTTATAGGATACGAAATAAATGCAAGGCTATACAGAAGACGGAAGAGAAGATTAGAAATAGCCTCTGAGTAAGTAATTTCAATGCTTTGAAGGTGTTTTAGGGTATTTTTTATAAAAATAACTTAAGTTAATATAAAGATAAAAGTCAGTATAACTAAACAAAATACAAAAAATAGCGATTGGTTAGTATTTCTAAACTGAAAAAAAATTAATAAAAACTCTTCGTTTATTAATACTAAGAAAATACATAATTAATAAAAACAAAATGAAAGATTGAAAACGTTGCATATATTGAAATCACTATATTTTTGCTAAGGTATTAAAAAAATAAATAAAAAAATCGAAAAAGAGCTGCTTGAAATTTAACAAGTAGCTCTAAAATTTTAATTCGAAAAATTAAGCTTTACTTTACTTTTTTTATTGTTTATAATTGTGGTAACAAAAAGAAAAGGAAGGGATATTATGTACGACAGGCGATCTTTAAAGGACATATCTTTAATACTAATAGGATCGACAATATTAGCATTTGGAGTTTACAACTTCTATTATTTAAACAGTATTACAGAAGGAGGAGTATTAGGAATAATTTTACTATTAAAAAACATATTTGGATTTGATGTTTCTATAGCAGGAGCAATCCTTGATATAGCTTTACTAATAATGGGATTTAAAATGTTTGGTAAAAAATTCTTTGTATACTCAGTAGGCGCATCTGTAGGATTCTCAGTTTTATACGACATATTTGAAACTGTTGGGCCGTTAGTTCCACAGATGGGTATGTTTACATCTGCTGTTTTAGGAGGTTTATCAGTAGGTATAGGCTGCGGAATTATGATGAGAGTGGGTTGTGCTTCAGGAGGCGATGATGCCTTAGCAATGATAATTTCAAAAGTAACATCTTTAAAATTAAGTACAGTATACTTAATAACAGACGGTGTAGTACTTTTACTTTCAGTAAGTTATATACCAGCAGTTAAGCTAGTGTACTCTATAGTAGCTGTTCTAATAAGTGGTAAAACTATCGACTTTATATATGGATTAGGTAGAACTAATAGAGTTGAAGTTGAAAAAACAAAAGTACCAGCGGGAGTGCATGCTGTTTAAAGTACGAGTAATTAAGCTACTAAAACAAATTAAACGGATATAGTTTAATAGATTAAATATATATGAATTATAATACAAAAGAGGTTTTATTATAAAATAAAATCTCTTTTTTTGTTTCTAAATTAAAAATATTAAAAAATTATTGAGTATTTCTATAAAAAGTGTGGTATTTTTTGTAAAAATATATGTAATAATGCCTTTTATAAAGCAAAAATGTACATTAATATACAATAAATAAAACAATAGGACATAAATAATAAATTAACATTAAAAAATATTGAATAAATAGGATAAATAGTGTATACTAATTAATGTAATAAGACATAATAATTCAACATATTAAATTAAAAACTTTTATTGTATATAGGGAGGACGTATAAATGTCAATTAAAGTAGGTTTAAATGGATTTGGAAGAATAGGGAGAGCTGTTTTAAGATTAGCTCAGACTGAATTTGGGGACGATATAGAAGTAGTAGCATTAAATGCTAGAGCAAACACAGAAACATTAGTTCATTTATTTAAATACGATTCATGCTACGGTAAGTTTAATGGGGAAGCTTCTGTAGCTGGGGAAAACGTTATGAATGTAAATGGTAAGGAAATAAAAATATTTAGATGCAATGATCCAGAAGATATACCTTGGGGGGAATTAGGAGTTGATATAGTAGTAGAATCAACTGGTATATTTAGAGATAGAGAAAAAGCATCTAAACATATAAAAGCTGGAGCTAAAAAAGTAATAATAACTGCACCTGGTAAAAATGAAGATGTTACAATAGTTATGGGTGTTAATGAAGAAGATTACGACCCAGCAAATCATCACATAATATCTAATGCATCATGTACTACTAACTGCTTAGCACCATTTGCTAAAGTTCTTGATGACAAATTTGGTATAGAAAAAGGATTAATGACAACTGTACATGCTTACACAAATGACCAGAGAATATTAGATAAATCTCACAAAGACTTAAGAAGAGCAAGAGCAGCTGGAGAATCTATAATACCTACTACAACAGGAGCAGCTAAAGCTGTATCTAAAGTTTTACCACAGTTAGAAGGTAAATTAAACGGATTCGCACTTAGAGTGCCCACTCCAACAGTATCACTTGTAGATTTAGTTTGTGAGCTTAAAAAACCAGCTACAGTAGAAGAAATAAATGCAGCATTTAAAGAAGCTTCTGAAGGCTCTATGAAGGGCATATTAGGATACAGTGAAGAGCCACTAGTATCTGTAGACTATAAAGGTGATGAAAGATCTTCTATAGTAGATGGATTATCTACATTATCTATGGGAGATAAAATGTTTAAAATACTTTCTTGGTATGATAATGAATGGGGATATTCAGCAAGAATAGTAGATTTAGTAAAATATGTAGCTAAATCATTATAAGATTAATAACAAGTTTTATATTATAAAGTATAGTTTTATATCATAAATTAAAATTGTAAAAAAAATATCACATTATTTATAGATTGTGTTAAATAGGGGTTTAAAAAAATAACGAAACTTTGCAAGTTTCGTTATTTTTTATTTTTTTGTGAATAATTGAGAAAAAATTATTCAAATTATTTTTTTGTACTTGAAAAAGTATTAATAAAAAGTTAAATAATGAGAAATATGCTCTTAAAATAAGTTGTTGGTGTAGTTGTTAGTGTTTAATTATAAATTATAAGAAAAACATATAACAGAAAATAGTAAAATATGTTTAAAAATATCTTATAAAATAGTGAATAAAAGCTATATTAAAGATTAAAATAGTAAAAATATGAAATAAATATAGTGAATGAATATGAGAAAACATTTTCTGATGTTAAAAAATGAAAAAAAGATTAATATATTTTTTTTATAGATAAAAAGCGAAAAATGCATGATAAGGCACCAAAATCTTAAAAAATATACAAAAAAGTAACAACTTGAAACAATGTAAAAAGTCGCTTGTTGTAGGCAATTCAAGGATTTTATGTATATATGAAAAATGCATGAAGTTGTATGTTACGAGTTAAAAACTTGCAGTTGTCTAAAAAGACAGAATTTTACAATGATAAAAGTTAAACAATTTCTGTTGCAAAATATACAAAATGAAAGTATAATATATTTAAGAAATAAATAAAAATTTATATGGATTATCAGAAAGGAAGAGACAAAATGGAAGCAGCAGAAGGCAAAAAAAGAGTAAAAGCAGTCAGCACTGAAACATTTGTATTCTTAGCAGTTCTACTAATCGTATTTGGTGGAATTGGTAGAGTAATGGGAGTTGGGCTAATGTTCAAAACAATGATGGCAACAGCTCATGACTTATTACTACAGACAGTATTCTTAATAATGGCACTAGCAGTTTTAGCAGGAGCTCTAAGTGCATTATTATCAGAATTCGGTGTTATATCATTAATAAACAAGATATTCGCACCAATAATGAAACCAGTTTATGGTTTACCTGGAGCAAGTATAACTGGAGCAGTAGCTACTTATCTATCAGATAACCCAGCTATAATATCTTTCGCAAAAGATAAATCATTCACTCAGTACTTCAAAAAATATCAGACACCAGCTCTTTGTAACTTAGGTACAGCATTTGGTATGGGTCTTATAGTTACTACATTCATGATGGCACAGGGTGACGAATATATGTTACCAGCATTAATAGGTAACTTAGGAGCTATAATAGGATCTATAATATCTGTTAGACTTATGTTAATACAGACTAAAAAATATTATGGTGAACATGCAAATGACAGAGTTGGAGAAGCTTCAGATGATGAAGGTGAATTCAGAGAAATAAGAGAAGGTAACTTATTCCAGAGAGTATTAGACGCAATGCTTGAAGGTGGTAAACTTGGTGTTGATTTAGGTTTAGCTATAATACCAGGGGTATTAATAGTTTGTACAGGTGTTATGATGTTAACATTCGGACCATCAGCTGATGGTACTTACACAGGTGCAGCTTATGAAGGTATACGGTTATTACCATTAATAGGTGAAAAAATCAAATTCATAATAGAACCTCTATTTGGATTTAAATCAGCAGAAGCTATAGCATTCCCTATAACTTCATTAGGAGCAGTTGGTGCAGCAATGTCACTAGTTCCAGAATTTATAAAAACTGGTGTTGTAACACCTAACGATATAGCAGTATTCACAGCAATGGGTATGTGCTGGTCAGGATACTTAAGTACTCATATAGGTATGATGGATGCACTAGATGCTAGACCATTAGCAAGTAAAGCGATATTATCACATACAATCGGTGGTCTTTGCGCAGGTATATCTGCACATCTAATCTTCATGCTAGTAGGATAGTACAAGATTGATAAGTAAATAAAAGTTTATACTTTAATAGATAGAGCCTTAGATTTCTAAGGTTCTATCTTATTTTTTTAACAAAAATGCCTCCATTTACGGAGGCTATTTTTATAAAATAGTATAAAATAGATAGATTAAAAAATAAGAAAAATTATTGAGAATTGTAATTAATTTAACGTGATAAAATTTTTTTAATGTGTTAAAATGTAAAGCATAGTAAAAGTTTAGTTTTCAATATTTTAGAGTATGTTGATGAGTAATTTTAAACAAGGAGGAAGAGCAATGGATAGTGAATATAAGGTTGGTGTTGATGTTGGCTCGACAACAGTTAAAATTGTTCTCCTTGACGGGGAAAACAATATACTATTTAAAAAATATCAGAGACATTATTCAGATGTCAAAAAATCTATAGTAGAGGTTTTAAACGATGTATATGAAATAATAGGAGATGCATTTGTAAAAATAATAATAACTGGTTCAGGTGGAATCGGAGTATCTAAAAAATTAGGTGTTAAATTTGTTCAAGAGGTTATATCTAGTACAAAATCTATAGAATACTACCATCCAGAAACAGATGTTGTAATCGAGCTAGGTGGAGAGGATGCCAAGGTTACATACATAACAGGGGGAATAGATCAGAGGATGAATGGTATCTGTGCAGGTGGTACTGGAGCGTTTATAGACCAGATGGCAACTCTTTTAAAAACTGATGCAGCAGGTCTAAATGAACTTGCTAAGGATTATGATACTATATATCCTATTGCATCGAGATGTGGTGTCTTTGCTAAAACAGATATACAGCCGCTTATAAACGATGGAGCTAAAAAAACTAACATAGCAATGAGTATATTTAACGCTGTAGTTGTTCAGACGGTAAGTGTACTATCTTGTGGTAGAAAAATAGAAGGGAATGTAGCTTTTTTAGGAGGGCCATTATACTTCCTATCAGAGTTAAGACAGGCATTTAAAAATGTATTAAACTTAGATGACGAAAATATAATATTCCCAGAAAATGCTCAGCTTTATATAGCTATAGGGGCTGCACTATTAGCAGAGGAAGAGAAAGAAGTATCTTTAAAATCAATATTAGATAAATTAAATTCAATAAAAACAATAGACGATGGGAATGTAAATTTATTAGAGCCTTTATTTAAAGATGAAGAGGATTATAATGAATTTTTAAAAAGACATAATATAAATAACGTTGAAAAATACGATATAAATAAATACAGTGGAAACTGTTTCCTTGGGATAGATGCAGGTTCTACAACTACAAAGGCTACCCTTATAGGAGAAAATGGTGAATTGTTATATTCATACTACTCTAGTAATGAAGGAAACCCTTTAAAAACAACTGTAAAAATAGTTAAAGAAATATACAGCTTATTACCAGAGAACTGCAAAATAGTAGCATCTACTTCGACGGGATACGGAGAAGCGCTTATAAAAAGAGCATTAAAACTAGATTTTGGTGAAATAGAAACTATAGCGCACTACAAAGCAGCTAAATTCTTTAATAAAGATGTAGACTTCATACTTGATATCGGTGGTCAGGATATGAAATGTCTAAAAATAAAAAATGGAGTAATAGAAAGTATAATATTAAATGAAGCTTGTTCTTCTGGATGTGGATCATTCCTAGAAACATTCGCAAAATCACTATCAATGGATATAAAAGAATTTGCGAAAGAGGGAATATATTCTAAAAAACCAGTAGACTTAGGTTCAAGATGTACAGTATTTATGAACTCTAGAGTAAAACAGGCTCAAAAAGAAGGTGCTGAGGTAGCCGATATATCTGCAGGACTTTCTTATTCAGTAATAAAAAATGCACTATTTAAAGTTATAAAAATGAAAGACCTAAATGAAATAGGAGAACACATAGTAGTACAGGGTGGAACATTCTACAATGACTTAGTGCTTAGAGCATTTGAAAAGATGATTGGCAAGGAAGTAATAAGACCAAACATTGCGGGGCTAATGGGAGCTTTTGGTGCAGCATTAGTTGCTAAAGAAAAATACAACCCAGAAAAACCTACAAAAATGCTTAAAGCAGATGAATTAGACTTACTTCACGTTCAGGCTGAAGTAACTAGATGTAAAGGATGCTCAAACCATTGCCTACTTACAATAAACAGATTCTCAGAAGATGAAGCATTTGTATCTGGAAATAGATGTGAAAGAGGAGAAGCTCTTTACAGCGGAGTACAAAATGACGCAGAAAAAGAATCTATAAACCTATATAAATATAAATACGATAGAGTATTCAACTACAAGCCTTTATCAGAAGAAGAAGCAAAACGTGGAGAAATAGGTATACCTAGAGTACTTAATATGTACGAAGATTACCCATTTTGGTTTACATTCTTCAATAATCTAGGATTTAGAGTTGTACTATCACCTAGATCATCTAAAAAGCTATACGAAAGAGGGATAACTAGTATAGCATCTGATACAGTTTGCTACCCAGCAAAACTAGTACATGGACATATAGAGTCTTTAATAGATAAGGGAATAAAAACAATATTCTATCCATGTGTAACAAATGAAAATAAAGAAGATAACACAGCAGACAACTACTACAACTGTCCTGTTGTCGTATCTTACTCAGAAGTAATAAAAAACAACGTCGATAGTATAAGAGAAAACAACATAACATACATAAAACCATTTATAAGCATAAACGACAAAGAAAAACTTAAAAAGAGAATGTATGAAGTATTATCTAAATACTACAGCGATATAACAGTTAAAGAAATAAATGAAGCTGTGGATAAAGCTACATCAGAAGAAAAATCATTCAAAGATGAAATGAGAGAACATGGTGAAAAGGCATTAGAATACCTTGATAGAACTGGCAAAAAGGGAATAGTACTATCAGGTAGACCATACCACATAGATCCTGAAATAAATCATGGTATGCCAGAACTAATAAACTCTCTAAACATGGCTGTTTTAACAGAGGATTCAATATCTCACCTAGCTAAAGTTGAAAGACCGTTAAGAGTAGTAGACCAGTGGGTTTACCATTCAAGACTTTACAAAGCTGCTACATTTGTAAGAGAGCATGACAACCTTGAACTTGTACAGTTAAACTCATTTGGATGTGGACTTGATGCTGTAACAACAGACCAGGTAAAAGAAATACTAGATGAAAAAGATAAGATATACACTCTTCTAAAAATCGACGAGGGTAATAACTTAGGTGCAGCAAAAATAAGAATAAGATCTCTAAAAGCTGCGATGGAAGAAAGAGAAGCAAATGGAATAAAATCTAGTGAAATAGAACCAAAGAAAATACAATACGCTAAAAATAATAAAATAACTAAAGAAAGAACAATACTAGCTCCTCAAATGGCTCCAATGCAGTTTGACTTTATTGAAGCTGCTATGAACCAGAGTGGTATAAAAGTAGAAATACTAAAAGACTACAGTCAAGATATCATAGAAGAAGGGCTTAAATATGTAAACAACGATGCTTGTTTCCCTGCGATAATAGTTGTAGGTCAGCTTATACACGCATTAAAATCTGGAAAATATGATTTAGAAAACACATCTGTCGCAATTACTCAAACAGGTGGTGGATGTAGAGCGACAAATTACATAGGATTTTTAAGAAAAGGACTTCATGATGCAGGATTTGGAAATATACCAGTTATTGCACTTAGTGTAAACGGTATAGAACGGAGCGGTATCAAAGAAAGCATGAGTATAGCTATGGGACTAAGACTTCTAATGGGAGTTGTCTATGGTGACTTACTTATGAAAGTTGTTACAAGAGTTAGACCTTACGAAAAAGTAAAAGGAAGCACAAATGCACTTCATGAAAAATGGAAAAATAAATGTATAGAAGCTCTTAAAAAACCTAAGTTTAAAGAATTTAAACAGAATGTATACGATATAGTAGATGAATTTGATAATTTAGAGATAGTGGATGTTAAAAAGCCTAGAGTTGGATTAGTTGGGGAAATATTGGTTAAATTCCACCCTATAGCTAACAACGACTTAATAGGAATTCTTGAAAGAGAAGGAGCAGAAGCAGTAGTACCAGAACTTATGAACTTCTTCATGGCTTGTGCTCAGAACACTATATATAAACATAAAAACTTAGAAGGTAAAAAATCTACTGAATTTATGGGGAAATTATTCATAAAAATTGTAGAAAGATATCAGAGAGTTTACAATGATGCACTTACAAAGAGCAAAAGATTTAGTGGAATAAAACCGATTGGCGAAATGGCTAAGGACGTAGAAAGAGTAGTATCATCTGGAAATCAGACTGGAGAAGGTTGGCTACTACCTGCAGAAATGCTAGAGCTTATAGAAAATGGAGTAGACAATATAATCTGTATGCAGCCTTTTGGATGCTTACCTAACCACATAATAGGAAAGGGAGTTATAAAAGAAATGAAAAGACAATTCCCTAAGGCAAATATAATTCCAATAGACTACGATCCATCTGCAAGTGCTGTAAATCAGCTAAACAGAATAAAACTTATGCTTTCAAAAGCATTTACTGAAATCAAGCAGAGTAAATAAAACACACTTGATACTTACCTTTCCTTATAATATAATAAACTTTGGAAAAATTAAATTAGGGGAGAGGAAAGATAAATGAAACCATCAGAAATATATAAACAGGGATACAACTGTGCTGAATCACTTATAATAGCATATAACGAAGAATTTAACGCATCTATACCAGTAAGATTATGTACTGCTCTTGGCGGTGGATGTGGTGTTGGAAGCATATGTGGTGCTGTAAATGCAGCTGCTATAATAATCGGTGAAGTAAAAGGTAGAGATGACTCTACTGGGGATAAAATGATAGCAAAGAGATACGTTCAGGCATTTATGAAAGAAATAAATGGTAGATACGGAACACATATGTGCAAAGAATTAAAAGCAAACAAAGTTACTTGTGCTGAAATAATGGATGTAAGCTACGAAGTTGTTAAAGAAGTTTTAAAACAGGATTTATAAAATCGAATAAAGAATTGAGGGACTATTGCAATGATTTGCGGTAGTCCCTTTTTAAATAGTCTTTTACAAAAATAGTTTTATGTTACAATAGTAATGTAATTAAATAAGTATTAAAGGTTATGTGTGAGGTAATGAAATGGTAACAATTGGAATTTGTGATGATGAGTTAGATGTTAGAGATGCGATAAGAGAGTCTGTGATAGAAAGTATGAAGGAAGATAGTACAGAGTATGAGATAAGAGAGTTTTGTAAGGGTGAGGATGTTATAAAATATATATCATCTGATAATGAGATAGATATACTGTTTTTAGATATACAGATGGATGGATTAGATGGTATGGAAACAGCTCGTAAGCTTAGAGAGTATGATAGAACGACAGAGATACTTTTTGTAACGTCTATCGAAAATAAGATAAGTGAAGCTTTTGAAGTGAGGGCGTTTAGATTTATTAAAAAGCCCGTGCAGCATGAGGTTATAGAAAAGAATCTAAAAGAATGTGTAATAGAAATAGCGAGAAAGAGGGGTTGTTTCTTAAAGATAAAAACAGAAACAGGATTTAGAAAAATATATAGTAGAGATATTGTGTATATAGAGGTTCTCAATAGAATGGTAAAAATATACTCAAAAGAGGGCAATTTTGAATATAGAGGAACTTTAAAAGAAATAATGGATAATCTTGAAAAGCAGCTATTTGTACAATGCCATAGAAGCTATGTTGTAAATATAATATACATAAAAGAAATAGGAAACAAGGATATTATTATGAAGGATGGATCTATTGTTCCAATAAGTAGAAGCAAGTATAAAGAAGTGATGAATAGATACTTCTGGTCAGTAGGTGAGGATGTATAATGAGTGATATATTATTAGCGGAAATTATAAGATTGGTGAGTATAGTTTTATCTATCAGTATAGTTAATTTTGTAGTTGGATATAGGAAAAACTGTGATATAGATAAATGGAAGAACATAGCTATTCAATCAGTTATAGTAGTGATTATATTTATCATATCAAAATACATTGATGTAATGAATTTATCTATCATATATAACGAAAAAACAAATTATATAGAGAATTACTTTAGTCTATTTTCTATTATCAAAAATTTTGATTTTTCAATAATAAACTTAATCTGGATTACAGTAAACATAGTTATAATAGTTAGTATGAGTTAGTATGACCTTGATATACAATAAAATATATAAAGTTGAATGGAATAAATTTATATTTTTATATATTCTATCTGGACAATATACAAGTATATTTGCAGATATTATTATACCAAGAATATTATTTGCAATTCAAACTGGTAAAAGTTTATCAGATAATATAGTTCATAATTTAAATATACACGATTGGAATATATTTAATATAGAGGTATTAGCAATCTTATTTTTAGTATGTATATTAATTATTATTTTTATTAAGATTATAAATAAAATTTTAAAAAATAAAATATATGTATACGCATCATACATTATTCTTGTAAATAGTGTATTTATAATGCTAAAAATATTAGTAAGATTTGCAGAAATGCACGGTCCATTTCAAATTGAACAATATTTAATTATTATGGAAGTAGTACCACAATTAGCAATAATAGCCATTACAGTAACTATTTATATAGTTATTGAGATCAAAAAAGAAAACGAGGAAAGAATAAAAGAAAAACAGGCATACAATAGACTAGAAACTAAAAATGATTATTATGAAAAAGTTGAAGAATCTCAAAATCAAATAAGAAGATTATACCATGATATGAATAATCATCTATACAATATACAGATGATGAATAAAAGCTCAGAAGATGCGTCAGATTATATAGTAAGCTTACAAAATGAGCTAAAAGAAGCTCGTAAAACTAGAGTAAGCGGAAACTCTCTTTTTGATATAATTGTAGACGAAAAAATGAATATTTGCAAAAATAAAGGGATAGAGTTTGATATTGATGTTGACTCTAAAAACACAGGATTTATTAAAAATATGGATATGTCTAGTATATTAGCAAATATATTGGATAATGCTATAGAAGCCTGTGATAAAATGACAAGCAATAAAAAATATATAAAACTAACTTCTATGTGGGCAGATGATATGTTTGTAATAATCTGTGAAAATAGCAAAGAAAATGAGGTTAAAAAGATTGGAGATAGATTTATAACTGATAAGCTTAATAAATCTGAGCATGGAATAGGAATAAAAAGCGTCGAAAAATCTGTAAAAAATTATGATGGGAATATGATGATATTCTGCGACGATAATTTGTTTAAAGTTAAAATAATGATTCCTAAGAGATAAAATTTAATATAGAGTTTATAAATTTGAGAGTGTATACATTATGAAAATGATGTATACGCTCTTATTTTTTTGTTTGTAAAGATAAATTTTTACCGTTAAGGACGTTTTTTCTACCACTCGGGACAAATTGAGTATTTTTCAGATAAAAAATGTTATTCTATAAGCAAGAAAAAGTAATTACTTAAATAAAAAGATAATAATTATTATTTTGATTAATCAGGATAAAGGGGTGATATTATGAAAAAAATATATAGAAAACTTTCTTTACAATATATAAAAAAGAATAAATCAAGAAGTCTTATGATGCTTATTATGATAATAGCTACAGTAGCATTTATGATTTCTATAGACATGATAGATATATCTAGAGCATATGATAAAGCAGAAGTATATAAAAGAACGTATGGAGATTATCATTGTGAGTATGTAGATATAAGTAAAGAAAAAATGCAAAAAGTTGCTAAAGATAAAAGAGTAGGATATAACGATAATGTACAAAACTTAGGATATTTAATAAATAATAATAATGGAACTAGAGTTGAATTAAAATCATTTAATGGAGAAAATGATAATTCAATGAAATATTTCGATAGAAAAGGTCAAATTCTTAAAGGCAAAATACCTAAAAATAACAACGAAATAATAATAGATGAAATAAGTGTTAAAAACTTAGGTATAGAAGGAAATCCAATAGGAAAGAAAATATCTTTTGAACTTAGAAAAAGCTATAATCTTCCTAATGGAGAGGAAAAATTATATTCTGAAAGGAAAACTTTCAAAGTAGTTGGTGTGGTAAAAAGAGTATATTCAGGACTTAATTCAGAAATAACAGGTGCAGAACAAGAAAGAGGGATTAGTTATACATATGGAGATTTTAATGGACAAAACATAATACCACAGGAAGCATTAACATATGACATAATATTAAGATATGCTAATGTAAAAGAAGAAAAAGCCTCAAGTTTAGTGGAAAAGGTATCCGCTACTTATAATCTTGGAAGAATGGCATTTTACCCAAATGGAAATTATTTAGCAGCTTTAAGTGATGTTACATTTGCAAGAGAAATATCAAATACAAGAACAAGTAATTTAGTATTAATATTAACTGTTATACTTTTAGTATTTAATATGCTAAATATAATTTGGAGTGAATACTTAAAAGAAATAAGTATGTTAAGACTTATTGGAGCAAGAAAAAGGGATATAAGATTTATGGTAATATATCAATCTTTGCTACTTGCTGTAATAGGAATAGCTATAGGAGTTATAGTTGGAATTGGTATAACAGGAATAGGTGTTAATATACTTAAAGATAGTACTTTGGAAATAGCAAAAGTAAAACCAAAAATCCACATAGATTCAGGTGTAATGATAAAAACAATTATAATATCTGTTGTATCTATAGCATTAGCTACAATAGTTCCAGTTATAAAAATAGGAAGAGTAGGATGTATGGAAAGTATATCAAGTTCTTCAAAACATAAAAACAAAACTAAACAATCAAAAATAGGTAAATTTATACAGGATAAATTTGGTATTTACAGATATATGGGAGTAAGAAATCTTTGGCTTAAAAAAACTAGAACATTAATATCAATACTTACTGTTACACTTTGTGGATATTTAATTATGTACACATTTTCAGATATGGAAAATGAAGTAAATGATAAAATAAGGAGAATATACTATAAATATGATATAGAATCATCAATGGGTATAGCAAATGATCCAGAAACATATAAAATACCAGAAAATAAAATAGAAAAAATAAAAAATATGGATGCTGTGAAATGTGCAAATGCTAGATTCAATGGTGATGCAACCTTTATTGAAGATAAAAATAAAATAAATGACTACTATATAAAATACTTTGGAATAGATGGCAGTGAAAAAGTTGAATATCAAAATCATCTTAGATTTTTTGAAAATGATGATATAAAGAAAGTCGTAGAGCCATATATGTTAGATAATAAGACTACAAAAGATATAGAACAAAAAACAAATGGTTATATAAATGTAGCTGTATTTAATAGCTTTTATGATCCTACGACAACAGATACATATCATAAAATATATAAAAATCTAAAAGTAGGAGATATAATTACTCTTGGTGTAAAATGCCATAATGGAGATAAGATAGAAAAAAGAAATATAAAAGTTAGAGTAGGAGCTATTCTTAAAGATGATTGGCAGTCTTATGGAGATGCTCTTCAACCTTCAGGATTAGAGATAATAACATCTGATGATAATATGAAAGAATTGCTAGGATTTAAAGCATATAATAATCTAATTGTAGATTATAAGGATATAAATAATGTAGAAGAAAATAGAAAAGTAGAAAAATATGTTAAAGAAAATATACCTGCATCATTGAGTATAAAACAAGGATTTTATAATCAACAAAAGGAAGCAATGTCGCAAATATACAGAGAAAGCATTATAAATATAACTTTAGTACTTATGATTGCAGCTATAAGTATATTCTGTACAGTTAAATCTAATATTATGGAAAGAAGAAAAGAAATATTTACAATGAGAGCATTGGGAATGTCTGCTAAGGATATGAATAGTATGAATATGTATGAAGCTGTAACATACGCAGTATTAAGTATAATATCTGGAATAGCATTGGCAACATACAAACTTGTAAAATATGTTGAGTGGAACAATAATACTTATACAGATTTTGGAATAGAACATTTTATGGACTTTAGATTCCCTTATCCACAGGCGATAATATTCACTGTTGTTACACTAGCGACTTGTATAATAGCAGTAAAATTAGCAAACAGAGATTTTAAGAATAAAGAAATATCAGATGGTATGAGAGATATAGACTAGAGGAGGAAGTGTTATGAGTGGTTATTTTTATAATAAAAAAGCAAATATAATGAAAAAAGACAACGCTGTTATAATATCCAACCAATATAGTGGAAAATGGATAAAAATTCCTCTTGTATGTTATGAAGTGATAGAAGAGTCAGTTGAAAAACAACTGGCTCTTGAAAAAATGATTGATTTATTTAGTGAAGATGACAAAGACTACTTTAGAAAAATAATAAAATCATTAGAAGATTTAGATCTAGTAACAGATAATCCAAATGAAGAAATATATTATGGAATGGTTCCAAAAGTTTCAATAGCGATAACTAATAAATGTAACCTAAATTGTTGCTATTGTTGCAAAGAATCAAACATAAATCGGGAAGAAAGAATGAATTTGGAAGAACTAAAAAAAGTTGTAGACAATGTATTAAAATTAAACCCAATCAATCTTACAATATCAGGGGGAGAGCCACTTGTAAGAAAAGACTTTGTTGAGTTTATAGAATATATAAAATCAAAATACGACGAAAAGCTCATACTAAGCACAAATGCTACGCTAATAGATGAAAAAATGGCTAAATTTATAAGTGATAATTTTTACGCAGTAGAGATTAGCCTTGATGGATATGACGAAGAAACTTGTTCAGAAATAAGGGGAAAAGGTGTATTCAACAAGGTTATGAAGGCTATTGGATATCTTAAAGATAATGGTTGCGATAAGATAAGTATATCTATGGTAATGGGAAAATACAACGAAGGATATAAACAAAAGTTTGAAGAATTAAATGAAAAAATAGGTACAAAAGCGAGAATAAGATACTTCTGTAAATTTGGAAGAGGATTTAGTGGATGTGAAAAGTATGTTGAAAATGATGAGGTATTCTACACTCCTCAAGATTTATATACTTTAGATGAAAATAGCTATGACAATATAAATACAGGACATTGTAATGCTGGAAGAAATAGTATATTTATAGCAGACGATGGATATGTGTACTCTTGTCCAAATATAACAGATGATAAATTTAAGACATTTAATATATTAGATATGGACTTAGAAACAGAGGAAAAATTATATAAAAAGGATTTTGAAGGATTTAAAAACTTTGAAAACTTAGATCTAAAAAATCAGACTCGTTGCAGAGATTGTTCAGTAAATGCTTTTTGTAATACTTGCCCAGCGAAAAATCGGTTACTATATGAAAATGAAAAAGCATTTGAAAAATACTGTGAATTTAATAAAAAGCATTTGGAAAATATATTGTGGAAGTAGAATTTTACCATTCAGGTCATTTTTTCTACCATTCACACCAAATCTATTGTTTTTAATAATTAAAAATGTTATTTTAAAGACAAGAAGAGATAAGAAATTTAAATAAAAATTTCTTAAATTCGATATATTAGCTGAATTAAAGAAAATTGAAAATAGCAGCCTGTACACAGAATAAAATGAAAAAAGATAATAATAGAGTTTGGCAGAGGATACTATTTGAGACTCTACTTTAGTTTGGTTTTATATATAAATATTAAAACTTAGGAGGAACAAAAAATGTCTGAAGCAAAAGAAATTAAAAAAATAAAAATACAGGAAAAAATAGAATTAAAAGAGATAGAAGTGCAAGGAGATCAGTGTAAAAATAATGCTGGTGTATCTTGTAAGTATGACTGCTGTGAAGATTGTAAAACTAATGGTAAACCATCTTCATATCAATCATCAAAATATTAGATAGTAGAATATTGAAAAATAAAAATTAAATAAAAAAATTATATAAAAGGGAGATTTAATTTAATCTCCCTTTTGTATAAAAAGAAGGGAGGAAAATATTGTGAAAATATATAGAAAACTATCAGCTCTATATATGAAAAAGAATAAATCAAGAACGTTAATGATGTTCATAATGGTGATAGCTACAGTTGCATTTATGATTTCTATAGATATGATTAAAGTTTCTCAAACATATAATAGAATGGAAGCCTTTAAACTAGCTTATGGCGATTATCATAGTGAGTATGTAGATATTAGCAAAGAAAAATTGGAAAAAGTAGCAAATGATAATAGAGTGGAGTACAGGGATACTGTACAAAACTTAGGTTTTTTAATAAATAAAGATAATGGAACAATAGGAGAATTAAAATCATTTGATGGAGAAAATGATAATTCTAAAAATTATTTTGATAGAAAAGCACAGGTTCTCAAAGGAGAAGAACCTAAAAATAATAATGAAATAGTATTAGATGAAGAATGTATAAAAAATTTTGGAATAGTTGGAAGTCCAATAGGGCAGACAGTATCTTTAGAGCTTAGAAAAGAATATACTCTACCTAGTGGTGAGAAAAAATTATACTTAGAAAATAAGAAGTTTAAGGTAGTTGGAATAGTAAAAAGAACTTACAAAGATATAAAAAATATGAGTAGTAGTACAAATGTTGGAGCTGAACAAAAGAGAGGTATAGCTTATACATATGGAGATTTTAATGGACAGAGCATAATACCAAAAGAAGCATTGACATATGATATAATACTTAGATTTAAAGGAAATGAACTAGTTGCTAGCAATAAAATGGAGCAATTAGTAAATGATTATAGCTTAGGAAGAATGACTATAAATCCAAATTCAAATTATTTATCAGAATTACTTTCTATAAAAGATTTAAAAAGTGTAAAAGAGATAAATCCAAATAATATAGTTTTAATAATAACAGTTATACTTTTAGTATTTAACATGATGAATATAATCTGGAGTGAGTATCTTAGAGAGATAAGTATGCTAAGACTTATTGGAGCAAGAAAGAGAGATATAAGATTTATGGTTGTTTATCAATCTGTACTTCTTGCTGCATTTGGAACAATTATAGGAATTGTATTGGGACTTGGTATAACAAAATTAGGATTAGTTTCGTTTAAAGATGAAGTATTAGATGCAGTAGGAATTAGTCCTAGTATACATATTGATCAAGATGTAATTATGAAAACTATAAAGGTAGCGGTGTCAGCTATAGTATTAGCTACAATAGTTCCAGTTATAAAAATTGGTAAAATAGGTTGTATGGAAGCTATATCTAATGCTACAAAGCACAAAAAAAGAGAAAAACAATCTAAAATAGGTAAGCTTATTCAAGATAAATTTGGAATATTTAGATATATGGGAATTAGAAATCTTTGGATTAAAAAGACTAGAACTTTTGTATCAATACTTACAATAACACTTTGTGGATATTTAATAATATATACTTTTTCTGGTATGCAAAATGAAGTAAATGATAAAATAAGAAGAATATACTATAAGAATGATATAACAGTATGTGGTGGAATTGCAAACGATGAAGAAATATTTAAAATAGATGATAATAAAATAGATAAAATAAAAAATATGCAAGGTGTAAAATCAGTTAAAAGCACATATGAAGATACATCAACATTTGTGACAGATAAGAAAAATATTGAAAAAGCATTTATAGGCTATTACGGTTTAGAAGGTGATGGAAAAATAGAAACTGAAAATTATCTTAGATTTTATGATAATGAAGATTTAAAAAAATATGTTGAACCATATATGCTAGATGGAAAAACTTCTAAAGAGTTAGAAACAAAAACTGATGGATATATAAATGTGGCTGTGTACAATAGTTTTTATGATATGATGAAAACTCATACTCAGAAAAAGATATTTAAAGATTTAAAACAAGGGGATATAATCAACCTAAATGTAAAGTATCATAATGGTGATAAAATAGAAAAAAGAAGTGTAAAGGTTAGAGTGGCAGCTATTATCAAGGCAGATTGGCAAGCTTACGGAGATATAATAAGACCATACAAGTTTGAGGTTATAACATCTGAAGATAATATGAAAGAACTTTTAGGATTTAAGGCATATAATAATCTTGCTGTAGACTATAAAGATATGGAGAATATAGAAGCAAATAGCAAAGTAGAAGAATATGTAACACAAAATATACCTGGAAGCATAACTTTAAAAACAGGTTTTGTAAATACTCAAAATCAAGAAATGAAAAATATATTCAGAGAAAGTGTTATAAATATAACGTTAGTGCTTATGATTGCAGCGATAAGTATATTCTGTACAGTTAAATCTAACTTAATGGAAAGAAGAAAAGAAATGTTTACAATGAGAGCATTGGGAATGTCTGCTAAGGATATGAATAGTATGAATATGTGGGAATCAATGACGTATGCTTTTTTAAGTGTAATATCTGGAATAGCATTAGCTACATATGAACTTTTCAAATTTGTTGAGTGGAATAATAACGCATATACAAACTTTGGAATAGAGCATTTTATGGACTTTACGTTCCCGTACCCACAAGTGGCGATATTTGCTATAGTTACTTTGGTTACTTGTATAATAGCAGTAAAACTAGCAAACAGAGATTTCAAGAATAGAGAAATATCAGATGGTATGAGAGATATAGATTAGATAGTAAAGAATAAAAATAATTAATATGTGGGATAGTTTTTGCTATCCCCATATATTAAATAAAAATCATAAAGAAGGTGATTACTTTGAAGTTTAGAGAAGAAATAATTAAATTTAAAGACAAAGAATTGATAATAAAAGAAAGAAACAACAGAGTACTTATGTACAACACAAGATTTAAAAGACATATAATTCAAAGTAAAGAAGTATACTCATATATAAAAAAGGCAGAAGAAATGGGACTTACAGTAGAAGAATTTGTCAATATGTTTGAAGGTTCAGACAAGGAATATATAAAAGACCTTATGATAAACATGGGAAAAGCAGGTATACTTGAATCATCAATAAGTGAAGATTTTTATAAAAATATGAATAATAGATTTAAAGCTATATATTTGGCAGCAACGCATAAGTGTAATTTAGCTTGTAGACATTGTTGTACAAATTGCAACTCTACAGAAAAAGATATACTAACTACAGAAGATGTAAAATCCATTATGGATTTTGTAGCTGAACTAGAACCGTATGAGTTTATAATAACAGGTGGAGAGCCTATGATAAGAAGCGATTTTGAAGAGTGTGTTCATTACTTTAAAGAAAAAGACTGTAAAACAGAACTAGTTCTTTCTACAAATGCAACTCTTATAGATGAATCTAATGTAGACTTTATAGTAAATCATTTTAATAGAGTAGAAATAAGTATAGATGGAGTAGATGAAGAAACTTGTGGATTAGTTAGGGGAAGAGGAGTATTCAATAAAATAATGAGATCTATAGTATTACTTCATACTAGAGGATTTAGAAATATAAGAACGTCTATGGTTGTTGGAGATAAGAATAAACACCTTGAAGAAAAATTTTATGCTTTAAACGAAAGAATAGGAACAAAAGGAATGGTTAGATGCTTTGAGCCAGAAGGTAGGGGAGTAGAAAATGCTTCATACTTTATATCGGAGGAAACTATACTTCCATTTGGACTTACAGAATTAGATAAATTAAGTTTTGAAAAAGATAAAGATAATCTAAAATCATGTTCTTGTGATATGTATAAGTCAAAAATGTTTATAGATTATGATGGAAATATGTATCCATGTCAATCTTTGATAAAACCAGAGTATTCTTATGGAAGTGCATTAGATAAAGATACTAGAATGAGTGTGCTTGATTTTGATTATGATTTATCTGATAGTAAACTAGCAGCTAGACTACAAAATATAATGCCGTATAATTTTGAAAAATGTAAGGATTGTGATGTAAATGTGTTTTGCTTTTTCTGTCCTGCACTAGTAGATAAGTTGTTAGATAATGAAGATTGTCCTGACTATGAAAAATGGTGTTCTATAATGAAACCACAATTAAATAGAATAGTATGGGGGGAATAAAAATATGAAATTTACAATAGTAATGACTGATGATTGTAACCTTAGATGTAGCTACTGTTATGAAGGTGGTTGTAAACCTAAAAAATATATGAACAAAGAAACAGCAGATAAATGTATAGAGTTTATAAAAGAAAAACTAAAAGAAGAAAAGGATGATAAAAGACCATTATGGATAACACTTCATGGTGGAGAACCTCTTCTAAATTTTGATATAGTAAAATATATTAAAAATAAATTGGATGATGAAATAGTAGATAGAAAAATAATATATGATATGACTACAAATGGAACAATAATGAACGATGAAATATTAGAGTTTATAAAAAATGATTTAACAGAGGTATCTATAAGTTTAGATGGTACTAAAGAATCACATAATGCAAATAGAGTATTTCCAGACGGAAGTGGATCATATGATATAGTTATGAAAAATATAAAAAAACTACAAGATGAAAATATACCTATTAGATGTAGGATGACATTTAACCAATATAATGTAGATAAAATGTATGAAAGTATTGAAAGTGTGTCAAAACTTGGCTTTAGATATCTTGCAACTGCTGTAGATATTATGTCTGAGTGGAGCGAGGAAAAAGTTGAAGTATATAAAGAACAGAGAATGAAGCTTATAGACTTTCATTTAAAAAATCCAGAAGTAAATTTAGGTATGACAGATTTAAGACTTTTAAATGTTAAGCGAGGGGATTGTTTTGGTGGTATATGCACATTTTGCATAGATACAGATGGAACAATTTATCCGTGTACATTTGCAATAGGTAAAAAAGACTATGAAATAGGAAATATATATAATGAAAACCCTTTAGATAAAGATAAATTAAAAGAAGTTGTTAATGAGAATTTTAGAGATTTTGAAGAATGTTCAGGTTGTACAAGAAAAGAATACTGTACTGCTGTAAGATGTAGAATAGTTAACAAACTTAGTACAGGTAGTTATTCAGAAGTGCCATATATGGCTTGTGTTGATGAACATATGAACTTTAAAACAACTAAAAAACTTTTGGAACTTGGTGAAAGAGGTAGGGATTTATAAATGGAAAAGTCAAATATATCCAAAAGAAAAAGTCCTATAAAAAGGTTTATAAAATTTGTAGTAAATCATAATAAGATGAGTATTTTTACTGCAATGATAATGGTGATATTTATAACATCAATAGACCTTGTTCTGCCTATGATGACAAAAAATATGGTAGATAAAGGTATAACAGGAAAAAATCTTGAATTACTATTAAAAATAATTGTAGCTTATTCTGTAATGTCAGTTTTAGCTAGAGTTTTAAATTTGGCACTAGGCTATATATATGCAACTATGAGAAATAGGGTGGCTGTAAAGTTTAGATTGAAGGTATTAGATCATTTATCGAAGTTATCTGGGAAGTTCTATACAGAGAATAAAACTGGAAATCTTATGTCTATAGTACAATCTGATATAGATATAATAGAAAATATAGATGCGGAACTTGTATTTTCTATTATTAAAAATTCAATAACAGCGATTATTTCTCTCTACTTAATGTTCAGACTACAGTCTGTTCTTTTTGTAGTTGTTGTGTTTATACAAATATTACTTGTTACAACGCAGAGATACTTTACAAAAAATATACATTCTAATGTGAGTATGTTTAGAGATGAATATGGTGATACAAGCAATGTAGTTCAAGAATATGTTTATAATATAATGAATGTTATAATATCTAAGTCAAAGAGATTTTTTATATCGCAATTTATAAAAGGTCAGAGAGGACTTATAAATAAGGATATAAAAATAGATGTTCTTATGAGTGGGAATATGTGTGTTGCAAATATATTTAATCTTATGATGAGTATGGCTATATATGGATATGGTGGATATATGATAATAAATGGAGATTTTACATTAGGTTCATTAATAGCATTTCAAAACTATGCAGGAATGTTAATAGGTCCATGTATAAGTATTGTAAATGCAAATAATAGAATACAACAAGCTAAAGTTTCTATAGAAAGAGTATATTCTATATTAGATGAAGAGCCTGTTATAGATGAAGATCAAAATATGCTAGAAGGACTAAGAGCAGATAATATTAAAGAAATATCTGTTGAAAATGTAAAGTTTGGATATGAAAATGATGAATCGGAAAAGAAATATATCTTAAATAATGTATCTATGAAATTTAAAAGAGGAGATATTTCAGCTATTGTTGGAGAGAGTGGATGTGGAAAGTCAACTCTTTCAAAGCTTATGTATAGACTATGGGATGTTGATGATGGAAGGATTAAAATTGATGGAAGAGATATAAGAAATATAAAACTTATGTCTTTGAGAAAATGTATTTCTGTAGTTAGTCAAGAGATAGTTATATTTGATAGTACAATAAGAAATAATATATCATTAGGCAAAAAAATACCAGATGATGATATATTGAGAGTATGTAGCTTAGCTGGTTTGGATGATTTTATTTCTTCTCTTGAAGCTGGTTTAGATACAGAGATAGGGGAAAAAGGAATAAAAATATCTGGAGGACAAAAGCAAAGAATTTCTATAGCCAGAGCTATGTTATGTGATAGTCCAATTATTATATTTGATGAAGCTACATCAGCATTAGATAATGTATCTCAAGATATAATAATGGATAGTATAAAGAAGAACTTAGAAGATAGAATAGTAATAGTGATAGCACACAGATTATCTACTATAAAAGATGTAGACAAAATATTTGTAATGTCAAATGGAAAAATAGCAGAATCAGGAAATCACGAAGAACTTATATCTAAAAAGGGAATATACTATAAATTGTATAGAAATGAATAAAGAGGTAGTTCTATGAAAAATATAAAAATTGCTGTATTAGATACAGGAATAGATACGGAAGATAAAGATATCAAAGATAGATATGTATATGATAAAGAATTGCAAGTTGAAGGTATAGATAATATAGAAGATGTAATAGGACATGGAACATTATGTGCAAAGACTATACTAGAAAGATGCCCAGAAGCGATAATATATCCTATTAAGATATTTAATGATGAAGGAGTGACTGAAGTATCAAAGCTTATAGTAGCATTAGCAAATCTGATTGGTAAAAATATAGATATAATAAATATATCAGCATCTATGATAAAAGAAAATAGACTTGAAGATTTGAGAACAGTATGCAATATTCTTAGAAGTGAAGGAAAGATACTAGTAGCTTCTAAACATAAGAAAGCAAAAAATATAAAAAGTTATCCAGCTTCATTTGACTCTGTAATTGGTGTGAAAGGATATAAGAGAATTTGCAAAGATAATGATTATACATATGATAGTAAAAGAGAAAACCAAATGTATGCAAATGGAAGAGATAGATTGTATAAATTTAAAGATAGTGTAACTGCATTTGGAAAGCATAGTAGATCATCTGCATTAGCTGCGGGGATAATAGCAGAGATAATGTATAAAGAGAATACAAAAGATATTTATAAAATAGAGCAAATTTTAAAAAGTAAATCAAACATATCTGAAACATATAAAGAAAGAAGATACAAATATAAAAAAGAATATGTGTATGATACTATTGTTAGAAAGATTGTTGATATTTTGAATGAAAATTTTGCAGATGGACGAATAAATATAGAGTTTCTTGAAAAAAATAGTTTGATTAATAATATGACAGGGTTGTATGGAGATAATGCGTATGATTTTGTTTGTATGCTAAATAAAGAATTTGGCATAGATATAAATTATGAGAATTTGTACTTGTACGAAATAGAAAATTTGTACATTTTGAGCCATATTGTTCATAAAGAACTAGATAAATAATAGTAAAGAAGGGAGAGAGTATTTATGTCAAAAATTATAAAGCATAGATACTCTCTTTTTAATTAGTTGATATAAAGAGAGGTAAAAAATGATAACAATAGGAATATGTGATGATGAGTTAGACGTTAGAATGGATATAAAAAACGCTATACTAAATACAATGATAGATAAAGACATAGAGTATCAAGTTAAAGAATTTAGCAATGGTGAAGATGTTATAAAATATATAGAATTAGATAATGAAATAGATATACTTTTTTTAGATATACAAATGGATGGGTTGGATGGTATGGAAACTGCTCGTAAACTAAGAGAATATGATAGAACAACTGAGATAATATTTGTAACATCAATAGGAGAAAAAATAAGTGAAGCTTTTGAGGTAAGAGCATTTAGATTTATAAAAAAGCCAATACAACATGAAGTTATAGAAAAAAATCTAAAAGAGTGTGTGGTAGAAGTAGCTAAAAAAAGAGGCTGCTTTTTAAAAATAAAGACCGATAATGGATTTAAGAAAGTATATAGTAGAGATCTAATATATATAGAAGCAATTAATAAAAAAATAAAACTATGCACAAAAGAGGGAGATTTAGAATGTAGAGGTAACTTAAATGATATTGTATCTAACTTTGAAAAACAATTATTTATACAATGTCATAGGAGTTATATTGTAAATATGATATATATTGAAGAGATTTACAATAGGGATATAATTATGGAAAATGGAGCGAGAATACCTATTAGCAGAAATAAATATAAAGAAGTAGTGGATAAATACTTCTGGTCAATAGGAGAGGATATATAATGGATGTATTAATTGGTGAGTGTATTAATTTGATTTGTATAATATTCTCGATATCTATATTAAACTGGGTAGTTGGATATAGGAAATATAGCGATATAGATTTTTTGAAAAATATAGTTATTCAGGCGACTATAATAATAGTCTTATATGTAGCATCAAGGTATATCAGCATATGGAATATAGCTATTTTAGATAATAATATAAGCCAACATTCTGCATTATCGCTTGATTTAATAGAGATTATCAAGAGTATGAGAATATCTAAGGAAAAAGCGATTTGGATTATAAGTAATATAGTTATAATGATAGGAATTATTTATATATATTCAAAAGTATATAAATTAGAATGGAAAAAGTTTACTTTTTTATATATACTAACAGGACAATATATAAGTATGATTGAGAATTATTTTTTATCAAGATTTTTATTTACATTTGAAAATGGAGTAAGCATGTCAAGTCCACTTTCTTTAAAATTTGAATTGCATGACTGGAATATATTTAATATAAAAATAATAATTATAGCAATAATAATTTGGATAAGTGTAATAATATTAGACAAATTAATAGATAGACTTTTAAAGAATAAAATTTATAGGTATTCAATAAATATAATTATGCTAAATTTTGTTTACATAGTATTAATGCAATATGTAATAAAGACAGAAAAATATGGAATAAATCGTTCAGAATTGTATATTATTATTACAAAAATAATACCTATGTTTACTATAATATCTACAGTAATAATTCTTTATATAATTCTTGAGATAAAAAAACAAAGTGAAGAAAAAGTAAAAGAAAAAGAAATGTATACTAGACTTGAATCTAAAAATGATTACTATGAAAAATTAGAAAAATCTCAAGAAGATATTAGACGCTTATATCATGATATGAACAATCATCTTTATGCTATAAAAAATATGAATAAAAATAAATCGGATTCTCTAGAGTATATAGAAAGTATACAAAATGAATTAAATAAAGCTAACCAAATTAAAGCAAGTGGAAATGCTATTTTTGATATAATTGTAGACGAAAAAATGAAGATTTGTGAGAATAAAGGGATAGAGTTCATTTTAGATTTAGATTCTAAAAATACAGGATTTATAGAAAATATAGATATGTCTAGTATTTTAGGAAATATACTGGATAATGCAATAGAAGCCTGTGATAAAATTGAAAATAGTAGAAAGTATATAAATTTAAAATCTATGTGGGCTAAAAATATGTTTGTTTTTATTTGTGAAAATAGTAAAGAAAATGATGTTAAAAAAGTAGAAGGACGATATATTACAAGTAAAAATGATAAATCAAAACATGGTATAGGGATAAAAAGTGTTGAAGCTTCTGTAAAGAAATATAATGGAAAAATGAATATATTTTGTGATGAAAATACATTTAGAATAAAGGTGGTTATCCCCAAAAATTAGGTTTATAAGCTCTGTAAATAAAAAGAGTATTTGTATCAAATTATTGATACGGATGCTCTTATTTTTTTGTTTTAATCTTGTAAAGATAAAAAGATTGCCATTCACTCCATATTTAATACCACTCGTCAAAATCTATTGTTTATGAATTTTAAAAATGTTATTTTATAAAAAAGGAGAGTGATTGTTATGAAAATATATAGAAAGTTATCTTCTTTATATATGAAGAAGAATAAATCAAGGACTTTGATGATGTTTATCATGGTAATAGCTACAGTAGCATTTATGATTTCTATGGATATGCTTGAAGTATCTCAAAAATATAATAGAATGGAAGCATTTAAAAAGTCTTATGGAGATTATCATTGTGAGTATGTAGATATTAGCAAAGAAAAGTTAGAAAAGGTAGAAAATGATAATAGAGTAGGATACAGGGACAATGTACAAAACTTAGGATTTTTAATAAATAAAGAAAATGGAACAAGAGTAGAATTAAAATCATTTAATGGAGAGAATGATAATCCTATGAATTTCTTTGATAGAAAGGCACAAGTGCTGGAAGGAAGAAAACCTAAAAATAACGACGAAATAGTATTAGATGAAGAAAGTGCTAAAAATTTAGGAGTATCAGGTAACCCAATAGGAAAGACAATATCTTTTGAGCTTAGAAAAGAATACACTCTACCAAGTGGTGAGAAAAAGTTATATTCAGAAAATAAGAGTTTTAAAGTAGTTGGAACAGTAAAAAGGACGTATAAAGAAGCAAGGACTATAAGTAGTTCAAGTACAGGTGCTGAGCAAAAAAGAGGAATTTCTTATACATACGGAGATTTTGAAGGGCAAAGTATAATACCACAGGAAGCATTAACATATGATATCATACTTAGATTTAAAGGAAATGAATTGGTTGCTACTAATAAAGCAGAAGAATTGTTAAAAGATTACAATCTTGGAAGATTAACAATAAATCCAAATTCAAATTATTTATCAGAATGTTTTTCAGTGTATCTATTAAAGGATATGAAAGAAATTAATTCAAATAATATAGTTTTGATAATAACAGTTATACTTTTAGTATTTAATATGATGAATATAATATGGAGTGAATATCTTAGAGAAATAAGTATGCTAAGACTTATTGGAGCAAGGAAAAGAGATATAAGATTTATGGTAGTATATCAATCTATACTTCTTGCAGTATTTGGAACAATTATAGGAATTGTATTAGGGCTTGGTATAACAAAATTAGGATTAATTATTTTTAAAGATCCTTTATTGAACGAGATAGGAATTAGCCCTAATCTACACATTGATAAAGATGTAATTATGAAAACAGCAAATATATCTATATTGGCAATAGTTTTAGCTACAATAATTCCAGTTATTAGAATTGGTAGAGTAGGATGTATGGAAGCTATATCTAACTCTACAAAACACAAAAAAAGAGAAAAGCAATCTAAAATAGGAAAGTTTATTCAAGATAAATTCGGAATATTTAGATATATGGGAATTAGAAATCTTTGGATTAAAAAGACTAGAACTCTTGTATCAATACTTACAATAACACTTTGTGGATATTTAATAATGTATACTTTTTCTAGTATAGAAGAAGAGGTAAATGATAAGATAAGAACAATATATTATAAATATGATGTAGAAACTTCTATAGGTATAGCAAATGACCCAGAAACATACAAAATACCAGATGAAAAAATAGAAAAAATAAGAAATATGGATGGAGTAAAAGTAGTAAATCCATCATATAATGGAACATCTACATTTGTAGCAGATAAGAAAAATGTTGAAAAAGCATTTATAGATTATTACGGTTTAGAAGGTGACAAAAAAGTAGAATGTGAAAATCATCTTAGATTTTATAGTAATCAAGGATTAAAGAAATATGTTGAACCATATATGCTAGATGGAAAGACTGCTGAAGAATTAGAAACAAAAACTGATGGATATATAAATGTGGCTGTGTACAATAGTTTTTATGATATGATAAAAACTAGTACTCAGAAAAAGATATTTAAAGATTTAAAACAAGGGGATATAATCGATATTGGTGTAAAATACCATAATGGAGATAAAATAGAAAAGAAAAATGTAAAAGTAAGAGTAGCAGCTATTTTAAAACCTGATTGGATGTCTTATGGTGATGCACTAATGCCATATAAATTTGAGGTTATAACATCTGAAGATAATATGAAAGAACTTTTAGGATTTAAAGCATATAATAACTTGACTGTAGATTATGAAAGCTTTGAAAATGAAAAAGCAAATCGTAAAGTAGAAGAATATATAACACAAAATATACCAGGAAGTATAGCTTTAAAAGTAGGTTTTGCCAATATTCAGAATAATTCTAAAAAAGAAGTGTTCAGAAAAAGCATGATAAACATAACTTTAGTACTTATGATTGCAGCAATAAGTATATTCTGTACAGTTAAATCTAACTTAATGGAAAGAAGAAAAGAGATATTTACAATGAGAGCTTTAGGAATGTCTGCTAAGGATATGAATAGAATGAATATGTTCGAAGCAATAACATATGCAGTATTAAGTATAGTATCTGGAATAGCATTAGCTACATATAAACTTGTGAAATATGTGGAATGGAACAATAATGCATATACAAACTTTGGAATAGAACATTTTATGGACTTTACATTCCCATATCCACAAGCGATAATATTTGCTGTTGTTACATTAGCTACTTGTATAATAGCAGTAAAATTAGCAAACAGAGATTTTAAAAACAAAGAAATATCAGATGGTATGAGAGATATAGATTCATAAACTTACCATTCGGGACGTTTTTCCTACCGTTCAGACCAAATCTATTGTTTTTAAATATTTAAAGTGATAATTTAAATATATAGATATATATATCAACAATACTTATATAGAAAGGAAAATCCGTTATGAAAGATTTAAATTTAGTAGAAAGCTTAGAAGTTTGTAATTTGAAAAAATACTATGGTAAAGATGAAAGTCTTGTTAGAGCTGTAGACGGAATTGATTTAAAAATAGAAAAAGGGAAATTTACTTCTATAATCGGAGCTTCTGGTTCTGGAAAGAGTACATTACTTCATTGTATGGCAGGGTTAGACAAACCAACAAGTGGAGAAGTAAAGCTTGGAACAAAAAGTCTATATGATTACAATGATAACGAACTATCAAAAATAAGACGTAAAAAATTTGGATTTATATTCCAGAGTTTCAACCTTATACCAGTAATAAATGTATACGATAATATTGTACTGCCAATACTTTTAGATGGTGGAAAAGAAGATAAAGTATATATAGATAGAATAATAAAAGCTGTGGGACTTACAGATCAGATAAAAAAATTCCCAAATGAGCTATCAGGAGGACAGCAGCAGAGGGTTGCAATAGCTAGAGCACTTTCAAACAAACCTGCGATAATATTTGCCGATGAGCCAACTGGTAATCTGGATTCAAAGACTACTCAAGAGGTTATGGATCTTTTAAGTGATACAGTAAAGGAATTTAAACGGACATTGGTTATGATAACACACAACCAAGAAATAGCTGAAACTGCAGATAGAATAATAACTATAAGCGATGGAAAGATAATAAAGGATACAAATGATTTAAAGGAAAATAAATAGTATTCAAAACATCGAAATAATGTCAAATGGGACTGTTGTATAAATTGCAACAGTCCCATTTTTTAGTTTGAAATCTCTATCAGAGAGTATAAGTCAGTAATTATTAAGTAGCTTAAATTAGTTTAACGACTTTAAAAAAAATAAGTGATAATATATAATTAAATATATATGAAATAAAGAAAAAGTAAGGGTGTAATCCTTAATTTAAACATATTATACGAGGAGTGATAAATTTGAAATCAGTAAATGATGCGATATTGTCCCCTAATATGGAATATGGAATCAATGAAGATATCGTAGTCTATGATGGAAGATTTTGTGTATATTTAGATAAAAAATATAAATGCAATGGAAAGATATTTTTAAAACCATCTTCTCCATCAGCGATAACATTTAAAGCTAGAATAGTATCGACAGCAGATGATAGTTTAGAAGAGTGCAGTTTGGACGATGCTGTTTTAGAGATACATGGATACAAACTTTCATCGGCGACAATAAGAAGAATAAACGAAACATCAGTAGAGGGATATATTAACAATGATTGTATAAAGTCTAAAAACTCTTATGTAAGCTATGTAGATTTTGATTTATTAAATATAGATAAGATACCTGGAAAACTTATAAAGACAAAAGAAAAAGTATTTGCAGGGAGATTAGAGTTTGAGCTAAATGGATATTTAATAACGATTGATAAAAGGTACGACTACAGAAGAGAGTTTTACGAAGAGCTTATCGAAAAATCAGGTACAGTTACAACTCATGTAGGTAGGATAAGAAAGAAAGACGGTACATTGTTTAAGACAAATAATATAATGGGGCTTTTAGATAGGATTTGTACAGCCTTTAGTTTTGCTTGTGGAAGATATGTATCTTTTTCAGGTATAAGGGGATATCAGGATGAAAACGAGGTTTACAGAGCTTGGAATAGTGGAATGGTAACGCCGTTTACATTTTTACCTACTTGGACAGATACGCTTACAAATTATAGAAATTATGAAAAGTATTTATCTCTTATGTGCAGGAGATTGGAGGATTTCTACTATGGTCCAGCTATTAAAAACGCTGTGGATTGGTATATAGAGTCTTTAAATAACTTAACTATGGATAATGATATAATATCTGTTCAAATAGCATTGGAGTCGCTATCTTATGTAGTACTAGTAGAAAAAACTAAGACGCTTACAGATACAGAGTTTGATAAGAATTCAGCTTCTAAAAATATAAGAATGTTACTTCAAATCTGCAATATTCCATTTGGAGGAGATGAGATGGAGATTTTCTCAGATGAAATAAGAGAAGAGTTTGCAGATGGTATAGATCTTATAAGTTATTACAGAAATAAGATTGTCCATCCAAGTAAGAGAAGAAACAAAGTATTTTTATCTGCTGAAGATATTTGGAATATACTTGTAATAGGTATTCATTATATAGAATTGGCGATATTATATATAATTGGGTACAAGGGAGAATATTCAAACAGACTAAAAGAAAGGTCTTTTGGAGAAGTAGAAGTTGTTCCGTGGAATTAAATTTACAAAAAGATTTAAAAATGAAAGATGATGCAAAAATAAAGTCAATTATTTTAAAAGTTCAAAAAATATGTTGACTTTATTTTTATTCTGGTATAGAATAATAAACATAACAAAGCAGAGTAAATAATCAGATAAAGCGAAGAAGAGAAATAGTAGATAGTAAAGTCTTTTCAGAGAGATTTCGGTTGGTGTGAGAAATCAAGAACTAATTATCGAACACATCTCAGAGCATAGCACCGAGAAAGAAAGTTCATGTAGGCTGCTACGGTAGTACCCGTTATCGTACAAGGGTATCGTCTTTTAATAAGACTGTACTCTATGAGGCTAGTATCGTGAGGTACTAGTGAAGAGAGGTGGAACCACGGAATTAATACTCCCGTCCTCTAGCTTAGCTAGAGTGCGGGAGTTTTTATTTACCTAAAAATAGAAACTGCTTGAATGAAAGTGGAGTTAAATCTGAGAATTATCACAAGAAAGGTTTTCTGAATATTTGCATAACTGCAAGAATAAAAAATATAATTACAGGAGGAAACGAAAATGAAAAAATTATTAAGAAAAGTGATGGTAGTATTTGCAGCAATGGTAATGGTATTAGGGATGACAGCTTGTTCATCAAAAGATAGTGGAAGTGCAGATAACAAGGTAATCGTAGGATTTGACAACACATTTGTACCTATGGGATTTTTAGATGAAGATGGAAATACAGTAGGATTTGACGTTGATTTAGCAAAAGAAACATTTAAAAGATTGGGAATGGAAGTAGAGTTCCAGCCAATAGATTGGTCAATGAAAGAAACAGAGTTAAACAGTGGTAACGTGGATGTTTTATGGAATGGATATTCATTAAGCCCAGAAAGAAAGAAAATAGTTTCTTATTCAGATCCATATCTTCAGAACAAACAGATAATAATTACAATGGCAGATTCAAATATAAATAAGAAAGCTGATTTAGCAGGAAAAGAAGTAGGAACTCAGCAGGAATCAACAGCTCAGGCTGCAGTAGAAGCAGATACAGAGTTTGTAAGTTCATTAAAAGGTGGAGCACCAGTTCTTTACGATACTTATGATAAAGCTCTTAGAGATTTAGAGATAGGAAGAACTTCAGCAGTAGCAGGAGATGAAGTTTTAATAAGATACTATATGTCACAGAAAGGTGAAGATAAATATAAAGTACTAGAAGAAAACTTCGGATTAGAAGATTATGTAGTAGCATTTGCAAAAGACAACACAGAATTAAGAGATAAGGTAAATGATACATTAAAAGAAATAAAAGATGATGGAACATTTGACGAAATATATGCAAAATGGTTCAAATAAGATACATTTAAGGGAATAGTTAAATATAGAAGCAAATTATATAAAATAAAGGGAATAGATTTATTGATTAATTAAGGAAATAAAGCAGTGAAGGAGAATGAGAATTATGATAGAAGGTATAAAAATAGTCGTAGCGCTATTTGCAATAACATTAGTACTTTCAATTCCAGCTGGGATTGGAGTAGCTCTTTTAAGAATTTCAAAAAACGTAATAATAAGAAAGGTGACATCTTTTTATATACTTATAATGAGAGGTACTCCACTTCTTCTTCAGATGATAGTTATATTCTATGGGCTTCCACTTATAGGAATAACATTTGATAGATTTACAGCAGGAGCGGTTGCATTCTTCTTCAATTATACAGCATATTTTGCAGAGATATTTAGAGGGGGAATACAATCAATAGACAAAGGACAGTACGAAGCAGCTTATGTTTTAGGATTTGATAAAGTTTCAATGTATAAAAGAATAATACTTCCTCAAGTTGTAAAAAGAGTATTAGCGCCTGTATCAAATGAAGTAATAACACTTGTAAAAGATACTTCTCTTGTATACATATTAGGTCTAAACGATATATTAAGAATATCTCAGATAGCTATGAACAGAGAAGGAAGCTTGATGCCACTTGCATGGGCAGGTTTAATCTACTTAGTATTCATAGCAATTCTTACAAAAGTATTTGAAAAACTTGAAAAGAGATATTCTTACTATAATTAAGAGTTTTGATATTGAACTTACGGTTTAGAGCTTAATTTCAACTAGGAGGAATGCGAAATGATAGAGGTTATAAATTTAAAGAAAAAATTTAAAGATACAGAAGTTTTAAAAGATATTTCATTTGATGTAAAGGACGGAGAGATAGCTGTTGTAGTTGGAAAATCTGGAGCAGGTAAAACAACTCTTATGAGATGTATAAATGGATTAGAAGAGTTTAATTCTGGAGAGCTTGTGTTAAATGGAGAGTCTATTAAAAATAACAACGATATGAAGAAGGTAAGAGGTAAGATTGGAATGGTATTTCAAAACTTCAACCTATTCCCTCATATGACAGTTATAGAAAATATAATAGAAGCGCCTGTAAATGTATTTGGAGAGAATAAAGAAGAGGCATTAAAAAAGGCAAATGAGCTTTTAAAAATGGTAGACTTAGCAGACAAAGGCGAGAATTATCCTTTCCAGTTGTCAGGTGGTCAACAGCAGAGAGTTGCAATAGCTAGAGCTTGTGCGTTAAAACCAGATGTAATATGTTTTGATGAGCCGACTTCTGCACTAGATCCAGAGTCTATACAAAATGTAATCGATGTTATAAAGAAATTAAAAGAGAATGGAATGGCTATAATAATAGTTACTCACGATATAGGATTCTGTGATGTAATAGCTGATAAAATAATCAGATTAGAATCTGGAATTATAAAAGAAGTGAAAAATAATAATTAAGTTACAATTTAGAGATAATTGATACATGTATAATAAATAATATTTACAATAAAAAGCAAAAACCTACACAAAGTTTGAGTTATTTTATCGGTTGAACGGCTTAAATTTAACATTTGAAGCTAAAAAGAATTGAATAAAATATTCATTTCCTATAAAATTAGATATGGACTATAAAAATAGACTATATAATGGGAGGACGTAATGGAAGGAATAAAAATATTTTCAGATAGTACTTGCGACTTACCTATAGAAGAGGTAAATAGAATGAATATAGGTATAATTCCTCTAACAATAAACTTTGGTGAGGAAGTATACAAAGAAGGTATAGATATAACTACAAAAGAAATATTAGAAATAGTGAAGAAGACAGGAGAACTACCTAAGACAGCATCTCCTTCTCCAGCAGAATTCTACGCAGCATTTGAGCCGTATGTAGAAAAAGGAGATACTATAATATACATAGGACTTTCTTCAAAATTATCTTCTACAGTTGCAAATGCTATGATAGCAAAGAATATGTTTGACAATAATGAAAACATACATATAATAGACTCTTTAAATTTATGTGGAGCAATAGGTGGATTAGTTAGAAACACTTATAATTTATTAGAAGAAGGAAATTCTGTTGAAGACACAATAGCTGAGATAGAAAAAGTTCTTCATCACTACAAATTATTCTTCACAATGGATAAGTTAGATTACCTTTATAAAGGTGGAAGATGTAGTGGAATGCAGTTTATATTAGGTAGTACTTTTGGAGTTAAACCTATAATAGAAATGACTACAGAAGGTCTTGATGTTTGGAAAAAGACTAGAGGTAAGAAAAAAGCAATAGAAATGATGCTTGAAGAAGCTGAAAGAGATAAAGATAGAATATACAATGATGAGATTCATGTAGCTGCTATAACAGGTAGTGAAAAGGAATTAGAAGGTATAAAAGAACAGCTTACAAAAAGAACAGGAATAACTAAATTCCATGAATACAGCGTTGGATGCACGATAGCTAGTCACTGTGGAGATGGGACAGTAGGATTTGGATATTTTTTAAAAGAAAATTAAATATGATTATATAGGGATGTCTTGAATTTTAAAGGCATCTCTTTTTTTGCTTATCATCATATCAATCCCCCTCGCCAGGCTTCGACGATTTCCTTATCTTGTTCTCGCTCCGCTCGAAACAAGGATGAAATCGTCTGTAGATTGTTGAGTTAGGATTGATATGGGACAAGCAAAAGAGATAGTCTTTAAAATTTAGGACATCCCATTACACATAATAAATTTTCTTTCGAGAAATATCAAATTAGCACATCTTGAAAATAGTTTATTACAAAATAAAGAGATGTTGACAATTATTTTGCAATAATTCTATTTTTAAAATCTAATATAAATTTTGATTTATCCAATCTAACAAGTCTGTAATTTTATAATAGATAATAAAAAAGACTGTTGCAATTTTGCAACAGTCTTTGTGTTTTTAATTAGTCATTTAAAGTGTATGCACTAGAGTATTTTTCTCTTAATTCAGCAACTTTGTCTTCGTAAGCTTTTAGCTGTTTTAACTGAGCTAATTTACCTAGTATTTCGTCTTTTACTTCTTCGAATTTAGATACACCAGCTTCGTGACGTTCTTCAACTTTTATTAAGTGATATCCGAATGAAGTTTTAACTGGTTCTGATAATTCACCTTCGTTCATGCTGAATACTGCTTCTTCGAATTCAGGAACCATCTGTCCTTTTCCGAATAAACCAAGATCTCCACCCTGCATGTTAGATGGGCAATCAGAGTAGTCCATAGCAGCCTGTTCAAATGTTTTTTCTCCAGCTTTTATTTCTTCAGCTATTTCTTTAGCTCTTTTTTCTGCTATATCGAATTCATCTTCGTGGTTAGCTTTTATAAGTATATGTCTAGCTTTAGCCATTTCGTCAACTTTGAATTCATCCTGATGTTCATCGTAGTAAGCTTTAGCTTCTTCTTCTGTTGGCATAGCAGCCATGAATAACTGATTTAAAGCATGCTGTTTTAACATGTTTACAGTAACCTGTTCCATTAAAGCTTTGAATTCTTCAGTTTCATCAACTTTGTTGTCTTTAGCTTCTAAGTAGAATAATTCCTGGTTTACAAGGTCATCTAATAATCTTTTTTTACCTTCTTCACTCTGGAACCGCATCTGCTGCTGTGGATGCATTGATTTTACAGCGTTATCTAAGTCTATGTTAGATATTTCTCTACCATTTATAGTGGCTAATACTTTTCTTTCCATGATAAATTTTCCTTCTTTCTTTAAATAAAATTTATTTCTATATCTAATGATAACAGAAAAAAATGATTTTGTCTAACTAATAAACAAAAATTGTTAGTAGAATATAGTGAGTGCTAACAATAGTAAAAATGACATAATTCCTACAACACCTTCATCGTTCTTTTTCTTGAAAACTTCTCTATAAGAAAAGTATAAATAGACAGATATAGAGAATAGCTTAAAGTAGAAAAGAGGTATATTTTTAGGGAATAATACAAAACTAAATAGCGAAACGACAAAAGCCACAACAGTACTAGCTCTGTAGTAAAACATCATTGATTCCTTTTTTTCTTCATCAGCTTTAAAAAATCTAATTGTAAAAAGTATAAAATATATTCCTGCAAAAGCAGAGTAGGTTAAAAATAGAATATATTCTAATTTTCTGCTAGATATAACATTCCATTTGTACCACATTATAGGCCAAAATGTTAATGTTAAAAGACGGAAATATCTTTCAAAAAAATTGTCTGATTCTAAAATTTTATTCATATAAAACAATCCTCTCATAAAAAGTAAAAAGAGAAATGGCAATTATTATAACAAAAAAGCTTCTGCTAAAAGCAGAAGCCTAGATTTTAAAACTATCTGTTGTTATTTGTAACTACTATTGCCATTTTTGATTCTGCATTATAGCTTATCTGTATTAGCTGATTTCTTCTTATACGTTCAAGATCATCTCCACCGTAACGTATTTCTAATTTGATAGGTTTTTTACCCTGTTTTATTATCGCTACGTAGTTGTTTTTATCTCTTTTTTCTAGAGAAACTAAAGTACCAACATATGGTGTGAAGTTCTGGTATTTTTCAGCCTGTTTTCTAATAACAAAGAATGATATTATCGCTATTACTATGTTTATTCCGAATGTTACCCAACCATTTATGTGAAGATATATACCTCCAAATAATACTATAAGCATTATTACTACAGGTACTATAGCTTTCTTTAATATTATTTTACCTAGTATCTCGTTGGCTTTTTTTTCTGGGCCAGACATAGTTTTAGATCTTGCGAATGATTCTGCAAATCTCTGTTTTAAGCTCATATTTTCCCTCCTATAAAATTATAATTAATTGATAATAACAATATTCTGCTTGTGCTTTAATTCTTATTTATAATATAAATCGTTACATTTCTGTCATTTCATACAATAAAGCAAAATACACTTATAATTCTAACATAAAGTTTAAAAAAAATAAATAAATAGAAAAGAAAAAAAGCTATAAATTTATAAAGATTGAAAAAATTTTTAGAGGGTATTAAAATTAAAAGAAAATAGCTAAAAAACTAATAGAATTGGAGAGATATAAATGACAAAATTAGAGGAAATATTAAAAGATAATAAGGAGTTTGTAGAATCGAAAGGGTATGAAAACTTTTCTACATCTAAAAAACCTAATAGAAAGATAGTTATACTTTCTTGTATGGATACAAGACTTACTTCACTTTTACCAAGTGCAATGAATATAAAAAATGGAGATGTTAAGCTTATAAAAAATGCAGGAGCAGTTGTAACACATCCTTTTGGAAGTACAATGAGAAGTATAATTGTATCTATATGTGAGTTTGATGTAGATGAGGTAATGGTTGTAGGACATTACGAATGTGGTATGTGCAATGAAAATACAGATGAAATGATTGAAAAGATAAAAGAAAAAGGAATATCTGAAGAAGTAATAAATACTTTAGAAAAAGCTGGAATAGATTTAAAAAAATGGCTACATGGATTTGATTCTGTTGAGCAGTCTATAGTGGACACAGTAAAAACTATAAAAGAACATCCATTAATGCCAAAAGATATAAAGGTTCATGGTCTTGCTATGGACCCATCTACAGGTAAGATAGATGTAATTGTAAACGGATACGAAGATAGATAATATATTTAGGGGTGATTATTGATGAAGAAGGATCCATTAGAGGAGTATATTTTTAATATAATTGGATTTTCTGGAATGGCTAAGTATTATGCATCAGAGGCAATAAAAAATGCTAGAGAAGGAAATTTTAAGGAATCAGAAGAATTATTTAAAAAATCAGATGAAGAATTTTCAAAGGCACAGGATGCAGAAGGGGCACTAGCTAAAAATAGAAATGAGGTATCCAAAGAGTGTGATGAACTTATATTAATACATTCTCAGGATCATTTTATGGGAACTATGACATATAGAGAATTAGCTAAAGAAATGATAGAAATGAGTAAAAAAATTAATGAATTAGAAAAAAGCTTAAACGAAAAAATTGATAAAATATAGTAATCTGTATATAGTAGAATTAATAGATTATGAAAATAATATTAATTTAATTTTGTTTGGGGGAGTTATGGAATTACGAATAACTGAAAATATTAGAAAAAAAGACCATAAAAAAGCTATACAATTTGCAATAGACGGAATGCATTTTCATTGGTATTTTAATAATAACTTTTTCTTAAATCTATATGGGAAGTACTTTTGGTATTCTGAAATGCTAAAGGCAACACAGATATTGGCTGTTTATGCAGATGAAGAATTTGCTGGAGTTCTTTTGGCAGGTGTAAAAGGTGAGAAGAGAAAGTATCATTCATTTTGGAAAAGCTTATATGTTAAAGCTTTTGAGGCAATGCAGCATTTATTAGCTAAAGACAGTGCAGGTGAGTATGAAAGAGTAAATAATGAGATGTTTGAGGATTATTGCAAGAAAAATAATCCAGATGGAGAGATAGTCTTTTTAGCAGCTAATCCCGATATAAAGATAAAAGGGATAGGCACAATGCTTCTTGAAGAATTTGAAAGAAGAGAAAAAGGAAAAAAAGTGTATCTTTATACTGATGATGCATGTACATATCAATTTTATGACCATAGAGGATTTGAAAGAGCAGGAGAAAAGGATATTGTCATGGATTTAGGATATAAGAAGATGAATTTAAAATGCTTTTTATATAGCAAAGAAATAAAGTAATGTATATAAGTTATAAAATATAAAATAGCGGTTATGCAAAATGCATAGCTGCTTTTTTATTGGAATTTTTACAAAAAATATAATTAGTTAGCTAAATATATTTTATCTCTAAAAAAATATTTAAGTTTATTTATATATTATATATATTTTATATTTATTTTTATAAAGAAAGGTTTTCATAAATTTAATATAATAAAAAAGGTGAAATTAATATGAAAAGTTACAAAAAATCATTGTATATTAAAATGAATTAGTCTAAAATAATAGTTAGCCAACTAATTAAATTATTTAAGGAGGTGTAGTAATGAAAGAAGAATGTCAATTTCATTCTAAAGATTTTGAGGATAAGCTTACTACTACATTGATGAGGCTTTTTAGAGCTCATTTTAATATTACAGATGAGTATCTAAAGAAAGAAGGGCTTTATCATGGACAGCCGTATATAATAATTTCTCTATATCATAATGATGGACAAAGTTTGAAAGAACTTACAGCTTGTAGAAATGTAAAGGCATCTACAACGACGACTATGGTATCGAGAATGGAAAAACTAGGCCTTGTAAAAAAGGTTGCAGATGAAAAAGACCGGAGAAAGACAAGAGTTTATTTAACGGATAAGGGAAGAGAAAAGTACAAATCAATAATAAAGGTAAATAACGAATTAGATGAGATATGCTTTGAAAGATTTTCTGATGAGCAAAAGTTATTAACAAAAATGCTTTTAAAAAAAATAATTGAAAATATAAACAAACACAGCTAAAAAAATATGAAAACTAAACTAATAATAAACTAAAATATTTAAACAAACTAAACTAAAAAATATAACAACTCTAAAATAAAGAAAATCGAAAGGAAAATGATTATGCTGAAAATAATGAAATACTTAAGAAAATCAGCAGTATCAGTGTTAGCAATAGTAATTTTACTTTTAGTACAAGCACTATGTGATATATCACTACCAGACTATACATCAAAAATAGTTAATATAGGTATACAGCAAGGTGGTATAGAAAATGCTGTACCAGAGGTAATTAAAGAAAATGAATTAAAAAGATTACTAATGTTTGTCGATGACGATAAAAAAGATACTGTTGAAAATGCATATACTTTAGTTGAATCAGGAAATACAAGCGATGAAAAATACGATGAGTATGTTGAAAAATATCCAAAGTTAGAAACAGAAAATGTATATGTACTTAATAAAATTGATAAATATAAAAAAGAAGAATTAAATGAAATACTTGGTAAGCCAGAAATGGCACTTCTTGCCATAGAAAAAGATGGGGAAGAGAGTAAAAAAATAAAAGAAAGTATTTTAAAAATGATGCCTCCACAGGTTGCAATGGCAATGAAGGATAAATCTCTTATGGAAATCATAGAAACTATGCCTAAGGAACAGTTGGATTCTATGAAAAAAGAGATGTTTAAAAAATTCGATTCAATGCCTGACAGTATAATAACTCAAAGTGCAATAGCATATGTAAATAATGAGTATAAGAGTATAGGAATTGACATGGACAACCTTCAGAGTAAATATATACTAAAATCTGGGGGACAGATGCTAGGAATAGCTATTTTAAGTATGTTCGTAACAATAATAGTTACATTCTTAGCAGCCAAGGTAGCAGCTACATTAGGAAAAACTCTTAGAAATAATGTATATGAAAAGGTAATGTCGTTCTCAAATGAAGAAATGAAAAAATTCTCGACAGCTTCTTTAATAACTAGAAGTACAAATGATATACAGCAGATACAGATGATGATGGTTATGATTCTTAGATTTATATTCTACGCTCCAATGATGGCGATGATGGGGATATTCAAAGTTATAAATACAAATGTATCTATGAGTTGGATAATAGCTGTTGCTGTAATTTGTATAGTATTCTTACTAGGAATAATATTCACATTTGTAATGCCTAAGTTTAAACTAGTACAGAAACTAGTAGATAAATTAAACCTAGTTTCTAGGGAAATAATTACAGGGATAATGCCTATAAGAGCTTTTAGTAATCAGAAGCACGAGGAAGAAAGATTTGAAAAAGCAAATGGAGATCTTACTAAGGTAAATATATTTGTAAATAGAATAATGTCTTGCATGATGCCAGCTATGATGCTTGTAATGAACTTAATAGCAGTTCTTATCGTTTACAAAGGTACTTATAGTATAGACGCAGGTACTATGCAGGTAGGGGATATGATGGCATTTATTCAGTATACAATGCAGATTATAATGTCATTCCTTGTAATAGGTATGATGTCAGTTATGATACCTAGAGCTTCAGTTTCTGCAGGACGTATATGTGAAGTAATAGAAACAGAACCTACAATAGAAGATCCTGAGAGTGCAAAAGAATTCTCTGGAAATAAAAAAGGTGTTGTTGAATTTAAAAATGTTTCATTCAAATACCCAGATGCAGAAGAAGAAATTTTATCTGATATATCATTTACTGCTAAACCTGGAGAAACTACAGCATTTATAGGAAGTACAGGTAGTGGTAAATCTACATTGATAAATCTAATTCCTAGGTTCTTTGATGTAACAGAAGGACAAATTTTAGTCGATGGTGCTGACATTAGAGAAGTAACACAGAAGGATTTAAGAGATAAGATAGGTTATGTTCCACAGAAGGGAATATTATTTACTGGAACAATAGCATCTAACTTAAGATATGGAAATACAAATGCAACAGATGAACAGATTAGAGAAGCAGCAGAAATAGCTCAGGCTACAGAATTTATAGATTCAAAACCTGAAGGATTTGATACAGAAATAGCTCAGGGAGGTACAAATGTATCTGGTGGACAGAAACAGAGACTTTCAATAGCTAGAGCAATAGCTAAAAACCCTGAAATTTATATATTTGACGACAGTTTCTCAGCACTAGATTTAAAAACTGATGCAGCTTTAAGAAAAGCACTTAAAAAGAAAACTGGGGATAGTACAGTTTTAATAGTTGCTCAGAGAATAAGTACAATTCTTCATGCAGAACAGATAATTGTACTAGATGAAGGTAGAATAGTAGGAAAAGGAACACATGAAGAGCTTCTTAAAAATTGTGAAGTATACAAACAGATAGCTCTATCACAACTTTCAAAGGAGGAGCTAGGAGATGAGTAATAGTAATATGAAAAGAATGCCAGGCGGTCCGATGAAAGGTGGGCCAATGGGGCACGGACACGGAAGAGCTGCCATGGGAGAGAGAGCAAATGACTTTAAAGGCACTATGAAGCAGCTTATAAAATATATATCAAAATACAAAGTTTCTATTATAGCAGTACTTTTATTTGCTATAGGTAGTACAGTATTTTCAATAGTTGGACCTAAGATACTTGGTAAAGCGACTACAAAAATATTTGAAGGCTTAATGGCCAAAGTATCTGGAACAGGTGGAATAGATTTTGGTGCTATAGAAAAGATACTTTTATTACTAGTAGGTTTATATATAGTAAGTGCATTATTCTCATTTGTTCAAGGTTATATTATGAGTGGAATATCTCAGAAAATATCTTATGAAATGAGGAACCAGATTTCTGAAAAAATAAACAGAATGCCTATGAAGTACTTCGATACTAAGACTCATGGGGAAATACTTTCAAGAATAACAAACGACGTTGATACACTTGGTATGAGTTTAAACCAGAGTATAACACAGCTTATTACATCTGTAACAACTATGGTCGGAGTTTTAATAATGATGATTTCTATAAGTTGGATAATGACTTTAGCTGCACTTGTTATAATTCCACTGTCACTATTTGCAGTTAGAAAAGTTGTTGGAAGATCACAGAAATATTTCAAAAAACAGCAGAGATTCTTAGGACATGTAAATGGTCTTGTTGAGGAAAATTACGGTGGACACCGGATAGTAAGAGTATTTAACAAAGAAAAAGAAGTAACAGAAGAATTTAACAAGTTAAATGATGAGCTTTATGACTCAGCATGGAAGTCTCAGTTCTTATCTGGTATGATGCAACCTATGATGGCATTTATAGGGAATTTAGGATATGTTATGGTTTCTATACTTGGTGGATGGTTAGCTATAAAGAAAACAATAGAAGTTGGGGATATACAGTCATTCATTCAGTATGTTAGAAACTTTACTCAGCCTATAAATCAGCTTGCACAGGTAGCAAACCAGTTACAGTCTACTGCTGCAGCTGCTGAAAGAGTATTTGAATTCTTAGACGAAGAAGAAGAGGATCAAACAGTTGTAAATCCAGTGGATATTAATTCAATAGAAGGTAATATAGAGTTTGAACATGTAAACTTTGGATATAAAGAAAATAAAACTATAATAAATGATTTCTCTGTAAATGTAAGAAAAGGTCAGAAGATAGCAATAGTTGGGCCAACTGGAGCAGGAAAAACAACAATAGTAAAACTTCTTATGAGATTCTATGATGTAAACAGTGGCTCTATAAAAATAGACGGACACGATATAAGAAACTTCAACCGCTCAGAGCTTAGAGAAGCTTTTGGTATGGTTTTACAGGATACGTGGTTATTTAATGGAAGTATAAAAGAAAATATAAGATACGGAAAATTAGATGCTACAGATGAGGAAGTCATAGCAGCTGCAAAATCAGCTAATGTTCATCACTTTATAAAAACTTTAAATGATGGATATGATATGGTTTTAGATGAAGAGGCAAGCAATGTTTCACAAGGGCAGAAACAGCTTCTTACAATAGCTAGAGCTATTCTTGCGGATCCTAAAATACTAATACTTGATGAGGCAACTAGTTCAGTCGATACAAGAACAGAGATTCTTATACAGAAGGCTATGGACAACTTAATGGAAGGTAGAACAAGTTTTGTAATTGCACATAGATTATCTACAATAAAAGATGCAGATATTATTCTTGTAATGAATGAAGGGGATATAGTTGAACAGGGAAGCCACGAAGAATTATTAGAAAAAGGTGGATTCTATGCAAAATTATATAATTCTCAGTTTGAAGAGGATAAAGCTATGTAATTTTGCTTTAATGAATAATTAAAGATTTAGATATAGTTAAATTGGTTGAGATAGATAAAAAAATAAGCTAAATATTTATAAAATAAAACTAAATATAGCTAAAAAATATAAAACGCTATAAGTAGATGTAGTATAATTTACTTATGGCGTTTTTTTAAATGTAAAATTTTTTTAACAATGTAATGAGTAGGTTAAAAAAAGTCTGTTTTTATGATAGAATCTAGTTATTGAGAAGAGGAGGGGAAATATGAAAATAGACTGGAATAGAAAATATACGACGGTCGCGGTGTATTCATTTATAGTGATTGCCTGCAGTATAGTATTTTACTTGATAAGTTCTCAAGTAAAATTATTCTCAAATAAAATCAGTGATTTTATAGCTATTTTATATCCATTTATAATAGGTTTTGCAATAGCTTATCTACTGAATTTTATCTTGAAATTTATCGAAAATAGAATTATATCTGAAAAAATGAAAGGGAAAAGCCCTTCTAAAGTAAGAGCAATATCAATGCTATTAACTTATCTTGTGGCTGGAACATTATGTTATCTATTTATACATTTTGTGTGGCCAGAACTTTTAGAAAGTATAATAGGATTATTTAACGATATTCCTAATTATGTAAATAATGCTACAATAATGATAAATAAGTTAATAGAGGAGTTTAATCTTACTCCAGCTAGTATGGAAATACTAGAATCTAAGTGGAAAGAACTAACAGACTTTATAATGAACTTTATGACAGATGTAATACCTGTAATAGGTAATACAATAATGGTTGTTATTTCTAGTTTATGGAATATAGTTTTAGGAGTAATTGTTTCTATATACCTACTAAAAGATAAAGAAAAATTCTTTGCTATATCAAAAAAGATAACTTATGCAGTTTTTAATAGAGAACATTCTTATAAAATATTAGAGTTAACTCACAGAGCAAATAAAATATTTGGTAAGTTCTTAGGTGGAAAGATATTAGACTCATTTATAATAGCGATAATAACATTTGTAGTTTTGACTATATTCAAGATGCCTTATACATTACTTGTAACGGTGATAGTAGGTGTAACAAACGTAATACCATTCTTTGGTCCGTTCTTTGGAGCAATACCATCAGTTATACTTGTCCGGTTTGTAAGTCCTATAAAGGCGTTTTGGTTACTTATAATAATACTTATAATACAGCAGCTTGATGGAAATGTAATAGGTCCAAAGATACTTGGAGATTCAATAGGTGTATCTGCATTCTGGATACTATTTGCACTGCTTATAGCAGGTAAATTCTTAGGATTAGTTGGAATGTTACTTGGAGTTCCACTATTTGCATTTATCTACTCAATAATAAAAGATGTAACAGAAGAAAGATTGGATAAAAAGGGATTACCTGTAAATACAGACGATTATATGAATTAAGTAATTAGTCAAATCATAATAAAAAGCTCTTAGAAAAGATCTAGGAGCTTTTTTAAAATGTGAATTTTAAATATTAAAAAGGAATTACACAGTAAAACCTAATTTTCTACATACAAAAAGCCCTCAGCTTAAAAGCTAAGGGCTAAATTTTTAGTCATAATCTGCTATTAAAGTATAGACATTATTTTCAAGAGTGTACACTCTTTCCATATCATCTGTGTATAAATCTTCATGTGGTCCATCGTATTCAAATTTAACACCTATTCCACAGTTAGAACTTAACTTTCTAGGAACTGGACCTGAATCACAAGGTATCCCCTTATCTATACAAAGTTTAGAGAATTTTATAGCTCCAGAGTGAGTGAAAAATGTTGAAAAATAAGTCATACTATTTTGAAGAAGAGATTAAGAACTCTTCATCTCCTACTTCTTCAACTGTAACGTTGAAGCCTGCATTTTTTAAGAATTTTTTTACGTTGTTGCAAGCAGTCATGTTGTCTACTAATACTTCAACACCATTTGGACTTTCAGCAACACCTTTTTTAGTCATTAAAACTGGCTGTGGGCAAGATAAGCCTCTAGCATCTATTCTCATTACAAAACATCTCCTTTATAAAAAATTTAGAGCTATATTATATAGTTTATATCTATTCCGAAAAATTAAAACTATTTTATTAAGCTTCTACTTTAACATTTGTTTTTGGAGCAGCCTTTTTTTCATTAGCAGCTTTACATCCAAAGTAAGATATTATAAGAAGAACAACTACACATATTCCTATAGCTATCATTCCGTTTGGAGTAGGTCCTTCTGGTGATAACCAAAAATAATACAACTACTTGAAAATGAGATTATAGCTTGTTTCTGAAACTTCTATATACTCAACAATAGATGCCCAAAAGGTATGTTTTTTAGAATTATCTAATGAATAGTAAAGAGTTTTAAAATCAGATGTATTTATAAACTCCACAAAATCTTGGTCTATTGAAGCGAATCTAGTTTTATTATTTTCGGCTATCAAAGTGTTGTAGTATTCAAGTTCAGACTTGCAATCGTTATATTGTTTTTTATATTTATCCTTGCTTATTAAATCGTCTAGATACATATCTTCTAATTTACTCATTTTTCTTTTTATTTTTCTAACTTTTTTCTCATAACTAGCATTAGCATAGTTATTAGTTTTGATGTGGTTTTCTAGTTTATATTCTTTTGTAAGCTGGCTAACTAATAAATCTACTAAATCTTTTTCTAGCTTATCAACTCTCATACCTGGAAGTCTTTTTTCACATTCCCCATTTTTATAATAAGGGCATACAGAATTGCACTTAATGTATGAATACGTACCATATTTAGTATTCATAGTGGTATGTGTTAGGTTTCTTTTAAACTTTGAACATTTGATAAGTTTAGAAAACAAAAAGATTTTATTAGGGTCTTTAGCGAATTTAGTATTAGCTTCCAACAGTGATTGAGTTTTATAGTACACGTCTTCAGATATTATACTAGTTGCGAAGTTTGGATATTCTTTACCCTTGCTAACATATATACCTATATACAGTTTTCTTTTTAGAATATTACTTATCGTCCAAAAACTCATATCTATATCAAATTTATCTTGAACATGTTTTAAAGTTTTTCCCTTACTTGAGGTAATTAAGAAATCGTCGAATATAAACTTAACTATTTCAGCTTCATAGGGATCTATTGTATATCTTTTATTCTCAATCTTATACCCAAACATCTTTTGACCTGAAATTACTTCACCTTTAGATAACTTGTCTTTAAATACAAAGTTGATACGTTCTTTAGTTACTGCTGCTTCATTCTCAGCGACACTAAGCATAATGTTGATATGTAGTCTACCACTAGCAGTTGTTGAGTCATAGTCCTCAAGTATTGTCTTCCAACCACAGTTATTAGACTCTAGCACATCAGCAATTTTATAGTAGTTAGCAACTCCACGTGACAACCTATCTAACTTAGTGATAAGTATTAAGTCTATACGACCTTGTCTGACGTCCTCTAAGAGTCTCTGAAGTCCTGGACGGTCTAAGGTAGTAGCAGATAAACCCTCATCACTGTAAACGTCTACAACCTTATAATTTTGATTTTTAGCATATTCTATAAGTGCGTTCTCTTGTGCTATTAAAGACACGCCATGAACAGCTTGTTCTTCCGTTGATACCCTTGTGTAAATTCCTATTTTCATATTTTATTCCTCCTTACCTGGTACAAACTTTGGTTAGGCCACTTCTTGTACCACCCTTTGAGCCACCCTCTAAGCTAGTAATACCAATATATACAGCTATAGTGGTACAATTGGTACAAGAAAATCATTAAATATTTAGAAGTTATATTTATATATACGCGCGCGAGGGAGTATATACACATATATAGATAAGTTTTTTGCAAAAACTTTGTACCAATTGTACCAATTGAGCCACCACACCCCTAAAAGCTAGTAATTGCAATAGGTTCGTGATTGGCTTGAAGTGGTACAAAGTAAAAAGTCTGTACCATATCATTAGACCACTTAGGCCAATTTTTAATTAGAGGGCTTTAAAAAGCCCTCATAAAACCTATGATAAAGCTAAAGATTGTCTATATTCTACCGCTTCAGCATATTTAGTATATTCAACTGTACTACTGAAATTATTTTCAACAACTTCCTTTATCTCTTCAAGTGAGACATTGAAGAACTCTTTTCTCGGATTCACTTTATTAATTCTTCTATCTTCAAAAGCTTTATGTAAAGCACTTTCAAGTGAAGGAGCATCTTCACTAAAAATAGTTGCATGAACATCAAATCTAAATGGTACAGAAGCACTAGATAATTCATTTATTCTATCTTGAGGATCTAATCTTCTAGTCATACCAATTTTATAGATGTTTTCGCCAAATGAACCTATGTTAGATATTATATATACATAACCTGCCCTAGTATTTTGTTCTCTGTTAAGTATATTAGTTTCATCAATGTTTAACTCTTCAAGTTTTTCTTTAAGAGATTCTAACTCTAGCTGCCAGTTGATTTTTTCTTGTTCATCAGTTGGCATGTTCTTTTGAAGTCTTTCAATTTCAGTTAAGAAGTGTGCTTTTTCCTTAAGTAACTTTTTCTTTTCATTTTCAATTTCTTTCTGAACTTTAGCTTCTTCACGCATACGTTCTTTAATTTCTCTCTGTTCTTCTTTTTCTTCTTGCTTCTTTAGCTGGTAATCTAATACTAAGTACAGTTCATCAATTTTAGAAGTTAAATAGTCTTGAGTTATTTCAAGTGGATATAAAGCGTTTACGTCCTTAAAAGATTTTCTAATTCTTTTTTCCTTCCGTTCTACAGTTGATATGGTTAGATTATTTACAGCATTTTCACACTCAAGATTAAACATTTTAATAGCAGCTTTCATATATTTTTTCATAGTAACTTGACCTTTTTTAATACTTCCGTCTACTGCAAATTTTTTATCATATTTAAAACACGATTCATTTTTCACTAATTCCCTCTGTTTATCTTGTAGTTTTAGCAGTTCTTGTCTGTACTGTTCAGAGTTGCTTAGGTTTCTATGAAGATTTTTGAAAAGTCCATAAGATTGCATTTCAGATTCTTCTTCAAAATCAATTAAACTATCTTTCGCTTCTTTTAAGCTGTCTATTTCAGACTGTATCTGTTCTTTTTTTAGTTTAAGTTTTTCAAGTTCACAGTTAGATTTTTCAATATTGTCCATTATCACGTTTACGTTACTTTCAAACCTATGATATTCTTGCTTTTTATCTTCAAACTTAGAAAGTTCTTCAGTTATAGTCTTGTTAGACTCTTCTAAATCTGATAATTCTTTTTGCTTAGTTTTAATACTTTCTTCTAAAGATTTTAACTCATTTTTTAAATCTGTATTTTTGCGTTCTAACAGTAAAACATCATCACTACTCAAAATATTAGATATAAATTTGTGTCGTTTGTACATTATGATAGGTATTACAACCATAATTAAAAATGCTCCAAAACTTGCAATACCATCTCCACCTTCTGTATAAATCCCACCTGAGAACCAAGCAAAACCTAAGAACATTAGAATGTAAATAAAAGTGTTTGATTGCCACCAAGGTGGCTTGAATTGTGATTTTTTCATATTTTTTTCCTCCAAACTTTTTAATTATTGAACGAACACACGTTCTATGTTATAATACAAATATAAAATATTTAAAATTTTTCTAAAAAAGTGAAATACTTAAATCACTGATACATATATTAAAGATAAACCTAAAAGAAAGGAGTATCTTACTATGTTAGAAGAATTAAGAAACGAATTGATAAATGCAGTTAAAAACCTAAACAATGTAGCAATACTTAGACTACTAATAAGTATAGCAAAAGGTGGTAAGTAAACCACCTTCTACTATAAACCCTGCACCTGATTGGACCCTTATTCCATCGGGTGCTTTTTTTCTACCATAATTTCAATTAAATCTCTTATAACCTTTTGTTCTTTTTCGTCAAGCTCGTTAAACATGTAATATACGTCTAATATTAACTCAGCTTTTTCTGGATCATTTTTACATAACCCGTTTACAAACTTTATAAGTTCTTCACTTTTAGATAAGTCTATGAATATATCTCCTTCACCTGTAAGAATGAAGTCTTTATTAACCCCGTATTCACGAGAAATATCATTTAGAGTACGTTCAGTTAAGGAGCGTTCCCCTTTTTCTAAAAAGCTTACTTGCTGCCTCGATAAACCTAAACCTTTGGCAAATTCAGATTGATTTATACCTAAATTTTTTCTGATTTCTTTAATTCTGTCGCCTATTGATTTCACTAGTTTTCACCACCTTTCTATAATCTTATTTTACCACTTTTTACCACTTTTGACTACTATTTTTTGCTACTAAGTTGCATAAAATTTTAAAAAAAGCATTGACATTGTCAACTCAATAGAATATTATAGAGTCATGGAAGCAACACAGTAGACAAAGAGGTGATAAACAATGACAACTTTAGAACTTCACGAATTATCAAATTTAACAGTTGAAGAACTTAAAGAGTTAAAAAAGAAAATGAGAAAGGAGGAGTAAACTTGACAGACGTTTTAAAAGATGTGCCTACTGAGGTTTTACTTGCCGAAGTAAAGTTCAGAGAGATGCAAGAAAATAAAAAACCAGAGTATTTAACTCCAAAAGACTTACAAGAGATTTACGGATACACATCAGATAAGTACATTTATAAAAAAATTAAAGAGGATGGAATCCTAAATAAAAAATACAAAGTCGTAAGAAGCAATGGGGACTCTGGAAAAATATTAATTGACAAGGAATCATTTATGAAATTTTTAAATGGAGGTGAGAAAGATGACTAGAGAGGATATAGCTCCGATAGCTATGGAAGCAACACAGACCATTATATCTTTAGAAGTTGCTGAAATGGTAGGTTCAAGACACACAGACTTAATGAGAAAAATAGACAATATCAACAAAGATTTTGAAAACGCAAAATTGCGTTCTCAGGAATACTGGATAGAAGGAACATATAAAACAGAGGGAAATAACAAATCCTACAGATGTTACAACATCACTAAAAAAGGTTGCGAGTTTCTAGCTCATAAAACTACAGGAACGAAAGGTAACATATTCACAGCACGATATATGGAAAGGTTCGAGCAAATGGAAAAAGCTTTAAAGGTTAGAGCCGAACCACCTAGACAAGAGTTATCAGACATGGAGATATTATCCAGGGCGGTACTTATATCAAATAGCAAGATACAAGACCTACAAGGACAAGTTGAAGAGTTAAAACCTAAAGCTGAATTTGCTGATTACTTCTTAAGTAAACCAGGTGATATATCAGTTGACGAGTTATCTCAGATACTTAACTCAAACAACCTTATAAACTTTGGATATATAAAACTGTTCCAGTGGTTAAGAGATAAGAAGTATGTAAAGAAAAGTTATGGCGACAACGTGCCAACACAAAGAAGTTTAAATTTAAAAATTATGAGAGTTGCAGAAAAAACTTATGAAGTTGAAGGATTAACATTCATGAATAAACAAACTAGAATAACTCCAAAGGGTGTTGAGTATTTTATTAAAAAGTTTAAAGAGGCAAAAGATGTTAGAAATGATAAATAAAGAAGTTTTAGACATTGAAAGTGAAATGCTCGTAAACATCATAACGTGTAGTGGCGAACCAATCGTGAAAAAGTATAGTAGATTAGATTATTCAAATGAGTTTGTAGCACATGTGGTAAACAAGTTACGCGGAGATGGTTACGACGTAGAACTAGTAGATAAGAGAGAACTGATAGTTAGAAGGAGAGAAAAGTAATGAAGAAAATGCACTTAGACTTTGGCCAGGATACCTGGGAAAGACGTATGCCTGGTGTGGATATGTACTACAGTGAAAGCGAAGTACTATATAAAGCTAAAAAAGCTGGACAGAAATCAAAAGGTGGCTTCTCAATAGAAGACGCAATAATGGAAGCTTTTAAACTTGGAGCTGAAACAGCAGCAGAAGCAATAGAAGATGAAATAGATTATTAGGAGGATAAGTAAAATGGATAAACACATAAAAGATATGCTAGACGGAAACATCTTAAACGTAACATTTAAAAAAGTAAACAATGTACTTGATATGAAGGACGCACTTCCAGGTGCACCAATGATGGTAAGAAAAAGAGATAAGTACATGCCTTGTACACTTGTTAAAACAAGCTATGTAACTAAAAGAATAAAAGTTATGGTAGTTAAAAACTGCTTTGATAGAACAGATGTTGAGTCTTATGTAATAAGAGAGGAAGACCTTAAGAAGGGAGATGTGTATGTATGTGCTTAACTGAAAAAGTTTACACAATTCTTGCAGAACTACTTTCAAACGAATACTACGAAGTAAAGGTGGTGAAAGTAGATGATAGGTAAGTTAGTAGTAGTAAAAGATGAAGGGCTAGCGTACATAGGTACTGTGTTAGAAGAACGTGAAGAATACTCAATCGTTGAATGTAAACATATTAGAGAAGGTAACTATTTTATAAAAAGATTTCGCCAAGCTATAGCCCTTAATGAAAACATAATAAAAAAATCTTCAAGACCAGTGAAGATGAAACAACAACTAGGTCTTGAAGAACAACAACCAATTACATTATAGCATGAAACAAGGAGGACAACAACCATGGAATTTTATATACAAATAAACCCTTGTAACCCAAAAGAGTTAAAAGAGTATTTAGATATAGTAGAAGAAAAAGGACTACTAGACTTCACAGACGTTGAAGTAGCTGAAGAACAACAACCAAAAGAAGAAGAAGTAATAATAAATAACTGGACAACTAATGAGGACGAATCTCTAAGAGTTGTAACACGTGAAGAACTGAGAGATATGTTAATGAAAAAAAGTAAAGAAGGTGTAGACGTCAGAGGACTTCTTAAAAAATATAAAGCTAATAGCCTAGGAGAACTTGAAGAAGGTTATTATGCAGCAGTTATGGAGGAACTAGAAAATGGAATACAGAGTTAATACGATAATGGAAGTTAAGGAACTAGCTAAAAAGTATGGTGTACCTAAAAAATCAAGCTTACTACTAGGTTCTAAAAACCCTTATATAGCAATATCAGACGGGACTTGTGGAGTTGAATACGGGCACTACATGTATACTTCAGAACAAGACTTATACTCAATAAACCTAGATGTAGTACCAGATCTTCCAAAAGCAACACTTGTTATAGATGATAATGGAGCAGTTATAAAAGATGAGGGTGTGGAAATACCACTACTTGTAACATGTGGAGTTAGATTAGATAGACCTAAAGAGTTTGCAACAGTTGAGAGAATACCATATAAAGATGATTTAGTATTCTTTAAAGGTTTCATGCCTAAAGAGTCTCAATTGGTGGCTTATTCAGACCACTTAAGTTGTGTTCCAGATGCTGGACAAACAATATTAGTTTCTAGCAAAGGTGCGTATGCACTAGATAAACCTATGAGCTATACAAAAGGTGCAGTTAAGTTTTTAATAGACCATTATGGTTTATCAGATGTCAGAGTACATAAGGTAAAAGAGAAAGTATTTGAAGATGAGATAGAGTGTCAAGACTATATACACATTCATGACAATGTGCATACAAACCACGGATACTTTGAAAAGCAAGAAGTAAATAGACAGATAGACGGACATAAAAATGCTAAGAAGTATAAAAATATAGGAACACTCAACGCAATAAGAATTAGTCCAGTAATAAACAAAGATATAAAAGAAAAGTGTATGAAATCGAGTGTACACGCATTTAAACTAACAAACGAGGCTTTAGAGTTCTTACTTGGCCTAGATATAAAAGCAAAAGACGTGGAAGAGGCTAGAACAATATTTACGATACTTCCTAACAAAGATTTAAAAATAGAAGTACCTAATAAAAAAATTGAAGCAACGTTTAAATTAAACAACTTCCCAATGGTCCAAGGTAACATACATGTTAACTATAACCTACTAAAACCGTATCTGAAACTTTATAAAAAGTTTGGTGGGGAAATATACTTCTACCCAGATAGAAGTACTCTATACTTCAAATTTGAAAAGAGAGCAGAGTTATCAGCAATGGTGCTTGGCATAAGAAAATGGACTAGAGAAGAGATAGAGAAAAATATAGAACATAAAAAAGCGATAGGGGTGGAATAGATGGCACATGCAAAATTATCAGCAAGTGGTGCACACAGATGGCTTAAGTGTCCAGGGAGTGTAGTTTTAGAGGCTAACACACCTAACACAACTAGTGAGTTTGCTGAGGAAGGAACTTTCGCACATGATGTTGTTGAAAGACTTCTTACTGGTAAACCAATAAACAAAGACAGTAAATGGTACTCAGAAGAGTTAATGGAATACGTTGAAAAGCATATAGATTATGTTGAAGAACGTAAAGCCGAAATGTATCCATGTGCTATGAACGTGGAAGTAAGACTAGATATGTCTGACATCATACCTGGTGGCTTTGGTACAGCAGATACAATACTCGTCAACGATAATAAGTTAATAGTTATAGACCTTAAATATGGTAAAGGTGTTAAAGTAGATGCTTTTGAAAACCCACAGTTGATGCTTTACGCGTACGGAGCTTATAAGGCTTTAGACTTCTTATACGAGTTTGACACAGTAGAAGTTGTTATCTCACAACCTAGACTAGACCACATATCTAGCTTTGAGATAAGTTTAAAAAATTTAGTAGCTTGGGCAGAAAACTATGTTAAGCCTAGAGCAACTTACGTACTTTCTAAAGAAGGAGAAAAGGACTTTAACCCAGACAGTACTCGGTGTAAGTTCTGTAAAGCTAGAGCATTTTGTAAAGCTAGAGCAGAGAGTATGTTAGACGTTATAAACAAGTTTGACTTTGATAGTCCAAGTGTACTTTCAAAAGCTGATGTAAGTTTCATACTAGATCATTCAAAAGACATAAGTAGTTGGCTAACAGAGGTTAGTGAATATGCTTTCAATGCTTTAGAAGAAGGAGAGGAAATACCAGGATATAAGCTTGTTGAAGGTAGAAGTAACAGAAAAATAACAGACGAAATAAAAGCATCTAAACTACTACAAGCTGAAGGCTATACAGTAGATGAGTTCACACAGACTAAGTTATTAGGTATTACAGGACTTGAAAAGTTATTAGGTAAAAAAAGATTTAACGAATTATTGGGTGAGATAGTAGAAAAACCACAAGGTAAACCAGTCTTAGCACTTGAGAGTGATAAAAGACCAAAACTATCAAACAATTTAACAGTAGACGATTTTAAAGATTTTGAATAAAGAGAGGTAAAGGAAAATGGCAGAATTAAAAATAAAAGCGAGATTATCATTTGTAAAATTATTTAGAGCAGAAAGCTATATGGGAGGAGAACCAAGATACTCAGTATCACTTTTAATACCAAAAGAAAACAAAAATACTATAAACAAAATAAAAGAAGCAATAGAAAAAGCTAAACAGGATGGTATGAAAAAACACGGATGGACTTCAGGAACTGTTAAAAATACTAACTTTAAAACACCACTTCATGACGGGGATATAAAATTTGAAGAAAACAGTTCTTTATATGAAGCTTATGAAGGTTGCATGTTCATGAACGCATCTAATAGAAAAAGACCAGTATTAATAGATTTAGATGGGGAACCTTTAACAGAGGAAGAACTTTATAGTGGTTGTTGGGGCAATTGCATACTAAGTATATATCCTTTTGATAAGGGTGGCGGAAAAGGTGTATCAGCTTCTATAAGAGGTGTTCAGAAATACAAAGATGATGTTAATTTAGGTGGAGAAGCACCAGTAACAGAAGATAGCTTCAGTGACTTTGGTGATGATGATGAGTTCTTCAAATAAAATATTATCAATAGATATAGAAACCTTTAGTAGTGTTGACATAGGAAAGTGTGGGGCTTACAAGTATGTAAGCTCCAAAGACTTTGAAATACTTCTATTTGCATATCGGTACAACGATGATGAAGTAGAAGTAATAGACATGACTAAAGAAGAACTACCGGAGAGTATTAAAAAAGACTTACTAGATACTAAAGTTACAAAGTGTGCTTTCAATGCAAACTTTGAACGTATAGCACTTAGTGTGTACCTTAAACAGTACTTACCACCAGAAGGTTGGGAGTGTACTATGGTAAAAGCTTTAACACTTGGTCTACCTGGTTCACTTGATGCTTGTGGTAAGGCTTTAGGTTTTAAAGACTCAGATAGGAAAATGAAAGCAGCAGGGACAAGGCTTATAAATACTTTCTCTAAACCTATCAAGCCTACTATAAAAAATGGTGGTAGAACTAGAAACCTACCAGAGCATGAACCCGAAAAATGGGCGGAGTTTATAGAGTACAACAGACGAGATGTTGAAGTTGAGATTAAGATAAGAAAGCTATGTGATAAGTTTCCAATGTTACCTGAAGAATATAAAGCATGGTGTACAGACCAACGCATAAACGATAGAGGTGTAAGACTAGACAAGGACTTAGCAGACAGTGTCATAGAACTTTCTGAGGCTTACTCAAAGTCTTTACTAGGTAGGGCTAAAGCTATTACTGGACTAGATAACCCTAATAGCTTACAACAGTTGAAACTTTGGCTTAGTAATAGGCTAGATAAGACTATAGAAGGATTAACTAAAGCTGATGTGTCAGAATTATTAGAAAACGATATAGATGCTGATGTAAGAAAGGTTTTAGAGATAAGACAAGAGTTAGGTAAGACTAGTACAAAGAAGTACGTCACAATGCAAAATAGCGTATGTGATGATGGTAGGATACACGGACTACTACAGTTTTATGGTGCTAATCGTACGGGACGTTGGGCTGGCAGACTTGTACAAGTACAGAACCTACCACAAAACAAAATTCCCGACCTTGAGTACGCAAAAGACCTTGTAAAAGGTAAAGATTTAGACGGAATAAAGCTTATATATGGAAGTTTCTTTAATACCATATCTCAGCTTATTAGAACTGCATTTATACCTTCTAAAGATAATAAGTTTATGGTAGCAGACTTTAGTGCAATAGAGGCTAGAGTTATTGCTTGGCTTGCAGGGGAACAGTGGAGAATAGATACCTTCCTACAAGGTGGTGACATCTACTGTGCATCAGCTAGTCAGATGTTTGGTGTTCCCGTTGTAAAGCATGGAGTTAATGGACACTTAAGACAGAAAGGTAAGATAGCAGAACTAGCACTAGGTTATGGAGGTAGTGTTGGAGCACTAACTAGTATGGGTGCATTAAATATGGGACTTACAGAGGACGAACTTCCAGAACTTGTAAGTGTGTGGAGAGATACAAACCCTGCTATAACAAAGTTATGGTGGGATATAGATAAAGCAGCTAAAAAGTGTGTTAAGAATAGAACTTCAACTAAGACACACGGAATAACTTTTAAATGGCAAAGTGGAATTATGTTTGTGAAGTTACCTAGTGGAAGGGAATTAGCATACTGTAAACCACATATCACAATGAATAAATTTGATAGTGAGTGCATAGGATATTGGGGTGTAGACCAGACAACGAAACAATGGTGTGAGATTAAAACATATGGTCCAAAATTAGTAGAAAACATAGTACAAGGGATAGCGAGAGATTGTTTAAGAGATGCTATTGAGAACGTTGTAGAGTTAGGACTTAAACCCGTAATGCACGTACACGATGAGATTATAGTAGATGCACCTAAGAGTGCAAGCTTAGATGAAATGGTAAAGGCTATGTGTAAAGTACCAGAGTGGGCTGAAGGTTTACCACTTAATGCAGACGGTTACGAATGTAGCTTTTACATGAAAGATTAAAAAGGAGGATTAGTTATGGAGGACTTAGCTTTAATGGCACAGCAGGGAGATATGCAAGCATACTCTCAGCTTTATACAGATCATGAAAGAATGATATATAAATTCGTAAGGAAATACAGTTTAGGGTTAGAAGGTTACGAAGACTTATATAGTCTAGGACTTGTATTATTTTGTGAGGCGGTAGAGAAATATGACCCAAACAAAGGAAAGTTTATAACAGTACTTGGTAATAACCTTGAATTTGGTTTTAGAACATATAAAAATAGAAAAAAAGATTATGCAGTAAGCATACCACCTACTTGGGCAGAACGGAGCAGTAAGTTGAACAGTTGGGTAAAAGAGTTTTCAGTTAAAGAAGGTAGATTCCCAACAGACGAAGAAAGTATGAAGTTTTTAAATGTAGACGAACAGAGATACAGAGATATAAGAAGTGTATTAAAACAAGATAAAACTGTTGACGTGTCTGAGCTACTGACAGTAAAAGCTTTTGACGATACAGAAGGAAATGCAACAGATAAAGTGTTTGTTAATCAGCTTATGAATAAGTATCTAAACGAGAACGAGAAAAAGACAATAAAACTTTTATTCTTTGACGATATGACACATTCAGAAGCAGCAGAGTTGTTAGGAGTATCTAACTCTTTAATCAGAAACCGTAAACAGAGAGCATTACATAAAATGAGAAAGGGATTGAAGGTGGCTTAGTATGAATTTTATAACAGCTATGGACGAAGTAAAGGAAAAAGGTAAAAGAGTTTATTTAGTAGGTTGGAATCCAGAGAAACAGTATGTGTATTATTCATCAGACGGAGAATATAAAACACATTTTTATGGATTAGAACTAAACTTCACAATACATTGGTGTGATATAGACGAGTACATCATGGAAGGTGTTTGGGAGGAGTTGGAGTAAATGCCTAAAAAAGTTGAATGGACTAAAGAAGAAGACGAATTTTTAATAGAAAACTATCACAAAATGACTTTAAGGGAGTTGTCAGCACATCTCAATAAACCAACACCTACAGTAGACAGACGTGCCAAAGATGTACTTCATTTAGGAAGTAAAGCTAGAATAGACGCAATAACTGATGAAGAGAAAAAGTTTGTAAAATCTAATTGGGAAACTATGACTATTACAGAACTGGCGAAAGAATTAGGTGTAAGCAGAAATAGAGTAAACAGTATATCAGAGATTTTAAAAAAAGAAGGTGTTATAAAACTGAAATATAGAAGATCTGAAATTGTAAGATTAAAATTAATACCAGCTAAACTGAAAGATATAAAAGATTTTATTTTAGAAATTGAAAATTTCAATGAGGCAGATATGTATGATATAGCTGATGAGGTAGAGGCAATTTTAGAAGTTATTAAAGAGAGACTTCAGGAAGGGATTGAATAAGAATGCATGGATCAACTAAAGTAAGAAGAAAAGTTGAGATATACAGAGTATTTTACTCTTACAAGACACAACGAAAAAATGTAAGAGAGAGCAGTTGTGACTTTATGGTTTTAGAAGGTACAGGCGGTAAAAATGAAGCAAGACGGCTATTTTATAAAGCCTTCCTAGATTATAACTTTAAAGAAAAACATAAAAAGATGTTTAACGGAAAAATTCTAAACGTCGAGCTTATAGAAGAGAAAGAGATTGAAATATAAAGAATATAAACCTATATTTCTACACCTTGTATAAAGGTTGGTAAGAGACAAAACGAAAGTAGCTTAATCGTGGAGTTGGAGTAAGGCTAAAACCGTAAAAACTGACGCCGAGAAAGCTGGAGAAGCTGGTCAAGAATTAGTTTATCCATTTAGTTTAGCTAATAACTAGATGGAGGAAATATAGGTGAAGAATATATTTAGTTTTAGTGGTGGGAAAGACTCAACTGCAATGCTTATAAGAGCACTTGAGATAGGCTTCCCAATAGATGAAATAGTATTTATAGATGTAAGATTTAGCGATACATTAGGTGGAGAACTACCTGAGATGTACGAGTATATAGATAAGATAGAAAAGTACATAAACAGACCAATTAAACGTATTAGAAGTGAGTATGTGTTTAATGAATATTTTTTCAATACTTATAAAAGAGGTAAAAGAGAAGGAACTATATATGGTTTCCCTCATACTCTTGGTGGTTGGTGCAATAGCAGGCTTAAGGAAAAACCAATAATAGAATATAAGAAAAATATTAAAGAAAACTACACAATGTTTATTGGTATAGCAGCAGACGAACCTAAAAGACTTGCTAGAATGACAGAGAATGAAAGAAGCTTACTTGCTGAATGGGGTTGGACTGAACAGGACTGTCTTGACTACTTGGAAAGTAAAGGACTTGCAAACCCTTTATATAAGAAGTTTAAACGTACTGGGTGTTGGTTCTGTCCTAAGCAAAGACTTGATAGCTTGAGAATTATTAGAAAAGATTATCCAGAGCTATGGGCAGAGCTTTTAAGACTAGATAAGTACAGTCCTGTATCATTCAAACCAAAATACACTGTACAACAGTTAGATGAGAAGTTTGAAAGAGAGGAACAGAAAAATGTTAATGAAGTTGTTTAGGATACTAGTTATATTCTGTATAACTACACTACTTTTAAGACATTTCAGATAGGAGGCTAATATGCGAATAAAGATTAATTTCGGTAAAAACAAATACACATATATAAAAGACATAATAAGAGTTGAGGATAATTCCTTCCTTAATAATATAGATGACTTCTATTTTGATGAGGATGAAGTTATAGCTAATGTATTTGTAAGTGAAAAAGCTGTTAAGCTTAAACCTAGTCCAAGCTTTAGAGAATGGTATTACAGAGCTTCTAAAGGTAGAAAGCTTACAAGTTTACAAGTAAAAAAATGTTATGTAGATGTACCTTTTATATTTGGAACTAAAGAAGTGCCTACAGGAGATAAGGTATTAATTTTAGACTTTGATGAGGAGGAATAGACAATGCAGCACAATATATGTCTAAAAGGTAAAAGCATAGTAGTTGAGAGTGTAGAAACGATAGATAAGGAAGTCTTACCTTATTCATTAGATTTCTACCCAGACAACTACTGTAAACGTGTAAAAGTTAAAAAGGTTATATACTACAGAAACTTAAATAAATTGGAATTGAAAACAGTTAGAAGTTTGTTCGCAAGATTTAAAAGAGATATAGAAAAAGTTGGTTTAGATAAGGCTATAAACATATTAAATAAATATATACTAGATGCAAAATTCAACAGAGTAACACTACTTCCAGAGGATATAGAAGAAATAGTTTTAAAACTTAAAGATGTTGATAAACTTTCAAATTATAAAGTTGGAGAGTACTTATCCTTCAACTATGGAGTGGTTTATGATGATAGTGCAGTAGGAAGAATATATAAACAAGCTAAAAGGAGTGAACAGAATGCTATTTAAAAAGTTAACAGAGGACGCAGTAACACCAGAATATGCACATGAAGGTGATAGTGGTTTTGATCTTTATACTGCTGAAGAAGTTATATTACTTCCGGGCGAAAGAACTGCTATACCTACAGGACTAAAATTCTTTTTACCTAGAGACCTAGGTATGCAGATAAGACCTAGAAGTGGAAACTCTTTAAGTGGAAAATTTGGAGACGTATTACTAGGCACAATAGATAACGGATACACTGGAGAAGTTAAGATAATAACTGCTAACTACTCTAATAAACCTATAACAATTCCAAAAGGTACAAAGCTTGCACAAGCTGTTATGGAAAAAGTTATAAACGTATCATTTACAGAAACAACAGAGGACTTACCTAACACTAATAGAGGTGAGAAAGGGTTTGGTTCTACGGGGGTGAGATAATGGAAGAACTTAAAATAGTTCAAAACCAAAACAGAGTATTAAACATAGCGGTAGCCGATAAGGCTACTGCTAAAAAATGGAAAAATATAACAATGACGTGGAAGGAAATACTAGAAAAACTTGATGACCCTATAGTGACAGATGAAACTGTAGAAGAGTATAAAGCTATGTCTACATCAGAAAAAGGTCGCATAAAAGATGTAGGTGGGTTTGTAGGTGGCTTTTTAAAGAACGGTAGTAGAAAACGGGGTGACGTACAGAGCAGAAGTATAGTAGCACTGGATATAGATTATCCTGTTGAAGATTTAATAGACTCATTATGTATTTTAATGCCTTATGAGGCTGCTTTATATTCAACTCACTCACACTACAGAGGGCATGAACGTTATAGACTTCTATTACCTTTATCACGTCCAATACTTCCAGACGAATATGAGGCAGTAGCTAGAAAACTTGCTGAGGAATTAGGTATTGAAATGTTTGACGATACAACATATCAGCCTAATAGACTAATGTATTGGGCATCTTGTCCAAAAGATGGAGAGTATGTGTTTGAGCAATTTGATGGTATATTAGTTGATCCAGATGAAATACTTGCGAAGTATGAAGATTGGAAAGATGTATCAACGTGGCCACATTCAAGCCGAGTAACTGCTAAAGTTAAAAGAGATTTATCTGTAGAAGACCCTACAGAGAAAGAAGGTATAGTTGGTACGTTCTGTAGAGCTTACTCTATATCTGAGGCAATAGATACTTTCCTTCCAGATGTTTATACAGAATGTGATATGTTGAAAAGCAGATACACCTATGTACTAGGAAGTACTTACGGAGGGGCAGTAAGTTATGAGGATAAATTCTTATACTCTCATCACAGTACAGACCCAACGTGTGAGCAGTTATGCAATGCTTTTGACTTAGTACGTATACACAAGTTTGGAGAATTAGATAAAAATACTAAAAAAGAAGGTATAGAATTACCTTCATATCAAAAAATGGTCGAATTTATACAAAAAGACAATGAGTTTAATCGTCAATTAGCTGAAGACATTGCTAGAGACGATAGGAGACTCAGAGAAGAGTTTGAAAACTTCGACGATGTAGATAACCTTGAAAAACCTTCTGAGCCAATTTACGAGCTTACTGAAAAGGGTAAAATTAAATCTACTGTAGAAAATATAGTAATTTTTATAGAAAGTCGGTTAAAAGATACAATTTATTATGATAGTTTCTCTTGTAGATGTATGACTACTGGAAAACTTCCTTGGTCTAAAGGTAGAGGACTTTCTGAGTGGAGAGATACAGATGATTCGGCACTTAGAAACTTAATTGAAAAAAGACTAGGTATCTTTTCTAAACCTAAAGTAGAAGATGCTATTAAGATTGTATTTGAAAGACATAAAAAGCACCCAGTAAGAGAATACTTAGATAGTCTTAAATGGGATGGAGTAGAAAGGGTAGATACACTTTTAATAGATTACCTAGGAGCAGAGGACATACCTTATAATCGTTATACAATTAGAAAAGTAATGGCAGCACTTGTTGCTAGAGTTTATAAACCTGGTATTAAGTTTGATAATATGCTAGTTCTTACAGGTGCACAAGGTTTAGGTAAGAGTACATTTCTTAATATCCTTGGTGGCAATTGGTACTCAGACAGTTTAACAACTGTATCTGGTAAAGAAGCTTTTGAACAGTTACAAGGTGTGTGGCTTGTTGAAATGGGAGAACTTACTGCTACTAAAAAGGCAGATATAGAGTCAATCAAACACTTCTTATCTAAACGAGAGGATAGATATAGACAAGCATACGGAAGACGTACAGAAAATTATCCTAGACAATGTGTAATTGTTGGTACTACTAACGATACAGAGTTTTTAAGAGATAGAACGGGTAATAGACGTTTTTGGCCTATTGATGTTGGAAAAGTTAAACCAAGTAAAAACGTGTTTAAGGATCTAACAGAAGAACGAGACCAGATATTAGCAGAGGCTATTGAAATCTTTAAAAGCGGAGAAAACTTATATCTTAATTATGAGCAGAATGAAGAGGCAACACTTGCACAACTTAATCATACTGAAAGTAGTGAACGTGAGGGTGCTGTACTTGCATACCTTGACAAGATGATACCGGATAATTGGGATAAGCTAGATATGTTCACTAGAAGAATGTACTACAGTAGAGAAGACGAAGTTGAAAGTGTCTTTGACTTTGAAAAGGCAAATCTAGTACAACGTGATACAGTATGTGCTATGTCAATATGGTGTGAATTATATGGAAAAGATATGGCATCACTTAAGAACGTTGATGCTAGGGAGTTCAGAGCAATTATAGAAGCAAGTGGAGAATGGGAACCTTGTAGAACTAGCTTTAGTATATACGGACGTCAAAGGGGGTATAAGAGAAAATGTTAGAAAAGGATATAGAAAAATACTTTTGTAACTTGGTAAGTGCAAAAGGTGGAAAAGCTATAAAGGGGGCTGGCACTGGTGTTGCTGGCTTCCCAGATAGAATAGTTTTAAAACCTGGTGGGAAAGTATTCTTTACAGAACTTAAAGCACCAGGGCAGAAACCACGTAAGTTACAAGTACATGTGATAGGTTGGCTTATAGATATGGGATTTAATGTGTATGTAGTAGATAGTAAAGAAAAAGCTTGTGAGGTGATAGACAATGAATTTTAACCCTCATGATTACCAAAAAACTGCTATTGAGTTTATAAAGACTCATGATAGATGTGCTTTATTTTTAGATATGGGTTTAGGAAAAACTGTATCAACTCTTACAGCTTTAAATGATTTGAGTGGTAGATTTATGTCTGGTAAAGTTGGAGAAAAAGATAATAGTTTAGAATGGGGGAAAAGGTATGTAATTTGCTCAAGAAAAAACGGCAAATCCAAAATCACCTATGAGAGTGCAAAAAGAAAAACGGCAAATCTGATTTTACCTTCAACGGCAAATCGAATTTCACCTAAATTTGAAAACGGCAAATCTAATTTCACCAAAACGGCAAATCCAATTTTACCCTCAGAGGGCAAATCGGTTTTTACCTTTCCTTGCTTGGTGATAGCTCCAAAACGTGTGGCACTTACCACATGGACGGACGAGGTTCGGAAATGGGACCATTTAAAGCACCTTGATGTTGTCAGTGCTGCAGGTCTAACACCTGCCAAACGTGGGAAGGTCCTGAAGGAGCCACACGACATATACGTGATTAACGTTGACGTCGTGCCGTGGCTTGTTGATTTATTCGGTAAGTCCTGGCCGTTTAATACTGTTGTACTTGATGAGCTTTCTCTTTTTAAGTCTCCCAGTTCTAAACGCTTTAAGTCCTTAAAGAAGGTTATAAGACAGTCCAAGCGTGTTATAGGTCTTACAGGAACGCCCCTACCAAATGGATATGAAGACCTCTACAGTCAAATATATCTACTTGATGGTGGGGAACGCCTAGGAAGGACTTTGACCGCTTACCGAGAAAGATTTTTCGTGCCTGACAAGGTAAATTATCAAACTGGCACCGTGTACAGTCGTAAGCTTAGAAGTCCAGACTGTAAAAGTAAGATTGACAACGCTATATCTGATATATGCTTATCTATGAAGGCCAAAGACTTCTTAAACATGCCACCTTTAACGATTAATAATATAACTCTATCCTTAGATCCGAAAACACTGAAGCAGTATAAGGAACTAGAAAAAGAGTATATTTTAGAAGTCGATACGGAAAACATAACCGCCCAAAGTGCTGCGAGTGTTAATATGAAACTTGCACAGCTTGCCAATGGGGCAGTGTATTCCGAAAGTGGTGAAGTCGTACATATCCACGACGTAAAGATTGACGCCCTGAAGGAGCTTGTTGAAACGTCTCCAGGTAATATATTAATTTTTTATGAGTTTAAACACGACTTTGACAGAATCGTTGACGCGTTCAAATCTTTAAAACCTCGAAAGCTTGAGACCTCTCAAGACCTTAAAGACTGGAACGAGGGTAATATTAAAATTGCACTGTGCCACCCTAAGAGTGCGGGGCATGGTCTAAACTTACAAGCAGGGGGCAATATTATTGTTTGGTTCGGCCTTCCATGGAGCCTGGAACTCTACCAACAAGCCAACGCGAGACTATACAGACAAGGCCAAACAAATGGCGTTATAGTCCATCAACTTATTGTAAAAAACACTGTAGACGTGGACAAGGTAGAAGTATTGGAAAGTAAGGAAGACAGACAAGAGACATTTTTAAAAGCGTTTAAAAGAAGAGTAGAAGGGACTTTATAAGTCCCTTTTTTCTTTCTTGTCGAATTTTACTTCTATGCCATGCTCTTCTAAAAAAGTTCTATAATATTTATCTTCCGCCTCTTGGCGTGCCTTTATTGCGTCCTCTTTATGTATATAACTACCAAGGGGTATAGTTTCGCCCTTAACCCAAATTTGAGCTATCCAACGCTTATTTCGTTTACTCCAATAAACACCAGTAACACCGCTTGTATTATTAGCTCTCAATTTAGGGTAATTAATAGCGGATGTATTAACATGGTCTATTATATATTTTTCCTGGAAGGCAGTAGAAAACTTTTTGTATATTTCCTCTTTCATCTCTTCAAATAGACAACCACAAGATTTTTTATTTCTTAAGTCATCCACAGTGGCAGTTGTTAGGTTGCCACATTCACAACGACATTCCCAAATAACAGCCCCGTTGCTTGGATCTCTTTTTTCTGTTGGTCTTACAACTGTTAAACGTCCGAATTTTTGCCCTGTTAGGTCTTTAGTTTCAAATTGGTTAGCTTTAGATTCACAACCGCAACTCCTAGATGGTCTATTTTTAGTTGTTAGCCTGTCCGACCTTATCCACTTAGTATTTCCACAATCACACTTGCAAAGGCACCATGTTCGGTTGTTCTCTCGTTTCTGATCTATAACTTCAAGCATTCCAAAACGTTGGCCAATTAAATTCTTTTTTATAATATTCTTTTTTCTAGGTTCTTTTTTCACATTTTTTTCGGCTTCCTGGCGTGCTTTTATTGCATCCTCTTTATCCTCAAAAAGCCCTAAAGAATAGCGTTTACCATTAATAGTTATTTGCGCCGTCCACTTGTCAGCTTTTTTATGCCAAAATACACCAGTAACACCGCTAGTATTATCTTTTCTCATTTTTCAAATCTCCTATAGAAAAGGGGACTTAACAAGTCCCCAATTTTTATATTTAAAACATTTCAACATCTACAACTTTTATTTCGTCGTCTTCTGTTTCAGTTAAAGTTATAAAGAAAGTGTTGTTGTTTCTTTCGCCATCTTCACATCTTACCTCTATTCCTTCGCTAGAGTCTATAAAGTTTATATCGCCGTCTTCTGGGTCTGTTTCGCCTATTGCCATAAATACTGCGTCCCCTATATCCTCTCTAGTTGGCCAACTGTAGCCGACCAACTGACTCTGTAAGTCTAAAAATCTATCTTCAGTTACTTCTTTAAATTTTAAAGATTTTATAACATCTGGAGCTTCAAAGTGAGAGTATATTTTATCCTCTTTATCACCTATAACATACATAACACTTGTTGCGTCTTCGTCTAATGTTTCAGATACTTCTTCAAAGTATTTAGCTACTGCCTCATGTACTTCATCAAGTTCGAAAACTTCATGATTTAAAAACTCATCAAATACATCGCCTACTGCTATTTTAACTTCTGGAGTTTCAAAGTTTTCCATGTCTAAGCTTTCGTCCTGTGCTGCTATTGCTATTAATTCTTTTTCTGTTATTTCGCTTACTTCATAATCAAATTTTACACCGTTTATTATTCTAGTCATTTTCATTTACCTCGTTTCGTTTTATTATTTGGAAGGGCTTTTCCCTTTCCTTGATTATATATTACTACAATTATATTACATTGTCAACTACTTTTTAAATAAATTATAAAAAGTTTTTTCCCTGGAAGGGGAGGGAGCCGAGAAGCTCCCGAAATTATTTATATTCAATCTTATTTTCTTCTAATACTTTTATAGCTTCAGATATTAATTCAACATGTCTAGCTTTTTTATTTAAATAATTTTTTAATTGTTTAACTGTTTTCTTTCCTGTTATTATTTTCGCCTTAACAACAGTATCAGCATTTTCAACTTCTATAGCTTTTAAAGTATTAGCGTTTATAGTGTAAGGTCCTTCGTTCGGGTCGTTTGATAGTTCCGCAAATACAAGATATTTTTCTGTAGATGCCCAAGGATTAAAGCCATTAGGAACTGTGTTACTTTCTAAAATTTCAACTTTTCTTGTTTTTCTACCTATTACTAAATCTTTTGTCATCTTGATTACCTCGTTTCCTTCTGTAATTTTTTATCGCTTTGTGTTACTATGGTTATATATTATCACGCATTGCAATAATATGTCAATACTTTTTATAAAAAAATATCACATAGTGATAAAATGTGATATAATACAGTTATTAAAGATAGGAGGAAGTTGTAATAATGTATGGGGATATGATTAAAAAGATAAGAAAAGAATTAGGATTAAATCAGAAAAATTTCGGGGATGCTTTAGGACTTTCACAGTCTCAAATAGGATCTATAGAAAAAGGATATAGAGCACTTACAGACCGTACCAAGAACGATATTATAAGAGAATATGGAGTGAATCCTGCATACCTAGAAACTGGCGAGGGTGAAATGTTTTTGCAGGAACCGAAGCAAAAAGAAGGTATAAAAAGATTAATTCCAAAATTGGAAAGTTTAACAGTAGAGCAGTTGGAAAGTATAGAAAAATTAATAGAAGCGTTTGGAAAAGTGGGCGAGTAGTCCACTTTTTTCGTTGTTTATATTTTAAAAAATTATGTTAATTTGTTAACTATATTTTAAAATGATTATATTGTATTGTCAACTAAAATATTATAAAAAATGTTGAAAAACTTGAAAAGGTGATTAATTAATAAGAATACAATTATATTAGTTGTGTAATTATTCAGTTTGTATACAAAATACAAAACATTTCTACTATATAAGGACATAAAAAAAAGCCTCTAGGTGACACCCTAAAGGCCTTTAAAAGTCGCGTAGTATATTTGTATACTTTCGTCTATCCAATTGTTCATAATGCCATTTAATTCGCTCATACGCTCCTTGTAGTTGCCTTGTGTCGGCAGTACCCCACCAATAAAAAGAGTGTCCGCATCTGGTGATATGTCGCTTAGATCATCCGTGATGAGCAACTGCATATTAGTTATGTATGCGTATACTTCCGGGAATTGCTCCGTGCTATGCTTTTTAAGTAGTGGACTTATTAGTTTAACAGTATATGAAGTGGCTTTCGGCTTATAAGCTTCTAAAACGCCCGATAGAGTAGTTAAACACATACCAGCTATAGTTTTATTAACAAATTTCTTTCGGCTTGTTTTAACTGTATTTAGGGGCTTATTAAATACCTTTGCTACTTCTTCCAGAGATAATATTTCCGTTTGTATATCTAGGCCTCTTGGAAAGTCTTCCGGCTCTTCTAGGTCTTTAATCTCTGGATATATATATTTAACAGCACTTTTATAGACTATAATTTGTATGCCTTTATAAAAATAGTCCTTATTTTCTATTAACTGCGCTTTAATTTTTAAATTAACTGCATCCCTATGTGCTCCAACTTTTTTGGCAATTGTAGTTGTGTCTGTGAAGAGATCTAGTAATTGTTCTTGTTGCTGCTTATCTAACATTTTATTTTTTCTCCTTTCTTTTTTACTTCTTACTTATCTAATTATATCATATTTTCCTACAATTGTATCACATTATCAACAAAAGTGGCCTAAAGTGGCCTAAAGTGGCTCAAGAAAATTGACTTTGTACCACCCTTTGAGCCACCCTCTAACCAAGTAATACCAATGCTTTCAGAGTAAGTGGTACAATTGGTACAAGAAATACAGTAAATATTTAGTAATTAGTTTTTATATTATATATACGTATACGCGCGCGCGAGGGAGTATATAGATGAGTATAGAAAAAGATTTTCGCGAAAACTTTAGGCCAATTGTACCACCTAAGCTTTTAAAAGTGCTACAAGTCAGTAATTGCAATGGTTTGATAGGGTGGCTCAAAGTGGCTTGACTCTGTAGCATTAGGCCACTTATTAGGCCACTTTGACACGTTAAAAAGCTTGTAAGCTAGTAATTGCAATGGTTTGATAGGGTGGCTCAAGTTAGGCCACTTTGAGCCACTTCAACTATGCTGTAAATATGTATTTTCGGAATAGTTGGAGAAAACATTGAAATTTCAACGATTATTTTTGGAGATTTGATTAGTTAAGTTTATAAAAATGTACAGTAATTAATTTTATAAAGTAATTTATACATATTATATTTATAAAATAAAAACAAACTAAAGAAGTTATTTAATTGTTATGTTTTTGTGGTTCGGTGTGCATATAATAGCCTAAAATGTAATAATTAAATATGTGTAAGACTTTTACATCCCATAGACTTATAAAAAAATACATAATTGAATATCTAAAAAAATAAAAGTCTTACAAACAACAAAAAAGAGATAGAGGAGAGGAGGAGCACAATGGAAGGAAAAGACAGAATAAAGGACGTCCAGAAGTTATTGTACAATTACAAAGCATATAAACGTATATTGACCGATAAGGCGCGGTTATTGGAAGAGATACGCTTGTATGGTCTACCTTCTAAGAGTTCCTCCGTATCTATCTATCCAACTACTACAGGAGACAAGAAAGATGATAAAGAGTTAGAAGAGGAAACGATTAAAACTCTAGAACATCAGATTTCACAGCTTACAAGGCACAAAAACCAAATAGATGGTGCTATGGAATTAATAGAAAATGACGAATATTATGGAATTATAAAATATAAATACTTTAATAAAATGACACATGCAGCAATAGGTCGCATGTTTAACATAGATCCCTCAGGAATAAATAGACATGATAAAAGACTTTTAAAAGAGTTAGCAAAAGTGATATTTGCTTAATGTCTCCTTATTCTACCTCACTACATCAAAAAATTACCCCTTGTAAATGTTATAAATTATCTATCGGAATGCACTAAATACGAACTAAAAACACACTCAAAATACATTATTTATATAGTAGTGTAGTAGTGAGGTATAATAAGGAGATAATGAAAATCTCTTTTCTTAAGCCATGACATAGTGCTTAAGTCCTCCAAAGATTAATGAAATATATATCCTGAAGTGAGACACTCAAAACGAGTGTCTTTTTTCATTTTTTGAAAGAAGGTGAGAACGTTTGAAATACGATAAAAATAATATAAAAGTTATAAAATTTGCTGAGTTTTACGTTGAAACGGGAAATGCTTTAGACAGTGCGAGACGTGCAGGATTTGATAATCCAATGGCAGCAGCTAAGGAATTAAGAAAAAAAGATTCTCCAGCACAAGAACTTATAAAAGAATATTATGCCAGCGTACAGAGTCCAAAAATAATGAGTAGTGTTGAAGTACTTGAAAGACTTACAAGCATAGCACGAGGCGAGACAATAGCTTATACACCTATGGTAGTTGGTAAAGGAGACGGAGTAAGTGAAGTTGAACATGTAGAAGTTACACCGTCTATACGTGAACAGTCTGACGCACTTAAAACACTAGGTAAGATATACGGACTAGACAAGGGATACGATGCGACTAATCAACTAGGTGGGGTTAGCATACAAATTGTAGGAGCTGATATGCTTGAGGATTAACCTTCCTGATATAGTCGGTCGAGGCTATGCTACCTATTGGAACTTTAAAGGACGTTATAGGGTATGCAAAGGGTCGAGAGCCTCTAAGAAGTCCAAGACAACCGCTTTAAACGTGGTATTTAGGACTTTAGAGTACCCAGAGTCTAATACTTTAGTAGTTAGAAAAACAGAAAGAACTTTAAAAGACAGTTGTTATGCCGATATTAAGTGGGCGATACATAGGTTAGGTGTGGATGACTTATTTATTTGTAAAGTTTCCCCACTTGAGATTATAAGAAAAGATACAGGGCAGAAAATATTGTTTAGAGGGTTAGATGATCCTTTGAAAATAACTTCTATAACTGTTGATGTTGGTTATCTTAATTTCTGTTGGATAGAGGAATGTTATGAAATAACAGACGAAAAAAGCTTTGACATGCTTGATGAGTCTATAAGGGGACAAGTCCCAATGGGAATGTTTAAACAAATAACACTTACCCTAAACCCTTGGAACGATAGGCATTGGGTAAAGAAAAGATTTTTTGATGTACAAGACCCCGACATATTAGCTATGACAACAAATTATATGTGCAATGAATGGTTAGATGATGCCGACAAGCGAGTATTTGAACGTATGAAGGTCCAAAACCCTAGACGTTATCAAGTGGCAGGGCTTGGCGAGTGGGGAATTGTAGAAGGTGTTATTTTTGATAATTGGACAGAAGAAAAATTTGATATAAACATGATAAAACGTAAATACACTCAAATATACGGGCTTGACTATGGATACACTAATGACCCGACAGCAGTTTTTATGGGTGCAATAGACCCAGACAAGAAACGTTTATATGTGTTTGATGAAATATACGAATACCATATGTCGAATGAAAAAATAGCCGACGTATTAAGAAAAAGGGGTATAGCACATATGCAAATAACTGCCGATAGTTCCGAGCCAAAGTCTAACGATAGACTTTATGAGTTAGGAATAAGAGGGATAAGAAGAGCAAGAAAAGGAAAAGACAGTATAAACAATGGTATAGACTTCTTACAAGATTATGAAATTATAGCACATCCACAATGTGTAAACTTCCTAAAGGAAATAAGTAATTACACATGGGCGGAGGACAAGTTCGGTAAAAAACTAAACATACCTAATGACGAGTTCAATCACTTAATGGATGCTATGAGATACGCTTGTGAAGACTATATGAGAGGTCCTATTTATAGTTATAGATAGAGAGGAGCTTTGAGAATGTGGAATTTTATAAGAAAGGGGGTAGCGAGACTGAATAACTACATAAACAAAGAAATTGGAGTAAGTCCTGATAATTTAGAATTATTAGCTAAAGAGGTTACAAGGTTTTTACATAGTCCCGAAAGACTAGATATGTTAAAAGCTTATGAGTATTACAACGATAACCAAGACATATTAAGACACAAAAGGACTATGATTAATGAAGACGGAGATATTGAAGAAGTAACTAACGTAAAAAATTACAAAGTTATAGACAATATGTACGCAACACACGTTGACAAGAAAGTATCCTATCTAACGGGTAATAAATTTGCAATTAAGACGGACAATGATGCATACACTGATGTACTTGACGAATATTTTGACTTAAGACTAAGAAACAAAATAAAAATGGTATGCGGTGATATGGTTAAATGTGGTGTTGGCTACCTACACCCCTACTACAAAGATAATGAGTTGAAATTCAAAAGATTTAAACCTTATGAAGTAAAAGTCTACTATGCAGATGATGAGAAAGAGGAAATAGACTTTTTCTTTAGACACTACACAAATAGAGTCTACACAAATAGAGTCTACACAAGAGGCTACAATGAAGAATTTGTGGAGTATGTAGATGTTTATACTAAAGAAGGTGTGAAGACTTACAAATACGTTAATAATCACTTACTTCCTACAGGAGAAGAGGAAAAAAGTTATTTATCTTTTTCTGACGGTAGCAATATGAAGTGGAAAAAGTTCCCCCTTCTAGTATTTAGATACAATGAAGACGAACAAGTACTTTTAAACAGAATTAAATCACTACAAGACGGTATAAACTTAATAACGTCTACATTTGAAAATAATATGCTAGAAGATGCAAGGGATACAATACTTGTTGTAGAAAATTTCGACGGTACTAATCCAGGAGAATTGAGACACAACCTATCAACGTATGGAACTATTCAGATAAGAAATACTGAAGGTGGTAGCGGTGGAGTATCTACTCTAAAACTAGAGATTAACTCCGAAAACTACAAAATAATATTAGAGCAGTTTAAGAAAGCTTTAATTAAAGGTATGAAGTCTGTTGATGTTGAGGACTTAAAGTCAGGAACACCTAATCAGATGAACATACAATCTATGTTCAGTGAAATAGACCAAGACGCAACTAATATGGAAAATGAAATGTTAAAAACATTAGACGATATGTTGTGGTTTATTGATATAGACATAGCTTTAAAAGGACAAGGTAATTTTGAAAATGAAAAAGTTAATATCATATTCAATCGAGACATGCTACAAGACGAAACGTCTATAATAGACAATACTGTTAAACTTATAGGTCTTGTATCTGACGAAACTTTACTTGCACAAATACCTTTTATAGATGATCCAGCAGCAGAAAACGATAGAGTTAAAAAGCAACGTGAGGAAGAACAGCCCGAAGAGTTTAAAATGGGTTATGGTGGAAACGATAAGGACAAGGTAGAAGATGATGAGGAGTAGCAAGTATTGGCAAAAACGATTTGAGCAGTTAGAAGAGAGTCGATACAAGATAAACGATAAAGTAAGACAAGAAGTCGAGAGAGAGTATGAGAGAGCTATTAAGCGCATAGAAAAAGAGATACGTGTATTCTATCATAAGTTTGCAGATAACAACGGAGTAACGTACTCACGGGCTAAGAAGATGCTTAACGCACGTGAACTCAAAGAGTTTAAGTGGGACGTGTGGGAATACATTGAAAAAGCTCAAGAAAATGCGATTGAGGGTAATTGGATAAAAGAACTTGAAAACGCATCTATCAGATTTAGAATATCTAGGCTTGAGGCTTTAGAACTTAAAATACGAGCTATAGTAAATGATATGGAAAATACAGTACTTGAAAAAGTTGATAATCATATTACTAACTCTTATCAATCAACTTACTATCATACAGCTTTTGAAATACAAAAAGGTATTGGTGTAGGTTGGGATATAGCAGCAGTGGTTCCAAGTCACATCGTTATGATAAAATCTAAACCTTGGACAGCAGACGGGACTAACTTTTCTAAAAGGATATGGGGAAAGCATAGACCAGAACTTATAAAGTATTTAGAAAAAGAACTTGCACAAGCTTTAATACAAGGTAGACACCCTAACGAGCTTGTAGAAGATATGGCTAAAAGATTTAATGTTACAAAACATCAAGCATCCAATTTAGTTATGACAGAGAGTGCTTATATAGCCTCTGTAGCACAAAAAGATTGTTACAATGAACTAGATGTCGAAGAATACGAAATAGTCGCTACTCTCGACACTAGAACTTCTAAAATATGTCAAGATATGGACGGAGAAGTATTCAAAATAAGTGAGTATGAACCTTGGGTAACTGCACCGCCATTTCATAACTTTTGTAGAACAGTAACAGCACCATATTTTGAGGATGCTACAGATAAGAGATGGTATAGAGATGCTGAAGGAAATACTGGTCATGTAGATGCGAAAATGAAGTACCACGAATGGTATGATAAATACATTAAAAATAAATAGTGTTGCTCAAAGTCAGTAGACCATTGAGGACCATACCGAGTATAAAACTCGGTATTTTTTATGCAAAAAATCGTCTTTTTGGTATTAAGACGTAAAAGATAAAGACAGAGTTCACCGACTGAACGGTGTAAAAAAATGTACTGAAAAGGAGAAAAAGAAAATGGAATTAAAACAGCTTTTGGACCGAGGAATAGACGAACAGTTAGCAAACGAAATATTAAATTTAGCTAAAAACGATTTAAAAGATATGGTACCGAGGTCAAGATTAAACGAAGAAACATCTAAAAACAAATCTCTTAATGATACGGTTACTGCACTTAACAGTAAGATAGACACACTAACTTCTAACGCATCAGATAATGCAGAGTTAAACAGTATCATAGAGCAGTTAAAAACTGAAAAAGATAATTTACAGAAAAGTTATAACGCAAGCTTAGATGAAATGCGTATTAATAGTGCAGTTGAATCGGCTTTAAGAGATGCAAAAGCGAAAAATATTAAGGCAGTGTTACCTTTCATAAACAAGAACGATTTAAGACTTACTGAGGACAAAACTCGAGTATTAGGACTTAGTGAGATTGTAAAAGACCTTGTTGAAGGAGAGGACACTGCCTTTTTATTTGAGGGGAAAAATACCACAAAAATTGATGGTATCGAACCTAAAGAAACTAACGTTAAGCCCAATGAAAAACCAAAAAATGAATGGACTTATGAAGATTGGGTGGCAGAAATTGAAAGACAAAATAAATAATTTAAAGGAGATAAGATAATATGGCAATAACAGCTACAACTTCAAAATTCGACCATAAGTCGTTTAACCCAGAGGCTTTTGGTAAGTATATAGAAACTATACCAGACCTTAAAAAGAATGAATTTTTAAAAGCAGGAATACTTGTAGGAGATACAAGAGTAAGAAGTGCATTTATGGATCAAACTGGTTCATCATTCGCTCAGTTCCCTATATTCGGTTTACTAGATGGAGAACCTATAAACTATGATGGAGTTAATGATATAACTGCTCAGACTACTAAAACTTTTACTCAGACAATGGGTACATTCGGTAGAGCACAAGCTTGGACAGAAAAAGACTTCTCTTATGACATAACAAGTGGAGTTAACTTCATGACTCATGTAGCATCAAAAGTTTCTAAATATTGGGATGATAAGTTCCAGGGAACATTACTTAAAATATTAGAAGGTGTGTTCTCAATGACAACACCAACAGCAAACAAAACTTTCGTTGATACACATACAATGGATATAACTGGTAAAGGAACTGCTGATGACCCAGGTAAAGTTGGTGCTGATACACTTAACAACACTATGCAGAAAGCTTGTGGAGATAACAAAGACGTATTCAAACTTTGTATAATGCACTCAACTGTTGCAACAAACTTAGAAAACTTAAAACTATTAGAATACATGAAATACACAGATGCAAACGGTGTAGAAAGAAGTTTAGGATTAGCTACTTGGAACGGTAGAGTAGTTTTAATAGACGACTCTGTTCCAACAGTAAAAATATCTAAAGTAGGTACTGCTGAATCTGAACCTAACTATGTAGCAGAAGGTACAGGATATGTAACTTATGTATTTGGTTCAGGTTCAATAATATATGAAGACCTTCCAGTAAAAGTGCCTTATGAAATGGATAGAGACCCTAAAACTAATGGTGGTTTAGATACTCTATACACAAGAAAAAGAGCAGTTATGTGTCCTAAAGGAATATCATACACTGGTAAAAGTCAAACATCTAACTCACCTACAGATGCTGAATTAGCTAAAAAAGAAAACTGGACTTTAGTAAGTGATGGCGAAGGTGGAACTATAGACCCTAAAGCTATAGCAATAGCTAGAATAATATCAAGAGGATAGTCATGATAGACATAGATATGACTGTTGGGTATAAAAAAATTCAACAGTTATTAAAAGCATATAATGTGAAATTGAAGGAGACCGATGAGTCTCTTATTTTTATGCTTGTAGAGGAAGTGGAAGAAGAAATTAAAAACTTTTGCAATATAAAGTTAGTGCCACAAGAACTTCATACTGTAGTAGTTAGAAGGGTTTGTGGCCACTTCCTTGACATTAAAGGTTGGTCTACTAAAGATTTATCACAAAACGAGTCTCAAGAAGATTATGGCGAAATTAAAGCTATGACATTAGGTGAATATCGTATGGAAGTAGATACAGGAATAGATAAGGAAAAAATAAAAATCAAAGCTAAAGAAGTTGAAAGTCTTAAAAAATATGGAAATGAAATGCTTTACAAGTATAGGAGATTAGTCACATGGTAAGTACTAAAAAGTTTATGGAACTTATGAAAAAAAAGATTGAGGCAGATTACCCCGATACAGCTACAGTGTCGACAATGGTTAAATCTAAAGACCCAATAAGTAAACAATCTGATGTAAGGGAAACAGTACTTTTAACAGATATACCTTGTAGACTTTCCTATCTTGTTAAAGGAAGTGGACCTTCCGTAAAAACAGACACATATGACATATCTTCAAATATCGTAAAACTCTTTTTAGCACCAGAACACGACATACCTATAGGAAGTAGAATAACTGTTCATCATCAAGGTGAACATATTAGATACGAGTGTGCTGGTATACCTAAGAAGTATCCAACTCACCAAGAGATTGAGATGCTATTAAGTGAGGCTAACTAATATGGGTAGAGGGGGTAGCTATAACTACAGAGATTTGGTCGCACTAAAGAATAATCTTGAAAAGACAATAGTTGAAATAGATTATTTTTGCGACGTCTTAACTAGAGAACTTGCAGCTAGACTCCTAACTAAAGTTATTAAAAGGACACCCGTTAGAACGGGAGTACTTCGTAGAGGTTGGACAGCAGGTAAAGATGTGAAAATTGGTGAGTATGCCAACTCTCTATCTGTAAGACACGTTAACGGAGAATACATAATAACTATAGTAAACCCTGTACATTATGGGATATATGTCGAGTTTGGACACAGACAAGAAGTAGGAAGGTACGTTCCAGCTATAGGAAAACGTCTTGTAAACCCTTGGGTAAAAGGACAGTTTATGCTGACATACTCTGAAAACGAGTTAAGAAGTGAAGCACCTGACATTATTAGAAAAAAGCTAGATAAGAAACTTAAGGAGGCATTTAGATGGTTATAGATGCTATAACAAATAAATTAGATGAGTTATTCGGTGATAGTGCTGAGTATATAACAGACAATGTTGTTATAGACTTAAACCCACCGTGCTTTATGGTAAAAATGCTAGAAAGTAGTTCTACTGATTACATAGGTGGTAGAAAAGGTATTAAACGTACTTTTGTATTAACTTATGTATCTGATAAAGATAGAGCTAGTGGAAGACAACTAGACTTAAATAACGTGTCTGATAGATTACTTTTAGAATTTGATTTTCTTACTGATCCTTATAATCCTAATGATATATACAGACCATACGAGAAAAATATAGAAAGAACCGAGGGTGAACTACACTTTACTTTCAACATATTTGAAACTTATAGAAAAGTGATAGATGCACCTAAGATGAATAAATTAACACAGACTTGGAGATGTAAATAATGGCAACTAAAAAAGCAGAAGTGAAATTTACTAAAGAACAGATAGTGGAATCACTTAAATATAAAAAATATAGAGATGTACTTACAGCCTTATTAGACGATACAAAAGAGTATTCGTTTGATGAGGCTGATTTTATTTTAAAAGATTATTTAGAAAGAGAGGTATAGGCTTATGGCATTAGGTGGTGGTGTATGGACTACACAAAACAAAATAATACCAGGTACGTATGTAAATATAGTTGGTAAAAATGTCAACAGTTCTGACAATGAACGTGGTGTTGTAGCAGTTCCCGTTGAATTAGATTGGGGAGAAGCTAATAAAGTTATAACACTTACAAAAGAAGAATTTGAAAGAGATGCACTTATACTATTTGGTTATGAATATGATGACCCTAAACTAATAAAGCTTAGAGAAGTATTCAGACACGCAACTAAAGCACACATATATAGAATGTGTAAAGACGGTGTAAAAGCTAGTAATGACATAGCTGAGGCAAAGTTTGTTGGAACTAGAGGTAATAACATAACTATAGTTGTAAAAACTAATGTTGACGAACCTTCTAAGTTTGACGTTGAAACTATGCTAGATGGAAAAAGAGTAGATAGACAAGTTGTAGCTAAATCACAAGATTTAGTTGAAAATGCGTTTGTTACTTTTAAACAACCTAGTCTTTCAGCATCAGCAGGGAAACCACTTATAAGTGGTACTAATGGAACAACTATAACTGGTAAAGAACATCAGGAGTTTTTAGCTAAAGTAGAACCTTATAAATTTAACTGTTTAGTTTGCCCTTCTAAAGATGAAGCAACTAAAAAGATATATACAGCTTTCACTAAGAGATTAAGAGATGAAATAGGACAGAAATTCCAAACAATAACTCATAATTATACAGCAGCAGACTATGAAGGAGTTATATCAGTTAAAAACAATACTGAACCAGATTTAGTTTATTGGGTAGCTGGTGCATCGGCTAGTATACCTTTAAATGGGACTTTACTTAACATGGAATATGACGGTGAGTATGCAATAGATACAGACTACACTCAGTTTGAACTTGAAATGTGCACAAGAAATAAAGAGCTTGTGTTCCATAAATCAGGTGAGGATGTAGTTCTATTAAACGATATAAATACACTTAAAACTTACACAGATATAAAAACTGAGATATTTACTGAAAATAAAGTAATAAGAGTAACAGACTCAATAGCAATAGATACAGCTAACATTTTCAACAAAATGTATTTAGGAAATTATACAAATTTAGCAGATGACAGAGTATCACTTTGGAATAGCATATATTCAAAACTTAAAGCTTATGAAACTGCTAAAACAATAGATAAGTTAGATCCTAAAGATTTAAAAGTTGAAAAAGGAAGAGAAAATGACTCTGTATTGGTAACAGGTAACTTAACAATAGTACGTAACATGGCTAAAGCTTATGTGACATTCAACGTAATATAAGGAGGTATGTAGAATGGCTAATGGAGTAATGAAAGCAAAGGACACTATAGCCGGTAGCTTGGCGACTTGTTACGCGACTATAGAAGGAATAAGATATAACTTTATGCACGTTATAAATTTAGAGGCAAAAATAGATAAAACTAAAACAGAAGTACCTATACTAGGAAAAACTGGTAAAGGTAATAAGTCTACTGGTTGGAGTGGTACGTTTGAAGGAACTGCACACTATAACATGTCTGTTCTTAGAGAGCTTTTAAGAAAGTATAAAGAAACTGGACAAGACATATATTTTGATATGCAGATAACTAATGAAGACCCAACTTCAGCAGCAGGTAGACAGACAACTATATTAAAAGATTGTAACCTAGATGGTGGCATAATAGCTAAGTTTGATGCTGATGCAGATTACTTAGATGAAGACATATCTGGTACATTCGACGACTTCGAAATACCAGAAACATTTAATTTACTAGAAGGGATGAAATAGTAGAAAATGGGATTAACAGAATTTTTAGCTAAAAATAAAAGAACTTCAAAAGAAGTAGAATATACAATATCGAACGATTGGTTAGACGAAAATGGAAAACCAATCGTTTTTAAGTTAAGAGCTATTCCAGAAAAAATAGACAGAGAACTTAGAGAGTCTTGCATGAATATAGTTACTAATAAAAGAGGTCAAATTGTTAAACAGTCTTTTGACAATAATGGATATATGATTAAGCTAGTAGCTAAAAGTATAACAGAGCCTAATCTAAGAGATGCATCACTGCAAGATGCTTATGGAGTAACTAACGAATGGGATTTACTAGGAGAAATGTTGAGTTCAGGAGAGTTTGCTAACTTATTTACTAAAGTACAAGAAATAAATAATTTTGAACCTATGGATGATTTAGTAGAAGAAGCAAAAAACTAATACTCGAGGAAGATTATGAAGCTAATATACGGCATTATTGCTTACATCAGTTACATATTCTTCCTCGTGATTTTGACAACCTTGATACTCAAAGTAAAGCTTTTGTTATAGCTTCTATTCAAGTTAAAATTGAAAAAGAGGCTAAAGAAATGAAAAAAGTTAAATAAACATAAAGCTTAAAAGAAGGGTTTTTACCCTTCTTTTTTTTATTGCATAGGAGGTGTAATAGTTGGCAGTTTTAAAAAATTCAATACAACTTAACGACTATGTTTCACCCGCTTTAAGAAATATATGTAATGCAGTTAATCAAACTATATTAGTCATGGAACGTCTTAATCATAGAATGGGAGACGATATAAATGCTAGTAGTTTGGAGTTTGCAAGAAACACAATAAACTCAACTAGAAACAGTCTGATAAGTACTAACGAAACACTTAGACAAACCCAAACAGAGTTTGACCATACTGGTGTTAGAGGTACTAATGCTTTTAATAGAATGACGAACGCACTTAGAAACTATATAACAACTTATGGTATAGCAATGGGTGCTAGATGGCTTTTAAAGACATCAGACGAAATGTCTATGATAAACGCTAAGATAAATATGATTAACAATACTATGTTATCTACTGTAGAACTTAATAAACTTATATTCCAAACTGCACAAAATGCTAGAGCAGGATACGCGGAAATGGCTAATACGATAACACGTATCAGAATGAATGCTGGGGGAGTGTTTAAGAACACACTAGAAACGGTCCAATTTGCTGAAGTTTTAAACAAACAGTTTAAAATAGCAGGTGCAACTATGGAAGAAACTAATGCAGCAACTTTACAGTTAACTCAGGCACTAGGTAGTGGTGTGTTAAGAGGAGACGAGTTAAACTCAGTATTCGAGTCAGCACCAACACTTTTACAGGCTATAGCAGATTATATGAACGTACCTATAGGTAAGATAAGGCAGATGGCTAAAGAAGGGGAATTAACAGCGGATGTTATAAAAAATGCTTTACTAGATCCTCAGACAATAAGTAAAGTTAATGAACAGTTTAGCGAACTACCACTAACTTGGCAAGATTTATGGGTTAGAGCAACTAACAATGTTAAATTAGGTCTTATGGAAACTAATGATTTACTTAGTAATTTTGCTAACTCTGATGGAATGTTAGCTTTTGTAGATAATTTAGTTGGTATGACACAAGCTATATCAACTTTTATGGCTATGGCACTTATGGGACTTGCGAATATTGCTAATTTTGTTTATGAAAATTGGAGTATGATAGCACCCGTACTTACTACAGTTCTTGCACTTTTTGCACTATATAAAGGTGAGCTGTTAATCATGAATGCACTTGAAATGGCTCATGCATTACGGACCAATGCGGTCGTTATAGCTAAACAACTTTGGGCAGTTGCAACTGGGGCACAAACTGGTGCGCAACTTGCATTAAATACGGCGTTATACGCTTGTCCATTGACTTGGTATATAGCTATGATAATGCTAGTTGTAGGAGCTTTCTTCCTATTGATAGCAATAATCAATAAAGTTACCGGGGCTAATATAAGTGCAGTAGGTGTAATAGTAGGTGTGTGGTATGCAGCAGGTGCAATCATACGAAACATATTTATACTTATAATGAATACAGCTATGTTAGTTGGTACGTTTATAATAAATATGTTTATAGCCGTTGCAACGGATGTACAGAACTCATTTATAGCTATACAAAATGCTGGGATAAATACAGCTAATGATTTAGGAGATATATTCGATAAAGCCGGAAATAAGATATTTGAGGGTATAGCTTGGGGTTGTAATAAGGCTATAGATAAGATTAATAGTGTTATCAACTTAGCTAATAAAATACCTGGTGTAAATATAGGTACAATAGGACATGTAACTCCTAAAGCAGTACATCACACTAAAGCTAGTAGAATACCATACAAAAAAGCTAATTACCTAACTGCTGGGAAGCTACCATATGAGAGCATATCTGGTGCTTATAACAATGGGTACAACATAGGTAAAGACTTCCTTAACTTCGGTAAGAAACAAGATGATACGAATAAAACATTACAAGATTATCTTAATAAATATAATGGAAGTAATACTTTAGACCCAAGTAAAAATGGTGGAGCAGGGGGCAATGGTGGTGTAGGCAAAAATACAAAAGACACTGCTAACAATACTGCTCAAATATTAGAAGAGTTAAAAGCAACAGGTGAAAACATAGAATATTTAAGAGATTTAGCAGAAAGAGAAGTAATAAACAGATACACAACTGCTGAAATAAAAATAGATATGACAAATAATAATAATATAAATAGTGATATGGATGTTGACGGTGTTATGAGAAAGATAGCAGACAAGTTAGCTGAAGAACTTGATATAACAGAAGAAGGTGTCCATATACGGTAGTTTAGGAGGAGAATATGGCTTATAAATTTTATTTAGACGGATTTTTATTACCAGTAGCTCCACCTAAACTGGAGTTAATGATAAATAATAAAAATAAAACTAAAGATCTTGCAAATATGCAAGAGATAAACATTTTAAAACTTCCAGGGCTAACAGATATTAATTTTACTGTTCCTGTACCTCTTAAGGAATATCCTTGGATGAATAGATATGTTAGTCCTAGTGAGGTCATGAGTAAATTAGAAGAACTCAAAACAAGTTGTAAACCATTTCAATTTATAGTTAGTAGAGAATATGATGATGGTTCAACTTCACATTCTACAAATCTAAAAGTTAGTTTAGAGGACTATAGACTTATGGAAGATGCGGAAGATGCTTCAGACCTATCTATTGAAATAAACTTAAAACAGTATGTAAACTTTGGGGCAAAAGTAATATATGTGTCTGAAAAGGATAAAGGAACAGTGACTCAGAAGCCTCAGTCAAGCCCTAACAAGCCTTCTAATAATAAACCTAAGACTTATACAGTCAAACACGGAGATAGTATGTGGGAGATAGCTAAGAAGTATTTAGGTGATGGAAGTAAGTATAAACAGCTTTACAACATGAATAAAGTCATGTTAGATAAGAGGAATGCTAAAGAAGGTACTAGCAAATATACTATATACTCTGGGCAGGTGATAAGACTTGGCTAAAGAACATTATATGGAAAAATATGCTAGGGCTCGTAAAGATGCTATCAATAGAACTACTTTACAAATATCACATAAAGATAAGATATACGAACCTGTAGTGCTAGATAACTTTGAACTTAAACAAGCTAGGAAGGGAGAACCTTCTAAACTTACTTTTACATTACTTAGAGGTGCTGAAGTTGATTTTATAGAAGGCGATGCAGTGAGATTTAGAATATCTCACACATGGCTTTTTTTTGGTTGGATATTTACAAGAGAGATAGACGAAGACGGAAACATTAAATGTACGTGCTATGACCAAATAAGATATTTAAAAAATAAAGATACTTACATATATGAGAATAAAAAAGCTAGTGAACTTATCAAAATGATAGCTAAGGACTTTGGTCTAAAATGTGGTTATATAGAAGACACAAAATATAAAATAGCTGGAAGAATTGAAGAGGATAAATGTTTAATAGACATTATATTAAATGCTTTGGATGAAACTTTAGCTATGACGGGTAAACTGTATGTATTATACGATAACTTTGGAAAATTGATGCTTAAAAATATAGAAGACATGGCTTTTGACCTAGTGATAGATAACTCAACTATTATGGGATATGATTACAAAGCTACTATAGACAATGAAGTTTATAACCAAGTAAAACTTGCCTATCCTAATAAGGAGACAGGTAAATATGACATATCTATGGTTAAGGATTCAAAGAATATAAAACAGTGGGGTGTTCTTCAGTATTATAAAAAGATAGACGATAAAACTAATGCAGCAGCTATGGCAGAACAGTTATTACTTTTATACAACAATGTAAAAAGAAGTATAACTATTAAAGATGCTTTAGGTGATGTTAGAGTAAGACCCGGAACAAGAATACTTGTTAATCTTGATTTAGGTGATTATAAGTTAAAAAGTTATATGATTGTCGAAAATATGATACACAGATATAAAGATGGACTCTACACAATGGATATGGATCTAATAAATAAAGACTTTAGTGCAGAAAGTTACAACCCTAACACATCTACTGCTAACAGTCTTGTAGACAATAGTGGCAGTAGTGGAGGAAGTAGCTTAGGAGAACTTAATGGTAGAAAAGTTAAAGCAAGATTTAGTGCTTACTGTCCTAAAGCAGAAGGGTCTATTGGTGGTGGACCTACTACAGCTAGTGGAGAGAAAATAAACTACACTTTAAAAACTTGTGCAGCACCTTCATGCATACCTTTTGGTACGTTGTTACAGATAAATGGTACAGGTACTAAGTATGACGGTTCTACATTTAAAGTAAATGACCGTGGTGGAGCTATTAAGGTATTATCCGACGGTACTTATAGGTTTGACCTTCTTATGCCTTCTGGTAGTGAGATGAAAAACTTCGGTATGAGAAATGGTTATGCAATAATTGGAGACGGTACAGGCTTCCATAGTGTTGGTAGCTTAGGTGGTAACTCTAAAGCCGTTGAGTATGCTAAATCTAGATTAGGTTGTAGATACGTTTGGGGAGCCCAAGGTCCTAACACATTTGACTGTTCTGGTCTTATGTATTGGGTAGCTAAACAGCTTGGTAAAACTATACCTAGAACTTCTAAAGCTCAATCACAAAGTGGTATGCCAGTTAGTAAAGCTAATTTACTTCCAGGAGATTTAGTATTCTTCGCTAATAAAAATGGTGTGCATCACGTTGGTATGTTTATAGGTGGAGGACAGTTTATACACTCACCACAGACTGGTGATGTTGTTAAAATAAGTAAGTTATCTAGTAGAAAAGACTTCTACTGTGCAAGGAGGTATTTCTAGTGTCAACATTAAGTAATACTATAAAAAAACTAGCAGTAAATGCTAATTATGCAGAAAACCCTACAGACATAAGAATTGGTACGGTAGAAAGTGTTAGTCCTTTAAAAGTTAGATTAAACCAAAAGATAATACTTACCGAACCTTTCTTGAAATTATCGAGAAACGTAAAAGACTATGATACAAAAATGATTATAGAAGGAAAAACACTGAATGTAAGAGTTCTTAATGGGCTTAAAAAAGGTGAGAATGTCCTAATGATAAGTTATCAAAAGGGGCAAAAATATTTAATAATAGAAAGGGCTGATTAGAGTGATACCAGAAACTGATAATTATTCAGACCTTATAACAGATGATTTTGATTATGTCCTAGCTCCGTCTAGGACTTATTCTTTAAATAAAGAAGATGGAAAATTTAATATAGGATATATAGACGGTATAGAGGCAGTAGAGCAAGCTGTATACCTAGTACTTCTTACCGAAAGGTACGATTATATAATTTATGATGAGTATGGAACAGAGATTAAATACTTATTTGGGAAAGAGGATTCTTTCGTTATACCAGAGTTAGAAAGAGTAATAACTGAAGCAGTTATGAGAGATGATCGCGTAACAAACGTTTCAAATTTTAAAATAACTAAGAATAAAGATGCTATGTTATGTACTTTCACAGTACATTCTGTTTTTGGAGATTTTGAAGCAGAAAAGGAGGTGTTAGTGTAAATGTTTGAAAAGTATACATTCGAATATCACATAGACGATATGTTAGCTAGAGTACTTGACGAGTTTGATAAGAGGGAAGGTTCAATAATCTATGACACATTATCACCGACGGCAGTAAAATTTTCTGAAACTTATATAGATTTAGATTTAATACTTGATGAAGTATTTCCAGATACAGCTAGTAGACCATATCTAATACAACATTGTCACTCTAGAGGTATAACACCTACACCTGCTACAAGTGCAATAGTTAAATGTGAGTTTAATCAAGACGTACCAATTGGTAGCAGATTTAACTTTGACAAGTGGAACATTGTTATAACTGAAAAAATTGATAACTTCCATTTCAAAGGGCAATGTGAGGAAACTGGTCCTATAGGTGGCAGTGGAGATATGATACCTATTGAGTATATAGAAGGACTAGAGTACGCAAGACTTACTGAAATACTGATAAACGGAGAGGACGTTGAAGAAACTGAACCTTTAAGAGAGAGATACTTTAGAAGTTTTGACGCACAAGCTTATGGTGGTAATAGAGCTGACTACAGAGAGAAAGTCCCTCAACTACAAGATATAGGAAATATAAAAATTAAAAGAGTTACTGAGACTGATAGGAATATCTATTTAACGATTATAAACTCTACCTATGACGGTGCTAGTCAAGAACTTATAAAAGCTACACAAGAGGCAGTAGACCCAACAGACCATTCTAAAGAAGGTTATGGAATAGCACCAATAGGACACAAGGTAAAGGTGCTAGGTGTGAAGGATAAGGTCGTAAACATAGAAACTAAAATAACTTTTACTGACTCTTTTAGTTTTGAAGATATGAAGTCGCAACTAGAAAAAGCATTAGATGAGTACTTCTTAGAACTTAACAAGACTTGGAGTGATGGTGTTACTCTAGTTGTTAGGATAGCACAGATTGAGACTAGATTACTTGGACTAGATGGAGTACTTGACATAGCTGATACTAAGATAAATGGAGTAGCTAGTAACTTAGTACTTGAGTATGATGAAATTGCTAAAAGAGGTGAGTTGACTAATGCGAAAGTATAAAGACTACTTACCTGAAGAACTGAAAAAGTATAAAGAGTTTATAGCTATAGGAGATACAGTAGATAAACAGTTTGATAAGTTAGAAACTGATAAACGTAGAGTCCTTTTAAATGGCTTTATAATGACTTTAGACGATTATGGGTGTACTAGGTGGGAAAAGATGTTACACCTTGTCAGAAGGGATTCTGATAGCTTAGAGGACAGACGAAAAAGGATACTGATTAAGTTTTTAAACCAGTTACCTTATACAGAAAAAAGACTTAGAGAGATGTTAGACAGTATATGTGGTCAAGGTGGCTATGATTTAAAAGTTGATATTAGTATAGATTGCGTACATGTAAAGATTGACCTTGGAAGGAAGAATCAGTTCCAGGAAGTCGAGAAAATGCTTGAAGATGTAGTCCCTCTTAATCTTTGGCTAAAGGTAGAACTTAAATACAATACACATAGAATACTTGGTCAGTACACACATAGAGAACTAGCACAGTATACACATAGACAGTTAAGAGAGGAGAAGTTACATGGCAATAACAACAGATAATTTAAAGTTAGTGCTTCCTGATGAAGATGAGGCCTATGATGTCAAGATAACTAACTCAAACTTTAATAAGATAGATGAAAAATTTAAAACTATTGGTGATATTAAACTTATAGACGAAAAAGTACAAGTAACTGATAAGAATAATAAGTTTACAGGTACAACACTTGATAAAGTTTTAGATGAGATAGATGATAAGGTTTCAAATATTAGTCTTGTAGCCGATAAAGTTAAATATACAGATACAACTACACAAATCGGAGCTACAAATGTGCAACAAGCGTTAGAGTGGGCAGTTAGAGAGATTAAAGCACTAAAACAAGAAGTTACAGGACAAACAACAAGACTATCTAACATTAATACAGAGTTAGAGACAGAGATAGGTAATCCAGTGTAAGGAGGGATACAATGGCAGATTTAAAAACTACAATAGCACAGACAGAGAATTTAAAAAATAAAGTAAAGTTAGCTAAAGACCGTATTAATCAAGTTGTAGTACGGGGGGGGGGTATCACTTCTAAAAGTTTAGCAGAAGTTCCCGATAATATTAAAAGTATGATAAGTAAGAATTATAAAAAGATAGCTATGGGGAGTTGCAGTATAGAAAAGGTTTTAAAAGTAGGTGGAGAATTTTTAGAAGTTCCAATTGCAACAGATTTTAAACCTAGTAGGGTAATAGTAAGTACTATGGCAGACACTACTCTAAATTTAATATTAGATACGAAACAAAGAAAGCATACTTTTGTAGTTAGTTCGGCTAAGGAAGTTGATGTAAGCTATATTGACAATAAAGTAATTATAAAACTTACAAAAGACCCATACTCTTCTTTTTTAAGAGTTAATGCTAAAGAATGGTTAGCTATCGGATAGGAGAAAAAATGAACTTAAAACAAGAAATAACTAAAACAGAAAATTTAGAAACAAAATTAAAGAAAGGAATAACGAACATAAACAATATTGTTGTTCGGGGGGGTGTACAATCTACAAGTGTAGCCGAGGTTCCGGATAATATAACGAAGATGTTAGGACAATATAAAAAGATAGCGATAATTAAACCGAATAAAACTTTACAATTCTTAAGCACTTTTGGAGAAACAGATTTTGTAATAGATACAAATTTAAATTTTAATCCAAGTTTAATAATTCTAGTACTACAAGGGGACGCCTTCAAAAAAAAATAAATGTAATAAGTACATACAACTACGATTACAGAACGCCTGTTTACGAAACTAACGACAATTATAGTCGGTATATAAAAAATATAACAAACAAAAACTTTACAATTACAGCAACAACAAGACAGGAGGAATCTCTTACATTGCTAGAATACATTGCTATCGAATAGGAGAGTGATAGTATGTCGCTTATAAGCGAGATAAACAGAACAGAAACAGAAAAGAATAAAACTAAAACAGTTGCAACAAATATAGATAATAAGCTTGTCGAATTAGGTGGAGAACAAGCTATAGACCTAAGCGACGTGCCGAATAAAATGGAAGTAATGGTTGGACAATATAAAAAGTTTGCAACAGGAGATTTAAATTATAAAACTAGTTTAGGTCCTAGGCAAGGCTTTAACAAGACGTTACCCGTTGATTTTAAAATAAAAAATTTATTTTTAATAGCGACAAACCCTGTATATAGCTCTGAATTTACAGGTATGATTTCTACTTTGGGAAATACAGAGCCAGTTAATTGGTACATGGGGACAGTACAAGGTGAAGGAGGAACTATTTCAATTAAAATGATAGATAATAACACTTTTAGAATCCAAGAGATAAAAGGTAAAAGTATGGGAACTCTTATATACGGGAAATGGTTCGCATTAGGCTAAGAAAGGAGAATACTATGGCAGGATACAAATACATAGGAAAAAGAATTTACTTTTTAAAAGTAGACGGACGTGTAATATTAGACACAGGAGAGGCAGAAGGTTGGGTAAATCAAACTACTACAGAGGACGATTGGAGAATCTACACAGAACTTAGCAAATACAACAAAAGTGAGGTAGATTATATAGAATTAAAATGGGGCGAATTTAAGACAGAATTTGCAGAGTGTACAAGTTATAGAGTTAATGTGGAAACTAAGACTTTGGAATTTGATTACACACCAGTTCCACCTGCTCCAGATGTTCCGACAAGTCCAACTTTACACGAACGTATGGAAACGCAAGAAAACAGAAATAACGAGCAAGATGATATTATGTTTGAGCAGTCTTATAAGATTGCAATGCTTGAGCTAAATACTGCTAGTCTTAGCAGTTTAGAATAAATATTTTTTTAAAAGGAGGTATGACATTATGTTATACGATTTAACAGTAAGACAGATTAACAAAGCTAAAACAGGAGAAAAATTAGCAGACCTTAAAAACAAGGTAAATGTATTCTTTTTAGTTGGAGAATTTAACGACGAAGAATACAAAGGCTTAATAGCTATGATAGAAGAAAAAGAAAAAGCTCTAGCATAGTAAACTAACAGATAGGGCATAGATTAAGATATGTTCTTTTTTTATGCCCTAAAAAGATTGAAATTTGAACATTTCAAAATAGGCGAGGGAAATTTGTTTCCTTCGCCCAATTAAAAAGGAAGTGATTAAATGTTTAATAAAAATAACATAAGTGGTTTATCGCATACCACTGCTGATGAATTAAGTTATGCAGTTAATAAACTGAAACCTAACAACGCATTATCTAACCTAACAGAGTATTTCCTAAAGGCAGAAAAGAACTATGATATAAATGCAGTAATATTACTTTCTATAGCTTGTTTAGAGTCTAATTATGGACTATCTAAGTTAGCAAAAGATAAGAATAACTTATTCGGTATAGACGCAAGGGACAGTCTACAAGGTAAACCAAACTTCGGTAAAGACTTTGAAACTAAAGAAGCTTGTATAGACCACGCAGGGCATAGGTTAGGTATGCAATATTTAAAAAGGGACTCTAAGGCAGATTGGAGATACTGTGACGGGAAACAAGACATATACTCTGTAGGTAAAAAATGGTGTTCTAAGACTAGTTGGGCAGATAGTGTTATAAGTGTAGCTACTAGACTTGAAAAGGCTATAGAGGACTACAGAGGGCGTGAGACAGTGGACTACAAAAGAAAGTATGAGGACTTGAAAAGTAAAGTAAAAGTACTTATAAAGGAGCTAGAAAATGAAGTTAAATGATTTAAATTTAATCTTAGGGATTGTGGTAGCTATAACAACTCTTTATGCAGGATATTATAAAAAAGCTTTAAAAGAAGCACAAGATAAAGGTAAAGACAATGCTGTTATAATAACCATGCTCGAACATCATGAGTCCTTGCTTACCAAATTAGACGATAAGCTTGAAAAAAGTGCGCACGATAGACACATTATAGAAAAAGACTTGGCTAGACATGATGAGCAAATAGATACAATATTTAGAAACATAAAAAAGATAGAAAGCAATTGTGAAAATTGTAGAAAGAAGTGTGATTAGATGAATTATAAAGACATATATACTTGGATAGGTTTATTCGGTGTTATAGGAACTGCTGCAGGAATAAACGCAGAAAGCTTGACAAGTTGGTCGATACTATTTGAAAACATAATGAACGTTATACAAAACCCTTATCTATTAGGGTGCGTTATTATGGCAGTAGTTGGTGTTATAAGTAAAAATCCTAAGGAAATTAAGAAGGTGAGAAAGTAATGAATTTTAATATACACGCAGGACATAATCCAGACGGAAAGATAGCTTGTGGTGCTAGTGGATATATAAAAGAATCTACAGAAGCAAGAAAAGTAAAAAATGAAGTTATAGCAGAACTTAAAAGACGTGGACATAATGCTTATGACTGTACGTGCGACAATGGTACAGGGCAGACCGATGTGTTAAGAAAGATATGCGGTAAAGCAAATGCTAGAAAAGTTGACTGTGATGTATCTATTCACTTTAATAGTTCTAACGGACAAGGCAATGGCACAGAAGTACTTTATAAAACTTCTAATGGATCTAAATGGGCGACTAAAGTACAAAAGTCTATAGTCAAGGAATGTGGCTTTAAAGATAGAGGAATTAAAAAGAGAGATAACTTATATTATCTAAACAATACGAAAAATGTAGCAATACTTATAGAAGTATGTTTCGTGGATAATAAGAATGATGTAAACAAGTACAATAGTAAAAAAGTTGCTAAAGCTATTGTAGATGGTTTAGTTGGAGAGGAAAAAGGAAGTGTTAAAATGGATAAAGTAATAGCTTATGTAGGAGATATAGACAAGGTAGCTGCAACAGTATTAAATTGGAAACTGAAAGACTATAAACTTGTTGAAGCAAACACTATAAAAGGAAAATCTATAACTAATCTAGTTGTAGTAGGTGGAGGAGCAGAAAAAGTGTTCCCTGCTGCTAAAATTAAATTAGTTGGTAAGGATAGATTTGATACAGTTAAAAAAGTTTTAGATTATGTTGTTGAATCGACACACTAAACAAGGGTATAATGATTTTGGGAGAGGCTTTTTGAAAGTCCTTATTAAAAACTTAATAACAACATTATTTCTTTAGGTGAGGCCTGTCTTTATGACAGGCTTTTAAATTTTTATAGGAAGTGTTATTGAATCGACACACTAACCAAGGTTATAATATAAGTACAATATTAGTATTAGTTTAGCACAATGTGAAGTGAGACTTGTTACAATTCTAATCTAATTATATTTTAAATCACCAATTATTTTTCGAGATAAGACCAAGCCACTGTCTTACGTTGACGTGGCAACTTTAGGTAGTTACATACGTGTGGCTACCTTTTATCGTAAGGGTATAGCCAAGTCGGTAAGGCATAGCACTTTGACTGCTAGATGCGAAGGTTCGAGTCCTTCTACCCTTGCCAATTATAAGAGTATAGTTTAATGGTAAAACAACAGTCTCCAAAACTGTAGATATAGGTCCGATTCCTTTTACTCTTGCCAATTATATACGACAATGTGCACTTGTTATAAACCTAGGAAATGTGACAAGAGGACTCTACTGTACGAAACACAGTTGGTAAATTAAAAGCACTACCACGAACACAGTACCCGAATACTAGTTAAAAATTCTGGCTATAAAAAGTGGGGAGCCATGAGAGAGAGTTAAGTCGTATAAGAAAACTTTCGTTCTTTAAATATTACGATATTATAGCCGTTAGTCTGACCATAATAAAAAAATTCTAATAGTCCAGGTACAGACTAACAAGAAAACACTCATAGCGGTATGGGTGTTTTTTCATGCTTATTAAAATAATGCATAAAAAAAAGAACTCACACGTCTGTGAGTCCTTTTTAACGAAACGAAGTAAACAAGTAGATGACAAACTACTTGCTAACCTTATAATTAATATATCATAATAATATATGAAAGTCAAAAGAAATATTGTTTGTATTATTTTTGGTCTAGTGGAGAAGAAGCAAGTTTGAAGTTGTGGCAGAATGCAGCACCAACTAAAAGACCTAATATAGTTATAGATGAGTCAACGTTACCTTCACCTGATAAAACTAACTGTCTCATTGGGCATCCACCAAGAAGTATAGAACCCCAACCACAAACAACCATTCCTAAGAAGTTCCATAAAGCATCTGTATGAGCAACTGGCTGATCTGCAAATCCAGGAGCAAACTGATGAGTTATTACGTTAGCTATGAAAGCACCAACAAGCATAGCTATGAATCCGCTTACAAGATAGAAGTCTTTGAATAAAACTATATCTCTTATACCACCAGCCATACAAAGTCTTGTTTTCTGGCATATAGCACCAGCTATAAGACCAACTGCAAGAGCGAAGAATATTGGAGCATGCATAGAACCTGGTCCTTCTGTAGAGAATACAAGAAGAGTAGAGTTAACTGCAAGTAATATGAATAAGAATACGCATATTGCAGGCATTATAAATCCTTCTAATTTAGACTGTTTGTAGTTTCTTTTTAAAGTAAATCCTTTGTTTAAGAATACTATACCTATAAGTATACCTACTACAAATCCTGCTAAACCAGCTATGGCATTCCAGTCACCACCAGCTAATCTTAAAACCATTCTTGTTGGACATCCTAAGAACATTAATGCACCAACCATAACTATAAATCCAAGACAGAATCTTATAAGTGGAGAAGATCCTCCTCTTGAGCTGAATTCCTTACTAGCAAATGCAAGAATAAATGAACCTAATATAAATCCTATGATTTCTGGTCTTACGTACTGTACGATAGGAGCCTGATGTAAACTTAAAGCACCAGCAGTATCTCTGATGAAACAAGCTATACATATACCCATGTTTTTAGGGTTACCAAGCATAACTGAAATAACAGCCATTATACCTATAACAGCACCACCGATAATGATATTTCTTTTTTCTTTCATTATGAAAGTACCTCCTGTTTACTTTTTGAGGCAAAGCATTACCCAATCTCATAATAACATATTTGTATGTAACAATTAAGAAATATGCCATACTATAGAAAAAAACTATAATCAAAATAGTTATTATTGAAAAAATCATTTAAAACGAAAAATAATAAATAGATTAAAAATATTAAAAGAATTATCAAAAAAAATATATTCTGATATAATATAAGTAAGTATAAATATTATATTTTGTATATGATATATCTAAAATATAAATTATAAATTGATACGGAGGGAAAATAATATGAGAAAAGTATATTGTGATAATGGGGCAACATCATTTCCAAAAGCACCTGGTGTTGGGGATGCAATAAAAGAATATGTAGAAAGTGTTGGAGGAAATGTAAATAGAGGGGCATATTCATCAGCTTTAAGTGCAGGATTTGTTGTACTTGAAACAAGAGAAATGCTAGCAGAATTATTTGGATTTGATAAACCAGAAAATGTTGTATTCACTAAAAATATAACAGAATCTATGAATACAGTTTTAAAAGGACTATTAAAAGAAGGAGATCATGTTGTAGTATCTTCAGTTGAACATAATGCAGTCATGAGACCACTTGTAAAACTAGAACAGACTAGAGGAGTAACATTTACTAGAGTTCAGTGTAATAAAGTTGGGGAAATAGATTTAAAAGATGTAGAAGCTGCAATAAAAGAAGATACTAGAGCAGTTGTAATGACAGCAGCATCAAATGTATGTGGTACTGCACTTCCAATAAAAGAAATAGGAAAAATATGTAAAGAAAAAAATGTTATATTTATAGTAGATGCAGCTCAGACTGCAGGAGTATTCGAAATGAATATGAAAGAAATGAACATAGATATATTATGTTTTACAGGACATAAAGGATTACTAGGACCTCAGGGTATGGGAGGATTCTTAATAACTGATGAATTAGTTCCTCAGGTAGATAGTTTTATAGAAGGTGGAACAGGAAGTAAATCTGATGAAGAAATACAGCCAGAATACATGCCAGATAAATTCGAAAGTGGAACTCCTAACATACCAGGAACATATGGATTACATGCATCTCTTGAATACATCAAAAAAGTAGGTATAGAAAATATACATAAAAAAGAAATGATGCTTACTGAAAGATTCATAAAAGGTATGGAAGAAATAGATGAAAGATTTATAATAGGTAAGAGAGATACTGAAAATAGAACAGCTGTTGTATCTTTAGACTTTGTTGGAATGGACAATGGTATAATATGCCATGAATTAGATGTTAATTATGGAATATCTACAAGACCAGGTATGCATTGTGCACCATCTGCTCATAAAACATTAGGAACATTCCCTCAGGGAACAGTAAGATTTAGCTTTGGATACTTCAATACAGAAGAAGATGTAGATTATGCATTAAATGCTATAAAAGAAGTAATAAAAGCTTATAATGAATAAAAATTGTAATTGAGTAAATTACTAATAATATACACTGAAAACGTTGAAATATGATTGAATTTATGCGATAATAAAAAAAGGCTAAGAGTTAAAAATCTTAGCCTTTTTTAATTTAGAAAATGATTTGTAGATAAAAGAGTATATTATAAAATTGATTGTAAATAAAAATTATGAATGGTTATATGAGAGGAGGAATATTATTCAAATGAATTTAAAAAAAACAATGACAGTGTGTATGGCATCAACAATGTTAATGGGGAGCGTTATACCTGTTAATGCTGCGGAAAAAGAGGTAATCCAGGGTAAAAATATGTATGAAACAGCAGGATTAATAGCAGATAGACAAAAGTATAATACAGCTATACTTGTAAACTTAGATAACTCTATAGCGGATGGACTTTCAGCAAGTGGGTTATCAGGAGCAACAAATGCACCAATACTTCTTACTAAGAAAAATAGTATACCTGATGAAACATTTAAAAGACTAAAAAATGTAAAAAAGGTATACATAATCGGACTAGAGGATGCTGTATCAAAAGGAGTTGAAAGTACTCTAAAAACTAGAGGAATAAGTGTAGAAAGAATCGGTGGCTCAAATAGAAATAAAACTAGCTATAATGTAGCAAATAAGATAGCTAAATTAAAGAAAATAACTTCAGTAGCAATAACTAATGGTACAAAAGGGGAAGCGGACAGTATAAGTATAGCTTCAAAGGCTGTTAAGGATGGTATGCCTGTTATACTTACAAATGGAAAAACTATAGATTATAAACTAAAAAATGTAAAAACTTATGCAATAGGAGGAACTACTGTAATATCAGATAGCTTAGTAAAAGCAACAAATGCTGAAAGATTAGGTGGAGCTAATAGATATAAAACTAATCAAATAATACTTAATAAGTTCTATCCAAATGTTAATAGATATTATGTGGCAGATGGATATGATTTAAAAAATGCACTAGTAGGATCTACATTGGCAAAAGACGACCCTCTTATGTTAGTTTCTAAAGGGTCTGATAAATCAATATTTAGAGGTGCTTCAAAAATTTCTAAAATAGGTACTTTGAGTACTAGTATATACGAAGACTGTTTAAGACGGGCATCTTCAAGTGATTCAAATGGTTCAAATGAATCGAATGGTTCAACTAATAATGGAGTTGTGCTTGGTTTACCAATACTTTCTAAACCAACATCTACATATGAACAGTGTAGAAGATGGGCGGAAAGTAAAAAAGCATCTGATTTATTTATGGAGATATTACCAATATTATATAATACAGCTGTTGAAAATGGAGTAGACCCTACATTAGTAGTTGCACAGTGTGCAAAAGAAACAGGATATTGTAAATTTGGTGGAGTATTGGATGAAACATTTAAAAATACTTGTGGATTAAAATCTCCAGTAGGAGGAGATGATAAGGACAAAGAAGCACATACAAGATTTGAAACTTGGGAAGATGGTGTGCTAGCACAGGTACAACATTTGGCACTTTACGCTGGTAAAGAAGGGTATCCTCTATCAAATCCTAAAGATCCAAGACATTTTACTAGCCTTTTTGGAAAATGTAAAACAGTTAAATCATTATCTAATAATTGGGCTGGTAGTGGATATGGAGAAGGATTAGAAACTATGATGCAAGAAATAATGAGTAAATAAGATAAAAGTTTATTTTTATAGAAATAAGTTATACGAGTACATGTGCAAAATAGAAAAAATATATTGTTATAGAAAAAAACTATAATAAAAAATAGTATATATAGATATTTGCTATTATTAAAAAATAGTTTATTTACACAAACAGGTACAACAGTGATATATAATTAATATGGAAAACTTAAAATAAGTTATACTATAAAAATTATGATATCGAGGGGTGTGTTTTATAATGACAACAGTAGGACTTCCAGAACAGTTTGAAAGTTGGGGAGAAGCTAGAAGAAATGGTTTCTTAGCAATAAAAAAATTAAAAGATGATGGTAAAAAAGTAGTTGGAGCATATTGTACATTTACTCCAGCAGAAATAATATTAGCTGCAGGAGCAGTTTCAGTAGGTCTTTGTGGTGTTAGTGAAGAACCTATACCAGATGCGGAAAAAGTATTACCAAGAAACCTATGTCCAATGGTTAAATCAAGTTATGGTCATGCTATAACAGATACATGTCCATACTTCTATTTTAGTGATATAGTAGTAGCTGAAACAACTTGCGATGGTAAAAAGAAAATGTATGAACAGATGGCAAAAGTTAAACCAACTCACATAATGCATCTTCCAAACCTAGCAGATGAAGCAGGTATAAAACTATGGGCTGGAGAAATAAAAAGATTTAAAGAAAGATTAGAAGAATTCTACGGAATAACAATAACTGAAGACGATATAAGAGCAGCTATAAAAGATAAAAATGAAGAAAGAGCTTTATTAATGGAATACTTCAAATTAGGAGCTCTTAACCCACCTCCAATGAGTGGAATGGATATACACAGAGTTTTATATCAGACTCAGTTCAAATTTGATAGACCAGCTATGAAAGCAGAACTTAGAAAATTAATAGATGATATAAAAGCAGAATACAATGCAACTGAACATAAAAAATCAAATAGACCAAGAATACTTATAACTGGTTCTCCTATAGCAGGTGCTATAAATAAAATAGCTCCAGCAATAGAGGAAGCTGGTGGAGATGTTGTTGTTTATGAAAACTGTGGTGGTCCAAGATCAAATAGATGGTTAGTAGATGAAGAAAATCCTGATGTATACGAAGCAATAGCTGAAGCATACTTAAAAATAGGATGTTCTTGTATGATGAACAACGACAGAAGAATAGAATTACTTGATGAATTAATAGATGAATTCCAGATAGATGGTGTTATAGATATAGCATTAACTGCTTGCCATACTTTCACTGTTGAAAGTGCAAGAATAAAAGAATTCGTTACTAAAGAAAAAGGAATATCATTCCTTTCATTAGAAACTGATTACTCTCAGTCAGATAGTGAACAGTTAAAAACTAGATTTGAAGCATTTGTAGAAATGTTATAATATAAAAAAGTGCTATCACATATGTGATAGCACTTTTTTAATTTTCATTATTATCCTTTGAAAACATGTACTCTATTGAAGATGTAAAAACATACAATAGTACAGAGAACAAAATTTTAGTCCTAAAAGGAATAGATATAGACTTCATAATACTATCAACAACTAATAATCCCAATAAAACTAAAACGACCTCTACAAAAAACTCTAAAACCTTATAAAAAGATTCTGGAATACGACCTTTAAAACGAACAAAATCTAGAATAGAGGTACTAATAAAATCTAGCGGTATAGTAAAACATACAAAAATAAAGAAAAATAAAAATACCGCTGGAATCGAATTGTACTCAAATCCGATTAGAGTCATAAGCCCAATGCCTACAAAAGTAGTGACTGCATAAATAATACCAAACGAAATTGCCATAACAATAATCAAAGTTATAAGCATTGCAAATATTGAATTTTTTCCTTTTTTAGAAATTGAACTCACCACCTAAAAAATAATACTTTCAAAACATAAATAATTACAAAATTAAATTAAATAAACATTAACATCCTCAAAAATTCAAAATAGTCATCTGTATTGAAGATAACAGTTTTTTCATCCTTTTTCAATACATTTGGATAAAAAGATGCTTTATGTGCATCTTTATGATTTCTAAATCGTATTTCAGCTTCAAAGTACTCTGGAAGTTCAATTTTACAATTATCTAAATTATTTTTAAATGCTTTTTCAGAGTTCAATTCTATTAGTTTAATTGCTTGATTAGGGTGAATTGAAATTGATGCACCACCATTACCTTCTAAAATAGGAGCAGTTAAAATATTTTCGTTTAAAATTTTTGCTGTATCACAAAGAGATTTATCACCGCTTAAGAAAACAACTGGAACACCAAAATAAGCAGCTGTAAATACATTTATTATAAATTCAGACACAAATTCTCCATTTAATTTTATATAGTCAAATTTAAGGTACATTGTATGAGATAGTGGATTTCCATCAGAGCAAGCTCCAGAGTGGTATCCTACAAATGCACAAGCATCAAAACTTTCATCTATACAAGACATCATACAAAGAGGATCTTCTGTCCAACCTCTAATAAGCTTGATGCTAGGAATATCTGGCAACATATCATAAATTATATTTCTTCCGTCCTCATGGGCATCTTTTATTATAATTTCATCAAAAGCGCATTTATTAGCTGCATTACAAACAGCAGCAACTTCTTTAGTCATTTGAGTTCTAAATGTATCCCATTCTGAATTGTTTGTAAAAGTTTCATTCCAGTCGACTATTCCACAACAACCCTCAATATCTGCACTAATATATAATTTCATAAAATCCTCCTAAATAAAAATGTAAAAATAATAACAACTATCTTTGTAAAAAATAATACTATTTATATAGTATTAACCTCTTATATTTAATTTTAATACTTTTTTACAAACTATTAAACATATATTATAAATAAAATAAAGATAAAAGGATTAAATTTTCAAAAATTTTAAGCTAAAATTTATTTATATATGATATAATCTTTAATATAAAAATAGCTTTTCAAATTAAATAAAAAGTTAAAAAATAGATAAGCAATTAAATTAAAATTAGGGGGTATAGAAAATGTCTGAAATAATAGATTTTAATGAATTAAAAAATAAAGTAAAAGAATCTGATGTAGATAAATTTGAAGATTATATGTATAGCCTTTATAGTGATGTGGCAAGCGGTAACCTTAGTATGGCGGGCTTTTCAAGAAAAATGATGGATTATATGAGAGATAATAATATATCTCAAGAAAAATTCTACAAAATACAGCAGAAATTTATGGAAAGATATGGAATGGATACAAAAGAGATGGACGAACAGCTTAAAAAATTTGGTCTAGATCCAGAAAAAATAAGTGGAATAAGTTCTTCAAATCCATCTCAGGAAAGCGTAGACCGGTACACTAAAGCATCTGGATTTTACGATAAATATAGCAACAAAATAAAAATAAGAAGCAATATAACTTCTTATATAAAAAATGATTTAAATGATATAGAAATAATAATAGAAGAGGATAAAGTTTTACTTTTCAGCAGTAAAAAAATAGACTTATCAGATAGAGAACTTAATGAATTTTTAAACTCATACAGAAATATGTTTGATAAAACTATAAGAGTTGTTCTATGTGAGACTACTAGAAAATACGATTATAAATAAAACCCTTACAATTCTTTGAAAAGGGGGGATTAAAATGGAGACTAGAGAAAAAAAGATGTCTACAAGTTCTGAAAGAATAAAAAAAGCGGCACTTCATTGGAGTAATTTGCTTGAAGGATATAACAATATGGCTAAAATACCAGCAGATTATTTCAATAAAGAGAACAACGGCATTTTAGCTAAAGAAAAGATAGTAATAAATGAAGAAAAATATGCTAGATTAAAGAAGTTTTCTGAAAAACAGGGGATAAATATAACAGATATAATAGAATTAATATATGGGTTAATTTTACAGGAATATACATTTGAAAGGGATGTTATGTTTGGTAGTACGATGAACATAATTCCTGTAAGAATAACAACTGAAGAAAATGAGACTTTTACAGAGGCACTTAAAATATTTGTAAAGCAGAAAAATAACTCAAAAGAGTTTTTAACTTATATGTTATCAGAGATAGAAAAAAATAGTCCATTAGATAAAAAATTAATCAATACAATTTTTGTAAGTGGGAATGTTGATATGTATGCGAAAGATATGATTGATGATTTAATGAGGCTTAAGGGGTATGAATTTGCTGTAGATATGGTGGCTGGAGAGGGGACTTTAGTCATAAGGGCTAAATATATGACATCTAAATACAGCAAAGATACAGCTGAAAGAGTTTTGTCTATGTTTGATACAGTTATTTCCCAGATAGTAGAAAATGAAGAAATCAAAATGAAAAATATAAGATTTGTATCTAGGGAAGAGGAAGAAGAGATTTTTGAAGAGTTTAATATGAGCTGTAAGAAAAGACCTCCAGATATGACATTTATGGACGGTTTTTATGAGCAAGTTAAGAAAACTCCGGACAATATAGCCATTAGAGATGAAAAAATGACTATGACATATAGAGAGTTAGATATTGTAACCGAGAGATTTGCTGGGTATTTAAACAGTATAGATATAAAAAGAGAGGATACAGTTGCAGTTATTTTACCGAGAAATATAGGGGTAATAATCGCAGCAGTAAGTATAATGAAAGCTGGAGCAGCAGTATTTCCAATAGATATAAGCAATCCATCTGTTAGGATGTCGTATCTTTTAGAGGATAGCGAGGCAAAGGTTATAATAACTTCTAAAAAATTAGAAAAACAACTTCCTAAAACAGATAAAAAATTATTATTTATAGAGAATGAATCTATGTTTAACACAGATATTCCTATAACAGAATATGTGTATCCAGATAACTGTGCTTATAGAATCTCGACATCAGGATCTACTGGTAGACCTAAGTGTATGTCGATAGAGCATAGAAGTCTTATGAATATGTGTATGTATGCTATAGACTACATAAATGCGGATGAAAATGATATTTGTGGAGTGTATCTAAGTTTTAGCTTTGATGCAGCAGTTAAGCAGATATTCCCGTATTTGCTTTGTGGGGCGTCGGTCGACATAATTCCAGAGACTGCAAGGGCAAATGAATATACTGTAAATGAATACTGTGAAAAGAAAAAGATAACTATTTTAGCTGTTCCAACAATATTTGCAAAAAGATTTATAAAAAATTGTGATAATAAATATTTGAGGGTACTTCAATCAGGTGGAGATAAGCTAAAAGGATATAAAGAAAGAAATTATAAAATCTACAATGAATATGGGCCAGCAGAATTTACTGTGCTTGCTACATCGTTCTATGTAGATAAAGAGTATGAAAAGATTCCAATAGGAAAACCAATTTATAACACTTATGCCTATATATTCGATATGAACGGAAATATATGTCCAATAGGTGTTCCAGGAGAGCTATGCCTTTCTGGAATACAGATTTCCAGAGGGTATATGCATAAGGAAGAGCTTACAAAAGAAAAATTTGTCGAGAATCCATTCGCATTTGATAAATACACTAGATTTATGTATAAGACTGGAGATTTAGCAAAATGGCTAGAGGATGGAAATATAGATTGCATAGGAAGAATGGATAGCCAGGTTAAGATAAAAGGCATAAGGGTTGAAATATACGAGATTGAGAACGAAATAAACAATATTCCAGAAATAAAAAGCTCTGTCTGTATAGCTAGACCCGATGAAAAAGGGGAGCTTTATCTAAAGGCATTTTATGTATCAGATGAGAATGTAGATCCTAAAAAGGTAAAAAAACATCTTCAAATGTCTCTGCCACCATATATGGTTCCTGAGTATATTATGCAGATAGATAAAATACCAGTTACTCCAATAGGAAAGGTAAATAAAAAGAAACTTCCTAAAGAAAATATACCAGTATAAAATAGGATAATGATAAAAATCTATGGAAATTGTTTTGACAAAGGTACAAAATTGTCATCTATATTCATAGATTTTTCTTATTTTTTGAATGATAATATAAATAAAGAGTTATATAACAAAAAAATTGAACCAATGCTTTCTAAAGATACTCTAAATATTATATGAATATATTCTGTATTTTATTTACATTGAAGTAAAAAATCATTAAAATAGGTAATACACGATAATAGTTAGGAGTATTTATTATGAAAAAGAAAAGAAAACTTAAAAAAAGTGTTAAAATAGCAATAGCTTTTGTAGTATTATTGTTAATAGCTACTTATGGAAAAAGTTCGGGTAGAGAAAGTGTTGATTTTACACATATTGAAAATCCTACAAAATACGTTGAAGAGTTTCAAAAGAGAGCGAAGGAAGATGATAGATATAATGAAGTTATACAAAATATAGATACTTATCCTGAGGATGTAATAAAATTATTATATTCTAATGGAGAGACTTTAGACTTTGTTCTTAGTAGAGATAATTTCCAAAAGCCAGCGTTTTTAATAAATGTGGATGAAGAATGTGGTGATGGAAAGATACCAAGACTTCAGCAATGGGATCCAAAATGGGGCTGGAGAGAATATGGAAATAATGTAATTGCTATAAATGGATGTGGTCCAACAGCGTTATCTATGGTTGTATCTGGTCTTACTGGAGATAAAGATATAACACCAATAAAAATCGCAAAATATAGTGATAAACATGGATTTCATGAGGTAGCTGGGACAAATTGGAATCTCATGGTAGAGGGTGCAAAGAAATATGGTGTCAAAGGTTGGGCAATAGATAACACAAAATCTAGCTTTGAAAGTGCTCTAAAAAATGGAAGTCCTATAATTTGCAGTATGGGGCCGGGATATTTTACAAGTGAAGGTCATTTTATAGTAATTGCAGGAATGAAAGACGGAAAGCTTGTTATACACGACCCAAACAATATAAGTAGAAGTGAGAAATTATGGAACTATAATGATATAAAGAGCCAGATAAAAGCTGCTTGGGCTTACTCACTTGAATAGTGGAAGAATAAATTGTAACTAATTCTTTAGCCTTTAGAACATCATACTTTATTAGACGATATTTTAAAAATACGCAAAATGAAATATGTAAAAGCTATTCCATAAAAACCTATGAAAATAAAAAAGACTGTCACCCTAACGACAATCTGGAGACGGCTCACGACTTTGAAATGTGTTACTTTAAAGAGTGAGCCGTCGAAGCCTGGAGTAGGGGACAGTCTTTTTATTTTCATTATTTTACTGGAAACTTTCTGCTAATTCATTTAAGTATTCCCAGCGTTCATATTTATACTCTAATTCTTTTTCTAACTCAGCTTTTTCATTCATTATTTCCTGAAGTTTTGTGAAGTCAGTTGCATAAACAGCAGTACTTTCTTCAAGAGCAGCTATTTTCTTTTCTAACTGTTCTATATCAGAATCTATAGAATCAAATTCTTTCTGCTCTTTATATGAGAATTTAGTCTTTTTATCAGACTTAGGTTTTTCTTTTTCCTTTTTAGGTTCTACTACTTTCTCTGGTTTATCATCTTCAAATTCAATTCCCTGAATTTCTCTAAAAATAGCATAATCACTATAATTCCCTGTAAATATAAAGATTCTACCATTTCCTTCATAAGCAAAAATCTTGTTACATATTCTATCTAGGAAGTATCTATCATGAGATACAGTTATTACAACACCGTCGAATTCATCAAGATAGTCCTCTAATCTGCTAAGAGTTTCTATATCAAGGTCATTTGTAGGCTCATCAAGAAGTAGTACATTTGGAGCACCCATAAGAACTCTCAATAGGTGAAGTCTTCTTCTTTCCCCACCAGATAACTTTTCTATCATAGTATGCTGAAGAGTACCATTGAACAAAAATCTTTCGCACATCATAGATGCAGTTATTTTTGTACCATCAGCAGTTGTTATATAATCACTTTCTTCCTTTATATAATCTATAGCCTTCATACTAGGATCCATATGAGAGTCGTCCTGAGAGAAGCATCCTATTTTTACAGTTTCGCCGATTTCAATAGTACCGCTATCTGGCTGTAATTTACCATTTAAAATATTTATAAGTGTGGACTTACCAAGCCCATTTTTACCTACAATACCAATTCTATCTGTTCTAGCAAGAGTATACTCTAAATCGTCGATAACCTTTTTACCGTCAAAGCTTTTAGAAATATTCTTGATTTCAATTATTTTTTTACCAAGCCTACTTGAAGCAACAGAAATATCTATTTTTTCATCCTCTTTGATAACTTCACGATTTACAAGCTCATCAAATCTCTGAAGTCTAGCTTTCTGTTTAGTTGTTCTAGCTCTAGCACCCCTTTTAACCCATTTAAGCTCGTTTCTAATAAGGTTTTGTCTTTTATCTTCCATGCTAGATTCAAGCTGAAGTCTTTCCATTTTTTTCTCTAAAAATAGAGTATAGTTACCTTCGTAGCTAAATAATCTACCTTTGTCTAGCTCAAGAATCCTATTTGTAACCCTATCAAGGAAGTATCTATCGTGTGTAATCATTAATAGAGAGCCTTTTCTTGAGTTTAGATATTCCTCAAGCCAGTCTATTGTATCACTGTCTAAGTGGTTGGTAGGCTCGTCAAGAACTAGAAGCTCACAAGGTGTTATAAGTGCAGAAGCCAAAGAAATTCTCTTTTTCTGCCCACCTGAAAGCTCAGATACTTTCTGGTCAAAGTTATCTATTCCAAGTTTTGTAAGAACTGCCTTTGCATCATTTTCTAAATCCCACAGGTTCATAGTATCAATCTGTTCCTGAACCTTTATAAGTTCTTCATTTGTTTTATCAGAGTATTCTTTTTCTAATTTTTTTAATAAATCCTGATATTTACCAAGAAGATTAAGCTCCTTTGACTCAGCTTTAAATACCTGTTCAAGAACAGTTGCATTTTCATCATAGTCAGGACTCTGTGGTAAATATTCGATTCTAACTCTGTTTGCTTTTGTTATTTTTCCGCTATCTATCTCTTCCGCACCAGCAACTATTTTTAAAAGAGTAGATTTACCTGTACCATTTACACCAATAAGCCCAATTTTTTCACCGTCGTTTATACCAAAAGATAAATTTTCAATAAGTTTTTTTTCTGAATAACTTTTGCATATATTTTCAAATGTAATTAAGTTCATAATATCTCCTTGCAAATTTTTATTTTATTAATAATTATTTGTTTTATTAATAACTATTTATTTTCGTTACTAATTTCATCTACAGTTTCACCGATTATTTTTATACCTTTTTCTATGTCTTCAAGTGAAAGCCTAGATAACCCAAGTCTTAGGGTATCATATCCACTGTCATCTGTAAAGAATAGGTCTCCAGGCATAAATATTACCTTTTTATTATAGCATCTATCTAAAAGTTCTCTAGCATTTATACCTTTTAACTTTATAAAAATATGTAGACCGCCATCTCCTAAAATATAATCGTTATCTATATATTTTTCAACACAATCTCTAGCAAAACTAAACTTTTCGCCATATACTTTTCTTATTTTTTTTATATACTTTTCAAATTTTCCGCTATTTAAGTAATCGAAAAGTATTCCTTGATCTAAGAAAGATGTGTGTATATTTCTGCAGCGTTTAACACTGATAAGCCTATTTATAATTTTTTTATCAGCATAAATCCAACCTATTCTCATACCTGGGAATAGTATTTTTGAAAAACTTCCTATATAGATTATTCCGTTTCCTGTTGTATCAAAAGAGGAAAGAGGGAATATATGCGAGCTAGAATAGAGAAGTTCTTCGTTAAAACCATCCTCGATTATAGGAATTGAATATTTTTTCATCAAATTATAAAATCTAAGCCTGCTTTCAGGTGGCATAACACTTCCTGTTGGATTGTGATATGAGGGAGTTAGATATGCAAATTTTATAGATTTACTATATTTAACTAGAGTTTCTTCCAACATATCAAAATTTAATCCATCTTTGTCTATACTAACACCTTTTATATCTATTCCATGAGCTTTCATAATTTTTATAGATGTGTTGTGAGTCGGATTTTCGCATATTATCATATCACCAGGAGTTGTAAAAGAGGATAGAATTAAATCAAAAGCCTCAGTAAAGCCATTTGTAACTAAGGTAGTTTTAGACTTAGAAAATGAGCCTTTTTTTCTCATATATTCGCTAAGATAATCTATGAGAGGCTTGTAGCCCTGAGCATAACCATAATTTAAAAGCTTATGACTTTCAACAGAAATTCTACTCATAAAAGACTTTTTAAATTCCTCCATATCGAATAAATCTCCATCTGGGGAGATACTTTTAAAAGAAATTAAATCAGAGCTCCAAGGAATTTCATTTTTTACTATATCTAATTCATTTGCAGCTTTTGAAAAATTATTTTCTATATTATCCCAATTTATATTCCAATCAGATGATGAAATTAACTTTTCTGAGTTTACAAAAGTTCCTTTTCCATTTACAGAATACAGTAATCCATCAGCTTTAAGTTCGTCATATGCTGCAATCACTGAATTTCTGCTAACATCTAATATTTGAGAAAGTTCCCTTGTAGATGGAAGTTTGCTACCATTGGGTAGAAGTCCTTTATTAATCAAAGCACTTAAATAATTTTTAATTTGTGTATATATAGGAAGGTTTCCTTCCAATTTAAAATCTGAAAAAATCAAATTATCACCCTCAAAAATTAAATTTATGTAACATGAATTGGAAAATAATTAAAAAAACTTTCTTTCAAAGTAATTAAAAAAATTATTAACTCCAATTACTATTATATTATACTTTAGAAAATAAAGTTAGACAAAATATATTGAATTAAAAAATGGACTGTGCAAATTTGCAACAGTCCAAATTAAAAAATACTATATAGAATATTATTTTAGAGAGCAATCTATTAATTTATCTAGTAGCTGAGCATAAGAAATTCCTCTAGCTGCAGCACTTCTTGGTATTAAGCTTGTAGCTGTAAGTCCTGGAAGAGTGTTAAGTTCAAGAACATAAGGAACACCGTTGCTTATTATAAAGTCAACTCTAACATAAGCTCTACAATTAAATGCATCCCAGCACATTCTTGAATATTCATTTAGTTTATTCTGAAGTGATTCTTCAAGATAAACAACTTCTTCAACAGCTCCATTATCTGAAGAATATTTAGCTTCAAAATCAAAGAATTCCTGTTCAGATTTTATTGATACAGTAGGGAATACTTCACCGTCAAGTATAAATGAAGTACATTCTTCTCCTGGTAAATACTGTTCTATCATTACTTCTGTATCTACTTCAAGTCCCTGTCTAACAGCATCTTCTATTCCTGCTTTTTCTTTTATCATAAAAGTAGCTACACTTGATCCACCAGAATTTGGTTTAACAAATACAGGGTAACCCATTTCTTCTATTCTATCATAATCTATTTCTTCTATAGATTTAACTGTTATCCAATCTGCTGTTGGTATTCCAGAAACTTTGCATATTTTTTTAGATATATTTTTATCCATACACATTGCACTGCTTAGAGGTCCACATCCAGAGTATGGTATGTCTCTAGTTTCAAGAACAGACTGAACACATCCATCTTCGCCAAATTTTCCATGAAGTGCTAAGAAAGCAAAATCAACATCGTCTGGTATTTTTGTTATTATATCTGTTTTTTTGTCGATAACAACTTCTATTGGTTCATATTTTTCTCTATCAAGACTTCCTAAAACACCAGCTCCTGATTTTAATGATATTTCTCTTTCTGATGATATTCCGCCCATTATTACTGCTATTTTCTTTTTCAAAGTTATTCACTCCTTTTGATACACTGAATCTATTTATATGAGTTAAATTAATTTCTAAAATTTAAATTTTTATTTTTTACTCGATTACTATTATATTGTTATTTGAGAATATAAAAAAGAACCACTATAAAGTAAGTTTCGCTATATCGTGGTTCTAAATGATTATCTTATGTGAAAATTTATTGGCTACGGTTTAATTTTATAGATTATTCTGATAAACTTTATTGTATACAGTAAAAAAGGGGTGAGATGTTTGAGAGCAGAATTAATATCTGTAGGAACAGAATTATTACTTGGAGATATAGTAAATACAAATGCACAGTACATATCTAAAGAACTAGCAGCACTTGGAATAGGAGTATTCCATCAGAGTACAGTTGGAGACAATCCACAGAGACTATTAGAATGTTTTGATGAAGCATTGAAAAGAAGTGATTTAGTTATAACAACTGGAGGTCTTGGGCCAACTAAAGATGATTTAACTAAAGAAATGGCAGCAGAGTATTTTGGACAAAAAATGGTGCTTCATGAAGAATCTTGGGAGTATATAAAAGAAAGATGTAGAAAATTTGCACCAGATAAGCCAATTCCTGAAAATAATAAAAAACAGGCAATGTTCCCAGTTGAAGCAACAGTATTAAAAAATAATAACGGAACTGCACCTGGAGCAATATTTGAAAAAGATGGCAAAAGAATAATAGTATTACCTGGGCCACCTTGGGAAATGAAGGCAATGTTTGATGAAAGTGTAAGACCATTTTTACAACAGTTTACAGATAGTATTTTAGTATCGAGAGTATTAAGATTTAATGGAATAGGGGAGTCTGCACTTGAATTAGAAATAGAGGATATATTAGATAATCAGACAAATCCAACAGTAGCACTTTATGCAAAAGAAATGGAAGTACTTATAAGAATAACTGCCAAAGCAAAAGATGATGATGAGGCAAAAGTTCTTTTAGATAATAAAGTTTCTGAAATAAGAGAAAGAGTTGGGAAATACATTTACGCTGAAGGTGGAGATGAATTAGTAGATGGAGATTCTAAAATAGAAGAAGCTGTAGCAAAACTTCTTGTAGAAAAGGGATTAACTATTGCAACTGCTGAATCATGCACAGGTGGTTTAGTTGCAGGGACATTAATAAATTATCCTGGAATATCTGATGTATTCCTTGAAGGATGTGTAACATATTCTAATGCAGCAAAAGTCAAAAGACTTGGTGTATCTGAAGAAACTCTTGAAAAATATGGAGCAGTAAGTCCTCAGACAGCTACAGAAATGGCAGAAGGAATAAGAAAAGGTCTAGGAGCTGATATAGGATTATCTACAACAGGTGTTGCAGGTCCTGGTGGTGGAACAGAAGAAAAACCGGTTGGTCTAGTTTATACTGCTATATCTATAAACGGAGAAACTAAAGTAAGAAAAAATAACTTTAGAGGAGATAGACAGAAAGTAAGACGTAGAGCTGTAAGACAAATACTAATAGATTTAAAAAGTATGCTTGAAGAATTGTAAAAAAATATTAAAATAATAATTTTATTATTCTAATAGAATAATACTATAAATCAAATTTTGAAAGAAACTGAAGAAAAGGAAGTATTTAAATATGATAAAATATATATTTTGTGATTTAGACGGAACTCTTTATCATAATGGGGTTAGTGAAGAAGATGCAAAAGCTGTAAAGAAAATAGAAGAAAGCGGAAGAATTTTTAATATAGCTACAGGAAGAATATTTAGACAGGGATATGAAATGGTTAAAAATGACATATCTTTAAATGGATATTTTATAGCAGAAAATGGATCATATATATATGATAGTGAATTAAATTTAATATTTACAGGAACTCTAACTGATGATTTAGTAAGAGAAGTAATAAAAGAGTATGAAGAAATAAAAAAGTCTAAACATATTGAAGCTGAAATATACTTTAAATTTGATGGAAATATGCTTGTACTAAATGCTGGAAGTGCATTTGATTCTTACTCTAATGATTTTATAGTAGAGCCAGATTTTGCAAATAGAGAAAGCTTTGACAACAAGGTGGGCAATATAGGATTTGCATCTAATAATCCAGAAGAACTTGAAGAAATAGAATCAAGACTAAAAGAAAAATTATCAGATAAGCTTGATATATACTTCTCTAGTGAAAATACTATAAACTTAGTTCCAAAAGGAGTAGCTAAAAACAAGGCTATAGAATATGTTGTAGAAAAGGAAGGGGTAGATCCAAAAGAAGTTGCAACAATAGGAGATTCTCCAAACGATATAAGTATGATAGCTGGATTTGAACATGGATTTGCAGTTGCAAATGCAAGAGATGATGTAAAGGCTGCCGCTAAGTATGTTGTAAAAAATGTAGCTGAGGCATTAGAGATAATAGCAAATATAAAATAATCTAAGCAAATATATATAAATAGAAAACAATTAAAAGTAAAGCAATTAAAAAATTAATAAAATACATAAAAAGTGATTTTTGAGAAATTTATTTATTTTTATAAAAATCACTTTTTTAGTTATAAAGTTATAAAATAAAAGGGAGTCGTGTGCTGGACTCCCGATAAATCATAGTATAAAGATTAGTTTATGCTATTTGTAAACTTGCAGTAGCATTGCTATTAGAAAGTATATTTCCTAAAACAAAATCAGTAACACTATTGCATACATAAGTAGAAAACTTCAGATCGTTTTCTATATAATTACCATTGCTTTTGTACTGGCTATAAAGAGTATTGAAGAAAGATTCAAACTCTCCTTCTTTTATATCTCCATCGCCTTTAATTTTTACTAAATCAGTTTCTTTAGCTTTAGCAGCAAGCTCTCTTTCGTATATAACATGTTTATTCATACTGTGTTTGAACTCCCATCTTTCGCTGTGAGCAACACAGAAGAAGTCACATAAGAAGTGGCATATAACACCTAGTTCCTGGCTTAGTCTGCTAGTAGAAAATACTTTTGATAAAGATTCAAGAGTTAAGCTACATAAGTACTTAATCTTTTCTATAATCATATTGAAAGATTCTTCCATATAATGCTTTTTTAATTTATATTTTGAAAACGCATCAGGCTTAACGTTGCCGTACACGAAGTTCTTTTCGCTTATTAATACTGCCTTCTTTTCGTCCATATTTTCTAACACTGATTTAGCAATCTGAAAGTGTGTGTTCATTAACATATTTTTTCTCTGCACCTCGTAAAAAAATTTTCATCTAAAGCATCAAAAATCTCAAGTAGAGAAATTTGTATAACTTTAAACTTACACAAACAAATTGATTTGTGAGATGAAACGCACCTGCGCTTCGTTACCTTTATAATAGCAGAAAAACTTGCATTTTACAAGGTTAGAGGGGCAAAAAAGTCATTTTAAATATTATTTTTTAATGTGTTTTCTGATAAGTCTACTAGCTTTTGATTGCGAAATTCCTAGAATTTGAGCGATTTTGTAACTACTTTTATACTTTCTATAATATTCAGAAATAACTTTATTTTCAAAATTATAAATTATACTATCTAAATCCTGCAAATTATCCTCATCTATACAAAATTTGACATCGTTTACTTTTGAAAAAGATATGAGATTTTTTTCTTGAGAATTTTCAATTATTTTAGAATTTATGTTATTATCTATACTAAAATTAACTGTTTTGCTTTCGATACTATGATTTGTCTTAGAGGCATCATTAGAAATAAATGAATTATTGTAAACTGATAAATTATCATTTCTACCAGAATTATTATTTTTTATTGTATATATAATTTTCTCTGGAAGTGAATTTATATCTATATAATTGCTTCTTGATGTAAGTACAATATTTTGCATTATGTTTTGTAGCTCCCTAATATTTCCAGGGAAATTATAGCTTGAAATAAATTTTATCGCCTCATCGGATAATATTTTATCCTTCATATCAAACTGTATTGAATATTTTTTAAAATAATACCGAATTAAATTTAAAAGATTATCCCCGCGCTCTCTAAGTGGAGGCAATTTTATTTCTATTACATTCAATCTATAGTACAAATCCTCTCTAAAAGTTCTTTCCTTTACTTTTGATAGAATATCCGCATTTGTAGCAGATATTATTCTTATATCTACCTTCTTTTGTTTTATTCCACCTACTGGAAGGAAAGTTTTTTCTTGAATTAATTGTAAAAATTTTGATTGAAGTGGAAGTGGAATATCTGCAATTTCGTCTAAAAATAAAGTACCTCCATCTGCAAGCTCTACAAGTCCAACTTTTCCTTTAGAACTAGCACCTGTAAATGCTCCAGAAGTATACCCAAATAGTTCTGATTCTAAAAGTTGTGGAGATATAGCAGCACAGTTTATAGTTATAAAAGGGCCGTTAGATCTACTGCTATGCTGATGTATAAACTTTGCCAAAGAACTCTTTCCTGTACCCGATTCTCCAAGAAGCATAATATTTACATTTGCCTTTGCAACTTGATCTGCTGTATGTATAATGTTTTGCATTACAGGTCCATCGCTTATGATGTTGTCCTCATATTTTAAAGTTGTTCTATAAAATGTCTCAACTTCGGATTTGTATTTATGCATTTCTTTTTCTGTGGTTTGTAGTTTAGTCTTTATTTTATTTAACTCTGTTATATCCCTTACATTTTCAACGACATATTCTATTTCTCCATTACTAGAAAAAACCGGAGTTGCTGTTATAAGTAAATTTTTTCCTGTATGTGTCTCTTGTTCTACTGTAACCTGATTTTTACTTTGTATAACAAGTGGAATAGGGCTTTTTGTAGCATATCCGTGATTTTCTAAGTATTCAACATTTTTACCTATCATTTCAGATTTTAAAATACCGTAGTTTTCTTCAAAAGATTTATTGCAGAATATGATAACTCCATTTTTATCTGATACACATATTTCATCATGAGAAGCTTCTAATATTTTCTGATAAAAGTCTTTGCTATATTTCATGCGTTCCTCCTAAATTATATTTTATAAGTCAAATATAACTTAAATATTATTTTTAAACAATATAAATTAGTGTTATTTCAAAAATAAGTCAAATATAACTTCGATATAAGTTTAAAAAGAATTAAATAAAAAGATAATAAATAAAAGAGTCAAAAATAACTTAAAAATACTTATAAAAAAATATACAAATAATAAGAATATATTTATGGAAAGTATAATATTCATAAAAAATCAAAATGACTGTAATAAAAAAACTGTATAACTTGCAAACGCTAACTTTAAAAAAATATAAAATAAAAAAACAAACACAACAAATAAATGGCATATATTTTGCTTTATAAATATTGTGTAATATGAATATAAAAATATGAGTTTGAGGGAGGCAAGTATATGAAAAAAGGTGTTAATTCATACGCATTTATAGCAATGGCAGGGATATTATGGTCTACATTAGGTCTATTTGGGGATATGCTAATGAATAGAGGTCTATCATCTGAGCAGGTGGCATTTACTAGATTATTTATAGGATTTATAGTTTTATCATTGTATTCATTAATAAGAAGACCAGAAGTTTTAAAAATAAATTTAAAAGGTCTTTTATACTGTGGAGCGATAGGAATAATATGTCAGGGACTTTTTAACAAATGCTATTTTAAAGCAGTAGAAGTTACAGGTGTTTCAGTAGCAGCAGTTCTTTTATATACATCTCCATTGTTTTTAGCTTTATTTTCAAAAATAGTTTATAAAGAAAAAATGACTAGAGCTAAAATAATTTCTTTAATTCTATGCTGTGTAGGAGCTATTATGGCTGTTACAGGAGGAGTACTTGATTTAGAAGGAATAAACACATATGGAATTATAATGGGAATAATGGCAGCTATAACTTATGCATTAATGCCTATAATCAGTAAAAATGCATTAAAAGAATTTTCAAGTGAAACAATTTTAATTTATGGATTTTTATTTGGTGCAATTTTTATGATTCCTTCAGCAAAACCTATAGAAATGATAGGTTTTGTTACAAATATGAATGTACTACCATACATGGTTTTATTAGGAGTATTTCCAGCAGCTATGGCGTATATATTCTATGCAGAGGGTATTGCAAGAGGATGTGAGCTTTCAATAGTAGGTGTTGTAGCATCTGTTGAGCTTATAGCAGCATCTATAATAGGTTGGACTGTAGTAGGAGAGGTGTTTACTGTTGGAAAGGCAATAGGTGTTGCAATAATGTTTATATCAGCATTTACAGCGGTTGTAGGTAACAAAGAAGTGGAAACAGAATCTGTAGAAGAAGTTGAAGCAGAGGTATATGTTGGATAAATTTAATGTATAAGTTTTATGTTTATAAAGTAAATTTATATAAAGTGAATTTATATAAAGTATATGGTAATATCTTATAAATCGGGTGAGGGCTGTTACATTTTAAGTGGGGGTAAAATGTAGCAGTCTTTTTTTATAATACTTATGGATTTTTTTATAATATTTATAGAAAAAGTTAAGAATTCCTCAAGAATAAGAAGGTATAATAAGAACATATATCAAATATATATATTAACGAGGCAAATTAAAATAATTTAAAGATTAAAAGTTACTTAATTTGTATCAAATAGATAAGAGGGGTTTTATTATGGAACATATTCAAAATTTATTATATATTGCACAAGACAATTTAATATTATCGGTAATAGCAGGTCTTTTTAGTGCATTTATAGAAAGCTTTATTCCAGCTCTTCCGCTTGTAGCAATAGTATCGGCTAATGCGGCAATACATGGAATGTTAAAAGGACTTATTATATCTTGGATTGGATCAGGACTAGGTACAATAGCACTGTTTTTAGTAGTTTCGAGATTTAGAAATATTAGAATCTTAAAATGGTTATTAAAAAATAATAAGGTAGACTCGGTAATAGAGTGGGTAGATAAAAAAGGATTTAGTATACTATTCTTAGCTTATGCATGTCCATTCATGCCTAGTTGCCGGGCCACTTTGGCATCTGCACTTTGTGGCAAGAAAAAATTAATAGACTTTATACCTCCTATGTTGGCAGGCAAATTCGTAATGTTTATAATAATAAGTTATATTTCTGAGGATATAACTGGATTTATACACAGTCCAGTTAAGATAGGATTATTCTTAGGATTAACTTTAGTTTCTTGGATAATAGGTAAGAGATTCAATAAAAAACTTGAACAGCATGAAGAAGAAATTGAAGCTAGTATAGTTAAGATAGAAGAAAGTACTAAAAAAATTAAACAGCTACAGGAAGTTAAGAGAGAACATAAAAAAGAAATAAGAGAAGAAAAGAAAGAGCAGAAAAAGGAAAAGAAAAATCTTAGAAAACAGCAGAAAAAGAGATTTGTAAATATAACTATAGATAAGTCAAATAAAAAGTATAGAAAAAAGAAAGAAGATGAACAGGAATAAATTACACATAATCTAGTAGTAAAGTTCACTTTTTTTAGAGATTTGTTGTATAATCTAATAAGTAGAAAATTTTAGAAGGAGATATTTTTTAAGATGAAGGAAATACTTAAGGGACAAAAGGTTGAACTTACAAGAGATATACCAGAACTAGAAAATGTTTTAGTTGAATTTGATTATAGAGTTAATAATTATTTAAAAAAGGATGATTTTGAAATAGGAACAGCTGTATTCTTAACTGATGGAAGTGGGACTATGACTAGCTATGAGGATTTTATCTACAGTGAAAATAGAGAGCATCCATCTGAAGCAGTTAAATTAAATGAAAGAGAGGACAAAGTTTATATAACTATGTCTAAAATACCTAATAAGATAAGAAAAATAGCATTTGCACTTACATTAACTGAATACGGTGAAGTAGCTAGATATTATGATAGATTTGATTATTTATCTATGAGAATAATAGATTTAGATCGGGAAGAGGTAATATATGATTACCAGATAAATGATAGTGTAGGCCAGAATACAGAGATAGTATTTGGAGAAATGTATAGACATAATGGAGAATGGAAATTTAATGTAAATACTGACTACTTAGACGGAGGTCTTTTAAGCTTAGGTAAGAAATTTGGTTTAGGAATTTAATATTTTAGTTGTACTATTTATCAATATTATCCAAGGAGGCGATAATTTATGAAAGGAATTGCGCTAGAAGGTGGATCATCAAAGGGTGCATATCATTTAGGTGTATTAAAGGCTCTTTTTGAAAGAGGATATAAGTTTAAAGGAGCTGTTGGAACTTCGATAGGTGCTTTTAATGCAGCTATGATAGTCCAAGGGGACTTTGATGTATGCTACAATATGTGGAAAAATATGCAACCAGAGACATTATTTAATGTTGATAACCAGTTTATGGAAAATTTAGTCGATAAAAATATAGATAGAGGCATGCTAGAGTACGCATCTACAGAGGCTAAAAAAGTAATAAAAAATAAAGGAATTGATACTGCAAAGCTTAGAAGAATTTTAGATTTATACATAGATGAAGAAAAAATTCGTAAGTCAGATATGGATTTTGGCCTTGTTACAATAGAATTTGACGGATTAAAACCTGTACCAGTAGAGATTTTTAAGGAAGATATTCCAGAAGGAAAGATAAAAGATTACATAATGGCAAGTGCTAATTTACCTGTTTTTAAGAGTGAAGATATAGATGGAAGGACATTTATAGATGGTGGATTTTATGATAATTGTCCACTTAGACTTTTAGAAAGCAAGGGATATGATGATTTAGTGGCTGTCAGGGTGTCTCCAAACAGAAAACTTAGAGAGCCTATAAATGAATCTACAAAATTTATAGAGATTAAACCATCTGAGCCTCTTGGAAGAGGGCTAATTTTTAGCAACGATACAATAAGAAGAAATATGCTTAAAGGATATTTTGACCGGATTAAAAAGATTGAGGGCCTAAAAGGAAATAAATACTACATTACTGGAATAACAGATGATGAATTTATGAAGAGACTTATTTCCTATCCAAATGAAAAAATAATTCCTTATGCTGAAAGTAGGGGAATAGTAGGAAAAGATCCTAAAAGGGTTCTGTTTGAAGATTTAATACCTGAAACCGCAGAAGCTCTAAAAATGGGAAAAGAATCTACTTATCAAGAAATTTTTATAGGTCTACTTGAAGCAATAGCAGAGGGTAAAAAGATTAAAAAGTTTAAAATATATTCACTAGATGAATTTATTAATTGTATAAATAATTCTGAGGATAATGAATCAACTAATTCAAAATTATTGGAGCTTAAAAAAACAGCACTTCGACTTGCAAAGCCAATAGAAAAGATGACACCTATAACGTTTAAAGAGAGTATTTTAAAAGAATTTGAAGAGAATATGCTCGATGATATAGGGTATCATGTAAGTCAGCTAGAAAGTTATGAAAAAAGTGAAGATAGAGATGATGATGGTTGGGATTAAGTAAATATTTATTTATAGATAAAAATAATTAAATATTTATAATTAAAAAATTTGACAGTTTGATGAAAATCTTATATTATAAAAATGACAATCAAATATGTTCGGATGAGGACTGCATTAGAGACTTTTTAAATAAAGCGCCGAAGAAGCAAAACAGAAATTTCATCTTGTTTCTGTGGAAACTGACAGGCAAAAGGAGGGCAGTCTGACGATACTTTGGAGAGAGTGATTAAATTCACCGCCTACGAGGATATAACCAACTGGCAAAAGGACAGAGATATAGATGCATTTATTTGTGTATCTGTATCTCTTTTTATATTTTTTGAAGGTTGGTATTTTTTATACCTATTTATAATAAAAAGAGAAACCCATATTTGTGCAAGATGCAAGACTATATACAAAAGGGAGAGAAAAGATATGAGAATGTTATTAGTAGGTGCCGGAGCAGTCGGTGAATCAATTTTAAGGATATTAAAGGAAAGAGATAAGAATAGCGATTGGCTAGAGCTTGTAGTTGTTTCTGATTATGATTTAGACAGAGCAAAAGAAGTGTGTGATAATCTAGGAGATTACGATAGATTCAAACCAGAATTTGTAAATGCAAAATCAAAAGAAAGTATGAAAGAACTTGTAAAAAAATACGACTTAGATTTTGTTATGGATGCAACAGCTCCATTTTTAAGCAATTATATATTTGATGCAGCATTTGAAGCAGGAGCAAACTACGGAAATATGGGAACTTGGTCTGTTCCAATGGAAAATCCAGCATTTGGTCTAGGTATAGAAAACAGTTATACGGAGCCAATGACAAAGTACAATTTTGATAGACACGAAAAATGGGCAGAAAATGGACAGTTAGCTTGTATATGTATGGGAATAGATCCAGGAGTTGTAAATGTATTTGCAAAATATGCAGCAACAAAATTATTTGATGAAATAAAAGAAATACATGTAAAAGACGGTGGAAATCTTCAGATACCTTCTGCGGATAAAGATGATATTACTTTTGGATTCAATGTATGGACAGTTTTAGATGAATGTATGAATCCTAATGTTGAATGGGATAAAAATAACGGTGGATTTATAGTAGAAGATGCTTTTGCTGGAGAAGAAAAATTTGATATGCCAGAAGTTGGAGAAAATACTCTAGTAAAAATAGAACACGAAGAAACTGTTACAATGCCTAGATACCTTGAACAGTACGGATTAGAAAGAGTTACATATAAAATATCTCTTGACGAAAATCTTATGAATGCATTAAAAGTTATAGATAAATTAGGACTTAGAGGAACTAAACCTGTAGAAGTAGGTGGAGTAAAAGTTTCTCCTAGAGATGTTGTAGCTGCATGTGCTCCACAGCCTAAAGACATAGGAAATGAAATGGTTGGAGAAATGTGTGTTGGAATACATTGTAAGGGAATTAAAGATGGTAAAGAAAAAGAAATAATGATGTATCAGACATTTGACAATCAGGAATCTATGAAAGATTGGGGAATGCAGGCAGTAGTTGCACAGACAGGATTTGGTGCAGCAATAGCAATAGAGCTTATAGGTAGAGGAATATGGACAGGAGAAGGAGTATATTCTCCAGAATACTTTGATCCAATGCCATACCTAAATATAATGGATGAAGCAGGATTTGATTATAAAATAAAAGAAATGTAAGTATAAAAAATAAATGTAAATATAAAAAATAGCTGTTGCAAAGTACGCAACAGCTATTTTTTTACTCTTCATCTTCGTCAGGCATCCATGATGTTTTGAATTTTCTTTTGTTTTTACACATCATGTAGTCCGTTCTACTTACTAAATCAAATATAGATTTATCGTAACCGTATTTGTATGAATCATAGCCTATAGAAGTTATCATTTTTATATCATGAAGTTGGTTGTAAGAAGTTATTACAGATTGGAAAAGTTCTATATACCTTTCAACCTTTTCTTTAGGTTCATTTTTTATAAGCACTATAAACTCATCTCCGCCTATTCTAAAGCAGTTTCCTATATCTTCAAATGTATCTTCTATACTATCTGCTAAATTCTGTATTAATCTATCACCATGAGAGTACCCAAAATTATTGTTCACATATTTAATATCAGATAAATCTATGGAAATAGCCCAATAAGAGTTAAAATCGTTTATATTTTCATCGTCTTGTTTTAATTGTTTTTCAAAAGATTGCCTATTTTTCATTGATGTAAGTATATCTTTATACACAAGTTTTTCCCTCATATATTGAAGAGTTTTATTTCTATATTCTCTTAGAAAATTATCCACAAGAGCTACAGTTGAAACTATTGAAAAAATTAAAATACCTAAAATTATAAGCTCTATGCATTCATTCAATGCAGCAAATACAATACCTAATATAAGTATTAAATTGGCTGCTGAGAAAATAGGTGTAATACTTTTTTCCCTATATATATTTACAGATAATACAGTACCCAATAAAAGAGTAATAAAAATAATTATATAGATAACCGTATCAGAATACTCTATAGAGAAAATAGAGCTATGATCTAGCAAAAATATACCTACAGTAGCAATAACTGTAAAACGAGTAACTAGCTTTATAAAATGATGATATTTAAAATTACAATAGGATTTATAAAGTTTTATCAAAGGAATAACAGACAATCCTAAAAATAAAAATCCATAGCTTGTATCAGGATATTTAGATGAAAATAATGGGACTGCTACCATTACATCAAACAATCCTAGATATAAAAAATCCATAGAATTTACTTCATTCATATACCTATTTAAAAGCGAAAAAAGAAATACTATAAATAATCCATATAAAAAAAGCATATAATTTGTGCTTAGTATTAACTTTTGACTTGTCAAAATTAAATCCCCATCCATAAAAAACACCTCTTAAAAATCATTCTTATTAATTATAATTATAGCACATAAAGATTCTCAAAAATTTTTTTTCAAAAAAATAGATATTTTTTAAAAATCAAACTGAATGTATTGAAAACACTAGGTTTACTAAAATTAAAAAGTTTATCTTATGAATAAATAAAAGTTAGCGTAAAAAGTAAACTTTCACAAAAACTTGCTTTGACATTCATTTAAAAAAGGACTATTATAGGTTTAACGAAAGAGGAAGAAACGAGGTGATATGAATGCTAGAAATAAATAGTTCATCAAAAGTTGATGTAGATCAAAAATATACAGAAAGTAGAAACCTCGTACAAAAGAAGGATAAGTATTCAAGTATTTGTCTAAAGAATTTTATTAAGGTTGTGGAAGGGTCTTATACAAAGAAAGATTTAATTCCACTTATGCTTATAGAAGCCATGGACAGAGAAAATAAAATAAGGATGACTTTAGATGAAATGGCAGAAATCTTTGATTATCCGAAAACATCTCTTTCGACATTGTTTACAAAGTTGAAGAAAAGAGACTTTATTCAGAGGGTAAGAAATGGGGAGTATATGATAAACCCAGCTATCTCTTATAAGGGAAGCAAACCTGAAAGAGACCAGCTAATGGAGGAGTACAATTCCTTATCCAAGAAAAAATATAAATAGGAAGAAGGGATTTAAATGCTGAAGCTAGATAGAAATATACTCCAGTGGTTTGACTCCTTTTTTGAAGAACAGAGAACTTCTCTTCAAAAAAGTAACTTTATCTGTAAACTATATAGATTTGAAGATAAAGGCAGACAAAAGACAGCTCTTACTTTAGAAAAGGATAATCCAAAGTACTGGAAGATATACTTTGAAATGCCTCAAGAGTTGGCAGTTAAACTAGAAAAAAATGTACATCCAATTTTTAGAGAGTATATATACGAGCAAATATCAATATACAATAATAATAGAATGTATAACTTTATAAACTCTAATCTAATTGGAGTGTTCAACAATGTAGCATTTTATAGCTACGACCAAAATTCTGGTGTATATACTATGAATTTTAGAAACTCATTCTTAGAAAAATGTAATAATCTTATGGTTGGAGAAGACAGACAGATTGATACAAATCTATATTTAAATGCATCTTCAAATGATTTATTTAGATTTTTCAATGAGGATAAGAGTTTTGTAATGAATTTAAGATTTGATACTACTAGGGGAGAAAATCTTCTAGATAGTTTAATAGATTTAAGAAAATCTATAATAATAAATGATAGAGCATAAAAATGGAGGGATAGATTATGGACGTAGAAAAAATGACAGTAAGAGTACAGAAGAGTCTGAATGAAGCTTTCCAGGAAGCTGTCAGACACAACAACCAGCAGGTTGATACAATACATTTATTTTCAGCATTAATGAATCAGGAAGATGGATTAATTCCTAATATAATAGAAAAAATGGGAATATCTCCAGATTCAGTTAGAAGATCAGTAGAAAACGAATTAGATAGAATACCTAAAGTTTATGGTGAAGGAGCTCAATCTCAGGGGGTTACAGCTACTAGAAGAATAAACGAGGTACTTTTAAAAGCAGAAGAAATTTCAAAGGACTTTAAAGATTCATATATAAGTGTTGAACATCTTATGCTTGCTATGATAGAGCTAGAAAAAAATACAGCTACAGGCAAGATATTAAAAGATTTTGGTATAACTAAAGATGCATTTTTAGGTGTACTTCATCAGGTAAGAGGAAATCAGAGAGTAGATACTCAAGATCCAGAAGGAACATACGATGCATTAGCAAAATATGGTACAAACTTAGTTGAATTAGCTAAAAAGAATAAATTAGACCCTGTAATTGGTAGAGATGATGAAATAAGACGTGTTATAAGAATATTATCAAGAAGAACTAAAAACAATCCAGTTCTAATAGGTGAACCTGGTGTTGGTAAAACTGCAATAGTTGAAGGATTAGCAGAAAGAATAGTTAGAGGAGATGTTCCTGAAGGTCTAAAAGATAAAATAATATTCTCTCTTGATATGGGTGCATTAATAGCAGGTGCAAAATACAGAGGTGAATTTGAAGAAAGATTAAAAGCAGTTCTTAAAGAAGTTCAGGGCTCTGAAGGTAAGATAATATTATTTATAGATGAAATCCACAATATAGTTGGAGCAGGTAAAACAGAAGGCTCTATGGATGCAGGTAACTTAATAAAACCAATGCTTGCAAGAGGAGAATTAAACTGCATAGGTGCTACAACATTTGATGAATATAGAAAATATATAGAAAAAGATAAAGCACTAGAAAGAAGATTCCAGACAGTTATAGCAGAAGAACCTAGTGTTGAAGATACAATATCAATACTAAGAGGATTAAAAGAAAGATTTGAAATCCACCATGGTATAAGAATACACGATAATGCAATAGTTGCGGCTGCAAAATTATCTGATAGATATATAAGTGATAGATACTTACCAGATAAAGCTATAGACTTAATAGATGAAGCCAGTGCAATGATAAGAAGTGAAATAGACTCTCTTCCAACAGAACTAGACTCAATAAGAAGAAAATTATTTACACTAGAAACTGAAAGAGAAGCACTTCTAAAAGAAGATGATGAAAAAAGTAAAGTAAGATTAATGGATATACAGAGAGAAATAGCTGAATTAAAATCTATGAACGATGAAATGACAGCTAAATACGATAAAGAAAAATCTTATATAACAGAAATTAAAAATTTAAAATCTCAGTTAGACGATGCTAGAGGTAGAGTAGAAAAATATGAAAGAGAATACGACTACAATAAAGCAGCTGAAGTTAAATACAGTGAAATACCTCATTTAGAAGAAGCAATTAAAGAAAAAGAAGAACGGATGAAAAATGGTTCAGAAACATCCCTTCTAAAAGAAGATGTAACAGAAGATGAAATATCAGAAATAGTATCAAAATGGACTGGTATACCAGTTACAAAACTTCTTGAAGGAGAAAGAGAAAAACTTCTTAAACTAGAAGATGAATTACATAAAAGAGTAATAGGTCAGGATAAGGCTGTTACAGCAGTATCTGATGCGGTAATAAGAGCTAGAGCTGGACTAAAAGATGAAAATAAACCAATAGGTTCATTCATATTCTTAGGTCCTACAGGTGTTGGTAAAACAGAACTTGCTAAAACATTAGCTAGAAACTTATTCGACAGTGAGGACAATATAATCAGAATAGATATGTCTGAATACATGGAAAAACACTCAGTATCTAGATTAGTTGGTCCACCTCCAGGATATGTAGGATATGAAGAAGGAGGACAGCTAACAGAAGCTGTAAGAAGAAAACCATATTCAGTTATACTATTCGATGAAATAGAAAAAGCTCATGAAGATGTATTTAATATATTCTTACAGATATTAGATGATGGTAGACTTACAGACAACAAAGGTAAAACAGTTGACTTCAAGAATACTATAATCATAATGACATCTAATATAGGTAGCCAGTACCTACTTGAATCAGGAGGAAATATAACTGAAGAAGTAAATGATGTTGTAATGAGCGAAATGAAACATAGATTTAAACCAGAATTCTTAAACAGAGTAGATGATATTATAATGTTCACTCCTCTAAATAGAGAAGAAATAAAACAGATAATAGATATATTCATGCAGGGATTAAGAAATAGATTAGCAGATAGAGAAATAAAAATAGAACTTACTGATGCAGCTAAAGAAGTTATGATAAATGAAGGTTATGATCCAGTATATGGAGCAAGACCATTAAAGAGATACATCAGTGGTACATTAGAAACTATGCTTGCTAAGAAACTTATCTCAGGCGAAATATACAATGGATCTACTGTTGTAATAGATGGACATGGAGAAAATATTGATATAACAGTTAAATAGGATTGCCCTCTTTTCAAGAACGTTTAGAGTTTTCTAAATAAGTTCAGAGAAATTAAATTAAATATATTGTGTAGACCAACTTAAAATGCTGTTGCAAAGATATTTTGGTGGATATCTTGCAGCAGCATTTTTATTATAAATTTTATTATAATAAAACACAATAAAACTGTATAAAAAAAATAATATATAAAAATAATAAGATAACTTTGAAAAAAATAAAAAATGATGTTAAAATTAAAACTACAAGAAAACGTTTCTTGTTGTAATTGGTTGTCCTCGTAATTCAATCAATTATAAAAAATAATAATCTGCGTGTAGAATGGGATGGTCTCTTAGAAACCCCATTCTTTTTTTGTAAAAAAATACCTATAAAAAATTATAATATACTGTTAAATTTTTTGAAAAAATGAATATGAAATAAAAAATTTATAAAGTTTTTCATAAAGCTAAGAAATTGAAATTTCAATAGATTGAATAAAGCAGAAAAATTTCATGTGGTGTTAATTTTCTGAAAACAGAAAAAACTATGAAAAAATGTATTGACAAATTTTCTAAAAAAATATATAGTATTAATCAAGATAGATGAACACAAAACATCGAATAGAAAAAATTAATAAGTAACGTCTTATCAAGAGAGGTGGAGGGACTGGCCCTGTGAAACCCGGCAACCGGTATATTTCAATATATACAGCGGTGCTAAATCCTGCAACTAGTAATAATCAGTTGATAGATGAGTATAAATCCGTACAGTAATGCCCGAGTTTTATACTCGGGCATTTTTTAATTTGATTGATGAGATGGAAGTAAGGAAAGGAAGGAAGATAATATGATTTCAGTAAAGAATGTTAATAAATTCTTTGGGGAAAAGCAAGTTCTGAAAGATGTGAATATTGAAATAAATGAAGGTGAGATTTTCGGAATTATAGGACACAGTGGTGCAGGAAAATCTACAATACTAAGATGTATGAATGGACTTGAACCTTATCAAGAAGGTAGTGTAAAAGTAGATGGTAAAGAGGTTAAAGACCTTAACGAAAAAGAAATGAGAGAGCTAAGAAAAGATTTAGGAATGATATTCCAGCATTTCTCATTACTAGAAAGAAAAACAGTATTTGAAAATGTAGCACTTCCTCTAGAATGCTTCGGATACTCAAAAGCAGAAAAAGAAAAAAGAGTAATGGAGCTTTTAGATTTAGTAGGATTAAAGGAAAGAAGAAATGATAAACCTAGAAATTTATCAGGAGGTCAGAAACAGAGAGTTGCAATAGCAAGAGCATTAGCACTTAATCCAAAGGTTCTATTATGTGACGAAGCAACATCAGCACTTGACCCAAATACAACTAAATCAATCCTTACTTTAATAGAAGATATAAATAAAAAGATGGGAATAACAGTAGTAGTTGTAACTCATCAGATGGAAGTTATAAAACAGATATGTGGAAGAATAGCAATAATGGAAAATGGACAGGTATTAGAAGTAGGAGAAACAGAAGAAATATTCCTAAAAAATACAGCAGGTCTTAGAAAATTACTTGGTGAAGAAAATATAGTTCTTCCAGAGGGAACAAATGTAAAAATACTATTCCCTAAAGACATATCAAATGATTCAATAATAACAAGTATGGCAAGAGAATTAGACATAGACGTATCTATAGTATTTGGTAGACTTGAGAAATTTAAGGACGATGTACTTGGATCTCTTATAATAAATGTACCAGATAAAAATGGAGAAGCGGTTAAAAAATTCTTAACTGATAAAGATATAAGATGGGAGGAAATAGAAAATGTCAATTAGCGATTTCTTAAGTAAATTATTCCTTGGAGCATTAGGGGAAACATTATATATGACATTGGTTCCTACAGTATTAGCAACAATCATAGGATTTGTGATGGCAGTTATACTAGTACTTACAAAACCAAACGGGTTAAGCCCAAACAAAACAGTAAACTCAATAGGGGGATTCATAGTAAATATTTTAAGAAGTTTCCCATTCATTATATTAATGATAGCAATGATACCTTTAACTAGAGTAATAGTAGGAACAAGTATAGGTGAAACAGCAGCAATCGTTCCAATAACAGTAGGTTCAGCACCATTTATAGCAAGAGTAATTGAAAGTGCTTTAAATGAAGTTGATGAAGGACTTATAGAAGCTGCAAGATCATTTGGAGCAACAAAATCTCAGATAATATGGAAGGTTATGGTAAAAGAAGCAATGCCTTCAATAATATCAGGTATAACACTTTCAATAATATCAATACTTGGATGTACAGCAATGGCAGGAGCTGTTGGAGCTGGAGGATTTGGTAAAGTAGCTATAGTTTATGGATACCAGAGCTTTGATAATAACGTAATGTTATACACAGTAGTAGCACTTGCAATATTAGTACAGATAATACAGTCATTAGGAAATGTAATATACAAAAAACTAAAATAATAAAACATAAAAATATAAAAAGAAAATAATAAAAACTAGGATAAATAGATTTAAAATATAGAGAAAATAAAATTTAAAACAATAGCCTATAACTCGAGGTATTCGAGATTATAAAAAATCCTTAGGTAGCTGCAGAACCTAAGGGTATACATCAAACTGAAAATAATCAGTAATTATAAAAATTATAAGGTAAAGAACTACAAATTTAGGAGGACAAAACAATGAAATTAAAAAAATTATTATCAGTAGCAATAGCATCAGTAATAGCATTATCAGTAGTAGGATGTGGATCAAAATCAGCAGAAGACGATAAAAAAATAGTAGTAGGAGCAACAGCTAACCCACATGCAGTAATTCTTAATGAAGCAGTAAAACCATTACTTGAAAAAGAAGGATATGAATTAGAAGTACAGGAATTCAGTGATTATGTACTACCAAATACAGCACTTGATGAAGGTTCATTAGATGCTAACTACTTCCAGCATATACCATACTTAGAAGAAACAGTTAAAGAAAAAGGATACAAATTAACTTACACATCAAAAGTTCATATAGAACCAATGGGTGTATACTCAAATGATTTAAAAGATTTAGCTAGCTTACCAGATGGAGCAAAAGTAGCTATACCTAACGACCCAACAAATGGATCAAGAGCATTAGAATTATTAGCTAAAAATGGAATAATCAAATTAGCAGATAAAGAATTAGTTACAAAAGTAGATATAACAGAAAATCCTAAAAATATAGAAGTAATAGATATGAATGCAGAACAGTTACCAACAGCTTTAGCAGATGTAGATGTAGCAGTTATAAACTCTAACTACGCTTTAGAAGCAGACCTTAACCCAACTAAAGATGCTATAGCATTAGAAGAATCAGATTCTCCATACGTTAATATATTAGCTTGTAGAGAAGACAACAAAGATAGCGAAAAAATAAAAGCATTATCAGAAGCTTTAAATAGTGAAGAAGTTAAAACATTCATAGAAGAAAAATTCAACGGAGCTATAATACCAGCTTTCTAATAAAGTAAACCAGATTAAACCATAAAGAAATATAAAGCATAAAAAAGATAAAAACAAAATAACTATAAGAAAATAAACAAGCCTTGTAAATGTCTTAAATAATAGATATATACAAGGCTTATTTTTTTATAACTAAAAGTTATTAAATATTTTAATGACACTAATAAAAAAATATTTTTAATATTACAATTTGTTTTTGATTAAGAAAAGTATATTCATAATAATAAAAGAGAAAACATTTTTACGGTTTTGTAAGTAAAAAATATGAGTTTAAATGGAAAAATTTGAATGTATACAAAAATTATTTCTATAATACATTGTTTTTTATCAGAAAAAAATATACAATAAAAGTATAAAGAAAACTTCTTGAAAATAAGGCGCAAGAGAATTTTCTAAATTTTTTGTCTACATAAAATTGTAGATAGAATAGGATAAAAAATAAATCTGTAGGGGTGAGCTTAATGAATAAAAATATAGGTGCTAAGATAAAAAGACTAAGAACACAGAAACAGATGACTCTTAAAGATATGAGTGAAAAAACAAATCTCTCAATAGGATTTTTATCTCAGCTTGAGAGAGGTCTTACAAGTGTAGCAACAGACTCGCTTGAAAAAATAGCAGATGTACTAGAAGTAGATTTAACTTATTTCTTTATGAAACCTAAAGAACATAAAAAAACAGTTATAAGAAGTTATGAAAAAGAGGTATTTGAAATAACAGATGGAAAATATATAAATTATCATCTATCTTCAAATTTAACTGATAAACTAATGTTCCCAAAATTAATAGAAATACTTCCTGGAACTGTAGAAAGTGATGGATTTAATTATTCTGGAGAGGAATTTATATATGTACTAGAAGGTATATTAACTTTAAAAATGGCAGAATCAGAAGTAGACTTATATCCAGGAGATTCAATACATTATTCATACAAGAATAAGGTTATGTTAAAGAATGGAGAAGACAGCAAGATAGTCAATCAGAATCATTCATTATTGAATAAAACTAATAAGGTAACAAAAATAATCATAGTAAGTGTTCCAAATCCTTACTTTGAAGAAGAGAAAAATAAATAATAGAATGATAGAAAGGGCATACACTGCATGGTGTATGTCTTTTTTATTTTTAAGGGAAAATAAGATTTATAAGTGAATTTTTATAATATATAAATAGTATTCTACTATTAATGCATTGTTAATGAAAAATATTATCAACTATTATTGAAAGTTATTGCAAAACAATTTCAATAATGATAGAATAATTACATTGTAAATGATACTTAATATCAATAACTATATAATATCATTTAATTGTAAATAGAAAGAAAGGAAATAAAAAATATTGAGTACTACACTATCAGGAATTGCCACGATAATATTTATTGGACTGATGGCGATATACCCACTAAGTAAGATTAAATTATTTGATTCTAAAAAAGAAAGAATTAAAAATAAAATATACTGCCAGCTTAAAAAGAATCATAATCTACTGGCAATTTTATTTTTATTATTATCATTAGCACATGGAATCATTGCAATAAAAAATGGAGCTACAGAAGGTATGATGTCTGGGAAAATAGCCTGGATGTTTATACTTTTAATGTCTATTCTAATAGTATTTAGAAAAATTAACAAAGAAAAATGGGCAACTTTACACAGATTATTTGCAGTTATATCAACGATTTTAATAATAATACACATAGGAGGAGTTTTGATATGAAGATATTATATATTGTTTTAGGATTTATAGCAATGATAATAGGCTCGATAGGAATAGTACTTCCTGTGCTACCTACAACACCATTTTTATTAGTGGCTGCGGTTTGCTTTGCTAAAGGAAGTAAAAAATTAGATGTTTGGTTTAAGAAAACAAAACTTTATAAAAATCATCTTGAGGACTTTGTAAATAACAGAGAAATGAAGATTAACACAAAGGTTTATATATTAGCATTTGCATCTATATTGCTTTTAGGAGCATTCTTTTCAATGAATAATATATACGGAAGAATGACAATTTTAGCTCTTATAGTATTTAAGTATTATTACTTTATATTTAAGGTTAAAACAGTTAGGGTATGATAAAATTTAAAGCCTAAAAAGTTAGATTGATAGGAGATTTAAGACTATGATGATAAATAAAAGACTTATAAATGAAATGGGGGATACTAAAAAATACATAAAACTACAGGTATTTTTACAGTGGATAGCATTAATATGTAACATAGTGATGGTATTCACACTGACAGGATTACTTCAAAAAGCTATAAATGGTGGAGTAGAGACAGGGGAAATAATAAAAACAGCTATTATATTTATTGTAGTTATGGCAATAAGACATGTTGTTATGTATAAATAATCAGTCTGTTCAGGGGAATCAAGTAAGGTTGTAAAGAAGAAGTTAAGACATATGATTTACGAAAAACTATTAAAAATAGGAGATAAATATCAGGAAAAGTTCTCAACTTCAGAGATACTGCAGGTATCTGCAGAAGGGGTTGAGCAGCTAGAAATATACTTTAGTAAGTATTTACCACAGTTATTTTATAGTTTATTGGCTCCTATGACATTATTTGTACTTGTATCATTTATGAGCTTAAAGACAGCATTTGGGCTGTTTATATGCGTTCCTCTTATACCAATCTCAATAATACGGATTCAGAAGTTTGCTAAGAAGTTACTTGCAAAATACTGGGGAAGCTATGTTCAGCTTGGAGACCATTTCTTAGATAATATGCAGGGACTTACAACACTTAAGGTATATAGGAGTGACGAATTCAAAAACGAGGAAATGAATGTGGATGCAGAAAACTTTAGAAGAATAACAATGAAAGTTCTTACAATGCAGCTAAACTCAGTTACATTGATGGACTTAATTGCATACGGAGGAAGTGCGTTAGGAGTTGTATTTGCAAGTTTAGAGTTTGTACAGGGAAATATAGAGTTTTCTCAGGCACTTGCGATAATACTTTTATCTGCTGAATTCTTTATACCACTTAGATTACTTGGATCATTCTTCCACATAGCTATGAACGGTATGGCTGCAAGCGAAAAAATGTTTAGACTTATAGATATGGAAGAAGATTCTATTGTAGAAAAAATAAATTCTACAAATGAAAGAGAAGATTTTAATTTAAAAGAAGAATCTTCTATGGACAAAAAGGTAGAGGATAAAGCGTATATATCCGGAGAAAATATAGAATTTGGATATGAAGAAGGTAAAAATGTTATAAAGGGAATATCATTTGAAATACCTAAAAACTCTTTTGTATCTATTGTAGGGGAATCTGGATGCGGAAAGAGTACTTTAGTTTCTATTTTAATGGGATACAACAAGATAAATTCTGGGAAATTATCTATAGAAAATAGAAATGCAGAGGAAATAAGTACAGATGAAAAGATGAAACTTATGACTATGGTTTCATTCCAAAATTATTTATTTAAAGGAACAGTTAGGGAAAATCTTCTTATGGGAAGAAATGATATAAGAGATGATAAATTATTGGATGCGTTAAAATCAGTAAACTTATACGAATTCTTCTCTACATTAGAAGGATTAGATACTAAGATTGCTGAGCAGGCGAGCAATTTATCAGGGGGACAGAGACAGAGACTTTGTATAGCTAGAGCATTACTTCACAATAGCGAGATATACATATTCGACGAGGCAACAAGTAATATAGATGTTGAAAGTGAAGAGATAATAGTTGATTTAATCAAGAAATTAAAAAGAGAAAAAACTGTTATACAGATTACACATCGTCTTGCAAATGTTGTAGAAAGTGATGAGATATACATGATGGATTCGGGAAATATTATAGAAAAAGGAACTCACAATGAGCTTATGGAAAGAAAAGGACAGTACGAAAAAATGTACACAGCTCAGAAAGAATTAGAATTATATACTAGAGAGGAGGCTATGTAATGGAGAGAAAAAGAAGTGGAATTCAGATAGTTATGCAGCTTATAGGGCTTGTTAAGCCTATGCTTCCCATAATGATAATGGCTATACTGCTTGGTGTAGTAGGATTTTTATGTGCCATATTTATAGCGATAATGGGTGGATATGGGCTACTTTCTGTAATTGGAGAGAGTAGTATAAGTTTAAAAACTGTGTTTATAGCTGTTGGAATTATGGCAGTTTTAAGAGGAGCGCTTAGATATGGAGAACAGGCTTCAAACCATTATATAGCATTCAAACTACTTGCTATAATCAGGGATAAAGTATTTAAAGCACTTAGAAAACTAGCTCCAGCAAAACTAGAAGGCAAGGACAAAGGAAATTTAATATCTATAATAACTAGTGATATAGAGCTTTTAGAAGTATTCTATGCACATACAATTTCACCTGTATGTATAGCATTTATCACTTGTCTTATAATGGTCGTATTCTTTGCTCAGTACAGTGTAATTGCTGCACTTATTGCACTTGTGGCTTATGTATCTGTAGGTGCAATACTTCCAATGATAACTAGCAATATGGGGAAAAAAGCCGGAAGCACATATAGAGGACGGTTTGGTGAGATAAACACATATCTATTAGATAGTATAAGAGGACTTAGAGAAGTAATTCAGTATGGATATGGAAAAGATAGAATTGAAGAAATAGACAGACAGAGCGACTACTTAGCAGAATTAAACGATGATTTAAAGAAATGCGAAGGTAGTTCAAGAGGAAATTGTGATAGTTTGATAATAGGATTTTCTTTAATTATGCTATTAACTTGTGTATATCTAAATTCAAAAGGAATGATTAGCAATGAAGGAACTGTGATATGCACTATAGGGCTACTTGGATCTTTTGGGCCGGTTACAGCACTTAGCAATCTTGCAAATAATCTTCTTCACACATTTGCTAGTGGAGATAGAATATTAAACATACTTGAGGAAACTCCTTTAATAGAAGAAGTTGAAGGAAATGAAAGTATGTCTATCGCAGGAAAATTAAATGAAAGCAATTCAAAATTAATTGAATGTAAAAATGTAAACTTTGCATACAATACAAATCCAGATGAAGTTATTTTAGATAATGTTAGTATGAATATTGCAAAGGGAGAGATTGTAGGAATTTCTGGGAAGAGTGGTTCTGGAAAATCTACACTGCTTAAACTTATGATGAGATTCTTTGATACATCATCAGGGGAGATAAATATATCTGGAACAAATATAAAAGATTGGAATACTAGCGATTTAAGGGATTCTGAAAGTTATGTAATACAAGATACATATTTATTTGTAGATAGTATAAAGAATAATGTAAAGCTTGCCAATTTAAATGCGTCTGATGAAGATGTGATAGAGGCTTGTAAGAAGGCTAATATACATGAGTTTATTGAAAGTCTTCCAAATGGATATGACACTATAATAGGTGAAGGACATCATCAGCTTTCTGGTGGGGAAAGACAGAGAATAGGTATAGCTAGAGCATTTTTACACGATAGCGACATTATTCTGCTAGATGAGCCTACTAGTAATTTAGATAGTTTAAATGAAGGAGCTATTTTAAAGGTGTTAAATGAAGAAAGAGAGAAAAAGACGATTGTAATTGTATCTCATAGAAAATCTACAATGAAAATTGCAGATAGAGTAATAAATATGAATAATGGAAGAGCATCATAAATCAAAAGGACAAGATAATAACTACTCTGTGCTCCAGGGCTTCAGTGCCTCACACATCTATGTAACACATTTAGAAGATGTGAGGCACTTGCAGCATTGTCGCTTTAGAGTAGTTATTAATCTTGTCCTTAGTTTGTTTTTATGATTTAAAATGGTATGATATATTAAAGTTAGTCAATATGTCATACCATTTATTTTTCGTCAATTGACATAAGTAAATGTGTAAGCTAAGATTAAATTGAATATTACATCATAAAAAATTATATGCAATGGAGGAAAGAGTTGTTAAATATAGTAATTTGTGAAAATGATATAAATGATCAAGAGTTTATAAATAAAAATGTGATTAAAATATTAGATGATTTAAAAATAGAATATGAAATAAAAATATATAATTCTGGAGAGAATTTAATAGAATCCTATAATAACGATACAGATATTATTTTATTGGATATACAAATGGACGGAATAGATGGGATGGAAACTGCTAGAAAAATTAGAGAGTTTGACAATAGAGTAGAAATAATTTTTATTACTTCATTTGCAGAATATGCATTAGAAGGATATGAGGTAAAGGCATATAGATATTTGTTGAAGCCTGTTAAATATGATGATTTAAAAGTTAGTTTAATAAATTGTTTGAGTGATATAAATCTCATTAAAAGAAGTATTGTAATAAGAGAAGGGGATACAAGTATAAAATTAAGCTTAAAGGATATAATGTATATTGAAGTTCAAAGAAATGATATAATCATACACAAATTGGATAAAGTATATACAACAAAAGGGACAATGAATAACTTTGAAAATGAAATAAACAACGATGTATTTGTTAGATGTCATAAAAGCTATCTTCTAAATTTGGAATACATAAAAAGTATAAAAAGGTATAGTGCTATTCTTTCTAATGAGGAAGAGGTGCCTTTGAGCAGAAATAAATACAAAGAGATAAAAGATAAGTTCTTTGATATGATAGAGGATAAGTTATGTTAAATTTGTATAGCGTATATAGAGTTTTATCTTCTATAAATATGTTGTTATTTGTAGTCAGCTTTTTAATACTTATGAATAAAAGAGGATATTATTTTAAATTAGGAAAAGATTTTAGAAGTATAGTTACCTATATTGTAACAGCGACAATGATTGTATTTATGGGTCTTCCTTTTGGAATGGTAAGATTTCAAATATTAGCGGCTATTATAATTATGCTTACTCTGATTTGTAGATTTATCTATGATTTAGATACCAGAAGTATAGTTATAATCTCATTTATCTACAGTTTTTTATATATTCTGATAGAGTCCTCTATTTATTGGATAATATCTATGTCACTAAAATATAATGCCTATACTACATGTTTAATGGACTTAATAATAAGCTCCACGATTATTTTTATAGGTGTATGTTTCTACAATAGATTAAACGAATTTTATAATAAAAATAAATACAAAATATACATATCATTGGCGGTGATTACAAATACTTTGATAATTGTATTTTTAAATACATTTTCAAGTAAAATTGAAGATTTTTATGAAATTTTAATAGAGAATGATATAGAATACGATAAACTGTTATCTACTATAAATTTATCTGGATTTGTAGAATCTGTATTTCCGTATATTTTAGTAATAATAAATATTATTTTGATATTTATATTTATAAATTATGTAAAGTCAGAAAAAGAGAATGCAAAGATGCAAATTGTTAATGAAAAATTAAAAATGCAGTATAAGTACTACTTAGATATGGAAGAAAATCAAGAAAAAATGAGACAAGTATATCATGATATGAACAATCATATAAAAAATATAAAGTCTATGAAAGAAAATGGTACGGAAATAGACGAATATATTAATAGCATAGAAAAAGAAGTAAAGTACAACAGATGTGCGTATAACACTGGAAATACGCTATTAGATATTATTTTGTTTGAGAAAAATAAAGAATGTCTAAAAAATAATATAGAATTTAACACACTTATAGATTTTAAAGAATGTGATTTTATAGAAATGATTGATATAAGCAGTATATTTTCAAATTTACTTGATAATTCAATAGAGGCTTGTATAAAAATAAGTGATAGTGAAAAAAGATATATTACTTTGAGAACAGCGATTATAAATGGATATTTTGTTATAAGATGTGAAAATAGCAAATCTAAAAATGAATACTCTAAAAAAGATAGCAAGAATAAATTTATCACATCTAAAGAGGATAAATTTTATCATGGAATGGGGATTGAGAGTATAAAATCTTCTATATATAAATACGATGGCGATATTAGAATAAAAGAGGATGAGTTAAAATTTGTAGTAAGTATATATTTACCTATGGATAAAAAATAGTATTAAAATAAATTTAAAATAAAAAGTTTGTTATATTTAGATTTATTCACTATAATAGTAATGGGAGAAAATGACATAGGAGGGATATAATGAGTTTAGTAAAAGCAGAAGGATTAGATAAACAAGAGGCCACCACAAGTGTAAACGGATCTAATCCAATAAAAAAAGATGAAAATTTAATGACAGAGGGAAGTATTGTAAAAACAATTTTAATATTTTCCATTCCTTTAATATTAGGAAATCTGTTACAGCAGATGTACAACACAGTCGATTCTATAATTGTCGGAAATTATGTAGGGAAAAATGCCTTAGCAGCAGTAGGGTCGAGCTCGTCTTTAATCTATTTATTAATTGCATTCAGCCAGGGTATTTCAGTAGGTTCAGGGGTAATTGTTTCACAGGCAATCGGTGCAAATAAGGAAAAAGATATTCAATTATCAATTCATACATCTATGGCTATTTCAATAATACTTGGAGCTATATTATCTATTTTAGGGTTTATTTTTACACCGCAAATATTAAAAATGATGAATACACCAACTGAGGTTATGGTAGAATCAGTAAAATATCTTAGATTATATTCATTAGGACTTATATTCAATGTTATTTATAATATGGAAGCAGGAATTTTAAATTCAGTTGGTAACTCAAAACGCTCGTTACTGTATTTAGGAATTGCTTCTGTAATAAATATTATATTCGATTTAATTTTCATAAGAGGATTTGGACTAGGTGTTGAAGGTGCTGCAATAGCTACAAATATTAGTCAGGCAATAGCTTGTATAATAACATTGGGATATTTAGTTAGAGTAAATGCAAATTATAAAGTAACTCTTTCTAAAATAAGAATGCACAAAAGTGTTGCGATAAGACTGATAAAGGTAGGACTTCCAACAGGGATACAGAATATGATGATTTCTCTTTCAAATGTTTTAATTCAGTCTAGTATAAATGTGTTTGGACCTATTGCAATGGCAGGATTTGGAGCATATTTAAAAATAGATGGATTCAACATATTACCTGTATTGAGCTTTAGTATGGCTAGTACGACATTTACAGGTCAGAACTATGGAGCTAAAAAATCAGAACGTGTAAAAAGAGGTATGTGGGTAGTACTTGCGATGTGTGTTGTATATACAATAATCACAGGTGCATTATTGCTTGCATTTGCACATCAGGTTATACGGTTATTCTCTCAAGATCCTGAGGTAATAAATGCTGGGGTAAGTGCAATGAGATACTTCTGCCCATTCTATTTCTTACTTGGAATATTACATTCATTAGCAGGAACAGTAAGAGGAGTCGGAAAAACAGTACCACCTATGATAGTGTTATTCTTATCTTTATGTTTATTTAGAGTTATTTGTATATTATATGTTATACCGATGACTAGCATAAACTATGTTTATGTACTTTATCCAATATCTTGGTTAATCGGTGCTATTTTAATGGCATGTTATTTTATAAAATCAAAACCACTAGCTATAAAATCTACAATATAGAATAATCAATAATATAAAAGGACTGTTGAAAATGACAGTCCTTTTTATATATATATTATGTAATTAATTTATAATTGATTTAAGATATTTTTTTAGAATTTTGCTCAAGTAATCTTTTCCTAAAGAAACATCTCCACTGTTAAGTACTTCGAGAAAAGCTAGATCTTCTATAAGCATCTCACTTAAAAATCCTAACAGTTTTCTATTCATATTAAGATATTCATCATCAGGAAGAAGCATCGTAATTATGCAACTAATCCCTTCAAAATATTCATCTTCAAAATAATCACTATCAGAAATACAAACAGATAGCCTTATTTTTTTAGTACCAGATGTCTTTGTGTGGAATAGAGCAAATCCAATTTCTGGGAATACTTGAGTGGCTATTTTTTCTCTCTCAACTATATCAGATATTATTTTATTTGAATCATCATCAGAATCAATTAATTTATCTTTTAAAATACCTAAATATGCTTTAAAATCTATATCTGATGAAACTGATATTATATTAAAATGATCCATAATCAATCTCATTTGTCTTGTTAAATCGTGTATAAGTTCTAACTGATTATAAAAATCTAAACCATCTTCATAGTTATTTGGAGTAATTTCATATTTTCTTATATTTGCATCGATATTTTTTATATCAGAGTCTGTTATTAAAGGATTGATAAAGATAATATCAGCTCCTTTTGGGACTTCCATATTAATATTTGATACAAAGAAATCTGTTTTTCTTATTGTATTTGTATCTAAGTCTCCCTTTCCATACGTTTCTATAGATATTCTATTTCCAAATACTTTTTCTAATTTTGTTTTAATAAATCTCGAAATACCTATACCACTTGCACAAACTACACCTACATAAACAGTCCTTTTAGATAGATTGTTCTGTTCAAGTCTTACAACTGCAGCTCCAAAATGAACAGCCAAAAATCCTGTTTCAGATTCTGGTACTTTTAAATTTAATTTTTCTTCTAGCATAGCGGTTACTTTTTTACATTTTTTGAATATGTCGGGATAGTCGCTTTTTATTTGCTCTAATAGAGGATTTCGTATAGCCAATCCATTTGTCAGCCTAACCAATGTCGGCTGCATATGAGCAATAAGTCCATCTATAAATGCATTGTCTTGCTCAAGAATATATGAAATATCAGGATCATATGCCTCAATCATTTCATAAACCAATGAAACTAATGTGTTTTTTCTACCAGAGCTTTGAGAGCTGTCTGGATTTTGCATTTTAGATGCCCTAATATGAAGACAGATGTATGTAACCTCTATTTCTGGGATTTCTATATTGAATTCTCTTTCAAGAGAAGAAGCTATTATTACAGCAAGAGAGTAGTCTCTGTCATGCTCTATATCAGCGTCTAATCTACTATCAGGTTCAATTATTTCATTGTGCATTATTCTATTAATTGCAATAGTTATGTGAATTACAAGTCCAGCATAAGAGCTGTCAGTTAAATTTGCAATTTGTTCGTTGTTTAGATTAATTAAACATGAGATAACTCTCTTCATAATATCTGTATCTAGTAGACTATAGATATTTTTGCTACTTTTATTTTCTATTAATTTGATTAAGTTACTTTCTCTCATACTGTTTTTATCATTTTGAGTTAGTTTATAAGATGATGTGTATTCATCTATGAAAGCAGTTAATGCTTTTCTATAGGCTTTTTCTTTACCTTCAAGATAGATTCCAAAACCTTGTTTTTTAACTAACGATAATTTAAACTTATCAAACCACTTTGCAACTTCATCTAAATCGTTGCTTATTGTTGCCTCACTTACTCCTAGCATATTAGCGTAGTAAAATAATTTCTGAGGTTCGCTTTCTTTTAATAATTCAAGTATTAATTTTTTGATACGTTCATCTTTATTTGAAACATCTAAAGTATCATCGGCCATTAAAAGAGCAGAGAGTTTGTCTTTATCTGCTTTATCACCTTCAATCCAAACACCTGTCCCAGCTTTGGATTGAAATGATAAGTTATATTTTTTTAAAGATGATTCTATATATTCAAGTTCCCTTTGGACAGTTCTCTTACTGACACCTACTGAGTCGGCAAGATATTTAACAGAAACTGGAGAATCTTGCATCAGCAGATTTAATGTGATTTGTCCAAGTCTAGGGGAAAAATCAGAAATCATAAACAATCAATCCTTTCTAAAATTTTATTAATCTACATTTTTAATTTTTTCTATTATTGTCTTGTACATATCTTTGTCCATAAAGTTTTCTACTTCTATTATAGATGCATATTCATTGTAATCCCTAGCTTTTTTAGAAATAATCTTCTGGCAAATCAAAAGATCTGCATCCTCTGGTATTTCATCAATTGATGAAGATGTAACTGATATACTTCCTAGTCCATTTTCAATTAACATTTTTTTGAACATAGATGCAGCCATTACACTAGAGCCAATTCCAGCATCACACACAAATACAATATCTTCTACATATCCAAAATCTGGGATAGTAAATGTTTTTCTATATATATTACTATCTTCTTCAGAAATATCAGATTTACATAATTCCCTCTTAAGTATTAAGCAAGCGATAAAGCAACTAACTAATGTGGAAATTAATATTCCCAATGTTATTGCAAGCCAATCTGAAGGAATTGACATCATAAATATAGTTATTATAGAGCCAGGAGAAATAGCACCAATAGCACCTGCATGTAAAAGATAGAATACTAAATTTCCAGACATAGCACCAAATATTAAAGCTATCAGAAGTTTTAAATTTGATAGAACAAGAGGGAAATAAATCTCGTGAATACCACCTATAGCCTGAATAGTCATACAAGAGGCAAAGTATTTTCTTCTTTCTTTATATAATAAGAAAAATGCTAGAAGTATACCTAGTCCTGGCCCAGGATTCGTTTCAAGTAAGAAAAATACAGACTTACCATAAATAGTTGTATTTTCGATTCCTGCTGGAATCAAGAATCCATGATTTATACTATTATTCAGTGAGAAAACTTTCAAAATTTCAATTATAGAGGTAATAATAGGAAGTGATTTTATATTAGATAGATACTCAATTAAACTTGAGAAAAATAAGTCTATATATGAAAACATTGGAGCAAAGATAAAGTATGTTATAGATACAGTAATTACCCCAACTAATCCAAAGAATATATTTTTACTTATCATTTCAAAGCCAGTAAATCTATCAAATTTAATTTTTTTCTTTAAAAAACTACATAAAACACCGCACAAAGTACCAACAAATATAGATGCTATAAAAGATGTATATTCCGAAAATATCGATATAGCAAGGCCGCAGACAGAACCAGTAAATGCACCAGAATCGCCGCCTAGTTTTTTACCTGCAGTAGATGCTAAAATAATCGGCAATACATATTTGTAGCAAGATTGACTTACAAAAGTCATTTTTTCATTGGGTAAAATCCCAGAATTTGAAAAAATGAGCGAAATAAAACCTAACATTATAAATAAAGGAATATTTGTTGCTATTATACCACTATAAAATTTTATTCCCTTAGATAATAAAACTTTTGAATTATCTTCTTTCAATAGATTCACTTCCTTTTATATTATTTTATAAGCTTTTTCATTATATATGATAAAGTTATATTTAAATTATATCAGTAAAACTGTAGTAATTGATTAAAAGTATATCATTAAATTTGGCACTTATCCATAGTGCCAAATAGGTGTTTTGTTTGAATTGAAAATGTTATCCCGACAGAATTATAATATAGTCATAGAGATAAGAAAAAATAAAAGTAAATAAAATAAGTAAAAACGCTACTTAGATAATATATAAATTTTTGGAGGATTTGAGATGTTATTTGGATTTGGGAAAAAGAAAAAAGTAGAACAAGAAGTTAAAGAAATAAAAAAAGAAGTTGTCGAAAAGAAACCATTATTAATGAAAGAAAACATAGTGCTAAACTGTGAAAGAATGGCTAAAAACGACACTATAAGAAAGGTTGGACAGATGTTGGTTGATTCTGGATATGTTAATGAAAATTACATAGAAGGAATGTTAGAAAGAGAGCTTACTTTTTCAACTAATATGGGGAATTGTATAGCACTTCCTCATGGGACAAATAATGTTAAGAAAGAGGTTTTAGCATCTGGGATAGCAGTTCTTACATTCCCAGAAGGTACAGACTGGGGAGGAGAAGATGTTAAGTTAGTAATTGGTATAGCCGGTGTAGGAGATGAACACTTGGAGATACTAGCAAATATAGCTACTAAATTAGTGAGCATGGAGGAAGTTGATAAATTGGTCAATGGAAACAGTGTGGATCTAATATACGATACATTTATGAAGGAGGATTAATCGATGATAGTTACAGTTACAATGAATCCAGCGATAGATAAAACTGTCGACATTGGAAAATTTGAACACGGTGGACTTAATAGAATAAAAAATGTTGAAATCGATGCCGGTGGAAAAGGAATAAATGTTTCAAAAACAATAAAAGAGCTTGGTGGAGAAACAATAGCAACAGGATTTATAGGTGGCACAACAGGTCAGTTAATAGAAAATGTACTTAATGAAATGGGTATAAAAAACGACTTTGTAAAAATAGAAAGCCCAACTAGAACAAATACAAAACTAGTTGAAGAAGGTGGAATAGTTACAGAATTAAACGAGCCTGGACCAGTTATAACAGATGAAGCTATGAAAGAGCTTTTAGCTAAGTTAGAAGGATATGCATCTGAAGAAACTTTATTTGTACTTGCAGGAAGTGTTCCAGCTAGTGTAGATAAAGGAATCTATGGAAAAATAGCAGATGCAATTCACGAAAAAGGTGCAAAGGTATTTATAGATGCTGATGGAGAATTATTTGTAAAATCTCTAGATTCTAAGCCAGATTATATAAAACCTAATAATGTAGAACTTGCAGAATTCTTTGGTGTAGAAGGAGATATAAGTATCAAAGATACTGTAGGTATGGCTGAAAAATTAATGGCTAGAGGAATTGAGCATATAGCTGTATCTATGGGAAAAGATGGTGCAGTATTTGTATCTAATGAAGAAAAATTCAAATGCAAAGGATTAAAGGTTAAAGCACATTCTACAGTAGGTGCTGGAGATGCAATGGTTGCAGCTATTTCTTATGGAGTAGAAAAAGGACTTTGCTACAGAGAGGCAGCAAAACTAGGGGTTGCAACATCAGCAGGAGCTGTTACTACAATAGGAACAAAACCACCTACAAGAGAAGTTGTAGATGAACTTTTGGTGCAGGTTGAATGTGAAGAAATATAGCATATTAATAATAAAAAATTATAGATATATAAACTAGGAGGATTTTTAAAATGAAAACAAGAGCAGTACGTATGTATGGAAAAGAAGATTTAAGATTAGAAGAGTTTGAATTACCTAAAATAAAAGACGACGAAATATTAGTTAAAGTAATGAGTGATAGTATATGTATGTCTACATATAAATTAGTTGAACAGGGTAAAAAACATAAAAGAGCTCCTCAGAATATAGATACAAACCCAGTAATAGTAGGACATGAATTTGCAGGGGTTATAGTTGAAGTTGGTGAAAAATGGAAAAATCAGTTTAAACCAGGTCAGAAATTTGCTCAGCAGCCAGCATTAAACTACAAAGGAAGACTAGATTCTCCAGGATATTCTTATGAATTCTGCGGTGGTGCTTGTACTTACTGCATAATGCCTCACGAAGTTATGGAACTTGGATGCCTTCTTAACTACGATGGAGATTCATTCTTTGAAGCATCATTAGGAGAACCTATGAGTTGTATAATAGGTGGATACCATGCAAACTACCACACAAATAAGAAAAACTACAACCACGCTATGGGTACAAAAGTAGACGGTAATATACTAATAATGGGTGGATGTGGTCCGATGGGACTTGGTGCAGTTAGCTATGGACTACAGTTCGAAAATAAACCTAAGAGAATAGTTGTTACTGATATAAGTGACGATAGAATAGAAAGAGCAAAATCTGTTATACCTGAAGAAAAAGGTGCAGAAAAAGGAATAGAATTAAAATATGTAAACACAGCTAAAATGGAAGATCCAATAAAAGAATTAATGGATTTAACTGAAGGACATGGATTCGACGATGTATTCGTATATGTCCCAATAAAAGAAGTTGCAGAAATGGGAGATAAATTATTAGCATTTGATGGATGTATGAACTTCTTCGCTGGACCAACAAACAACCAGTTTAGTGCTGAAATAAACTTATACAACTGCCACTACACAAGTACTCATATACTAGGAACAACAGGTGGAAACAACGACGATCTTATAGAAGCTAACGACTTAGCAGCTAAAGGTTTAATAGAACCAGCAGTTATGGTTACTCATGTAGGAGGAATAGATAGTATAGCAGATGCAACTCTTAACTTACCAAACATACCAGGTGGAAAAAAACTTACTTACACTCAAATAGATATGCCTCTTACTGCAATAGATGATTTTGAAGAATTAGGAAAAACAGATCCATTATTTGCTAAACTTGATGCAAGTTGTAAAGCTCATAGAGGATTATGGAATGCAGAAGCAGAAAAAATATTATTCGACCACTTTGGTGTAGAATACTAAAATTTCTATCTAAATAATGCCGCTCTGAAAAACTTTTTTGGGGCGGTATTTTTTTAAAGAAAAAAATATTAAATATGTTATACTTTATATAAAGTGCAATTATAATATTTTATTTTTTATTATGAGGAGACAGAAAGATGATAATAACAGTATCTTTTAATCCTGCAATCGACCAAACAGTGGATATTAAAAATTATGAATATGCAGGAGTGAACAGAATCGAACATTTTGAAGTTGATGCTGGAGGAAAAGGAATCAACGTAGCAAAAAACTTAAAGGTTTTAGAAGAAGAGCCTATAGCGCTTGGCTTTATCGGAGGTAGAACTGGTCAGAATTTTAAAGAAATGATTAGCAATCTACAGATAAAAAACGATTTTACCTATATCTATGGCGAAACTAGAATTAATACAAAAATTGTGGAAGAAAATGGAAAAGTTACTGAATTTAATGCGGTTGGTCCAGAAATTTTACAAGACCGGATAAATGAGCTTATGGTAAAAATAGACGGATATGCGACTGAAGACACACTATTTGTAATTTCTGGGAAAGTGCCTCCAGGAGTAGATGCAAATGTGTTTAAAAATATAATCAAATTAGCTCATGATAGAGGTGCTAAAGTGGCTGTAGATTCATCAGGTGCTGTATTTGCAAAAGCAGTTGAAGAAAAACCTGAGATTATAAAAGTTAAGCTTAAAGAAATTGAAAGAGTTTATGAAAAAGAAAATATGACAGATGAAGATATTGTAGAAGTTATTAAAAAATATATAAGAGATGGTGTTAAATATGTGGCTATATCTATGGGGGAAAGAGGAGCCATATTTTCCAATGGGGAAGAAATTTTAAAGTGTAGTATTGAAAAAGTGAAAACTCACTCTACAGTGGGGGCAAGTGATGCACTATTAGCCGGACTAGTATACGGTATAGAAAATAGATTAGAGTTTGAAAAAACTGCTAAGCTAGCAACTGCTATGTCTGTTGGGGCTGTTATGACTATAGGAACAAAACCATCTTCAAAAGATATGATAAAAAAATTATATGAAGAAATTAAATTGATAAAATTCTAGTTTTTATAAAATTACATCTAATCTTTATATCTAGTTTTCATAAAAATTTAAAAAAATATTTTTATGATTATCTATGAAAAATATGTGAATTTTAAAAGGCTTGAAAGTAAGTAAAAGACTAAGATTGAATTGGTTTAATTGTATGAATTTTTTAGAAAAATTAAAAACTTAACATTTGAAAAAGAAAAATTTACTATTGACAGTGAAGTTTTTAGATGATAAAGTTTAATCATCAACTTAATATTTATCATTAAATGATAGAGGCGCGGTATTTATCAGTACATAATGACATAAGCAGGGCAGCTGTTGTTATCGAAAGGAAATATCGCCGAAGTTCAGATTTTGCACCGAAGTCTGTTCTGGGGTATCGTAGAATATGCGGTACACTGTCACATCGAGTGGAGCGCTATCTTGGTTAAATAAAAGGACTTTCCTTTTTATATTGTAAATACAGCCATAAATGCTATATTCTTTGTGATATATCATTTGTGGTTTTTTTTATTGTTTAAAAAGGGGAGGATTTATAAATGAAAAATTCGAAAAAATTATTTAGAATTATGACGATGTGTCTTATGATTGTCATGATGATGTCAGTAACAGTATTTGCGGAAGGAGAAGCAACTGAGTATGTACCAAAATTATACTCTACAGCTTGGGCACTTGTTCCGCCAGTAGTTGCAATAACACTAGCACTTATAACAAAAGAAGTTTATAGTTCATTATTCGTAGGTATAGCAGTTGGTGGTATATTCTACGGAGGTGGAAATTTTGAAAGAACTATAACACATGTATTAAACGACGGACTTATAGGAGTTCTTTCAGATCCATATAATGTTGGTATATTAATATTCCTAGTTATATTAGGGGCTATGGTAAGTTTAATGAACAGAGCAGGTGGTTCTGCTGCATTTGGTAGATGGGCAGGACAGCATATAAAAACAAGAGTTGGTGCTCAGATAACTACTATAATATTAGGATGTTTAATATTCATAGATGACTACTTCAACTGTTTAACAGTAGGTAGTGTTATGAGACCTATAACAGATAAACACAATGTATCTAGAGCTAAATTAGCTTACTTAATAGATTCAACTGCCGCTCCAATATGTATAATCGCACCAATATCATCTTGGGCAGCTGCAGTAACTGGATTTGTTCCTGGTGAGGATGGTCTTTCAGTATTCGTTCAGGCGATACCATTTAACTTCTACGCATTATTTACAATATTAATGATGTTAGGTTTAGTTCTTTTAAAAGTGGACTATGGCCCAATGAAATTACACGAAGATAATGCTAAAAAAGGAGACATATTCACAACAGGAGCAAGACCATATGCTTATAATGAAGATGATGGTAAAAAAGAAAATACTAAAGGTCATGTTTTAGATCTTCTTATACCAATATTCTCTCTTATAGTATTCTGTGTAATCGGTATGATATATACAGGAGGATTCTTCTCAGGAGAAAGTATAGTAACAGCATTCTCAAATGCAGATGCTTCAGTTGGTCTAGCACTAGGAAGTTTCTTTGCACTAGTTGTTACAATATTACTTTATGTACTTAGAAAAGCTCTTACATTTAAAGAATGTATGGATTGTATACCAGAAGGATTTAAATCAATGGTTCCAGCAATAATGATATTAACATTTGCTTGGGCTTTAAAAGCTATGACAGATAGTTTAGGAGCAGCTCCATTTGTTGAAGGAATAATGAAAGGTAATGCAGAAGCTCTAATGAACTTCTTACCAGCAGTTATATTCTTAGTTGGATGTTTCTTAGCATTTGCTACAGGTACATCTTGGGGAACATTTGGTATACTTATACCAATAGTTGTTGGAGTATTCTCTAATGACCACCAGATGATGATAATAGCTATATCAGCTTGTATGGCAGGAGCTGTATGTGGAGACCACTGTTCACCAATATCAGATACTACAATAATGGCATCTGCAGGATCTCAGAGTGACCACGTTAACCACGTTTCAACTCAGATACCATACGCTGCAACAGTAGCTGTGATATCTTGTATAACTTATATAATAGCTGGATTTACAAAATCAGCAGCAATATCATTAGGATTTGGTTTAATAGCTGTTTTAGGAACTCTAGCATTTATAAGAAGCAGAGAAAAAGCAAACGGAACTTATATAGAATAAAACCACTAAATAGATATACGATTGAATTCAGATAAATTAAAGTTGATGAGAGTTTGATTGTTAATTTAAAAAGCTTGTTAGAATTTTTTAATTGATTTATTGATTAAGAAATTATATAATAAATGATTCACTAACCAAAAAGAACCGATAGAACTGGGAACTCTATCGGTTCTTTTTATGTATATAGTGTATATTTTTAAGAAAAGTAAATATTATTTAAAAATCCTATATATATAAATAAGAACCTTCAATCGTTTTGGAGAGATATGTCAAATATAAATATTTTCGTTTGAAATGAGTAATTGTATTTTTATTGGGAATATATATATTAAAAGGGGAGATTATAATGAAAAGAAAAATTAAGACTACAGTAAAAGGATTTAGAACTATAGATGGAGCAGGTGTAAATTTAGTAAGAGTTTTGGGAAGGGATACTGTTAAGGAATTTGATCCAATATTGATGTTGGATTCGTTTGATAGTATAAATCCAGAAGATTATACAGCGGGATTTCCAATGCACCCACACAGAGGGATTGAAACTATAAGTTATGTTTCTAGTGGAAAGATGATGCACAGAGATAGTTTAGGAAATGAAGATACAGTCTCTAGTGGAGAGGTTCAGTGGATGAACTCAGGCTCTGGAATACTTCACGAGGAGCAAATACCAGAAGCAGATAGGCTTTTGGGAGTGCAACTTTGGTTGAATTTACCTAAAGACGATAAAATGAGCAAACCAAGTTATAATAGTATAAAAAAAGAAGATATAAAAGAAATTAATATAGATGGTGGAAAGATAAGACTTTTGGCTGGAGATTACAACGAATTCACTGGCTATAAAGGAAAACACCTACCTTTAAATTACTATGATATACATTTAGATGAAAGTGCTGAAATAACTTTAAACATGGATGAAAATGAATCAGTTATGTTATTTACACTTTTAGGTAGTGTATATATAGAAGACGAGCTTGTTGAAGAAAAAACAGCTGTTAAATTGACAGAAGGAAATAGCCTTTCTATAAAAAATGGAGATGAAAAGGCACAAGTTCTTTATATAAGTTCAAAGGCGTTAAATGAACCTATATCTTGGGCTGGTCCGATAGTTATGAATTCTAAAGAAGAAATTAAAGAAGCTTTAGACGATTTAAATAAAGATAGATTCATAAAAGAACAGTTAGAGTATTAAATTTAAATAAGTTATCAAATATAAATATGTTATTAAAGATAAAAAGGAGAGATTTTTATGATAAGAATAGAATATCAAGTAGATAAGAATAGAGCAATTGCTTTAGATACAGATAAAGAAGATAAGAGAGTAGGAAAGATAAAATACGTTGAACAAGAGGGAAATTGGGTAGTAAATAGTACTTTTGTTCGTCCAGACTATACAGGTCAAGGGATAGCAGGTCTTTTATTGGAAGAAATAGTTAAGCAAGCTAGAGAAAAAGGTGTTAAAATAGTACCTGAGTGCTCTTATGTTGAACATGCTTTTGAGAAAAAGGAAGAATATGCTGATGTTTGGGCAAAATAAGTATTTGAAAGGTAAAATATTATAGATGAAGTTGAAAGAATTTGATAAACAAAAGACTGAGAAATTAAAGGGGAATTTGAAGGCTGTTGTGTTTGATATGGACGGGCTCATGTTTAATACAGAGTGGCTTATAAAGTATTGTTGGGATGTTACAGGAAGAGAAATGGGATATGAAAACTTTGGAGATAATATATACAATACTTTAGGTATGAACTACAACAGAAGAAGAGAGTATTTTTTAGATAAATATGGAAAAGATTTTGATTTTGAAGGATTTACAGATAGATATAGAGAAGTATCAGCTGATTATTTGGCAAAAAATGGAACTCCTGTTAAAAAGGGGTTAGTTAATATTCTAGAATTTTTAAAGGAAAATGGAATAAAGATGGCTGTTGCGACATCTTCTAGCAGAAAGTATGCGATGTCTAAGATAGAGGATGTAGGAGTAGAAGGATATTTTGATACTATAATTTGTGGTGATATGGTGACTAAGTCGAAGCCAGATCCTCAGATATACAAGATTGCATGTGATAATTTAGATGTTGATTATAAAAATTGTATAGCTTTTGAGGATTCTCCAAATGGTATAAAATCAGCATATGCAGCAGGTATGAATCCTATAATGATTCCAGATTTATTGCTAGATGCACCTAAAGATGTGGAAGATATGCTTGTTGCAAAATTAGAGGATTTAGATGAAGCGATAGAATTTTTAAAAAAAGAAATTTTATAGAAATTTGTATAAAGAATAAAAATTTGTATAAAGAATAAAAAAGATAAATATATTACTCACTTAAAAAAGGCTATTGCATTAATTGCAATAGCCTCATCTTTTATTTTTCTTCTTCTTTGTCGTCATTCCCATATAGGAACATAGGTACAGAGTTGAAAATATGCTTATCTCCAACTACTAGTAAAGTATCTCCTTCCATAAATTCTATATATGGACCCGGAGAAATAATAAGTTCATCATTTCTTTTAATGGCAACTATTGTACCGCCAGTATTTTGCCAGAATTTAGTTTTTCCAGCATCTTGACCTATATATTTACACTCTTTAGTAAGTACAAATTGAGCAGGAACAAGAGGGTTTATTATCTCTAGTCTATTTGAATAATCTAAGATTTTATTGATTGTATCTAGAATATTGTCCTCAATTTTTGATTTTGAATCTAAAAGATCGTATAAATCTGACTTATAAGATGAAATGTTTGTAAGGTCTTGATATTTTTTAATAAAAGAAGATGCTTTAGCAGATGAAAGGACTATAACACCCTTTCCTTTAATACTTTTGACAACACCTATGTCTTCAAGTATTTTAACAGAACGTCTAACTGTTTCTGGGGAAACGTTATATTTTCCGGCGAGAACAGAACGACCATATAAAATTGAATTTTCTTCTACTTCACCTGTATATATCTTATTAGCTATATCTAGAGCGATTTTTTGATATATCGGCATTGTGTAATTACTATCCATTAAATCACCCACTTTTAAATAATTATAATACTTTTATTTTATAATATTTTGACAATTTTGTCTAGACATTGGCAACAAATAAAAATGTAACTATGTAAATTTTTTAAAATAAAAAAAGCGAAATAATACAAAATGTTAAATATTTGTATCAAATCGCTTTTTAAAAATTAATGATTAAACATTTAAAAATTCAATAGTTTAGAGTGTATACTATTTTTTAGTTTATAGAAACTATTATTTTTCAGCAGCAACTACACTCATTTCAACAAGTAGATGTTCTCTAGCAAGTCTAGCTTCAACACAAGCTCTAGCTGGTTCGTGTCCTTCTTCTACCCATGCATCCCAAACAGAGTTCATCTGTTCGAAATCTTTCATATCTCTTAAGTATATTGTTACAGAAAGTATGTGTTTTTTATCTGAACCGTAGTTTTCTAATAATTCTTCAACTTTAGCAAGAACACCTTTAGTCTGTTCTATTATATCTCCTTCACCGCAAGTCTGTCCGCATAGATATATAGTATCTTTGTGTTTTACAACTCTGCTCATTCTTCCAGTACCTTCAAATCTTTTTATTGACATTTTATCGTCCTCCTTAAAATAATATGCTATAAAATTATAATATATCTATGAAAAATAATCTAGTACAAGAATAAAATTTAATAAAAATAAGATAAAAAATAATAAATTAATAAAAAAAAGATAATTGAGAAAAATAAATTTAAATTATATTTAATTGAGAATTTTTATCGAGGAAAACGATGTTTAACAATGTTTAGCTTATAAATTAAAAATACTTAATAAAAATGTGTTACTTGACAGAAAATAGGGTAAAATATAAACTAATAAAGGAGTTTGATTTTAATATATAGAGAAAAAATTTTGGGCTAGAATTTAACTATATATTTTAACTATCTATTAAAGTAAAAAATTATAACAGTGAAAAATGTAATTTAAGATTATTTTAAAGGGAAATATAATATAAAATTTAAAGGAAAAATATAATATAAAAAGAGGAGGAAAAATATGGAATCAAGCAATAGATTAAAAGGTGTATTCTTTATAATACTATCTGCAGCCGGATTTGCAGGAATGTCTGCTTTTGTAAAATTAGCAGGAGATTTACCTAGTTTTCAGAAAGTGTTTTTCAGAAATTTAGTGTCTACAGTAATGGCACTTTATCTGATAATAAAGCATAAAGGAAGTTTTACAGGGAAGAAAGAAAATAGAAAACTACTACTTATGAGATCATTATTCGGAACTTTAGGTGTAATATTTAACTTCTATGCAATAGATAAGCTTATATTATCTGATGCAAATATGTTAAACAAAATAAGCCCATTTTTAGTAGTTATTTTAAGTGCAATATTCTTAAAAGAAAAAATAAACACAAAACAGATTACAATGATAATTATTGCATTTGTAGGTGCTTTATTTATAATTAAGCCAACATTTAGTGTGCAAATAGTGCCTTATCTAGCTGGTATACTTGGAGCTATTTCTGCGGCATCTGCATATACTTGCTTAAGAGCTATTGGGAACAAAGAGGATTATTATACAATAGTGTTCTTCTTCTCAGTATTTTCTATAGTTTCAATATTACCTATAGTTGTTATGGTTTATGAGCCTATGACATTTATTCAGCTTGTGTATATGCTTATGGCTGGAGTGTGTGCTAGTATAGGGCAGTTTGGTATAACTTTAGCTTATAGATTTGCTCCTGCAAAGGAAATTTCTATATTCGATTATACAAATATAATATTCTCAGCAATCTTAAGTATAGTTATATTTGGAGCTTATCCAGATAAATGGAGTATACTTGGATATTGTATAGTATTTGCTGCAGCACTTTATATGTTTATGTATAATAGAAAACTAGATAGAGAAGAAAGGGCAAAATCTTAGGAAAAACTTAACAAAATTATCCACAAATAGATTATAATATAATAGAAAAGTCGAAAAATTTATAAAATATAAGTTTGGAGATGTAAAATGAGGAAGTTTAAATTTGGCGGATACGTAGAAAGAAGAAGTGAAATATGGAAACAATAAGGGTAATAAAAAAGCTAAATAGAAATATGAAGATGTTCTTAATTATTAATCTGATTGAATGTTTTGTTATGGGAGTATTCAACACGTTTGTCGGAATATATCTAAAAGAAATTGGATATGGAGAGCATTTTGTAGGATATGTATTGTCTGTAAATACTTTGGTTATAGCGTTTGGCTCTGTTTTTAGTGCATATCTATTGGAAAAAATAGGCAGAAGATATAGTTTTATGTTAGGATTTTTATTTACTGCACTTGGAAGTATAGGAATTATATTTGTTCATAGCAAGATTTTAATACTACTTATGTCTGTTGCAGTTGGATTTGGACTTAGTGTTAGAGCAACAGCAGAGGGAATGTTTATAACGGAAAATACTCCAGAAGAAAATAGGGTTGCTGTCTTTAGTCTTAGTTATGTAATATACAACCTAGGATATGTCTTAGCTACATTTTTAGGTGGAGTGATTTCATCTTATATGGGACATATTGTCGATTCAAAAACAGCAGTTCAGATAATTTTTGTAATATCTACTATTATGTCTTTGATAGCTATAATTCCTATAGCACTTATGAAAGATCCTAAAAACCATATTCCAAGAGATATGAAGGGCTGTTTCAAGGCATATAAAAACATAATGAAGAAAAATGTAATAGCTTTTATGGTATATTATGGAATTATAGGAGTTGGGGCAGGGCTTGTTGTTCCTTTCTTTAGTATATACCTAAAATATAGCATGAATATAAGTGATGCAGTTGTAGGTAGTATTCTATCAATATCTCAGTTTGGTTGTATTGTGGGTGGTATGATTATACCATTTTTAGTATCGAGAATGGGTAGAGCTAGAACAGTTATATTCTGTCAGCTTATTTCTATACCATTTCTACTATCAATAATGTTCCCTCAAGGGCTTATAATGCTTACAATAGCCTTCTTTATGAGAAATGGTCTTATGAATATGGCCACACCTGTTATGCAAAATCTTGAGATGGATCTTATTGAAGAGGATGAAAGAACAAATCTAAGTAGTTTAGCAGCAGTTGTACAAAATCTAAGCAGAGCTATTGGTATTACTGCTGGTGGATTTATTATGGAGAATATTTCTTATAATGCACCTTATTTTGTAACAGTAGTTCTTTATGTGATAGGAGTGCTTATCTTTAGAAAAATTTATAAAAATGATTTAATAGGAAAAAAATAGAAATTAATAAGAAAGACATTCTCATAAACAGAGAATGTCTTTTCTTTAGGGATATAATTAAATTGGTTTTATAGTTAAGTATGTGAGAATACCTACTAACTAGATTAATACTTTAGATTTAAAATCTACTCAAATATTTTTAAATAATCTCCGTATCCTTCTTTTTCCATATCTTCTTTAGGTATGAATCTAAGTGATGCAGAGTTTATGCAGTATCTAAGTCCACCAAGTTCTTCTGGACCGTCATCAAATACATGACCTAAGTGTGAGTTTGACACTCTACTTCTTACTTCTGTTCTCAACATTCCCATAGAGAAATCAGTTCTTTCTGATAAAGAATTGTTTTCTACTGGTTTAGAGAATGCAGGCCAACCACAACCGCTTTCAAATTTATCCTTAGAAGAGAATAAAACTTCTCCTCCAACGACATCTACGTATATTCCTTCTTCAAAGTGGTTAAAGTAGTCATTTTCAAATGGACACTCAGTCATATCATTCTGAGTAACCTCAAACTGAATATCAGTAAGTTTTTCTTTTAATTCATCTCTATCAGGTCTGCTTCCATCCCAAAATGCCTTAACAAAATTGTATCTTCCAGAATTTTTGTAGTACATATTGTAATGTCTAGGTTGTTTTTTGTAGTAATTCTGATGCTCTGGTTCTGCATTATAGAATGTAGTAGCATCAATGATTTCAACTGATATAGGTCTATCAAATCTTTTGCTCTCATCTAATTCTTTTTTAGAGTTTTCTGCTATTTTTCTCTGTTCTTCACCATGAACAAATATAGCAGGTCTGTACTGAGGACCTCTATCAACAAATTGTCCATTAGAATCAGTTGGATCTATCTGTTTCCAGAATACGTCTAATATGTCAGCGTAATCTATTAGAGAGTCATCATAAGTTATTTCAATGGCTTCGTAATGTCCCGTAGTTCCACTGCACACTTCTTTATATGTAGGGTTTTCTGTTTCACCACCTGTGTATCCAGAAACTACCTCAAGTATTCCATCGTATTTAGAGAAGGGCTTTACCATACACCAAAAGCATCCTCCTGCAAATGTAGCTTTTTTTATCATATATTTACACATCCTTTATAATCGTAATTATTAATATACAAGACGAATTGTAATTTATCTTGAAAACTTTAAAATTATCTTATATAAGATATATTCCCAATGAAAATGTTTTTAAACATAAAATAGAGAAATTGTTTAAAATTTATCTTCTTTAAATATAGATGTTTTTATTTTTGAGAAATGATATAATAATATTATTATTAAAATTACAGAAAACTATGAAAAAAGAATAAACTTTTTTATGTTACAAAAGTAAAACACAAAGCATTATAAAACAAAGTGTTATAAATTATAAGAAAAGTATTATAAACAAAATATCATAAAAAAGAAACTATTAAAGAAAGAGATGAAAAAATGGAAAAATTATATTACACAGATAGATACAAAACTGAATTTGATGCAAATGTTGTCGATGTAATAGAAAAAGAAGGAAAATATCTAGTAGAATTAGATCAGACTGCATTTTTCCCAGGTGGTGGAGGACAGTTTTGTGATAAAGGAACTCTAAATGGGGTAGAAGTTGTGGATATGCTTGAAGAAAATGGAAAAGTATATCATATAATAGAAGAAAATTTATCTGAAAAGCAGGTAAAAGGAGTTATAGACTGGGATAGAAGAGAGGACGGTATGCACCAACATTTTGGGCAGCATATACTTTCTGGATGCTTCTTTACAAAATATAATAGAAATACTTGTGGATTCCATTTAGGTGAGGATATAAGTACAGTTGATATAGAAGGTGAATTTACAGATGAGATGCTTTTAGAAGTTGAAAAAATGGCAAACGATGTAATTCGTCAAAATATACACGTAGATATATTTGTACCTTCAAAAGATGAACTAGAGGATACATGGACTAGAAGAAAGCTTCCAGACACAGCTGAGGAAATAAGAATTGTTAGAATAGGTGATTTAGATACCAATGCATGTTGTGGATGCCATCCAGAGTATACAGGAGAGCTAAGACTTTTAAAAATAAAAAGAACAGAAAAATGTAGAAATGCTACAAGAGTAGAGTTTTTAGCTGGAAAAAGAGCAGTTGACTATGTATTAAAAAGGGATGCAGTTATGACAAGTCTTTGTAAACATCTTAGCTGCAACGAAGAAAATATAGAAAAATGTGTTAAAAATATTGAAGAGAAATGTGATGAAATTATACATCAGAAAAATATGCTAGAAGATGAGCTATTAGATTATAGAATTAAGGAATTAGTTGAAAAAGCTGAAATAATAGGTGATATAAAACTTATAAAGGCTGTATTTAAAGATAAGGACAGCAGATATTTAAACAAAATGGTCAAGAAAATTACAGAAAATGAAAAAATGGCTGTTATGTTTTTAAATGAAGTTTCAAATAGGCTAAATGTAGTATTTGCGTATACTGAAGATATAGATGGGCCTAGTATGTCAGATATATTAAGAAGCAATATCTCCATTATAGAAGGAAAAGGTGGAGGAAGTAGATACTCAGCACAGGGTGGCGGAGTAAACAACGGTAGGGCAGATGAATTTATCGAAGAATCTTATAAAATGTTTTTAGCTCATTTTGAGTAGTTTTAATTGGAAAGGTGGAATTTTAAGATGGAAAAATTAACAACTATTATGTATGTATTTTTAGGTTTAGATGTGTTATCAATAGGAATTATGTTCTTATTAAAGAATCTTAGTTCAAACAAGCTTGTTTTTAATGCAATAGGGCTATATATGTTTGTTTTATGTGTTCTATTATTCTCAGTAGTTCCTAGTTCACAGATAGTATTTAAGTTGGTTTCAGCGGCGCTATTTGTTCCAGGAGTTATAGCATTTGTTATGAAGGATAAGGATTTTGGAAAAGCTAGAATACTTATGACTATAACTATAATAGGATCTACAGTAGGACTATTTATGATTAGATAATTAAATAAAAAGGGACTGTTGTATAAAATTGCAATAGTCCCTTTTTAGTATAATCTTTTATAAATTTACTAGCGTAAAGTCGATAAATAAAAATTTACCAAAAACTTTGTTACTATGCGAAGCATATGAGATATAGACAAACTTTTCTCCAGGCTTCGGCGTGCGTGCAAGTGATATGTTTTATTGTAAATAAAATGCACGCCTGCAGATTGTCGAAAGAGTTTTGTCTATATAACTCATATGCTACATACTATCTATAGTTTTGATAAATTTTTATTTATTCGTTTTTTCAAGCTAGTAAATTTATAAAAGATTATGACTAACAAAAGGGACTATTGCAATATTATACTAACAGTCCCTAATTTTTAAATTTTATAATTGTTAAAGTATTTTACATAGCAACATACTTATTTATTTTATAAATGATAATGCTTGTATTTTTAAATTAGTTTTGAGAATACTACAAAGACTATCAGTATAAGTAGTACAGCATAGAATATTTTTATGTATCCGCTTCTTCCTTTGGGAGTAGCGTTTTTTATTTTTTGTTTACGCGCTTTTGTTTTTTGTTCTTTTTTGGCTTGTTCGAATTCTATTATTTTTCCGTCGTTAGTAGTTTTTTTCTTGCCTTCGTATATGTTGACAGTCATAGATTCGCTTAGTTTTTTATCTCTTTTTTCTCTATCTATAGAATTGAAGTCAATTGTTTTCGAATTTTTGTTATCTTTATCCATCGGAAAACCTCCAAATATTTTTTAGTATTATAAAATACTTTATAACTTATTCAAAAATATATCAAGTATATTTATAGGAATTTGTTCGAAAGTTAAGTAGAAAAAAATTATACAAATTTAATAAAATTATTATTAAAAAATCGAACAAAAATCTTGAAATCGAACATATGTGTGATATAATATAATTAACAAGAGGAACAGATGTTCTATAAAAGAACAGAACAATTTTACTAAAAGATGTTTGCAAATATAATAAATTGGGAATAATAACATACATAAAATTTTTTTTGAGGAGAGGATTTTATCATGGAAAGAGAAAGAACATTAAGAGAAATAACTTTTTCAAATTTAGAACACGGAGAAGTAACTTTATACGAGTTAAATGAGATATATAAACAATTAGGATTTTATTTTGAAGTAAAAAGAGGGCAGTTCAAAGGAATGAAAAAAGAAAGGGTCCATTAATACACAGAGCTAGAGAATTGAAATAATCGCAAATCTGTGGTAAAATTAAAAAGATTTAAAATAGCTACAGATACGGAGGTTTAAAATATGGAAGCATATAAAGAACAATTTATAGACTTTATGGTAGAAAGTAAAGTATTAAAATTTGGAGAATTTACTTTAAAAAGTGGAAGAAAATCACCATTCTTCATGAACGCTGGTGCTTATGTAACAGGTTCACAGTTAAAAAGACTTGGAGAATACTACGCTAAAGCTATACACGATAAATATGGCGATGATTTCGATGTATTATTTGGACCAGCTTACAAAGGTATACCACTAGGTGTAGTAACAGCGATTGCATATAGCGAATTATACGGAAAAGAAGTACGTTATTGCTCAGATAGAAAAGAAGTTAAAGATCATGGTGCTGACAAAGGTGGATTCCTTGGAAGCGAACTTCAGGATGGCGATAGAGTAATAATGATAGAAGACGTAACTACATCTGGAAAATCTATGGAAGAAACAGTTCCAAAAGTAAGAGGTGCAGCAAATGTTGAAATAGTAGGACTTATGGTATCTTTAGACCGTATGGAAATAGGAAAAGGCGGAGTAAAATGTGCTTTAGATGAAGTAAAAGAATTATACGGATTCGATACAAATGCTATAGTAACAATGGCAGAAGTTGTAGAATACTTATACAACAAACCATGCAACGGTGAAATAGTAATAAATGATGAAATAAAAGCTGCTATAGACGAATACTACAAACAGTATGGAGCAAAAAAATAATTTTTAATATATTGGGACGATTGTAATAATTTACAACCGTCCCTTTTTTAATATAATTTATTATGAATTTAGTGATTTAACAGAAATTCATGTGATAACAAATAAAACAAAATTAGGACAAGAGGTATAACTGCTCAAAAAGCGACAATACTGCAAGCGCCCCACAACCGCTAAATGTGTTACTCTAACGGAGGTGGGGCGCTGAAGCCTGGAGCAAAGAGCAGTTATTCTCTTGTCATGTTTTTTTATGCAAATATCACAAATTTCGCAACTAATGTTATTATAGGTAAACTTATCGCTGTTCTAACTAAGAATACTACAAGTAAATCCTTTAGATTTAGTGGTATATCTGACTTAAGAACAACAGCACCTGTTTCTGTTAAATATATCAGCTGAGATATTGATAAAACACCGATTATAAACTTAGTAACCTCAGATATTCCATCAACTGATACCATTATAGAAGGTAGGAACATGTCTGTAAATCCTACTAAAACTGCTGGAGCAGCTTCTACTGCATTTGGTATAGCAAGTAATTTAAGTATAAATACTATTGGATAAGATATTATTGTAAAGAATGGAGTGTATTCAGCAACGATAAGTGCTAGAGTACCCCAAGCCATAACAAGTGGAAGTAATCCAAAGTACATATCTATAACAGTCTTGCATCCGTTTAATACTATATCTCCAAAAGAAGGAGAAGTTTCAGCTCTTTCAACTGCCTTTTTAAGTCCGAATGCAAATATATTTTCTCCCTTAGGTATAACCTCTTCTTTAAGATGTTCAACACCCATATAAGTAGTATCTTCAAACTTATTAAGAGGATATATTCTAGGCATTATAAGTGCACAAGCTAATGAAGCTAGACAAACTGTACCGTAGAATGGAACAAATATATCCATAAATCCAAGCTGGTCAGCTATTACTGTAGAGAATGGAAGTGAAACTAGTGAGAAACAAACTGCTATTATTGACGCTTCTTTAGCAGTATAGAATCCCTGTTTGTACTGAGTATCAGTTATCATAATTCCAAGTGTACCATCTCCAAGCCAAGAAGATATAGCATCTATTGCAGATCTTCCAGGAACTTTGAAAAGCTTATACATAAACTTAGATATTAAAGTACCAAATAAATCCATTAACCCAAAGTCAACAACTAGAGGAAGTAGGAAACCTGATACTAAGAATATAGCAAGTAAGCTTGGAAGCACACCTATCATAGTACCTCCTGTTACATCAGAATGTATAAATTCTGGGCCTACTTTAAATATAGTCATGAAAATAAATATTGCACCTAGTATTCTAAATGTCAACCAGAATGGCGAAACCTCAAGAACACTTCTTAAAAAATCATTTTTAATTTTTACAAATTTACTCATAATAGAGAATATTGCAGATGCGATAATCACTACAAGTGCGATGTAGTTCATATAATCGGCAAGTAAAATTTTTATAAGCTCAGCTAAAAAACCTATCCCTATATTTACCGATGAAAGACCTTCAATAGGGAACATGCTTCCGTATGGCAGTGGTATTATGAAAAGAATCATACCAAATAGCGACGGAATAAAGAATTTAAAAAATCCACTAGCTGTTATGGATTTTTTATTCTTGTTATTACTCAAAATAATCCCTCCTAAAAACTTAAAATTTAAATATTTTTTGAAAAATGTTTTTTATTAATAAATATTCTAAAAATAAAATTGACTTTTTAAAATAAATCTATCCTAGAGCATAATAAAATAAATTTAAACAACATTAAAAAAGCCTTTGAAAAAACTTTCAAAAGCTAAGTATAAGTTTATCGTATTTTTGTGATAAAGTCAACGAAAATAGTGTATAATTGTAATTAACAATGAAAACTTGAACTGACAATTAAAGTTGAAGTGAAAAATTTATAATATTGGCGATAATAAAAAATTAGCGATAATTTTAAATCAGAAAGGATTGGTTTGATGATACTTATAAAAAATGGTAGACTTGTAAACCCTGCGACTAACACAGATGAAGTAATGGATGTCGCAATAAAAAATGGAAAAATATTAAAAGTAGGAAAAGGAATTGAAGAGAATGGATTTGAAAAAGTAATCGATGCATCTGGTAAAATAGTAGCTCCAGGACTTATAGATGTACACGTTCACTTTAGAGATCCAGGATTTGAGCATAAAGAAGACTTATTAACAGGTTCTGCATCAGCAGCAAAAGGCGGATTCACTACTGTTGTCTGCATGGCAAACACTAAACCTGTTGTAGATAGCGTTGAAGTATTAAACTATGTGCAGAACAAAGCAGAATTAGTTCCGATAAATATAGTTCAGGCTGCTGCAATAACAAAAGGATTCTTAGGAAAAGAATTAGTAGATATGAAAACTCTTAAAGAAGCTGGAGCACTAGGATTTACAGATGATGGACTTCCAATAAACGACACAGCTCTTGTAATGAAAGCTATGGAAATGGCAAAAGAATTAGATGTGCCACTAAGTTTCCATGAAGAAGATCCTTCATTAATAGGAAATCCTGGTGTAAACGCAGGAGAAGTTGCAAAAGAATTAGGTCTTGTAGGTGCTCCAAACGTAGCAGAAGACGTAATGGTTGCTAGAGATTGTATGATGGCTATGAAAACAGGAGCTAAAGTTGATATACAGCATATAAGCTCAGGAAATTCTGTTGATATGGTTAGATTTGCAAAACAGCATGGTGCAAGAGTGTACGCAGAAGCATCTCCACATCATTTTACATTAACAGAAGACGCTGTTAGAGAGCACAAAACATTTGCAAAAATGAATCCACCTCTAAGAACAGCTTGGGATAGAGATAAAATAATAGAAGGTTTAAAAGACAATACAATAGAAATAATAGCTACAGACCACGCACCTCACACAACTGAGGAAAAAACTGGTGAATTCCAGAATTGCCCAAGTGGAATAATAGGACTAGAAACTTCTTTAGCATTAGGAATAATGTCTTTAGTAAATGCAGGACATCTTACATACCTTCAGTTAATGGAAAAAATGTCTGTTAAACCAGCTGAATTATACAACTTAGATACTGCAAACATAGCAGAAGGAAAACCAGCAGATATAGTAATATTTGATCCTAATGAAAAATGGATAGCAGGTGACTATGCTTCAAAAGCAGAAAATACTCCATTTACAGGAATGGAAATGACAGGTAAAGTAAAATACACTATATGCAATGGAAGAATAGCTTACGAAGATAAATAAAAATTTACTGAAAATAAAAGATTATAATTAAAATTAAAAAAAGTAAAAGATTACATATAAGAGTAAACTTAATAAGAAATAGAAAAAGGTGCTGTTTTAAGAGTGTTTTATACATTCTTTGGCAGCACCATATTTATAGATATATACTTTTTATAGAGGAATAGTAATTTATTAAGGGGGAATAGAAATGATAGTATACTTTACAGGTACTGGAAATAGCAAATACATAGCAGAAAAAATAGCAAAAATAACAGAAGATGAACTAATAGACTCTACAAAATACATAAAAAACAACGAAAATCCTACTCTTAACTCAGAAAAACCATTTGTATTTGTCTGTCCAACTTATGGTTGGAGAATTCCGAGAGTATTTTATGAATTTATAAGAAAATCAAATTTTGAAGGAAGTAAAAAAGCATACTTTGTTATGAACTGTGGAAGCGATATAGGAAATGCAGAGGAAACAATATCAATATTATGTAAAGAAAAAAGTTTTGAATTTATGGGTATCAAAGAAATTATAATGCCTGAAAACTATATAGCGATGTTCCCAGTTCCAAGCGAAGAAGAATCAAAATCAATAATACAAAAAGCTGATCCTATTATAGAAAAAGCAGCCTATGAGATAAAAGAATGTAAGAAATTTGAAGAGAGAAAACTAAGAGCATTTGACAAAGCAAAGAGTGGATTTGTAAACAATATATTCTATAAAAAATTTGTAAAGGCAGATAAATTCTACGCAAAAGATAGTTGTATAGGTTGTGGAAAATGCGAGGAACTTTGTATGCTAAACAATATAAAATTAGTGGATAATAAGCCAATTTGGGGAAGTGATTGCACACATTGTATGGCTTGTATCTGCAATTGTCCTGTTGAAGCTATCGAATACGGAAAGAAAAGTGTAGGAAAGAGAAGATACCTTTGCAAATAGAAAAATTTCTGATAATGTAATAATAGAATTCTTTAAATCGAAAGGAGGATATTATGCTTACGATAGGAATTTGCGATGACGAAAAAGAAATAAGAGAAAAAATAAAAAATGTGGTTGAAAAGACTATGTTTGACGACGATAGAGATTATAGAATAAAAACATTTTCTTCTGGTGAAGAGCTGCTACAGGAAAATGTTGGTGAGATAGATATACTGTTTTTGGATATACTTATGGGCGATATAAATGGAATGGATACCGCTAGAAAAATAAGAGAAAACGATAAAAATATGGAGATAATTTTTATCACATCGTTAGTGGATTATATATCTGATGGATATGAAGTGAGAGCGTATAGGTATCTATTAAAGCCAGTGGACGAGGAGATAGTAGCAAAACATTTAAAATCGTGTATCAAAGATGTAGAGGATAGCAAGGGAAAGTATATAGTTGTAAAATCTGATGATGGGATTAAGAAAATATATCAGAGGGATATACTTTATCTTGAGGCTTTAAACAGAAAAGTAATCATTCACTCAGAAAAGGGAAACAGTGAAACAAGACAGACTCTCTCTGAAATAAGAAATGACTTAGACTCGAATATGTTCTATCAATGTCAAAAGAGCTTTATTGTAAACCTTGATTATATAAATAAAATCAAAGGATATACAGCTGTTTTAGACAATGGTGAAGACATACCAATTGGAAGAACTAAGTACAAGGATCTCAAAGAAAAATTTTTCTGGCGCTTAGGCGGTGGTAATTAGTGGAAAAAATATTTAGAGAACTTATATATCTATTTAGTGTAGTTAATGTATTTTTCATATTTAACACGGTAGTTGAATATAAAAGAGACGCACAAATATCTAAAAAAAGAAATATAATAGTGCAGCTTTTTTTGGTACTTGTTACATATATATTGGTAAGAGCAATTGGAATATGGGAGATATATATAGGAAGTGGATTTTTACCGTATAGAAAAATGGTATTTAGAGATTTTTTAGTTAATCTGCTTTCGATTGGAGCATTTAAAGGTGTAAAGGTAGTAATATGGACATTCAATATATTATTTTTACTACTTTTAGCAAAAGTTTATAAGAAAGAATACAATATAAGTTGCATAAAATCAGCCTTTTTATTCGTAATGACTACAAAATACCTTTCACTAATATGCGATATTATAATTCCAAGAATACTATTTATAATTTGGAAAAAGGACTCTATTTCTTCAGAAATGGTTACAAAATTGAGCTTGCAAGAATGGAACTGGTTTGATTTTTCTGTTATAGCAATAGCTTTTCTTGTATTTCTATTTATGCTTGGAATTGTAAAGATTATAAAAAAATTGGTAAACAATAACAGAGTATATGTGTATGGGATAAATATACTACTGATGAACGTAATAATATTATTCGTTTTAGAGTTTTTAAACGTAATTTCTATAGGAAAAATAGGTTTTATATATGGAGAATTATTGACATCAGAAAGGCATTTATTACAAATACAGGTGCTTCCAGATTTGATTTTCTTAAATCTAATAATGACCATATATCTAGTTATTATGATTAAAAAGGAAAATGACGAAAGAGCAAAGCAAGATTTGATGAATAGCAAACTAAAACTTCAAGAAGAATACTATTCTAGCCTTGAAGAATCTCAGATGCAGGTGAGAAAATTGTACCACGATATGAAAAATCATCTTGAAAATATAAGTAATCTCAATCAAAACAGCGAAGAATCAAGGCAGTATATAGATGAATTGAAGGATCAATTAAATAATAGCAATGATGTAAAAAGTACTGGAAACGCTATAGTAGATATAATTTTGAACGAAAAGAAAAAAGTTTGTATCAGAGAAGGTATAGATTTTGAAATTAATGTAAACTCTAAGGATTTGAGCTTTATGAAGAACGCAGATATATCTAACATTTTCTCAAATGTGCTAAACAATGCAATTGAAGCTTGTCAAAAGATTGAAAACAAGGAGAAATATATCAAGCTTGAGGCGTATAAGATAAAGCGGTACTATGTAATATACTGTGAAAACAGTAAAATAAATAAGATAAAAAGAGCAGGAAGTAGATTTATCACGGAGAAAAAGGACGATTTTGTTCATGGAATAGGAATTAGAAGCATTGAAACATCTGCAAAAGTGTATGATGGAGATGTTGTGATAGACTACGATGATGATAAATTTATGATAAAAATATTAATACCTTTAAATTAATGGAAATGGAGGGGCTGTTGTATAAATTACAACAGTCCTTTTATTATGCTAATCTTTTATAAATTTACTATCTGTATAATAGTGGATAAATCAAAATTTACCAAAAACTTTGTCACTATGCGAAGCATATGAGATATAGACAAACTCTTCTCCAGGCTTCGACGCGTAAGCGAAAAGCAGTTTTGTTGTAGTTAAAACACGCGTCTACAGATTGTCGAAAGAGTTTTGTCTATATAACTCATATGCTACATACACTATCAATAGTTTGTTAAATTTTGATTTTATCCACTTTTTTAGTTAGTAAATTTATAAAAGATTATGACTAATAAAAGAAACTTGTTGCAATGTTATACTAACAGCTCCAAAATTTTTTGAAAATCTTACAGTTTGTAAACTTATTGAAATATTAGAATAAAGCAACCACACTTTACTTTTGAATAGATTTGTAATTTTGATGTTGATCAATCGTGTAACTGTTAAAGTATCTTGTATTACAGTCAACTTTTATTGTTTAATCTTTTATGAATTTAGTATGTAATTAGAGAATTTTATACAGTTTTTTTACCGTTTAGGCACATTTTCATACCATTCGCGCACAATTTAATTATTTAAGAAAATAAAATGATAATATGATTTTATCGAATAGTTAAATGAGGAGTGTGAATAAATATGGTATTTAGTAGCTTGCTTTTTATATTTTTATTTTTACCGATAACACTTTTAATGTATTATGGGGCAAAAGATAAGTGGAAAAATATAGTTCTTTTTATAATGAGTTTACTTTTTTATGCGTGGGGAGAGCCTGTGTATATCTTACTTATGATATTTTCAACAATTGTCGACTACACACATGGAATGAAAGTAGAAGAAAATTTAAATAAAGGAAATAGAAAAAAGGCATTTAGATATGTAATATCTTCGGCGATTATTAATCTTAGTTTGCTTGGATTTTTCAAATATGCAGATTTTATAGTATCTAATGTAAATATTGTATTCAATACAAATATTCCTTTACTTCATTTACCTCTTCCAATAGGGATATCATTCTATACATTCCAGACAATGTCATACACAATAGATATTTACAGAGGAGATGCAAAGGCTCAAAAAAGTGTGATAGATTTTGGAACTTATGTTGCATTATTCCCTCAGCTTGTAGCAGGACCTATAGTACGCTACCAGACTGTGGCAGACCAAATTAATAAAAGAACTCATTCAGAAGAAAAATTTGCTGATGGTGTAAATAGATTTTGTATAGGTTTAGGGAAAAAAGTCATATTATCTAATCAATTGGCTGTTGTAGCAGATGGAGTGTTTAATGCAGCTATTGGAAATATATCAGTATTGGAATCGTGGTTGGGGATAATCTGCTATACATTACAAATATATTTTGATTTTAGTGGATATTCAGATATGGCTATTGGTCTTGGAAAAATGTTTGGATTTGATTTTTTAGAGAACTTCAATTATCCATATATATCTAAAAGTATTTCAGAGTTTTGGAGAAGATGGCACATATCTTTAGGAAGTTGGTTTAGAGATTATGTTTATATACCACTAGGTGGAAGTAGGGTATCGAAGTTAAAAATATATAGAAATATATTTGTAGTCTGGTTCTTGACAGGAATGTGGCATGGAGCAGAATGGACATTTGTAATATGGGGACTTTTATATGGATTGATAATAGCAATGGAGAGAGCCTTTTTGAATGAATGGCTAGAAAAAAGGTCTAATATTTTCAGACATGTATATGTATTAGCTACAGTCACATTATTGTTTGTAATCTTTAGATCTTTAACGATTGGAGATGCAATAGAATTTTACAAAGTTATGTTTGGGTTATCAAACAATCCAATAGCAAGTAATCAATTATACATATACATCATAGACTATTGGTATGTGATAATAGCAGCTATGATACTATCAACTCCAGTAGTAAAAAGAGCGAAAGAATATATAAATTCAAAAATCAATGTAAATGAAAGTAAGAGTTTACAGATTTTATACGGATTAAGCCTTTGTATGTGCGTATTAGTATCTACAATAATGCTTTGTAGCTCTACATACAATCCGTTTTTATATTTTAGATTCTAAAAAAGAATATTGAAGGGAGAATAATTGAAAAATGAAAAAGAATAGATATATAATAATTCCTTTTTTGATTATAATATTTACATTTTTTGTATTTAATATAGCTTTTCCAGATAAAGAATACAGTACAGTAGAAAATAGAACTTTGAGCAAAAGACCGAGTTTAGAAAATGTAGAGGGCAAAAAATTTTCTAAAGAATATGAAGACTATTACAATGACCAATTTGTATTTAGAGATTTTTTAATAGGTGTAAATACAGTTACAGACTATATTTTAAATAAGACAGAAGTAGGAAATTACTATGTTGTAGATGACAACTGGATTTTGGGAAAGTTTCCAAATGTATTTAATGAAAAGCGACTTAATAGATATTCAAATGCTATAAATAAATTGGCTAAGGTTGGAAAAATTGAAGGTAAAGATGTTTATTTTGCTATGACACCACATAAAACTAATGTACTTAAACATATTTATCCCAAATATGTAGAAACGAGCAGTATAGATAAAAATATTAAGGGATTTGAGGATAAGCTTAATAAGGAAGTTGTAAATTATATAGAGATGGATGACTATATGATGAATAAATTTAGTAAAAAAGAATTGGAAAGCATGTATTTTAAAACTGACCACCATTGGAATGGTAAAGGGGCATTTGAAGGATTTAAAAGAATTATAGAAGAGATGGATTTGGATGTAAGTTCAGAAAATTTAAAAAATATTTTCGATAAGTATAAAGAAATAACTGTGGATAGTAAAAAATTTAAGGGTAGTTATAACAAAAATATATGTATGGTTGTAAGAGAAAAGGAGTACCCAGATTATTTTACTATTAAAGAAAATAAAAATAACAATGCTGAATACTTTTTAAATGGAGAAAAAGTTAAAGAAGAAGATGTAATCGCTACGAGTAGACATGAAAAAGAGTGGGATTATGGAGGAGCATATTCTCGTGGAGCACAGATGAATATATTAAAAATAAAGAATGATGATGCGTTTTCGAATAAAAAGATATTGGTGATTAGAGATTCTATGCAAGGAGCGACTACTTGGCTATTTAGAGATTTCTTTAAAGAAACAGAATTAGTTGATCCTAGAAATATAACAGATATCAAAAAAAGTTATACAGAAATTATAAAAGAGAGCGATGCAGATATAGTATTGTTTATGTTTAATAGTTCGGGATTTGATTCTATGATAAATGAAATGATAAAAAAAGGTATATAAAATTACCGTTCAGGCACATTTTTATACCATTCAGACAAAATTTAGAATATAGAAAAAATAAAATGATATTATTTAACTAACCAATCACACAAATAAATTCTAAAAAATTTTCTAAAAAAGAGGTGAGAATATGAAAAATACAAACTTAAAAAAACTTACCAAAAATAAAATGCTTATAGTGTTTTTATTTGCTTTAATAGCGGTTGTACTAATACTTGGAGTAGATGCGGTAAAAATTTCAAAGAGTAAAAATGAAGCAGATGAAATAAAAAATGTATACGGAAGTTATCATACAGAATATGTTGGAATAACTGAGGAACAGATTCAGAGTATTTTTAAAGAAAAAGATATTGAAAGAATCGACAACGTTCAAAACTTAGGAGAAATTACTACAAATAATGGCTCAAAAGTTGAATTAAAGTCATTTGAAGGAAGATACTACGCAACTACACAGTATTTTGCTATGAAATCTCAAAAGCTTGTTGGGAAACAGGCTAGAAACAACAATGAGATTGTACTAGATGAAGAAGCAGCAAAGATTTTGGGAATAAGTGACGAGCTTGGAAAAGAAATTAATGTAACTCTTGAAAAAGAATACACAGATAAAAGTGGAGAAAAGAAGACGTTTAAAGAGGATAAGAAATTCAAAGTTGTCGGATTTGTAAAGAAAAGATATGAAGACAATATAAAAGATGATGTAAAAATCGAGTCTAATACAAATCGACGGATAGCTTACACTTACGGAAATGGTAATGAAAACGTGCAAGGTCTTATATGGAACAAAGGACAAGAGATAATTCCAGATGAAGCTGTTACATACGATGTGATATTAAGATTTAAAACAGGAAAAGAAAATTCTGTTGACTTAAATAAAAATCTTGAAAAGAAAGTAGAGCAGGTAGGAGCTAGAAGCAAAATAGGAAAAGATAAAATCTATCCAAATAGTGAATACATAAATAAACTATCAGAAATAGAAAGAGATTCAGAAAAATTGTGCAATAAAGGAAAAATAATTATTGTAATACTGGCAATATTGGCTGTAGTTGAAATAATTTACGCCGTATACACAAGAAAAAAGAGGTGAGAACATGAAAAATATATATTCTAAACTATCAATCAAATACCTTACTAAAAACAAGAATAGAACTGTGATGATGTTTTTAGGGGTAATTGCTGCGATTGCACTGATATTTGGGCTAAACACAGTAAAAATTTCTCAGAGCATGAACAAAGCAAATGCACTGAAAAAAGTATACGGAAGTTATCATACAGAATACGTTGGAATAACTTTAGATCAGTTGAACAAACTAATGGGAGATAAAGATATTTCAGCAATAGACGATGTTCAAAACTTAGGTGAGATAGTAACAGATAATGGTCTAAAGACAGAGCTAAAGTCTTTTGAAGGAAAATATGTCTCAGCACCATACTATTTCTCTATGAAATCTCAGGAGCTTGTTGGGAGAAAAGCCAGAAACAACAATGAAATCGTGTTAGACGAGGAAGCAGCAAAAATTTTTGGAATAAAAGACAAGCTTGGAAAAGAAATAACTGTAACTCTTAAAAAAGAATATACAGATAAAAATGGGAAAGAGCAGTTATTCACAGAAAAGAAAAAATTCAAGGTTGTAGGAATTGTAAAGAGAAAATATGAGGACAATATAAGAGGAGCTGTTGAAGTAGGTGCAGAGATGAGCCGACGGATAGCGTACACTTATGGAAATGGCAGCGATGAATTACAGGGAATTTCATTTACAAAAAACCAGAGAATAATTCCAGATGAGGCTGTGACTTACGACTCTATAGTAAAATTTAAAACTGATAAGGCTAAGTCATTTAGAGAAAGTATAGCTGTTGGAAATAAGGTAGAACAGGTTGCTATGAGAAATGGAATAGGAAGACCTACATTCTATCCAAACAGCAACTACATAGCTGAACTCACAGAAATACAGTTTTCACTTGAAAATATGTACGACAAAAATAATATGATTATAATACTAACTGTAATACTTCTTATATTTAATATATTTAACATAATGTGGGGAGAAATTATAAGAGAAGTCAGCCTACTTAGACTAGTTGGAGCTACTAAGAACAAGGTTAGAATGATGATAATCTACCAATCAGCTATAATTGCAGTAATAGGAACAATTCTTGGGATATTAGCTGGAATAGTATTTTCAAAAGTTGGATTAATGGTGTTTAAGGATTCTAGTTTAACTGCCCTTAAAATAAAACCTAAGCTATACATAGAAAGTGGAATACTAGTTCAGACAGTAGTTGTATCTCTAATTTCTGTAGTGATAGCAACTATTCCGCCGATTATTAAAATAGGAAGAGTATCAAGCTTAAATGCAGTTAGAGATATTTCAACACATAAGAGAAGAGAAAAACAGGGTGTGTTTGGAAGATTTTTACAGAAAGTATTTGGAATATATGGATACATGGGAATGAGAAATCTAACTCTTAAAAAAAGCAGAACATTGATTTCTGTTATCTCAATAGCACTTGGCGGATATATGATAATGAACACATTTACTTCGATGATGGGAGAAATAGACAATAATATAACTGATATATATTATAAATACGATATAAATGCAAGTCCTGGAATAAGCAACGATATAGATACTTTTGGAATTGATAAGAAATACGTTGAAAATCTAAAAGGAATGAAAGAAGTTGAATCTGTAAATGCTAGATTTGAAGGAGAGGCTAATGTAGAACTTAAAAAGGGATATGCAAATAAGAGAGCTTTAAAATACTATGGAATAAAGGAAACAGATAACATAGATCTTTTAAGCCACATGAGATTTTATACTAATGATGCAATTGACGAAAGAATAAAGGATTATATAAAAGATGGAACTCTTGATAGTATAAAACAGATAAAAGATGGATATGTAAATGTTGCAGTTCTTAATTATTTCTATGATCCTATAGATACACATACATATCACGAGGTTATAAAAGGACTTAAAGTGGGAGATATAATTCCGATAAATGTAAATTATCACAATGGTGATAAGATTGAGAGAAAAACAATAAATGTCAGAGTAGGTGCGCTTATATCTGAAAGTTGGCTAGGTTATGGGGATAGATTGCTTCCAACTAGGGTAGAGATTATAACATCAGAGAATAATATGAAGGCTATATTTGGAAAAGAAACATATAATAATATAGGAATAAATTTAAAAGATACAAACTCTGAGTCTGAAAATAAAAAAGTGATAGACTATGTTGAGGATAATATACCTGCTAGTATAAGCAATAAATTTGATTTTGAAGAAGAGCAAAGGTTGGCAGAGTTGGAAATGAGAAAAGAAGCGATAATAAGCTTAATTCTTATCGTGCTTATATCTATTTTAAATATATTCTGCACAGTTAGAGCCAATTTAATAATTAGAAGAAAAGAGATATTTACAATGAGAGCACTTGGAATGGATGTTTCAGGTATGAAGAAAATGAATAGATTTGAAGCATTAACTTATGGTGTACTTAGCTCAATTGTGGGAATAGCAATAGCTGTTGCAAGTCTTTTGAAAATGGTTAAATGGCACAACGATGCGTATGTAAACTTTGGAATAGAGCATTTTATGGACTTTACATTCCCAACTGGTGGGGCATTTGTGTTTGTAATAACTACAATTATAGCTTGTTTAGTTGCTGTTTCTTTAGCAAATAGAGAATTTGCAAATAAGGAAATAGCAGATGGAATTAGAGATTTAGATGATTAAATTTTGATAGAATGATTTGATTTTAGACTTTATGTTGCCATTTGTGCCGATTTTTATACCGTTTAAGCAGTATATATTGAAGGTAAATATTTAAAATGTTAATCTAATCGTAAATAAATGGTAGATAAATTTTATTCACTAAATAAAATTGAAAGAAATTTGGTGAATGTAGAGGAGATGAGATTTTATGAAAAAAACGTTAAAGATAGAAGGTTTGAAAAAATACTACGGAAAAGATGAGAGGCTTGTTAAAGCTGTAGATGGAATAGATTTAGAGATTGAAAATGGAAAATTTACAGCGATAATAGGGACATCTGGATCCGGAAAGAGTACACTTCTTCACTGTATAGCTGGACTTGATAAGCCTACAGATGGGAAAGTTTTTCTAGGGGATGAAGATTTATACAAGTTAAGTGATAGCGAGCTTTCTAAGATAAGAAGAAAGGAATTTGGATTTATATTCCAGAGTTTTAACTTAATTCCTGTGCTTAGTGTGTACGATAATATTGTGTTGCCAATTCTTTTGGATGGCTCAAAGGAAGATCCAATATATATTGATAGTATTATCAAAAGTATGGGACTTGAGGAGCAAGTTAAGAAGTTTCCAAATGAGCTTTCAGGTGGGCAGCAGCAGAGGGTTGCAATAGCGAGGGCACTTTCTAATAGACCATCAGTTATATTTGCTGATGAGCCGACTGGAAATCTTGATAGCAAGACAACTGAGGAGGTTATGCAGGTGCTTAGAGATACTGTCAATGATTTTGGACGGACACTTGTAATGATAACTCATAACCAGGAAATTGCGGAAACTGCGGATAGAATAGTGACTATTAGTGATGGGAAAATTATAAGTGATAAATAGGAAACTGGGAAAAGGGAGGAGTATATGCAAAACACTCCAGGCAGTCAAGCTGCATTGTCGTTGTTTGCATATACATCCTCCCTTTTTATCAGTTTTTATTTACACTCGCAAATTTTGAATTGATTTATTTTGTAATAACAGGTTTACCATCTTTATCGACTAAAACAGTGAATCCCGCTGCGTTTCCATTTCTATGGAAGATATAGTTTACTCCTGTTTCTGTGTCAACCCAAATTTCAATTACATCAATTGTTCCTTGTTGATAAATTTTCTTAAAACGTCCCATAAAAAATCATCTCCTTTAAAAATTAATTTATTTTAACCTATTTATTACCCTGAATTTAATATCAAAAATTGAATATCTCCAATCAGCTGTTCCCAAAATTAGTTTAAATCCTTGAAATCATCTTTTCCCATAAAAGCAAATAGAAGAGAGATTATGATTATCGAAATGCTTGTTGCTGAAACAGTAGGCATGTAATAGTCAACAATTTTTAGTCCAAAGCTTGTAGCTACAGTATCTAAAACTAAATATAGAATAAATGCAGTACGCCAATTTATTTTACCTAGTTTAAGTAATGCTTTTGGAAATGCACTAGCTATCAAATTTAAAGGAAAGGACATAATAGTTGCTATTATGAAAAATAGTATAATGCTGCCGGCTGATTCATATTGAAATCCAAATATTTTCATTATAGAGCCACTTATCAATGCAATAATTGATAATATCAATAAAAAAATCATTCCACAAATTGCAAATATTTTAAATTTTTCTTTATCTATTTTAGAGCTTCCCAAATATTTACACACCTTTCTAATTAATAAAATATATTTTGATAAAAATAATTTTTAATAATAATCTATCTTTAATTGTAAGTTTAAATCTATTTTTAAATGGAATCAAGCTTTTTTGATTTTACCCGCTATAGGAACTAAAAATAGGGTAGGTAGTAATAAAATAGCTGTGAAAATAAGCCCATATGATATAGAAAAATATTTAGCAACTATTCCAACAATAGGCCCGCCTATTATTTGTCCAAATGAGTCAAATTGACTATTTGTTGAAAATACAGTGGCTTGCAATCCATCTTCTACATGTTCATTCATCCATGCTGATATAATAGGTTCCTTTAAGTTACGCATAAGCCCAGTAATTAAAAATGTGCATAACATAAAGTAAAAGTTTTTACTTAGAGCAAATAGTATTAAAGAAATAATATAACCAGTATTTGTTAATAATACAATACTTGTACGGTTTATGGTTTTTCTTTTTTCAAGAGAAACAATAAGAATCTGTGAACAAAAGATACCAAGTACACTTCCAAGTAAACTCATAAAACCAAACCAAGTAACATCATTTAAAAATCCAACGGATGGAATTATACTATCATTTAGGAAGTGAGCAGTAGAAAGTCGGTCAAATCCTTCGCTAGCAAGTCCACCGCAAAATGTAATTGCAAGCAATGTAATTAATATTGGAGTAGCTTTGATAAAACTAAGATTGACATTGAATAGACCTAGCATATCTAAAAAAATGCTTTCTTTCCTCTTTTGTATTGGGGAAAAATTTGTTTCAGGCATAATGAAAATCAATACAATACCAAGAACAATAGAAAGTAAACCAGCTATTATTATAGGAAGTCTTAAATCTAAATTACCTAATATTGTTCCAATTACTATACCCAACATTCCTCCTAATTGGCCAATTTGACTGCCTTTTAGAAATATTTTATCCATTGAGCAATTTTTTTCTTCTGAAGAAATCCATGCCTCTAAAGCACCACTAATAAAAGTATCTCCACATCCCCAAATTACTTGAGCAAAAAGTACTGTTACAAACCAAGGAAGAGAGCCCTCTAATAAAAATCCGAAGCCATACAAAAATACTCCTATTAGAACAGATAGTCGGCGACTATAAAGATCTGCAACAATTCCAGTAGGGATTTCAAGTAAAAAACATGATGTTTCTAAAACCGTTCCAACTAGCACCAATTCAAAAGCATTTAAGCCAACTATTTCTAAATGATACACAAGAGAAAGTACTGTAGCCATTGAAACTATTAAAGAAAAACAAAATTTAAAAAATATATATACAGAATAAGATTTATAACGCATAAGTATCTCCTTTATAATAAAGTATATTATTCAATCATTAATTATACTATTTACTATATTATTTGTCAATATAGCGTTTTTTACTAATTTAAGGTATATAATTTAGAATCTTTAGAAAATATTTTGTGAAAGGATGTTTTAATTTTGGTATAATTTATTTAAAGAAAGTTTTTGATTTTTAAAAATTATTTTAAAAAATTTAAAAGACGAAAAGAATTTTAAGAAGTTAAGAATAAAAATTTTTAAAAAGAGATTAAACTTAAAATTAATAAATAAATTAGTTAAAGAGAGGATTTTATTATGATTATTAGAAAAGCGACAATGGAAGATTTAAGAGATGTTACAGATGTTGAGGCTGTTTGTTTTTCAGAGGCTGAAGCAGCAAAGGAAAAAGATTTTATTGATAGATTAAAACATTTTCCAAATCATTTTTGGCTTTTATACGATGGAGATAAGCTAATAAGTTTTGTAAATGGAATGACAACAAATGAAAGAGATTTAGCAGATGAAATGTATTCAAATGCATCTTTACACGATGAAAATGGTGATTGGCAGATGATTTTTGGTGTAAATACTATACCTAAATATAGAAGAAAAGGTTATGCAGGTATGGTTATAAAACAGGCAATTGAAGATGCTAAAGCTGATGGAAGAAAAGGATTAGTTTTAACTTGTAGAGATACAAAGATTCATTATTATGCTAAATTTGGTTTTGAAAATGAAGGTGTTTCAAAATCAGATCATGCAGGAGTTCTTTGGTATCAGATGAGATTAACTTTTTAATTTAAAAATAAAACTGTCTAGGTGGTGATATTATGAGCAAGAGAGTGGTAGATTCGGATTTATATGGTAAAAAGACAACTTTTATCAAAATAGCCAATTTAATAAGTCTACTATTTGTTGTTGGGATATTATTATACATCGTAATAACATGGAAAAATATTCCAAAGATGATCCCAGGACACTATAATATCGCTGGCGAGATAGACAAGTACTCATCTAAAAATTCAATATGGATTCTTTTAGCTGTGCAAACACTGTTGTTTACAATGATGTCTGTTCTTGAGAGATTTCCAAACATATGGAATACTGGAGTGAAAATAAATGATAAAAATAGAGAAGTTGTTTATACCACTCTTAGAAATATGCAAGCCTATTTAAAAATGATGATTATGGGATATTTTTCGTATATGACTTTTAAATCAATAGGTGGAGAAAACTTGAACAGCATATCAGTATTTATATTTTTAGTGCTAGTTTTTGTCGGAATGGCGATATTTTTGGTGAAAATATTTAAAAGTAGATAAATTAGTTGGATAAAACTTAGTTAAAATATAAAAATAAATATAAAAATGGAATAAACAGTTATATATAATAAAATTATGTAAAATAAAATGATTATTAAAAAATGATTATTAAAAATTGAATAACAATAATATATTTTGAATCGGGGTGTTTGAGATGATTTTTCAGAAGAAAAGTCCTAAGGACAAGGAATGGGAGCTGCTTCTTAAACAGGAAGATAAGATGCTTAAAAAAAGAGAGAATAAAAAAGAATCGCAAATAAACAAACTGCTTGAAGATAAAGTCACAGAAAAATTACAAACTACATTAAATGCTGCATTTAGAAAAGCTTTTGAGATAGTTTTCAGCAAGGGATCAGGTATAATAGAAAAGACTTACGACAAGGAAAAGTACGATTTTGAGTATGAAAACAGAGAAAGATGGCATGCAGAAACAGGGAATAGAAGGTCTTTGAAGTCATTTTCAAAGGCTGCATCTGCTGGCAAAAATAAAAATATACTAATTTCTGGGCTTGAAGGTGCTGGAATGGGTGCTTTAGGTGTAGGAATTCCAGATATTCCAGTATTTACAGGAGTTATTTTGAAAAGTATATATGAGGTAGCTATGAGCTATGGATTTGAATACGAGAGCGATTTTGAAAAGTTCTTTATTCTAAAAATTATTGAAGTTTCTATGCAGGAATCAGATAAATTTGAAAGACAGAATGATGAATTAAATAGATTCATCGACGAGGTTGATAAGTATGAATTTATTGTCGAAAAAGAGGATATAGACTATCAGATTGCAACGGCTGCAAATTCTGTATCAAAAGAAATGCTTTATATGAAGTTTGTACAAGGAATTCCTATAATAGGTATAGCTGGAGGGCTTACGAATACTGTGTATTTAAAGAAAATAGTCGACTATGCTGAATTAAAATATAGAAGAAGATTCTTAATTTCTAAGGGAAAAGTTCTTAAGGATTAAGGATTTTGAGTGAAAGGTAGTAAGTGAGAGTAGTATGATATTTAATAGAGATGAGTACGAATACGAGGAATTAGGGAATTTTGATATTGAGTCGGAAGAAATAGAAAATATTAAATTTATCGACTGTAATTTTGAAAATTGCTCTATTTCCGAGAGTTTAATACATAACTGTCTGTTCAAAGACTGTAAATTTGAGAATTGTAATATAGCAGGAAACAAGTTTGAATTGACTGTTTTTAAGGATTGCGAATTTAAAAAATGCAATTTAATAGGAATTAATTGGAAGGATATTACTGTTGAGAGGGGATATTCAAATCCATTCTCAAAACTAAAAGAATGTTATTTAAAATATTCTTCATTTATAAAAATGGATATTAAAAAATTTGATTTCAGTGGAAATATTATCCATGATTCAATGTTTGATGAGTCGTGCTTAAAAGATTGCAAGTTTAAGGGATGCGACTTAACGCAGACTAGATTTAATATTTGTGATATTAGAAGTGCAGATTTTAGGGAATCAAAAGGATATTTAGTGGATATAACAAATTGTAAAATAAAGGGAGCAAAGTTTTCATTTCCTGAGGCAATGAGCTTATTGGATTCCTTAGATATAAAAATTTATTAAAAATAAATCTATATAATTTTTTAGATATAATTAAATTTTTAGAAATAAGTTGTATAATTCTTTAGATACTAAAACTTATTAGAAACAAATTACTTTATATGGGAATGGAGTGATTTATATGAGGATTAAGGCTACATCTAAATCAAAATTAAAAGATGGAGATATGGATTTAAAAAGATTTACTAAGGAAAATAATTATACTGTTTCGGGGTGCAATGGTTCAGATAAGGCTTTTCTTGTAGATAAGTTAGTAGAATATAATTTATCTCAAGTACCAGCTACTCAAGAGGAAAATTTTGTGGATCTAAGCAGAAAAGTTATGTCTGAGGACGGAAAGATACTAGCAGGAATAGTTGTTAGAATGTACTGTTGGAAGTGCATTTACATAGATACATTTTGGATAGACGAGTCTATGAGAGGTGAAGGTTTAGGAACGCTACTGCTTGAAGAAGTTGAGAGAGTTGCTAAGGAAAATGGGTCTCACTTAATACACTTGGATACATTTGATTTTCAGGCGAAAGATTTCTATTTGGCTCATGGATATAGCGTGTTTGGAGAATTGAAGGATTGTCCTAAAGGGCATACGAGATATTTCATGAGTAAAGTGTTATAAATGAATCTATAAAAAGTGTAGCAGTTGAAAATGAAGAAAAACCAGTAAAAGTAAAGTGGAACTGTTAAAAGTAAGAAAAGAAGTATATTAAATATTATATGAATTTAGAACGTTAGACTAAAAGGCTGATTGAAAGATAAAATTTTAATCGGTCTTTTTTTTATTACAGAAAAGATACAAAAGTAAAAAATATTACTATTAAAATTACAGATAAGATACAGATTAGCAGAATTTGTTTTTAAGAAAGGATAGGGGATATATAATAGCAGAGTAGTAGGTATATAAGATGATAAAAAACTAGATATTAATATGATAGTAAATTTAGGATTCAATATATAAATAAGCTAAAAATAAATTTATAAAATTTTTTTGAAAAAAATCAAACTTTTTAGCACAGATAAATCGTCTTATATATGAAGGAGGAAATAAGAAGATGAAAATATACAACCTATTAGATAAAAAGAAGGAGAAGCTCATCAAGCAGTACATAATTGATAATAAAGATAGTTTATATAAATTTGCATATAGCTATACTAGAAATCAAAATGATGCTTTGGATATTGTACACGATGCTATTTGTAAGGCACTTGCAAATAAAAGCTCATTAAAAAGTGAAGATAAGATAAAACCTTGGATTTATCAAATCATATCAAATTGTGCTATAGATTATATGAGAAAAAATAATAAATACACAGAAATGACTGATGAAATACAGAATGATAGTATGGTGGGATTTGATGAATATGAGAATTTCGACTTACAACGTGCAATGCGGCTTTTACCTGAAAAATATAAGAGGGTGATAATTCTTAGATATTTTGAAGATATGAAGATTTCTGAGATTACAGAAATGTTAGGAGAGAATGAAAGTACAATAAAGACACGATTATACAGTGGTTTATCAAAGTTAAAAATAGAATTGATGAAAGCAGAAGAGGTGTAGATTATGAAAAATGATAAAATAGACAAACTAAAAGAAAATTATAATAACATTGAAATTCCAAAGGAATTAGACGATGTAATAAATGACGCCTTCAAAGAAAGTGAAGATAAAAAAATAGAAAATAACAAAAAAGATTGGAGAAGAAATATGAAAAATATGAAAAAATGGTATGCATCAGCAGCTGCAGTAGGTTTAATAATAGTATCAGTAAATGCGAGTTCAACATTTGCAACAAGTTTAGAAAATATACCAGTTATAGGAAATATAATAAAAATAGTAAATTTTAACAATTATAGAATAAACAAAGATGGTATGGATGTTTCAATATCGTTACCAGAAGTAAGCTCAGACAGTAAAGATTTAGAATATAAATTAAATAAAGAGTTTGAAAAAGAGGGTAAAGAAGCTTATAAAAAATACGAAGCGGAAGTTGCAAAATTAGAAAAAGAAGGTAAAACAACTCATAAATCTGCAGAGGTATGGTCTGAAACTATAGCAGAAAATGATAAAACAGCTTCAATTGCTATATACAATACTGAAATAGAAGCTTCAGCAGCAACAAGCAGAAAAATATACAACATAAATAAAGAAAATAAAACAGTTCTTACACTTGAAGGAATGTTTGGAAATAACGATTATGTAGATGTATTAAGCAAAAATATATTATCACAGATGAAGGAAAGAACTAAAAAAGATTCAAATGATGTATACTTTGTAGACAATACATTTAAAATCAAAAAAGATCAGCCATTCTACATAAACGACAAAGGTGAACTTGTTATATGTTTCGACGAATATGAAGTAGCCCCAGGTTCAGCAGGATTAGTAGAATTTGTAATACCATCAAATATAGTATCAAAACTAATGAAATAGTTTGATAAAATAAAAAATCAGTAAAAAAATAAATATTGCTCTAAAAACACAACAAAAAAACAGCAATAAAAAGTACAAAAAATCACACAAACACACAACTATCAAAAAGGCAAAATAATAAACTATTTTGCCTTTTTATATTAATAAAAAATATATTTTGCTATATAAAATTTGATATATCGAAATATATTAAGAAATAAATAAAACAAACTGAGGACAAGAGGTATAACTACTCAAAAGCGACAATACTGCAAGCGCCCCGAAACTTTATGCAATACTAACAAGATATAAAATGTATAAATGGTGGCTGTTCAATATTTGCAATATGTCTTTTAGTACATAATCACGAATTAATTTGCATCGACAATTCCGCAAGCGTTCCATACTTTGATATGTGTTAAATATATGGAACGCTGAGGACTGGAGAGCAAATAATCGTGATTATGCACTAAAAAAGGCTATTGCAAATTTGCAACAGCCCATTTATATATTTTATTCTTCTATTTGACCATTAACATCAGGTATTTTTAGTTCTTCTGGATCTATTTTTGGAGATTTATCAACAAGTCCAGCAGAAGGTATAGCATCTCCTTCTTTCATAGTCTTATCTGGATGTTTTAATATTCTATCTCCTGGTTCAAGGTTTGTAACTATTTTAGTTACATTTTTACCTGTTTTAACAACAGTAACTTCCTGTTTTTTAAGTATTCCATCAAGGTCTTTCATTACATAAGCTGAGTCTCCACTTTTTAATACAGCAGATGTAGGAACTTTATACTCATTAGAGATTATTTCTAAATCAGCATCTACGTGGAAACCATTTATTAATCCTTCTTGATCTTCAAAAGATATATCTACTTCATAGTAAGATAGATTATCTTTCATTTCTTTTGTCTTAGTAGTTGTTGGTCTATCTGAAACATAGCTTATTCTACCAGTCATTTTTTTATCAGAAGAATTAACTTTAATACTTACAGTCTGATCTATCTGAACTTTTGATAAATCGTCTTCGCTTACATATCCCTTCATAAAGAATTCGTTACTAACAAGAGATATGAAAGATGTGTTCATATCAGTAGAATTCTGGTCATTTATATATACTTTTCCAGCGAATGGAGCAGTATTTTTTACATAAGCACTACTATTTAATGCTGATATTTGAGCTTCAACTGAAGAAATCTGAGAATTTATAGAAGCTATTGCAGCATTATTTGCATTATCTTTATTATTTCTACTTAAATTAGATTTCTGAGAGTTTAAGCTACTTAACTGAGATTTTAATACATTTATCTGTTCTACAACAGAGTTATCTTTAGTTGTAAATAATAAATCTCCGTCGTTAACTTCCTGACCATTTTCAATACTTATATCACTTAAAGAGTTATTTTCTGGTGTTGCATACTGTTTAGACTCTCTAGGTGTAACCATACCATTTATATCGATATTTTCATAAGCTGGTATTTTATAAATTTCGTATTTTTCCCGAAGTTTTTCTTCTTCCTTAGTTCTTCTTACATAGTCAGTTCCGACCATAAATCCCGCAGCAAGTAATACTACTAGTACAACAGCAGTTCCTTTTTTATGATTCTTTATGAAATTTCCAAATTTTTTAAATCCGGATATAATAGCATTTTTAATTTTTCCAAAGAAAGCTTTAATCTTTGCCATAATTTCCTCCTTTCAAATAATACAATCAATTATAATTAAAAACCATACTACTATTATAATGAAACTAGTATGTATAAGTCAAAGGTATTTATAAAATTATGTAGTTAATTTTATAGATTTTTTAAATTAACAAATAAAAAATAATGGCTATTTAGGTGAATAAAACAATTGTTAAATATTAAATATGATGAGATAATAATCTTAAAGAATAATCTGAAAATTATTTTAATTTTTATTTGAGAAGAGGTGATTTTTATGGCTAAGAAAAATAAGAAGGCAAAAGAAAAATCGGTGAAAAATTTACAGGGATATTCTTTTAAGAGGGCAATTATAAAAACAAAACAAATAAATTTATATATATACTTTGTAGGGCTTGTTTTTAACGGTATATTTTCTGTAATTACTTATAATTTAGCTATGTCAAAAAATGATGGAGTCATGTTAGTGGTATGTACAATTATGGAGATTATGGTTGCAGCAGTGCTCATTTACGGAATAATAAAATATTATAGAAGAAAAATAATTTTAACTAATGAGGGAGTGGAGTATATTCCAACATTTGCTAGAAAGAAAATTTATCTATACAATGAGATAGGTTTTGTACAGTTTGATAAAATAAACGACGAAAATTATACGATTTTCTCTAAAGAAGGAAAGAAAATAGCTTCATTTAATAATGGATACGAAGGAATTGAAGAAGCAATAGTTGCTTTTAAGGGAAATGGAGTTGAAATAAGAGATAAAGAAAATGGAAAGATAGATAATTTAATTTTGAATACAAGAAATAAAATTGAGAAAAACAGAGAAGCTGAGATAAAACACATAAAGAGGAAAGATAGATTAGCACAGATAAATAAAGAAAAAGAGATGATAAGAAAGCTAAATATAGCAATGTGGGTTATTTCGATATTGGCTTTATTTTTAGGAACTCGTATAAGAAGTATTGTTTGGTCTGTAGAACTTCTTTTCATTTGGGGACTTTATATATATCTATATCCTAAAATGGTTGTTGAAGTTCCAACTAAGACAAAGGACGGAAGAGAATTTCACTATGAAATACCTTATGCATCTGCAATTATAGCTTTGTTGATGCTATATAATTTACCTAAATTAAATTATGTAAATTATGATGAAATTAAATTTGGATTGATTTACTTCTTAATACTGTTTGCAATTTATATGATAATGCTCAAAAAACGTAAAATAAGAGAAAAGACTAGTAAAATGTTTACTGTTGCCATGGCAATACTTTTGATAATAGTTTGTACTACTGATCATTTAAACAACGCACTTACATTTACACCAGAAAATCATGAAACTGTAATAGCACTTGAAAAAGACACTAGTAGATCAGCAAAGGGACTTAGACGTTATTATGCTGATGTGGTGATAGATGGGAAAAAAGAGAACGCATCTATTTCTGCGGCGATTTATAATAGTCTAGAAAATTTACCAGAAGCAGTGGTAAAATGTAATAGGAAAAGCATTTTTGGATGTGAGTATTATAAAATACACAGATAAAATATAAAAAGTAAAGTTATAAAAGTGAAGAAGTACAATTATAAATGTAAGAAAATAAAATTGAGAAGTGAGGGATATAGTATGAATTTTAATGTTTTGTCAAATAGATACAAATCAGAAAGAAATGTTATGTATGCAATAAGTGGAGCAGTATCCACTTCAAATCCACAGGCAGCTCAGGCAGGATTAGATATATTGAGAAAAGGTGGAAATGCTGTAGATGCTGCTGTTGCAACTGCTGCAGCACTTGCAGTTACTGAGCCAACAAGCAATGGAATTGGAGGAGATGCATATTCATTGGTTTGGATAGAATCTGAAAAGAAATTATATGGATTAAATTCTAGTGGCTTTGCACCAGAGCTTATGACAAAAGAGGCTTATGAAGGACTTGAAAAAATGCCAAGACATGGGTTTGGTGCTGTAACAGTGCCAGGAATTCCAGCAGCGTGGGCAGAGTTAAATAAAAAATTTGGAAAGTTATCATTATATGAATGTTTGAAACCTGCAATAGACTATGCAAGAGAAGGGTATGTAGTTTATCCTAATGTTGCAAAACTTTGGGAAGAGTCTTTTGAAGATTATTCAAATGATTTAAAGATGTTAGACAATCTTTCAAAAGAAGAATTAGAAAGAAAGACAAATAAAAAAAATGGTATAAAATCAGAGCTTGTAGACAAAGAGCTTTTAAAAGATTGGTTTAATACATTTACAATAGATGGAAAAGCTCCAAAAGCAGGAGATATTTTTAAATGTGAAGAGCAAGCAAAAACTCTTGAAGAAATTGCAAATACTGGTGCAGAGAGTTTCTATAGAGGTCGAATTGCTGAATTAATAGATAAACATAGTAGAAAATTTGGTGGAATGATAAGAAAATCAGACCTAGAAAAATACTATCCTCAGTGGGTTGAGCCTATAAGCACAAACTACAAGGGATATGATATATGCGAAATTCCTCCAAATGGGCATGGAATAACTGTGTTAATTGCACTAAATATACTAAAAGAATTAAAATTGGATGAAGAAAAAGAAACTGTGGATAATATACACAAAATGATTGAGTGTATGAAATTGGCATTTGCAGATTCTAAGAAATATGTAACAGATCCTAAGAAAATGACTGTTTCTGTAGAGGCAATGTTAAATCAAGAATACGCAAAGAAGAGAAGTGAATTAATAGGAGAAAAGGCGTTATACCCAGAAGCTGGAGAACCATTCTGTGGTGGGACAGTGTATATGTGTACTGCAGATAAAGATGGAAATATGGTATCTCACATACAGAGTAATTATATGAACTTTGGCTCAGGAGTTGTAATTCCAGGAACAGGAATAGCACTTCACAATAGAGGAAATAACTTTAGCTTAGATGAAAATCACGATAATATAGTTGAACCATTTAAAAAGCCTTATCATACAATTATTCCTGGATTTATTAAGCAAAATGGTGAAGCTGTTGGAGCATTTGGCGTAATGGGAGCATTTATGCAGCCTCAAGGTCAGTTCCAAGCAGTTACAAATTTAATTGATTTTGCAATGAATCCTCAAGAAGCACTTGATGCACCGAGATGGCAGTGGATTGACGGAATGAAAATTGAAGTTGAGGATGATATTAAAACAGGAATAGCAGAGGGTCTAAAAGAAAAAGGTCATGATATTAAGGTTGTATCTAATAAAATAAATATGGGTAGAGGACAGATTATCCTAAAAAACGAAAAAGGCGGATATATTTGCGGAACAGAAAAAAGATGCGACGGACATGTTGCTGTATATTAGTAAATATATGATTTGGATAAAATATTTGATTTAGATATTTTATTAATATTATTTAGATGTTTTATTAATATTAAAGTTTATATATGTTAAATATTCAAATAATTTGCTTGATTATTGTTAAATATTAAAAATTATTATAAAATATAACTTGATATTTTGCAGATGAGGAGGGAAAAAATGGAAGAAAAAATATGTCCACTGTGTGGGACTAGCGATAAAATATTGGAAATAGTAAGAGAAGGAAAGGTAAACGAAGAAATTGATAATCCGTATAGATGTGAAGGTTGTGGCTGCGAATTCGGTAAAATATACGGATTTATGTATAATGCTATAAAAGAAGTTAGCCTAGCTGTAGAAAAAGACGGACTATGCAGAAAAATAGTTATGGAAAAAAATATGGTCGGTGCTTGGATCAAAGAATTTGAAGGGCCTTCATTTGACAATATGGAGCAGATTTCTGAAGATAAAATAAGAAGCTTAAAATATAGAAGATTTTTAAACAATGTTCTAAAATGCTATGTAATGAGTTGGAGAAACATAAACGAATACGCAAAAACTCATGAAGTAAAAAGAACAGATGTAAATTGGATACTTGAAATGAAAGAAACTGGAAGCAAAATAAGAAGATTCAACGAGTATCTATACGGTGAAGAGGGGAAACTAACAGAAAAAGGTGGAGAACCACTAAAAGGGGATACAGTATTACATGTAGAATCTAATATAGAAGTACCTTACTTCAACGATTTAGTAAAAACTATGGAAAAATTTACTTGTAAGAAAGTATTTAAATAGGAGTATATAAAGGGGTTGTAGTTTTTCAAGATTATTAACTGTACAGCTCAAATCACAAATAGTCTCATCTCCAGGCTTCGACGCCTCACACTTTTATGTAACACATTTATAAGCTGTGAGGCGTCTCCAGATTGTCGAATTTCGACTAATTTGTGACTTTGAGCTAAGTAGAATAAAAATCTATGAGAAAACTACAACCTTTTTTTATATACACATTTAAATACTTTTACAAGTTGCATTACGATAAGAGAGGGTAAAAAGTTCTAACTAACCACATCACTGCCCTTGATAGTAATCATTAAAGGTGTAAATTCAAAATTAAATAAGTAGTTTTTAGGTAAGTATAGATGGCGCAAAGTGTTTTTTGTTTGACATCTTTTGCGATGAAAATAATATCCAAATCGTATTCGACAATTCTGCAAGCGCCCCACATCTGCTAAATGTGTTATTCTGACATTGTGGGGCGCTGAAGCCTGGAGAATAGATTGGATATTATTTTCGAGCATTAAAAAAGATGGCAACAGAAAATCTTGCGCCATCTTTATATATACATAAAATTATTTATTTAATTTGAATTTACTCTTTAATGGCACTATTCTATTAAATACCATTTTTGATTCAGTTGTGTATTTTGTATCTACACTGAAGAATCCGTTTCTGAAGAACTGGAATTTATCAAGAGGCTGAGCTCCTTTTAACTGAGTTTCTTCAACGAATCCTTCTAACACTTCAAGAGAATTAGGATTTATCTGATCTAAGAAGTCTTTTCCTTTGTTTTCTTCTACATCATCAAGTATTAATGGTTCAAATAATCTAAATTCTGCTGGAACTGCTGTTTTACTGTCTACCCAATGTATAGTAGATTTAACTTTACGTCCGTCGTTGCTTTCTCCACCTTTTGTTTCTGGGTCGTAAGTACAATGAACTTCTACAACATTTCCGTTTTCGTCTTTAACACATCCAGTACATTTTACAAAATATGCACCTTTAAGTCTAACTTCATTTCCTGGGAATAATCTGAAGTATTTTTTAACAGGTTCTTCCATGAAATCTTCCTGTTCTATGTATAATTCTTTAGAGAATGTAACTTTTCTCTTACCTTTTGTTTCGTCTTTAGCATGGTTTTCAACTTCAAGAACTTCTACCTGGTCTTCTGGATAGTTGTCTATAACTAATTTAACAGGTCTTAAAACTGCCATTGCAAGAGGTGCTTTTGGCTGTAAGTCTTCTCTTAAGAAGAAGTCTAATAGCTGGCTGTCTACAGTAGAGTCTGCTTTAGCAACACCTATTTCAGCACAGAAGTTTCTTATAGATTCTGGAGTATATCCTCTTCTTCTAAGTCCAGATATTGTTGGTATTCTTGGGTCATCCCAACCATCAACTATATTGTTATCAACAAGTAATTTTAATTTTCTCTTACTCATTACTGTGTTAGTCATGTTTAATCTTGCGAACTCTATCTGTCTTGGTACGCTTTCCATTTCACATTCTCTAACAACCCAATCATAAAGAGGTCTCTGTTCTTCAAATTCTAGAGTACATATAGAGTGAGTTATTCCTTCTATAGCATCTTCTAGTGGGTGAGCAAATGCGTACATTGGGTATATGCACCATTTATCTCCTGTATTGTGATGAGTAGTGTGAGCTATTCTGTATATAACAGGGTCTCTGAAGTTTATATTAGGGCTAGACATATCTATTTTAGCTCTAAGAACTTTTTCTCCGTCAGCGAATTCTCCGTTTTTCATTCTTTCAAATAAATCTAAGTTTTCTTCTATAGATCTATTTCTGTATGGACTTTCCTTACCAGGTTCAGTAAGTGTTCCTCTGTATTCTCTTATCTGATCAGCATTTAAATCACACACAAATGCTTTACCTTTTTTGATTAATAAAACCGCTCTATTGTACATTTCTTCAAAGTAATCAGAAGCAAAGAATAAATCGTCCCAGTTAAATCCTAACCAGTTTACATCGTTTTTTATTGAGTCTACATATTCTACATCTTCTTTTGTAGGGTTAGTATCGTCAAATCTCATATTAACTTTACCACCAAATTCTTTAGCTAGACCAAAGTTTAAGCAGATACTTTTTGCGTGTCCTATATGTAGGTATCCGTTTGGTTCTGGTGGGAAACGAGTAACTATACTTTTATGTTTTCCTGTTTCTAAATCATCAATAATTATATTTTTTATAAAGTTAGATGATACTGTTTCATTTGCCATATTATTATTCCTCCAAAGCATATATTTTGAATTTCTATTTATTAAAATCGCTCAATAGAATAGAAAAATCCAGTTTAATTTTATTTATAATATACATTAATTTTAATCTAATATATGAAAAAAATAAAGAGGATTAGAAGAATTTGTGATATTTTTTGAAACTATTGGCTTAAAATTAAAATTAAAAATATCTTTTGTGTGACATGAAAACGTTTAGGGTATTAATTACATATAAGAAAAATAGAAATAAATTTAAAAAAGATGTATAATGAAAAAAGAAATTAATACATAAAGTGAATTTAGTAAAAATAACGAAGAGAGAGTGATTTTTATGAAAAAAGTATTAAAAATTTTAGTAGGTATTCTAGTTGTAATTGCATTAGCAATGGGAGGTCTTTTCTATGCATTGCAGCCAGAAGGAGGAGTGCAACAGGATATAACTGGTAACAGAGAAATAACAAAAGAAGATATTATAAAGATGGGAATACTTCAAAGCCTAAAATTCAATAGAGAAACAGAAAGTTTTGAAGGAAGCATGACTTTAACAGCACAAGATATAAGTAATATTGTTTACACATTTATGAAAAATTATGAGGACGATATGATTGCCAATGAGATAAAAATATCTGATGATAAACTGAATGTAACTGTTCCTGTTGAGGTAGAATTTTTAAAAACTAAAGCTACTGTAACAGCAGTTCCATCTGTAGAAAATGGAGCTTTAGTGGTTACTATAGATAATGTTAAAGTAGGTAAAATTAATATATCAGGAGGAATTCTTGCAAAAATACTGGCATCACAGCAAAGTGAAATTCCGTTTGAGATAAGAGATAGATCAATTATAATTCCTCCAGAAACATTGAAACCTTTAAATCTTACAGGAATAAAAATTGAAAACAACGAGTTAAAAACTGATATGCGGATTACTTTAAGAGATGCAATGCGGTATGCTTATGATATATTAGTTCAATATGGAAATTCTCTAAAACCAGCTGCATAGTAAAAAAGGACATTATGCTAGATAGACATTATTTTAGATAATGAAATTAAAAACTGAATAAAAACTAAAGAATTAATAAAAAACGGTTTGAATAGTAAAATAAATACTCAAACCGTTTTTTTATATGATATAATCTTCACTAAGGATTTAAAAATAAAAAAGTAAAAAATTTAATATAATGGGATGGAAAGGAGAAAATATGAAAAATTTTAAGTCATATGTTATTTCGTTTATAATAACAGCTGTGTATGCATTTGTAAAACTGCCGGTACTTAGAATAGATTTCACTTCTTTATACTATGTACTAGCGATGTTCTTTGTAATAGCAGGAATACTTAATATGGTATTTGACAGAGAAGAGCAGAGATTCACTATTACAAATAAAAGGAACTTTAAAATAGCTATAGGAATATTAGCGATTGCAGTTGTTTTACCAACTTTAGCTTCTACACCTATAATAAGAGCAAAAGCATATAGAAATCTACTTGGAACTGTAAAAGAAAGTGAGTTTACAAAGGATGTTAGCCCTGTAAATGTAAATGAAATCAGAATAGTAGATGAAGATATGGCAATGAAGCTAGGGGATAAGAAATTAGGTGAGGTTCCAGCTATAGGAAGTGTTTCTAAATTAGGAAAATTCCACATACAAAAGGTTGGAGAAAAACTTTACTGGGTAGCACCTCTAGTACATAGAGATTTTATAAAATGGGTTACTAATATGGGAGGAACAAATGGATACGTTATGGTATCTGCAAATGATCCTCAGGATGTTAAATTAGTGCAAAAGGCAAATGGAGAAGATGTAAAAATAGTATATCAGCCAGATGCATACATACTTCAGGACTTACACAGACATGTATATATAAAAGGTGGAATGAGCAGAGGTATGGCAGACTATACATTAGAAATTGACGATAATGGTAAGCCATTCTGGGTAGTTTCTCTTTATGAGCATAAAGTAGGATTTGGAGGAGCAAATGTAAATGGAACTGCAATAGTCGATACTAAAACAGGAGAGACTAAGTTCTATTCTATAAAAGATACTCCAGAATGGGTTGATAGAATTCAACCAGAAGAATTTGTTATTGACCAGATAAATAGTTGGGGAGTATATGTAAATGGATTTATAAACTCTGTAATATCTGAAAAAGGTGTATTAAAGGCTACAGAAGGAACTTCTTTAGTATACGGTGAAGATGATAAATCATATTGGTATACAGGAATAACTTCAGCAGGTGGAGATGAGTCTACAATAGGATTTATGTTAGTTGACTCAAGAACTAAAGAAGCAAAACTTTATAAACAGCCAGGTGCAACAGAAATGGCAGCTATGAAATCTGCGGAAGGTAGTGTTCAGGAAAAGAACTATGAAGCTACATTCCCTGTTATGTATAATATATTAGGTCAGCCAACTTACGTATCATCATTAAAAGATAAGGCTGGACTTGTTAAGAGAGTCGTATTCGTATCTGTTGAGGACTACAACATAGTTGGAGTTGGACGGGATAAGGCAGAAGCAATGAAAAATTATAAAGATGCGTTAGAGTCTGGTGGAAGTGGTTTAGAAATAGATGAATCTGATGAGTTTGACAAAGAACTTGAAGGTACAGTTAAGAGAATTGCCGCAGATACTAAAAATGGTAATACTATATACTATCTGACTTTAGATACAGATGATGGCAATATATTCTATGCAACTTCTAAAATTTCTAAGGAATTACCTCTAACAAAAGAGGGAGATAAAATAAAAATTACTTTCTCTAAAGATGAAAAAGATGTAATAGAAATTGACGAATTCGATAACTACAATATAGGAAAAACTGTCGAAAAGAAAGAAGATTCTAAGGTTAAGGATAAAAAATCAGAAGATAAAAAACAAGAAGAAAATAAAACTAATAAAAAAGAAACTACAAACAAAGTAGAAACACAAGAAGAATAATATTTTTATGATAAGGCTATTGCGATTTTGCAGTAGCCTTTTTAAATTACAATTTACATTATAAAGTTAATAGAGTTATAGATTTAATCTATGAAGATTAAATGAGTATATAGTTATAATCTATTTTATTTTTTTAATAAAGTGTAATAAGATATTTAGTGGAATATAATAAAATAAAAATGGGGGGTATTTTTTTATGAATACTAAAAAATTGACATTTAGTGCTATGTGTGTTGTAGTAAACCTTGTATTAGGAACTGTTATGGGTATGATACAGATTCCTCTTCTATTCCTTGACACAATAGGTACTATACTTGGTGCAGTAGTTCTCGGACCATTATGGGGTGCTTTAATAGGTGGATGTAGTAACCTTGTATTAGGTGTTATATCAGACCCTACAAACATACCATTCGCAATAGTTAATATAGCTACAGGTCTTATAGTAGGATTTATGGCTAAAAAAGGAAACTTCGGTTATAAAAAAGCTATTATAACAGGTATTATACTTGCAGTAGTTTGTCCTATGATAGGAACACCTATATCAGTTTATATGTTTGGTGGACTTAGCGGAAGTGGAGCTGACTTATTAGTTGGAGCACTTTTACAGGCTGGACAGCAGATATTCACAGCAGCATTTATACCAAGAATATTAAGTAATATAGTAGATAAACCATTATCTTGTTTATTAGTTGTATTATTTATATCTAAAATGCCTAAGAATTTCCTTGCTCAGTTTAAATCACAGGAAAATTAATATTTAGAATGAAATTCATAAAATCCTAAATAAATATTTAAAAAAAGGGTTATCGTATATACATTAAAATATATTTTACGATAACTCTTTTTTATTGTGATTTTGTGAAGGAGTTTCAATCATTTAAAAATTTAGATGTAATAAATTAAAAAAGAGATGAATTTAAATATGATATAATTTTTATAAATGAAATATATTATAAATTAGGGGGAATATATAAAATGAAAGATATTATACTTGTATCTCATTGTATGCTTAACACTTTTTCTAAGGTAGAAAGTTTTGGAGAAGAAGAAGGAAGAGAAGAAGCTAGAAGAAAAGTAATGCAAACAATTATAGAAAATGGAATTGGGATAATACAGCTTCCATGTCCAGAGCTTATAATGTACGGAACAAAGAGATGGGGACATGTTAAAGACCAGTTTGACACACCTCACTTTAGAAATGTATGTAGATGTGAATTTGAAGTATATCTACAGCAGCTACAGGAATATATAAACAATGGCTATAATATAATAGGAATATTAGGGATAGATGGAAGTCCATCTTGTGGTGTAGACCTTACTTGTGTAGGAGATTGGAGAGGAGAAATAGGTAGCAACCCAAATCTTAGACAGACTATAGATAGTATAAAATATGTGAGAGAAAAAGGTGTACTTATAGACGAAATTTCAAAAATACTTTCTGAAAATGGAATAGAGTTAGAAATGTTCGGATTCCAGACTGAAACTGCAGACGATATATGTGAGAGAATAAAAAATTCTATAAAGTAAAAAAATATTAAAAAATATTGCTAAAAAATTTAAAATTTAGGTGTAATAAATAATTTTTACATAAATTTTAAAATTTTCAGAAAAAAAGTTGCAATATTGGAAATAATATGTTTTAATATACTTATCAAAAAAAACAGAATAATAAACCAAGGTAGAGGCGCTATTGTTCAATAGTATCTAAAGGAGTTGGCAGACGTTGAATTTAGAGAAAGGGGATATAGCCGAAGAAAGAATATATGGCGATAATTCTTTCTGGGCCTGTATATAATATATACTGGACTGTCGCTTTAATAAGTGTTGAGCTACAAGGTTACTTTGTATGAATACAGCGGTTCAAAGTTTCCTTTGAACCGTTTTTTTTATTTTGAATATTGAAGTAAAATTTGAATATTAAAGTAAAAGGCGATATATTTGGCAAAAGAATAGGGAATTTGCTAAAGGTAAGATTGAGTTTTATTATTCGCAAGGAGGTAAAAGAATGAGTGTAGTTGTACAGAAATACGGTGGAAGCTCTGTTGCCGATACTGATAAAATCAGAACAATAGCAGAGGGAATAATAGAAAGAAAGAAAACAGATTCTAATATAGTAGTAGTTGTTTCAGCTATGGGAAAAACTACTGATGGATATATAAATATGGCTAAGTCAGTAACAGATAAACCTTGTAAAAGAGAACTAGATGCTCTTTTATCTACTGGAGAAATGATTTCAGCATCAATGCTTGCCATAACATTAGAATCTTTAGGATGTAAAGCTATAAGCTACAATGCTTACCAGTTAGACATACATACAAGTGGAAATCATGGTAAATCATTAATAGATGATATAAATGTTGATAGAATACAGGAAAGTTTAGATGAGGGATATGTAGTAGTAGTTACTGGATTCCAGGGGATAAATGACGAAGGAGATATAACTACTCTAGGAAGAGGAGGATCAGATACTTCTGCTGTAGCATTAGCGGTTAAATTAAACGGAAAATGCGAAATATACACAGATGTAGATGGAGTATACTTCACAGATCCAAGAGCTTATGCAGATGCTAAAAAACTTGATGAAATAGAATATGAAGAAATGCTAGAACTTGCAAGCTTAGGTGCAAAAGTTATGCATTCAAGAAGTATAGAACTAGCTCAGAAATATGGAGTAGAAGTATATGTAGGACGTACATGTGGAACAGTAAAAGGAACATACATAAGAGGAGGAAAAAACATGAAATTAGAAGATAAAGTAATAACAGGAATAGCAACAAGTGATGCAGATAGCTCAATAACAATAAAAGAATTAGATATGGACAACGTATCAGCTCTATTTGAAGATATAGCAAATAAATCTATAAGTGTGGATATGATAAGCCAGACAGCTCCAATAGATGGAAAATTAAACGTATCATTTACTATACCAAAAGATGAAGTAGAAGAATGTATAGAATTAGCTAAAAAATACACTTCAGACGAAAATGTAGCTGTAGACAATGATATAACAAAATTCTCATTAGTTGGACTTGGAATGAAACACACTGCAGGGGTTGCTTCAAAGGTATTTAGAATATTCAAAGAAAACAACATAAGAGTAAAATTAATAACAACATCAGAAATCAGAATAACTTGTGCAATAAATACTTCGGATAAAGAAGTAGCTATACAGAAAATGTGCGAAGAGTTTAATGTATAAAAGAAATTGAAAGAAAGTAGGGAATAGGATATGAGACTTCATGGGAGTATGGAAATAAAAAATGACGAACTTTATATTGGTGGTGTAAATTGCCTAGATATGGTAAAAGAATACAAAACACCTCTTTATGTATTTGATGAGCAGCTTATAAGAGATAATTGTAGAGAATACAGAAAATATTTTAAAGCTGAAGAAAATGGAAATAGAGTGGCATATGCAGGTAAAGCATTTTTACCAGGATATATGTGTAGACTTATAAAAGAAGAAAAGATGTGTCTTGATGTAGTATCTGGTGGGGAATTATACACAGCTCATAAATCAGGATTCCCAATGGAGAACATATTCTTCCATGGAAACAATAAAACAAGAGAAGAAGTTGAGATGGGTGTAGAGTATGGAGTTGGAAAATTCGTAGTTGATAACTTCTATGAATTAGATTTATTAGAAGAAATTTGCGAAAGAGAAGATAAAGTACAGGAAATATACTTTAGAATAACTCCAGGAATAGAAGCTCACACTCATGAGTATATAAAAACAGGACAGATAGACTCAAAATTCGGATTTGCACTTGTAAATGGAGATTTATACAATGCAATCGAAAAGTTAAAAGAGTACAAAAGAATTAAATTAGTTGGACTTCATGCACATATAGGTTCTCAGATATTTGAACTTGAACCATTCCTTGATGAAGTAGATGTTATGATGAATCTTGTTAAGGAAATAAAAGAAAAATATGGAATAGAATTAACAGATGTAGACTTAGGTGGAGGAGTAGGTGTTTATTACACTGAAGAAGATAAACCAAGAGCTATAAAAGATTTCTGTGAATCTATAATTGAAAGAGCAGAAAAAACTTGTGCTGAGCTAGGTATGGAAGTTCCACACCTTGTTATAGAGCCAGGTAGATCTGTAATAGCAAATGCAGGAAGTACACTATACACAATAGGATCAATAAAAGAGATTAAGGATGTTAGAGTGTATGTAAGTGTTGATGGAGGTATGACTGATAATATCAGACCATCTCTATATCATGCGGGATATGAATGCAGCATTGTAAATAAGATGAATGGAGATACAGAAAATAGAGTTACTATTGCTGGAAAATGCTGCGAAAGTGGAGATATACTAATAAATAATGTTGCTATTTCAGAAATAGAAAGTGGCGATATTTTAATAACTACATCAACAGGGGCTTATGGATACTCAATGGCTTCAAACTACAATAAAATTCAGAAACCAGCAGTAATAGCTGTAAAAAATGGTGAAATAACACCAGTATGTAAAAGACAAACATTCGAAGATATACTTGCTTTAGAATTATAAAACTTAGGGCTGTTGTAAATTGCAACAGCCCTTTTTAGAATAATCTTTTATGTTTAGTGAATATAGAGTAGTAAAAACATAAGCTTACCAATCCTTTGTTATTATGCGAAGCATATGAGATATAGACAAACTTCTCTCCAGGCTTCGACGTGCGTGTAGGTAAACTATTTTTGTTGTAATTAAAACCCACGTCTGCAGATTGTCGAGAGAGTTTTGTCTATATGACTCATATGCTACATATTTACATTATTATTGGTAAGCTTTTATTTTTCCTACTCTATATAATACACTAAATTTATAGAAGATTATGGCTAATAAAAGAGGCTTGTTGAAAGTTTACAAGTAGCTCTAATTTTTTATAATTCTGAAGCTGCGTACATCGAGAGTAGGAGAATATAGTTATATGCTTTGAAGGATGAGATACGGCACAGTTATTTATCTTGTCATTTTTTATTTTTATATGTTAAAATTATAGTGAATAAGTAGGAGGTAATGCTATGAAACTTAAAATAAAATTGATTGCACTTAGCATGATAATGGCGCTTAGTTTGACAGCATGTAAGTCTGATGAAGGGTCTGAACTTTTTAATGAAGGTCAGGTTGCATTAGAGAAACACGATTATAAAACTGCTATGCAGAAATTTTCAGATGTGTTAGAAGGCGATAGTGAGAATAAGGTTGCTAGAGACATGTATGGTCAAGCCATTAGAATGATAAGAGTGGAAGATTATGAAAATGATGAAGAATACGAAAAAGCATTAAAAGAAGTAGAAAAGATTCTACGGTTAAAGAATGGTTCGTCAAAAATAAAGAAAGAAGCAGAACAGAAAAAGTCTGAGTTAGAGAAATTAGTTGAAAATTTAAATGCTGAAAGAGAAGAGAGAAAACAAAATGCAAAAGAAGCTGCTAAGAACAATAAAGGTCAGGTAGAGTCTGATGCATTACATTCAAATTCATCTTCAAATATAAATAAGCCAGAAAAACCAACACATAATAATAGTTCGTCAGGTGGAAGCTCATCAAGTGGAAACAGTGGAAGTAGTGGTGGAAGTAGCTCATCAGGTGGAAGTTCATCATCTGGAGGAGGTTCTTCATCAGATAATGGTTCATCAAATAGTGGAGGCTCATCAGGCGGAAACACTGGAAATAGCGGTGGAGGCTCATCATCAGGAGGAGGTTCTTCAGATAATGGAGCTTCTGGAGGAGAAGAGGAATAGAATAATAAATTTGGAAAGGATTTAAAATGAGAATAAATAAATATATAGCTTCTTGTGGGGTAGCATCTAGAAGAAAAGCTGAAGAGCTTATAATTTCTGGAAGAGTTACTATTAATGGAGAGCTAATAACTGAATTATCAACAACAGTAGATGAAACAAAGGATATAGTTGAAGTTGACGGAGTGCCTATAAACCAGGAAGAGAAGAAGGTGTATATACTTTTAAATAAGCCTGAAGGGTATATAACAACAGTTAAAGATCAGTTTGATAGACCTAGTGTGTTAGATATATTAAAAGATGTAGAGGAAAGAGTTTATCCTGTAGGTAGACTTGACTACGAGACAAGTGGTTTATTAATTCTTACAAATGATGGAGATTTAACATATAAACTAACTCATCCTAAACATGAAGTTGAAAAAACATATCTAGCTATGGTAAATGGTATAATTTCGCCTGAAGAAAAAAGAAGATTTGAAAATGGATTACAAATAGAAGATTACACAACTGCAAAAGCAAAATTAAAAATTGTAAAAGCAGATGAAGAAAAAAATTACTCAGTTTGCAAAATAACAATTCATGAGGGCAGAAATAGACAGGTCAGAAAAATGTGCAAGGCTATAGGACATCCAGTTAGAAATCTTAGAAGAATTCAGATGGGAAGAATAAACATAAGAGGCCTTGAAGTTGGAGAGTATAGAAATCTAACAGAGGATGAAGTAAAATATTTAAAAAGTGTAAAATAATTATAGGATTTATAAATGTCGTTGAAGGTAAGTAAAATTATTTTCAGCGACATTTTTTTATTTATAAATTTGCAAATTATTACACCAATTACATTTATAAATTTACCTAATATTACATTTTTTACGTTTATAAATTTATAAAAGATTGCACTTTTGCAGAAACAAAATTTTAGATGAATTGATAAAAACTAAGAAAAGGTTTTTCAAGTTTAAATTTTAAATAAAGTATATTTAACAATTGTATTAAGTATTTAATTTGGTTATAATATAATGTGGAAAAAATAAAAATGAAGTAATTACAGATAACAACCTTTGTTATTGTAGTATTTTATGAAAAGAGATGGAAAAATGAAAAAAAGAAACAATTTTGATAATGTAAATAATATCGCAAAAATATATATACAAGAAGTTGTAAAAGAAGGCGATATTTGTATAGATGCAACTATGGGAAACGGATACGATACTGTATTTTTAGCAGAAAAGGTTGGTAAATCAGGGAAGGTTTATGCATTTGATGTCCAAGAAGAAGCGATAAAATCTACTGAAAAAAAGGTAAAGAAACTAGAATTTGAGGATAGAGTAGAGTTGATTTTAGATGGACATGAAAATATAAATAATTATATAAAAGAAAAAATTAAGTGTGCAGTGTTTAATTTAGGGTATTTACCAAGATGTGAGCACAGAATAATAACTAAACCAGATACAACTATTGAGGCTATAAAACAGTCTGTATCATTACTTGAGGAAAATGGTGTGGTATGTGTTTCAATCTACACAGGACATGAGGGAGGAATGGAAGAAAGAAACGCAGTATTTGATTATGCATCAAATCTAGAACAAAAGGATTATAATGTTTTTGAATCTAAATTTGTAAATCAAAAGAACAATCCACCGTCAATAATATTAATAGAAAGAAAAAAACAAGTATAAGGATAAAATTTCTTGAAACTTTAAAACACGTAAAGTCAAAATATGAAGAAAAAATTGCATTTATTACTTAAAAATAATGCAATAAAGTGTTATAATGATGTAGAGAAATGAATCTTTATATATGTTTAGTTTCAATATACAGAAAATTTGAATATATGTATATTGAGTTGCATTCTTAAAAAATAAAGATATAGGGTAAAAGGAGAAATAAAAAAATGGATGAAACATTAAAGGACAGTAAAAAACTTATATCCGATATACAGACACAGTATACGAGATTAAGTAAAGGTCAGAAATTAATAGCACAGTATATACTGAATAATTACGACAAGGTTGCATTTATGACTGCCTGCAAATTGGGGGAAACTGTCGGAGTTAGTGAATCAACAGTTGTAAGGTTTGCAAATGCACTAGGATATTCTGGTTATCCAAAGTTACAGGCAGCTTTACAGGAATTAATAAAAAATAAATTGACTACAGTTCAGAGGGTTGAAATGGCAAACGACTACTCTGATGAAAATACAATACTTAACAAAATTCTTAAAGGCGATATGGATAATATAAGAGAAACTCTTGAAGAAATAGATGGAGAAGCATTCCAGGAAGCGACTGCTAGACTTTTAAAGGCTAGAAAAATATACATACTTGGAATGAGAACATCATTTGTTGTTGCTCAATATCTAGGATTCTATTTAGGAATAATATTAGACAATGTTCATACTGTAAGAATGGACATGGGGGATGCATTTGAACAGATAGTAAGAATAGGGGAAGGCGATGTTGTTATAGCATTTAGTTTCCCAAGATATTCTAAAAAATCATTCCAGCTAGTAAAATATGCTAAAGAAAAAGGAGCACATGTAATATCTATAACTGACAGTTTATTTGCACCGATAGCTTCAGTATCTGATAATACTTTAATAGTTAAGAGTAACATGGCTTCATTTGTAGACTCTTTAGTTCCTGCAATGAGTGTGGCAAATGCACTTGCAGTATCAGTAGGTATGAAAGAAAAAGAAGATATAAAAGAGCATTTCGACGATTTAGAGCAGATGTGGGATAAATACGGAATGTTTGAATAAGAAATTTATATAAATTTTGGAGGTAGCTCTATGAAAAATTTTGATTATAATATTCCAACAAGAGTGCATTTTGGTAAAGGACAGATAGCTAAGCTAAGAGGTGAAGTTAAAAACTTTGGACATAATGTTCTTCTTGTATATGGAGGAAATAGTATAAAAAGAAATGGAATCTATGACCAGGTTATGGAACAGTTAAATGATTCTGATGTAAATGTATTTGAGCTTTCTGGAATTGCTCCAAACCCAAGAATAGACTCTGCTAGAGATGGTGTTAAACTATGTAAGGAATATAAAATAGATGTAATTCTTGCAGTTGGTGGAGGAAGTGTTATAGATTGTAGTAAATTAATAGCAGCTGGAGCATTTTACGACGGAGATCCTTGGGATTTAGTGCTAAAAAGCTCACTTATAAAAGAAGCACTTCCAATAATATCAGTACTTACTCTTTCAGCAACTGGTTCAGAAATGGACGGATTTGCTGTTATATCTAATATGGAAACAAATGATAAATTAGGTATGGGTGGAGAAATATTAAAACCTAGAGTATCAATACTTGACCCTGAATACACATATACAGTGCCTACAAACCAGACAGCTGCTGGAACTGCGGATATAATGAGTCATATAATAGAAACATACTTCCACGATGTTGAAGGTGCTTATTTACAGGATAGATTTGCAGAATCACTGCTAAAAACTTGTATAGAATTTGGACCAATAGCTGTTAAAGAACCAAAAAATTACGATGCAAGAGCGAACTTAATGTGGGCAAGCTCTCATGCAATAAATGGTATGATTTCTTACGGAACAGATGTAGGTTGGTCAGTTCATCCAATGGAACACGAATTAAGTGCATACTATGATATAACTCATGGTGTTGGACTTGCAATTCTTACTCCAAGATGGATGAAACACATATTAAGCGACGAAACAGTAGGTAAATTTGTTGATTATGGTGTTAATGTATGGGGAATTGATTCTTCAGTAGATAAATTTGAGATAGCGAATATGGCTATTGAAAAGACTTATGAATTCTTCGCAAGTATAGGAATACCAATGAATTTAAGAGAAGTTGGTATAGGTGAAGAAAACTTAGAGGTTATGGCTGAGTTTGCATCTAAGAGAGGTGCTAAGTATGGATATGTATCTCTAAGTAAAGAAGATGTATTAGAAATATACAAAGAAAGTTTATAAGATAGAGCATAAATAGTACCCTGACATCATGGCTTCAGGCTTCGACGATTTTTCTGTATAGCTCGAACTCTGTTCGAGGCTAAAGAGAAAATCGTCTGCAGATTGGCGCTTATGATTGTCAGGGTACTATTTTTTTACCGCTAGTAAACTCATTGTATATAAGAAGATATATATTTTGGTAATTTGTTTTAAATATTAGCGTTTTTTATATTATTAATAAGGTAAATATAGTTAATATTAATATATTGTTAAACAAATATTTTTCCTAACTATGAAAACGGAAAAATTTCATATATAATTAAATATGAAAGGAAGTGGATCATTTTGGAAAAAGAAAAAGAAAGTTTAAGGCTAGGGTTTAGCGATATTTTTATCCTTGTTATAGGATGTATTATGATGGCGATTTCGCTAAATTTATTCTTCAATCCTTATGGAATTGCATCTGGTGGGATAACTGGGCTTGCAGTTGTTCTTAATATGCTTTTTGGAATTCCACTATGGATTGTCAACCTTGTTCTAAATGTACCGCTATTTATCGCAGCGTACAAGATTTTGAGCAAGAGAGACTGTATTAAAACAGTGCTAGGAATAATATTATTAACAGTTGCATTAAAGGTAACTGAGAGTATGTCTTCAATATTTATAACAGAGGACATTTACCTAATTATAATCCTGGGTTCAATACTTATGGGTATTGGACAGGGGTTAATCCTTAGAATAAGTGGTTCTACAGGTGGTACAGACTTAATGGCTTTATTAATTAATAAGGTGTTCCCAACATTAAGTATACCAATTCTTTTAGGAATTATAGACTGTGCAGTAATCGTTATGTCAGGGTTTGCAACAGGTCAGATAGAAATAGCACTATATTCTTCTGTTTCTTTATACATAATTATAAAGGTCAGCGACCTTATGATAGAAGGATTTAACTATTCTAAGTCATTTATGATTATTTCTGATCATTCAAAGGAAATTACAGACAAGATAATGGAGGAATTAGACAGAGGTGCGACTTTCCTTAAAGGTGAAGGTGCGTACACTGGTGCTGATAAGAATGTTATTTTGGTTGTAGTTGAGAAAAAAGAGGTTGTTGCTATGAAGAGACTTGTAAGAGAAGTCGATCCTAAGGCGTTTATAATCATAACTGATATACATGAGGCACTAGGTAACGGATTTAAACCGGTAACAGCAGAATAAGATTAATATTTTTGTTAGAGGAGGCTTTTGAGGAAGTCTCCTTTTTTGGTGCTTGGAAAAAATATATCCCCTTCTCTCCAGGCAGTCGAGCTGCATTGTCGAGTATGGAGATATATTTAATTTCCAAGCAAATAAAGTAAAATTTGCAAAAGCCTCTATGTAATAAAAATATTAATCTTATTTTTAGCTGTTACTGGTTTAAATTTAGGATGTTTAGGAGCAAGATTGCACATTCAACACATTATATGCCCTATTGATGTAAAATTTGTAAAGTGATGAACTTTGCTTGATGTTGAGTATTAAGTAAAGCTCCAAATCATATATCCTAAAAGAAATAGTTGCCGTTTATTCGACAACTATTTTTTTACTCAGTTTATAAAGATTTGTAATAATCTATTATTTTGGTATATAATATAATGTTGAGAGAGATTAATTTTTAAAGTCAAATGACACAGAAATATGACATTATTTCAAATATAAAAAGTGAAAATTTTTAAATGGAGGAAATTATGGGAAATACTTATTATATAGCTAGACATGGACAGACAGAATGGAATATATTAGGAAAAACTCAGGGGCATGGAAACTCACCTCTAACAGAAAAAGGGCTTGCTCAGGCAAATGAGCTTGCAGAAGGAATGGATAAATATCCACTAGATATGATATTCTCAAGCGATTTAGGTAGAGCAATGCAGACAGCAGAAGCAGTTGGAAAGAGATTTGGGATAGAAGTGCAGCCAACAGAAGCTTTAAGAGAAATGGGATTTGGAGAATGGGAAGGAAGATTGATTCCTGAAATAACTGAAAAATACCCAGAAATATACAAAACTTGGAGAAACGAGCCACATCTTGCAAAGATTCCTGGTGGGGAAACTTTAGATGTGATAAAGGAAAGATTAGAAAAATTCATAGACGAACTAAATGAAAAATATGATAACAAGAATATTTTACTAGTTAGTCATTCGGTTACAGTTAGGGTGCTTCTATTATTAATGTTAGATTCACCAATGAAAAATATATACAGAATTAAACAGGACAACACAGCTCTAAATATAGTAGAGTGGAGACATTACGGTCCGGTTGTTACTAAGATGAATGACACATCTCATATAAAAGGGGATTACAAGCTTAACAACTCAGCTCTTGAGTAGAAGATTAGTTATAAAATTAAATAAAAGATTAGTTATAAAATTAAATAAAAGATTAGTTATATAATTAAATAAAAAACTATTTATATAATTAAGTAAAAATAATTTAAATTATTTAATTAAGTATAGGATTTTTTATTATAAGAGAGGATTGTTGGATAAAGGAGATAAATATGGCAAAGGTTGTTATAATCGGTGGTGGAGCAGCTGGTATGATGGCGGCTGTGTCTGCTAGTCAAAATGCGGATAACGAGGTAATACTTCTTGAGAGAAACGGCGAATTAGGAAGAAAAATCAAACTAACTGGTGGAGGAAGATGCAATTTAACTAATGCCAGAGAGATAGATGATTTCTTTGATAAGGTAGTTACAAATAAGAGATTTTTATACAGCAGTTTTGATGCATTTTCAAATAAGGATCTACTAGGGTTCTTTGATAGAATTGGACTAAAATATAAAATAGAAAAAGATAATGATTTTAAGGTATATACAGAAAACGACAAGGCAGAGGATTTAATAGAATCCTTAAATAAAGAGCTTTTAAAGAGAAATGTTAAAATATACTACAATAAAAGAGTTACCGATTTAGATGTTAATATGTTCCCAGAGGAACAGATTTTATCAAAAAAGGACAAGATTGGCGAGATTAAGGGTGTTATCTTAGATAATGGAGATAAGATTGAGTGCGACAAGGTAATAGTTACAGCAGGAGGAAGAAGTTTTTCAAATACAGGATCAGACGGAAATATGTACAAAATCCTAAAAAAATATGGTCATAAAATAGTTGAGCCACTTCCTGCACTTGTACCACTTAAGATAGAAGAGTCTTGGATAATGAATATGCAGGGAATTTCGCTAAAAGACGTGGAATTATCTTGCAAAATCAAGAAGAAAAAGATAAAACAGAATGGAGATATGATATTCACTCACTTTGGAATAAGTGGGCCAGCGGTTTTAATTTTATCTTCTTATATAAATAAGGCATTAGAAGACGGAAATATAGAAATCACTCTAGACTGCCTACCTAATAGCACAAGAGAAGATATCGTTGCAGCGATAAGAGAGTTCCCAAATAGAAATGTAATAACAAATTTAAAGGGAATACTTCCACAGAATTTCTTAAAAGCTATTGGAGAACAGGCAGGAGTTGAAGAAATGAAGGTCAATGAACTTCCTAAAAAACTAGAAAACAAATTAGTATCTTTAATAAAAGAAATGAAGTTGACTTGCACTTCAACACTTGGAATTGAGCCAGCGATAGTAACTTCAGGTGGAGTATCTGTCAAGGATATTAACTCAACTACTATGGAGTCTAAAAAGATAAAAAATCTTCATGTTGCAGGGGAGATTTTAGATATAGATGCAGAAACTGGAGGGTATAATCTACAGATTGCATTCTCAACAGGATTTGCAGCAGGAAAAGATGAATTATAAAAAATAAAAATTAATTGGAAGGGTTGGTAATTATGATAATAGCAGTAGATGGGCCAGCAGGAGCTGGAAAAAGTACTATTTCAAAATTAATAGCTAAAAAATTAAACATAAACTACATAGACACAGGAGCAATGTATAGAGCAGTAACATACAAATGCTTATCTGAATGTGTTGATGTTAAAAATGAGGAAGCTGTGATAGAAATAGCTAAAAGAACTGATATAGACTTTAGAGATAACAATATATATCTTGATTCAAAAGTTGTAAATGAAGAGATAAGAACTAGAGAAGTAAGTGCAAATGTTTCTGATGTCGCTAAGATAAAAGAAGTTAGATATTTAATGGTAGATGTTCAGAGAGAAATAGGAACAAGAAATGATGTAATACTTGACGGTAGAGACATCGGTTCTTATGTATTCCCAAATGCAGACTACAAATTCTTCTTAGTTGCAACTCCTGAAGAAAGAGGAAGAAGAAGATACAAAGAACTTTGTGAAAAGGGATTTGAAGGAACTTTAGAAGAAATTATAAAAGACATAGAAAAAAGAGATGAGATAGACTCTAATAGAGAATTTGCTCCTCTAAAAAAAGCAGATGATGCTATAGAGATAGACACTACTGGACTTGGAATTGACGAGGTTGTAGAGGCTGTAGTGTCTAAGATAAAATAGTTACCATGACTACTATAAAGTTAAATAAAAATAAGAATGGAGAAATTAAATAATGAAGTTTTACGATTTTGCATTGAGTGTGCTTCGTCTATTTTGTAAGGTTTTCTTCAAATACGAGGTAATCGGTATAGAAAATGTGCCTCTTGAAGGAAATGTTATAATAGCTGCGAACCACAAATCAAACCTAGACCCGATATTTGTCGCATCTTCAATGACTACAAGAGAGGTTGCAGCGGTTGCTAAGAAGGAATTATTTGACCATAAAATACTAGGTTTTATTTTAAAGAAATTAAATACTATACCAATAGATAGAGAAAATACTGGAATTTCAACAGTTAAACAGATTTTAAGAGCTATAAAAGATGGTTATGTTTTAGGATTATTCCCAGAAGGAACTAGGGTAAAAGGAAAAGAATTTGGACAGGCAAAGGCTGGTTTATCACTTTTTGCATCTAAAGGAAAGGCAAATGTAGTGCCTATATCTGTAATTTCTACTTATAAATTATTTAGTAGAGTTAAGATATATATAGGTGAACCGATAGATATGAGCCAGTATTTTAAAGCCAAATTGACAAATGAAGACCACGAAAGAATATCAGAAGAAGTTATGCAGGTAATTATTAAAAATTACTGTGAACAAGCAGATGGAATAGTAGATGTTGAAGGAATAGAATACAACGCCTAAGCATCGATTGGAGGAAATTATGAATATAAAGATATCAGAAAAAGCAGGATTTTGTTTTGGTGTTAAAAGAGCTATGGGACTTGCATGGAGAGAATTATGCGACGAACATGATAAACAGACATACGCATTAGGTCCACTTATACATAATAAACAGGCGGTTGAAAAATACGAGGAAAGAGGACTAATAACAGTAGACGATATAGAAGAAATACCAAGTGATGTTAAAATGATAATAAGATCTCATGGGGTATCTAAGTCTATATACGATAGAACAGAGGAAAAGGGATTAGATGTTGTTGATACAACATGCCCATTTGTTAAAAAAATACATGACATAGTTAAAGAAAATTACGACACTGGAAAGAAAATAATATTAATAGGTGATAAAAATCATCCTGAGGTAATTGGGATAAATGGTTGGTGCAAAAATACAGCTATAACTATAAAAACAATTGAAGAGGCAGAAGTACTAGAGTTAAATAATGATAAAAGCTACTGTGCAGTTGCTCAGACAACTATGAATCTTGAAGTTTATAGAAAAATAGTAGAGATATTAAAAACTAAAGCTGATGATATAGAGTTTAATAATACTATATGTTCTTCTACTAAAGCTAGACAGGAAGCTGCTAGAGAGCTTGCATCAGAAATGGACTGCATGATTGTAATCGGTGGAAAACACAGCTCTAACACTCAGAAATTAGTTGGAATATGTAAAGAGGTATGTCCTACTTTTGCAATTGAAACTAGAGATGATTTAGATGTGGAAGAGATAAAAAAATACGAAAATGTCGGAATAACAGCTGGAGCATCTACTCCTGACTGGATAATAGATGATATAATAGAATTTTTAAAAAGTTTATAAAAGTTTTTTAGTATCCTCTTATATTCTTGGGAAAGAGTATAAGGGGATATTTTTTTATTCTTTTTTATTGTGTATATTTATTGTAAAAAAACATTTTCTTTGGATAAATATTTTTAGTATAAAATATTATTTATAAAAAATGTTTGATAATAAAATAATATATGTTAAAATATAACATATAAAAAATACAGAGGTGATAAATATGAAAATATTTGAAAGTATTTTTGACATCTGCTACTTAGTAACAGTTATTACAGTAGGTATAAAGATGATCAAAGCAACAGAAAAAGGTAGCCAGTATAGATTATTTGGTATAATGGCTATAGTTCTTGGATGTGGAGATGCATTCCACCTAGTTCCAAGAGTATATTCTATGTGGACAGTAGGTATAAACAATAATCCTGCTGCTTTAGGATTTGGTGAAGCAGTTGCATCAATCACAATGACTATTTTCTATGTAATATTATTCCATATATGGGAAATGAGATATGAAGTAAAAGACGATAAAAATCTTAAATTCGCAGTTTATGCATTAGCAGCGATAAGAATAATACTTTGTCTATTCCCGCAGAATGATTGGTTATCTCCAAATGCACCAGAAATTTGGGGAATATACAGAAACATACCATTTGCAATAATGGGATTAGTAATAATAGTTATATTCTTTAAGAAAGCAAGAGAATTCAACGATATAAGCTTTAAAAATATGTGGCTTGCAGTTACACTAAGCTTTGGATTCTATATTCCAGTTGTATTATTTGCTAAAACTATTCCAATAGTTGGAGCATTAATGATGCCTAAGACATTAGCATATGTATGGGTAGTATTTATGGGATACAATGCTATGAAAAGAGTAAATGAAAACTAAAAGCTAGGTAAAATAAAAGGACAAGATTATAACTACCATCCGCTCCAGGCAATCAAGTTGCATTGTCGCTGGATGGCAGTTATAAATCTTGTCCTATTTTTTACTTAGCTTCAAACTGAGTTGCTGAGGTAAGTTTGTTATTATACCATACCCAAAAGGTTATTTCCTAAAAAATTTATATTACGCTTTTTTATTATTTATTACAATTAAAATGAATAAGTTTAAGATAAAGGCAAATAATATAAGTAGAATAATATAATATTACAATAAAGAAATAAGTTGAAATGATATAAAGATAATCTAATGATTTCGTGAGAAAAGTTGAAAAAAATGTTATTATATAGTATTATTTAATAAACCATTTTTGTGTCATTTATAAGGAAGGAATACTGATGGCAGTAAGTTATGATAGATTATGGAAATTATTAATAGATCCAATAAAAATGATTTTTGATAAAATGGTATATAACTCTAGTTGGGATGAGATTATAAGTAATGAAATATTTAGGCAAAGAGATAAATCCAATAATAATGATATCGGGTATTTCCACCAAAGAATATTTAAGTATATAAATAAATGTAGAGTTCCAGAAAATGGAGAAGAAAATGGATGGGATATTATATATGAAGATCCAGCTGGAATAAACTTACCTGATGGAAGCGTAGTACATAGAGTTTATGTTGAGATGAAGAATAAGCACAATACTATGAATTCTGCATCTTCAGGAAAAACTTTTATAAAAATGCAAAATCAGTTATTAAATGATGATGATTGTGCATGTTTTTTAGTAGAAGTTATAGCTCAGAAATCACAAAATATAAAATGGGATGTAACAGTAGATAAGAAAAAGGTCGGTCATAAGTTAATAAGACGTGTAAGCATAGATCAATTTTACTCTTTGGTTACTGGCAGAGAAAATGCGTTTTATGATATGTGTATGGTATTACCTAAAGTGATTGAAGATGTAGTTAAGGAATTTGATGAAAGTATCATACCACATGATACAGTCATGGAGGAATTAACAGATATGATAAAAAATAAGGAAATTACATCAAAAGAAGCTGGAATATTGATGTCTATATATATGTTAGGTTTTAAAACATATTCAGGTTTTTCTAGTAGATAAAGTATAAACAAAATTAATGAACAAAATATAAATTTTTATGAAGTTTTTAGCATAAAGAAGGCTGTTGCAGTTGCAACAGCCTTCTTTTAATCGTGTTAAGTTTTCTAAGAGTATTAATTTATTTTAGAAGTTTGTTCTGCTTTCTTTCATCAGCGCTTCGTAGTCTTCTAAATCTTCTTTTGAAGGTTCTACAAATTCTTCTGCTACATTGTTCTTAAATCCAATTCTTCTTGCTGGTTTTTCATCGTCCAATTTTGGAGCTGATGTGATTAAGAAATTGATTTGAGAAACGTGTTGAATTAGTTCAGCATAGTTTCCATTTACGTATCCGAAGTAGTGGATAAGTGAAGGATTGCTGTATCCAATATCAGTTATGTGCATAAGGACGCTTTCACCGAAATTAGTAAGATATAGAGCAACCTCTTTATCTTTGTCTAAATATTGTTCAAAATCGTAAATGCTTTCCATGATTCTTTGATATTGGTAGTCTGCAAGCTCGTAATTTCTTGATGATACTGATTTTCTGATTTTATCGCTAATAGTATCAGGAAGCACATTAGAATCATTTTTACGCATAAAATCACGACCTTTCAAAAATTATTTTATATTTGTAATTATTATTATAGTGTTGTTAAAAAGTTTTTTCAACAGATTGTAGAAATTTTCAGAAAATTATTATAAAAACAAAACTTTATTAAATCATAAAAATAAAAGATTTATAAAATCATTTGAGATTATGATATACTATAAATATAAAAATTAAGAATTTGAAGTACAATTTAGTGTAATGAGGTGCATTTTATGGGATTAAAAACAATAGTAGACTACTATCATTTAGATGTGTTTAATGGAGATCAGCTGTATCAGATAGATTTAGGCTTAAAAGAAGGCATCGATGTAGATGTTTATGCTAAGCCAGAATATAAATTTGAACAGATGTATGAGATAAGAATGGGGTTAAAAGAAGGATTAGATATTTCTTTCTATATAGATCATAGATTAGATTCTAACCAGATGTATGAAATCAGAAGAGGTCTTGAAGCTGGGTACGATGTTTCTGTTTATGCAACAGATAAATTTATCTGGAGCCAGATGGAGCAGATTAGAATGGGACTTGAAAGTGGAGTAGATGTAAGCAAATATGCAAAATCTAACATATACACTTCTGTTATGGAGCAGATTAGAAAAGGTCTTGAAAATGGAGTAGATATCTCTCCATACACAGAAAGAAAGCTTTTTGCTAACCAGATGGAACAGGTTAGACTTGGATTAGAACATGGAATTGACCCAGATTCATACGCTTGGAGAAAATACGAATGTTATGAAATGGAAAAAATGAGACTAGAATTAGAAGAAAAATAAAAAATACTTGATTTCATCTTAATAACGTGATAACGTTTAGTAGAGTAAATGTTATGGAGGGAAAATCATGAAAGAGGGTATAAAATCAGTTCTTCTTAAAATTATAATGTTCGTAATTGCTGTTGGACTTTTATTCAATGTAATTATGATATTCAACATGATAATGAAAAAATTCTAATAAAATAAAAGCTGCTGAGAAATTTCTTGGTAGCTTTTTTTATTTTGAAGTTATATAAAAGTAGAAAAATAAAAAAGATTAAAGAAGGTTAAAAGCATTCTTCACCTGTTGTATGTAGAAACTGGGTTGTAGTATCAACTAACTCTAATGTGACAGACTAGTTATTTTTTAAAAATTTTTTAAAAATAAAATTTAAGGAAAGTTAAGATATAATTAAGTTGTTACTATCCATATCAACTCAAATAAATATTGAAATTTCAATGGATATTAGACATTAAATTTGATTATAAAATAGAAAGTTCCGCCATTTTTCCGCCAAAAATTTATTTGGCGGAAATTTTATTTAAATAACCTTCGAATTTTGTAGAAGATTCATCTTGTAAAGATTTTGTATTTGCTGTGTAAATATTTAATGTAGTATCAATACTAGAGTGTCCTAGACGCATCATCACAGCTTTCATAGATACACCTGACTCAACTAGCATAGTAGCGTGAGTGTGTCTTAGCTGATGTAGATGAAATTTACTATCTATATTTTTTTTAACTTTATTAACTATGAATGCTATATTTTGAAAGTTGTAAAAATCTCCATTTTCTTTTTTAAAGACAAAATCATTCACATCATATATATTGCCTACTGCAAATCTATCTAATAACTGTCTTTTTTTCAATTCTTTTAAAAGCTTAACATCAGAATCTAATATAGATATATCTCTAATGCTAGCTGTATTTTTAGGATTAGATAATTTTAAATATCCTTCTGGAGCTGAAACTTTAATAGCATTATTAACTACATGTATTACATTATTATCTAAATCAATATTGCTCCATTGTAGTCCTAATAATTCTCCACGACGCATTCCTGTATTATATGCTATTTTTAGGAATACTTGCACAGTAAAGTCTTTTTCAAAAACTTCTAATATTTTTTCAAATTTTTCTAATGAAATAAAATCTGTATTTTTATTTTTCACGTCTACATCATCCTTTCTTTTTTTTACTTTTACATATCCAGCAGGATTAGATTTTATAAACCCACATGGATGGACTGCATACTTAAGAGATCCTGAAAGTACGGCTTTATAAACGTCGACTGTATTCACGCTAAGAAACTCTAAAGATTTATCAAGAAAATCTTGTAAAATCATAGGAGTAAGTTGTCTTAGTTCGTAGTAGCCAAGAGCTGGAATAATTCTTTTAAGATGATACTCATACGAATCAATAGAATTTTTAGCTAGATTTTTTCTGACATAATTATCCATCCAATATTTTAAAAAATCTCCGTATGACATTTTACTTTTATCTAGAGTATTGATTCCATATTTTAATTCATTTTCTACTTCTAGCATTATTTTCATAGCTTCTTTTTTAGTTTTAGCCCCTTTTGCTACTCTTTCAACTCTTTTACGCTTCCCATCGACAGGAGCCATTTCGATTGTGTAGTACCAACTATTACCCTTTTTTCTAACACTTCCCATTTTCTCACCTTCCTTTATATTAAAAATTAATACAAAATGTGTAAATTTCAACATTTGTATTATTAACCTTGTTGTCAATCTTGTTGAAAGCTTAATGTCAATAAGGTTAGTAATGCAAACGTATGTTCTTGTAAAGGTCTAAGAAAAGGCGGAAAATAAACCGCCAATAAATAATTTCAATAACTTTTGCTTTTAAATACTTTATAAATAAACCAACCTATAATATACTTTAATTATCATATTAATGTGGAGGTGTTTATGAGTAGTTTAGAAGCTGTAATTGTAACAATAATTTTTTTAATTCCAGGATTCATGGTTATTGAACTAGACAACAGAATGTTTTCTAGAGCTAATAACAATGAGCATGAAATTGAAAAAATAATAAATGCTTTAATATTAAGCATGGTATCTGTAATTGTATCAATACTAATATTAAATATATTTAAAATAGATAATATAAAAAGTCTAAAAGAATTATCTGAAAAAATTGGAGACTTTAATTTTATTTTTAAATATATAGCTATAGTATTAGTATCTATTCCTATAACTGAAATAATTTATAAATGTTACAGGAAACTTATGTTAAAATTTATAAATTTTGTTTACAAGCTTCAAAATAAAAACATTACTGAAGTAGATACAAAGACCGCTTGGGAATTTATATTTGATAGTGCAAATATAAATCCTAGTGATTGTTGTATTGAAGTTGTAAAAAATGATACTGTAATAACAAGAGGTTATTTAAAAGCATTCTCAGATGTAAAGTCAAAGAATAAAGAACTTATTCTTGAAGCAACAAATCAAGTAAATGAATACTTTGAATCAGAAAAAAAGAAACCTGTTGACAAAAAAGTATTCAACGAAATTGATTTCGAGTATTACAATTTAGATAACGACGTGTTATTAAGATTTTATAATATGAGCAAACTTAATGCTTATCTTGATGAGGCTAACAAATAAGCATTATTAATTTCTAGGTGGTGGTGTGCTTTTAATTCTACTAGTATTAGGGTTAGTAGTTTTTAAGCCACCACCACTTCTTACTTCTTCCTTTGAATGTTTGTTACTCAAAATATCACTCCTTATTTAAATTTATATTTTAATAATTCAACTGGAATATTTAATATTATAGAAGCTTGTTCTATAGTATATTCTTCCAGATCTTTTAACGCAACATCACTAACTAATAACTCAACTGCAAATTTATTAGCTTCAATTTCAAATTTATTTTTTAAATGTAGTGTCTTTTTCTCCAGAAAAAAGCAATTAAGATTACTATGCAATATTGCGTGGCCAAGCTCATGAGCTAAGACAAATTTTCTTTGCTGGTAATCTAAACTTGTATTTAAGAAAATAAACTTATTTCTTTTTATATATTTATACATCCCGAGAGTAGAAGATCCTAAATCTATATCTATCGTTTGGATGTTAAAATAATCGACCAATTCAAACACATCATCAGTTTTTGCTTTTTTCTTAATCATAGATACGCATTTTTTCACATCCATATAAACGCACCTACTTTCAATTACTCTTTATCTTTTTTATATTTCTTAGGAGTATATTTTTCTTTATTTTTTACTTTAGCTATTTCAAGAGCTGTACGCATAGCTATTTCTAATTTATCTAAGTCGTCATCATCCAACTCAACTCCATCATAAAAAGCTGGACCAGCTTCTCCTGATTTAAAATCATCCATTATCTTTTTTAAATCTTTTTCTATGTCTTTTTTATCTCTATTATTTAGAGTTGGATTATCCTCATCTAAATCAATAAGATATCCAAGATCTAAATCTAGTGCTGTAGCAAAATCTCTCATTTTTTCAATATCTAATGTCTTTATATCTCCATCTTCATATCTTTTTACAGTTGATTCGTGAAGGTTTACTTTTAAACCTAATTCTTTTCTAGAAAGTTTCATTCTTTTTCTGGCATCAAATATTTTTTTACCAACTTCCTTATTAGAATTCATAATCTCAACTCCTCTCTACACCTTGATATTACAATAAATTTGCATACTATACAAGAAAATTGTAAAAAAATATTAAAAAACTTGCATAAAATTCTTGACGTTATTATTTTTATAGTGTATTATACAAGTATAGAAAACTTGCACAATACGCAAGAGAAAGGAGGAATCCTTTTTGAAGCTAGATAAATTAAAAGGTAAATTTAAAGAATGTAAATTCACCTATGCAGATATTGCTAAGATATTAAATGTAAGCATAACTACTGTTAGTAGTAAAATGAATGGTGAAACAAGATTCTATGCAGAAGAAATAAGAATACTATCTAACGTTCTTAATTTAACAGATGAGGAAAAGATAGATATTTTTTTGAGTTAAAACTTGCATAATATGCAAGAAGAATAAAAATATTTTTTTGAGTTAAAACTTGCATAATATGCAAGAAGAAAGAGGTGTTGAAATGATAGAAAATAGAGTAACAATAACAGATTTAGAACCAATAGCAATGGTAGCAGAAGCAAGAGAAGATGTTGAATTAGTCACAATGGAAGAAATGGAAATAGATGTAAACATAAACAAAATAAATTTAGGTGGAGAAGAAATAAACGTAGTTAGTAGTAGAGATATAGCTGAAGGGTTAGGTAAAAGACACGATAATGTAATGAGAGATTTAGATAACATATTAAAATCTGACTCCTCAAAATTGAGTAGTCAAATAATAAAATCCTCTTACATAAATGAAAGAGGTAAAGAATACAGAGAGTATCTTCTAACAAAAGACGGATTCACGTTATATATGTTCAACATACAAGGCTATAACAATTTCAAGATGGCTTACATAAACAAATTTAATGAGATGGAGCAGGCACTAAGAAATCCATTTAAGAATATGTCGAAGGAAATGCAATCTATATGGTTGCTAGATACTAAGACTCAGGAGCTAGATAAGAAAATAGATACTGTAGCAAAAGATTTTAATAATTTTGTAGAAAATGAAACACTTTCAACAGTAATGTGTGATGAGCTATCAAAGAAAGTAAGAAGAGTAGGAACAAGACTTCTAGGAGGTCATGATTCAACAGCATACAAAATTAATAAAGGACATTACAGAAAAGTACTATTTACAGATATATATAATCAGTTAAAAAGAGAGTTTGGGATAGATGTAAGAACATCATACAAAATATTAAAAAGAAAAGACTTGCAGGAAGCAATGGAATTCTTAGATAGATACAGACTTCCAGCAAGATTGGAAGAAGAAATAAGAGAAATAAATACACAGTTAGAGATGGAGGTATAGAAAATGTTCTACGTAAAAGAAGAAATAAATGGAGTACCAGAAAGAATAGAGATACACGATGAAAATGTGTACTGTGAATGTCCGTACTGTATGAAAGAGCAGTTAGTGGATATAAGTGAAATAATATCTACAGGTGGAGATTTATGCGGAACATCTGTAATATGTTCAGAATGTTCAAAGGTATTGAAGGAAATAAAGAATAATGTAAGACAGATAGTTACAAATATAATTGGAAGTAAATATACAACAGCTGAGCTAGAAAAAGCACTTGAAGCTTTAGTACTTGAATATTGGAATGAAGTCTTATATAGAGATGAGGCAGGTGAGCTAGATGAGTAAAGAAATAAAAAATTTACAGGTAAATGTAAAGATAGAGTTTGATGAAGAAAAAGCACATAAAAAAATAGAAAGAATAGCTGAATTAATGCAGGAAATACAGTTTGAGATGGATACATTTTCTTCTTTATTCAAATTTACGCAAGAGATAGGAGGTGAGCTAGATGAGATTCAAGATGGCGGTTCCCACTCAGGAATCTAAAGAAAAAAAATATAAATCTAATATCGAAGAAAGATTTTTAGATGTAAATGAAGTTGCTAAAAGATTAGCTATATCTCCAACAAACAAAGCTGGATTATACAGAGCTATTGACAAGGGATATATAAAAGCAAGCCGAGTAACTAAGTGGGTAGTTAGAGAAGGTTGGTTAAATAATTTTATAATCGAACATGAAGGCGAAGATATAAGCTATATGTTTAAATAGGAGGACGCCGATGAGCGACATAGTAAGAGTTGAAAATAGAGAAATCTCTTACAATAGGGATTTATTAATTAAGCAGCTAAGAAAAGCTGGAGAGAAAAGTCTTGGAGGATACTCTATAGATGACGCATTAGAGAATGCATTTTTAGAAGGAATTGAAGCAGCATTCAGAGCTGTTTATACAATATTTGATGATGACCAGGAGGAAGAAGAAAATGAAAAAAGCATGTGTATTTTTTAAAAAACTTAGATTAACTTATCCAATACTTATAGGAGTAGCAGTAGCACAGTTATTTAGAGAGTTTGACTTAGTGCTATTTGCCCTAGCATTTACTTTTATAGGATGCTTCTGCGATATATTCTGCGACACTATCTGGACTGCAGAAAGAGTAGAAGAATTAAGAAGAGGAGGTAAAAAGAAATGTTTAAGAGGGTAGGTCGCAAAATGATCATAGACTTCACTAGTTGTGAAAATGCAAAAGAAAAAATAGAAGCAATGCAAGACGTGATGAGAGAAAGACTTCCTACGCATAGAGCTAAGAAGGTTAAAAACAATGTATTTGAAATGAGATTCTATTATGACGACATGCTTGACTGCATGGAAGAAATGCTTACTACAGCATTTAAAGAAATAGACAAAAAAAGAGAATAGCCCAGCTCCAACAATAAGAGCTAGGCTAAATAACAATAACTTTTTTACAACCAACTATAGTCTAGCATATGAAAGGAGAAATGGCAATGAGAAAGATAATACTAGGCTTTAAACAAGACAAATTAGTAGAATTGGGACTGTCTATGGACGAAACTTTAATTCTTAAACATATAGAAGACTTTATAAATAGCGGTAAAACTGAAACTATCTATGATGAAAAAGACAAGATTCTATACCATTGGATTTACTATGAAAAACTACTACAGGACTTACCTATATTAGATATAACTCCAGAATCTATAAGCAGAATAATAAGATGTAATTTAGGTGAAGAGCCTGAAGGCTATAAGGAAAAATTAGCTACTTTAACAGAAAATGGTAGAAGAAAAGCTAAGTCTAGAAAATATCTAGGACTTGTAAAAAATAAAACAGTTAAGAATAACATCTATGGAAGTCGTTCCTATCTAGCATTTACTAGCAAATTTTATGACTTAAAAGAAGATTTGTTTGACGAGTATGACAGGGGGACATCCCCTTACCTAGATAGGGGGACATCCCCTTCTGCGGAGACGACAAAATCCCCTTGTCTAGATAGGGGGACATCCCCTTGTCTAGATAGGGGGACATCCCCCGACCAAAGATATATATATAAATATATATATATAGTCGACTACCTTAATAAAAAGACTGGTAAAAACTTTAAGTCAGATTCTTCTAAGACTAGAAAACTTATAGATGCTAGATTTAACGAAGGATATACGATAGAAGATTTTAGAAAAGTTATAGATACAAAAGTTGCACAGTGGAAGGGCGACGCTAAGATGGATGGATATTTAAGACCAGAAACTTTATTTAGTAATAAGTTTGAAGGATATTTAAACGAAAAAATTATAGAAGATTCTAAAGATGATAAGAAAAAAGCTTCTAACGGAATGACAGGCTACCAAGATATGTAGTAAGAGGTGGACGATATGAAAAATAATTCTCTATTTGATATGGATGCTGAACAGAAAGTCTTAGGAGCATTGCTCCTAGATGACTCTGTTGCATACAAAGCTAGAGAAATAAAAGAAAAACTTTTTTACCTAGAAGCACATAAATTAATATTAAGAGCCATGAAAGAATTGTTGGATAAGAATAAGCCGATTGACTTAGTGCTTTTAAGAGACCTGCTAGAGAAGCAGGGAGTATTAGAAAAAATAGGATTAAACTATATAGCAAGTTTAACAACAATAGTTGCTACTACTGCTAATATCGACTACTACATACAGATCCTTCAGGACAAAGTCTTGATTAGAGAAATCAAAGAACAAGCTGAAGATTTGTTGAAAGATATAGGAAGTAAAAATACAGCACAAATACACAATTCTGTAACTATGCTGCATGAGATATTAGTAGATAGTAGCTCCACAAAAGACAATTATATGGACGCATCCGAAGTTGAATTTGAAGGTGTGGAACATAAAAGTATTTCTACAGGCTATCGGAAAATAGATGAGAACATGGACGGCTTTAGATATGGGACTTTGACAGTCTTATCTGGAAAGCCTTCCAGTGGGAAATCTACTATCATAAATGCTTTTTTAGCATCTGCTATAGATAGTGGCCATAAAGCTTTTTTATACAGTGGAGAGCTTCCAACGGAAATAGTGTTGGATTGGTTTACTAAATACGTTGCTAGTGAAGAAGATATAATTCCATATCAGACTGAGCTGGGAGCAAGATATTCAGCTCCATCTCCAAATGCAATTAGAAAAATAAGAAGATGGATAAAAGGAAAGTTGTTCTTGTATAACGAGGACGCTCCTGCTGATGAAAGAAGTATGTGTGCTACTATAGAGCATCTGTATCTGAAATTTGGAGTAAGGATGTTTATTCTGGATAACTTGATGACTCTAGCTTTAGATGCTAAGGACAAGTATGAATCTCAGAAAGAGTTGGCGAAAAATCTTAAAAATTTAGCTAGAAAATATAATCTAGTAATAATTCTAGTAGCACATCCAAAAAAGACCAACAATGGTGACAATGTAGATATGTTTGACGTATCAGGGGCGAGTGAGATAGTAAATCTATGTGACTATGAGCTATTTACACAGAGAATTATAGATGATGAAGAAGGCAAGGATGAGACTTATCTATTGATTACGAAAAATAGACAGACAGGGAAACAGAAAAAAAGGCTGCAGTTGCACTTTGATGATATTAGAAAGCGACTTTATAGTTGCCCTGCTGAATTAAACAGAGTGTACAGATACGATATTAACGAACAACAGAGCATGGAGGATATAGCTCCATTCTAGAAAGGAAAAGCAAATGAAGTTAAATATGAAACTTGACTCTAGTAAGAGAAAAGAAGCATATAAAAGAGAATGCAAGAGTGCATATGTCAGGACTAGGTTACTAGCATTCCGATATGTGGGCTATGACAGAATAGAAGTTAAAAATAACACTGCTATTTTAAAGGGTAGCGGTGTTGAAGATAGGAAGATTTATTTTTTAGACCTTCCAGAAGGAATACATAAGATAGGGGAGATTTTAAATGCTGAAAGCTAAAGAGTTTTTTAGAAATCTACAAAACAAAAGTTTCAAGCCAGAGCTATTTTTTAAAAATTCTGTGTTCGTTGAAGCGTTGCCAGCAAATACGAATCCTGTATTAATAGCTACAGGTGGACAAGATAAGAAAAAATGGGGAGAAGCAAAGTTAAAATTAGAGGACTATGGAGTTACAGCAAAAGATGTAGCAGAGCAGTCCAAGAGAATGAATCTCTACATAATGAAATATGAGTGCAAGTTGAAGAAGTCTAGAGATGAGTTCGACACAATGACAAAAGAAAAAATAAGAAGAGAGTTCTATGAATCAGAAGGACTTTTGTAGGAGGGTTAAGTTATGGAATGTAAACAGTGTGGAAGTAGCAGAGAGCTTTATGTATTTAAAGATTGCTGTGATTGCGAATGTCTATGTAAGAGATGTTTAATGCAATCTTGTGATGTAGAAGAAGTGGAAGTTAAGAGATATGTGGATGTTAATTCTAGAGAGGTATTTTACAACAACGATGATTTAGCTGAATATGTAGTAGATGCAGGGTTTGTTGAGATAGAAAGTGAAGAAACTACAGCATTCTATGATAGTGATACAGCTGAATACTTAGAAGATGATGAGGATTTGATAAATTATCTTGAAGAAAAATATGATGCAGTAATAACAGAGGCAGATATATGTCCTGAGTGTGGGGCGGTTATGCAACAGTTATATCTTGTAATAGATGAGTCAGGAGACTTTAGAACAGTAATGTGTGAAAAATGTATTTTAGAAACAATGCAAGATGAAGTTGAATCTGAGGACAAACTAAGCAATGAGCTTAGATGGTTTTTAGAAGAAAAATTAAAAATATCAATAATAAAATTATAGGAGGTAGTAAGTATGAATTTATTAGAAGCAATGCAGGCAGTATTAGCAGGGGAAAGAGTTAGAAGAAAAAATTGGGACGAAAGTAGATATGTAAAGCTAGATGCAGATAGCAAAAGACTTGTAGATGAAAAAGGAAGATTTACAAATATGGTGCATCCTGTAGCAGGAGCTGGAGCTATAGAAGCAATGCTTGGAGAAGAATGGGAAATCTATAATGTAGGCGATACATTAACTTTTAAAGGAAAAATATTAGATATAACTAGATATTGTGAATGTCATAATTGTACAGGCTGCTTAATAAGTCCTATGTGTGAATTCTCTCAGCATTCTGATTTAATAATGGCTGACTTCCTTATGGATGTAGAAGACTACAATGATTTAGACGAAAAGAAAATAGATGCAATGTACAGAGTTATAAATTGTTAATAAATAAAAAGCTGGAGTGGGTAATCCTGCTCCAGCAAATAAAAAATTGGAGAAAGAAAATGTTTAGAAGAAGCAAAGGATATATAACAACAACAAATCCTAATACACTTAGAATAAAAAATATTCCGCCACCTAAATCAGAAAATGAAAATATTTTAAAAAAAGGACACACTATAATTATAGATTTATGCGAAGGTGCAAAATCAGATGAAATATTTCTAAAAGAAGGAGATATTTTCTTTGAGGAAGATGGATTTTTTATAACAGAAAGAAAAGATGAAAAAAACAAATATATTTAGACACAAAATAAATAAAGATGCAGTTTTAATGATTACACATATAGACAGAGCATCACTTAAGGAGAAAAAAGATGAATAAAGACATTTGGTTTGATTTTGTACGAGAATATATAATCCCAGAAGATAAGGATGAAATAGAGAGAGCTATAGAAGATCCTGCTGAAGATAGGGATATGAATTTTATAGAATGCTTTGATTGCAGGATGCATTTTCTAGTAGTTAGAAAGTTTGGAAAAGGAAGAGAAATAACTTGTCCTAAATGTGGCTGCAAGCTAAAGATAAAATTCTACAAAAATGGCGGAATAGATATAAGGAGGATTTTATAAATGGAATGGAAGAAAATAATAACAGCAATAGCTGCATTAATGTTAGCTTATTCGCTTGTAGGTTGTAATGATACAGTTGCAAGTGAAGTTGAAGAAGCAATGGCTATTAATAAATTTGAAGAAATTCATTATGAAAGAATTTATCCAGGAACGATAAGGATAGTAAAAGATAAAGAAACTGGAGTTGAATATATCGTAATTAGAGGTGATAGAGAATATTCTATAACTCCAAGACTAAAAGGAGCTGAATAGATATGAGAGAAGATACAAGAGTTTTCTTAAATCGAATAAGAGATTTAGGAAACGACATAATACATTATTTAGGAGAGCTTAATTATGAAGAAAGAGCTCAGGCTATAAAGCTATCAAATGAATTTGAAATGTTTAGTTACATGATAAATTATGCAACTACAAATATATTCATCGTAGAGGATGATGAATATGCTTATAGCAAAATTACACTTACACATTTTGAAGGAGCATTGAGAGCATTATTAAAAGGTAAGGCAGTAAGAAGAACAGATTGGTTACCTGGAGTATATGCGGTTTCTAAATTTGGAACATTAGAAGATCATCAAGGAAGCAGGGTAGAGCTTAGAATAGGATTTGATTTAGATATAGAAGAAAATCTAAATACTGCTTGGGAAATTTTAAATTAAGAAAGAAGATGATAGAAGATGAGAGAGTTTAGTCTTGAGGAAAAAGAATTTAATAAAGAAGTATCTATATTATTTCCAATTACAAATCCAGATCTATCAGAGAGCATAATAGAAAGTTTTAAAAAGCATCATGAGAAATTAGGATATATGCTTACGGGTTATGAAGTAATAATTAATTTAGAAGAAAATATAGGAGTGTTTAAAGCGACACTTACAAAATTAAAAGTATTCAATAGGCTTAAATGAGTGAGATAAATGTAACAACACAGAAAGAGCTGTAATATTTTATGTAAATATTATTGAATAATATGAAATATCTGTGAGGGTATAAGGATGATTATAAACACAGTAAAAAGAGCTTTAGAGTTAGAAAGTAGAATACTAACAAGGATAACATGTGCAATAGATATTTTTTTTAAGAGGTATACTAATATGAATATAGCGGAAGTATTTTTCATAATGTTTGTTAATTTTTTTATGATAATAATCATCATAGAAGTAATAACAGAATTAATAGATGCAATACGTAAACTAAAGAATAAATAAAGTTAATAAACAAAAAAGGAGGAAAAAATAAATGAATAATGCAGTATTAGTTGGAAGACTTACAAAGGACCCAGAATTAAGATATATTCCAGGAAGTGGAACAGCAGTAGCTACATTTACTGTAGCAATAGATAGAGATTTTGTTAAAAGAGATGGAACAAAAGATACAGACTTTATTCCATGCGAAGTAACTGGAAAAGCAGCAGAATATATAGCATCGTATGGAGTCAAAGGTTCTTTAGTAGAAGCTCATGGATATATCAGAGTAGATAGATATCAGGACAAGGATACAGGTGAAAATAAATCATTCACAAAAGTGCGGTGTTCAAAGGTTCATGTATGGGCGAAACCTAATAAATCTGAAAATAATGGAACAACACAAGAGCAGGAAAGCTATCCATCTGTAGAAGATGACGATGTACCATTTTAGGAGGTAAGAGATGGAATTTATTTATAAATTAATACAGGACGAAAATCACAGTAAGACTATGGCTGCATGCAAATTTATAGAAGAAGCTCAGGAATTTTTAGATGAAAGCTATGAAGCTGATATAAATATAGATGCAACACTTGAAGAAGGATTTGATGTAATACAGAGTGTACTGAGCTATTGGGATACAGTAGGAATTACTAAAGATGAGATGTTTGAAGGCTTGAAAAAACACAATGAAAAATTAGAGAATCGTGGATGGGACAGAGAAGCGATACGGAGGGTAGAATATGTTCGGGATATTGACTAAGAAAAAAGTTAGAGAGATAGAAGAGCAATATAAGAAAGAGCTAGAAGAAAAAGATACAAGACTACAGGAGTTGAAAGAGTTTAGTGACAGTAAGCTAAAAGAAATGGAAGAAAATTATAATAAGTCCTTATTAGAGAAGGATGAGCAATTCCATAAGCTAAATAAAGAGTACGAGCTTAATCTAGATCTTACAGATGAGCTTAACAAAGAGATAGGAAAATTAAACAAACAAGTAGTAAGAGAATCTAAAAAGGCTGCTGATATGCTAGGAAAAATAGAAAAAGAGAAAGCAATATTTCTAAGAACAAAGTCAGGAAGAATTAAAAAGAAATATGCGAAAAAGATATTAGAAAAATTAGATTAAAAATAAATAAAAAAAGAGAGACTGTGTAGCGGACAGTCTCTCTTATATACCATGCGAGCATGATATAAATCCCTTACTCATTTATTATAACATGCTCACTAATAAAAATATAGGGGTGAGTAATATGGAAAATATTAAATTTAGATAGATGATTCTAAGAAGGAGGAAATATGGCAGATATAAAGCAGTATTTAGACTTTACGGAAGAAACATTAAGACAGCACAAACAGATGAAATTATATTTAAAGACATTAGCAAAAAGAAAAGAAAATCTTGAAAAAGAAATATCTAACTTAAGAGCTGTAACTTATGATGGAGTAAGTGTTCAGACAAGTAATACATCTAGTCCAGTAGAGGATGAAGTCATTAAAAGATATGAAAGAATGTTAGATGTTGTATCTGAGACAGATAAGACAGAGGCTCTTGTAAAAAAGGTAGATACTGCTATTGCCAATTTAGATGATATCCATAGGAAAGTTCTAACTATGTATGTAGTAGAAGGAATGGATTGGATAAGCATAGAGGACAAACTTCCTTACTCAGAAAGACAGTTAAGAAAGAAAAAAGATGAAGCTGTAAAGAGTGTAGCTATAGCTCTATTTGGAGCTACAGTATTAAAAGAAAAAGATTCAGACACTCTATTTGATTTGTTGTAATTTAAAAGTTCCGTTTTAGTTCCGATATTTAGAGTTAAAAAGAGATAAAATAATATTATGGAAAGATATGAAGGTTGTATCTATCTTCTATAAGAGATTAGACTGGTTAGCCACCGGTCTTTTTTTATTGAAAAAATGAGGTGATTAAGGATGAGTAAAAAGAAGTGGCATGATGCAAATGAAATATTACATGTTGCAGAGCTTCCCGATGAGCTAAGAGCTCTTGACCTGGAGATGAAAAAGAAGCCAAACTTTGACCACTTCCCAAGCAAGAAAAGAAAGAAGGCAAGGAAGCATGAATCAGGTCGAACCGATTAGAGATTTAGATAAACTTGAAGATATGTGTAGATATTTAAAGCAGCATAACGAAAGAGATTATGTTCTTTTTTGTATGGGACTTTATACAGGATTGAGAGTTTCAGATATATTAACTCTTAGAATAAGAGATGTGAAAGACAAGAGCCAGATAGTTATAAAAGAAAAGAAAACTGGTAAAAGAAAATATATTGAAGTCAATCCAATCTTAAAGAAAGTTTTAAGAGATTATACCAGGGATAAAGACCCAGACGATTTCTTAATTAAGTCTAGGAAAAACTATAACAGACCTATAGGAAGGAAGAGAGCTTGGAAGATAATATCTGATTTAGGAGATAAGTTTGGTATTCCTCACTTAGGTTCACATTCAATGAGGAAGACTTTTGGATATCATTTTTATAAGCAGACTAAGGATGTTGCTTTATTGCAAAGTATATTTAACCACGCAAGTCCGAGTATCACACTTAATTATATAGGTATCAATAAAGATGGAATAGATGCAGCATATAGAGATTTTAGGTACTTTAATTAATTCAAAGGGACATATTGAGATTAGGTCGCATTCATATTTCAAATACCTAATTTATAGAGCCTTATACATATTGGAATTACTTATGTTTAAATAGGTTGGATAAGTATGTTGTCGAAAGCGACAGAATATAAGATAAGTCCCTTTCATAAAGGAGTATTAGATGGGAAGAAGAGGTAAAAGACCTTGTCGGAAGGTTGGTTGTCCTAATCTAGTTGAGTATCCAAGAGTATATTGTTCAGCCCATCAGGAGTATGAAGATGGACTCAAGGCAGCTAAAAATAAAATGTATGACAAGAGAAGAGCTGACGATAAGGAATATAAATTTTATAAGAGTTCTAAATGGATTAAGTTTAGAAACTATATCATGCAGCGAGACCATCACTTGTGTCAGATATGTTTACAGAACAACAAGTTGACTGATGCAACAGTTGTTCACCATATAAAACCAGTGAGAGAGTGTTGGGAGTTAAGACTGCAACCAAATAATGTTATAGCTATTTGTGACGAATGCCATAACAAAATACATAAAAGAAAATATACCCCCCCTACCTTTTGATAAAAAAGGAGGAGACGAAAAGACCGAACGCCCCCTCTATATATTACGGACGCAAGTTTTAACATGGGGGGGTATGGGGGGTATAGGTATGAAAAAGAGGTGATAGTTTGGGGAAAAGAGGACCAGCACCAAAACCTACCAATCTAAAACTTTTACAAGGAAATCCAGGAAAAAGAAAGCTAAATGAAGATGAACCAAAGTATGAGTGTTCAGATGAAATTATAAACCCTCCTTCATTCTTGAGTCGATATGCGAAAAAAGAATGGAAAAGAATAATTCCTCTTTTAAAGAAGAATGGAATTATAAGTGATGTAGATGTAAATACTTTAGCAGCATATTGCCAATCTTATCATCGTTGGATAGAGGCAGAAAAAGCAATTAGAACTTATGGTCTAACAACAGTTACTGATAAAGGCAATATAATTCAAAGACCAGAAGTTGGCATAGCCAATAAGCGGATGGAATCAATGGTTAAATATGCAAAAGAATTTGGTCTAACACCATCTTCAAGGACGAGTTTACATGCTACAACTCCAGATGAAGTAGATGATCCTTTTGTTGAATTTATGAAAGGAACTAAAAATGGATAGAACTACTAAGTATGCAAAAGAGGTTCTTGCAGGGAATATTCCTTCATGTAAGTTTGTAAAGCAAGCATGTAAAAGGCATTTAGAAGATATGAAGTCTTCTAAGAAAAAGTCATATCCATATAAGTTCAATTCAGAAAAAGCTGAAAGGAGCATAGAGTTCTTTAAATTACTGAAACATAGTAAGGGAGAATTTGCTGGAGAAGAAATCGAACTTGAATTATGGCAATGTTTTAGAGTTGGAAGTGTCTTTGGTTGGGAAGAGAAGAAAACTGGATATAGAAGATTCAGACAAGCATACAATCAAGTTCCAAGAAAGAATGGAAAGTCTACAGAAGCAGCAGGAATAGGACTTGAAATGATGACTGTAGATGGAGAGCAAGGAGCTGAAATCTATAGTGCAGCAACTAAAAAAGACCAGGCAAAAATCATTTTTGACGAGGCTAAAAGAATGATTAATGCATCTCCATATATCAAGAAACATGTAGATGTATTTCAAGCTAATATAAATATGCCATCTACAAATAGTAAGTTTGAGCCATTAAGTAGAGATGCCAAAGCTCTAGATGGTCTTAACATTCATTGTGGGATTATCGACGAATTACATGCTCATAAGACAAGAGAGGTGTATGACGTATTAGTTACTGCAACTGGAGCTAGAAGACAACCTTTGATATGGATGGTTACTACAGCAGGGTTCCGTACAGATACGATATGTTATGAGATGTATGAATATGCTACCAAGATATTAGATGGAAGTATAAAAGATGAAAGATTTTTCGCCTATATAGCGTGTGCTGACGAAGATGACGACCCATTTGACGAGGCAACGTGGGAGAAAGCTAATCCTAACTTGGATGTATCAGTAAGTAGAGAAGACCTAAGAGCAAAAGCTAAGCAGGCAAAAGAAATTCCTGCAGCTCTTACAAACTTTATGGTAAAACATTTGAACTTGTGGGTGAACGCAGATGATGCTTGGATGAATATGGAGAAATATAAGGAATGTGAAATAGAAAACTCTGACTTTAATGTGGAAGAATTAGAAGGGAAAGAGTGCTTTTGTGGTGTCGACTTGTCTGCTACAACAGATATAACTGCGGTAAATTTGGAGTTCCCTCTCGCTGATGGGCGATATGTATGGCTTAATCATGGCTTTTTACCAGAAGATGGAATAGTTGACAAGGAACATCGAGATAAAGTTCCATATACGACCTGGGCAAGACAAGGATATTTGACATTAACTCCTGGAGCTACAGTAGACCAGGATTGGATTCTATCTTACATAATGGAAATGGGTAAAAGATATCAGATTAAAGAAATTGACTATGACCCTTGGAATGCTACTCAATTCGCTAACAAGGCAATGGATGAAGATATTGAATGTGTTGAAATTCGACAAGGATTTAAGACTATGAGTGAGCCAATTAAGGATGTTGAGAAACTGATAATAGAGAAAAAGTTGGTAACTTTAGGCAATCCTCTTCTTAGGTGGTGCTTCTCTAATGCAGTTCCATCTTTAGATCCTGCAGGAAATATTAAATTAGATAAGTCAAAATCTACACGACGTATTGACCCAGTAATAGCAGGAATCAACTCACATGTCAGAGGAATGCACCACGCATACTTGAATGCGGATATTAATACTCACATCTTAAGTGATGATTGGGGGATGTAAAGTGAAAGAATTTTTAAGGAAATATATAGAAGATATATTGATATTGCTTGGAGCATTAATAGCAGTAATCAATACATATTTTCTAAATATATACATAGCCAATTACCTTCTAGCATTTTTGCTTATAGGTTTTGGAATTATTATAGCTAAGCTATATAAAAAATGATGAAAGGAGGTTAATATGTGCTATTTAGAAAAATATTAGGAAATGATTGGACGGATATGTTTTCAATGAATTATGGGAAAGTTACGACTAGTGGCGAATTTATCTCACCCGAAAATGCTTTTGCTAATATTGGGACTATATTTGAATGTATTGTTATAAGAGCCAATTCATTTTCAAAGTTGCCATTGCAACTTTTTAAATATGATGATACTAGAAAAGTTCGTGATAGAGATAACCCTCTATGGTATCTACTAGAGAAACGACCAAACAAATACCAGACACCGAGTCAGTTTAAAAGTTATATAGAAGTGTCTAGACTTTTGTGGGGAAATGCTTTTGTTGAAATGAAGTTTGATGCAAGAGGGAATATAATAGCCCTTGAACCACTTGAGCCACAGTATGTGACGATAGAGAAAAATCTAAATAATGATTATATCTATATTTACCAGAACTCAATTAAACGAAAAGTATTTACAGAAGATGAGATTTTACATTTTCCATATACAAGCTCTCAGGGAAAAGTGGGAAAAGCTCCAATGGAAGTTGCTCGTGAATCAGTTGGTAATTTAATGGCGATAAATAAGTTTGAAGGAAACTTCTACAAAAACGGAACTTTGACAACTGGTGTATTAGAAGTGGCAGGAGAATTAGGTTCTGCACAAAGGCAAAAGATAAAGGAAGAGTGGAGACGATTATATTCTGGTTCAAGTAATGCAGGAGATATAGCTGTAATTGATAGTGGGTTACAGTATAAGCCAATAACATTACCGATGAAGGATATGGAATTTATTGCCAGTAGGAAAATGAATAAATCTGAGATAGCTACTATATTTGATGTTCCAAGCTATATGTTGAATGATATTGACAACGCAAAGTACACAAATGTTGAGCAACAGAATTTAAGGTATTTGGTTGATGTGCTACAGCCAGAGGTGACTGCAGCGGAAGAGGAATTAAACTACAAACTATTTACAGAAGAGCAAGCGAAAAAGAATTTTGTTAAATTCAACCTTAATTCTGCAATGCGTGCTGATTCAAAAACTAGAGCTGAATATTACAAGGAAATGCTAGGAATGGGATTGATGTCAATTAATGAGGCAAGAGATAAAGAAGATCTCCATAATATAGGTGAGATAGGTGATAAGCATTATATGTCACTTAACTATACAACTTTGGAAACATTAGAAAAGCATAATCGTATTAAAGATACAGGAGGAGGTGATTCTGATGAGTAAGTTGGAGAAGTTTTTAGAGGTTAAAAACTCAACCGAAACAAGTGCTGATTTATATTTTTATGGCGATATTGTTTCAGATTGGATGGATGCATGGACTTCAGAGGACAAGTATCCTGCAACTATAAAAAGATTTCTGAATGATGCAAAGGGGAAGGACTTAAATATCTATGTGAATAGTGCTGGGGGAAGTGTCTTTGCTGGCATGGCAATTTATAACATGCTAAAAAGACATACTGGGCATAAAAAAGTCATAGTAGATGGTCTTGCAGCATCTATTTCTAGTGTAATTGCACTTGCAGGGGATGAGATAGAAATACCTTCTAATGCCTATTTTATGATACATAAACCTTGGATGAGTTGCCAGGGTGATGCAGATGATTTTAAAAGTCGGTCTGAGATGCTTGACAAAATAGAAGAGGGGATTGTGTCTGTATATGAGGAGAACCTTGCTGATGGGACAAGTGTGGATGATATTAAGAACATGATGCAAGAAGAAACGTGGATGACTGGTAAAGAAGCTAGTGAGATATTCAATAAAATATCAGTAGTGGATTCTTTAAATGTTCTGAACTGTGCATCGGATATTAAGTTTAAGCATAGACCAAATAATTTAGAGAATAAGAAAGTTGATGAAGAGTTAGAAAATTTAGCGTTAGAAATAGAGCTTTTATAGAAGGCTCTTTTTTTATACAAATTTTTAAGGAGGAAAACAGAATGAATAAGAAAATGAGAGAATTACTGAACTCTATAAACGAAAAAAGAGTGCAGGCAAGACAGTTAGTAAGTGAAGGTAAAAAAGTGGAAGCTAAAAATCTTATAGAAGAGATAAAATCACTTCAGGAAGATTACGAAATAGAAGCCGCTTTATATGAAAATGAAAAAACTCCAAATCCATCACCAACAAATAGAGTTGAACAGTCTGATGAGATGAGAAGAAGGGTAGCATTTAATAGAGCAGTTCTTCATAAGGATTTAGATCCTCAGGATAAGGGCTTAGTTGAAGGCACAGATGAAGATGGAGGATTCTTAGTTCCTAAAGAGCAGAAAACACAGATAAATGAACTAAGAAGAAGTCAGGTGGCTTTAAAAGATTATTGTAATGTAATAGTAGTTCATAGTCAGGCTGGGTCAATGCCACTTGAAGTTGAAGCCTCTGATAAATTAACTGCCTTTGATGAATTAACTGAAATAAATCAGTCAGATATAAAATTTGGTAATGTAGCTTGGAAATGTAAAGATAAAGGGGACATAATACCTATATCAAATACTTTACTTCAGGATGAAACTGCAAACTTAACATCTTATTGTGGTAGAAGATTCGCTAAAAAAGCGGTTAGAACAGAAAATGCAGATATATTAACTGCTATATCTGGAGCTGAATTAGTATCAGGAACTACATATAAGGATATAAATACAGCTCTTAATACAAAATTACCAGTTGCTATAAAAAATGTAGCAAAAATATTTACAAACCAGACTGGATTTGACTTCTTAGACAATGCAAGAGATGAAAATGGAGACCCAATACTTACAGAGGATAAATCATCTCCATCAGGATATAGTTATAAACATAAACATATAGTTGAACTTGATAATGCTGAACTTGTTACAGAAAAACCTACATTTTATGTTGGTTCTATGGAAGATTATCTAGCCTTCTTTGATAGAGATGTTTATGAAATGGCAGCGTCTGGAGAGGCAGGATTTACTAAAAATGCTACTCTATTAAGAGTTATAGAAAGATACGATGTTCAGAAGGTAGATACTAAAGCACTTGTAAAAGTTGAAATAACTATAGGTGGCTAGGATGGATGTTTTAGAATTTCTTAAAGATAATCTTAGAATAGATGGAGAATCTGAGGAACAATATCTAAAAACTCTTATTAATGCAGCCAAAGAGCTACTGATAGAAGCAGGTGTAACTGAATCAGAATCAGAACTATACAAGCTTACAGTAGCAAAAATATCTACAGAATGGTACTTGAATAGAGAAACAAATGAAAAGTTATCATTAGGAATTGTAGGGATGATAAATCAGTTGCGATATAAAGAAGGTGCTAACTAATGGCTGAGAAACTTGAAAAAATGCGACATCGAATTGAAATACAAAAATTTACAGAAGTAGAAAATGAATTATCAAGCTCACTCGATAAAGAGTGGGCTTTTTATGATAAGTGTTGGGCAAGCAAAGTACAATTAAAAGCATCTAATACTAATCTTCCAGCAGAGAAGATAGGAACAGAGTATGTCTATAGATTTAAAATAAGATATCGTACAGATATAAATGAAGGTATGAGAATTTTTTATAATAACGAATACTATTCAATAAAGCATATCAACAATATAAAAGAGACTTCTCTTTATGAAACTCACTTAGATTGCATAAAAGTAAAAGAGGGTGTTTGGAATGAGTAGAAATGATGGACTTGAAGTCAAAGAATTGGATGATTACATCAAAAAAATGGTAAATCAATATACTATTGAATACCCAAAGGAAAGTAAAAAGTTTGTAAGAGAGCAGGCTAAAAAGGTAAAAGCAAATGTTAAAGCTGATACTCCTAAAGTTACTGGTAATTTAAGGAAAGCTTGGAAGCATTCAGTATCATCTAGAAAAGGTAAGGTAAATGGGAATGTTTATAATAATGCTCCACATGCTCACCTTGTAGAAGATGGTCACTTCAATGTCGATGGAACATGGAATGAAGGAAAGCATATGCTATATAATACTATGCTAAAAAGTCGGCCAGAAATAGATAGTGAGTTTGATAAGTTTGTTGAAGATATATTGGAGATTAAATGATAAGTGTATTAAGTATTAATAAAGCGGTAAATGAAATATTAAAAGAGATAGAGAATGTGAAGGTCTATTCAACTGCAGTAAGAGATCAGTATGATAGGCCTGCTTTTTTTGTCCAAATAACACCAGTAAAAGTTGAGGATATAAAAAGAATATCTTCAACAACGATAAGTGTTATTATACATTACTTCTCAAAAGAAAAAACTCATACTGAAAATTTGAGAATGTTTGACATACTAAGAAAGAAATTTAATACAACTCTGAAAGTTGGAGATAGAAATCTAACTATATATGATGTTGATTTTATAGAGCAGCAGAATGTGTTGCAATATAGATTCGTTTTGAATGTTTGTGATGAAGAAATAATCATAGACAACAGAGAAAAAATGCAAAACTTAGAAATGAGATATGAGTAGAGGTGATAATATGGGTTTACCAGTTATGGAAGCTGAGTTTTTAAAATTAGCAGAGACAGCAATCTTCAGAAGTGGAAATGGTATAGTCTTACTTATATTAGATGATGATACAGCGAAAAATACTTCTTATTCATTCAATGATATAGGCGAGGTAAAATCAGGAACATTTACTGAAAAGAACTTAGACCTCTTAGCAAAAACTTTTAAAGGTCAGCCTTTAAAGGTGTTAGTTGAGGTTATAAGTTCTACAAATGATAGAACATTAGACTCTGTTCTTGCTGATGTTAAATTTAAAAAGTTTAACTATTTAGCATATCCTACAGATAAAGGTAGTTCAAATCAGAAAATAATAGATTATGTAAAAGCTCAGAGAAAGGAAAACATAGATATAAAAGCAGTCCTAGCAAATGCAGATAGCGCTGACTGTGAAGCTATAATAAACTTTACAACCGAAGAAATAAAAAAAAATAACTGATAAGGTGTATACAGCTCTTGAATATACAAGTAGAATAGCTGGAATAGTTGCAGGGATACCTTTAAATAAATCAGTTACTTATTATGTTTTAGATGAAGTCAAATCTATAAAAGAAAGCTCAACTCCAGATGATGATATAGATGCTGGTAAGTTAATACTAGTCAATGATGGAGAAAAAATTAAGATTGGTAGAGGAGTTAATTCCTTACAGACAATAGAGCTAGAAGTAACTGAAGATATGAAGAAAATAAAAATAATAGAAGGTATGGACTTAGTTCATAGTGATATATTAAAAACATTTAGTGATTATTATGTTGGTAATTATCCAAATGGCTATGATGATAAGGTGTTATTCTTTTCAGCTTGTGAAGAATACTATAAATCGCTAAAAGCAAAAGGAGTATTAAATCCAGCAGCAGATGCGACAATGAGACTAGATATGGAAAAACAGAAACGATATATCACTCAGCATGGTGGAGATGTAACTACTATGTCTGATCAGCAGATAAAAGATTATGATACTGGAAGTGATGTATTTTCAATATCATATGTAAAATTCATAGATGCAATGGAAGATATCCATATAAGAATATTCAAATAGGTGGTGATTAGATGGCAGCTAGAACAGAAAGAGGTAATAATCAGGTATCTGGAACTTACTTTGATGTATGGTGGGATGAAGAGCTACTATTTGAAACAAGTAAGTTAGAAGCAAAGGTAATACTTGAAAGAGAAGAAGTACAGTTAGATATAGACGTAGATACAAAGTATACAAAAGCTAAGGGTGAAGGAACATTAGTCATAAAAATGTTCTATACAAGAGGTATGGATAAATACCTTGAAGCATATAAAGCAGGGAAAGACCCAAGAGGAACTATAATAAGTAAAGTAAAAGACCCAGATACTCCAGGAGGACAGGAAGAAAGGGTTAAGATAGGTAATGTATGGCTAAATGAGTTAATATTAGCAATGTATGAAAGAGGAACACCTGCTGAAAGAGAGATACCATTTGGATTTACTCCAAAGGACGCATCATTCTTCAGTACTATAGAAAAATTATCATAAGAGAGAAGGCTTGACCTTCTCTTTTTTATTGGAAGGAGAAATAAAAAATGAGTAAAAAAAAGAATAAAGTTCTTACATTAGATGACATATTAAAGAGAAAAGAGTTCTTTGAGAACAGAAAAAATGAAGTAATAACACTAGATATAGAAACATTAAATTGTTTAGTTAAGGTTAAAAAACCAGATATAACTCTTTACAACGAATGTATGAGTATGGATTCTCCAGAAGGTGATAAGAGATTAATATACGAATGCATGGTAGAACCTAATCTAAAAAATACGGAATTAATAGAGGCTTTTGATTGCTTTACTCCTTTAGATATAGTAGAGAAAATATTTGACCCACTAGAAATATACTCTCTAACATCAGCAATAATTGAGGTTGCTGGATACAATTCAGTATCTAAAGTTATAGAAGAAACAAAAAACTAATCGACAGCGATATAGATGCGAGGATGTTTAGTTATTATCTTTCAAAAGGTCATTCTATAGATGAATTGAGTAGTTTGAGTTTGACTGAACGATATTTTTATATCGCTGCGATGCAATATGAAGAAAATAAACAATTAGATCTCCAAGATAGATTACTTTCAGCATTTAGTTTTGGAGGTGATGAATAAATGGGAAGAAAAAATATAAGTGCAGTTATATCTCTTAAAGACAATATGTCGGCAACTCTTAGAGGTATAAGAAATGAGCAGAAAGCATTTGGTAGAGAAGTAGATGCTCAAACTCAAAAAATAAGAGATAACAGAGCTGAAGCATTAAAGCAAAGAAATGAGCTTAAAAAAGCTAGAACTTTGAGATTAAATGCTACAAAGGCTCATGCCGAGATTACTAAGCTGAGAAATAAGTTAGAGCCTTTGAGAAAGAAAACTGCAAAACTTGTTGCGATAAAGACAACTGGTATTGAAAAAGTAGATAATGCTAAAAAGAAACTGGATACATTAGGTAGAAAGGTAGCAAAACCAGTAGTACAGGTTAAGGATAAAGCTACAGGTATCATTAAAAAGATAGCATCTGGTTTAACTAGCTTAAAAGGTATAGCAGCAACAGTTGGCATAGGAAAAGCAGTTGCAGGTGCATTGGGCGAAGGAGCCACCTTAGAAAAGCAACAGATATCAATGAACCATTTTATGGGAATTGGTAATAAAGGAAAAAGCCAAGCTCAGATAAGCAAGATGAGTAACAGATATCTGAAATCACTTAGAAATAATGCCAACAATACTCCCTTTGAAACTGGAGAAGTAATAGCAGCAGGAACAAGAGCATTACAGGTTGAAAAAGGAAACACTAAAAATGCTATGAGTATGGTAAGACTTGCTGAAGATATGGCAGCAATGAATCCAGGAAAGTCTGTTGGCGATGCAATGGAAGCTTTGGCAGATATGAAAATAGGTGAAATGTCTCGTCTGGCAGAGTTTGGTATTAAAGCTAGTTCAACTGATAATCCTGCAAATGTACAAAAGCAACTAGAGGCAATGTATTCTGGTGGAGCTGGGAAACTAGCACAAAGTGGTGGTGGTTTAGGCTCTACTATAATAGGTAAAGCTAAGTCTATGGTAGCAGATACAGGTTTAGCAGCACTACAAGCTATGGTTCCTGCATTAAAAGGAGTTATAAGTTTATTAGATAGTGCAGCTCCTGGAGTACAAGCTTTTGGTACAGCTATAGGACAAGGAATTGGTGGAGCTATTAGTTTCCTTCAGAGTAGGTCGGCAACACTAGCACCAATATTCCAAAATGCTTTTATGGGTATGCAGAGTATTATTACATCTGCAGGTCCAATTATATCTGAAGGTATTAAAGCTCTATGGCCAGTATTTGAAGGATTGCTTTCAATAGGTGGAGTAGCATTTAGAGGTATAGGAGCTATAGTTCAAGCAGTTGCTCCATTAGTTGTTACATTATTAAAAGGAATATCTCCTGTACTTAAAGATATAGGAAGTGTTCTAAAAAATGTAGGTAGTATATTCAATAAGGTATTTAATGGAATAAGGACAGTAGTTAAAAAAGCAGTTAATGCTATAAGTCCTCTATTAAATACTTTGGCAAATGGTCTATCTAGAATTACAAATGCAGTAAGTTCTGGATTTAGTTGGGTTACTAATAAAATAGGTCGTAATGCTACAGGAACTAAGTATTGGACTGGTGGATTGAGTATCGTTGGAGAACATGGGCCAGAACTTGTTGATATGCCAAACGGAAGTAAGGTTTATACAAATAGCGAAACAAATGCTATGCTACATAATTCTAGAATGGCATCAGCTCCTCCTGTAAGAGGTGGTAGTGGAAAATCAGTTGTAGAAGTAGTTATTAAGAAAATAGCAGATACAGTAATTATAAATGATGATATGGATATAAATGATTTCGTTGAAAAATTTGTAGCAATGTTAAAAATAGCATTATTAAATTTTGCAGGATAGGAGTGGTTATATGGAATTTTATATAGGAGATATAAGGCTTCCAGTTCCTATTTCTGAAGTGAATGTAAAAAGTGGAAGTGAGATAAATACTGTCGGTTTAGCAAAAGGTGGAGAGATAGCTTTTTTTAAAGGTAGAAAACTTGAGAATATTTCATTCTCAGGTTTTTATCCATCTGAATATATGCCATATTGCCAGTACCCAGATTTTCCTAGTCCAGAAAGTTTTTGTAATCAGATGAAAAGTATAATGGAACAGGGAGATCCTATTCGATTCATAATTACAGATACAGATATAAACAATCAATTTTTGATAGAGAGTTTTGAAAAAGTATATAAGGTAAATGGACGAGGAGATATTGATTTCTCTATATCATTGATAGAATACAAGGAGCTTGTAATTCCTCAGATAGCTCCACCTAAAAAAGATTCTTCAAAGGTGACAGAGAAAACTCCTCAGAAACGTCCAAATGATAAAAAGAAGAATAACAATAAAAATAGAACTCACACAGTTGTTAGAGGGGATACTCTTTGGGGACTTGCAAAACGATATTATGGTGATGGAAGTCAGTATATGAAGATAGCAAACGCAAATAAGGATAAGGTAAAAAATCCAAATCTAATTATCGATGGCTGGAAGTTGGTGATCCCTTAGATGCTTAAAAATGTTGAAATGGTAATTCAGAAAAAAGATGAGAGTAAGTACAACATAAGTAGTATTTTGGAAAGTGCAACGACATCTGGAGATATTAAAGCAGCAGGCAGAAAGTGTGAGTTTAGTGTTGCAAGGAGTAAGTTTAGTATAGAAGCTGGAAACTTGGCAAAACTCTATGATGCAAATGAGGAAGTATTTAGAGGAAAGGTGCTAAGTGTTCAGAATACTAGCGAAAATACTGTAAAATATACAGCACTCGATGAAGGATGGAGATTGACTAAGAGTAAATGCTCTTACAATTTTAAAGACAAAACAGCAGCGGAAATAGCTCAGATTGTTTTGAAGGATAATAAGTTTGCATACGGCGAATTTGCAAAATCTAAGGTAAAAATGAGCAAGGTGTTCGTTAATAAGTCTGTTTATGACATTATAATGACTGCATACACAGAAGAGGCAAAGAGCAGTGGAAAGAAGTATATGATAGTTGTTACAAGACAAAAGGTTTCAGTTATCGAAAAAGGTGTAACTGTTTTGAAGATAGGTTTTGAGGAAGATAAAAACCTTACAAATGCAGAGTATAGTATGAGTGCTGAGAATATAGTAAATAGAGTTGTAATAACAGATGCGAACGGAAATAAACTTGATGTAAAGGATAAGAAGGAACTCCAGGAAGTGTATGGAGTGATACAAGAGATAGCTGAGCAGAAAGATAAAGGTCTATCTACAGAGGAAATAAATGATAAATTTAAAGACGTTGAAAAGAAGTGTAGTGTAGGTGGTCTTGTGACAGATGGTACTTGTGTAGCTGGCAATGCAGTTATGGTTAAAGATACTAACTCAGGATTGATAGGTAAGTTTTATATTGATTCGGATTCACAAGAGTATTCTGATGGCATACACAAGACTAATTTGACTCTGAATTTTGAGAACATTATGGATGAAAAAGCCGAAGACGGCAAAGAAGAGAATGCCGATGGAGCATCTGAAAGTGGTGGAGTGCTAAATGGAAAAAGAGTTAAGGCTCTATTTACCGCTTATTATCCATCAAATGATAAACTTCAGGGTGGATTTGTAGCAGCTAATGGAGAAAGGCTTAATCCAAGCTCTAATACATGTGCAGCTCCTCCATCAATACCTTTTAATACACAGATACAAGTTTGTGGTACTGGTACAAGCAACGATGGAAAAGTATATCGTGTAAATGATCGTGGTGGAAAGATACAAGTTGTAAATGGAGTGTACCATATAGATTTACTTTACCCAGACAAAAAGAGTGCTTATGGATGGGGTAAAAAATATGGAGAAATTATCATTGGAAATGGAACAGGATTTTCAAATGGTGGAGGAAATAGTAGAGCTGTAACACTAGCTAAAAGTCAATTAGGTAAGCCATACAAATGGGGAGCAACTGGCCCTAATTCATTTGATTGCAGTGGCTTGATTTACTGGGTAGCTAAACAGATGAGAAAATCAATTCCACGTACATCCTCAGAACAGAGTAGGTATGGTCAATCTGTAAGTAAAGGTAACTTACAACCGGGTGATTTGGTATTCTTCGGAAGTCCTGTACATCACGTTGGAATGTATGTAGGGAATGGAGAATATATACATGCACCAAAGAGTAACGATGTAGTAAGGATAAGTAAGTTGAGTAGTCGTGGTGACTATCATAACGCAAGACGATTTTTATAGGAGGGGCATATGAAGAATAATACAGATCCTATGATAGAGTTAGCAGGAATGCTAAATGAATTAATAAGTAATGCTAAAGAGGAGAAGTTATTTTTAGCAAGTGTTAAGTCTGTTAGTCCGTTTAGTGTTAAGCTAAAAAATATGATATTAGATTCAGATGATTTATTGATATGTGGTTATCTGAAAGATTTATTAAATACGAAAATGACATTTAAAAATGATTATAAGTATAGAATTAGTCCTGGAGATAATGTGTTATTGTTACACGTTGGAGGGAAATTTGTAGTTATAGATAAGGTGGTGAGGATATAAATGAGTGATTTATATCCTTTTATAATTGAGGATAAAGATAATGCAGCGGATAATAATCTTGAGTTATTTAAAGAGATTGGTTGGGATTATCTTAATGATAAACCTTTGATAAATGAGAAAACAAAGGAGTATATAGTTGTCGAAGGTGATGAGGCAATAAAGGTTTGGATTTATAAGACGATAAAAATTGCTAGGTATAGATATCAAATTTTTACTACTGATTATGGTACAGAACTTGAAGAGTTAATCGGAAATAAGTACACAAAAGGATACACCGAAAGTGAGGCTATAAGGTTTATAAGAGAGGCTCTGATGGTGAATGAGTATATTAAAAATGTAAATATTATAGATGCAAGTTTTGAAAATGATAAGCTTACTGTGAATATTAATGTAGATACAGTATATAGCGAGGGGGTGGAGCTAAGTGTCTAGATATGCAACAGAAACAGTTGATGTTATTAGAGATAGGATTTTAGCGAATACAAAGACTGATTTGGCGAAAATTGAAGGCTCTACTACTTACAATAATGCATCTGCTATGGCTATAGATTTGGCACAAGCATATTCAGCATTGGATATGGTGGAAGATCTAGTATTTATTAAAAATACCTTTGGCGAATTTCTTGATGAAAGAATAAATGAATTTGGCCCTAAGAGAAAGCTTGGAGAGAATGCTACAGGAGAGGTTTATTTTGAGGGAACTACAGGAGCAACTATAGAAAATGGTACGAAAATAGAATATGCTGGTCTGGTTTATACAGTTATAAAAGATGTTACTCTAGTAGCTGACAATGAGCAAAATACTAGTCCTGTACAAGCTACAGAGATAGGTTTGAAGTATAACTTAAATGCGAACACAGAGTTCAATTTGGTTGAGGCTAATAGCAATATTACTAAGATTTATAATAGAGTTCCATTTAAGGGTGGTACTGAGAGAGAGTCGGATGAGGACTTTAGAGAGAGGTTTGATATCTATATGACCGATAAAGCAACATCTGGTAATGAGGCCGACTATGAGCAATGGGCAAGGAGCATTGATGGAGTGAAAGATGCAAAAGCTACTGGTCTTTGGAATGGCCCTAGTACTGTTAAGGTTGTAATATTTGGAGAAGGTAATACGGCGGTCGATGAGGAAGTTCTGAAAAACTGTAGGGAATATATAATGAGCAAGAAACCAGTTGGAGCTAATCCTACAGTTATAACTCCGACTGCTATGAATATAAACATAACAGCTACTCTTACATTAGCAGCTAATTCTATTTTAGAGAATGTTAAGTCAGACTTCTTAATTGCTTTGAATGAATATTTCAAGGAAGCAGGCACAAAGATAGCTTATATTAAGGTGCTTGGGTTACTGGCAAATATAGGTGAGGTAGTTAATATAGAAGGCTTGAAGTTAAATGGAGCTACTAATGATGTTGTAGTAGGAGATGAGCAGATAGCAGTTGCGAACTTGGATGGAGTGGTGAGTGATGCTTAAGAAATATAATTGGTTTTATGACAAGTCAGATATTTATTCTAAGTTTCCAAAGTTACTTCAGAATGATATAGATAAGCCTTTTATGGATGCTTTGGATATAGAAATTGATAAGTTGAAGGGAGCATTTACAGATCTTTTTAATCAGTTTTTCGTGAGTACTGCAACATGGGGACTTGAGTTCTGGGAAGATTTGGTGAAGATAGAGACCAATGAGAAACTTAGCTATGAAACTAGAAGAAGTAATGTGATGGCTGAGATGCGTAGGAGAGATATTACTACAGTTGAGGTTATTAAGAAGGTAGCTGAGGCATATAGTAATGGTGAGTGTGATGTGATAGAGGATTTTGAGCATTATATTTTTACCATTAAGTTTATAGGAGTTCGTGGTATTCCAGAAGCTTTACCAGAGTTAGACAAGGTGATTAGGAGAATTAAGCCAGCACACTTGGCACACAAGTATGAGTATTCGTACTTAATTTGGGATGAGTTCGATTCGTACAATAAGACTTGGGACGAGTGGGAGGCTCTTGGAATTACTTGGGATGAATTAGAGGTTTATATGGAGAAAAATAAAGGGGGTGTAGATATTGCCTAGTGCGAATAAGACACCAAATATTAATCTTAGTCAGTGGGCTGGGAATGAATATGTTAAAAGACAAGATTTTTGTGATGATAATTTAATAATAGATAGGGAAGTTGGAGAGCTTAAGACTAATTTAGGGAATAAGGAAGCTCTGACTACTAGTAATAAGGATAGCTTAGTTGATGCGGTAAATGAGTTGGATAAAGATGTAGGAGATATTACAACTCTAACAACAACTAAAAAGGATAATCTAGTAAACGCAATGAATGAAATTAAGGCTCTAGCAGATAAGAATAAGACAGATTTAGGAGATACAAATACAGAAGTTGGGAAATTAAAAGCAACATACGCAGAAGTTACTTTAATATCAAGTAATTGGAGTGAACAGACTTATTCTTTGGAAAGTACTTATCCTTCAAATACATATGATATTGAAATAGAATTAAGTGGCAATGCTACAAAGGATATTGCTAAAGTTTGGGGTAAAACTATTCCTGTTCCTAGTCCAGACAGAAAGAATATTATAAAAGCTTTGGGAACTGTTCCGACAGTTAACATTCCGATTCGTGTAAAGGTGGTGAAGAAGTAATGGCTATAAGTATAAAAAGTATTGGTGGAAGCTTTAATGAGGTTCCAAATGTTACTAATTTAAAAGTTACTGCCTTTGGACAAAATACAATAGATATTGAATATAAAATAGAAGATGTTGAATTAACAATATGTAGACATTATCTCTATGTAAATGGAGGTAAAAAAGAAATAACTAAAGAAGTTGGATACGAATCTGATACAAATGTTTTTAAACACAAAATTACAGGACTTAAAATGAACACTCCTTATACAATTCAAATTGGGGCAAGTGATGGATTAGACGAAGGGCTATCTAAAGCAATTCAACAAACTACTAAAAACTATCAATTATTTGGAGTAAGAGTTATGGAAAATAATAGTAATCCTTCTACTTGTTGTACTTACATTGAAGATGCAGTTGGAATATCTGTAGCTACACCAACTAGTTTAGGCGGTTGGGCAGATAAATTTCCATTTAACAAAATAAGAATAGTAGGTTTTAAAAATGGAACAGTTACAAAAGAAATTAAACCAAGCAATAAAACACAATATACAGATGGAAGTACAGTTCCAACAGATGTAGATGTTATGGTTGAAATTCCAAAAGTTTATTGGAAATTTACTAATATAACTAATGGATATGAAATGAGAATATCTAATTATAAAATAGATAGTTCTTATGATTGTTACGCACATAAAGTAGGAGGAGTAGAGAAAGATTTCATATATGTTGGTGCTTATCTTGGTTACAATGAAGGTGGAAAACTTAGAAGTAAAAGTGGTGTTTCACCTACTACAAGTGCTACTTTAACTCATTTTAGAACTTATGCAAATAATGTTGGAAGTGGTTATCAACAATGGAATTGGTTTACTTTATTATTATTACAAAATTTATATCTTCTTGCATATAAAAATCTTAATTCACAAAACGCTTTAGGTTATGGATACGTAAATAGAAATAGTAATAAAACTAATACTGGTGGCACTAATACAAAAGGTATGGTATTCGGTGAAACTGGTGGTAAACAACAAATGTGTTTCTTAGGTATAGAAGATTTTTGGGGAAATTTATATCAATTTGTGGATGGTATGAAATTAAATGGTTATAACATTATGGTTGCAACAAATAATAAATCATTTAATAATAGTGCAAGTGGATATGAAAATGTAGGTACAACTAGTTCTTTAGGTGTAAGAATAGATAAAGTTGCTCATACAAATAAAGGAGGATTCTTCCCAATGTCAACAAATGGTAGTGATACTACTTATTATTGCGATTATGGTTCGGCAAATTCGGACTGTTTCGGTATCACTGGTGGTAGTAAGGCTGATGGGCTTGGTGCTGGTGCTTTCTGTTTGAGTGTGGGTTATTCTGCTTCTGGTCAGGATTCTTTTGTCGGTTCTCGCCTTGTCTTTTTAGGCTAAAAAAGGGGTGATATAATGCAAGAATTTAAAAATGTACATGGAACACAAACAAAAGTTGATGGAATAGAATTTAACGTAGACACAATTTATATTCGCACAAATATAAGACGTGAAAAAGAAATTGATGGAATAACACAGAAAGAATATGAATTTTGGGTATATGACGAAAAACAGTACAGTTATAATGAGTATTTAGAAGTATTAAATACAAAAGTAGAAAAATCTGAAACAGAACAAAATACAAAGATAACAGATTTAGAAGCAATGAATGCTACACAAGATGACATGATATTTGAGCAATCATACGAGATTGCAATGTTAAAGCTAAACTCTGCTAATGCAGTTTAGAATAAATATTTTAAAGGAGGGATAGCATATGCTATACGATTTAACAGTAAGACAGATTAACAAAGCTAAAACAGGAGAAAAATTAGCAGACCTTAAAAACAAGGTAAATGTATTCTTTTTAGTTGGAGAATTTAACGACGAAGAATACAAAGGCTTAATAGCTATGATAGAAGAAAAAGAAAAAACTCTAGCATAGTAAACTAACAGACAGGGCATAGATTAAGATATGTTCTTTTTTTTATGCCCACAAACTAAAAATATGTGGTATAATAAATATAGAAAAGAACCACGTCAAGTGGCTTATAGAAATAAATGCAGTAATAAAAACTATTCTTCCTTATCGGAAGGAGTATTATGACCACTCTTCCAGTCGCCAAACTTAAGAGTGGTTTTTATTTTATCATAAATTAGATTAATTAATAACCCGTTTAAAATAGGTATTATTGTAATCTCTAATAATATACAAATAAACTCTTTCATAGTTATCACCTCCTTTCATTAGAAAGTAGGTTTAACTATAAGCCACTCTTTTTAAGACGTGATTCCAAAAATGATTATAACATATATTTAACACAAAAAGGGCTGATATTTTATATCGGTCCTTTTTTAATACAATTTTTTAGGAGGTGACTATGTGCATCTTACAGATATAAATGTATTAATAGCTATACTCAGTGGAGTTATAGGTATTTATGCAGGATACAAAAAGGCTCTATCAGAGGCAAAAGGTGATGGAGAAAATGAAGCAAAAATTATAATAATGCTTGAAAATTTAACCGAATCTTATAAGAAAATGGATGTGAAACTTGATGCTTCTATAGATGATAGGCATCAAATCAGAGAGGCAATAGGTGTTCACGAAACACAGATAAAGGCATTGCTTGGAGAAGTTAAGGACATAAAAGAGAATTGCAAGGAATGTAGGAAAAAATGTGATTAAGGAGAAAATGAAATGTATTTCAACAAAAATGATATATCAGAAATAACTGATGTAACTGCTGAAGAATTAGAAAATGCAGTTAATACATTAAAAGAAGATAATGGACTTGAAGGTCTAGGAGCTTACTTTATAGAGGCACAGAATAAATATAATATCAATGCAATAATGCTTGTAGCTATAGCTTGTTTAGAGAGTGCTTATGGGACTTCTAAGCTGGCAATAGAAAAAAACAACTTGTTCGGACTTAGAGCAAATGACGAATATCGAGATGATCCTTCAAAGTATGGAGATTATTTCTCTACAAAAGAGGACTGTATAGATTATGCTGGTCACAAGTTAAGATACCAGTATTTAGAGGAAGATGAAAAAGCTCCATGGTGCTACTGTAATGGAGAGACAGATATATATTCTATCGGCTCTATATGGTGCAGTAATCCAGAATGGGGCGACTATGTAGTTGACTTATCAACTAGATTATCAAAGGTAATTGAATCTGAAAGAGATAGTCAGATAGACTATAAGTCTAAGTATCTAAAAGAAAAAGATAAGCTAGACAGAATAAGAGCTATATTAAATGAAGATGAAATAGACACTTATAATTTAGAAGATGAAGAGGAGGATGAGCCCAGTTATGAATACTAATAGATTTAAAAATGTAGGTTTCTGGATAGGTATAGTAGGTATAGTTTTAACTGCTGCAGGAATAGATCCTGCAAGTATAACTAGTTGGGATATACTTTTTAACAATATAGTAGAGGTTATAAAAAATCCATACATGCTAGTAACTATAATAATGGCGGTAGTTGGAGTATTCACTGACCCAACAACTCCAGGAATAAAAGACAAGAAGGTGAGTAAATAATGGGTGTAAGCTCAGGAAAAATAACTGATAAAAAGTTAGGTAGTGCTAAGGTAACAGTTGATATTCTTCCATCAGGAAGATGCATACCAGGAGGCTCTATGTCTCCAAGCTACATTACAATACATGATACTGGTAATGATGCACCAGCTAAAAATCAGCACAACTATCTAAAAAATAATAATAGAAATGGTAGCAATGCAAAAGCATCATGGCATTTTTCAATTGATGATACTGAGATAATACAAGCAGTTGCTACTAATAAAAAGGCATGGCATGCAGGAAATGCTACTGGTAATGGTAAGAGCATAGGGATAGAAATATCTCAGAGAGGTAATGGAGCCAAACAGAAACAAGCATATCTAAATGCAATAGAGCTTGTAAGAGTTTTGATGAAAGCTTATAACATTCCTATAAGTAGGGTTGTAAGACATAAAGATTGGACTGGTAAAGACTGTCCATACAATATGAATCACAAAAAATTTGGGTATGATTGGAACTGGTTTAAAAAAGAATTATCAGCTCCAAGTAAAAAGGAGGTGTTTGATATGGATAAGGTAGTACTTTATCATGGTGATGCTGATGTGTTTGCTGCAGTTATAGTTGCTCAGAAATATAAGTGTCCTGTGATGAAAGAAACAGATTTCAAAGTGTCTGGATTAAAAGCAAAAGAAGTTGTTCAGATAGGCGGTAAATCAGAAGATGCTAATAGATTCCAGACATTTAAAAACGCAGCTAAATTATTATAGTTGTAAAAGGTACAAAATATAAAAAATAAAATAATCTAAAAGAAAGAAAATATAATAGTCCAAAATAATATATTATAACAGTAAACAACTATGGGAGAGGTCCTATAGTGTTTAAAAATCTAAAAAAATCTCAATATTTATAAAAATGGGCGAGGGAAATTAAATTCCTTCGCCCTATTTTTTTATTCTTCAGAGTGGTCTTTTTCGATTATAAGTTTTCCATCTTCCATATAAAGAAGAACAGCCCTGTCTTCAGGTGTAACACCTAAATCACGAACCATCTGAGCTGGTAAAGATATTCTATATCCTACTGAATTTTTACCAGCATTTCCACCAGCTTTTTGCATCATTATATTTCTTTTAGTTTTTTCCATTTTAAATCCTCCTAATGATTAAATATAATATAAATGTTTATTATAGTTATAATTAAATTTAATACGCTTATTGCAGCTGTTGCAAACAATATTTTTGATAATTTACTCATTAAAAACACCTCCTATTAAGATATATATGTTATAATGATGTAAAGAAAACAAATAAGATTTTATTAATGGTAGAGGGAGGGTCAGTCCCTCTACCGATTGAGTTAGTCTGTTAGGAGTTTTATTAATCCAATTAGACTAGTTATTAATGAGATTATAGATGTCCAAAAGCTAAATCTCGCTGTTTTGTATTCGAAATCTTCTTGTTTTCTTTTTTTTCTGCTCATTTTTATCACCCCCTTTCTTTAATTATATTATACTGTATTGGGGTTCAATAGTCAAGTGTTTTTGTTAAATTTATTCAAAAATAATATATTCATTTTAGCAAATAGAAAAAGACTGTCTAATTAAAGGCAGTCTTTTTTCCGACATTTTTCCGACGGAATTATAAATATGATATAATACAATATAATATTATATTTATATAAATTATAAAAAAATAACTTAATTTAGCAATATTTAATATAAAAAAATATTATATTAACACTTTCAGTTAAGATAGAGTTAAGAATTGTATGCTATGATAAAATAAAGATATAATCTTTTATAAAAATAGTAAAAACAGGTATAAAACTTATCAATTCTTAATAAATAATAAAAATAACGAATTTTTATAATTTAGATTGATAAAATAATACCAAAAAATAAAGGTAAATAGATTATCCTAAAAATTTTAGGGTATTTATTAACTTAGGAATAAAAAAATGGAGGTATGGATAAATGGAACCAAAGAAACCGAAGAGATCGATTTTCTATTATTATGCTATGATGATGCTTTTCGTAATGCTTCTTAATGTACTTGTATTTCCAAGTATGATGGAAAGACAGACTGTTGAGATAACTTACAGCAAATTTGAGCAGATGTTAGAAAAAAACGAGATAAAAACAGTTGATTTAGACGACGACAAAATATCTATAGAGCCTAAGAAAAAAGACGATAGAAATATATACGTGACAGGTAATATGGATGATCCAGATTTAATCAAAAAATTAAATGAAAAGAATGTATCATTCAGTAAGGAAATTCCTAGAGAAAACTCTCCACTTATGAATTTCTTACTTACTTGGATATTACCATTTGCAATTTTAGGTATGCTAGGTAATTTAATGATGAGAAACCTTTCTAAAAAAATGGGCGGAAATTCTATGCAGTTTGGTAAATCAAACGCAAAAGTTTATGTTCCTGCACAGAGTGGAAAGAGATTTTCAGATGTAGCTGGTCAGGATGAAGCAAAAGAAGCTTTAACTGAGATAGTAGATTATCTTCACAACCCAGCTAAGTATAGAGAAATCGGTGCTCAGATGCCTAAAGGTGCACTTTTAGTTGGACCTCCAGGTACAGGTAAAACACTTCTTGCAAAAGCTGTTGCAGGTGAAGCAGGAGTTCCATTCTTCTCAATTTCAGGATCTGAATTTATCGAAATGTTCGTAGGTATGGGTGCTGCTAGAGTAAGAGATTTATTCAAACAGGCTAAGGAAAAAGCACCTTGTATAGTATTTATAGACGAAATAGATGCGATAGGTAAGAAAAGAGATGGAGCTAATGGTATGGGAGGAAATGACGAAAGAGAACAGACTCTTAACCAGTTACTTAGCGAAATGGACGGATTTGATGGTGGAGTAGGAGTTGTAATACTTGCAGCTACAAATAGACCAGAAAGTCTTGATAAAGCACTTTTAAGACCAGGTAGATTTGATAGAAGAGTTCCAGTTGAATTACCAGACTTAAATGGTAGAGAAGCGATACTTAAAGTACATGCAAAAGCAGTTAAATACGATGAAAATATAGATTTCAACGAAATTGCAAGAGCTACATCAGGAGCATCTGGTGCAGAACTTGCAAATATAGTAAACGAAGCTGCACTTAGAGCAGTTAGAGATGGTAGAAAGAAAGTCGAACAGATGGACTTAGAAGAAGCTGTCGAAACAATAATCGCTGGTTACCAGAGAAAAGGCGCAGTTATAAGTCCAAAAGAAAAGAAAATTATCGCATACCACGAAATTGGTCATGCACTTGTTGCAGCTATCAATAAACATTCAGCACCAGTTCACAAGATAACAATAATTCCGAGAACTTCAGGAGCACTTGGATATACAATGCAGGTTGAAGAAGGCGAAAAAGTGCTAATGTCTAAAGAAGAAGCAATAGATAAGATAACAACATTCACTGGTGGACGTGCAGCAGAAGAAATAATCTTCAATATGTGCACATCAGGAGCATCAAACGATATAGAACAGGCTACTAGAATAGCTAGAGCAATGATAACAAGATTCGGTATGAGTGAAGAGTTTGGAATGGTTGCACTTGAAACTCTAAACAACCGGTACTTAGGTGGAGATACTTCACTAGCTTGCTCAGCAGAAACAGCAGCAAAAATAGACAAAGAGGTAATAGCTTTAGTTGGAGCTTGCCACAAAAAAGCAACTCAGATACTTAATGACAATATAGATAAACTTCACGAATTAGCAGATTACCTACTAGAAAAAGAAACAATAACTGGAGACGAATTCATGCGGATATTAAACAATGAAGATCCAGAAAAAGCAAAAGCTCCAGCAGAAGTACAAGAGTCTAAAAATGAAGAATCTACAAATAAAGAAGAAAACTAAAATCCAAAACTAAAATATATAAAAAAGACTGTTACAAAATTTTGTAGCAGTCTTTTTGAATTTAATAAATAATAATATACGATTTAAAATAATTATTGAATAAATATTGACATCAAGTATATACAAAGTATATACTTGATATAGAAATATAATTATTGGAGGTGTTGTATATGAAAACATTATTAGTTAGTAAATGGGGAAATAGCCAAGGTATAAGACTTTCAAAAGAGATATTAAATCAATTAGGTTGGGGAGAAAATGAAGAAGTTGAAGTTGATATACAAGATGGTAAATTAAGTTTAAAACCTGTTATAAAAGAAAGTAGACGCCCAAATGTTATACCAATAGAAGAGCTTTTTAAAGATTATGATATGTCAGATTATGAACCTTCAGAAATTTATTGGGGAGAAAGTGTAGGTCAGGAGGTTATAGAGTATGAAGATTAATAGAGGCGATATAATCAAATTGGATTTAGATCCTGTAAAAGGAGTTGAACAACATGGATTTAGACCAGCACTTGTTATTAGTAATAACTTTTTTAATAAAGTTGCTAAGCTTTTAATAGTAATGCCTATTACAAACACTAATAAAGGTTTTCCATTACATCTGCCACTTGATGATAGAACCAAGACAACAGGTGTAATATTATGTGAACATGCTAGAACAATTGACCCAACAAAAAGAAATGTAAAATTTATAGAAAAAGCACCAGATGATTTAGTTGAAAAAGCTATAGATATTTTAGTTTCTACAATAGAATAGATTAAAATAAAGTATAATATAAAAAGAGCTTCTATCTTAGAAGCTCTTTTTGTTAAAATTACATTTCTTCAGGATATTTCATACCCCATTCATTTCTAATTTCAGTCATCATATCCATTACATCTTTAGTGTAATTTAGGTGCATTACTTCAGGATTTCCATTTAATGCCTTTTCCATATCTTCAACCTCATACAATAATGCGTTTGAAGTTTCTCCAGATTTTATAACTTCTTTGCTACCATCTTCAGTATAAGTTATAACAGCTTCCTCTCCTCTAGGATATTCAAAAATCTCAACATATCCCTTATCAAAAGCGATAGTTCCACGTTTAGGCTGTTTTGCATGAAGAGATAATATCACTGTAGCCATTTCTTCTTCCTTGTTTTTTAGAAGAATACTAGCTTGCTCATCGACACCAGTTGGAGCATACTTAACCTGAGAAAGAATTTCTGTAGGTTTTGAGCTCATAAACCATCTAACAAATGAAAGTGCATAAACTCCAATATCTAGCATAGCACCACCTGCTAAATTTTTATTGAAAAATCTATTACTCATGTCGTATTCTTTATAGCTTCCAAAATTCATCTGAATCAGCTTTAAATCTCCAAGTTTTCCAGATTCTATTATTTTATTAAGTTCTTTGTAAAGTGGCATGTGGAAAATTGTCATAGCCTCGGCTAAAACGACGTGATTTTCCTTAGCAAGAGAAATAGCTTCATCTAATTCATCGCTGTTTAATGTAATTGATTTTTCACAAAGAACGTGTTTACCAGCTTTTAAGGCCTTTCTCAAATATTCTATATGAGTGTTGTGAGGAGTAGATATGTAGATTATATCCACATTTTCATCATCAAAAACATCCTCAATTTTATCGTATACTTTTTCGATTCCATATTTTGCGGCAAAATCTAAAGCTTTTTCATGAGTACGATTTGCAACAGAGTATAAACTATCTCCTCTAGAAATCATAGCTTCTGCAAGCTGATTGGCAATAACGCCACATCCTAAAGTTGCCCAATTATATTTTTTCATAGAAAATCTCCTTTTTATTTTTTATTTCATTCTACTTTTATCATAATTTAAAATAAGAATAATAAATGAAGGAATCATTACAAATACAAGCATTAAAACAGATAAAGTTTTAATTAAAGATGCTAAAAATTTTTTCATAAAATCCCCTCCTAATATTTGAATAATATCATAAGATAATTTAGAACAAATAAGCAGTAAAATTCCTATTATGCAAGGAAGTACTTATTCATAAGCGTTCTACCTATAACATCTGTAATCCAATTATATTTACAAATAACATCATCATATTCAACAAAAGCTCCTTTTGGAAGAGGAACATTGCTATCTGTCATAGTTTCAATTAATGTTATTAGTTTTAATAACTTTTTCTGATCTGATTCAGAAATTCTATCGTCGGCGAAAATCATCTTCTTTATATCTAAATAGTCCGTGTTTTTATTTATATAATAAGAAGATGCAGCCTCTATATCACTATAATTAGCAGTATTTACAGGCTCTTCCTGTTTTTTATATTCGACTGGTTTTCTATAATCATACTGTTTTTTATATTCATTTTCTTTCTTCTTATCCTCTTCTGTTTCAAAAGCATTATACTGTTTTATATGTTCTATAGGTGTTGTGTATTTATATTTTTTACTTTCTACCTCAGTTTCAAAATTGCCCCTTTTAAATGAAAACTCTGGCATTGAACCTATTTCATCTGCTGGCTGGTCGTATTCAAGACCTTTTTGATATACTTCCATAATCATAACAGTTCCAGTTATAAATTCCTTTGCACACAGATACCCTTTTTCTCCTAGAGAAAGTACTGTTTCTCTGATTTCATCTATACTCATATTTTTTATCTTTTCATCTATAAAATTATCTCTCATCAAAACCTTTCTATCATCTATAGCGAATGGTTTTATAAATGAAAGAATATTTTTTTCACTTTGGGTAAGCATTTTATCAACTCCTCGTATAATGTATTTAAATTAATTTTATTTATTATTATACTACACTTTTTGAAAATAATTGAAAAAAACTTGTTAAACCACCTGATATAATCAATAGAAAAAGAACGAATTTCAGTAATAGGTGACAATATGGTATACTTTAAAGTAACAATAAAAATATTATTGAAAAGTGGGGGAGATAGATGAAAATACTAGAATTACAAAGCAATAGGATTTTAGAAAAATTTGGAGATAGTTATAATTTGCAAAATGATTATGTTATATTATCTAAATTTGATGAAGTATGCGAAGTTAAAGATATTTTAGGAATAAATGAAGATTCCTTTGTAGATTGCATGAGTTTTGATAACTCTATAAGAATAAATCCAAATAAAAGCTTTGATTCTATGGTTCTAAGATCTCTCGAATACATAGATGATGAAATAAGAGAGTTTGAGGCACATATATACACAGCAGATAATTTTATATTAACTGTGGCCGATGATGGAAGTTTTATATATAAATTTATGAAAAATTTAATTTTAAATAGGGCTAAGTCTGAAAAAAGCACAAGATATGTACTTTACAAGATAAACCAGTATATTATAAGAGAATATATAATGAACGGATTTGAATTTGTAGAGATGTTAGAGGAGCGAATTTTGGATATAGAAGATGATATGATGGAAAATACAAATAGTAGCCATATAGAGGAGATAAATAAAATAAGGGCGATTGCAAGAAAAGTTGTTAAAAATATAAGACCTCTTATTTATATAACAGACAATGCTGTGAGCAAGGATGTTAGATTCTTAAAAGAAGTAGAGCTTGAAGAATATAATGATATGCAGGGGATAGATTTTGGAATCGATAAATTATATGAGTTTTCAATAGCCACTAGAGATTTAGCAGATAAACTTTTAGATATATATTCTTCAAAGATAAATGAAAAAACAAATTCACTTATAACTAAATTGACTATACTAACTGCAATAGCAGCACCACTTACAATAATTACGGGTGTTTATGGGATGAACTTTAAATATATGCCAGAGCTTGGTATGGCTTATGGTTACCCAATTACAATTGGAATAATGCTACTTATAATCCTTATAGGGATACATTTATTTAAAAAGAATGGTATGCTATAGCAGATTAGGAGATTAGGAGATTTTGAAATAATATAAGAATAGAAAAATAATATAAAAATGTAAAGAAGAGAGGATTTTTAATGGATATAAAAATAAAACCATCAAAGCTTTCTGGAAATGTTGTAATTCCGCCATCAAAAAGTTTTGCACATAGAGCACTTATTTGTGCAGCTCTTTCGGAAGGAAAGAGTATAGTAAGAAATATAGAGCTTTCAGATGATATAAGAGCTACTCTTGAGGCTTTAGAAGAGCTTGGAGCAACATCAAAAATAGAAAATATGAGTATAGAAATTGAAGGAATTCAAATCATGAATAATGATGTTCACGATATAAATAATAATATTCATAATATGAATAATAATATGCACATCATAAACTGCAATGAATCTGGATCTACTCTTAGATTTATGATACCGATAGCTGCAGCTTTAGGATATAAGTGTAGATTTGAGATGAGCGGTAATTTAGGAAAAAGACCACTAGATGTTTATTACGATATTTTTGATAAGAATGGAATTAAATACAAAAGAGGAGAAAATTACTTAGAAATAGACGGAAATCTAAATGCTGGAGAGTATGATATTCCTGGAAACATTAGCTCTCAGTTTATAACAGGGATGTTGTTTGCATTGTCTATGTTAGAAGAGGATTCTTTATTAAAAATTACTGATAAGATAGAATCTAAGAGCTATATAGATATAACATTGCAATGTCTAAAGGATTTTGGAATAGAAATTGAAAATAATAATTATAGAAAATTTAGGATAAAAGGCAATCAAAAGTATAAATGTAGAAAAGAAAAACAGGGCTATAATAAGTACACTGTTGAAGGAGATTTTTCTCAAGGGGCATTTTTCTTATGTGCTGATGCAATTGGAAATGATGTAAATATAAAAGGGCTAAGAAGAGATTCAATTCAAGGAGACAAGGCTACTTTAGAAATTCTTGAAAGAATGGGATGCGAGAGAATTTATAACGAGTGCAGTGATATAAAAATGAAGGTGAATTCTTTAAATAGCACAGTGATTGATGCAACAGATTGCCCAGATATTATACCTGTTCTTTCTGTTTGTGCAGCATTTGCAAATGGTACGACAGAGATTATCAATGCAAAAAGGCTTAGAATTAAAGAATGTGATAGACTTAGTGCGATAAATGAGGAATTATCAAAATTAGGAGCAAATATAGAAGAAAAAGAGGACTCTCTCATAATATATGGAAATGGAAATAAGAAGTTAAAAGGTGGCTGTGATGTTTGGAGCCACAAGGATCACAGAATATGTATGATGCTTTCAATAGCGTCTACAGTTTGCGAGGAAGAAATAATTATAAAAGATGCTGAATGTATTTCTAAATCTTATCCAAGATTTTTTGAGGATTTTGAAAAAATAGGTGGATGTATAGAAGTTATTGAAAAATAATATTAGTTGATTAATAAATATTAATAGAGATTAACGAAGATTAATAGTTGATTAATAGAGATTAATAGTTGATAGGTGGTGATTTTATTTGAGTAGTATGTGGGGAAAAAATTTAAAAATATCAATATTTGGAGAATCTCATGGAGCAGAAATAGGTGTTGTTATAGACGGATTGGAACCAGGATTTGAGATAGATTTAGATGAAGTAGAAAGACAAATGGATAGAAGAAAGCCCGGAAAAAATAGGTTATCCACTGCAAGAAAAGAGGACGACAAGGCAAATATTGTAAGTGGTTTTTTTGAAGGAAAGACTACAGGGACTCCACTTTGTGCAAATATCAAGAATAAGGATAGAAAATCGGCGGATTATACACAAATAAGAGATAATTTTAGACCAGGGCATGCTGATTACACCGGTTTTGTAAGATACAAAGGTTTTAATGATTACCGAGGTGGAGGACACTTTTCTGGAAGACTTACAGCTCCAATTGTGTTTGCGGGGGCTATCTGTAGACAGATTTTAGAGAAAAAAGGTATAAAGATTGTATCTCATATTAAGGCGATAAAAAATATTGAGGATAGTAGTTTTGACTATACTAATATAGATGAGAAATTAATAAAAAGACTTTCATACTCTGACTTTCCTTTAATAGATGAAAGTCTTGAGGATAGTATGAAAAATGAAATTTTAAAGGCTAGAGAAAATTTAGATTCTGTAGGTGGAAGGATTGAGTGTGCTGTTGTAGGAATAGATGCGGGTATAGGAAGTCCAATCTTTGACTCTGTTGAGTCGGTTATTTCTAGTATGATGTTTTCGATTCCTGCTGTGAAAGGGATTGAGTTTGGAGAAGGATTTGATATTTCTAGGATGTATGGCTCAGAAGCAAATGATGAGATGTATGTAGATAATGAAGGAAAAATTTTATCTTATACCAATAATAACGGAGGGGTAATAGGCGGAATTACAAATGGAATGCCTATTGTATTTACCGTTGCGATTAAACCTACTCCTTCTATAGCTAGTAAGCAGAGAACGGTAAACGTGGCCAATTTGAGAGATTGTAAGGATAATGGCGTAAAGAATACAGAGATTGAGGTAAATGGCAGACACGATCCTTGCATAGTGCAGAGAGCTGTTAGTGTAATTGAATCAGCTACTGCAATAGCTATTTTGGATATGATTTATGGGATATAGACTTGTATTAGTATTTTGAGCATGATTTACGTGATATAAATTTATGTTAATATTTGGGTATTATTTAGGTGATGTAAAATTTTAAAGAGTTGATATTTGAAAAGGAGAGTAGTATGACAAAGCTTGATGAATATAGAGTTGAAATAGATGAGATAGATAGAGAGCTTGTGCAGCTTTTTGAAAAGAGAATGGAAACTGTTTTAAAGGTTGCAAATTATAAGAAGGAAAATGGAATGGAAGTATTACAGAGCAGCAGAGAAGAAGTTGTGCTTCAAAAGGCTGTGGATAATTTAAATGATAAAAAATATGAGAATGATATAAGAGAAGTGTTTGAGCTTTTGATGAGATTGAGTAGAGAATCTCAGAAAAAAGAGCTTGGATTGTAGGAGTCTTCTAATTTGAATTGTATAGATTATAATTTAGAATAATTGAAAAGCTAATTCACTGAAAGGGAGTTTTATGAATAATATAGTAAAAGTTAGGAACTTAGAAAAAGTAAAAAGCTTGTTTGGAAATTTGGAGAATAATTTTTTATTGGCTTGCCTACAGGAAATTATGGGAGAAGTGTATTCTCTTGACTTAGATAATCCAAAATCTGCTGTTGCCGTACTTGGAGATTTTAGGATATTTGCAGGTGAGCCTAATGAAAATCTTTTAAAATATGATTATAAAAAAGGTGAGATGGATATAATTATACCTCAAAATGATAAATGGGCAGAACTTGTTAGAAATACATTTGATGTAGATTTAGAAGGTGTGCCGGCGTTAAAAGAGATTAAGAGATATTCTACATTTGAAGATATGAGCCAGTTTGACGTGGGTAAATTGAACGAGATAAAAAGTTCTGCAAAAGAAGGATTTGAAATTTTGGATATAGATGAAGAAATCTACAATAGATGTTTAGAAAACGAGTGGAGCAAAGACTTGGTTGGAATTTATAAGGATTACGAAGACTATTCTAAAAAGGGTATAGGAGTTGTTCTTTTGGATAGAAGTAATAATGAAATCGTGTCTGGAGCATCTTCATACTGTACTTTTGAAGGTGGAATTGAAATCGAGATAGACACAAATGAGCAACATAGAAGAAATGGATATGCTCTTATTTGTGGGGCAAGCATAATATTGAAGTGCTTGGAAAGAGGGATATATCCTAGCTGGGATGCCCACAACAAAGGATCTATAGAGCTTGCCAAAAAACTTGGATATAGAGAAAAAGGTGAGTATACAGCATTTGAGTTGTATAGAAAATAGTTGAAATTTAATCATACGATAAAATGATGTGAATTTGCTGAAATTAAACTTGTGGGAGTTGATATTTATGAGTATTAGCTTGGTTTTAGCGATTGTGTTCTACTTATACTTTGGAATACTGTTTTTCGCTATGAATGGGGTTGCATTTAGCGGATTTTTCTTTGTACTTGGAACAATTTGCTTGGTGTACCACTTCACTAGAGATAAGATTAAAAAACATAGGTGGTTATATATGATTGTAAAAATTTGTGCAGCTGTGGCGATTATAATATTCGTCGCTGTTGAGGGAATGATTATCGCATTTCCTAAGAAAAATACGGAAAACTGTGATTATATCATCGTTTTGGGAGCTAGAGTGATGGGGAATGAGCCAGGACTTACACTTAAAGGAAGGCTTGATAGAGCACTTGAATATGTAAAAAGCAACGACGATGATTGTAAAATAATTGTATCTGGTGGGAAGGGTGACGGAGAAAATATCTCTGAAGCCGAGGCTATGAAAAGATATCTTGTTGAAAGAGGAATTAAACCAGAGATGATTATAAAGGAAGATAAATCTGTAAACACTATGCAGAATTTTGAGTTTTCAAGATATAAAATAGAAAAGGACAGTAAGGAAAATGTAGCTGATGTAGATGTTAAGGTAGTTACTACAGATTTTCACGCATTTAGAAGTGAGAAGTATGCAAAAATGGATGGTTATAAAAATATAAGTTTTTATACAGAAAGAACTAAGTGGTATTTGATACCAGTATTTTATGTAAGAGAATTTTTTGCCATAATAAAAATGATGTTAGTTGGTATTTATACAATCTTTATATAATCTTAATGCTTAAAGAATACATTTTTATCCTAGCTTTATATTTTAACTGTTATATTTAAGATATAAGAAATATGAAAGGGTGTTGTCTATGAAAATATTATCAGGTATATATGAATATAAAGCAAATAAAGATGTAAATGGAGATTTAAAATTTGGATATATAAGAAAAAGCTTAAAATCTGTTTCTATAATTATATCTATAACTGTTATGTTTTTTATATTAGTAGCAAGAGTTTTTGATAAAAATGCATCTAATATAGATATATATGTATTTTTATTTTCATTTTTAGTTGCATTTTTAAGTATATTGATAAGATACTTTAACTCTAAGTATGAAAAAGATATAACAAGAGAGATAAAATCAAAAGAAAAAACAAAAACAGTAACAAAAATTGTTGATTTAGAAAATGGATATGCTGAAAAAATAGATGTAAAAGATATAAAAAAAGGAAATATTTTTATATTAAATAGAGGAGATATAGTTCCTTGTGATGCAACAGTGATTGATGGAGTAGCTCTTTTAGATGAAAGCTGTATAACAGGTGAAAGTGCAGCTGTTTTGGTTGAAGAAGGTGGCGAAAGAGATTCAGTAAAAGAAGGAACTAAACTAATATCGGATTCTTTAGTAGTTAAAGCAAAATCAAATTCTGGTGAAATTAAAAATAAAAGAACAATAAATAAAAGAGTTATAGATGATTTAGATAGAAGATCAAGAGAAAATAAAAGGACTGTATTATCAATAATCGTAGCAATACTTATTATACTTGTATATTCACATTACAATAAAATAGATTTGTTTGAAAAAATATTTTATTTTTTAGGTATATACATAGCAATATTGCCAGATGATATATATAATATTTTAAAATTTTTAAAGCTATTTAAAGGTGAAATTTTAAAATATTATAATATAGATTTAAAAAATATAAATTCAATAAAAAAATTAGCTGATGTAAAAACAATTTTAATAGATAAAACAGGAACTCTTACATTTGGTAATAGAGAGGCAATAAAAATTTATCCTGCTAGAAACATATCTGAAGATGATGTTGCAGAAGCTGCAGCATTGAGTTCAGCATATGATGATACTCCAGAAGGAAAAAGTATATTAGTATATGTAAAAAAATTGTATTCTTTAAGAGGAAAATATATTGGTCAAAAGGATATTAAACCTATTTCATTTGCATTAGGTAGTAGAATTAGTGGATGTGATTTAGAAGGGTTTAAAATTAGAAAGGGTTCTGAAAAAGCAATAAAAAAATTTGTAGAAGATAATGGAGGAACTTATCCTATTGAATGTAAAGAAATAAGTAAAAAAATTTCTATGAAAGGGGGAACTCCTTTATCAATAGCTGTGAATGATAAAGTATTAGGGGTGATTTATTTAAAAGATATTGTAAAAGAAGGGTTAAAAAAATCTTTTAAAAAATTGGAAAATAATGGATACGATATAGTGTTAGCGACAGGAGATAATCCTTTAACAGCTGCAACCATAGCAGCAGAATGTGGAATTAATAAATTTATATCAGAGGCAACTCCTGATAATAAATTGGATTTTGTTGAAGATTGCCAAAGTGTTGGCGATAAAACTGCTGTTGTGGGAGATGGAGAAAATGATATATATGCTCTAGCAAATGCAGATGTTTCAATAGTTATGGGAAATTCAAATGAAGATGTAAAAAGTTTTGGAGATATTATAGATAATGACTCAGATCCTGCAAAAATACCTATGATAATAGGTATAAGTAGGGAAGTTATTAAATCCGAAAAAATAATAAAGGTTATAGATTATATAAAAATGATTATAAAATCTGTTGCTGTAATAATATTAATATTACCTATAATTATGAATAATAATTTATACTTAAAAATAGATGTTTCTGCTATGTATCTACTTTTATTTAATTTATTTACAAGTGTTTTAATGATGATAACAGTTGTGTTTCACAAAAAATAAAGGAGAATAAATTTTACAATTAAAGGGAGGTATAGTCTATGGAAAGACCAGATCCAGATAGTATACTCGAAAAAATTAAAGAAGAAGAAACTTCAAGAGGAAAATTGAAAATATTCTTTGGATATGCTGCGGGTGTTGGTAAAACTTATGCGATGTTAGAAGCGGCTCATTCATTGCAAGATAATGGGATAGATGTGGTAGTTGGATACATAGAACCACATACAAGACCAGATACAATGGCTTTATTAGATGGCTTAGAAAGAATTCCAGTAAAGCAAGTCGAATATAAGGGAATAAAATTGAATGAATTTGATATAGATGCTGCATTAAAAAGAAGACCACACACTATATTAGTAGATGAGTTTGCACATACAAATGCAAAAGGTTCTAGACATAATAAAAGATGGAAGGATATAGAGGAACTTTTATTGGCAGGAATAAATGTATACACAACTTTGAATGTTCAACATCTTGAAAGTCTAAATGATATTATGGAAATAATAACAAATATCAATATAAAGGAAACAGTACCAGATAAAGTAATAGGTGATTCTTATACTCAAATAGAACTTATTGATATTGAGCCAGAAGAATTATTAGAGAGATTTAAAGAAGGTAAAATTTACGAAAAAAATCAAGCAGAAAGAGCTAAAGAAAATTTCTTTGTAAAAGATAATTTAATTGCACTTAGAGAAATTGCACTTAGAAAAACTGCAGATCGTGTCAATAAAGAAGTTCAGATATCAAGAATGTCAAAAGCTGATTCAGGTGTAAAACCTACATCAGATATATTATTAGCGTGTATAAGTCCGTCAACATCTTCATCAAAAGTAATAAGAACGGCGTATAGAATAGCAGATTCTTCTTTAGCAAAATGGATTGCAATATATGTTAAGCCATCAGATATGTCTTCAATTAGTCAAGAGTCTAAAAAAAGACTTGGCGAAAATATGGATCTTGCAAAAAAATTGGGTGCAGAAGTAGTAATATTACATGGCGAAAACCCAGAAGAGCAAATTATTAGATATTCTAAGGTAAGAAATGTAACTAAAATAATAATTGGTAGAGATCACTCTGATAAAGGCAAATTTAAAAGGAAATTTAAAAAGGATATTGCTGATAAATTATTAGATAATATAGATAATATAGATATTCTTATAATTCCGTTTAGAAACGAAATTCATTCGAATAAGGTAAATAAAAATAATAATAAATCCAAACTGAAGAGAGCTTTTTCTGTTTCTAGAGTAGATATTATAAAATTGATTCTTATAAGTATTTTTATTACTGTTATGGCTTATGTTTTACAGTCGATAGGATTTGCAAAAGATAATATTTTGTTAGTTTATATGCTAGGTGTTTCTATGGTGTCTCTTTGGACAAATGGTTATACACTAGGTATTTTAAGTGCATTTTTAAATATAACAATAGTAAATTATCTATTTACTATTCCAAAATATACCTTATCTATAGCAGATCCAAGCCATATTATAACTTTAGCTGTGTTCTGCGTAATAGGAATAATAACAAGTGCTTTAATGTCTAATATAAAATTCCAGGCTAATAATGCAAGTAAAAGAGAAGAACATACACAGATGATTTATCGGATAAGTAGGACATTTTTGAAGGTATCTAGAAAAGAAGATATAATAGAAAAGGCATTAGAAATTTTAAGTGTTAGTCTTGAAAGAGATGTTTCCCTAGTTATGAAAAATGAAGAAAAAATATACTATATTAAATATAAGGGAAAAAATAATGAAATAGAATTTGAACATAAGAGTATCAATGATGTAACAGAACATGACTTTGAAAATAATATAATGATTTCTCCAAACGAAATTGCTGTTGCAAAGTGGGTTGTTAATAATGGTATGAATGCAGGTCATTTTACAGATACACTTAGTGGTGCTGTAGGACTATATATTCCTATAAAAGGAATTAAAAAAATTCATGGTGCTGTAGGTGTTTCATCAGAAGTTAAAAATATAGATACAGATGATGAAATATTTATAGAAACTGTATTAGCACAGGTAAGTATTGCACTTGATAGGGAAGAATTAGCAGAATCAAGAGAAAAAGATAAACTAGAAATGGAAAGTGAAAGGCTTAGAAGTAACCTTTTAAGAGCTATTTCTCATGATTTAAGAACTCCACTTGCGGGGATATCCGGTGCTGTAAGTACAATTATAAAAAATAAAAATGAAATAAGTGAAGAGATTACAGACGAATTACTAAATGGTATATACGAAGATTCTCAATGGTTAATACAATTAGTAGAAAATTTACTAAGTATGACAAAGATAGATGAAGGAAAATTGAAGGTTGGAAAAGAACCAGAGCTTGTAGAGGAGGTATTATCAGAATCCTTGTCTCATATAAAAAGAAGGTTGAACGATGCAGATGTGGAAATTGATATACCAGATGAATTGATATTTGTTCCAATGGATGCAAAATTAATAGAACAAGTATTTGTTAATTTAGTTGATAATTCATTGAAATATGCAACAAGTAGTTGTAAGATTAATATAAGAGTATATAGAGATGATGACAATGCTTGGTTTGAATTTTCAGATAATGGTCCAGGTATATCAGATGATTTAGCTAGTCATATATTTGATAGATTCTATACTGGAGAAAGAAAAAGTAAAGACTCTAGAAAAGGCGTAGGTTTAGGTCTTTCTATATGCAAATCTATAGTAAATGCACATGGTGGAGAAATAAAGGTTAGAAATAGTCAAGAATTAGGTGGTGCTGAATTTATTTTTAATCTTCCACTAGAAGAAGATGAAGAGTAAGGAAGGATAAAAAATGAGTAAAAAACTTATACTTGTTGTAGAAGATGATAGTACAATTAGAAAATTTATATGTACAGCTTTAACAACTCAAGATTATGAAGTAATAGAGAGTTCAACTGGAAAAGAAGCAGTCCAAAATGCTATAGCAAAATCTCCAGATGTTATGCTACTTGATTTAGGTCTTGAAGATATAGATGGTATTGATGTTATTAAAACGGTTAGGCAGATTTCGGACCTTCCAATAATTGTAGTATCCGCTAGAGAACAAGATCGAGAAAAAGTGGAAGCATTTGATACTGGAGCTGATGATTACATAACAAAGCCATTTTCAATAGTTGAACTTCTTGCAAGGGTTAGAGTTGCTCTTAGACATAAAGAAAATAAATCTGTAGATATTTCTATGCCCGAGAAAGAAAAGGAAGATACTTTTTCTGTGGGAGATTTGTTCATAGATTACGATAAGAGAAAGGTGACTGTATCAGGAGAAAATATACATTTAACACCAATAGAATACGATATATTATCCCTTTTAGCAAGAAATCATGGAAAGGTATTAACACATAATTATATTATAAAAAAAATATGGGGTGGAGTAATAGGTGGAGAAACCAAGTCATTAAGAGTATTTATGGCGACAATTAGAAGAAAAATAGAAAAACAACCTGCAAATCCCCAATATATAATGACAGAAGTTGGTGTGGGATATAGATTAAACGATGAAATATAATTAGAATAAGAAAGAGATTGATGTATTTACGATATTTTATTTTTGAATTTATTATTTAAAAATAATTATTGTATCTATATTAATCTCTTTTTTTTATTGAATTTTATAGGAAAATATTTTCTTTTGTTAATTTTTTTCTTGTGTTAAGAAAGTATAAAGATAAAATATAAATCTTGATACAATCTTAATCCTAAAGACACTATCTTTAATCCCGTTTTTATATATAAAAGCATAAAATTATATACATGATAAAGAAAAAGAAGATATTAAAAAATCTTCTAAAAAAGTAGGAGGTAATTGAAATGATGGATGTAATAATGATTATACGGCTTTTAGTTGGAATTATATCTGTTAAACTATTTGCTGATTGGTGTGAAAAACAAATACAGAAATAATAAAATTTATGAAAAGTAACAATTAGTATTTTTAGATGGAGGGAGAAAAATGATACTTTTAGTAGTTGTAATAGTAGCTTTATTAGCATATTTACTTTATGCTTTAATAAACCCAGAGAAATTTTAACAGAGGGCATTATAGATTAATTATTAGATTCTAACTTAGATAGAAAATAAAATATAGTGATTAAGATATTAAAACAGGAGGAAAAAATGTTACAGAATATATTATTTTTAATAGTGTTTATGATATTAGTAATTCCTATGGGTAAATACTTATATCAGGTTGCCAATTGTGAAAAAGCATTTGGCGATAGAATATTTAACAAAGTAGATAATACTATCTATAAAATATTTAAAATAGATAAGGAAGAAATGAACTGGAAACAGTATGTTTTAGCTCTTATCATAACAAATGCAGTTATGATATTTGCAGGATATTTAATTCTTAGAATACAAGGAATAGGATTTTTTAATCCTAGTGAAATTGGAGGAATGGAAGCAAGTCTTTCATTTAATACAATAATAAGTTTCATGACTAATACAAACTTACAGCATTATTCAGGGGAATCTGGTTTATCTTATTTATCTCAGATGTTAGTAATAATTTATATGATGTTTACATCAGCAGCAACTGGTTATGCAGCTTGTATGGCATTTATAAGAGGTCTTGTAGGAAAGAAAAAAACTTTAGGTAACTTCTACGTTGATATGGTTAGAATAACAACAAGAGTTTTAGTTCCACTTGCATTTATAGTAGGTGTTTTACTTATATCTCAAGGTGTGCCTCAAACACTTGGCGGAACAGAAACAGTAAGAACAATTGAAGGTAATTTACAAGATATAGCAAGAGGCCCGGTTGCAGCTCTTGAATCTATAAAACATGTTGGTACAAACGGTGGTGGATTCTTTGGAGCTAACTCTTCTCATCCATTTGAAAATCCAACAATTATATCAAATATGATAGAAATGCTTTCAATGATGATACTTCCAGGAGCTTGTGTTATAGCTTTTGGATATATGATAGGAAATAAAAAACAGAGTAAGGCAGTATTTGGAGCTATGGGAATAATATTCTTAGTAGGTCTTTTAATATGCTGGACTTCTGAAAAAGCAGGTAACCCAGAATTAGCAGCAGCAGGATTAAGCCAAGCTATGGGTAATATGGAAGGTAAAGAGCTTAGATTTGGTATAGATCAATCGGCTTTATTTACAACAGTAACAACATCATTTACTACAGGTACAGTAAACAATATGCATGATACACTTACTCCACTTGGAGGACTTGTTCCAATGCTAAATATGATGTTAAATGTAGTATTCGGAGGAAAAGGTGTAGGGCTTATGAATATGTTAATGTATTCAATACTTACAGTATTCCTTTGTGGATTAATGGTTGGTAGAACACCAGAATTTTTATCAAAAAAACTAGAAGGTAGAGAAGTTAAGTTAGTTGCATTATCAATAATAGTTCATCCATTATTAATATTAGCATTTTCTGCATTAGCAGTTGCTATTCCGGCTGGACTTGAAGGTATAACAAATGGAGGATTCCATGGATTATCTCAGATTCTTTATGAATTCTCATCAGCATCAGCTAACAATGGTTCAGGCTTTGAAGGTTTAGCAGATAATACTTTATTCTGGAATATGACAACTGGAGTAGCAATGTTCTATGGAAGATATTTAGCAATAGTTATACAGTTAGCTGTTGTTGGATCACTAGCAAATAAAAAACCAGTAAATACTAGTGTAGGAACATTAAAAACAGATAACTTTACTTTCACAATACTTCTTGTTGCAATAGTTTTAATAATAGGAGCATTAACATTCTTGCCAGCTCTTGTATTAGGACCAATTGCAGAGCACCTAACTATTTGGGCGTAATAAAATAGACGAATATGTAAGGAGAGTATAAAGGAGATATAGATAAAAATGAAAAACAATGGAAATAAATTTTTAACTAATGATATTCTTAAAAGCTCTATAGTAGAAGCTTTTAAGAAGTTGAATCCAAAATATATGATGAAAAATCCAGTTATGTTTGTCGTTGAAGTAGGTACTGTAGTAGCATTTTTACTTACATTAATGCCAAACTTATTTGGAAATGATGGTTCAGGAAACATAAGAATATATAATGCGGCGGTTACAATTATATTATTTATAACTATATTATTTGCAAACTTTGCCGAATCAGTAGCAGAAGGTAGAGGTAAAGCTCAGGCAGATACATTAAAGAAAACAAGAAAAGATACAATGGCTAGACTTATTGATAAAAATGGAAATGAAAAAATGATAAGTTCAAGCGAATTAAAAAAAGGTGATGTGGTTTTAGTTAATACAGGAGAAGTTATACCAAATGATGGAGAAGTTATAGAAGGTTTAGCTTCAGTTGATGAATCAGCAATAACAGGTGAATCTGCTCCAGTTGTTAGAGAATCAGGTGGAGATTTTGCATCAGTAACTGGTGGTACAACGGTTGTAAGTGACTGGTTAAAAATAAAAATAACTACAAATCCAGGGGAATCATTCTTAGATAAAATGATTTCTTTAGTTGAAGGTGCTTCAAGACAGAAAACTCCAAATGAAATAGCATTAAATACAGTATTAGTTAGTTTAACTTTAATATTTATGATAGTTTTAATAACTTTATACCCAATGGCTAATTACACAGGTGTTCAGATACCAGTATCAACAATGATTGCTCTTTTAGTTTGTTTAATACCTACTACAATAGGTGGACTACTTTCTGCTATAGGGATAGCAGGTATGGACAGAGTTACAAGATTTAATGTAATAGCAATGTCTGGTAAAGCAGTTGAATCTTGTGGTGACGTTGATACAATGATACTTGATAAAACAGGTACAATAACTTACGGAAATAGATTAGCAGCTGATTTTATCCCAGTGGTTAATATAGAAAAAGAAGAATTAATAAACTTTGCAACGTTAAGTTCACTAAAAGATGATACTCCTGAAGGAAAATCAACAGTAACTCTTGCAAAAGACATGAATTGCAATGTAGAAAAATTAGAAGAACTTGCAGAAGGTGCTGAATTTATAGAATTCTCAGCTCAGACAAGAATGAGTGGTCTTGACTTAACAAATGGTGTAAAAATAAGAAAAGGGGCTTTCGATAGTATAAAAGAATATGTTAGAAATTTAGGTGGAGAAATACCATCAGATCTTGATGAAAAAGTAAATGAAATAGCAAAACTTGGAGGTACTCCTCTAGTAGTTGTAGCAGATAATAAAATATACGGTTTAATATATTTAAAAGATACTGTTAAACCAGGGTTAGTAGAAAGATTTGAAAGATTAAGAGAAATTGGTATAAAAACTATAATGTGTACAGGTGATAACCCTCTTACAGCCGCTACAATAGCAAAAGAAGCAGGTGTAGATGGATTTATCGCTGAATGTAAACCAGAAGATAAAATAGAAGCAATTAAAAAAGAACAGTCTGAAGGTAAAATTGTTGCAATGACTGGTGATGGTACAAATGATGCTCCAGCACTTGCGCAGGCAGATGTTGGACTTGCAATGAATAGTGGTACAACATCAGCAAAAGAAGCAGCAAATATGGTAGACTTAGATTCAGACCCAACAAAAATACTAGAAGTTGTTGAAATAGGTAAACAGCTTTTAATAACAAGAGGTGCATTAACAACATTCAGTATAGCTAATGACGTTGCAAAATATTTTGCAATAATACCAGCTATATTTACAGTTGCAATACCTCAGATGGAAATGTTAGATATAATGAATTTAGCAACTCCATTTAGTGCAGTTTTATCAGCACTAATATTTAATGCGATAATAATTCCTTGCTTAATACCTTTAGCAATGAAAGGTGTTAAATATAGACCTATGTCTGCACAGAAATTACTTCTTAGAAATGTAATCGTATTCGGTGGTGGTGGAGTAATCGTCCCATTCATAGGTATAAAATTAATAGACTTATTAATAGCACCACTTTTAATGATGATAGGTCTTTAAAAAAGAAATTTATGGAGGAAAAAAATGAAAGGGTTAAAAAATATATTAAAAAATGCAATTTCATTAAGTTTAGTTTTAATACTAGTTTGTGGGATAGCTTATCCAATGGCTTTAACAGCCACTGGACAAGTGTTATTCAAAGATAAAGCAGAAGGAAGTTTTATAGAAGTAGATGGTGAAAAAGTAGGATCAAAAAACATAGGGCAGCAATTTACAGAACCATATTTCTTTAAAGGAAGAGTGTCTTCTATTAATTACAATACTTATACAGAAAAAGATAAAGAAGATGGAACATACGAAGGACCATCTTCAGGAAGTTTTAACTATGCTCCATCAAATCCTGAACTTAAAAAAAGAGTAGAAGCTAGTGTTGATGAATTCTTAAAAAATAATCCAGAAGTAAATAGAGAAGATATACCAGCAGATTTAATGACAGCATCTGGTTCAGGATTAGATCCTAATATAAGTGTAAAATCAGCAGAAATTCAGGTTCCGGCTATATCAAAAGCAAGTGGAATATCAGAAGAAAAATTAAATAAAATGATAAAAGAAAATACAGACTCTAAATTTTTAGGAATATTTGGTGAAGAAAGAGTTAATGTATTAGAATTAAATATAGATGTTTATAAAAGTATGAATAAAAATAAATAGAAAAAAACAATAATATATAATGATTGAAATGCTCCATTTTATAAATAACACAATAATATATAAAATGGAGTATTTTTTTGCTTATATATAAAAAAATAAAATTAAATTAATTTATACTTAATAAAATATAATAAGTATGAAAAATGACAGAATGGCTAAATTTTCTAATAATTAAGAAAGTCATTGCAAAAAATATATTTTATATATTAATTGAAAATAACATTTGAAACACATTTGGAAATATGATATTTTAGACTAGGTGCGATTAATTAATGGAGGGAGTATAAAGAAATGATTGATGTAAGTAAATTTTTAGTTAATGAAGCGAATGAATGTTTATTATGCAAAAAACCAAGTTGTAGAACAAACTGTCCAGTTCATACAGATATACCTGGCATAATAAACCTATTTAAAGAAGGAAAAATGGAAGAAGCAGGGGAAATACTATTCGACAACAACCCAATGTCAGCAATCTGTGCTATGGTATGTCCTCACGAAGACCAGTGTTTTGGACACTGTATAAAAGGAATCAAAAAAGACCCAGTAGAATTCTACAAAATAGAAGAATTCATATCAAGAGAATATTTAAAAACTGGAAAAATAATTATAAAAGAAGAACCTAAAAACCAGAGAGTTGCGGTAGTTGGTTCAGGTCCAGCAGGTTTAACTATAGCTACTGAATTAGTTAAAAAAGGATACAAAGTAACTGTATTCGAAAAAAATGGTAGAGTTGGTGGTATATTAAGATACGGTATACCTGATTTCAGATTACCAAGAGAAATAGTTAAAGATATGATGAGAATGTTAGAAGAAGCTGGAGTTGTGTTCAGAACAAATACTGCAATAGGTCAGGTTATAACTATAGATAAATTATTCTACGATGGATACGATGCTGTGTTCATAGGAACTGGTACTTGGAGTCCAAAGAGATTAGATATAAAAGGTGAAACATTAGGTAACTCATTATATGCAATAAACTACTTAAGATCACCAAAAAGATATAACTTAGGTAAAAAAGTTATAGTAATAGGTGCAGGAAACGTTGCAATGGATGCTGCAAGAAGTGCTAAACGTTATGGAGCAGATGAAGTTACAATAGCATACAGAAAAGACTTCTGCGATATGAAAGCTTGTAAAGCAGAAATAGAAGAAACTAAAGAAGATGGAGTAGTATTTGATACATACAAAGCTCCAATAGAAATAACTGAAGAAGGTGTAATATTCGCTGATACTCACAGAGTTAAAGGTGAAGACGGAAGAGAATCAGTTGTTATGATAGAAGGAAGCGAAAAATTATACGAATGTGATTCTGTGTTAATAGCTATAAGCCAGACTGCAAGAAATACAATCGTTAAAAACAACCCAGAATTAGAAGTAAACAAATGGGGACTTCTAGTAACTGATGAATACGGTGAAACAACTAGAGATGGTGTATTCTCAGGTGGGGACGTTACTTCAGGACCAAGTACAGTTATAGAAGCTGTTGTTAATTCTAAAAAAGCAGCTGAATCTATAGATAGATACTTAACTAGTAAAAGAGAAAAATAATAACAAATTTATAAAATAGAGGGACAAGAGTATAACTGCTCTTTGCTCCAGGCTTCAGCGCCCCATACTATTATGTAATACATTTATAGGTATGGGGCGCTTGCAGTATTGTCGCTTTAGAGTAGTTATACATCTTGTCCTTAGTTTATAAATTTGTTTGCACATGAGAGAAGTTAAAAATGCTACTGTTGAATATTTTGTAAAGAATGTTCGACAGTAGTTTTTTTGTTGGAAAAATTTGTGAGTATAAGAGACTTGTATATTTTTAAAAATTATTATAAATTTTAATATTTTTATTCAAATTTAATTTGTAAAATGGTATAATATTTTATACATATTATATAAAATAAAAATATGAAATATAAAATTGCTAGGAGTTGACAGATATGTTGAAGGTTTGTGAAAATCTGAACAGACAGACAGACAGACAGACAGACAGACAGACAGACAAGTAAGTCTGTAGTTTTGTTATGCAGTTTTTTAATAGATGTATATAGAGGATACAGTTTTTGTTAGATACAATTACTGTGTCCTTTTTTTGTTGATTTTTAGCGTTTTATGTTTTAAGAGAGGGTGTGTTGTATGAATAAGAATAGGAATAAGGTTGCTGCTATGATGATGGTTGCAGCGATTACAGTTAGTTCAGTTGCTATGCCAGTTGAGGCTGCTGTGAGTAGTGTTGATAATGTAGGAATTGAGAGAGGAAATGTTGTAGATCAGGAAATAAAAGATGTAGAATTGAATGAGGTTAACTTCCCAGATGATGCATTTAGAGAAAGATTAGCAGAAAAATTTAAAATTCCAAACGATGGAACAGGTGTAATAACAGCTTATAATATAAAAAATACAGGTATATTATATTTTTATGATGATTCAAGAACAAAAATAACAAACTTAAAAGGGATAGAAAAATTTGTTAATTTAAATGACTTTATATGTTCCGGACAAAATATAAATAAAGCGGATTTTTCAAAGAATAAAAAACTAAAAAAATTACGTTTCAATAAAAATAATACTTCTGAATTGAACATATCAAACATTAATTTACAGTATTTGGAATGTTATGGAAATCATAATATACAAAATTTAGATTTAAGTTCTAGTACAGAACTAACAAATTTAGAAGCTTACGGAAATAATATATCAAGTATTAAATTGGATCAATGTGAAATGTTAACTGAAATAAATTTGAATGGAAACTCACTAAAATCAATCGATTTAACTGGAAATAAAAAATTATTAGATTTAGGTCTATCAAGTAATAAAGATTTAGTAGATTTAAAATTAAATAAAGATAATAGTAAGATTACAAAATTGGATATATCATATACTGCAATTAAAGATATTGATTTATTGCCACATGAAAAATTAATAGAATTTAATTCAAAAGGAAACAATGTAAAAAATTATAATTTCTCAAGAGCTACTCTTCTAGAAAATCTATACTTAAATGATAATGAAAAAATATCAGAATTAAACCTATCAACAAATACAAAAGTACAACAATTAGAACTTAGTGGATGTACAAGTTTAGAAAAATTAAATGTAAAAGAGTGTTTAGATTTAGTAAGTATAGTTATTAATGGTACTAAATTAAAATCTTTGGATTTACCAAAGTCAAGTAAATTACAAAGTATAGGTATAAGAAATAGTTCAAGGTTAGGATATGTAAATTTAAATGAAAATGCATTAATTAAATATCCAGAATCTATTGAATCAAACTTTTATAATATAAGTATAGATTCAAAACGAAATTATTTAGACTTAGAAGAGCTATTCCCTGGAATAAATATGTCAAAGGTAGATGTTAAAACTGAAGGTGTAACTAAAAAAGATGATGGAAAGTTAGAACTAGGAGATAAAAAGCCTAGAGAGGTAACATATGTTTATGATACTGGAGGAAATCATAATACGATAAAAATGACGGTAAATTTTTATTTAGATTATAATTTCCCTAGTGAAGGCGTTATATTAAATGAAAGCAATTTTAAAGATAAAAACTTTAGAAAGAAAATAACACAAATAACAGGAGTACAAGAAGATCAAAAGATAAGTAGTGAACAATTAGCTAGAATTACAGATTTAGACATTAGCAACTCTGATATTGAAAATTTAGATGGAATACAATTTTTTACTGCTCTTGAATCATTAAATTGTTATAAGAATGATTTGAAAGGTAAACTAGATTTAAGTAATACAAATTTAAAAGAAGTAAATTTTGGAGATAATTTTATAGCAGAAATTAAATTACCAAGTAATATAGAAATTATACGTTGCCAAGATAATGCATTTACAGAATTAAATTTATCAGAATATAGACAACTAAGGACTTTAGACTGTAGCAAAAATAAAGATTTAGTATTAATAGATGTATCACAGAATACAGCATTGGAAAATTTATATGCATCAGAAACAAAAATAAAAGAAAATAATGGTATAAATTTAGTAAATAATACAGGGTTAAAAAAATTAGTATTAAAGGGAAATAAATTAACAAATATAGATTTAAGTGCAAATACAGCATTAGAAACTTTAATATTAGAAGACAATGATTTAACAGGAATAAACATAAGTGCAAACACAGCATTAGTATTATTAAATCTAAAAAATAATAACTTAACAAATATAAATTTATCTACAAATACAGCTTTGCAAGAAGTATATTTAACTAACAATAGATTAAAGAATTTAGATTTATCTACAAATAAAAATTTATATAGAATTTCTTCAAGTGAAACAGAAGGTAAAATATTAGTAAATGATAATTTTAAATTTGAATATGATTATGATGATGTAGAAAATTACTTCCATACAGAAATTAGTTTTGATTTAAAGAATAAAGATTATATAGATCTATATGAAGAGTATGGTATAACTAAGAATGAAATTGATAATAATAAAGTAATATTAAATCCAGAAGAAGTAAAATTAAATAATTTATATTTTGATGGTACAAAAATAAAATGGAATGGAAAAACTCCAGACTTTATATCTTATCAATATAAATGTGGTGGAAGAAAAGATAAAATAAATTTAGGGGTATTCTTACATTTAGAAGGAGAAAACCCAGATAAACCAAACCCTAATCCTAATCCAGGAGGAGGTTCTGGTGGAGGAAGTGGAACAACAACTCCTGAACAAAAACCAGACCAGAAACCTGATGAAAAACCAAACAAACCAGGCAACATAACATCTAAAATAGTAGGAAAGAACAGATATGAAACAGCAGCTAAGATAGCAGATGAGCTAGTTAAGAACAATGTTTCATACAACTCAGTAATACTAGTAAATTCAGATAAATCAATGGCTGACGGACTTTCAGCAGCATCATTATCTGGTAAGAAAAATGCTCCAATTTTACTAGTAAAAAAAGACAGTATACCTGTTGAAGCTATGGCTAAAATAGAAAATGCTAAAAATGTCTACATAATAGGTGGAGAAGGTGCAATTTCTAAAAAGGTAGAAAATCAGTTAAAAGGCAAAAATATAACAAGAATATCTGGAAAAGATAGATATGAAACATCAGCAAAAATAGCTAATATGCTTGGTGGATACAAGATGGCATTTATAGTTAATGGTGCGAAAGGTGAAGCAGATGCAATGTCTGTATCATCAGTTGCAGCAAAATACGGTGCTCCAATATTATTAACTAACGGAAAAACTTCTACACATCCTGTAAAAGCGGGAGTTACATATTATGTAATTGGTGGAAGAAGTGTTGTATCTAATCAGTTAGCGGACAAATACAATGCAGATAGAATTGCGGGTGTTGATAGATATTCAACAAATAGAAAAGTAATAGATGAATTCTATTATGATTCTAAGAAAGTATACTTTGCAAAAGGAGATACTTTAGTAGATGCACTAACAGCATCATTATTAGCAAAAGAAAATGGAATGGTACTAGTATCTAAAAATTCAAATTATAAAAAATTAGAAGGAAAAGAAGCTGTTCAGGTTGGAGGAATGGACTTTGAAATAAGCTTTGAATAAGAATAAATTAAAATGCTACTATGATTAATTTCATGGTAGCATTTTTCATTGCTATATGTTATATATACAAATAATGTTATAATATTATTATAATAAAGGCGGTGTTGAGATGTTAAATATTTACTTTGGAGATAAAGAGGGAAGCAAATATATTTATAATCCCGATTCATATTTTGACCATTGGTATGATCCAAATTGGTTGGTAAAAGATTTATCTAAGGAGATAATAAAGGCTGTAGATAAATCTGAAGTTATAGGACCCAATTTAATTCAAAGTCCTGTTTTTGGAGCGATGTCCCCAGATAGATTGTCTGGAGGTACAAAGACTTTGATATTGATAGATAATGATAATGAGCATATATTTAATGCTACTCACTGTGGAAATAACTGTGCTCCATACTTGTTAAAAATAGCAGAAAATAAGGATGTTACAGTTACATTGGAGTATATAATGGATTTTGGAACTGACTTTGAAATAAAGATACTTAATACAGGTAATGTAGTTAATAATTTTGATGATTATTTTAGAGAAGCTAGAATTGCTCTAAGGGGTGAGTAAATGAAGGGAAAATATAGAATAAAAATTTATGATAGATTTGTTAGCTATGATTTTGAAATAAAAAGAAATATAACTATTATAAGAGGCGATAGTGGAACTGGAAAAACTTCATTAATAAAACTGCTATTAGAACATCAAGATCACCCAGAAAATGTTGCATTTATAGGCGATTGCGAAACATTAGTAATAACAGGAGAAACATCTTGGGAGATGTTTAAACAGGATGCAAAATCAGAAAATCCTAAATATAGCAAGCGAATAGTATTTATTGATGAGGGATATAGATTTGTAGATAAGTGTTTATTTTATGAGTATGACAATTATTTTGTTCTTATATCTAGAAAAGATACTAATAAAAAGCTTTCTCAATTATTATATAGTATAGAAGAAATATACGAAATAGTTAGTTCTGGAAAGTATAATACAACTTCTCCCGTATATAATGAGCTAGTTCCTATGTATAAGAGTAGTCCTAATGATAACCCAGATTTATTGATACTAGAAGATGAAGCATCAGGGTTCCAGTTTTTTGAATCTGTGTTTCCAAACTGTGAGTCTGCAAAAGGGAATTCTAATGTAGTTACAAAATTAGAGGATGTATCTAAAGATAAAAATATTTTAGCTATTGTTGATGGAGCAGCATATGGTCCATATTCAAGTGATTTATTTACTTATATAAGCAAATATAAAAATATAAATGTATATTTTCCAGAGTCTTTTGAATGGATAATTTTAAAATCAGGTGTAATAGAAGATATTCCTAATATAGAAGAAAAACTTAATTGTACATATGACTATGCAGATTCCCTAGAATATAATAGTTGGGAAGATTATTATTTCAAATTATTAGAATATGAAACTTTAAATGATAGACGTAAACAATATAATAAACACAAATTAAAAGAGTTTTACACAAGTAAAGGTATAAAAGAGCTAATTTTAGATGTATTACCTTTTAGATTAATAAATTCAAATTAATAAATACTGATTAAAAAGTGCTACTATGATTAATTTCATGGTAGCATTTTTTATTTGAAGTAATTTTAAAAACTTCTCCGGTATTTGTATAATCGTCGTCACAGGATGTTTTTTAATCAGCCGTATATTTTGTGTAATCACAAATTAATTTGCATCGACAATTCTGCAAGCGCCTCGCAGCCACTAAATGTATTACATAAAAGTGCGAGGCGCTGAAGCCTGGAGAGCAAATAATTGTGATTGATCAAAATAGGCTGTTAAAAAGAAATTGTGATAACTTTTATTGACATATGTCATAAACAGAGTATAATTATAGTTGTAAGTGACATATGTCGATAACTTAGGAGGTGTTTTATGCCTAGACCAATTAAATGGAGAAATGTTTGCGGTCTTCCAGAAAATGAAAGATTTGGACCGATAGACGCTCCTGAATCAGAAAGAAAATTTATAACGATGACTGTAGACGAGTATGAAACAATAAGATTAATAGATCTTGAAGGTTTTAATCAGACTCAGTGTGCAGAGCAGATGAATATCGCAAGAACTACAGTACAGGGAATTTACACAAGTGCGAGAAAGAAACTTGCGGAATCTCTTGTAAATGGTAGTGTTTTAGTTATAAAAGGTGGGGAGTATGTTCTTACAGAAGGCTCAGGAATGGGATGTATGCGAGGATGTAAGAAATGTAGAAAAAGAAAGATGATGGAAAAAGAACAACAAGAAAAAGAAATTTTAAACTTAGAAAAAAATTCAAATGAAGAAAAGTAGTTTGAGGTAGAAATAGGTGCAAATTTAAAAGAAATTTAAAATAATAAAGATTAAAGAGAATAAATATTAAAAATAACAAAGGACGTGTAAAATTATGAGAATAGCTATACCAGTAGACGAAAAAAATATAGATTCAGAGGTTTGTATATCATTTGGACGTACACCATACTTCCTAATATACGACACAGAAAACGGAAATGAAGAAATTTTAGACAATAGTGCAATAGCAGAATCAGATGGTGCAGGAATTAAGGCATCTCAGACAATAGTTGATGCTGAGGTGGAAGTTCTTTTAACACCGAGATGTGGTGAAAATGCAGCCGAAGTTCTTGAAGCAGGAGAAGTTAAGATGTATAGAACATTTAAGGGAACTGCAAGAGAAAATATAGAAGCTTTCAAAGAAGGAAAATTAGAGGAATTAACTGAAATCCACGCTGGATTCCACGGACATGGTGCAAACTAGTATGAATATAGCAGTGCTTAGTGGAAAGGGTGGAACAGGAAAAACCCTTCTTTCAGTAAATATGGCTGCAGCATCAGAATCAGCTACTTATATAGATTGCGATGTAGAAGAGCCAAATGGATATTTGTTCTTTAAACCAGAAGAAATTGTAGAGGAAAATGTATCTGTAAAAATTCCTGAGGTCGATAAAGAACTTTGTAGTGGTTGTAGAAAATGCGTGGATTTCTGCAAATTTAATGCACTTGCATTTATAAAAAAGGCACCAATTGTATTTGGAGATATTTGCCATTCATGTGGTGGCTGTTCGCTACTATGTCCAGAAAATGCAATTACTGAAAAAGATAAAGTAATAGGAAAAATAGAAAAAGGAAAATCTCAGGGAATTGATGTATACACAGGGATTTTGAATACTGGTGAGGTGTCTGGAGTTCCTATAATAGAGAAATTACTTGAGGAAAATAGAAAATCAAAAAGCAGTGCAACAGAAAATAGTGCAACAGGTAATGAAAAACTTTCTATTATAGATTGCCCTCCAGGAAGTGCGTGCATAGTAATGGAAAGTATAAAAGATGCTGATTTTTGTGTGTTAGTTGCTGAACCGACAGCATTTGGAGCACATAACTTAGAAATGGTGTATGAGTTAGTTAGTTTATTTGGTAAATCATTTGGAGTGGTGCTAAATAAATGCTTAGACGGAGAAAACCCATCAGAAGAATTCTGTAAAGAAAAAGGAATTAAAATTCTTGGAAGAGTTCCTTTTGAAAAAGAGCTTGGAGAGATAAACTCAAATGCAAAAATAGCAGCTAGAGAAAGTGAAAAATACAATAAATTGTTTAAAAATATACTTGAAACAGTGAAAGGAGAGGTGCAACATGAAAGAGCTTCTTATACTGAGCGGTAAAGGTGGAACTGGAAAGACTACTGTGGCTAGCTCATTTATAAAGCTTTCAAATACAAAGGCTTATGCTGATTGTGATGTGGATGCTCCAAACCTTCATCTTGTGGCAGGTAAAAAAACTGAGCCTGAAAAGAAAGAGTACTATGGGCTTCCAAAGGCAGTAATAGATCAAGATAAATGTATCCAATGTGGAAAATGTATGGAAAACTGTAGATTTGATTCCATAATGGAAAAAAATGGAGATTTTTCTGTAAAGAAATTTGGCTGTGAGGGATGTGGCGTGTGTGAATATGTATGTCCTTCAGATGCGATAACAATGCAGAAATCAGCTGCAGGAGATACTATGCTTTACAAAGAAGGAGATAGAGTATTTTCAACAGCTAAGTTGTATATGGGAAGTGGTACATCAGGAAAACTTGTCACAGAAGTTAAGAAAAATATGAGAGATAATGCAACTGATGATGTAGAAATAGCCGTTATAGACGGATCTCCAGGAATTGGCTGTCCGGTAATAGCTTCTTTAAATGGTGTGGATGCACTTCTAATAGTTGCAGAGCCTTCTATTTCTGGGATGAGCGATATGGAGAGAATTATAACAACTGCAGCGAGATTTAGAGTGAAAACTGCGGTGTGTGTAAATAAATTCGATACTAATATAGAAAATACAAATAGAATAGAAGAATTCTGTAAAGAAAATAATATTTCTCTAGTAGGAAAAATTCCTTATGACACAGAGGCAGTTAAGGCGATAAACAGTGGAAAAACTATAGTTGAGGTAGATTGTCCTTCTGGAAATGCTGTTAGAGAGGTATATAATAAGGTTGTTGATATGCTTTTTGAAGAAACAGAGAAAGTTTCTAAAGGAAAGGATTATGAAAACGTAATAACACTATAGAATATTAACCACAATAAAATATATTATAAAATGCAAATATTATAAATATATTATGAAATATTAAAATACTATAAAACAGATTATTAGATATTAACATTATAAAATGATGATATAAAATATTTTGGGAAAAGAGATGTTAAACTATGATAATAAAAACACTTTGCGAGAACACATCTGTAAATGAAGATATAAAGGCTGAGCATGGGCTTAGTTTTTATATTGAGTTAAACAATGGAAGAAAGCTTATGATAGACACAGGTCAGACAGATTTATTCTATGAAAATGCTGAAAAAATGGGAGTAGATGTATCTGATGTAGAATGTCTTGTGATTTCACATGGGCATTACGACCACGTTGGTGGATTAAACAAATTCCTTGAAGTAAATAAAAAAGCAAAGGTTTATGTGCACGAACTTGGATTTGATGATTATTTTTCTAAGAGCAGCGGAGAAATAAAATACATTGGAATGGATAAAAATCTTGAAGAAAATCCTCAGATAGTAAAAACTAAGGGAGTATTTGAAGTCGACGAAGATATTAAATTATTTTCAGATGTAGCACACGAAACTCCATTACCTGCATCAAATTCAGGTCTTTTTATGAAAGAGAATGGAGAAATAGTTCAAGATAAGTTCTTACATGAGCAAAATACTATTATAAAAGAAGATGGAAAGTATGTCCTATTTACAGGATGTTCACACAATGGAATAGTTAATATACTAAAACAGTTCTACAAAAACGAAGGAAAATATCCAGATTTTGTTATAGGAGGATTCCATTTCTCTTGGAAAAATGCAGACGCAGATGCGGATTTTAGTTATGTAGATGAGGTAGGAAAATTCTTATTAGAAACAGGAGCTAAGTTCTATACAGGTCATTGCACAGGAATTCCAGCATATGAAAGACTTAAAGAAATCATGGGAGATAAGATTGATTATTTAGCCTCAGGATCTGTTGAGACTTTATAAATAAATAATTTAAATTCAGTCGCAAATTTATGACGTTATTATATGGAGGTATTTGAAATGTTAAAAATAGCAGTAGCAAGTGAAGAAAAAATGGTAGCAGGACACTTTGGTCATTGCTCAAACTTCAATATATTTGATGTTGAAGACGGAAAAATAGTTAAAGAAGAATCAATAGCAAACCCAGGACATAAACCAGGATTTTTACCTAATTTCTTAAATGATATGGGTGTTAAAGTTGTAATATCTGGCGGTATGGGCGGTGGCGCCATAGAAATATTCAATGAAAAGAATATAGAAGTTATAACAGGTGCAACTGGTGAAGCTAAAGCTGCAGTGGAAGCTTATGTAGCTGGAAACTTAAAATCAACTGGAAGCGTATGTAACAAACATGAACACCATGGAGAATGCGGAGGACATTAATATTTCGTTGAAATACAGAGGGGTTGTTGCGATATTTAGCAGCAACCTCTTTTTTTAAACGGATTTTTATAACATATTAATTCCCTTCCAGGCTTCGGCACTTTTTCTGTCTAGTTCGAGCGCTGCTCGAAGCTATTGAAAAAAGTGCCATGCAGATTGTCAGTGGAATTTAATATGTTATCCAAATCCTAAAAAGAGTCGCTTTTTAAATATAGTAACAAACCAATTCTGATATTTTAAAAAAATATTAAAACATACTTAGGGGAAAGAATCAGATTAAAAAATTTTTACTAGAAGACGCTCTTTTATTTCTTGATGACTAATGTGAATAAGAAGTTTATAAATGTTATAATATGGGTATATAATGAATATATTAATGAAATAGTAAATTTATTAAATTTGTTTTATATGGAGGGATAAGATATGTTAGAAGTAGGTACTAAGGCGCCAAGTTTTACACTGCCTGATCAGAACGGAGATATGCATAGTTTAGAGGATTATAGAGGAAAGAAGGTTCTTCTATATTTCTATCCAAAGGATAATACACCTGGTTGTACAAAACAGGCTTGTGGTTATAGTGAGAGAGCACCTAAGTTTGAGGAAAATGGTGTTGTTGTTCTTGGAATTAGTAAAGATAGTGTAGCATCACATAAGAGATTTGAAGAAAAACAGGGACTTTCTTTCACAATTCTTTCAGACACAGAATTAGAAGCTATTCAGGCTTATGATGTATGGAAAGAAAAGAAGAATTTTGGAAAAGTTGCAATGGGTGTTGTGAGAACTACTTACCTTATAGATGAGGAAGGGGTAATCATTGAAGCGAATGGTAAGGTAAAAGCTGCTGAAGATCCAGAAAAAATGTTGAATTTAGTAGAAAATATGTAATTAGATAAAATAATGGCCTATCGAATTATTACGATAGGCCTATAATTTTATTCTATTTCTTTAAATCCATTTCCTAGTACTTCATGAACATCTGTAACGATTAAGAAAGCTTTTGGATCTATTCTTTTTACTAATTTTTTAAGTCCATTTTCCTGTCTCTTATTATTAAGCACAACAAGGAATAAGTCTTTATTTTCGTTAGTATATCCACCTCTTGCATTTATTATAGTTAAACCTCTATCAAGTTCGCTAGTTATTGCAGATCTTAGTTCTTCTTCTTTTTCACTTATTATGAAGAAAGCTTTTGAACTTTCAAATCCTTCCATTACTATGTCGGCGATTTTAACTATTATGAAAAGAGCTAATCCTGAATAAAGAGCTGTTTCTATACTTCTGTTTACTATACCAGCAGATATTACGACCATACCGTCAAGGCAGCTCATAAACTGAGTTGGTTTTAGGTTAGGGAATTTCTTACTAAGTATAAGTGCTATTAAATCCGTTCCTCCAGTTGAAGCATCAACCTTAAACATTATACCTAGAGCAAGTCCGATAAGAACAGCACCTGCTATTGCTGATAGTAGTGCATCATGTGTTAAATTCATACGAGATAATCCATCAGTAGCCTGTACCATAAATGAGAACAGTAAAGTACCGAAAAGAGTTTTCATTGAGTTTTTAACACCCATTATTTTGAAAGTAAGTAGAACAAGTGGAACACCTATTATAAGCATTATTACAGATACTGGTATCCCAGTAACCTTATTTAAAACTACTGATAACCCACTTAACCCACCAGGAGCTATTGTATGAGGTTTAAGGAATGCATTTATCCCAACACTCATAGATATACATCCTAAAATAAGACCGAAAAATTCTAGTATTGCTGATTTTTTACTTTCTTGCATTTTATTCCTCCTAAATATTAAATTTTCTCTTAAATAACAATATCATTATAACATAAATATAAAAATAATAAAATTGAAAAAATAAAATAATATCGACATTTTTCTGTAAATAAATAAAGGAATTATTTAAATATACTTATTATTTAAAAATAAAAATAAATTAGAAAATTTTAAATTTATATAAATTTATAGAAAAATTATATTGATGAGAAATTAAAATAAAAAATACAAAAAAATAAAAAACATGATATAAAAGAAAATTTGTGGGTATAAAAATAAACAAGAGTCAATATAGATTATATTGATAATATTATAGAAAAAAAGTATTTAAAACTTCACTCAAAATAGCAATTGTGGTATAATATTTGAGTAAAGTTGTTTAGGAGATACCCAAGTGGGTATTAACAAACTACAGACAATTAATAATTGAAAGGGGATTAACACAAAATGAAAATAACAGTTCCAGAAACAGCAGCGGAAACTTTAAAATCTATATTAGCAGAAAATCCAACTCAGCCAGATAATATAAGAGTATTCTTCCAGGGAGTATCTTGAAGTGGACCAGCTTTTGGTCTAGCTTTAGATCAGGTAGAAGATAACGACTTAACTTACGAACACGAAGATTTAAAATTCGTAATGAGTAAGGAAGAGCATGAAGCTTACGGAGATATAGTAATAGAAGATACAGGATATGGATTCAAAGTAATACCAGAATCAATGGTAGGACAGGGATGCAGCTGTGACAGTGGTTGCGGTGGATGTTGCGAATAATATTCGCATATGATGCCAAGTTATATAGATAGAAATATTTGTATAATTAAATAGAAAAAAACTATAAATAAAGCGCGAATTATAGAAAGATGTCTTTTTTACAAAGGCATCTTTTTTTATTTCATAAAAAGTATTAATATAGGAGTATAGTGTAAAATCTAAAAATAACTATTTTGGAGGTAATAAAATGAAAATAACAGTTCCAGATACAGCAATAGAAACTTTAAAATCTATATTAGCTGAAAATACTGATAAACCACAGAATATAAGAGTATATTTCCAGGGTGTTGCTTGTAGTGGGCCATCTTTCGGATTAGCTTTAGATGAAATGGAAGAAGGAGATGTTTCTACAGAAGTAGAAGGATTAAACTTCGTAATGGCTTCTAAAGAATATGAAGTTTATGGAGATATAGTAATAGAAGATACAGGATTTGGATTCAGAGTAATACCAGAATCAATGGTAGGACAGAGCTGCAGTTGCGACGGTGGTTGCGGTGGATGCTGCGGAGAATAATCTGTAGAACAATTTTTCTATCACAACAAAAAAGAATAGTTTATTTTGCAAGAAATATAACTATATATCCTAGTTTGAGATACCTTGATAAGAGTAATTTATCAAGGTATCTTTTTTATTCCTAAGGAAATTATAATAATTTAAAATTGTGGAAAACTTATGTACAATAGTAATATGAATGTATTGAAGAAACAAAAAGATGAAAAAATCATTAAGAAAATATTAAAAAATCACTTTGAAGAATTCAAACTAAAATATTGGAATAAAGTTAGAAGAGAAATGAGAGATCAGATAGAAAATACTGTAATAAAGGCTTTAAATTGTGGAAATATAGAGAACGGATATATAAAACACAAATGTATAGACTGTGGAGAAGAGTATATCCAAGGGTTCACTTGTAAAAGTAAGTTTTGTACAAAGTGTGGAAGAAAATATTCTATGGAATGGGCAGAAAAACAGGTAGAAAATATGCTTGATGTTTCTCATAGACATGCAGTTTTCACAATTCCGGAGGAGTTGAGAGTTTATTTCTACAGAAAGCGAGAGCTTTTAAAAGATTTACAAGATGCTACATATGAGGTATTAGATAGTTTTCATAAAAATAAAACAAAGGGAAATTATGAATTAGGGGTAATTGCTGTAGTACACACCTTTGGTGGAGATTTAAAATGGAATCCTCATATACACGCCTTATACACCGAAGGTGGAATAGATAGAAATAATAAGTGGTTCAAAAAATTAGATTTCATACCATATACATATATGAAAAAGGTATGGCGAAAGTTGGTACTAGATATAATAAAAAACAATTTTAGCGATAGAAAAACTAAAAATTTGATAAATAAGCTATATAAGAAAGAATTCTATGTAAATGCAGAAAGACGTTTAACTAATATAAAACAGGCAACTCAATATATAGGTAGATATTTGGCTAGACCAGCTATCGCTGAATATAGAATAATTAATTACGATGGAAAAAATGTAACTTACTGGTATGAAAACAAAAAACCTAAGGAAAAAAGAGAAATAACTGTAAATGTATTAGAATTTATAGGTAAAATAACCCAACATATTCACCCGAAGGGTTTTAGAGTTGCAAGAAGATACGGTCTATATTCAAGAATAAAAAATAAATTAAGCATAGAAATATTGAAGTTATATAACTTTATGAGACACAGAAATATATCTAAGCTGATAAAAAAGAAGAATACAGTAAAGAAAAATTTTAAAGATAGATTGATAGAATCATTTGGAGTAAATCCTTATATTTGTAAAAATTGTGGAAAAGACATGATTCTATGGGAAATATGGCATTATAAATATGGATTAATATATAATGCACTAGATAAATCAAATTATAAAAGAATAATCTACGAAGAAATTATAGAAAAAGAAATTTCTTTGAATACAACAACACAAATAGAATTATTTTAAAAGTCTATTAATAAATAGGCTAGCTTTGCTATACTCAAATATAAATAATAGTGTATAATTAGTGTAATTAAAATTATTAGGAGAAATAGTATGTTAAAAGAATTAGAAGAAATGAGTAAAGGACAAAAGTTATATAATTATGAATGTAAGTCTTGTGGATTTGAAAAAGGAGTACCAGAATTTATAGTAGAAGAATTAAGACAAGATGCATTCTTTTCATCAGGAGCGATAGCTTCGCTAAATGAAAAAAATATGCCAGAATTAATTTGTCCTAATTGTGGAGCTAAATTTGAATACAAAAAAACTGACGACCGTTAGGTGTCAGTAAAGGTACTGTCACAAGAACACCTTTTAAAGGTGTTCTGTGGCAGTATTTTTTTATTGTGTTTAATATATAAGATATAAATTAAAAGCAATACTTTAATTTGTATTTTAGTTTTAATAATTATGATATAATAGAAAAGATAAATACGATTAAAATTGGAGGAGCATAGATGAGAAGAAGAAAGAAAAAAGGTGCTGATATAAAACTTCTTAGCTACACAGACTGCGTATTCCACGAAAACGTAGAAGAAATGGCTGGGAAATGGCACGAAAGATTTGGAAACGAAAATCCAATACACATAGAAGTTGGGACTGGAAAAGGACAGTTTATAACTACATTAGCTGAACTAAATCCAGATAAAAACTACATTGCTATGGAAATAAAAGAAGAGGTACTACTTCATGCGGTATACAAAGCAAAAGAAAAAGGCTTAACAAACATACTATTTATATGGGGAGATGTAAAAATGCTTCCAGAATACTTTGATGTGGCAGAACTTTCAAGAATATATGTAAACTTCTGTGATCCATGGCCTAAAAATAGATGGGCAAAAAGAAGACTAACTCACTCAGATTTCTTAAACATATACAGAAGAGTATTAGACGAGAACGGAGAAATACACTTCAAAACAGACAACGAAAAATTATTCGAATTTAGTCTAAATGAAATTGCTGAAAACGACTGGAAACTAAAAAACATATCTTTAGACCTTGCGAATAGTAACTATGAAGGAAATGTAACTACAGAATACGAGGATAAATTCATGGCTCAGGGAATGAAAATATATAGACTAGAAGCAGCAAAAAGAAAATAAATTAGAATATAAAAATGACTGTTGCATATTTTGCAGCAGTTTTTTTCTTGATTTAAAATAATCCCCCTCTCAGTCTCCAGGCTTCGACGTGTGTGTACGTAAAAGATTTAAAAAAACTATTGCAAAATTATTTTAGCAGCCGTAATTTTGTGAGCAATCACGAATTAATTAGCATCGACAATTCTGCAAGCGACAATATTATTATTTTGGTATAGTAAGCTTCTAAAAAAGGGTAAGAAACGAATTAACACAACAATCTGCAGAACTTTGCAACATTTTGAAAGCATAGCTTGAAAAAGCAAAGTTCGAAGCCTGGAGTGTTAATCGTTCTTACCCTTTTCTCATTAGAAGATTGCTTCTCTTTTTCTCATTGAAAATAATCCAAATAGTATTATTAAGCAATGTATCGCATACAATACAATTCTAATTTTTATTACTTCAAATCCAAAAATCAACTCTGTAGAAGAAGACGGTGGTAGAAGTGCTAAAATTGCTGCAATAAGCATAACTATTGGGTTGATAACTATCTGCTTATCCGATCTAAAAATCAAAATCTTACCAGCCCAAAGAAAAGTTAAAACAAAAAATGCAATTTTTAGTACAAAATCAACGGTTTCTATCATAATATATAAATTCCTTTCATAGCTAATATAACATTTATTTTACTAATATTTTTTACCTAGTATAAATTAAAAAAATAATTAAATTTATTTAAAAATAATACCATATAAAAACGTATATACTATTAAAAAGTATAATAAATAAAAATTAAATTTTCAATACCTAAAGAATAATAATTGTATAAACAACTAAATTTAAAAGATAAATTAAAATAATTTTAAAATGTAAAAATAGAAAAGGGGCTATCACATTTTCTACAGACAATAAAATATACTATCTTGAAGAATAGTTTTTATTTACTAGTAATAGTTTTTATGATATATTATTAGTACTAGGTATTAATAATAGGAGGTAAAAATGAATCTTAAAGAAATAAAAGAGCTTTTAACGCTTATAGACAATACAAAACTTGAATATGTAAAACTAAATACTTCAGACATAGAGCTTGAAGTTTCTAAAAAAGTAGTTGGAAATATAGAAATAGGAACAAAAAACGCTTCAATAGCTGAAAATACAGTAAATAATACAAAAAAGTCATCATCTACATTTAATAATATAAAAGAAGAAAATAATACAATAAATGTAAAAGAATCTTTAGAAGATGAATTATCAAAAGAAAATAAAGTCGACGAAGATAAAATTGAATTTGCAGGAGAAAACTTCAAAGAGGTAAAAGCACCACTTATCGGTACTTTTTATGAATCTCCAGATCCAGATTCTCCAGCATTTGTAAATGTTGGCGACCATGTCGAAAAGGGAGATACACTTTGCATAGTTGAAGCTATGAAATTAATGAACGAAATTAAGAGTGAATTTACAGGAAAAGTTGTAGAGATAAAAGCTACAAATGAAAGCATGGTAGAGTATGGACAGACTTTATTCGTGATAGAGGAAGATTAAAAGGAGATAAAAATGAAAACTTTAAATAAAATACTAATTGCAAATCGTGGGGATATAGCTGTTAGAATAATTAGAACTTGTAGAGAAATGGGAATAAAAACAGTAGCTATTTACTCAGATGCAGATAGAGATTGCATACATAGATTTTTAGCAGATGAATCTATTTGTATAGGTCCTGGAAATATTGCAAAAAGCTATAACAATATAGACAACATATTATACATTGCAGAAAAACTAGAGTGTGATGCAATTCATCCGGGGTTTGGATTCTTATCTGAAAACCCAGAATTTGTTAGAAGATGTAAAGAAAAAAACATAATATTTATAGGGCCATCAGAAGAGCAGATGGTGCTTATGGGGGATAAATCAAAGGCTAGAAGTACAATGCAAAAGCTTGGAGTACCTGTTGTTCCAGGGTCTAAGGCTGTTTTAAAAGATAGAGAAGAAGCTAAGAAAATGGCCGAAGAAATAGGATACCCAGTTATGATAAAAGCATCTGCAGGTGGCGGTGGAAGAGGAATGAGAATAGTCCACAAAGCAGAAGATTTAGAAAAATCTTTTGAAATAGCTAAATCAGAGGCCATATCATACTTTAAAAACGGCGACTTATACATGGAAAAATTTATCCCAAATCCAAGACATATAGAAGTTCAGGTATTTGGAGATAAATTTGGAAATGCAATACATCTAGGTGAAAGAGATTGCTCAATGCAGAGAAGAAATCAGAAAATGATAGAAGAATCTCCAAGTTGCTTTTTAAATGATGAAGAAAGAAAAGGTTTATACGAAAGTGCTTTAAAAGCTGTAAAAGGAACTAATTATGAAGGTGCAGGAACTGTTGAATTTATAGTAGATAAAGATAAAAACTTCTACTTTATAGAAATGAACACGAGAATCCAGGTAGAACACCCTGTAACTGAGATGATAGTAGACAGAGATTTAATAAAATTACAGATACAGATTGCAGCAGGCAACCCAATTCCATTCAAACAGGAAGATATTTTAATGAGAGGACATGTTATAGAATGTAGAATAAATGCAGAAAATCCAGAAAGTGGATTCACACCATGTCCTGGGGAAATTGAAGAGATAAATATTCCAGGTGGATTTGGAGTAAGATTTGACACATTTGTATACGCAGGATACAGCATCCCACCTCTATATGATTCGATGATTGGAAAACTAATATGTAAGGCTGATACAAAAGAGGAATGTGTTGCAAAAATGAATGGGGCATTGGATGAGCTAATAATCGACGGAATAAAAACAAACATAGAATTCCAAAGAGAGCTAATAAACTCTGATGAATTCCTAAATGATACACACGATACAGGATTTATAGAAAGAAAATTAAGCGAAAGATAGGTGATAGATAAGTGTTAAATGGATTACAGCTTTTTAAAAAAGAGAAACAAAAGAATAAAGCTAAGAAAAAAAATGACAACTATACATCTATTCCTATAAAAATTCAAGAAAAAGAAGAAACTAAAGAGGATGGAAATTATATATCAAATAAACATGTTTCAAACAATATAGATGATAGATTTTGGAGTAAATGTCCAGAATGTGGGGAATATACGTTTAACAAAGATTTAGAGGAAAATTTATTTGTTTGTCCAAAGTGTAATAAGCATATGAGAATGAACGTAAGAGATAGAATAGAAATGCTTACAGATAAAGGGACATTTATTGAAATAAATAAGGAAAGTGATGTAGTGGATCCCTTAAAATTCCCTAATTATAGCGAAAAAATAACATCATATAAAGAAAAAACTCACGAGTCAGAATCCGTTATAACGGGGGTTGGAAGAATAAATGGTATTAGATACGTGCTATGTGTTATGAATCCAGCTTTTATGATGGGAAGTATGGGTTCTGTTACAGGTGATAAAATTTCGTATGCTTTTGAATATGGAGCAGAACACAATATACCAGTTGTTGTTTGTAGTGCATCTGGTGGTGCAAGAATGCAAGAGGGAATGATGTCTTTGATGCAAATGGCAAAAACTTCACGGGCTGTTACAAAGCTTTCTGAAAAAGGACAGCCATACATCTCAATTTTAACTGATCCTACAACAGGTGGGGTGACTGCTAGTTTTGCGATGCTTGGAGATATAATAATATCTGAGCCAAAGACACTTATTGGATTTGCAGGGAAAAGAGTTGTTAGACAGACAATAGGTAGAGAGCTACCAGAAGATTTCCAAACTGCTGAGTTTATGATGGTGCATGGATTTTTGGATATGATTGTAGAGCGAAAAGATTTAAAAGATACAGTTTACAAAATTTTGTACATGCATAAGAGGAAGTAAAAATGGAAAGAAATGTAGAACAGATAAAGAAGGATATAAAAAATTTAAAAGAAATTTCTAAAACAAGTGGGCTAGATTTTTCTGATAAAATATTATATTTAGAAGAGATTTTAAAAGAAGAAGAGTCTAAGAAATTTAAAAGTTTGACTCCTTACGAAAAGGTAAGTATAAGTAGGGATATAAAAAGACCTACAGCACTTGATTATATAAATAGAATTGTAAGCAATTTTATAGAGCTGCATGGAGATAGAGGATTTGCAGATGATAAAGCGATTGTAGGTGGTATAGGAAAAATAGGCAAGTACTCTGTTACAGTAATCGGAAATCAGAAGGGAAACAGTACAGAGGAAAATATATACAGAAATTTTGGTATGGCAAATCCAGAAGGATATAGAAAAGCACTTAGACTTATGAAACAGGCCGAAAAATTTAATCGACCTATTATAACTTTTATAGATACATCTGGAGCATACTGTGGAATTGGAGCAGAAGAAAGAGGTCAAGGTGAGGCAATTGCAAGGAATTTAATGGAGATGAGTGCTCTAAAAGTACCTGTTATAGCAATAGTAATAGGAGAAGGCGGTAGTGGTGGAGCACTTGGAATAGGAGTAGGCAATGAAATTTGTATGCTTGAACACTCTGTCTATTCTGTAATATCTCCAGAAGGTCTTTCAAGTATATTATTTAAGGATTCATCAAAATCAAAGGATGCTTGTGAATATATGAAAATGACTGCACAGGATTTAAAAGAGCTTAAAATAATAGACCATATAATTGATGAACCGGTTGGTGGTGCTCAAAATAATCCTGATAAAGTAGCTGAGAGTATGAAAGAATATATAATTGATAGATTAAATTATTATACTAAGTTTAGTGGAGAAAAGATTAAGAATCATAGATACGAAAAATTTAGAAATATAGGAAAGTACTTTTAAAAATTTTTGATGAATATAAAATATTAAAAATAAGGTGAAAATAGAACAAAAGAAGTTTATAATATGTTTATGAGACTTTTGAGGAAGGAGAGTAGATAGATTGAAACTTTTTTTGTTTGATGGGTTGTTCAATGCAGCCTATTTTATATTAGGTACATTTTTGCTAGGACTGATACTCAATTTTATCGAGGATAGAAATATAGATTATCTACAAAATGGGCTTGGGCGAAAAGGAATCTTGATAACTGGAATTGTAGGGGTTCCTGTTCATGAAATGAGCCACTTTTTAGCTTGTAAACTATTTGGGCATGATGTCGAAAAGGTCGAGCTTTTTAGACCATCTAAGAGCAAATCTGATGGTGTGCTTGGAAGGGTAGTTCACTCGAGAAACAAGGGAAATCTATACAAAATGATAGGAGATTTCTTTATAGGAACTGCACCAGTTATAATAGGAAGCTTTATAGTTTATATGCTTATAAAATTTTATTTAGGTAGCGAGTTTGCAATATTTAATATGATAATAGATATTGAAAAGAGCTTAGAAATGATTGAGAGTTTAGATTTAATTAAATTCCTTATACATATAGTTATGGCAGGGATAAATACTTTATTCTTAATAATAAATTCTCCGTCGCTACTTTCTATAAAAGGTATAGTGCTTTTGTTTGGGATTTATTCAATTTGTATACACCTGTCGCTTAGTAGAGCAGATATTGAAAATAGTAAGAGTGCGATTCCTATAGTTGTGCTTATAATTGTGCTTTGTACGATTATTTTTGGACTTATGGGTATTGATTTTAGTGGTAAGTTTATAAGATTAGTTACTTATATGTTCTTGATTATGACTACTTGTATAATAATATCTATACCAGTAACTGTAGTATCGATGATAATATCTGCAATCTTCGGGAGATTTAGATAGAATAAGAGTTAAGCTGTTACAAAATTTTGTAGCAGCTTTTTTAATTAATCACAAGTATTCTTTCTCCAGGCTTCAGCGCCCCACTTTATTAAACTAACACATTTCAAGGTGTGGGGCGCTTGCAGAATTGTCGAGGCGAATTACTTGTGATTAATTTTTAAAAGCTACTTACAAAATTATTGTAATAGAAAACTATTTATATTATTCAAAATTAAAATGTTACACAATAATATTAATAGATTTATTATATTATATTGTTTTTGTTATATTATATTTGTTATATTAAAATTGATTAATAAGGTATTCTGTTATTATATTTAAATTAGTTAAGAAAGTATTCCGTAGTTTGTATTCTCTAATATGTTAAATTCTTTGTTTTCTTTTACTATTTCTATGAAATTTTCAGCGTATTCTGGTAGTTTTCTATTTTTGTGGTATACTACTGAGAATGATCTGTTCCATTCTTTAGTTTTGTTTCTAAATGCGTACATTTCGCCGCTTTGGATTTCTTTTTCAAATAGTCTTAGAGATGCTACAGTTACGCATCCGTCGTTTATTACAGCCTGTTTGATTACTTCTGGAGAGCTTGCTTCCCAAGTTACATTTATTTTTAGTTTGTGTTTTTCAAGGTATTTTTCAAATAATTCTCTTGTTCCACTGCCTGGCTCTCTAAGAACAAAGTTGACATCTTTTAAATCAGCAAATGAGATATGTTTTTTTCCATAGAATGGATGATCTTTTGAACAGACAAGCACTAAAATATCGTCAACTTCTGGTATTGAGATTAGCTCTCTATTTTTCACCTTTCCTTCGACAACAGCTAAATCAAGCTCTGATTCAAGAAGAAGAGTTTCTATGTTTTTAGTATTATTCATTCTTATATATGTTTCAACATTTTTAGTATTTTCCTTAAATTCGGATAAAACTTTAGAAATAAAATTTGTTCCTACAGTAACAGTAACGCCGATTCTAAGAGTTTTAACATCCTTAAAAGCATTCATACCCTCTTCTAATTTGTCAAATTCTGCTAAAACATTTTTAGCATATTCTAAAAGCTTTTTGCCAGCCTCAGTTATATACAATTTTTTAGAAATTCTATCAAATAATAAAACACCATAGTAGTCTTCTAATTCTTTTATTGCTTGACTTACTGCGGGTTGAGATATAAAAAATTTTGACGCTGCTGTGCTCATTTTTCTATTTTCAGCTACACTTACGAAAATTTTTAAATGTCTTATTGTCATAGGAAAGCCCCCTTGAATTAATATATGATTTATAACTTAATTATATCAAAAATATATAAATATATGATAAGGAAATCTTATCTGAACCATAATTTAATATAATTTTAAACCTATATGAAAAAGTGTTATATTAGTAGGTAGAGGCTTTTAAGCAATAAAATTTTCTAGGTAGCAAAATTATTAATAAGGAAATTTTAGACTATAAATTGGGAAAATCACTAAAATTTTAAGGAGGATTTTTGTATGGCAACATTAACAGTAAGTAAGGCGGAAGAGGCTAGAGTAAAAGCATTAGGATTCTTTAGCAACAAAGGAACAGATAATTTTTCAGGAAGAGTAATTACAAAAAATGGTAAAGTAAGTGCAGAAGTTTTAAGAAATGTTGCGGAAGCAGCAGAAAGATTTGGTAACGGAGAAGTTTTAGTTACTACAAGATTAACTTTAGAATGTCCAGGAATACCATTTGAAAATATAGAACCATTTATGAATTTCTTATCAGAAAAAGGTTTAGAAACTGGTGGTTCAGGAAAAAGAGTTAGACCAGTTGTGTCTTGTAAGGGGACAACTTGTCAGTATGGGCTTATAGATACTTATGATTTATCAGAAAAAATACACGATGAATTCTACACAAAATGGCACAATGTAAATCTACCTCATAAGTTCAAAATAGCTGTTGGTGGATGTCCAAATAACTGTGTAAAACCAAACTTAAACGATTTAGGGGTTATAGGAGCTAGAGTTCCAGCTATAAACTTAGAAAAATGTAAGAGCTGTAAAAAATGTGCTGTTGAGGCAGTATGTCCAGTTGGAGCAGCTAAGTTAGTTGATGGAACAATGGTTGTAGATTACGATAAATGTATAAACTGTGGTAGATGTATAGAAAAATGCTATTTCAAAGCAATGGATACACAGAAACAGGGATACAAAGTATACGTTGGAGGAAGATGGGGTAAACAGATTTCTCACGGTAAATTATTAGGAAAAATATTTACAGATGAAGCAGAAGTAATGAAAACTATAGAAAAGGCGATATTATTCTTTAGAGAAAATGGAAACTTTGGAGAAAGATTCGCAGTTACTGTAGAGAGAGTAGGATTTGATAAAGTCGAAAAAGAACTTTTAAGCGATGATATACTTTCAAGAAAAGATGAAATACTAGCAAGAGAATTTTAATTTCATAAATTCATAAAAATTAAAATAGTTCTATTTTAAAACTCTAAATATGAAAATTTCAATGTTTATTTGTATTTTAACTTGTAAAAATTTTAATATAAAGTAAAAAAGACTAGACTTTTTAACTAAATACATTTAAAATAAATACAGGTGTTAAATAAAGTAAAATTTAAGTAATACATTCTAACACTAAATATTTTAAAAAGATTGTTAGAAATTTGTTAAAAGTTTAAATGGAGGAATTGATATGTTAAAAAGACCTAGAAGACTTAGAATAAGCAAAGCAATGAGAAATTTAGTAAGAGAAACTAAAATAGATGTAGACGATCTTATATACCCACTATTCGTTGTTGAAGGTGAAAATATAAAAGAAGAAATACCTTCACTTCCAGATGTTTATCATTTTTCAGTGGATATGTTAGAAGCTGAAATAAAAGAAATAGTGGAATTAGGTATAGAACACGTTATAATGTTTGGTATACCAGGTGAAAAAGATGCTTGTGGTTCAGAAGCATTTGCAGATAACGGAATAGTTCAAAGAGCTGTTAGAAAAATAAAAGAAGTAGCTCCAGAAATGAACGTAATAACAGACGTTTGTATGTGCCAGTACACAAGCCATGGACACTGTGGAATATTAACTGAAAAAGGTTATGTTGATAATGACCAGACATTAGAATATTTAGCTAAGATAGCAGTTAGCCATGCAAAAGCAGGTGCTGATATGGTAGCTCCTTCTGATATGATGGACGGAAGAATAGGTGCTTTAAGAAATGCACTTGATGAAAATGGATTTGAAACAGTAGGAATAATGGCATACAGTGCAAAATATGCTTCAAGTTTCTACGGACCATTTAGAGATGCTGCAAACTCAGCTCCATCATTTGGAGATAGAAAAACTTACCAGATGGATCCAGCAAACAGTACAGAAGCTTTAAGAGAATGTGCTTTAGATATAGAAGAAGGAGCAGATATAATAATGGTTAAACCTGCACTTTCTTACTTAGATGTTATAAGAAGAGTTAAGGATAATTTTGATATGCCACTTTGTGCATACAATGTTTCTGGTGAGTATTCAATGCTTAAGTTAGCAGTTAAGGAAGGACTTTTAAATGAAGATGCTATAATGGAAGCAGTTACTTCAATAAAAAGAGCTGGTGCGGATATGATAATAACATACTTTGCCAAAGATATCGCTAAGAAAATAAAATAATTAATATTGGGATAAAAAAGACTAGTTAATCCTAGTGTAATCTTGAAAAGAGAAGGAATATATTCAAAATACTCCAGGCTTCGACGCTTTCTTTGTCTAGCTCGAACTCCGTTCGAGGCTAATGACGAAAGCGTCATGCAGATTGTCGTAATTTTGAATATAATTCCTTCTTTTTAGTTACACTTGTTTTTAACTAGTCTTTTTTTATCCCAATAATTAATTATGTTTATAAGTCTGTCGCTCGTACAATCTGGGGGACTGGTTTGAAGTTGGATATTTTGAGAAAATTGAGAGAAAAATGAAGAAAGATTATTTATAGGTTTGTGGTATAATTTGAATAAAAGTAAATTAAAGGAGTTGATTTATATGATAAAGAATAAGAAAGATTTTGTTGTTTGGGGAGTGACTTTTATTTCTTTGGCACTTCTTGATTTAGCATTGTGTTTTGCTAAGGATTTTGATTATTATTCTGTTATGATGACATCTTTGATGTTTATGTTCGGGTTGAATGGGATAGTTAATTCAATGTTTGATGAGAGTGACAAGGAGAGAGAAGAGCATAGAAAGGTAGATTCAGCGATTGAGTTTAAGGCTAATAATATAGCGATTACTGTTACTAAGATTTGTGTTGTGTTGTTTTTCGGTGGGATTTATCTTCTTAGAGGAACTACTTGGATTACAGATGCGCTTATGGGATATGGTATGGTTGCGATGGTTGTTTTTGATGTGATGATTTTCTCTGAGTTTTTTGCTAAGATTTATTATATAAGAAAAGTTAATAATAGATAAATTAATTAAAAGGACAAGAGAATAACCACCCTTGTCCTTTTGTTTTATTTATTTATAGAGTCTGCGTACTTTTCCGCATCTTTTTCACTTGCAAATGTATCAAGTCTTACAAGTACACAAGTGTTATTTTTGTCGATTTCTGAAGTGAAGTCTTTGTAGTCGCCCTTTCCATGATTAATAGCTTCCATAGAGTTGCCGTAAGACAATGTTAAAGCAGATAGTACATATGAGCCGCCTGGAACAAGTTTTACACTGTAGTACTCATCTACATCTTCTGCAGCGGCAAAAGATGGCATTGCAGCATTAGGTGCACTGTTTTTATCATTTAATAAGCTTATATCAAAGCTAGTACGAGCAGAAGTTGATGATAGGTTTAGTTTACAATTTTTCCACTCATCATCTATGTCATAAATCATAGTGAATGATTCTTTATTGCTTTCATCAGCAGATCCGCCAAACATAACCACGTTGTTTTCTACCATAGAGCCATTTTCCCAAACTTCATAAGAAAGCACTGTTCCTTTAACATCTTTTGGATAGTTTACATCCACTACAAAAGGATATTCACCTACTAAAGCGGCAATCTGTTTTTCTCTTTCTGTCAATGTTATTGGAGTTACATCAGATGCTTTTCCAGCCTGAGAGCAACCTGTTGCTAGTAGAGATACTGCTAAAATTGATGCTAAAACAAGATTTTTTTTCATAATAATTCTCCTTTCGAGAAATCTTTTTAAATAATAGAAGTCTTTTTTATTATAGAAATCTTTTTAAAAATTTTCTCTTTTAATTTCGTATATAATATGTTCCATTTCTTTCCCATTGTATATTTTTATATAGCTATCTACTGAGGTCATACCAAGCTTTTCTGCTGTCCTAATTGAAGCTATGTTATTAGGTCGAATTTGGGCTATCACTGACTCTGTATCAGTAGTATCAAAGGCTTGTTTTATAGCAGCTCGCCCACCTTCAACAGCATATCCCTTGCCCCAATGTTCCTTATCCAAAATCCAAGCAACTCCGACAAGTCTTTTATCCTCAATTTCTTCAATTAAAGGGCCAATCATACCGATTATATTTTCACTTTTCTTTTCTATAGCAATATAGTAGCTAAAACCATCTCTACCGTATCTCATTATATTTTTATCTATCCAATTCTCAACCTCATCGTCTGAGAAACCATGTTACCAAGCATACATAATTTCCTCATCTTTTAAAATTTTAGCAAGTGAATCAAAATCACTGTGTGTTATCTCTCTAAAATATAAGTTTTCTGATTCGAAAATTATTTTAAACATATATATCACATCCAATTTATTTTGTTTAATTTATTATACTATGAAAATAGTATTCACAAAAGAATTAATATCAAAAAATACAAAATTGTAATATATTTAGAAATAATTTATCAACTTCTCTAAAATGGCTAAAAAGTGTATAAAAATAGAAGTTACCATAATATAATTACAATAACTTCTATAAAATTTAAATTTATAATAATATAAATTCATGCGATAATATACATTTTAAACTAATATACATTCATAAAAACTAAAGAGCAGCACGTTCGCATTTATTATTGTCAAATTCTCTCATTTTTTCAATCATTGATTCTCTGATTTCTTCTCCAAGCTCTACAGTTTTGTATCTTGGGTTTTCTAGATGTTTATAAACAGGATCTAAAAATTCAACTTCAACATCCTTAGAGTTAATTTTTCCAACAGGCTGATATCCTTCATAAGTCCCTTTTGAATTTTTTATAACCATTGGAACAATAGGGCATTTTGCTTTGTATGCGATTTTTAATGCTCCAGATCTAAAGTCTGATATATATGCGTTATCATCCTTTACCCAAGTTAAATCGCCTTCTGGGAAAATAGCCATAGAGTGATTATTTTTTATATTGTCTGCAGCCTGATTTATAGCTTTCATACCTTCACGATTATTTTTTCTGTTGATAAAAACACATTTTGAAAGCTCAATCCACTTGCTTGCAATAGGAATCTTTCTCCAAACTGGCTCATCTGCAATTACACAACCAATCCCTCTATCAACACTTTCTACTAAAATATAGCTATCAAGCATACTTGAATGATTAATTACAAAAAGAACTGGCTCTTTTGGAATTCTCTCCCTACCGATTACATTTACATTGATTTTGACTTTTCTTAACGATTTATTAGCTAATTTTTTTAGAAAAGCGAACTTCTCATTTGAAGTGTATTTGTCTGGATTCCTTCTAAACTTATTTAGCTGCGGAATTGATGAGATAAATCCAAAAATCTGCATAATCCGGAATTTTATATAGTTAAACAAGAAAAACATCTCCTTACGTTCTAAATTTTGCAAAGAATATTTTAGCATAAAACGAAATTAAAGTCTATAAAATGAAATAAAAGTAAAAGAAGTATAAATTTAAAAGATTATAAAAACTCAAAAGAATTTGTTATAATAAAAATATACAAATTAAAACAGTAGGGGGAGATATTTTTGAATGATAAAGAACAAAAATTAGCTGCTAAAAAATTTGCTGAAGATTGGGAAGGTAAAGGTTATGAAAAAGGAGATAGTCAGAAGTTTTGGTTAGCTCTTTTAAATAGGGTTTATGGAATAGCAGAACCTGACAAATATATAAGTTTTGAAGACAAAATAAAATTAGATAATACAAGCTTTATTGATGGATATATCCCTTCAAAACAAATATTAATAGAGCAGAAGAGTTTAGGAAAGAGTTTAAAAACAGCTATTCTTCAATCAGATGGAACAAAATTAACTCCTTTCCAACAGGCTAAGAGATACTCTGCTAATTTACCATTTTCTAAAAGACCTCGTTGGATAATAACATGTAACTTTGAAAGTTTTTTGGTGTATGATATGGAAAATCCTAATTCTGAACCAGAAGAAATACTTTTAAAAGATTTAGAAACAGATTATTATAGATTGAATATTTTAGTAGATGATGAGAATCCTCATCTTAAAAAAGAATTAGAAGTATCTATTAAAGCTGGTGATTTAGTAGGTGTATTATATGAAAAAATATTAGAACAGTATAATAAAATAAGTATGAAAGAAAATTCTCCAGATGAAGAAAGTATTTTAAAAAGTTTAAATGTACTTTGTGTTAGATTAGTATTTTGCTTGTATGCAGAGGATGCAGGATTATTTGGTAAGAAAAGTATGTTCCATGATTATTTAGAACAGTTCGATGCAAAAAACTTGCGTGGAGCAATTATAAAACTATTTAAGATACTAAATCAAAAGAAAGAAGATAGAGATCCTTATGAAGATGAAAGATTATTGGCGTTTCCTTATGTAAATGGTGGGCTTTTTGCTGACGATAGCATAATAATTCCTCAGTTTACAGATGAAATAAGAACATTGCTTTTAGAAAATGCCAGTGATGATTTTGACTGGAGCCAGATAAGTCCGACTATATTTGGTGCAGTATTTGAAAGTACATTGAACCCTGAAACTAGAAGAAGTGGTGGAATGCACTATACTTCAATAGAAAATATACATAAGGTGATAGATCCGTTATTTTTAGATGATTTGAAGTATGAGTTACTTGACATAAAAGAGGAAGCAGTAGTAAGAACTAAAAATAGTAAGCTTGAAAATCTACATAATAAATTAGCAAAACTTAAATTTTTAGATCCAGCTTGTGGTTCAGGAAACTTCCTAACAGAAACATATTTATCTATCAGAAGATTAGAAAATGAGATAATAAAGATGAAGATAGATATAAATTCTAAGAAGGGCGATAGTAATCAGATAAGATTAGTAGATTCTATTGAAGGGCTTGAAAATCCTATAAGGGTGTCAATATCACAGTTTAGTGGTATAGAGATTAATGATTTTGCTGTTACTGTTGCAAAAACTGCTCTTTGGATAGCTGAGTCACAGATGATGGATGAAACGTCTGAAATACTACACATGCCAATAGATTTTTTACCTCTTAAATCTTATGCGAATATTGTTGAGGGAAATGCTCTTAGAATTGATTGGAATGACGTTGTTGGCAAAAGTGAGCTTGATTATATAATGGGGAATCCACCATTTTATGGTGCAAGGCTTATGAATAAAGAACAAAAATCAGATATGGAAAACATATTTAGTAAATTAAAAGGTGTTGGGAATTTGGACTATGTAACTGCATGGTATAAAAAAGCAGCACAGTATATAAATAAAACTGATATAAGGGTAGCATTTGTTTCTACAAATTCAATAGCTCAGGGAGAACAGGTTGGTATACTTTGGAAAAATTTAATGGAAGTAGATGGGATTCATATAGATTTTTGTTATAGAACATTTATATGGAATAGTGAGGCGAGTATAAAGGCAAAAGTACATTGTGTGATAGTTGGATTTAGCAAGAGTCCTTCTACTAATAATAGGATAATATATCATAATAATTCTCAATTAAGTATAGCGGAAAATATTAATGGATATTTAATAGATGCACCAAGTATTTTTATAGAGAGCAGAAAGAAACCTATTGATAATGTTCCAGAAATAGGAATTGGAAATCAACCTATAGATGACGGAAATTATTTATTTGAAGAAGAAGAGATGGATGAGTTTATAAAAAGCGAGCCAAATTCAAAAAAATATTTTAGAAAATGGTATGGTGCAAGAGAATTTATAAATAGAAAACCTAGATATGGTTTATACTTAGGAGAATGTAGCCCATCAGAGTTAAAGAAAATGCCTAAAGTTATGGAAAGAGTAAAAAATGTGAAGGAGTTTAGATTAAGAAGTTCAAGAAAAAGTACTTTAAAATTAGCTGAAACACCTACAAAATATCAAACTGAAAATATACCAAAGGATGATTTTATGGTTATACCTAGAGTTTCATCAGAAAGAAGGAGATATATTCCTATAGGATTTTTAGATAAAAATTCATTAGCATCAGATGCGATACATGTAGTTCAAAATGCTAAAATTTACCATTTTGGAATACTTACATCCAATGTACACATGGCTTGGATGAGAACCGTATGTGGAAGACTAAAAAGTGACTATAGATACTCAAAAGACATAGTATACAACAACTTCCCATGGCCAGAAGTGTCAGAAAAAGACAAATCTAAAATAGAAGAAACAGCACAGGCGATTTTAGATGCTAGAGAACTTTATCCAGATTCTTCTTTAGCAGATTTATACGACGAAACACTTATGCCAGCAGAACTTTTAAAAGCACACAGAGCAAATGATCGTGCAGTTATGAATGCGTACGGATTCACTAAAAAAGGTATGACAGAATCAGAGTGTGTATCAGAGCTTATGAAACTATATGTAAAAAAATTAGAAGAAATAGAAAAAAATAAATAGAAAACATATGTAAATATAAATTTTATAAAAAATAAGATATTAATCTGAATCTAAAAAAACAGTTTAGTATCTTATTTTTTTATGCGTAAAATTTTGATTTCACAAAACAAAGTAAAAAAAATAAAATATTGTTTTCCAAAAGAAAAAATAAAGTGTCATCTGAAAGAAGACATATGACACCTAACAATGATAGATTGTTCTTATAAACATTATAAAGAAAGTTAGGGGTAATGATAATATGAAAACGATGATAGAAAATGAATTTGTATTTAGAGCAGGACCAAAGATGGCAGCTGTTTTAGGAGTTAATGAAGCTCTTGTTTTGGGTATGGTTGACTACTGGATAAATAAAAACAAAGAAAATAATATAAATTACAAAAATGGTAGATATTGGACATTTAACAGTATAAAAAAATGGCGTGAGAGATATTTCTATTTTTGGAGCGAGAGGACAGTTAAGAGGATTTTTGAATCATTAGAGGATAAGGGGATTTTGATAGTAGGCAATTTTAATAAAGTAAGTTTTGATAGAACGAAATGGTACAGTATAGATTACGATAAATTTAATGAAATCGTTGCTGAAAAGAGCGAGTTATTTAATAAATATGATATGGAAAATATAGAAGAAAATATTAAAAATGATGAGTCAGGGTGTCCTGATGCATATTGTCAAGACGGTGAGATGCAATATGACAGACTGTCATCTTGCAATGTGACAACTTGTCATAATGAAAAAGGACAGTCTGTCATAACCAATACCAACAATAACACAAATAAAACTACATTTATTACACAACAACCAAGGCAGAGGGTGGTTGCTATAGAAACAAAAGGTATGTTAAAAAAATTTTTAGGACACTCATATACAGATAGTTATGCTAGTAGGGTTATTGATGTTTTGATGAGCAAGGAGAAAGGTTGTGATTATTTGAGTGAGAAGATAGAGCTTACTAAAAATAGTAATGTATATAATAAGTGTGCGTTTTTAATGGCTGCGTTACAATCTGATTATAAGAGTATCAACGATAGCACTAAAAGAGATAATTATGGTGCTGGAAAAAATAGGAACAAGTTTATCAATTTTGATCAGACAGTGTATAAATATAGCAAAGAGGAGCTTGATGAGATGATAAGAAAAAAGAATCAGTTTTAGATATTTTATTTTAAAATTTAATAAAAATTTGTGATGGTGGCTTTTTATGTTAATTAAATTAAATTCCTTCTAAAAAATATAAATTTAACAGAAGATAACATTTTCTTAAAGTAATCAAATATTCTGAACATAGATATAACATAGTTAGCATAGTTATAGCCTAAATATAGTCTATTTTTAATAAATTTAACATTTTCTTAACAACTTAACACACACTTAACTACTACTTAACTTTTTCTTAATTCTTTTAAATTTGTAATTTGTTATTATAAATATGTTGATTGGTGAGGGAACCAAAAGAAAACAAAAAAAAATAATAATATATAATCTATTTTCAAGGAGGAAGAAATGCAGACAGCAATCACTTTATTAGGCGGCTTAGGAATGTTCCTATACGGTATGACAGTAATGGGAGAGGGACTTCAGAAAGCTGCAGGAAGCAAATTAAAAAAAATAATAGAAATGCTTACAAGTAATGTTGTAATGGGAGTACTTGTAGGGACAGTAGTAACAGGAATCATACAGAGTTCAAGTGCAACTACAGTTATGGTAGTTGGTTTCGTTAATGCAGGGATAATGTCATTATCTCAGGCAATAGGTGTTATAATGGGTGCTAACATAGGTACAACTGTAACAGCTCAGTTAGTATCATTCAGTTTAGAGGATGTTGCTCCAATAGCACTAGGTATTGGTATTATATTCTACATGTTTACATCTAAAGAAAAAACAAAACAGGTAGCAGAAATACTTATAGGTTTTGGTCTTTTATTTACAGGTATGGAATTCATGAAAGAAGCAGTTGAACCATTATCAGAGCTAGCAAGCTTCAGAAATGCATTATTATTCTTAAGTAAAAATCCAATACTTGGAATATTAGCAGGATTCGCAATAACAGGTATAGTTCAGAGTTCTTCGGCATCAATGGGTATGCTTATAGCGCTTGCATCACAGGGACTTGTTCCAATAACAGCAGCACTACCTATACTTTATGGGGATAATATAGGTACTTGTGTAACTTCACTTATATCAAGTTTAGGAGCTAGTAGAAATGCAAAAAGAGCTGCGGTAATGCACTTATCATTCAACGTAATAGGTACATTATTATTCATGCTACTTCTTAATAAACCTATAGTTGCAGTAGTTCAGTATCTAGATCCAGCAAACACAGCTAGACAGATAGCAAATGCACATACACTATTCAACCTTATAAATGTTATGATACTATTACCTTTCTCTAAATACATAGTTAAACTAGCAGAAAGATTAGTTCCAGTTAAAGAAGAAGAAATAGAATTAGCTACAGCTAATACTACTAAATACATAGACGAAAGAATGTTTGAAACTCCATCAATAGCTCTTGGAAACACAGTTCAGGAAGTTGTAAGAATGGGTGAAAAAGCTAAGAAAGCTTATACTTATGCAATGGATGGTCTTACAAATAAAGATTCTAAGTCAATAGATAAAGCATTTAACTACGAAAAGACTGTAAATACACTACATAAGAGCATACTAAACTATTTATTAAAATTATCTAACACTAATATAAACAGTGATGAGAGAATTAAAGCCGATTTATTATTCCATGTAGTAAATGACTTAGAAAGAATCTCAGACCATGCTGAAAACATAGCAGAAATAGACAAATTAGCTTTAGATGGTGAAACTAAATTCTCTGATATAGCTAAGAAAGAGATAGACGAAATATCAGATTTACTATTAAAGAATATAAATTCAGCTATAGAATATATAGATACTAAAAATCATGATTTATATGATGAAATAGAAAAAACTGAGGAAGAAGTTAATATGTTAGTTAAACAGTACAGAAATGAACATATGAGAAGACTTGGGGACGGTGTTTGTACTGTAGATTCAGGAATATTATTCCTAGACTTATTAACAAACTTTGAAAGAATATCTGACCACTGCTCAAATATAGCAGAAAAATTCAATTCATTAAAAAAATAATTGAGAAATATTAGTTAGGTAAGGAAAATAGATTATATAAAAAACGGAATAGATTTAGATAGATATGAAGGGACTGTTGCATATTTTGCAGCAGTCCTTTTTATAATCTGTTATAAATTGAGGTGATTGTCTAAAAATAAACTTAAAAATTTAATGACTTTAGTGAAAAACTGTACTACAATATATATGTAAAGTAAAAAAATAATAAAAATGAATTACTTTAAAAGTAACACAATGGAGGAATGGAAAATGTCAAATTGTAGCAATTGCCCATCAAAAGGGTCATGTAATAATAAGGAACACTGTTCAATAGAAAATAACCCACAGAATAATATAGGTAAAATAATAGGTATAATGAGTGGAAAAGGTGGAGTTGGTAAATCTACTATAACTGCTCTTACTGCTAATCAGTTAGCAAAACAGGGATACTCAGTAGGTATATTAGATGCTGATATAACTGGACCAAGTATACCAAGACTTATGGGAGTTAAAGATTCTAAAGCTTTAAGTGATGGAGAAAGTATATTCCCAGTTGTAAATGCTAACGGAATAAAAGTTATGTCTATAAATCTTATGATGGACGACGAAAATGAACCAGTTATCTGGAGAGGTCCAATATTAGGTGGAGTTGTTAAACAGTTCTACACAGATGTAATATGGGGAGATTTAGATTATCTATTAATAGATATGCCTCCAGGAACAGGTGACGTAGCTTTAACAGTTATGCAGAATATACCAATAAACGGAACTGTTATGGTTTCTGTACCTCAGGATCTTGTATCTATGATAGTTTCAAAAGCTGTTAATATGGCTAAGAAAATGAACATACCTGTATACGGTGTTGTTGAAAATATGAGCTATATAGAATGTCCAGACTGTGGTAAAAAGATAAAATTATTCGAAGGTGAAGGAACAGATGGATTCCTTGAAGGCTTAGGATTAGATTTATTAGCTGAGTTACCAATGAGTAAGGAAGTTATAGATATAACTCACAATGGTGTAAATGAAACTAGTGAAAAAATAGAAAAAATAATAGATGGAGTAGTATCTAAAATAAAATAATTTTGAAATAATGGCTGTTACAATTGCTTTGTAGCAGCCTATTTTACATCCAACCACAATTATTTGCTCTCCAGGCTTCAGCGCCCCACCCATTTATGTAACACATTTCAATGATGTGGGCGCTTGCAGAATTGTCGATGCAAATTAATTTGTAGTTGGATGCAAAAATTTCGGCTGCTAAAAATGCAATTGTAAGCAGCGTTATTTGTAAAATTGTTTTAATTTTAGAATGGGATGAATTTGGAAAAGGATGTAAAATGTATAAGTGATGGTAAATTGTGGCTTTATTAAAGTACACATGTATCTTTACTTTTAAATTATTAAATTTATTTTATTTTCAGCAGGGAAAAGTTTAAGAAAGGTAGGTTTTAGTTATGGATTGTCATCATATTCCTAAGATTGAGTTGCATTGCCATTTGGATGGGAGTGTTAGACCAAAGACTATTATAGATTTAGCTAAGAAAGATGGGATTGAGCTTCCTTCTTATGATTTAGAAGAGATTGAGAAGCTTTCTATTGCTCCAATGGAGTGTAGTTCTCTTGATGAGTATTTGAAGAGGTTTAATCTTCCACTAGCTGTTATGCAAAGTGGTGAAAATATAGAAAAGATTGTGTTTGAGCTTATGGAGGACGCACTTTTTGAAAATGTGAAGTATATGGAAATTAGGTTTGCTCCGGTGCTACATACTAAAAATGGTATGAGTCAGGAAGAAGTTATTCAGAGTGCGATAAATGGGATTAAGAGAGCTGAGATGTTCTTTAATATAGAGGCGACTTTGATTCTTTGTTGCATGAAGCACCTTAGTGAAGAAGATGCTATAGAAACAATAGAAGCAGGTAAGAAATTTATCGGTAAAGGTGTGTCTGCTGTTGATTTAGCTGGTGGAGAGGAAGAAGGATTTGCTGATAAGTTTGTGAATGCTATGAAACTTGCAAAAGAATATGGATACCACATAACTGTTCATGCAGGAGAAGCAGCTTCTGCACAGAATGTTATAGATTCTATTGAAAAACTTGGTGCTGAGAGAATAGGGCATGGAGTTAGGATAGAAAATAATGAGGTAGCATATGAGTTAGTTAAGGAAAAAGGTATTATGCTTGAGCTTTGTCCGACAAGTAATGTTCAGACTAAGGCTGTAGATTCTATGAAAAATCATCCAATAAGAAGATTTTTAGACGATGGAATTAAGATTTCTGTGAATACTGACAACAGAACTGTTTCTAATACATCTATGTCTGATGAGTTTGAAGTTTGCAGAGATGTGTTTGGTTTTGGTGAGGAAGAGTTTAGAAAGGTATATGCAGATTCTGTTAATGCGTTGTTTGTTGATGATAAGAAGAAGGAGAAATTATTGAGAGTATTAAATCAATAAATAATATAATAAAATATTTATAAAAGATAAATTATTAAAAAATATATTTATATAATAAAAAATTGAACGATTTTAAGAGAAAAGGCCTCTACAAAAGTAGGGGTCTTTTTGTATATAGAGAATTGTATGTAGAGAATAATATTTTTATAGAAAGAATTAATTTTTAATACAAAATTTATAGATACTTGTTAAATTTAGTTTGAATGTTATGTGAACTAAAAATCAAATTAATACAATACTAGTTATAGTATAATTAAGTAAAAGGTGGTGTAAGAGATGAAAAAGAAATTTTTTAAGAATCTATTTGAAAAAGAAAATAATCTTCAAATGTACAGTATAAATGAATTCAATGTTTTTAGAGATATAATCTCATTTTCTAAAATGGAAGTATACAAGGAAATGAAATCTATATTAGGTGATATAAATAAAAATATAGACAGACAGATGGCTGAAAGTGTTGAAAAATATCACATTGTTATGGGACTTAAAGCTCAGACTGAAGAAATTAGCTCTCATCTAACTGGTGAAGAAGAGGAGATAGATGTTGTAATAAGTGATGCCAAAGAAGCTAATATAATAGCTAGATATTCAGAAAAAATGTTACACAAACTTTTAGAAATTGGATTCGCATCTTCTGATCGGGAATTAGAAAAAAAGGCAATGACCGTTACTTATTCAAAACGGATTATGATGAAGTTAGATAACCTAGCAAAAAAAGATCCTTCTTTTGTAGAGGAGCATTGTAGTGCTGATATTGAAGAAAGTAGAGAAAATGCAGAATTTATAGATATAGAAGAAGCAAATGAAGATAAATTTGAAAGATTTAATGAAGATAAATTTGAAAACTATAATGAAGATGAGTTAAAAAAATCTAATAATATAGAAGAATTAGGTGAAAAAGATGATTCTTATGTAGAAATTATGGAAAATTTTGATGATGAGGATTCTCATGTAGAGATAACAAATTTAGAAGAGAAAAACATGGAAGAAATACAGGAAGATTTAGAAGAAATAATTGATGGTATAGAATGTAATAGTAGTACAGAAAATGATATTACCGAGTCAAATAATGTAGCTAACGGAAATAATTGTGTAGCTGATAAAGCAGAAGATTCAGATGAAGTAGAGTTTAAAGGGGAATTAAAGATAAATATCTACGGAGAAGATGATTCTGTATCAGATAAAAACAATACATCTGAAGTAGATGAAGGAGGAATCGATATGATCGATGAAAAATATTCTAAAGAAGCATATGATTTATTTGTAAAAGGCGATGATGAAGAAGTATCTGAGGACATCAAGAAATTAGGGGAAGAAGAATACGATGTTATAATCAGAGAAACAGAGGATACTGTTTTAAGAGATAATGAGGATAAGATAAAAGTAGGTGAAGAAGCCTATGAAGAGCTTATTAAAGGAAGAAAAATAAAAGAAGTAGAAGAAGATGAGTATTAAGAAATAATTAAAAACTTGATTAAATAATTAAAAACTTGAGTAAATATTTGAGAACTTAATTAAATAATTTAGAACTTAATTAAATAATTGAGAAGTTGAATAAATATTTGAAATAAGTAAATATTTAAAATAAGAGGCTGTTACATTTTTTGTAATGGCTTCTTTTGTTATAAACTCTTTCATTATAAAATTTATAATAATTTCTAAAAAAATTATTAATTATATTGTAACGACTTTGAGTATCTTCTTTAATATGGTATTATTTAATTATGAAGCTTTCAAAGGAAAGGGGTTACACAAATGAGAAGTACAATGTTTACGATTAAAGGAATTAGAGAAATTTCTAGCGATCCAAATGTCGCACATACTCAGGCGGTTTTATTATATAAATTAGGAAAAACAGAAGCTGCTATAAAAAAATACGAAGAAGCTGCTAGTGAAGGGAATATAAAATCTCAGTATGCACTAGGAACAATTTTTGAAGATATGGGAGAATTAGAAGAAGCTGAAAGATGGTATAAAATAGCTTACAAAAGTGGAAAAGATGAAGCAGCTTTAGATATAGGTAATATAAAATTCTCAGAAGAAGATTATCAGTATGCACTTTATTGGTACGATAAAGCGGTTGAAATAGGGCTTTTAGCTGCACGGAACAATATGGGTGTTACTTATTATGTCTTAAAAAATTATGAAAAGGCTGAAGCAGTTCTTTTAGATGCGGTAGACCATGACTATGGAAAGGCTTGCTACAACCTAGGTGTGCTTTACAATATGCTAGGTAGAGAAGAAGAAGCGTTTGAAATATTTAAAAAAGGAAGCAGATATGAAGACCATGACTGTATGTATAATCTAGCTGTTTTCTATACTCAGATGGGTGAAATAAAGGAAGCGATAAATCTATACAAACAGCTTTATAAAGTTGGATACAATGAGGCTTGCTTTAATTTAGGTATGCTTATGGAAATGGAAGGCAATCTTGATGAGGCTGAGAGATATTATAAAAAAAGTGCAGATAATGGCGATATGAAATCTCAGTATAGATTAGCATATATATATGATAGAGAAGAAGATTTAGATGGTGCAATAGAATATTATGAAAGAGCTATATCTCAGGAACATATTATGTCTAAATTTAGACTTGCAAATTTATTTAATAAAGAAGGAAATATTGTAGATGCTAAGGAATTATACGAAGAAGCTAGTAATGAAGGTATAATTGAAGCGACTAATAACCTTGGTGGAATTTGCTTTGAACAGAGAGAATATAGCAGAGCAGTAGAGCTTTTTAAAGATGCTATAGATATGAAATGTAGACCTGCAATAGAAAATTTAGCTGATTTATATATGGAAACAGGTGCTGTGGATAGTGCTATAAGCTATTTTGAAAAGCTTCCAGGAAAACTTTCTTGTCAGATAAAACTAGCTAAGATTTATGATGATAGAGAAGATATAGAAGGATCAGTTACTTGGTACAAAAAAGCTGCAGAAAATGGAGATATTCCGTCAGCGTATAGATTAGCTTGTATATATGAAAATTTAGGAAATGTAAAAGGCTCAATAAAATATTTTGAACAGGCAGCTACAGCAAATCATCTAAATGCAATGGTTCATCTTGGAAGAATCTACTATTATGAAGGTATGTATGATGAAGCTAAGAATAGATTTAGAGTGCCAGCACAGGAAGGAAATACATACTGCCAGCATATGATGGGGGTTATTTCTGATATTTCTGATGAAAATATTGAAGAGGCAACTAGATGGTATGAAAAAGCTAAGCTAAATAATTGTATAGAATCTGTTGAAAATTTAGGACGGCTTTATTATAAACGGAATGATTTCAATAGAGCTGAAGAGTATTATAAAGAAGGCGTTGAAAAAGGAAGCAGAAAATGCGCGTATATGTTAGGATGCCTTTATTATAAAAAGAGCAATTTAATTTTTGAAAAGCTAGCTAAAAAGGAATTTGAGAATTCTGTAGAAATTCTTAATGATATGAAGGGGATAGATATTGCTGTTAGCGATGTTCAGCTTCCAGCGTTTGAACTATGTCCTGTTGAAGTTGTTGAAGAACCTGAATATGTTCCTGGATATATAATAAATATTAAGGAAGATTTAGAGGGAATGCTTGAAGGATTCAGGGATGATATGGTATTTGATGACGAAAACTAAATAAATTTATTGAAAAGATAGTAAAATGAAAAGGACAATATTATAACTACTATCCGCTCCAGGCTTCGACGTGTGTGCATGTAATATGTTCCGTTGTAATTAAAATACACGTCTGCAGATTGTCGCTGGAGTAGTAGTTATAAATATTGTCCTTATTTTGTTATCTTTTAATAAGTTTTATTTAGTCTTTTGTCTGATTTAAGAGCTGTATTGGCGCTTGCAGAATTGTCGATGCAAATTAATCTGTGGCTATACGCAAAATTTTAGTCTGCTAAGAAATACAGTTGCGGTTATACCTAGTATTTCGTTTTGATGCTAGATAAGAGTTTGTAAAATAATAAAAGCCAAGAGGATTAAGAGATAAATTAATCTTCTTGGCTTTTTATTATTTAAGTTTAACAAATTTGAATTATTAAATTCGATATATCATATCACCCATATTCCATATTCTCATGATTGCAAAAAGTGGGTCATTTTCCTCTTGCCAAATGTATCCCTGAAATGTTGTGTCATATCCACAATATCCCTCTGTAATGATTTCAAATTCTGCATTAGGGTATTGTTCTTTAAATTCATCAAAAGACAATTCTTTGCCAGAAAAAGATTTTACTCCATCATAGCCATAAGGAGTGTTAAATATCATAATATCGCACGCATCTTTATCAATATTTGTGAATTCAATTATTCCATTATGACATTTTTCTTCATTATCAATATATTGAAATATCGGATTCATCTTTAAAGATAGTTTGTTTTCATCAATTAGAATATCTACTATCCTGCTATCGTGTAAGCTAAAAGGAATATTACTTTCTCTGTCTCTGATATAATCCATAATCTTTTGCCTCCAAATTTGAATTTTTTCTTATTATAACATGTATCACATCACAAATATATTAGAAAGGTATAAAATTTATAACAAATTTATTTTCATTATAAAAAATAGCCTGCAAGCAGTACTTATGCAAGCAGACTTTATCTATAATATCCAAGAATAATAAAATAAACTGAGGACAAGAGAAATATCTGCTCAAAAGCGACAATACTGCAAGTGCCCCACAACTGCTAAATGTGTTACTCTAACAGTGTGGGGCACTGAAGCCTGGAGCACAGAGCAGATATACTCTTGTCCTTGTATAATTTATATACTCATTATTAGATACGCTGTATATCCAACGTAAAGAGCAGTTAATATTGCTCCTTCAACCCTGTTTATATCTTTTCTTGCAACAGTAAACACATAACCAAGAACTGTTACACCTATCATAAATAAACAGTCAACAAACAGCTTAGGATCTATTGCTATTGGAGAAATTGCAGCAGATGCACCTAAAACAAATAATATATTAAACATATTTGATCCAATTACATTTCCTAAAGCTATATCACTTTCACCTTTAGTTGCAGCTATTATAGAAGTAACTAATTCTGGTAGAGAAGTACCGATAGCAACTATTGTAAGCCCTATAAGCTGATCACTTACACCAAAGCTCTTTGCTATTCCTGTTGCAGCATTTACAACAACCTGTCCACCTAGAACTATTGCTACTATACCACCTATTGAGAATATTATAGCTTTTGAAATAGGCATAGTTTCAACAGGAGCGTCTATTTCTACAGTTATTTTATCATTTGGATTAGCTTTTTGAGCTTCTAAAGCTTGATTTCTAGAATTTAATGCTGTCATTATTAATGAATACATAAAAACAGCAAAGAACATTAAAAGAACTAAACCATCGCCTCTACTAAGCTGGTTTACAGAAGTTCCTCCAAAGAATTGATCTCCAATTATTACAAATGTAAGAATAGAGATTAATATTAAAAATGGAAATTCTTTGATTCTAACGCTTTTTTCTACCATTAATGGTTTTATCATAGCAGATACACCTACAACCATAAGAAGGTTGAATATATTAGAACCAATTACATTCCCCATAGCCATCCCATTTTGACCACTTAGAGCAGCTGTAATACTTACTGCAGCTTCTGGTGCACTAGTACCAAAAGCGACGATTGTAAGCCCTATTATCAATGAAGGAATCTTCAAAGATTCTGCAATACTTGAAGCACCTTCTACAAAATAGTCGGCACCCTTTACAAGAAGAACAAATCCGACTACAAGTAAGATATAATTCATATTAAGTTTCCCCCTAAAAAATTTTTGAATAACCAGATAGATAAAATTCTATGGTTAGCCATAAAATTAAAAGTCTGTTTCATAAGTATTCTAAATATATTTTAAAACACTTACGAAACAGAATCTATAAAAGTTTATTTTTAGACATTAAAATAGTTATGATTACACAGATTATTGTGGAAATAAATGCAATTAACCAGAATCCATTTGCATTGTTTGCAAGTGGGATTCCGCCGACGTTCATTCCGAAGAATCCTGATATTAATGTAGGTAATGAAACGATAAGTGTTATAACTGTAAGAATCTGCATAACGTTGTTCTGGTTGTTACTTATTATTGCACTGAAAGCATCCATGATTCGGCTAAGTATATCTCCGTAAATTGTTGCCATTTCAAGAGCCTGTCTGTTTTCTACAATAACATCGTCTAGCAAATCGTCATCATCATGATATTTTTTAATACTTGATGTCTTAAGCATCTTATTAAGAACTAATTCATTAGACTTTAATGAAGTAGAGAAGTAAACTAGAGATTTTTCAAGCTCTAGTAACTGTATAAGCTGCTTATTCTGCATAGAATCATAAATTTCTTTTTCTAGAGTAGTAGTCATCTTGTTTATTCTTCTTAGATAATGTAAGTAGTAAGATGCATTTTTGTGCAAAATCTGAAGAAGAAAACGAGATTTCATATTAGTATAAAAATCCTTTATATGACCGACAATGAAGTCGTTAAGAATTTTTGTCTGTTCACTACATACTGTAAGAATTATTTCATCAGTGATTATTATACCAAGCGGTATAGTACTATATAATGAATTATTTGAGTCACTCTCATCTATAGGTATATCTATAAGGATAAGAGTATGGTTGTCGTTTACTTCGATTCTTGAACGTTCCTCCTCATCCAGAGCGGCATTGATACTTTCTATATCAATATCAGTATAATCATGTATTTCATGTATTTCGCTCTGATTAGGCTCAACAAGGTTTATCCAGCATCCTTCTTCTGGCTCGTTTATTTTTTCTAGCTTAGAATCGATAGTTTTATAGTATCTTATCATCGCAACACACTCCTTGTTTTTAATTATAGTAGTTCTATCGGCTAACGAGTGATCAAAGCCAAACTACTAAGCGACTAAGATACTGTTAACAGATAGGTTTTAAATTTTTAATACTTTGCAACGGATAACTATCCATTGCACATCACTCTCCTTTTCCAATTTAAAAATATCTATCCATTAAATAGAATACATTTTATTTGGCAGAAAATCAAGGAAATTTGTTCAATTGGAAGATAAATTTTACAGTATTATATGAAAATAAAAGAGGAAAAAATAATTGACATAGTAGACAATATGAATTATCATAATATATGTGTTTGAAATATACTTTTTTAAGAAATAAGTATAATTTTTTAATATGTGCCTGTAGTTCAATTGGTAGAATGTCAGACTCCGACTCTGAAGGTCTGCGGGTTCGAGTCCCGTCGGGTACACCATTCATTAGGAAGTCCTGCAAATTTTGTGGGACTTTTTATTTTTTATATAATGTTAAATTATTTAAAAAGATTATTTAAAGTTGAAATTTTTATTCTTAAAAGAAAATATTTAAAAGAAAATTTGATTAAAAATTAAGGAGGATTTTATGAATAATAAAATTACAACTAAGGACTTAGTTATGATGTCGCTTTTAGTTGCGATAACTATAATCTTATCGAGATTTTTATCTATATCAACTCCGATAATAAAAATCGGATTTAGCTTTGTCCCTTTAACAATTGCAGGGATTATGTATGGTCCTAAATATACTATGATTATAGCAGTTATAGCTGATTTAGTTGGGGTAACTCTTATAACAGGAGATTTCTTCCCAGGATTTACAGTTACTACTGCATTAGTTGGGTTACTGTATGGTAAATTCCTTTACAACAAACCTAAATCTATAAAAAATATAATTATATGTACTATAATAGTAAACTTAGTAGAGTTAGTTTTAAATACATGTAATATATATTTACTTAGCGGATATGGATTTATGGCTACATTACCAGCAAGAGCATTAAAAGCTGCTTTAATGGTGCCTATAAAAGCTTTTGTTATATATAATGTTTCGTATGCAATAGTAAATATGAAAAATATGGTTGTAAATAGAAGAACTGTCTAAAAAGTTTTGATTTGAAATGTATTTTGTAAAAAAATATTAATTTAAAGATTTGAAATTTATCTCTAAATATATTAATATATAGATAGTTGTGAGTGTGAAGAGATTGAGTTTGAATTTTAAGTAAATATTAAATCGCTAAAAATTTATAAAGTTTTTAGAAGATTAAATTTGCCGATACTTAAAATTTCATAAATCTTTAGAAATAATATCAATTTAATTTAATAATTGGGTGTTAATATTATAGTAAAGTAAAACGAATCAGATAGACAGGAGGTTTTTTTATGAATAATGTAGAAAAAAAACAAATATCTGTGTTTTTCGGAATAGCACTTATTTTTATGACGGCTCTTACGGTTATTTATTCTATCAATAGAAATCCGGATTTATTAATGTATATGATTTTCTCTCCAGCATTGGCGGCACTAATCACAAGGATGATCTGCAGAGAAGGTCTTAGAAATATGTTTTTAAAAGTTAATATAAAAAGGAATAAAAGTATGTACGTAAGAACTATGCTTTTTGCACCTTTTATAATATACTTTGGAGCAGTTATAAATTATATAATATTCCATTCAGGGGTCAAATTATTGGGAATGGTTACAGTTTACAATCTTCAATATACAAGTATTTTTGAATACTTAAAGAGTGTAACGTACGAGGTTTCAAATTTAGCGATAATATTCCCAATATATGGTATAATACAGAGCTTTTGTGAGGAATTTGCTTGGAGGGGATACTTACTTCCTAGAATGTGCAAGATTATGAAGCCAGATAAAGCGGCTGTATTGAATGGATTTTTATGGGGAATTTGGCAGTTACCTATAATGATGCTTTTATATATAAATGTAGCAGAAAATCCATTAAATGGGGCAGTAATGCTTTTAGTTATGAGTACTTCTGTTGGGGTTATTCAGTCTTATCTTCTTTATAAGACAGAATCACTTTGGTGCCCAGTTTTATTTAATTTATCTTTGAACATTATAAATATATATAATCCAGCTTCGATTTTCGTAAATATTTCGACTGGAAATTCTATAAGCCATGTTCTTCCAGGGGTTGTAGGAATGGCAGGGCTTGTTATAGCAGGAATGTTCTGCTATAGAGAAAGTAGAAAAGTATATGTTGATTAATTTGTTATCTTTATAGAGAGTGGATAAATAAAAATTTTATAGGTTAATATCTCTTGGAGATTGAAAACATAGACAAACTTCTCTCCAGGCTTCGACGTGCGTGTAGGTAAATTGCTTTATTGTATTTAAAACCCACGTCTGCAGATTGTCGAGTGCGTTTTGTCTATGTCTTTCAATCTACTAAGTTAGTTATTATTCCTATAAAATTTTGATTTATCCACTCTTTTTAAGTTAACAAATTTGTTTGTAAGAGGAACTTTTTGAAGTTCTTTTTTATTAAAACGGACTATAATTTGCATCGACAATTCCGCAAGCGCCCCATACATTTAAATGTTTTTTAATAATAATTGGGGCGCTGAGGACTGGAGAGCAAATAATTGTGATTACTTGCTTAAAAGGCCTGCAACAGCCTTTTTATTAATAAACACTTATCTTTTTATAGAAGCTGCGATTCTTCTATATGTATGTCTTATACCTCTTATTGTCTTACCATACTCAAGTATATTTTCAGGAAGTGCCATTCCCATATATCCAGAATCACCTAAATGATGAAGATCTGTTCCAGCCATTTTACACATAAGAGCTATATTTTTTATAGTCGAAATATCCGCACCTTCCTGAGAAGTTCCTATTGAAGTAAGGGTTAATTTTCCAAGCTCGTGTGCATAAGAAACAAGAGTTCTTATATATTCCATAGTTATTCCAGGAACTGTACCAGGTGCTGGCATTAGTATGATATCCGCTCCTGCTTTAGCAAATTCCCTAACATCTTCCTTAGTAATTATTTTTTCTCCAGCCTCACCAAGAATACCTGCTGCATGCATTTTACCAGCAATTAAAATAACACTATCTCCAAGCTCTTTTCTATAAAGTTTTAGAGTGTCTGTTATCGCTTTATTTGTAACACCTATTCCAGGGTTTCCTGTAAGAACTATAAAATCTGTTCCCATTTCAACTGCTTTTTTAGCATTTTCTAAAGTTCCAGCACGTCCAGAAGATAATCCAGCCCAGTCGTCAGTTTCAACTGTACTTGCAACACCTTCTTCAAGTGGTTCAAGATTTAAACCAACTGGTCTACCTGTAAGTTCTTTGATTTTTCTTATATAATCCTCAGGTTTAACATCAGAAGGAAGTCCATGCATAACAGGATTATTTACATCGAATATGTTTAAAAGAATTATATCTGCACCCATAGATGCAGCAAATTCTGCATTTGTTATGTCTCCAAGCATTTGTGGGACAGCACCGATAGTTTCACAAACTACGATTCTTCCTTCACTAGCGGCTATTGATTCGATAAGTTCTGGTTTTGTCATTTTTTCAAAATCAGATGCATTGCAATTTAAAAATCTTTTCATAGTAATATTCCTTTCAATTAATTTAATACTCATTTTAATTAATATATTATTCATTTTAATTAACTTTAAAAAAATAAATAGCTACCTAAAAACTTTGAAACTAACCACAAAAAAGAGAATAAGATTTGTTTCTATTATATTAAAAGAAAATAGGTATATGTGGGTTGTTTTAAAATTTAAAGATAGCTACTTATATTTTAATTATACTAATATTCACCGTTAATTGCAAATGCGTGATTCATTGGGCCACTACCTTTTCCAAAGTCAAGCATAGCAGCTAAAGCACCAGAAATATAAGCTTTTGCAGATTCAACAGATTCTTCTAAACTTTTTCCTTTTGCTAAGTTTGAAGCTATTGCACTAGAAAGAGTACAACCTGTTCCATGAGTGTTTGGATTGTCGATTCTTTTTCCGCTAAACCATTTAAATTCTCCATTAGAGTATAGTAGGTCGTTTGCATCATTTATGCTATGTCCACCCTTTAAAAGAAGTGCGGCATTGTATTTTTTACCGATTATTTCTGCAGCTTTTGTCATATCTTCTGCGGAATTTATTTTAATATCTGATAGTATCTCAGCTTCTGGTATGTTTGGTGTAAGAAGCGTTGCAAGAGGGAATAAAACTTCCTCAAGTGTAGAAATTGCATCATCTTGAAGTAGTTTAGAGCCACTAGTAGATACCATAACTGGATCTATTACGATATTTTTTGCTTCGTATTTTTTTAATCCTTCTGCTATTGCTTTTATAATTGGAGCAGAGGATACCATTCCTATTTTTACAGCATCTGGGTAAATGTCAGTGAATACTGCATCTAATTGCTGAGTTACAAATTCTGGAGAAGATTCAAATACCCCAAATACTCCAGTTGTATTTTGTGCAGTAAGTGCTGTAATCACAGATTCTGCAAATACGCCGTTTGTAGTCATAGTCTTAAGATCGGCTTGTATACCTGCACCACCGCTACAATCGCTTCCTGCTATTGTTAAAGCAACTTTCATAACTTTTCCTCCTTAAAAAGATAAGATTTATAATTCTTCAGTTAATTCTTTTAGTTTTTTAGTGGCATCAGTTATATCATCACTTGCAAATATCGCACTTATAACAGATACACCGTCTATTCCACTGCCTTTTAGTTTTAATAAATTGTCTGCATTTATTCCACCTATTGCAACTACTGGTATTGATACAGTTTCACATATTTCTTTTAATGTTTCAAATGTTACGCTGTCAGCATCTCCTTTAGTAGAAGTAGGGAAGACTGCCCCAACACCAAGATAGTCAGCTCCGTCTTTTTCAGCTTTTAAAGCTTCTTCAACAGTGGATGCAGATACACCTAAAATTGCATTTTCTCCAAGCATATCTCTAACTTTTTTAGCATCCATATCTTCCTGACCAACATGAACACCGTCAGCTTTTATTTCGGCTGCGGTATTTATATTATCATTTACGATAAATGGTATTTTAAATTCTTTGCAAAGAGCCTGAACTTCCTTTGCTTCTTCTAAAAATTCATCTTCTGGAAGATTTTTTTCTCTTATTTGAAGTATAGTAGCCCCACCTTCAAGACATTCTCTTACCTGTTCAGCAAGAGTTCTTCCGTTTAGCCAATGTCTGTCAGTTATAGCATATAACTGTAAATCTTTTGGATTTATATTACTTGCTTTTGAATTATTTATATCAATGTTATTTAAATTATTTGACTTTAAGTTATTTTCATTTAATAAACTATTTGATTTCAAATTTAGCACCTTCTTCCAATGTTTTAGCATCCATATTATATATAGCATCGATTATTCTATTTCTGTAAGTAGAGTTTCCATCAGTTTTTTCCATATTAGACCAACCAATTTCTCCAGAAAGTCCCATATCTATTACAGCAGCTGCAGTTGCTTCAAGCATGTTGTCCTGATTTGCAGCGATAAATGATGCAATTAATCCAGAAAGCTGGCATCCAGTTCCAGTTATTTTTCCCATTTCGGCTCTACCATTTCTAATCACAAAGCATCTTTCAGCATCTGCAACCAAGTCGATAGCACCAGTTATTGCAATTATACTACCTGTTTCTTTTGAAAATGATTTTGCAAATTCTACCATAGAATCAAGATTTTCTTCAGTAACTGCATCTCCAACAGCTGCATCGACACCTTTTCCAGCTCCAATACCAGTAGCTAAGAATTTTATTTCTGAAACATTTCCTCTTATTACAGAGAATTTCACATTTTCAAGAAGTTCTTTAGCAGTTTTATTTCTTAAAGCACTCGCACCTACACCAACAGGATCTAGTACAGTTGGGTGATTTAATTCATTTGCTTTTTTACCAGCTAATATCATAGAAGGGATTGTATTTCTGTTAAGTGTACCGATATTGATATTTAAAGCAGTACACACAGAAGTTATATCCTCAACTTCCTCAGAATCGTCGGCCATGATAGGGCTTGCACCACATGCTAATATTATATTTGCAACATCGTTTACAGTAACGTAATTAGTGATGTTGTGGATAAGTGGTGATATTTCTCTTACATTTTCGATAGTTGATTTTAACATTTTAATTCCCCCAGTCTTTTAGTATTGAGAGAGATTTTAAAAATAAAAAAACACGAAACCAACAAGGCTCGTGTTTAATATCTTATCTTCTCCCTACGTTGGCATTATCCAAATCAGGTTAAGGGTCTAGGTTTTACCTACTCTCAGCCGAAAAAGCTCCCCTGCTTGATTTTAAATTATTTTAAAAATTCAACTAGTTAAATGATAGCATAGATAATCGTTTTTTTCAATTGTGTAGAAGTTTTGATGTTAAAAATAAAGGAAAGAGCAGGAATTTTTTTTGAAAAGTAATATTTTTAGTGATATAATATTTAATATGTTATTAGTTATATAAGATTTAAAATATGTCTCTGTAGCTCAGCAGGATAGAGCACCGCTCTCCTAAAGCGGGTGTCGCAGGTTCAATTCCTGTCAGGGACACTTTGAATAATTGAGGATGCCAATGGATTTTTCTAATGGCATCTCTTTTTTTACTCAAAATTATATCATTCTCACCTCCTGGCTTCGACGGCTCACACTGTTAGAGTAACACATTTCAAAGTTGTGAGCCGTCTCCAGATAGTCGAGTTCGAATTGATATAATTCTGAGTAAAAGAGATGCATATTAGGAAAAATGCATTTGGCATCCATCATTTTATTCTGTCGTTTAGGATACAATAAATTTGTAAGCCGTTTGTATATTGTAATTCAAAGCAAAAATAGTCTTGCTAGCAAAAGAGTTGTAACAACCTTTTTCATTCAGTTTTGCATGTATAGAGAAGATAGTATAATTAAAAAAATAGATGTATATTGGGAAAAATTTTACTTATCATACATCAGTTACTAAAAAAGAGCTATTACAAGTTATTGTAATAGCCCTTATAAGTTTTATATTTTATTTTTTGCATTTGTTCCTAGGTATAGGAATGCAGATCCTATAAGCAACCTTTTCTAATTTTATTTATTGCATTATCATAAGCTTGTTTTGTTCTATCATCAAACAATACAAATCTTATGCAATCAAATTCATTTTGATGCTCCATGTAGAAGTCATTTACTGTTTTTACTGCTATTTCTGCAGCTTCTTCTAAAGGATAGCTATATACCCCAGTTGAGATTGACGGAAATGCAATAGTACGAATTTTGTTTTCTAATGCTAGTTTCATAGAGTTTTTATACGCATTTGCAAGTAGTTGTTGTTCGCCAAAGTTCCCACCTCTGTATATTGGACCAACTGTATGAATTACGTATTTACAAGGTAGTTTGTATGCAGATGTTATTTTTGCTTCCCCTGTTTCACATCCGTTTAGTGTTCTACATTCTGCTAAAAGTTCTCGGCCTGCTGCACGATGTATTGCCCCATCTACACCGCCCCCTCCTAAAAGGCTGTTGTTTGCTGCATTTACGATTGCTTCTACGTCTGTTTGTTTTGTTATATCTCCAAGTACTGTTTCTATTATCATGTTAGATTCCTCCTCAGAAAAATTTTAAAATAAGGTGAAATTTATTTTAAAAATAAATATAAATTGATTAAAATTTATTATTTTAAATTATTTTTTTACCACATTCTATAAAATTATTTAGCTTTGTAGAAGTATGGTCCTAGTTCTTCTTCGTGAGGTATTACATAAGTCCAACTGTTTAGTGGATCAAAGAAATAGAAATCTGATGATTCTAAATCGCTTTTTTCAAACAACTCATCTATATCTTTTGAAGTAAGTAAATTTGCGTTTCCAATTATATATGTTTGTTCTGCATATTCAAAGAATAGGTAAATCTCATGTTTTTCTTCTTTATCAAAAGCTGCTTTTGCTTCGTCACCTGTAAGAGCAGGTAGAAGGTCAAAGCTAAATAAATGCCATTTAAACTGGTCAGAGTAGTTCTTTTTATTTTCTTTTGCTTCCTCAGAAACTAAAGTATCAAATTCTTTATCCCACTGTTCAACGATAGGCTTTTTAGGTACATGTAAGAATAGAACACCTTTGTCTATTAAGTTTTTAAGTCTTTCAGATTCTTCTTCGCTTAAGTTTTCTACATCTACAGCTGGGTCTTTAGCGAATTTTTTAGATATAAATACATCGCTTATAAAACTAAACACTATGTATACAATAGTTACAAATAAAAGAACTTGCATACTCCAGTTTAGTTTTAGGAAGTAGCTGACAAGCGATAATATTGCGAAGAATACGACACCGCTTACTAAATATTTTGAGTATCTTTTCATAAAATTATTCCTCCTAGTTTTATTTATTAAATGAATTTAAACTTATTTATATAAATCATTTATTTCTATATATTATAATACTTTATTTATTAGGAAGACAATATTTAATCAAGTTCTTCTTTAGTATATTCTATTTTATAACCTCCTTATTTATTATTATTTTTCTTTTTTTCAACCTTTTTTCTATGTTTTCAAAGTACTGCTAAGATATCCTTCAATACTAGAAAGTTATACAATTTATTACATCTCTACAAATTAGAGTACTCTATTCTGCAAAGTTTATTAATACAAAGGCATTAATATTATATAGTATTTGTGCGAAAAAATCTTGAATATTTATGAGATTAATAATAAATTAATCAGCTAAATTTGACTTATATCGAAAAGAGTGCTATATTTCAAAACTGTAAAGAACTTTTTAAGGGGTGAACTATGAAAACAGGATTATTATTAGAAGGTGGAGCAATGCGTGGTCTATACACTGCGGGTGTTCTAGATGTGTTTATGGAAAATAACATAAAAATCGATGGGATAATAGGTGTTTCTGCTGGGGCATTGTTTGGAATGAACTACAAATCAAAGCAGCATGGTAGAGTGTTGAGATATAATAAAAATTATGCAACAAGCAAGGAATACATGGGATTTCATTCTTGGATAACTACAGGAAATGTTATGAACAAGGAATTTTGTTTTAACAAGCTTGTCAATGAATTAGATCCAGTTGATTTTGATACATATAAAAATAGCGACGAGGAATTTTACGCAACAGTGACAAATATCGAAACTGGAAAGCCAGAGTATATAAAGTTGGATGATTTTAGAGATGAGGATCAGATTGAGTATTTACGTGCATCTGGATCTATGCCATTTTTATCAACTCCAGTTTGTGTGAAGGGTAAGAGCTATTTAGATGGTGGAATTTCTGATAGTATACCAATAGATAAGATTATGAGTATGGGTTACGATAGAGTGATTGTAGTACTTACAAGACCTGAGGACTATAGAAAGAAAAAGTCAAACGAGCTTATGCCTAAGCTTTTCTATCACAAGTATCCTAATTTGATTTCTACTATAAATAATAGATACAAAGTGTACAATGAGGAGCTTGAAAAGGTGAATGAGCTTGAAAGAGAAAAGAAGATTTTTGTACTAAGACCTTCAAGACTTGTCGATATTAAAAGAATTGAAAGAGACTTAGATAAAATTCAGGAGATGTATGATTTAGGTAGAGAAGATGCAATAAAAAATCTTGAGGAATTAAATGAATATTTAAGTTTATAAAAAGTAAAAATGAGAATCGATATAATTGTTCTTTGCTCCAGGCTTCAGCACCCACACTGTTAGAGTAACACATTTATCAGTTGTGGGCGCTTGCAGAATTGTCGCTTTAGAATAATTATTTTCGATTCTCCTAATATTATTTTTATAAATAAAATAATATTATAATTCTCTCTCAAATATAATTTGATAGCATAGAGGAGCTATACTCTTGTCCTTTTTATATACTTTTTTTAATATCCGTGGTCTACGTGTTTCCATTTTCCACCATTTTTTCTAACCAAAATCCAGTTCCAATCAGTATATGTGCTATTTGGATTTAGAGAGCCATCTCCTCCAGACTCATCAACATCAAAAGTCGATAGCAAGACAATTACCTCGTCAGCATTGTATCTTTCGGCAAATTCTTGATGTTCCTTAGATACCTTATCTCCTGCATAGTGGATTTCTTTAAGAGTACAACCCTTCCAATCTCTTTTGAATTCTTTCTTTATAACGTCGATAGCTGAGTTGATTTCTTTTTGAGAATACATCTGTACTGTTTCTCCATTTTGAATTTCTGCATTATTTTCTTTTGAAGAGAAGTTTGAAATTATATTAAAAACAGTTATTGCAGCTATGAAAATAGCTACTCCTAAAAAGATATGGCTATCTCTTTTAGAACCTTTGTCATAACATTCCTTAGACCAAACTAAAAATGTTAATATCATAGATATAAACATTAAAGGAAGTGATATATCGTAAGAAAGTATTTTTGCTAGTCATAGAGAAGCAAATACAACGGTTAATATAGAAAAGATTAATCTTAATTTCCTCATATCAAACACTCCTTTTTAAAAATTTTAAAATATGCTTTTTTCTTTATTATATAATTTAAAACAATAGATAACAATATTAAGTTGAGTTAAAAATATTTATTTTCTAAAAATTTTGTTAATATTTAAAATAAACATTTTATCGAGAAATATAATATGCTAAAATAAGATAAATAGTTAAATAATCACCAAAAATAGACTCTACAATGTGATAGATAGAGTTTTTTAGTCGGAAATTTTGTACCTTGCATCAGCTAGTTTTTTTTAAAATGTTGTGCAAGGTATTTTTTGTATATGATTAAGTTTTTTATAAAATTAATTTTTATCTAACAAATATAAATAAAATTTATAGCTTTTGTAGATTATAAATTTACATATTAAAAATTTATCAGTTGAAAGGAGATTTTTATGAGATTGAAATATAAATGTAAAGAATGTGGAACATCTATAGGATTTGAAGGATTGTGTTGGAAATGTAGAGCAAAGCAGCACAGAAAAGAAGTAAATAATTGGTCTGTAGAAGAAATAGAAGAAAAGAAAAATCAAGTTATAAATAGAATCAAATCTTTAGGTTATGAAAAATTTTATTCAACTGATGAATTTGATTTATTTAGTGATTTAATGACAAGAGGAATAGATTGTAAGGAAATTGCAAAAGCAGCTTGTGAATATGAATTATATTATCCAAGTGCTCTTTATTATAAAGCTGACGAAAAGGTTAGAGATATCTTAATTGTAAGGATAATGGCTACGGAATCAAGTGATGATGCGAGTTGTATCTTAGGATGTTTGGCAATGATAGGAGATGAAAAATCTAAAAATGCGTTGCACGAGTTAAAGATAAATCCAAAACCTTGGAGAAAGAATTTATATGTAGATACAGATGTCTACGCAGAGGAAGGTGGCTGGACTTTCAATGAAGAAAATGAGTACATAAAACTAAACTATGATAGATGCTTTTCATTTGAACCTGGAGATAAAAAAGATGAAAATGGAACATTTATAGCTAGAAAAAGAGGGGAAAAGTGTAAACATTGTGGCTGCGAATTAGTAGATATTTTGATAATTGATGGAAGAGATAAAAGATTTGAGTTCTTGGGAATGGATGGAATAATTACGGCAAGTTGTTGTCCAAATTGTATCTTTTTATCTGAAGGACAGTCAAATAAATTTACTCTTGATGGAAAAAGCGAGATTTTGGAATATGAAGGTATCGAGGAAAATTATTATACAGAGGAAATGATTGAAGATATGGTGTCAAATAAATTGGTATTATCTGAAATTGAAAGACCTTTGTTTTATGGAGCATTTAACTGTGATGTCAATACAATAGGTGGATTTGCTAGTTGGGTACAGGATTGGGAGTATAGAGAGTGTCCAGAATGTGGTAAGAAGATGAGATATCTTGCTCAGATTCATTGGGATACAATTGAGGATTTTGCTGAGGGAACTCTGTATATAGAGATTTGTACGGATTGCAAGGTAATTACAATGTTTCATCAGCAGACTTAAATAATAAAGGAGATACGAGTTGATATGGAAAATATAAGGAAGTTTTTGGAATCACCAGATGAAAATAGGGATGAATTTTGGGAAAGTGAAGATCTTGTATGGATTGATTGGCGAGAAGATGATGAATCTATTATTGAATATTTTAATGAAAAATTGCTACTAGAAGATAACATTCAATTTGAGTGTGTAGAAATAGAAAAAGAACGTGGAATTGATATTATTCTAAAAAAGGATGGCTCTGTTGAGAAAATTCCTTATGAAGATGATTTCGCTGATAGGGATACAACATTGAAAAGTGTTCAAAATTATGTATCTCCAAAGTATCAAGTTCGTTGGTATATGGACTCACTTGGAAGTGATACGTTGGCTTTTTGTGTTAAGTTATCTTTGGAATGGAAAAATTTAGAGAAGGAGTTTGGAGTAGAGAAGGTTAGATATTATTTTGAGATGATAGATAATGATTCTGTAATGTTTGAAATGAGTATTGATGAGGTTTTTGATTTGATAGAAGAAAGAGAAAAATAGAGGAGGAAAATTAGAATGAAAAAATTTGATATTAATTATGATTTATTAAATGAAATGTACCAAGATGACTATTATCCTAATTTTTTAGTAGATAAAATAAGAAATGAACTTCAAAAAGTCATCGATTTACTAGAAACTGGCGAAAAAGATATAAATATTATTCAAGAAAAAATGGATGAAATTATTTGTTCAATCAATAATCTGCAAGATGAATTTGATGAAAATGATAGTGAAATTGAAACAGTAGCTCGAGAGTGTATAGGTGAAACAGTTGGTTATATATTAGATTACTTTGATATTCCAATTGATGTTGAGGAAGCAATTAGAGAAAGAGATTGGTAAAATATAGGAGAAATTGAAAGGTGTTTCAATACCAGGAATGACTTTAAAAATTTCTTATGAGGTAAAAGAATATTAGACATTCGGTATTAAAATGTTGAAGTGAGGTATTATTATGGATAAATATCAAGAAATGTATATAGAGCGGAAAAAACAATTTGAACAATCTGATACAAGTCCAGAGAGTGTAATTAATCTTTACAACCTAAAAGAAAAATTAGAGCAAATTGAAGATAGAAAAGCTAAAGAAGCCTTAGTTAATGTATATGATTTATTGAATTATAAAAAATCTGCGTACGAATTATTATCAGAAATTGGAAATTCATCAGATATAAAAATCCAAAAGCGTTTATTAAAAATGAAATCTTATGCAGAAAATTGGAAGGATTATTTTGCTATACCGAAACCAAAAACAGAAGGAGATATAAAAAATGAAAGAGAAAAACTTGATAAATTAGGTATACCAACATTTAAATATCATCCAAATCCATTGGCAACAGGAGCTTTTGATGAATCTGAAAAAGGTGTAATTTGCGATTGTTGTGGCAAAACTACACACATATATTATCAAGCACCATTTTATTCTGTTGAAGATATTGATTATCTTTGCCCTGATTGTATTGCAAGTGGAGAAGCTGCAAAGAAATTTAATGGAACTTTTCAAGATGATTATTGCGTAGATGATGGAGTAGAGGATATGAGCAAACTTGATGAACTTATTCATCGTACTCCAGGATATTGTGGATGGCAGCAAGAATATTGGCGTGCTCATTGTGGTGATTTTTGTGCATATCTTGGTCGTGTTGGGGCATTAGAGCTAAAAGCTTTGGGAATAATGGACGAGGTTTTAGATGATTCTTTGTGGAATGAGGAGCAAAAGGAATTGATTAGAACTTCGGTAAATGGTGGAAGTTTTCAATGTTATTTATTCCAATGCCTTAATTGTGGTAAGTATATGCTTTGGACAGATGTAGATTAAGTAAAATTTAAACTGTAAATCGTGGCTATATAGGTTATATATAGGAAATAATTGAATATATATTAAATTTGTAAAAATTAAAAGGAGAATTTGTATGGATATTTTAAATGATGTAGGTTGTAAAAAAATGACATTTGAGAATTATGATTTTACAGATTTCTGGTATGACATAGATTATTCATTAAATGAATATGTTGAAGAATATCCTTCTGATGAAATGATTGAAAGTGTAGAAAAAGAGTTAGGATATAAGTTACCAGAGTCATATATTTGGCTGATGAAGCAACATAATGGTGGTATTACTACAAAATCATGCTTTCCAACAAATGAGCCAACTACTTGGGCAGAGAATCACGTTGCCATTACAGGTATTTTAGGTATTGGAAGAAAAAAGAGAAGTTCTCTTTGTGGCGAATTTGGTAGCCAGTTTATGATTGATGAATGGGAATATCCTGCTATTGGAGTTGCTATATGCGATTGTCCAAGTGCTGGACATGATATGATTTTCTTAGATTATAGAGAATGTGGGCCTAAAGGTGAGCCAAAAGTTGTTCATGTTGATCAAGAGCATGATTACAAGATTACTCATCTTGCAGATACTTTTGAGGAATTTATTTGTTGGCTAAAGGATGAGGAATTTTTTGAAGATGAATTTGATGATTTAGAAGATGATAATGTAGAAATATTAGAGCTTGCAAATACAACGCTAAAAATAAGTGATATTTTAAAAAGTGACTTTAATTGGGATGAAGTAAAAATTGAAGAAGATGAATTCGATAAATTAAGTACAGATTTAATTATTGATTTTCTTAGTAAAAATACTCCACAAGAAAGACAATTGTTAGCAATAAGTTGGAATTTTGATAATCCTAAAAAGGTAATTCAATGGATTGTTAATCAGCCTGATACTGATAGAGGAACTATTTTGTATTTATATTGGCATATGTCACCAACATTCTGTAAAAACTTTTCAAACAGAAAAGAGTGCGAAGAAAATGAAAGTTGGTATTTAGAAGATTACGATATAATAAATACTATTGAGAAAAATTGGATTGCAGATTTTTATAAAAATCAAATTTATGCGTTCAATCCTAGTAATGACGTATATTGTGGAGGATATGATTGGACGAGTGAGTATGATAAAAACAAGGTAAAAGTTAAAATACCAGATGAAATGTTTGAAATACTAGATGGTGAAATTCTTGAAAAACCAGAGTGGGAGGAGGGTATACCGTCTGATATTTCAGAGATTATGGATAAACTTTGCGATGCATTAGATGATTAAGGAGAGTGCAGATTATGTATAGTAAAGAATGGTTAAGTAAGTACGAAAGTAAGAAAGAATCACTTAGATGCAAAATAGATTTAGATGCATATTTTATAGAAAACAAGATAGGAAAAATAAATCTTGATGTTTTGAATCTCGGTAAAGTTTCTTTTCCAACAGGAAAAATAATCGCCTGTGATCCATTAATTGAACTTGAGGATGCACCAACTTATATTCAAAATATTCCTCCTGGAAATTATAATGTAGCTATTTCTGTTGCATTAAGTGAAAAATTTGGAGACAGATATTCATGTGTAAAAGTTTCGATTAATGATAATAAACCAGTTTATTACGATTTAGGTGTGATTGGAAATGAGGACTTAGACGAGGAGCTAGAGGATGATGAGTATTTTGGATTTTGTGTAGATGCTGGAATGGGATGTATTCTCGATGAAAGTACTCAAGCAGCATTTAAAGAATATTGGGAGCAGAGATGCGAAAAAGAGGAAGGAATTGATCCATATAACGACTTATTCTGTGATTTGCTAGAAGAGAGTTATGATAAATATCCAAAATACCAGCGTGAAGGTGGTGATTGGTTGAATTGGAAAGTTCCTGAAACGGAGTTGAATATTCCTATATTTGCTTCTGGTTGGGGTGATGGTGTATATCCTGTTTATTTTGGATATGATGATAATGACGAGATTTGTAGTGTTTATATCTTGTTTATTGATGTTACTGATGATATTTTGATTAGGAACTGGAGATAATGAATGGAGTAGTTGTTTTAATTTTACTGTGTTTGGTTGTTATGTTTACAAAATTATTGGTAGATAGAAATTGGATAGGTTTAATTCTATTTTTATTTACAGTAATTTTGATTTTTGGAATAAGTTAATATAAGAATGGCTGCGAGTAAAAATTTTACAAGCAGCTTTTTTTATTATATGTGAAAATGAGCGAATATTGTAAATATAAACCTTTTAGAGTATAATAATTACATTATTTAATAGGAGCAAATGAAATATGAATAAAATACTGATTATAGAGGATGAACAAAGTATTAGAAGAAGTATAGAGCTTTCTCTTCAAAAGGAAGGGTATGATGTAAAAGGAGCTGGAACAATAGAAGAGGCGGAAACTATAACAAAAGAATTCACTCCAGAGCTGTTTTTATGCGATATCAACCTTCCCGATGGAAGTGGACTCGATTATATAAAGAGTATAAGATCAAAAACAAATGCACATATAATTTTACTAACTGCACTAGATAGAGAAACGGATATGGTTATGGGATATGATGCTGGTGCTGACGATTATGTAGTGAAGCCTTTTAGTTTATTAGTGCTTATAATGAAGATAAATGCGTATTTTAGAAAAGAAAAATCAAATGATAATCAGATAATTAAATCGAGAAATGTGAAGATAGATAAAGCTGATATGAAAGTTTTTGTAGATGAAAAAGAGGTATCGGTTACAAAGAATGAGTGGAAACTTCTTTTAATGTTTATGGAAAATCAAAATATTATTATTTCTAAAGAGCAAATACTTGAAAAAATATTTGATACAGATAGCGAGTTTGTCGATGAAAATACTGTAGCTGTAAATATTACAAGGCTTAGAAAGAAAATTAATGATAATAGCGACGGTAAAAAAATAATAAAAAATGTAAGAGGGCTTGGATATGTCTGGAATGGAAAAAATTAAAAAATATAAATGGTATCTGTTTCCACTCATTGCCTTAATTATAATAAATATTACTGTTGTTGCATTGAAATACAACTCATACAAAGATGAAACGATTGTTCTTTCACAGGTGATTACAGAAAACAAAGCTGAGGAAATAACCTTTAAAGAAGCTGAGAATATTTTAGAAAAATACGGATACACATATAATGGTAAGACTATAACATATAAGAATTATATTGAATTGATTAGGGAAATGATAATATTATCTTTAGTATTATATACGATAATTATAATTTCTCTAAGACAATATAAAAAACAATTAAATAAAAATTACTTGGAGTTGATTAGTTTAATTGAGAGCGAGTTAGATTTATTAAAGGAAGGAATATACTCTCCATCTAAATCAGAGCTTAAAGAGTATATAAAATACGACTATAATCATATTATTTCTAGATTAGATACTTTGCTAGACAGCCTATATAACACAATTTTGTTTGAAAGGGAAAAGGCTAAAGATGATAAACTGGATACAAAAGTTGTTGTTACAGATATTTCACATCAGCTAAAAACACCATTAGCAGCAATAAAATCAACATTTGAAATAATGCAAAATGCAAATCTTACTTCCGAGGAAAGAGAAGAAATCGAAAATCTTATGGGATTTCAAATTAATTCATTGGAAAAACTTATACTATCTTTGATTAATATTTCAAGATTAGAAGGTGGTATGATAGAGATAAATCTTTCTGAAGGAAATTTATTCGACTCAATATTAGATGCTGTCAATGGAGTGTGGCCTAAAGCTGACGAAAAAAATATATCTATAGAATTTGATAATCCTGAGGATAAACAGTTACCAAAACTTATGAGAGATAAAAAATGGCTTACAGAGGCATTTATCAATATATTAGATAATGCAGTAAAATATTCAAAAGAGAATACAGAAATTCATATAAATGTTTTGAGTTTAAATACTATGATTAGAATAGAATTTAAAGATCAAGGAATTGGAATACCTGATAATGAAAAGCATAAAATTTTCAAGAGATTTTATAGAGGTAACAAAGAAGAAGTATGTCTAGAATCTGGAAGTGGTGTAGGCTTATATCTTGCAAGATACATCATTTCAAAACACAGAGGAACTATTATGGTAAAGGATAACTTTATTGACGGAAAGAAGTTAGGAAGTATATTTGTTGTACAACTTCCAATTTTAAAAGAAAGTCTTACGAATCTGTAAGACTTTTTTTATGCCTTGAAAGAAAATGGAAATACTTTTACTGTAATATTTATAGTAAAGAAGGAGGTAATGATTATGAAAACAATTTTAAAGACACAGCAGTTATGTAAATATTTTGGAGAAGGCGATAATCAGGTTAAAGCAGTACAAAACGCTGAGATAGAGATTAAAATGGGAGAATTTGTAGCTATTATAGGAAAATCTGGATCAGGGAAAAGTACATTATTACACCTTTTAGGAGGTCTTGATTATCCAACATCTGGAAAAGTATATATAAAAGACAAGGATATATTCAATATGTCAGAGGATGAACTAGCAGTATTTAGAAGACAAAAGATAGGGTTTGTTTTCCAGGCATTTAATCTTGTTTCTTCAATAAATGTGTATGAAAATGTTGTTCTTCCTTTAGGACTTGACGATAAAGAACCAGACGAAAAATATATTGATGATATTTTAGATACATTAGGAATTAAAGACAAGGTAGAAAATTTACCCTCTACATTGTCAGGAGGTCAGCAACAGAGGGTAGCTATTGCAAGAGCTTTAGCAGCAAAGCCAGATATAGTTTTAGCTGATGAGCCAACAGGTAATCTTGATTCTAAGACAGGAGAAGAAGTTATATCTATGCTTAAACTTTCTGCAGAAAAATATGGACAGACTTTAGTTATTATAACTCACAATGAAGAAATAGCTCAGCTTGCAGATAGGATTTTAGTAATTGAAGATGGAAAGGTGGCTGAACTTAAATGAAAACTATAAAAAAGTTAGCCTTAAGTAATAATAAAGAGAATAAAACAAGAAGTATACTTACTATGATTGCAATTGCCCTTACAACAATGATGATAACAGCGATTGGAACATTTGGATACGGTGGTTTAAAAGGAAATATAGATAATGCAGAAAAACTTCATGGAAGTTATATAGCTGCATTTGCAAATATAGATGAGGAACAGTTTCATAAAATGTCAAAAAGAGGTGAAATCAATGACATTGGTATTGTAGCTAGTGTAGGAGAATCTAATACAAAAGGTTATTCAAAAGTGGCTTGGGCTGATAAAAAAGCGTTAATGATGACTAAAGGATATTATGCATTAAAAGAAGGAAATTCGCCTGAAAAATACAATGAAATTGTGGCATCAAGAGTGTTTTTTAAACAATTAGGTTATAAAAATATTAAACTAGGTGATAAAGTAACTGTTCCTATAAGAAAGAATGGTAATGAAGGTTTTAAGAATTATGAATTTGTAATTTCTGGAATACTACAAGATGGTATCGGTAATGAAAAACAGCAATCATCTACAGTACTTGTTTCAAAAGAATATTACGATAGTAAATTTCCTAAAGGACAGAAACAGTTTACAGCGTATTTTAACTTAGATGAAAATATAAAGGGAAACTCTGATGATATTGAATTATTGATTGAAGAGCTTGCAACAAAATGTAATGTTGTTAAGGATAATGTAATTGAAAATAGAAGTTTAATTATAACTAAATATGCACCTACGTCTGAAGTGCTAATACCTTGCGTATTAATGTGTTTAGTAGTAGTTATATTTGCAGCAGTAGTTATATACAATATTTTTCAAATTGGTATTTCTCGTAAAATTCAGGAATACGGAAAAATTAATGCGATAGGTGCAACTAAAAAGCAAATGAAAAAAATAATTATAACAGAAGGCATGCTTCTTGCAGTAATTGCAATACCTATTGGTTTATTCATTGGATACTTTGTAACAGAGATTTTATTTAATAGAATAATGGATTTTGCTAGATCTGGAGGTGCAGTTATAGCAGTTGAAGATATATCATTATTCTCTCCAGTAATTATAATTGTTTCTGCTTTAGTATCATTTATAACAGTACGTATTTCGCTTATTAAATCTATAAAAACTGTTACATCTATTGCTCCAGTAGATGCATTTTCATATGAAGAGTCTATTTCTAATAAAAAAGGATACAAGAAAGGACACAAGGCATTAAATATCTGGGGACTAATTAAATCAGATTTATTAACAAATAAAAAGAGAAATATTATGACAATAATTGTTATGGGAGTATCATGTATTTTATTTGTTGTTATATCGAGTTTAACAAGTAGTATAGATCCAGAGTACGATGCTAGATTAAATGTAGAATACGGAGATTATCAATTAGAGATTAATTACGACAATTACGATAATGTCTACAAAGAAAACAATCTTGATAAGATTTTTGTAAATAACCCAATTTCAGATATTAGAATTAAAGAATTTGAAAATATTGATGGTGTGGAAAAGATTAAAACAAGAAAATATCTTACTTTCAAAGATAAAGAAGGTATAAAAACAGTAGCAATATTTGATAGAGAAAGTTTTGATAAAGAACTAAAAAATCCAGGTAAAGTTGGCGATTTTACTTATGATTCAGTTAGTAAAGCTAATGGATTTGTATATCCATTCTCTCATTTTATGGAAGAATACGGAGAAAAAATTGGTGATAAGATAGACGTTGAACTTAGAAGTGATAAATCGAGTGTAAAATATAAAGGTACTGCAATGGGAGCATTTGGAAGTGTTTTAGCAGATTATATAATAACAGAGGATACAGCTAAAAAACTTGGATTAGATGATAGTAGTTACGCATATATTTGGATATACTGTAATGATAGTGCTAAATCTGCGGTTGAATCCAAAATAAATGAGTTATATGAAAATGATGAACATGTTTATTGGGAATCATACGATGAAGTATATCAACTTGCAGAAAAACAAATGATTTTTATGAAGTTAATATCATACGCATTTTTAGGATTAATAGGAACTATATGTTTCCTTAATATGGCAAATACAATGATTATGAATGTAATAACAAGAAAAAGAGAATTTGGTATACTCCAAGCAGTTGGTATGAGCAATAAGCAGCTTGGAAAAATGCTACAGTTTGAAGGAATTTTATTCACTTTAGGATCTATTGCAACTTCTTTAATAATTGGTCTACCAGCAGGATATGGATTATTCTTATTTGCAAAAGCAAAAGGTATCTTTGGAATAAAGGTATACAATTTCCCTACAGCTGAGGTTTTAATAATGATTTTAGCATTATTGATAATGCAAGTTATTTTATCCTTTGTACTAAGTAAGAATGTAAAACAAGAATCTATTATAGATAGAATTAGATATTAAAGGACATAATTAGATTAAAATATTTCTTGATTTTTTAAGTAAAGTAATATAAATTATATATATAACTTAAAAAGGGAATGAATGTCTCCCTTGGGAAACCTAAACCGCTTATCTAGCTGATGACTTCTGCAACCACGCAGAAACCATCAGCTTTTTTGCGTTTAAAACAAAATAAAAGGAGAAATAAAATGTTAGTATCACTTGCTTTAATTTTTTTAGTGGGAATGAGCTTGGCATCTATATGCGAAAAAATTAAAATTCCAAGAATCATAGGAATGCTTGTAACAGGAATAATCTTAGGGCCTTATGTACTGGATTTTTTAGATAGCTCAATCCTAAACATATCATCAGAGCTTAGAAAAATGGCTCTTATCATCATCTTAATCAAAGCTGGGTTATCACTAGACCTAAAGGATTTAAAAAAAGTTGGGAGAACTGCGCTTTTAATGTCGTTTCTTCCAGCTACATTTGAAATAATTGCTTATGTAATATTCGCACCAATTTTATTTGGTGTCAGTAGAGTAGAGGCTGCACTAATTGGAGCAGTGTTGAGTGCTGTATCTCCAGCAGTTGTAGTTCCTAGAATGGTTGATTTAATGGACAATAATCTTGGCACAAAGAAGGGAATACCTCAGATGATTTTAGCTGGGGCATCTTTTGACGATGTATTTGTAATTGTGCTTTTCAGTACATTCTTAGCTATGAATCAAGGAGAAGGGGTAAATTTGGCTAGTTTTGCAGACATACCAATTTCTATAGTATCTGGGATTTTAATTGGGGCTGTTGTTGGATTAATTCTTTATAGATTCTTTGAGTATAGATATAACAAAGAACATCTAATTAGAAACAGTACAAAGGTAATAATTATTTTAGCAGTATCGTTCTTACTTGTTGCCCTTGAAGATTATTTAAAAGGAAGAGTTGCTATGTCTGGACTTCTTGCTGTAACAAGTATGGCATTAGTACTTGCGATGAAGAGTACAAATATTGTAAAGGTTAGACTTCAGGAGAAATTCGGTAAAATTTGGATAGCTGCAGAAGTTGTTTTATTCGTACTTGTTGGAGCTGCTGTCGATATAAGATACACAATGGATGCGGGATTTACAGCGGTTTTTATGATATTTATCGCACTTGCAATTCGTTCAATAGGTGTATTTATTTGCATGATAGGGACTGAATTAAACTCTAAAGAAAGATTATTCTGCGTGTTCTCATATCTTCCAAAGGCAACTGTTCAAGCTGCGATAGGCTCTGTACCACTTGCTGCAGGACTTAAATGTGGAAAACTTGTACTATCAATTGCGGTACTTGCGATAATAATAACTGCACCACTTGGAGCATTTTTAATAGATTTCTCAAAAGAAAAATTATTATAGCAATTAAAATAAATTTGATATATAAACGTGCAATATTCTGAAAATTATGATAGACTATATTCATACAAAGTTAAGAAAAGCTAACCAACTAAAACTCTTGTTAAATTTTTTTAACCCTCTTTTAACGATTGCTTACTATAATGATTTTTTTATAAGTGTTAGTATTTTAATTATGTGATAATTTTACTAATATTTATAGCAATCAGATAAATATAATATGTATAAAATAAAGATGTTGGGAGAGAGAAAAATGACTAAAAGATACTATGATAACAGAGAAATATCATGGCTAAAATTCAACAAAAGAGTTCTTGAAGAGGCTATGGACCAATCAGTTCCTTTAATGGAAAGACTGACATTTGTGTCGATATTCCAGAGCAATTTAGATGAATTTTTCATGGTAAGAGTCGGATCTTTATATGACCAGATGATAGTTGATCCAGATTCTAGGGATAGTAAAACAAATATGACTCCTGAAGAGGAGATTAAAGAAATTGTAAAATATACAAAAAAATTAAATGAGTTAAAAGATGATGCTTACAATAATTTAATGAGAGAAGTTAAGGAATTTGGAATCGAACTAGTAGATTTCCACTCAAGGGTAAAGTGCAATGCAGCGGGGGACTGTGTTGAAGATTTAGAAAATGAATACAGTAAGGCACTAACTTCTGAGGATGAGGAAGTACTAGAAAGATTATTTGATTCAGAAATAAGACCTCTTATCTCTCCACAAATAATAGGGAAAAGACAGCCGTTCCCATTTTTAAAGGAAAAAGAAATTTATGCAATAGTTTCTTTAGAAGGTAAAAGTGGAACAGAAAAATTAGGTATAGTTCCTTGTTCGGGGGATGTTTTTGAAAGATTAATTCAGATTCCATCTGACGACAGAAAATATATTTTAGCAGAAGAACTAATTCTTCACTTTGTAACAAAAATATTTAAAAAGTATAAGGTTAAGAGTAAGTCTCTTATAAGAATAACTAGAAACGCCGATATTGATGAGGAAACAGTATACGACGAGGATTTAGATTACAGAGATACAATGAAAAAGCTAATTAAGAAAAGAAAAAAACTTGCACCAGTTAGAATGGAAATGTCAAGGGAACTTAATAGCTCAGCATTAAAAACACTTAGAAAATACGTTGGATTAGATGATGAGAGTATATTCTATTCTAATTCACCGCTTGAATTTTCTTTCACTAGAAAGATACAGGATAAGCTTAGAAATCATTCAGAGTTATTCTATGAAAAGAGAGTTCCTCAGAAATCGCCTGAAATTTCATCAAGACGTTCTATAATAGAACAGATTGAAGAAAAGGACAAACTTTTATACTATCCGTACAACAGTATGAAGCCTTTCTTAGATATGCTATATGAAGCATCAGAAGACCCAACTGTTGTATCTATAAAAATGACACTTTACAGACTATCAAGCGATAGTAAGATAGTAGATGCACTTTCAAATGCAGTTGAAAACGGTAAGGAAGTTGTCGTATTAGTTGAGTTAAGAGCTAGATTTGATGAGGAAAACAATATAAACTGGTCAAGAAGACTTGAAAAAGCTGGTTGTAGAGTAATTTATGGACTACCTGGATTAAAAGTTCATTCTAAATTATGTCTAATAACAAGAAAGACTGATGAAGGAATAAAATATATAACTCAGATAGGTACAGGAAATTACAACGAAAAAACAGCAAAATTATACACAGATTACTGCTTAATGACAGCTGATAAGAGAATTGCTCATGAAGCAGGTAGAGTTTTTGATAGATTATCTCTTGGAGAAGTTGTAGAAAAATCAGACCTTCTGCTAGTATCTCCACTTTGTTTAAGACAGCCTATCATGGATATGATAGACAATGAAATTGTCAAAGCAGAACATGGAGCACCGGCTTATATAGGTATAAAGATGAATTCTTTAACTGATAAAGGAATTATGAATAAACTTATAGAAGCTTCTAGAGCAGGAGTTAAAGTTCAGCTTATTGTAAGGGGGATATGCTGCTTAATACCAGGAGTAGAGGGTATTACAGAAAACATAGAAGTTATAAGCATAGTTGGCCGTTACCTAGAACACACTCGTGTGTATATATTTGGTGAAGGTAACGATAGTAAAGTTTATATAGGATCTGCAGATTTAATGTCAAGAAATACAATGAGAAGGGTAGAGGTAGCAACACCAATCTTAGACCCAGATATTAAGAAAAGAATTCTTGAAGACTTTGCAATAATGTACACAGACAATGTTAAAGCAAGAAAACTTCTTAAAGATGGCACATACGAACACGTTAAACAGGAAGGAGCTCCTTTAAATTCACAGGAGTATTTCTTTGAAAGAGCTTATAAGGAATTAGAGATGCTAGATAAATAAATTAGACTCTACTCAAAATGAAGAAAGATTGGAGTAATGTCGATGAGATATGGAATAATAGATGTAGGATCAAATACGATTAGATTAATAATTTTTGAATTAAGAGGAACAGAAATAAAACTAATACTGAAAGAAAAAGAACTTTCTGTAATACTAAGCTTTATACAGAATGGTATTCTTATGGAAGAAGGTCTTGAAAGACTTTTAAAAGTATTAAATAGATTTGCTAAAATTTGTGAATTACTTGGATGTGCAGAAGTATTCTGTTTTGCAACTGCTTCACTTAGAAAGGTAGATAACAGCGTTTATGTTGTTTCTGAGATGAAAAAGATTGTAGAAAATACAGAAATAATAACTGGAGAACAGGAAGCATACTACGACTATGTAGGTCTTAGCCAGGCTGTAAAAGACAGAAGTGGTATGGGACTTGACTTAGGTGGAGGAAGTGTGCAGATATTCAAGTTTAAAGATAGACAGGTTTTAGAGTCAGTTTCTTTACCAATAGGTGGACTTGAAATGAGAAATAAATTTGTATCTATGGTATATCCTACACTTGATGAAATAAAGGAAATAGAGGACTGTGTAAAAGCTAATGTTAAAAGTTCTAAGATTTTTAAAGGAAATAATCATAGAGTTATGTATTTAATGGGTGGTACTGCAAGAGCTGCAGCAAAAATCCATAGATATATTTATGTAACTAAGAAGAAATCAAATAAATATTATATTCCTATTAAAGAATTAAATCAGCTTACAGAGAGATTTTCTGACCCAAGAAAGAGCGATGTAGATATTCTTGAAAGAATAGTTCCAGACCGTATGAATAATATTATACCAAGTTTAATAGTTCTTAATACAATTTGTACACTTTCTGGGGTAGATGAAGTAGTAGTTGTTAAAAATGGTGTAAGAGACGGATATATACACGATAAAATACTACCAATGTAAAAATTAATTTTGGGAATAGTACAAATATGAATAAGAAAGTAAAATGGCTACCATATATATTTATAGTAGCCATTTTTTATTTTTATTTAGTTTTCATTACTTTAGTATTTTCAGTTATTATAGGAGCTAGTTCTGTTTTTTCTCCATATAAGTCTGGTCTAGCAAGTAAGTATTTTTTTAATTCACTTCTGTTGTTGAATTTTGTAGCCTGGAATGGTGTGTCTGGACCATATTTTTCAACAAATAATAGTCCATCATCAGTCTGAACTAATACACCAGTATGACCTACAAAACGAGCATTATCAAAAGTAGAGTGTATATATACATTTATAAGAGACATTCCCTTTGAATTATCTATATAAACATCTCTTTCTTTTAATGCAGACTCTATTCTTCTTATATGCTGAGTTAAAGTTTTTGCATTACCTAGCTTAACCCAGTTAAATAATGTTGCATACTGAAGTTTATCTTCTTTAGTCATTGCAATCTGTTTGTCTGTATCAACTGCATCTAAATCCAACATTAAATATGTATCAGAATCGTCAGGTTTGCAATTAGTATTTAAGGCATTTCTCATTATCATAAAAGATGTAAGTCTACAATTCACATAATAAGAAGGCATGTCTTTTAACTCTAAATTAGAGTAGTCTACTAAATCGCCTTTCATTTTTTCAAATCCATTTGATAAATGTCCATCAGCTACATAAGGATTGAAGTCATCCATCCACTGAGAAAGTTTATTTAACTGATAATCTGAAACATCGTGTTTTTTCAATTCTGTAAATACTTCCTGTCTTGATTCTTTATCTTTCATGTTTGAGTATAATATGTCTTTACTCTCAGCCTCGGAATTACATCCGATAAAATTGACTAGAGCAATTGTACATAAACTCAAAAGAGCGATAATTTTTTTAGTTTTATTTTTCATAATAATTATGTCCTTTTTAAATTATTAGTTTGAAAATCCATTTAATACGTTTTCAAACCAAGCTCTTATTTTATCAAATAAGCCCTGTTCTTCAGCTTTATCATAAGCTTCTTTTGCTTTATCAGCTGCCTGACTTGCAGCTTCTCCTGCCTTATCAGCTGCTTGGCTTGCTAATTCGCCAGCTTTGTCTAATGCAGCATTTGCAGCTTCTTCAACTTTGTCCTGAGTAGCATTTACAACAGCATCAGATCCAAGAGCTGATTCGTCAGTCTGTTCTAATATACCTGCATCAGAACCTCCACCTAAGTTAGAGAACCAATATTTAATTTTTTCAAATAAACCTACTGTATCTACATTTTCTCCAAGTGCAGCAAGGTTTTCATTTATATTGAATTTAACATTTTCTAATGTAATTTTTATATCATTATAATTGTAGTTCTGTGCACCTATTTTTTCCATAAGAGCTGTAAGTGCCTGAATCTGTTCTGGTGTAAGAGTTACATTGTAGTTGTTAGTTACGTTGTTGATTATATCAGCTATCTGAGTAGTATCACTAGTTCCTTCTTTTATAACCTCATTTTTAACATCATTTACAACTCCAGCAGCCTTATCCTGACCTATTTCATCACCTAAGTCCCCAGTAGTTACTAATTCTTCATTGGCTAGTTCCTTTTTAGTTTCATCTAATTTTTCTCCTGATGCATCTTCAAATGCTTTGATAACACCAGTAAGTGCTCCTGTTCCACTAACTGCATAAGGTGCAGCTGCTATTACGTTTGCACTTGTTAGACCTGCTGTAGTAAGTGTTGAAGCTATCATAGAGCTTGTAACCCAAGTAAGATTGGCAGTTTTCACATTTATACCATCTTTTCCTGAAGTAGGCTCAACATAGGCACAAGATATTGTTCTTCTACCTAACTGTGCATCTGTTGCAACACCTTGAAGGTATTTTCTTTCTTCTGCATTTGTTACGTTTATTATCATTGCTTCATTTTCAGAAACACCGAAGTAATCTAACATCATCTGTCTCTGCTGAGCATTTAAGTCGGCGCCAATAGTAACGACTTTAGATCCGTCTGCAAAAGCTAAAGCTAAGCTACTAAATACCATTGTAGCAGAAAGTGCAATTGCAGCGATTTTCTGTTTAATTTTCATTTTGTTTCCTCCTTAAATTTGCAGTTATACTGCATATTCATCATACTTACTATACACTATTTTGAAAAATAATGCGATTACAATAATGTTATTTTAATTACAAAACTTTGCGAATTTGTAAGAAATAGAGAATAAAAGTTACAAAATTATATATTATTTAATAAAAAATTTATTTTGAGATGTAAATAAGCTAAATAAAAATAACAACTATAAAAATAATGTGGTAAAATAATTATATAAAAATAAAATATTAAAAATTTTTAGGAGGAAATTAAAAATGTCAAAAGAATTAGTTCAGGATAGAGTAATAAAATACTTAACAGAAAATTTATATGTGCCACTAGATATGATAGATACTAATGTACCACTATCTGAGTTTGCAGAAGGTATGGAAGGCGAAATAGACGTATTAGTAAATGTTGTAGATGAAGAAGGATACTACGCTCCAGTTATGGTAGTTCAGTGTTTAGATGAAGATGCTCCAATGGAAGGAGATGCACTTGAAAAACATATAGAAAGATTAGAAGAAATAGATGATGTTACATTATCAGGTAGAGTTGTATTAACTAATGGAGATCAGATGATGTATGCAGACTGGAGAGGTGAAGAAAACGAAGAAAAAGACCTACCAGAATATGAAGTTATGGTACAGGAATTTAAGGCTATGGAAGATGAAGTAAAAGCTCATGAAGCAGAACATGCAGCTGATTGCGACTGTGGATGCCATGACCATGATTGCAATTGTGGACACGACCACAACTAAAACATATAATTTTAGAGTATAGGTTAGGTGAAGGTTATGTTTTCATGGGAGATTTTAGAATCTGCTTGTAAAACCTGTAATAGATGTAGACTTGCCGAAAACAGAACAAATGTGGTTGTCGGTGATGGAAACAGAAATGCCAAGATACTTTTAATAGGGGAGGGCCCTGGAGAAAAGGAAGACCTATCAGGTGTGCCATTTGTTGGACCAGCAGGACAGTTGTTAGATAAGATGCTTAAATGTATTGATTTAACAAGAGACGATGTTTATATTGCAAATGTTGTAAAATGTAGACCTCCAGGAAACAGAGACCCAGAGACAGATGAAAAAAACTGTTGTATAGAGTATTTAAGGTATCAATTTGCCCTAATAAAACCAGATATTATTATATGTCTTGGAAGAATAGCTGCTCAGTCAATTATAAATTCACAATTTAGGATAACAAAAGAGCATGGGATATGGTATAAAAAGAAGAACTGTTGGATGATAGCAACATACCATCCGTCAGCACTTTTAAGAGATGCCTCAAAGAAAAAAGTTGCTTTTGAAGATCTTAAAGAAATAAAGAAGAAGATAGATGAATTGGGCATAAATGGGCAATCTGAGGAAAATTAGATAGTATTAAAAAATTAAACAGTATTTATAAAGATAGTTGATATTTTTCGACTATCTTTTTTTATTTTAAAAGTAATTATTTAATTTTTATTTTGTGAAATAGTAAAGTTTTAGTATAGAAAATTGAATAAAATCGAAAAAAATTATCGTTTCTTTCAGATGTATTGACTGAAAATTCCTTAAATGATAGTATAACTTACATAATAACGATTATCAAAAGAAAAGAAAATGGAATTTTTAAGAGACATATACTAATTTAAATATTAGATATAAAGAATTTTTGAGTTCATTTAATTTTGAAAATTTAAGGAGGTAACTAACAGTTAAAAATAATCTATAAATATATATAAGAATATATAAATATTTTATAGATTACTTTAACTAAGCCTCGTATGTAGAGAAATCTACATAGGACACAACTTTAAAACCAGTAATTCCTAAAGCTCAATGACTACAATAGAAGATAGAAAGAAACTTCTATGAATGTGAAGAAATTCAGAAACAACAGTTGAGATGATATATGGTGAGAGCCTAAGTATCAAGGCAATGGATCTTTGGTCGCCAAGCCTAGAAATAGGAAGGTCAAACGACTATCCTGCAAGGGAGTACACTACAAGCTATTGGTAGTGGAAATGGGTTGCCCTAAACAGGTAATGCTGTAGGTGAAGAAATAGTCTACGCTCGTATCCGAAAGGTCGAGGTCATTAGCGTGAGCGAAATGGCATCATACAAGTAGCGTTGTATGGTAAATAATAAAATCTATAAAAACTGAATAAATTACTTATAAAAAATTATAAAATTTTTTCAAAAAACTTGTATAAAAGAAATATTTATCGCCTATGATAATAGTAGAAAGAAATATTATTAGAAAGGCGGTGATGACATGGAAAAAGGATTTAAAGTTCAAATATTTCCTAACAAAGAACAAAAGGAATTGATGTTTAAAAGCTTTGGATGTGCTAGATTTGCATATAACTGGGCATTAGCTAGAGAAAAGGAAAATTATGAAAAAGGTGGAAAATTTATTTCTGATATGGATTTAAGGAAAGAATTTACACAGTTGAAGAAAAAAGAAGAATTTAAATGGCTTAACGAAATAAACAACAACGTTACAAAACAAGCTATAAAAGATTTATGCAAAGCATACAAAAATTTCTTTAATAAAAAAGCTAAACATCCACGATTTAAGAGTAAAAAGAAATCAAAGAAAAGTTTCTATAATGATGTGTATAGAATAAAGTTTGATGATTATAAAGTTAGAATTGCTTCTATAGGTTGGATGGATATGGCAGAAAATAGGATTCCTAAAGATTGTAAATATATAAATCCTAGAATATCATTTGATGGGGTTAAGTTTTGGTTAAGTATTAGTTGTATCTTAGAAGATGAAGAAAATAATCTACTCAAAACTGAGCCGATTGGAATTGATATGGGAATAAAAACATTGATGACTTGTTCAAATGGTATGAATTTCAATAGAGTTAGTACCAAAAAGGAAAAGAAGAGATTAAAAAGACTTCAAAAAAAAGCAAGTAGACACTATGTTCAGATGATGAAAACCAAATCATCTAATAAATCTAAAAATCTACTAAAACTTGAAACTTTAATTCTTAAACAACATCAAAGAATATCAAATGTAAGACTTAATAACATTCATCAAGCGACTACAAAACTTGTAAAACAAAATCCAAAGGCGATAGTAGTTGAGGACTTAAACGTACAAGGAATGATGAAAAATAAGCATTTGTCCGAAAAAATTGCTGATTGTTCATTCTTTGAAATATACAGACAGCTAGAATATAAATGTAAAAATAAAGGGATTGAATTTATAGTTGCTAATAGATTTTATCCTTCATCAAAGATTTGTAGTAACTGTGGATATAAGAAAGAAAAATTAAGTCTATCAGAGAGAACTTATATATGTGAATGCTGTGGAAATGTAATTGATAGAGATTTTAATGCAAGTTTAAACTTAAAGAATTTAGCTTACAACTAGAACTGTAAACTAAATGTGTACCGATACGTTAGTCGGGAATTTAAGCCTTTGGAGAAGTATACAAACTAAAGTAGCTATTCTTTGAATAGTGAAATAGGCTTCAATGAATTAGGAAATAGAATTTGTAGTTTTTTATAAGTAATTTATAGAAATTTATAGATTTTATGTAACGGAATATATATGAGTATTTTAGTTGTAGGCGGTCATGAAAGAATGGAGAAAGATTATTTAGAGTTAGGGAAAAAATCTGGTTTCAAGACAAAGGTCTGTACAAAGAAAGCTAATAAATTAGCGAGCTCTATAGGAAATCCAGATGCAGTTGTTATATTAACATCAACTGTTTCTCATAAGATATGCAATATAGTTGAGATGAAAGCAAAGAAACAGAGTATACCGATATTTAGAAAGAAAAGTAGTAGTAAAAGTGCGTTTAGTGAATGTTTAGAAGAAATCAATAGAGAGCTTAATTGCTAGTTTGAATATTGAAGAATTAATTCTAATTTAATATATTTAATATATATGTTATATACCTAGCATAGGTATGTGTATTTAAAAAGTAAAAATACTTTTGTAAAAATGATAATAAATTTTATACACTTTATAGATTTTGGTTATTATTATTTATATAAATATAGGTAATTACTATAGAAAATAATGTTTTTTCTCTTGTAAGAAACTGTTTTCAATTGTAAAATTTAATTTGAAAAATAAAAAATTTCTTAAGGAGGAAAAAAATGAAATTAGGTAAAAAAATCGCAAGTATTTTACTATGTGGTGCAATGGTTGCCACAATGTTAACGGGATGCGGAAAAGGCGATGGTGGATCTGATAGTGCAGCTAAAGATACATTCACATATGCTGTATCTGATGATCCAGGTAACACACTAAACTTCTTTACAGCTGATGATAGAACATCTCTAACATTAGCAAAAATGACAAATGAACCATTATTTACATTAAAAGCTGATGGTAGTTATAACTACTATGTAGCAGATAGCTTTGAAGCATCAGCTGATGGACTTACTTATACTTGTAAGTTAAAAGATGGTTTAAAATGGTCAGATGACCAGCCTTTAACAGCAGATGACGTTGTTTACACTTTTGAAGAATATATGAAACAGGATCCAGCTGGAATATTAAAAGTAGGAGACCAGAATATAGAAGTTAAAAAAGTTGATGATACAACTATAGAATTAAAATTACCTTCTGTTGCAGCAAGTATGCCAGAAAATATATCAAATGTATATATATTACCAAAACATGTATTTGCAGAAAAAGGTTCTTTCGACATTGATTTAACTCAGGGAGAAGGAGCAGTAGTTGGTTGTGGTCCATATATATTCGAAGAGTATAAATCTGGAGAATATATAAAATGTAAAAAGAATCCTAACTATATGAATGGTGAAGCAAAAATAGAAAATGCTATACTTCAGATAATAACTAACCCAGAAACAGCTAAAGCAGCTCTTCAGAATGGAGAAATAGATGGATGGGTAATGCTTCCTAATGAATTAGAAGGAATGGATGATTTCAAAGTTAATGCATACAGTGAAGGTAGAGTAGCATTCTTAAAATTAAACAGAGTTGCTGATAGTATGCAGGATGCTAACTACAGAAAAGGTATATTCTATGCTCTTAACAGAGAAGAAATATTAAAATCTTCTTATACATCTATGGAATATGCTGAAGCAAGTGTATCATTCTTACCTAAAAACAATAGTTTTTATTCAGAAGATGTTGAACAGTACAACCAGGATTTAGCAAAAGCTAAAGAATTAGTTAAAAATGGACCTAAATCATTAAAATTATGCTATAGAGTAGATGATGCAGCTCAGACTACTCAGGCTCAGGTTATACAGGCAGAACTTAAGGAAATAGGTATAGATGTTGAACTTTGTGGTGTTGACTTAGCAGCTTACATGAAAACTGCTTACGATAATGCTGATAAAGCTTATGATATGTATCTAGGTGGATATGTAATGACTCTTGATCCAGATGGATTCAGTGTTGCATTTGCAAGTGGACAGATGGTTAACTATGCAAGTGAAGAGTTAGACCAGTTATTTGTTGATGGTAGAGCAGAAGCTGATCCAGCTAAGAGAAAAGAAATATACAACAAAGCTCAGCAGGTAGTAGCTGATGAAGCTTTATTCTATCCATTTGGAACTAACTTAAGATTATTAGTTACAAATCCAGCGTTAGAAGGAATAGAAGATGCAGGTCTAGTACCAATATTTACTTTTGAAGATATGTCAAAACTTTATTTCAAATAATTAAGTAATATAGGGGGACTGAGAAGTCCCCTTTTTTAATGAAAGGAGAAAGCGTGTTTAAATATATAATAAAAAGAATAGCCCAAGCGATACCGCTATTAATAGCTATTACAGCTATATGTTTTGCCCTTATAAACCTAGCACCTTATGATGCAGTGGATGCACTTATTACTCCAACTATGACAAGAGAAGAGGTTCGGGCAAAGAGAGAAGAATATGGACTTAATGATCCTGTACCAGTTCAATATGTTAGATGGGTGCAGAATATATGTAAAGGTGAATTAGGTTATTCACTAGTTAGTCACACAAAAATAGAAAATGATTTAAAAGAAAAAATACCTAATACGGTAAAACTTGTTTTACCATCTTATATGACTGCATTTATTCTTGCGATAATAATAGGATTATTTGCAGCGTATCACAAGAATAAAAAAGTTGATAAACTTATAAATACAATGGCATCAGTAGGGTTATCAGTTCCAACATTCTGGTTAGCTCTACTTGCAATTTACCTCTTTGGATGTAAATTGGATTTACTTCCAATAATGGGTATGCATAAGATAGGAGATAATTCATTTGGAGATTTTATGCTTCATTTTATAATGCCTTACTGCGTACTTGTTATAGGATTTTTACCAGATTTAATAAGATATGTAAGAAGTTCGGCAATAACACAATTAGGAGAGGATTATGTACTAGTTCAAAAGGCATTTGGGGCTAGTAAAAGAGAGATTCTATTCAAACATGTAATGTGGAACGTACTACTTCCAATGGTTACAAAATTAGGTATGTCTTTACCTATGCTTGTTACAGGAGCTGTTATAACAGAGACTGTATTCTCATGGCCAGGAATAGGAGTTTACTTTGTAAAAGCAATAAGCTCACTTGATTATCCAATAGTTATGAGTATTTTAGTACTTTCTGGCTCATTAGTAATTTTAGGAAACCTATTATCTGATGTACTTTGTGCATTAATAGACCCTAGAATAAGAATAGATAAATAATAAATTTAAAAGATTAAGAAAAGTAATAAAGATAAAGTAATAAAGATATATATTAGGAAAGGAGACGGAAAAATCCGTATTATATAGATGAACAACAGAAGATTTGAAAATGTAAAAAGAATATTCTGTAATGATAGAGCTACTCAGCTTTCACTTATATTTTTAGTTCTAGTTATAGTATCAAGTATAGTTGTTGCAATGCTACCTATAGATCCAAATGCAATAGATATAGGGAATATGCTACAAGGACCTTCACTATCTCATATATTTGGAACAGATGAATTAGGAAGAGACTATTTTATAAGAGTTCTTAATGGAGCAAAAATATCTCTAATAGTTGGTGTTTTGGCTATGGCTACATCTGTTGTAATAGGTGTTACACTAGGGATTATTTCAGGATATTTTGGAGGATTAGTAGACAGTATAATAATGAGAACAGTTGATGTATTTTGCTCTGTTCCATGGATAATAATGGTTACTGTTGTAAGCCTTATATTTAAAAAAGGATTATTCTCAATAATTTTAGTAATAGGTTTATTCAGTTGGATGGAAATAGCAAGACTAGTTCGTTCTGAAACTATGAGCGCTAAAAATAGAGAATATGTTCAGTATGCAGAATTAATTGGTGTGCCAAAATGGACTATAATGACTAAACATATACTTCCATCAATATACCCACTTATTATAACATCTGCAACATCTGCCATTGCAAATGCAATAATGGTTGAAAGTACGATGAGTTTCTTAGGTATAGGAATACAAGCACCTATGGCAAGCTGGGGAAGCCTTCTTCAGACTGCACAGACAAATTTAGCAAAAGCACCTTATATGGCTTTTATACCAGGTATATTAATAGTCCTAACAATTTGTTCTTTCAATAAATTAGGAGACCTATTGAGAATATATGTAGAGCCAAGAATATCTCAGGAGGAGGAATAAATTATGGATAATAATATATTAAATGTAAAAAATCTACAAACAGTTTTCCATACTCCAAAAGGAGATGTAAAGGCCATAAGAGGAATTGATATAAATGTTTCTCAGGGAGAGATTTTGGGAATAGTTGGAGAGTCTGGAAGTGGAAAAAGTGTGTGCATGAAAAGTGTAATGAGAATACTTCCATCAACTGCCGAAATAACAGCCGATGAAATAAATTATAAAGGTGAGAATATCCTTTTAAAAACAGAAGATGAACTTAGAAAATATAGAGGAAAAGAAATGGCGATGATTTTCCAAGATCCAATGACATCTTTAAATCCGCTTAAAAGAATTGGAAAACACTTAACAGAAGTTGTTATGAGACATAGAAATTGTAGCAAAGAAGAAGCTTATAATATAGCCCTTGATATGCTAAAAAAAGTTGGAATTACAAACCCTGAAATGAGAATGAAACGGTATCCACATGAATTCAGTGGTGGGATGAGACAGAGGGTTTTAATAGCTATGGCTCTTTGTTGTGAGCCATCTCTTTTAATAGCAGATGAGCCTACAACAGCACTTGATGTAACAATTCAGGCTCAGATACTTGAATTATTAAAAGAAATAAATGAAGAAAGAAACATGTCTATAATTTTAATAAGTCATGATATGGGTGTAATGGCATCTACTTGTACAAAAGTTGCTGTAATGTACGGCGGGATAATAGTTGAAGAAGGTACAACAGAAGAAATATTCAACTCACCTAAACATCCATACACAAAATCATTATTAGAATCAATACCAGATATAAATAAAAGTAGACATACAAGACTTACAACTATTGAAGGTACGCCTCCATCTTTATCAAAAATGCCAAAAGGATGTCCATTTGCAGATAGATGTAAGTACAAGCTTGAAAAATGTGAAAATGAGCTACCTAAACATATTGTATTCTCAGAAACACAGAAGGCAGCTTGTTTCTTAGCAGGTAAATTTGAAGAAGGAGTTGATGAAAATGGAAAATAATAAAGAAGTTCTTTTAGAAATAAAGAATCTAAAAAAATCTTTCCCTATCAAAAACTTCTTTGGAAAAACTATAGGGGTTGTAAATGCTGTAAATAACGTATCTTTTGATATATATAAAGGTGAAACATTTGGACTTGTTGGTGAGTCTGGTTGTGGTAAGTCAACGCTTGGTAGATGCTTGTTAAAAATGCAGGATGTAAGCGATGGGAATATAATATATAATGGTACAGATATAACTACGGTAAGTGAAAAAGAATGGGATAAGTACAGAAATAAAATACAGATAATTTTCCAGGATCCATACTCATCTCTAAACCCAAGCTGGACTGTTAGACAACTTATAGAAGAACCTTTAAAACTTATGGGACTTGGAAAAGATGAGATAGAAACTAAGATAAAAAACATTTTATCAATAGTTAGAATGAATGAAGAAGATATGGAAAAATTCCCTTATGAATTCAGTGGTGGTCAGAGACAGAGAATAGGGATAGCTAGAGCTGTAATTTCTGACCCAGAATTTATATTCTGTGATGAACCTGTTTCTGCACTAGATGTATCTGTTCAGGCTCAAGTTATAAATATGCTTAAAGATTTACAGAAAGAATTTGAGCTTACTTATTTATTTACATCACATGACTTATCTATGGTTTACTATATAAGTGATAGAATAGGTGTTATGTATTTAGGGAATATGGTTGAAATAGGAGATAGCGAGGATGTATTTAGAAATCCTGTTCATCCATACACTAAGGGTCTTATAGCATCAATTCCGACTGTAGACGATGTAGAACATGAACATAAAGATATTATGAGAGGAGAGCAGCCAGGACCAATGAATATTCCAAAAGGGTGTTGCTTCTCAACAAGATGTCCTTATGCTGATGAAAAATGTAAAAATGAAAAACCAGAACTAAGAGAAGTTAAAAAAGGACATGTTTGTGCATGTTTTAAATATGAAGAATTAATATAGAAAATTTAGGATATATAGTATTAGGAACTGTTGCAGTGTTGTAACAGTTCTTTTTTGTATATAGAAAACCAGTTAAATGTAAAAATAATACCACTTACTTTAAATATATTGATTAGGCTTAAAAAGATAGTATAATAAAAATAAGAAAATAAATAATTGTTAATAATAAGATATTAATAAGAAAGAAGGTAATATTATGGGATTTTTTAAGAAAAGTATAATATTAGATATAGAAGATTCAACGAAACCTCGGAACTTAGTTGAAACAATAAAAGCAGTTGAAAAATACTGTGCTAAAAATAATCAAACTTGTAAATTTATATCAGATAATGAAGTTGAAATTGATGGTGTATTGTATGAAATTGCTGATCCAGAGGGAGTTGTTATGAGAGGAAATTACTTTGTCAAGATAAAAGAAAAGTAATATAAAATATCAAACTAAAAGGAGTGGATATATCCAAAATGATGTAGTTCCTCTACCAAAATCTTCATCTATTGAGAGAATGAAACAGAATATGGATATACTAGATTTTGAACTTGAAAAAGAAGATTTTGAAAAAATACTCAATATGGAAGAAACCGGATGGTCAGGATTAGATCCTGATAAATAAAAAATAATAGGTTTACATATAATTAAAAATGAATTTTCTAAAATAAAGTTTGCATTTTAACAATCATTTTTCTAAAAATTTATAAAATAAATGTTGAAATAAGCCTATTTAATTTGAAGTTAAAATGAATATAAATTATAAAATGAATTTAATACATATAAAAAAATCAAAATCCTTGAATATACTTATTAAAATGGTAAACTATTAATGTGATAATTAAAATATATTTGGGAGGAACTATTTATGAGAACTTTAAGACCAGAATTGGTCCATTCGATGAAGGGTTACTCAGCAAAGTCATTTACTAAAGACTTAACCGCTGGTATTATAGTAGCAATCATTGCACTTCCTTTATCGATAGCTCTTGCACTTGCGTCGGGTGTAAGACCTGAACAGGGGATTTATACGGCGATAATAGCAGGATTTTTAATTTCTGCACTAGGTGGTAGTAAAGTCCAGATAGCAGGACCTACTGCAGCATTTGCATCAATAGTAGCAGGGATAGTTGCCACAGACGGAATGGACGGACTAGTAGTAGCGACAATACTTGCAGGGATATTCCTTATACTTATGGGAATATTTAAAATGGGAAATCTAATCAAATTCATACCTTACACAATCACTACAGGATTCACTTCAGGAATAGCTGTAACTATATTTATCGGACAGGTAAAAGACTTTTTAGGTCTTACATTCGAAAATTCACCAATAGAAACAATTGAAAAAGTAACTGAAATTTTTAGAAGCATATCAACAATAAACACTACTGCTCTTTTAGTAGGAGTTATTTCATTAGCAATACTTATTATATGGCCTCATATATCTAAAAAAATTCCAGGATCGCTTATAGCAGTTTTAGTAAGTGCTGCATTAGTAAAAGTAATGGATTTAAATGTTAATACAATCGGTGATTTATACACAATTTCATCATCACTACCTCATTTTACAATGCCTACAGTTACATACGATACAGTTAGAAACGTGTTACCAGATGCGTTCACAATAGCAGTACTTGCTGCAATAGAATCACTTTTATCTTGTGTTGTTGCAGATGGTATGATTGGTAGTAGACACAATTCTAACATGGAACTTGTTGCACAGGGGATAGGAAATACAGCATCTGCTTTATTTGGTGGGATACCTGCAACAGGAGCAATAGCAAGAACTGCAGCAAATATCAAAAATGGAGGACGTTCTCCAATAGCTGGTATGGTTCATGCAATTGTACTTCTTATAACTCTACTATTATTAATGCCTTATGCTGCATTAATACCAATGCCTTGTATAGCTGCTATATTATTTATGGTTGCGTACAACATGAGTGAGTGGAGAGAGTTTGTAGATGTAATAAAAGAATCTCCAAAGAGCGATATAATGGTTCTTGTTGCTACATTTACATTAACAGTTGTATTTGACCTAGCTATAGCGATAGGATTTGGTTTAGTACTTGCTTCTGTACTATTTATGAGACGTATGGCAGATGTTACAGACGTTTACGGATGGAAATATATTGAAGAAGAGGACGAAAACTATGATGAAGATTCAGATACTGGAAACATATCACTAAGATACGTTCCAAAAGATGTACTAGTATTTGAAATAACAGGACCAATGTTCTTCGGAGCTGCGGATAAAATAAATAATGTAATATTTGATAAAACTAAGAAGGCGATAATTCTTAGAATGAGAAGTGTTCCTGCAATGGATACGACTTCACTTAATAAATTGAGAGAACTTCATGCAAAATGTAAGAAATACAATGTTGTGCTTATATTCTCTCATGTAAATGATCAGCCACTTCAGTTTATGGAAAAATCAGGATTTATAGATGACATAGGAAGAGAAAATGTATGTCCTTCTATAGATACTGCATTAGAGAGAGCTGAAAGTATATAGAGAATATATAAAAATATAGAGAATATGTAAAAATATAAATAAATATAAATGGAAAAGTGTCATACTTTACTTGATTAGTAAAAGGTGGCACTTTTTTTATACTTATTTTGCTCAAAAGAAAAATGAGTTATTATTGCTAAAAAAACTATTCAATAATATACTACTTTGTAGTAACCACAAAAATTTTTAAAAAAATTTATAAAATCTGTGAACCAAATACAAACGACTATGCTCTTATATACAGATGCATCGATAAAGGAGGTGTTAAGTTTGGAAGATAGAGAACTTGTTGAAAAAGTTGCCAATGGTGATTTTGAAGCATTTGAAGAGCTCTTTAACAAATACAAAGGTACCGCAATGAGAACTGCTTATCTAATATGTGGCAACAAAGCTACAAGTGAGGACATTGTTCAAGAAACATTTGTCCAATGTTATCTAAACATAGGCAGCCTTAAAAATCCGGATTATTTTAAAACTTGGTTTTACAAAATACTTACAAGAATGGCATGGAAACTTTCCAAATCAGATAAAAAGAATGTTCCAATTGATGAAATATTTGCAAAAGCAGAACGGGAGCAAAATCATGAAAGCGACAATATGACAAAGTGTCTGGAATCAGAAACTGTAGAAATTGTCAGAAGTGCTGTAAATAATCTCGATGAGAAGTATAGAGCTGTAGTTGTACTATATTATTTCAACGGATTTAGCGTAAAAGAAATCGCTAATATGTTGGATGTATTTGAAGGAACTGTTAAATCGAGACTTTTCAAGGCTAGAAGGCTTTTAAAGGGTAAGATTGAATCACTTAATTATTTTGGAGGTGTGAACTATGAAAAAGGATAATATAGATTTAAAAATAAGAAAAGCAATGGTAAAAATGTCTGAAGATGTTCAGCCTTCAGATGATATGTTCGAAAAAATAAAATCACAGATAGAATTTGAACAGAGTAGAAAGGAAAAGGTGGTTACTATGAAGAGAAATAGAAAAATGTTAAAAGTTGCATCAGTAGCATGTGCATTAATGATAACAACTGTAGGAGTATATGCAGGTGGAAAAGCAGTAGGATATTTTGGAAGCTCATCAAGCGTATATAAATATAAAGAAGTACCTACAATAGAACAGATGGAAAAAGAAACAGGAGTTAGAAAAGCTTTTGTAGATGAATTTGCAAATGGATATAAATTTGACGGAGCAGTTATTGAAGATTTAAATACAACTGGATCAAATGGAGATACATTAGATAAGACTAAAGCGATGAACCTAGTTTATAAAAAAGACGGTTCTCCAGAAATATTTGTAGATGCACATAAGACAATGCCATCAGAAATAGCTTTAGAAGAACAGAATGGATATAGAAATGTTGAAGTAAATGGAACAAAATTATTCGTCTCAACTACAAATATAAGATTTGTTCCACCTGAACACGAAAAAACAGCAGAAGAAAAACAGTTAGAAAAAGAAGGTAAGATGACTATATCTTACGGAAGTGATAAAGTTGAAGATAAAAAATCAGTTACAGTAGCTTGGGAAAAAGACGGTGTTAGATATTCAATATCTTCATTATCTGATGAAGGAATGCCAGAACAGACATTAATAGACATGGCAGAGGAATTAATATAGATGTTATCAGAACTTAAAGAAGCTATACTACACTACATACCAGTATTTCCAATAGTTTTATTCGTTTTATCAAGATATAAAATGAAAATATATGATTTAAAATTGTACTCGACAGGCAGAGTTTATGAAGGGAATGGGGATTCTAATCTCCATTTCCTTGCTTGCGTTGTATATACTTTTTTAATAACTGGTATGGTTTCAGCTGCTGGAATACCATCAGTAATAGATTTCGGCTTTGGAATAAATTATTTAAACTTCAACTTTATACCATTTGCTGTTAATGGGGTGAGTACAAATGTTTTAAATGTGATAATGTTTGTACCGTTTGGGTTAATGCTTCCAATTATGTGGAATGAGTTTGAATCTTTTAAGAAAACTGTAGAAGCAGGATTTTTATTCTCGCTATTTATAGAAATTACACAGATGTTTAACTTTAGAGCGACTGATGTAGACGATTTAATGATGAATACATTGGGAACAGTTATTGGATTTGGGATTTATTATATTTTATTTGTAAAGATTTTTAAAAATAAATCGGGCAAGGATAGTTTTAGAAGTAAGTTGAGAATGGGAAGTAGCTATAAATCTGTATTTTATAGTGGCTCAGAGTATGTAGACTTGACTGTGCTGACTATTGTTTCGTATGCGATAATTGGATCTTTAGTTAGAAATTACTGTTTTTTATTTATTTAGTTGTTCAAAAGGGCATTTGATAATTATTAAAAATAGTATTTGATGAAAATTTTCGGATGCTATTTTGAATTATTTTTTTATGTTGACAAATAAAGTGTACTATTTATATAATACACTTGTAAAAAGATGTATGATACGGCTAGTACACTTTTGAAATATAAATAGTAAAAAGGGAGTTGTTGTTATGAATGAAACGCTATTAAAATATAAAAAAGTTACATCAATTCTATTCATTGTGTACTTCTTGCTGCTTACATGGATTATCGTCTTCAAAACAGAATTTTCTATAAGTGGCTTAGTTACAGAAAGAAGTATAAACTTAATTCCGTTTAAAGAATCTGTGATTGTTAATGGCAAGATTTCATTTAGCGAGATTATAAACAATGCAATAGTATTTATTCCTGTTGGTGTGTTTACGGCTATGCTTGCAGATAATTGGAAGTTTATAAAAATGGCAGCTGTACCTTTTGGAATAAGTTTGGTTTACGAAATAATTCAGTATATATTTGCAGTTGGAGCATGCGATATAACTGATTTGATAAATAATACTTTAGGTGGGATTGTAGGGATATTGATTTTTAAACTACTGAGAAAAGTTCTTGGAGATAAGACATACAAGGTTGTAAATATTTTCTCTAGCGTGTGTGTGGTGCTGATAGTGATTATGATGGGAGCGTTAATATTCCTGAACTAGCAGAGAAAATTTTAAAAAACTAAGATGATGTAAGAAATTGAATCAGAAATATTTTTAATCTTTTAAAACATATTGAAAATTATTATAAAAAGATACTATAATAAAATTGAGTTAAATATACTCAACAACATAGATAAAAACACAGTTCGGTTGGTAGTCCGGACGCGGAATTTCCGTAAGTAACCTGCCTCCTTGGTTGTCCATTCTATGTATTTTACAATACATAAGGAGGAACAGGATATGAAGAAAATATCAGAAAAACTAACAATATTCTTTGAAGGGCCATTTTGGATTGGATTATTTGAGCAAACAATAGACGATAGGTATGAAGTTTGTAGAGTAGTTTTAAACACATCTGAGCCAAAGGATTATGAAGTTTATGAATATCTTCAAAAGAATTATTATAGTTTAAAATTCAGTCCTGCAATTTGTGGAGAAGTTATCTCTGAAAAGAAGATAAATCCTAAAAGAATGCAGCGAAAAATAAAAAGAGAAGTGCAAGGTAATTTTATTGGCCCTAAAGCTCAACAAGCTCTTAAATTGCAGCATGAACAGATTAAGAAGGAAAAGAAAATTGCTCGTAAGGAAAGAGTAGAAGCTGAAAAGGAAAGAAAAAGGGAAATCCACATATTGAAAAAGAAAGAAAAACATAAAGGTCATTAAAATAAAAAAGCTAGTTAACTTTATAAAGAGTTGACTAGCTTTTTTATTTTATAAGGTTAGTGCAAGATTACTATGTTATCATATTATTAAATACAGAAAAATTAAGGTGGTATTATTATGAAAAAAATATTAATAGCAGACGACGATAAAGAATTATGCAAACTACTACAAATAACACTAAAAAGTGAAAATATAGATTCTAAAATATGCTTTAGCGGAATAGAAGCGATAAACGAACTTGAAAAAGACGAATATATTATGCTGATCCTAGATGTTATGATGCCAGGATTAGACGGATTTAGAACACTTGAAATAGTTAGAGAAAATAGCGATATTCCTGTGCTTATGCTAACCGCAAAAGATGACACATCAAGCAAAGTCAAAGGACTTAGACTTGGAGCAGATGATTATATAACAAAACCGTTTAATACAGAGGAATTTCTGGCTAGAGTTGACTCATTGATTAGAAGATACAATATGAATAACAAACAGAGCAAAAACACAGAAGATTATAGAGAAAGTTTGTATTTTGAAGGATTAGAAATTTTACCTGATGAATACTCTGTAAAAACTGATAAAGGCATGATTGAATTATTACCAAAGGAATTTGATGTTTTGTACTTTTGTGCAATTAATCAAGGTAGAATACTTACTAAAAAACAGATATATGAAGCTGTATGGAATGAAAGTTATGCATTTGACGACAATAATATAATGTCAGTAATAAGCAGGATAAGAAAGAAAATAGAAGAAGATTCTTCAAATCCTAAATACATCCAAACTGTGAAGGGCATAGGATATAGATTTAATAAGGGGGTATAAGTATGCAAGTTTTGTATTTCTTACTGGCAATCTCTTTACTTTTAAATATAGTTTTGTGCAGCAAGGTAATATCTATAAATAATAAGATATCTCAATCGAATGAAGTATTGGATGATATAAAAAAAGGCAATGGAAATAGGAAGATATTATCAAAAGATGAGGATAATTTTTCTGAAATAATATATAAAATAAACGAGATTGTATATATATATGAGGAAAAGTTGGCAGAATTTAGAAAAAAGGAAAATGCGAATAATCAGCTATTGACTAGTCTTTCTCACGATATAAGAACTCCTCTAACATCTATAATTGGATATACCGATGCAATAAAAAAAGAATTATTAAAGGATGGTTTAAATGACAAATACGATTTACAAAATGCAATTGAAAATCATAACACTTTAGAAAATAATAAAATTATAGAAAATTATATAGATATTGTAAGAGAAAAATCTTACTCTCTTAAAGAATATTTGGATAATGTATTTGATTGGTTTAAATTAAATTCCAATGAATTCTACTTAGATTTAAAGGATACTGAAATTACTGAGCTTAGTAGAAATATTATAAAAAGCTGGATTGTGATATTTGAAGAAAAGGATATAGATTTTGATATAGAAATAGAAGAGAAAGAGATAATATGCAACTTAGATCAAAATGCTTATGCAAGGGTTATAAATAATATAATCCAAAATGCAGTTGAGCACAGCAAGACTAAAAAAATTCAAATTTCAATCAAAGAAGAATTTAGAAAAATATTTATAACTATAAAAGATTTTGGAGTAGGTATAGAGCCTGATGATTTGGAGCATATTTTTGACAGACTTTACAAATGCGACAAGGCTAGAAATAAAGTCGGAAGCGGATTAGGACTTTACATTACTAAGGAACTTATAGAGAAAATGAACGGTTGTATAAACGTAGAAAGCGAAGTTGGAGAAGGAACAGAATTTGAAATCACCTTAGAGATATAAGGTTTATGCAAGGTTGGTGCAATGTATATGTTAGGTTTAAGTATTACAATTTAATTAAAGAAAGAGAGGCGATTATATATGAGTGAATATGTAATAGAAACAAAAGGATTAACTAAAGAATACAATGGAAAAAGAAGTGTTTCTGATTTAAACCTACATATAAAAAAGGGAAGAATATACGGACTTTTAGGTAGAAATGGAGCAGGTAAGACTACAACAATGAAGATGATTTTAAATCTTATAGATTCATCTGCTGGAGAAGTCATCGTATTTGGAAAAAGTATGAAAAAACACAACAAGGAAATTCTACCAAGAATAGGCTGCTTAATAGAATCTCCTGGATTTTATCCAAATTTAACCGGTACAGAAAACTTAAAAATATTTGCTCAGCTTAGAGGTATTCCTAAAAGAAATGCTATAAAAGAATCACTAGAGCTAGTTGGGCTAAAATATAATGATAAAAAGTTGTTTTCACAGTATTCTATGGGTATGAAGCAAAGACTTGCAATAGCACTTGCTGTTATGCATGATCCTGAGATTTTAATATTAGATGAGCCAATAAATGGACTTGATCCTATAGGAATAGCAGAAGTTAGAACTTTTATAAGAAAATTATGTACTGAAAAAGGCAAAACAATTCTAATTTCTAGCCATATTTTATCTGAGATAGAGCTTATTGCGGATGATATTGGAATTATAGATAATGGAGTTTTGTTGGAAGAGGAAAGTTTAGAAGAATTAGAAAATAGAAATAAAAAATACATCAAATTAGTTACACCTAATGATTCAAAAGCGGTTAAAGTTTTAGAAGCATGTTTTAATATTAAAAATTATTCTGTTGAAAAGAACGGAACTATAAAAATATACGATTTAGATTTAGTTATTCCAGAGTTGATTAGAGAGCTTGTGAAGGAAGGGATTGCTGTAGAAGAAATACGGATGAAAGAGGATACACTTGAAGATTATTTCAAGAGAATAACTGGGGGTGCTGGAATTGCTTAAACTAGTTAAATGCGAATTTTTAAAATTGAAGAGGAAAAAATTTATCCCTATTGGAGTAATATTTTCTTTACTTTTTCCAATAGCACTCACTTTTATCGTAAAGGGACAGTTTGTTTCAGGAGAGTATCTGAGCCAAAAGGACGCATTTGATTCCTTATTTGACATGGTTATAGTGTACGGAATGCAGTTTTTACTTCCTTGTATGTTGGGAATACTTGCAGCTGTAATTTTCTTTGAAGAAAGAGATAATGACACCTTTAAAAATCTAAAAGCAATCCCTATAACATCAACGCAACTAGTAATTTCCAAGATTATTTTAATGCTTATTTGTTCGATTATATTCTGCTTACTATCATGTATAGCAGCAGGAATTTGCGGATTAATCTTCTTTGAATTAAATGATTTTGGATATAAGTTATTAATCTCTGCTGAAATGGGCATACTTATGGGTATAGGTATTTTACCTTTAGTGGTTGTTGTCGTATATTTTAGCAAAACATATATTTTTTCAATTTTGCTATGCGTATTTTGGACTAGCTTGAATACATTGATAACAGCGATGTATGATGTTTTACCTAAGTTTGTATTATGGATTTTACCAATTCCACTTTCTATGTTCTGGTCGTCAAAAGAGCTACTTGAAAGAGGAATGGTATTAGACTTGTCAGAATTTCAAAAGCTTAATTTATTACCAAGCACTTTAGAAACATTTGCCATATTAGGAGTGATTGGTATAATTTCAATATTCTTAATTGATTACATATATAGAAAGAGAAGTGAGTAGTATGATTACTATAATAAAAACAGAATTTTTAAAATTAAAAAGATACAATATTATATTATCTGGGATTTTTATGATGCTTTTATCTGTAGTACTTACTATATTCACATCTACTGCAAATGATGGATCATTTTGGGATTTTAGATATTTATACGAGCAAGTGATTAAAAACAATATGACATTGATATTCCCAGTTTGTATTACGTTGATTTCAGGGTATATCATGAACAGAGAATACGAAAATGATACAATGAAAAATATACTTACTGTTCCTATTTCATATAAGAAGCTAGTATTTTGTAAGTTGATTGTTTGTGGAGTAGTATCTATATTATTTGGAATTTGTTGCTTTATTTTTACGATAATAGGAGAAAAAGTTATGAATTATACTGGATTTACAGTGAAATATGCTATAGAAGCGTTGTTTAGCATAACTGCAAACAGTTTATTCCTTTATATTGCAACAATGCCGATAATAGTATTATCTTGGAGAAAGCAAAAGGGATACTTAGTAGGTGCAATAGCAGCATTTGTCTATGGGTATTCTGGATTACTAGCATCATCAAAAATGGCTCTAGCAAACATATATCCAATAACTGCAACATTAGGATTAATAGGATATAGAAGCTACGACGTAAGCGTAAATTGGAACATAGGACTAAACATAACATCAATCACCTTAATGATATTACTATCTATACTAATAACAATAAAATCCAACATAAACCTAGACAACTCAAAAGAGAAAAAGAAAAAGGTTAAAACAAAAAAAGGATGGTAAAATTTATTATAAAGATAAACTATTCTTAGTTTTTTAAAAGGTAAATCCATAGTAAAAAAATGGGACAAGAGAAATAACTACTCTAAAGCGACAATACTGCAAGCGCCTCGCAACCTATAAATGTATTACATAAATGGGCGAGGCGCTGAAGCCTGGAGCAAAGAGTAGTTATTCTCTTGTCCTTTATTTTAGTGTAAATTTACCTTTCCTTTTACTCCACGGAATCCTCCTGTACAAGTAGGGCAAGCTAGTACAAGTTTGTCATCTATTCCGGATACATTCTCTATATCATATTCAGCAGTTTCAATAAATCCAAACTTACCAAAATACTCAGGATCTCCAACGACAAAAGCTCCTGGATAACCAAGCTCTGCAGCCATCATACAAGCATTGCAGATAAGCATTCCACCGAGTTTATTATCTCTTTCATCTTTTGCTACGACAATCTGTTCAATTCTAACTCCATGGAAGACTCCACCATCGTCAGTTTCAACATCCTGCTTAGAAAGTATTACATGTCCTATTATTTTACCGTCTTTTTCAGCTACAAATTCACATTCAGGAACATAAGTATCTCTATTTCTTACACCACAAACTAACTCCCGTTCATCTCCTGTTGAATTTTTAGCTGTTTCAAATGCATTTTTTACAAGATTGTATATTTCTTCAAAATCTGATTCATTTACATTTCTTATTAACATTTTAAATAATTCCTTTCTAAATTGCATATTCATGAAAATACTATATTCATTAAATCTATTTTTTAGAATATAAACTTTTCATACTATTATTATAGTCTATTTATCTAATTTTGTAATCCATTTACCACTACTGAATCGTATAAATACAAGCAGTGTTCTTAAAAGCTGGTCTGCCATAATTGCAATCCAAGCACCTTCAAGCCCCATGCCAAATCCATAAATCATTACAATTGCAAGTGTTGGTCTTAAGAATAGGGAAGTAACTGTTACTATTACAGCAGTTGCCTTAGTATCGCCAGCACCTCTTAAAATACCACTTATGATAAACTGAGAGCCTTGAGGAATCTGTATAATAGACACCATGATAAGAAGTCTAGCACCTAGATTTACTATCTCAGGATCAGGATTGTAAAGTGATATTATTTCTTTTGGGAATACAAAGAATAAAATCATAAGTATAATAGAAACTACAGTTCCCATTCTTCTTGAGCGTGTTGCGTATAAATTCGCCATATCGGCTCTTTTTTTACCTAAGCTTTGACCTACTAGAGAAGTTGCAGAAACTGCAAATGCCTGACCATTCATAAATGAAAGCGCCCGTATATTCATACATACATTGTGAACCGCAAATGCCAATGTTCCAAGTGATGCGACTGTTTTTGCAAAGGCTATAAAACCTACACGCATAACTAACTGCTCGATAAGCGCTGGAACACCTATATCTGAAATTGCAGCCATCATTTTAAAATTAGGTTTTAATCCATCTTTAACTCTAAATCTTACATAATTTCTATGTCCAGTAACTGCAACACAAGCCATGATAAATGCTACGAACTGCCCTAAAATTGTGGCAAGTGAAGCACCAGCAACTTCTAATGTTGGGCATCCAAAGTTTCCGTAGATTAATGCATAGTTTAAAATCACGTTTGCTAAGTTTCCTATTAAATTATAAATCATAGCTGTTTTGGAATTTCCTGCACCTCTAAGTGCTGCTGTAATTGTACCTGTAAGAGCAAGTGGAAGGATTCCAAGCATTTGTATTTTTAAATATTCTGTACCTTCTTTTAAAGAAAGAGCATCAGTAGCACCCATAAATTTTATAATAGGTTCTGCTGTTACAAACATTAATATTGAAATTAACGCCGATATAAAAATATTTACTAAAATTGCCTGCCTCAAAACGAGATTTGCCTTTTCTTGTTTTCCTTGTCCTTTGCTACGAGCGACTAGGGCAGTTGTACCGACATTTATAGATGTTATAATTGATATTATTAGGAATTTTGGTTGAGTAGTAAGACCTACAGCAGTAAGAGCTGAGGCTCCAAGACGACCGACCATTATCATATCGACCATAGAAGCTAACTGAGTTAGCATAAGTTCTAAAAGAGAAGGCCATGCTATTGTGATAATGTCTTTGTAAAGCATTTTGGAAGTAATACCTGAAGGTATAACTTTCCCTGAATTTAAATAGGTTTGTGTGGTTTCTCCAGCTTCCAATAAATCTAATGCGAGTTGTTGTTGTTTCAATTTTTGTCCCCCCTTTTAATATTTAGTTTTTTATCCTCTTATTATAAATTATATCACTTGAATATACTATTTTCTATAAATTCACAAAAGTTATTAGTTAAAATATTTATATTATAAAATAAATATATAGAAATATGCGAATAATTTATAATATGGATAAAACCGATTTATAATTAATATCATTCAATTAAAAATAAAAAAATGGCATTAAATCCAACTGGATAAAATGCCATTAAAATTCTTTTTAGAAACTTAAAAGATAAAAAATATTATTAAAAATATATAATTAAAAATATATTTTAAAAGTATGTATATTTATCTATTTAGTTTTCTATATATTCTTTTTTGAATGTAAATCCTTTACCATGAACTTCATTTACTTTACTTACTATCATAAATGCATTTGGATCTATTTCAAGAACCTTGCTATTTAAAGAAGGAAGCTCTCTATTAGAAATAACAGTTAGTACAACTGGATATTCATTTTTCATATATCCTGTTTCTGCCTGAAGAAGAGTAGTACCTCTGTCTATTTCTGTTGAAATCATAGTATTTATTTTTTCGTATTCTTTAGATACTATTTTAACCTGAGTCTGAGATTTACCCATAACAAGCACATTATCAAGTACTAAAGTATAAGTCATAACTAGAAGTATTCCGTATAATACCATTTCTTTGTTTGTAAATAACATCTGAGAAAGAAGTATTAAGAAATCAAAGAAATACATACTTACAGATACTGGAATACCAACCTTTTTGTTTATAACTAGAGGAGGAATATCCATACCACCAGTAGATGCACCACATTTAATAACTATACCTATAGCAACACCTATCATAATACCAGCACATAAAACAGCAAGTAAATTATCACTTGTCATACCACCATAACCGATTGTCTTTTCAAAGAAAGCAAATGCAGTAGGGTAGAAGAATGTACTTATTAAAGTAGAAAGTGCGAACTTCTTACCTAAAACAAATAAACCTACAAGGAACATAACTCCATTAAAAACAAAAATGAATCCAGACATTGGTATACCAAACTGATTGTATAATAACAATGAAAGCCCTGTAGTCCCTCCTGTAATAAGATTATTTGGTACTATAAACAGAACAACTGCTAAAGCATAAATAGCATTCCCTATAAGAATTGCTACTATATTGAAAATAGTCTTCCATGAAAAATTCTCTTTCATACATAACCTCCTTATTAAATTGTATTTTCTGAAAATAAAATATATTCCAATATTATCTTAAAAAGATAAGTACAAAAACTCACTATTACTAATTATATAATTAAAATCGACTTAATTCAACACAAATAACAAATCTTATAAACTAAAATATATCAAAAAATAACTAATCAAATAAATAAAAAATAATAAAATAAATATATTCAACTATTATCAACTTCATTCAATACATATAGAGCTATATAAAATGAATAAAATTATATAGTTCTATTTGTATAAAAGGTGCTGTTCAATCTTTGCGATGAGACTTTTGAGCAAGTAATCACAAATTAATTTACAGCGACAATACTGCAAGCGCCCCATACATTGAAAAAATTTATATAATTGTATGGGGTGCTGAAGCCTGGAGCGTAAATAATTGTGATTACTTACTTATAAAAAAGGCCATTGCAAAATTGCAACAGCCTCTATATTAATAGTAAATATAATTTTATTTAATTATATAGCTCTAGTGTATCCTTTTAACCATTCTCTTTCTTCTTCAGTTAAGTGTGGTCCTATTTTTTCGAATACCTGTCCATGGTACCAGTTTAGATAATCTCTTTCTTCTTTAGTCATAAGTTCTGGATCTATACCATCTAAGTCGATTGGAGCAAATGTTATAACTTCGAAGTTCATAAACTGTCCGTATAAGTTCTTTTCAGCTTTTTTACAAACTATTTCGTTTTCTATTCTTATACCATGAGATCCTTCTATATAAACACCTGGTTCGTTAGTAGTTATCATACCTTCTTCAAGAACAGCAGAGTCAAATCTTTCAGGAACTAATCTCCATCTGAATCCGTTTGGAGCTTCGTGAACGTTAAGAACATGACCTATACCATGTCCAGTACCGCACTGATAGTCTATTCCCATTTTCCACATAACCCCTCTACAAAGTATGTCAAGGTTGTATCCGTGGCATCCGTATAAGAATTTAGCTAATGATAAGTTTATCATACCTCTAACAACAGAAGTGAAGTGAAGTTTTAATTCATCAGTTAATTCACCTAATACGAATGTTCTAGTTATATCAGTTGTACCATCTAAGTACTGTCCACCTGAATCTAATAAGTATAAGTGTTCTGGTTTTAATTCTACATCAGTTTCTGGAGTAGAAGAGTAGTGCATCATAGCAGCGTGTTCTTTGTAAGCTGATATACTTCCGAATGAAGTATCGAAGAAGTCTTTCTGTTCAGCTCTTAATTCCTGTATTTTAGCCTGAGCAGTAAGTTCTGTTATGCCACCTTTAGCTACGTTATTTTTTAACCAGTACATGAATTTAGTTATAGCAACACCGTCTTTTATATGAGCGTTTCTTGTACAAGCAAGTTCTGTTTCGTTTTTGCAAGCTTTGAAGAATAAAGATGGGTTGTAATCAACTATTTTTTCTGCAACTATATTGTTGAATATAGCGTAGTTTAATTTAGTTCCATCAACTAAAACTTTTTCTCCTGCTGGTATACCTTTAACAAATTCGTATACATCGTTGTAAGGTAATATTTCTATATTTTCAGCTACGAATATAGCTTTTAAATCTTCAGGTAATTTAGTTTCATCTAAGAATAAGCAAACTTTGTCAGCAGTTATAACAGTGTAAGCTAAAACAACTGGACTGTGAGCTACGTCTCCACCTCTCATATTGAATATCCAAGCGATATCATCAAGAGTAGTTATTACGTGATGAGAAGCACCTTTTTCAGCCATTTTTTCTCTTATTCTAGTTAATTTAGAAGCTATACTTTCACCAGTGAATTTAACATCTAAAGCAAAAGCTTTTGCATCAGATAAAGCTGGTCTTTCTGTCCATATTTCATCTATTAAATCATACTGATATTCTATTTTTATATTTTTTTCAGCTAAAACAGCAGTAAGTTCATTTCCTTCGTTAGCAGATATAACTCTACCGTCAAATCCTAGAACAGATCCTTCTGAAAGGTTAGCAACTAAGAATTCAGTTGTAGTAGGGAATCCTTCTACACCCATTTTCATTAATTCTATTCCAGTTCCTTCTAACTGTTTTTCAGCCTGTATGAAGTATCTTCCGTCAGTCCAAAGTCCTGCAAAATCTTTAGTTACTATAACAGTACCAGCTGAACCATTGAATCCACTTATGAATTCTCTTGATTTAAAGTATTCTCCAACATATTCACTCTGATGGAAGTCAGCTGATGGTATCATGTATGCATCTATATTTTTTGATGCCATGATTTCTCTTAATTTAGATAGTCTTTCTCTTATATCCATTTTTTTACCCTCCGTAAAAATATCTATTCTTTTGTACCAAAAGATACGTTTTCTTAAAAGTACAAATTTAGAATACCATTTTATCATGATTTATACAACTGTTCTGAAAATACATGAAATTTTAAAAATATTGGAATTTCAACATATTCAAAATTTATAGTAAAAAAATATAAATTAATAGAAATCTATAATTTTTTTGTATGACAATTTCGTTTGAAAATTATGATAGAATGTATCAAAATAAGCTAAATATAAGATAATTTACTATTGTTTCACTATATGTTATCATAGATATTGTCTATTACAATATCATATAAAACTATGATAGAATATAGAGGTAAGCTATAAATAAAAATAATTAATAAAAATATCATATATATTTATAAAAAGTGGGAGGAATTTAAAATAATGTACAGTATAGGAGTAGATTCAGGATCAGTTGCAACAAAAGGGGTTCTATTTGACGGAGAAAAAATAGTAAAAAAAATAATCGTTCCAACAGGATGGAGTCCAATGACAACTGCTAATGAAGTTTATGAAAAATTAAAAGAAGGAATAGCAGATGATGAAATAAAAAAAGTTGTAGGAACTGGATATGGTAGAGGAGTAATGGATTTTGCGGATAAAAAAGTTACTGAGATAACTTGCCATAGTAAAGGAATACATTTTATAAATAATGATGTAAGAACTATACTTGATATAGGTGGACAGGATAGTAAAGTTATAAATCTTGATGAAGACGGAAATGTAGTAAACTTTTTAATGAATGATAAATGTGCTGCAGGTACAGGAAGATTCTTAGAAGTTACTTCTAATATATTAGGAAGTGATATAACAAAAATAGATGAATTAGCAAAAGGAAATCATCCAGTAAATATATCTAGTATGTGTACTGTTTTTGCTGAATCAGAAATAGTAAGTTTATTAGCTCAGAACGTTCCAACTGGAGAAGTTGCTGCAGGTATATTAAAATCAATAGCTAATAAATCTACATCTATGTTATCAAGAGGAGAAATAGTAGAAAAAGTTGCATTCACTGGAGGACTTGCAAAAAGTAGTGAACTTGTTAGAATGATTTCTGAAATAATAGGAAAAGAAATATTCTTAGCTGAAGACACTCAGATAATAGGTGCATTAGGTGCTGCTGTTATAGGATTTGGAAGAAGATAAATTATTAAGGCTGTTGCAGTTTTGCAATGGCCTTTTTTGATATATAATCACAATTATTTGCTCTCCAGTCCTCAGTGCACCATATGTATAAATATTTGAAGTGAAAAGCGATAAATGTTATTAAACCTTGTCAACAACTTTAAAATATTGATATAATCGAATTATATAATTAATATAAAATAATTATCTTTTCAAATAAAATTTACAAATGAGAAGGGGATTAAAAATGAGACAGAAAAAAATAAAAAAACTAACTCCTATACGGAAGTCTAAATATTTAAGTATGTATGAAATGAAATACGAATCTAAGGATAAATCTGAAAAAACTTGGATGTTAGCTACAAGAAAATCAGAAGAAGAGCTTAATGAGATGTATTTTGGAAATGGAAATGACAGGGATGATGCAGTTGTAATGGTTCCTTATCATATAGAAGAGGATAAACTTGTAATAATAAGAGAATATCGTGTGCCTTTAGATGACTATGTTTACTCACTTCCAGCAGGACTTATAGATCCAGGTGAAGATATAGAAGTTTGTGCAAGAAGAGAATTAAAAGAAGAAACTGGATTAGACCTTGTTGAAATAAATAAAATGGATAGTGGTTTTGGTTTATATCCATCTCCAGGTATGACAGATGAGTCATTTTCACTACTTTATTGTACTTGCAAGGGTGAACCATCTAATGAATATCTTGAGCCAACAGAAGAAATCCAGACTTTACTAATAGACAGACAGCAGGCTGTTGAAATATTAAAAAGTAAAGCAAATATGGATGTAAAAGCATTCTTAGCATTACAGATATTTATATCTGTCGGTAAAGATAATGAAAATTAATAATTAGTATAGAATAAAAGAAGAATAGATTGGATAGAATGTATTGAAGATTTTTTACACATATATAATAAGATGCAAAAATAATACCTTATACACGGGCTATACAACCGACATAAAAAGACGAATGATAGAACACACAGAAGGTAAAAACTGTAAGTATACTAAAAATTATGGATTTAGCAGATTAGAGGTTTATTTTGAAAGTAGTAGCAGAAAAACAGCTATGAAGCTGGAGTGTTATATAAAAAAATTAACTAGGGCTAAGAAATTAAAAATAATAGAAAATCCGAATATTTTAGTAGAAATGTTTCTAAAAGATAAGGAAGAAGAGATACGAGTTGGAAGTATAGGTGTGGATATAATTAACAATGAAGTACATGAATTTAAAAATGTTATAGATTAAGAAAAATCTATAATAAATAAAGATAACAAATTACAAATACACGAACTATTATAATATTGACAGATTGTTTATTGGGTTTATAATATATATTATAAGACAATCAGATTTAAAAATAGTTCGTGTATTTATGAAAATAGAGATATTTACATAAAACAGAGCTATTATTAAAATTATAAAATTTAAACTTTTATAAATTAAAATAAAGTGGAAGGATATTAATAAACTTATGAAAATAGTAGTTGCATGTACTGGTGGAATGTCTACGGATATATTAGTAGACAGAATGAAAAAAGAGGCAGAGAGTAGAAGTATAGCTTGTGATATACAGGCAATTCACAGAAATAAAATAGAGGAAGTTCTTTCAAATAATGATATAGATTTACTTCTTTTAAGTCCACAGCTTAGAGGAGAATTTGAACGTATAAAGGCCTTTGCTCCAGGCGAAACAAAAGTAGAAATGTTAGATATGGTAAAATTTGGTGCTTGCGATGGGCACGCTACACTTAATTTTGCTATGGATTTGATAAACGAATAGGATAAGGGTTAAAACTTGAAAAAGGTTCTTAAAAAAATAACTAAGGTAATGGCTGCTGTATTTACTACAGTGGCTCTGCTTTTATGTGCTTATTTAATTTGGCTTACAGTATCAGATTATCAGCCACTATATAAGGAAAATCTTGTAATAGCACATGATGGAGATGAGGAAAAGGTTGCCCCTGGTAAGGAATATTCTATTACAACGTATAATATTGGCTTTGGAGCATATAGCCAAGATTTTGATTTTTTCATGGACGGTGGAACAGAATCTAAAGCAAAGGATAAAGAAACCGTACTAAAAAATATAAAAGGTTCAGTAAATGAATTGAATAAAATAGATCCTGATTTTGCATTTGTTCAGGAAATAGATATAGATAGCTCGAGAAGTAGAAAAACAGATCAAAGAGTACTTGTTGCACATGGACTAGATGATGAGTACACAAACTGCTTTGCTTTTAACTATAAGGTACCATATATAATTTATCCATTTAATGATATGCATGGTAAAGTGTCTGCAGGACAGGGTACATATAGCAAATATAAGTTTGAAACGGCTGAGAGAATATCTCTTCCAACAGATCAGAGTTGGCTTGCTAGATTATTTGGTCTAGATAGATGTATGATAGTTAATAGAGTAAAAACATCAAATAATAAAGAGCTTGTTTTAATAAACCTTCACATGTCAGCATATGATAAAGGCGGAGAATTTAGACAGAAGCAGCTAAATATGCTAGAGGAAGTTTTACAGGATGAATACAAAAAAGGAAATTATGTAATAGCTGGTGGAGATTGGAATCATGTAATTCCAACTACAGATATAAATAAATTTGCAAAAACTGAGGAAAGACCAAATTGGTACGATTATATTCCAGAAAACTTTAGTCCAAAAGGATATAGATTTGAAGTTGATGAAAATATTGCTACTAATAGAACAGCTGGAATTCCTTATGATAAAGATGTGAACTTCACAGCAATTATAGATGGTTTTATTGTGTCTGATAATATAGATGTAGTTGCTAAAAAGGGTAGCGACTTACAATTTAAATACTCTGACCACAATCCAACTACAATAGAATTTAAAATAAAAAATTAATAAATTTATTTTAGGAGATGCTTATATTTAATTCATCTCCTTTTTTATTTTAAGAATATAGTATTAAATTATACATAAAATCTATTTTAAGCAGATATTTTTTTAGTTAAACAAAATATTTTGACACTTCTATTGACTAAATTGATAAAAGTGATTATAATTTATATATGATAACGAATATCATTATATTTAATTTTGAATTTCAATAACATAAATACTGATAAAAGGGAGTGAAAAAATTGCTTAAAAGTAATGTAAAAATAGATTTTAATAACAAAACCGAGGTTAAAAATCAAATCGTGGAGGAGCTAAAGTCTAAGGGACATAGAATAACTTTTCAAAGAAGGTTAATTCTGGATACTATTTTAAGCAATGAAACTCTTATGATAAAAGAGGTATATTATAATGTAAGAAAAAAGGACAGATCTATAGGTTTAGCGACTGTTTATAGATTTATTAAAATTCTCCAAGAAGCAGGGATAATAGACGAAAATGAAAAATTTACGTTTGTTAATACTGATGATGATAAAGTAGAATGTGGGGACTGTAGCGTAACTCTTCAAAATGGAGAAGTTGTAAGAATAAATTGTTATGAATTGTACTCAGCTGTCAAAAATATTTTAGTAAATAAAGGGTACAACGACGATTTAAAAATAGACAGTATAAATACAACAAGAACAAAAAAATAATTTTTTAAAATTTTAAAAAGCTAATAATCAAAATTCTAAACATAAACCTTAACCTAAAACTCCTGTACTATAATCGTATGCCATCTCCTAAAAGTATAGGAGTTTTTTATTGCTTTAATATGATTTTTTATTATCTTAATAGATTTTTAGCATTTTAAAAATATGTATTATAAAGGATTTATTGTAAAAGATTTTCTGTTATGATATAATTTCCTTCAAATGGAGGTGTTGTATATGATAAAGAAACTAACTATGCAACAGGCTATATTTATGCTATCAAATTTACAGAAAAAAGAAAGTAAGTTAAAACAGCAGTTTTATGGTTCTTGTAGAGATATTCCTCTAAAGAAAGATGGAGAATCTGTTGTAAGTCAGGAACTGGTAGATAAAAATATAGAAAGATTTAAGGAATATAAAATATTATTAAAAGATATTGTAAATCTTAAAAAAGCTATACATGTTGGTAACAATAAGGTTGTTTATGAAGGAAAAACATTAAATGATTTATTAATCGAGGCAAAAACAGGTAGACAGTACCTAAGTCTATTAGAAGTAATGATTCACGATTCAAGAATTAGCCTTGAGCCAAATCTAGGTGTTATAGAATACGGAAATCCAAATATAGATATGTTTGCTGAAGAGATTGAATCATTAGATTTAGAAAATAAATTAAATGAACTATCTCAACTTATAGAAAAATTAAATACAGAAGTGGAAATAGAAGTAGATCTAGAAAATGCATAAGGGAAAGAGTATAACTACTCATCTGCTCCAGGCTTCAGCGCCCCGCTATGTTAGAGTAACACATTTAGAGGATGTGGGGCGCTTGCAGAATTGTCGCTGATAGAGTAGCTATAACTCTTTCCACTAGCTTATGCACTTGTTTATAGTGAGGAGTTGGGAGAAGTTTGTAAATTTGTTGTAAGTATATAATTTTTAGGAATGTTAGTAGCTGTACAAAGACGAAAAAGCTTATTATAAAGAAAAAACGAATTTCGATTTTACAATTCTCATTAATTTACATATTACGAATTACGAATAATTAAAAAAACAGTAAATCAATCATTGTAAACAACGAAATTGTACGGCGATGGCTGGATTTTTCTGGCAAAAACTAAATGGTAGAGAGTTTTGCTTTTAGATTTACCAACTGAGCATCTGATTTTATTCAGGTGCTCTTTTTTATGAACAACAGGTTTCATTTTTTTGTGTATCTTTACAAATCATATATTTTTATTCCTCTTTTTATAATAATTTAGCTTATTCTAAAAAAGTTAAATATTCTTTAATAAATTTAATATTTTTTATGTGAACCTTTTTATAAACTGAGGACAAGAGTTATAACTGCTCTAAAGCGACAATTCTGCAAGTGCCACGCATCATTGAAATGTATTACAAATATGTGCGTGGCACTGAAGCCTGGAGCAAGGAGCAGTTATACTATTGTCCTATCTTATAAAAAGGTTACAATTTTGTTTCTTTACAGATTAGGTGTACTACCATTATAATACAGTTAATAGCAAAAGTATTTTCAAAAAAGTGTACTATCTGTGTAGTACATCGAGGTAAAGAAAATCTCACCACACAATCGCGATAGGAGCTGCCGTACTTCTATCAATTATTTTTACCTAGTGTGTACTACACAGATAATACGCTAGCCAAATGAGGAAAAAAATTTTTTATAAGAAGTGTACCATCAAAGTAGTACACTTCAGAAAGGAGAATTTATGTATTTCGAAATAGACTCAAGCTCTCCTATATATTTACAGATAATAAAGAATATCAAAAGAAGAATAATTGTAGGGGAATTAATGCCAGGAGACGAAATTCCATCAAGAAGAGAAATGGCATCAAGTTTAAAAGTAAATCTTAACACTGTACAAAAAGCATATAAGGAGATGGGCGATATGGAATTAATAACAACTTTTGGAAACCATCAGAGCAGAATAACATCAAACCCAGAGATAATAGCATCTCTAAAGGCTGAGATGGTTAACGAATCTCTTGAAAAATTTATCAAAGATATGAAATCAATAAACGTTGAAAAAGAAGAAATAATAAAATTAATAGAAAGATTTTACGACTAAAAACAACTAAAATTCGTATAAAAATTTTGCCAATCTATTTTTAAAGGCTATTGATTATGGCAGAAGAGGAGGACAAAATGTTAGAAGTAAAAAATGTCAGCAGATCATTTAGAAAACTAAGCGGAATAAAATATAAAAAATTCAAAGCTCTAGATGATGTAAGTTTTAATATAGAAAAAGGAAAAGTTACAGCTTTACTTGGGATAAATGGTGTTGGTAAAACAACAGTTATGAAAATAATGGCTGGACTTATCAAACCAGACTCAGGAGAAGTGCTTGTCGACGGAGAAAAATTCAACCAGAATAGCTACAATAAGGTTGCGTTTGTTCCTGATATAAATATACACTTTGCAAACACAAAAATATCAGAAATGTTCGAGTTTATGGAAGTATTCTACAAAAACTGGGACTCTGAAATGGCAGAAGAAATGCTAAAAATATTTGGATTAAATGAAGAAGATATAATAGACAACCTATCAAAAGGGAACATAGCTAGAGTAAAACTAATAATAGGATTTGCTCAGAAGCCAGAGTACCTATTGCTAGATGAACCATTCTCAGGAATAGACTTCTTCAAAAGAGAAGAATTCATAAGCTTAATACCTGAATACATGAATGAAGATCAGGCTATTGTGATAACAACTCACGAAATATCAGATATAGAAAATATAGTAGATGATGTAATCTTCATAGATGAAGGAAAATTAGTAATGAACATAAATGCAGAAGAGCTTAGAGAAAGCGAAAATCTATCAATTCTTGAAAAGATGAGGGAGGTATACAAAAATGAGTAAAATACTGGCACTTTCAAATATAGAGCTAAGAAAGAATTTAAAGTTCTATTATATATACTGTGCCACAGTATTGGTATCTATCATGGCTGTTAACGGATACTACATTTATATGTCAGCTACTACATACAATTTAACAGAAATGTATAGAAATCAAATTGGCGGAGTATTTTATGGGGCTATGATTCTTGAAGGAAACATGGTTATACACCTTTTACTATCTTTAGGCGTAATGGGGGCTATCTTATACACAGCTGCAATATGGCTAAAAGATTGGAATGGGAGCCATAAAAATATATACACTTATATGATGATTCCTGGAAACAAGATGAAAATATATGCAGCAAAAATAATGAATTCATTATTTTTCGTATATATGGTTATGGTTTGTGAAACAATAGCGTTATTTATATCTAAGCTAATGTTTAATATGGTTTTCTCATCAAAATGCAATATAATAGATTCATCATTTAACTCAGATCTTTCATTTGCATCTGATACATTGTTTGTATGCTCAAACTCAGTAGACTTCCTAATAGAAAATATACTTTATGTATTTGTAGGAATAACTATAATCTCTACACTTATGATAATAATTATGAGCATGAAAAACAAAACTGCAGGATTTGCTGCTTTAGGAATATTTGTATTTGTTGCAGCTATTTTAGGAATAAATACAGGGAATGCAAGTTCTAAAGTTTATCAGGCACTATTAAATATGGGAATAACTGATAACATAATTGTTGCAAATATAATAATAGCTGTTATTGTCTTGATAATATGCACATCAATTTCATATTTTCTTTCTAATAGAAAAATGAGTGTGTAAAGGAGGGATATTATGAAATTAAAATTAAAATCAAAAATAATACCCGTCGGAATAATTGCATCTATCGCAGCTTTTATGATTATGTTTGCAAAAGAAGGACACAATACTTTAAATATTTCGGCAATCAAGGGTAATTTAAAAGATATGAATGGAATATATGCTGAGTTAGAGGGAGCAAATGGAAAATATTCAAAGGTAAAATACACTATTGGTAAAAATGGAGTTGTATCAAAAGTTAAGCTATTAAAACAGTCTTCTGATACTCAGGATGCAGTAATAACAAAAATTGGGAAAGATCCTCATGACATGATAGCTTATGTAGGACTTTATCAAGAGTTTGCTGAAGTTTCTAGTACACCAGACAACTTTGCAAATAAACTAGTTATATTAAAAGCTAAGAATGAAAAATATATACCTGAAAAGAATATGAATGTTGCAGAAAGTGAAAATCAGACATCTATTGCAGAAATAGATTCTACAAAATACGAAAAGACTATGATTAACTTAAACAGAAGTATCAAGTCTGGCAAAGTAAAAGATTCTGTTGCAGAAGAAATAGGAGCTGAATTCAATCCTACTTTAAACTACGCATTTAGAAAAGATGGAAATATATTTGCCTTTATAAGTTATGTAATGGATGATTCAAGTACACAGTTTGAAGTACTAAAAATAAATCCAGAAACTTTAGATGTAACTACTGAAAACAAGTTTAATTATAAAGGCGTTGGCTCAGACGGAATATCAATATACGATACATTTATGGATAATGGAAAGATAGTATATTTTGCAGAGGAGCACAATCCTGTAAATGAAAAAGAAGAAAAAATAGTATTTTTAAAATACGATATAGATAAGAAAAACTATTCATCAGTTAAAAGAACTGATTTTAAAATAGGAGATAGTTTTGGTTATTCAATAAATAATGGAATACTTAGTCTGCGGAATGTTTTATCATATAAGGACGGAAAAAAGTTAGATGAATACTTAATAAATTCCTTTGATGTAGACTTAGAAACTATGTCTGTAAAAAACTACAGTGAACATAAAACAAATAATAGAACAACTGATTACGATTTTCCAATCAAAAGTATATATATAGATGGGAAAAATTTAGTTTATATTATTTCAGAAACATATGTAACAAATCCTAATGAACCTAGTATTTCTGGGGTATCATCTCCAGCACTTTTCAGAATATTAGATAGAAATTCTGGAAAAATGAAATTTGAAGGTAAATTAACTAATACAGGAACAAGTTATACTAATAATTTAGACATTGAGCTGAAAGGAGATGGATATAATGAAGAATAATATACTGTATCTTTTCGGTAATGAGCTTAGAAAAAGTAAGCATGATTATATGATTGTAGCTGTTGTACAGAGTTTGATCTGGATAGCATCATATATAGTATCAATTGTAAAATATAATAAATTATATGTTGATGTATCATCAGCTGGATTAGATTTAGGAACTGGGACAACAGTGGTTACAATACTAGATATGCAAAGATTTGGAATTACAATACTTGCTGTAAGTGTTATTTATGCAGCTTTTATATGGATGAGAGAGTATACATCAGGACATAAGAGCATATACACAATAATGATGCTTCCTCAGGAAAGACATCATATATTTATAGTAAAATTCTTAAATGCAGTTACTATGTTCTATATGAACTTAATCCTATTCATAGCAATTACAATACTAGTTTGTCTAGTAGCTCCATTTGTTATGAAGGGTGGAGTATTTATGAATCCATTTACTGCTATGATGCACTCGAGTCTAGCAACAGCAATATATATGCCTATGACATTTAGAAATCTTTTAGTTACAGATGTGCTAATTGTTGCAGCAAATACATCTTTAATAGCACTTGCATTTTTAATAAATAGATTTTGTATATACAAAAGCGGATTTGCAAAATTTATCTCTGTTGTTGTAAGTATAAGTTTATTCGTATTTATGCTGTTTATGTCTTTCATATTAGTATATGAAACAGAAGTCATATATATGGCTGTTATTTCGATAGTAGTAGGATATTTTGGATCTAAATATATTCTACAAAGATTAGAGTTTTAGGAGGGCAGAACGATGAAAATTACAAAACGCCGGAAAATGATACTATCTTCTGTTCTCGTAGCAATGGTTGCAATAACTGCTGGCTTTGAGATTAGCTCAAGCCAGGTTATGGAACCTATATCTCAGACAGGGGATATTAAAGAGATGGGAGATATTTCACTAGTATCCCAGAAAAATATAACAGGAAGAACAAGAATTGCTATATTTGGCAAAGATGGTGAGAAGATAGAATACGGAAAGCATTTCTTGACAAGAAACTTTTTAAGCTCAGATATGGGGCTAAAAGAGTATATGGATTTAACTAAGAAAAATATATTTGATACATATGATTTAGCAGTAGGAGATAAAATCTACTTCTTATCACAGAGAATAGAGGATGAAAAATCTTCTCTAGTTGCTAAGATATACGATAAAAAGTCTGGATCTACCGTAGACAAAAAAATTCCTATAAAAGAAAAAGATACGCAGATTATATCACACTTAACTAATTTTATAGAAAAAGATGGTAAATTCTACGCATTAGTTTCATCAAGTGAAGAGTTTGTATCTGTACTTTCTCTTGATTTTGATAAAGAAAGTTACAAAATATTAAATACATTTAAAGGAACTACAGATTTATCTCCAAATTTATTTGCACAGAGCTGGAATTCAAACGATAAATATATATACATATTAATGAGAAACATAAGTGCACAAGAAGGCGATATAGTATCAAACTATCTACTTAGATATGATTTTAAATCTAATAAATTCTTAAAACCTCTTCCATTAAGAGGGATAGAAATTAATGACGGCTTTGAAGATATAGATACTATGTTCCTTTATGAAAATACTAACGATAAGTTTATCATATATACTGGAAACGCAAAAGATAAGCATCTATATAAAATCACTTATGATTTAGAAACTTTAAAGCTAGAAAAGAAAGAAAAGCTTAATTTAGAAATTGATAGTATCATAGCTCAAAGAAGATACAACAATAGATTTGTAGGTGGTACTTCTGATGATTCAAGAATGATGCTTTTAAATGGTAAGATATACTATATTTCAGCAGTTAAGATTAATCTTCTTAGAAATGCTGATTCTACAGGTGGAAGTGAGGTAAATATTTCTGGAATGAATACATCTGTATTGAAAATATTTGATATAGAAAAAAATAAAGTAGTATATGAAGCAGATTTTGATTCATTAGATATAGAGTCACCAGTATTTATAAAAGGAAATAAATAGAAAAAAAGGCTGTTGCAAATTTTGCAGCAGCTTTTTTAGTCTATTCTTTGATTTCAAATATTATTTTAGTAACATATTGCTCTGGGTCTGAAACTGATAAATCTGTAATTAGATATTCCTCATATACAAATTTACCTAGTTTTATATTATTCTCATATACATAATCCAAAATAGCTTTATATGTTTCATCTAATTTTTTGTAAGGTCCAATATGTATTCCTGATAAGTATTTTCCTTTTTTTCTAGTGTAGATATTTTTCCCATTTTTCTTGTTTGTGTATGTGTATAGATAAGTAAATTCTGAATTTGTATTTGTATCAGTTAGTTTTAATAAATCAGACTGAAACATTGTCCCAATTTTTTGGTGAGCAGATAAATTATTGCTCTTTAAAAACTTTGCATACTCGATAACAAATTCGCTGAAACTGGTATTAATAGCATCGTTTGAATTTCCGCTCAAAAGAAGATTTACCTCATCTAATTCCTCAATAAAAATATTTCCTTCTTTATATTCTGGCCTAGAATATTCCATTCCGGCTTCTGCTACAAATTTTTGAACTTCTATATGTTTTTTTAATTTCTTTAAATGTTTTATAGTTTTGTTTATCTCTTTTTCCTTTTCGTTCAATAAATCCATAAAAATATCTGGATTTCTCTTTTCCATATAAATCTTTATATCATCTAAACTCATTTTAAGAGTTTTAAGTGTGTTTATCATCATAAATGTATCGTATTGGAAATAAGAATAATATCTATATCCTTTTTTATCGCAAAAGGCAGGTTTAAAAAGATCTATCTCATCATAGTAGAATAATACATGCTTAGGAACATCACATAGAGCTGCAAACTCTCCTGTAGTTAGAAATTTTTCCTTACTCACAAAATCAACTCCTTCTATTTATATAATTTATACAATTACTTTTAATTTGTACAATCACTTTAAAATATTTTTTTAAAATTTATCTAAAATACAACAGAAAAATTTATTTTTTTATGCTTATTTTTATAGTACAATAGATTTTAAACATAATCAACAACTTGTAAAATATTTTTTAAAATGTTGAAATTTCAATGATATAATAGATTATTTTAATCTATTATAATTTTATATGATTTACTATTGACTATAAAGTAACATTATACTATAACATAATAGTTAGACAATTTAATATTTTAAGAAAGGAATGATGCTATGAGACTTATTTTACATTATATGAAAAAATACAAACTTCTAGTTTGCATCAATATAATTTCTGTATTCGGATTTGTCCTTACAGAGCTTGGAATTCCAACAATATTAGCTGATATGATAGACTTTGGTGTATCTACAGGAAACAAAGCTTATTTATACAGCGAAGGTTTAAAGATGGCTGGAATTTCAATACTTGGAGTATCTGGAACAATCCTTCTAGGTTATTGTTGTTCCAAAATTTCAACTAGTATCACACACGATATTAGAAAGGATATGTATGAAAAAATTCAACACTTTTCACATGAAGAATACAACAAATTTAAGATAGCAAGCCTTATAACTAGAGTAAACAACGATGCATTCCAAATTCAGTTATTCGTAAATGTGCTTTTAAGAACAGCACTTATGACTCCTGTTATGTTGATTACGAGTCTTTTTCTTACTTACAGATCTAGTGTTCAGCTATTCTCTGTAATATTTGCCACTATACCTCTAATAATAATTGGGGTAATTTTTGTTGCAAAGGTTACAGGACCTATATCTGAAAGACAACAGGCAGGACTTGACGATATGAACAGAATATCTAGAGAAAGTCTTACTGGTGTTAGAGTTGTCAGAGCTTTTAACAGACAGCATACTGAACAGGAAAAATTCTTAGAAACTAACGAATTCTTCACTAAAAACTCTAAAGCCTTATTTATGATAATGCAGCTCACTCAGCCAATATTCTTCCTAGTTATGAATATTGCTGTATGCCGGATATTCTACTTTGGAGCAAACCTTGTAAGTCAGAATGCTTTAGAAGTTGGTAGAATGGTTGCTTTCCTAGATTACCTATTCCACGCGATGATGTCTATGATGTTCTTCTGTACAATATTCATGATGTATCCAAGAGCAAATGTAAGTGCAAAGAGAATTAATGCCGTTCTTAATAAAGAGCTTTCTTTAGTAAATGATTCTAAAACTGAAATAGTTGATAAAGATACAAATACTATTTCATTCAATAATATAGGATATGAAAAAGAAGGTAAAAAGATACTGGACAATATATCTTTTGAAGCAAAAACAGGTCAGACAATAGCAATTGTAGGAAGCACAGGTTCTGGTAAGAGTACTCTTTCTAAACTTATCCCTCGTCTTTTTGATTGTACAAGTGGAGAAATTATGTACAACAACACGAATATAAAAGACTTCGATGTTGAAAGATGGAGAGAAAAAATAGGATTTGTTGCCCAAAAGGCGTTCTTATTCAAGGGAACTATAAGAAGTAATGTATGTTTTGGTAAAGCCGATGCTACAGATGAAGAAATAATGGAGGCACTTGAGTTAGCTCAGGCCACAGAATTTGTAGCTAGTAAAGAAGATGGCATTGATTCTATAATAGAAGAAAATGCTGCCAACTTATCTGGAGGCCAGAAACAGAGACTTTCTATTGCAAGATCTGTAATAAGAAAACCAGATATATACATTTTCGACGACGCATTCTCTGCACTAGATTTCAAAACAGATGCTGCTTTAAGAAAAGCATTAAAGCCTGTTACTAAGAATTCGATAATGTTTATAGTAGCTCAGAGAATTTCTACTATAATGGATGCAGATAAGATTTTAGTTTTAAATCATGGTAAATTAGAAGCAGTAGGGACTCACGAGGATCTTATGAAAAACTGCCCTCTTTATAAAAATATTGCTGAGTCACAGATTGGAGAGGAGGCGATAGATTATGGCGAAGAAGCTTAAAAGATTCGAGTCTGTAAATACTTTGATGAAATATTTAAAACCTTATAGACGAGGGTTTATAATTTCTATCGTTATGCTTGTTGTAACATGTGCTGCAATGGTAACTTCTCCAAATGTAGAAGGTATGATAACAAATAGCATACTAAAAGATGTAACAGATATAGCTAAAGGCGTTCCAGGAGCTCGTTTCCATATGGAAAATGTTGTAAAAATTATAATGTTACTTCTATTTATATATGCTGTAAAAACAGCAGCTCAGATGATAAGTATGATTTGTATAACAAATTCTATTCAGGATACAATGAGAGATTTAAGAAATGCATGTATAGAAAAAATAAATGCACTTCCTGTTAAAACTCTTGACTCTCATCCAAAGGGAGATATACTGAGTAGAATAACAAACGACATAGATGCGATTTCTAATGCAATGCAGCAGACATTTATGAACGTTATAAGTGGTGTACTTATGGTATGTTTTGCTATATTTATGATGTTTAGAGTAAACTTAGTTATGACTGTATGTGTATTAGTTATAATTCCAATTTCTTATGTAATAATTAAAAAGATAGCAAAAATTTCTCAGAAAAGTTTCGATATTCATCAGCGTGCTCTTGGAGAGCTTAGTGCAAATGTAACAGAAAGTTTTTCTGGGTATAATGAAATAATTCTTTTTGGAAAACAAGAAGAATCAGTAAAGAAATTTGAGAAAATCAACGAAAACATAAGAGAAACTGCTTATAAAGCACAGTTCTTATCTTATTTAATGTCACCTCTTTTATCTTTACTTACTTACCTTTCTATAGGTGTTGTTTCTGTAATAGGAACAATATACGCAATTGGCGGTGTGATAACTGTTGGTCAGCTTCAGGCATTTGTTAGATTTATCTGGCAGGTAAATGAACCGCTAACACAGGTATCTCAGTTATCATCTCAGATTCAGTCTGCACTATCTGCAATGGACAGAATCCATGAATTTATAGAATATGAAGAAGAAATAGATGTTGAAAGAGAAGAAAAGGAATTTGAGGGAAACGTCGAATTCAAAGATATAAGATTTGGATATGGTGAAAAAGAAGTGCTTCATGGAGTATCTTTAGATGCTAAAAAAGGTGAAACTGTTGCAATCGTTGGACCTACAGGTTCTGGTAAGACAACAATAGTAAACTTACTTATGAGATTCTATGATCCTAATAGTGGAAGTATCCTAATAGATGGAACAAACTCAAAAGATATAAATAGGTCTACACTTAGAGATAATATCGGTATGGTTCTTCAGGACACTTGGCTATTTACAGGAAGTATAAGAGAAAATATAAGATTCTCAAAACCTGATGCAACTGATGAAGAAATAGAACAAGCTTGTAAATATGCAAATGCTGATGAGTTTATTTCTACTCTTCCTGAAGGATACGATACAATAATTGATGAAGAAGCTGATAATATATCTCAGGGTGAAAAACAGCTTCTAACAATAGCTAGAGCAATATTAAAAGATCCTAAAGTTCTTATACTTGACGAAGCTACTAGCTCAATCGATACAAAAACAGAAAAAAATATACAAAATGCAATGGACTACCTAATGGAAGGTAGAACAAGCTTTATAATTGCACATAGATTATCTACAATTAAAAATGCGGATAAAATTCTTGTGTTAAAAGACGGAAATATAATAGAATGTGGAAACCATAATGAGCTGATGAAGGAAAATGGATTCTACGCTAATTTATATAATTCACAGTTTAATAATTAATATCCCTAAAAAAGACAAAATTTAGCTGAAATTTTTCGACCTCTTAGATTCGATTCTAAGAGGTTATTTTTATGTGTTAATATAAACTATCCTTTAATTGTTTTTATCTTCTTAAAATCGAAATTTGAGAAAGTATAAAAACTGCGTATAATCTATAAAATACGCAGTTTATATTATAACCATTGGAAACACTGGCTTTCAGAAAGAGAGTTTTTGAGGAGTGAAAATAACACGCAGTTTATTTTGATAAAAAGCGCATTTTATGTTACTATATAACTATACCAAAAAGGAGGATAAGATGAGACCGTTAGAGATTTATGAATATAGTCAGATTATGGATTTGTTGGACAGTGGTTTTCAGTATAGGGATCACGATAATAAGAAGAGAATTTTTAGACCAAATCCAAAGGTGAAGATGGCTCTTTTTTTAGAGACAAATTTGGGACTGAGAATTTCCGATATAAAAAGATTAAAGATAAAGAATTTCAAGGGAAGTAGGCTTGAGATTACGGAGAAAAAAACTGGAAAGCTTCAGTATAGAGAGATTAATCCTGAGATTGTCGATATTGTAAAAGATTACGCCATAGAAAATGGGCTTAGGTTAAATGATAATTTACTTGATATTGGGATAAGAAATGTTCAGCAGCAGTTAAAGATTATTACAAATTATCTTGGACTAGAAAATATAAGTACGCACAGTTTTAGAAAGTTGTACGCTACACTTCAATACGAAAAAAGTAACGGAAATATTGAACTTATAAAGGAGCTTCTAAATCATACAAGCATTGCAACTACTCAAAAATACATAAGAGTTAGTCAGCAAGAAATAGACAAGGCAAGTAGAGAATTCTTGCTTAAGTAATAGAATTAAACGAATAAACGAGCAAAATATCAATCTTGTGAACTAAAAATAGCTTATTTCTAATATAAGCGCGTATTTTAGATTTTAAGAAGTTTTTAATTTTTGACAATCAAACATAAGATGAGTTTTTTATAGACACCTTAAAAACGATTTTAAAAGGTCGTTTTTCGAGGTGTTTTTTTATTTCTTTAAAATTAAGTAACATAATATTGTTATGTAAACTTTAAAATTATAAATTTTACAAATATGTTTAAATTTTATTCAATTTGGGTATTTTTATTTTTAACCCAGTATTTATATTGAGGAAAGGGAGTTAACTATGTCAGAAATAAAAAATATCGAAAATACAAAAAGCGACTTTGAAATAAATGAAGAAAGCAAATACATAAAAACATATTTATTTATAAAAGGATACGCTGTTGCAAAGAATTTTCAACAGACTATAATTGCTCTATCTTTAGCAAAAAGATTGCATGAGGGACAATATAGACGAGGTGGAGATCCATACATAACTCATCCATTGAAAGTATGTAATACTTTGATTTCCTGTGGAATAGAAGATGATACTATTTTAGCAGCTGCACTTCTTCACGATGTTTTGGAAGATTGTCAGGATAAGCTAAAAGATAACGGAGAAGAATTTGTCACTGAGTACGGATTATCTCCTGAGGTTTTAGAAATAATCACGATACTTACAAAAGAATCTGGAATATCAGAAGAAGAACTTCAGATATATTTTGACGGAATCAAAAGCAATGGAAAAGCCCTCTTAATAAAATTGAGTGATAGACTTCACAATAGCTCGACATTATACTCATTCCCTTATGAGAAACTAGTTAAATATATCGATGAAACAGATAAATTTATAATACCTATTGCGGATTATGGAAATGATTATTATCCAGAATACACAAATGCAATTAACTTATTAAAGAGCAATATATTCTCTTTAAATAGAAGTATGCGTATAATGCTTGAAAAATCTGAATATCAGATAAGTGCATTGAAAAATGAAATTGAAGAGTTAAAATTAGAGATTGATAAGTTAAAATCTTAAAATTTGATATCTTAATTTATAAAATAAATAATAAATATTTAAAGTATAAAATAAATAGTCAGCATAAAAGAGCAGAGTTATTATAACTTCTTTGCTCTTTTTTATTTTACTATTTTATAAAATAAATTTGTCAAAAGTGTTTATTTACAAATTCTTTAAAATATGTTATCCTATTTGTATTAATATAAATATTTATAAAAAGGGGGATTTATTTTGCAGAGGATAAAAAATAATTTTAAAAAATATAAAATCACATATCTAGCTTTTGGAATTGTCGCTATATTTTTTGTGATTCTTGGGATAAAATACGGTTTTACACAAAAAGGTATATTAACTGGACTAACAGAATTCAGCATAATTGTTGATGGAACAGGCCAAAAGATTATACTAATTGCAGATAAAATTTTAAATCTGCTAATATTACTTTTAGCTTGCATAATAATAATTAAAGAGGGCTTAAATATTTTTAAAAATCGTATATATAAAAAAATGGATATAGAAGATGACTGTTATGGAGATATTTTAGATTCTTTTTTAGATTTAAAAAGCTCTAGAGAAAGTATAAAAAATCTAATAAAAATACTTACTTTATTAATATTATTATTCCTATATGATAAATTATCTTCAATAGAAAGCATAGATTATTCTATTGGATATGATATGTTTAAAAATATTTCAAATTATATAGTCATACTTATTCTTTACTACAGTAGTGTTTCATCAGCAAAAGTAGAGCTTATAGAAAATATAGGAAATTTAAAAGACGATGAAATAGTATGTTTTACTGCTTTTTTAAATTCTAATGAAGATATAGAAAGCAAAAAAGATATAGATGAATTACTACAATATATCAAAACTGTAAAAGCAGAAGGAGATATAGAAGATAAAACTTATAAAATGTCTAAATTTAGATATCGGTTGACAATCTTTGCTTTTATCATTGCGATAACTCAGTTTATTTTAACATTATCTAGTTTATAAAAAATAAAAATTATTATAATATAAAATCTACTATTTTGGTAAAACTCATATAATTTTAGAAATTATTATCTAAAATTATATGAGTTTTTTTGCATTATATACATAAAAAACTACCGTTTATACCATAATCAACAAATTATATTTGAAAACTGATAAAATAAATATAAAGAAAAAGAAAGAAATTTTAATTAATCTAAAGATTAATTAAAGAAAGCTTTAAATTACTTCTAATATAAATTTAACTAAGATATAATTAAAAGAAGTAAATTCAAAGCAAGAATATAATTAGAAAGAGGTAAATATATGAATAAAAAATATATAGCAATAGGACTAGCTGCAGTGCTTTTAGCTGGTGGCGGTGTTGCATACTATAAAAAAACACATGAAGCATCTATAAATGTACTTGGGACTACAGACATACATGGTGCAACTTCAAGGGCAATGATAAAATACGTAGAAGATAAAAGAAAAAATGGTGGCGCAGATTTGGTTGTGGACTCTGGAGATTTCTGGGGCTCAGAAACTTATGAAATGCAGGAATGGTTTGATGGAACTAGACCTACATTTGATGAAAATGGACGTGTAAGATTTTATGGAAAAGATTTGGACGGAGATGGATTCAATGAAACCGACAACGATATAAACGGTGATGATATACCAGATATGATTGTAGAAAAGATTGGAGAACCTCGTGAAGGTCAAGCTCCTTTAATAAGAGATTTAGAAAGAATGAAGTTTGATTCGCTTACTTTAGGTAATCATGAGTTCGTTGAAAATAGTCAGGAAGATTTTGATTATCTAGTAAATGAGCTTAATAAGGCAAATATTTCAGTACTTTCAGCAAATCTATACAATAATAAAACAAACAAAAACGTTGTAAAACCTTACATAGTTAAGGAAATAAAAGAAGGGCCAAATACCATAAAAGCAGCTGTTTTAGGCCTTACACTTCCTGAAGTTGCAGAGCCATATAAATGGGAGGAAGGAAAAGAAAGACCAACTTATACAGGTGATTACAGTCTATCTTCTTTAGAGCAGTACAATAATCAGTATAGATTAGATGATTTAGTGAAAGAAGCAAATAAATGGACAAAATATATAAAAGAAAATGAAAATCCAGATGTTGTAATACTTACAGTTCACTCCGGAGAAGAGCCTAAAAAGCCTAGACATCCTGGAAATAGAGTGAAGGAAATTGCAAGAACTGTAGAGGGAATAGATGCAATAGTTGCTGGACATACTCATGTAACTATTAAGCAGCATAAGTTTAAGAATGAGAAAACAGGTAAAGAAGTTCTAGTTACTCAACCATCTGCTAGAGGTGGAGGAATTTCTGATATAGATATAAATCTTAAGAAGAAAAATGGAAAATGGACTGTTGTTTCTGCAAAGAGCAAGGTTCATGAGTTTGATATATTTGACGGAAGTAAGGTGGACTACGAAAAAACACCGATGAGTGAAGTATATAAAAAAGGATACAGATTATAATGATAAAGAAGAGGAGTTAGCCAAAAGTACTCCAGGCTTCAGCGCCCCACTTGTTTAGGGAACACATTTCAGTGTTGTGGGGCGCTTGCAGAATTGTCGTTGTTTTGGCTAACATCCTCTTCTTTTTATTATTTCACTGTAAACCGAATTGATTTCTCTTGATAAATAGTGTTTTGCAATAGCTTTTTTTATTATTTCACTTTTAACTGAGGTGATTTCTCTAAGTAGACAGGTTTGTTTTTTTATGTTATTATCAATTAGTGTTGTAAATTATATTAAATAATAAAGTATTTTTAAAAATAAGAGAAAGTTTTGAGGGATTTTTATGAGTAAGGTAAAGATTATATTTTTCGATATAGACGGTACTTTGATAGATATGACGAAAAAAGCCATTTCGGATAAGACTGTGGAGACACTTATTAGATTAAAGGAAAATGGAGTGAAGATTTGTATTGCTACTGGTAGAGCACCTGGTAGTGTGCCTAAGTTTGAGGGAGTTGATTTCGATGCGTTTTTAACTTTTAACGGATCATATTGCTATAATAGCAGCGACACTATTCTTAGTACGCCAATTCCTAAGGTAGATGTCGAGAAAATGATTGAAAATGCAACTAAAATCAATAGACCTGTTTCTATTGCTAGCAAAGATAGAGTTGTTGCGAATGGAACAGATAAAGATTTATCTGATTATTTCGGTTTTGCTAAACAGGAAGTTCCTGTAAGCGATGATTTTGATGAGGTTTTAAAAGACGAAATCTACCAGATGATGATGGGTGGAAGAAATGACGAATACGATGATATTTTAAAAGATGTAGAGAATGCTAGAATAACTGCATGGTGGGATAGAGCAGTCGATATAATTCCTGTAAATGGTGGAAAAGGCAAAGGAATCGAGGCTATTTTAGAATACTACGGTATTGATAGATCTGAGTCTATGGCGTTTGGAGATGGTGGAAATGACATCGAAATGCTTCAAACTGTTGGAACAGGTGTTGCTATGGGAAATGCACTTGATAATGTCAAAGCAATTGCAGATGAGATTTGTGGTACTTCAGCAGAGGATGGAATTTATCATTATTGTTTAGAAAATGGCTTAATTTAGCTCAGTTTTGTTAATTTATATAATTTAAAAATATTTTAGTACATAAATTTGATATTTAGATATATTTAATATATAATAAAGATGCTTCGAGTTTGGAGCATCTTTATTTTTTATCATTAAAAAGGATTTTAATAGGGTAAAAGATAAAAAATATATTGTACATGATAAGGAGGTTCAGATGTAAAATGATTGGAAAAACTTTAAAAATAAACAGAGGCAATTTAATGAAGTAAGAGACAGATTTATTAAAAATGATTAGAGTTAATTAGAAGTAAATCAGTTATATTCTAAACATTATATTGCCTCAATAAAACAAAGGAGGCGATTTATATGACAATGATAAAAGTAAATAATTTGACTTTCTCATATCCAGGAAGTTATCAAAATATATTTGAAGATGTAAGTTTTACAATAGATTCTGATTGGAAATTGGGATTCGTTGGAAGAAATGGTAGAGGAAAGACTACATTTTTGAATATATTATTAAACAAATTAGAGTATAAAGGAAGTATTTCGTGTGATATGGAGTTTGGATATTTTCCATATCAAGTAGAAGATATTTCAAAAGATACGATAGAAATAGTAGAAGAAGTATGTAAAACAGATGAAATCTGGGATATTTACAGAGAATTTTCTATGCTTAGGATAGAAGATGATGTTCTGTACAGACCTTTTGAAAGTTTATCGAACGGTGAGCGAACAAAAGTTCTGTTAGCAGCAATGTTTATCTCTGAAAATAAGTTCCTATTATTGGATGAACCTACAAATCATCTTGATATAGGTGCTAGAAAGATTATTTCAGAGTATTTAAAATCTAAAAAAGGCTTTATTTTGGTATCACACGATAGAGAACTTTTGGATAATTGCTGTGATCATATTATTTCTATAAATAAAACAAACATAGAAGTTCAATCAGGTAACTTCTCTTCTTGGTGGAATAACAAAATTATGCAAGATAATTTCGAGTTAGTACAGAACAAAAAGTTAAAATCAGAGATAAAAAGGCTCGAAAAATCCGCACAAAGAACAAATGTTTGGTCATCTAGAGCAGAGAAAGGAAAGAAAATGACTTCTGAAATAGACTCTAAACCAGATAGAGGATATGTTGGACACAAGGCTGAAAAGATGATGAAAAGGTCTAAAAGTATTGAAAACAGACAGCTTAAAGCAATTGAAGAAAAAAATAAGCTGCTTCACAATATAGAAAAGTATGACGACATTAAGCTCGTATTTGACGAATATAGAACAAACGTTCTATTAACAGCAGATAAGCTATCTTTTAAATACCATGACTCAGATAAACCTGATTCATGTAAAAATGTGTTTGAAAATTTGACATTCGATATAAGAAAGGGAGATAGAGTTTGCGTGTCTGGAAAAAATGGCTGTGGAAAATCTACTCTTTTAAAAATCTTAATCGGTGAAATAGATTACAAAACAGGAATAGAAAGTTCTGATAAAATTGGAGAATACAGTATAGAAGGATTTTTAACGATAGGAAGTGGACTTAAAATCTCTTATGTCTCTCAGGACACGTCGTTCTTAAAAGGAAGTTTATCTGAATTTGCTAGAGAAAATGATTTAGATGAGTCGCTATTTAAATCTCTTCTTAGAAAACTAGATTTTTCCAGAGATTTATTTGAGAATGATATGTCTAGCTTTAGTGAAGGTCAGAAGAAGAAAGTACTAATAGCAAAGAGCTTATCTGAAAGAGCACATCTATATGTTTGGGATGAGCCACTGAATTATATAGATATTTACTCAAGAATTCAGATTGAGGAGCTGCTACTTAGATACGAACCTACGATAATATTTGTCGAACACGATTCTACCTTTGCTGAAGAGATTGCTACAAAGTATATAAAATTATAGATAGATTAAACATTATAAATAGATTAGTAATAAAAAAGCATTTAATTTTGTTAATTAAGTGCTTTTTTTATATATTTTTTTTAGTTTAGGATATATAATAATATTATAAATAATCGTGTTATACTAAAATGAATTATTTATTCTTGAGAGATTAATAATTAAATTTTTTAATAATTAATTTATTCATAAGATTATAATAAAATATTGTATTTTATTATATTAATAAAATACTAATTACTAAAATATTTTAATTAGCAGTGATTCACAGAGAGGAGAGTGATTTATCTTGCTGCAAGTTAAAAACATACACAAAGAATACAGAACGGGGCCTCTAGTTCAGAAGGCACTCGACGATGTCAGCCTAAATCTTAGAGATAACGAGTTTGTTTCTATTTTAGGTCCAAGTGGATCTGGAAAAACAACACTTCTAAATATTATTGGTGGTTTGGATAGATACGACGATGGAGATTTAATTATAAACGGAATTTCGACGAGGAAATACAAAGACAGAGATTGGGATTCCTACAGAAACCACACAATAGGATTTGTATTCCAGAGTTACAATCTAATTCCGCATCAGACAATTTTATCTAATGTCGAATTAGCACTTACAATATCGGGGATAACAAAATCTGAAAGGCGTGAAAAATCTATACGGGCTTTGGAAAAAGTTGGACTTATAGACCATATTCATAAAAAGCCAAATCAGCTTTCAGGTGGTCAGATGCAGAGGGTTGCAATTGCTAGAGCACTTGTAAATGACCCTGACATACTTCTTGCAGATGAGCCAACTGGGGCACTTGATTCAGATACAAGTGTTCAGGTTATGGATTTACTTAAAGAAGTTGCCAAAGATAGATTGGTTGTAATGGTAACGCACAATCCAGAGCTTGCCTACGAATATTCTACAAGAATCGTCACATTAAAAGACGGGAAAATATGTGGAGATACAAACCCATTTATAATAGAAGATAATGGAAATTTAGATGAAGCAGTTCACGAGAATATGGGAAAAACTTCTATGTCGTTCCTTACTTCTCTTTCGCTTAGTTTCAACAACTTAAAGACTAAAAAGGGAAGAACATTTTTAACTGCATTTGCTGGATCTATTGGTATAATTGGGATTGCACTGATATTATCTCTATCAAATGGTGTAAACAACTACATTGCAGATATCGAGGAAAAGACTTTATCAGAATACCCACTGCAAATTCAAAAGGCAGGGTATGATTTCACGTCGATGTTGAGTGGAATGTCTGGGGCTTCTTCTGAATCTAAAGGCAGCGATGAGAAAAAAGATATGAAAGTTGAAAATATGGTGAGTGGAATGTTCTCTACTGTAGGCTCAAATGACTTAAAATCTTTTAAAAAGTTCTTGGACTCAGATAAATCAAAAATAGCAAAACATACAAATGCGGTTGAATATTCTTATGATGTTGTCCCTCAGATTTACAGCACTAACACAGAAAAAGTGAGACAGGTGCATCCAGATAAATCATTCAATTCTATGGGACTTGGCTCTGAAGCATCTTCAAATAGTATGGTTTCTAGTATGATGAGTACGGATATATTCTATCAAATGCCTAGAAACAAGAGCCTTTACAGAGACCAGTATGAAGTAAAAGCTGGAAAATGGCCTACAAAATACAATGAATGTGTGTTAGTTCTTACTCAAAATGGCGGAATTAGCGACTATTATTTATATGCACTTAATCTGAGAAATCCTAAAGAACTCGATGAAATGGTTGATAAATTTGCAAAGGAAGAAGAAGTAATTGTTCCTGAAGGCGAAAAAGGATATTCTTACAAAGATGTTCTTGGAAAAGAGTTTAAGCTAGTAAATGCAACAGATTACTATGAATACGATTCAAACTACAATGTTTGGAAAGACAAGAGAAACAACGATGAGTATATGAAAAAGCTAGTTAAAGAAGGGGAAACTCTTAAAATAACTGGAATTGTTCAGCCTAAAAAAGGATCATCTGGTATGGGAATGCTTATGCCAGCGATATACTACACTCCTGAGCTTGAAGACCATGTTATCAAACAGGCTTCTGAAAGTCAGATTGTTAAAAAGCAACTAGCTGACAAGGATACAAACGTATTTACTGGCAAGGGATTTGAAGATACTTCAAAATCTGCTTTTGATATGAAGTCCATGTTTAATGTAGACACTTCAAAATTTGCATCTGCATTTAGTATAAATCCAAATCGGATTAATGCAGATTTTAGTAATTTGAACAACTTATTTAGCCAAATTTCTATGCCTAGTATAAAACCTTCTGATATTATAAATCAGATTAATATAAAAATAACTCCTGAACAGATAAATAGTTTAATAAAAGATGTTGGAAATGGATATTTGATTTATCTAAAGGAAAACAAGGACATGGACTTTACTAAGTATCAGGGAATTATAGAGTCTTATTTTAAAGATCCTGAGCTTGAAAAAATGGTAACGGAGATGGTTGAAGAAGCTATCAAAACAAACGGAGAAATCAAGCTAACTCAGGAACAGATGAACAAGATTTTACAGGCTGCTATTGAAAAGTATAAGAAGTTTATAACTGACAATAATGTAGCAGATGTTATGAAGATAGGAAGATATTTCCTTGAGTATTTAAATACTGCTGATTGTAAGAATATTATTGGAAGTCATTTAGATGCTATTTCAAAGGAAAATAATCTTGAGCAGCAGATATATGCAGTTCTTCAGAAATATATGGGCTCTGCAACAGGTTCTATCTCAGCAACTATTGAAAGAGAAATCACCGCATCAATGAGAAAACTTAGCCAGAGCATGGCAAATGCGTTTAGTTTTGATGCGAGTGTGTTTGCAGATGCAATGAATGTCAATATTTCTGAGGAAGAGATGATGGAAGTAATGACTGCTAGTATGTACAAAGAGCAGGATACTTTTGATAATAATATTAAGAAATTAGGTTATGCTGAAATGGATGATCCTTCTATGATTTCTATATATCCTAAGGATTTTGAGGAAAAGGAAAAGGTTGTGGATATTTTAGATAATTACAACGAAGATATGGAAAAAGTAGATGAGGACAAGGTAATTTCGTATACTGATATGGTTGGAAGTTTGATGTCTTCTGTTACAAGTATTATAAATTCTATAAGTTATATTCTAGTTGCGTTTGTAGCAATTTCACTTGTTGTTTCGTCAATAATGATAGGTGTTATCACTTATATAAGTGTGCTTGAGCGTAAGAAAGAGATAGGTGTACTTAGAGCGATAGGCGCTTCTAAGAGAAATATCTCACAGGTGTTCAATGCCGAAACGTTTATTATTGGGGCACTTGCGGGAATTATAGGTATTGTTGTGAGCTTGATTTTGATTGTGCCTATAAATCAGGTTATACATAATGTTACTGGTAAGACTAATATGAATGCGGCTCTTCCTCTTTGGGCAGGGATAGTGCTTATAATGATAAGTATTATACTGACTCTTTTAGGTGGAATTATTCCATCGAGAAAAGCAGCAAAAGAGGATCCAGTTAAAGCATTAAGAAATGAGTAGTTTATAATTTAAAGGTTTGTAAAATTAAAAAAGAAGGCTCGAATCTATCGAATGCTCCTGGCTTCGACGCTTTATACTATTATGTAAAACATTGAAAATGTATAAAGCGTTTCCAGATAGTCGCTATTCGATTAGATTTCGAGCCTTTTCTTATTTTATTTTTAACCAGATTTTAAATTTTTAAACTACTCATTTTTTATGTGTTTAACATGAAATCTCCTTTTACTTGCTTTTTCAATATGAATTGTTTACCTAAAAGTTGTTAGTATAATACATTCTCATTATTGCGTACTTTTGTGTTAGAGATTTATTTAGGTAAAAAGTTACCTAATATTTTATTATGTCAACAATATTTATTATATAGTTTACTCAATTAGTTGTTTAGTAAGTAGTCTAGTAGTTCGTCTACTGTGCCTACGATTTTGTGAGGGTTTTCGTTTGTTAGTTCTTCCATTGTTCCGTATCCGTAAGATACTGCGACACAAGGTATTCCAAATTGTCTAGCTCCTAGGATGTCGTGTTTTTTATCGCCTACCATTATTATGTTTTCTGTGTCTATAGTTTTTTCTACAGAAATAGAATTTTCTATAGAAGTATAATCTGTATCGTTATTTGAGCAGCTTATTCTTCCAAGTCTTTTTAGTGTTTCTTCAATTACATCTGCTTTGTCAGTTCTTTTTTCGCTCATTGTAGCTCCGACAACTTCATCGAAATACTGTTCAATTTTGAAGTGTTCTAATATTTGTTTTACGAATTTTTCTGGTTTTGATGAAGATACTGCAAGTGTGTAGTTGTTGTCTTTTAGAGTTTTTAGCATTTTTTCTACGTTTGGATATAGCTCGTTTTCAAAGATTCCAACTGTTGTGTATCTTTCTCTGTAGTATGCAACTGCTTGTTCTGCTTCTTCTTTTGAGATGTTTAGGTATTCCATGAACTGAGTTATCAGCGGTGGTCCTATGAAGATTTCTAGTTTTTTTAGGTCGTTTTCTGGGTGTCCCATTTTTTCAAGTGCGTGTTGTACGCATTTTGTAATTCCTATTCCAGATGCTGTTAGTGTACCATCTAGGTCGAATAATATTGTTTTTTCCATATTTTAATACCTCGTTATTTATTTTATGTTTTTATTTATTAAGTATATAAATCCTTTATATTAAAAATGCCCTGTCAACATGAGACTAGGGCTTGATCCGTATGTTTTGATAATAAAATAATATTAATAAAATGTCAATTATTTTATGTGTTTTTAGGTTTATTAATCTAAATATGGGTATTATTTTAGTATCAATATTTTGAAAGGTAGGAGAATAGAGATGTTAGAGTATAGATATGATACGCAGCTTTTGATAGACGGAGAAGGTCTTGATGAGGATGCGATAAATGAGTATTTTGAGAGTAATTTTGATGGTGATTGTCTGTTAGCAGTTGGGGATGAGGATATGATTAAGATTCATTTCCATACTAATGAGCCATGGAAGGTGCTTGAGTATTGTTCGACACTTGGTGAGATTTATGATATTGTTGTCGAGGATATGGATAGACAGGCGAGAGGATTAAGAGGATAGGAATAAGTATTTTTGAGATATATAATGATTGTATTTTTAATTCATTTATTATATGATAAAAATAGATTTATATTTTAATAAAATTTAAAATTAATATTTTATTATATATATACTATATATGGAAGGTGATTTATTACATGGAATATGAATGGATGAATAATGGAAAATATTGGATTGATATAGAAAATATACGCTGTTCCATAATGCGTGATTCATTAATTGCAAAAACAGAATCTCAAACAGCAGAGGCTTTTCAACGTCAAATATATTATTTTATTAGAAGTTCAACTGGTATGGAGATTAATTTTAATCAAGAAACACCTATAAAAGGTGGATTAACTCATAATTTTGGAATACTAAAAAATAGAACTTCTGGTAGAGGTAGATTAGATGCTATCGTTAATAACTTAGTTATTGAATATAAGAATCATTCTAAATTAAAAACCGAAATTGAGCAAGAAACAGCTATAAATCAAGTAAAGGATTATTTAAGTTCATTATACAAAAATAATGGTACAAAATATAATGCAATTTTAACTGATGGTATAAAAATTGTATATCTAGGTTATTCTGGGGATTTGCTTGAAGCAACTTCATTTAAAAATATAGAATCTAAAGATATTGATAGAATTATTAAAGCTATTTTAAATAATAATTATAAAAAATTTATTCCTGAAAATATTTTAAAAGATTTTTCAATAGATGAAAATACTGATTCTTTATCTAAAGATTTGGCAATAGATTTGTATAAAAAACTTTCTAATAATCCAACAGATAAAACAAAAATGTTATACTCTGAATGGGAAAGTTTAATGCACTTATCATATGATGATAGTGGAAAAAGTAATGATATTTTAAAGCGTAGAAATACATTATCTCTAATATTTAAAAGTGATATTGATGAGCCTGGAAAAGAATATCAAGCTTTATTTGCTTTACAAACATCATATGCCATAATAGTTAAATTAATTGCTTGTAAAGTAATAGATAAACTTGATTTTGGCAATACTACTAAAAAATATTCTGATTTAACAAAAATAACATCTTATGAACTTCAAGAATTTCTAGAAAAGCTTGAAGATGGTTATATATACAGAAGCAGTAATATAATTAATTTTTTAGAAGGTGATTTCTTCTCTTGGTATTCTAGTAAAGAACAATGGGACTCAAATTTATGGGAAATTATTATGAAAATTATTGAATGCATAGATGAGTATACGACATTTTCATTTGAAATATCATATAAACCTGTTGATATATTTAAAGATTTATATATGAGTATAATTCCAAAATCTGTTAGACATTCTATGGGTGAATACTTTACACCTGCTTGGTTAGCAGATTATGTTGTAACAGAAGCTATACAATTACAGAATAATAAAAACTGGAAAGCTATAGATCCTTGTTGTGGTTCAGGTACATTTATTATAGAATTAATTAAACATATTGTTGGTGAAGTTAATTTATATTCTTTATCTGATGAAGATAAAATTGAAATCAGAGATAAAATTTTAAGCAGTGTATATGGAATAGATATTAATCCATTATCAGTATTGTCTGCTAGAGTTGGTTATTACCTTGCATTAAGACCTTTCGGAAATATTCATGATATAGAAATTCCTATATATTTAGGAGATTCTGCTCTTATTCCTACAAAGGAAATTATAGATAATATAGAATGTTATGAGTATTCTGTTTCTAATAATAAAAAGTCTTTTAATATTTTATTACCCGTTAGATTGGTTCAACAGAAAAATTTTGGCAAAATAATGGCTTCTTTACAAACAGCAGTTAGAACAAATCAAGAAACTATTTTATTTGAAATGATAAAAGGTAATTTATCAGAAGAAGAAAAAAAATCAACAACTTTAATTTCAGCTATTAAAAAAATGTCTTCGGACTTAATTGAATTAAATAAAAATAATTGGGATGGTATCTGGGTTAGAATAGCAACGAATTTTATGCTTATAGCAAGATTATCTAAATTTGATTTGATAGTAGGCAATCCACCATGGGTAAAATGGGAACATCTCCCTTCAAAATATGCTGCTAAAATCAAAAATTTGTGTAATGTAAAACATATATTTTCAACTAGAGGACGTTTTGGCGGAACTCAATTAAATATTTGTGCATTAATTTCAAATGTTACAGCTACAAACTGGTTAAATAAAGAAGGTATATTGGCTTTTTTAATGCCTGATAGTATAATGTCACAAAATTCATATGAAGAGTTTAGATATTTTTATACAGATTATGAAAAAAAAGAACGATTATATTTGCAAAAAATAGATAAATGGGAAAAACCTCTTAAACCTTTCAGTAGTGACGATATTGTTGTTTCACAAGATTTTAATACTTATTACTATTCTTATAATAAAGTTGATTATTCAAAAGGTATTAAAGTAAAAACTATTTCTAGAGCAAAAAATATTACTGATATTGAAATTAATAAAATGTCATCATTTAATGAAGTTGAAAATTATTTAGTTTTTGGGACTAAAAAAGCAGCTCAATTATCAAAAAAAACAAGTGCTTTTTCTTATCTCTCTGATAAATATGATTTTACAAAGATAATAGGAGATTCTAGCTATGAATATAGAACAGGGGTTGAATTTACTCCTCAAGAATTATACATGCTTATAGCGAAAGGAGCATCCGACATACAAAAAAACTATAAATTTACCAATAAAAAGTTTTCTCGCTCAAAATATATTGTTGAGGATACTCCTATCAACGGTTGGGATTTACCAACAAAATATATTTATCCTATTATAACTGGACCTAGAATAGAAGCATTTAAAGCTAATATTTCTAATGAATTTTGTATTATCCCATATGAAGAAACAGATACAAGCAAACCAGTTGATATTGAGACAATGATTACAAAAAATTATTCATTATTTGAATATTTATTAAATCATCAAGATCTTATTAATAGACAATCTGAAAAAAGTAAGCAAATGCGTAGAGGAAATGAATTTTATGCTTTATCAAAAATAGGACCATATACGTTTGCAAAATATTTAGTTGCAGCAAGAGATAATACAAAATTCCGTGCATCTGTCATAAAATATGCTGATACTCCTTGGGGAGAAAAAAAACAATGTATTTGTGTAAAGCATACCATAATAATTAGTAGAACAATCAGTGGTAGATTTATTTCAAAAGATGAAGCATATTATATTAGTGGAATATTAAATAGTGATATTATAATTGAATATATACAAAATACATTTAAAAGTAATGGATATAGCCTTAAAAAAGCACATTTTTATTTGCCAGAGTTTGATAAAAATAATAAACTTCATAAAGAAATTTCTAAATTAGCTAAAAAAGCTTCATTATCTTCTAATAAATGCGAAATTGAAAATATTCAAATTAAATTATCAGAACTATATTTAAAAATGTGCGAATTTAAATAATTTTTAAATTGAAAATAATAAGATATATATAAAAATTCATATATTTCAGTCATTAAAGCATATTATATTCAAAAGTAACTTTTTACAACTTATGTAAAAAGATGAACAATATCCTAATAACTATTATTTATTTACAATTGATGAAATCAATATATGAAATCTGAGCAAAGTATCTGTTAAGTTGTTTATGCTTATAGAAAATGATAAAAGATAAAGTGAAATAGGCTTGTAACAGAAAGAATGTATCTGGTATGCTTTTGTATGCTAGATCTGATTCAACCTGAAAGCAGCTATGTTATTATTGAAAATAGGATAGATATGAGGACTTTGAATCTTAATTGTGATTTACAACACTACAACAGAACTTTCTATGAAGAAAGCTAGATAAATAATGAACAGAGAAGTAGAAGCAAAGTCGTATGAATCAATCGATTAAATATTAGATGAAATTGATATAAAAAACTAAAATATTTACATAGAAAGGGGCAGACATATTATGACTGCCCCTAATATTTTACTATTAAAACAGTTTTGATTGGCTCTGCAAACCTACTATTAATGTGATTTTTTCAGGACTCACAAACCTACTACATAATACAGTTTTGGTCGGATCTGTAAACCTTCTATTATATACAATCAATACCATACACTTCATCATTGTCAACATATAACACTTTCACTAAATACTTTAACCATTAAACTAAATTCTCCTAACCCCATTAAAAACACAATCTTCATCTTACCAATACTTATCCACAATTTTTTTCATTTCATAATAAAATCTATATCAAACTTGTATAAATTCCACCTAAAAATTTCGTATTTTCAAAATAGTGAAAAAATAGCTATTGATTTTTAAAATTTCCATCTGTATAATTTTGCCCTGTAATATTAAAGCGCTTTTAATTACAAATTTTTCTTTTGCCGGCAAAGATTTTAAAGGAGGTAAAATATGCTATATAAATATAAAATAGCTAATACTATGAGAACTATCTCAGAGCCAAAAAATGGAATAACAATTATTCCAAATCCCACAGGAAGTGGAAAATCTTATGAAACAGCTATATTCATAGCGTGGATGCTGATGAATAGCGAACGAAAAATAATCTTCGTAACTACAAGAATAGCGCATCTAAATCGTATAGAAAACGACATCGCTTATCACTTAAAACAAATGGGGGAACACGACAAAATTGAAAAAATAGTACAAATAAAATCATTTGTTAACTGTATCAAACAGAGTTTTCTAAAATTATCAGATGATATTGAAAAAGTAGCTAATAGAAACTCAGAGTTAAAAGAAGTATTTACTGTTTTAAGAAGTGAGCTTATTAGATTGAACATTGAAACAAACAATGCTAAGAATAACCAAGATTCAAACAAAGCTATTATAAAAAGTATAAACGAGCATATCTCTAACTTAGAACCTAAGTTTAGATGGTTATTATCAAAAGAGTTTGCTCAAAGCTATAAGTATAACAAATACGACGAAAATGGGAATCGTGTAAGCAGCTACGATTATATGATGAATAGCGAAGAATGGAAATTTATATCGGAGTTATACCCATCTTCGCAGCATTCTCAGAAACAAGTATTTATAATGACTAGTGCTAAGTTTTTAGAAAAAGATGACCCTATAATCTCAGAAAGATATGATTTTATAAAAGGGGAGCATTTAAAAGATGCAATTGTCATAATAGATGAGGTAGATGCTGTTAAGGAGGATTTTCTTAGAAAAATCTTATCAAACGACTTAAAAAAGAACATAGTAGATACTTTTAAAGTAATTTATAGGACTTTTGAAAATGTTGATGAAATGGATCCAGACACTATAGAGGTTTCTAAGTCTATAGGTAAGATAAAAGCTATTTCAAATAGAAGTAAAGAAATAAAAGAAAAGTACTTCCCTAGTAAATGGGTAGTAAAACTTTTTGAAAAGGATGAGAACGGAGAACTTCAAGAAGCTAATATTATTGATAAGCTGATGAATTTTTATAGTGTTGATAACTACTTTGATACAAATAGAAAGTATGTGTATATTCCTTTTACAGATGATAGAGAAGATCCTGATAATATGACACAGTGTAATATCATAATATCTGAAAATGATTTAGATGATGATATAAAACCTAAAATAACAATGTACAATATAGCGGATTTTATAAGGGAGGTTAACCAGTTTATTAATAGAACATTCTTTGATTTGCGTACCATATCTAATAAATATATGGAAAATGAAAATAAAAGAAATGAATTAAATCCAAGTAAAGAAATTCTTTGGATAAATGAAAAAGATGCAATTTCAACTCTTTTAACGCAGCTTAGTTTTAGTGAAAAGAATGTAGAGTATCTAGTTGGAAAGATTGTAAGTGCTACAGATTTCAAGAACTTTAAAGAAGCTCTTAAATCAAATAATCCTGATACACCTATTGGTAGGGATGTTTACGACAGGGGACTTTGTTACACAAGCATTACCCAAAATTATAGTTCTAGACATTCATATACGTTAGATAATTATGAAATTCAGTATACTCCAGAGCTTATTTTAGCTTATGTAGCATCAAGAGCTCATGTAATAGGCATTTCTGCAACACCAGAAAATCCAGGAATACAAAACTTTTTCTGGAGCTTTATAAAGAAAAAACTAAATAACCTAAATATAAAAGATAATGATGTATATGAAGAAAGAGCTACTATTCATAAATTACAAGGTAAGTTATTAAATATTCTTAAGGAAGATTATTCTGAAAAGACTTATGGATATTTTGATGAGGATGGAAATATCAAGATAGATACATGGATTAAAGGGATAGATTTTGGCAAGGATAACTTTGATCCAGAAAAGAACTTTGCGATGCTGCTAACAGGAAAGAATGATGTTACTAGGTCAGATATTAGAAATTTAATCAATGACCCAAAACTTAGTGAGATAGACGAATTTATAAAGAACATGAAATCTTTAAAAGATAGTTATATTTCAGATGATAAGATGGGAAGTAAGCTTTATGATTATTCTAGACTTATGAAGATATGCCTTTATATACAGTCTGTACTACTTCAATTTAAAGATAAGAATTTTTCAAAAGCAGCTATTTCTAATGGAATCATTATGACTAATAAGTTGATTGATATTTCTAAAGATAGCAATGAAATTTTTTCTCTTAAAAATTTAAAACTTGCTACAACTTGTATTTGTTCTAATGTGTTTAATATCAGTACAAAAGAAGCTAAGAAAATGGCAAATTCAATGTTTATTATAATAAAAGCCGATGATTTAAACTCTGGAAAAGCACAAGAAAAGTTCGACTTTGTAAGAGATAGAATTTTAGAAAATAAGCCAGTATTTATGCTAACTAGTTATCTAAGTGTAAGTAGAGGAAATAACCTTCAAATTAATATCGGTAAAGATGAAGTAAGAAATAGACTAGATGCAGGTGATCTTCTTCCTGTAAATGATTGGCCTACAAGTGGAGATGTGGATTGGGATAGTATATATATGGAAAAACCATCTCATGTAATACCTGATTTAAAGAATGATTTATCATCACTTGATGAAAATAACGATATTATTACTGGTAGGTTAAAACTTTTCCTTACAGTTGAAGAACTTTTTGCTAGAGGAGATATAAATAAACACAAGAAGAATGATATTTTAAAAGAGGTTTTTGATTATCTTGAAAGTGGATATGCTGAAAAGTTAAATGCACGTTTAAAAAATTATAATGATATTTATCGTCTATTTAGTGTAAAAACAGATTATACAACAATAGTTTATCAGACTATGGGTAGAATAGTTAGAACAAGCGTTAAAAAGCCTTGTAATGCTATTTTCTATGATGTTGATATGTTAGAACATATTATTACAGATACAGATAAATTAAACCTCCCTATTATTACAAATGAATTCGATAGATTTTTATCTCATGTAAAGAAAGAAGTCACAAGTATTTTCAAAAGTGCTCTTGAAAATAGTAATTTAGAGTTTAGAAGAAAGAACAGAGATGTTTATCTAGCAATTAATGATATATTAACTGCTGGAAATGGAGATTTTGGATGGGATAAAGATTTACAGCAGCTTTGGGAGTTTTTAAGAGAAACTGTTTTGAAATATCCTGTAATTTCTAAAAAGGAATTGAAAAAAGTACAGGAAGAATATAACTCTTTAAAATTTGCCTCTCAACTGAAATTAAATATTGAAGATTTATACTTAGATTTTAAGAAAACGGTAAAAGATGATGTTAAATACTTCTATGCACCGTATTCAAGCGATCCTTTTGGCTCAAATTCTAATAAGTATTTTAATGATTTTGAAGATGTTATAATTCATTCTAAGTTATCTAACAATAGACCAAATAGGCTTTTAAAGTTTGAAGTTTCTCTAGAAGATTGCAGGCTTTCTAAACTACTTAAAAATAGAGTAGTTAGAGAGCATTGGACTAAAAATAAGTTTAATTCTAATTGGAAACTTAAAAAAGGCGAGAGATTCTACGGTGTGATTTCTCCTATCGTATACAATAATATTTACAAAGGTGCAATTGGAGAAGAAGTTGCAAAATCACTATTTAAGGAAAATGATATAGATATAGAGCCTATAAGCGATCCAAAATCATACGAAAAGTTTGATTTCTTAATTAAAAATAACGATAAAAAGGTTTATGTAGATGCTAAGAACTTTAGCGATTATAGTATGATTATGGATTTTGCTAATAAAGATTTACTGAAAAAGACTAAAGAAAAAGCTCGTAAGTTGGATGCTGATGCAATTATCTTAGTGAACCTTATAGATGAGTACGGAAAGAGAAATCCTGTTGAATTTTTGGTTAGTAGGGATAGTTCTAATAACGAAGATAATGGTAAGCCAATTAAGTTTATATCATTCCCTGGTATATTCTATATGAATATTTCAAATCAATTAGATTTAAGTAGAGATAGGGAAGGAAACACTATTTTCTATAAGATTAAAGATATTATTGATAATTTAGTTGAAGATGATGTTAATCAGGAGGTTTGTTATGTTGAAGAAGAAAAATAGTTTTTTAGAGAAATATTTTAAAGACTATGCGGAGTCTGATTTTTATTTAAATGAGATAGATTACAATCTTTTTGACGTTGAGAAGTTTAATGAAAGATTTAAGATAGTTAAGATAACTTATGATAAGTTAGACGATGAAGGTAATCCTAAGTATCTTTCTTTTAAGTCTAGATTATTTGCAGATCTTATTGAAAAAGAAAAGATTCTTTCTGTTAGTTATATTGGTGGAAGTTCGGTTTTTATTCTACTAAATAGAAAGTCTGATTTTGATTGGTATGATTTAGCTGATTATTTGGAAGAAAGAGATCCTAATTTTGAAAGAGAGTATTATTCTTATGAGTTTGTAGAAATCAAACCTATGGATGTATATCATAAGATGCAGCTTTTAAACGAAAGAAGAGTAGCTGCTAATAAGAAGTCATTTTGTTATTATGATGATATAGAGAATAGAAGGTTGATGGACACTGTTTATAGGTTATTACTTAATGCTCTTGCAAGAAAGAAGGGTTCTGAGTTTGATGATGGTGTGTCTAATGTCGATGGGCAGCTTTATCTGTATGTTGATAGAGATCGTACATATATAAGAACTCTTAATGTAACTGCTAAAGATGGATTATTAGATTTTAAGGTTGTTACCTTTAAAAAGTATGAGCCTAAAAATGATAATGTTACTGAAAAGGATAATGTTACTGAAGAAGATGATAATTCAGATAAAAATGCTGATAAGGAAAATTCAGATAAATCAAAGAAACCTTTAGATAAGTATAAACTTATATGTGGTACAAATGATTCAGTAAAATTAGAACGTTGCTTTGAGCCTTTTGACAAGTCTGATAAGATATTTATTCAGAAATCTAAGCCAAATAGCAGACATGTTGTTCATTTTGATAATCTTAGTTTAAATGAAAAGAAAGCTAATAAGATAGAGATTATACACAATTTAATAGATGACTTTAATCATGAATATAAAGGTATTTCAGAGTTAGGATTTATTAAAAGAGATTTAAGGTTTAAGGTAATTAGACATAATAATGTAGCTAAAAAAGATGCTTGTTTAGACTATAAGACTTTAGAATCTATAAATGTTGTAGCATGGGATGACGTTGATATTGATTCTAAAGACGCAGATATTTTTTTAAATAATTTAAAAAGACCAGAATTTGAGTTAAATGTTTCTGATATTACTAGGGAATTAAATCCTAATATACCAAATATAGTTATAATTCAAGACGCACAGTATTATGAAGATAGTAAAAAAAGAGATACAAAACTAGATATACCAACAAATATTCTTCATCAATGTGTTACGGTCAATAATATAAGAAAGTCTGGAGATTCTATTGTAAGAAAGTTACTTAGTGAACTTTATATAAAAAAAGACCTTATTAATAGAAATATTGCTAAATGGTCTTTTGGAGAATATGAATTTTATTTAGGTATGAAAATTAAAATTAGAAAAGACGAGTATAAAGAACTACATTGTATAATGAAAATTGATGCAGCTGGTAATTTTGAGTTTATAGATGAAAAATCAATGATAGATGAAATTTATACTCTAGAACTTGGTAAGTTTAAGAGAACAGGTAATATTTGTATTATCAAAAAAGGAGATAAAATAAATGAAATAGAGGAGATGGACTATATACTAATGCCTGAAAAAGATGCTGTTGAAAGTTTAGATAATGAATCTATTGAAAGAGGTATTAAATCTAGGTCTAGATGCAGAGAAGATTTGGATAAAAAATTAGTTTATCCTTACCAAGACAAGATAGTTTTCATGCTTAATGATGATATTCATTATTCTATTGGGAAATCAAATTATGCAATGCAATCTAATTTAGACAAATTAAATAGAGTTTATAGAATTATTTCCTTAAATGATAAACTTGATACTGATTCAAAATATATCCTAGAAATTATTGATATGCTAGATAATTTCCATGTAAGAAGCAATAACTCCGAAAGTGTTAGACCATACCCATTTAAGTACATTCTAGAATACTTAAGAATGAAATATCCTGACATAAAAGATAAAATACGCTTCTAAAGAAACTCTTTAAGCAGCTGTTGACTTCCATGTTATAATAGAATCATACAACTATAACTTGGAGGTCATAATGAATAACGAAATAATTTGTTACTGCTCAAATACAACAAGAGCGGACATCATAAAAGCATTAGATAACGGAGCGAAAACTCTTAAAGACATACAAAATACTACAGGAGCATGCACAAAAGGGCTATGCAAAGAAATGAATCCAAAAGGGGTTTGATGTTCAAAAGACATAATGCAAGTTATTGCAGATTACAACGACATGAACAAGAAAAAAGTTTATAAAAAATTAAACCTTACAATTTAATTCCAAAATCAATGGTTTAAAAATAGGGTATAGCGACCTATAAAATGGTTGCTCTTTTTATTTTCTTCATCTATAAACAAAACATTATAAATCCAAATAAAAAATGCCTGGTCTTTACTCATCAATCTGTAAAGAACCAGGCTATTTTCGATTATAATTTTCCGTATACATTTATTTTTCCTCTTCATTTTCTCGGATTAAACCGATTATTTAATAAAAATATAACAACTATAATATCTAAAAAAACAAATTAAACTGCTTTAGCCATTAAATACATAGCTGGGAATATTATTAGTGCTGAACATATAACTTTTGCTGATAATGCTAACATTTTAGTACCTCCTTATGAATCAAATCTAACTTCTTATTTCATATTACATATATATTATAGCAAGTACTTTCAAAAAACGCAAGATTGTTTTTTGTAAATTTCATTTTTTGAATATTTAATAAAAAAGAGAAATTGTTTAGATACTGTATACAATCCGTTTACCATTTGAATTTAAAATAATCTTTATAAACGTTTAAATTTAAAGCTTTAATTAGATTTAACAAAAAATAAAATTCATCATAAATTCATAAATATTCTCGAAAAAATTCCAATTAAAAGTGTATGCAATATTTGTCAGAATATATCAGTTTTTTGAATAATCATTTCAAAATGATTTATTTAATGAAAGAGAGGATTCATTTACTATCACTTTTTGAAAGTGGTTTATAAAATATCCCATAATTTTATAACTTTCAAACAATTAAGAAATTAATTTTAACGAGGATTATTATATACTCTATAATTTTTTTAATATACATTATAAATACATTAAATATAATTATAAAATTCAAAATAATAAAAAGGAGTTAGCTTATTTTTATAGAAATAGAATATAGTAATAAATTTATAACAAGGGGGAATTTTTATGAGAAAAAATTTTGGTTCTAATCCTTTTATGTATCCAATGCCGGTACTTATAATAGGAACTTATAATGATGATGGTACAGCAAACGCTATGAATGCTGCATGGGGAGGTATTTCAGCTCAGAATAAGATAACTATATGTGTTAGTCCTGGACATAAAACAATGGAAAATATCAAGGCTAAGAAGGCTTTTACTGTTAGTATGGCCGATGCAGATCATGTTGTTGAAGCCGATTTTGTAGGAGTTGTTTCTGGAAACAAAGTAGATAACAAACTTGATAAAGCAGGACTTCATACTTTTAAGAGTGAGCTTGTAGATGCTCCTATAATAGAAGAGTTCCCATTTACTTTAGAGTGTAAACTAGATAGATATGATGACGAATCTAAGCTTTTATTTGGTGAAATCGTCAATGTATCTGCTGATGAAAGAATTTTAGACGAAAATGGAAAGGTTGATTTAGCTAAGCTAAAACCAATTACATTTGATCCTGTAGGACATGGATACCATGTAGTTGGTGAAAAGGTTGGAAATGCATTTTCTGATGGAAATAAATTAAAATAATTATATACTGTGAGAAACCGTTCTGAAAAGAGCGGTTTTTCTATAACATCTAACTATTCATTAAATGTATATTTTCGGAATAGTTAGATAAGAAATAAAAAAAGACCTCTCTCAAGGTCTTAATTTTACTCATTATATAGTCCTTCTTTTATAATCACATTATTAGATCCACAGTTCTGGCAAGAAAGCTCATTTTTCTCAAATGCATCAGAAAGACATCCTTTATATACATTCATAGGTGTCTCGCATTTTGGACAACTATATTTACACTCATATTTGCTATCTGCTGTTTCTACATGTGTATAGAATCCAGCCTCATACTTATTACAATTAGGACATTTAAATAATGTATGTCCAAATCTTTTCCCTTCAAAAAGAACCCATTTTTCATTAAAAGCCTGTTCAATTGATTCGGCATCACCAGATTCAACTATATCCTTTAATTTATTAAATCCTTCTACATACTTCCAATAAAATGTTTCTGCAACAAATTTAAACTTAGAATTCTTATTTTTTCTTTCTTTATCCTGTATTTCTATCTGTTCAGCTAAATCGTCTAATTTTTTCTTTAAATACTTGGTTTTGAAATCTAAGTCATACTTTATTTCAGAAAAGCATCCATAATCGTCGATATTTATCTCTGAGTTGTTTTCTATATTACTTAAAAGTAATTTAAGCTGCTCATGAGCTTTTTCTCCGTACTCATTTTTAAAAATATTATCAAAGTCACTAAAACTTTCTTTATTTGTCCCGAAAAAACATGAAAAAGTCTTTCCACAATCCTGACAAATCATATCTTCAGTAAATCCCATAATTTCCTCCTCTTTTAGATTGTTTAAAAATTAATTATCATTTAAAGTTAAATTATAACATAAAATAAGTTATTATTGCGTTTTAAATATTAAATTTTTATATCCTAATTAAATCTACATCCTAATTCTATCTTAATTAAATTTCTACCTTAATTAAATCAATTAAATCTTAAATTCTTCTTTCTTAATCTAAACAACTTCTATATAATTATAAATATAGGAGGTTTTACTTATGAAAATACACAATAAATCGAGCCGTCCTGATAACATTGTAATTAGAGATAATAAAAAGGTTGAAAAATGCCTTGAAATACAATCGCAGCTCCCAGATTTTATGAAAGATTATTTTATATACCTTAAAGGATCTGTTTCTGTATCAAGTAGGCTTGCATATCTTGAGGATATTTTATTTTTCTGCCATTATCTTGTTGAAACGGCTGAACATACATCTGCAAAAATTACTCACGACATCACTTTAGAGGAATTCTCTGAGATTAAAGCTAGAGACGTAAATCTATTCCTCGGTGAATATTGTAGTAGATATTATAAAGAAATTGGCAATACAACTATGGTATTTGAGAATAATAATCGTGCGCTTGCCAGAAAAAAATCATCTCTCTCTACTCTGTTTAAATTCCTTTATAGGAATGAGCAGCTTAAAGAGAATATAACCGATGGCTTTAACCCAATAAAGCTCCCTAAACCGCAACCAGATGCTATAAAAAGGCTTGAGATTGATGAGGTCGCAGTTATGTTAGATGCTGTAGAAACTGGTGAGGGACTTACTGAGAAAGAAAAAGTTTATTGGAAAAAGACTAAGCTTAGGGATAAGGCAATTCTAGCGCTATTTGTTACTTATGGACTTAGATTAAATGAGCTTAGAGAGCTTAATATTTCTTCTTTTAACTTCTCTCGTGGTGAGTTTACTATATTTAGAAAAAGGGGCAAGGAAGTTTTAATGCCTATTAATAAAACTTGTGAGCATGTTGTTTTGGATTATATTAATAATGAAAGACCTCAGAGTGAGGATATTCCCGAAGAACACAGAGATGCATTATTCTTATCCCTTCAGAAAAAAAGGATGACAGAAAGAGCTATCACTTCCCTAGTTAAAAAGTACACTTCTATATCTATGTGTACAACTAGGGATAAAGGATACAGCCCTCATAAGCTAAGAGCAACTGCGGCTACTTCTCTAATCCAAAATGGCTTTACAATATACGATGTTCAAAACTTACTTGACCACGACAATGTAACGACAACGCAGCTTTATGCAGCTCATAAAAAACACGTTAAACGAGATATAGTGAAGAACTTTGAATGGCTAGATGATGATAAAAACGATGGAATAATAGATGAAGATTTTGAAAGTTTAATTGATGAAGAAAACGATACTGACGATATTCTTGGCAAATAGATGATAACTCTGAAAAACAAAAAACGAACACTTGCTCGACGAATAAATGTTTGTATCCTACTGTTAAATATGATATTATATAGTTATAAATAATAAAATTTTTGACTTTATTAAGCAAATAATTAGCTATGTTCCATTCAATAAAAATAAGTTAAGATATTGAGTTAAATAAAGCGATTAAATAAAGAAATGAGGAATTAGTATGTATTCAAATTTAACAGACAAACAAATAGCGATACTAGAGTTCATAAAATCCGAAATTTCTAAGAAGGGTTATCCACCTGCTGTTAGAGAGATTTGTGATGCGGTAAATTTAAGATCTACATCTACTGTTCATTCTCATCTAAATAAATTAGAAAAATTAGGATATATAAGAAAAGACCCTACTAAGCCAAGAGCTATCGAGGTTCTGGATAAAGCTAGGGATGATGACGATGTTATGGGATTACACCAGGAAATGATAAATCTTCCTCTTATAGGTCAGATAACTGCCGGTGAGCCTATATTTGCTGAGCAGAATATAGAGGAATATATTCCACTACCAGCGTCTCTTGTTAGCGGAAAGGATAATTTTGTTCTTAGAGTAAAGGGAGATAGTATGGTAAATGCGGGTATATTAAATGGAGACTATGTAGTTGTAGATAAGAAAAATACAGCTGCAAATGGTCGAATGGTAGCTGCATTAGTAGAAAATGAAAAAGCTACTGTTAAAACTTTCTACAAAGAAGACGGTAAAATAAGATTACAGCCAGAAAATGACTTTATGGAACCTTTCATATTTGAAGATGCTCAGGTTCAGATAATTGGTATTGTAACTGGTGTATTTAGAGTCTTAAAATAATTTACAATTTAATAATTTAATTTTCACTTATAAATTATCAAAATCTTAGACTTTAGATATATTTAATTGAATAATTGAAAATATTTAAAATGCAATAAAAAAGTACTCCGATTAAACTTGGAGTACTTTTTCTTTTAAACAAACATTCTTTATCTAAATAGTTAAATAATAATTTTTTCCCTTTTGAATTTTTGAAATTAAGTTTTATCTCTTTTGATTTTATACCTTTTTAGTTTAAGTGCTATCTTCCTTCACATCTTTTACAAAGTCTTGGTTTTCCACTATCTGAAATAGTTCCAGACAATACATTCTTGCTCTTCCGTAGCCCAGAACAATCTCTGTATTTATGGTACACCTTGCCATTTTTAGTCCAAAATACTGTCTTTAAATTATCAGAACCATCTGATGAGTTAGATTCAGAATAACTAGATTCATATGAAGAATCTGATGAATATTCATCTACAGAATTGCTGCCTGGATTATAATCTCCCTTTTTAGAATTTGTAGTAATACCATTTCCACTAGATGTAAATAAAAGGTCTCCGCTTTCATCCGTTCTGTATACGTCTATCCCCCTATCTTTAAGCTTCTGCATAGTCTCTCTGTGAGGATGTCCGTATTTGTTATTTCTTCCACATAAAATAACCGCATACTCTGGATTTGTCTTACTTAAAAATGTATCTGTTGTACTGCTGTGAGAACCGTGATGTCCTAATTTCAATAGGTCTACATCTGGAACCTTATTTAAAATTTCGTATTCAACCTCTTCCTCGGCATCCCCCATAAATAGCATCTTGTCATTTCCATGAGTTAAAAGAACAACTAATGACTCATTATTAGTAGTGCTGCCTCCATTAGTATTGAAAACTTCAAAATAAGAATTCTTTAGCTTAAATTTTTTACCCTCTAAAGGTACTGAAGGATTCAAGCCTTTGTCTGAAAGTGCCATGATAAAGTCTCTATATGTACGAGTATCTGCATCGCCATTAGAAACAAATGCATTCTCTACCTTACATTTCTTAACGACTGCATCCAGCCCACCAGCATGGTCTGCATGAGCATGAGTAGATATAAGATATTTAATATCCTTTACTCCCCGTCCATTTAAATAATTTACAACTGACCTTTCATCGTCGTTGTCCCCAGCATCGATAAGCATAGCTACTCCTCCATCATCTATTAGAATCGCATCGCTATTTCCTGTATCGATAAAGTGAATTTGTACATCACCATCAGACAATGTGTCGTTATTCGACCGAGACTTATCGCTCTGATCTTCTGCCGTATCAGATGCCGAATTTGATGCATCATTATCTGAAGATGAAATACTTGTTGATGAACTCGAATTATTAGATGAGCTTGAATCATCTTCTGTGTTATTCGATGAACATCCTGTGAATGTCATTGAAATCGATAATACCCCAGCAAGTATAATACCGATAAATTTAGATCTCAAATTCATATTGCCCTCCTTTATGTACTTTTAAATTTCCTGTGTTTTTGTTTAGATACTTGGATAATTTAATTAAGCTACCAAAAAATTAATTATCCAGTTAAATTTATATTATTAACAGATACTCTTACTATTATACCAATAAATTCATCTTTTGTGAAATTTTATAATAATTAATTACTAATTAAGCAAAATATAGAATGTATTTATGAATTTTGTTATAAAAAATATTTTAAATCATTATAATTTAAATCCTTATAATTTTTTTAACAACTAATTTATTTTTTAAGTAAAAAAAGCTGCTACAAAAGTAAAGATTTTGTAACAGCTTTATATATCCTATTTTTCCTATTTTTTAGGAGTGTTATCTTTTAGTTCCTAAAAGTTCTTTTAAGTTATCTATTACTGAAGCTTTAACTCCTCCACCAGACTGATAAACTTTTTCTGTCTTTTTGCCAGTTAATGCAGATTTCTGAGCTGAGCTTAATGAATTTTTAGCTATTACAACAGGCATATCGTTTTTAGCTGCAAAACTTCCTACTGTAAGAGCATCGACTATCACATCGTCCTTAGCAACAACTACACCATTTAACTTGCTGCTAGTGTAGAATTTTTCAATTACTTCCGCATTTGTATCTTTTCTATTCTGCCCAGCAACTCTGTTTTTACTTACATCCGCTGAAACTACTTTATCAATCTGTTTTATAACAGAATTTGATATTTTCTTTTCGCCACCTATAAAGTAAGCATTTTTAACATTTTCTGATTTTATAAAGTTGTAAGTATTTGTATCTACCTTATTTACATTTGTAAGAAGTATTGGAGCTTTATCTCTACCCGCAACTGATGCTATTGATAATGCATCGACTTCTCCTGTACCACTACTTATGTATACTTTATTTACATCAGCTATTTTGTCTATCTGTTTAGCTATTGCAAGAGATGTTTCGTATCTTGTTTTTCCACCTATACGAGAAACAGTTGCTTTTGTATTGTTCTTTATACTCTTAACAACACTTTCTGGCATTGATGTTGTTCCACCGATTACGTATACATTTGTAGGATTTAAACGTTTTAACTCACTTATTGTGCTAGAAGGAAGTTTTCCGTTATTTGATAGTAGTACTGGTGCATTTTTGATGCTTGCGAATGGTGTAGCTGATAGCCCATCGACTATGTTCTTTTCGTTTCCGTTTACGATTACTACATTTTTCGCTCCAGATGTCCATCCTGTTTTACTTATTTTTGTTGATGTTTCGTATCTATCTGATCCTGACATACTGAATAGCTGTACGTTGTGTTCTGTTGGTTTTTCTTCTTCTTCAGGTTTTTCAGGTTTTGAAGTTCCTCCGCCAGTAGAGCCACCTGTATTGTCGTTGTCTCCTGGTTTTTCTGGCTCTTCAGGTTTTTCTGTTTCTCCTTCAGAACCTCCACCTGATTCTCCTCCGCCAGCGCCACCGCCTTCTGGGTCTGGCTCTGGATCTGGTTTTGGATCTGGATTTTTATTTTCTACATCCTTAGTTAAAAGAATTTCTTTAAAAATAGATTCATCCTTTTCATTTGATTCTATTTTTTTAGATGAATTTCCATTTGTGTCGACAAGATCTACATCTATATTGCTTATTTTATATTCATCACCTTTAGATGCAGAGATTACACTAAATGTACCTATATTTAAAACTCCGCCACTAATTAAATCATTATCAGAGGTTACAGCTACTTTTATAATTGTTTTATTTCCATCTTTTTCAACCTTTACCATTTTCATAGGATTAGATGATTTTATCTTTGTTGGAATAGAAAAACTTTTTTCATTAAATGCAACATTACCTTTAGTTTCAATTTCTAAAGTAACATAAAATCCTGTTGTTGAATCTGAATTTTCAACTTTTATATTAAAATAACTTCCATCATCTTCTTTTAAAACTTTTAATACTCTTCCTATACTTTCTTCAGTTTTATTATCCTGAGAACCTTCATTATTATTTGCCATAACAGCTATACAACTAGAAGCCAGTACTGTAGAAAGTACTACAGAACTTATCATTTTATTCGATTTTTTCATAATACCTCCGTTATACCTATTAATTTTCTTCGTATTTGAAATTATTTGTATTTACATATTTCATAACCATTTCACTTGAACTAGATTTTGATTTTTTTCTACTATTTTCTGTGTCTATATTACCCTGATTTTTTAGAGTTATAACTGGTAATGCATCATAATTTTCAGCACTAACATTCATATATAAAGTGTCACTTACTAACCTCTGCCCAATTGGAGTTTTTCCATCATCTCCTCCAACCTCATTATATCTATAAAGTTCAGCTTTTACTTTAGTAGAAAGCTTATTAAAGTTTTCTTTACTTATCCAGTACATCCATGTACCATCGGCAACACTTCCAAGTTCAGCATCAGCCTTAACTTGAGCCATAAGAAGTGCTTTTCCACCTATAGTATGATTATTTTCATCTATTAATAATGGAACATTAAATGCAGGATTTCCTTTATATTTACCTACTACAAGTATAGAACCCGCTGGTATTTTATTTCCTTTATTGTCATATACAAAATCAGATTCTAATCTACCAATTCCAGTTGATATTTGGTTATCTTCTATATTTACAGCACCTATTTCTATATTGTCACCTGTAGATCCTATTAAAGATATATCTGCTATATCTAAATTAGAATTGCCAGCATCCTTGGCTACAAGTTTTACATATCTTGCATCATATGCATATAAGTTGCTATTTTTAGTAAATATTACTTTTGCTGTATCTTTATCTGTTGCTCCACCAAGTACAGATTTATTTCCAAACTCAAATGTTCCAGTACTTACCGCTTCTCCCCAAGTTTCACCGTCATTACTTAAATATATTTCATAATTTGTTATTGGAGAGTATGTTGTACTTCTATTAAATAATCTTTTTAATGAGAATCTTGAAACCGCACTATTAGATTTAGTGTATTTAAGTCCGCTTATATTTTTACTTCCCTGTAAATCCATTATTATATATGGATCTTCATTTATATTTATACCTTCCTGTTTATGAGGATTATTAGTATATTCATCAGAAGTCATTCTTCTTCCTCTAAATACAGTCGATTTATTCCCATCTTTTATTTTATCTAAACTATTATCTTCAGTTGTATTTTCATTTACTGTACTTTCTCCATTAGAACCTTCTGATTTTCCAACAGTTGAAATCATATTAGATTTTAGTACAAAATCTTCACTGCTCATTGTTCCATCATGACTTAGTTTTACAGAACCTACAGTAACTTCCGCTGTTGGTTTTAAATTATAGTCATAAGCTACAACTTTATATGTAACAGCTCTATTATTCATAGGAGATATATTGTCTGTAAATGTAGCTTCTCCATTTTCATCTGCATTTACAAATCCAACAGGTCTATAATTCACTATAGTTCCTTCATTTTCTCCACCCTTTTTATTTCCATCGTTTCTGATTATTTCATATCCAAGAATTTTATCTCCACTCTGGTTTACATCAAGGTCTAAAGTTACAGAACTTCCTTGAACTATACTTCCATCTTTTACATTGTTAGCGAATGTAGCTTTTACTTCGGTACCTTCAGCCATATCTGCAGTTCCTGCAAGTCTTCTTCTATATGCTTCATCATTTAAGTATTGTATTTTTCTCGTTTCTCTTTTATCCTCGTTAAATCTCTGCTGAAGATAAACAATTGTATTTTCATCAGCTATTAATCCCCAACTAGCAAAGAATTCTCTTAAATCTTTTCCCGCTGCATCAGATGCTTTTCTTATTAATAGCTGATCTTTATCTAGTTTTTTCTCTTTATCAGTAAGATTTCTATATAATCTATTCATTTTTGCATAATATGAATCAGTATTATTCTTTAACATCTGTGATGTATATCCTGGTTCATATGCAAGGTGTAGCTGCCAGAACATTCCAAGAAGTGTAGCAACATCTTGAGATGCACCAACGCTGTTACTAGTTACTTTTTTATATATTTTAGGATATATACTATTCATTTCCAGTCTTGATTTACTCACTCCATCAAATGTCTGAGTTATAAGAGCTAGTATATTATTACTTGTTTCGCCATAAGTTCTCTTACCTATATCAGCTTTATGACCTATTTCGTGGCTTATTCCCCAACCGAATAAATATCCGCCACCGTCTAATTGCTTACCTGTTTCTGGATCAGTACTAGGATTAGTAACTTTTCCTTCTGAGTTAAATTTAAATGGAACACCATTCATAAAGTCTCCAGTGCTATCATATTCTACTCCTACATGATGTCCTCCAGCATACATAAATGCACCACCAAACATTCTCTGGTATTTCACATTTACTCTCTGTCTAGAAGCTTTATTATTAGCATATAATCCAGAACCATTATCCTTTTCAAATACACCTTTTTTAGCGTTTGTTATCTGTATTAGCTGCTCCCAAGCAAGCATACTATCATACATCTTATCTACCCGTTTATTTATTTCTTCTTCACTAGAATTAATTTTTAATCCTAATCCATTATAAACTTGTTCTGCAGGTATTGTTAAAGTAAATCTATCTCCTTCTATATTTGTAGAGTTAAGAATAGAATATTTTCTATCATAATCATAAATATTATTTTCAAAGTTTTTGTCACCTTCATGTTTTTTATTACTTTCAGCCTGTAATGTTTCAATATTTTCTACATGATCTTTAAGTTCTACTATGTATGCTTTTAAAGCATCCTTAACAGGTTTTACTTTTTCATCAGAATTATTACTTTTATTATTAACTAGATAATCTACATCTTCTAATCTATTATTCAGATTAAGGTGAGGTATTTTCTCAGCTCCACTTACTCTAACTCTTATCTTAGTTCCTGGATTATCTGGCATACCAGACATTCTAACGTATAAATTTCCACCTTTTTCCTTATCATAATTATTAAGAGCTTCAATTTTTATTGTATTTTCCCCAGGATTTAATTTGATTGGTTGTGATATAGCAGTTCCAGATTCTGCATAATTCTGTTCATATGCTAAATATACATCTCTATTTATGGCATCATCAGCTATATCTCTTGATAGGTAAACTTTTATAGTTTCACCTGCTTTAGCCGCAAGCCCTAATGCCTGCCAGTCATTTCCATATCCGGTATTTGTTCCACCAGCATTTATTAATATATCAACTTCTGTAATTTTATCATTTAAATTGGTATCATTAAGTAATTGTTCTGCTCTAATTAGCTTCTTTTCAAGTTCTTTTTTATCTGGATGATCTTCACCATTATCTTGTTTATTTAATCTATTTTTTAACTCAGTTATTTTTTCCTTAGTTGCTTTAGTACTAAGTTCTAGGTATAACTCGTCCTTAAATAAAGAATTTATTTCTTTTTCTATATCATCATATTCATAGAATTTTAGTTCTGTTATACTTATATTTCCAGATTTTGAACGCATATTAACCTGTATATGATTTCCTTCTTTAACAGTTATAGGAGATGCAAATTCAAGCATAGTATAAACACCATTATTTGTATGGTTAATTACTTTTGGAACAAATGTTTTTCCATTAGATATTGATGCGTTGTTATCATTTTTATCATTAAAAATATTTACCTCTGCAAAATCAGGAGTCATTCCTGTTCCATCTAATTTACTAACAACTGCAATTTTATCTATTTTATACTCTTTTACATTTTTATTAGTAAAATCAAACTCTATTCTAGGTCCATTATTACCTTTTGCATCTGCTATACCAGAATCAGTATCATTTATAGCCCAATATGACTTATAATCATTATCCACTACAGCATACTTATTTGTTATTACAGCATATTTATTATCAGATTCTAATTTTCCATGCTCTTTATCTTCTGGTATAACTATTCCTGGATAAATAACATCTTTTATATTATCTGTTTTTGTAGTACCATCTTTTGAAACAGTATTTATTAGTTTATAATTTGGTGTTTTTGGTATACTCATATCTATAGTTGTTGCTAAAACAAGCGGAGATTCTCCTCCTTCTCCAAGATGATTTGTTGCAGTCATTTTTATTTCATAAGTTGTATCATCTTTAAGTCCTGTAATATTGTAACTATTTCCAGTTATCTTTGTTTTACCATTTGCGTGAATAAAGTCTTCATTAGAACCTTTTTCTCTATAATATACATCAAAGCTTCTAGCTGAATTATGTGTTTTCCAACTTAAATTAATTGATTTATAGTTACCTTCAGCCTTTATTCCTTCTGGATATTTTGGCACTTCATTAGGAATAACCATTACATTTACTACACCATCTTCTCCATTTTCTTTAAACTTTTCTTCTGTTAAAGGCTTGTAATTATTATTTACATCTACATTTTCTATTACATTTTCTTTAACTTTATTAGTTCCATATCCGCCTAGCCATTCTCCATTTATAGACTGTACACTTAATCTATATCTAGAATATGGTTTTACATTGCTTATTTTAAAGTTATTTTCAGACATTCTAAATGTTTTAGCACTACCTTTAACTTTACCTTCTTCATTTATTTCTTCTACTTTTAGTTCATATCCTGTTATATTTAATGTTTCCGACCAAGATAATTCTATATGTTCATTACCAGTTGATGTAGAAGTTTTTATTCCTGTTATTTTAGGAACTGTCATTTCAGGCTTTGGTATTTCTTTATATACATCATTTAAGAATTCTATCTTTGCTATTTCAGCAAGATTTCTATCGTCACTTACACCTGTTACATTTATAGTTATTTTTGTTACAGCTATTTGCTCTCCTAAATCTATTACTATATTTTTGTTTTGAGCTACAGTAGAGTCTTTAATTAATTTTGCATTTTCACTAGGAGAATCTGTATTTTCTGATGAATTAGATTTTCCAAAATCAATATTGTGTAAAGCTCCATTTTCATCTGTTACTACTATAGTACCACTTTCTAGATTTCCTAATATTGAAAGATACTGCATTGTTATAGGTGAAGTTTCCTCGGCTTCTTGACTTTCTTTATTTAAATCTAAACTTAAATTTACATTGTTAGTTTCAGTTATTTTAGAGTCTGTAGCTGGTTTTATTTCTACTGAAGATTCAGAATCTCCATCGAAAATATTTTCAATTTTACCTTCACCAAAAGAGTTCCCCTCAGCAAGATCTGTTTTAATATTATCTAAATTTGGTATCCATTCAGCATCTTTTACAACTGGTTTTACAGCTGATTTACCTAAATTGTTATGAACATATTGAAGATCTACTATATCAATATCATCATCTCTATCTAAATCATAATGGAAATCCTCTGTTCCTATTTTTTCAAATACTTTTTCATAATCTTTATCATCTATTTTACCATTTCCATCAACATCTCCAAATGGAATAAAGCCTTCTTCTGATTTTTCATTATTATTTCTTTTACTAAGGTTATTTACTACTATTCTTTTTGAATATTTATCTAGATTAACAGTATCTGATACAACTTCACTAAAACCTACTCCACTTATCTTTACTGAGTAGTCTTTATCTGCACCTGCTGAAAGGTTTTTAAATGTCACTCTGTAAGAATACACTTTATCTTTATCTTTATCTTTAGCTTCTGTAGCTCTATCTGATTTAAGAGCCTCAACTGTATAGTCAGATTTTACTTCACTTTCCCCTAAACTTACATTTTTTAGTTCTTCAACAGATTTTTTTTCTCTATCTACTTTATTTAACCGTACATTTATTTCTGAAAAGTTACTATATTTTATAGGCATATCTAGGTTTATATCAACCTCAATATACCCTTTTCTCTCAACAGAATTCTCCTGATTAGCTCCAGAATCTGTTGAGCCTTGCATGTTATCGTTTTCCTCAGCTAAAACCCGTAGCGGCAAATTACTTGTTATAATCGCTGCTGCCAATGCTCCTGAAATTACTTTCTTCATTAAATACCTCCTGGCCTCAAAAAATTTATTATTAATAACAACCCGAATCTATGCACAACTTCGACTCAAATTATTTTATTAATTTCTATTTAATTTATTCACTTAAATTTCTACCCTATTTTATAACATTCAATCAAAAATATCTATAAAAAAATCATGAAAATTTCATTATATATTCAAAATTATAATAACTACTTAACTTTTTTAAATATATACTTAAAACATTTTGAAATATTAAAATAATAAAAATAAAAAATTAATAATTTCCAAAAAATAACGATAAAAAAATTAATAAAAAAAGTGTACAACTCTAAAAACTAAAGTTGTACACTTATTAAAATTTAATATATTGTCTATATTATTTATATTTTTAAACCATTTCTAAACTTTTCTTATAAAATCTCTTCAAAATCATAAATTACAACAGAATTGCTAATCAATGTTTTTTTGACATCAATCACTCTTTGATTTTCAGAGCCTCTATATTTAAGATTTATATTTCTTTTTCCTATATCAAATTTGCCATCAACTAACACATCAACATATTGTAAAATGTTTTTTCTTTTCTCATTTTCAAGGATTTCTTCAAGTAAATATCCAGACCAAAGCCAGATATTTTTGCCTGTTTCCTCTTTTATTCTTTTAAGTAAATTCGGTAAACAATCATCCATAACCTGCTGCATTGGTTCTCCACCTAGAATATTTACTCCGACAACATTATCATTCTTAACATAAGATATAAAGTTATCTTCATCTTCCTGAGTCCAAACCTTTCCTGCTTCAAAATCCTGCAGTTCCTTATTAAAACATCCTTTGCAATTGTGAGTACACCCAGTTACAAATAATGTCGATCTAACACCTGGAGCATTAGACACATCAAATTTTCTTATTTTTTCATATCTCATTCTCTAAAAATCATCTCCTATAAATGAAGTACTCTATCCCCAATTTCCTGAGTACGACCTTTATTCCAGAAATTAGTTCCTATATATCCGCAAGTTCTTCTCATAACCTGCATATCGGCTTCATCTCTATTTCCACAAGAAGGACAGTACCATTCTAGATTTTCATCTAATTTTATTTCTCCAGTGTATCCACATTTGTAGCAAACATCTGGTTTTGTATTTATTTCAGCGTACTGAATGTTGTGGTATATGTAATTTATAATCTGTTCAACAGCTTCTAAGTTTCTACTCATATCTGGAACTTCTATATATGAAATACATCCTCCAGAGCTTATTGCATGGAACTGAGCTTCAAATTTTAACTTACTGAATGCATCTATCTCTTCACACACATTTACATGGTAGCTGTTAGTGTAGTAAAGTTTATCAGTAACATTTGGTATTTCACCGAATTTCTGTTTATCTATTCTACAGAATCTATAAACTAAGTTTTCTGCTGGAGTTCCGTAAAGTCCAAATCCAAGTCCTGTTTCAGCCTTCCATTCGTCACATTTTTTTCTTAAATAATTCATAACTTCTAGTGCAAATTTTTCACCTTTTTCAGTAGTGTGGCTAACACCTAACATAGACTGAACCATTTCGTGTATTCCAACATATCCTAAACTTAATGTAGAATATCCATTTTCAAGAAGTTTGTCTATTTTTTCTCCTTTATCTAATCTAGCTATCGCACCATGCTGCCAGTGAATTGGAGAAACATCTGATAAAGTTCCTTTTAACATATTATGTCTAACTAAAAGAGCTTCCTTACATAATTCTAATCTCTGATCTAATATATTCCAGAACATGTCCATATTTTTGTCAGCTATTATAGCTATCTGAGGTAAGTTTAATGAAACAACACCCTGATTAAATCTTCCATACCATTTGTAGTTTCCATTTTCGTCTTTATATGGACTTAAATGACTTCTACATCCCATTGGTGGGAATGTATTTCCTTCGTAGTTGCTTCTCATTATCTTAGCACTCTGATAATCAGGAACTAATCTCTTAGCAGTACATTCTGCAGCAAGTTTAGTTATATAATCGTATTTTCCACCTTCTAGGCAGTTGTGCTCATCTAAAAGGTAAACTAATTTAGGGAAAGCTTCACCTATCTGCTGTCCTTTGTAGTTTTTCATACCTTCTAATCTCTGTCTTATCATCTCTTCACAGATAAGAGCCATTTCTTCTTCGTATTCGCTTCCTTCTTCTATTTCAAGATATATTGTCGCAAATGGGGCCTGGCCATTAGTTGTCATTAAAGTAGATAATTGGTATCTTATCGTTTGGACACCATCCTTTAAATCCTTCATCATCATATCATGAGCTATATCTTTTGCTAACTCTTCGTTATTATATTTTTCCATATACATTTTAAAGAATTTGTCGTAAGTTCTTCTTAAATATGGAGCAAGATGTTTTATAGTTATACTCTGTCCTCCATACTGGTTACTTGCAACCTGAGCCATTATCTGAGTTGTAACTGTACAAGCAGTTGAGAATGATTTTGGTGACTCAACCATTTTTTCATTTATAACAGTTCCATTATCAAGCATATCCTGTATATTTATTAGGCAACAGTTGAATATAGACTGTAAAGTGTAGTCCATATCGTGCCAATGTATGATCCCTTCATCATGAGCCTGTACTATATGAGGAGGAATTAATTTTCTTCTAGCTATATCCCTTGAAACCTCTCCTGCAATAAGATCTCTCTGAGTAGAAGCTATTATCGAGTTCTTATTAGAATTCTCCTTTAAAATATCTTCATTTGTTTTTGCTATTAATCCAAGTATATTATCATCAGTAGTATTTACATGTCTTTTGAAAGACTGAACAGCTCTGTAGCCTTCATACGCTCTAGCTGTTTCCTTCTGACCATAATGAATTAGTCTATCATAAACATACACCTCTATCTGATGTATAGTAGGTGTAGGCTTGAAGTTTTCAAAATGTTTTTCAGCATCTATTGATATATTTGAAGCTATTTCCGGAATAAATATCCCACTTCCGTTTTTCATAGCTTTTAGAATCGCTACTTCTATCTTAGTTCTATCAAAAGGAACCGTACTACCATCTCTCTTTATAACCTTCATCCAAAATATCCTCCCTTTTTAAGTTTTTCTTTCGTTCTTTCACACAATAATATATTATAACAGAAATTACCCACAAAAAATTTTTGTTTTTTATTTTTCAATCTCAAAATTCGCATTGCAGATAATCTATATATTAAATACCCATTAAAAACACTTAAAAACAAGTATAAGCTTCTATATTTACTATTTTATTCTGAGATTATCTATTTCCAACATATCCAGATAAAAAAATTTTTTTAACTTTTTTTCTAAAAAATTTACTTAAAATTGGAAGCATTGAAATTTCAATTTTTCTATATCGTACAAAATTTTGAGAGAATATAAGTAAAAAATTTACATAATTATAAGAAAAAACTAAGACTAAACTTGAACTAGATAATACAACCTACCTTTAATATTATATTCATTAAAATTTAATACGAAATATATAAAAATAGCTGTTAATGATTATTTTGTAAGCAGCCTTTAAAAACTTAAACACAAGCAACTCATCCTCCACTAAAAATTTTTAATAACGAAAATAAAAAAAGTGTGATGCGATAATTTTGAAAACTAATATTTTGGAGGTTATAATATCAATTCGAACTCGACAATGCAACTTGATTGCCTGGAGAGTAGGATTGATATTATCCGACAAAATGTTTTCAAAATTTCGCCCACACTTTTATATTTTCGTATTAAATTTTTACACTATTCCTATTAGTCCCAACACTACCGGCACCAATATCCCAGGCAATAGATTCGCTATTTTTATATCAGTAACCTCTAAAAGATTAAGCCCAAGTCCAACAATCATAAGACTTCCAACAGCAGTCATTTCCGCAATAACAGCCTGACTCAAAATTCCAGATAAGAATGACGCACATAACGTAATCCCACCCTGATATAAAAGAACTGTTACAGATGAGAATATAACACCGATTCCCATAGATGCAGAGAATATAACAGAACTAACTCCATCTAATACAGTCTTTGCATAGATAGTATCATAATTACCAGAAAGTCCTGCTTGAAGTGCTCCTACAATCGACATTGCTCCAACACAATATAATAAGCTTGCATTTACAAAACCTTCTGCTATTCTACTTTCTTTTCCATTACCTTTATCAAGTTTCTTTTGAATTGTTTCTCCAAGTTTATTTAGCCACTTGTCTATATCTATAAGTTCGCCAACTAAAGCTCCTAAAGCCATAGAAACTATAGTTATTATAGTATTATTTCCTTCTAATGCACCAGAAAAACCTATAAACATAGCACAAAGTGCCAATCCGTTCATTATAATCTTATTAAATCTCTCTGGTATACCGCCTTTAATAAAAAGACCTATTATACACCCAACTATTATAACGCCGCAATTTACAAATGTTGCTATCATTTAAATTCCTTTAACTCCCAAATCCTATAATTCTATTTCGTTTAAAGTAACACCTATATGGTCAAGGTATTTTTTAAGACCTTCTAAAGATATAGTTACTGTTTTGTAGTTTACATTTGGATGGAAGTTTAAAAGTTCTCCTGATAAAAGTTCTTTTTCTATATAAAGTTCAACAACTTTTTCTTCATCATTAACTAAAGAGAATGGATTTACACTTCCTGGAACTAATTTTAATACTTTCATTAATCTATCTTCTGATGCGAAAGAAAGATTTGTGCTGCCTATAAGTTTTTTAACTTCTTTAAGATTAACTGGTTTTGAATCTTCTGCAACTATAAGATAATATTTATTTCCTTTTGCGTTTCTAAGGAATAGGTTCTTAGCATGAAGACCTGGAGCCTGTTCTTTTATCTTGTTAAGATCTTCTGCTGTATATAATGGCTCGTGTTCTACTACACCATAATCAATACCAAGCTCATCTAATATATCATATACCTTCTGTTCTATTTCAGTAGGTTCAGTTGTATATATTTTTTCCATAATGATACCTCCAATTTTTTCTATTATGTTATAGATATTGTTTTAGCTTTAACTAAATTTTACCACATTACAAGAAAAATTTAAAAGATTATTGTGAGAATATAACTCTTGTCCTTTTATTATTAACATTTTGCTCCATCTGGTATATGTTTAATCTTTTCGTCGTAAATCTTCTTAAAGAATACTAAACAAAGCACAAGTGAAACAATTTCAGCTATCGGATAAGATAACCAAACAAAATTGATATTACCTGTTTTAGACATAAAATAAGCTACTGGTAACAGAACAAATAACTGTCTTGCAACAGAGATAATAAGCGAGAATGAACTCTGATTTAATGCCTGGAAAACAGTACTAAGCACTATACTCACTGATGCTAATATAAAATGAGTAGCTATAATTCTAAGCCCTGGAACACCTATCGAAATCATTTCAGCTGATGGATTGAATATTCCTAGAAGTACCTTAGGAGCGCATTCAAATAATACTGTTCCAAAAATCATTATTCCAATAGCATAAGTTGTAGCTAATTTAATTGATTTTAATATACGCTTTCTATTCTGTGCACCGTAATTGTACGAAACTATAGGAACTAAGCCATTGTTTAGACCAAATATAGGCATAAACACAAAGCTCTGTAGCTTTATATACACTCCAAAGAATGCTGCTGAAGTCTTTGTAAAAGTAAGTAAAATCTGGTTCATACCAAATGTCATAACTGACGAAATACTTGCCATTATTATACTCGGAATCCCGACTCTGTAAATCTTACCTATTATATTTAGAGAAGGTCTAAAACTTCTAAAGTGAAGATCTATATCATGATTTACTTTATGATTGAAAAACATCGCAAGTGTCATAGCAGACATCTGTCCAAAAACAGTCGCAATGGCTGCACCAGCAACACCTAATTTTGGAGCGCCAAATAATCCAAAAATAAAAATTGGATCTAGTATGATATTGACTATAGCACCTGTCAACTGAGAAATCATAGAATAGAAAGTTCTACCTGTTGCTTGAAGAATTCTTTCAAATGTTATCTGTAAAAATATACCTAAAGATAACGAACAACATATTGACATATAAGTTATTCCATATTCAGTTATTCTTTCTCCGGCATTTTGCATTACAAAGAAAGGACGGCTAAATAATATCCCTATTATTAAAAATGCTAACCAACTCATAATTGCTAAAAATACACCGTTATTAGCAGCTGCACTTGCTTGCTTTCTATTTTTTTCTCCTAAACTTCTTGAAAGAAGTGCGTTTATACCGACACCTGTACCTGTCGCAACCGCTATCATTAGATTCTGTATTGGAAACGCTAAAGATACCGCAGTCAGAGCATCTTCATTTATCTGCGCAACAAACATACTATCTACTATATTATATAGTGCCTGTACAAGCATCGAAATCATTATAGGCAATGACATAGTAATCAGCAGTTTGTTTATAGGCATGACTCCCATCTTATTTTCTTCTGCCATTTTCTTACCCCCTTGAAATAATAATTAAAATCTATTAAATATAATTACTTTTAAATTTATTTTTACTACTTTAATTATTATAATCAAAATAAAAATACATCGCAACAATTTTAAACACTAAATTCAATACCACTAATAAATATAAGAATTAGAAATTTTGACTTATCCACTCCTAAACAGATAGCAAATAAAAAAAGACTGCTGCAAAATTTGCAACAGCCTCATATTTCTTATTTAATTAATTAATCCTTTTTCCTGTAGGAAGTCCTTAGCCACATCTGATGGTTTCTGTTTCAACTCATCAACTCTGTAGTTTAAGTCTACCATTGTCTCTTCATTCAAATACTGACCTAACTCATTTAAAAGCTTTTCAACTTCCGGGAAATCTTCTTTTACCCTATCATTTGTAACAGGTATCGCATTATAAGGTAGGAAGAACTGTTTATCGTCCTTTAATACCTTTAAGTCGAATTTTTTAAGAAGTCCGTCAGTAGAGTATGCATCTATAACATCACATTCGCCGCTCATTAAAGCTGTATATCTTGGAGATCCATCTATTGGAATGATATCCTTAAAGTTTACTGGATAAGTTTCCTGAAGACCTACTAAACAGTCCTTTCTTTCAACAAATGTCAATGTAGGAGAAAATACTAGCTTATTAGAAACTCTAGCTAAATCACTAATTGTTTCTAGGTTGTATTTTTCTGCAGTTTCCTTCTTAACAGCTAATGTATATGTATTATTAAATCCTAATGATTTTAATACATTTAAGTTGTACTGAGATTTCATTTCATCTTTTACTGTATTATAAACTTCTTCTACATTGCTGTTAGGCTCTTTTCCAAGAACACTTCCGTATATTGTTCCTGTGTAGTCTACATATAAATCGACATCTCCACCTTTAATAGCATCCAATACTATTGAAGATGCACCTAGTGAAAGTGACTGATTTACCTTAATATCACTATTATCTTCTATATAATATTTTAATATGTAGTTTAGAATTTCTTGTTCTGTAAAGTCCATACTACCTATTGTAATCTCTCTATCTGATGTTACCTTTGAAAATGCACTAAATACAAAACTACCTATAAGTGCTATACAAAGTGCTGCTACTACAACCTTATCTCTTATTTTTGCAAATTTACTTCTATTAATAGAAAGCTGTAAGTTTTTAGGAGTAACAACTCTTTCAAGTACTGAGAATATGTAGTCTATTAATAATGCAAGTATACAAGCTGGAACCGCACCTGCTAATATCTGTGCATTGTTTACTGTACGAATACCTGCATATACTAGGTATCCAAGTCCTCCAGCACCTATGAATGCTGCAAGTGTCATCAGACCAACTGCACCAACGGCACTTATTCTAACCCCTGCCATTATAACTGGAGCAGCTAGTGGTATCTGTACCTTGTATAGAATCTGGAATCTATCAAGCCCTATACCTCTTGCAGCCTCTATTGTATCTGGATTGATGTTATTAAGTCCTGCAACTGTATTTTTTATAATAGGTAGTAATGAGTATAGAGTAACCATTACTATTGCAGGCTTTGTACCTATCCCAAATAAAGGAATCATAAAACCTAAAAGAGCCATTGAAGGTATCGCCTGTATGATATTAGTCATACCCATTATAGGCTTTTTAGCTGGTTTGAAGTATGTTATAAGTATCCCAAGAGGAACACCTATAAGTATTGCTATAGCGATTGCTATTACAGTCAACTGTATATGTTCAATACACAAGTTTAAAACTGTTCCTGAATTTTGTTGCATATATTCTATAAAACCACTCATTTTTATTCAACCTCACTTTCATCGTATTTCTTAGAAAGTGCTGTAACAAGTGTACTCTTTGTTATAAGCCCTACTAATTTTTCATTGTCCACAACCGGAATTGTGTACATATTAAATTCCTTTGCTTTATTTAACACACCTACTATAGAATCTCTAGGTGATACAGATACGCAATTTGTATCCATTATATCTAATACTCTCTTTGTTCTATTGACTTCTAATGATGCATCAGATGCATATACTTTACCTAAGAATTTTCTATTTTCGTCTATTACCATTAAACTATCGACTCTATGCTCTCTCATTATATTCTGAGCCTTGATAGCTTTTAGTCTTGATATACAAACTATTGGATTTTCTATCATTATATCTTCTGCTTTTATAAGCTCTGGAGAATCCCAGATACGTTTCTTTCCGACAAAATTTAAAACAAAGTCGTTTGCTGGATGTTTTAATATCTGCTCTGGAGTATCAAACTGCTGGATTTTTCCTTCATTTAATATACAAATTCTATCAGCTAGTTTTATAGCTTCACCCATGTCATGAGTTACAAAGACTATTGTTTTTCTTAATTTATCCTGTAGTGCTACAAGCTCGTCTTGTAGCTGGTTTCTTGTTATTGGATCTAGTGCACTAAATGGTTCGTCCATCAATATTATGTCTGGATTACTTGCAAATGCTCTGGCAACTCCAACTCTCTGCTGCTGACCACCACTCATCTGAACAGGATATTTATCCATATATTCATCTGGATCAAGTCCAACCATTGTAAGAACATTTCTTACATTTTCTAGAAGTTTTTCTGCTTCTTCTTTTTTTCCTTCTTTTTCCTTATTTCTTTTATTCTTTATTTTTGGTATTAATTCGATATTTTCCCTAACTGTCATATGAGGGAAAAGACCTGTCTGTTGGATTACATATCCTATATTTCTTCTAAGTTCTATTTCGTTTTCCTTACTTATATCCTTTCCATTAACGTATATAGTTCCGTCTGTTGGGAGTATTAATTTATTAATCATTTTTAAGGCGGTTGTTTTACCGCAGCCACTTCCTCCGATTATACAAATAAATTCCCCTTCTTCAATATTGAAAGATACATTATCCAGTACTTTTTTGTCTTTAAATGATTTTGAAACATCTTTAAATTCAATCATAACTGAACACTTCCTTTTCTTGTTTATAATTTCATTCTCTTTTAGCAGTATTTTTCTAGTACATAATTTTTTATTTATTACTTTTCTACTGCTATTGTTATACACTTTATCATTTTTCAGAAAATTAATCAAATAATTACAAATTGTAACTTCTTTATAAAGTAATCTTTCATTTTTAAATTTAAAATATTTAATAGTGAAATAAATACTCTAAATTATTGAAATTACAAGTATTTCTAATAATAATTTTTTATTAAATTCTATTTTTCTATATATAATCATAATAAATTCTACTCTTACTCTGTATATTCATCGTTATTCTATATTAAGTTCACATTATTTACATAAATAAAAAATGCAAGTAGAATTTTATCTACTTGCATTTTATTTTTTCATATATTTTATCTTTTATTTTATGTACAAATATTTTTTGCTTATTTTAAGCTCAATTTATAATATATATTTTAGTCAACAATAAATCCTTCAACTTCCAATTTGAATGTTAGGTTAAAGTTGTTTCTTCTTTTTCTTTATTAAATAAATACATTTTGACTATTTTTATAATTAAAAATTATTTTTTATTATCCAACAATTATATTTATAAGCATAATAATCTATATATAGCTAATGCATATATCTCTGTCGCTTTTATTAGATTTTTTATATTTATTCTTTCATTCTCCTGATGTTCAGTTTTTTCATCAAATGGGAACATAGCTCCAAATGCAACGCAATTATCAAGTGCTTTTGCATAAGTTGCCCCACCAGAAGATAAAGGAGTACCTTCAAGACCTGTTTCCTGTTCATATACAGATACAAGTGTTTTTATAAGATCTGAATCTGCTGGGACATAAAGAGATTTTAATCTATCAAACTCTTCAAACTCTAAATTATATTCAGAGGACTTTTCTTTGATTGCATCTTCAAAATTTTCTATAGTGTATTTTACAGGTATTCTAGAGTCGTATCCAAGAACAGATTCATTCTCATTTATTATAAGTTCACCTAAGTTTAAAGTAAGTATTCCAGAAACATCATCTATGCAGTTAGGAAGTATCTTGCTTCCAACAGAATCAGATAACTCAGCTACAAATCTAACTACATCATCTTTTACACCTATTTCATAAAGTGCTTTACAAAGTCTTTCTATTGCATTTATTCCTTTATCAGCAGATGCAGCATGTACTCTCTTTCCTATAACTGTTACCTGATTTTCTTCTTTTTTATACTCAAACTTTAATTCATCTAGCTTATCTGATAATTTATCCGCAAGTTCTCCTGTATAATTAGCTTCTCCTGGAACAGCATTTAATGCTCCTGATATAGCTAAATTTAAATTTTTAGATCCTTTTCCTCTTAAATAGAACTGAACTAGAGATTTTTCTGCATTCGTAACAGGGAATGAAGAATCTGGTGTGAATCCCATAGAAGGAATTTCTTCACCGTTTTCTGTATATTTTGAGATACATCTCCATAGATTTTCTTCATCTCCACCAATTATAAATCTTACTCTTTTACTAAACGTTACTCCTGCCTCTAAAAGTGATTTAACAGCATACATAGCTGCTATTGTAGGGCCTTTGTCGTCCTGTGTACCTCTTCCATATATGTAGCCGTCTTCTTCTGTTGCTGAAAATGGAGGGAATTTCCAATTAGATTCATCACCTACAGGTACAACATCTATATGTCCTAATATTCCAATAAGTTCTTCTCCTTCTCCAACTTCTGCATATCCATAGTATCCGTCTTTATATACTGTTTTAAACCCTAAAGATTCTGCTATTTCTAAAGTTTTTCTAAGAGCATCGTCTACTCCTTTACCAAATGGCATTGTTTCTGTCGCTGTTTTTTCATCCATAACACTATTTATTCTTACCGCAGATTTTAAAGATTCTATCATTTCTTTGCTGTTTTCATTTACTATATTTTTTATCTTAGCTTCCATTTTATTTTCCTTCCTCAAATTTTAATTTGTTTATTAATTGAATTTCACTGTTTTTATTATATCATGTATGTACTTTTTTAGGAATTTTATATCCACTTTGAATCAAAGATAAATATTTTTACATAAATATAAATACTTTTTTAAATACATACAAAAAAAGAGAGCCGAAGCTCTCTAATTTTTTAGTTAGTATATTTATTTAGTTAGTATATATCTTATATAGCTATATTAAAGATTTAAATATTTGCTATATAAGATTATATATTACCACCCAAAATCAGTTGTTGCATATATTTTACCATCATTTGATTGATAAACTGCAACTCCTACATGGTTATATGAACCTTCTAGCATATTTTCATTGTGTCCTTTAGAATTTTTCCATCCATTGAAAGACTGTTGTGCAAATTCCTTTGCTGTTGGAGTATATCCCCGAGCATAATATATATTTTCTGCTGAAAATCTTGCACTTCCACCTTCATTAGGATACATCTCATGTATAAGCTGTCCGTTGTAATAATGATCAAAGTAATTATAATCAGCCATATGTTTAGATTTTAAATATGCCCATCTTTCTAATCCAGATTCTGGTGTTAGAGGCTGTTTTCCATGAGAAGCTCTGTGTGCATTTATTAATTTATAGAATTCTTTTCTGTATTCAGACTGATATGCTTCAGAGTTTACATTTATACTTGGTTTATTTCCACCCGGTTTGTTACCTCCTGGTTTATTTCCACCTGGCTTGTTGCCTGAGCCTCCACTTGGCTCTTTTACTATAAGAGTTAAAGTTTTATAAGCTTTTGCACCTTTAGAGTCAGATACTTCTAAGTTTAATTTATATGTCCCTGGATAAATTATTATTGGAGGATTTATAATCATTATTTCATTAGTTAAATCTCCATCTTCTTTGTCATAAGCTCTAAGACCGTATCCACTTAAATCCCATTCACCTAAAAATTCAAGTGTTACAGTATCTTTTTTAGTTGTTATAACTGGCTTAGAGTTTCCAGATAAATCAACGTTAAAGTTTATTCCACCTACCTGAACAATATCTTTTCCTTTTAGTATGCTATTATCAGAGTTTTTAGATACTAAAACAACTCCATTATTTTTAGCTAAAGATGATACTGTAAGTGCATCTACTAAAGGATTTCCTTTTGTATAATATAATTTCTTAGACTTACTATAGAATTTTTTAACTACAGCTCTATTTGTCCGGTATCTATCATTTCCTGAAAGTCTTGTTGCACCAAATTTAGAAGCTAGCCCTGATGATACAACAGATTTTCCACCTATAACATAGTATGTAACTCCTGATTTTTTACCCTGTTTAGAAGTTTTTCCATTAGTTAAAAGTATAGGTGCTTTATCTCTAGCAGCAACTGATGCAACAGACATTGCATCGGCTTCACCTTTATTTCCATTTACTATGAAAGCTTTGTTGTAGTTTCCTACAAGCTTTGCAACTTTTTCAGATGTTTCGATTCTGTTTCTACCTTCTATTCTTATAATATTTTTACCAGATAATTTACTTTCAACATCTGATCCTATAGTTGCCTTTCCACCTATTATGTACACCTTATTGACATTTTGAAGTCTTTTAAGTGTTTCTTTTGGAATAGAATTTTTCTTTACCAAAAGTATGGGAGCATTTTCTTTACCTGCTAAACTAGATGCAGATAATCCATCTGCTAAGCTTTTGTCCGAGTTTACAAGTATAGCTGTGTTATAATTCCCCATTCTATCAGCTATTTTTGCAGCTGTTTCGTATCTGTTAGCACCTACTATCTCAGATTTTGATGCAGCAGATACTGGGGCTATCGAACTCCCAAACAATACAGCACTTAAAGTAAGAGCACTTAATTTTTTTACAAATTTCATAGTAATCTCTCCTCACATATTATATTTTTGTAATTTTCATACAAATTTTCCTTTGATTCAAGTATCTCATAATTTCATTTTTATGTAAAGTTTTTTCACAAATAATATTATATAAATTTACTATATGTGTAAAAATTATTAAATCAAAATTTATAATGATTTTTTTAGTTAGTAAATTTATAAAAGAATTTAAATAAAAAGGGACTGATACAGTATATGCAACAGTCCCAAATTCAAATTTTTAATTTTATAGTTAAACCTTTACAATTGAAGTAATTTTAATCTATTTTAAATATTATTTTAGATTTATTTCAAAGTCCATTCCTCCAACTTGAACTAAATCTTTATCTTTTAATATACTATTGTCTGATTTAGGTGATACTAAAACTACACCATTGTCCTTAGATAAAGGAGATACTGCTAAAGCATCAACTAATAAATCTCCTTTAGTATAGTAATATTTATTTTCATTAGGATAGAATTCTTCAATAACGGCTCTATTAGTTTCATATCTGTCAGATCCAGATATTCTTTCTGCATCAAATTTAGATACTAAAGAATCTGAGACAACAGCATTTCCGCCTACAACATAGTAGTCAACTCCTGATTTTTTGCTATGTGTTGATGATTTACCATTAGTTAATAATATAGGAGCATGATTTTTTGCTGCTACAGAAGCAACTGATATAGCATCGGCTTCACCAGTATTTCCATTTACTATGAAAGCCTCATCATAATTACCAACTAATTTTGCAACTTTTTCAGAAGTTTCAACTCTATTTTTACCATCTATTCTTACTATTTCTTTTCCAGATAATTGTTTTTCTACATCCTTGCTTATAGCTGATGTACCACCTATTATGTATACTTTTTTAGCTTTTAAAGCTCTAGTTAAAGTTTCTCTAGGTATTGTGTTTTGTTTTACTAGTAATATTGGAGCTTTTTCTTTACCTGCTAGAGATGATGCTGATAGGCCATCTGATAGAGATTTGTCTCCATTTACTAGTATTGCTGTGTCATAGTATCCCATCTCATCAGCTATTTTTACAGCTGTTTCGTATCTGTTACTACCAATTATTTCAGTTTTTATAGGTTCTTCTGGTTTTTCTGGTTCAGATGGAATTGATGGATATACTGGTGGATTAACCGGTTTATCTGGAACTACTGGTTTGTCAGTAACAGTAAAATGATTTTTACTATCTGGCTTAACTACCTGATTATTGCTCACTGGTGTAGTTGCACCGTTATTTGGATTAGCAACATTTCCATTTGAATCGTAATATTCTCTTTCTTGAACCATAACATCAGCATTTGTGTCACTCATTGATAAAGTTGTTGTACCTTGATTTTTTATTTCTTCATCTTTTTCAAACGCACGTCCATCACCTAATAATATATCTCCGTTACAACTTTTAATTATATTCCCTTTTGAATCCGTTGTATTGTAAATAAAAGTTGCATCATTTACAATTAAGTTTGATGTTGCACCATCTTGAGCTACTATACGTATAGGAGCTGCGTAAGTTTTATTTGTACTTGTATCTGTCTCTGTTCCTAATCCGCAATTAATAAATTCACAATTTTCAACAGTTATTATCTGTTTACCTTCTGATTTATTATTTAAGTTTATTGCTACATCTATTTTGTTAAATGTTGTATCAATTACATTAATAGAACCCTTGTAAAGACTGTGAATAGAAGTGTCTTTATGTCCCCCTTTATCACTATCAAAGCTACAATTTTTAACATTAATATTAATAGCTCCAGTAGATTTATTTACATTACCTCTAAACAAAATCTTATGCATATTCTTACAATTTTCAAAATTTAAATTAATCGTATGTCCAGTACTTCTTCCTCCCCAAGCTGCAATACCATTCAAATCTTTTACTGTAATGGTAATATCTTTATTTGAAGGAACTCCGTTATCAATATTTAAATCATGTTCTCCTTTACCTATAACAGATGCGCCATTTCCATAAATAGTTAAATCACCAGATATATTTTCATGTGTCATTGTTCCTACATTTGAATTTGGTTTACAATAAATTTCTTTAGCTCCAGTTGCAGCAATATCTGTATAAGCATTTTTTAATGCTAGCTCAAGACTTGTAAAATAGTTTCCATTATAATATACCGTATTATCTCCCCAATTAAGTTTTAAGCCACTTGGCAATACTACATTACTACTTTCTGCAGTTCCCATTTCTACACCACTATTTGGCAAAACAGTTCCTTCAGCAAATGCTACCGTAGAAAAAACAGTCGACGTTCCAAGTGCAATAGACATCAAAGCTGCTACTAATTTTTGCTTTTTCATAACAATCTCTCTCCTTTTAATAAATTATTTTTATCGACTTATATATATTAAAAACTTAAAAATTAATAATATCACCCAAGATTTTCATATAAGTCAATAAATAAAGCATATAAAAAGCACAGAAAAATATACATAAAGTATTACTTTATATAATTATCCTGTGCTAGTTTAACATTATTAAATTTTTCTTTTAAGGGCATAGTTATGCTGTGTATGTATGTATGTATGTATGTATGTATGTATGTACATTTTCAGATAATAACATAGCTACGTCAACCCTTTCTTACAAAATTATATTTATATTCAAATTATAGCAAATATAGTTAATCTTGTAAATTATCTAAAAGAATTAAATTTTGATTTATTTTTTCATATTCTTTATCCGGCAAATTCCCTGTGTCATTGTTCCCATTGGACAGTATACGCACCAAGATCTCGGTTTGTACAGAAGCATTGTAATCACACCAAGAATAGTAGATGTAAGCATCACACTATAAAATCCAAATGCAAACTGCACCACCCACGCAGGTACATTTGCTCCATTAAACGCAAAACTCCATGGCACTTTAAAAGTCCAAAGTATTGTAACAACTTCTTTTAAACTATTTGTTCCTTTAAATACAAGATATGTTGAAAATAGCATATTTCCAAACATAAACATAAAGAAAGCTAAAAATCCATATCTAAACCATTTACTCTTCAAAAATTTAGGAACATCTTTTTTTCTTGAAAGACCTAACTTTCCACCAAGTATTCCAAATAATTGACCTCTTCCACAATATCTGTTGCAATATGCCTTATTCCTACTCACAATTGAAATTATCAGCGGAACAAAGAAACAAATTAACCCAAGCCAAGCAAACATTATATTAAAAAATCCTAAAACTAGATAAAGTAGAGACACTATCCATAAATAATCGTACCATTTTTTCTGTTTTTTCATTATACTGTACCTCCAACTTTATCATTTTTTATTATAATTTCTTCTTTTTTAATTTCTATAACAGATGCTGGACATTCTTTAGCACAAAGCCCACATCCTACACATTTTTCAATATCAACAACTGCATAAATTCCTTTTGGTACAGATATTGCTTCCTTAGGACAAACTTTCACACAACATCCACAAGCCACACAAAGTGACTCATCTACAGATGCAAATCTTTTCATTTTCTTATTAATACTATTATTCTTTTGCATATCATTATTCCCTTTCACCACAAAATTATTTATTATATCAATATCATGATGATATTCTACAATAAAAAAAGCTGCCTATTCTGTGACATAATCACATAAAAAGCAACTTTTTATAATTTATTACATTTATTTTATACGTTTTTATTATATTTTTATTAATTTTTGAGTTTTATTTTGTTAAATTTTATTTAGCTATTTTTATAAGTTTATCTTTGTCTAAAATTTCAACACTACCTCTTCCAAGAGAAACTATTCCCTCCTGTTCAAAATACTTTAGCATCCTACTAACAACTTCCCTTGCACTTCCAATATATTTTGCAAGTTGCTCATGAGTTATCTTAATCTTCTCTTTTCCTGTAGATTCACTTTCTTCCATTAAAAATATCGCTATTCTTTTATCTATCCCCATAAATAAAATTTGCTGCATAACCCACATAACATCAGAAAATCTCTCTGCAATTCCCTCATACATAAATGCCTTTAAATAAATATTATCTTCCATAATTTTTTTAAATATATTAGAAGGCACATTAATTATTTCAGTATTTTCCTCTGCTTCAATATGCACCTCAAAAGTTATCGCATCTAACACACAAGAGGAAGATAAAGTACACATCTCACCTTCTCTTATCCTATAAAGAGTAACATCCCTACCATCCTCTGAAATAATATGAACTCTAAGAGATCCCTTCTTCACAAAAATAATTCCAAAACAACTCTCGGATTTTTTAGGAATCAACTCTCCTTTTTTAAAACTCACATTATATAAATTACTCTCAACTAAAATTTTTTCCTCTTCGCTCAACAAATCCCAAAGAAGAAGCTTTTTTAACCTATTAACATCTTTCATACTAACTCTCCATAATTATTTAATTATCATAATATATTTATTATAACATTTTCTACATTTAATAAATAATTTTTAATTAAAATCTCTATAATCTGAAAGCACATTCAATATTCAATAAATAAGATTTTATTCTGAATATAAAAAAGGGTATCTTAAAATTTTTAGAATAAATATCTATTTTAGAACGCAAAGATAATAATAAATTATCATTCGACAATCTGGAGACGCCTCACAACCTTTAAATGTTTTACTCTAACATTGTGAGGCGTCGAAGCCTGGAGAATGAAATTATTATTATTTTAAGTTCTTGCTAAAAATAGATATTTATAGAAAAATTTAAGATACCCTTTATGTATCAGAAAAATCTTATTTTCCCTGTTCTCTATGTAAATCTTTTATTCTCTCTATTGCCTTTAATGTACCCATCTTAGAATGGTCAAATGTAAGTCCACCCTGGAAGTAAACATTGTATGGTGGTCTTATTGGAGCATCAGCACTTAACTCTATTGAAGAACCCTGAACAAAAGCTCCTGCAGCCATTATAACCTCATCTTCGTATCCTGGCATTGCCCATGGAACTGGTGTAACGAATGAATCAACTGGAGCCGCATACTGAACACCTTCACAGAATCTAACAACTTCTTCTGGACTTCCAAGCTGAACACACTGTATTATATCACTTCTTAAATCGTCATAAGCTGGAAGTACTTTATATCCCATTTTTTCAAATGCTCTAGCGCAGAATATCCGGCCCATTACCGCCTGAGATACAACATAAGGAGCCATGAAGAATCCCTGAAGTACACTTCTTGTAGTTCCAAATGTAAGACCACATTCCTTACCTATACCAGGACAAGTTAATCTATATGAAATCTGTTCAACTAAATCATGTCTACCAACTATATATCCACCAGTTAAAGCAAGTCCTCCACCTGGGTTTTTGATTAATGATCCAGCCATTATATCTACCCCAACATCTGTTGGTTCTTTAGTATCTAAGAACTCACCATAGCAGTTATCAACCATTATTATAACTTCTGGTTTAACTCTTCTAACTTCTTTAACAGCTTCTTCTATATCTTCTATTGATAGAGATTTTCTCCATTCATATCCTTTAGATCTCTGTATCATAACTAATTTAGTTCTGTCATTTATTTTAGCTTCTATACCATCTATATCTATATTTCCATCTTCTCTAAAATCTAACTGACTGTATGTAACACCGTATTCTTTTAGGCATCCTTTTTCTTCTCTTATACCTATAACTCCCTGAAGAGTATCGTAAGGTGCTGATGTTATAGATAATATTTCATCTCCAGGTCTTACTAATCCTTGAACAGTTAATGATAGTGCATGAGTACCGTTGACTATTATAGGTCTAACAAGTGCATCTTCTGTGTGGAATACTTTTGCATATATTTCTTCTATCTTTTCTCTACCTAAATCGTTGTATCCGTATCCAGTAGTCCAGTTGAAGTGATTATCACTTAAATTGGCTTCCTGCATAGCTCTTAATACTTTGTACTGATTGTATTCTCTTATTTCTTTGATTTCATCAAATTTAAATTTGATGTCCTCCATAACCTCTTCTAAGAATTTCATCATTTCATCGTCTATATTGTAGTGTTCTTTTAAAAAATCTCTTGTAATGTCTAACATTTCTTGCTCCTTTTCTTTATATATTAATATATTATGCTTATGTTATCTACTGGCTGAACAGTAGAAACAGCGTGTTTGTATATTAAGCTCTGTTTTTTATCTTCTCCCTCTAATAAAATAACATAGCTATCAAATCCTTTTACAATTCCTTTAACCTTTACACCATTAACAAGATATATGAAAACAGCCTTTTTCTCTTTTCTTGCCTGATTTAAGAATAAATCCTGTAAGTTTAATACTGTATTTTTCATTTTCTAATCCCCCTAAAAAATATTAAATTTAAAATTAAATAATTATTAAAATAAAAATCAAAAATTTTATTTCTAAAGCATTTCTTTAACATAAGAAACAACTGCATCTTTTAATTCTTCGGCTGAATCAAATTTATCGATTTCAAACCATTTTGCATCCTCATATCTTCTAAACCAAGTTAGCTGTCTCTTTGCATAACGCCTAGAATCTCTTTTAATTATTTCTATAGCTTCTTCAAGAGTATACTCTCCATCGAAATATTTTATAATTTCCTTATATCCTATTCCTTGCATAGAAATCATATCTTTTGTATATCCTCTATCTAAAAGTCCTTTAACTTCTTCAATTAAACCATTTTTTAGCATTATATCGACTCTTAGATTTATTCTATCATATAATGCCTGTCTATCTCTATTTAAAACTATTATAATTGGTCTATACTTTTTATTGTATCTTAAATCCTTTGAGAAGTCATTCATCTTTTCTCCACTCATCGCAACTTCTATTGCTCTTATAACTCTTTTTGTGTTGTTTGGATGAATTCTTTCAGCAGCATCTTTATCTAATGAAACTAATTTTTCGTACATATACGCAGGGCCATTTTCTTCAAGTTCTTTGTTTAATTTATCTCTTAATTCCTGATTTGCATCAGATTTTCCAAAGTCCATATCGTATATTAAAGAATTTAAGTAAAGTCCTGTTCCTCCAGTAACTATTACATTTTTTCCTCTACTAGAAATTTCATCTATATATTCCTCTGCCATTCTTTTGTATTCAGATACAGAAAACGGCATATCTGGCTCTATTTCATCTACTAGATAGTGCTTAACTCCTTGCATTTCCTCTTCAGTTACCTTAGCACTTCCTATGTCCATATACTTGTATATCTGCATTGAATCCGCAGATACTATTTCCGCATCAACCGCCTTTGCAAGCTGAATTGATAAATCTGTCTTTCCAACCGCAGTCGGTCCAGTAAGGATTATAAGTGGTGTCATAAAAATCCCCCTTTCTTTATATTATTTTTATCTCTAATTTATAATGTTTTATATATTAAACATTATTGCATTATTATCTTAAATATTACTATTATCTTAAGTATTACTACATTATTCTTTTAAACATCTTTTCTATTTCAACTTTAGAAATTTCAACCATTGTAGGTCTACCATGTGGGCAAGTGTATGGATTTTCACACTTTTCAAGTTGTCTAAATAGAGATTCTATTTCTATATTTTGAATCCTATCATTTGCTTTAATTGCTGATTTACAAGCCATTACTGCAAATCTATCATCCTTTAAATCATAGTTGTTTGATATTTTATCTATATTATCTATCAATTCTAGGATGAACTTTTCTGATTGAGGAGTTCCAAATAAATTAGGCACTCCCCTTATTAAAATATTATTCATACCAAATATTTCTACTTCAAACCCAAAATTTTTAAACACATCTATATTTTTTTCAACCCGCAGCATATCAACACTAGATAGCTCTAAAACTATTGGATCTAAAAGCATCTGCATGTGTACCTCTCTTTTGTGGAAGGCATTCATATATCTTTCAAAAAGAACTCTTTCATGTGCTGCATGTTGATCCATAAGGTACATTGATTCTCCCTTTTGAAGTACTATATAAGTATCAAATATCACACCTACAACTTTATAATACTTAAGTGAAAATCCTGCTTCCTTTTTTTCAATCTCATCTCTTTTTTCTGAATCAAGTATCGCACCATCAGCAGTAAATGCCATCTGTGATTCAGTTTCAGATATTTTATTAATTTCCTCTAAATTTTTAGCATTTCCATAATAGTTGATTTTATTATCTATATCTTTATTATATATATCTTTATTATCGTTATATCTACTAAATCCATGCGAATAATTTTTATTTGTTGAATTGCTATTTTTTAATGAGCTATTATTCGATTCATTAGCTTTAGATTTTACTTCAGATTTAGGTTTTCCTTCTAAGTTTTTCTTTTTCTCTTCAAAATCGTCTAACTTAATAAATGAGTTTACATCTACCTCATCAGATAAATCTATTGGCTTAATTTCTTTTGTATCAAGGCCTGAGCTAGTACTATTAATATATGGACTTGTATTTCCAAAATTATTCATTTTAAGTGTATTATCATCAAAACCTTGTTTTGCCACAAATTCCTGTTTTACTGCTCTATCCTTAGGTACTCTATCAAATGTTTCATACTTACCTATTAAGCTTTCTTTAAGAAGTTTTGCCCTTAAATACTCCATTATTTCTAGCTTTATCTCATTTTCCTTTTCAAACTTAACTTCTATCTTCCCTGGGTGTATATTCACATCCACTTTATCAGGGTCAAGGTGTAAGTTTATAAAACAAATTGCATGTTTGTTTATAGGTATTATAGATTTGTAGGCGTTTGCAATCGCATCGTAAAGAATCTTGCTTTTCACAAATCTACCATTTATATATACATGCTGTAAATTTCTATTAGACCTGTATATATTGTTATTTCCTATATATCCATCTATCTTAAAAAGACTGCAATCGTAGTTAATTTCAATTAAATTTTCTGCAGTTTCCCTACTGTAAATACTTCTAACTGCACTTAAAAGTTTCCCATCACCTGGAGTATTGACCATAAGTTTTCCTGCATTAAGGTATCTAAATTTTACATTTGGATAGCCTATAGCCAATTTATTTACAATATCTGTAATATTCATTAATTCAGCATGGTCAGTTTTTAAAAATTTCTTTCTTGCTGGAGTATTGAAGAATAAATCTTTAATCACAATAGATGTTCCAGTATTTGCACCTACTGCCTCTTTTGATTCTACATTTCCTCCAACTAAAGTGATTTTTGTTCCAACAGCCTCATCCTCAAATTTTGTAGTCATTTCTAATTTTGAAACTGCACAAATAGAAGCCAGTGCCTCTCCTCTAAATCCAAGCGTAAACAGATTAAATAAATCATCTATCTTATCTATTTTGCTTGTTGCATGTCTTAAAAAGCACTTCTTAACTTCACTTGAAGGAATTCCACACCCATTATCAGTTATCTTAATAAGCGACTTTCCTCCATTTTCAACTTCTATTATTATTCTATCAGCCCCAGCATCTATTGAGTTTTCAACTAATTCCTTTACAATAGATGCTGGTCTTTCAACAACTTCTCCAGCTGCAATTTTATTTATTGTTATTTCGTCTAGCAGGTTTATTCTATTTTTCATAATAACCTCCTAATTTTCTATTTTGAACTTTCTTCCTGAGCTATTTTCTGTAACTCGAATATTTTATTCATAGCGTCTAATGGAGTCATATTCATAAGATTTAAAGATAAAATCTCTTCCTCTAGCTTGCTCTTTTCCATACTTCCAAATGAAATCTGGACTCCTGAAGTACTGTATTCCACTTTTTTACTCTTTTTAGACTGTTTTTCTTTTAATTTTTTAGAAAGTGATTCTACTTTTTCTTCAAGCTCTTTATTTTTATCATTTAAGTTCTCATTATGATTTCTTAAACTATCATTTTCTGTTTTTAAATTGCCAACCTCTGATTTTAAGCTTTTACATTCTTCTTTCAAACTCTTACATTCTTCAAGATTTTTATCTTCGTAAATTATTTTTTCAGCAACTCTATCACTTATATTTACTACATTCTGCGTAAATTCACTATTCCCATTATCAGAAGAAAGTGCATTTAAAACACTCATATTACTTACGTGATTTTTCTCTAAGTCAGAAAGTATCTCAGATGATCTGTTTATAACCTCATCTGGTAATTTTGCCAACTTAGCAACATATATTCCATAACTTTTATCTGCAGCCTGAGGAATTATCTTTCTAAGGAATATTACATCATTTCCGTCTTCCTTAACTCCTATAGAGTAGTTTTTAACCTCGTCAAACTCATCCTCTAAATCAGTTAATTCATGGTAGTGAGTTGCAAATAACGTCTTACATTTTATATTTTTCTGAATGTACTCAACTATAGACCAAGCCAAACTTATTCCGTCATAAGTACTAGTTCCACGACCTATTTCATCAAGTATAACTAAACTCTTGTCTGTAGCATTTTTAAGAATCATTGAAACTTCATTCATCTCAACCATAAATGTAGACTGCCCCTGAGATAAATCATCGCTTGCTCCAACCCTTGTAAATATTCTATCCATTATTGGAATATCAGCGTATTCTGCAGGAACAAATGACCCTATATGAGCCATAAGTGCAATTATCGCAGTTTGTCTCATATATGTAGATTTACCTGACATATTAGGCCCTGTGATTATGTTTATAGTATTTTCTCCAGTTTTTAAATATGTATCGTTTGGAACAAAGTTTTCTATTCCTACAATATTTTCAACAACAGGATGTCTACCATTTTTTATCTCTAATCTATTTTCGTTATTTATACTTGGTTTAACATATCCATTAAGAGATGCTGTTTCGGCAAGTGATGCGTATACATCAACATTTGCAACTATATGTGCAACTTCCTGTATTCTGTTTATATTTTTATAAACTGCTCCTCTAATTTCTGTAAATATTTCATACTCAATAGCTTTTATTTTTTCTTCTGCATTTAGAATTTTTTCTTCTATTTCTTTTAATTCTGGCGTGATAAATCTCTCTGCATTGCTAAGAGTCTGCTTTCTTATGTAGCTTTCATCTATATTTGCCTGAGCTAAATTTGCTTTTGTAATTTCTATATAATATCCAAAAATTTTATTAAATCCTATTTTTAATGATTTAACCCCTGTTCTTTCCTTTTCTTTTACTTCTATATCCTTTATGATATTTGCTCCATTTTTAGAAATATCTCTAAGCTCATCTAATTCTCTATTAAATCCTGATTTTATAATATTTCCGTCTTTTATTGTAATAGAAGGATCTTCTTTTATAGAATCATATATCAATTCGTAAATATCCTCTAAAGTATCCATACTATCTATATATTCCTTTAAAATTACACAACTTGAGCCTTCAACAGTATTTTTTAATAAAGGAAGTTTTTCTATAGAATTTTTTAGATTTATTAACTCTTTTGGAGTTACTTTTTCAAAGGCTATTTTCCCACAGATTCTTTCTATATCGTAAATTTTCTTTAATATTTCAATTAAATCTTCTTTTAAAATATAATCATCGTTTATTTCTTCTATTATATTTAATCTATATTCTATTTTTTCTTTGTTTATAAGTGGCTGCTCTACATATTTTCTAAGAAGTCTACCACCCATTGCAGTTGAAGTTCTGTCTAGTACATGAAGAAGTGAGCCCTTTTTCTTCCCACCTCTTATAGTCTGAGTTAATTCAAGATTTGTTCTAGTAAACATATCAAGTACCATATACTCAGCAGAGTTGTAGACATTTACAGAGCTCATATTTGATGTTATCTGCTTTTGAGTTGAGAATATATAGTTTAAAATAATTGCTATACTTTTCTTTATAAGTCCGTCATTATCTAAATCCAAAGTATCTATATATTCTTTTGAGAAATAGTCGAATATTATAGATTCATCCTCCATTTTCTCGTCAAAACTCTCATTTATGTATATATTTCCAACTGTTGCTATGTCTCTAATTTTTTCAACAAATGAAAGGTCATTTATTATTATTTCAGAAGGATTTACTTTTGCTATTTCTTCAACTATTTTTTCCTCATTTAAATAAGTCGCATTTAATTCTCCTGTACTTATATCTACATAAGACAGTCCGATCATATTTTTGTTTCTGTATATAGACATAAGATAGTTGTTTTTCTTATTTTCTAAAAGAGATCCGTCTAATACCGTACCTGGAGTTATAACCCTTATAACATCTCTTTTTACAATCCCTTTTGCTTTAGCTGGGTCTTCTAGCTGTTCACCTATTGCTACTTTGTACCCATTTTCGACTAATTTTGATATATATGAATTGGCAGAATGGAAAGGTACTCCACACATTGGAGCTCTTTCTTCTAAGCCACAAGCTTTTCCAGTAAGTGCTATTTCAAGTGTCTTTGAGGCTACTATTGCATCATCAAAGAACATTTCATAAAAATCGCCCAATCTATAAAATAGTATACAGTCTTTGTATCTATCTTTTGTTTCCATATACTGTTTCATCATGGGTGTAAGTTTTTTTCTATCTACTTCCATTTTATTCCTCCTTTTTAATTAGTATTTTCAATATAGTATTAAATCAAATTATTAAATCAATTATTCTAAGTCTTTCTTTTAATCAAATTGTTTCAAATCGTACATTCAACTAAAAATTTGTCTCATTGTTTTATTATATCATATTTTTTAAAAGTTTCGCAGAATAACTCTCTTAGTTTGATACTATCCCTTGATTTACTCATAAGTTGTATATTTTGATTTCTCTTATAGCTTATATATCTTGGTTTATTTTATAACTTGTATATATTGGCTTTACTTATAATTGAAATCCTTCTTTCTTTCGTGTAAAATTAGATTTGAATTTATTTTTAATTTTTTTGTTAAATAGAAATTTATAGGGGAGGTTTTTTATTTTGAAAAAGATAGTTTATAATATGGACCTTTGTAATGCTTGCTTTAAATGTCATGCATCATGTGCAAAAGTTCATTCGGATAAAGAAGGACTTAGTTGCAGAAAGATGAAGAGGGTTGAGAATCCTGTAACTAATTCTTTTAGATTAATCACAGAATCTTGTAGACATTGTGAGGATCCTACTTGTTTAAACAACTGCGCTCACGATGTTTTTTCTGTAGACCCTATTACAGGATTTGTCATTACTAATGATGAGAACTGCATAGGATGTCAGATTTGTTCTTTTGTCTGTCCATTTGATGTTCCTAAGTTTTTAAATGAAAAGATTGTAAAATGTGATGGATGTAATGATAGAGTAAAGGCTGGACTACTGCCTGCATGTGTAGAAGCATGCGAATCTCATGCATTAAGAATTGTTGATGTAAAATAGAAAAAATAGAAGCAACAATTAACGCTCCAGGCTTCAGCGCCACATACTTTTTATAAGAACTTTAAATTGTTTGTGGCGCTTCCAGATTGTCGCTGTTAATTTGTTACTTCTATTTTTTTATGTTTTAAATCAGTAAATCCTAGTGCATGAGTTTCTTCGGCAATGCATTGCGAATTTTTTACCATAATTAAATATCTTCTTTATTCTTACAGTTTATTAAATTGTAATGCGTGAGTTTTTGGTGTTAGTGTTATTTTCCTCACATTTTTCATCTCCATTTTTTAAATATAAGTTATAATATAGTTATAAATAATATTTTATTCCTTATAGAAAGGAGATTTTCCTATGAAGCTTATGTACGACGAAGAAACTTTATATAAAGTTATGACCGAGCAAGTTTTACCAAATGTCTCTAAGGAGATTTTTTCTATTCCAAATCATTTAATTCTAGCAGTTATTCAAAAGATAAATAATGTAACATTTAATCAAAATTGTATAATTTCTATAAATAATGAAGGTCTTTTGTTTGGATTTATGAGTAAGTTGAAAGTAGATAAAGCAACTGATTACCATTTTTTCAAGTTTAAAGATATGCAGGGAATTGCTTTAAAAAATGGGATTTTCGGCATGAAGATAATTATCCAATTTAAGAGTGGAACAAGATATAAACTATATGCAAGTAAGAAAAGCAACAACAATCTACCAAATCAGAGAGAAAATTTAGGATATATTATTTCTGTACTTGCTGCTAAAAATTTAAATGATATGAGCAGCAAAAGGTATAGTAGTATAAAGTGGGAAAATAGAAAATCATCATTTGCCTATATTTCTACTTTAATCTTAGCTCTACTTATTCCAATTTGCTTTATAAATCGTATAAAAAGTACTCTGCTTTTTACTATCATAGTTGTCGCAGTTTGGATTTTACATTTTATATTATTTTCTGCACTTGCAACTTCTAGTGAAAAAAGAAAAAATAAGAAGTTTACAGAAGAGTATAATAAAATTATTGAAAAATACAATGAGTCAAAAGATGATTATCAATTATATTGCAATTTAAAAAATATTTTAAATCATCCTCGCACCAAAGATGCTAAAAACTCTTACTATTTATCTTTATCCTCAGCTGCAGCAAATATAGGATATTTCAATGAATCTCTAGATTATTTGGATATGGTCGAATATTTAGAAGGCGATATTTTGAATAAAGCTGTTAATCAACAGAGAGAAGAGATAAAAACACGAAGATATAATCAAAACAATTAAATAATTTTCGTGTTTTTGTATGAATTTATTTTGAATTTTTAACAATAAAATTAATTAAAATTATTATTTTTAAGCAAAATACAAAAAATAGATGAAAAATGTTAAGATTTTTGGTATAATATGAAAAAGTGTGTGTATATTAAGAATCAATTACGCATAAAACAATTTTTATTGTTAGACAGATTAAATTTTAGGAGGCTTATCTATGAACAAAGTAGTAATAATGGATCATCCATTAGTTCAGCACAAATTAACTTTAATGAGAGATAAAAACACTGGATCAAAAGATTTCAGAGAATTATTAACAGAAATAACAATGCTTATGGGATACGAAATAACAAGAGACCTTCCACTTGAAGAAGTTGAAATAGAAACTCCACTTGTTAAAACTAAAGCTAGAGTAATAGCTGGTAAAAAATTAGGTATCGTTCCAATATTAAGAGCAGGATTAGGAATGGTAGACGGATTACTTTCATTAGTTCCAGCTGCTAAAGTTGGACACGTTGGTCTATACAGAGACCCAGAAACTTTAAAACCAGTTGAATACTATAGCAAATTCCCTAAAGATATAAACGAAAGAGATATGATAGTTGTAGACCCAATGCTAGCTACTGGTGGTTCTGCAGTTGCAGCTATAGATGTTGTTAAAAGAGAAGGAGCTAAAAGTGTTAAATTAGTTAACTTAGTAGCTTCTCCAGAAGGTATAGCAGAAGTTCACAAATATCATCCAGACGTTGATATATTTGTAGCAGCTCTTGACGAAAGATTAAACGAACATGGATACATATTACCAGGTTTAGGAGATGCTGGAGATAGATTATTCGGAACTAAATAACAAGGACAAGAGTATATCTGCTCTTGGCTCCAGGCTTCAGCGCCCCACACTGTTAGAATAACACATTTAGCAGTTGTGGGGCGCTTGCAGTATTGTCGCTTTTGAGCAGATATATCTCTTGCCCTCAGTTTGTTATTTTGATGTAAGGAAAGGATGATAGGATAATAATTGCTCGTAGCCTATTTTTATTTCGTTAGTTGTTCTTCATATATTGTTTTTTATTATATAATTTTTCAGAAATATTTTCTATAAAATCTACTAACTCTAATTTATCTAAAAATTTTCTATTTATTCCATCTATACCTAAGTATGCTCCAAGAATATTTCCTGTAATAGATCCTGTGGAATCACTATCTCCATTATGATTTACAGAAGCAATGATTCCTTTTTCAAAGTTATTGCTATATTTCAAAGAGCAATATATGGCTATTGCAAGAGTTTCCTCTGCAACCCATCCTTCTCCAAGTATATGTATAGCTTCAAGTTCTTCAAGATTCTCTTTTGAAAGTTTTAATGCCTTTTCAACTATTTCTATCAATTCATAGGTGTATTCTTTGTCTATAAAGCATTCCTTAACTACTTCTATTGATTTTATTATAGCCCCCTCAATATTCATATTATAATGAACAATGCAAGCTATAATTACAGCAAATATAGCTGATGAAAGATAAGCAAGTTCGTGAGAATGTGTAAGTGCCGATGCTTTTGCTGCCAAAAAAGCAGTCTCTTTTAGATTTTTATTCTTAAAATATAATCCTATTGGTGCGGTTCTCATTATGCCACCACACCCCTTACTATTATTAATTTGCGTTTCTAATGTACCATTTGCTCCATTCCAAATTGACATCAAACAAGTTCTTCCAGGCTCTCTACTAGCAAACAATTCTTTTATATTCATTAAATTAGAATATCCTTCTATTCCAATATTTATCTCGCCCATTTGAGTATTTGCCCAATCTATATAACACTTTCTTAAACTTTCTATCTCATCCCCATCAGATAAAAGCAAACCATCTATAGTAAAAAGTGTCATTTGTGTATCATCAGAAATCTCTGCAACTCCATTATTTAAATTGTATTCTGTTATTCCATTTTCTCCATAAGTAAAAAATATCTCATCTTCAGACATAAATTCAATTGGATAACCTAATGCATCTCCTACAGCCCCACCTAAAATACATCCTTTAAATTTATTTAATAACTTATTCATTTTTATCAGCTCCATTAAAATAATATTATATTCTTATTTTATTATATTATATAAATCACTAACTTTTAAAGCAAAACATATCTATTAGCGAATTTACTTTCTTTTTCTCAGTTTTAAACTTGCTGCAAAATAATATAAATTTGGATGCCGTAGTTGTTTTCTGTGGCAATCCCTTCTCTTATTTTGGGTATCAGTTTAATAATGTGTAAAAGAAAAGACTAGTTTAAATTTAAGCGACAATTCCGCAAGCGCCCCATACATATAAATGTGTTACATAATAGAATGGGGCGCTGAGGACTGGAGCAAAATTTAACTAGTCTTTTCTTGTTTATTATGACCTCCATAAAATAAAGAAGGGATGCCACAGAATTCTGCGACATCCCTATTTATACTATTCTGCTACTTCTGTAGCTTTTTTCTTTCCTGATATCATTGAGTATATAACCATTAGTGCAACTATACCTACTAAAGCTATTGTTACTCCATTTCCTCCGAAGAACTGCTGTAGTTTTCCAAGAACTATACCAACTACTGCGAAGTCTGCATCTGAGAATGTTGAGTTTGCAACACCTAAGTTACCTAATACTGGTAATAATCCAACTGGTAGGAATGATATTAATATACCATTGAAGAATGCTCCAAGTATAGCACCTCTTCTACCACCTGTTGCGTTACCAAATACCCCTGCTGTTGCACCACAGAAGAAGTGAGGAACAACGCCTGGTATTACTATTGTAAGTCCCATAGCACCTAGTGCAAACATTGATACTATACCACCTATAAATGAACTTATGAATCCAACAAGTACTGCATTTGGAGCATAAGGGAACACTATAGGACAGTCTAGTGCTGGTCTTGAGTTTGGAACAAGTTTTGTAGCGATTCCTCTGAATGCTGGAACTATTTCGTTAAGAACAAGTCTAACACCGTTCTGGATTAATATGAATCCTGCTGCGAATTTTAATGCCTGCATCATTGAGAATACTATGAAGTTCTGTCCACCAGATAAGTTTGTTTCAACATATTCTGCACCTGCTGCTATTGCAACTACTATGTAAAGTATTAACATTGTTATTGATATAGAAACAACTGAATCTCTAAGGAAACTTAAAGATTTTGGTACGTTCATTTCTTCTGTTGATTTAGAGTTTTTACCAACTGCTCTACCTATTAATCCTGCACAAGCGTAACCAACTGATGAGAAATGACCTAATGCAACTGAATCATTTTTTGTTACATCTTTCATGAATGGCTGACACATTGCTGGTGAAAGTACCATTATTATTCCAAGTGCTAAAGCCCCTGTAAATACTAACTGTACACCTGTCATTCCTGATACTGAAAGTATAACTGCTACCATACAAGCCATGTATAATGTAACGTGACCTGTTAAGAATATATTTTTGAATTTTGTAAATCTAGCTATTAATATATTAGCAAGCATACCAAATGCCATTATAAGTGCTGTTGCCTGACCGTAGTCTTTAATTGCAAGTGCAACTACTGCTTCGTTGTTTGGTATTACCCCATTTATATGGAATCCGTACTGGAACATCTCACCAAATGGTGCTAATGATGCTGATATTACGTCTGCTGATGCAGATATTACAACGAAACCAACCATTGCTTTTAAAGTAGCTTTTACTACATCTTCAAAAGCTTTTTTCTGTAATAAAAGACCTATTAATACTATAAACCCTACAAGTACAGAAGGTTCTTTAATAAAATCGACTAAATCGCCTAATATTCCGTTCATATTTTCCTCCTTTGTTAATAAAAGTTTATTACTTTTTAATAACTAATCCTTTTAATAACCAATCCCTTTATTTATTTTTTCTTAGTATCCTATTTTTTCTTTTATTTTAGCTTTTAATTCATCTCTATCTAAAAGAGAATCTAAAACTATAAGATTTGGAAGATGAGAAGCACTTGCTTCTAAGTCTTTTCCTGTTACGAATATTTCAGCCTGATCTGCTGTAGCATCTGCTAAAGAGTTGTGAGATGCCTGATATTCTGAAGAAGCACCTAATTCATTTAATATATCTGTTATGTTCATTTCCACCATAAAACTTGATCCTAATCCTGATCCACATACTGCCATTATTGTTTTCATATTACATTACCTCCATAATTTCTTTTTCATTTTTTGAATTTAATATTTTTTCTACTTTTTCTTTGTTCATACATATTTCAGCTAGATTTTTTATTGTATCTATATGAGAAGAACTATCTACAGCTGTTATTGTAAAGAATATTTTTATAGGTTTTCCTAAAAAATCTACTTCTTTATTAAGCTTTAATACACATAAATCAGTTTTTAATGCTCCATCTTCTGGTCTTGCATGAGGCATTGCTATATGGTCTGCTATGCAAAAATATGCCCCAAACTCCTCTATTTTTGATAGGATTGCATCGTAGTATCTATCTTCTATAGAGCCATTTTTAACTAATTCATCACAAGATAGTTTTATCGCTTCTTCATAGTTTTTAACTTCATCTATTACTTTTACTATCATCTTTCTATCTCCTGACTTTTAAACCATTATTTTTAGATCAAAGTATTTTTCTGCGTTCTTAAATTTTTCTGCATTATTATTTTTAGTTAGTATGTTGATTAACTCAATTAGATTCTTATTTTCATCTTTGTTCGCTAAAACAACTACGGATTTAATTCTCACCTCTGAGTTATCACCAAAATAAATTTCATTCTTTAAAGTCAACATCGATACTGCATTGTTTACAACATTCTTATTAGAAGCATGGACAAATGCTATCTCCGGAATAAATACCATATATGTCCCAAGGTCCTCTATCGCCTTTATCATATCGTCTACGTATTCTTCCTTTATATCTCCAGATTTTATCAGCGGTTTTGATGCTTCTGCTATTGCATCTCTCCAGTTATCTGCATCGTATAAGAAGGCTGCATTGCTCTTTCTAATAATTTCTGCAACTGATGATATTTTATCTCCTTTGTACTTAGAAACAAGATATTCACTACTTTTTTCGTATACGTTATTAAATGCTAGTTTTTTAAGCTTTAAAACGTCATCTATATTAAGCATAGGGTTAACTTCAACATATTCAATATCTGTATTTCTTATAGGTACAGTGGAAATTATAATATCAACATCCTTATTTTTTAACTCTTCTTCTAAGTTATTTAATCTACATACACCTTCAACCTGTATCTGAGGAAGCATTACTTCCATTCTCGCACTTAGAAGTCCTGCTGTAGCTAGTCCACTGTTGCAAACTATCAATGCTTTTGTATCAAATATTTCTTGAGTTTTTCTCTCAAAGGCTGCTCCAAAGTGCATAGCCATGTAAGAAACCTCGTCGTCAGGAAATTCTACCCCGATTTCACTTTCGTATTTTTTCATAACATCTTCTGTTATTTGGTAAATTATCCCCAACCTCATTTTTATATCTTCTTTTAATGGATTTTCAATCTTAAAGTTGTTTTGCATTCTGTACATTGCCACACTGAAGTGCATTACAACTGAATTTACAAAATCAAAATCATTTGAATAGTCTATTCCAGTGTATTTTTCCATATCCTCTATTATTCTCATAGCTAGATATTTATTACCATCCATTTTTACATCAGATTTATCATTTATAAAACTCATGACCTTTGCACTTTTAAACCACTTCATTAAGTAGCAAATCTCTTTCTTATCCTCTGTTTTATCAGCAAATGCGTATTGTATAGCCTCGAATTCCTCTTCCTGCTCTTTTTCCTTTATGTATTCTTCACTATAGTTAAAGTTTGAATACTCTCCCATCCTCATAAAGCAGTACATTATAATGATAATTAATTCTTTAAATGATGTGTCTGAATACTCAAGAGAAAGCCTATTTTCTACCTTGTGTATTCTTTTTTCTATATCATTTTTTACAGAATCAAAATCATCTATAATCATTTTTAGAAGTTTGTAATTGTCTGCATTTGAAATCTTATAGTATAGATTGATAAAGGCATATCTTACATCTTCCTCATCACCTTCTATACAAGTTCCAATATAAGCTTTAGAAATTACATTAATTCTTAGATTATTCAATATCTCTTTAGCTTTCTTTAAGTCTGATACAACTGTATTCTTACTTACTGAAAGCATATTTGCCAATTCCTCAACTTTACTATTTCCTATCAAAAGATTTATCGCTATGAAAATCACCCTATCCTCTGGCGAATTGATTTCCACACAATCGAAAATTGATGAAAATGTCAATATATCTCTTTTTCCTTTAAATTCCAACTTGATACCGTATCTTGGCGTTCTAACTAAGGAAATCTTTTCATTATCCTTCAGCGTATATTCTATATTATCTAAATCGTATCTAATTGTTCTTACACTAACTTTAAATTCTTTTGATATTTCATTTATTGTTGTATAGTCTTTTTTATTATATAAGTATTTTAAAATACTATTTTGTCTTTCGTTTAATGTGATCACTTTACTTCATCTCCTAGGATTATTATATCTTTATTATAAATATCACAGTAATTTGCCGCAATTATAAAATTTTTCCTTCATTGTGGCAAATAAAATGCAAAAGTGCCACATTAAAAATCGTTTTCAGCACAATTTCATGCAAGTATATCATCTATTTACCTATAATTTTGCGTTGTCTTATATTTTTTACATAATTCTTTATAAAAACTTTTACATATAATTTTTCATAAAAATTTGCATAAAAAAATATGTACCAGACAATTTTCTGATTCAGCACAATTTCATGCAAGTATATCATCTATTTACCTATAATTTTGCGTTGTCTTATATTTTTTACATAATTCTTTATAAAAACTTTTACATATAATTTTTCATAAAAATTTGCATAAAAAAATATGTACCAGACAATTTTCTGATACATCTCATTTAGTTGAATATAAAAAAATAAGAACAAGAGAAATAACTGCTCTATAGCGACAATTCCACAAGCAACCATATCCTATAAATATGTCATACAATGGGGTGGGTGCTGAGGACTGGAGCACAGAGCAGTTATTCTCTTGTCTCTTTTATAATCCTTCTACTATCCATTCTTTTTTTATCTGCCAAAGTCCAGCTTGTATACCGTTTCTAGTGACATCCTCGCCATTTTTTAGCTTATCTTCATTTCTGAAAAGATTTTGCCAACTATCCATTACTTCCTTTTTCAAATCAGGATAAAAGTTAGTCAACATTATCTTAGTTTCTAACACCCCATAAGGAGCTATCTTTTCCCTAAAAGCAGCTTCTTCTTTTTCGTCTTTTCCTAAATACTTCAAGCACATAATCCTATTCCAATCTCTAACATCGAAAAGAACTACCTCATCTAGCGGAACTTCTAGTTTCAACACATTTCCACCATTTGCTTGGTCTACGTTATATAGGTCTTTAAAGGCCCAATACGGATACTCAGCTCCTTCTGGCTTTTTAGCAAATCTACCAGCCTCATTTACAAACCAAGAATACGCAGTTGTAAATACAGCTGCACTTTCTACATATTTCTTTTCAACATATTTTTTCTTAGAAAAACATACACCGTCTTTCTTTATCGCCTCTATTACAGGGTCTGCCTGAAGTGCATATAAAGTTATTTTATTATTTGAGTAATCCATTCTTCCTTCACCTCCCAAATATTTCCGTAGCATGCATCGCTATTTGCTTTTACATTTTCGTCAAACAATCTCGCCCAACTACTCATAATTTCCATTTTTATCTGCGGATAAAATCTACTCATATACGCCTGTGCATCACTTACACCGTAGTCTGCCAAAAGCTGTCTATGTCTTTTAGCATCAGCTTCATCTGCTGGAATGTATGAATAGTTTAAAATCATTCCCCATTTTTCTATATTTACATGAGTTATCGTATTTGGATCTAGCTCTAGTTCTAATATTACAGTATTTTCATCGTTCATCATTGTCGCATCTTTTTTGAAAGATACCCAAATAGGATAGCTTACATCTTTAGGCTTATCCTTTGAAAGTGGCCCACTTCTCGATAACCAATTGTATACTTCAAGAACTAAATCTGCGTGTTCTTGCAAATCTTTCATTATATATTCTTTTCTTGCTATATATCTTCCGTCTTTTTCTAACTGTTTAAGAACATCTTTATTTTGCTTTGTCCATACCTTTATCTTTTCCATAGCTATCAATTTCCTTTATAAAATATCTGTATTTAAGGTATTCTATAAATTATATTAAATTCCTTCAAAAATTTTTTATTGAATTTTTATTTTTTATACATCTTTTCTTTTTAAAATAATGTTTTCTATTGACGCAAATATCACTGTGAATAAAAGAGATGTTAGTAATATTTTTGCAATTACATCTCCTCCAAAACCGCCAGGCTTCAATGCACTCATGCTGTATATAACTAACGAATATGGAATAGAAAATGCCCTCTCTGCCATAACAAATCTAAGTCCTAATATAGATAAACATACTGAAATTCCAACAGGTACTGCAAAACTCCTCACATTCATAGAGATAAATAGCTGTACTGCTGCTACAGATATTCCCGCAACAGCCCCAAGAGAAATCCATTGTATCAATTCCTTAGGAATATTTGAATCTAATCCCACTATTTTTCCACCGATTATATAAAATATTGCAACCATAATCTGTGAAAAGCATATTAAAATTGTCGCTGACACAAGTTTTGATATAATTATATTTCTTCTTTTTATAGGAGCTGCTAAAATTTTATTCCAATTTGAATTTTCATGTTCTAGCTTACATAAATAAGAGCAAATCAATGCAATTGATGCAGGAAAGAAAAAGTAACTGTAGAACAAAGATACCTGAGTCCAAAGACTGTACCATTTATTTTGAAGTACACCTATATTCATATAATAGTTTCCTGTTCCCATAAACACAGCAATCAACGGAATTATTATCAAAACAGGGATTATGCCACTTCTTTTTAACTTTATAATTTCTGATTTTATACATCTCAAAAGCATATTCTACACCTCTTTTCTATTAAAAAACATCAATTCAACAACTATCAAGAATAAGCTAAACACCATAACAATTCCTATTGTCCCCAAATCAAATGGCAATACTTCAAATCCTGTTATTCTTTTCATCCCCATAATCATTCTTGCAGGAATTAAATCCATATAATAATAACTTGGAATAAATACTGCTATATTTCTTGGAAACAACATAGAGATTATTCCCAATAATCCTAAAAGCAGTCCAGAACCAACACCATACACCTGATTTTTTATAGAAATACAAACTAATAAAAATATCGCTATAAGCATTGTATTTACTACGATTACAGCAATTATAGATTGTATCATTAGTGAAACTGGAACAGCTTCAAAGAAGTCAGAGAAATATGTAGCTACAATAAATCCTAAAAACTGTACTACTGTGCATAAAGAAGCTACTATTTCGCAATACACAAATTTTGATAAATATAAATTCGCTCTACTCTGTCTAGTAAGTAAAATCTTTAAAGTTGCTCCTCTATGCTCTATTTCAGACACTTTAGATGCTGTTATTGATAAGAAAATTGGTGAAAGCAGTGCGTTAATCTGTGCTATCGAAGTCAATCCATATAGCCACATATCACTAGGAGATGTTTTCCCTCTAGAATAAAAGTTATTTGATACAGCCATAGTCCAAACTATTGTCACCAAAGTAAACAACAATGCTATCATAAACACCTTTTTCTTTTTCATTTTTTCAAACTCAAGATATGTTCCCTTTAATATATTGACTTTCATTATATCCTCACCTTCTTACCTGTTAAATCAAGGAATATTTCTTCCAAACTTTTTTTAATTAGCTCTATTCTATAAACCTTTAGTCCATTTTCTACAAATATTCGATTTATCTCTGCAATTTTATCATTGCTTAATTTTTCTAACATTAATCTATTATTTTCTACTTTTGAAACTATTTTTCTATCGTTTAATATTTTCTTTGCCAAAGCTAAATCTGAAACATCTATTCTTATCTGCTCTCTTCCTTTTTCTTTTAATACAGATATTTCATCTTCAAAAATTATCTTTCCGTCTTCTATCACAGCAATATCATCGCATATATGCTCTATTTCAGATAATATATGACTAGAAATTATTACTGTCATTCCGTATTTTTCTGGTAACGTCTTTATTAAATTTCTTATTTCTATTATCCCAGCTGGATCTAGTCCATTTATAGGCTCATCTAATATCAATATACTTGGATATGAAATTAGAGCCATTGCAATTCCTAGACGTTGTTTCATTCCCAGAGAGTAATCTTTTACTTTTTTATTTCTACTATCGTAAATATTTACTGTCTTTAAAATATCTGGAATATTTTCATCTGATACATTCATCAAATTCCGCATTATTTTCATATTTTCCATACCTGTTAAGTGCTCGTAGTATGCTGGATTTTCTATAAGAGAACCTACATTGGATAGAATCTTACTTCTATTTTTTTCGTTCATCTCCATTCCCATAATCTCTATACTTCCTCCACTAGGCTTTATAAGTCCTAGTAGCATCTTCATAGTAGTACTTTTCCCAGCTCCATTTGGACCAATAAGACCGTAAATTCTCTTCTCTCTTATATTTAGATTTGCTCCTTTTACACTGTAAAAGTTTTTATATTTTTTATCTAGGTTGTTAGTTTTTATAATGTATTTCATAAAAATCGACCTCTCTTTTATTATTTTCTTTAATTTAATTATATTGTTTAGCAGTTATTGGAAAAATCGATTCACCTTACAGTTTAAATACCTAACCTTACAATTTTGTAACATTGGACTAAATATTAAATTGAACTAAATAAAAAGAGCTTATACTTAGACACCTTTTCAGATTTCTAATATATAAGCTCTTTTTGAAATTTATATTAACTTTTTAATTACAGTGTTTCATAATCTGATATAAGTGGTCTTGTTCTTAAAAACGGTAATTCCCTTTCAAGTAAGACACCATTTCTATTTGGATAATCGTATCCATAGCTTGATTTTATACACTGAGATATAACTTATTACCGTTTATGTCTTACTCTTAATTTAACTCCTAAAGATTCAGCTAATTCCTTAGATTTTTCTATTTCTTCAGGTGTAATCTCGTCAACTACAGAGAATGCTATATTTATTCCACAATCTCTACATTCCTCAGCAAATTTTAACATTGCATCAAAAGACTGTTCTCCAAATTTTGGTCTAGTTACTCTGCAATAACTTTCTTTATCTGGAGCATTTAAACTTATTGATACAGAGTCTATACAATCTTTTATACATTCAGCTGTATTTTTTTCATGAATAAGGTCCCCAAGTCCATTTGTATTTATTCTTGTTTTTATATCTGCTTTAGATTTTATGTATTTTGCTGTTTCTATAAGGTCATCCATTCTCATCATAGGTTCCCCAAATCCACAGAATACTATCTCTTTATAATCACTTAAATTGAATCTTTCTAAATCTGCTTTTATTTCTTCCATTGATGGATCATGGTCTAACCATAAACTATTATTATTTCCAACTGTTTCATGTTCCTCTCTAACACAGAATACGCATCTACAAGGACATTTATTTGTAAGATTTACATAAAGACTGTCTCCTATTGGATAGAATATTGTCATCATAATTTATCACTCCTATTTCATTATTTTAAAAATTATTTAATTATAGAATTAATTTTCATCAATTAATTTTTATAATTATATTATACTATAACTTCTTTAATCCTTTCAGATAATAGTACAGTATTATCTTTTTTATTAAGATTGTACTGGTACAAAATAAATGATTTTTTCATTTCTTATTTTTTCAAATTTCAAAATGTATAGAAATCGTTTACTTTTTGTAATATAATTATTATAATAAGTCTTAAACAATTTATAAAATATGTGTAAGTAAAATAATTTTGGGAGTTGATTACAATGAAATTTAACAAATTCAATGCAAATCAGATTAGGGAAATAAACAAAGGTTTAAGTTCAGGTCTTGATGTTTCTGTTTACAGAGATGAATGCTTCGACAGTGAACAGATGAGAGAAATAAGACTTGGTTTAAAATCTGGTTTAGATGTTTCTATCTATGCTAAACCAAATTTTGATAGCAAAGATATGAAAACAATAAGAGAAGCTCTAGAAAACGGAAATGATATTTCTAAATACGTAGAAGAAGAGTTCTCTCCTCAGGAGCTTTATTGGATATCAAAGGGGCTTAAAGAAGGCTTTGATGTTTCTCTTTATGCAAAGAAAAGTTATGATAGTTACAAAATGGCAGAAATATTTGGAGCTTTAAAATCAGGACTTGATTTATCTCCGTTCGATATAGATGCTTTATCAGAATATCAGTTACAGCAGATTATACTAGGACTTAGAGCTGGTATAGATGTTTCTTCTTATGCTGATCCTTCAAATGAAAATATGTTTGAAGATAGAGTAAAATTAGTTAGAGAATGTGTTGGTAATGCACTTGCTTCAGGCGAAAATGTAACTCAGCAGCAGCTTAATATAATAGCTCATTATAAAAATGATGGACTAGACACTACAGCTTGGGAAAACTATAAATTTGACAGAGATAGATTAGAACAGATAGTAAAAGGTCTTGAAAAAAATGTTGATGTAGATATATTTGCTAAACCTAAATTTTCTAGAGACCAGATGTATGAAATAAGACATGGTTTAATGGAAAATTGCGATGTTTCTGTTTATGCAACTACTGATTTTGATGCAGAACAGATGTGTGAAATAAGAAAAGGTCTTAGAATAGGCCTTGATGTAAAACCTTATGCAACTACTGATTTTGATATGCATCAGATGTACGAAATAAGACAAGCTATAAAAGAAGGTTCTGAAGTTTCTCTTCTTGCAAATCCTGAATTTGATTTCCAGCAGATGAGAGAAATTAGAAAAGGTCTTGCAGAAAAACTTGATGTTTCTCTTTATGCAAATCCTGAATTCTCTGCTAAAAAAATGTACTACCTATACAAAGGTATGAGTGAAGGATTCGACATGAATAAATACACAGATTTCAACGAAGATCAGCTAAAGAGAATAGTTTCTGGTCTTTTCGAAGCTCTAGAAGTATGCAAGAAAAAATACGGAATAGAAGATTAATATAATAGTATATAAATTGAGGCTGTTGCAATTAATGCAATGGCCTTTTTATATTTCAGTTTACACAAGATTATACAAAAAGAAAAACACCTTTTCAGGTGTTTTCCTTAGATCATTTCTTGGGGAGTAGCTGTATTGCAAATTAGCTATTATTATATAAAAAGTGTTTAAACTTTATGCTGCTAATAAATTATATTTTGTTTTTATTTTTGCTTTATCAAATGCAACTCCTACTATTATAAATACTATCGCACTTCCTAAAGGCTGTACAAGGCTTACAAGGCTCATTACAAATGCTGCCTGCATACTTCCTATCATTATTCCTTCTGCTATCATATATAGTACAGTTCCAACTATTCCTGCAATTATTGTAGCTATTATATTTCTTTTGTTTATTATTTTTTCAGTTTTATTAGTAAAGAATAATACCAATATAGGTTTTATTATCATTGTAGGTATTGCCCATATAGCTGCCCCAGTTGCTACATCTGCAAGACCTGCTCCTATTGCCGCAGCTGCCATTGCGTATGGAGTTGGAAGTATAACAGCAGCTAAGTATATAAATGCATCTCCTACATGTACATATCCCCCATTTCCTCCCATTGGTATATGAAGAATATACGCTGTTGCTAAAAATACTAATGCTGCTAGCAATGCTGAAATTGCTATTAATCTTGTTTTATTTTGTGTTTCTACGTTTCTCATTTTTTATCCCCCTTTGTAGAACAATTAATTAAAAAGCAGTACAAATTTAATTTTTTCTATGTTTATATAATAACCTAAGTCATACAATTTTTAAATATATTTGTCTAAATTTCTTTATTATCTATAATTGTATGGTTACATTTAAAAAGACTAGTACAATTATAATTTCTCTCAAATTAAAATAATAAAAAAAGCTACAGCATAGATATATTATACCTATACTATAGCTTTTATTTTTTAGCATTAAGATTCTCTGCTTGTAAATTCTATTGAGAATAATACCGCATTTCCCCTATTTGTCATTTTGTATTCAAAACCATGTTTAGTAAGAATCTGACTTGTTAAATAAAGACCTAGTCCACTTCCTCCAGTTCTTCTTGATCTTGATTTCTCAACTCTAAAGAATGGATTAAATATATTTTTTAGAGATTCGTCAGATATTGTTATTCCAGTATTTTCAACTTCTAATACAGATGGTCTAAATCCTCTCTCAATAAATCTAATATTTATATTTTCTCCTTCTGGAGTATATTTTATAGCGTTATTTATTATATTATACAATGCTTTTGAGAATTTATCCTTATCAGCATTTATTTTTGCATCATCGCTAATTACAACCTTAGTCTTTAAATTTTTCTCGTCGATAAGAAATTCTTGTCTCTTTAGAATAACCTCTACAAGTTCTCTAACATTAAGTGTTGTCGGTTTAAAGGATGCAGACATTATATCTGTCTTTGAAATTTCAATCATTTCATTTACTAAATCTTTAAGCTCTTGAGTAGATGTATATGATTCCTTCAGATATTTATCTCTATCCTTGTATTTTCCAATTTTATATATCATACCCTCAAGTTGACCACTTATTATCGTTATAGGAGTTTTTAATTCATGAGATATTGTAGCTATAAACTCTCGCCTATTTTCCTCTTCTCGTCTTTCTTTTTCAATCATTTCTATCAGTGGCTTTGTTATCGTGTTGGAGTATATGTAGGCCCCTAATATACCAATCATTATCGCTGCAAAAATTGTAAATGGAACTAAATTCCTAAGTACTTTATTTGCCTCATTAATCGGCTGTAGTGGCATAATTATATCTAAAACACAACTTTCATCCATCTCCTTGATATTTACTTCTGTAGACATTCTATATTCGCTATTTAAGTTATTTATTAAATACTTACTGTATTTAAGGAAAACAACTTCATTTTTACCATATATTATATTACCATCTCTGTCTCTAAGCAGTATTGCAAGATTTTGCTCTTTAGACATTCTATAAAGATCTTCTTCAAACCGGCTTATATCTTCACCTTCTGCTGCAGCAACAGCCTGCTTAACAGAATCTTGAAGAGCCTCTATCTTGTATCTATGATAATACTTAGGTAATAGAAAATATAGCATCCCATATATCAAGAGTGCCAACGCAACTAGAAGAGCAGTTGTTATAGAGAATAGTTTATACTTAATATTCATGTTTTGCCAACGCTTATATATTCTTGTCAAGTGTATATCCTATACCTTTTACAGTTTTTATATAAGGAAGAGTTATTTTCTTTCTTATATTTTTAATATGTGCATCTACTATTCTTGTGTCTCCGTAGTAGTCATATCCCCATATACTATCTAATAAACTTTCTCTTGTTATTACCTGTGGGTATTTTTCTATAAGCTCTTTTAATATGTTAAATTCTTTAAGAGTTAACTCTATTACATCTCCATCAATTTCTGCTGAATATGTATCTAAATTTAATTTTAGTTTTTCAAAAGTTATAAAGTTATCGTTTATTGTTTTGTTGCTTCTTCTCAATATAGCTTCTACCCTTTTAACAAGTAGGTTAAATGAGAATGGTTTTGTTATGTAGTCGTCACACTCTATTTCAAATCCTTTTAACTGATCGCTCTCCTGATTTAGAGCTGTAAGGAATATTATAGGTACACTAGATGTTTTTCTTATCATCTTACATACCCCATATCCATCTAGATTTGGCATCATTATATCTAGAATTATAAGGTCATAATTATTTTCCTTAAATTTCTGTATCCCCTCTATTCCATCATTTGCTGCATCCACATTATATCCTTCTGCACTTAAGAATTCTGTTATTAAATCCTGTATGCTTGCATCATCTTCAATTACTAATATAGAAGAATTCATTTTATCCCTCCTTATAAATTCATACTCTATTATATTATATCACACTTTACTCTTTTTAACTTCATTATAATTTCAACGATTTTACTAAATTATACTATTAAAACATTAATTAAGCCTATATTTTTTAAATTTATAAAATAAAATTGTAAAATTTTAGTATCAAAATAAAAAAAGAACTTCTAGTCTAGAATTATAGACCAAAAGTTCAAACATTTTCAGTATATATTAATAAAATAAATCTTATTTAATATTTAATCATTTAGAATTTTAATACTCAATATTTTAGAATAAAATTTTTATAAATAAAAAATAATTTTAAATTTTCAACTAGAAATCTATTTTATCTATTATACCAGCTAAATATGCCATAACTACACCGTAGTTAGTCATAGGTACGTTTTGTTCTTTTGCAGATTCGATTCTAGATAATACATATTTTCTGTTAAACATACAAGCTCCACAATGTATTATCAAATCATATTTACTTAAATCTTTTGGGAAATCTCTTCCGGCTACTATATCAAAAGTAAGGCCTTCTCCAATTTTCTTTCTTAGTCTATTCGGAATTTTTACTCTTCCTATATCTTCTTCAAGTGGAGCATGAGTACATGCCTCTGCTATTAATACTCTTGAAGATTCTGTAAGATTTTCTATTGATTTTACACTTTCCCTGTAGTAATCTATATCTCCTTTAAAATCTGCAAACAGTACAGAAAATGAAGTAAGTCTACTTTCTTTCGGCTTTTTAGCGTATACATCTCCAAATATCTGTGAGTCTGTTATTATTAAATCTGGAGGAGATACAAGCTTTGAAATCATCGACTCCATGGTGTCCGCTGTTGAGCATAGTACTAAGCATTTGTTATCTAGTAAGTCTCTTATTGTCTGAACCTGAGGAAGTATTAATCTTCCCTTTGGTGCCTGTATATCCTGAGGCATAACTAATAAAACAGTATCTCCGTCTTTTACAATTTTTCCAGTTATACTTCTCATAGAATAATCTTCAGGTAAAAGTCTTATTAATTCTTCTCTTATAAGCTCTATTCCTTTTTTATCAACTGCACTAGTTAGTATAGGTTTTATTTTTAAATCATCTTCTAACTTTTTAGAAATAGCATTTAAATCATCTTTTGATATTTTATCAATCTTGTTTATTACAACTAAATATGGAACTTTCGCTTTTTTTAGCTTATTTATCCATTCTTTTTCGATTTCAATATCTAATACTATTTCATTTTCTTTTTCACTTTTCTCATTTTTTATATCGCTATTTAAATTTTTTAATGAGTTTTCACTATTTTTATTTTTTATTATATTCTCATTAGAAAGCACTACAATTGCTATATCTGTCTTATCTACAGCATCAAGAGTTCTTTCCACTCTCATCTGTCCTAATTCACCCTCATCGTCAAATCCAGCTGTATCTATAAATACAACAGGCCCAATTCCATGAAGTTCCATAGATTTGTAGACAGGATCTGTAGTTGTACCTGCAAAATCAGATACTAAAGATATATTTTGACCAGTTATAGCATTTATTAATGAAGATTTTCCGTTGTTTCTTCTTCCATATATTCCAATATGTAGCCTTTCTGCCCTTGGAGTTTCATTAAGTCCAGCCATTTTTTTCTCCTTATTATATGTTTTTATAGATTAATGGTGTGTCAGAAAATACCAACACACCATATCTTTATCTTTAAAATATTTTTACATTTATAATCTTTTCATTATTAAATTTTATTAGAATCTAAAATCTCTCTTTCCTTCATCTATTGCATTTAAGTATTTTATACAAGTTTCTTTAGCTTTTGGATTAGTTATATTTTCTAATTCTCTTTCTATAAGGGCTTTACCTTTCTTTCTAGTATCTTCTGAAGCGTAATCATCTAAGTATTCGTTAAGAGTTAGAAGTGCATTTGGCTGGCAGCAGTTTGCTATCTGACCAGTTTTTGCAAGTGACATAAATCTATCCCCTGTTCTTCCTTCTCTATAGCAAGCAGTACAGAAACTTGGTATAAATCCGCCATCTAATAACCAATTAACAACCTGATCTAATGTTCTTGTATCGCTTACATCAAACTGAGCTGAGTTATCTTCTTCTGGTTCTGGCTCTGCATATCCACCAACACTTGTTTTAGATCCTCCACTTATCTGAGATACACCTAATTCAAGAACTTTTTCTCTTGATTTCTGAGATTCTCTTGTAGATATTATCATTCCTGTATAAGGAACAGCTATTCTTATTACAGCAACTATTTTGTGGAATATTTCATCAGATATAGCATTTGAGAAATCATCAGTGTCTATATCATCAGCTGGACAGATTCTTGGAACACTTATTGTATGTGGTCCTACTCCCTGAGCTGCTTCAAGATGTTCTGCGTGCATTAAAAGACCTACAAAGTCGTATCTGTACATTTCAAGTCCAAATAGTACACCTATACCAACATCATCTATTCCACCTTCCATAGCTCTATCCATTGCTTCTGTGTGGTAGCAGTAGTCGTGTTTTGGGCCAGTTGGATGAAGTAGTTCGTAGTTTGCTTTATTGTATGTTTCCTGGAATAATATATAAGTTCCTATACCAGCTTCTTTTAATTTTCTGTAGTTTTCAACAGTTGTAGCTGCTATATTTACATTTACTCTTCTTATATCTCCATTTTTGTGTTTTATTCCGTAGATAGTTTTTATACTTTCTAATACATATTCTATTGGGTTGTTTACTGGGTCTTCACCTGTTTCAAGTGCTAGACGTTTGTGTCCCATATCCTGAAGTGCTATAACTTCTTTTTTAATTTCTTCCTGAGTTAATTTTTTTCTAGCTATGTGTTTATTTTTTAGGTGATATGGACAGTATACGCATCCATTTACACAGTAGTTAGATAAATATAAAGGAGCGAACATTACTATTCTGTTTCCGTATATTTTCTGTTTTATTTCTTTTGCTAGGCCAAACATTTTTTCATTTAAATCCTGCTGGTCACATTCTAAAAGAAGAGCTGCTTCTCTATGAGTTAAACCTTTGCAGTCTTTAGCTCTTTCTATTATAGATTCGATTAATTCTCTATTACTCTTATTAGCCTTTGCATATTCTATACTTTCAAGAATTTCTTCGTGATTTATAAATTCTTCTGCTTTTAGTGATTTTGGATCGTATTTGTACATTTTAAAGTCCCCCATTCGTAATTTAATTGCAAAATTAATTTCCTATTTTTTAATTTATTTATATTAATTTAAATTTATTATATTAAGCTAAGAATTTTAATCTTAGCTAATAATCGTTTTCTCATTAACTAGAAATTTTTTCTATCTAATATCACTTCTAATTAATTTAATATTTATTATTTTTAATATTTATTATTTAAACCATTTTTTATTTCTTCTTATCTTATTTTAATCTATTTATCTTTCAAAGCTATGCAATCTCCTCTATCTTCTACTATTTCGTAGCCGATTTTTCTCATAGATTCCTTTAGCTTATTTAATCCTTCTGCTGCCTCTTCTCCATCGCTTAACTTGTCATTGTAAAGCATGTATTTTTTTCTATCCTCTTTTGGAGATAGATTAGGCATAATTACATTTGCACCTGCTAATATTCCTTTTTCTCTACCCTGAGGACTTATTGTCCCAAGTGCAGTTGTTGCAGGTATTAGAGCTTTTGGACAGAGTAATCTCAAAATAGAAATCAGCCTTAAAGTCATCTCCATTGTTCCACTTTCAAAGTCTTTAAATGGTGTATCCTTATGTGGTATAAATGGCCCTATTCCAATCATTTCAGGATTTAATTCCTTGATGAAAAGTAAATCCTCTGCTATATTTTCAAGTGTCTGATATGGAGATCCAACCATTATTCCTGTTCCTGTTTGGTATCCAAGAGCCTTCAAATCTCTCAAACATCTCTTTCTATTTTCAGGATCCAGTTCAACCGGATGCAACTTGTTGTAATGAGTATTGTCAAATGTTTCATGTCTTAAAAGATACCTATCTGCTCCAGCTTCCTTCATTTTTCTGTAGCTTTCAGTACTTCTTTCTCCTAAAGAAAGAGTAACTGCACAATCTGGATATCTTTCCTTTATACTAGAAACAATATCGCATACAACCTCGTCCTTGAAAAACGCATCTTCTCCGCCCTGCATAACAAATGTTCTAAATCCTAGTTCATATCCATTTTCGCAGCAACTTAAAATCTGCTCCTTTGAAAGTCTGTATCTCTGGGCATTCTTATTACTTCTTCTAATGCCACAATAATAGCAATCATTCTTACAATAATTTGATATTTCTATCAAACCTCTTATAAAAACTCTCTTACCGTAAATATCATCTCTGATACACTTTGCCCTTTCTGTAAGGTAATCTATATCATCTTTTTCAGAAATTGCCAAAAGCCTTACAAATTCTTCCTTTGAAAGAATCTGATTCTTCTCTAGTTTATCTATTAGGTTTTTCATTTGAATTCCTTTCGCTATTGACTATAAACTTTTAAAAATATAAAATCTAATTAATGAAATCTGAGGAGGTGCCTTTATGGAAACAAGAATAGCACTTATAGGGATAATTGTTGAAGATTTAAAAGCGTCTGATGCACTGAATAAGACACTACATGACTTTGCTCCCTATATTGTCGGAAGAATGGGAGTCCCATATCCTAAAAAGGAAGTAAGTATCATTAGTGTTATAATTGATGCGCCTTCCGATGTGATAAGCTCACTATCTGGAAAACTAGGTATGATAAAAGGACTAAACGTAAAAGTTCAGTACTCTAAAAAATAAAACTGATTCAAAAATAGCATGATATAAAATCAATATTCAGTCTATTTTTAACAATCGTTTATAAATTTTAATACTCTTTGATAAAAATCCCTGTATAACCTGGACTAAAAAAGCCAAATAATATGGGGATAATTTTATGTGCAAACATCGCCTTTCAACTCGGGAACAACACCCTCACTGTCAGCTCGATTTCATTTTAAGTATAACATTTGAATTTAGAATTTTCAATATTAATAAATACTTTACTTTGACTATTTAAAAATTAATATTTATTCATTTCTAACTTAAAATACTATATATTATTTAAACCCATATTAAAAAACTATTAATTAATACCTTTCCTAATTCAATACTCACTAAAGTTTTAAAAAGTATCAAAATTTATAATAATTTTATAATAAAAATGTATCAACTTTTCTAATTACATCCTTTTTATCCCCTATCCTATCCAATAAGCACTAAGATTAAAAACTATTAAAGCTATAAAAAGGATGGTATTAAAATTTTCTAAAAAATCTCGTCTTATTAAAATATCCTATTCAATAAGCACTAAGATTTTAAAAAGTATTAAAATTTATAAAAATAAGTTTCAAATTTTCTGAGTATATATTTTTTACTTTCTTTAAAAAAGAAGATTTTATTCTGGATAGAAATAAAGGTATCGTAAAATTTTTCAAATAAATATCTATTTTAGAACGAAAAAATAATAATAAATTTTCATTCGACAATCTGGAGACGCTTCACAACTTTTAAATGTATTACTATAACATTGTGAAGCGTCGAAGCCTGGAGAATAAAATTATTATTATTTTAAGTTCTCGCTCAAAATAGAGATTTATAGAAAAATTTAAGATACCTGTTTTTTATATCAGAAAAAATCTTCTTTTCCCTAAAGCAATAAAAAATGCCTCAGAAAATCTGAGACATCCTTTTTTTATAATTTTATAGTTTTTAATCTTAATGCGTTTGACACTACTGATACTGAGCTTAAACTCATCGCCGCAGCCCCTATCATTGGATTTAGTAGTGGTCCACCAAAGATATACAATAACCCAGCTGCAACTGGAATACCAACAGTATTATATCCAAACGCCCAGAATAAATTCTGCTTAATATTCTTTATAGTTTCTCTACTTAATCTAATAGCCTTAGGAACATCTAAAATACTATTTCTCATAAGTACAATATCTGCTGATTCAATAGCTATATCAGTACCATTTCCTATCGCTATACCTATATCTGCCTTTGCAAGTGCTGGAGCATCATTTATACCATCTCCAACCATAGCGACAAATTTTCCTTCTTTCTGAAGATTTTCTATAACCTTAGCCTTTTCTTCAGGAAGAACATCAGAAACAACTGTATCTATTCCAACATTTTTAGCTATAGCTTCAGCAGTTTTCGCATTATCTCCAGTTAACATAACAGTTTTAATGTTCATCTCGTGAAGTTTTTCTATAGCCTCTCTACTAGTTTCCTTAACAACATCAGCAACACCTATCACAGCCTGTAATTTACCGTTTATAGCTATATACATAGGTGTTTTTCCCTGACTAGATAGAGTAGTTGCTTTTTCTTCTGCATCTTTTAACTCTACATTTTCACTATCAATTAATTTCTTGTTACCTATCGCAACATTATTTCCATTAATCATAGCTTTTATACCTTTTCCAGGTATATTTTCAAAATTCTTAGTTTCAAATATTTTTAACTCTTTTTCTTCTACATGTCTTACAATTGCTTCTCCTAGAGGATGTTCAGAAACTTTCTCTGCAGATGCTGCAAATCCTAAAACATCGTCTTTTTCAAAATCAGATCCATCTAAAAGTATTAAATCTGTAACCTCAGGTTTTCCTTCTGTAATCGTACCTGTCTTATCAAATACAACAGTGTCTATTTTATATGCTGATTCAAGAGAATCCCCACCTTTTATAAGTATTCCGTTTTCAGCTCCTTTTCCTGTACCTGCCATTATCGCTGTAGGTGTTGCAAGACCTAATGCACAAGGACAAGCTATAACAAGAACTGATACAAATATTGTCAAACAGAACACTAAATCTTTTCCACCTACAAAGTACCATAAAAGAGCTGACACTATTGCAACTGTCATAACTGCAGGTACAAAATAACCTGCTACAGTATCTGCTAACTTAGCTATTGGAGCTTTTCTTGACTGTGCATCCTCAACTAATCTAATTATCTGAGATAATACTGTATTTTCTCCAGTTTTTTCGATTCTTATCTTTATAAATCCATTCTTATTTAAAGAAGCTCCTGTTACATAATCGCCTTCTTTTTTAGCAACTGGAACACTTTCGCCAGTAATCATCGACTCATCAACATAAGTTGTTCCATAAACTACAGTACCATCTGAAGGTATTTTTTCACCAGGTTTTACAATTACTATATCTCCTTTTTTAATAGTGTCTATATGAACTTCCTTTTCTCCGTCCTCTGTTTCTATTATCGCAGTGTTAGGCTGAAGTCCTATTAATTTTTTTATAGCTTCTGAAGTTTTTCCCTTTGACTTAGTTTCAAAGTATTTACCTAAAGATACAAGTGCGATTATTATCCCAGCACTTTCAAAGTATAGCTGGTGGTGATGTGCATGGTCTACAGTCCCGGTTGCTATCTGGAAAGTAGTGTATAAACTATATACAAATGAAGCTGCTGTTCCAAGTGCAACAAGTGTATCCATATTAGGTGATCCTGAAAGTATTGCTTTAGTTCCGTTTATGTAGAAGTGTTTTCCAATTATCATTATTGGAACAACTAAAACAATCTGAATTAATGCATAGTTTAATAAGTTCGTATCAGGACTTATTATGTCTGGCAGTGGCCAAGGTCCAAGCGGTGAAGGTATCATAGGCCCCATTGCAACATAAAATAATGGTATGGCTAGACACATTGTAATCACAAATTTTACAAACATATCGTGAATTTCTTTCTCTTTGCTAAGTCTTCTTTCCTCATCTGTCTGAGCTACAAATCCACTACTTTCTACTTCTTTTTCTGTAACAGATTCAACATCTTCAAATTCTGAATCTTTCCCCACGCTTATATCTTCTATCTCTGCTTTATCTATTATTGGAGTGAATCCCTTTGATTTTACTGCATTTGCGAAATCTTCTATTCCAACTAATTCAGGATTATACTTTACAAATGCTTTTTCTGTCGCTATATTTACGCTAGCTTCTTCTACTCCCTCTAATTTTTTTAGAGCTTTTTCAGAACCCATTGCACATGCTGCACAATGCATTCCGTCTATTCTAAATGTTATCTCTTTTAAATTAGAAGTTTCTTCAACTTTTTCTACCTTTTCTAAATCTTTTTTATCTATTATTGGAGTAAACCCTTTTGATTTTACTGCATTTGCAAAATCCTCTATCCCAACTTTATCCGTATCATATTTTACAAATGCTTTCTCTGTCGCTATATTTACACTAGCTTCCTCTACTCCTTCTAATTTTTTTATTGCCTTTTCAGCTCCCATTGCACATGCTGCGCAATGCATTCCATCTATTCTAAATGTAATTTCTCTTATACTCATACTCTCCTCCTCTTTCTAAACTAACTTACAATATCATTATACCCCTATAGGGTATAAATTTAAACATATTTTTTATCATTTATAATTAATTTACTTCAACCAATATATTTAATCAAAATATATTCTAGTTACATTATAAATAAATCTTCTAACTTTTCATAATTTTTTATAATGATTCTTCATAAATATTTTATACTAGTTTTTACAAAAGTTGTGCTATAATGTACTATAATTTAAAGAGATGAATGAAATCGCACATTGGTATAATAAAGATATAAAAAAATTCTCTTTGAAAATGGTTTCAAGAAAAAAATACCATTTGAATTCCTTGTGTGACTTTCATGATTGTGATATACTTGTTAAGTTATGATATAAAGAAGGGAGCTAAACTTATGGCAAAGCATAAAATTATAAATATAGCCGTTATCGCCCATGTCGATGCTGGTAAATCAACTCTAGTTGATGCTTTTCTTTCTCAGAGCGGAATATTTAGAGCAAATGAAGAAGTAAGAGAGCGTGTAATGGATAGTAACGACTTAGAACAGGAAAGGGGTATAACAATATATTCTAAAAACTGTTCAATAAACTACGGAGACTACAAAATAAACATAGTAGATACTCCAGGACACTCTGACTTCTCTTCAGAAGTTGAACGTGTTATGAAAACTGTTGATACAGTTATACTTCTTGTTGATGCAAGTGAAGGACCAATGCCTCAGACAAGATTCGTTTTACAGAAATCACTTGAATGTGGTTTAAAACCAATATTATTTATAAACAAAATAGACAAAAAAGACCAGAGAGCTGAAGAAGTCGTTGATGAGGTATTCGACTTATTCGTTGACCTTAACGCAACTGATGAGCAGTGTGAATTCCCTATAATATACGGAATAGCTAAACAGGGAATAGCTAAATTAGATATGGAAGAAGAAAGTGAAGACTTATCTCCTCTATTCAAAACTATAATAGATCACGTTGAAGCTTATCCTAATTATGATGATGAGCCATTACAGCTTCAGATATCTTCTCTAGCTTACGATGACTATATAGGAAGACTTGGTATAGGTAGAGTTTACAAAGGTAAAGTACAGCCAGGACAGAATGTATGCATATGTGGTGAAGCTGAAGAGCCAAGAAAAGGTAGAATAGGTAAACTTACTGTATATGAAGGTTTAAAACAGGTTGAAACTGAAGAAGCTGGAAGTGGTGAAATAGTTGTTATATCTGGTATACCTGATATATCAATAGGTGAAACTATCTGCTACCCAGATAATCCACAGCCAATAGAAATGATAAGCATAGAAGAACCAACACTTTCTATGAACTTCCTAGTAAATGATTCTCCATTTGCTGGTAAGAGCGGTAAATTCGTTACAACTAGACATTTAAAAGATAGATTAGAAAAAGAACTTGAAGTTAACGTTGGGTTAAAAGTTGAACCACTTGATACTACTGACGGATACAAAGTTTCTGGACGTGGAGAACTTCATCTTTCTATATTAATAGAAAACATGAGACGTGAAGGATACGAACTAGGGGTATCTAAACCAGAAGTTTTAATGCACAGAGATGAAAATGGTACTCTTCTTGAACCAATGGAAAGAGTTATCGTAAACTGCCCAGAAGTTTATTCTGGTACAATAATAAATGAATTAAACCAGAGAAAAGGTATGATGGAATCAATGGAAATGGAAGGAGATTATGTAAAAATAGAATTCATAGCTCCTACTAGAGGTCTACTTGGTTACAGAAGTGAATTCATAAACGTTACTAGAGGTGAAGGTACTCTTGTAAGATCATTTGAAAGATTTGAAGAACACAAAGGTGAAATACCTGGAAGAAGTAATGGTGTTCTAATATCTCAGGGACCTGGAACAACTATGGGTTATGCACTTAATGCTTTAAGTGAAAGAGCTACTATGTTCGTTGACCCAGGTGTTGAAGTTTACGAAGGTATGATAATCGGTATGAACTCAAGAAAAGACGATATGACTGTTAACCCATGTAAGAATAAGAAACAGTCAAATGTCCGTGCTTCTGGTTCAGATGATGCTATCAAACTTGCTCCTCCAAGAATATTCACTCTTGAAGAAGCTCTTGAATTTATAGATGAGGACGAATTAGTTGAAATAACTCCAGACGCTATAAGATTAAGAAAAAGATACCTAAACGAACACGAAAGACTACAGTACAACAAAGCTAGACAGGCTGCAAAAAATAAATAAAGATTAATATGGATGTCACAGATTTTCTGTGGCATCTTTTTTATTTCATCAAAAGAGCTGAGGATATTATATTTCACTCCAGGCTTCGACGATTTCTCTCGTCTAGTTCGAACTCTGTTCGAAACTAAAGACGAAATCGTCTCCAGATTGTCGTTGAAATATAAATATCCTCAGCTCCTCTTTAATACACTAAATAGAAAAAATATGTCACTAGAAAATCAATCGACATACCACATTATTATTTTATTTATTTTTGAAATAATAAAATAAAAAAGCTATTTTGAATTACCGATTAGCTAATTATAATTCATTCATATTTTGTTTAATTATAAAATATTTTGATTTTATCTCTTATAAAGTTTTTACATAATATATGTTAATTTTATAGCTATTCTATCAATTTTTTTCATTTTTATTTTACAGAGTTAAATATTATAATTAAAGTAAGGACAGTTTTATTATTCGATGATCCATATATTATGAAAATATCCCGACAACAATGCTTCCTTGTTACCGGGATATTTTTATGTTTATATATCTTTTCCATTAGCGGATAAGAATTTATTAATTGTTGCAATTTATTTATACAGTTATACTTTTGTAGGTAGCATATATTAATTTGCAACGACTATCTGCAAACGCTGAGGGGGTCCCAATTTGTTGAACTTTGCAGCTGAAAGGCGAAGCCTATACTCAATAGGACTCATCCAACCAAGCTTCGCTTTAATTCTTTTCTCATTATAATATTTTATATAATTTTCAATAGCCAATTTGAGTTCGTTATAGCCATTATATACATATCCATAATAAATTTCTTGTTTCAATATACCAAAAAAGTTCTCCATAACAGCATTATCAAGGCAGTTTCCTTTTCTGGACATACTTTGAAAAATTCGTTCTTCTTTTAACTTATTTCTATATAAATGCATCTGATATGCCCAACCTTGATCTGAGTGAAATGTTCTTCTATACTTACAATCGGATGTCACTTCTATAGCTTTATTTAGAGCAGACATTACATTATTTGCAGTTGGTCTTTCGGATATACTAAAACTTAATATTTCACTATTATACATATCCATAAACGCATCAAGATAGAGTTTTTTTACTATAGCTTCGCCATTTTTTCCTTTTTCATAATACTTAAACTCTGAAGTATCAGTTGCTATCTTTTGATGAGGAACACTTGTATAAAATTTCTGTCTAAATCTATTCTTTGCAGTTTTACCTACATTACCTTTATATGAGTTATATTTACGACTTTTTCTTGAAAAGGATTTTACCTGTAGACCTAATTTTTTTACTATTCTATGTACTTTTTTTATGTTAACAACCATAGTTTTTCTAAGTTCCCGATGTATACGTTTATATCCATAGTCTTTATGCTGAGTTCTAATTTCTAATATTAACTGTTCTATTTCCTGGTCTTTATTTTTTCTGTTAAATCTCTTTTGCCAATACATATATGTTGATTTTGGAAAATTGATAGCAGCAAGAATATCTTTTAATTTAAATAATCCTCGGAGATTATATACTATTCTTGCTATTTCTTCGGAAGTTGCTTTTCTTCTTCCAGATATAATCTCCTCTTTGCTTTTAAAAATTCATTCTGTATTCTTAGTTTAAGATTTTCTGCTTCGAGTTCTTCGATTCTTTTTAACGTTTTTTCATCTATATTATCTAACTTTCTTTTTTCACTTTTGGATTTAGCCATTCTTTATCATCCTTTCTTTTTACCTTCGGTTTTAAGGCACTAGTCCCATGCCTTAGATACTTTATTACCCATAATCTTATTGTTGATCTATCGCTCATATTTAGATAGTCAGCTAGGCTTTGATATGAAAAATTACCTTCTAAGTATAACTTTACCACACGCATTTTATATTCAAAAGAATAATTTCCTCTTTTAGGAGCTATTTTTGAATAGTCTCCGACTTTTCTAACGTAATCCATGTACCATTTAGATATGTCAGAACGAGAAGGAATATCATATTTTTTCATTAATACCTTACATCTACATTCTTCATTTATATATTCCTTAAGAACCATTTGTTTAAACTCCTTTGAAAAAGTTCTTTTTTTAGGTCGAAGACATAACGATTCATCTCCGATTTCATTTATGAACTGATTGAACCAATTAGATAGTGTACCTTTTTTTAAATCATATTTTACTTCTATTTCCTTTTGCATACATCCAGAAACAATATATTCCTGAATAATTTTCAATTTAAATGTAGTTGTATACTTACTTTTAGTCTTCGACTTTTTTATTAATGCTAAGTCCTTTGAGTTATTTTTATATTTTTCAATCCATTTGAAAACACTGCTTTGTGATACACAATACTTTTTCGAAAGTTCACTTTGCGTAATTTCAGTATCGAAATATTCACTTGCAATTTTATTCTTGAAATCTTCGCTATATTTAGGCATAAAAAATACTCCAATCATTAGATTTTTAAGTCCAACAAATTGGAGTACCTACACGCCTCGCATCTTTTAAATGTGTTACATAAACGTGCGAGGCGTTGAAGCCAGGAGTGCAAATAATAATGCTAACTACAAAAGTATGGAGTTTAAAATATATGCAACAATAATCATTTCTAAAAGCTTCCACTTGATCCACCGTAGTCGCTTCCTCCTCCACCGCCACTGCTAAAATCATTACTATTATTTTCATTTTTAGGTCTCATTGTTCTAGTTACTGTTCTGTAAAGGAATATATCCTGACTTTTAACAAGTTTCATATCCATTAGATAATCATCTGCTCTGCTTTCACTTTTAACACTTTTTAGCTGAGATTTATACATCATCATTATAACTAATGAAATTGCACATCCAATAACAATTGATAAAGGTATCCAAACTTCATTGTTTATTCCTTTTTCCTCTTCAACTATATTTTCATCTATAGGATAGCTTTCATCATCAACATACTCCTCTTCTCCATAAGGATCTCCTAAAACATACATTGCACTGAGTTCTCTAGCATTATTTGCAAAATTTTCAAATGCAGAATAGTAATCGTCCTCTGCTAAATATGGAAGGAATTCCCCAGATAGAAAATCAAGTCCTTCTTCGTTAAATGCTTCCTTTGCAGAACCATGAGTACTCATCGCCCATTCTCTGTCCTCAGTAGCAACTAAAAGAAGTATCCCATCTCTATTTTCACCTTTTCCAAATTTATTCTGCTCAAATAAATCATTTGCAAATTCTTGTGCAGTTTTTCCGTCTAAATAATCTACTGTAACAACACCTACGTCTATATTATTTTCATCGCTTATTTGTGCCAATTTAGATTTTAATGATTCTAATTCCTCTGTAGTCAAAACATCTGCACTATCTACAGCATACTCCATATCTCCATCCGCAAAAGATTTTTCAATAGTTTTTAAATTAAAAAATACAGAGCAGAAAATCATACTAAATGCTAAAAATATTGAAAATACTACTTTTGTAAAATTATTTTTGTCTAAATTACTTATTAAACTTTTAAAATTATTATTTTTATATGAGGCTTTCAACTTCTTCACCTCCTAAAGCATATTTATAGCAAAAGCAGCTGCATAAACAACTAAAGTCGCTATAATTGCGTATATCGCAAAAAATTTAAAGAATTTCTTATTATCCATAGGCAAATTTCCTACAAATTTTCCTGTTTGCGCATTCATAACAAATGTGTATTTTTCGTCGTTCCAACTAGTTGTAAGCATCCAAACAGGGTAAAGTGCATACTTTGCAGAACCATTTTTAAGCCTTACAGAATTGTACTCTGGGATAACTGTAGCATAAAATCCATCAACAGTTGAAGCAAGTGCCTCAACTGACGAATTCTTTATCCTATCATTCGCTCTACTAACGCTATCATCCTCTGTTACATCATATCTATCAGCCAGATACCCAGCAAGATAAGCAGTCTCAAAATCAACAGCCTCACTTATATCAAATGGCTCTATAGATTCCATAAGCTCATCTGCTATTTTTGAAGATCCATCTACAGGAACATTTCTAAACTTCATATCACCGCTTCTAACTATAGAATAATGGCTCGTTTCTGTATAATCATAATCTCCGTCAGACCAAAAATGCACCCTAGTCGCCTTGTATCTCGCATCAGCTTCAGCATCTGCATCAAAAATCCAAAATGGAACATACATACCTTTTATCTCATCAATATGATTCTCTTCCTTAAAAGGTTCTGGTACAAGCTTTTTACTATTAACGTGCTCTTTTAATTTCTGTTTTGCATATTTCTTATCTAACTTGAAAGGTATAACAAGGTCTGGCTTTAAATCTCCAGCAAGCCTCCCCGTCAAAATCACAGGACTTCCACAGAACGGACAGCTAGTAGCTGCTGTGTTTTCATCTGTCACTAACTCCCCTCCACATGAATTACAAGTGTATACGTTCATAGTGGCTTTTTCACCGTCGTTCCACTCTTGCCCTGCATGAGTCTCCCAACTCATATCATCTGAAACATCTTCATTTTTTATATCTACATAAGCTTTTATATCGTCTATATCAAATACTGTATCACAGTATGGACATTTTAATTTTTGCTTAGAACTGTCAAACTCTATGCTACCACCACAGTTGGGGCATTTAAATTCTTGAACATTAGGCATAGAACCACCTCTCTATCTTTTTGAATTATTTGAGTATATCTTTTTAATCTTTATATCTTAGTAATATAATTATTTAAATATATTATTGTTTATATATTATTGTTTATATATTCTTAATTATTATCTATACCTATTACTAATCATTTTTTATATCATTTTCGTCAAATCTATCTCCACATTCTGGGCAGAATTTTGGCGGATTGTGTGGATCTTCTGGTTCCCATCCACATTTATCACATCTATATAGAGGCATTCCTGCAGGTTTCTTCTTTCCGCAATTTGTACAGAATTTACCTTTATTTACTGTTCCACATTCGCAAACCCAACCGTCTTCAGGCTTTTTAGCTCCACATTCAGAGCAGAATTTTCCTGTATTTTTCGCACCACAGCTGCAAGTCCATTCATCAGCACCATTTCCACTTGAAGAATTTTCATTTAAAGAATTTACGTTTGAGTAATTTGCATTTTCAGCGAATTTTTTATTATCTTCCATCTGCTGTTTTTTATTTTTATCAGCCATTTCAAATAATCCGTTTACATTCATTCCACCTGCATTTGTAGCCATTCCCATGCCCATAAATCCAGTCATTGCACCACCTTCATTACCTGCAGCAGTTTTCATTGCATCTGCCTGAGCTGCAGCTATTGTAGCAGCTGCCATTGAAGGATCTCTTAAAATAGCTGCTTTCTGAGCCTGTTTTATCATATCTGCATCTTCTTCTGGCAATGTCACAGAATTTAAACCTACTGACACAACTGAAATACCTCTAAGTTCTGCCCATTTTTCTGTAAGTGTTGCATTCATTGCCTTTGAAAGCTCATCAACATGGGCAGGAAGAGCATTTGGTCTTATTTCTAAATCAGATATTTTAGCAAATGCTGGCTGTAAAGCACCTATAAACTCTGCTTTTAATTGAGAATCTATCTCTTCTCTTTCATAACTACCTTCAACATTTCCACATACATTTGTGTAGAATAAAACTGGGTCAGTTATCTTATAAGAATAAATCCCGTTGCATCTAACTGAAACATCTATATCTAGTCCGATATTTCTATCAACCACTCTAAATGGAATAGGCATTGCTGTTCCAAATTTATTCCCAATTATTTCTTTTGTGTTTACATAATATACTCTTTGGTCTTTTCCAGTATCTCCACCGTAAGTAAATCTCTTGCCTATTGTTTCAAAAGTCTTTCTAATTCCATCAGAAAGGCTTCCTGTAAAAATACTAGGTTCTGTAGATTTATCAAAAGTATACTCTCCTGGCTCAGCACAAACTTCAACTATCTTACCCTGTTCAACAATTAGCATACACTGTCCATCTGCAACTGCTATTCCTGAACCATCAGATATTATGTTATCACTAGCTTTAGTATTTGAAGATCTCTTTGAAGAAATTCTCTTAGAACCTTTTACCACTAAAGTCTCAGCATCTATTGAATCGCAGTAGAAAAACTCCTTCCACTGATCTGCAAGTGTTCCACCTGCTGCACCTGTTATCGCTTTAATTAATCCCATTTTATTACCTCCTATTGAAGTATTTTAATTTTAAATTCATTTTAATATTTAAGTTTTTTATAAATATATACTTTAATAAGTTTTTTATAAATATATACTTTAATTCATTATATTCTTTCGTTGCAATTTATAAAAGACTTTATCCTATTTTTATGTATTACAAATTTGTAATCAATTTTATCTAAAAATAAATTTCACTTATCTTTATAAATGTTTTATATAAAGTAATCTTCTATAGAACAATTATTTATTATCTTTATATTTTGTATCTTTATCCTTTGTATTTTTATATTTTGTATTTTTATTTCAATGGATTTTTAAAAGTACAAGGTAATCCAATCGTACATTTACCACACACATCTGCCATTTTATTATTTCTTTCATTCTCAACGCAAATCTCCAGACACTTAAATCTATCAAATCCATCGTATCTAAGCACACCAGAAAAACATCTCTCAACGCATTTTCCACAACTTCCATTCAGCTTATAAAGACATCTTTCTTCTTTCAAAGGCTCATCTGTACCTATCTCCATATTTGTAACTATTGAGAAAAATCTTCCATTGATACCCTTCTCAGTTATAAGCATATTATTAAGCCCAAAAGTTCCAAGCCCAGAAAGATACGCTATGTGTCTCTGTGACCATCTGCTCTTCACTTTTCCATCAACTATCCCACAATCTACTGGCTTAGCTGCTCTATAACCCATTTTTTCAATTTCTGCTACAAGATAGTCGTTTAATTTATCTGCCATCTCATTTGTCTCCCGATATGAATGAACCCAAACATCTGAAGGAAGAGTGCCTTCCTTGTTAGAATTTGCAATACTTTCCTTAAATGGAATAAAATATGAAATCATAGTCTTTGCATCTTCTAAATAATCTGTCGCAAGATGATGATCCTCTATAACTGCTTCTCTTAGGTATTTCATATTTTTATCATCTACTTTAGAAAAACCTACAAGTACATCTTCCCATTCAGCAAAAAGATTGTTTTTAGATTTGTATTCTTTTATAAAATTATTTATTAAATTAGTAAATTTCTCTCTCATAAAAATCCCTCTTTTTCAAAATATTCTTTAATTTAATTATACAACTAAAAAAGAGACCATTGCAATTGCAACAGCCTCTATTATATTATTTATTATATTATTTTCTTATCTGACCACAACCACTACATTCATCCCATGCTGGTACACTTACATATTCTTCATAACCTATTAGTGTTTTTATAGGTTCTTGCCAGTAACCACTACCTAAACAAGATGAGTTTAGTACATGATTTTCCCATTTCTGTATATTTGGACCACCATTAATACCATGTCCTGTACTATCATCTATACCAAAATCTTTTCCACAACCTCTACATACTATATGGTATTCTGTTTTATATTTTGGTTTTTTACCCATTATAGCATCATGATGAATCCAGTTATGTTTATGTTCTGGAGTTACAGGTTTACTTGGTTTTTCTGGTTTAGGTTCTACAGGTTTTTCAGGTGTTATTGGTTTATCAGGTTTTTCTTCAGGCTTAGCATCTGGCTTTTCTTCAGGTTTCTGGCCATCTGGTTTCTGTGTATCCTCTGGTTTAACTGGTTTTCCGTCTTCTCCAACTGTGTGAGAAGCTTCAAGTGTATCTCTAACCTGAGTTAATATCCTATTTGACACACCACCTATAGATATAACTTTATCTGCTTTTCCTATAAATCTCTTATCACTTCTTTCAGAAACAAGTGCAACTGGTTTACCCATAGCAGAAGTTGTTAACGCATCAACTAATGGGTTTCCTTTTGCCATATAGTATACTTTTTCGTTCCTAAAGAATTTTTCTATAACTTTTCTGTTTGTTTCGTATCTATCTTTTCCACCTATTCTTGTTGCCTGTGCATTTGAAACTATTGCATTTGACATTACACTAGAACCACCAACTGCATACGTTGGAATATCTGTGCTCACATTAATAGGCATATACTTACCATTTGTTAATATTATCTGTCCTTTATTTTTTGCTGCAACTGGAGCTATACTCATAGCATCTGCTTCACCCTTGAAACCATTTACAAGGTAAACTGCTGTATCTTTTCCAGTCACTTCTGCTATTTCATAAGAAACTTCTATACTAGTTTTTATTCTGTCAGAACCTTCTATTCTTTTAGGTTTTATTCCCATTGATTTTATCTGGTTTTCGACAGAACTAGATATAGCATTTTTACCGCCTATTATATAAGCGTTTTTAGCTCCTTTTAATGCTGCTTTAGTTTCTGCAGGTATTTTATTAGCTTTTACAAGTAATATTGGAGCATTAACTGCACCCGCAAGACCTGAAGCTGATAATCCATCTGCTAAAGATTTATCTGCATTTACAAGTATTACTGTACTTTTATCTCTACCCTGTGCTAATTTTGCTGCTGTTTCATATCTATTTGATCCTGTAATAGCAGCCATATCATAAGGATTAACAGTTACTTTTCTCTGAACATCATTTACTTCATATGCCTGTACTGATGCTATTGGTAACATTGAAGTAACCGCCATACCTAAAGCTAAAGATTTAGTTAGTTTTCTCATAACAATTTTCTCCTCTCACTCAATAAAATTTATTTTAGAAAACTTTTATTTAAGATATTGTATTTGTCTGAGTAAATTTTTGCATTAAAAAAGGACACAATTCTTGTGTTTAACAAAAACTGTATCCTTTATATATACTATTATAAAAATTGTATGCTAAAATTACAGACTTATTTGTTTGTCTGTCTGTCTGTCTGTCTGTCTGTCTGTCTGTCTGTCTGTCTGTCTGTCTGTCTGTTCAGATTTTCCCAAACATTTAGCATATCCGTCAACTCCCTAACAATTTTATATCTTAATAATGTGTTCATATAATAAATTATATCATATTTAATATAAAATGTTAATATTATTTATTCTGTAATTAAATTCTTCAATCCACTCTGCTCGACAATATCATAAAAATGCTGCATCTCATCTTTGCTAAACATTTTATAATTCTCATCGAGTCCATACTCCAAGTCGACAAGTTCATACTTTGATGGAGCAAGTGGATTGTAGTTTAATAACTCATACCTAACCTCTGGATAAGCCCCCACCAAAAATTCTGCTATGCTTCTTACATTTTCATCAGTAGCTGTCATAGTTGGTATAAGTGGAGTTCTTATTATCACTTTATCTCTATGCTCGCTTTCAAGCACATATTTTATATGTTCCTTTATAACTTTTGACGATACACCTGTAAATTCTTTGTGTTTATTTTCGTCAAATACTTTTAAATCTATATATATCAAATCCAAATATGGAAGTACTTTTTCAATAATCTCAAATGGAGCGTACATAGTAGTTTCAATGGCTGTATGTATTCCTTCTTCCTTACAACGCTTTAACACCTCAACCAAAAACTCTCCCTGCATTAAAGGCTCTCCACCAGAAAAAGTAACCCCACCATCATTTCTAAAGAATACCTGATCTTCCTTTATCTTTTCGACTAACTCTTCAATTCCATACTCTTCACTATCATATCTTATTGCTCCAGACGGACACATTTTTACTAACTTATCAAAATTTCCAGCATAATCTAGGTTAAAATACGGTCTATCATCTCTATATTCAAGTTGATTTTTTTCAGAAACTTTTTCGCATATTCTACAATGAATACAGCTATTTTTGAAGTATATCGGTCTTTTCTTTGCCGATAACCCTTCAGGATTTTGACACCACTTACATCTCAATGGGCATCCTTTAAAAAATACCGTTGTTCTAAGTCCAGCACCGTCGTGAACAGCAAATCTCTTAACATCAAATACCAATGCTTTTCTAGAATCCTCTATTTTTTCATTAATTTTTACTTCTTCATTCAATTCTAGCTTTTCATTAGATTTCTTCATAAGCTGTCCTTTCAATTATCTCATCCTGTAATTTTCCTGCTAATTCAACAAAATAAGCTGTATATCCTGCAACACGAATTGTAAGCGATTTATGTCTTTCTGGATGAACTTTCGCATCTAATAAATCCTCTCTTCTCACAACATTGAACTGAATATGAGGGACTTCTAAATCTACAAAAGCTCTTAAAAAGTTTTCGAACTTCATCATTCCTGTTTCTGTTTTGAAAAATTCTGGTAAAAATTTCATATTTAATAGTCCACCGTTTGTAGTATAATCGTTTGATATTCTCGATATAGATTTTAAAACTGCTGTCGGCCCTGCAATATCTCTTCCATACACAGGTGACATACCACCGTCCGCAAGTGGAGTAAGTGCATTTCTTCCGTCTGGAGATGCTCCAACATTTTCTCCCATTGGTACGTGTGCAGAAACGGTATACATTCCTGTGTGATATGCTCCACCACGATAATTTGTGTAATCATTCATTCTTTCTCTAAAATATCCTGCCCATTTTGTACCTAAATCGTCAACCCATTTTACATCATTTCCGTATTTAGGTGCTTTGTTTAACAACATTGTCTGAGTGATTTCGTGTCCTTTAAAATCATCTCTTAAAGCCTGAAGTAACTCTTCTTTTGAAATCATCTCTTCATCATAGACTAGCTCTTTAATCGCAGCTAATGAGTCGGCAAGATTTGCTACCTGAATCATCTGTATTCCAGAAAGGTTGTATTTTGCACCACCTCTAGTAACATCTAGCCCTTTTTCTAAGCAATCGTCTATAACTGTAGATAAAAATGCAGAAGGTAGACAATCCTGATGAGCTTTTTCCACCACAACCTCTGCTTTCATCATCTCATCTATGAAATAATCTATCTGCTTTTTAAAAGCTTCCTCTAAATCTTCAAATGTCTTATAATCCTCTAATTTACCTAAGTTTAGTCCAATCTGTTCACCAGTTAGTAGACATTTTCCTTCATTTAAAGTTAATTCTAGTGCCTTGTTTAAATTGAACATCGCTGCATCAGACCAACCTAAGTTGTTTCCATGTGTAGTAAGCTCAACACAACCTACAATTGCATAATTTCTTGCATCTTTTTCTTCAATTCCAAGATTTATCATTGCCTTTATTATAGACTCGTCATTGAAGAACTGCGGCATACCACTTCCTTTAGCGACAACTTTTATAGATTCCTGCATTAATTCATGCGATGTGTTTTTATTAAGTCTAACTGATAAATTTGGTTGAGGAAGTCCTAAATGATACTGAGCCTTTAATATTAATAACGATAAATTGTTGTAAATATCATCTCCATTTTCATCAACTCCACCGATTGCTATGTTGAATCCTATTGGGAATCCAGCAAAATATTTTGCACTGTGCTGATTTCTTAAATAAACAATCTGGTTGAATTTTAGCCATAAGCACTCAATTATTTCTAGTGCATCCTGTTCAGATATGATACCTTTTTCAATATCTTCTTTATAGTAAGGGTATAAATACTGATCCATTCTTCCTGGAGAGAATGAAGAAGCATTTGACTCCATGTGTAAAATCGTAAATAAGAACCATAATGACTGAACTGCTTCATGGAATGTTTTAGGAGGTCTTTCTGAAAGATTTTTACAAATTTCTGCAACTTTTCTTAAAGATTCTTTATATTCGTCCTCTATTTTATCATCCCCACAATTATTTATCATATTTAAAATATAATCGTGGTATCTCATCATAAAGTTTTTAGCACCTTCTAATACAAGAATCGTACATTCATAAAACTCTTTCTGATTTTCTTCACATTTTGCCATTTTTTCTTTAGCCTTATCAATTAATCCCTGAGGCCCTAATTTTAACCAAAGCTCAGAATCTGGGCAAATATGACCTTGTGCGTGGTCTTTCTGATTTATCTTTACAACCTTCGCCATCGCATTTATCTCTTTACCGTAGTTATTTTTGATAACATCCTCCATAGACTTTCCGTTCCAATATGGATAGATGCTTTCTCTAAATTCTTTAATATCTTCTTCCTTTACCAAGAATTTATCCTGTGGTCTAGTTGGAAGTGTTTCAAACTCCTTATTAACCCAAGAGCATCCACTTTCTGGGAAAACAACCCCATATCTAACTCCCTTTGTTCTATTCCCTACAATTAACTCCTCTTTTTCAACACCGATTTCTAACTCTTCAAGTGCTGCTTTAAGTGATAAAGCTCTTTTTTGGGGAGTAGATAGTTCTTCGTTTTCCTTGTAAATTCTCGTAATTATTCGTGCCTGTTCAATAGATGCGTATCTCGGTGCATCTAACATCTTCTCTTTTAAAATATCTATTCTCTTTGTCTGAATTAAATTATCAAATTTTCCTTGAATTAAATTGCTCATCTTCCACCTCTATACAATTAATTTCTAATTATTAAACTAGATTTATAACATCTTAAATAAATAACTTATAACTCTTTAAATAAATTTATAATCTTTTAAATAATTTCTAATCCTTTTTCTTCTAACTTTTTCTCATCTTCTAAATCCAATTTCTTTTCAAATATATATCCTGTTAAATCTTCTAAATCCGCAAATACATAATTCCCCTCAAGGTTTAGTTTTGCAGTTTCCGCTAAAATATAGCATCTTCTACTAGAATTTATCACTTCTTTTTTAGTTATACCGTCGTCTACAGAATATGTAGTCACCTCTTCTTCGTGCAAATCAATCCCTACAACGCCGATAAATGCTAAATCGAATTTAAACTTTTTAATCTGCTCTATTGTAAATGCTCCTATAAATCCGTCCTTTGCCTCATTCAACACTCCTGCTAAAAAGAACAGCTTTGTGTTGCATTCCTGAGTAAATACATTCATTATATCTATCATATTTGTAACAACTGTTATATTTAAATCTTTCTGATATATTAATTTTGCAATCTCCAAAGTGATTGTAGATACCCCCAAGAAAATGGTTGTTCCTGGTTTAATCATCTCAACTGCTTTTAATGCGATTTCTTTTTTTTCTTCAGCGTAAACATCCTTACGATCGCTGACATTGATTACATGGGGATTTGTTCTAACTGTTGTCGCTCCACCATGTATTCTCTTCAACTTTCCTGCTTTTTCTAATATAGTTAAATCTTTTCTTATACAGTCCTCTGTCACGCCAAAGTCTTGGCTTAATTCTTTTACTCTAACTTTTCCGTCTAAGTTTAATTTTGCGATTATTTGATTATGTCTTTCTTGTTGTAGCAAATTGATCACCTCTTTTCAATTATTATTATGGCATGAATTTTAATAAAAAACAATATTAAATAATAATAAACAATAATTATTTTGTTGTAATCAATATTAAGTAATAATTTACAATAATTTATATAGGATAAACAATACTTTATATAAGCTAAATAATTCTTAGCAATTAAAAAGAACCACGTTGGAGTATATCCCTACGCAGTTCTTTTTATTTTAATTATAATTTTTTACTTTAACTCTTTTATTATTCGAAGTCTATATCGAAGTTCATTCCACCAACTTGAACAGTATTTTTATCTTTTAATATACTCTTGTCAGATTTTTCATTTACTAAAACTATACCATGGTTTTTAGCTATTGTTGAAGCTGTTAATGCATCAACTAAAGTTTCTCCATTTGCTAGGTATAATTTATCTGATCCTGAGTAGAATTCATCTATAACTTCTCTATTTGTTGCATATCTATCTTTTCCTGCTAATCTTTCTGCATTGTATTTATCTGCTATTGATTTATTAACTACAGAAGTTCCACCAACAACGTAGTATTCAACGCCAGATTTTTTAGCATGAGTTGAAGTTTTTCCATTAGTTAATAGTATAGGAGCTTCGTATCTAGCTGCTATTGCTGAAGCTGACATAGCATCTGCTTCACCTTTGAATCCATTAACTATGAATGCATTTGAGTAGTTGCCTAATTTTTCAGCTACTAATTCTGATGTTTCAACTCTATTTTTTCCACCGATTCTTTCAACTTTTATGTTTGCAGCTGTTATCTGATTTGCAACTTTCTGGCTTATTGCATTTTCTCCACCTATTATGTATACTTTTTTAACTTTTTTGATTCTATCCATTGTTGCTTTAGGTATTGAATCTTTTTTAGTTAATAGTATTGCTCCGTTTTCTTTTCCTGCAAGACCTGAAGCTGCTAGACCGTCAGACATTGTAGATGTTGCATTTACAAGTACTACGTTGTCGTATGAACCTAGTTCGTCTGCAACTTTTGCTGCTGTTTCGTATCTGTTTGCTCCAATTACTTCTTTGTGAGTGTATACTGGTTTTGAAGGTTTAGATGGAGTACTTGGTACAGATGGAACACTTGGAATAGATGGGTTTTCATCTTTATCTAAATAATCTTTAAGTTCCTCTTCTGTTTTAAAATAATATCCCAACATTTTTTCTACTTTAACTTTATCTAATCCCTTAAATATTTTATCAGTTTGAGGCTCTTTATCTCCCCAGAAGTTTTTACTAAGGTCTACTTCATTAACTCCATTTTCAAATTCTACTGTTGCTCCTACATCACCATCTTTTGAAGTTTCAATTTTATTATATTTAAATGTTTTATTGTTTCCTTCTGTATAGAATTTTACTCTACTTGATTTATTTTCATCTTTCTTAAATGTATTTTCCTGAATAACAGTTTTGTCATTCATTATATTTAATTTACTACCTTCAACAGTATTTTCTTTAAATACAATACCTGTTGGTCTAAGTATAGAAGCATATTCACAACTATCAAAAGTAGTATTTTGTATTAATATATTTGTATTATTATCATATGCTCCTTCTGCAAAATATATTCCATGATAACAATCTTTTACACTAGAATCTTTTATAGTTAATTTTTTACAATCACTATCTACTAAAAATCCCCAAGTAAATCCTTTTTTACCTATAATATTAACTTTTTCTACTTCATCATTATTATTTAGCCATATTCCAACATTATGATTATTACTTTCAACATTACTTAAATCTATAGTTAAATTTAAAAATTTATTTCCACCACTAGATTTTAATAATGAATCATGTTCTGATGCATTTATTTTTTTATTTACTATTATTTTTTTCCCTTGCCCATCTATTGTTATTCCTTTTATATTTGCTATTTCATTCCATTCATCTACTTCTATATCAGATAATAATTTTACTGTATCTTTCTCATTAGCTGCTTTTATTGCAGATTGTAAATCAGGATAATTTACTCCATTTACAGATGCAACTGCTTTCTGCCATTTAGCATATAGTGTTACTTCTTCATCTGTACTAATACTATCTCCATCTTTATATACAACATCACCATCTGCCTTAGTAGCCCAACCTAAGAATATATATCCGTCTCTAGTGAATGTATTTTTTAATAAAGCTGTTTTAAGAGATGTTCCTCCTTTATTATTTTTAGCTACTTTCTGAATTTTTTCTTCTGAATTTTCTCCTATATTTGAATTAAATGTAACCTTAACTGCATTACATACTACTAAATTATTCTTTTCTAAATCAAGATTAAGCATTTTATTTTCTTCTAAAATATCTATATGACTAGCATCTTCTTGTGTAATTTTATAATTATCTCCAGATACCCATATATCACCTACTTTTGAAATATCGTTATTATTACCACCTCTTCTTATAAAGTTTGCAATTCCCGTAAATTTATCATTCAATAAAATTTTATCATCTACATAAATATCGTATATCCCTTTAGTTGAATTTGGAAGTCTACTTGAGTTATTATATACTTTAACATTCCCTGACATATAAGTTTTAGATCCAGCTCCTACGTGTATACCGCCAGAATCCCCACCAATATTGTTTGTTATTATACCACCTTTAAGATTAAGGCTTCCATTATAACTAGCGATTCCTCCGCCACCCCAAAAGCTTTTATTATTTGCTATGTATGCATCATTTATAGTTATATTGGCACCGCTTGCATAACAGAATATTGCACCACCATATCTAGTTGATTCATTATTTATTAATTTTGCTCCATTTACTGTTAGATTACTATGCTTTACAAGTCTTATTGCTCCACCATCATGCCCTGCTTTATTTTCATTTGGCTTAACTTCTGGATGATAAGCATATCCATTTTGTAATGTAGCTCCATTTTCTAATGTTATATCATTTCCAACTCCTGAATAAAATAGACGAGCTTTTTTGTTACCATCTATAGTTAAATTTTTAATTATAACAGATGATTTTCCAAATGTTCCATTTACTCCGTATTCGTCTTCAGTTGGTTCTAGTGAAACCATACCATAATCTTTTGAAGATTGTAATTCTGTTGGTAATTTTACATCCTCAGATAATTTAATAGATGTTTTTTCATTTATTCCTTGTAATACTATATTCTTATTTTCAGGTATAATAAGATTATTAGTTAATATAATATCCTTAATTACTGTTATAACTGCTGGGTTATCTACTGTACCCTTTGCATTTTTTATGGCATCTCTTAATTCTTCTTCTGTTGATACCTCAAATTTCTGAGAACTTCTTGATACTTCATTAGTATTATTTTCTACTTCTCTTACATTTTCAATTCTTGTTTCATTAACCTGCTCGTGTGCAAAAACATTGGTTGGATAAGCTAACTGAACAGTAGATATAGCCACCGCTGCTACCAATGCTATAGATGTCATTTTTCTTTTATTCATATCTTTTCCCTCCCATTTTTTCAACAAAAAAAGCACAGAAAAAACTATATTCCTTTAGAATATAATCTCTCTGTGCTTATAATCAATTTTATATTTTTTGCATCAAAAGATACAGGCATTAAATCACTCTGTCTGTCTGTCTGTCTGTCTGTCTGTCTGTCTGTCTGTCTGTCTGTCTGTCTGTCTGTCTGTCTGTCTGTAATTATTTTCCCAAACAAATAACATAACTGTCAACTCCCCTTTTGATACTAAATTATTTATACCTATATTATAGCAAATAATTTATATTTTTCAACTTTTTGTTCATAATAATTTCTTATTTATTACAATTAAATTTCATCATCAAACTTATAATTTAATGATATTTCTAATTGTTTTTATTCACTTTAAAATTTTTCTCTAAAATTATTAAAATTTATTTATAACGCAAAAAACCTCCAGCTATTCACTGGAGGTTTCTTTATATATTCTCATTATTAATTATTTTCTTCTGATATATATGATAGAACTGAAAGTCCATAAACTGCTACCACTGCTAGTATAGCTATTGGTAATATCATCATTGTTGCTCGCCCTCTTTCTCAAATCTCTTGTTACTATATTATATTCCCAAAACTTTACATTTTAAACACTTTTAGTATTTCTTCTAAGAATATATTTTTATTATAAAACTTTTATAAATTTTTATCAAGTTAAAATTTTGTAATAATATCTGAAATATCTTTAAAAAATATAAAATTTAAGATACAAATTTGTAATTTAATTTATATTAATTTCATATTATCTTATAAGAAGAAAATTTTTGTAATAAAGAAATAAAATGCTTATAAAATAATTATAATTAAACTTTAAAAGGACATAATTAAAAACTATGCCCTTTCATTTATTTCCCTTATCAACGCTTCTTGAAGTATCTTAGAAAAATTAAGTCCCATATCAGTGGCTTCTTTATTAAGCCATTCAGGTATTGTTAGAGTTTTCTTTACTGATCTAGAACTATGTTTTTTTCTATACTCATCCAAATCAAATTCTATAATCGCGACAAACTCATCCTTATTTTCTGATAAATCTATACTAGTTATTTGTGAAGGTGTGGGTATTTCTTCTCTATCTTCCATACGTGATGTAATTGCTAACCCCAATGCATCGTTTGCCATTTTATAGGCTTCTTCTAGATTATCTCCTTCACTCATACACTCTGGAATATCAGGAAAAGTTATCCAAAATCCGCCTTCTTCTGCTATATGAAACACTGCTGGATAATATAATTTTTTCATAAACAAATCCTCCATTTAAACTCGACAGGGCTATTTAAGCCCTGCCTGTTTTAAAATTTGTGTTTCTAAACCTTTTTTCAAAGATTTAGAGTGATAGGGTACTATAGTCTGTTTTCCAGTTTTATAATTTCTCAATTTTACATGAGATCCATTTTGACTGACGACCACAAAACCCGATTTTTTGAGATGAGCAATCATCTCTCTAGGTGTCATAGGCATAATATTTACCTACCCTTCATAGCTAACTATTAAGGTTTTCACCTTAATTAGATTATAATACGTATTAACACGTGTGTCAATTAAACTATTATAATCTTCATATATATACTTTCCCATCCATGTTACTTTTATTATACTTTATTTTATATTTTTAAAAAATTTGTATCGAGTCGCCGAAGCCTGGAAGGGGAATAACTGCTATCAAAATCCCCCAAAGAAGATTTTACTTAATCTCTACTAGATACTTCCTAACTGCACAAACATAATAAGCAAAATACACAACCGTAAACACCGCAATTGCAATCAATGTCGGTGGATTTGAAATCGGCAAGCTACTTTCTAAAGCAAAGACCTTCTGAATCGACTGCCCTGCAACAATTCCACTTCCAATTCCAAATACATACGGAATCATAAAGAATATAGCTGTCTGCTTTATCACAGATTTCTTGACAAAATCTTCTCCTACTCCAATCTTTCTAAGAATAGAGAATTTTTTCTTATCCTCAACTGCTCCAACCATATACTTAAAGTATAGAATAGCCCCTGTAGAAATTATGAACACAATTGCCATAAATAGAGAAATAAATCCAACTAAATTATAGAATGTGTAATTTTTATAATCAAAATCTTCTGCAGCTACAAATTCTAAATTTCCATTATCCCTTATATAACTACTTATCTTCTGAGTTTCTGTAAATTCCTTAGTATTTGCGGCTAAAAATGTTACTTCTAAGTCTTTCTGTGTTTTAGCTGCATCTAAGCTTTTTAAGAATTTTTCTTCATCTTTTATTATAGATATTTCTTTTATCATGTCTTCTGACAATTTTTTATGAGATAGTTTTTCATAGTCCTCATCAGAAACTATATATCCAAATCCCTCATCAGGAGATGCAAATATATGATTTATTACCATACCTTTTTTCCTAAATTCCATATCTAAAATCTTAAATTTTTCTCTTGATTCAATTCCCATACTTCTAGGAGTTTTTAAAAATACTGCTTCTCCAGATTTTGGCTCTTTTATCTCCATATTTTTCTGAATATCTTTTCCCTTCAACGCTTTCACACGTTCATAATCAGAGTATTTCACAACACTTATATCATTGTATCCTGGATATGTTGAAAATGCGTCTGCCAAAGATCTCATATATTTAATCTTTACCTGCTCTTTGACATTTGATTTATCTTCTTCTAACGCTCTTTTGAAAAGTTCCTCATCCTGATTATTATAAGCTATACAAGATATACTGTATGGAAAATCAGTTTCTTTCATATTTTTAAATATATTATTCATAGTGAGTCCTGCTGAAAGAGCTGTTATACAACAAACTATTAAGATAGATGTAAGGGACATTATTTTATTGTTCTCAACTATGCTAAATGCGATACTATTCAAACTTACTATATTAGTTCCCTTGTATTTTATCTTTTTATGCTTTGTTATCCTTGCAAAAATTTCAGTCAAGAACCCAGAACAAACTAGCTTTAACCCAATTATTACAAGTATCGGAGCAATTATTACTGCAAACATCATTATCATATTCAACTTATCATAATAGACACCTACATAATATCCTGAAAATAGAATCACAACACCTACTACTCCTAATAAAAATCTAGTAACTGAGCTTTTTACAACATAATCTTGCTTAATTTTTGCACCTTTTACAAGTTCTGCTATATCAGTTTTTACAAGTGCTCTATACTCTCTAAAGAATGAGTACATTAGAATAACGCCAAAAATCGCTAATGTGTATATTATCGCAGCTTGAGATATTTCAAAACTAATTGCATTTTTTGATTCAGAAATTTTCATTATCGCCATTATAAACATTCTATTGGTAATCATTCCCAAAAGAGTTCCCATAAAAAGCGATAACAAACCTATCAATAGCCCTTCTTGTGCAAATAATAGAGCTATTTTTCTATTTTCAATTCCCATGAATGTATATATTCCGAATTCTTTTTTCCTCTGTTGAACAAAGAATCCTGTCGAATATCTGATAAATGCTATGAAAAATATAACTAAAACAAATGTACATATACCTACAAGTGCATTAAAAGTTCTAAAATCTCTCATTGCTTCAAGCTGTTCACTGCTGCCTATAGACATGAAATTGTAGAATATTGCTATACAGAAAACCATTGAAAATATGTACATTCCGTAGTTTTTTATGTTGTATTTTATGTTTTTTAAAGATATTTTAAACAATCTCATTAACCGCACCCCCTGTTGAAGAAAGTACTGTCATTATGCTATCGAAAAATTCTTTTCTATTTCCACTACTATTTAACTGCATATTTATCTTTCCATCTTTTATAAATAGAACCTTTTTTGCATAACTTGCTGCAAATGAATCATGAGTTACCATTACTATAGTCTTTCCTAGCTCGTCATTCATTTTTTTAAAGCAATTTAAAAGTTCTACAGATGATTTAGAATCTAATGCTCCTGTTGGCTCATCAGCAAATATTACTTTTGGATCACTTATCAATGCCCTAGCAGCTGCAACTTTCTGCTTCTGCCCTCCTGACAACTCTATAGGATATTTTTTTAATTGAGGATTTAAATTGAAAAAGTTCGCATATTTTTCTACTTCTTTTTCTATTTTTTTATAATTTTCTCCTGAAATAACCATTGGCAATGCTATATTATCCTCTATAGACATTGAATCTATAAGGTTGTAATCTTGGAATATGAAACCTATATTATCCTTTCTAAACTTTGAAATCTCCTTGTTCTTCATGTTAAATACTTCCTTGCCATCGTATTTTACACTTCCAGAAGTTGGCCTTTCTATTGTAGATAATATGTTTAGAAGAGTAGACTTTCCAGCACCTGATGGCCCCATTATTGCAATAAATTCTCCGTCGTTTATCTCAATATCTATATCTTCTAGTATTTTAAACACGTTTCCATGTACTCTAAATTCCTTTTTTAATTTTTCTGCTTTAATCATTTTTTCTCCTTCCATCTTAAATTTATAATACAATATATTTATTAAAAATACACTTCAAACTATATGTTAAAAATATAAACTGAATATAAAACCACATAACCTATCATTAATGGAATTATAATCTTTGATTTTTTTAATAGTCCTTGAAATCCACCTGTAAATATACTTTCTAGTCCGATAAGTAATGTTAGAAATAATAGAATCATTGAAATTATAAATATTACATTCCTCATAAGATTTTCCCCCTCTCATATGTTTTTCTTTATGTATTTATTCTATAATTTTTTTTTAAATCTAAAAATCGATTTACCTTACAAAATACGGCATCTAATGTTACAATTTCGTAAGGTTTGCTCGTAAAATGGTATATATGTGTCATATCCGCTCCAGACAATCAAGTTGTATTGTCGCTGGCTATGACACATATATACCATTTCAGTTTTATAATATTGAAACTGCCTGGATGAGGTTTATCTTTGGTAAATCTTTTAAAGCATAATAATTTTTTAAATTTGTTTTTTATAGGAAAACATTTGTAGTAGAAGTTTTTATTGACGAGTTTGTTTTTATATTATAAAATAACTAATAGTTGTGAATTAAAAATATATATTTTTGCCAATTGGGCTATAGATTTTGCTGTTTCTGAGAATAAACAGTACGTCTATAGCTTTTTTTTATTGCAGTTAATTTTTTAAGGGGAGGTTTTTTAATGGAAAGTATAGAAAAAATAAGTAATTCAAAACCGTCGTCGTATAATCCGATGACAGATAGAAGTGTTGTTCCTTTATTGATTTCTATGGCAGTTCCGCCTATGATTTCAATGCTTATACAATCACTTTACAATATAGTAGATAGTATTTTCGTGGCACAGATAAGTCAGAATGCACTTACAGCAGTAAGTTTAGCATTCCCACTTCAGAATCTTTCACTATCTTTTGGTGTTGGACTCGGTGTTGCGGTAAATGCAAATATAGCCATAAATATGGGTGCAGGAAATATGGAAAAGGCCGATTGCTATGCTGGACAGGGAATAATTCTTACAATAGTTCATTCATTATTATTCGTATTAATAGGTTTATTTGGGCTTAGACCATTCTTCTCAATGTTTACAAATGATCCAGAAGTTATAAACTATGCGATACAGTACGGAACAGTTGTTATAACTCTTACATTTGGATCATTATTCCATATATTATTTGAAAAAATATTCCAGTCAAATGGGAACATGGTTGTTCCAATGTTTTTACAAGGATTTGGAGCAATAGTTAATATAATATTAGACCCTATTTTAATATTTGGTATGTTTGGTGCTCCACAGATGGGTGTTTTAGGAGCTGCTGTAGCTACAATAATAGGACAGTTCTGCGCTGCTACACTTGCGGTTATCCTATTCTTAAAGCAGTCTCCTGTAAAAATAAAAAGACATCATTTAAAAGTTAATTTCAAACTTATATCAGATTTATATAAAGTTGCACTTCCTTCAGGTGTTATGATGTCTCTTCCTTCAATATTAGTATCAATACTTAATGGAATACTAGCATCTGTATCACAGGCAGGTATAGCATTCTTCGGTATATACTACAAACTACAGACATTCGTAAATATGCCTGTAACTGGTATAATTCAGGGAATGAGACCTATAGTAAGCTATAATCATGGTGCAGAACTTAAAGATAGAGTTTTAAAAACAATAAAATACGCTATGATATTCTCTGCAACTATTTTAATTTCAGGAACTATAGCTTTTAACCTATTTACAAAAGATTTATTAGTTATGTTCAGTGCAACAGATGAACTTTTAGGATTCGGTATACCTGGGCTTAAAATACTTTCACTTGGATTTGCATTCTCATTCGTTGGAATAACTATGAGTGGTGTATTTGAAGCATTAGGTAAGGGATTCTATTCTTTATTAATATCAATATTTAGACAGCTTATTATAATAGTTCCACTTTCTTTAATACTTGTTAAATCAATGGGACTTACAGGTGTTTGGATTACATTCCCAATAGCGGAATTTGTGGCAGCTATTATAGCAATAAGACTTTACAAAAGGGTTATTAAGTAATATTATTTCAATCACTCTTTACTAAAAAGTTATTAGGTAATATTATTTCAATTACCCTTTACAAAAAATTTATCAAGTAATATTATATAATTTATTAAATGCTATAAATTAAGAGGTGATTTGATGAAGTTTATAAGATTAAAATCAAAAAATGACAAATACTTTGACGAAACTATGAAAATATATAAGTGTAGTTTCCCAATTTTTGAACAGAGAGTGTTAAAGGATCAAGATGAGGTATTTGAACGCAACAACTACCACGCAGATATAATATGCGAAGAGGATACTTTAGTAGGACTATTATTCTATTGGAAATATGATTTTAAAGGTAGTGAATTTGTCTATATTGAACATCTAGCAATTTCTCCAGAATTAAGAGGTAAAAACTACGGTTCTAAAATACTTACAGAATTCTGTAAAGATAATCCAAATACTATTCTTGAAATAGACGAACCTATAGATGAGGTTTCTATAAAAAGATTAAAATTCTATTCAAATTTAGGCTTTAAACTTCAACAATTCAATCACATCCATCCTCCTTATCGTAAGGGATTTGATGGGCATAGTTTAAAAATCATGAGCTTTGATAGAGATTTATTGGATGAAGAATACAATAAATTTAATGAGTTTTTAAAATATACAGTTATGAAGTATTCAGAAGTAAAATAATTTAAATATGTTTTGATAGTAATAAATACTTAATAATAATCAATTTTGCTTTCAATGAACTAAAATACTTAAATAACCAATTTAAAAAGGGAGAGTATCTTTCATGATACCTCCCTTTTTTATGTGAATTATTCTATTTTATTTTATGTGAATTATTCTATTTTAATAAATTTTTTATTTTCTTTTCTAATTTTTCTGGTTTCATCATTGGAGGGAATCTATCTATTATATTTCCATCTTTATCTACTAAGAATTTAGTAAAGTTCCATTTAATGTTTTTCCCACCTAGGCCTGTTTTCCGTCCTTTTAAATATGTAAATAAAGGTTCTTCATTTTCACCATTTACCTCTATTTTAGAAAACTGCCTAAATGTTATTCCATATTTATCGATTCCAAACTGCTTTACTTCTGCATTAGTTCCTGGAGTCTGTCCAAACTGGTCACTCGGAAAGTCTAGTATTTCAAATCCTTCATCTTTATATTTTTTGTAAAGCTCTTCCAGAGCTTCATACTGTTTAGTGAAGCCTCAATTTGTAGCTGAATTTAAAATAAGAAGTGTCTTTCCTCTAAATTCTTCCATCTCGACGTCATTTCCGTCTATATCTTTCACTTTATAATCATATATACTCATAATATTGTATCCCCCATCTTTTGATTGATTACTTGGTAAATACCCGTATATATGATATATAATCATTTTTATCTATAATTGTATTAAATATTTCTATTTTTAAAATTTAACTTATCTTACCACATCGAAAAAATCGTGTTCTTTATTGAATATTATAGAAACATCACAAAATTCGCCTTCTACAGAGTTTACCTCTATATCATCTCCAAGTGCAGTAAGGATTTTTTTAGAAATATAAAGACCCATTCCTGTTGATTTGAATCTATTTCTTCCATTTTTTCCTGTAAATCCCTTTTCAAAAATCCTATCCAAATCAACTTTATCTATTCCTTCTCCATAGTCTTTTATGTGTATAACCTTTGATTTTTCACGCTGCTCTGGAAAAATCTCTATTTTACCACCTTCATGAGAATATTTACATGCATTATCTATTATAAGCTCTATAATATGAGCAATCCATTTTCTATCTGTATACACTGAAAACCCTGAATTCTCAATATCTATTTCAAGCTTATTGTATATAAATAAATATCTATTTTTCTTTATCACACCTCTTATAATTTTATCTATATCTACATCTTCAATAGAAAAGTCTGAGCTATACTCTCCAGACCTTATTATATACAATGCCTGCTCTACAAGTGAATCTATCCTTTTTATTTCTCTGTTTACATTTTTAGAAATATCGGCATCATCTATTCTTTTAGACATTATTTCTAAAATAGAAATAGGGATTTTTACCTGATGAATCCAATCTGTCATATAGTCATTTGCATCCTTTAGCTCATTTTCTATTTTATCCATTTTATTCATCCAATAAGTATGCTCTTCCTTTATCCGAGAAATCAAACTTTTATCTAATCCTTTTTTAAATTCTTCTTCTACATCTATACTATCTATTGTTCGTATAGTATCTAAAATTCTATCAAACTCATTCTTCTTTTTTAAAAAATCATATCCCCCTAATACAATTAAAATAAGTAAAAATAGTAAATTTAGATATATTAAACTCTCATTGGCTATTTTTATTCCTGGATCTATGTATACATTTAGGTTAAATATAGCTATAAACAACAGATAGATAAATATATAAATTTTATTACTTTTTAAATAATCTTTTATTTTCATATTTTTCCTCTTACAAGTCCTCTATTATATATCCTTGACCTTTTCTAGTCTTTATATAATCATCTAATCCCAATGATTTTAGCTTGTTTCTAAGTCTAGTAACATTGACAGTTAAAGTATTTTCGCCTATAAATTCATCAGTACTCCAAAGTGCATCCATTATTTCATCTCTACTTACGATACTTCCTGCATTTTGCATAAGTATATGTAAAATTTTAAACTCATTTCTACTAAGCTCTACAACTTTTCCGTCCTTTGAAACAGTTCCATCTGCTATATTTAGAGTAATTTCTCCTACTTTTATTATCTCCTTATCTCCAGTAAGATTATAAGAATAAGCTCTTCTAAAAACAGCCTGTACCTTTGCAATCAGAAGTTGTATTGAAAAAGGCTTAACTATGTAATCGTCCCCTCCCATATTTATCGACATTATTATATCCATATCACTATTTCTTGAAGATATGAATATAATCGGTACTTTTAAAAATCTTCTTATCTCATTGCACCACTGAAATCCGTCTTTATATGGAAGGTTTATATCCATTAAAATTAGTTTTGGATTTGCTACAAGGACTTCATTAGTTATATTTTGAAGATCTGTTACAGTTTGTGCTGTGTATCCATACTTTTCTAACCGAAGTTTTATTTCTTTAGCCAATACAAAATCGTCCTCTACAATAAATATATCTAATCCGTTATCATCTAAGGACATCCTAGAAGCTAACTCTGTTTTATATTCGTTAGTTAAACGCATTTTTATCACCTCTTGTTTTTATAATAACTTTTTTTGATATACGATACAATACTTCTTTATTATATAATTGAAATCTATTTATCTTTTACTTTAATTTTTATGCTAAAGTTTATTTTTTTAATATAATATAGATATTTTTTATCAAATCTTTATTAACTTAACATTTATATTGAAAAAATTTATAATAATAGTGTATAATTAAAATAATATATGTAGTTTTATTTTATAATATTGTCGAAATTTCATAATTACAAAGGAGGTAAAAACAGGTAACATGGATAAAAACGAAAAAATCAAACCTAGTGGTAAAGCCCTTATTCCCTTTGCTGTATTTATATTTCTATATCTTGGTGTAGGTATCATATTAGAATTTTCAGGAACAGAGATGGCATTTTACCAGCTACCGGCCCCAGTTGCGATAATCGTGGGTGTTGTTGTAGCGTTTATTATATTTAAAGGAAGTATAGAAGAAAAATTCTCTCAATTTGCAAAAGGATGCGGAAATGAAAACATCCTTATAATGTGTTTTATATACTTATTCGCAGGTGCATTTGCAACAGTTGCAAAATCAATGGGAGGTGTTGATTCTACTGTCAATCTTGGATTATCATTTATCCCAGCTCAGTACATAACTGCTGGCCTGTTCGTAATATCTGCTTTTATTTCTGTAGCAACAGGAACATCAATGGGGACAATAAGTACTGTTGCTCCTATAGCAATTGCAACAGCAGAAAAGGCTGGGTTGAATATGACACTTATAGTTGCTGCAATCATAGGTGGTGCAATGTTTGGCGACAACTTATCTGTAATATCAGATACAACAATCGCTGCAACTAGAACTCAGAATTGCGAGCTAAAAGACAAATTTAAGGTAAACTTCTACATAGCTTTACCTGCAGCGGTTCTTACATTTGTACTTTTAATAGTATTTGGTAAACCAGAAACTATAGTTCCTATACAGAAATTAGATTACAATTTAGTTAAGGTTATACCTTATATATTAGTGCTTGGACTTGCTATATCAGGGTTTAATGTATTCCTTACTCTAGGTGTTGGAACAGTTGTAGCTGGTATAGTTGGTATGGCTTATGGGGATTTAACTCCTCTTACTTTTGCTCAGAACATATATGCAGGATTTACAGGAATGAACGAAATATTCCTACTTTCAATGTTTACTGGCGGTCTAGCACACATGGTTACTCAGCACGGCGGACTTCAGTGGATACTAGAAAAAATTCAGTCTGTTGTCAAAAGTGAAAAATCAGCTCAGATTGGTATATCTGCAATAGCTGCAGCTACTGACATGGCAGTTGCAAACAACACTGTTGCAATAATAATAACTGGGCCAATAGCTAAAGAACTTAGTAGAAAATACAAAGTGGATCCAAGAAAATCGGCTTCACTACTAGATATATGGACTTGTATATTCCAGGGATTCATCCCTTATGGAGCACAGATATTGCTTGCAGGAAGCTTAACAGCAGGTGCAGTTAGCCCACTTGAACTATTCCCATTCTTATGGTATCAGCAGCTTCTAGCGGTATTTACACTAATATCTATGTTTATCCCTTATGCAGACGGATTAATAAAGAAAAAACCTTGGAACTGGGAACTAGATAAAGCAGAAGAAATAACTGAATAACACAAAGAAAAAGACTAGTTAAATTTTGCTCCAGTCCTCAGCGCCTCGCCCTTTTATGTAACACATTTATAGGTACGAGGCGCTTGTGGAATTGTCGCTTAAATTTAAACTAGTCTTTTCTTTTACCCGTTATTAAACTGATTACAAATCTGATTACAAATAAAAAAGATTGTCACACAAAAGAAATTGCGACAATCTAATATAAACTTTATTCTGTTATTTCTATCTTTAAATAAAAATAAAATTGTTAGTAAAAAAATATATAAGTAAGTTATTTTAGTTTTTATTTTTCAACAAAGAGATTGATACACTCGTCAATCCTATTCCCAACATAATAAATGCAGTATTTGTTTTCAACTCTCCTAATACAGCCAAAACAGTTACTGCAATCCCCATAGCAAGCCCAATTCCTTTTGGCGCCACATCCATAACCTCTTCAGACTTACTTTCATTTACAACTTCCTCTTCTCCAGCACCAACATCTGATTTTACTTGCATTAACTCATCCACAGAAACCTCAAAAATCTCTGCTAACTTTGGAATCGAATTTATATCAGGAAACGACAAATCTCTTTCCCACTTAGAAACCGCTTTATCAGTAACTCCCATCTTCTTAGCTAAATCTAATTGTGTCATTCCTCTATCTTTTCTCAACGATGAAATCATCTCACCAAAACTCTGCTTATTCATATACATACCCTCCTCTTATATTATGATAAAATCATACCATACACAGATAAATATACTCAACCAACCTGTAGTTTACACTACTCTACCAATAGTTTATAACCAGTTTACACAAATCCTATCAACAAACTACCCCAACTTCTCCATTTTTAAATACAAATAGAGCTATATAATTGAAATAAAATATGGATTTCGCATTTGTATTTTTTAACATCACTTTTTATCTTTTGTATAATAATTTTAATATCTTATAAAGAAAAAGACTAGTTTGAAACGCCGCAACAATCTACAGACGGCTCGCAACTTTTAAATGTGTTACATAATCAAAGCGAGCCGTCGAAGCCTGGCGCGAAGTTCAACTAGTCTTTTTCTTTGTGTTATTTACGATTAACAAAAGATAAAAAGGGATGTTGCAATACACCGCGACATCCCAATATTTATTCAATTATATAGCTCTAGTGTATTCTTTTAACCATTCTCTTTCTTCTTCAGTTAGATGTGGTCCTATTTTTTCAAATACCTGAGCATGGTAATTATTCAACCATTCTCTCTCAAACTTAGTCATTTCATCTGGATTTATACCGTCTAAATCTATTGGAGCAAATGTTATAGTTTCGAAGTGCATAAACTGTCCAAACTCATTCTTTTCTCCCTTAGTTACTATCATCTCATTTTCTATTCTTATACCATGAGATCCTTCAACGTATACACCAGGTTCATTAGTTAAAACCATACCTTCTTCAAATTTATGGTGTTCGTTTTTAGATTTAACTATCTGCCATCTGAATCCTGTTGGTGGTTCATGTATATTAAGAAGGTATCCTACACCATGTCCTGTACCACATTTAAAGTCTATATCTAAATCCCAAATTGGTCCTCTTGCTATTGCATCTAAGTTATATCCAAAGCATCCGTATAAGAATTTAGCTCTTGATAAATTCATCATACCTCTAACAACTGCTGTGAAATGAGTTTTTAATTCATCAGCAACTGGTCCCATTACAAATGTTCTTGTTATATCTGTAGAACCTTCCATGTATCCTCCACCAGTATCTGTTAAGAATAAATGTTCTGGAAGTACTTCAACATCTGATTCATCAGTTGGAGCATAGTGCATCATAGCTGCATGATCTTTATAAGCACATATTGGCTCAAAACTATCTCTTATATATCCTTCCTGTTCTTTTCTGAATTCTTCAAGCTTTCTAGCTGCACTCATTTCAGTTATTTTTATCTTACCTACATTAGTTTTCATCCAATGCATTAATTTTGTAACAGCTATACCATCTTTTATATGAGCATTTTTTATATTTTTAAGCTCAACTTCATTTTTCATAGCTTTCATAAGTATAGTTGGATTCTGATGTTCTATTTTTTCAACGCCTTCTGGTATATTATTGTAAAGTGCATAGTTTAACTTCATTGGGTCAATCATAACACTTTCACCAGATTTAAGATTTTTAACTTCTTCATATATATCATTATATGGACGAACTGTTATATTATTTTCAGCAAGAAGTGCTTTTGCTTCGTCATTTAATTTATTTTCATCTATAAATAAATCCATGCCATCAAGTTTTACTAATGCATATGAGAATATTAATGGATAATAAACAACGTCATTTCCTCTCATATTAGTTAGCCAACAAACATCATCTAAAGATGCTATTATATGTGCTGTAGCTCCATTTTCTTTCATAACATTTCTAACTCTTTCAAGCTTAGAAGCTACACTTTCTCCTGTATATTTTTCATCAAGTACAAATACTGGTTCTTTAGATATTTCAGGTCTATCTTCCCAAACATCTCCTACTAAATCGCATGAGTATTCTATTGATATATTTTTAGGAGCAAGAGCTTTTTCTAAATCCTGTCCTTCTTCCATAGATACAACACGTCCATCAAATGCTACTTTACCATTTTCTGGAACTATCTGTGCAAGATATTCTTCCATAGTTAGAACACCATCTTCAAACATATGGAATAAAGAAATTCCACTTCCTTCTAGCTGTTTTTCAGCCTGAGTCCAATATCTACCATCAGTCCAAAGTCCAGCTTCATCCTTTGCAATCATAACAGTCCCATAAGAACCGTCAAATCCTGATATATATTCTCTACATTTGAAGTATTCTCCTGCGTTTTCACTCTGATGGAAATCTGCTGTTGGAACTATATATGCATCTATTCCATTCTGTTCCATAAGAGCACGAAGTTTTGATATTCTTTCAGCTACTATCATTTTAAAAGCCCCCTTAATATTAATATAAATACCTATTGTGAAATTTTTATCTTCACTATTCAATAATAACATAATAATTTTGAAAATTCAAATTTATATAAATAAAATATATTTCTTTTTTTAAAATTAACTATTAGTTAAATTTTTTGACCAATTCTTGAAAATCTCTCCATTGTGCTATATATATCACTTTGATATTATAATCTTAACAAGTAGCAAAAGAGGTGATTTTATGAATATAAATATAATAATAAAGGAAAAAAGAAAAGAATTATCCTTAACTCAAGAACAGCTTGCTAATCAACTAGGTGTATCGACTCCAGCGGTAAGTAAATGGGAAAGTGGATCCTCTTATCCAGATATAACTATACTTCCTAACTTGGCAAAAATTTTAAAAACAGATATAAACACTCTTTTATCATTTAAATCTGATTTAAGCGATGAAGAAATAGAAAAGATTATAAAAGATTTATACGATTTCAGTTTTGCACATTCTTTAGATGAAACTTTAGAAAGAGCTTATGAAATTATTTCAGAGTATCCAAACTGTCATAAGCTAATTTTAAATATAGCTTTGACATTAGATGGGTTAGCTATTTTCAAATTGGGCTGTCTTGACAATGGAGAGTCATTATTAGAAGAAACTTCATCTAAAATCGAGAAATTATATCTAAAAGTTATTGAATCTTCTGATATAAATGTTAAGGGTATAGCTCGGCAACAATTAATATTTAAAGAAATTGGTAGAAAAAATTTCGATAAAGCTGAATCACTTTTAGAAAATATTCCTGATAAGATTATGATAGATAAATCAGATGTAAGGACTAGATTAGAATTTAGCAAAGGAAATCTTGATGAAGCTAAAAAGGCAGCTCAGGAAAAATTATATAAATTGAATTCAGATGTCGTATCGTTATTATTGCTTATTTTAGATATAGAGCTTGAGCAAAAGAATATGGAAACAGCTGAGTATATATCAGATGCAATTGTTGAATTCTGCCATTCTTTAGACCTTTGGGAATACACTGCAAACTTAGGAAAACTTCAATTTTATATTAAAACAAAGAATGAAGATGGATTTATTGAATCTTTATCAGCACTTATAAATGCTTATGAAGATATATTTGAAATTAACAAATCTCCTCTTTATAGTAATATTAGCGCTGCAAAAAGTAATGAGGATAAATCTAGATTCAATTCTTTAATAGATTCTTATAAAACAACACTTGTAAAATCACTTGAATATGATGATGAGTTTGACTTTGTTAAAGATAATCCAAAATTCAAAGAAATAGTCGATAAAGCTATAAAAAAATAGAATAGATAAAACTCAAAAAAATGGACTATTGTATCGATAATTCAGTGATACTGTGGTCTATTTTTTTATTACAATGAATATGAGAAAAGTAATACTTGATATTTTTTTAATTTTCTAAAAATATAATGACTATATTTAGAAAACGATATATAATAGAAGAAGAGGAACCATAATAAATTAAACTAAAAAAAGATACTTTTTATAAAAAGAAAAAACTTTATTTGATTTATTCGAATTGTTAAAACCAAAACGAAGATATACTAAAAAAATTAATTTATACTTAAGGAGGATAAAATTATGGGATTAAGTGCAAATTATCAAGAAATTAATACTAACGATCTTGATAGAATTGTTGAAACTATCGAGTCTGAAGTCGAGATAAATTTATACAGAGAGTTAGACGCTTTAGCTAACAACGAGGAATTAAATCAATATAATATGGATAAAATGTGGGATTCTCTAAACTTCTTAATAACAGGTGAAACAAGTGAAAACCTAACTTTTAAGAGTTTAGTTACTGATGCTATTTTTGGTAGTTGTCAGTTCCCTGATGATATGATTGATATATACCTTGCTTTTGTTGCTCCAGACGGTGTATGCGATGTTGCAGATGCTCTAAATGATATAGATATAGATGAATATCTTGAAAACTTCGATATGAAAGAATTCGCTAAAAACAATGTATATCCAGATATTTGGGAGTATGAAGATGAGGAAGAATTTATAAAAGCTGATTTAAAAGCTGCTTTTGAAACTCTTAAAGAATTCTATATTGAAACTGCAAATAATGGAAATTGTGTATTGGTATTTATAGGATAATAAATTTATTAAATAGAAAGCATAGAACAGAAAAGGGGCTGTTACATTAACTAGCGTTAAATGCGACAACCCCTTAATTAATTTTTTGACTGTTTATCTTATAAAATTAGTAGCAACTTTTGCTTCTTTTTCAGGTAATCCATATTTTTCTTTACCTAAAGCTATACTTTTCACTAAGAATGCCATATTTTTTCCTAAAGTTCTCATAACCTGAAGCCCTTCTTCATCTTTTAATACTTCTTCTGGTGTATTTCCATGCACGCTATTCCAATACTGGCTTGAAACTACTGGCATTCCTGCTATTGTAAAGTATTTATTTAATTCATCAAATGTAGCTGAACATCCACCTCTTCTTGCAGATACTACTGCTGCTCCTACCTTCATAGTCTTATCACAACTGCTACTATAGAATAGTCTATCTAAGAATGATATTAAATTCCCATTAGCAGATGCATAATATACAGGAGAACCAACAACTATTCCATCACATTCGGCAAATTTAGGAGCTACTTCATTTACCATGTCGTCAAACACACATCTTCCAACCTGTCTACAAGTCCCACAAGCGACACATCCTCTTATGTCCTTGTTTCCAACGTGGATTATTTCTGTTTCTATGTCATTTTTGTTTAGTTCTTTTTCCACTTCACAAAGAGCAGTGTATGTGCATCCATTTGCGTGTGGGCTACCGTTGATTAATAATACTTTCATATTAACACCCCTTTTATAAGTTTCTAACTATATTATAATTATAAGTCTATATACCTTTTTTATATAGTTTATTTATTGTTTTTATTTATATTATTACTAATTTTACTTATTTTCATTATTTACTTTTATATTTATTTTTTTCAAATCTATGTATATACATTCTAGAAGGTTTTTCTTCTCCATCTCCATAAGCTTCACAGAAGTATTCCCATCCATATCTTTCATAAAATGAGTCATGATCTGTAAGAAGATACAATGTATCTACCCCTCTTTTTTTCATATCTTCGCATACATAATTTAATAATTCACCTGCAATTCCATTGCAACGTTTATCTTCCTCAACAAATACAGCACATACATTTGGAGCAAGGTCTTTTCTATTGTGGAAGTCATTTTCTATAACTCCCAATCCACCAATTATCCTTCCTTCTTCAATTGCAACATACCACTGAGGAACTGAATTTTCTCCTTTAAAACACTCTTCCATACTTTCTAAATAGGCCTCTTTTGGAACACTCCACTTAGAGCTAAACCAATTCGCCGCCTCTTCTTTTAAATCTTGTCTATCTATTAGATTTATTATTTCGTATTTTATCGAACTCATAATTATTCACCTTTTATTTTGTAAAACTCATAGCTACTTCATTATTTTAAACTATTACAGTTTGTTCCTTTTGCAGTATTCTAGGAATGCACTACATCCTTCCATTACATCGTCGTAAGTAACATCAAAGTTTCCTGTGTACCAAGGATCTGCTATATCCCTTTCGCTTCCTGCAAAATGAAGTAGTTTGTACACTTTGTTGTCGACATCCTCTCCAACTACTCTTTTTAAATTTCTTCTGTTCATATCATCCATTATCAGTATGTAGTCAAATTCTTTGTAGTCTTTTTTAGTTATCTGTCTTGCGTATTTTCCAGCAGTTGATATTACAACTTCTACTAGTTTTTTTCTTGTTCCATGGTGTACTGGGTTTCCGATTTCTTCTCTGCTTGTCGCTGAAGATTCTATGTGGAATTTGTCTGCCAACCCTTCTTTTTCTACCATGTCCTTTAAAACGAATTCTGCCATAGTTGAACGACATATATTCCCATGGCAAACCATCATTACATTTATCATTTAACTTCTCCATTCAAATTATTTCATCTTCTTTAAATCAATATAAATATCTAGCTGCGGAATAAATAAAAAGTTTTCATCCTTTATATGTGTATTTCCAAACTCTTTCAGCTCTTTCCCAGCCTCATCAGCAGTCACCTTATACTTCACTATCTCGCTGTTTTCATCTATAGTAGCATGGAAAAATTTTCCTTCATACTGTTTAAACTTATAATCAAAAGTATCTCTTGTCAGTTTTATTACTATCTCTTTCAAAATAATCCTCCTTCTCTATCAGCTAAATATGCTAATAGCTCATATATAACTACTATTTCCTTAACTTCGGATGTTTACTAGATTTTATATTTATTCTAATTATAAACTTTATAAAATAAAATCATATTAAATACATCCTATATTTTTATTATATCAATAAATTCTTTCATTTAATAGTTTTTAAGATTCAATTCAATAAAAAATAAGGGCTTAACTGAATGCTATGAAAACTCTCTAGCCTTAAGGAGGTCTGTTAGCCCTTATTTTTAGTGAAAACTATGTTAAAATTTTATCTTTTGAAGATATAGTTATTTTCTATTTTGATTCTTTTCTAGCTTTTAATTCTTTGAAGTTATGCCATAACATGAATAATATCAATACTGCACCAACATATCCATTTAAAACATAAATCACATTTACTAAAACACGGAAAGGAAGGAATAATCCTACTAAAAGTCCTACTACACCTAAAACAACTGTTAATATTTTAAATCTAGGTGTACCTTCTTCAGCAAATCTTGATACTGGGTTATATAATAGAGGTACTGCTGTTGTGTAAATACCAGCAAATACAACTATTGCAAATATTGCTGAGAAAGGCTTCCATATTCTAGTTGCTAATATTAAGTTAGGTATATCTGCATTCCATACAAATGTTTTTCCATCGCCTAGTCCTGTATTTATATTTGCTATCTGAGCAAATGCAATAAGTACTATTGCTATACAAACTGCTAATGTTCCGCCTATTATACCATAGTTAAGATCTTTTTTATTATTTTTAGCTCCAAGTGCTGATGTAAAACTAGCAAACCACAATAATACAAATCCTGCATAAGAAAGACCTGATATTAACCAGTTTGCACCAGCATTTTTAATTGGTTCATCTGTCATTCCTGCAAATGCTTGTGTTCTTATAACTTCTAATCCTTCAGAAATATTTCCTCCATCTCTAACACAAGTTATAAGTCCAATTGCTATACAAAGAATAACTATTATTGGTCCAACTATACCTATAGCATCAACCAATGAGTTTAATCCTCCTACAACTGTTATGATTGCAAGAATTGTAAGGATTACAGCACCTATCCAAGGAGCTATTCCATACTCTTGACTTAATGTTGATGCTGCTCCACCAACCATAACAAAGAAAGACATGTAGCAGAATAATGTTGAATAGTAATCACAGAATGTACCTACATATTTTCCACAGAAATATTTATATACATCATTACCTTTTTCAAATTTTTGTTCTGCTCCAGCTTTTGCAAAATTAAAATTATAGTATAAGAAAGCTATTGCAAATACTAAAACTACAAGTATAGATTTCATTCCGTATGCTGTGTAGTATTGGATTATTTCTTGTCCAGTTGCAAATCCAGATCCTATAGTAAAAGCAATAACTGCTCCTGCAAGTATTAAAACTCGTTTCCAGTTTACTTTTTCGTTGCCCATATAAAACACTTCCATTCTATAATAAATTTATGTTTTGGCTATTATTTTGGCTCCCTACAAATTTACTTGTAAGGAGCCAAATTTTGAATCTTATTTAGCTTTCTATTATTTTAATTACTTTTATTGCACAAGCTTTTATTCAGTTTTATATTATATATTTACTTATATTGTATATTTAAAAATCATCAGTTTCGAATACAGTCTGTCCATCAACTGGAGTCTGAAGAACTTTAAGAGCTCTCTTAACCATATTCATTCTTATTTTCTTAGAATCAACTTCTCCCTGAGTTGGATCTCCTAAAGGATATGGTATACCAACACCTGGTATTATTCTATTTGCACCTATTGTTAATGAAATAGGAACAACTGTAGCCATATGTACTACTGGGATTCCGTATTTTTCTATACCTTTAACCATTGTTGCACCGCAACGAGTACAAGTACCTCAAGTAGAAACTAGTATAACAGCGTCTACACCATCAGCTATAAGTTTTTTACCTATTTCATCACCGAATTTAGCAGCACTTCCTGTTGCTGTACCAGTACCAGTAGTTGTAAAGAATGAATCGTATAATTTTCCGAATGCACCCTCTTTTTCTAATTCTCTTAAAACATCAAGAGGAACAACTAGGTTAGGATTTTCCATAACAAACTGTCTGTCATATCCACCATGTATAGTAGTGAAATCGTCTTTGCTCATAGATTCCATTCCTGCTATACTATATTCACCGTATTTAGTTGCATTTGAAGATTCTATGTGGTCTGGATTTCCTGTTGGAACTACACCACCTGATGTAACTATTGCTATTGTAGCATTTTTTATATCTTTAACTGGTTCCGCTGGGTCTACTCTATCGAATACTGGCATTTCATATTCTGTTACATATTCTTCACCATTTATCTTTTTAAGTAGCATATCTATCGCTCTGTCAGATCCTCTCTTTTCAGCGAAGTAGTTTACTCTTATTCCTCTTTCTATATATCCTTCTTCTTTAGGTCCTAAAACTTCTTCACCTTCAACAACTTTTTTAACTAAATTAGCTATCTTAGGAAGAACTTTTCTCATACCTGCTGCTGAGTTTGGAGTTTCAACTATTAATAAATCTTTTCTAAACATATCTACACCAGGGTTTTCTACATACATTCCTGTAACTGTAGGTATATTTAATTCTTCTTCTATTGCTTTACAAGCTGTACCACATGCAACACCGTATCTACCTGCATTGAATGCTGGTCCTGCAACTACTGCATCAGCTTCACATTTTTTAACCATGTCTAAAACAATTCCAGTTGCTTCATCAAGATTTTCACCGAAATAGTTATCACCACATATTATAGTACCAACTATTTCATAATCATCTCCAAGTAAATCATTTAATTTAAGTCCTGGTCCTATTGCTCCTTCTCTAAGCTCTGGCTTATAATCTGCCATATCTTCTCCACCTACATTGGCAAAGAACTGATTTATATAATGAACTATTTTATATTTTGCCATCTTGATATATCCCCTTTCCGGTAAATTTAATATCTCAACATTTCTCGATTACTATTAAAAAATAATCTTCTTTAAAATAAGTTTAATTTCTTCTATTATTAATATCCTTTTGCCGCAAGTTTGTTGAATCCATTTGCTATTGTAGATGCTATTATTATCTGAAGTTCTGCATCAAAGCTTCCGTCTTCATTCATACATCCAGACCATCCACCTATCTGATTTTCTATGTAGTCAGTCATTCCTATTATTCTATCCATTGCTGGGAAGTGAAGTACTGCATTACCCTGTCCGCAAGATACCATCGCATCTGCTTCTTTACAAGTATCTGCTAATGACTGAGATTTTCCGTCTTTTCCTGGGAATTCATCTGTTATTATTGCTACTTTTATACCTTTGTTTGCTACTTTTCTGCAGTTCATCATTAAGTCTGTATCAGGGTTACCATAACCTTCTTCAGTTATTAATAATCCATCAAGTCCCATCCAATCTGCTAATTTAGCAACCATATCTGAATGTCTTTCTTTATCTGCTAAGAATACATTTTCATTTGTTAATATAACACCCATGAAGTTTAATTCTTTTCCGTGGCGTTTAAATAAATCTTCTATTACCGGATTGTGGAAATGATGATATGTTGTAACCTTATCACAAGGTGCAACACAGTTTCCAGATACTATAGCTCCATCCATTATTTCTTCTGGATACATAAATGTTGGAACTATCTGTTTAGCATCTACTCCATAGTAATATGTATCATGAAGTAATCCCTGTGACTGAAGCATGTGTACATATCCTATCTTTGGTAAATCTGGATATTCTGCAGCCTGTTCAAATAAAGGTTTTGTTTCAAAAGTTTCTATACTATCTGGTTCTATATCTTTTCCTGCTTTTCCTATATGTGCAGCTACTTTAAGTCCAGCTAATCTAGCTGCTCTTTCATATACATGAGTTTCTAAACCTTCTTGTGGTTCAACTACTACACATATATTGTTAGTTTTAGAGAATGGGCAATAGTCTGCAGCTGGTCCACTCATGTCTATTACACCTTCCTGGAAACCAACTATCTTACCTACTGTTATAACACAAGCACCATCAAGTGCATGAGTTCTACCATTTCCAACTGTTGGATTAACTTTTCCTATAACACCTGGGAAAATTTCTCCTCCACCACTTACTTTAACTCTAGGTTCGATTACGTCTTTTACAGGAGTTATTCTTGTAGATTCTCCTGGTTTAGCTAGTTCGATTTTACATTCTTTTATCTTATCGTCTTCTAAGACAAGGTCGATAATTTCCTGCTTATTAATGAAAAGTGTGTGATTTTTTACACAAATTTCTTCACCGAACTGAATGTCATCGATACGTATTTTGCCTAATTCTAGTTTCATGTAGCTACCTCCTTTAATTCTGTTACCGTGATAACATAAAGTTTTAAAAAATGATTGGTTTATAATTTTTATTAAAAACCAACCTTAGACAAGTTTTATTTGTTTTGTCTTTTGTTTGGGTATAGATTTTTTCTATACCTAAATATTACCATATAGGAAAATGTTTGTCTATATTTTATCATTAAATTTTCAGAATTATTTTTATAAATAAAATTTTTACTCTTCTTATATCCAAATTTTATTTTCTACTTATTTTTTTCTATATTCTAAAAAAATTATTTATTAGAATATAGAATTCTTGTCTTTTTTCATTTAAACGAATATATAAATGGTTTTTTATATATTTTATTTTTGTTAATTAAAGCAAAAAAATATACTATTGCAATTTAATTTACAATAGTATATTTTTATTTTATTTATTTTTACTAGATTTACTTTTATATTATATTACTGTATTTTGGGCATTACATTATCTATCATAGATAAATCAATAGTTTTATAATCATTAGCTATCTTTTCTTCATATTTTGGAGTTTCTTTTATTTCTTTAAATTTATTAAATGTCTCAATAGCTTTTTCTATCATCATAACATCATCCAGATTGCTATTATTATCTGCTGGATATACAATTATAGATCTATATGGAGTCTGATTTGGTTTTAAGCTGCCAGCTTGTGGATGAGTTAAAAGTCTATGTCTATCATAAACTAAGTCTCTAGCCTTTATAAGAACATCCTCATATGAATCTAACAACTCTATCTTCATAACATCCTTATATTTCTCTGCAACTCTATCATTATTAGTTACTATTATACATTTTTCTTTTTCAAACATTGTTATTCCTCCAATCAGCTCTATACCCAATTTCATAATAACATAAAATATTTATTAAATAAAGTCTCCTGTATATTCAAATTTATCTGCATAAAAATTAGCTATATCTCTAACTTCTCTAACAAAATTTTTAACCCTATTCTCTATCTGACTTTCTTCAATCCCATTATTTAAAATATCCTTTAAATATCCCATATAAAGAGTACATACCATGTGATTCATCTTTTTTGCATTTTCCAAGCTTATTTGCCCCTCATTTACACATTGCATACACATTTCAAAGTCTCTATCATAAAAACCAGGAGTTTCAAGCATCTTCTTTAAATGATCCTTAAATCCACTTAAATTTTCTGGAAACATATTATAATACTCTACAACTGCTGTATCTAATTTCTTACTATTTTCATGTAAAAATATCATATCAAAAGCTTCTGGGTATCTAAATGCAGCTCTTGTATAACATTCCCAAACACCTAGGTGCTGATCCCATACAGTTTTCCATTTTTTCTCAGATTTTTCTAAATCTTCTAGGTAACAATTTAAAAATCCCATCTGTGCATAAAAAAGCAACTCATCTAAATTTTTAAAATATCTATATAAACAAGTAGAGCTACATCCCATTTCTCTAGCAATTCTTCTTATGGAAATAGCCTTTATACCTTCTTTTCTTATTATTTCATATGCCTTTTCTATATAATCTTTTCTATTTAAATCTTTAAAATAATTTTTATCAACATTATTTTTCATACTTAAATCACTTCCCTTCTCACAATATTATCTTACCATATTAATTGCTTTATATGTTCATTCTTTTTTTATGCCATATATAATAATTATAGTTAAAATATATTTTAAATTTTATTGTTATAGAAACTTTCAATAATAGTGTTTACATGGTAAAATATATTTTGGAATAATTAAAGATGAGGGAAAAAGATGAAATATAAAACATTTAGTAGGAAAAATTTTTTTGAAACTACAATTCTCTTTGGATTAATAACAGTATTAGCTGCACAGTTTAATATGAATTTATTTTTAAATAATTTCAAAATATCAATAGGTATAATAACCTTCCCTGTGTTCTTATTTTTAATTGAAGATTTTCCGATTTTATCGGTAAGTATCTTCTCATCATTAGGAGTTTTTATAACTAGATTTGGAGCAATCTGGCTTCAACAGGGATTCCAAGAACAAGCTGCAATAAACTGTCTTCCAGAGTCGTTTTTCTACATCGCTTATGGATTTCTTATTTATATATATTCAAGAAAAAAAAGCGGAGTTTTAGAAAACGATTCCGACATAATTTGGTTTATAATAATGGACTATTTAGCAAATCTAGTAGAACTTATACTTAGATTTAGCTTAGATACATTTGAAATTAAAACTCAACTTTGCATAATATTTGTTGCAATATCTAGATCTTTTATAATTTGGGCATTAATTACTTTCCTTAAAAAGTATCATCTTACTTTTATGAGAGAGGAACATGCAACTAGATATAAAAAACTTATGTTGCTTATATCAAAGTTAAATGGCGAAGTTATTTGGATGAAGAAGAATACATCTTTAATCGAGGAAACAATGAATTCTTCTTATAAATTATTTAATGATATGAAAAAACAGGGAGTAGATGAAGAAATTTCAAAGGCTGCCCTTAATGTTGCTAAGGATATACACGAAATAAAGAAGGAATATATCCTAATACTTAGAGGAATTTCCGAGGCTATGGATTTAAATCTTGAAAATAACGGTATGTATATATCTGATATAGTAAATCTTTTAGAAACATCAGCCTCTGATGAGGCCACTGAAAACGGTAAAACAGTTATTTTTAATAATAGTTTTGATAGAAATTTATACACAGATAAAGAGTATTTCTTTATGTCTATATTTAGAAACTTATTTACTAACTCTATTGAAGCAGCTGCAGATGATACGATTGTAATAGATTTTAAAGTAGAATTAAAATCTAAGCAGGATGACTCTTCTTGTAAAGATTATTACTCTATTTTGATTAGAGATAACGGACCTGGTATAGATTATGAAGATATTTTAGAAATATTTGAACCAGGCTTTTCTACAAAGATAAATTTTGAAACTGGAGAAATAAACAGAGGTTTAGGGCTTAATTTAGTTAAAGATATAGTAGAAAATCAGTTTAATGGAAATATAAGTGTTACATCTGAACCTGGAAACACTTCCTTTGTGATAGACATTCCAAAAAATGAATTGAAGGTGATTTAAAAGAATGAAATTTTATTTAGTTGATGATGATAGGAATATAAGAAAAATATTAAAGTTAATTATAGAAGAAAGAGGAATTGGTGAAGTTGTCGGTTCTTACGGAAATCCCGACGATGCAATAGAGGATTTAAGTGTTAGTAGCGTTGATATCGTGATTGTAGATTTATTGATGCCTAACATGGACGGAATTACATTTATAAAAAAAGCTTCTGAAATAAACCCTTCACTTACATTTGTAATGATTTCTCAAGTTTCTTCAAAGGATATGATTTCTGAGGCTTATGAAAACGGTATTGAATTCTATATTCAAAAGCCTATTAACAGTATCGAAGTTGAGTCAGTTCTAAAAAAGGTAACTGATTCTTTAAATCTTAAAAGAACTGTAGCAAAAGTTCAGAATCTGTTCAACAATAGTTTAGGTAGCAAGGATACTTCTGTTCCTGCAGAAAAAACTTGGCTTCCAAAATTAAAAACTGTACTACAAAAGTTAGGTATAATCGGTGAAATAGGAAGCAAGGATATTATAACTTTAATAGAATATATAATAGAAAAAAATCGGAATATAGAAAATGTTACTTTAAATGAACTTTGTTCTAAGTTTACAGATAACCCTAAGTCTATGGAGCAAAGAATTAGACGTGCTGCAAATACTGGTATGATAAATTTAGCAAACTTAGGAATTGAAGATTATTCAAATGATATATTCCTTGAATTTGCTACAAACCTTTATAACTTTGAACAGGTAAGAAAAGAAATGGACTATATAAGAGGCAAAAGTTCTAAACATGGCAATGTAAAAATAAGAAACTTTTTAAATTCTCTAGTCCTTTATGTACAAAATTAAGTTTTTCAAAAAAATATATGGATTATAAGGCATGATTCTCTTCAAGCAAAAATCATGCCTTTTTTCATGCCAATTTTTAGTATATATTGCTAATAACTATAAACTTCTTAATATTTTTATAATTTTTTCAAGAAATTTTTTATTTCCATTCCTAAAATTAAGATTTTTTATCCAATTTAAGGCTCCTTTTTTATAATTACTTGTTAAAAATATTAACAAGTTTAATATCATTTCAATCTTATTTTTTTGCTGTAATTTAATTTTATTAGTTTTGAAAATGTTTACCATAAAATTTTATTTTGTTTTTTTACTTTAAAAATTATTTTTTAAAGTGCTATATAATTTTTTTATCTCACAAAATAATTTTTTTTATTAATTTTTAAATTTTTTGAATTTTTTTGTTAATTTTTTTTCATCTTTTCTGTAACTTCTTGAAACTTTTTAAAACTCATATATTATATTGATTTTAACGATAAGAAAACCCTTTCTTATAAATACAATCTATTAATATTATGAGGTGAAAGCTTATGATGACAATTTTATCTGGACTTGGTCTATTATTACTTGTACTTGCTGGGTTCTCATTCTTTAGCTTCAAGATGCCAAAAGGATCTGTAGCTATGGGTGGTATGGCCGATGCAGCAGTTGCTACTTTCCTAGTAGAAGCAATACACAAATACATCTCTGGGGATTTATTTGGAATTAGCTTCCTAGCTGATGTTGGTAGTATTTCAGGAGGAATGGGTGGAGTTGCTTCTGCAATCGCTGTTCCTATAGCAATGGGTGCTAACCCAGTTCTTGCAATCGTTGCCGGTGTTGCTTGTGGCGGTTGTGGTATACTTCCTGGATTTATAGCAGGTTATATAGTTGGTTTCATAATACCGATAATAGAAAAGAAATTACCAGAAGGATTAAACTTAATAGTTGGTACTTTACTAATAGCTCCTTTAGCTAGATTTATAGCATTAGGTGCAACTCCATTAGTAGATGCTACTCTAGTACAGATAGGTGGAACAATATCTGCAGCAGCAGAACAGTCACCACTTGTAATGGGATTCCTTTTAGGTGGAATAATGAAAATGATATGTACATCTCCTCTAAGTTCAATGGCTTTAACTGCTATGCTTGGACTTAAAGGTTTAGCAATGGGTATCGCAGCAATAGCTTGCTTCGGTGGATCATTCACTAACGGATTTATATTCCATGGATTAAAATTAGGAGATAAGAGTAACGTAATCGCAGTTATGCTTGAACCTCTTACTCAGGCACCACTTGTTACTTCAAACCCAATACCAATATTCTGCTCTAACTTCTTTGGTGGAGGTTTCGCAGGAATGGGTGCAGCAGCATTAGGTATAATAAATAACGCACCTGGTACAGCTTCTCCAATACCTGGATTATTAGCTCCATTCGCATTCAACGATCCTATGAAAGTTGTAATGGCTCTTGTTATAGCAGCAATCGGTGGTTCTATAGCAGGATTTGTAGGTGCTAAAATATTCAAAAATTATAAAGTTGTAACAAAAGCTGATCTTGAAAGAAGAGCTGGCGTTATAGCTGAATAAAAAATCGCAAGTTTTTTTAACTTAAATTTACTTTATACACAACTCACAGAAAAGGGGCTATCACATTAACATTAGATGTGATAGCCCCTTCTTCATTAAAAAAATAGATACAATAAAAAGGTGCCGTAACAGAATATTTAAAAACATTCTTGCAACAACACCTTTTTAGATATCTATATTATACTGTTGCTACTTTAAGTTCTTTTTTGTGTTCCATGTTTGGACTTTTTAATACTAAGCTTATGCTTGATAGTATTACCTGTATTGCTGGGTATGCCATCCATACACCAGATAATCCGAATAATTCTGTGAATATCCAAAGCATAGCAGGTGCTATAACTATTGGCTCTATGTATATTAATAAGTTACTAAATTTCGTATGATTAGTTGCATAGAAGTAAGCACTTGTTACTCTTGTCACTCCAAAGAATGCATAAGCAAATGCTGTTGTTTTTAATGCTAGTGCTGTTTCATTCATAAGTTCTGGTGATATGTTGAAGTATTTAGCTAACTGTACGCTGAATACCATTGTAAGAACCATTAAAAATACAGAGAACACTGAGCATAAGAAAAATGCTTTATTGTACACATAGTGTAATTCTCTTTCTTTATTTGCTCCAAAGTAGTAGCTGAATAATGGCTGAACACCATCGCCTATTCCCTGTATTAAAAGCTGTGCACATGCAAGTACATAACTTATTACTGAATATATTGCAACTGCTCCATCTCCACCGTATTCGATACATTTCCAGTTTGTAAGTATTATTATTATTGAAGGAACTATTGTCTGTCCAAATGGAGATATTGCTATTTTCATTATCTTTTTAATCTTAGCTATGTTTGGTAGTATGTAGTCTAGCTTGAAGTTTTTATGATTTAATTTTATAACATATATAACGTTCATTGTAGCAACTACACCCTGTGCAGTTATTGTAGCTAATGCCGCACCAAACATCCCTAAATTCATTTTGTATATAAATACATAGTCAAGCACGATATTAGTAACAAGACCTGCTACCATGTTCTGAGTAGCTATAATTGGTTTACCCTGATTTCTAACTATTGGATTTAATCCGTTTCCTAAAACAGGAAGCATCCCACCTATTAATATAGTTGTTATATAATCGTCCGCTCCCTTATATATTGCACCTTCTGCTCCTAAGAAATTAAGTATGATTCCTTTTGTACCTAAGAAGAAAACAGGAAGTATTGCTCCAAATATTAGAAGAAGTATTATTGTCTGCATGGCACTGTGCTCCATATCTCTGTCCTTACCTTCTCCTCTGTATATAGAAACAAGAACAGATCCTCCTATACCAACACCTGTAGCCGTTGCATTAAGTACAACCTGTATTGGATAAACTAGGTTTATCGCAGCAAGCCCCACGTTTCCTATACTGTTTCCTACAAATAATCCATCGACTATTGAATAAAATCCACTAAATAGCATTGCTATCATTGATGGAATTACATAATGCATAAACTGTCTATTAATTCTTTTTTTATCTATTGTTAAGTCTTTATTCATAATTTAAACACCTTCCTTTCACCAAAGAAGAGTTTAAACTATGGTCTAAGACCAAGGTCAACACTTTTTCAAAAGAATTTTTTACTTTTTTCAAAAATCAACTTACAACTTCTTTATTATCCTCTGAATTTTAATGTTTCTTGCTTGCATTCAGAATATAATTATTTCTTTATCTTTGCTTTATTTTTATGTATATTTCCTTGTATTCATGCTGCTTATCTGCATAAGCTGTTGTATTTATCTCATGAGTTAGTATATAATTTTCTAACTCTATTTGATTTTCCTCAGCATAATCTTTTATTTTTTCTATATATTTTTTATTTAGCTTACTTCCCTCAGATGGCACAACCATACTCAAAGCATCAAATCCGTTTATTATTTTGTCATTCTTTTTATTTTCCTCGTAAATACTTTCCTTACTCAAGCTACTCTCTTTTCTATTTATGTCATTTTCAAAAAGATCTTCTACTATCTGTCTTTCAATCGTATAATATGTAGCCTTTTCAGTTAAATCAGAATTGTACTCCTTTATTACCGCACCTAGTACAAATTCCTCATTACTTATACTCGGAATATTTTTAAGGACTAATTTCTGTGCACTACTCTCTTCTTCTGTCTCTTCAAAGAGAATATATGAAGTTTCAAAATGTTTCTTTTTAATACTCATATTTCCAGAGATTGCAGGTCCCATTGTAGAGCATAGATAATCTAATTTCTTTAAAAGCTGCTGTTCATATCTTATCCTATTTCTGCAGTCTATTCTCTTTTTTTCAAATAGCTCAAGTGCCTTTTTCTCGTCATTTTCGTTCATTATTGAGTACATATCAGATACAGATATATCTAAATTTCTGTAAAAAATTATATCTAGTATCTCTAAAATATTGTACATATCGTACATTCTGTACTTGTTATTTGGGTTTATTTTTGGATGAATCATATCCTTTTTTTCGTAAAATCTCAGTGTATCTACTGTTATGTTGAGAAGTTTTGAAACTTCAGATATGCTGTATGTCTTTTTCAAAATGTATCTTCCTTTCTGTTTTTATAATTATATTCTTTTTTTATAATTATATTCTTTATTTTATTAATTATAAATTACTGTATTTTAAATATATAATTATATTTAATAAATAATTTTATATATTATTTATTATATCAGTAGGAGACATCTTTTTCATCTTATTGCATACATATTTCGTTCCTATCTTTACACTCAAAACAGCTGTTATTATTATAAATAAGTATAATATCCATGGTGTAGATATATTCAACTTAATTGTAGAGACCTCTATCAAGACTTTCGACATTAAAAATACGAATATACTTCCTAGAACTACTCCTAATATAGCTGGAAGAGCCACTCTATCTTCTATTTTCTTTGAAATAATCTCTTCTAATTGTTTATCACTTATTCCTATTGCCATAAGCACACCAAAATCAGCACTTTGAGACATAATTTCGTATATGGATCCGTTAATTGAGTTGAATATAGTTAGAATAATTGCAAATCCAGCTATTATGCTAAATATTATATTTATAGCACTTATATATGCCTCATTTTTATCTAATTCTTCTACACAATCCACAAATTCTACATTCCCACTCTTTGACTCTAACATTCTTTCAATTTCAATATTAATGCTTTTTTTCTTATCCTCGCTGCATTTTATATTTATAGAGTTTATATTTTTTGCAAGTCCTTTATCAAAAGCTGATTGGTAAATAAACGCAAAATCTGGAGTTATTTGGGATATATTTATAACTTCAAAAGTATTTTTCTTTTGAATTCCATTTTCTAAAACCTCTAGTTCAATCTTATCTCCTACATCTATTCCCATTTCTTTTGCATACATACTATGTACACAAATTGAATTTCCACTTTTAAATTTTTCCACATCAAAATTATCGTATCTTGCAGATTTGATTAGATTATCTAATTCCTCATCATCTATTCCATATAATCCGTATATATATGCAGAGCTATTATTTTCATAATATTTTACAGGAGTAGTGTAATTTTTTTCAATATATGTTACTCCCGATATTTTAGAAATATTTTCTTCCATACCCTCTGTAATAGCTACATTAGAGAAAATTTTTTCTAGAGGTAGATTACTTTTATTTTCGCTGTACATATCTATATTTCTAACTATGTAATCTACATCATTTTTATATAAAGATTCACTTCCAGAATCTATACTTTTTACAATAGATGCAGTAAATGCAAGGATTACAAAGATTATTACTATAGATGCCTTACCAGTATTATTATATTTTTTATCATACTTGTTTTTATACTTACCTTTATTTTTATATTTTCTACTTATCTTTGCTTTACAAGTACCTTTTCCTTTATCCCTTTTAACTTCACTATAAACTTTATTTTCCATATAAACTGCATACGGATTGTTTATTGACGATGGAATATCCATATTAAGCATAGTTTTCACTGTTTTTCTTGAAGATAAAATATATGATAAAAATACAAGCAATTCTATAAAAATAAATATAAAGAATATATCTAAAAATCGTATATTTTCACTAGTTGCCTCCATTAAAGAAAATAACCCACTTGTATTAGATAAATTCGCTTTGTTTAAACATATTATCTTTAAAATTAATATAAATAATAAATTTATTCCTACTCCAATAGATACAGAAAGGATAGATAAAATAAATGCTTGAATATTAACTATATTTTTTATCTGTGCTGATGATGCTCCTATCGCCTCTAAAATTGCCATGTCTTTAATATTTCTATGAAGCCTAGCTCTATTTATATTTTTTAAAATTATGTGTGATACAAGTAGTATAGCCAATGATAAAGATACAGTAACACAAAAATTATCTAAAAATATAAATTTAATATAATCTATTCTAGACACTAATTTTATTCCAGATTGATCAAATCCTACATCAGAAGCTAATTTTTTTAAGCTATTCTGTATTTTTATTACGTTGCATCTACCTACATCTTTAAATTTTATAATTTCCGATTTTTTATATCCTACATTATCCGCATAACTTTTTGAAACGTAGATATTTTTCTCCCAGTTTTCATTATAATACCTTTCATTTATAGCTCCTGTAACAACAAATACCTTATCTTTTTTATTTCCGTTTTTATCTATTACAGGAATTTTTATAGAATATGGATCAGCATTTTTAACATCTTTTGAGCTATCTTCTGATTCAGAATAATTTCTTATTAAATTCTCTGACTTCTTTTCAACAGCTATTTCATTTTCTTTAATAGGATATTTTCCAGCAGCAAGCTCTAACCCAAGCATATTTGATGAGTTTTTATCGTAATTTTTTAAATATCCTAATTCAGAAAAAATATCCGTAGTTTCTTCAGTATCTAGTACTTCCCCTGTTTTACCTACAGATATATGATTTTTTACATTTTCAATCTGATCTTCATCTAACTTTGAAATCTCCGCATCATAATCTCCAAAGTATATTTTTTCGTATTTTAAGTTGTATCTAAGAGAACTCACAGATATTATCAAAATCAACGAAACAATAAAAGATATTGTTGCAGTTATTATAAATGGAAGTATATATGATTTTTTATTATTTTTAATATTTTTTATGATAAATTGAGATTTCTTCAACTAAATCACCCCATTCATAATTTTCCCGTCCCTTATATATATCACTCTATCTGCAAGCTGGGCTATACTCTCATCATGTGTAACGACAATCAAAGTTTGAGAATACTTCTCAGAAATAACCTTAAGCATATTCATAAATACTGTTAATCCGTCTAATAGCATGAAATCCTGGAATACAAACCCTAATTTTTCATTTCTTACAATTGCTAATTCATCTTCTGTAAGTTTTTCCATATTTTCTCCGTTTAATATTACCTCTCCACTTTCATAAGGTATGAAGTTTGAGATACAGTTTAGAAGTGTTGTCTTTCCACTTCCTGAAGGGCCCATAACAGATACAAATTCTCCTTTTTGTATGTTTACATCTACTCCCTGTAATACGGGATAATTCTTGCTTCCTACTTTGTATGATTTATAAAGATTTTTAACTTCTAGCATTTTTATTCCCCCTTTATATTGCTGACTTTCGATAAACTATTTTTCTATACTTTTATAATAAATGGGGAAACTTACAACTAACTTTAAGTATTCTTACAAAAATGTAAGAAAAAGCTGTTGCAAATTTTTGCAACAGCTTTTTCTTAGTGTCCGCTTGGTTTTTTATGAAGTTTATCTTTTTCTATTGTTAAGTCAGCGTGTAATAAGTCAAAGAATATTATACTAAGAGGTATTACTGCTGCCCAGATTGCTCTACCTGTAAAGAAGTTCACTAGTATTGTGGCAACTGTACCTCCAAGTACAAACATTACTATCATCGCAATGTGAGAATTCATTCTTTTTACATACTTCTGTTCTCCATGATTTCTTATCGCTTTTGTAAGTGCAACCCCAATCTGTCTAACGTGGTTTGTGCAGAATGTTGTTGCCATTGGTATTTTGTAAGCCTGTCTAAATGTATTGTACTGCATTGAGCATAGGAAGTTTATCGAAATCTGAGCAATTTGGTATGGAGCACTATCTGGTACAAATCCAAGTATTATAACAACTATAATTTCTATTAATATCAACATCGTATCCCATCTTATGAAGTGGAATTTTTTTATTGAAAGTGCCCATGCTTCAGAAAGCATAGTTCCTGCAAGATATGCAGTAAGTGGTACTAAATAGTATGCTGCTTTTCCAAAGTTTTTGCTTCCTATAGCCATACCCATCATTACAAGGTTGGCCGTCTGTGCATTACAGAAGATTCCTCCCCTTGCTGTGTATGTATACGCACCATAAAATCCACCTACAAACATTAGAACTGCAAAGATCCACCATTTTTCACACTCTAAAAATTCTTCCTGTTCTTCTTTTAAATCCGTCGCTATACGTACGGCATTTTTACATTCCAAAATATATAACCTCCCTTCGATTTATAGGAAATGATTCTAATTATAAGTCCTGTTATATTTATAATTTTATTCATTTAATATTGTATATAAATTTATAGCAATATAGCCGACAAGATTTTTCTGCTGTCGGCTATTTACTAATATAAATCCAAGGATTATTATACTCTCATTTATTTTATTTTTCAAATTTTGTTAAATTATGCTTACTTTTAAATATTTAAATTGTGTTTTATACTTATTTCATATTTTTTTAATTTAATATTTATATTTATTTTGATATTTTATTTTTAATTTATATTTTTTCTATATTTACAACTCAATAGTTTCTAAATCATTAGGAATAACTAAATTTCCACTAAAGAATTCTTTTCCTTCATTATAGTACATATTTTTTCTATTTTTTATGTTTTTATCCTCAGTGTGATATAGAAGCAAGTTCTTTACTTCAAGTTCTGTTGCAAGCTCACAAGCATCTTTAACTGTTGAATGATGTTTTTCATAAGGTTTAAATCTATCTGCTTCTGAGTATAGACAAAATGCTTCATGAAGTAACCAATAGCTGTTTTTCGCATATTTTTCTTCTTTTTCATTGTATGGCTCATCACCACAGCAAGTAAGTTTTTTGTTTTCATCATAAATCATACTAAATCCAAACTGTTTTGCTTTAGTTGAATGTATATCGAAAAATACAGTTTTGTTTCCTATTATTTCTCTCTCTTCCCCATCTTCAACAGGTATTATATGTACTCTTTCTCCTATAAAATCTGTTTCTTTTTTATTAAGAAGCATGTGTGATATGCTGCGTATTATCTCGCAAAGTTCATTATGTGCGTATATATTCACCTCTCCTACATACTCACCTTTTTTCATTGACCGGCAAATTTTTCTAATCATCCATATTACGCCGATAACATGGTCTACGTGCTTATGAGTTACAAATATTTCTTTGATATTTTTCCAGTCTATTCCTGCATCTTCCAACTGGTTGAATATTTTATTTCCACCACCACCATCTACCAGTAGTTGTTTTTCTCCATTTGTTAGCACAAAAGTTGTGTTGTAACATTTAGTTACCATTGCATTTCCTGTTCCTAGCATTGTTATTTTCATAAAATTTCTCCTTTTTATCAATAGTTTTTTATTAATAGCTTTTTAATTTTTATTATTATATTTATTTTTTATCCATTTTTTATCCTTATATTTCTTTTTTCTTTTTATCTCCTTTTATTATAATACCCAAAAGTATTTTTGTATTAACTTATTTTTTTATTAATAACTTTTAAAAACCTTTTCATTTCTTTATTTAAGTTTAATCTAATTGTTTTAAAGCATCTTGTATTGATTTTATCCATCCTTAAAATTATAGCTATTTCAACGAATTGATGATAAAATTATTGTATATAAAGTATTTTTTGAGGAAATTTTTGTGAGGTGAGGTATTTGAGTTTTAAAAATATTTTTACGCAGGTTTCGGTTTTATTCATTATAATTTTGGTGGGATATTTTGTCAGAAAGAAAGGGCTTTTAGACGAGTCTTCAACTTCTAAGCTTTCTTCTTTAGTTATGAATATTTTTCTTCCTGCCATGATAATTACTGCTATGCAGATTCAATTTGATAAAGAGATGATTCCAAAGATTCTTTCTCTTCTTTTTGTGTCTATGGTGATGTTTGGGGTATCTACTATAGTCGCATTTTGTTTAAAGATTTTTATCAAGTCAGATTCAAAGTTAGGAATTTTTCAATATGCGTTAGTTTTTTCTAATTCTGGATTCATGGGATATCCTGTTGTAGAGGCTGTTTTAGGGAAGGGTGCAATATTTTATGCAGCTATTTTCAATCTTCCTTTTAACTTCCTTTGCTTTACACTTGGAGTGTATTTCTTGTCAAAAGGAAATAGCAATGCTAAATTTTCAATAAAATCTATGATAAATCCTTCAATGATTGCAGTATTTATAGGGCTTGCTCTATTCGTTACAGGTACTGAGCTTCCTGTATTTATCAATCAACCATTGGAGCTTTTAGGAGATGTTACTACTCCTATTTCAATGATTGTTATAGGCTCTATGCTTGCAGGATCTTCTGCAATGGAGTGTTTTAAAAGATTTGATATGTATATGTTAGCAGTTTTAAGACTTGTGGCTATTCCTGTGCTTGTGTTCTTGGTTCTTAAACCATTTAGTTTTGATTCGGTTGTTATGGCAATTCCGGTTGTTATCGCTGCTATGCCATCAGCTGCAAATACCGCAATTATGGCAAATGAGTATGGAGCGGATGTGGCGTTGGCTTCCCAGGCGGTGTTCTTTACGACACTGTTCTCGGTGGTGTCGATTCCGTTGATTAGTGTGTTGCTATTAGGATAAAATATTTCTAGGGGATTGAAGTCATAGACAAACTCCTCTCCAGGCAATCAAGTTGCATTGTCGAGTTCGTTTTGTCTATTAACTTCAATCCACCAAGTTAGTTATTATCCCTATAAATTTTGATTTATCCAACTAATTTATTTGTCTTTTTAAGATATTTCGCAGGAATCCTTTTATCCAGCTTCCATATAATATTCATTGGTTTTGATCCAGTATGGTTTACATACTCTGCAGTTCCCAAGAATGTATATGGCATAGTTTTTCCGTATTTATCATTTTTAAATTCACGAACAAATAGTACAACTTTACTTCCTTCCTTGACGTGATTTCTGTATCTCCTACCTGTTTTACTATCCTCACCGGTTGTACTCTGACTCTGCCAATGGAATAATTCGTCGTTTATAGAATAGTCTTCGTACATAGTTGTAGGTGAATAATCTTTATCTGATTTGTTAAGAGTTATTAATAATATATCTGTATTTTTTTCTTCAATCCACTTAACGCCTTCTCTCATACTAGAAAATTTATCATAATCAAATCCTAGTAATAGCTGATCTCTTGTATATGTACAATGAAGGTCTAATGGACACTCAAAACCTAAATTAACTTTTTCATCTAGGAAATCTATTTTGCTATAATTATATTCAAGTAACGATATGAGTTCTTTTCTCATATATTTACTATTTTTTAATAACATTAGATTATTTACTACTTCCTCATCGTTCCAATTATTTACATATTTTTTCCACAATGTAGCATAAAACATCTTAAGCATTCTTTCCTCAGTTTTAGAAAGCTTATCAAAATTTATACTATCTATATCTTTTAAAAATCCTATTAAAAATTCTATCCATCTCCTTGAATCAGCAGATGTAAACGAATACAATGCATTACTCATCTCTTTTTCTAATTCATCTTCAAAATCATATATAACACCTGCAGCTACACATAGTCTGCTAAATGATAAATCTTTATATTTATAAATTATTTTAGGATCTAAATGATAATATTCTAAGAAATTCGCTAAATTTAACTCTAAACCTGTATCCTCTTCAAAGGTAGCCACTTTATTTACTAATGCTGCTCTATTTCCATAAGATGCTTTTATATTAGCTAGTATATGCTCTTTTGCTTTTTTCTCAAGCTGAATATAGCATCCCTTAGGAACACCTACAAATCCTCTCTTTATCTCACTTTCAACACTCTTATTAGTATTTGAAAGAAGTGCTGCAAATTTATCTTCAAAATTATATCTTTTGTTGGCCTGTCCTATAAAATCAAGTACAGTTAAACAATCTTTTCCCTCAGACAATCTAAGCCCTCTACCTAACTGCTGTAAAAATACAGTTAAAGATTCTGTTGGACGCAAGAATAATACTGTATTTATTTCAGGAATATCTACCCCTTCCATTAGGATAGCAATATTGATACAATCCCACGATACTATCTTAATGGGGTTCATTTGAACCCTACTTTTTACGTAGATAGGGTTCACTAATAAACCGATTTATGCTTATACAGTAACTCAAAATGCATCTTGCCGTCAATCTATTTACAGTAAAAAAAGAAAGACGAAAATATCGCCTTTCATCATCCGATTTATAAAATACCATTATTAGATCGTTACTTCTGTTCCATCCATAAATTTGAATATAGTCGTCTCTTTACTTTTCACTATAATTTCTTCAACAAGAATCCCGAACACTCCTTCATCAAAGTCTTCGATAGGGCCTTCTAGACTTTTGATTTCTTTTATGAAACTATCGAAAAGAGCTTGTCTTGCATTTATATTTTGTATTTCCTCTTCTATCGAATCATACTTAGCTTTTAATCTCTCATAAACTGATACTTCTTTGTCGTACTTAGCTTGGTATACTTCCTGGTTTTGTACTCTTCTTGCATTCTCCGCTACAAGTTCCTGAACAATTTCCACTTGAAGCGTCAATTCGGACACTATATTTTCTTGCCGCTTTTTTAATTCATCTGTCTTACAAAACTCTGCTAAGCAATTTTCTATATTTTCAATAATCTCATCCTTCTCTTCTAATAGAAGATTGATTGCTTTAACAGACATTTGTTTTAACTCATCTTCTGAATAATGTGGTGTCGTACATTTATGCCCATCTTGGTATTTATGATTACATCTAAATACTACTTTGCGGTATTTATCATTAGAATGCCACACCTTAGGTCCATACCAGTTTCCACAATCTCCGCATCTTACTTTTGACGAGAAGATACTTACTCCTGAAAACTTATTTTCAGATTTCGATCTCCTTACAATTTCGATCTGAACCCTATCAAATACTTCTGGACTAATAATTGCTTCGTGATCATCCTCTATATAATATTGTGGGACCTCTCCATTATTAACCTTAAGTTTTTTAGTTAAATAATCCGAAGTGTATTTTTTCTGTAACAGAGCATCTCCTTTGTACTTCTCATTTGAAAGGATACTTCTTACGGTATTCCAGTGCCACTTATCACCGCCGCCTGGAGCCTTGATTCCTTTTTCCATTAGTTTCTTTGCGATTGCAACAGTTGATAATCCAGAAAGATACGATTTGTAAATAAATCTCACAACCTTAGCTTGCTCTTCATTAACGACAATCCCTCCATCTGGTCCTTTATCATAACCAAGAAATCTGCTGTAATTCATGTGGTATCTGCCATCAGAAAACATTTTTCTTTTTCCCCATGTTGTGTTCTCTGAAATATTTCTTGCTTCCTCCTGAGCTAATGAACTCATTATGGTAAGAAGTAATTCGCCTTTTGCATCTAAAGTCCAAATATTCTCTTTTTCAAAATATACTTCAATACCTTTTTCTTTTAGCTTTCGTATTGTTGTAAGACTATCAACCGTATTTCTTGCAAAACGACTAACTGACTTTGTAATAATTAGGTCAATTTTACCAGCAAGTGCATCTTTTATCATTCTATTAAATCCTTCACGCTTCTTTGTGTTTGTAGCACTAATTCCTTCATCAGTGTAAATATCTACATATTCCCAATCATCACGCCCTTTGATGTAGGAAGTGTAATAGTCTACTTGAGCAGCGTAACTTGAAGCCTGATCCTCATGATCCGTAGACACCCTAGCATATCCTGCAACACGTCTTTTCTTAATCGTATTAATGGGCGCTGCTGTAAATTTACTAATTGTTGCCGGTATTGCTGTAACTTTTTTAGCCATGTTTCTTTCCCTCCGCTCTTAACTTTCTTCTTCTAGGATAGTAATGTATAAATTCTTGCCCATCCTTAAGATAAAAATGTAAATAATCCTGATCATTTACCGTTATTTTTTCTACTTTACTTTCAAAAGCTTCCTCTGTGAATTCATCAAGATTTAATAGGTCTACACATATCTGTTTTAGATCTTCTTCCAATACAGTTACCACAGCGCATTTTCCCGTATCCTTTGCTCGCTTTTTACATTCCCACGCAGGATGTTTTATCCCTTTAGCCATCTTCAGAGAGCAACGCCCAAAGAACTTACCACAACATTCGCAGACAATCTTTTTTGAAAAACAATTCCTTGTACCGCTTCTATACGCACCGTATTCTGAGTTATATTTAAACTTTTCTTTTACCTTATTGAAAGTATCCATATCTATAATTGCTTCATGATTTTCTTCAGAATAGTACATAGGACGTTCCCCTCTGTTTTTTGTGTGCTTTTGCGTTAATGGTCCATCGCTATAAAATTTTCCAAACAACATATTTCCTGTATAATTAATGTTTTCAAGAATTCTTTTTACAGTATTGGGAAGCCAATTTGTACCTCTTGGTGATGGAATTCCGGCTTCATTAAGCTTCTTTGCAATTTGATAAACGCTCATATCATTTATATAATCCGAATAAATCTCTTTAACTATCATAGCTTCATTTTCTTCTATGATTGGTGATCGCGTTTCAGGATTATATCTATATCCATAAGGAACAACTGTATTACTCATGATTCCTTTTTCATATTGTTTTCTCTTAGCCCAAATAATATTCTGGCTCATTGACACACTTTCCTCTTGCGCAAACGAAGCTAAGATTGTAAGCATCAATTCTCCATCACCACTCAGTGTACTGATATTCTGTTCCTCAAAATAGATCTCGATTCCAAGTTCTTTCAAATGTCGTACTATTTCCAAAAGATCTACAGTGTTTCTAGCAAATCTACTAACAGACTTTGTAAGAATTAAATCAATTTTACCTACTTCACAGTCTTCCAACATTTTCTGAAACTCATCACGTTTTTCCATGCTGGTTCCAGTAATTCCTTCGTCCGCATAAACACCTACATACTCCCAGTTTGGATTCTTCTGAATCAAGTTATTGTAATAGCTAATCTGTGCTGAAACAGAGTGCATTAATTTTTCAGTATCTCTTGATACTCTAGCATATGCCGCTACTTTTTTTCGGCATTCAAATGGCTGGTATTTGTTCGGTTCAATTCGTATTATTTTCGCCATTCTATCCCTCCTTCCACGTCACATATTCGCTCTACATCCCACTTATATCAAGTCATTTTGTGATAATAATGTACCAAATATCGGTTTATATTTTTCATTCATTTTCACATCTATTTCTTGATATTCCTCTATAGAAATTATTCCATTTTTAAGCATTTTTTTAGCAACGAGCATAGTAGCTTGATAAAGTTTTTCTCTTTTAAATTCATTCTTATCCACGACCACTACCTCCAAATCTATCTTCTATATAACATTCATGACTACAATATTTACGTTCTTTATTTCCATATGAAATGAATTGTTTGCCACAATTAGCACAGACACAATCATAGTTCGCTTTTCTTTTTACTAATTCCATATGTGAATTCCACCATTCATTTCTACATTTATCGGAACAGAAACGCTTTTTCTTTCGTCCTGGATTTTGTTTTACAGGTATCCCACAGTTCTCACATATGCAAACCTCTATTTTATCTGTGACTTTATAAGCTCTGACACCACCAAGTCCATGTCTCTTACAATATGTCTTTACGGTATTGATAGAAAGATTCATCTTCTTTGAAATCACCGCATAACTTAAACCTTGCTCTCTATAAACTTCTATTTGCTTTTTTTCTTTATCCGTCATAATGATATCCCTCCTTATCGTTTGAAAGTTCTGCCTTCTAACTTCCTAAGGGAATTTCTCATCGACAATTCCGGGTTCACTAAAAAAAGGTAAAAAAAATATGCCTACTAAGGATTTAACCCTAGTAGGCACTTTATTTTTACAACATCTCATTTACTTTTTTCTGTACGGCAGAATAGTTATATCCTGCCGCAGTAAGACGATTCTTTCTATCCTGACCATTCCCCCAATCGCCACGAATGACCTCTCTTGCGATTACATCAATGGATTTTGATGGAGCTGAAGTATGACTTCCTCCAAGAATTGCATTCACTCTTTCTTGAACTGCACTATAGCTATATCCTGCTTTTTCTAATCTTGCTTTTCTATCAGCACCATTACCCCAGTCACCACGGAGCACTTCTCTTGCAATCGCATCAACTGACTTTGAAGGAGAAGGTGATGGAGCATTACTTCCATACAAAAGTTCATTAACCCTTTCCTGAACTGCACTATAGTTATATCCTGCTGACTCTAGTCTTGCTTTTCTATCAGCACCGTTTCCCCAGTTGCCACGAATGACTTCTCTTGCAATCGCATCAATGGATTTTGATGGAGAAGGTGATGGTTTAACAGGAACTCCCTGTAAATTCGCTGTGACCTTATTTGCTAAATCACCTAGACGAGCATAAAGCCAGTTTCCTGGGCAGCTTTTATTGGCAAACCATCTATGTACAGTAAGCACCATTTCATTCGATTTTGGAGAATAGTTAAGGGTTCTATTCTTATCTCCAAGCCATAAAAGTTTGTTCTTCCCATTTCTTCTGCAGATATCTGTGCAAAGATTTACAAGCGAGTTATATACCTTGGAGTTCATGACATAAGGCTCGTATGTATCACTTGCACATTCAATGGTAACAGCTCGCTGGTCATTAGCATTGGATGAAGAACACCAACTACGGTTCTTTTCTTCTACATACATTCCAATTCTCCCATCAACACCAATCCCATAGTTACAACTTGCTTCTCTTGATGCAGGAGCAAAGATATTACCTAAGGTTTCAACACTGCACTGGCCGACCACACAGTGTGGTGTAATACGATCAATGGCATGAGTTCTATGTCCTGAATGATTAGGACTAAGCTTTGTATAAGATACTAATTTACTGTTTGACATGTTACTTTTCCTCCGTTTCTTCTGATCGTTCATGTAACTGCTGTAAGACATCCTTTATTTTTTCCGGCACCGGAAGTCCTAAGTGGGTTGCATTTTCAAGAAATGATACTCCTTCATTGGAGATATAAAAGAAAATGACCGCTGTTCGAAGAACACTTCCTGTTCCAATCACATTCACATCAAGGATCTGTGCGATTCCTACAAGCATGAAAATAAGGACTTTTCTACAGATTCCTTTAAAGCCAACTGCACTGGATAGCGTCTTATCATTGATGGCGCACATGACTCCTGTCACATAATCAACAACTACAAACGCTACAAGTGCATATAAAAGACCATCCCAACCACCTAAAAAGTAGCCAAGCCATCCTCCAATGCCTGTAAAAATAAGCTGAATTGTGTTCCAAAATTCTTTCATATTGAATTCCTCCTTTTTGATTTTGAGTATAAAAAAAGCAACTGCCATATTAAGCAATCGCTGATCTATTAAGATATTCTTTTCCATATATATACTGCCACGTAGGGTGGCATATTGTTGTGAGCCTTACTGCCACCTGTATAAGCTGTGGGATATTTATATCCATCGTTATATCCGGTCTTACTGTTCACTCCTTGATGACAATAATCCATAGTTCCATTCCCTTGATTTGACATCGACATGCTATGTCTGTGTTTTGGCATTTCATCAATAGTAAGCTTATGCGTTTTTTCACCACCAGAACTGTTTACAGGATATGCTCCACCAGCACCAAGTAAGAACTTATCCGTTATTGCTCTCCAATCACCACCAAATAATAGGTTAGGACTTGTGGCATTTACACTCATATAGATACTACCGACAGGGTAAATCAAGTCAATCAATTTTTTCCCATAAACTTCAAGATCCCAACTTTGATCTATTTCTACTGTTTTATCTTTTTCCGATACCTTCCCAATGGCTATACCTTTACCACCGGCTTTAAAGTCCATCAAAACTGCAGCGGTAGAAACTGTATCCATAATTGTTATTTCAGAAAAAGTATCGGCAATAACATATTTCACATCATAAGAAGATTCAGTGGATATTTGCCCGTTACCGAAAGTAAAGGTAATACTGGATGCAAAGCTTTTATTAGCATTTGTCCACTGTGTATCTACTGATCTTTTGTAATAAGTGCTACATGTTACACTATTGTTCCCATTACATGATGAATAGGAAAAGATTACGAAGCCTTTAATATATGTTCCATCATCATTTAAAGTTCCATCACTTAGTGACCTTTGTGCCATATATCCTGTATGTGATGGAGCTTCATATGGTACTATCGTAATTGATACAGTTTTTGCATCAGATGTTCTACCACGAGAATCTGTTATTTTTGCAGTAAAAGTTACTGTTCCTGATTCGTTCAAAAAGCCTGTAGTAAAACTGGATTCTGTGCTTGAATAGCCACCACCGGTAATAGAATAGGACGATATGGTTGAGCCATAGGTACCTGCAGGAGAATTAATCGTTAATTTAGCTTTTGATTTTGTCTGAATATAACTATTCCAAGAAGAGGGTACATCTCCATCAATTCTTGTGGCAATTAAACTTCCAATAGTCGGTTTCACAGAAGCAGGAACTGTCAGTTTCAAGGTACAGCTTTTTGTTCCTATCTTTGATGATCCGCTATATGTATCACACGTAATTCTACAAGTACCAGATATAGCGTTTGGAATTTGTGATGCTAGGGATAATGGCGGTTTCCAAGACACAGACGTTGAGGTGGTTTTACTTATAATTGTTCCACTTGTATTCCCAAACGAATATGTCAATGTATGGGTAAATGATGATGACGCTCTGCTAATAGATATGGTTGAAGTACCATTCATCTCTGCATTTGTAGCAGATACTCCGGAGGCACGAGGAATCGTATTTAATGTATGTGTTCCATTTGCTCTTACAGAAACGGCATATGTATATACACCTGCTTCACAACTTAAACTAAAAGATTTTGTACCGTCTGAATTATGAGTAATTGTTGTGGTCCCTGATGAAATAACCTGATCTTTCTTTAACTGAATACGAGTATCGCTAGAATAAACGGTTTTTCCATTAATCACTGCCTTAAAAGCACCTGCCATGACCCAGCTACTCCCACCAGAAGATCCAGAGCCTTTTAGCGTCCATTTAATTGTTGATGTATTATTAGCCACACTTTGACTTGATAACGTCCATGATAATGTTATGGAACGACCCTCTTTTTCATTTGTTGTAATACTTCCACTTGAAGCCATATTTTTTCACCTCTTTACTTTACCGGATTTCTCCATTTGATAGAAAGATTACCGTTGGTTCTTGGTATAAAGTCAAACCAACCTCTTGATTCATTTCCAAGAGATAGCTTATTCCTTATTTCTGCATTTGTAATAACCAAACTGTTATTTGATATATAAGCTATCTTTTGGCCATTTTCTTTGAAGGCCAGTTCTTCATTGGAAAGCTCGGCAGTAAAAGCATTCCCTAACTTACCGAGCTCAATCAACGCACCTTTAAAGCGAATATATTCTTTAAACAGCTCTTGATTATGTGCAACATTTCCTTTGATTTCATCAGTGATTGCTGTAAAATCCATACGAATTTCACTGCTATTTTGCGTAATGCTAGTTTGAAAGTCTTTCTGTATCGTAGCAAGCTGAGATTTTTCAATATAGGTGTCATGAACAGTACTCGTGATCTTATCAGCAGTTTTTGCAATCTCCGAATAACATTCATGGATTTGTGTCTTTACAAGTTCTAAGTCTTCTAAAGCATCTTCATATCCTGCTACGTTTTGGAAAGTATGCTGACATACCGTCAAAAGCGCCATTCACGTCACCTCCCACTAATTTGAAACATCACACTGTAATGTAAGTAGACTCACAATATCTTCAGCAGAAAGATAAATAACTTTACCTGTTTTAGAAAAACTGACAGCTTTACCATCCTTATCCTGCGCATACCAAGTATATGTAAGTTTTTGCTTTTCTGTAGCATTTACCCAAGTTGTACCGTTATACTTCATCAGAGTGACGACTTTAGCTGAATGGTCGACCTTATACCAGAAATCATTGCTTTTTGGTGAAGATGGAGCTGTTTCACTGATACTTCCGAGTAGAGGATCTACTTCCTTTTGATTGGTTCTAACAATCACATAAGGAACAAGGCCACCAATATTGTTTTTAACCGTAAACCCACCGATGGAAAGCATCTCCGATACATAGGGGTCTGATTTATCTTCTATAGTAATTACATCAACATAGGATTTTCCAAGATAAGTCATTGTGCAACGATAAGATTGAATGTTGATAATATCTGTTCCCGCTACTGATAATGTAGACGATGTTGCGTTCGTTATATTTTTCCAAGAGCCACCAGTAAATTTTGCCCATTGGTAAGTCCCATTTGTTATAGGAGTTGTTCCAATATACGCAGAAGTTGCAAGTGTTAATGAACCAGACTGGTTATGTACAATGGTTCCATTTGGCGCATAAACAGAAAATACCACTGCAGATTGTCCGTTATTTCCTGCCTTTGATTTTGTCCATGTGAATATTTTTGTTACGTTCTTTCCTGAAATAGTAAAGGTTAAAATAATATTTCCTGTAAGTACACCCACACCACCAAGATCAGAAGCGGCGGCAACAGAAAACTCAATTTTTCCAGATGAAGACGTTGTAGCTGCTGTATTTGTTTTGAGCGTAATTCCAGTAGGTAGGGAACCCACACTACATGTGGTAGCAGTTTGTGTAATACCAACATAACCAGTAAATGGAATTAAAATTGTTGTAGCTGATGCTGTTTTTCCTTCCGGTGTACAAACAATCGCTTGTGTTTCATTTCCAAGTACAACAGAGATACCACCAGTACCAGATGCTCCAGGTTTTCCTGCTTCACCTTTTGCGCCATCATAAATTTTGCTAATAGTAATCGTATCATAGACATCCGAATCGGAAGTAGTTACCCTAATCTGTGCTACATTATTATTAAAAATAGCATGTGTTGGTTTTACAACAAGCGTTCCGCCAGTAATTGTTGCATTATCCTGTGTGTTAGGATAATCGGCCCAAGTACCTCCACTATTTTTATATTCCCATTTAGAGATTGTCACTCCTTGCACCTGCGCATTTAAAGTTGCCTGCGCACTACCCACAAGTGCAGATGAAGTATCATACTTAAAAACATAGGTATCACTTGTTACATAGCAAAGTTTTGCATTGGCAGCATTCTTTACTAATGTAAAAGTGATATCCGATGTAATATTGATCGTATTTTTTGTTTCGGTGTCGTAATAGCTGATATAGCAAATATATGTAATCATCCCTGAAGTTGATTTTTCCAGTTTATTCGCAGACACACTCAGAACACCATTTTTTACAGTTTCTCCTGTAACTAACGCTGTTTCTGAAGCAACGCCATCTTTTCTTTTCCATGAAATTGTCACTCCACTTGCAGTAACAGATACACTCGTTTGGTCTAGAAATAAGACCGGTGTTAAAACAAGATTGTTACTTGTCCAGTCTGGTGCATATTTATGTGGCAGAACATTTGGATCTTCACTTTGTGTCTTTGGAAGGTTGGATGTGATATACGCAGACAGCTTTCTTTGGTCTGTAATATCTACAAATGTCTGCTGACTTGAAGTTAAAATTGTAGCCATTAAAATTCCTCCTATAAATTTACTTCACAATAAAAGGACGCATTGTCATATACGTCCGCTGTTGTGATCGTTATTTGTTTCATTCCTTTGTGAGAACTATCCCACAATTTATCAGCCTCCTCATCAGAGGACTTGCGATGCCATAGAAAGCTATCTGCAGAAAGTGTATTGGTAATATCCTTATCCCAAGAATAGACCTTACATTGCATAATACTTCTCTGACCTTTGTTTCTGAAAATACTAACTCCATCAACCACAAGTTCTGTTCTATACATTTTCTGTGAGTTGATGGTATTTAGTTCTCCAGTAATAGAATCTATCTTATTTGTCTGACCTAGAATATCGTCTTCTAGAGCTGATATATTTTTATCTTGATTAACGGTCGCTTGTGATAGAGAAACGCCACTCGCACCAATGGTGATGGTATTACCGGCCGGATTGAGATAATCCCTTGTTCTACTCACACAAAGGTATGTGCCATTGATACCATGTGGATTTGAGATACATTCTACATACATTCTGGCATGAATATCACCAATATCAGCACCAGTATCGGATTCATCAACAATCGTAAGCTGAATACTAGTAACACCTTTGACTAAGTCGCCAAGTCTACTTTTTGCTTTTTTAAGTAGATTTCCTGGTATTGTTACATCATCCCATACTTCTGTTGTCCAGATCCAACCGATATTTTTAACTTCCTTCTCATCATGAACATAATTAAGTCCATTATTTACAGAGGAAATATCCACTCGTTCTTCCGACTGAACTTCATTTCCGTCTTCATCTTGAATTGTTTTCCTTGCTCCTAATGGGATAAGTGCCGTTACTCGCTCCGTATGATCTTTGGTGATTTTAACATCTGTGATATTCTTTCCAAACTCCACCTTTTGAAGTGACCTTAGTTTAAAATCTTCAAGATAATCAAGATACTTTTCATCTTTTTCATAGCGTACTTGTAGGTAGCCGCCATGTGTATTGATGAGCTTATTTTTTATAGCATCTATGGTTTTTGTATATTCTGAACTACTGTAAGAAATATAGTCATTGTTGTCTGTAACCGTAATATTTCCAAGTTTGAATTGTTTCTGCTTTTCCACCTTAGAGTTATGAACAGAAATAAACTGTTCTAGCAATCCTTTCAGCGGACCTTTATATGAAAATGGTGGTTGCACAGTATCCTTTAAATAGGCAAGAGCTGACTCACATGTCCAAGAGTGGGTGTTATAAAAGTCACTTCCATCATCTAAAGCTCTACCTTCAAAGACTACTTCTTCTCCTTTTTTACATACAATCACAGATGCCATTGGTTTAATCGAATCAATGTACGGGTGAGAGAAGGGCGCTGATAAATTTAAACTATCTATGTTTACAGCATCTTCACTGATTTTTGCTTCTGTGATTACAAGTTTTGAAAGGTTGGGATGATAAAATAGTGCTCCATCCACATAAACTCTAAAAAGGCTCATAGACAACCCTCCCTGTACTTGAAGATAGTCGTACCTGTACTGGTAATACTTATGCTGTTTTCACCATGCGATAGTTGCAGTTCTGGAATTTCCCATGTACCGCTACTGAGTGTTTTCTTAAAAGAATCTGTACCAACCTTCCAAGAAAGCAGAGTTTCTGCGGTTGTAACAACTGTAGGTACTACAGGCATATAATCATTTAAAAGGGTAATGGTACCATTTCCTGATATCATCACTTCTGTCACATCTACATGATACCTATAGGAATCCGCATCCACGCATTCAATTACAAGTTCTCCTCGTCCAGTAAGGGGATCATAGGATGGCTTTAACTCTAATGTTCCAACACAGTAAAGGGAAGGCTCTTCAGAGCAAATCACTTTTGCAAGCCTTCCACTAAACTGATTACTACATTCTTTTACAAGTTCATTATATTTTGCTCTTGTACCAAGCATGGAAAGAAGAATCGTAAAGGTTCTGGGCTCATAGGATACTAAACCAAGAGCCTCCGTAAAACGAATCGGAGAATTGCGCCCCGGTATAATGACGGTTTCCGATTGGGATTTTGGTGTTGGAAAATCAATATTTTCTCGAATCCATCCCATCTTTAACATGGATATATCATTGATGAAAATATCAGGTATCATAACGCAAGCCTCCTTGTTAATTTCTGTTTATTTCCTAGTCCTTCATCAATTGCAGGAAGCAAATGTCCTACAAGCGTACCATCTTCAAGATAGATTCCTTTACTGCTGTTATCTGCAATAATCGACAAGTATTTTTCCATACTTCTCATATTTAATTTGCTATCAAGCATTGCTTCAAGCTGTTTATAAAAAGAAGAAAGAGGTAAGATTGCTTCTGCACCTGCTTCTCCACCAGCCATCAAAGAACTTCCATTCATACCAAAAGCTGTCGGTCTTGTCATGATACCACCTTCCTTGTACCAGTCGATAGATAGTTTTGGTACAGATGGTGGCATAATTGATAGTTTTCCTGAAACTCTAAAATGCGGTAGTTTAATATGAGGAAGAGACAGTTTCATACCAGAGAAAAATCCCTTGATCGCATCAACAACAGCCTTTACCTTATTTTTAGCAGCTTCAATTGGTGTGACGATGGCGTTTTTAATTCCATTCCATACAGAAGTTGCCGTACTTTTTATGCTATTAAATATGGATGATACAGTACTTTTTACAGAATTAAATACTGTAGAAACTGTAGATTTAATCGCACTAACTGGAACCGTAACTGCTGTTTTGATGGCATTCCATACTGCCACAGTTGTATTTTTTATGGCATTAAATACTGTTGTAATTACAGTCTTTATGGAATTAACAACTGTTGTTACTGTCGTTTTGATACTGTTCCAAATTGTAGAAAATACCGTTTTTATACTATTTAGTACTGTTGAAATGACAGAGGATACTGCATTAATTACAGTAGTAACCTTACTCTTAATAGAATCCCATACAGAGATAATAATTTCTTTGCAGTTTTCCCAGATAAACTGAAATGGCAAAGTAATAAGATCAAAGGCTGTACTAAGGAAGGATGCAATAAACATCACTGCTGTCGTTACCACATTTTTTATACCTTCCCAAATACCGGTAAAGAATGTAGAAATACCGGTCCACATATTTACAAAGAAATCTTTAATAGAAGTCCAAACTTCTGTCCAGCTTGTACCAAACCATCCAAGAACTACATTAGCAATATTCTGGATAGCCATAATGCACGTTGTAAAAGTATTCTTTATAAACTCCCATACAGAAGTGAAAGTGCCTTTGACACCTTCCCAGACTTGCGACCAGTTTCCTGTAAAAATACCGATAAAGATATCAAGAAATCCAGTAATAGCACTAAGTGCTCCTTCTAAAACATTGACAATTTGCGTAAATACGCCTTCAAACACAGGCGCTAGAAAATTACAAAATCCATTCCACACTGTTTTTATTACTTCTGTAATACTACTGAAATTGAAACCTAGTGCGTTTAACCTTTCTACAATTCCTTGTGCAAAGCCATCAAATACAGCTTTCACTCGATTCCAAATAGCAATCACATTATTCTTAAACTCTTCATTTGTTTTCCAAAGATGAGTAAATGCACCAACAAGTACACCAATTGCAGCAACAACAGCTATTACAATTGGATTGATTCCCATAATAGCAGCACCCATTTTAGAAAAGACCGCAGACATACCTCCTGCCTTTGTGATTGCTGCGGATATTTTAAGTCCTAGCTTAGAGAAAGACTGAATTGCAATTCCTACTTTAGATATAACAGTTCCAAGTATGACAAGCAAGGGTCCTAAAGCAGCTACAAATAATCCTACCTTGACAATAACTTGTCTTGTTCCTTCATCAAGATTATTTAGCCAGTCTACAAAAGACTGTAGTTTAGCCACAATATTTTTAATCATTGGCATAAGGGCTTCACCTATAGAAATGGCAAAACCTTCTACCGCTGATTTTAAAATCGTAAGCTGACCATTTAGATTATCAAGCTGTGTATCTGCCATCTTTTGTGCTGCACCACCGCTGCTTTCAATGGCACTTTGAAGTCCGTCCCATGTTTCACCGGTATTGGCAAGCAGAGCATTTACAGAAGATAAATCTGTCTTATTAAAAATCTTACTGATAATATTTGATTTTTCTTCAGATGTCATCCCATCCATACTTTTATTTAAGTCACCCAGTATATCATTAAGGCTTCGCATATTTCCTTCCGAGTCAAATACAGATACACCTAGTTTCTTTAGTGACTTTGCCGCCACATCCGTAGGGCTCTGCAAAGAAAGAATGACGTTTCGTAAATGGGTACCGCCTTCAGCACCTTTGATACCATTGTTTGCTAAGATACCAAGTGCTGTATTTAATTCGGCAGTTCCACCTTTGACGGTTTTAGCAGTTGCACCAATAGTTAAAATACCTTCACCAAGCTGTCCAACAGATGTATTTGTAGTAGAAGCAGTCTTTGCCATCTGGTCTACCATCTTATCTGCATCGGCTGTTTCCATTCCTAGAGCAGACATTGCATCGGTAACCATATCCGATGCCGATGCAAGATCAATGTTACCAGCTGCAGCTAGGTTTAAAACTGTAGGAAGTGTATCTGCCATTTCCTGCGTGTTATATCCTGCAAGTGCTAGGTAATTTAAAGCTTCAGCACACTCACTTGCAGAAAAGGCAGTTTTTGATCCCATCTCTTTAGCCAAATCCGATAATGCATCCATTGTATTAACAGATTTACCATTTAGATTGGACATAGAATCAGAAGTGATTCCCATTGTAGCCTGTACCTGACTCATGGAACTTTCAAAATCAGCTGCTGTTTTTACAGCTACTCCTCCCATAGCCGTTACAGCTGCAGATGCTACAGATGTCTTTTTCCCAACATCTGTGATTTTATTTCCTGCGCTTTCAAACTTAGAACCAACCTCTGATGCTTTTCCTAGTACCTGATTTACTTTAGATGCCTGTGACTCTAACTTCTTTAATTGTTCTTCCGTTTCTATGATTTCTCTTTGAAGGGCATCATACTGCTCTTTAGAAATTTCTCCATTTTGCAATTGTTCATTTGCTTGCTGTGCCGCAAGCTTTAATGTTTCCAGCTTTTCTTTTGTTTCACCAATTGCCTGTGTTAATAGTTTCTGCTTTTGAGCAAGCAGAGTTGTATTGGATGGATCTAGTTTTAAAAGTCTTTCTACATCCTTTAATGCAGATTGCGTATTTTTAATTTGACCATTAACGCCTTTTAAGGCTGTTTGTAGTTTCGTGGTATCTCCGCCAATTTCAACGGTTATACCTTTAATTCGATTTGCCATTGGCTGATACCTCCTTCAACAAAAAAGGACCTCTACCATAAAAGTAAAAGTCCTCATTTTTTAAAATTTATCAAAATCCTCCTGCGTTGCAAGATTATCATAAGTCACGCTGTCATTTCCTTTTTCAGTCCAGATATCCATCACCATTCCGATGGTAAGATCATCTAAGTCTTTAATCGAAAGGCCGATTTCTAAACATCGAAGAAGGAAAAGCGGCGTTGTCATTTCGCGGCTACTTCGTTTAAGTTTTTTTTAGATTCAATATCTGTTATAAGATTTGTTCCCCAAAGAGCAAGAATTTCTGGTAGCACTTCATAAATCGAGAACATCTCAAACTGATCAAGCCAGTCATCAATATTATCTGGAATCGTATGGTCTGCATGATAGGCCATAATGTATGCCACATTTTCAAAAATCTCTAAGTCATCAATAGCAAATCCATCACCATCTTCTTTGTTTCCTTTATATGAACTTTCAAGTTTTGCTAAGTCTTTAAAAATATCACGCTTAAACTTTGCTCGATATAGTCTTGGTACAGTGGCAGAGGAGCGAAATGCTACCTCTTTACCACCAACATTGATTACTTTCTTTAACATAGATGTTCCTCCTTAGGCCAATACTTCTTTAGGGGTAGGTACATAAACATTTTTATACCAGTCTTTATAAGTAGTTTCCGTTGTTGTATCTCCAGTTCTACTTTTTACAAGACCATCTTCTCTAGGGTCTGCAGTAAGAGAAAGCTTCTCTGTTCCTGGTTCAATCGTATCTTCCTTTGTTTCTGATTCAATAGAAGGACGAGATGCACTGCAGTTATATAAAACATGACGGATTGCATTGGCATCTCCATCAAATTCAAATAAAAGTGCAAATTTCTCTGTTTCTGCAATTGCAGCATTTTCTACAAGAACACCATTCTTATCAAGTTCTTCTTTTAAAATATCTGTCCTAAACCATTCTGGAATTAAAGCAATTTCAAGATCACCTGAATATCCGTTATTAGATGTTGAACGAAAATACACAATCCCATCAGCATAGAACGGACTAGAATCACCTTCCGCATCAAGGCTGATACTTACTGCTCCTGGAATGGCCTTTGGCACTTCATATTTGTATGCACCATCAGGACCTTTCGTCAGTTTTGCAGCGTGTACATTCTTAAGATTGTACTTAATTTTATTTGCCATTTTGTTATACCTCCATTTCAAATGAATATAGGACTTCATACAGTTTTTCACTTTCAATCCAAGTTTCCAGCTTGTCATAAAAAATGCCATGCTTATCAAGCACAGCCTCCACTTTCTGTTCTACCGATAAGTCCTTACAATCGGTATACAGTTCCAAATGAATGATATTTATCTTGTGATATACCTTTCCATCTGCAGCAAAGTTATCACTGCCTGGAGTAAGATAACAGATAAATGGTGGGTTAGGACTTTCTCCTTCTGCAAAATGATCATAAGCAAAAGGAAGTCCTATTTCCTTTATTATATTTACGATTTTTAACATCACATACCTCCCAGAGCCTTTAAGATTTCTTGTTCAAGTGTATCGATTGCATTTTCTTCCGCTTTGGCAATATGTGGTCTAGCAGCAACACGGCCACCACCACGTTTTGCATGACCATGCTCTAGTAGATGTGCAAGCTGATATCTATTTTTTGAATGAACCGTTACTTCTAACGAGTTTGATGTTTCTTTTGTCTTTTTGACTGACCAGCTTTTTGCATAAGCACCGGTATCTTTTGGTGCAGATTGAGATATTTCTTTTCTTACAGAATTTCCAGATTTACGAACTGCCTTTTTCATATCATCTGTAGCCAAGTCTGCATACTCTTTCAAACCTTTTGTGATTTCATCAGCAAGCTTATCAATTTTTACATTTGCCATATCTAATTCCTTACCTTTTCACCTTTTAATTTGATACACTTTTTCTTAAAGTTCATGTGATCGATAGCTACGATGTTATACAGTTCTCCCATAAATAAAATTCTATGCTTTGTTGTATCGAGCTTTTCTACTGCTTTGCAATAGCGAATCGTAAAAGAAATATCGGAATCTTCCACGATAAGACCCGCTACACTCTTTTCAGAACCACCTTCACCACTTACTGTAGCAAAGCAGGAATAATATTCTTTCCATGTATTTTTATGATTTCCAATCTCATCTACTACAATTTCATTTTGCTGAATCTGAATTTTTACATTTAATAGCGAAACCTCCATCAGAACACGCTCCTTCTTACACCTTCTAAAAGGGAACGAAGAGAAATAGAAAGCTGATGATGGTCTGCATCTTCTCTATGTTCATATAGGTACGCTACGGCATACATCACTGCAATTTTTGATGTCGGCATCATGCTAAGTTCAGACACAGAAAGTCTTGCAATATCTGCACATAGATTTTCAGATGCTGCTATAAGATGCTTAATCAGCTGGTCATCATCATTAAAGTCAACACGAAGGTATCCTTTCATTTCATCAAGACTTAAAATCATTGTCATATCACCCCAAATGCAAATGGTGACAGGCTACAAACTCATAGCCCACCACCATCTTGAATTAAATCTTATTCTGCTTTAAGTTTTAAAATCTTAACAGCCTCTGGAAGAATCAGCTTTCCATCGACTCTTTCCTTTGCAACAAATCCAACCATTCCATTTCCTGCAAAAAGTTCACGAAGATCTGCAAAGGAACGAGAACCACGATCACCGATGTTGTAATAACTGTAGTCACCGAAAGCAATCGCATTCTTAGGTGCAAAGGCAGAAGTATGTACCGGATAACCAAGTACTCTATCTGGTTCTCCTTCTTTATAGGAAGGCTGCCAGATATATGCACCATTGTTGTCTTTCAGTTTTCTAAGAGTTGCAAGTGTAGCGTCATTCATGATGAAAGATGCCTTTTTACGATATGGTCTTTTCAATCCATATACAAGGTCGATCATATCATCAGACTTAATTGCAGCCGTTAGTGTGTTTGCTACTTCACCGCCACCAGTTGCAGCAAAGATACCTGTAGGTTTACTTTTACCATCACCATTTAGAAAAGCATCTTCTTCTGCATTAGCAAGTGCCTTACCAAACTGTGTGATGATGTAGTTTTCAAGTCCGAATGCATTATCATATAAAAGTTCTTCCGTTACTTTAATTGCAACATGAAGCTTATATGCATCAAGGTAAATCTGACTGAACTTTGCATCACCAAAAGTTAATGCAGCACCTTCTTCAATCCATGCTGCCGCAGGTTTTGTAGCTGCGATATTAATCTTATGCTGACCAGCAGTTGTAATAGTTGTGGCAAGAGAACGCATAATATTTTCTTCTTCTAACACATCAATTAATCTGCTGTCATATTCATCCGGTACTAAATAACCACCATCGGCATCTACCTTTTCCTGCAGGATGTTACTTACATTACGGAAGTTAGAACGCATAGCAGAAAGCATCGCATTCTTATACTCATTTGATGCAGTACCTGTCTTTTCTTTTCCATCTTCCATATCACCATTTGATGGTTTTACAACAATTGGAGAATTTACAGGTTTAGAAAGCTCTGCCTCTCTTCTTTCTGCTCTATGCTGACGGTCGATTACATTCGTCAAATCTTCAATTTCTTTTTCCATTTTGTTATAGGTTTCTGTATCTTCCTTAGAAAGCACTCCATTTTCATCCTGGTGTGTTTCTACAAAGCTTTTTGCTGTATCCCACAACTTCGCTCTTTTTTCAATTAATTCTTTCATAGTCATATTCGTATCCTCCTAAACTAATCTCTTTATGACTTCAAGGCGCTCCATGATTGCTTTTGCTGGAGTGCCTTCATTAACAGGCTCTTTGATTTCCACCTGTTTTGTTGCTGTTACCTTTGGCTTTTCATAATGCTTTTCCAGCTTATTAAAAAGCGCATTATTTACTGCCTTGCGTGAAAAAAGCATCGAATCAGAAAGAATATCCTTCTTATCGGTGCTTTTCTCGTCTTCTATATTTTCTGTTTTTTGAATCACATCATCTGCAAATCCAAGTTCCACTGCTTTATTTGCATCCATCCATGTTTCTGAATCCATCAAATGCGATAACTTTGCTCTCGATAAACCCGTCTTTATTACATATGCATTGATGATAGATTCTTTTACTTCCATAAGCATATCCATTACTTTTTGAAGTTCCACATGATCTCCAAAAGCATAGGTTGCTGGATTATGAATCATCAGCATGGATACAGGTGACATTAAAATCCTATCTCCTGCCATTGCAATAACTGATGCCGCAGAAGCTGCAATGCCATCAATCTTTACTGTCACGTTTCCTTTATATTCGGTAAGCATGTTATAGATTTGCGCTGCTGCAATACAGTCACCACCAGGTGAATTAATCCATACAGTGATATTGCCACTTCCGGCATTTAATTCATCTTTAAAAAGCTGCGGTGTGATATCATCATCAAACCAACTATCTTCCGCAATGGTTCCGTATAACTCAAGAATTCGTTCTGTTACTTCTTCGATTTCTTGATTTACTGTTTTGTGATTCTTCCAGTTCCAGAACTTCTTGTTCTTCATCATCTTCCTCCTCTCCCTTTGATGTATTTGAACTAGCTGCAAAGATTCCCGCATCTTCAAGCTTTGTCATATTACCATTGATTAGATATAAATCTCCACCAAGTTCAGCTGGAATCCTATCTAGGTTTTCAAGCTCCCTAATGTCATTAGCAGACATCCAGCCGTTTTGTCTTGCTGTAGCATATCCATTCATACGACTTTGGTAATCTCCTCGTAGTAGTCCATCTACATTAAACTTAATAAAGTATTTCTTTTTCTCCTCCTCAGAAAGAAGCGAACGCATCATATTCTGCTCCCATCTTGAAACCCAAGGATCAAGTGTATATTTCACAAACTCTAAGGACTGCTGCTCAATATTAGAAAAGCTCGACTTCTCAAGGTCACCTACCATATGAGGCGGAACTCTGAAAATTCGAGCGATCTCATCAATCTGAAATTTTCTTGTTTCTAAAAACTGAGCTTCATTTGGAGAAATAGAAATCGGAGTGTATTTCATTCCTTCTTCTAGCACTGCCACTTTATGTGAATTTGCACTTCCTCCAAAGGTCTGTGACCAACTATCTCTTACCTTTGATGGATCCTTTAGAGTTCCAGGATGCTCTAATACACCACTTGGTGCAGCACCATTTGCATAAAATTTACTTCCATACTCTTCAGCTGCGATTGCAAGACCTATCGCATTCTTGGCCATAGCAATAGGTGAATAACCTACAAGTCCATCAAATCCTAAACCTGGAATATGCATTACCTCATCGGGAGTAAGTTTTACTGATGAACCTTTATTCGTTGGTGGATCGTCCTTGCTTACTTGATACTCATAATACAATCTTCCATGTTCATCTCGATCCACCTTCATTCGATCTGGCATAAGTGGATAAAGTGCTACTACTTCTCCTTTTCCATTTCGAATCACCTGTGCATAAGCATTTCCCCAAAGCAGAAGATGCGTCATAAGTGTTTCCCTGAAGACAAAGCTGGTCATTTCAGGATTTGGCTCATCATGAAGAAGTCTATATAGCGGATGGTCTATTGCCTTTATCTTGCTTCCGTTTTCTACATATTCATAAAAATGTAACGGAAGGCTTGCTACTGCTTCAGATAAAATACGAACGCAGCTATATACAGCTGTCATTTGCATGGAAGAACGCTCATTTACACGTTTACCACTTGTACTGTTTCCCATGAAAAAGCTGTAGGAGCTTCCACTTGTTCTATTTTGTGGGGCATCTCTCATTCGAAATAAACCTTTTAAAACTCCCAATATAATCACCTTGCCTTTCTAAAATACTAAAAGTCCTCTTGTATCATAAACGGATTCCGTCACTTCATTTCCACAACGAATGGCCCTATCTAGCGCCATAATGGTTGCAATTGCACCATCAATTTTTTCTGTAGATTTTTCCTTATCTGCTTTGATGTTTCCTGCAGGGTCAGTTCGTATGAAAATATTATCCATATTCCATCTAAGAACAGGATGCCCACCATGCGCAATCTTTTTCTCAAGCACTAATTTCATCAGTTCTTTTGTCGGTGGACTCATATCCTTAAATCCTTGTCCAAATGGAATGACTGTAAATCCCATGCCTTCCAGGTTTTGGACCATCTGCACTGCTCCCCATCTATCAAATGCAATTTCTCTGATATTAAAACGCTCACCAAGACTTTCGATAAAAGTTTCAATGTATCCGTAATGCACCACATTTCCTTCTGTTGTTTGAAGATATCCTTTTCTTTCCCATAGGTCGTAAGGCACATGATCACGTCTAACTCTTAAATCAAGCGTATCTTCCGGCACCCAAAAATACGGAAGAACAATGTATTTATCATCTTCATCCGTTGGTGGAAAGACTAAAACAAAAGCTGTCATATCCGTTGTGCTAGAAAGGTCAAGGCCCCCATAACATACACGACCTTCTAGGTCATCTTCATTTATAGGGAAATTGCATGCATCCCATTTATCCATAGGCATCCATCTGACAGACTGCTTTACCCACTGATTTAACCTAAGTTGCCTAAAAGAGTTCTCTTCCCCAGGGTTTTGCTTTGCAGATTCACATGCTGCTTGAACCTTATCAATTCCAACAGTAATCCCAAGGGACGGATTGGCTTTTGCCCACACTTTTGGGTCTGTCCAATCTTCCGATTCATCTGCACCATAGATTACAGAATAAAAGGTAGGATCAATCTTTCTTCCTGCTTGAATATCCAAAGCCTTCTGGTGTATCTCATAGCAGATGGAGTTCGTATCATTACCGGCTGTTGTAATAAGAAAATACAGTGGCTGCATACGTGCATCACCAGACCCTTGTGTCATAACATCATAGAGTTTTCTGTTTGGCTGGGTATGAAGTTCATCAAAGATAACCCCATGCGTATTAAAGCCATGTTTGTTTGCTACATCAGCGGATAGCACTTGATAAAAGCTATTTGTTGGTTTATATATAATCTTTTTCTGTGATTCCAGTATCTTTACTCGTTTCATAAGCGCCGGGCAGAAACGAATCATATCAACAGCAACATCAAATACGATTTTTGCCTGGTTTCTATCTGCTGCACATCCGTAAACTTCTGCTCTTTCTTCTCCGTCTCCACATAAAAGTAGGAGCGCTACGGCAGCTGCAAGTTCACTCTTTCCTTGTTTCTTAGGAATTTCGATATATGCAGTATTAAACTGTCTATATCCATTTGGTTTTAAAACACCAAACAGATCTCTGATGATCTGCTCCTGCCAATCGATAAGCTCAAATTTCTTACCCGCCCATGTTCCTTTTGTATGACACAGTTCCTCAATAAAACTGACTGCAAAGTCTGCCATCTGCTTATCATAATGCGAGGACTTTGCCATGAGCTTTGTCGGTGTATATTTCTTTAGTTTTCTCAAATGACTTACCTCCACGAAAAAAGGACCCCATCGGAGTCCTTTAAAATATTGTACTATTTTTCTTTTCTTTGAATCCTATCAATAAATTCCAATAACTCATCTTCGCTTAGCTCGGATAGTTTTTTATAGAGCATTGCTTCCTCTTCTGATTTCGCAATTGGAAATGGGTATTTTATCAACCCTAAAAAATATTCACTTGAAACATTATATGCTCGTGATATAGTAGCAAGTTCATCTAGTTCAAGCATGCTTTCTTCATGTAATATGCTTTCCAATCTTTCTTTAGATAGACTGCACTTTTCTGCAAATTCTGCAACATCTATATTTTGATGTTTCATAAATGCATTTAAATTTTTGCTAATTTCTTTATTTAGATCCACCACATCAACCTCCTACAAGACACCATAACGCATATTTATAAGGTTATCAATAGTAAATTTATATCCTTTTATGTTCTGTATGACTATGAATTGTGGCAAGTATTTCTTCCTGCTCTTTTTCATCAACACCGATACTTTCAAGTGCTTCTCTCGTTCCACAATCAGGACAAATATACGTTTTATTATCTGTCCTAGAAAGTGCTGGCCTTCCTGTATATTTCTTTCCACATCTAGGGCAAATGGCTGTTCTTTTTCCTTCAATCTTCATGTAAATTCCTCCTACTAATAGCTAGTGCATCATACAGGTACTTGTCATCAAATCCAAATGTCTGGTATCCATCAAGGCAGGTTCTAATATAATAGCTACTTGGACTTCCCAGTTTTCTTTCTTCATGCATGATGTACACGAATGCTTCTTTTTTTCTGATTTTTCCTGTCCTGATTCCTTTGACATCAAGTATCATGTTTTTCTTATAATAGAAGTTTGGGTATCCTTCATATCTATCAAGTGATTTTTCATCACTTTCTGATACTTCCCAAACGACTACAGGAACTTTCTCGCCTTCCTTTGGTTCAATGGTTAGGTAAGAACCCGTCTTACTTCCTTTAAACAAAAGCTGATAATCATACACAAATGATATTCCTATAATTCTTGCGTTTGGACATCTCATTCTCATTTGAGGTAGATTCAAGTTACTGCCATAGGCAATGTAATACTTTTTATTCATTTGGTTTTCCATCCTTTCCGAAGGGAATACCCTTCTACCACCTTAAGACCACCGAAGTGGTCAGCTGTTTCTGTTAAGGTGACAGAAGGCTATCTCCTTGCAGTTCGAAATGCTGTATCTCCTGCAAGTCTCTTAGTCAAGATTTCTCTTGCAGTTTTAAATTCGTCTCCAATGAACCCGAGTCTAAGTAGCCAAGTTCTCATTGCGTACTTTGGATTTTCTGTTTGCTGTGGTTTTGGACTTGCCGTTTTTACCTCCTTTGCCATCTGGCTAAGTGCCATACAAAGCTGAATGTAACTTTTAAGCTGTCCGGCATGAAGTCCGTTTAGTTTTCCATTTGCAGGTTCATCAAACTGGAAGAGTCGAAATTCAATAGTTCCTTTTGTAAAGGTTGCGTGGAAGTTTAGCATATGGTATCGGCTGTCATTGTAATGGTGGTCTCTTCCGTAATCACAATTCTGTGCGTTATACCAAATGTCTGCAAATCTGCTCATGGTCTTTGGCTTTTTCTTATTCAGCTGCTGTAAAAATTCAGGATTCACCATTCTGCAATATCTTCTAATTCTTCCTCTATCCAAGTCCAAAGCGTCTGCTAAAAGTTCTTCATGGCTTGCCATAATGTTTGCAAGGTTTCTCATGGTCTGTGGTGTATGTCCGTTTGCTCCGATATGAATATGTACTCCGCATCCTCTTGATGCATCACTTTTTGCTCCGGCTTTTCTAAGCCTTCTGATTAATTCCTGTAATCTTTCCATATCTTCGTAAGTAAGGATTGGACTAACCAATTCGCATTTATGTGCATCGTCTCCTGCAATGCTTACATCCTTTTGAAATTTCCATTCTCTGCCTTGACTGTCCCAAGCTGACCAAGTCATGTAGCCGTTTCTTGATGCTGTGTTTTTATAATTTCCTGTTCCAAAGAAGTCTGCTGCAATCTTTGCTGCCTGATTTCTTGTAATGCAGTTCATTTCAACTTCAACGCCTATTGTCTGCTTTTTCATTTCTTCAATCTGATGTGCTATTTTTTCGTTCATTTTCTGTACCTCCGTTTTGTGTATCTCTCTTTTGGTAGTACTATATATCACTCTAAAAGCACATAATATCAAGTCAATTTTCGATAATAACTACACTATTTTTCACTAATTCTGCCGCATCTATGAGCATCTTTGAAGGCAGAAGACCCTTCAAGATTTTTAAGAAGTAGTTTTCTATCTCCCTTAAACTCTGGTCCAATGAATCCAAGCCTTAAAAGAAAACAACGAAATGCATATTTTTCATTATCGACTTCTTTCTTCTTTGCCTGAATTCTTTTCTGAGTAACGCTCATCTTGCAAAGTGCTGCAATAAACCTTGTGTATGTCTGGAGGCTTTCTTCATCTAAGTTTTCTTTAAACCAAGGGAATGATACCTTTTCTGTATCAGCTATGATTGGAAGATTATTAATGTCCAACGCCTTTTTAATAAGATCTACTTTTGAAGAAATAATTGCTGTAAGGTTTTCTATGTGCACCCGTTCAAGCGGGATTACCACTGTTAGCCCCAAACTTTCATTCTGTGGTGCTTTTACTTCCTCAGTGGCATTATCCTCCCACTCTTCAGGGCGTTTGCCTGTTGCCAAAATGCAAGCGTCAATGATATTTGATGCAGATTCTTCCTCCTTAAAATCCAGTTCTCCATTCTTACCAACCTTGTAGCTTCCTACCTGGTATGCACAGCTTGGAACTTTCAAATATACTGCCCTAATTCCTGTTACTTTTTCAATGGCTTTTACCATTTTCTTTCTCGTTTCTCCAATTACATTGAAATGTAAAATCATGCTATATACCTCCTTTGTTTTGGTACTACCATATATCACTCTAAAAGGTACATATATCAAGCACTAATTGCGACATAATGTGAAGATTTTTTACCTGCATTAAAGCGGATACATAATAATTGGAGCACCATCAGCCATATAGGAGATAGCACGTAGCGTATTGTAGCTAATCCAGTCTACCGCTTCTTCCTCAGAAAACTCTTCAGTTTTCATTAACCACTGAACCATTTTTTCATAATCATATACTGCACGCTGATCTTCTGATACACCAACTAAAGCGTCATCATAAGAATAATCTTCTAAAAACATTACACCTTCATAACCATGTTCTAGTAATTTTTCTTCTGCTTTACTCACCAAGATCAACCTCCTTTACTAAGTCCGTATACATACGCTTTTCACCATTTCGAATTACATACACCCGATCCGCATTTCCCGTATCTTCTACATATCTACGCAGAATAACAGATGCGTATTTTTCATCTAACTCCATTGTGTAACAAATACGATTTGTTTGCTCACAAGTCATAAGTGTAGAACCGCTACCTCCAAAAGTATCAAGTACAATGGCATTTTCCTGACTTGAGTTTCCGATCGGGTATGCCAAAAGATCTAGTGGTTTTGAGGTAGGATGATTCTTATTTTTCTTTGGTTTATCAAAATTCCAGATTGTTGTCTGGCTTCTTCCTGCAGTTTTGCTCCAATAATGCTTTCCGTTTTGAAGGAATCCATAAAGGACTGGCTCATGTTGCCACTGATAATCGCTTCTTCCAAGAACCAATGAATTTTTCACCCAGATACAACAACCAGATAAATGAAATCCCGCATCTATGAAAGCTTTTCTAAAGTTCAATCCTTCTGTATCTGCATGGAACACATAAGCAGAGCCTCCTTTTTCTAAATGAGTCGCCATGTTTTTAAATGCAGCAAGCAGGAATTCATAAAACTTTTCTCCTGCCATTTTGTCATTCTTAATAGAAAGTCCATCGGAACTTTCAAATGCTACATTGTATGGTGGATCTGTTACAACCAAGTTCGCTTTCTTACCATCCATTAGAGCAGCAACATCATCTTCACTTGTTGCATCCCCACACATCAAACGGTGACATCCAACCACCCAGATGTCACCACGCTCTACAAATGAAGCCTTTTCAAGTGCTGATGATAAATCATAGTCATCGTCTTTTACACCAGATGTATCATCAGAACTAAATAAGTCTGCGATCTCACTTTCGTCAAACCCTGTTAGACCTATATCAAAATCTTCTCCCTGCAAAGATTCTATCTCGATACGAAGAAGTTCTTCATCCCATCCAGCGTCCATTGCCATTCGATTGTCTGCTAGGATATATGCTTTCTTTTGAGCCTCTGTAAGATAGTCCACAAACACACATGGTACTTCTAAGATTCCTTCTTCTTTTGCTGCCATGATTCTTCCATGACCTGCAATAACGTTAAACTCTCTGTCGATAATAACTGGATTGATAAAGCCAAATTCACGTAATGATGAACGAAGCTTCATAACCTGTTCAGGTGAATGGGTCCTTGCATTATTTACATATGGTATTAATTTTGATACAGCAACTAGCTGCATCTCAGTTATTGTCTTTCCCATAATCTCCTCCAATTAAAAAAGACCCCACTCAGCGAATTTCTCAAATCCACCGATAGAGTCTATATATTCTTTTGCTATTTGTACAATCTCGCTGTAAGGTTTACCATCAATTTCTTCATCACCAATTGCACAGCTAAGTTCTACTAGCTTTCCAGTTTCCTGCGCTTTAAGAAAAGCATAAATATTTACACTTACATCTGCTTTTGATAAGTCCTTACCATGAAGTCCTCCACCAGTTACAGAGTCAGCCATATCAGAACCAAGCTTTCTATTCGTTGCTCCAGTATCTACATCTGTGCCACCAGTCCAATCACCAAGTGGATTTACTTCTGCATTAGGATATGTACTTTTTAAAAGTGTAGTGTTTACATTGCTTTGACAGATAATAAGTCTTGCCTGATCTAAAATATACTTTCCATCATATGGATGTTCTTTATAAATGTCTCTTGCAATCTTAGATAATGCTTTATGTTCATCAGTAACTGGCATCCCTTTAAAGATTCCATTATCACCACATCTGATACAACCTTTCTGGTTATTTGCAAGATGTGTATCTTGCGGCACAATCACAATATCACACTTTACATTTCCGGCAATTCTCTTGATTGCGCTTTTAATTTTGTTTTTACTTAAGTCTGCTGTTGTTTCGATAATCACATGACATTTGCCATGCCCTAGCAAAACTTCTACAGCAACCTTTGGATTTTCCTCTGTCAAATATGCCATATCAACAATAGCACCTGCGATGCGATCACAGATTTTATCCGGATGTTTTGGATTTACTTTTTCAATCATTCTATCTTCCTTCCCTTGCTCTTAAGAGTCTTTCCATCAAATCGTTTTGTGGAGCAGCATCCGAATAGTCGGTACTGCAGTTTTCCTTTACGATTTGAAATATTTCATTCCAAAGCCTTACAGCTTGGTTCATATAGTTAATACCAATGTTAATAAACGGTGATGGTATTGGCTTTTGTGTTGTCGGATGCTTGGAAAGAAATCCTAGTTTATTGGTCATCTCTTCACACTGAATCCATCTAGCTGAGCACATTGCGTATCTCTCTAATAGCTGCGGTGATACTTTAGCAGCACAGCCGATTTTTTGTAGCCACTCCCATGTTTCTGTATATATTTCATGCGCCTGCAATTCACTTCCATCACGCTGCTCTGCTGACAAGAAGTCATGAGGCTTTGGCATTTCCACACCTTCTACTTCTGGAATATCCAGAACTCCTATTTTTCTTCCACCTGGATTTCCAGCCTTTGCTTTCTCGGAGGCTGCAGTTTTCTTACGACCTGCACCAGGTCTTTTGCCACCACGCCCGCCGATATTATTTGATTTTGTTGGCACGTTTTTTTAGACCTCCTTTATTACCCTTTTGATTTTGCATTTTTTGCACACGAGACCCCACGCCGTTCCCCGGCAAGGCACATTTTTTAAGATTTTGGCCGCCCCTGGGGATTTGTGCTACTTGTGACAGTCATTTTCGTATGAATAAACACGATGTTTCTTGCTTCCTTGATAATCTCCTCGCTCTGCATGTATTTTTGCGTGGCACGACTTACACAATCCAATCAAGTTACTTCTGTCATGTGTTCCACCTTCGGCAAGTGGTTTGATATGATGTACCTCATCAACCGGCACAACGATACCATTTTTTAAACACTTCTCACAAAATGGATGCTCAGATACATATTTGTCACGAATTCTTTTCCATGCTCTGCCATACTTACGGCGTACAGTTTGGTCTCTACCATACTTCTCGTAAGTTTGGTTTGCTTCTTTTTCATGCTCCTTACAATATCTACCTTCTGTTAGATTTGGACAGCCCGGATATTTGCATGGTTTCTTTGGTAGTCTTGGCACTTCGGTTCCTCCTTTCTAAGTTCAGGTACAAGAAAAGCCCCGATGGATTTTCCCAACGAGGCCTTGTGGCTGTATCTATATTCTTTTTTTCTGATTATAATATAACATAAACTCTAACCGGCAATCTAGGACATTTCCGGCGCATTTATGTTATTTGGAACACAAATATGAGACAATGCACGATTATGCCATCTACGTACAGTTCTTTCATCTGCATGCATTTCATCTGCAATGCGAGACCACGTGTAATTATATAGATAACGGTAACGAAGTACTAACTTTTCATCCTGGTCATTTAACTCCATAATCACACGATTAATTTCATCTTTCAGTTGGAGTAATCGATTCATTTCGTTGCTTAGTTTCTCCTGCATTTCCATAATTTTATATAATGCTTTTACAAATGGCGCATCTGTATTTCTTGTTGCATTATAACGTTCTTCAAATCCTGGTGAAGACACGCAGCAAGATAATTCTTGCAGCTCTTCTATTTCCATCTTTGCAAGCTTGATTCTTTGCTCCAAACGATAAGCCTGATTTAAATATTCTTTTGCGGTCATGTTTCTACCTCCGATTATTTTCATCCCTCGGATTGACTCTGATTTACTTCGATTTACAAGTGTGCCTTTACTGCATTGATAAGAGCTTTTTGGCTGGCATCTTTATTGGATAATGCTTCTAAAATATCCTCATCGATAGTACCCGCTGTTACAATATGTTGTACCACCACCGTTTTTTCACTTTGTCCTTGTCTCCAAAGTCTCGCATTCGTCTGCTGATACAACTCCAAAGACCAGGTAAGGCCAAACCAGACAATTGTGTTTCCACCCTGCTGTAAATTCAATCCATGACCTGCTGATGCGGGATGAATTAGCCCTACTTGATATTTTCCTTCATTCCACTTACGAATATTTTCTTCCGTCTTAATTCTTGAAAAAGAGACCTTAAGCTCTTTTAACTTTTTTTCTATTCGCTCCAGATCATGTTTAAACCAATAACATAACAGAATTGGACTTTGTGCAGCCTCAATGATATCTTCTAGTGCTTCTAGCTTTCTATCATGAATATGTATAGATTCTCCTGCTTCTGAATAAACAGCTCCATTTGCCATCTGGCAAAGTTTTCCTGATAACGATGCTGCATTTGCCGCGGTAATTACTTCATCCTCTTTGTAAGAAAGAATCAAATCTTTTTTCATTCCTTCATACAAAGCAGTTTCCTTTTCATTCATGTAGACTGGATATTTATTTTTTATCAGTTCTGGCATTTTTAAATGATCCAGTGCTTTCATGGAAATCGTAATATCGGAAATCTTATCATAGATTTGCTGATCAGCTCCTGGTCTTAAACGATAGGAATATACAATCTGTCCATTCATGCGATCAGGTATAAAATAATTATTTCTGTACTGAGTAATGAATCTACCAAGTCTTGCTCCCATATCTAAGCACTTAAACTGTGCAAATAAATCCATCAGACCGTTGGGAGATGGTGTGCCTGTTAGACCAACTACTCTCTTGATGCGAGGTCTTACTTTCATAAAAGATTTAAAACGTTTTGAATTCCAATTCTTGAAAGAAGAAAGCTCATCAATAACTACCATGTCAAACTCAAATGGTACTTTGCTTTTTTCTACCAACCACTGAAGATTTTCTCGATTGATAATATAAATATCTGCATCTGCGTTTAAAGCTGCTACTCTTTCTTTTTCTGTTCCAACTACAATACTGTATCTTAAGTGACTAAGATTATCCCACTTCTTAATCTCATCAGACCACGTAACCTTCGCTACTCTAAGCGGCGCAATAACAAGCACCTTTCGAATTTCAAAGCTATCGTACATTAGCTGATTAATTGCATCTAATGTACAAACTGTTTTTCCAAGTCCCATTTGTAATATCACTGCCGCAACTGGATGTGTCAAAATAAACTCAGTCGCATATTTTTGATAATTATGTGGTTTGTATTCCATCAAGGATACCTCCAATCTGTATTTCTGAATCTAAGACATAAACCTTAAATCCAAGAGTTTGTAATTGTTTATGTCTATGAAGTTGCAGAGGTCGTGGCTCTTTTCCTGGTGCTTTCACTTCTACAAATCCAATTTTTCCATCAGGCAGAATCACGATGCGGTCTGGCCATCCAGCAGTTCCGGATATCCATTTCTCACATAAGCCACCACGCTTTTTAACTTCCTGTATTAATTTCTTTTCAATAAAACTCTCTCGCTTATTCAAAGAGTTCATCACTCGCTTTCTTTGCTAGCTGAAGGATTTCTTCATCCAATGGATTGCGAGGTTTGTCTCCAACATTGCCGTAGAACACATTTACATACTCGCTTCCTAAACCTGGGAAGTCAGAAAACATATTGTCTTCTGCACGACTGCACACTTCATCAATACGATGTAATGCACTCTCTAAAATTTTATAATCAGAAGCAGATATCACTTTTGAAATATCCACTGCTAGTTTTGCGCCGACATTCTTAAACAGTCGCATCTTGGCTCCGGCTTTCTTATATTCATCAATCGTTCTATTCTTTTTTGCTAACATAACTGAATCCTCCAATTCTTCATCAATGAAATTTAGGTGTGTCACATGTGCCTGTTATTTCATAACCTTTCTATATAAAAATATTTATTTTTCTATATAGGCACCTTTCCGAAAAGACAAGCACAAGTGACACATTTATATAAAAATCTATTTTTTCTTTAAAACTATTTATAGTTTTGAGTGGCACCACCGTCACAACTGTAATTCTGTTTTACATTTCTATGAAAATGACTGACATCAGTGCCACTCAATTTTCAAGTTTTTATATTCAATTTTTAAAAACACTCAGCAAATGACTGACACAAATGTTAATCCATAAAATCCTGTCCCGCCTTAAGACGAAGTCCCTGAATCAATCTTCCGTCTCTAGTCCTGCGTCTTGTAAAGCCTGCTTTCTCAAGAGAACCATAAAAATCAGTAGTGCTGCGGATATATTCTCCATTCAACATACAGCTTGCTCGATACGCCTGATAAAGCTCGCTGGATTTTACTTCGTATCCCGTTGCTACATCACAATGGTCCTCTAGAAACTGTCCTAACCAATCGTTCTCTTCGCGATACAGATTAATGGCATCTTTAACCATTTGTGGTTCTTCAAACTTATATCCTTTATCAATTGCCTTTTTTGCACCTTCGATAATCCATGTCATGATGGATGGACCTGCGTGTTCAAAGAGATAGTCTGCGTAGTTTTTGATGTCTGATTTTCCAGTAATCTTTGCGTTAAATGGAATAACCACTAAACGTCTCCAAGTACCATCATCATTAGCGGATACCTTCGGAAGATGGTTTGTGTAAAGTACCAAAGTGTGTGATGGATCAAAATGGAATGGATCTTTAAACTTCTTCTCTGCCTCAATCGGGTCAATGGAACACAGCTGTTTTACCATTCCTGTGTTCAGTCTAGTTCCTTCCTCCAGTTCCGATGCAATGATGAGACGTTTTCCCTTAAGCTCTGCCATTTCCGGTTTCACATTTCGTTTGCAGTTCATGGTAAGAGCTTCTGCTGATAATTTTCCTGAATAGTTACCAAGTACTCTGGCGATGGTGTTCCAAAAAGTTGACTTTCCATTGGCACCGCCGCCATAAGCGATAATCATATGCTCGGCATACACCTTACCTACTGCAGCCATGCCTACAAATTCCTGCACATAATCGATGAGTTCTTTGTCTCCACAAAAGAATAATTCCAATGACTCTTCCCAGAGATTTCTACCCTTATCGCCTGGAGCAACTGCAGTGACCTTCGTAATCAAATCATCTGGATCATGGTCATGCATACCATCAAGACCTTTTGTCAAATCATAAGTGCCACCTGGCGTATTTAAGTATTCTGGATCATAGTCAAGTTCCGATACATCAATTGCTAACATAGGTTTTGCAGCGTTTTGAGTATTAACGATATTCTTGTAATTGCGATATTTCATGACGAACTTTTTATAGGTATCAGCACCAAGAAGTGCATAGAGCATACCCATCTTATCTAACGGTACCTTTTTCGGAAGATCCTTTGTACGTCCTTTGACATCCGCCTCGCTAATTCCAATAGAAATAAGTGCTTCTTCTGCAATACGGATTGCTTCAGTTGCATCTATAAGCTGCATATCCATAAATTCTTCAACAGTTCCTAAAGCTTTCTGCTTATCTTCGTGCCAGTGAGTGCCCTGAAATGTGATGTAATCCGTAGCACTTGTGAAACGAAGTCTACCGATACACTCTTTTGCTAGAACCTTTGCTTCACCGATATCTGAGTAATCTTCCGGTTTTAAGAAACTGCTTCCAAACTCATCGTTGTACTCATCTGGCGCAACATACCCTTCCTGAGAAGATATTTTTTCATAGAATTTAATTGCACTGTTCCAGATAAGATTAAGTTCCTCTGGTGGTAATGGTGGTTCACATTTCGAAGCTCTTTCAAGATATGCTTCTTTTGCTTTCTCACATACACCAATCTTTTTTAAGATGCGTCCAGCAAAATGACTCATCGTATTGTTACGGCTTCCTTCTAAGATTGGACCAGTTGATGTCGTAAGATCAAACTCATCGTCCAGATCTTCTACCAGGTCTCCGTCGCTAATTTCATCCATAATAGAAAGCCAGCCTTCATGCCAAACAACCTCTGATACCGTACATCCATATAAGAATCTTGCCGCATCGAGCGCGTTCTCATCAAAGAATGGATACATCTTATATAGAAGTTCTTTTGATTTTGTATATGCTGCTGCACTCTTTATTTCATCTACAGGAAACATTACATGAAATCTTGGCGCAGCAGGATGTGTTCCTTTTGGGAGCATATGATGACGACTCGGTACCAGACAGTAACTAATATCTGGAAACAATTCGTCCATTTTATCTGCTGTTATAAACTCATCAGGTTTTTCTGTGTGATCGTTATCTACATCCATCACAATCACATCCGATGAAATAAAATTGTCATTGCTTCTATAGTTATTTTTGTAGGAAGCGCAGACGTGATCTTTTTTAACTGCTTCTATGAGTGTCTGTTCATCATTGATTACTACCTTATTTGGATAATCACAATTTGCAGCATTGCCAGTACAGTTTGCTGTGTAAATTACAAATTTCATTTTGATTTCCTCCTACTTCATATCCCGTTTGTTATCCAAAGCTTTTTTTATTGCCCTGAATGAATTATCTAAAATCGAATCAGAGGAACAATTTTGAATGAATTCATACTTTCCCATTATCTTCACCCGCCTTTCGTTAAAAGATAGAAGATTTCCTTCTTCATCTTCCTAAGGGGATTCCCTTTGTCGGATTCCGGGATTTTTATGAAAAATTTCAAAAAAAATATGTCAGACCTAATCGCTTCCTTATATAAAGCAAAAATGGTCTGACATTTTTATTACAAAATTCCGGAATTAGATATCTAAATTTCCCTTAGTAAGTTAGAAGGAGAAAAACACTCGGTTTCCTAAAAAAATTTTTAAAAAAACTTTTCGAAAAAACCGGAATTTGCTTCTTCAAATCCCCTTAGTAAGTTAGAAAGGCACAAAGCCAATCGGAAAGAGAGGTTAAGACAATGACTATCACAAAAGATCTTGCCAGTGCTACAAACGATACAGATGAAGAACTTATCGATACACTCATCGCTATTAGTGTTGTAGCAAAAAAACTGGCAGCCAAACTAAGACAAACATCAGAAAACGAAAGAGAGGTTCAATCAAATGAGCAAAATGTCAAATCTAGATCAGATTCTTGATGAAATGATTACAGCCGGACAGAAAATGATTGAAGCAGCAAACGCCCTAAGAGATGTATTCTCTAATACGTCAGAAGCTGAAAAGCCTGAACCTGAGGAAATCGTTAAAAAGGATGACCTCAAAAATGAAGAAAAGAAATACTCTTTCCAGGAAGTACGTGGAATCATGGCAACACTTGCTGGCAAAGGAAAGAAAGCTGAAGCAAAAGCACTTTTAACTAAGTTCGGAGCTAACCGTCTTAGCGAAGTAAAAGAAAATGACTACACTGCTTTAGTAGCTGCAGCTGAGGAACTCATCAATGGCTAAGCATGCATTTCTTTCAGCATCTGCTTCGCACCGATGGATCAATTGTCCACCATCTGCAAAGCTATGCGAAGGAATCAAAGATGAATCCTCAACATACGCTCAAGAAGGCACTGATTGCCATGAACTATGTGCCTACTTAGTAGAAAAAGCTCTAGGACTAAATGTAGAAGATCCAACAGAAAACTTAACTTATTACAATACTGAAATGCAAAGCTGTGCGGAAGAATACACCAACTATGTACTCGAGCAATATGAAAAATCAAAAGAATACTGCAGTGATCCGATGGTTTTCATCGAACAGCGCTTAGATTTCTCTCGCTGGGTCGAAAATGGATTCGGTACTGGTGACTGCGTCATCATCGCTGACGAAATGTTACATATCATTGACTATAAACACGGTCTTGGAGTCCTCGTTGAAAGTGAAGGAAATTCACAGATGATGTGCTATGCATTAGGTGCATTGGAGGCTTTCGAGGACTTATACGATGTAAATAAGATCGAAATGACTATTTTCCAGCCGCGTCGTAACAATGTATCTTCTAGCACAATCACAAAAGAAGATCTTCTTACCTGGGCAGATGAGATATTAAAGCCTACTGCTGCTCTTGCATACGAAGGAAAAGGTGAATTCAAAGCAGGTGATCATTGCCAGTTTTGTAAAGTTAAAGCCACTTGTAGAAAACGTGCTGAGACAAATCTTGAGCTTGCAAAATACGACTTTGAAATGCCAGCGACCTTAGATGATTTTGAAATTGCTGCGATTCTTCCACGAATTGATCAGCTAATCAGCTGGGGAAATGACATCAAAGATTATGCGCTAACCCAAGCACAAACGGGTACGCACTTTGAAGGTTATAAAGTTGTAGAAGGTAGAAGTACTCGCAAATATATCGATGAGGCTGCTGTTGCAGATACAGTAACAAAAGCCGGATACGATCCATATGAAAAGAAGCTACTTGGTATTACTGCCATGAGCTCACTTCTTGGTAAAAAGCAATTTGAAGAATTATTAGGTGGACTTATCTTTAAGTCACAAGGTAAACCAACGCTTGTTCCTGAATCGGATAAAAGACCGGCCATGAACACTGCAATAGATGATTTTAATGACAATTAATAGGAGGAAAAAATTATGTCTAGAATTGTAAACCCAACTAAAGTTATTACAGGAGTAAACACAAGATGGTCTTATGCTAATGTGTGGGATCCAAAGTCAATCAACGGTGGAACACCAAAATACAGCGTATCTCTTATTATTCCAAAAAGTGATACCGTAACTGTGAATAAAATCAAAGCCGCTATCCAGGCTGCTTACGAAGAAGGTCAGTCAAAATTAAAAGGAAACGCAAAAGTATGTCCTGCGCTTGATGTAATCAAAACACCTCTTCGCGATGGCGATAAGGAAAGACCTGGAGATGAAGCTTATGCTAACAGCTACTTCATTAACGCTAACTCTGCTACTGCTCCAGGTATTGTGGATGCAGATCGTCAGCCTATCTTAGAACGTTCCGAAGTATATAGCGGTGTATACGGTAGAGCATCTATCAACCTTTATGCTTTTAACTCCAACGGGAATCGTGGAATTGCCTGCGGACTTAACAATTTGCAGAAGATTCGCGACGGTGAGCCACTTGGAGGTAAATCAAGAGCTGAAGATGATTTTGCTACTGAAGAAGATGACGATTTCCTTAGTTAACAACAATACTAATCAAGCTGGCAGTGGCATAGCTGCTGCCAGTTATTTATGAAAAGCGAGGTAATAAAATGACAAACTATGAACAACTAATGCTATATACATGTTTCGGTGCGATGATAGGATGGCTTATTCCAAGTCTAGTATTTATTATTACGGATCTTATCCGTTTCGTAAAAAAGAAAGTCAAATTACATCGTGAAAAGAAACAGTTAGAGTCAACTGAAAAAGCTGATTATAAATAAAAAAATGTGGCAGGGAATAGACTCTCTGCCACTTGTTTTATTAGGAGGTTCTCATGATAATTCATGAAATATCAATAGACTTAGAAACCTATAGTGATATAGATATAAAGAAAAGTGGCGTATACAAATACGCAGAATCAGATGATTTTGAAATACTACTATTTGCAATATCCATCGATGGCGGTCCTGTTACAGTTTATGATCTTGCATCAGGAGATGTCCTTCCAGACATTATCATCGATGCACTAGTTGATGAGAATGTAATCAAATGGGCTTTCAATGCTGTATTTGAGAGAATCTGCATCTCTTACTGGCTTCAGAAAAACTACCCAGATAAGTTCAAAGGATACGGTCCAGACACAGATACAACTAGTAATTACCTAAATCCGGTATCCTGGCGCTGTACAATGATCTGGAGCGCTTATATGGGATTGCCACTATCCTTAGAAGGTGTTGGTTCTGTGCTCGACCTTAAGGACCAGAAAATGAAAGAAGGTAAAGACTTGATCCGCTACTTCTGTGTCCCTTGCAAGCCAACAAAGACTAATGGTGGCAGAACAAGAAATCTTCCTTATCACGCGCATGATAAATGGGATACTTTTAAATTGTATAATAAAAGGGACGTAGAAGTGGAAATGGGAATCAAAGACAAACTACACAAATTTCCTGTACCAGATTTTATCTGGGATGAATATCATATGGATCAGCAAATTAATGACAGAGGTATTCTAATTGACATGCAGCTTGTAGAAAATGCAATTGCTTTTGATGAGCGTTCAAAAGCTGATATCTCATCACAAATGAAGGTCTTAACAAGTCTCGAAAATCCAAATAGCGTTGTACAGATGAAATCGTGGTTATCAAATCATGGAATTAAAACAAACACACTCGGTAAGAAAGCTGTCGCTGAGCTTATTAAAGATGCTCCAGATGATCTGACTCATGTGTTGTCACTTCGTCAACAGCTAGCCAAAAGCTCTGTAAAAAAATATCAGGCAATGCAAAATGCAGCTTGCAACGACCATCGTGCAAGAGGCATGTTCCAATTTTATGGTGCGAATAGAACTGGGCGCTGGGCAGGACGATTAATCCAATTGCAAAATCTGCCACAAAACCATATGAAGGACCTTACTGAAGCTAGAGAACTTGTTCGTCAAGGCGACTATGAATCACTAGAATTGTTGTATGATGATATACCTGATACACTCTCGCAGCTTATCCGTACTGCTTTTATTGCAAAGCCTGGTTATACTTTCTACGTTGCAGACTTTGCCGCAATAGAAGCTCGAGTAATTGCTACAATAGCAAACGAAAAATGGCGTCAGGATGCATTTGGCAATGGTAAAGACATCTATTGTGAATCAGCATCTAAAATGTTTCATTGTCCTGTCGAAAAACATGGAATAAATGGACATCTCCGTCAGAAAGGTAAGATCGCAGAATTGGCATTAGGATATGGTGGTTCAGTTGGTGCTCTAAAAGCTATGGGAGCTCTGGATATGGGACTTACAGAAGAAGAACTTCAACCACTTGTTGATGCATGGCGTGCTTCAAATCCTAATATTGTATCTCTTTGGTGGGACGTGGATAATGCTGTAAAGAACGCAATAAAAATGCACACAAGTACAGAGACTCACGGTATCAAATTTACCTGGCGTAGTGGTATGCTTTTCATCACTCTCCCTTCTGGACGTAAGCTAACATACGTTAAACCTCGCATTGGAGAGAATAAATTCGGAGGTGAATCGGTTACTTATGAAGGTATCGGATCCACGAAGAAATGGGAACGCCTCGAAAGTTACGGTCCAAAATTTGTGGAAAATATCGTGCAAGCCATCAGCCGAGATCTACTTATGAATGCAATAAAAAATCTACCTGGTTTCCTGATTGCAGGACATGTACATGACGAACTTCTCATTGAATGCAAAGAAGAAATTTCACTCGAAGATGTGTGCATGGCAATGGCACATAACCCAGAATGGTTTCCTGACATCTTACTTCGAGCAGACGGTTATATGACAAAATTTTATAAAAAGGATTAAATGCAAATAGCAGCATCGGTAGAATCTCCATACCAATGCTGCTATTATTATTTTTACATTTTAATTTCTAAATTTCTCATTATAGATTTTAAGAGCTGTCTTTTGAGTTTTCTCAATAAAAACGTATCCTTGTGTTTTACCTTTTCCAAGATCAATTTTTTCCAAGATTTCTTTCTTTTGAAAACCCTCCGAAAGTAAGCGGATTATTTTAGCCATGCTAGAATCTTGTTTTTCGAGTTCTTCGATAAGAAGTTCGAAAATCATCATTAAAAGTGCATTATCCTCATTTTCTGTTGTCCCTGTTGGATCAAATCCGTTACCATCTTCATCGTCGATATCTTCTAAAAACTTGTCTAATGAAAGATCATCTGATAATTCTTCCTCTTTATGTTTTAAAAATCTTTCAACTTCTTCATTAAAAAATTTCATGTATACGTCAATAAGCCCTATCTTATTAGGGATAAATGCAACTGGAACCCTTTTCCCGTTGGGAAATTTCCATGTTTCAACATTTTTATAATCAAGCCCCATTGGTTTTAATGTAACTTTCATTTCTTTTGTTAGAACAACTGGAACAAGCTCTTCATCAGCTTCTAGTGATTTGTTATTAAATGATTTTCTGTTACTAAAGTTTCTGTAAAATTCGTTCTTAGCCATATGCTATTTCCTCCTGTGATTGACGCGGAGGAAACCGCATTGCTATATTTGTCGAAAAAAGATATTTCGTGACCACACATCATATGGATTCCTCCGTTTGATTTACGTGGTCAACAAGTCCTACTCTTGTCGACATCACTAAGTTGTATGATATTGATGAAGTTAGGAAATCCCTTGATCAGAGGGACGACATCAATACCCTTTGTGAGGCTTTATGCTTCACTACATTCAATATAATTCACTTCAGCAATTAAAAACACGAATCCGGACTTCCTGTTTTAATGACTATTTGGCTGAAAAAAAGCAAAAAAAATAGGCCTCATAGCAAAATTAATTGCTATAAAGCCTTATTTCCTGGAGGAACTCCGAGTTCCTGATTTAATAAAATATTTTTAAACATCTCGTTTTCTATTGTCCGGCAGTTGTTGCTTTATGCCAAAATCAGATAAAGTATCATTCCAAGAGGTTAGATTCTCATCTGTATGATTATCTATGAGAAATCTATATACCATATGTTCCTCTGTAGCCTTCAGTGAATAGCCCGCTTTATCTATTAACGAATAGCAATACTCCGGTTTTAAATTCAATCCAATGCATAATGCAAGAACCGTAGGTAATTGAATATTCTTATCCATTCTATGATAATCACCAACAGCACGAACACTTAGTCCAGATCTTTGAGCAAGTTGCTCCTCTGTAATACCTCGTCTTTTCATGTGATATTCTAAGCACTCATAAAATTCCATTCCTGCAATGTCCTTTTGGATTTTTATAGACTCCTTCAATAGAGCCTTCGATTTTCTTATCTCTTCAGCACGTTCTACAACATTCTGATTATTTTTATAATCTTTATCGTATGTTGCTTCCACAATATTATCCGATTTTATATCTCTACATAGGAAGCAAACTCTATAATAAGAATCATCATATTTACTACTAACACGGATCTTCCTATCAAATACTAGACAACACTCATCCACATGTTCTAATGCATAATCAGTTAAAATTGGTATACCATCTTTACTTCTAGTAACATATTTCTCGTCGTTAATGCAATACATACCATTTGCATAGATAATCGATCCTGAATGCGCTAACTCACCTAACTCTTGATTAAAAGTAGTCTCAATTACAGCGCTTTTTACATCAATGATAAAAGTCTGATTCTTTTTCAGACTGCCTATCTTAAACGAATATGGTGGGTAGTATTTACCATCCAAATATACACAGGTTCCTTCTACGAAATCAAAACCAAGTTCCACAAGTCGAATCTTTGCTGATACAACTGATACATCAAAAAAATCAGCAAGTGATTGGATCGCAAATTCTGCAATAATAGCTGATCGAGTGGCAGGGTAAGCACGCCTAGTATTAGATAAAATTTCTTTAAATTTTACCTTTGTCATTTCTGCTGGCATCAATATATGTGGAGTAAGTGCATTCGCTTGCCATTCCATCCATTTTAATGCATCATTAATTCCTTTTGTTTCAGATCCATACTCTTCAACTACTTCACAGCTAATATGGCTAATCTCATTATTTAACAATCTTTGTAGCTCAAAAAAATTGCTATGTCTATCCCAATGCACACATTCATGAACCACAGTGTTATTCATTGAACCGACATTTCTCATAAAATATATACCTGGATTAACCAAAATTGTTCCAGCTTCAATATGTTCTCTACGAACATTCTTCTTGTTGATATCGCAAATCTCTACATCCGCATCAGTGAAATAAGTTTTTCCAAAAATATTATCCTCTAGAGGTGCATATTTAATTTCCAGACACATATTCTCTAAAAGTTCTTCCATCTTAATAGGCATTGGCGTTTTAAGTGCCTTTTTATAATACTTTTCCAAAAATTTAGTAGCCTCTGCATCTAAATTCTTTGCATATAAATATGGCACTAGAAACTTGCTCAAAGAGTCTTCTTCATTAAATCTGTCTTTACTATATAAATCAACGCCTCTGATAGTAACCAAATTCAATCCAGCTAACAAATAACCTGTAAAATCGACAGTAAACCATACTGATTGTTGATCTGCTTCATAATCACGAGTTCCAATGCCTTTTAAAATAACGTCGGCTTGAACTGATGCGCTGAAATTTAAAAGATTCCCTTCGTCCTGGTGAAAGCAAACACTTTTCACATGGATATCATCCAATTCAATGTAAGACATATCAAGTACAACGTACGAATACACACCTAGAGAATTCTTGTGCTCTTTCATATATGTCTTGATTGCTTCAAATATATTATTGTAGTAATTTTTCTCGAGATAGGTCTCAAAATTATTAATTTTTTGCAATCTTGCTTCCTCCTTTTATTTTGATTTATCGCTCTGTCTTTGAAGATCAATAAAGTCTCTTTGTTGCTCATCCGATGGTATTGGTATCATTAAATCGTTAATATGTTCATTTCTAAGATTATTAATATTACTACCTTGTGCCAAATCAGAAATAGTATTTCTATATGCATCTGTTCTCATATATCCAGCAATATATTCTGAATATAATTTTCCTATCGGACGAATTAATTTGCAAAACGCACCAAAGGTATACTCCATATCCGGCATACATAAAGCTGCTTTACCAACATGTTCAAGGCTTCCACTTGATGCACAGATCAATATATCGCCTTCACGTATAATCTGATCATCTGATACTCTTCCTTCTGATACAAACTGCACGTCTTCAAAATTCAGTACATTATTCGCGATATTGTTAGCTCGCAATAATGTAACAAAGCCTTCTTTAAGACCCTCGCTCAGATCCTTTGGTTTATATGAAACACCACGAACTTGCAAAATATAATCTCCAAGCTTCTCTCTGTTACACTTCTTAAACATCTCGATAAATTGCGATTAAATTTTTCTTACCCAATATACTTTCTGTGAGATTCCTTAACATTGTTCTGATTCACCATCGCGTATTGAAGTGTTGTATCGATACTTTGATGTCCCAATAACTGTTGAACTTGCTCTATAGGCATACCTTTATCAATCGCTGTAGTGGCTAAGGTTCTACGGAATTTGTGCGGATGAACCTTATGTAAATTAAGTCTTGTTCCTAATTCACGAAGTCGAATTTCAACCCCGCTTATTAGTAATCGATTATGAGGTTTTTGCAAAGACACAAATAATGCTTCATTATTATCTGATCTACTACTCAAATACTTTTGTAGATGCAGCTTAGTACGTGCATCAAAATAAACCTTTCTTTGCTTGTTTCCTTTTCCTAATACAATACATTCTCTATTTTGAAAATCTATATCAGACTTATTCAGTTTAACTAATTCTCCAACTCGCATACCTGTTGACGCGAGTAAATCAATAATTGCTAAATCTCTTATTCCATCACATTCATCACGCATTATTTCAAGCGCTTCGTCAGTATAAGTTTCTTTTACAGTTTTACAAGTTTTTACTTTATGAATTCTCCTAACAGGACTTTTTACTATATAATCTTCGTCTTCTAACCATGCATAAAAACTAGATAAAATCCTTCTGATATTATCGATAGTTACTTTACTTATGTTATTTTCCTCTTGATATTGGTCAAGATAAATGCGCAAGTCATCTGTCTCAATAGATGTTATTTCTTTCTTTATTTTACCTATTGCATTTCGAATTGTAGATTCATAATATTTAACTGTTTTTCCGGAACATCCTTCTACTCTTTTTGCGGCTAAAAATAACTGTAATAAATCCTTTTCATTATCTTTTTGTTGCTCTGTACTGATGAGGCAGCTTTCCAACACTTGGTGTAGCTGCCCCATTTGTTCCATACTTAAATGTGCTTGCATCTTTTCTTCAATTTGTTTTATTAATGATACTTTCATATTGGTCTCCTTCGTACCAACATCCTGCTCCACTAATAAATTGATTTAAACGACAGTATTAATAATACTGTTCTATATAGCTATAAGCTTTGTCAAATACTTCTTTGTCTTTGATTTTATATTTAATCCAAATTACACTTCTTAGTGCTTTCTTAACTTCATTTTTTCCTGTTGTAGTCTTTTGCCAACCATCAAATCTTACAATTTTTACGATGTCATCAATATCGGTAACAATTCTTTCTACAATAACAGGTGTTTTATCTGTTTTTAATCCGTTAAATAATTCTGTAAGGGCCGCTTTACCACGATCTATTTCTTCCTCAGGTACAACTTCTTTTTCAGCACTTGCAGCCTCTCTTGCAAGTTCTAACAATAATTTAAGGAATTCAATGCTGGTAATTAATCCCTGTTCATGCTTATCGCGCAATTCTTCTAGCTTTTCACCAAGTTTTTTGAATTTAGGATCCTTACTATGCTTTTGAATTTTAGCAACAAGATCAATTTCAACTTTCATAGTTGTCTTCTTGATGTCTTTCTGTTTTGAGATAAACTCATCTATAAGAGCTGCATCCAAAGTAAGAATATCAACATCATCATGCACTTCACCAACTTCAATGTGTTGATGGACTAATTCCAGTGTTTTAGGACCAAGTGCAGCCCACACTAACTGTCCTCTGTTATCAGTTGGTTTTACTGATTCATATACTTTACTAAGCCATACGTAATCATATTTAAATGGTTCCAGAAATGGATCTGGAGATAAAGCATTCCATGCTCTGTTAAGAACACGATAATCCGCAGCAAATTCATCTTTTACTTTGTTGTTCGGTAAACATTCTTGTGCTGCCAGCAATCCTTCCCAGCCTTCAATAGTACGATCTACTCCCATAAAGTAACTTAAGCATTTACGCATTAAAGCTGGAACCTGTTTTTTTACTTCCTCAATATTTGTAACAACTTTTTTCATTCCGGCTTCATCAAAATTAAGCGCCTTAGCAACATTATCAAAGATACCTATATAATCTACAATAAGTCCGCTAGTTTTTCCTTCGTCATATGTACGATTAACTCTACATATAGCCTGAAGTAAATTATGGTCTTTCATTGGCTTATCCAAATACATTACTTGAAGAATTGGAGCATCAAATCCTGTAAGAAGCTTATTTGTGACAATAACAAATTTTAATGGGCTATTTGGTTCTCTGAAACGATCAAGAACTTTAGCTTCTTCATCACGATTTCTTTTATATTTTTTATAACGTCCAGCCTTATCATCACCTGTAGTCATTACGATTGTTGACTGCTCAGGAGGTACAAGCTTATCTAACTCTTCCTTATATAATAAACAGCATTCACGGTCATAAACAACAATTTGAGCTTTATATCCATTCGGCTCAATCTTTGTTTGGTAATGCTTAACAATATGCTCTACAACCTTTTTGATACGTTTTTTATCATACATGATAGAACGCATTGTAACATTTTTCGAAAGTTCTGCTCTATCCTCATCTGATAAACCTTCTGTCAATTCTTCAAATTCTTTGTTAAGAGCATCCTTATCGACATGAAGATCAATTGGTACGGGCTCAAAATTAAGTGGTAATGTTGCTTTATCCCTAATAGAATCTGAGAAAGAATACTTACTCAAATATCCACTCTTGTCTTCAAGCGCTCCAAATGTTTTGAATGTATTTTTATCTAAACGATTAATAGGTGTTCCTGTTAAACCAAAGAAGAATGCATTAGGAAGCGCTCGACGCATCTTTTCTCCTAGATCTCCTTCTTGAGTTCTGTGTGCTTCATCTACCATGATGATGATATTGTCTCTCATATTTAACGCTTTTTCTACATCACCAAAACGATAAATGGTTGTAATTGCAATCTTACGCATATCCTGTTCAAAGAAGTTCATTAAATCTTCTTTTGATGATAATGACTGTAAATTAGGAATATCTGCTGCATTAAAATCACCAGTTATTTGTGTTTCTAAATCTATACGGTCATCAACAATTACAACTGTTGGGTTCTGTAATTCTGGCATCATACGAAGTTTCTGAGCTGCAAATAACATAAGTAATGATTTACCCGAACCCTGGAAATGCCATATAAGACCTTGTTTAGGATAACCAGATTTTACACGTTCAACCATAAGATTTGCTGCTTCATATTGCTGATATCTACAGATAACTTTGATTTTACGATGCTTTTTATCTGTAGAAAATAGCGTGAAGAATTGCATAATATCCATTACTTTTTCCGGAGTAATCATATCTGTGATGCTTATTTTTACATCAGCAAGATTACCTTCAGACCTGTGATCTGGTGTGTGCCAAGGGCCCCACTTTGTAAGAGGCATATTTATAGATCCATAGCGGAAACATTTGCCTTCAGATGCAAAATTAAATACATTTGGAACAAACATTTCTGGAACCGATTTTTCATAATCACTAATATCCTGAGCTCCGTCAAGCCAAGAAATAGCATTACGAACTGGAGTCTTAAGTTCTCCAATAGCTACAGGAAAACCATTTACTAATAAGACGACATCAAAACGCTTACCATTCTCAACAGTAGGGTATACCCACTGATTTGTTACCACATATTCATTTTGAGCAAGTGATTCTTTTGTAATGGTTCCAAAGTATTTAATAGGTATTGATCTTCCATCTTTTCCAAATGGAAATGAATTTTCTTCAAATAACTTTTTCTTAAACGCTTCGTTTTGTGCAACCAAATTATCACTAGGGAAGGGTTGCAACATTGCACGTAGTTTGTAAATGACTTCATCAGCTCTTGCTGGATCTTCTGCAATCTCAGGATTTAAACGAATTAACGCATCTTTTACCATAGGTTCAACAATAACATCTGTATAATCTCTTGGTAATTCCTCGGCTGGAATGTACTTCCAGCCATTTTTCTTTAAGGTATCGATAAACAATTTTTCTACTGTATTATCTTCGTTAAACTGTGACATTTTTACTCCTTTCCTTCAGATACAAGATTTTCTGCTATTATCTTTTTACTTAATGCATCTAAATTTTTAATTGATTCTTGTAAAGCAAATTTTGATTTATCGCTACGTCTAACAAATACATCAAACTCCTCCATTAATTCATACGGAGCATTCGGAACTGACATTTCAGCAAACTGTCCTAATTGTATTGATGGATAACCTGCATCTTTAATTAAACTTTGAACACCTGTAACTATAAAGAATATTTTTATATAATTCGAAGGTACATTTTTATTAGGTTTTATACATGCAAGATGAGAAACAACATACGCTTCTTCTTTCAAAACATAAACATGTCCTGAATTACATGACATGCCGCTTTTAGCAACGAGAATTGTTCCTGTTTCGTGTATTTTAAGTTTTTTCTTTCCTGCTATTTCAGGTGATACTAGATTACAATTATATTCCTCATACTGATGTAATTTTAAGCCTTCTAAATTACCAGCTTTAATAAATGGAGTTCCTTCTTCAGAAAATTCATCTTCTTTAGGGGAACTTTGTCCTGCACTTATCTTCGCAATTTTATCTAATCGAATGGTATCATAGTTGCCAAACATCTCGATAAATTGCGATTTCACCAATTCATCAATGGATTTTATCATTTTTTTATAGGTTTCTTTAGTTTCATATATAGACCACAACACCTTTGCAAGCTTTCTTTGTTCAGAAAGACTTGGCAAATCAAATTTTAATTCTTTTAAATCTCTCCAGTTAATTGTAGGGGATAAAGAACCTACTGATATTTTTATTGCTGCGTCTAAAAAGTAATCCGATTTTATAAAAAGCGGAAAGAAATCTTTATCAATCACATCTTCATTAGGCCTTAAAACCATGCCATGAGCCGAAAAAATACCATCAAAGGGAGCAATTGCCACTTTCTTTTGATAAGCTCTTCTCTTTCCAAATAAGACATCGCCTTTTTTCATTAGTAATTTTTCACCTTTTGGTGCCACATCAGAACCATAACGTGTAACATATATGCTATCTGGATCTAGATGCTCCAACCCTAAGTACGTGTATTTATCTTCTTCAACCGGTTTTTTCTTTGCGGTACTGTTAATTGCAATATCTTGAAATCTATATGTCGCCATTAAGCACACCTCCTAATAAATTGTGAATTGCACTTAAATCGACTTATTACTGGCCCGATAAATTGCGATTTCACCAATTCATCTATTTCATTAATCAATTTTTTATATGCATTTTTTGTTTCGTTTATAGCCCATAATGTATTTGCCAACTGTATTTGTTTGCCATGTTCAGGTAAAACGAACTCATATCTTTTTAAGTGCTCCCATTTTACTCTTGGAGACAAGGATCCTGCAGACTTTCCTACAGCATAATCAAATAAATAATCATTCTGAATTACAAATGGTAACAGTTTTGGGTATATTTTATCTTCCTTTGGTCGAATTACCGTTATATCTCCTGAACATATGCCAGAAAACGGTGCGTATGCTGCTTTTTTTAAATAGGCTCTTCTCCTACCAAATAAGACATCACCTTTAGCAAACTCTTTTGTGAATGTATTATTTGTATCTTCACTCCAATTACTAAGCGTTACATCAGAAGGAGTTAGATGTTCTAAACCAACTATCCTGCAGCCGCTTTTATCACCTTTGTTATTTGATTTTACTTCTTCCGTAACATCAGCTAATTTAACAATCATTGTTGTCTCCACCTCCAATCATTTTATTAATTATTTCAAAATGTTCTTGTGCTTGTTCAGACATTATTTTCCAATCATCAAAACATTCTTGTACACTTCTCTCATCTACTTGCTCTTCACTTTTATTACTCTGAATATAAAGAGGTATACTTAATGAAAAATCATTTTTTTCAATATCTTTTATTGTTACCTTCACAGCAATATTATTATCAGTTTCATATTTATCGTACGCATCCGCAATTTTTTTAATATGTGACTCTTCAAGGTAACTCTGAGCATTTTTACGAGTCACTTCATTAACCGCATTAATAAATAAAACTTGTCCCTTCCTATCATTGGACTTTGTTGTTCTACATACTATGATGCATGCTTCCATAGGAGAGTTATAGAATAAATTAGGGCCTAGTCCAATTACGCATTCCACTAAATCAGATCTAACTAATTTTTCTCTCATATCTTTTTCTTCATTTCTGAATAAAACTCCATGAGGATACAATATTGCACATCTACCTGTTTTTTCATCTAGGCTTTTTAAAATGTGCTGGAAGAATGCATAGTCAGCTCTTCCTTGAGGAGGCGTTCCTAAAAAATTACGCCCGTATTTATCTGATTCAAAAGCAGTTCTATCCCATTGACTAATGGAATAAGGTGGATTAGCTAGAATCAAATCAAACTGCTTCAGTTTTGAATTGTCTGTAAAAGCAGGTGTCTTTAACGTATCAGCATTGACAATATTAAAGTCCTGTACTCCATGAAGAAGAAGATTCATTCTGGCAATCGCTGATGTAAGAGTTACAATCTCTTGTCCATAGATTGAAAGGTTTCTCCATTCCTTATTATGATGTTTTAAGTACGCTACTGCTGAAATAAGCATACCTGCACTTCCACAAGTAGGGTCATAGATTGATTCTCCTGGTTGTGGTTTTAACATTTCAGTCATCAAATTCACAACTGTTCTATTTGTATAAAACTCCTGTGCTGTATGACCACTGTCATCTGCAAATTTCTTGATAAGATATTCATATCCTTGTCCAAGTTCATCTGCTGGGCAGTTTTCTATACTAAGAGTTTTTGAGCTGAAATGCTCCATTAAATCTTTTAATAATCTATCTGGTAAACGGTTTTTATTTGTCCATGATGCATCTCCGAAAATACCTTGTAATTTTTCAGGATTTGCTGCTTCTATTTTATGGAAGGCTTCTGTTATAGCCTTACCTACATCTTGAGAAACATTTCTTACATCATTCCAATGTGCACCGTCAGGAATTTTAAATTGGTGACTTTCGTCCCATTCTAGAGCTTCTTCACCAAACTCTTCTCTTGCTTTTACACATTCTTCGTCGTATACGTCACTTAAACGTTTGAAAAATAATAGTGGAAAAATATACTGCTTATAAGCTCCAGCATCCACGTGGGTACGAAGCAATACTGCAGATCCCCAGAGATATTTTTCCAGTTCATCAATCGTAATTTTTTTACTCATTTACGTACCCTCCTTCAATCAATAATGCTTTCATCTTAGCTTCAGCTTTCTTCACATTTTCTAATGCTTCAAAATACTGCGCTCTTACAACTTCTGGTGGAATAATTTCTTGTTTCTTTTTCTCTATATAAGTATTAACAGCAAGTGTGTTTCCTGCCTCATCTAACTCGTCGATTGTTACGATCTTGCATTTTTCAACTTCATCTTTGTAGTCCTGATATAATTTAAATACTTCTTCAATATCTTTCTCTGACATCTCATTTTGAGCACGTTTTGGTGTATAGATATTTGTAGCATCAATTAAGCAAACCTTTCCTTTGTGTTCAGGTTTTTTATGATTGTTCAAGAATATGATGCAGGCTGATACTCCAGTACCATAGAATACTCCTCCTGCAAGAGCTACAACAGCTTCAATCAAATCACTTTTTATTAACTGTTCTCTAATATCGCCTTCTTTACCACCGTGGAATAAAACACCCTGTGGCAATACCACTGCTAATTTTCCTTCTGTTGGTTTCATAGATTTGATCATATGTTGTAACCATGCATAATCGGCGTTAGAGTCAGATGGACATCCCCACATGTTTCTTCCATATTTATCAGATTCAAAACTATCTGCTCCCCATTTTTCTTGACCAAATGGAGGATTTGCTAAAACACAATTAAACTTCATAAGCTGGTTATGTTCGATAAATTTTGGATTTCTCAATGTATCTCCTTGAGCAACCTTAAAATCACTTGCACCATGTAAGAATAAGTTCATTCTGGCAATCGCTGATGTTGATAAATTATTCTCCTGGCCATAAATCTTTCCGTATGTCATTTGACGATTATTGATGTGTCTGATTGCTTCAATCAACATACCACCAGTTCCACAAGCAGGGTCATATACTGTATCTCCTGGCTTCGGATCAAGAAGCATTACCATCAATTTAACAATTGTTCTTGGAGTATAATATTCCCCCGCATTCTTCTTCGATAGATCCGCAAACTTTTTGATTAGGTATTCATAAGCATCGCCCATAACGTCTGCGCTATAGTTTTTATTTCCAACCTTAAGGCTAGACATATGTTCAATCAAGTTTTTAAGACGTTCATCGTTAAGTTTTGACTTATCTGTCCATGTTACGCCATCGAAACTTGAGAATACACCGCTAAGTGTTTCTGGATTCGCTCTCTCGATACCGTTCATAGCTTTTACAATACTTAATCCTACGTTCTCACTTGTATTTCTAATATCAATCCAATGACAACCATCTGGAATCACAAAACTATGATTCTCATCAAATGCTGCAAACTCTTCATCGCCACCTGATTCATCTAATGCTTGCTGTGTTTCTTCATCATACACGTCGCTCACTCTCTTTAAGAACAAGATAGGAGTGACATAATCTTTGAATTCATCCTGGTTGATTGGACCTCTTAAAATGTTACATGCTTCATATAGATGGGCAAATAACTGTTTCTTTTTCGTTTCTTCTATTTCTGTTTCAGATTCTTTTAATTCCTGATCTGCAACTTTTGAAGCTGACTGAATCATTTTTTCACGTCCTCCTGTCTTTACTTTTTTCTTTTCTGAGCGCTTAATACTTACACTCATATCTTCTCTTTTTTTCTCCATGATAGGAGGATATTTATTTTCAAACAGAATCAATAACTGCATAAGATTCTGGTCTAAGAATGTTAATACATGTTTTCTAATATCTGTTGGTATACCATAATACGCCTCAGCTATACCTCCACAAATTGCAGCAATTGTGTCACTGTCTCCACCGATTGATATTGCATTTCGAATTGCATCTTCAAATCCTGTAGATTCAAAAAATGCTTGTAACGCCTGTGGAACTGTACCTTGACAACTTTCATCAAATTTATATGTATCCCTAATTTCATCAAGAGAGAAATTCATTGGATAATATTTTTCGTTAATATAATCTCTTATTTCTAAAATGCTGCTACCAGATTTTGCCATATAAATAGCAACCGCTATAGCTTCTGCTCCTTTTATTCCTTCTGGATGATTATGTGATACTTCCGTAATCATCTTAGAAAGCTCTTTTGCTTCATCTAATGAGTTTGCCGCAAAACCTGCCGCACTCACTCTCATAGCTGCGCCGTTCCCATAACTATTGTATGGTTTTGGATCACTTGAAAAAATCCAATCTTTAAATGCTGTTCCATATCCACAATTCGGATAATTTCTCCCAACACGCTGCATGCATTCAATTGCATTTTCTGAAAGATCACTATGGTCTTTTTTGCTTACCATGATTGCCTGTGCAATCGCAAGACTCATAATGCTATCATCTGTTGGAAAGCACTTATATGTAAGGAACTCAAAGTCCTTGTCTTTATGATTATTCCATTCAAAACGTGACCCTACAATGTCACCGATAATTGCTCCTAACATTTATTCACCTACTTATAATAATTTAATAACTGTTCGAAAGTTAAATCTAATCCTACATTTCTAAGCGCTGCAATTCTTTCGTTATACAATTTTTGCAACACAGTTTTTTTATCCTCTAATCTTCCGTAATGAAGTAAATTATGACAATGGCTACAAAGTGAAACGATGTTTTCCATCGCATCAACTGAATATTTAAAATCACGATATTTACTAATCGGAATCAAATGATGAGGTTCTGTATATCCTTTTCCGTTTTTACGAAGGAACACTCTATCACTTTCATCGAACTCACATTTATACTCCGCATGGGCCAGCGCATCGGCTGCCACTTTAGGGTCTCTCTTTGGCTTTTCTCGACCTGTTGATTGTGATTTAGTCATTGCCTGTTTTTCTTTTTTTCCTGGCCATTCCGGTTTGTCGCCAGAACTACTATCAACCAAACTATCTATTTCGTCTTTTTCAAGCTGGTCATATTCAGATTCCTTTTCATCTACAATATCGGATAATGCAGCTTTTAGCATTTTGATAGTATTTTCATCTGACTGCAGTTTTATTGCATTTTCCAGTAAATAAACAGCTTGCTCATCATCGATTGAACACATATATTGCTGTTTTCCTGTTCCTTTAACTGTAAAAGCACTGCCTTCCTTATAGTGGTCAGCAAGCCACTGTTTATGATTTGTTACCTGAAGCGGAACGTCCATATCATAGTATTCTGTATCAATTCGATATCCATCATTATCCCAGGATATGGTTGTATTTGCGTCAGCAAGTTCTTTAGGTTGCTTTCCATCTTTACAATCAGCTTTTGCAATACTTACAGCCATTATTTTTCCATTTGAATTATGCAGGATAAAATCACCTTTTTTTACATTGGTCATCATTGTATATCCAGCATTTTTCTTACCGTTTTTTGTTAACTTAGGCGACCAAACATAGCCTCCGGATCTTTCTTCATCAAATGTCTCACCCTGATACACATAATAAACACTCATGATAAAATCCTCCTATATTCTTTCTTGAAGTTCTGACAATACTGAACCCCATCTACTTTCCGCTTCTTGAATTGCTTTTTTGTATACTTCAAGTTCTTTTGTATAAGTTTCTGCTATTTGCTTCTGCTCTTCGATTGATGGAAGTGGAATTTCAATATTGTTCAATTCCCTATAACTGATATTCATTACTGAAGTTCCTTGCTGTCTTGTGATAAGCATTTTTCTTCCAAGAGGACTATCTAAGAACAGCTTAAGATATGTTGTTGAAAGGCTCTCATCCGATGCTCTAATAACAATGACATTAGATGATGCAATACATGGATAAGATTGCTTTTCAAAAATAGCTACTCTTATTACTGTCCCTCTCGCAGGGATTAGCAAATCTCCATCCTCTAATATATATTTTTCAACTTTGCGCTCTTCCTCTTCCAAATAATCAAGGCTTGAATAGTCGACTTCGTATTCACCAATATTTGAAATATTTACAACACCTATATTTCCTGTAGGATCTTTACGACTTACTGCTTTACCTCTAAATATAGTTGCAACGGTTCCAAGTTCTTGCTTCTTAACATTTGATTCCTGGAATTTAATCCAATCTTCATCCTGTGACTCAAAAATTCGATCTACATTCCAATCACCTGTATCTACAAGTTCATCTTCATATACAAAAGTATCATCCTGAACGATCAGTTTGTTAATTTCTCTTTTACGCTGATTTTCTGAATCTGCCACATATCTTTTAACAGTAACTTCATCTGTTCGTCCAGTTGTTATTGTTAATAAGAATGTCTTAACACCAGTATTTTCAAATATCCCTGTAGGAAGCTCCGCAAGTTCCTTTAAACAATACATTGATTGAAGAAATTCACGTAGTTCTTTCACTCTTCCACCACCATATGTAATCTTCGCTGGTAAAACAATAGATAAGATACCTTCACTTTTTAAGTGTAATGCAAGATTTTCTGCTGCAATCATGTCATATTCTCGACAGATGAAAGGGGAAAGCTCGTCTGCTTTATCTCTGATACCGAATACCGGTACGGCTAAGATAAGATCGAACTTCTCAGATGTAAACTCATATGCGTAGATACTTGTCTGTTTAACATCTACCTTATCATTGCCAGCAAACATCTCTACTAAAACCTTAAAATAGAAAGAATCCATCGTTGTTAATGTAAAATGCACATCTTCATGCGACTTTACGATTCTTTCTAAACATGGAGAGAACTTTTCGGCTTCTGGAATTAATACATCCTGAACTTTTGCTGTGAAATTATTTTCCATCACATCAATAAGCGCTTCTGGAACTCTAAACTTACTTCGGCGATCTATACATTCCATAATATCTACCCAAGTTACTTCTTCTAAATTCCCAATATTTCTATACACATCGAAAAATTGTTTTTCGTCTGAGAAAGGATTGTCGATGCCAAATTCATTAGCCACCTCCAACATAAGCTCGTATACTTCTTCATCATTCAATTTGCGAGGTTCAAAATTATCATCAACTGATTCCTTTTCCAACTCTAACGTCTTTTTTAAAACTGCCAGTGTTCTTTGTTGCTGTACTGGTGTGTTATTTCCTCTTACTGCAGTGAAGTAAGAATATATTTTATTGATTGTGCTATCGCTGTTTTTCATAACATCATCTCCTTGGTAATGTTCTACTTGTAACATTGTAACGATAGTATATCATGTAGGTTGTTACTCGTCAATAGTATTTGGTATTTTAATACCAAAATATTAAAATCGATAAAAAAGAGGCTCATCTACATATGATGAAACCTCTTCAAAATCACATATCTACCAATATTATATGTTTCAAACTTGTTTTTATAATTTGTCCATTCCCATATTTACAAAATAATCATATGTCTCGTCAAGCATTTTATCCTTTGGTATAAGAATAATCATTTCCCTACGTGCTCTAGTTAACAAGACTCTGTAATTATTCTCAACAATGGTATCCACATCATTATAATGTTTTTCTTGCTTAGCCTTAGCATATTTGTATCCTCTAGCTATCCACTTATCCCCTTGACGGATATAATCACCACCAAACAAAACAATCGGACAATCTATCTCTAGTCCCTGGTTTCCATAAACAGAGCATGCCTTCTCTAATTTTTTGCACTCACCTGTAAACCATCGACCATACTCACCATTATGAACTTCATTGTATCCCTTATAACCAATACTCCATCCGGGCATCACTTTACGAACAACACTCTGCTCAGCAAAGTTAGAAATCATAATTCCATATTTCCATTTTGAGCAATTTACATCAATACGCTCTACATGCTCCTTAACTTTATCGAAATCGCGAGTGACATAAATCCTCATAGATGTTTTTTGCAATTTATCAAGTTCTTTATTAACATTGTTTACCGTGCCATAGCATCTGCTGATAGCTTGCTCAACCCACTTACTACAGTCAATAAAATCAGCTCTTAATGAAACTGGTAAAAACATATCGTTATCAACAATCTTTCTTTTTCCTATTTCACTAATCTGTGATGCTAGCTCTTCCGGCGTAATCACGTACCAATCATCATGTTTTTTAAGAGCTTTATCCCACAATGAAATTCCTTCTTCTTCACCCTTATAAATCACTTGCCCATTTCCATACAAACCTATAATAACAGCACATTCTCTATGTTTATATATTTTTTCTCCAACTCTAAACAAACCTTCTGGTTCAGAATAATCTTTCCCAAGCTGATTTTCATCCCATGCTCTTTGCGCTTCATCAAAAATAAGAATAGACTGCTCAGGAACTGCTGTATTTTTATAAAAGAAAGCCTTTTTGAAGTTCACCATAGCTTGAATGGCATTTTCCGACATATGCTTATTATTTCCGATCTTATCAATCTGATACTGAAGCACCTCAACAAGTGGTCCATTTCCAGAAAGATATACCGCATTTGCTTTTCCATTTTTATTTTCTTCGTAAACAACACTCTGCCCAACAGCGGTCTTCCCAGCTCCTGGTACACCGTTTATAAGAATAAGAATTTTCTTCTTTTTCTTTTTCGCGCCATTTATGTACCAAAGTACTTTGCTTAGACATTTTTCGTTAACATCCGAAATATATGGAATTTTCCCTTCGCGATACATGATTTCAATCGCCTTAAGCATATCAGGCATTTCAGTCTTTGAAGAAGAAAGCCATTCTTCGATGAATGAGCACAACATTTCTCCATTAAGTTCTTCTTCTATAACCTCGCAAAAATTTTCTGTAGAGAGAATATCAACATCTCTTAGCTTACCAGCTTTTGCATCTTTGTTCGTACAAATCAGATAGCTTTTAACATCTAGTTTTTTATCTATAGTTACTTTATGGTGATTCATCAGCCATTCTTTATATCTAATGGCCTGTGCTACATCATTCCTGTCATCATCATCCTGAGGCGCTTTTTTTCGTTTAAATTCTAAAGAAATAACCTTTGTATCAGTAAGTAATAAAACATCTGGTCTTTCATGAACTGTCCCAGGCAAACTATATTCAAAAATCAACTCATATTCTTTATCTTTTGCAGGCAAATCGACAAGCGTTTCTGCGACAAACTCAAAACAATCCATCCACGCTAATTCCTGACTTTTACTTACAGTATCATTTACGTGTGATGCATTTTCTTCTGTCATCACTTCATTAACATAATCACGAAGGATACTCACCCATGTTTCTAATTGCGTTCTATCAGCTTGTATAATATCTTTTATTTTCAACTTGAAAGCATAATCTATTATTGACAGATTTTCATTTATATCTTTCACGACAGCACGAGTTTCTTTATTATTAGGACCATGCCATATTTTACGAACAGGATTCCACCATATCCTAGCTGCTTTCATTTTACTTCTTATTGCTGTATCTGGTATATTACCATCAAAATTTATTTCAATTTCATTATTCGATGTTATAGAGTACGTTTTCATTATAATTCACCCCAACTCTTTCTTTATACTCTCTAACGATACTTACTTTTTAACGTTTGCTCACAAGTAGCTATCGTTACAAAATATAAAAATTCAGTTACTACTTCTTCTATATTAACAATAGACCAATATTCAAATAAATATACGGGATTTTGTTTTTAAGATATTTTTAGAAAATCGCCTTATTACGGGCTTTGTACGCAGAACACATTATCGTGAGTTGTATCAAACTTAAAATCCACACGTCATTATATATATCGACAACAAAAATAAATCTGACTTCTCCTTTTACAAGTCTATCCTTAGCAGTTTTTCTCTCTTCATCAGGAGATTTTCCTGTTAAATACATTGAAGGAATTCCTCTTTCATTGAAAAACTCACTCATAAACTTAGCGTGCTCTATAGATACACAGAATCCTATCCCCTTAACTTCATCTATATCAGCTACATATTTAAATATTGAGTTTACAACTAAATTAGCTCTTTTTTCGGCTATCTTTCTATCCAAAGCATAAACATTAGATAATTCGTGTTTGTCGTATCCACCTGCACTCCACTTCAAATCATCTAAATCTACATTATCTGTAACTCCAAAATATTGGAATGGACAAAGTAGCTTTCTATCAATTGCTTCTGGAAGTCTAATTTCTGCAGCAATTCTATTATCAAAGTATTTTAAAATACTCTTTCCATCCATTCTCTCTGGAGTTGCAGTAAGTCCAAGAAGAATATTTGGCTCATAGTATGTCAATAAACTCTGATATGTAGGCGCTGCTGCATGGTGAAACTCATCGACAATTATATAGTCATAAAAATCTTTATCTGTTTTCTCTATAAATTTCTGAGAATTAAATGTCTGAATAGATATGAATAAATTATCCAAACTATCTGGTTTGTAGTTACCAACAAACATATCTCCAAAGTTTGCATCTTTCAATACAGCCCTAAATGTGTACATACTCTGTTTTAAAATTTCTTCTCTATGTGCTACAAATAGAAGCCTACAAGGTTTATCTGGATTCTCTTTTCTAAACCTTTTATAGTCTAGTGCAGATATTACAGTTTTTCCAGTACCTGTAGCTGCAACAACCAAGTTTTTGAAATGTCCTCTGACTTTTCTCTCTGCATCAAGTTTATCCAAAATTTCTTGCTGATATGAATACGGTGCAATATCCATAGTATACATCTCTTCATTATTAGACTCATAATACTTCTCAGCTTTTAAAGCTCTTGCTAATTTTTCCTTTTCTTCCTCTTTATAGTATTCAAATTCACTAGAGTTCCAATAACTTTCAAATGTAGCTTCTATTTTTGATATTGTTTCAGGTAAATCCTTTTGAGTTACCTTAACATTCCACTCTAATCCGCTTGATAATGCAGCATTTGATATGTTTGATGATCCTACATAGGCAGTTGTAAATCCTGTGTTTCTGTAAAATACATAGGTCTTTGCATGAAGCCTAGTTCTTTTTGTATCGTAGCTTATCTTTATTTTAGTGTTTTTAAGTTTTCTAAGCTCTTCAATAGCTTTAATATCAGTTGCTCCCATATATGATGTAGTGATAATTCTAAGCTCTCCACCTCTATCAGTGAAGTTTCTTAAATCTTCAATTATTAACCTCAATCCACTCCATCTTATAAAAGATACAAGCATATCTATCCTATCACTAGATGCTATTTCTTTTTTAAGCTCAGTAAACATCTGTGGCTCATGAACTGCTCCTGTAAATAAGCTACTTTGAGCAATTGAAGTTTCTGGCCTAGTTATTTTCTTGTTGCCATCTAGTGAAAGTATTGTATTTTTCTTGTCGTAAAGTGCAAGTAACTGCTCTCCATCATCGGTTACAGACATTTTTTCATAATCTTCGTCATTAGTTTCTTCTTTTATTATATTCACTATTTTATTTATTAAAGATATTTGCTTTAATCGAGCATTTTTCTCTTTTTCGTCTTTTTTACCTTTTGTAGCTTTTTCTTCCTCTTCTTTTACAATATCTAATCCTTTTTCTACTATTTCAGATACGTATTTTGCGAATACTTTTGATGATTCTGCATAATCTACACTTTCTTTTTCTATGTGTTTTTCTATATTTTTGTCTATTAGCTCTTGATTTATTTCTTCATTTATTATTTGTTCATAGATACCATTTTTAAGCATGATTTTTCTCCTTTTGATTATTAACTTTATTGTATCATTTTAATCATTCGCGATCAATCATCACTATATTTCAAAATACTAAGATTTACAAAAAAAGGCTGACACTTTCGTACCAACCTTTTTCAAAAACTTACTCTACTTAAAAAGTAATCTCTATTAAATTCTACACATGTAAAACATCCAGAATATCTTTCTTCAACTTAAACGAATACTCGACATCCCCTATCCTATCTCGATCCACAACAATCTCCATACTAACACTCGATGGCTTATTAGAAATAACATAAATCCTATCAGAAAGCAAAATCGCCTCCTCAATATCATGCGTAATCAACAAAATAGTCGATGTAACTTTCTTCCTAATACCCAAAAGCCATTTCTGCATAGAAGACTTTGTAATCGAATCTAATGCTCCAAATGGTTCATCTAGCAACATAATATCATTTGAATTAACATAAGTTCTCATAAAATTCGCCCTCTGTCTCATACCACCAGAAAGCTCCTTAGGATACTTGTCCTCATAACCATCAAGCCCAAATACCTTAAAATACTGTCTGACTTCTTCTCTAGCCTGAGATTTCTTTTCTTTTCTAAGAACAAGAGGAAGCGAAACATTGTCTATTATTGTCTTGTATGGAAGAAGAAGGTCTTTCTGATACATATAGCTAAGCTTTCCATTTACATCAACTGTACCACTGTCCTGCTTCAAAAGGCCTGCTATCATATTGAAAATTGTACTCTTACCACATCCACTTGGACCTAGTATTGATACAAGCTCTCCTTCTCTAACATCAATAGAAATATTATCAATTATCTTATCTCCATCAAATGATTTGCTAATATTTTCAATTCTTATCTTAGAATCTAATCTATTATCAGAATCTAAACTACTACCAAACTCTAATATATCCTTAGACTCTAAATCTTTAATTTTATTATCTTCTCTATTCATATTCTCTCGATTTCTTTATTATCTATTAAGATTTTATTCTCTACTGAGGTAAGAATTCGTTTGTATAAGCATCTTCTGGTTTTAAGTCTTTATTTATTAAACCGTATTCTTTTAAGAATGCTGTATAATTATTCCAAACTTCATCCTTCATTTCTCCCCATCTAGGTGCATCATCTTTATATTTTGATGCTAAGAATTTCTGGCTTTCTATAGCTAATTCTTCATCTATTTCTGGAGCATGTTTAACTAATATCTTAGCTGCTTCTTCTGGATTATCTATAGCGAACTGATATCCTTCTGTAGTAGCTTTCATAAATTTCTTAGCAAGTTCTGGATTATCATTTAATAAAGTTTCATTAGATATTATTACTGGAGTGTAATAGTCTAATCTCTTATCGAACTGATTAAGTGGTATAAAGTTTAAATCAAAGTTCTTTAATTTAGCCTGAACAACATCCCATCCTTCATATATCCAAGCGAAATCAACGCTATTAGTTGTCGCTGTAAAGAAGTCGTCCTGTCCTATATCAGCTATTGTAACTTTATCAAAGTCTGCTCCAGTTTTTTCCATAACTGCTTTTATAGCTGCTGTTTCTGATTCAGAACCCCATCCTCCGTAGATTTTTCCTTCAAAATCTTTTGGTGTTTTTATATTTTTATCTTTTGGTGATGCAAATCCTGATGAATTGTGCTGAATTACAGCTGCTATTGCTTTTATTGGAAGCGGATCATCAGAAGTTTTAGCGTATGTAACTTCTTCCTGATATGATACACCAAAGTCTGCTTTTCCTGATGCAACTAGACTCGCTGCTCCTCCTTCAGGTGGCTGAACTATTTCAACATCTAGTCCCTGATCTTTGTAGTATCCATTTTCTAAAGCAGTATAAAGTCCTGTGTGATTAGTATTTGGAGTCCAGTCTAATACTACAGTTACTTTTTCTCCTTTATTTGCTGATTTTTCTTCTTTTTTAGAGCATCCCGAAAGAGTTGTAAGCATCAGGACTCCAGCAAGGGCTATCGATATATATTTTTTTATTTTCATAAATTATCTCCTTAAACATTCCTATTTTTTAAAACTTTTTTTCTTATAATTTGCACTACTCCAACAAATATTAAACTAAATATTACTATAAGTATTGTAGATGCAAATACTTTATCTAATGCATAAGCCTTTTTAGATCTAACCATATACACACCAAGTCCAACAGTTCCACCTAACCATTCAGCTACAGTTGCAGCCATAACAGCATACGTTGCAGAAATTTTAAGTCCAGAGAAAAGCTTTTCTATAGACATAGGGAATTTTAAATGTATAAATGTATCTAATTTGCTAGCATTCATCGTTTTGAATAGGTTTAAATAGTCCTTATCCACATTCTCCAAACCATCTACAAAACTAACCAATATTGGGAAGAAACACGTTAGTATTACCATTAAAGTCTTTGGAAGTATTCCAAATCCAAACCAAATCACAAGAAGTGGCGCTATTGTTATTGTAGGTATCATCTGTGTTATAAGCATTAATGGATATAAACATTTTCTAATAATATCTACAAAATCCATCAATATTCCCATTAAAAGTGCTATTAATACAGCCAGCATAAACCCAGATATAGACTCAAATATAGTAATAATACTATGATTAATTAAGTTTTCATAATCTGTAAAGAAAACTTCTATTATATCTGTAGGTGCTGGTAAAAGGTACTGTGGTATATCAAACTGTACCACAGCAAATTGCCAAACAGCTATTATAACCAAAAAAGTAATAATTGGATAAGAGGCTTTTTTTATACTATCTGTGGTTTCTAAGTTTGTCCTCAATAGTTAAACCTCCAGCCTTTTCATCTACTCTAGCTACAGTTATTACTCTTTCACAATTTAATTCAAAAGGTAATTTGTGCATTTTTTTGATAAGCTCGAATACTTCATCGAATTCTCCTTCAAAAGTAGTACTCATTGCACCTATTTCATATTTTAATCCACTTTTTTCTACTAACTCTATGCATGCATCTACTATTTTATACATCTGATCTTCGTTTGCATAAGGGCGTAGAGGCATTACTGCTACGTCAGCTATTACCATAATTATCATTCCTTTCAATTTATATTCTCTCTTTTTATTATACTATCGCTCTTTTTTTTAATCAAATATTCTTTATACTAAATTAAGATTTATTTTTTAAAGTAATCGATTGTATAACTATAAAACATTACAAATGATATTGAAAGTATAATTCCTCCAATTATATCTGTAAACCAATGTACTCCAGATAATAATCTCCCTACTACAATTAAAATCATTACTAGAGTTAATACAAAGTCCACACATTTTTTTATCTTCTCATTATGTATTCTTTTATTTGCCTGTATGATTGAAGTACCTATTATACAAATAGCTAAAATAGTATGAGATGATGGATATGATGCTTCTAAAACACCATCTACAAGAATTGGTCTATAGTTTATAACTACAACTTCAAAAATTAAATAACTAATCGCCACAAATATATAAAATACTCCCAACATAAGTATATCTCTATCTATTTTGAAAATACTTTTTCTTTTTATAAACTGATATACACCTACTCCAGCAAAAAATACAGCTATAATAATAGGAACTACTCCCAAAAATTCTGTAATATTGTACCAAGATTTATTTACCCCTAAAAAACTGTGTATAAACACATTTAAAGTTGCAAATCCTATCTCTGTATTATTTACACCTACTGCCTTTACATCTATAATTTTTACACTTAGCGTAAAAATTGCAAATAAAAATAATAAACTTATAGAAATTTTTTTCTTCATCTTTCGATCCTCCATTAACCTGTTTTTAGATTTTTTCATACTGTTATTTTTAATACTGCTTCGTATCAAATTTAGAATTCTTTTATTTGTCGACAGTTAAAACTTTAATCTAAAAACTAAATTTAATGAAGAATCTATCTATCACATATCGATACCTATAGTATCAAATGGCTATTTTTCAATATGTTACTTAGAGTATCATTGACGTTCTTGTTTATTTATTTTGCTTAATATACACAACTACTTTAATTAAGAATATACAAAATTCTATAAATGCTATATACGGCTCTCTAGTTGCTATAAATGTAATTATAGCTATACTTGTAAGCCCTAGTGAAATAATACTGTTTATTTTATCTACAGACTTATTTTCAAACTTAGATATAATTAACTCGGCTACCCCGTATAATATCGTAACACCTATTATTATCAAATAAAAATATTTTCCTACTTGTTCTATGGAAAAAAGTGTTACTAAATATATATATCCGTTAATCTCTTTCCCAAATAATGGTATAAATAAAAAGATTATACTCATTAAATCCATAATTCCAAATATAATATTTTTAAACGATTTCATATTTTCTTTATTTTCTTTTTCCGCAACCTCTATAATTTCCTCTGAAGATAATAGTTCATCTATCGAAACATTAAAAACTTCTGATATTGCTTTAAGTGAACTTATGCTCGGCATTCCTCTTCCTGATTCCCATTTTGAAATTGCAGTCCTAGATACAAATAACTTTTCAGCTAATTCTTCTTGTGTCAAATTCGATTTTTTTCTAAAATATTGTAATTTTTCATTAAACTCCATATCAATACCAACTTTCTTTTATTATTATTTAATTTATTTTAAATATTTAATTGTACACTTTTCATTTATTATAACATTATTACATATATTCATAAAATCACTTTAGTTTTAATATAATTTATTCTATAATAAAAAGTATATAACTTCACTACAAGGAGCGTTGAAATGTTTAATAAACAGAAAGTTTTAGATAGACTTACAAATCATAAGCCCTATATAAATGGCGCTGAATTTATGCGTAAATCTGCTGTTTTTATTCCTCTAGTTAGAAAGGACGGAGAAATTCATATACTATTTGAAGTTAGAGCAAGTAGTCTTAAACACCGGCCATCTGAGATATCTTTCCCTGGTGGTGGCATAGAAGAAGGTGAAACTCCTCTACAAGCAGCTATAAGAGAAACTCAGGAAGAAATAGGCTCTTATCCTGAAGATATTAAAATAATTTCAGAACTAGATTTACTTATAACACCTGTAAAATATATAATTCATCCATTTGTTGGATATTTGGATAATATAGAACATATAAAGTTGAATAAGGATGAAGTAGACCATGTTTTTATGGTACCTCTAAGTTATCTTTTAGAAAATCAACCTAAAAGATATTTTAATACTGTTCAGGTTTTACCAGATCAAAATCTTCCTTTTGATTTGATTCCTGGGGAGAAAAATTATAAGTTTGAAAATGGAAAATCTCAGGTTCTATTCTATAAATATAAGGACTATGTTATTTGGGGTATAACTGCAAAAATTTTATATAATTTTTTAGAATTTTTCAAAGACTAAAAAAAGGGATTATCACACTTAATTTCTGTGATAATCCCTTTTTATTTCGTTTTTTATGCAACTAAATGTTTTTCTACTGTTTTTTCATAGTTTATTCCAGCAAGTAAGAATGATACTGCTGATACTGAAAGTGAAAGACCTATTGCAAGGTATATTACAACTAGTGGTACTCCACTTATAAGGTTGAAAGCTCTTAATGATATACCCATAGTCATCATAAATGCCATTATCATATATCCTTTTTTATCAAAGAATGCGAATAAACAAGGTTCTTCATTTTCCATATTAACTATTCTTTTAGAATGTTTGTTGAACATTTTGTAGAACACTTTTGAGAAGAATATTGTAAATCCTATAAGCCCAAGTATTATAGCTATCTCTTTTAAGCTACTCATTACAGCAAATTCCTCTGCTGCTATTTTTAATATATTAAATCCTGCTATAGCCCAAACTACCCCAGCTATGAAGAATAATGTTCTTTTACTTGCTTTTGGTTTGAATTTTTCTATCATTGTCATAATTTTTCCTCCTAAGTTTTAAAAACCTTTATTATAAGTTTTTATTTATGTTTTCTTTATGTTGATTATTATACCCGATATTTTTATCTTTAATCATTAGAAGCTAAAATTATTTTATCACCCAAATATATTTTAATCAAGCATTAAGTTGTAATCTATGTCGGAAAAATATCAGAAGTTTTATTATTTTATACTTTTTATCTACACTCCAAAAATATTTCAACACCAAAAAAAGGTAAAAAAATAAGCAGTACCAAGACTGCCAGAAAAATTAGAACTATTATAATCATACTCAATCCCCATAATGTGGAGTTACGAGGACTATTATGAACATACTTTTTACTTGTTAATTTAATAATACACTCATAATTTATAATAGTCCAATTGTTAAAATCTATCATGCTATAGATAACTATAGATAGTATTTTAAAAATCATATTTTCATCTATAATACTTAATATAAAACTTTTTCTAACTGGAATATTTTTATATTACTCTGCTATTTCATTCAATATACTCTGAATATCAGTTGAATTTAATTCTGCTTTGTTAGTAAAAATAACTATATTATCTCTTTCTGCTAATAATACAGTTTCCTCATCCATAGAAAATCCTTCTACTTTTAAATAATCTATTGTAGCTACTCTATCATCTTGAAGTATAGCATTCATTATTGTATCATTTTCTGTAGCTATAAATTCTAATATAGACATAGAAATACCTGTTAGTGTATTATATGTTAGAACATTAACCATATCATTAGAATTTATTGTATGTATAATCTCTAACACCTGATCTTTTTCGCTTAAATTTTGAAATTCTACTGTTTCCATTTTAAAACCTCCACTTATAAAAAATTATATTTACAAACTATTTTTTCTTTGATTTTTTACTTACTCTATATGTAAATCCATTACCTAAATTTGCAGAGATACCCCTTTTTGTATTGTAAGTAACATTACCAACTTTTACTGAAGTACTTACTCCTTTTTTTCCTATATTTACCTTAACATGTTTTCCTAAATTTATTGTTTTTCTAAAACTTAATCCCATAGCACTCTCTCCTCTCTTTAAATATAATTATATACTTTTATCCAAAATAGTCCACAATAAAAAATACCTATCTGCATAAAAAGATTAACTCTTTTACACAAATAGGTATTATATTCTTATATTTAATACATATTGTATTTAATTACATGCTAAGAAGTTTTTCTTCTATGTATTCTTTTATTGGTTTGTCAGCTATTGTAGCTGGTCCATCACCAAAGAAGTCTATTACTATGCTGAAGAAGTTTATTATTAATTTATTACCATCTATATAGTATTCGTCCATATGTCCTGGTATAAATACTACTTCATATTCATCTTTAGGTAGCTTATCTTCTAAGTCAGTTAAGTTAAGCTGTTTAACTGGTTCTACCATCATATTTGTGAATCCTAAATCTTCAAGCATCCACATATTTTTACTCCAGAATCTACTTTCTTTTTTAGTAGGTTTGTTTAATAATTCTCTGTTTGATATTGCAGAAAGTACTTTTCTTACAGATTCAGTTGTAAATTCTTCACCATCATATAGATATTTCATATTTAGATTATCTGCTATTTCTAAGAAGAATGAATCCGCTATTTTTTCTTTCTGATGCACTGAATCCCAAATGTAAAGCATCATTTCTAGAATTTCGTTTTTTATAACGATTTTTGCCATGTTAACTACCCCTTTTCCATTAAAAAATTTTGCCCGTGAATTTAACTTCACTTAAATTAACCTTGTCTGTATTCCGGTTTATTTTGGAATTTAGTTAAATATTTTCATATTGAAAATACAACTTACATTACTAGTATAACATAAAATCGTTTTTTTAACATTAAATCATTACTTTAACACATTATTGTTTATTAATTAAAATCTAGCAAATATATGATACTTATTTAGCTTCTCCATACATTTCTTTTAATTTAGCCTGTATTTCTTTATTTTCTATATATTCATCAAATTCCATTTTTCTATCCATTATTCCACCAGGAGTTATTTCTATTATTCTGTTTGCTAAAGTTTCTATCATCTGGTGGTCATGAGAAGTAAATAGTATTACTCCTGGGAATTTTTCAAGTCCCTGGTTGACAGATGTTATAGATTCTAGGTCAAGGTGGTTAGTTGGATCATCTAAAACAAGTACGTTAGCGTTAGAAAGCATCATTTTAGAGAACATACATCTAACTTTTTCTCCCCCTGATAATACTTTAGCTTCTTTTAAAGCTTCATCTCCTGAGAATAACATTCTTCCTAAGAATCCTCTTACGAAACTTTCACTTTTTTCTTCTGAGAACTGTCTTAACCAGTCAACTAATGAATATTCACATCCATCGAAGAATTTATTGTGGTTTTTAGGAAGATAATCCTGAGTAGTAGTTACTCCCCATTTGTATGAACCGCTGTCTGGCTCCATTTCTCCCATTATTATGTTGAATAATGTAGTAGTAGCTATTTCATCACCCATAAATACTATTTTTTCGTCGTTTTCAAGTCTGAATGATACATCATCAAGAACTTTTACACCATCTATAGTTTTTGTTAGGTTGTGAACTTCAAGTACTTCATTACCTATTTCTCTAGCTGGAGTAAATCCAACGTATGGGTATCTTCTGCTTGAAGGTTTTATGTCTTCAACCTGTAATTTATCTAACTGTTTCTTTCTTGAAGTAGCCTGTTTAGCTTTAGAAGCATTTGAGCTGAATCTTGCTATGAACTCTTTTAGCTGAGCTATTTTTTCTTCCATTTTTTTGTTCTGGTCTTTCTGTAGCTGTAATGCTAACTGACTTGATTCATACCAGAAGTCGTAGTTACCAACGTACATCTGTATTTTACCGAAGTCTACGTCTACTATGTTTGTACATATCTGATTTAGGAAATGTCTATCGTGTGATACAACTATTACTATAGAATTTTCTAAATCCATTATGAAGTTGTTTAACCAGCTTATTGACTGGAAATCAAGGTGGTTGGTAGGCTCGTCAAGTAATAGTATTTCTGGCTCACCAAATAATGCCTGAGCAAGAAGAACCTTAACCTTTTCAGCACCTGTAAGCTCTTTCATTAGTTTGTGGTGCATATCTTTTTCTATGCTAAGTCCCATAAGGATTTTTTCTGCATTAGTTTCAGCATCCCATCCATTTAACTCTGCAAATTCTGCTTCAAGATCTGCTGCTTTTATACCATCTTCTTCTGTAAAGTCTTCTTTCATGTATAAAGCATCTTTTTCCTGCATTATATTCCAAAGTCTTTCATGACCTCTTATTACAACGTTTAGTACTTCTTCTTCTTCGTATTCGAAGTGGTCCTGTTTAAGTACTGACATTCTTTCTTTTTCTGTTATTGAAACACTACCTGTATTAGGCTCTATTTCTCCTGATAATATCTTTAAAAATGTAGATTTACCAGCTCCATTTGCTCCTATTATTCCGTAGCAGTTTCCTTTTGTAAACTTAAGGTTTACATCTTTGTATAATTCTTTATCGCCAAATCTAAGTCCGACATTCGTTACCTGTAGCATAAATTTAATCTCCCTTTCTTTTTTATTTTTATATTTGATAAATTTATTATTTTCGTTTCAACTTTAAATAATTCTAATCAACACAATCCCTTATATAATATCTTATATTTCTGTTTCAGTCAACAAATTAAGTTAACAAAAAAGCAGCTACTAACTTTAGTAACTGCTTTACAATCTAATTTATATTAATTTAATAATAATAAAATTTAGTAAAGAATGCTTAAATTAATTACAATAATATCCATCTTTTAATTGAATAAAACACAAACTTTAACCTGTTTTGCTTCTGGTTTAACTAAGTTTGCAAATATTACAGAGCTTTTATCTCCTGTACATCTCTCTTCAAATTCTAACATTAACTCAGAAATATACTCAAAAGTAACTCTTTCATCGCCCTCAAGTATCATTATACATTTCTTAGATATAAACTCGTCTCCTGTACTTTCAATATCTTCCATTATTTTTTCTACTGCAGCTCTTGATTCTGTGCCGTATTCAATCTGAGTACAGATATATTTTATATCTTTATCTGTTATCATTATATCTCTTAAATCAGTTATATCTAGATTAAGTATTGGCTCTTCTGTTATAGACTCAGCCATCATATCCATAAGATCTGCTACCTCAGATAATTTTTCTTCTTCAACCTGTATATATCTATCTATTTCTTCTATATTCATTGGTTTATCTGTTGAAAAATCGAATCCTATACAAAGAGTTTTTCTTTCTGCAGCCATAAATCCTATAGCCTTAACTATCTCAACAGCTCTCTTATCTGTAGAGTCAAATACAAGATAAAGTATCTCTATTTCATCAAGAAGCTTTCTTACAAAATCTTTGTCTACATCCTTGTTTTTATCTATTCTCTCTATAAATGTATGGCTTATGTCCATTTTTGAAATTTTATCCACAAGCTCAATTCCTTTTTCAGATATTCCTATCGCCTTTGATATTTTTCCTTCCATTTTATTTCCTCCAAAAATAACCTCTAAATTTTATCATATTTTATTTTTCTATCTAGGATAAGTATCTTCTTCTCTGCTAATTTTTTCAAGCTCTCCTTTACTTTCAAGCTTATTCATATAATAATGCGAAATCCAAGTGCACACTCCACATACTAATAATATAAAATAGTATACTAAAAAACTATACATTATAACAGCATATCCTATGTATTTTCTTGGAAATACTCCTCTAAAAATACCAAAGAATGTAAGCTCATTAGCTCCTACATTTCCCGGAGTAGGGATAGGAGATATTGCCATATATAGTAGTACCTGTAGTGAAAATAGCAGATAAAAACTTGCTCCTGCTAGCTTTGATGCCTTGTATATGCAAAATACTATACTAAAATACACAAAAAGTTGTAAAAACGTTAAAATCAACGTAATCATCAATGATTTAATGTCTGTTATATACATTAATATAGACTTATTAAAGTCATCAATGTAATTATAACATCTTTCATTTTTTCCTCTTAAAAACTTAAATAATCTAAATCTTCCAAGTCCATTTATTACTATGTCTGCAAATTTTTTCATAAACTTAGGACTTAAAACTATCATAATTCCACCCAGTATAGTTACTAGATTCATAATCATACCTACTGCCAATAACATTATTATATGTCTGTGATCTGATACAATCATTCCTCTATTTAGATATATTATAACACCACATATTATTGTAACAACTGTCTGGAATAATACCGTTTTATTTGTAACTATTGCAACTGCTTTACTAAGCCCTATTCCATATCTATTCATAACATATATCTGCATAGGTTGGCTTCCAGATGCAAAAGGTGTTACTAGATTATAATAAAGTCCCATTGTTCCCATTTGGAGACCTATAGTCCTCTTCTTTTTATCTTTTTCTACTGAATTTATAATAAATTGGAAAACAAGTGTTTCTAACACTATATAAATTAAAACTAATCCCATTCCCATAAATAAGAATTTCTTATCTACAAAATTAATTACATCAGGTATCCTTCTATAATCAACCGTTGTAGATATTATATAAAATGTAAATCCAATTAGGAAAAGAAGAAATCCGTACTGCGCTATCTTCTTTTCTTTGCTTGTTAATTTTCTCATAACCTTTAGTCCCCTTTATTTAGTCCCACAATATATTAGTATACATTTTTAAAATGCTTTTGAAAACATTTTATTCAATTTTATTATTTCTACTACTATTATTATATTTTATTTTTCTAAAGAAAATCTAAAAGTAATCAAAAATTCATCTAATAATCACAAATAAACTTTTAATATTTTAATTTATAATCTAAACACAATAACATCTTGCTTACTTGTAATTAAAAAAGGACGAGATTTTATCTCGTCCTGATTATCTTATTAAATAAATTTTATTACATAAATATAAGCTTAAGTGCGAATAATATAGCTAGTACTATTATTACTGCTGATATTTTCTTTCTATCTTCTTTTTTAGCTATTATGTTGTATATTACATTTACTAAAACATAAGATAAAACACCTAATGTTAAACCATCACCTATGCTGTATGTTAATGGCATACCTGCTATTGTTATGAAAGCTGGTAAACCTTCTGTTATATTGCTGAAATCTATATCAACTACAGAAGATAACATTAAGTATCCAACATATATTAAAGCTGGTGCAGTTGCACAACTTGGTATAGCTATAAATATTGGTGAGAAGAACATTGCTATTAGGAATAATACACCAGCTGTTATAGCTGTCCATCCAGTTCTTCCTCCTTCAAGTACACCTGTTGAACTTTCAACGAATGTAGTAACTGTAGAAACACCCATTAAAGCCCCTGCTGTTGTAGCAAGTGAGTCAGCTAATAATGCTCTACCAACATTTGGAACATTACCTTCTTCATCAAGCATACCAGCTTTTGAAGAAACACCAACTAATGTACCAACTGTATCGAAGAAGTCAACGAATAAGAATGTACAAACTATTCCTATGAAAGCCCCTAAGTTAGCAGGATGAGTCATGTAGCTGAAATCTACTTTACCAGCTATTGGAGCCATACTTTCAAATTTAAATAATCCTTCTGGAAGGAATATACCTAATTCCCGTGCATGAGCAGGGTTTATCATTGCATATCCCCAAGCTAAAAGTGAACTTACAACTATTCCTATAAGTATTGCACCTTTAACTCCTCTTTTATCAAGAACTGCTATAAGTACTAAACCAACACAAGCCACAATTGCTGCTGGAGTGAATTCTCCTAAAGCAACTAATGTAGATTCATTGGCAACTATTATACCACTACCTGATAAACCTATCATTGCTATAAATAGACCTATACCACCAGTAACTGCTAATTTCATGTTAACTGGTATAGAATTTACTACTGCTTCTCTAACTTTGAATAAAGTTAATATTATAAATATGATACCTTCTACAAATACAGCTGTTAAAGCTATTTCCCAAGGTACTTTCATACCTATAACTACTGTGAATGCAAAGAATGCATTTAATCCCATTCCTGATGCTAGTGCGAATGGTAAGTCAGCTATAAGTCCCATTATGAAACATCCTAAAGCTGCTGATAAACAAGTTGCTGTAACTAATGCTCCTGCAGGCATTCCTGTCGCAGATAGTATATTAGGGTTGACAGCTATTATATAAGCCATCGTTAAGAATGTAGTAACACCGGCTAATATTTCTCTCTTCATATTTACAGGTCTGTTACTGAAAAGTGGAAATAATCTCGTTAATGGACTATTTACCTGTTCTGTTGTCTTCATTATAAACAACACCTCCTATTAAATTTTAAAAAATCGACATAGCTATCCTGCTTGTCGTCATATAATCTGGAGTACTTAATTCAGTATCATAGTCAGCCTTTTTACGGTGGCTGGTAGAAACTTATGACCCATATTGTCAAAATTATATGATTACATTAATTAATTTTTATCTAATTTTCCTTCTCCACATTTAAATATTTTATTTTATTTTCTATTTCTTGTCAATATTATTCGTTCTCATTATTCGTCCTTTTTGAAATATTTTGTTATAATTTGCAAATAATATTCACATTACTTAAAAAATCTATCTTGTAAAGTAATGTTATTATAATTTTTTTATATTTTTTATTTTCTAACAATATTTTCTATTCTCATCTTAAATTTCCAAATTTATTTCAATTATAATTTTATTTTTATATCTATAAAAGATTGTTTAAATTTTATTTATTTTTTGCAAAACACTCTATCACTTTAAAAAATATGTGTTATAATTGTAGCTAGGGAAACTTTTTCTTAAGGAGGATTTTTACAATGAAAATATCAGAAAGAATAGAACAGCTTCGTGTTCTAATGAAAGAAAAAAATATCGATGCTTATGTTGTTCCTACAGCAGATTTCCATCAGAGTGAATATGTTGGAGAACACTTCAAAGCAAGAAAATTTATAACAGGATTCTCAGGTAGTGCTGGTACTGCTGTTATAACAGCTGATGAAGCTAGATTATGGACAGATGGTAGATACTTCATACAGGCAGCTAAACAGATAGAAGGAACTGGTGTTGAACTAATGAAAATGGGTGAACCAGGATTCCCTACTTTAACAGAATATTTAGCTGATACACTTCCTGAAAACGGTATCTTAGGATTCGATGGTAGAGTTGTAGCTACAGGTGAGGGAGAAGAATATGAAGCTATAGTTAATGCCAAAAACGGATCAATAGTTTACGAATATGACCTAATAGACCAGGTTTGGACAGAGAGACCAGCTCTTTCTGAAAAACCTGTTTTCGAACTAGGTGTTGAATATACTGGTGAAACAGTTGCTTCTAAATTATCAAGAATAAGAGAAGAAATGAAAAAATGTGGAGCTACTGTTCACATACTTACTACATTAGATGATATATGCTGGACATTAAATATGCGTGGAGACGATATAGACTTCTTCCCACTAGTATTATCTTATGCAGTAATAGAAATGGATAAAGCTGTATTATACATAAATGAAGCTAAATTATCAGACGAAATAAAAGAACATTTCGCAGCTGATGGTATAGAAATAAGACCATACAATGATATATACGAAGATGTTAAATCTATATGTGAAAAAGAAGTATTATTAATAGACCCAGCTAAATTAAACTACTCTTTATTCAACAATCTTCCAGAAGGATGCAAAAAAGTATCTGCTCCTAACCCAGAAATAATATTCAAAGCTATGAAAAATGAAGTAGAAGTTGAAAACATGAAAAAAGCAAACTTAAAAGACTCTGTTGCTCATGTTAAATTTATGAAATGGGTTAAAGAAAATGTTAATAAAGAAGTTATAACTGAAATGAGTGCTTCTGATAAACTTGACGAATTCAGAAAAGAAATGGGTAACTTCATAAGACCAAGTTTTGAACCAATAAGCTCTTATGGACCACACGCAGCTATGTGCCACTACACTTCTTCTCCAGAAACTGATGTTCAGTTAAAAGAAGGAGATATATTCTTAACAGATACAGGTGCTGGATTCTGGGAAGGATCAACTGATATAACTAGAACTTACGCTTTAGGTGAAATACCAGCTAAAACAAAAGAAAACTTCACACTAGTTGCTATAGCTAACTTACAGTTAGGTTCTGCTAGATTCCTTCATGGAACAACTGGTTTAGTTCTTGATATATTAGCTAGAAAACCATTCTGGGATAGAGACCTTAACTTCAACCATGGTACAGGACACGGTGTTGGATACCTTCTAAACATACACGAAGGACCAGCTGGATTCAGATGGAAATATAGACCAAACGAAACTCATACATTAGAAAAAGGTATGATAATAACTAATGAACCAGGTATATACTTCGAAGGCGAATTTGGTATAAGATTAGAAAATGAATTATTATGCTGCGAAGGAACTAACAACGAATACGGACAGTTCATGCACTTTGAATCAATAACATTCGTACCATTCGACCTTGATGCTATAGAACCATCTATAATGACAGAACAGGACAAAAAACTTCTTAACGATTATCATAAAGAAGTATTCGAAAAAGTATCTCCATTCCTTAACGATGAAGAAAAAGCTTGGTTAGAAAAATACACTAGAGCTATATAATATCTTGTGTTTTTTAACTAGGATGCCCTACTTTATGTAGAATATAAATTAATATTAGATTTTAAGAAGCTGAAACAAATTTTATTTTGTTCAGCTTCTTTTTATATAAATTTTTATAATGCAAAACATAACTTTTATAAAATTTTTTTAACTTTTTCTCTTGTATAAAACGGTTTTTTTCTAATTTCGCTTCATTTTATATTCACAAAAAATTCAACTCATTATTATTTTGGGCATACCCTACAATTCCTCAAATTTAGCCATTTATTTTTATAGTAAAATCATTTTTGTACAATTATAATATTACCTATTACAAACCATCAATTGAAAACAATAATCTATTGATTCCTTTTTATCCTTGAAATTCCAACACTATTGTTCATTTTTAGGATTTGCCCAATTCACACTCTGTTCACTCTTTCTTCGTTTGACTTTTAGTATCAATAATCGTAACCTATATTCATGAATAATTATATTCGTATAATTTAAATAAATTTACAACTAAATACGAGGAGGATGATTACAGGTGTTTAAAGAAGAATGGAAATCAATCTTCAAAAATAAATTCCTTATTGTTGTACTAATTGCTGTTGCATTTATACCGGCATTATACAATATTATATTCTTAAGTTCTATGTGGGATCCATACGGCAAAGTAGATAATCTACCGGTTGCTGTGGTAAACCAAGATAAATCTGTAGAATACGAAGGAAAGACTTTAAAAGTCGGTGACGAGTTAGTAGATAACCTTAAAGAGGATAAAAGTATGGACTTCCACTTTGTTTCTCAAAAAGATGCCGATAAAGGTATAAAAGATGGTAAATACTACATGGTCGTAACAATACCTGAAAATTTCTCTAAAAATGCATCTACTCTTATATCTGATAATCCTAGAAAAGTAACTATAGATTATCAGACAACAGAAGGAAGAAACTTCATAGCAGCAAAAATGTCTAAGACTGCGGTAACTGAAATGAAAACTCAGCTATCTTCTCAGATAACTGATATGTACGTTACAGCGGCTTTAGAACAGTTTGAAAAGGTCGGCGAAGGAATGACTACTGCTGCTGATGGAAGTGGCAAATTAAAAGATGGTAATGATAAGATAATAAAAGGTAATAAAACTATTACTACTAATCTTGATAAACTTGCTAAAAGCTCTATAACTTTCGCAAACGGTGCTGAAACTTTATCAGTAGGTTTAGACCAGTATGTAGCGGGTGCTGTTGAATTAAATAATGGTGCAAATCAGCTTAACACTGGTATACAGACTTTAGCTAAAAAAGTTCCAGTATTAGCACAGGGAGTTGAGGCACTTTCTAATGGTGCTACAAAACTTGGAAATGGTGTTATGCAGTTTGTAGCTGGTATTACACAGCTAGATAATGGGGCTAAACAGTTAAACTCTGGACTTAATCAGTTAGATGAAAAAACAGCTAATCTTCCAAATCAGACTGCTCAGTTAAACAATGGAGCTCAGCAGCTTGCATCAGGACTACAGAGCGCAGGTTCAATGTCTGAAGCTCAGAAAGATGGAATGATAAGTTATGTAAATAATGTTGAAGAGTACCTTAATAAAGTTGATACTGCTTTAAATAATTTACCTTCTGGTTCAAAAACTCCTGATGTAAGTGGTATAGAAAAATCATTAAAGGATATTGGCTCTGATTTAGCTATAATTAAAAATGGACTTTCTAATTCTGGAGGAAGTTCATCAAATTCTGGTACTTCTTCATCTGATATAAAAGCGGCATACAATTCTGATACTAATGAACATGCAGAAGCCGCTATTTCTGCAGCAGAATCAATTGGTGATGGTCTTACAGATGAACAGAAATCAGCTATAAGATCTGCTGTTAAAAACAGCGGTGGAGAAACTTTATCTGAAGCAGATAATATTTCTTCTGGCTCAAATACTTCTAATACTGTAGATTCTTCAGTGATTTCAGCTCTTGAAAATGCTCAATCTAATTTAGTTTCTGTAAGTAAAGAGTTATCTGAATTAAGTGGTGGTTCTTCTAATCCTCTTGAAGGTTTAGGAGCATTAAAAGAATCTACAGCTAAACTTAAAGCTCGGAGCAACGTAGCAACTCCAGGTATAATAAGCTCTATAAATGGACTTTATACTATAGGAACTTCTGCAGCTTCTGGTTCTGCAGAGCTTGCAAATGGTACTTCACAGCTTGCTGCTAATATGCCAGTTCTTTCTAGCTCAATAAAAGCATTATCAGACGGAAGTGCTCAGTTAGTAAATGGTACAGGTCAGTTAGCTGCTAATGCACCTCTTTTAAATGCAGGTGCTCAACAAGTAGCAAATGGTGGTAAAGAATTATCAGCAGCTGTTCCAACACTTTCTAGTGGTATATCAAGATTATCAAGCGGTTCTGCTGCACTTGCTGGAGGTACTTCAAAACTAGCTGCAAACGGACCAAAACTTACTTCTGGTGCAGGACAGCTTAAAAATGGTGCTCTACGGATTTCATCTGGTAGTGGACAGTTAGCTGCAGGAAGTAATAAATTAGATAGTGCCCTTCATCAGGTTAAAGATGGATTAGTAACTCTTACTGATTCATTAAAATCAGGTGCAGATAAGATAAAAGATACTAATACTGGAGATAGCGCTGCAAATGCAATAGCAAGACCTGTTAAGACTAGCCATACTGATGTCGATAAAGTACCTAACAATGGTACTGCTATGGCTCCTTACATGCTATCAGTTGCGTTATTCATAGCTCCTATAACAATAAACATGCTTTACGATACATTCAATCCTAAGAAGAGACCTTCTTCTGGTGTTGCATGGTGGGCAAGTAAAATGTCTGTTTTAGGACTTGTAGCTATACTATCTGCTTCAATAGTATTCTTTGCATTAACAGGACTTCTTGGATTAAAACCATTGTATCCTGCTAAAACACTAGCATTCTTAATGTTAACGTCCTTGACCTTTACGTCACTCGTTACTTTATTCAATTTATTGCTAGGAAAAATAGGAGCATTCTTAATGTTAATCTTCATGATTTTACAGCTAGGTGGTTCTGCAGGTACTTATGCTATACAGCTTTCAAACAAATTCTTTATGAGTATAAGCCCATACCTTCCTATGACTTATACAGTAAGTGGTTTAAGACAGTTAATATCTATTAGAGGCGATGTAACTGTTCAGGTTACGGTTCTTGTCGGAATTTTAATAGTAACAAACCTACTTATGATTTTATTCTTCCATATGAAGAAAAAATCTTACCCATCTAAAGTATTTGATGGAAATGTGTTAGCTGACGAAAAATAAATTTTGATAATATATAATTTAATAAATGTAAATATTTAAAGAGATGAATAGATGATTTAGAGAAAAAAAAGGCTGTTGAAATAATTTGCAATAGCCTTTTTAAATGAGTAATCACAATTATTTGCTCTCCAGTCCTCAGCGCCCCAATTATTATTGGAAAACATTTAAATGTATGGGGCGCTTGCGGAATTGTCGATGCAAATTAATTTGTGATTACTCATTTAATATCTATTGTAAAAACTTACAACAGCAATTATTTCTATACGATTCTTTTTCTTTTATAGGCAATAATAGCAACCTCATATGATCCTAAAAGTAGTATTAAAGATCCAACTAAAAGTGCTACAGAGAAAGAAACAGTATTAAGGCTAGCAAAATCGGGTATATAGAATTTTTTCTGTAAATAAGCCCTCTATGGCTTAAACTACCGTTAGGTAGTATAATAGACTTAAAATAATTTATGAGTAAATGGCTAACGCCTTTGAAAACATAATATTATTTATTTTGTTGCATGTCAAGAAAACCAGCTAAAAAGCGGTTTTCTTGACTTTTTTAATTATTACAATCTATCTTCATACATTATAGAAAGTTCTCCGTAAATATAACCCCAGTTTCTAATAGGCATACTCCATTTTTTGCTTATTTTTTCAACTGATAGGTATAGTGATTTTTCTAGAGAAATCTTATTTGGAAAAACAGTTCTTTTTTTATTTATTTTTCTTAGCTGCGAATTTACACTTTCAATAGCATTTGTAGTATAAATTACTTTTCTAGTCTCTGGTGAAAATTTAAATATCGGTATAATTGAATCCCAGTTACTAAACCAAGATTTCATAGAATTTGGATATTTTTCATTCCATTTTTCTGAAGTACGTTCTAAATTAGCTAGAGCCTGTTCTTCATTAATGGCATGATATATTGTTTTTAAATCATTAGCAAATTCCTTTCTATCTTTGTATGATACATATTTTAATGTATTTCTAACTTGATGAACAATACATCTTTGATATTCAGTATTTGGAAAAGCAGAGCTTATCGCTTCTTTTATTCCTGATAGTCCATCAGCACAAACGATTAAAATATCTCTTACACCTCTATTTTTTAATTCATTTAGCACAGAAAACCAATACTTAGAGCTTTCAGTATCTCCAATATACAATCCTAGAATTTCTTTGCATCCTTCGGAACTTATACCAAGAATTACATAGACAGCTTTTTTCTTAACAGAACCATTTTCTTTAACAGAGAAATGGATAGCATCTATATATACAACAGGATACACACTTTCAAGAGGTCTATATTTCCATTCTTCGATTTTAGGTATTATTTTATCAGTTACATCTGAAATCATTCCTTCAGATAGTTCAAATCCATAAATATCCTCTATTTGAGAAGTTATATCTCTATTACTCATGCCTAAAGCATACATATTTATTATCTTTTGCTCTATTTCAGAAATATCCTTTTGTCTTTTTTTGACAATTTGAGGTTCGAAAGAAGAATCTCTATCTTGAGGAACATCAATTTCATATTCTCCCATTCCAGATCTTACTCTTTTTGTTTTATATCCATTTCTTGAGTTGGTATTTTCACCACGTTCATATTTTTCATATCCAAGATGCTCATTCATTTCAGATTCAAGCATTTCTTGAATAGTATCCCCCAAAAGATCTTTAAGTGCATCCTGAATGTCTTGAGCGGTTTTAATTTCATATGTTTTAATTAGCTCCGCTATTATATTTTTCTTTTCTGGATTCAATGGTTCTCTTTTCTTTCTGCCCATAAAAAATCGCCTCCTATGATTAATTTGATATTACCATAGAAGGCGATTAAATTTACAGACTTTTTTTCATATACTCGCAAAATCACTTACATTTGCAATCGCTGCTCCTGCAAACATTGGTGCCATGAATCCAATTATAGCTATTAATCTTCCTTTAGTTCCTCCAAATCCTATATGAGAAGGAATTATTATTGAAATTGTAAGTATTGCACAGAATATACCCATTCCTGCCAATTCAAGTATCCCATTCATTCCCATACTTCCTACTATACTACCTGTTTTAACCATATTTCTGGCAAATATCACTACAAAGAATAGAACAACTCCTAATAAAACCCCAGCAAGTCCAAGTAAATATCTAGATTTTATATATTCTTTCTTTTCGACTGGAAGGTATCCAATCAAAATATCTATATTGCTCATTTCTTCATACGCCATAACCATATATGTAAAAATATACGCCATAAGATTTATTATCATTAATAAGTATATGCTGTTTGCCTCTGCTCCGTTCACATTCTTAGTCCCTTCACTTACAAAGAAAACTGCCACTACTACAGCAAAAATACTTATTATAGCAAACTTTTTAATTGCATTTAAGTTTTTTAAACTCATTTTAGTAAGGTTTATAATATTTTTCATCTCATTACCCCCTTATATAGAATTTTAAAATATCTTCTATCTTTGGTCTTGAGTAAATTGCCTCTTCACCTAATAACTCAAATAATCCATTATAATCATTAGTAAGTGCCTCAAATCCAAAGTCATTTTTATTTATACTTACAAAGTACTTCTCTGTTTCTTCAGTTAATAAGTCTAATCTTCCTTTGACAATTTTATGAGATTCTATTACATCCTCTCTATATCCTTTTAAGAAAATCTTTCCGTCATCTATAAATGCTATGCTGTCACACACATCTTCAAGGTCTGAAGTTATATGAGTTGATTAAAACACTGTTAATTCGTACTGCTCCATCATCTCCTGTATTATATCCATGACCTCATCTCTTACAACAGGATCTAGATTTGCAGTTGGCTCGTCCATTATAAGAATCTCTGGTCTGTGAGATAATGCCATAACAATCTCAAACTTCTTCTGCTGACCTTTTGAGCAGTCTTTGTATGTCTTTGTTTCTGTTAGTTCTAATCTATTCATCAAATTCTTATATAAATCTTCATCCCAAGCATTATAAAAATTAGATATGCTACTTTTGATAGATTTTAATGTAGCCTCAGCCATAAAACCAGACTTATCTCCCACATATCCAATTTTTTCCTTTATATCTAACTCTTTTCCACTAAATTCTCTGCCAAATATCTTTATACTTCCACTATTTTTTTCAATAAAATTCATTATAAGATTTATTGTTGTAGTCTTTCCTGCTCCATTTTTTCCAACAAACCCTGTTATCAATCCTTTTTCTATTTTAAAATCGTCTATATCTAACTTAAAATCTCCTAGATTCTTTTTAAGACCTTTTAATTCTACTGCATTCATAAATTACACCTCCTCATAGATACTTTTAAATATCTCTATTCCTTCATCTAATGTAAGCCCTATAGCCTTTGCCTGCCTTATTATATCTTCAAGCTTGTTTTCAATTTCATACATAGTTATTTCTTTTATCCTATCTTGATTTTTTTCAGATACAAATGTACCTTTTCCCTGTACAGTTTCCAAAAATCCTTCTTTTTCTAATTCTTCATAAGCTCTTTTTGTGGTGATTATGCTAACTTTAATCTCTTTTGCTAGTGTTCTTATCGACGGAAGCATTTCTCCAGGTTTTATATCCCCACTCAAAATCTGAGCTTTTATCTGACTTTGTATTTGTTCGTACAGGGATAGCTTTGATTTATCATCTATTATAATATTCAACATTATCCCTCCTTGTTTATCTGTGTATATACTGTATATACTATCTATATACACATAATAACACTGTATATAAATCCTGTCAACTGTATATACAGTATATATACAATTTTTCTAAATTTTATACATTTTTTATACATTACACATGTAATAAATTCTCTTTTTTATAAATCCATATAAAAAATGGACTACCACAAAATATGCAATAGTCCATTTTAAATTTATATAATTTTTATACTCTATAAATCTCCAAGCTTTGTAACTTTTAAAAACTCTCTTGTTCTATCTGACTTAGGTTTTGATAATAATTCTTCTGGAATTCCCTCTTCTTCTATTATGCCACCGTCCATAAATACTATCCTATCTGCAACATCTCTTGCAAATTTCATTTCATGAGTCACTATAAGCATAGTATGGTGTTTTTCTGCCAACTTTTTTATTACCTCTAATACTTCTTGTACCCATTCTGGATCTAAGGCAGATGTCGGCTCATCAAATAAGAGTATATCCGGTTTAGTTGCCATTGACCTAGCTATAGCAACCCTCTGCTGCTGACCTCCAGATAAAGTTATGGGATATTGGTGTATTTTATCAGACATTCCAACTTTTTCTAGCTGATTTATAGCTTCTTTTTCAGCATCCTGTTTTTTCATTCCCTTTCCAACTATCAATGCCTCTGTTACATTTTGAAGAACATTTTTATTTTGAAATAAATTATAATTTTGAAAAATCATAGCTGTATGTTTTCTTAAATCATGTATTTCTGATTTATTATGATTTTCTGCATCTACAGAAACATTTCCGACCGTTATAACACCTTTATCTGGAACTTCTAAATAATTTATACATCTTAACAAAGTAGATTTTCCAGTTCCAGAAGGTCCTATTATTGCAACAACTTCTCCTTTTTTAACTTCTAAGTCTATTCCCTTCAATACCTCAGTATCTCCAAATTTTTTATGTAAATTTTCTATTTTAATCATTGAGCCACCTCTTATCGTACATATCCTTTAGACATCTTACTTTCTAATTTCTTTTCAACTTGTTCAAGCCCTACAATTATAATCCAATACATAATCATCAATATCATATACGCCTCAAAGTAATTAAATGTAACTGATGCCCTTAGATTTGCCGTCGCAGTTATCTCTATAACACCTATAGCAAATGCCATAGATGTACCTTTTACAATGTCAACAAGGTTGTTAAATAAAGATGGTATGGCAACTCTAGCTGCTTGAGGTAATATTATTCTAGTCATAGTTTGCATAGATGTCATTCCATGGGCAAGTGCAGCCTCCTTTTGTCCTTCTGGAACTGAAAGAATTGAACCTCTTATAACCTCTTTCATATAGGCAGCTGCATTTAGGGTAAGACCTATTATACAAATAATATACGCTGGAACACTTCTAAGAGGCTTTATAAATGTAGGTATACCAAAATATAAAAGAAATAACTGTGGCAATAAAGGCGTTCCCCTAAAAAATGAAACATATACATCAAATATTTGTTTTATTAATGGTATTTTGAAATAATCAACTATAGCTATTATTATAGCTATAACCAAAGCAGCTATAAACGAAAAAATAGTCAGTGAAATTGTAACAGGTAAAACCCCCATCATATCTTTAAATACCTGTATTGAAAAACTTAAATTCATAATTATACCCCTTATTTTTTATTGTAATTCTTTTGCTCCTTTAGGTCTTTCTGATATATCTGTTCCAAACCATTTTTCTGAAATTTTCTTTAATGTTCCGTCTTTATGCATATCTTTTATAGCTTCACTTACTTCTTTTGAAAGTTTTTCTCCCCTTTTAGTTTTAGCAAATGGGTATGCATTTATTTCTAGTATGTCTGTCTTACCAAGTATTTTTAAATCATTTATTTCTTTTATTGTAGCTATGCAAGAAGTTTCTGCTCTTGGCCATAAATCACATCTTCCAAGTGCAACATCTTGTACTGACATTCCATCGTAATAAGTCTTTTTAAGTTTTACATTATATTCCTTATCTATTGCATTTACTATATTTTCGTCGCTAGTATTTGTTTCGCATGATATTGTCATTCCAGATTTTAAATCGTTCATTGTTTTTAACTCTTTGTTATTTTTAGCAGCTAATAAACAGTAAACATTGTAGGCATAAGGTTCTGAGAAATCATATTTTTCTTTTCTCTCTGGAGATATAGATATCTGCTCACCAACTGAGTCTATTCTCCCTTGGTCTAGCATACTCCACATACCATCCCATTCCATAACTTTATATTTTATTTTGTAACCAGTTCTTTTACCTATTTCCTGCCAAACATCATAATCATATCCTGCAAGATCCCCATTTTCAGATGCTTGAATCCAACCGGGTGTAGTTGCTTCACAACCAACAGTTATAGTTTTTTCTTTAGAATTTGATTCTTCTGATTTTTTTATTTCTTTTTTTCCTCCACATGCAGTAAGTGTCATCATAGCTATAACACCACATATTATTACTTTCGATAGTTTCTTATTCATTTGTTAACCCCCTGTTTTATTAATTAAGTTTAATTATAAGAAATATTAAAAATAACTAAATAAATTAAAATAAATATTCATATTCGCTTTTTATTTTATATTTTTATTATCAAAACATCAAATCGAAAATAACAATTGTTCTATAGTTTTATTCTATTCACTGTGTTTTTGGCATGATTTTAATATTTTATATTTAAAACAAAAAATACCCCAGTTCATTGTTTATCCAACAAACTGGGGTTTCTATTTATGGGGGTTATTCGCCAAGTAATACTTTTGTCCACTCAGCTTCTTTAAATCCTACTAATACGTCCTTACCTGTATCAAGTATAGGTCTTTTTATAAGCATTCCATCTGTTACCAGAAGATCAAGAAGTTTATCTTCAGGTTCAACCTTTACAACATCTTTCAATTTAAGCTCTCTATACTTCACTCCACTAGTATTAAAGAACTTTTTAATATCAAGACCACTTCTTCTATACATTTCTTCTAATTCTTCTCTTGATGGTGTATTCTGTACCATATCTATATCTTCAAATTCTATTCCATTATCTACAAGCCATTTTTTAGCTTTTTTAACTGTAGAACATTTTGTATATCCATATAATTTCATATTGTTTCCTCCTAAAAAATCTTCCCGTTTTAATATACTATTTTTAATATACTATATATCTACCCGATTAAATTTAGATTAAACATAAATTAGAAACTATCTATTACTTACAAGTTCTTCTACAGTATTTTTAACATCATTACTTTTCATAATTAAAGACATAACCGCAATATCATCACAGTATTTTAGTGTTTCTGCTGCATTTGAAGAATCTATTCCTCCGAGAGCTACAACCTTGACTTTTGTTAATTTTCCGCCCTTCTTCAAAAGTTCAAGTCCCCTTGGTTTTAACCCTTCCTTACATTTTGTTTCGTATATATGTGAAAGAGTAATATATGAAACTTTTACACCGTATTTACTGCAAAGTTCTTCCATTTCGCTTACTTCTTCCGCACTATGTAGAGAAAGTCCTATTTGTTTGCCTATATTAAAATCATATCCCTCTTGCAATCTCTCCTTAAATAACCAAAATGGAAGATGGATTCCATCACAGTCTGTCTCTTCATATACTTTAAATTTGCTATTTACCAGAATAGAAGTTTTTTTTCTAACTTCAACTGGAAGAGACGAAGATATCTTATCATATATCATCTTTACCTCTTCATCAGTTAAATCTTTTTCTCTAATAATTATATTATCTACTCCATTTATGCAAGCCTCTTTGATTCTTTCAAAGTACTCTTGCTCGCTGCATAAATTTCTATTTGTAATAAGATACAAATTTATCACTACCTTTATTTCTGGCTTCTAGCTGTATAATCAAATCTTTCCCAGTCTTTAAATACGTGCTGATAGCCTATTTCTTTTAACATTGCTGTAACTTCAGGTACTTCACAGTCGTGGTTAGGCTCGAACTGTGCTGTGTCATGTTCATTCTGAGAATGTCCACCTACATCAGTTGATACTCCTGCACTTAGTTTAGTTACACCAAATGGTATTATATGTTTTCTTGTTTCTAAGTTTTCTCTAGTAGATACGTTTAATCCTGCATGAGGGTCAAATAGTCTCATAACTAACATAGCCTGAACCATATTAGTATCAGTTACTTCCATTAATCCTTCAAAGCATCCTTTGAAAGGTCTTATTCTAGGTGCAGAATAAGATAGTTCAATATATGGATAATGATCTTTTAAATATTCTCCATGAAGTATAGTAAAGAATGCATCTGTTCTCCATTTATAAAGTCCTAAAAGAGCTCCAAGTGTAAGAGTTCTCATACCTGCTTTTGCTCCTCTTTCAGGTGCATCTAATCTCCATTTGTAGTTAGCTTTTGGCCCTTTTAGATGTACTTTTTTGTACATTTCTTCATTATATGTTTCCTGATATACAGTAAGACCTTCTGCTCCATTTTCTACTAAGTGTTTGTATCCTTCAACACTCATTGGATAAACTTCTATTCCTATTGAAGGGAAATATTTAGTAGATAGATTTACAGCTTCTCCTATATATTCAACACTTGACATATTTTCACTTTCTCCAGTAAGTATTAATATATGTTTGAATCCCTGTTCAGCGATTGCCTGACATTCTTTATCTATTTCTTCCATGTTTAATTTTTTTCTTTTGATTCCACTGTGACAGTTGTATCCGCAGTATACGCAGTGGTTTTCGCAGTAGTTTGCTATATACATAGGAGTGTATAAAGTTAATGCTCTACCAAAATTCTGTATACTTATTCTATGAGCTTTCTGTGCCATAGCTTCTAGATGTTTTTCAGCTGTTGGAGATAATAAGTTTAAAACATCATTGTGGTCTAATTTATCTTTTTCTAAACTTCTTAAAACATCATAGTCTGTTACATTTTCCCAATATTTATCAAAATCAAAATCCTTATACTGTTCTATTACTTCATAGAAACTCATTTCTTATCGCCTGCTTTCTTATTCTTAATTTCCCTATTTATTTAAGTTTCCTAAAAATCCTGTTAATGGTGAAGATGCATTAGCATATTCTGAAACTGCACCTGTTTTAGCTAAGTATGCAGCTCTTCCTCCCTCAACTGCTAATTTGAATGCTTTTGCCATTTCAACTGGATCTCCTGCAGATGCTATAGCAGTATTTACTAGAACCGCATCAGCTCCCATTTCCATAGCTTCCATAGCCTGAGATGGTTTACCTATACCAGCATCTACTATTATAGGTATATCTAATTCTTCTATCATTATTCTTATCATTTCTTTCATCTGAAGACCTCTATTAGATCCTATTGGTGCTCCAAGTGGCATAACAGCTGCTGCACCTGCTTCTATTAATCTTCTTCCTGCATAAAGGTCTGGAGTCATGTATGGTAATACAATAAATCCTTCATCAGCTAATACTTTAGTAGCTTTTATTGTTTCTTCGTTGTCTGGAAGTAAGTATCTCATATCTGATATAACTTCTATTTTTATAAAATCTCCACATCCCATTTTTCTAGAAATTCTAGCTATTCTTATTGCTTCTTCTGCATTTGTAGCACCTGAAGTGTTTGGAAGTATTGTCATATCTTTTGGTATGTAAGTAAGTATATTTTCTTCTTTGTTTCTTTCATCTAGGTCTACTCTTCTAAGTGCCATAGTTATTATTTCACTTCCACTAGCTTCTATAACTTTTGGAAGCATATCATTTGAGCCGTATTTTCCTGTTCCTATTAGAAGTCTACTATCAAATTCATGTCCTTTTAATACTAATTTATCCATTTTTTATTCCCCCTATTTTCAGATTACTTTAACTAATCTATTTTTATAATAAATAATAAAATTATTCGCCATCTACTAGTATCTGTACTACTTTATTTGCCATGTGATTTGCACAAATCGAAACTCTAGGAGCCATTAATCCATCTCCTTCTTTAGCTTCATTTACAAAATCTCCGCAAATATAAAACTTATTTCTTATTTTTTTAGTCTGAATTATATTTGAATCATAGTATCCAGCCATTCCTGATGAAGCAACTAAATACTTATCTCTCATATGTATTAATACATAATTGCTTATTTCTGCCTTACAATTTGGATTGTCAAAGGCCTCTACAATAATATCTGCCTCAGAAAATAACTCCATATTTTCTTTGCTTATTCTTTCATTCACCAAAGTTATATCTACAAAAGGGTTTATTCTTTCAATATTCTCTTTTGTAGCCTCAGTTTTGAGTTTGCCAATATCATTTATAAAATAATTCTGTCTATTTAGATTTGAAGGCTCTACAACATCAAAGTCTGCAAGTATTAATTTCCCTACTCCAATTCTTGCAAGGGAACTGGCTATATTAGAGCCAAGCCCCCCTAATCCAAGAATTGCAACTTTTCCTTTTTTCAAAGCCTTATGAACATTTGGTGTATGTCTCGCAGTTAAAAGAGCTTCAAATTCCTCAAAAGTTGGTTTCTTTCCCTTTTGAATAAGTACTACTCTATCATTCTCTTTTAACACTTTATCCTCAATTGGATATCCATTTACAATTATTACATCACAAAGTTTGTTGTATTCATCTCTTACTTCTTTGGCAGTTATACCTTCTTTAGCAGATATTTTCTTTTCATTTAGAAAAATATCCATTATTTTTAACCGCCTCCAACGAAAGCTATTAATTCCACCATAGCTTCTTTATCTGGTATATAAGTATCGTATTCAGATTCATCTACTATTTTCATATCTATCTCAACAACTACTCTATTCCTATCTATTTTGTAGTTATCTAATATCTGGGAAACAGTAGTCCCTTCTGGAAACTGTACTTCTTTTCCATTAACTTTCATATATTGCACCTCCATTTCGTTGCAATATTTATTAATTTATCTTAATAATTATATATTTTATCTTTAATAAATAATTCTAAATATACAATATCATTTAATTACTTACATAAATATTAGTCAAATACTAAATCCACTTCTTCACCATTGAATATTTTATTAACTGTTCTAAGTGCACACATTTTTCCGCACATAGTACAGCTATCTTCGTGTTCTGGTTTAGAAGAATCTCTGTATTTTCTTGGTTTTTCTGGATCTAATGCTAATTCGAACATTGTAGCCCAATCTAATTCTGCTCTAGCTTTAGACATAGCGTTGTCCCATTCTCTAGCACCTTTTATTCCTTTTGCTATATCTCCTGCATGTGCTGCTATTTTTGTTGCAACTATACCTTCTTTCATGTCATTTAAATCAGGTAATCTTAAGTGTTCTGCTGGAGTAACGTAGCATAAGAAGTCTACACCTTTAGATGCTGCAAGTGCACCACCTATTGCACTAGTTATATGGTCATATCCTGGAGCAACATCTGTTACTAGAGGTCCAAGTACATAGAATGGAGCTTCATGACATAATTTCTTTTCTAACATTACGTTAGCTTCTATTTCGTTTATTGCCATGTGTCCTGGCCCTTCTATCATAACCTGTACATTTCTTTCCCAAGCTCTCTTAGTAAGTTCTCCTAAGTTTATAAGTTCCTGTATCTGAGCGTAGTCAGTAGCATCTGCTATAGAACCTGGTCTACAAGCATCTCCTAAGCTTAGAGTAACGTCGTATTTTTCGCATATATCAAGTATTTTATCGAAGTTAGTTAGCATAGGGTTTTCTTTATTATTCATGTACATCCATCCAAATAATAGAGAACCTCCTCTTGATACTATATGAGTTAATCTCTTATCTTTAGCTATTCTATCTCCTATTTCTTTAGTAAGACCTGCGTGTATTGTCATAAAGTCTACACCATCTTTTGCATGCTGTTCTATAACCTGTAAGAACTGTTCTTCTGTTATTTTTACTAATGCAGTTTCAGTAAATCCAACAGCATCATACATAGGAACAGAACCTATCATTGCTGGAGATATTTCTACTACTTTTTCTCTGAATTCTCTTGTTTTACCATAGTTACTAAGGTCCATTATAGCTTCTGCTTTCATTTCTATAGCAGTTTTAACTTTTTCTAATTCCCGGTCTATATCTTTACAGTCTCTTGATATACCAAGGTTTACGTTTATTTTAGTTTTTAATCCTTTACCTATACCTTCTGGGCTAAGTGATTTATGATTTTTGTTAGCTGGGATAACTACTTTCCCCTGAGCAATTAATTCTCTTAATTCCTCTACGTCCATCATTTCTTTATCAGCAACTATTTCCATTTCTTTAGTTATTATACCTTTTCTAGCTGCATCAAGCTGTGTAGTGTAAGTCATACAAATACCTCCATTTTTTGTATATTGAAAGCAATTTTTGCTCTCTTATCTGATTTTTTGCAAATAAAAAAGTGCTTCCCTTACTTAGGAAAGCACTTTCATCTTCTATATTAGTTTTGTACTTTTTATTTGTTGTACTCAAACTTTTACTCTATTGAAAATTATTCTACCAGCTTCCCTTCGCAAGCATTATCTTGATCAGGTGTTTAGGGTTTGTAAGTTTTTGGCTTTCTCTCTCAGCTGACCTTATTTCAGCGCCCCTAGCGTCGATATTATGTTTTTAACACTTCACTTAATAAATGGTGAAGACTTTTTCATTTGATTTGAGTATATCATAACAAATTAATTTGTTCAAACATTTTATTTTTTGATTTATAAAACTTTAGTATAAAATACTAAAAATCTATTTATAAAAAATATCAAATATCTAGCTCTAATTAAATATATCTATTAGTTAGCTTTATATTATATTAGTTGGTTTTATGTTATATTAATTGGCTTTATCTTCTTTATGCCAGTATTCAACATTTTCTAATCCTTCTATTCCATCAACATAGAATTCAGGGTCTTTTATACCTGCTTTTTTCTGTTTAGTATAATCTTCTAATGCTATATATGCATATTTTCCTAATTTAGCTATAACTATCATGTTGATGATTGCCATAAATGCCATAAATAAGTCAGCTAAATCCCAAACAACCTGAAGTTTTGCTATTGAACCGAAGAATACCATACCACAAACTAAAACTCTGTATACATTTAAAGCACCTTTGCTTTCAGTTACGAACTGTATATTAGATTCTCCATAGTAGTAGTTACCAACTATTGAACTAAATGCAAATAGGAATATACATAATGCTAAGAATATACCACCTATTGGTCCTATATGTGCAGTAAGAGCTTCCTGAGCTAAAGCTATACCTTCATTTCCACTTGTTGCATATCCATTGTAAAGTAATACCATAAATGCTGTACAAGAACATATTATTATAGTATCTGTAAATACACCTAATGTCTGTATTAATCCCTGTTTAACTGGATGAGAAACTTCTGCTGTTGCAGCTGCATTAGGAGCAGAACCCATACCAGCTTCATTAGAGAATAGACCTCTCTTAACACCAGTTAAAAGAACTGTCATAAATCCTGCACTTGTTCCTGCTATCATCTGTCTTGGTTTAAAAGCATCTGCAACTATTGTAGATATAAGTTCTGGGAATTTTCCTATGTTTAAAACAACTATTCCTATAGCAACTAATATGTACAGACCTGCGAATACAGGAACTATTACTTCTGAAACTTTAGCAACTCTGTGCACTCCACCGAATATTACAAGTGCTGTAAGAACTGCTAACACTATACCTATTACCATATATTCAACATGGAATACATTGTTGAAAGCTAATGATAAAGTATTTGACTGAACAGAGTTAAATACGAATCCGTAAGTTATACTTATTAATATTGTAAATATTATTCCTAACCATCTCATATTAAGTCCCTGTTCAATATAATAAGCTGGACCACCTTTGTAAGCTGTTCCATTTTTAACTTTGTATATCTGAGCTAATGTACTTTCAACAAAGCTTGATGCAGATCCTATTAAAGCCATTATCCACATCCAGAATATTGCACCTGGCCCACCACCTGCTATTGCAAGTGCTATACCAGCTATGTTACCTGTACCAACTCTTGATGATGTACTTATACAAAATGCCTGGAATGAAGATATTTTACCTTCTTTTTTAGCATTTTTATTAGCATTACCATCTGTTAATAGTCTAAACATTTCTTTGAAATATCTAAACTGCACGAATTTTGTTCTAAATGTAAAGTAAATTCCTAAAACTACAAGCATTATTATTAAAACATAAGACCATAAATAGTTATTAAGAACTCCTACCATAGAATAGAAAGAATCAAATATCGCCTGCATAAACTACCTCCCTTTAGATACCTTAAAATTATTTCTATTATTAAAATTTTGTTTTTAACCTAATTTTAAAATAATTGAAAGATATTTTTTAAATCATTCATTTATTATGATTATAAACAACTTTTATGCAATTTACAATACTTTTTATGAAATATTCGATATTTATTTATTCAATTTTCCAATTTACAAGTAAATTGCATTATTGTATACTAATTATTCAATTCAGATAACGTTATCTCTTTACTTAATAAAGTTTTAACAGGAAATTGCTTTCTTTGTTTAAAAAATATTTATCTAAAAAAACTATTGAATTATCATTTGAAAAGTACTATGATAGATTCTGTTCTTGCGTAAGTTTTAAACAATAACTTTAAATGTAAATAGTTAACCAGATTCACACTATTTACTAAACAAAATAAATTTTTTAATTAGCATTAATAAAAAATAGTTTTTACACAGGAGGATTTAAAAATGAATTTTCAGCAGATAATTTCAATCCTTATCTTTGTATGTGTAATGGCAGCAATAATATCAGAAAAAATAAATAGAACAGTAGCGGCTCTTTCAGGAGCTATATTAATGGTATTAACTGGTATTCTTACATTAGATAAAGGACTTGAACACGTTGATTTCAACACTATAGGTGTTCTTATCGGTATGATGCTTTTCGTGTCAGTTATAAAAAACTCTGGATTATTCGAGTATATAGCAATTTGGACGGCAAAGAAAACCAAGGGTGATCCTTGGAAAATAATGATTTATTTCATGATTGTTACAGCAGTTCTTTCAGCTGTATTAGACAACGTTACAACAGTATTACTTATCGGTCCTATGACAATAGTTGTAACTCAGTTATTAGGAGTAAATCCTATACCTTTCTTGATGACTCAGATATTAGCTTCTAATATCGGTGGTACTTCTACTCTTATCGGGGACCCACCAAACATTATGATTGGTAGTGCAGCAGGTCTTAGTTTTGTAGACTTCTTAACTCACTTAGGTCCTGTAGTTTTAGTTATACTAGCAGTTACTATAATCTGCTTCAAATTTATTTATGGAAATAAACTTGTAGTAGATGAAGCAGCTAAAGAAACTATAATGAATCTTGATGAGAAAAAATCAATTCAGGATAGAGCTCTTCTTAAAAAGAGTATCGTAATGATAATATTTACATTAGTTGGATTTGTTTTCCACTCTAATTTAGGAATAGAATCTTGTGTTGTAGCTATTACAAGTGCAGTTATAATGCTTTTAATAGGAAAACAGGATGTAGATGAAATATTTGCAAGTATAGAATGGTCTACTATCTTCTTCTTTGTAGGTTTATTTATAGTAGTTGGAGGTCTTGTTGAATCAGGAGTAATCGGATCTTTAGCAGAATTAATAATAAACGCTACAGAAGGACATATAGTAGCTACTACAATGATAATACTATGGTTATCAGCTATAATTTCAGCATTCCTTGATAATATACCTTTCGTTGCTACACTTATACCACTTATTTTAACTATGCAGGCTAACGGAATAGATGTAACACCATTATGGTGGGCTACTTCTTTAGGTGCTTGTCTTGGTGGGAATGGATCACTTATAGGTGCATCTGCCAACGTTGTATTAGCAGGAGTTAGTGAAAAACATGGTCATCCAATATCTTTTGGTTACTTCTTAAAGATAGGATTCCCTTTAATGATATTATCAGTAGCTATATCAACTGTATATCTACTTATAATTTTCTAATAATATATAGTATTTTATTATTGTGAAAATCTTAATTATTGTTATATAATATTATTAAAGGAGTAGTGATTTATATGGATTTAAATACTTTTGAAGCCGATTCAATTGAGCTTCTACTTAGACAACTTGGAGCAACAGAAATAAAAAAAGTTAGAGGAATTCTTTATTTCATCGAATTTGATATAGACGAAGATCTTCAAGTTTCATACTGTTACAACATAAATAAAAAAGGAAAATATTTCTTACAGAGAATTAATCCTTACCCAATATCAGAAGGTGTATTCGAAACAGAAATAGAAGTAGTTACTTTTATAACTAAAGATTTAAAGAAATTTAAAAATGCTAAAAATAGTAGCAACTTTAAAAAGTTCTTAGAAATAACTAATAAAGTCAATAAAATGACTGATACAATAGAATATCTTTTCTTAAACTATAATGTAGAAGGCGAAGATATGGATACTCTAAACAGAGAATTAGATGACATCAGCACAACTGTTGATGCTATCGAAACAAATGCAAAAGAATTATAAAAAATTAACCCTCCAGCTTAAACTGGAGGGCTTTTTTATTATCTAAAATATTTTATTTTTTATTTATTATCTTAGTGATGGTGTAAACAAGTTTTGTTTATATCAAATAGTATTAATTTACCATCTTTTATTAGATCTAAATTACCTTTTACATTAAGTAGTGAATTTCCCTGATATACGCTTATTCCTGCTTCACCTAACTTCATCATAGCACCTTTTCCTATTCCCGCTACAACTGCTACATCCACTACAGCACCATTAAGAGCTTTTACTGGGTTACACTGACCTTCTGGGTGTTTACCTGTTTCTGGGTCTAAATGTCCGTTTTCAACGGCTTCAAATTCACCAGTTTCTGTATCGCATACTATAAATATTGGTGCAGTACCAAAATGTCCATATAATACACTATCTAATCCTTTATCTTCTTTTACTGGGAAACATATTTTCATATTTATTTTTCTCCTTTTTATATATTTTTCTATTTATTTCATTAATTTATCATATCAAAATTAATAAAATATGTAAATTTATTATTTATATTTTTATGCATAAACTAATCTGTTTAATTAGTGTCTATCGCTAGTAAAAATTATATCAAAATATTGACTAGTAGCAAGGCAATTATTTGATTATTCTGACTATATGTATTTTCTAATTACTTTTCACTTATTTTTTACTTTATAAGTATATATTTTTTCAATTAATATTTCAATCAATATATTATTTAATAAATTTGCTTAAATAAGTAACTGCACTAAGTCCAGCAACCTGTCCTTCTCCTGCTGCCTTCATAAACTGATATGGCTTACCTGTACAATCTCCTGCAGCAAAACATCCAGCTATATTAGTACTCATATCTCTATTTACTTTTATATGTGCTCCTTCTATTTCAAGACCTGGAACTAAAACCCCAGGTGAAACACTGTCTTTAAGTATGAATACACCGTCTACATCTATCTCTCTATCTTTTAAGACTAGTTTGTTTACATGAGTATCCCCTTCTATTTTAACTGCTTTGCTAGATATAACCTCAATATTTTCACTTATATCTCCGGCACCTGCAGTTTTTTCCATATCGTATACTGGAATGTAGTAAGTTTTTTCTGCTATTTCATCTATATAATTTGCTTCTTCTTCTGCATCTGGTGTATGTCCTATTATAGCTACTGTTTTGCCTTTATAAAGAGGTGCATCGCAAGTAGCACAATAACCTACTCCTCTTCCTAAAAACTTCTCTTCACCTTCTATAGCTCTTGAAAATTCTACACCTGTACCAAGTATAACACTAGTTGCCTCAAACATTTCCTGTCCAGACATTAATGCAAAATAATCTCCCATTGCGTATACATTATTTATCTTTTTATTTACTATCTCTATATCCATATCGTCCAGATGTTTTTTAAAGCTTTCCATAAGCTCAATTCCTGTTACATTAGAAAAACCTAAATAGTTATCGACAATTGGAGCCTTAACTAATTTATTACTTAAATTTTTTGATCCAAATACAATTATATTTTTATTTCTTATTTTTGCATTTATCGCAGCTGAAAGAGCTGCTGGGCCACTTCCTATTATCGCTATATCGTATCTCATTTTTATCACCCTTTTTTCTCAAAACCAAACCATTTATTCTTTATTTATATTTTTTATTTGTAGAATTTTTTATCTTTATAGAATTAAAGATAAGTATCATTCCAATTAAATTTAAAAGGAAATCACTTATCTTTATTTTCTCTAATGGTTATTTTTTATGTTTATTTTAGTTAATTACATTATTTATTATAGACTTGCTTTTATTTTGCTTATTAGTCTATCTTTAGGCATGAATCCTACTATCTGATCTACAGGTTTTCCATCTTTGAATACTATCATAGTTGGAACTGAAGATACTCCAAACTGCTGAGCTATTTCTAAACTTTCGTCTATATCTAATTTGTAGAAGTTTGCTTCTTCTTTCATATCTTCTCCTGCTTCTGCAAATACAGGTGCTAACATCTTACAAGGTCCACACCAAGTAGCGAAGAAATCTACTACTGCTACTCCACTTCCATTTTCTACTTTATCTCTAAATTCTGCTGTATTTATAACTTTTGCCATTTTTCTTTCCTCCAAATTTTTTATTAATATTTTTTATTTGTATTTATCTTATTTGATTTACATTATCTATAATACCCCCTTTTTATAGGTTCTAACATTTTTCTTACAAATATTTTATTTATTTCTAATATATTATAAAAATATATAAAAATAGCTACTAACTAAAAGTTATACCTCTAGCTAGTAGCTACAATTTGCTTTTATATTCTCTTTTATTTTATGCTCTTACATTTTTACCTATTTTTATGAAGAAACTGCTTCCTTTTCCATACTCAGATGTTACACCTATCTCAACACCTATATTTTTTGCAGTAACATCTGCTATTGAAAGGCCTATTCCAGAACCATCTATATCCTTATTTCTAACATTATCACTTCTGAAAAATCTATCAAACAGATTTGGTAAATCCTCTTTTGAAATACCTATTCCAGAGTCATTCACAGAAATAATTAATTTATCTTTATCATCTTCATCTTCCCTTACAACCACTCCAATAGAATCTCCAGATTTTGTATATTTAAATGCATTGTCGATAAATATCCTTAAAATCTGTTTAAACTTATTCTTATCAGTATAAACCTCTGTATTTTCTGTCAAAATATCACAAGAAAATTCTTTATCCTGATACTCTGCTATATCGAAGTAATCCTCAGTTATCTCATCTATAAGAGTTTTTAAATCTAAATTTTCTTTATTTAGCTGCACGATTCCATCTTCTTTAGTAAGCGAAAGTAAATCATTTACCATTTTTTTAAGCCTTCTGGTTTCTTTCATAGCTATTGCGACAGTTTCTGCCTCATCTCCTATTGTACTTTCTGGTTTTTTTAAAAGTGACTCTAATTTTGATGAAACTATTGTTATCGGTGTTCTAAGCTCATGAGATGCATCCTGAATAAATTTTGCTTGATTTTTCCAAGCTGTCTCTATAGGAATAAGAGCTTTTTTTGTAAGGTAAAGCGAAATCATATATATAAAAATCAAAGAAATTATACCTAAAAATAGTATAATCGAAATAAGCTTAGAAATTGAAAACATCTCTGAATCTATATTTCTTATGATTTGTATATGATAATCTCCTACAGTTATGTTTAATTCTTTGAAAAAATGTCCATTTTCTCTATATTTAGTAAATACTTGGTCTGTATCACTTTTTCTCTCTGGAAGAATTTTATCAAAGTAATCATTTTCTGTGTAATATTTTATTCTTCCATTTTCATATATATAAACCATGTCCTTTGGATCCAAGAGCTTAATAGGCTCGTATTCGCTATTGTCTAATTGAGTTACAATATGTTTAAACTCCTGACCAATTTCTTTGTCTATATTGCTATAAGTAATATATCTAAAATATACCATTGTAAAAGCCAATAGCATACATAAAAAGCACATAACGACAAGCATATTAATCTTTAAAAGCTTGTTCTTCGTCTTTGCAAAAACATCCTTATTTATCTTCATCTAATATATAACCTACTTTTCTCTTTGTTTTTATATATTTATCATATCCGAATTTGCTAAGTTTTTTTCTCAGATTACTTACATAAACCTCAACAATTTCTATTGTAGCATCTGAGTCTATTCCCCATATTCTGTCGTAAATCTGCTCTTTAAGTAGTATAGCTCCTCTGTTCATTACAAAGTATTCTAAAAGATTGTATTGTTTGTTTTGTAGAGTTATCTCTTCATCTCCTATAAATACTCTCTTTTCTGATGTATCTATGTACATATCTTTAAATTGAAGTCCTGTTTTTTCTGTTAGTTTTCCATTTGTTCTAAGTATTGCATATACCCTAGCAACTAATTCCTCCATATAAAATGGCTTTGTAAGATAGTCATTAGCTCCTGTTTGGAATGCCTCAACCTTGTCATCTAATGCCTCTTTTGCTGTAAGTATTAATACAGGTGTATCTATACCTTTGTTTCTGGCATTTTTTAGTATTTCCATTCCGTTCATACCAGGAAGCATAAGATCTAGTACCACTAGGTCGTATATTCCCTGCTCTATCATGTATAGAGCTTCTTCTCCATCCTCGCATCCCTCAACATCAAAATGCTTAGATAATTCTTCCATTATACTGTCTAAAAGAGTTTTATTGTCCTCTACTGCAAGAATTTTCATAATTTCTCCTCCTTTAGTTATTTAAAATATTTATATACCTTACTCTTATTTAATATTTAGATTTATTATTTGTCAATTTTATTTACATAATAATATTATGTTAATACTTCTATCAATATTTTAGAATAAATTTCTGTGTTCTCTTAAGAAGTCTTTTATTATCTGTGTAAGTACCTCATTTTTCTTGAATCCACAGTTGCTACAAAGCACATCAAAATCTTCCCAAGTCTGTCTGTCTATGTTTAAATAAGCCTTTTTAGTATCTTTTAAATCTGTTTCTTCAATTACAACATCCTTATTTTTAGAATCCTCTTCTGTAGCTGCATTGTAGCTTATTGTATCTTTAACACTTAAATACCAATCGTAAACCTCACAAAGCTTATCCATATCCTCTTGAGTAATATTTATTTTTCTATCCTTTTTAGGAGCAGTTCTCTTTTTTGTAGTTGTAGATTTTGCTTCTTTATTTTTAGTTGTAGCACTTTTACTTGATGAAGCATTACTTTTATTTGTAGAAGCAGTGCTTTTGCTTGATGATGTACTACTTTTAGTTGATTCTTTCTTAACTGTAGTTTTCTTTTCCTCTTTATTATTCGTACTACTAGATTTTCTTCTTGTAGTTTTTTTCTCTTCTTTAGGAGCAGTTTCTTCTATTTCAGCTAGAGATGCAAATGAAACCTGCTGCTCCTTTTCATCTATTTTTTTCTTTCTTGCCATGTTTCTCCCTCTTTCAAATTCTTTTTTATTATAAATTTCATTCCTTTATTATAACTTTACTATTTATACTATTTCTATTTTTTATAATTTTACTTTCTATAATTTTACAGCTTTTCTTTTCATACTTTTTAAAATTTCCTTGTCCTCTTTGCTAACTCTAAGGGATTCTCTTGTCTTTTGTAAAGCCTTATTATATGTAAAATCATCTAGTTTACAATTATTAAAATAATCCATTGTTTTATCTCTAAATTTTACAAAACACATAGATAATATCCATGCAACAGCCATTTTATAATAGTATTCATCGTCTTTTACTGTATCACAAATATTAAAAATTTCATCTAAATACTCTTCAGATAGATAATAGTCCATAAGCATAACGATAGAAAATCTTTTTCTCCATGGATTTTTAGATTTTAAATTATCAATTATAAATGTATGCATTCTGTCCATATTTTTCTTAGTTATTTTAAGAGATGAGCAGAAAGTATCATTTACCGACCAAGAGTCTACTCTTCCTATAAAATCATCTACATAGTCAATAAACTCCTCTATATCACAGTTTTTAACATTTCCTATTACAAGTCCTCTAATAAATTCTTCTTCTATATATCCATTATCATTTTTATAAGATACTTCTAGAAATTTTCTCCAATCTCCTTTTGAAATTTCTGCCGCCTTTTTTCTAAGATCAGGAATTCTTATTCCAATAATTTTTTCTTTGCCTGGATTTAAATTTAAAGTAAAATCTCTGTATTTTTCATCTGCTTTATTTTTTAATTCTTTAATAAGTACGTTATAAGTTTCTTTATCCCAAATCACTTCGCCCATTATTTTTCTCCTTTGGCCATCCTCTATACTTTAGAGTATTTTTAGATTTAAATACTTTTAAATTATTAAAATTTTATTATATATTTCATTATAAATTATCTATATGTATTTATTGTGTATTTTAGTATATACACATTATAACATTCTAAATTTATCGCCACAATGTAATTAGTTATATCTCTAACGTATTTATTAATATATAAAATAATACAATACTAATACCTAAAACTATATAAAAAAACTACGTACCCTAAAAGAGTACGTAGCTTTTCAATATATCCATTAATTTATGGGGGTGAGAACTATCTTATACTTAATGCTTCACTCATTACACATCTTCTGATTCTGCAGAAAGATTTAGCTGAAGTTATACCTTCTCCTGTTGGTCCAGCTATTGTGAATGTAGTGTGTCCTTCTCCGCCTACACCTATTCCTGCGTATGAAGGTGCATTTTTTACGAATATTGTTGCTTCTAATTTTTTAGCCATTTTTGTAAGTTTATCAACATTTTTAGAATGCATTATAGCAGTGTGTCTGTTTCCTGCTTCTGCTTCGTATGCCCAATCTATTGCTGTATCTACATCAGATACACTTACTATTGGAAGTATTGGCATTAACATTTCTTCTGTAACTAGGTGATGGTCTTTATTTGTTCTTGCTATTACAAGTTTTACATCATCATCTACATTTATTCCTACTAATGCAAGTAATTCTTTTGCTGATTTACCTACTAGGCTTGGATTTGGTTTTCCATTTTCTTTAGATACAGCTTTATCTAACTGTTCTAAAACTTCTGGAGAAGTTATTTCGTATGCTCCATTTTTCTTCATGTAGTATATTAACTGATCTACTACTGATTCAACTGCAAATACTTCTTTTTCAGCTATACATGGAACATTGTTGTCAAAGCTTGCTCCTGATACTATATCTTTTGCTGCTTTTTCTATATCAGCTGTTTCATCTACAACTACTGGTGGGTTTCCTGCTCCTGCTCCTATAGCTTTTTTACCTGCAGAAAGTACCTGTTTTACTATTGCTGGTCCACCAGTTGCAACTAATAATCTAACTTTTGGACTTTCCATCATTATTTTACTGTTTTCTATTGATGGTTCTTTTACCATTGTTATTAAGTTTCTTGGTGCTCCAGCTTCTTCTAAAGCTTTATTCATCATTTTTACAAGTTTTATAGATACTTTTTTAGCTCTTGGATGAGGACTGAATACTACTGTATTTCCTCCAGCTATCATAGATATTGAGTTGTTTATTAATGTTTCTGTAGGGTTAGTAGTTGGTGTTATAGATCCTATTACTCCAAATGGACAATATTCTTCTATAGTAAGTCCATCTTCTCCTGTTATAGCTCTTGTTTTTAAGTCTTCTGTACCTGGAGTATTTTCAGCAGCTACTCTATTTTTGATTATTTTATCTTCTACTCTACCTATTTTTGTTTCTTCAACAGCATCATAAGATATCATTTCTAAATTTTCTTTTTTTAGAATTTCAGCTCTTATAGCATCTACAAATTTATCTCTCTGCTGAACAGAGCATTCAAAAAGTTCTTTCTGAGCTTTTTCACTTGCATCTATTGCTTCTACCATGCTATCAAATACACCGTATCCGTATTCTTCCTTAGAAGAAACTTCTACACCTTCTACTTTTATTTCTTCTAGTACCTGTTTTATCATTTCCTGTATTAAATCTAATTCCATTTTCATTCCTCCATTACTTACAGTTAAGCGCTATCCCATATGGTGTTACTAAAAGTGCTTTTTCTGCTTTGATACATTCTACACCTGTTACTTTATTGAAAGTTTCTTCAAAATCATCAAATAGACTTGCTCCTCCAACTACATAAACAGTATCTGTTGGATGATCTTTTAAAAAGCCTTTTACTATTGTAGACATTTTTTCTACTACTGGCACTACTATTGAATATATATCAGATTGATGAGATCTATCTTTTTTCATTTTTTCAGCCTCTGCTTTGTCTACTCCATAATAACCTGCAACAGCAAGTGTCATGTGTGTTCCTCCAGTAGGCTCATCTGCAGTAAATATTACCTCACCATTTTCTAATACACTTATACCAGTTGTACCACCGCCTATATCAACTACTGCTCCATCTTTTATTCCGATTACTGTGGCTGCTGCTGTAGGCTCGTCAACTATGTTAGTTACCTCGAATCCTGCTCCTTCAACTACACTCACGAAACCTTTAGCATTTTTTACAAGTATTCCTGGTGGTATTGCAGTAGCTGCATTGATAAGCTCAGTCCCAAGTCTTTCTTCTAATTCGGCCTTCATTTTCTTTAAGTTCTGTATTGCTCTAACATAGTCAACAACGATTCCGTCTTTTACAACTTTAGATTCATTAACTATCCCAGCTACAGGTTTGCCATCTGCATCTACAACCGCTATAACTATATTTGCAGTCCCTAAATCCACACCACATCTAAGTGGTAATTTATATTCAGCTGTTTTTTCTGATTTTATCAATTCGTCTAATTCATCAAGAATACTGTTTTTATACATAACTACCTCCAGTAACCTACTTTTTAAGTATTGCTATATCATTATTTTTTATGAACGCTGAGTTAGCTTCGTCCATATCTAAGTGCATTTCTAATTTATATTTATCAGAAACTCTAACTAGTACATTAGAAAGAAGCGCCTTTCTAGGTCCCATAAGCTGCACATCTACTAAATCTCCATCTTTTACATCCATTCTTCTTGCATCTTCTGGAGTCATATGTATATGTCTTAATGCAACTATTGTTCCACATTCTAATGTTACTGATCCTTCTGGCCCTATTATTTCTATGCCAGGAGTTCCTTCTAATTGTCCAGATTCTTTTATCATAGGTTTTACTCCTAATCTAAATGAATCTGTTACAGATATTTCTACCTGTGATTTATCTCTAAATGGCCCTAAAATTCTAACCTTTTTAAATTCTCCTTTTGGCCCTTTTATTGTAACAACTTCATTCGCCGCAAACTGTCCTGGCTGTTTAAGGTCTACTTTTTTAGTAAGCACAGTATTTTTCCCGAAAAGAATTTCATAGTGCTCTCTTGACAGATGGACATGTCTATTTGAAACACCGATTGGGATCTTATATGCTTCTAAATCATTTAATTTTTCCACTACTCTCTTGCATATTAAGTTTATTAATTCTTCCTGTTTCATGGTATCCCTCGTTTTCATCGTATTTTTTAACAGTTCTCATACTGTCTTAATTCAGAATTTTCATTCTATTTACTATTCTAAAATCACAATACTCTAATATACAATTCCCTTTTGTTAGAATATTAGATTTATAAGCGCTACTGATATCATTATTACTGTAGCAGGTGGGTCTATGTAAGTATCCCCATTTGTATTTATTATGTTTCCTGCAAAATGCCAAGCAACAGCATTTATAGCACCAACTAAAACTGCTACAAGTATATTACCTGATAATACATAAGCAAGTGCTGATGGGAAAGATATGTGATGTGTTATTGGTATTCCAAATCCAGCCTGTAAGAATATAAGTGATGCTGCACTTATACCGAAGCATACTACTGGATAAGATGCCATAGCTTCAGGAGATATTCCTAAGCTGTTCATAACATATCCAACTGCACCTATTACTAAACCAAATGCAGCTCCAAGTATTAAATCAACAAACACTCCTGATTCAGCTTTAGGTATCCAGTCTCTTTTTTCTTTTAATGAACCTACAGGTCCTGTTTTTCCTATTATTAATCTACATAACATTAATGTACAGAACACTGAAGCTCCTGGTGCATCAGTCTGAAGGAATGATAATTTTGTTGTAAATAGTGTGTAGAATAAGAATCCTACTACAGCAAAAGCTCCTCCAGATAAAAGTGTTGGTATATCTTTTGTTGTATAAAGTGGTGTTAATACATCACCTGATGATTCAACTTTATGTCTTTTTAAAGCTGCTACTGCTGTTGCTGCAGCTGCACCAGTAAATGCTATATGCGGTCCCCAGAATACACCAAATGTTATACTACCTACTGATAATTCTGGAATCCCTGCCATAGCTATAAGACCACCTGCTATAGCAAGTATACCGGTTATTATAAATGCTGGAATCGCTCCAAAAGCTGCTCCTATCACTCCACCACCAAAGGCTGCAATTAATAAATTTAAGTCCATATTGATCTCCTTATTTAGCGACTATGAACCTTACACATTTCTATATTCAGAAATCGTCATACCTTCGTACTTTTTAAAAACTTTGCAGAAATAGCTAAATTCGTTATAACCAACTTCAAAAGATATTTCTGCACCACTTTTTTCGGTCATACATAAGTATTCTTTCGCAAGATTTATTTTCTTTAAATGTATATAATTCATTATCGTCATGTTTAATTCTTTTTTGAAAATTCTACTTAAATAACCCTGGCTTATATTACAGTCTTTTACTATGTCTTTTAAAGAAATGTCTTCACCTATTTTATCATCTATATATTTAAATACATTCTTTAAAATAGCATATTTAGATGAGCTAATCTCAGCAAAAATGTAGTCCATTATTTTAAATATCCATATTGAAAGCATTCTCTTATCAAGTACAGCCTTATCAGATATACTAAACTTATTCTTAATTTCTTCAAAGTCATAATCTCTTTCATGAAATACTGAAATAAAAACTTTATCAGATATTTCTTTAAGAACTGTTCTTAAATCCGCTTCTTTACTTATTTCATATATTTCATCGACTAATTCATCGATTATTTCGTATGCCTTCATAAAATCTTTTTCGTTTATAGTATCGAAAATTCTTTTAGCTAAGCTGTTTTCCTTGTTTCCTTTATCTTCTCTATGATTATTTAAAATTTCTACTATTATCTCTGGATTAACTGGCTTAACAAAATACCGTTTTATTTTGCTATTAATAGCCGATTTAGCCATTTCAAAACTTTGGTAGCTACTGACAATGTATATGTTTGCTTTTGGATTTATTGAAAGGATTTCCCTTGTTGCGTCTATTCCATTCATTACAGGCATCATTATATCCATAAAAATTATATCAACCTGATTGTTTTTACAGATTTCAACTGCTTCTCTTCCATTTTTAGCAATATAATCTACTTGAAAACCATCTACAGATGAAATGATTTTCGTCATAGATATTCTCATTAATTCATCATCATCTACTACAAGTATTTTATACATAATCAAAACCTTCATCAAAGTTTATAGGGTATTTAATGTATACCTTTGTTCCCTCTCCTTTGATCCTTTCAGTGTTTATTCTATACTCTGTGCCAAATGTATCAGTCATAAACTTTTGAACATCTACAATAGATTTTACGATTTCATTTCCTTCATGATTTCCACCGTAAATCTTGTAAACATTTTCCAGTTCTGTTATAGCTTGTCCAGTTCCATTATCTTCTATTAAAATTTCTATATCCTTGCCTACTTTTGATATGCTTATATTTATCATAAGGTCGATATCTTCAGTATTTAAAGTATAATAGATTCCTGCATATACAAATGGCAATATCAAAGAATACGGTATATTTATATCCAATACATCTTTTTCAAATTTTATATTATAATCAAGTCTATCTGAATATCTAATCTTATTAAGCTGTATAAATTTTTCGACCTTTCTTATTTCATCCCTAATAGTTTTATTTCCGTCAAGATCTAATCCACTTTCTATAAAATCTAAATATCTTAGCACTGCTCCATTAGTTTTTGAAGCATCTTCTATAACTGCAAGATTTGATATCATATTAAAAGTATTTCTCATAAAGAACAGATTATTATCTCTTTTTAAGGTATCTACCTTTTCTTTTAATGCGTTGTTTTGATACTCTAGTCTCTTTATCTTATCCTCAAGTTCATTGATTCTAGTTAAATTCTTTTTCTGATTATGTCCAGAAATAAGCTCTTGTTTTGTTAATTGGTTTATTATAAGCTCTACAAGTTTAGCTATTGATACGATTTCTTTATATGAATATATCTTTAAATCGCTAATATCTACATCTTTTGTCTTTTCAGCTCTTATTTCTGTATCTGGTATATTTGCTCCACCAGGAATCATATTCTTACTAAGTCTCATAACTGAATCTGGAGCATCTAGGCATCTTACCTGCCCACCGATAAATCCACCTAAATATTTATCATTAATTATTATAGGTATAGCAACCTCTAAAAGACCACATGGACAAAAGTATATGCTAGTCTGTTTTGTTGTAGCTGCTATTATTGAACCCGATGCATCCGATAACTTGCACAAAGTCCGCTTATTTTTGTCTGTTCTCATTTTTCTACAGAAGTTTGAAAACTTAGTTGGTTCTGATACTGGCTCTCCTCTGTAATCAACAGTTACAAAAGCAAGCCCTGTAACATCAGAAATTATCTTTTGTATCTCATCTAAGTTCTTTCTTCCAAATATAGATATAATATCAAAATTATCTTCTTTTCCTTCCAGATATTTTTCATTTATTGAAATATTTACAGATTTACTATTAGTAGTCATAACGGTCTCCTTTTTTATACCAATAAAAAAATCTTATAGATTATCTAACTATTGGTAATTTTATTATCTTATTATAACTTAATAGATTTTCTCTAGTATTTCAAGTATATCTTTATCCTTGATATTTTTTGGATTTCCTGGAAGACATCTATCATTCATAGCATTTGCTGTCATTACAAATTTTTCAAGTCCCCATTTGCTTAAGTCGATATTTCCACATTGAGAAATATTCTTAGGAAGATTCATTTCTTCCATAATATTTTTTATAAATAACTTTAGTTTATATATTGCATCACAATCGCAATCATTTTTTTCTGCAAGTCCAATTTTTCTAGAGTACTCAGCATATTTTTCTTTCGTTTTAGGATCTTCCGAGTTAAAATCTATTACCTCACAAAGCAGTATTGCATTTGCTAAACCATGAGCTATATGGTATACGCCTCCAAGCTGATGTGCTATAGAATGATTTACACCTAAGCCAGCAATATTAAATGCATTTCCTGCTAAGTTTGATGCCATGTGCATTTTTTCTTTTGCTAATTTATCTCCAGCATTTTTATATGCTGAAAGTAAATACTTAACTACTAATTCTCCTGATTTTTCTGCAAGTGCATCTGAAAAATCATTAGCTCCTTTTGCAACGTATGCTTCTAAAGAATGTGTAAGTACATCCATTCCTGTATTTGCAACTATTGCTGGAGGAAGAGATTCTGTAGTTTTTGGATCAAGTATAGCCACAGTTGGAAGAATTTCATCTGATATAAGTGCATGTTTTACACTACTCTGCTCATCTGTTACAACTGCAACATTTGTAACTTCTGATCCTGTTCCACTTGTTGTCGGAATTGCTATAAATTCTAAATCTTTTTTTAATTTACCTGCCTGTTTTAAGAAATAAATTGTTCCTTTAGCAGTATCTATAGCTGATCCTCCACCAAATCCAATTAAATATTCAGCGTCTATCTGTATCATTTTTGCCATTGCTTTTGATACAACACTTAGAGGAGGATCTGGTTTTATATCGTCAAATACTTCTACCGTATTTGTTTCGTCTAAATTGTCTAGAACCATGTTTATCATTTTATTTTTTACTAAAAATCCATCTGACATAACTAATACCTTTGAATTTTTTATACTTCTCAAAGATTCCATAGCTCCTTCGCCAGAATAAATTTTTGTAGTCTGACTTATTATATTCATAATTGTCTTCCTCGATTTACGCTATCTATTTCTATAATATTGTCAAAGTATCAACTGTTACACATCTTCTTTTTCTTGAAAAGTCTCTAGCTGTAACAGCTCCTTCTCCTGTTATATTTGCTATAGTGAAGCTTGTTCCACCTACTCCACATATTCCTATTCCATCAAGTGAGCAACCATTTTTTATAAATATACTAGTTTTCATCACTCTTTCTGCAAGTCTTAGTCTATCCATTCTATTTGAATGAATTCCTGATGTATGTCTGCATCCCTGCTCTACTTCAGCGGCTATTTCTAGTGCTTCATCAAAATCTTTTGCTCTTACTATGCTAACTAAAGGCATTAATAATTCTTCAGTTACGAAAGGATGAATTTTAACAGTTTCTACAGCTATCAATTTATAGCTTCTATCTGTTTCTATTCCTGCATCTCTTAAAATAACATCTGCATCTTTTCCACCGTATAGTTTGTTAGGTTTCATATCTTCTGTTAGTAAAAGTTTTGAAAGTTTTAACATTGTAGCTATATCCCTTACATAGAATACACCGTTTTTCTTTAACTCTTTTTCTAACTTCTGAGCAACTTCATCTACTACTATTATGTTCTTTTCTGTTATACACATTATATTGTTATCAAATGAAGCTCCTCTAGTTATGCAGTCAGCTGCTCTTTTTATATCGGCAGTTTCATCTACTATAAATGTAGGATTTGCAGGACCTGCTGCTATTACTTTTTTCCCACAAGATATAGCACTTCTTGCATTATCTGAACCACCTGTAGATACTACTAAATCTACATCCGGATGATTCATTATTTCTCTTATATATGCAAGTTTACATTCATCTAGTGTAACTACTACATTTTCTATACCTGTAAGGTCAGAAATTATAGTGTTTATTATGTTTGTTAAGAATTTTGATACATTCATAGCTCTAGGATGAGGGCAGTTTATAACTGTGTTTCCTGCTGCTAAAAGAGCTATTGTATTATTTATCATAGTTTCACATGGGTTTGTACTAGGCTGTATTGCACAAGCTATTCCGTATGGAGTATATTCAAATAATGTAAATCCTCCGTCCCCATGTCTTATTTCGCTCATTAGAATCTCTGTGCCTGGAGTTTCCTCTATAGCCAATTTTATCTTTAATTTCTTGTCTTCTAAGTTTCCCATGCAAGTTTCTTTTAGTGACATTTCTGCTAATAGATCAATATAATCTACGAGTTTTCTTCTGATTTCTCTTATTACTTCCTCTTTATCTCTTAGACTCAGTTTAGAGTATAATTTAAAGGAGCTCGTTGCAGCATATATCGCATCATTTACATTGGAAAATACGCCTTTTTGATTATTCATAATATCTCCTTTATACGACTACATCATCTATTATTCCTATAATAGCTAAGTCTATAGTCGCTCTTTTTCTTTCTTCTTCTACTCTGACAGAAGATCCTGACCCTACTAATACATACTCTCCTATACCAGCTCCAACAAAATCTGCAGCAACCTCTTCAGGCCCTTCTTTTTTTAGTGCTGAATTTACAGGCTGAACTATCATAAGCTTTGAGCCCATTAGAGTATCATTTTTTTTAGTTGCAACTACATTTCCTACTACCTTTGCTATATACATCAGAAACCTCCTGTTTTATTACTTATTTATTACTATTGTTATTTTCGTTTGTCACCTTGTTTGTTGTTGTTTTTCTTCTTCTATTTGAACTTGATTGAGACTTTGTTTCTTTTACTTCTTCTTTTATCTGTTCATTTTCTACTTTTTTATCTTCTTTAGCTTCAGTCTTAACTTCTTCTTTAGTTTCTTTAACTTCCGCTTTTGCTTCTACAGTTTTTTCTACCTTTTCTATAGGTTTTTCAACATTTTCAGAAGCTTTTTCTACTACTTCTTCAACCTTAGGCTCTTCTTTGATTTCTTCTTTTTTAGGTTCTGGCTTTACCTCTTCTTTAATAGGAGCCTCTTGTTTTACTTCTGCTTTTTTTACGTTTGTTGCTTTAGCCTTAGCTTCTTCTTTTACTTCTTCTTTTTTAGGTTCTTCCTTTTTTTCTTCTTCTCTAAAAGAAAGAATTCTTTTTTCTAAATCCATATTAGGTCTAGCTATTACATTAGATGCAACATAAGCACCTGACTGTAAGGCTAAGCTTTTTCCTGCTGATATAGCTGCTTTAACTGCACCAACATCTCCAAATATTTTTACAGTAACATATCCAAATCCTTTTGTTATTTCAAGGTCATTTATTTCTATATTAGCTGTTTTTGCCATAGCATCAGCGACAACAATAGCTGATGATAATCCTACAACTTCAATAGTTCCTAGAGATTTACCCAATTACATCACCGCCCTTATGTCGTCTATCATTTCTATATTAAATTCAAGAATTTCTCTATAATATGCTAGTATTCTCTGTTTATATTTTTCAGGCTCTTTTCCTGTCAACTTTTCTATTCCAAACTTCATAAAATAAATTTTAGCACCTTCTTCAAAACAACGTCTTACAACCTTTGTTGTCGCTGTTTTATCAGTACAAGATGCTATATCTATTATGTCATTTCTTGAAATCACTGGAAATACTACCATTTCATTATCAGACTCTACTTTAAACTCTTTAACTGTTAAAATATCATAGCCTAATTTTAATTCTTGAGCTTTCGTTCTAAATTCATCAACTTTATCTCCAAGGATAAGTATTTTCACATTTTTATTAAGTTTTTTTAATTCTTCAAAAAAAAGATAATATCTATTATCCCATTCTTCATTTACTGCTATGTAAATTTTTTTCTCTTCTTTTAGTGATAAAAGCTGTTGTTCTGAAGATATTTTTTCCTGTTCGATAAGTACTTGTCTGATTATCTTTCTTAATATCGCGTTAAAATCTTTTTCACTTACTGACATTTTATCCTCCAATTATAAGAAAATCCATCTCCGCACAGGGCGGAGATGATCTTCTTACTTTTAGATTATTTGATTTTCTTCAAATTTTTTATTATTCGAAGTGTGGTATTATTCTTTCTGTATCAGTGTGAGGTCTTGGTATTACGTGAGTAGATACTACTTCACCTATAGCTCTTGCAGAAGCTGCACCAGCGTCTACTGCTGCTTTAACTGCACCAACATCTCCTCTTACCATTACTGTTACTAATCCTGATCCTATTTTTTCGTATCCTACTAGGTTAACGTTAGCAGCTTTTACCATAGCATCTGCTGCTTCTATTGCTCCTACTAGTCCTTTAGTTTCAACCATTCCTAATGCATCTGAGTTCATAATTTACCTCCATAAATTTATCTTTTTTCTTTATATTTAAATCTTATTCTCTTTTCTCTTAATTCTTATATATATGGTACTGTGCTTGATTCAGGATGTGCTCCTAAAGCTCCTAATAATTTTATACCAACTTCTCTTGCAGCCTGAACTGCCTGTCTAACTGCTCCAGAGTCTCCTGTGAATGTTAATATAACTTCGTTTGAGAAACTTGTTCCTTTTGCTGGAGAGCTGTATGCAACAACATCTACGTTAGCTGCTTTAACTGCTGTATCTGCAAGTACTGTTCCTATAGCTGCTGGCCCTGCACAAACCATACCGAATGATTTTCCAAGAGGAGTTCCAAAAGCTTTTTCTAAACAGTAGCTTGCTCTTGCTGTATACTGGAATTCTAAGTGTCCAGCTTCATTTCCGTAAACATCTCCAAAGTATTTTGGAAGAGATTCTAAAGCTATTTCTACTGCTCTTCTAGCATCAGAAACATCTTCAGCTCCTATGTATATAAGTGAGCCATGTCCTGCTCCACCTTTTGTATCTCTAGGTAATTCAACAGATATTACTTCAGTATTTGTTGCTTTAACAGCATCATCAACTGCCATTATCTGTGGTCCAGCGCCAGTTCTTCCGCCTATTATACCTATTGATCTAAATTTTCCAAGTCCCATAGCTTCTGTAAGAAGTGGGTCAACACTTGCTATAACAAGACCTATTGTATCTCCTTCAGATACTCCTACGAATTCAGTAACGCTTTCTGCGCAACAATGTTTTTTAGGTTCACATTTTTCTTCGCAAGTATTAGCATTTAATCCTAATTCTTCAGAAACCTGGCCCATTACTTTTTCTAATAATTCTTTATCCATGTTTGCCTCCCGTTATCCACCGATTTTACATTCTAAACCGTAGCTTTCTACAATTTTTTTATATTTTTCAAGTTCTTCATCTTTTACTTTTGGAACACCTTTAAGTTCGTATTCTCTTCCTAATAATTCGTACTTACCTTCTCCATAGTTGTGATATCCTAGAAGATGTAACTCTCTTACATTTGGAAGTGAGCCTGCAAATTGGGCAATCTTTGTGATTTCCTCTTCATTTGCATTGAACCCAGGTATAACTGGTACTCTTATAATCGTATGGGTAATTTCCTGTATAAGCTTAGCTGCTTTCATAATTTTTTCATTGTCTACACCAGTAAACTTTTTATGAGGCTCTGAGCTTATACTCTTTATATCAAGTAGAACTAAATCTATATATGGAACCACATCTCTTATCACATCTTCATTTACAAATCCTTCCGTTTCTATGGCTGTATGCCATCCTTTTGCTTTACAAGCTTTGAAGATTTCCTTTGCAAATGCAGGCTGAGTAAGTGCTTCACCACCTGATAATGTAACACCTCCATTAGATCTGTAGTATTGGATGTCATCTTTTTTAACTTCCTTGATTACTTCCTCTACTGTCATCTCCTTACCCTTCATAGATAATGCTCCAGAAGGGCAAACAAGAGCACATTCACCACATAGTGTACATTTTGTTCTATCTACCCAATATTTATTTTTAGGATCTATAGCCTTTGCCTTGCATGCTGATATACACCGTCCACATTCAATGCAAAGGCCTTTTCTATATAATAGATCCGGTTTGTACGACTGAGATTCAGGGTTTGAACACCACTTACATCTCAACGGACAACCTTTTAGGAAGACGATTGTTCTGATACCAGGTCCATCGTGAATTGAGTATCTCTGTATATCGAATACCACACCTTTGGCACTGTAATTAACAGATTCCATATAATCTAACTCCCTTTAATTATTTCAATTTATATTTTCTAAAATCTATTTCTATCTTTAATAAAATTTTTATTACATATTATGTTCTGTTCTGTTTATTATATCGTCCTGAACTTCTTTAGCTAGAGTAACGAAATGAGCACTGTATCCTGCAACCCTAACTATTAAGTCCTGATGATCTTCAGGATGTTCCTGAGCTTCTATTAATGTTTCTTTATCTACAACGTTAAACTGAACATGGCTTCCTTTGTGGTCAAAGAAACTCTTAACTATTGATACGAAGTTTTTAAGTCCCTGTTCACCTGCAACAGCTGCTGGAGTGAATTTCTGGTTGTAAAGTGTACCATTTGATGCCTGAGCATGGTCAAGTTTAGCAACTGAGTTTGATGCAGCTGTTGGTCCATGAGTATCAACACCCTGTCTTGGAGAAACACCATCTGCTAGAGGTTCATGAGCTAATCTACCATCTGGTAATGCAAGAACGTCTTTACCAAATAATACGTTTGCTGAAACTGGGTATATACCAGCCTGGAACTGTCCACCTCTTGGGTTAGTGTATTTATCTACTTCGTTGCAGTAGATTTTTCCACATCTTCTTGCAAATTCATCAACTTCTTCTATATCATTACCGAAGCTGTCTGTATTCTGAAGTATTTTTCTTATTGTAGTGAATCTACCTGTTGATTCTCCACAGCAAGTTCCAGTTTTGCAAGCTGAAGTGCTTATTTTTTCAGTTAATTTATTTTCTAAAGTAGCCATATCTATTGAACCTGTGCTAGCTAATATTTTCTTAACTGCTTCATATATTTCAGCTTCTGATAAGCTAGCTCCTTCTATTGAAGGTTCTTTGCATCCTGGAGTTATACAATCAGATGCACCGAAGTTAGATTCTAAAGCTTCTTTTAATTCTTTTAATGTTATTTTCTTATCTTCAAATACATGTTTCTGTATAGCGTATAAAGAGTCACCTGAGTCAGCTACACCGAATGCCTGAGGTCCTGTGAAGTTGTATATAGCTCCACCTTCCTGAGCAGTTTTACCAACTTTTATACAATCATCAACCATTGCTGACATGAATGGTAGTGGTGCTCTTTCCATATGAGCGTAGTCAACAGCATTGTCTGCTTCAGCTAGACGTCTTACAAAGTATTCCATCTGTTTCTGATATGCAGCGAATATTTTTTCTATGCTATCTAATTCTTCTAATTCACCAGTTACTGGTCCAAGCTGTTTTCCATTGCATCTACCATTGTTTAAAGTTATTTCAAGAACTTTTGCTATGTTGAAGAATGCAGCATCATGCCATCCTTCTGTTCTGTGTCCAGCCTGTGGTTCAACACAACCTATTATGCAGTAATCTCTAGCATCTTTTAAAGCTACTCCTCTTGCTACTAGTGCAAGTATTATAACTTCGTCATTGTAGAATGCTGGAACACCGTATCCTAATCTTGAAACTTCACAAGCTCTGTATAAGAATTCTAGTGGAGAGTTCTGATGTACACGAACTGAGAATGAAGGAGCTGGTAATTTAACATGTGCAACTGCTTCCATACACATATAAGAAACTTCATTTGTTGCATCTTTTCCTTCTTCGTCCTGTCCACCAACACAAAGGTTCTGGAATACTGCGTATCCTGCAAATGCCTGTGCTGAAACTTCATCTCTAGTTTTGTTTATATCGTTTAATTTAACCCATATACAGTCTATTAATTCCTGAGCGAATTCTCTGCTTATGTTGTCATTTTTTAAGTATGGGTACATATACTGGTCAAATCTACCTGGAGATATTGAATGTCCGTTTGATTCGATCTGTACCATTATCTGTATGAACCAGAATGACTGACAAGCTTCATAGAAGTTTCTTGCACCATATTCTGGAACTCTATCACAGTTTTCAGCTATCTGAACTAATTCAGCTTTTCTAACTGGATTAGATTCTACTGCTGCTAATTCTCTTGCTTTATCAGCATATCTATGAGCAAATTTTATTGCTGCATTGTAAGATATTATAACTGCATTGTAGAACTGACGTCTTTTTATTGTTTCTGGATCGTCTGGATCTAACTGGTTCATAGCAGCTATAGTTTCTTCTAATACTCCTCTGAATCCTTTTTTAAGTATTTTGCCGTAGTCAACATTAACGTGACCAACTCCACCGTAGAAGTAGTTACCTACTGTAAATACTCCATTTGCTATACAATCTTTTGTTTCAGGAGACATGTAAGAATCTGCTAATGAACTAGTAGTTTTTCCATCCCAATATTTGAATGCTTCGTGTAATTCACCCTGAACTTTTTCAGATATTTCAAATGGGTCAGCCATTCTGTTGTGCATTGTTTTGAATTCTTTTTCAACCCAGTCATAAGAGAATTCTGGACATATTTCAGTAGATCTTGGGTTTATTGTTATTGACCCAACTATTAATTCGTTATCTCTTATTGTTACTGGTAATTCGTTGAATATTTTTTCAACTGCTTTTGCTCTTCTTATAACTGTTGGAAGACCTTCAGTTTCTTTGTAAGATTCTGTTACTAAACAAGCTCTTTCTGATTCAACCTGAGGAACTGCATCGATTATAACCTGTCTTAATTTTTCAATTCTCTCAGTTGGTTTGCTAAAACCTTTTTCTAACATAAGTGAACCTCCTAAAATTAAATAAATTTATTAAAGAATAATTTATATTAACAGACAAATATAAAAAGGATTCTTAATTTGTCGTTATTTCTAAACACATCTTTCAACATATACTTTATCAATTTTTTGACAGGTCTAGTTAATACAATACAACCTCCGTTATTGTAATATTAAAATCAAAATAAAAACTTAACACTTAGATAAGCGTTTTCCTAATTAATCGTCTTATTTTGTTAATATATTCATAAGTTTTATTTATTTTATATATATTTTCAACTTATATACCTTCTTTTTTTAATATTTTTATATTTTTATTTAATAGGTTTGAATTTTTCAATTTTATCAATTTGTAAAATTTTACCCTATTATATGTACTGTGCAAACTTTATCCCCCTTTTAATTGATTTGGATTTTACATTTAAAATATAATTATCTTGTATATTTATACTTACTTAAAAGGAGGGATTTTTAGTGGATTTTTCTGTAGGAATACTAGAGTTCCCACACGTAGCTGAAGGATATAAGAATATAGACTATATAATGAAGCATTTTTCTATATCAACCTTAAAACTTCATAGAATTTGTCCTGGTAGATTGCTTTTTATTTTTTCAGCAGATACATCGGATGTAGTAAATATAATGAAAGAATATAAAGATAATAAAAGAAAAATTCTATATAGCTCTGTAACAGGAATAAGTGAAAAATGTATAGAGGCTTTATCTTCAAGAAATAAGGTCGATGATTTTTCTGATTTGGGAATTGTAGAGGTAAAAAACTGTGTAAATACAATAAAAGTAGCAGATTTGATTTTAAAGACCTCATCTTCAGAAATATTAAAAATAGATATGGGACTTGGATTATTTGGAAAAGGACTTGTGTTCTTTATAGGCTCTATATCAAATATAAAGGCTGCAATAGATACTATTAATGATAATTTTTCAAAAGAAGAAATAGTTTCTACTGAAATAATCTCAAATCCAGTAGATGATTTTAAAAAATTATTTTGCTACTAATATATAGAAAGGAGATTCCATGAAAACTATTGATGAAATAATGAAGGAAGTTCACTCTCTTTGGAGACAGGGACGAGAAAAAGAAATGGCTCCTCTATTAGAAGAAGCTATAAATCTTTGCAAGCTTCAAAACAATAATCTTAAACTAATCGAATTATTAAATGAATACGGTGGTTGTTTAAGAAATCTTGGAGAATTTGATAAGGCTATATCAGCTATAAAAGAATCTATAGAAGTATATGAAAAATCAAATCTTTCCAATGAAATAGCTTATGCTACTTCTATTATGAATCTCGCAAACATCTATAGAGAGAAAAAAGATTACTTTAATGCCGAAAAATATTTCAATATTTCAAAATCTATATTTGATAAATTGGGAGATAAATCTTATTCTTATGTCGGCCTTTTAAATAATTTCTCTCTTCTTTATAAAGAGATTGGAGATTATTCTTCAGCAGAAAAGATGCAGCTTGAGTCGATAAGAATTTTAGAAAAGAATTCAAAAATGAATGTCCCACTTGCTATAAGCTACAACAACCTTTACGAAATTCAAAAATTAGCAAAATCTAATAACTCTAGCATAGAAAATTTAAGAAAAGCGGAACAGATTTTACTTAAAGAAACTGGTACAAATCATCCTCTTTATGCATCTGTGCTAAACAATATGGCTGATTATGAGTTTTCTAATAAAAATTATAATGAAGCTCTTTCACTTTACAAAAAGGCTCTTGAGATTGTTAGAACTTGCTACGGTGAAAAAAGTGAAGCATTCTTATCAGTATCTAAAAATATAGATTTTGTAGATGACTTTATAAAAACATTATCTATAAAAGAACCTAGCTGTTCTGATTTAGAAAATAATTTTGAAACAAAGAAAAGTGATTATATCACTTCAAACGGAATTGATTATATTAAATCAGAGGAAATTGATTATAAAAATTCTAATTCTAAAAGATTGACTGGACTTGAAAGAGCTGAAATAGTCACAAAATATACATCTGAATTTATAAAAGTCAAATACCCAGACCTATACTCTAGAATCTGCCTTGCATTGGTTGGTGTAGGCTCTGAATGTTTGGGATTTGACGACGAAATATCAGAAGATCACGACTTTTCATCTCGATGTCAGCTATTTTTAGATGATTCTGATTACAAAACTTATAAATCAGACCTTGAATCATCATTAAAAATCTTCTGCAAAGATTTAGAATCTCTAACATCTAATTTAAAAGATGTAAACATTGAAATAATGCCAATATCTAACTTCTATAAATACTATACACTTTTTGAAAACGGACCTAAAACAGAATCCGAATACAGAAAAGTTCCTATGGATTTGCTTTGTGTAGCTACAAACGGAAAAGTATTTTTAGATAATTTAGGGAAATTCTCTGAGATAAGAAATAGATTATTAAACTTCTATCCAGAAGATATTAGACTAAAGAAAATAGCATTTCAGTTGAATAAAATGGCTCAATCTGGGCAGTACAACTACAGCCGAATGATTAAAAGAGGAGATACTGTAGCAGCTAATATTGCTCAAGGTGAGTTTGTTAAACACTATTTAGAGTTTGTTCATTTATTAAATAAAAAATATATTCCATTTTATAAATGGTCTTATAGAAGTGCTTGCTCTCTTGAAATTTTAGGAAACTTTACTAAGGATAATTTAAAAAAACTTTCTGAAGCATCTATATATGAAAAAGAGTCTATAATAGAAGAAATTTGCTTAACTGTTGTAAATACTCTTAATGAATTAGGTCTTAGCCACTCAAAAATAGACTTTTTAACATATCAAGCTGAGGAAGTAAGAAAGAATATTTTAAATCCATCACTTCGAAATGAAGACAGTTGGATTGAATAAATATATTTTATAAAAGAAAGGAGTTGATAATTTTGAATAAGGAAATATTAATAACCGATGTTGTATCAAATGAATGGGAGATGTTTACAAATACAAATAATATTGGACGGAGATCTAGTTGCCAAGACCAAAAGGGAAACTTCATCGCCTCTAGAGCTGCATATTGGAATATGTTTGATGAGCAAGTTCTTTCATCTTATCTAAAAGATTTATCAAATGCTAAATCTAATAAAATAAACCTAGCTGCTCAAAAATACGGCTACATGATGGAAAGTACTGATCCAGATTATTTTAAAACTATAAAACACCTACTTGTACCAGTTAGTGATAAAAAGCTTAAACTTGTGGATTCTATAATGCTTATATATATGAAATGGGAAGAATCTTTAATTTCTAGCTCTTTGGATAATAAAAATAGAGTCCTTTATAAACAGTACGATTCAAAATACAACACATCAGTAGAAACATATATGAGAGGTGAGCTTACTTCATATTCTGAGGAAACACTTTCTCTTATATTGGCTCAGTTCTTAAAAAATGTTTCTGATGGAGAAAATCCTGTTAAAAATTATCTTCTTACATTAAAAAATTACGAAGAAGGTAGCAAAAGTAGAAGTTGTAGTAAAAATTCTACTTGCTCTGTAGAAAACTCAAATTCTCATGATAAATCATGCAATGATAATTGTAAAAGCACAGAAAGTTGTAAAAACACAGGGAATGGATTTAATTCTAACCTAGCAGCTCATTACTCTAATGGCGATTGTAACAAAAAAAATACTTCTACTTGCAATGTCGAATCTTCAAGTTGTAACGTTGGAAGTTCAGATGAGATATTAAAGAATGTTTCAGCCTCAAAATCTGCTTCTTTGAAGAGAATTTTCTCCTTAAACTTAGATTTAGCTGAGAGATTAGCTGATATTGCAGTTAAAGTTGCTAATAGTATTGATTTAGATGTTGTTATTACAGTTGTCGATGCATCTTCAAACCTTATACTTTTCAAAAGAATGGATAATTCTCTTCTTTGCAGTATAGAGATTTCTCAGGCTAAGGCAAAAACTGCTGTTGAGTTTAAGGCAGATACGTTGTATTTATCTAACAACGAATCTCTTAAGACACTTAATAATTTCTCTAATGGTTCTACAAACTACTGCTTCTTAGGTGGTGGTGTTCCTGTAAAATCATTATGTGGAAAAATTATCGGTGGTTTAGGAATAAGCGGTGGCTCTGTTGAACAGGACTGCCTTGTAGCTGAAAAGACATTAAAAATATTTGAAAATAGCTTAAAATAATTTATCTTTTAAAATCAATTTAAAATAAACAAACAAAAAACGGATAAGAGTAAATTTTTCTCTTATCCGCTTTATATTTATGCTTATGTTTTTATATTTATTTTATATTTATGTTTATATTTTTACTTTATTTATGTCGTATTTGATTAATCTCCTACTCCAAAGTCAGTATTATTATAAAGAACTTCTATATTTGGATTATCATCTAAATACTTAAATGTCTCACAATACCATTTTACAAGCTCCTCATCTCTCTTAACAGGAGTCGTATTATTTACAAATACGTTTATAGTTCCTCTTTCAAAGTAGTTTTCTACTATTTCGATGTCTCTTTTAATCATTTCCTTAGTCTGACCTTTCATACCAACAAGTAGACAAGGTGAATTGAAATATTTTCTAACATCTTCATAAGTCTTGAAATTAGCACATTTGTTAAGGTATCCATTTCTAAATTCATTGTCAAATGTTTCAACACCTATTTTGAATTTTACCTCTACTCCTTTAAAGAATTCCTTCATTTCCTCTAGTCTGTTTTTATAGCACCAATGACTCTCAAACCAAAGAGTTTTTATATTTTTTTCTAATACTATTTCTCTTATTTTTTCTAGAGTTTTTTTAGGAATTTCAAAGCAGCTACCAGAGTTTATAACCTCTAATACCCCAAATTCTCCTGTTATATTTTCAAGAACTTCAAAGTTTGTTTCGTTCATTTCTTCTTCGTTCTGTGAGTTGTCATCTATATAATCGCAGAAAAGACATTTTCCCCATACACAAGGAAATGCTTTAAGCAATACTATTTCTCTAGGATTTTTTTCAGTTATTTTACTGTATCTATCCATTATTTCTTCCTCCGTCTGGACTTCTCCTTATCTTTTTGAAAAGGAAGCCACAAATTTTTTAGGCATTGCATTTAGACCTAAGCTCACTAGCGCAACTGCTGTAAACTTGTCTGCATAGTCAGTAACTATCTGAACTAAGAATGCTGCCATTACTTTATTCATACCTATTCCACTTAGGAACTGTAATATATATGAAGATCCTGATGATGTTATACCGTCAAATAATACAACTGTTATTATTGCACTAACTATTGATGTAGGAACTGCGAATAATAGAACACCTAGAGGAGTTTTCATCCCTTTTAGAAGTCCTCTTTCTGCAACTATTCCTGCTAGTAAACCTGTTGATATCTGAACCGGAGCATAGTATAAAGAGTACACATCAAATGTTCCACTTATTAAACTTCCGCAAACCCCTGTCATCACAGCGTATTTAGGTCCAAGTAATATTGCAACCATTATTGTCCCTATTGAATCCATATATATAGGTAATCTAAGTGTTAATGCTATAAAAGCACCGATTATATTTAAAGCTATACCAAATGCCATAAGTGTAAGTGTTTTTGTATTAAATTCTTTTTTCTTTTCCATTATAAATTTCCTCCCATTGCTTCAATTAATTCCTCATTTCCAGGGAATATTCTGTTCATAAACATTTTCATAGTTTTTTCTGAGTCTACTTCAGTTAGTACTAAAGCATTTTTTTCTTTTTTATAGAAGTCGAATTCGTCTACTATTGTCATTCCAATAGCTTTTCCTACTTCCTCTACTTCAACAAAATACTCTTTTCCGCTACAAATACTCTTATCTATGAAATAAGCAATTGCAAGAGGATCGTTTATAACGCATCCTATGATTCCCTCCTGATTCCAGTGGAAATCTATATAAAATCTTGTTATTTCTTTTATAAATTTGTACATTTTTTCGTTGCCTAGTCTGCTCATAAGCTCTAGTCTATTTGGTGTTAATACAATTTCTCTTGTAACATCAAGGCCTATCATCTGAACTTTTACGGGCATATTTTTGTAGACATAGTCTGCTGCATGTGGGTCAACCCAGTAGTTAAACTCTGCAACTGGTGAGCAATTTCCATTAGATTTGAAATTTCCTCCCATTGTAACAAATTCGTCTATGTTCGCAAAAGCTTCTTTGTCCACCTGTAGTGCTTTTGCTATATTTGTAAGTGGTGCAAGTGCTATTATTGACACATTTTCTTTGTTTTTAAGCGTGTCTACTATAAACTGTACTCCACCTTCTTTAGGCTCAACACCTTCTACATCTGAGTAGTTGTTTTCACCTAGTCCATCCTCTCCGTGAGTGTCCTGTGCTGTAACAAGCTCTCTCACTAGAGGTAATTCTTCACCAATGTATACTGGTATGTCTGTTCTTTCGCATATTTCCAGTACTTTGATTGCATTTTTTGCACCCATTTTTGCGGGTACATTTCCACTGCATACTGTTATTCCCAGAATTTCTAATTCTTCAGATTTTATCGCAAGCATTAGAGCTAATGCGTCGTCGATTCCTGGGTCGCAGTCGATTATTACTTTTCTTCTTTCCATTTTATATCCCTCCTTTTATTATTGCAAAGGAGAACTATACGACTTTTTTGCAACAAAAAAAGCCATATCAAAGGATACAACTTTATATACTGCCACTATATAAGATCCTTAGTTTTTTATACTTGGAGTTCTCGAACAAGTCCCAACATGTCTTGTATTTTAAGAGATGTTGGATTTTAAAGGTTTTATATTGTTTTTGCTGAAAATCTGTGTTTTGATTTTCAACGTACTTTATTTATTATATAATTTTTGATTTATTTTTTCAAGATTCTTTGAGAATACATTTTTTTATATTTTTGTTATAATGAAATTATAATAATTATAAAGGAGGCAAAAAATGAAAGATATTTATCCAGATATACCAACAGAAAATCCTTTTGAAAAAGATTTTTTTAAAAGAGAAAAAATAGCTAAAAATTTTTTAGGTATTTTTGATAATTTTTCAGAAAATGGTTTTGTTCTTGCAATAGATTCTGAATGGGGTACAGGAAAAACAACTTTTGTTAAAATGTGGGAAACTTTATTAAAAACAAAAGAATATAGTAACAAATATTATCCTATTTACTATAATGCTTGGGAAAACGACTTTTTATCAAATCCTTTTTTATCATTGTTTTCCGAAATATCTGAGTTTGAAAATTTAGATTCTCAATTTAATGATTTTATAAAAAATAATTTTAATGCTTTATCGAAATCAATAATTAATTCATTTAATATAAATATTCCTGACCTCAAGACAAGTGATTTTTTGAACAATATAAGAAATCAAAAGAATATCGTTTCTAAATTTAAAAAAATTTTATTCGATATTTCAGAAAATAAAAAAATAATATTTTTTATTGATGAATTAGATAGATGTCGTCCTAATTTTGCAATAGAACTTCTAGAAACAATAAAACATTTCTTTTCAGTTAAAAATATAATATTTGTAATTGTATTAGATAAATCCCAATTATCTAACTCTATAAAAGTTATTTATGGAGAAAATATTGATACAGATTCATATTTGAGGCGATTTTTTGATTTAGTTTATAAATTACCACCTCCAAGTATAGAATTTTATTTTTATAATATAACACATGATTTATTTTTTTATAATAATAATTCAGATATAAAATCTAAATTCCCTTTATTACAGTATTTTTTATATGTAATTATAGATTCTCCTTTTTATGGATTTTCATTAAGAGATTTAGATAAATTAAAAATACGTTTAGTTTTAATTTATAATAACTTACCAACATCTTTTACAAATATTATAGAAAATATTTGCGTTAATTTTTTAATTGCTTTTCTTTTATGTTTATCAATCAAAGATGATTCTTTATTTAAAAAAATTTTATTTGGATCTTATGATACTAGCGAACTGCACAACATTCTATCAAAATATATTGAATGTTTAAATTTTGATAAAGAACCTCTTTATGTAAATAATTTACTTTCTTCAGTTAAAGGATTTGGATATGCTAAAAACTTAGCAGACATTATATATCAATTTTTATCATTTTTCTTAAAATCTAATATAAATATATTAAATAATAATCTTTCTGCTAATTATATCGAATTTAAATATCAAAATTCTCTTTCTTATTTTGATGCTCCATCATTTGATATATCAAAGATATTATTTTCAGAAAATAGTATACTTGATATATTTAGTTTTACTTCTAATTTTGAACTTTAATATTTTAACAAAAAAAGATTTCATTATAATATTATAATGAAATCTTTTTTTAATTACATTTTATCTACAATTATTTTAGATGCTTTTTTAATATATTTAAATTTATTATTTTTCTCAAATCTATCTTTTATTATACTTTTATCAATACCTAATTCCATTAAAATTAATATTTGGACTATATAATTCAAGTATTTACCTATATAAAATATTGAATCTGTATCATTTAATAATTCGCTAGTTTCCTTTCTATCATAATGAGTATAATAATTTCTCGTATTACAAATTCTTTTTATAATTTCATCTATATTATCGTCTGTTAATAAATTAAATAAAAAATCACATTCTTTTAATAAATCTTTTAATCTATGCTTTAAACAAGGTTCTCCTTTTTTATTATATGATTTATCATCTTCTTTTATTTTTTTTGCATGTTCATTTCTAAATCTTCTTGAATATACTTCTAAAGCCTGAGTAATTCTTAAGAATGAAACTTCATCAAAGAATTTATCCTCTCCTAATCTTATAAAGTTACTTACTACTGGTATTAATTCCTCTTTCTTTTTAATCCAATTATCTATAATAGATTCAAATTTATCTTTTATATCAATATACCTTATCAATATATCTTTTTTTCTAATTTCATTGTTATTTTTTCTTATCATATTAGTAAAAATATCAGTTTCTAAAGATTCTTCTTTTAAAAATATTCTTTCAATTTTTATATTTTCACCAATGAGTATCGTTAGAATATTAGAAAAATCGTTCGCATACTCTAATGCATCATCAAGATCACACTTGTTAGTAAAATCAAACTTAACAAATGAATCATAGTCAATTCCAAATTTAGTTTCATGATATTTTTTCTTTACATTAAATAATATATTCATTTTATAATTTTTACAGTTTATCTCTACTTTAGGAAAATCCTTAAATTTTATTTCAGAAATTTCATTGTTATTATATTTTAATTCATCTATAATTCCTAAATACAATATCCAAGAAGATAAACAAGAATATTTTATATTTATACTATCAAATTTCAAATCTTCTTTTTCAAAATATTTTCCTATTATTACAGTTTCACAGTCATACTCAGCTAAAGTTGGCTTACCACTTCCAAACGATAAGTAATTTACACTTGCATTTAATATAGTTACTTCTCTTCCATCAAGTAAGCGTCCTTCTATAAATTTAATTTCATCGTCTAATCTCTCTAAATTTCTTTTCAATTCTGATTCAATATATAATATCCATTTTTCCTCATTTCTTCTTAATTCACCTATTACTATTTCTTCAGAACCATCTATTCGCCATCTTCCTATATAACTCTCCATAATTTATCCTCCTATAAAATCTTTTAATAAAATAAGGAGCTTTTTAGCTCCTTATTTTATTTATTAACATATCTATATATCACACTTGCCAAATGATGAATCATAAAACTCTTCAAGTTCCTATCTCTCAACATATTCATAGCAAAACCAGAATTCTTTTTCTTAATAGAGAAAAATGCCTTGTTGAAATATCTATCTTCAAAAACTTTCTCCCAATCTTCAAAACTATTCGCTTTTGCTATATCTACTATATCTGGATCATTTTTAAGTTCATCTTCACACTCATTAAGAGCTATTCTATCATCTTCTGTCAAATCTTTTCCGTATATCTCATTCACTTTTTTAATTATATCGTCCAAATACTCTTCCTGCTTTTCAGATACACTAGATCCATCTCTTTCAGATAAACCTCTAAGCTCTCCCTCTCCACTATGAAGAGAAATATCCTCGCCTGTTACATCATCTTTTCCCATTTTTTTAATTTTATAATAGTCTAGTGTCAACATATCATCTAAATCTAATCTCTCAGAGTGTTTTTTAGGAAGCTTCTTAATAAGTGCTGATAAATAAGTCCGTAATCTCAAGAAGTTTAAATTTTTCATAGGGTATACTTGAATCAAGAAATTATACATACTCACAAATTTTCTACTCTTTTTCTTGAATCCATCTGCTTCCTCTTCATTTTCTTCTTCAAGCTCACAGTATTTATAAACCCCTGAATCAATAATATTATTCATCATAATATCCTGTTCTGAACTTCTATTATCTGTATAATAAAGGTCTGCAAACTTATTTACATCAGTTTCATCAAATATTCCGTATTCTCTAAGCTGCCAGAATAATTCTACTATCAAATTAGTATCTGTAACCTCATCAATATTAGTCATCTCAAAATATGGCTTATATGCTTCCTGTATATCCTCAACACTATTCTGGAAATCTAATATAAATGTTCTCTTATTTGGATAAGTTCTATTCAATCTCGATAAAGTCTGAACAGTTTTAACACCATCTAATTTTTTATCAACATACATTGCACAAAGCTTTGGTTGGTCAAATCCTGTCTGATACTTATCCGCAACAATTAAAATTTTAAACTCATCTCTATCAAAAATACTTGGTAAATTTGACTCATTTATATCTTTTGCAGCATCTGAGTTCATACCAACTTCTGTATATTCTACATCATCATCATTTACTGTTCCAGAGAAAGCTACCAAAGCCTTAAAATCATAACCTTTTTCCTTTATATATTGATCTACAGCTAATTTATACCTAACTGCATGAAGTCTACTAGATGTAACTATCATAGCCTTTGCTTTTCCACCAATCCACATAGACCTATTTTCTGCAAAATCATCTACAATAGTTTCTACTTTTTTTCTTATATTATAATCATTCAAGTTTACAAATCTTCCAACAGCTTTTTTACCTTCAGATTTATCTAACTCTGGATTATCCGCTATGCTCTTACCTACTTTATAATATACTTTTGCTGTCATAAAATTCTTTAAAACATCTAGTATAAATCCTTCTTCTATAGCCTGTTTCATAGAATATAGATGGAACTCGTGTGGTTTTCCATCAGCTCCAATTCTGCCAAATACTTGCATAGTTTTATTCTTTGGAGTTGCTGTAAATGCGAAAAAGCTAATTTTATCAGTATTGGTTCTTTTTTCTATAAGCTCAGTCATTTTGTCTAAGCTACTTTTTTCTTTGCGCTCCTCTTCCTCAGAAATTTTTTCTGCTTCCTCCAAACTTTTCCCCGCTAAAGTTTCCTTAAGTGCATTCATATTTTCTCCAGAAGTAGAAGAATGAGCCTCATCTATGATTACAGCATATTTTCTTTTTTCTAAAGAATCTATTTTTTCAAGTGCATACTTAAACTTCTGAATAGTTGTTATTATTATTTTACTTCTATTCATTATTGCTTCAGCTAAGTCCGATGAATTCTTGTTATCATCTATTTTTACAACCAAACCATGTTTATGCTCTAATTGATAAACCGCATCTTGTAGCTGCTTATCAAGAACCTTTCTATCTGTTACTACGATTACCGAATCAAAAATAGCTTCATTATTTTCATCGTGTAAACTCGATAATCTGTGCGCAGTCCAAGCTATTGTATTAGTCTTGCCACTACCAGCACTGTGCTGAATCAAATAATTTTTTCCTACTTTATTTTTTTTCACATCTTCTACAATTTTTCTAACCGCATCTAACTGATGAAATCTAGGAAAAATTGCTTTATTCTGTTTATATTTTTCTATAAAGTAGAATCTTTTTAATATATCAAGTAAACTATCTTTAGCTAAAATATCTTCCCATAGGTATGATGTTTTTAACTTACCTTCAATTTCTGGATTCCCTTTTCCCCTGTTGTTCCCTCTATTAAAAGGTAAGAAAAATGTACTATTTCCCTTTAACCGTGTTGTCATGTATACCTCATCTGTATCTAAAGCAAAATATACCAACACCCTTCTATTAAATTTAAACATTTCTTCTTTAGGATCTCTATCTTTTTTAAACTGTTCAATAGCATTGAATACATTTTGACCTGTAAATTGATTTTTTAGCTCCATAGCTATTACAGGAAATCCATTCAAAGAAATCACCATATCTAAAGTATTATTATGCTTTGGACTATATTTTAGCTGTCTAGTTACTTTAAATATATTTTGTGTGTATTTTTCGTAATCTGATTTATTATCTGTTGTATTAGGTTTATTGAAAAATAGCTCAAATTTGCCATTCATCATACAATCTTCGTAGCCATTTCTCAATACATCTATTAATCCTCTTCTATCTATATCACTATTTAAACCATTTATAAATTCTTTTTTCCAGTTATTCCCTCTATTTAGTTTAAATTCGTCTATTTTTTCCTTTTGAGTATTTTCTAAAAATCTAAATAAATCATCTAAAAACAGATTATTTTGTAAATCAAATTCGCTTGAATTGCCTTTTTCGTAGTCTGATGAAAGTAGCGACATTTCTATAAGTTCTTCAAATTCTTTTTCTTTCGGCAACATAATAATCATCCCCTTCCTTTTAGTTTATTGATTGATTTTAATTTAGTATTTCCTGTATAATTTATTCGTTATATGTATATAATAACATAATTAATGAGTTTATTTGTATGATTTCCGTTTTAAATTAATCTTTATTGATAAATTTAAAGCTGGATAAATTTTGAATTCATCCAGCTTATTTTTTAGTCTAATATTTCTATTTTTCCAGTAACTGCTTCACTGATTAAAGCTTGTTTTGCTTCTTTTAATTTTTCTATTTGATATTTTAATTTATCAATTGATAAATTAATTCCACCTACTTTTAATTCTAAAGCATTATATGTTTCAACTTGTTCATTGTAACTTGGTAAAGCTACAGAAAGGTTATTTAGTAAGTTTTGAGACAATGATGCTCTTGTTACCAAATTCATTTCCTTTACAAAGAATTTCCTATTTAACTCACATCTGAAATAATATTTTGAGAATCCTTTATATAAAATATTTGTATTATTAGGTCTAAATCTTATTAAAAATCCGGCAAATGTTGCATTTTCTATTGTGTTCATACATGTTGAAGCAAAGCCTATTTCCTCAACAGTTTCAGAGGTTCTTGTAAATAGTACATCCCCTTCTTTTACTGAGTAAATTCTTCTATCATCTTCTGTTGAATTTACTAATCCTTCTATCTCTACTGGCAACTCTATATTTTTATATGCATTGCTATAGCTTACAAACGGATAACCATATCCAAATTCATCACTACTTTTACTTATTCCATTTTGCATCTTTCCTAAAAATCTAAGTCTTTTAATTTTCCAATCTTTTGGAATTTTTCCTATCCACTCTACTCCGCTATCTTTCATTTCAAAGTCATCTCTTTTAACTATCTCGAAATCTTCCCCATTTTTAACTACTTTAACTTTTCCTGTAACAACTTCACTTATAAGACTTTTCTTAGCTTCTTCTAATTTTTCTATTAATTTTTCTTTTTTAGAAATTATATTATTAAAATAAGAAGTTTTTTCATCAAGAAAATTAGCTATTTTATTCTGTATATTTATATTTTTAGATAACGAAACTTTATAATCTACTAAATCATCTATATTAAATCCTGGCTGAGCTGATTTTTGATATGCAGTTATTTCCATTTGTTTTAGAAATGATTTGCTTTGAAAATAATATGCTACATACTTATAATTAATTCTATTATGATCAACGGTAACTTTTCCAACTGAGGATGTTGTATTTGCTTCTTTTATATTTTCTGGTATTATGGCTGTTTTTCCTATAGTTGCTCCCGTTTTTGCTATTAAAATATCTTTCGGTCTTAAAATACTTTTTTTATTTTCTTCATTTACTATTTTGCTTATATAAACCATACCTTTAAAATCCAATTCATTTCCCCAAGTTAAATTTTGCACTCTAATATAAGGAATTCCCTCATTTTGATACATTTCAGGTTTTATAGAACCATGATCTCCATCTCCTATTGGATAATATTCATTTTTATTAGTAAGATATTTAACGGGTATTACTTCCCAATCCTTAGGAATTTTACCTATCCACTCAACTCCACTATCCTTCATTTCTTCATCAGATCTATATCTATATTTCATTAGCTCAACACCTTCTTTATCTCGCAGGCTATCTCTATCTCAAGTTCTTCCACTTCTTTCATTATTTCACTAAAAGGTCTAAGCTCCTCGTATTTATAGAAATGTCTAGTAAACGGAATCTCATAACCGATATTATCTAAGCTACTTTCATCTATATAGGCATCGCTTACGTGTGGTTTTACTTCTCTATCAAAATATTCCCAAACATCTTCTTTTAAAGGTATTGTTTCTGTATCTCTTAAACTTGAATTACTTTCTATATTTCCTTTAGAATCTCTGCATATCTCTGCATCATCGCTATTTACTCCAATCACTCCTACAATTCCCTTTATTACAGTAGCTGAGACAGTTGCATCTTTTTCTTTTAATCTTTTCTTTAATTCTTTAACAAATTTATCTCTACTTAGATAAATTTCTCCACCTACAAAACTTTCAAGTACTTCTATTACTTTTTTCTGTTTCTCTAACCCTTCTTTTTCCTCAACTTCTTTTATTGCCGCATCCTTTTTCTTAGATACTGCTAAATTTTTAAATGTAGTCACATCTTTTACACTTTCTATATTTTCTTCATTTACTTCAAATTTTAATTTAAGAGGTCTTTCTATCGTTACTTTTCTGTATCCAAATTCTTCATTATCGAATATTTTACAGTTTTCACTTTCTTCAAATTTGCTGTAAATTTCTTTTATTTCTTTTATTTGCTCTGGAAGTATTTCTTTTCTCTTATTTCCTAAGCTTTTTCTCATAAGGCTGTAGTATTCTGTAGCGTTCACTAGCTGAATTTTACCTTTTCTTTTTTCTTCTTTTCTATTTGTTATAACCCATATATATGTTGCTATCCCTGTATTGTAGAACATATCTGTCGGTAGTGCAATTATTCCTTCTAATAAATCATTTTCTATTATGTATTTTCTTATATTACTTTCTCCGCTTCCTGCATCACCAGTAAATAATGGAGAGCCATTGAATATTATAGCTATTCTACTTCCTTCTTCATCATCGTACATTTTACTAATCATATTCTGTAAGAATAGTAAAGAGCCATCGCTAACTCTAGGAGTTCCCGCACCAAATCTTCCTTCAAATCCTTTACTCGCTTCGTCTTTTACTTTTTTCTCTTCATCTTTCCAAGTAACACCAAATGGTGGATTTGATATTAAGAATCTCATCTTTTCATTTTTAAATTTATCTTCAGTTAGTGTATTTCCTAGTCTTATATTGTCTGGATTTTGCCCTTTCATAAGCATATCTGCCTGACATATCGCAAAAGATTCATCTAATATTTCCTGACCATAAACATCAACTATAGCATTAGGATTTATTTTTTCTATATATTCTTCTCCTATAGAAAGCATTCCACCTGTTCCACAACAGAAATCTGCTATTGATATTCTTTTTCCTTTTTCTGATAACAAGTGTTCTTTTCCTTCAAAAAGCATCTCCATACAAAGCCTTATAACCTCTCTCGGAGTATACTGCTCTCCTGCTGCTGAATTTTCAGTAAATCTTCTTAGTATTTCTTCATATATGTATCCCATTTTATTATTAGATACTGCATCTATATGTAAATCAACATCTCCCATTTTTTTTACTATTGCATATAATTTATCTTTTTTACTAAGAAATTCTATTTCATCTTTAAATTTAAATTTCCCTATTATACTTCTTACATTTTCAGAAAATCCGTTTATATATTCCTTTAAATTTGATTCTATATTTTCTGAATCATCTAATAGTTTCTTCCAAGTAAAGTTGCTAGTATTATAAAACGGAAAATCAATTTCATAGTTTTCTTTTAAATCATCTAGTATTATTCCTTCTCTTTCCTCTTTATCTTCTATTACTTCATAACTTTCGCAGACTTCTTTTATTACTTCTCTGTTATATTTTTCTAATAGACAGTCAAATCTTCTCAAAACTATCATAGGAATCATTACTTTTCTGTAATCTTCTTCTTTGTACGTTCCTCTTAAACTTTCGGCTATGTTCCATAAAAATGCAACATGATTAAAATTTTCAGTGCTCATTGTCAATTCCCCTTTTTAAAAAAATTAATCCTACAACATAGTTTATCATTAATTTATTCTAAAATAAACTATGTTGTAAGTAATTATATTTTCACTTATTTAAAAGTTTATTTTATAGTACATCAAACGCGTCCATTATTCCCATACTTTTGTATAGTTCTAGTGTAGATTCTTTTGATTTTTCTTCTATTTCTTTAATTTTATTTTTTAGCATATCCTGCTCTTCATCGTATTTTTCTACTATTTTGTTCTGTTCTTCTAAATCCTTTAATATTATAGGCAACGTTTTCAAATCTTTTGTATTTATTGTTACTACAGCGGTACCTGCTTGTATATCTGATATAAGGTACTGACCTAGTGGACTTTCTAAGAAATATTTTACATACTCAGGATTATTATTTGATTTTAATCTTACACCTATAAAGTTCTGAGATATTAATATTTCCTCGTTATGCTTTGGTATAATACATATTTTTATACTAGTTCCTTTATTTGATATTAATATATCTCCTTCTTTTACTTTATATGCTTCTGTTCTGGCATTATTTTTTATAGAGTATCTTTTTAGAGAATCTATGTTTATTTTACCATCATTCACATCAGATAAATTTATTATCTTATATTCTCCCTCATTATTTTCTTCTATATTTTTGCCTGTTACGTTTATTCCTCTGTAAAAATCAGCTATCTCTTCTAATTTAGTACTTTTATTATTTACATTTTCTATTTTACTTTTGCTAAATTTAATTTTACCTAATATTTCATTGTCCATTTCTCTAACTTTAACTATGCTGCTAGCTAATATATTTCCATTTTCTAATTCTTCTAAATTTAATATTTCACTTATCTGATCCACTTCTTTTTTATTTCTATATATATCTACTATTTCTTCTATTTCAACATCTGTAAGTATTTTTTGGAATCTTTCTGATTTATACATTGATGTAGCATTTATGAATAGAACTTTATTTTTTAAGTTTTTATCTTTATTTTTATTTATAACCAATATGTTTACAGGAACTTTTGTGTTTTTTAATACTCCTGAAAGTGAAATAACAGCTTCAATAATATCCTGTCTTATTATATTTTTTCTTATTTCTTCTTCCCTACCACCTCTGAATAATGCACCAGATGGAAGTATAAACACACCTTTTTCCTCTAGTAATTCTATTCCCTCCGATACAAATAACCATTCCGCACTTGATACAGGTGGTTTTCCATATCTAAAAAGATTGTTTTTGTCAGCTTCTATTTCTAATTTATCCGCTCTCCAGTCCATTCCCATTGGTGGATTCATCATTATATTAGTAAATTTTTTTAGTTTACCATTTTCTATAAATTTAGGCTCTGTTAGACTATTTCCAACTTCTACCTTTGCATCGTCAATTCCCATCATAGATAATCTTATTTTGCAAATTTCAGCAAAGTCTCTATTTATATCTTGGCAGAAGATTTTCACTTCATCGCCTTTTTTATCGGCATAATCTTTAATCTCTCCTGCTATTGAACCTGAACCACAAGTTAAGTCTGCAAAGCTTCCACCATTAGGGTCTATTATAGCTACTCCAAGTTTTGATATATAGCTTGGTGTTACTGTTGAATATACTGTTGTCTTATTGTTTAAATTTATTAATTCGTCAACTGCAAATTTCCATTCTTCTTTTGAGATATGTAGTTCATCTATTTTAGAGAACATACTGCATAATGTTTCACTTTTTATTTCTAAAAATAGTCTGCTATTTGTAAAAAATGCTTTAGATATTCCTTTTTTATCTTCTATTTCTTCAAGTATTTTTTCTATTTCTACCTTATCACCTAAACTTTTTAAAACTCTTTCTGAATATCCATTGTAGCTTATTAATGCTGACATTAAACAGATTTTTTGTTTATCCTCTTCTCTGAATAATTTATAGTTACTTTCTAATACTAATGCTATTTCTGATATATTTTTGTTCATTTATAATACCTCCAGATTTTTATTTTGTTAGTAATTGCCTTACTAACTTTTCTTTAATTACATTCTACAACTTTTTAAGTTATAAGTCAACAACTATTTTTTAGTAATTCGATTACTATATTTTAATATTAATTTTATTCCTTGTTTTTATAATTAAGATTATTTATTATCCATCGCTTGAAGATAAATTTACACAGAAAAGGACTTTTGAATTGCAATCGGTCATCTTTTTGCATTGCATAACAAAGAAATCGAACTCGACAATGCAACTTGATTGCCTGGAGAGGAGATTCTTTGTTATGCAATGCATTAAAAAAGAGACCTTTGCAATTCAAAAGTCTCTTTTCTCTTTAATTAACTAAAATTCTATTCCTAAAATATCAAGTGCATCCTCTACACACTCTATCTCAAGAGGGAATGCTGGTCCCTTTTCTCCGTCAATATCAGTGCCTAAATCATCATCACACTTAATTGTTACCTTCTTAGTCTTGAAATACAATATTTCGTTATCAGTTTCAAAGTCTAAATGTTCCCCTTTTAACACACCTATCAAAACAGGAATAATCTTAGGAATTGGCATACCTTTGAATATTATAACATCCAAATATCCATCATCTACCTCAGCCTTATACGCTAAATGTATATTTCCTGCTGTTTTACCATTAAAAACAAGCATTAAATACATATTCCCAGAATAACTAGATTCTTCAGATTCCACATCTATATAGAATTCCCTCATAGATCTAGCCTCTTCTATTCCTTTTATATAGTATGTAATTCTACCAAAAGAGTTTTTAATATCATTGTTTATCTTTTGAGATACATCTGTAAACATACCTGCACTAGCTACATTCACAAAATATCTGTTATTAACTTTACCTAAATCTATTTTTCTAGGTTTAGAAGCTATAATTTTTTTAACAGCCTCCTCTGGATCATGTTCTAAACAAAGAGCATTTGCAAAATCATTCGCTGTCCCTGAAGGAATTATTCCAACTGGAATATCTATGTTTTTTCTCTTTAGCTCATTTACCAATAAATCTATCGTTCCGTCTCCACCGCAGAATACAACATGGTCGTAGCTATTGTCTAAATCTTCAAGGCATGCCCCTGCTGGTATATCATAATCTAATCTATATGGGATTACTGTATATCCATTTTTTTGATAGATTCTTATTATATCATCTAATCTAGCAGCAAGTTTCTTCTCTCCGGAGTTTGGATTGTATATAAATTTTACCTTTTTCATTTTTTCCACTCAGATACATTAATATCCTAAGCTTTCGTTAAGGAATATTACATGTATTCTGCCTTTCTGAACAGGTCTTTTTATAGTAACATAATTTGCACAAATTCTTTCAGGGCTTGAACAGTTTGCACACATTCCTGTAGTTGCACAAGGAGTTTTTCTATTTAATCTCTTTGTATTTGCTGGAGCTGCTATAGATTTTACTCTTGCAATAGCTTCTTCTTCATTTTTAACTATTTTATTAGCCCCTGCTATTACTATAACCTTATCAGGACCATATATCATAGCAGCAACTCTATTTCCATTTCCGTCTACGTTATAAAGTTCGCCTTCTTCTGTTATAGCATTTGTACTTGCGAAGTAAGCATCTGCAAAGAATGATTTTCTATATATTTCTGTTATATCATCTTTGCTAAGTCCTGCTTCATATCTATCTAGGAATTTATATCTTCCTTCTCTTAAATAGTCTATTATACCTGTTTCAAATAAAGTCATAGAACCCCCACAAGAAACAACAGCATCTTTATCTACTATTTTTTCTATAGTTTCTATAAGTTCTTCTTTATTTTTTACAAAGTATCCATTCATATTATTTTCTTCAAGAGCTTTTATTGTTTTTTCTATTCTTTTTTCATTTAACCATTCTACATTCTTATCCACTTCAAACACTTCCTCTTAACAAAATTTTTGATTCATATATATAATATCATATTTGTCAGAAAATTACTGAATTTTATCTTCATAAATTTTCATTATTTTATTAAAAGAGTCTTCCACTTTGTTTATATCTTCAGAGCTAAAACTTCCATCCATACCTAATTTTATATCATCTTCTATTGTATTTAATACTTCATTCATACCATCTAAAGCTGTAGGCACTTTTGTAGCTTCTTTTTCCATTTTTTCTTTTAACTCAGGATCTTCACCAGTTTCCGCAAATTCATCGTATTTATACTCTAAATACTGCTTTATTTCCTTTTCATCTATACTATTTAACTCATCTCTTTTTTCGTTTACTTCTTTAATTATTGATTCTAATTCTGATTTAGACATTTTCCAATTACTTTCTTTTATAGGTGTTATAAAGTCATTGTACCATTCTATCTCAGATTCCAATCTTAAATCTGTAAATGTATCATTTGTTTCTGTTATTGTTTTTATTCTTTCTTCTGTAAGTGCTTCTGATTCATTATTTTCCTTCTCTTTGTTTCCACAACCCGATAACACTAGTGCCATCATCGCAAAAACTAATAATATTCTTTTCATTGTAGCACTCCCTTCTAAATTTTATTATCTTAAAACTTCTACAACTTCACCATTTAATGAGAATGATCTAGGCTGAGTTATTTTAACATTTACTAATTTACCAACTAAATTCTCTTCTTCACTATCAAAGTTTACAGTTTTGTTCTGTCTAGTTTTTCCAGTGTATCTGTTTTTATCCTTAGCACTTTTTCCTTCTACTAGTACTTCAACAATTTTATCCTGATAGCTGTAGTTTATATCGTTTACTATTCTATTTACATGTTCTAATACTTCATCAAATCTTCTGTGTTTTTCATCTTCTGGAATCTGGTCTTCCATTTTAGCTGCAGGAGTTCCTTCTCTCTTAGAATAAATAAATGTAAATGCTGAATCATATTTAGTTTCTTCAATTACATCTATAGTATCCTGAACATCTTCAAGTGTTTCTCCTGGGAATCCAACCATTATATCTGTACTGAATGCTATATCAGGTATCTCTTTTCTAACTTTTCTTACTATATTAAGATAATCTTCTTTAGAGTAATGTCTATTCATTTTCTTTAAAAGACTTGTGCTTCCACACTGAACTGGCAAGTGCAGGAATTCACATATTTTGTCACAATCTCTCATTGCATATATAACCTCATCAGATAAATCTTTTGGATGAGATGTCATAAATCTTATTCTTTCTAATCCTTCTATTTTGTTGACTTCTCTTAGAAGCTCAGCAAATGTCATAGGATTTTCTAATGTTTTTCCATATGAGTTTACATTCTGACCAAGTAGAGTAACTTCTTTTGTTCCATGAGCCACTAAATCTTTTATCTCGTCTAATATATCCTGAGGCTCTCTACTTCTTTCTCTACCTCTTGTGTAAGGAACTATGCAGTATGTACAGAAGTTGTTGCATCCGTACATTATATTTACAAATGCTTTTAATTCGAATTTCCTGTTGCTGCTTAATCCTTCTATTACTTCCCCATCTGTATCCCAAACTTCTACTATATTTTTTCCAGTCGTTATCTGTTTGTACATAAGTTCTGGGAATCTGTATAGGTTGTGTGTTCCAAACATTAGGTTTACGTGTTTGTGATTTTTTTTGATTTCTTCTACAACATGAGGCTGCTGCATCATACATCCACAAAGAGCTATTTTTACATCTGGATTTTTTCTTTTTGTAAATTTTAGCTGTCCTAAGTTTCCATATACTTTCATTTCCGCATTTTCTCTTACCGCACAAGTGTTGTATATTATTAGGTCTGCTTTGTATATTTGTTCAGTTTTTTCGTATCCCATTCTTTCAAGCATGTATGCTAGTTCTTCTGAGTCGTGTTCATTCATCTGACACCCGAATGTACATAACCCCATGACAGGGCGGCGACCTTTCTCTTTTGCCCATTTATCATTTAAATCTCTGACTTTATCCATATAAGTTTCCTGTACTTCTAACTTATGTGGGTCCATTACTTTCTGTCTTGGTTTCTTTACTTCTTTGTTTATGTTAATTGTTTCCATTTTTTTCTCCTTTTCTATTTATAACTATCCTTTTTATTTTATCATATAAAAAAAATAGGGTATAGTCCCTATTTTTTTCTATAAATTGAATGTAATATCATTCACATCTACATGAGTTATATTTATAAAATCCAATGCTTCTATATTATTTTCTATATCTTCCTCGTATACATTAAAATATGCATTTATATATGATGTTACTTCGCCTATATTTCCGTCTTGATAAATAAATTCTTCATCATCATTGTAATAACATGATTCATATTCAGGATTCTTCAAAATTTTAGTATATTCAATTTTGTTAGATACCCTTAATAAAATTACTCCTTCTTTGGGATTAAAGAAATCTATATCTATCTTTTCTTTTTTACTATCATCAACAGAATCTAAAATTATATTTGCTTCATAAGGTAAATTTTCATCAAATGTAACAAATATATCTTCAGCAGTATTTTTTATATAAGCTTTTATATTTACTTTTCTCATTATCATACTCTCAATATTGATATTATGTATATTTTCTTCTAACTCCCGAAGTTTATTTTCAATTTTCTCATCTTGTATCCGTTTTTTTATATATTCATCTTTTATTTTAAGATCGTCTATTTTTTTGTATAAAGTTATATTTCTACTATTATTTTTTAAATTGACAAAATCTTTTTCATTTTCTGTAATAAATATTATAGAATCTTCTTCTTCTAGCTTATCATAAAATTTAAAAATAGAATATAAAATAATTGCATCTCTAAATGAATCTTTACTATTATTAAATGGTGGTTTCTCTAATACTAAATCTTTCATTATTTCTTTTATATACTCACCATCCTCTCTATATTCTATTATACTTATTCCTTTATTTTTTAGTATCATATCTAATTTCTTTTCATACTTTAAATATAAGTCTTCTCTATATATTTTTTTCAACTCTTTATCTTCTAAAAAATGCAATGTTTTATTACATTTTATTATTTCATTATATTTTTTTAAAATAGGTTTAACTTCATCTAGATATTTTTTTATAATCTCGTCTTTTATGATTTCTGGAATACAAATTTCAATTTCATCAAATCTGTTTAAACTTGCTAACTCTACTAATTCCCTTTCAAAAAAATAATCCTTTTTTGATACAACTATATTGGTATCAAAAATAATGTATTTCATAAATATTCACATCCTTTCTATATTGAATTATACCATAAATACAAAAAAGAGGAGAACACTGCTGCTCTCCCCTTCCCTGTTATAATATATAGATATGAGAAATTTTTTTAATTTAAACACTATATAATGGATTTGCTACCACTATATATAGATTTATTATTTTTTAGATTATTTTATCTCTTATATTTGTACATATTGCAACTATAATAATTTAGCTGCATTTTTGAATGTCTGGAATCTATTCGCATCTTCTGCTTTACCGCCTATCTGAACAACTTCTTTTGCTTTCAGACCACTTATTTTGAAGTCAGATTCCTTCATCATAGGGCACTTATGCTTCTGAGCTACAACAATAGCTGCAAATACATCTGCATCCCCATGATATAATACGATTTTATCAACCATATCCTCACCTCCTTTCTCATCTACTTTTATTCCAAGATGCTTAAGGATCCCTTGAGCAATCTCTTTACCATTACGTTTTCTTTCTGCTAATGTATCAGCTATCTCTACATCTTTCTTATTATCAAGGAAGCATATTTCAACTATATTAGCTGGCATATTAGTTCTTCTTATAACTGCATAGTAGTCAGTTTTTCCAGACTTATTAAGTCTTTTATACTCTTTTACTTCAGTCTGTCCCATATCGACCTTCATCTCTTTTGCAATTTTATGTGCCATCTGTAGACCGTTCCCCTCAGCCTTTGAGTAAATTACTTCTCCTCTATCTCCACCACCGCTATTATGGTGAATAGATACAAAATAATCACATCCATTCTGATTAGCTATTTCACATCTTCTTTCAAGGCTTAAAAACTTGTCTGTAGTTCTCGTCATTACTACTTTTACTCCATATCTTTGAAGTTCATCTCTACACGAAAGAGCTGTATCAAGGTTATATGTTTTTTCAACGTGTTTTCCTGTTACTGCTCCACTATCTGAGCCACCATGTCCAGGGTCTATACATACTTTATATGCCATTATTTATTCACCTTCTTAGTATCTTTTATTCCAGGAGTATTTGGATTAACAAATATTCCTACAACTGCTAATACTGCACTTCCTAGCATATATGGGTTCTTTAAAACTTCCATTATTGCATCTTTTAATGCTCCCCATGTAGTTAATGTAGTTGCATCTATTCCTAATGTAGTTCCAACTACACCAACTATTCCAAGCCAAAACCAAATATTTTTGAATCTATTTTTATCCATAATTTTCCTCCTTAATACTCAACTATAAGTTCATCTCTGCCTTCTAATAAAAGACCTGCATCTACATCTGATTTATATTGTAATAATTTTTCATTATCGAACATCTTGCTATAAAGATTTCTACCTGCTTCTATTCCATCTGTATTTGCTCTATCTAATACTTCATCTATTATTTTCTGTACTATTAATATGCTCATCTATTCCACCTCATTTAATATTTCTATAACCTTATCTACCTTAGCTTTTAACTCTAAATATAATTCTTTATAGTTTTCACTCTCTTCATCTGAATGATCATTACGCACTCCAATTATAATTTCCTCTAATCTTCGTGCTAAATCTACAACTTTATCTCCCCAATCTTTTTTACTACACCATTTCATTCCAATGCTCCAAATATCTTTTTTGCCATTACAGTATCTCCAATCTGCACTATCATCTTTTTCTAAATACTGCTTGCCTATTCTGTGTGCTGCATAATTGATACATTCCTCTTTACTATCGAAATATCTACCATACTGAGATGTTCCTTTTAACGAATCCCTAGCATCTACACCAAACAAGTTATTTTTACGGACTGCCAAATCAGACAGTCCATAACTTGACTCTAAGCAAGCAATAGCTAGTAATATCAGTGCATTTACATTGTAATCATCTTGAGCTTTTAAAAAGTATTCTCCTAAGCCAACAAGACCATTATCTTTTTTTAATTTATTTACTGCTACTTCAAGCTCATCAGCTGATGCATCTGTATGTATTGTTATATTATCTGAATTAAATAGCACTCTATCACCTCTAACATTTTTTTCTGCAATCTTTACAGTTTGTTTTTATTTCCTCAACATCTCTAAGTAATGTTTTTATTTTTTCGTCGTGCGCTGCTATTTTTTCTTTTATCAAGTTTCTAGCCTTTACACTATCTTCTAACTTAGTATCTAACTTAGTTAATAGCTCTTCATGATGCTTTAACATTGTTATTATTACCGCATTGCTTTCTCCTTTGTCCTGTGCTTCTTTTAAAGCTTTCCTATATCCAGCATAAATACCAACAACACCTGTTAATATACTAAGAAGAATATTTATATCTATTAGCTCCACAAACATCACCTCCTAAAAAATTTTAAAAAGGGGCATAAAAAAAGAGCCCCTTTTAGCTCTCTGGAATATAAATCAATCTTCCACCAACTGTTGCACTTGTAGCTTCATTTCTTAAACAGAATACTCCAGCAGTCGGAATTTCTATTTTTAAAGTAGAATCTACTTTTAAATCTTTATATGATCCTCCATAAGTAAATGAACTGCCAGCTTTTATATTTGTAGAATCTGAATATAGAGTAGTATAATAAACACTTCTATCTTCATTATAAATATCCATATTAGCAAATTCTTTTGCTATAAATCCTAATTTAGAATCAGCATGAACCTTAACGATATACTGATTTCCATTAGAAAATGCAACATTATCAAATTTCTCATACCCTTCTCCAGTATCATTGAATATATCATTTTTAGATATAGAAATTGAATTTATACCATTTGAAGTAGATGCAAATATACCATCAACTAATGTTGCAGTATTTCCCCATAAGTTTTCAATACCTAAGAATTTCATTGCCTTATTCTTATCATATGTATATCCGTATGTCATTCCAAATTTATCTAGTTGACCTGTATTTAATAGTGCTGTATTTCCTACATTTCCATATCCAATACCATTCGTCCACTGACAATTAAGATATGGATACATTATTAACTGTAGTGCTTCTAATAATAAAGCTGAATAATAGTTAAATGAATTATATCCTTTACCTCTTTCCTGACACTTAGCTCTAAAATTAGTTAAAGTCATATTTGTTATAGGTTTCTTTCCGCTCTGGCTTCTTATTTTTCCAGTAGCATCTTGTGATGCTTCATATGCAGCTATATAAATATTATTTACTTCTTTTGTTCCAACTGTATGAGCAGGACATATATATTTTTCATTTATTTTTCTATTAGAGATTTTAACTTCATACTCTTCAAAATTAACTTTTTCTACACATATGTATAACTTAGGAAATTCAATCATTACATCAATATCATCTGTAATGTTGCTTCCATTTATATATTTAGAAAAATCTTCTTTTTCTATGTATTCAACTATTTTCCCATCTTTAAGAGCAACAGGTCTTATCAATGAGTATGGATAAATCCATTCATAGTCTCCATTATTCATTGTATAATAATGCTCCACTTTATCTACATATTCGATTCTAGTCTTTGGTTTATCCTCTTCAAGTTCTGGTATCGTCATAGGAGTATCTTCTGTTACTAAAGTATCTCCATTTTTATCCATTTCAACAATGCCTTCATTAAGTTCTTCTAATGTCTGTGGTATATCTTTATTGTTAGATCCTTCTACAGTGCCTTCATCTAATTCTGGAATAGTCATAGGAATTTCTTCAATTGGAACTTCTATTGCTTCCTTTACTATTCTTGTATGCTCTATTCTTTGTGGTTGTTCTATATTAGTAGAATCTTCTATTAAAGTTACTGCTTGCTCTGCAAATCTTACTGTTTCGTTTACTCTTACTCCAAATACCTTAGATTCTGGATTAGGTGGAATATAAACTAATCTCGAATTTACTTTAATATTCATATCTTTTTTTGTATTTAAACTCAAATTAAAGATACCAGCATTATTCCAATATAATTTATCATTCTCACCTTTCATGGCTACACTATTTGCTTCAACCCTAAATGTGTCACAGTAATATTCAGGAACTCCAAACTTATTTACACCTATAGTTCCACTTGGTAAAAATAATGTGTCTCTAAATCCAAATACATTCGCTATCTTGTTTGGAGTACTAATATAATTAGTTTTACTAACAACTGAATTTTTTACCTTTATGCAATTTTCATTTATTCCATATGGTTTAAATAAATCATTTTTCATATTTATAATCCAATTTCCATAATCATCTGTACATAATCCCGATAACCATGTAGCTGTATTACCATATAGATTTTCTATTCCTAAAAATTTAATTGGTTCCTTATCAGCTCCATTATCATCAGTAATTTGGCCAGAATCATCTTTTATGTACTCTAGTTTTTTTCCATAGACCATACCTTTATTATCACAACTTCCAGTATTTTTTATATCAAAAGCATTCCCATGCCCTAAAACTGATTGCGAATCTGTATTTTTATATGCAGTTAAATAAAGTATTTGTATTGCTAAATCAGAGAAATAATTGTACTGATGATATCCTTCACCATTTCTAGTACAATATTCTTCCCCCTCTTCAAATGTAACCTTACTTGGAGTTTGTCCACTAACACTTCTCATCTTTTTATCTATCAAACTTCCTTCATAAGCTCCTACATAAATATAGTCACTCTCGTAATCTCCGCTTGTATGAGCTGGACAATCCCAATAATCACTATATCTCCACCGTGATATATCTATACGAATATGACTATCATCTATTCTTTCTGTATTCCAATAAAATTTTGGTATCTCAATCATTACATCAACATCTTCTGTAACTGGAGTCTCATCTTCATATTTTGTATAATCATTAGGATTTATATATTTAACAACCTCTCCATTTTTTAATCCACATGGTCTTGTACTATTAAATGGATAAATATTTTCCCAACCACCATAAGATGTATGTGTTGCAACTGGAATATCTACAGAATCATTTGCATAGGTACATCTTGTACTAGGGTTTGGGTCTGTTTCATCTATTATCACACTATAAATAGGATATTTTTCTGTTTTAACTGCTAGAGTTTTAGAATAAACTTCATACCCATTATTATTATTATTATTAATTTTAATTTGAACACCATATTCGATTTCTGGTTCTAAGTTAGCTACAGTTAATTCAAAGTGTCCGTTACCAACTTTTCCATCAGCTCCAAGCTCTTTTCCATTAAGTACTAGATTATGGGTACAATCTGTTTCTGCACCTCTTACATCATAGCTTACAAAAAAACAAGTTTTTCCAACCTCATCAACTTGGAAATTTATTATTTCACCATAACTACTTCCTCCACCGACACCACTCATGCCTATAATTCCAGCCATTTAATCACCTCTTACAATAACAATAATATTAATGTCTATTTCTGGCTTTATGCCATATGCTATTAGTTTTATTAATCCTTCACTTTGTTCTCCGCATATAATCTGTGCTCTTCCAAATGCATTTAATTCTTCTTTTGTCATCAAAGGATCTATAGAATTAGTAATTTCCCAGTTCTTATTTGCATCCATTCCTTCTATGCTAATTTCATAGCTATAAGGAGCTGTATCACCAACCCAATTTACTGCTTGTAATACTACTTGCTGCTTAGTTGATTTATCAGATTTATTAGATTTTATAGAATTTATATCACTATTATGTTTTTCTAGTTTTGTTTTATCTTCCTTAGACATTCGTCCATCTGAAGAAGTTGTTGCTAATGGAATATCATCAACTGTTATAGATACTCCATCTTTACCAGGGTCACCTTTATCCCCTTTAGGTCCTTGAACACCCTGGATACCTTGGTCACCTTTAGGTCCTTGTGGTCCAACTGCACCAGTATCTCCCTTATCACCTTTGAGACCAGTATCTCCTTTTTCTCCTTTATCACCTTTTAAACCTTGTGGTCCTTGAATACCTTGCTCTCCTTGTGGTCCTTCAAATCCTCCTGTATTTAGCCATCCATTTTCAGACCAAACATACAAGTCTTTACCTACTACATAAGCATCTCCGAATTGATTTCCATCTGGTGGTAAAGCTGATTCATTTTCTACTTTATCTATTATTTTTATAGTATTTCCATCTTTACCAGGGTCACCTTTATCACCCTTAGGTCCTTGTTCTCCAGTATCTCCTTTAAGACCTGTATCACCCTTTGCTCCAGTTTCACCTTTATCACCCTTAGGTCCTTGTTCTCCAGTATCTCCTTTAAGACCTGTATCACCCTTTGCTCCAGTTTCACCTTTGTCACCCTTAGGTCCTTGAACACCTTGTATTCCTTGGTCACCCTTGTCACCTTTTTCTCCAGGAATCCCCTGAATACCTTGCTCTCCAGTATCTCCCTTTGGTCCTTGTAGTTTTCCAAAGTTTTCAAACTTACTGCCAGTCCATATCCATACATCTTTTGTATCTTGAGCTTGGTATGCATCATTTTGTTGTGCTGTAGGTGGTAGAGATGTAGATGTATCAACTTGTCCTTTAAATATTAGAGAAGTCCCTGGGTCACCTTTGAATTGTTCTGGGTTAGCTATCCATTCTTCTACTACTTCATTATTAGCTATCCTCTTATTCTCATTTTCTATCCTCTTATTTTCATTAGTAATTCTCTCTTCTTCTCTATCTATCGTACCTTTTACAAGTTCATATTTAGAGTCAAAGTTAGTTTTTTTCTCTGTAATATCAGTCTGAATATCAGTTACATTCGATTCTATTTCACTCATATTGTTCAAACCTTCTGTAACTGCTGCATTGATATTATTTAATCCCTCTGTAGATTTTTGTTCTATATTACTTAATCCACTTTCTACAGCTTGATTAATATCATTTAAACCTTCTTGACTAACTGATTTTAACTCATTCATCTTCTCCTCATAATGAAGTGAAAACTCGTGAACTTTATCATAATCGATAAATAGCTCTCCATTATCAGTTTCTCTTTCTAGCAGAGATCTATTTACATCTCTTTTAAATACCGCTGAAAGAAGTGTTTCTTTAGCTTCTTTATCGAAGAGAGCAAACTGTACATCTACAGTCTGATTTTTTCTAAATACCTCATTTGGAACTATAAACTTATACTTACCACCATCTAAAAAAGCACCCTTTGATTCATAGATACCTTTTCCATCCTCTTCTCTTATAAGAAGCCTTATATCTATAGTTTCATCATTGAGTGCTAGTCCATCATCAGTTATAACTGTAGCTATAAATCCTCTTGTATTTACATCTCCAGTCATTCCTATAAATCCTTTTTCAATTTCTTTTTCTGTAAATCTTATAGTTATATTATTTTTACCGAAATTATAGAGCATTCGTTGAACCATCTCCTTTCAGTTTTTCAATTTCTTCTTTTAAAGATTTATTCTCTTTTTCTAATAAATCTAATTTATTTATAATCTTTTCTAATGCTAAAGATTGAGTTTCTGTTATAAAATTCGTGTCTTGAAATACTATCTCTGGATTATCATCAGCAATTTGATATGCATCAGAAAATTGATTTGCTGTTTCTGAAAGCATCATCCTATCTTCACTTTCGATTTTTGAAAGGTAAATTTCTTTTGAGTTTGTAGAAAAATTCTTAAAGAAATCATATGAAATATCTTTTTTCTCTTCTTGCAGTTTATTTGGAAGACTAAATTCACCTATATTTAAACTTCTTCCGTAATACTTTCTAGCATAAAAGCTATCAAAATAACGGTTAGAAGAACTTTTCCCACATGTAAGAGCATTCCCTGGAGTATTCTTAGGAATTAAACTTAAATCTGTAATTTGCAATTCTTCATATGTTGTGTTTAAGTTGAACACAGCATCACCATTATAATAATATCTAAATCCTCCATCAAAAACTAATATGTAGGTGTACTGGTCTTTTTTTAACCTTATACCTTCATTATTAACATCTATACTCATTGAATTTACATCTCCAGCAGTTTTACCCCTTTCTAAAACTATTCTGTTATTTGCTCCAGGATATAACATATCAGTAGTTATAGCTCCAGCTTCTATCTCACTACTTTTTATTTTAGGACAAGTTACATTTCCACTTCCATCTACAATAAACTGCCTACCAGGTTTATTCCCAAGTGTTAATCTTCCGTCTGTATCTAAATGGAATGTAACATCTGGAGACCAATATCCAACCAATCCACTTAAGTATCGTCCACCTGATTGTACTACATTATTACCAAAAAATACTCCTCTGTTAGAACTTCCTACATACATTCTAGGAGTTAAAATATAATCTCCATTTATAGTAGTTGTTGATTGATTCCAATCATGCCACCATTGTGGAAGAGTTGCATCTGTTCCAGGTTCTCCCGGCTCTCCTGGTGGACCTTGTTCACCTTTTAATTCTTCTTTTAACTCTTGTGTCATATTATCTTTTCCCAAAGATTGAGAGCCAAATATAAGAGATTCACCATCAAATTTAAGTTTAAAATCTTCAGCATTGTTTCCAATAATAAACTCGCCAGTTTCAAGATTCCATTTAACTTTACCACCTTTTAATACTCCAGCTACTATTGTGTCAGCTACAAATCCATCACCAGTACCGAATGTAGTCCATCTCCAACTACCATCAGCTTTTTTACTATTTGCTATAGCTATCTTACCAGCACCCATATAAATTACTTTACTAGGATTCTGATTTATAGGTTTATCAAACGAATAGTACCCTGCAGGAAGATTCCATTCATTATCAACTTTTAACTCATAGTTGTATCCATCATCATTGTAGTAGCTCTGTTCTAACCCTTCTTGAAGTAATTTTAAAAAGTCCTCATCAGTTTGATGGGACTTATCCATAAAATCATTCAGAGCATCATTAATTTTATCTAATCTATCTTTATAATCTTTATTTTTCTTTTCTGCTGATGTTGGAATATAATCACCTAAAGATATTTTAGTTAAGCTATCATCTAGTAGATTTCTTTCGATTTGAAATACTCTAGCAGTATAATATAATCCTATATCTTTTCTGATTATATTAACTGAATCACCTAAATTAGTAGTACCTATTCTATTTACTTCTGTAGTTAGCTCTACTTTAGGTCTAGCTGCATCAACTAATTCTGCATAAGTAAGTTTTAAAAGCTCCTCTTTATTATCGCAATCACTAAATTCTGTAATTCTAATTCTAGGACTTCCATCAGAATATCCATATAAAGCAGTTGCTTCTTTTAACTCAACATACTCTTGTCCTAAAGGTTTGTCTACAGGATCACCATTTTCTTTTTTCCATTCAACATCTTTAAAATCTATTCTTCTACCATATCCTCCAGTAGATTCTCCAGATTCATCTGTTTTCTCTTCACCTTTCCCTCTACCTATAAGAGCTGTGTAGATATTACTCTTAATTTCTTCAGCTTTTATATCTATAGCATTACTACCATAGACTAACCTTCTGCCTGTATCTTCTCCCATCTCGTCATAAAGGTCTACATATCTTCCTATAATCTTCTGACCATTAAATGCGATTCTATAATCTATCTCTACATTCCAAACACTTAAAAAATCAGATAGAGCATCTAGTCTTGATTTATCATACCAATTAGTAGACCCCTTATTTTCAGTGAATACTTTTCCAACTTCCCAACGTGTACCAGCTAATATAGTTCCAAGAGCATCACTTGCACTTAAATTGTTTGGTCTCTTGTCTCTTATATATCCATTAGCTTTCAATTCGTCGAATAGAATATGGATGCCTTTTATACTACTAGAATTTTGTAATATATTGTTAGTTATTCTATACATTAGAAACTTTTCTTTATTCTGATAATCAAAGTGTCCTATATACTCAGCATTAGATATGTCAGAGTATTTTACAGATGCTAAATCAACATCTATAGTCATTATATTGTTTAATTTTTCTGTTGATATAGCTGTTTCAATCTGTTCCCTAGGTATTATCTTTATAAGATTTTCATTTTTATCAAACAAATAAAGCATCCTATAGTCTCCTTTCTCTGAATTTTATAGTACAAGAGTCTGATGAAGAACCTACTACTACAATCTCATCATCAAAATTCATTGTAAAATCTTCAAAATCACTAAGTAGATTGAGCATATTTAAATTATTTCTTCGGTTATAAACTACATTACTATTTTTAATATCAACTAGTATATTATCTCCATTTTTAAATCTTCCATTTAAGATAATACTTTTTCCATTAGTTGTATTTGTAATTTTTACAATATCACAATCTCCTTTTAAATCTACTTCTATAGAATCTGGTATAGTTTCATGTAAAAATAGATATGGGAAATTAGTCTTTCTATCAAATTTAATAGAATATATATCACTATATTTAAAAGGATCTAAACACACAATATCAAATTTACTGTATATCCAATTAGTAGTATCGTTTATTTCTTTAAATTCAGACACTACTCCAAAATAATGGAATTTTTCATCATTTACTACTATGTCAAGATTATCTCCTTCTAATATCTTGTTCAGCTTCTCAAAACTTTTTATGAGAGCCTTATTATCTTTTGCTTTTATCCAATACTCGACTGTTAGCTTTCTTGTTTTGTATCTATTGGAACTCATAAAGCCACCATTATCAGTGCCCTCAGTTATATTTACTTTCTTATGAGCTACTGTTCTACCAAATACATTAAGAGTATTGAAACCCTCTATTGCATCATCTAAGCATATTCCATTTACATATAATTTAAGAGGGTAGCCTTTACTCTCTTTTTCTAAAAAAGATACTTCTTCTTTCATATTTGCCACCCTCCTATATTCCATATTCTTCTATAAGCTCTATCTCTGTATCCTGAGCTCTAGTTATATCTTTTACAAATCCTTTGAATTTTCTATTTCCAAATCTAAAGTTTATATACATTGGTTGTGGAGTAGTATCTTCACTCATTATATTATCTGTACCAGGATTAAACTTCTGATAATTCATCGCACCACTATAGTCTATATCAGATACTGATGCTATAGCTGGCTCTATTCCTATACCAGTCATTTCTCTAACTGCACTTTTTAAACTATCTATATTAGCGGTAATACCTACAGCCATACCACTTGGAATGAATCTACCAACTTCTTGTGCCATAACCTTAGAAGGAGAATGTATTCCAAGAAATTTCTTAGCTGCATTTAATGCACTTTTAGCTACATTTGCAGCTGCATTAATTACTGCACTCGCTCCAGATTTTATACCATTCGCTATACCATTTACGATATTTCTACCAACACTTGCAAACCGTCCAACCATGTTACTTATAGCACTCTTGGCTTGATTCATTATATTTACCATAGTGCTTTTTACATTGTTCATTCCTGTTTTAACAGCATTTTTTATAGCATTTAATATATTAGTGAATGTTGATTTTATTCCATTAAGTATACTAGTTATACTACTTTTAATACTGTTCCAAATTGATGTAGTAGTTGATTTTACATTGTTCCATATATTTGAAATAACTGTTTTGATTGCATTAAATACACTTGTTGCAACAGATTTTAGTCCATTCCACATACTAGTTAATCCACTTTTCAAGTTGTTCCATGTGTTTATTGTAATTGTTTTTACATTATTCCATATATTTGAAATAACTGTTTTGATATTATTAAATATATTAGTAGCAGTTGATTTTAAATTGTTCCATACATTTGTAATAGTTGTTTTTATACTATTCCAAATTTGTATCGTAGACCGTTTAATACTATTCCAAGCTATTTTAATGTTTTGCCACAATTCAAGAGCTTTCCGTTTAATAGTATCCCAATTAGCATATAAAAGTGCTCCTATAGCTATAACAGCACCTATTACCGCTATAACTTTTACAAATACTAGAGCCATTGCTCCTACTGTTGTTCCTAGTACTCCAGCTACAACTGTCGCTGATGCAAATCCAGTCATCAACTGACCAACAACCATTAGTACTGGTCCAAGTACTAACATTAAGCCACCTATAGCACCAGCTACACCCAATATACCAGCCATAAGCTGAGGATGTTCATTAGCAAAGTTTCCAACTGCTTCAACTATCTCATTCATTTTCTGTATAAATGGTTCCAAATATGGAAGCAATTTTTCACCTATTGCCCCTGCTGTTTCCATTATTTTTTCTTTTAATAATTTCATCTGCATACCGAAAGACTGAGCTTCCTGTTTAGCTAGTCCTTGAGCTGAACTAGACTGTCTAACTATCTCATTGTAAACTGCCATCATCTTTTCATTATCTGATAACTGATTCCAAGATTTTCCTAACCCTTTGACAAACTCACTATTTTCAAGTGACCGTGCTGATACATTTATCCCGAAGGCATCTAAGGCTTCATAGTTACCCATTAAACCACTCTTAAATCTATCCATAGCTTCATCAAATGGCATATCAGTTATTGCTGCTAGATCCGCAACAAGATTCATACTTTCAGCAGATAATCTTGAAGTTTCTTGAGTAGTCATACCCATATTTTTATAATATGTAGCTATGCTTGTAGCAGAATTTTTATACTGTTGCTCTGTAAGTCCTATAGAGTTAGCGTGCCGACTTTCACTCGTTATAGTCTTTTGTATAGCAGTATCCAAGTTATTATATAAGAACTGCTGACCTGCTACCTCAGCCGACCATTTAGAACCTGCCATAACCATAGCACCAACTGCTCCTGTTACCGCAACTCCAGCTTTAGATAATGTCTTACCCATATCAGTAAATCTATCTCCCCAACGCCGAGCAGATGATGCAGTACCTTCTCCTTTTTTATCTAAATCTTCTAAACTATCAGCTACTTCATTTATAGTTTCACTAAATCCATCAGCTAATGCAGATATTTTTACTTTTATATCACCTAACGAACTCAGAAGTATTACCTCCTTCCTTCATATATCTGTCTAACCCAATCCTTTGAGCCATTCTTTTCAATTTCTTCAATTTCAGCAAATTGTTGTTTTACTTTACTAATATTCACTTTTTTATTCTTAGTTTTTTTCCATAAAGGAATAGGCTTCTTGCCTTTCTTTCTATTTGCATTTGCATAAGCATTAAAGAATGCATTAGCCATTAACTGAGTATCTAATACTTTCTTATCCTCCCAAGCTTTCATAGCAAATATTCTTTCCCTTATCGTTAAAGCTTCAAAATCTCGCTTAGTGTAACCAAAATTGACGATAAAAAAAGCAAGTGCCTTATCCTCAGAATATTCACTTGCTTCATCATCTTCTATTTTGTTTTCATCTTTACCAAGATATTCAAATTCAACTAAGCGTTTCGGAATAAAAAAGCACAGTCCTCAGAGATTTTATTGACGCACTCTCTAAAACATTCTAATAATCCTCTTTCTTGTATAAACTTTTCAGCCATTTCTGAACCAGTTTTGCTTGATACTTTATTTCCATGCTCATTCCAAAGAGCCATTCCTATCATCATTTTTAATCTAGTTAGAGTAGGAACACTCTGTATCATATCTACTATAGACATTCCTACTGTATTTTCTAACTGTTCAACAGTTTTCATATCATATCTTAATTCGTATATTCTACCTTCAATTTCAAACATTCTATGCCATTCCTCCTTCTCCAGGCATTGCTGGAGCTTCTTCTGATTTAGTTAAGTCTGTAAGCTTGCCACAACCTTCTAATGTCATCTCAAATGTCATAGAATCATCATATGGAGCTTCTAAGTTAAATTCTTTTATTAATGCCAATCCTCCAAATAAAGGTTTCTTTCTCTTGTTATCTACTATCTTGCAACAAACATACTCATCCTCTTCATATGCCTGTGCTAGTAGCTGATGCGATTCTAAAGTAGGAGAATACATCCCATCAGATTCTATTGACCAATCTTTAGGTCCTGCTGCTTTAGTCTTCCATCCTCCATCTATTGTTTTAGAATTTATTTCTATTATCTCTTTTTCTCTATTCAAAGTTAGAGACTGCTGTCCGTCTATCGCTAGTAACTTATCCCCCGTAGCATTAAATATACATAAAAGAATATCTTTACCAGCTATTGCATTAGTAGCCTGAGTTGTAACATCACAGTATAATTTATCTTCAAATTCTTTTAATGCTGCCATTTTTTCCTCCTAAATTTTACATTTAAATCCATAACAGATATTAAATGAATATTCTAGTATTGCTCTTTTTTCAAATGTTTCTGTTTCTGTAATTATCTGAACTATTCCCTCTTCAACTTGGTTTACTAAATTATATTCGCTAGGCAACTCAATATCTTCTGTAAGAGCCTCCTCGACCTTGTTTATTACATCATAAATTTTTGTGGAAGAATCCCCTTCAGCAAAACAGTGAATATAAAACATAAACTTTTCGATAAACATAGTTTTTGTGGAAGAATCTTCTTTGCCCACACATTGCAAAGATAAAAAAGGAGCTTTGACATCTTCTGGTACAACATCATAAGCTCTTAAATCTGTTTTCTCTTCAAGTTTATTCTTTATCGCTTCATGGAGATCTATTAGGTTTATTTTCTTTATCATTTTGCTAATCTCCGCATTGCTTCTTCACAATCTTTTTTGAAAATTTTAGCTTGTGCTTCTGCATTAGGTTTTAGATATGGATTTGCTGGATGGAACTTTCCATTACACAATCTATGACCATATTCAACGTATGGAGCATACTCTTTATTAAAACCAAATATACCTTCTAAATCTCCATTCATTCTTTGGTAAGCTGATTTTTTTAATTCACTTGTATCTTCTGGTGTAAGTTGTTCACTTCTATTTTTCATATCAGCAAGAGATTTTACAATGCAACTTCTTATCATAGGTCGATACTTTACAAGTCCTTTTATTTTAGCTTGTACATCCCCGACACCATTCACATCTATACTGAATTTTGCCATATTCCCCACTCCTCTATTACAGCAACTCTAAACCTTCCATAATCCTCTTCTTTAACTACCTTGTACATAGTATCTTCAATCTGTATTGCTTTATTACTTAAAGACACTTTGTTTGGAGTAATTAACTTTCTAGAAGAATTAGTTAAGTCCCTTCCGTAAATATTTACATCTTCGGAAGTCCACCGAGTTAACCTAGCTTTTATATTTCTTTCTAGTTCAGTTTTTTTAATTTCATTACCAAGTCTATCCGTTGTATCTGCTAATATTCTTAACAGTTTACACTCAATCCATTTCATAGAAATCTCACTACTTTCTTCTGCGTGACATCTTCTTTTTTCTTTCTCTCTAAATATGCACTAAATTCACTGTCATATTCCTCTAATAAGTCAGATACGAAACTAGTCTGCATTGTATCAGCACTTTCAGATTCAATACCTTCATAATAGATTCTTCTATATGCCTTTACAACTACCTCAACACATATTGACTCGAATATAGAAGGGAGCTCATCAGCTCCCAATCTTAAACATATTCTATCTGTTGCAGTAGTTATAAGCTCATTCAAAAGAGTATCGTCTTGTTCCTCTGGAAGTCGGACTTTTATCCTATCGAGTAAACCCAATTAAATCACCTCTTAAGCTTTTGCAGCTGCAGCAGCTTCTGTTATAGTAGCTTTAACTATACCATCTAGCCTTTCAGCAAATAATACTGTCGCTGATGCAGTTACTGTTTCAGCTGTTAGTCTCTGTTTATTTACATCATGAGTAACTCCTATTATTCCAGTTTCATCTGTAGTAAAATCAAATGCTTTAGCTATTTCACTTCCTGCCATATTAGCCTGAGCTAAACATAAGTTATCTGATGCTGTTGCATATAATGTTTTAGCTGGTACTGATGTAGACATTATAGCAACATCTACTCCTAGGAAGTTTTCGACATATCTAAGACCGAATGCAGTCTGAACTGTTATCTGTGCAGTTGCTAAATAATCAGCTACATCAGTTGGATTGACGAATGCTATAGTTGTAACGTCATCATCTTCAAATTTACCAGCAACTCCTCCCCAAGCTTTAGCCATAGCTCCCTGAAGTCCTACTCCAGAAACTGATGTAGTTCCTTTTGCTAACTGAGCAAAGAAGTTTTTCTTTATTTCTTTCTGTAATTCTCTTAATAATTCTGTATCTGTTTTAGAAACTGCCTGTTCAAATCCATATGCCTGTATATCTTCTATAGCTACTGCTTTTCTTTTTTTATCCCAAGCTAATTCTATTGGGTCACCTTCAGTTGTCTCAACTTTAGAAAGTGGTATTATATCACCTTTAGCTACTTTAGTTCCATCTAATGTTACTTTAGAGCTATAAGTTTTTATAGTAGCTCCAACTGGTAAAGTCATTCTTCTTTCTATTTTTAGCATTTCTAATAATTTTTTTATACTTTTACCAAACTGCTCAACGAAATCTATTGACTGAGCTTTTGCAAATTTTTCTGTTAAATTGTTTTCTGCTGCCATTTATATTCCTCCCTTAATTAAATAGCTCTATATTTTCAGCTATTTTTCTCTGTCTTTCTGTTCTGTCTTTAATGTTTAATATATCCTCTTTTGTAAGAGTTTTATTAGAGCCTTTCTTCGGTGGATTTCCTTTAAGTTTTTCATTTACAGCCTTTTCAACTGCCTTATCAAACATCTCAGCAAAGCCTTCTACATTCTTCTTAGTAGTATCAGCTTCTTTAGTTACTAGCATGCTTAGTAATTCGTCTGATATGTCTATATTTCTTTCTTTAAGGATTCCCCTTGCAGTTTTGCTCATTTCAGAGATAGTATTAGCATTTCTTAACTCTTCAAGTTCCTTTTTTAACTGATTTCTTTCATACTCTACTTTTTCCTGAGCAGTCATATCAGCTAATTTTTTCGCCTCATCCATCTCTTTTTCTTTCTGCTTAGTCCATTTTTCAAATTTCTTGTTGATGATCTCATTGACTTCATCATCAGTGTATTTCTTTTCATTATGTTTTTTATCATCAGAATTATTGTTTTCAGTTTCTTTCTGTTCTGAATTGTCAGTTGGAGCATTGTCTCCACTATTATCATCAGCTAGTAACTGAAGTTTCATTTTTAATGGTGTATCTTTCATTTATTTCCTCCTGTTTTTAAGTTGTCAGCCAACTATATTCCATAAAGTTTATAGTCTTTAATGCTTGGACTATCTAAAAAAGAGCATAAAAAAAGCAACCTTTTTCAGATTGCTAAAACTTACCTATTAATGCACTTAATGCTATTTCAAATCCACTACCTAACATTTCTTTTACTTTAGCCATTGTGCTATTGTTTGTAATATATTCTCTTCCTTTTTTAGTTATGGAAAAATTACCAATCTCAAGTATTCCCTCCATATCTTTAGCTTCTACATACTTAATACCAGAAACTAAACCATCATCTATCATTTCTTTTAAGACAATAATCCAATATTCTCTAGTGATATCAAATAACTTACATCTCCAAGCAACTTCTTCTAGTGATGTTTTATGTCCTGCTTTCAAACTCGAATATAAATAAGAGAGTATTTTATATATTATAACTTCCATATCATCTTTAGCCATAATTATATTACCTCTTCTGGATGTGTTTCATCATACCATTCTATTATCTTGTCATACAGAGTCTGTACATAAACACCTTTTTCTGTATATATGTAATCATCATCCATACAATCTTCGCTAATTAAATATATATACATAGCATCTTGTACTTCTATATAATTTTTACTTTCTATAGCTATCTTTAATTCTTCATTACTTTGTTTTAAATATTCAAGTTCCTTTTTATTTAGTCCAAACATAAAATTATCTCCCTCTCAATGGATTACATTGAATAACCATCCCAGTCTCAGGATTTACAGTCACACCACATCTATTACTTACATATAACCAACTTATTTCGATTTCATTTGTATCTTTATTTCTTCTTTGACTTTCTTTTGTTTTTTTACCACTTTTTATACATTCAATAATATCTTCTATATCTACATTTTTATGATTTAATCTTTCTTTCATAATCTCCTTCGAATTATTCTTATTTGCCCAATTATGGGTTCCTATAATTCTAGCTACTAGATGATAAGATATATCTTTTATTTCTATATAATCTGTTGTCTTTAATTTAACTAACTTATCTTTATATATAGTATACATTTTTTTATAATTACTATATTTTATAAGAGGTGAAATTTGTCCTTTTTTTACAATTTTGTTGTAATTTGACATCATATCCCACTCTTCATTGTCATTATACTTTATTTTAGTGAACTCTTCAATATTATCAATAGTATCTACACCTGATTTTTTTAATTCTTCAAAATCATTTATATCCTTTTGTTTCTTAACGGCTCTATCCATCCAATCATCTGGAATAACTATATTAAAAGAGCTCCTACAGTTTGGATGCATTGGAGGAAAGTTTTTACCAGCTTTTCTTTCACTTACCTTATATATCTCTCCATCTAACCTTCTACATAATTTAGATGTTTTTGAATCCAATATAGCATTGAATGTATATTCTTCAAAATCTTTCTCAAATACAGCCATACTCGATTCATTCAGCATATAAGAAGCCTCTGTAGTTACTAATCTTTTAGCACTACTCTTACTTACTTCTTCAAATTTATTCATAAGATTTTTAACAAGCCTTGAATAAGAATCTCCTCTCTTAACTCCATCAGCAAAGTCTGTCTTAATCCATTCAGCTACTTTCCTTCGATTATTATATATTCTTTTAGAGAAGCTTTTTCCACCAACCCAAGCCTTATTTACAAACTTCTTAGCAGTTTCTGTATCTATTGAATTGAAGTTGCTACCAAATCCAAGCTCTTTCTGAGCATAATCATAACCATTTTTATAAATATCAATTAAAAAGGCTTCAACCTCTTTAACTTCTTTTTCACCTAGCTCTAACAATTGCAACTCAGCTGATACTTTTAAACCTTCAAGTCTATCTAATTTATAAATACTAGTTCTTATATTTTTTAAATGTTTATGATGAGGATATTTTTTTATAAACTCATCTATATCCTCAATTAATAGTTTTCGTTCACTATCAGATAACTTTTTTAAAAGATCTCTATACTCTATGACATTATCTTTGCCATATTTAGTATAGTATTCAGCTATCAACTTATTAAGCCTCTCTGCTTCTACCTTATAATATTTAACTAGCTTTTTAATAAGTTTTTCTTCATCTGGCTCTATATTCTTAAAAAGCATTTCAGCTCTTTCATTCCAATATTTTTCATCCTTCATTGCAGCAATAAAATCAGCTTTACTGTTCATCAATATCACCTAAATCATTGTAGTCATATATCCGAGCTTTCTTATCAACTTCAGCTTCTTTTCTTTCAATCTCATCTTTAACATTTTCAACTAAAGATAATGCTTTAAGCTGCGTTTCTTCTGATACTATTCCAGCTAAATTCTGTGCTATCTGAGTCTCTTCTAGTACATTGGCTGGAAGGTTTCTTGTAAACTGATAATCTATCCCCATCCAATCATCTTTACTCATTTTAGAGTTAGGAAGATTAGATATAAGTTTCCAACGTCTATTCATTCCAGATACAAACTTTCTCTCTTTTACATTTGCTAAATTAAGCATAGATTGAAGTTTGTATTTTAAACTTATTCCAGAGGCATTACCAAAATTCTCATCATTTATGTTTGCAACCATACTTATCTGGAATATTAATTTTTCTAATCTATTTATTAAATTCTCCTGAGTGGTATCTGATGAAGGTTTCGCTAAAAAGTCTATTGATACATCATCTCCATTTGGTGAAGATATATTAATTATTCTGCTATCTCTAAGTGTCTGAAGAGTTTCCTCTTCCAACTCAGCACCTAATACTTTTAAATATGCATCTGCATAGTAATCAACATCATTTGCTTTTTCTGATATAGCTTTATCATATGCATTTATAAGAGTATCAACATTATCAAATGCCCCTTGTCTCTCTTCATTTTCAAGATATTCGACAAGTGGTATATCTCCAAAATAATTTTGTTCTTCATCAACTATTCTCAATCCATCTTCTATCTCAAAATGATATATTTTATTTTTATCTGAGTAGCTACCTTCTATTTTTTCGTCGCTATTTGTAAAATATCTAACTCCATAAAGTGGCTCTCTAGCTACACTATCATCAAAGATAATAAAAGCTTCTTCTGGAGATAGATATGTAATACCAACCTGAGCATTTTCATCTAAGTATAGTAATTCATAAGCATGACCATAAATTGAACATAATTTGCTTAGCTCTGCATTGTTATCGTCCTGATCATTATACTTCTGTATAAATTCTATATAATCACTAACACTTGAATTGTCGTGTACTGTCTTTACTGGTATACCTATAAAGAATCCATTTAATGTGTCTACTATATACTTAGCAAAGTTAACAACTAATCTATTATCTGGTTTAAATGCTTCCTTTGGGTCCCGACTTAATATGTCATGCTGACCTTTATACATATCCATTTTCTTTCTTAATTTAATAGCCTCTGCTTTATGCTGATTTATATATTCTTCAAGCAGCTTTGTAGTTAGTTCCGTTTCTGAATCCATTATAAACAATATCTCACCTCCTAAATTCCACCCTGGAATAGTTTTACTTTCACTTTGTTGTTTACACACTGCAAGCTATATCTCAATGCATCCATCAAGTGATTGTTCTTATCCTCTGGAATATTTGTAAATTTACCAGATACCTTATCAAATTTATAAGCATAGCTGTAAAACTCCTCTTTGGTATTAACTAAAGAAGTATCACAAACTATTCTTAATGATTGCAGCTTATCAATCCCTTGATTGACACTATCTTTCCCCTTCACAGATTCTTTTATATTTCTTAATCCATGCTCTGTTCTTAATTCAGATATTAGTCTTTTCTCAGCACTATCTGCTATGATAGTTGACTTACTATATCCTTTTTTTCTAATCATTTGAGCTATCTCTTTGGTATGCATACCAGTTTGATAATGCTCATCTATAATATATAAAGTTTCATTCTCTATATCTAACCAACTAACTACTAGAGCTGTAGGGTCATGAGTAAAACCAAAGTCTAAACCAACTAACAGAGTATAACCTTGTTTTGCAAGTTCATCTTTGTCTAGCGGTCTAAACTCTACATTCTCATATACAAGTCCTTCTGCAACTCCCCACTCACCATCACAAACAATTCTCGCTCTTCTAGGGTTAGTTTTATATAGTTTTTCATATCTCTTTATAGTTTGCTTATCTAAAAATTCATTTACTTTGTATGTAGTAGTTAGAGCAAATACATCTTCATCATAGTTATCAAAGAACTCACTCTTTAACCAATGATTCTCTGACCAGGGATTGAACGTAAGTATTACTTGTCTGTATGCCTCAGGGTCATCTAATTCCCCTCTCATACCTTCTACTACTGTATCTAATTTATCTTTACTCTCAAGCTCATAGGCTTCCTCAAGCCATAAGTGAGTTATATGTCCTTTTTCTAACTGAATAGAAGTAAGTTTCAGAGCATCATCAAATCCCCTAAAAAGAATTTTTTGCCCAGTTGGAAGATAGGTCCGTTCCATAGGTGACACTGTAAACTTCCATAAGTGTGACACTCCTAATCTATTAGCAGCACTTTTGAGACCAACAAATACACTATCTCTTAATGTATTTCCGTATCTTCTCATCCGCAGAACATTCATCCACGGATTCTTCATCATTTTATAAATCATTTCAAGCTGAGTTGTAACTGATTTCTTAGATCCTCTGCTTCCCTTTACAACTTTATAGAATTTCTTAGTATGCCAAAATTTATTGTATCCTTTCCCAATCAGTTTACTTATAGATGTATTTGCCATTAATCTTCCTCTGGTACATCATCTATAAATACAGGAAGCTCTATGCTAACATCTTGCTTGTCAGTCCACATACCATATCTTTTACCAATTAATTCTGCTGCTCTTATTCGTTCCTTAGCTGAAACTTCTACATCAAAGGTTTCTGCTCTTGTCATACCTTCACCTAATCCAATTGTTATAAGCTGTTCTTGTTTCTCATTTCCTCTCATAACACTTGTTAGATATTCCATTACTTCCTTCTGGTCAGCTATTTTCTGACTATCTATTTCAGCCATTCTTTCTTCTATATACGTTTTAATTTCAAGTTTTGTAAGGTTTTCTGAACCTATACTCCTAGCAGTTTTCTTAGAATAACCTGCCTTTATCCGTGCCTCAGTAGCATTACCAGAAATGATATACTCGTCGGCAAACTTCTTTTGTTTGATTGTTAGCCCATATATATCACTCCTTTCTGGGCACATAAAAAGAGACAACCTTTTACAGTTGCCTCTCATATGGTTACACATTTGCTATACATAAAATCCTTTAACGTCTGTATAGCAATTTATTAAGTTTTTATATTATTATAATACCACGTTTATTTTTATAAATCTGCGGAAAAACCACGGTTTCTTTTATCATAACTAATATTATAATTAAAGGTTATATTCTTTTTAATAAATCATCCTCATCTGATATATCATATCCAAACAATGCATAAGATAATGATTTAATTGCTTCTTTCTTTTTCTCTCTCAATTGAGTTTCACTATACTTTAACTTATCGCATATATAAACCCAACTCTGCTTATCTATCATGGTGTATTCTATTACTTGTCTATGAATTAAATCTAAATTGTTCAATCCTCTATCAACTGCTTTTATTAAAGCCTCATTCTCTTCTATTTTCTTCTCTATCATTTTCTTTTGCTCTATTATTTCTAAAGCACTATCTTCAGTAGGACTTCCAGACAGCGACATCTGAACTCTTTCAGAACATCCTACTGCTGGCAAACTTATAATATCCTCATCTATCAACTCAAGCTGCTCTCTTAGAGTTTTCAATCCTAGCTTAATATATTTATACTCTTTTAATATTTCCTCTGTCACCTTTATACAGTCTTTATCTTTTAATCTAGTTATCAATGTCGCCATCCAATCCCTCCTAAAATCTATTTAATATAATACTTGTTATCATCATTGTTACTAATAAAAATATAATTGCTGCTAAAATGATATCACCCCTTTCTTTGCATCTCTTCTTTTTTTCTTCAATCTATCATATTCAATCCAACCTTGTTCATTGCCATACTTCTTATTTTTAGCTACCCATACCAAAGGCTCTTTGTACTTGTAGTCATACATCTTCCTTTTTAAGTTACCTTGCTGAGTTTCCATTCCTTTTACATCTATCCTTGTCAGATTTCCTTTATCATCCAGTACTGTAAAGTCTACTGTATAAGTTATAGCTCTATTAGTTTTTCCATTTTTCTTGAAACCTTCCTGGAGAACTAACTTTTCTTGAAGTATTATCTCTTTTATTTTCCCCTGCTCTTTTAGATCCTTGAGATACAAATAAAATTCTCCTTCTGCTTTACTGTCAAATACTATTCCATCTATCTCTATTTTCTTACTACCATACTTACTTTTAATAGAACTCACCTTCTTTTATTCTTTTAGTCATTCTATTAGCTTTCATATTTATGTACCAAGCTACATCTTTATCAGCTACACCATAAACATCCATAACCCAACTTAAAGCTATTATCACATCTGCCATTTCCTCACATAAATTATCTTTAAACTTTTTATTTCTAAGTCTTTCTATCATAGATAATTTATTGTTTATATCTCTATCTTCTTCTTTGCTGCGTGGTATTCTTTTCATTTGTTTTTCCCAATACATTGCGGCTCTATTCATTTTGCTTATTGCCTGTATTAACTCTGCAAGCTCTTCCTGAGCTATCTGTATAACTACTCTTTTATCCATCTCAATTGGTTTTCTTATATCGTTTCTTCTTTTTCTGAACATATCTAATATTTTCTGCATTTTATCCTCCTTCAACCTTAAAGGGTAGAATAAATCTACCCTAACATTTCCTTAAATATTTTTTCCATCTGGTCAGCTAATTTCATTATGCATTTATTTCTTATCCTTTTATTTTGCTTAGAAGAATTATAAACTTTTCCTCTAAGTAATCTAAAATCATTCATACTTGAACATGTTGCATGTGCCATTACAGATTCGTATTTTTCCAATTTTTTTCTGTATCTTAATGCCTCTTCATTGTACGCATAAGCTAAACTATCTCTATACTCATATGCACTATGTACTTCCTCATAATCTTTTTCTAATTTTTCTATTCTGTCATATAGCTTTCCGATTTTCTTATTAGCAGCATCTATCTTTTCTTCTCTATCCTTAATAATAATTTCTGAATCTTTAACATCTAATTCTAATAATCTAACTTTATCCTCTAGATCTCTAACCTTCTTATTCTTACCTTCCATTATTGATTTAAGACCTTCACTCCTAGCTTTTAAACTTCTATATTCATGCTCTAACTGTTCATGATTTTTTATTGTTGTATTATAAAGCTTTAATACTCCTTCTTTATCTTCTTTTAATCTTTCATTCTCCTGCTCTAACTCAGCTATTCTCTTTTTCCCAAACAAATCCATGATATTTTCCTCCTAACATTGTTCCCCACATATATTACTTACAACTTTATCTATAGCCTCTACATCTGGCTCATCATTATCTTTTCTATTGCTTTTTACTATCTCGTAAGCTATATCTACAACCTCATTATCACCTAAGTGTCTAAATGCTGATTTTAGCTTTCTAGCATTTCTTAGAACTATTTTTTCTTCGTTCATAACTCCCTCCTAAAATGGCACATCATCATCGTCAACTGTGTTATAACCTATATCATCCCCAAATCCTTCTGGTGGATTATACTGTGGCTCTTCTGGAATTGATGGTGTACTATTTGCACTCTCTAAAAATTCCACATTAGTAGCTATTACTTTTGTAAAACTCTTCCATTCTCCACTTTTATCATCTTTCCAATTATCTATCTGTAACCTACCATCTACCGCACATCTATTACCCTTTCTTAGATAGTTAGCAGCTGCTTCAGCAGGTTTCCCTAATACTTGTACCTGTATAAAATCTGAATCGTATTTACCTTCTCTGTTTTTAAAATTTCTTCTCACAGCTATCTGAAAATTTGTTGATGCTGTTTCTGTTCCTGGTAGGTATCTCATATCAGGATCTTTTGTTAATCGTCCTATTAAATGTATTGCATTCATTATTCTTCTCTCCTTTTCATTAATTCTTTCCAATAACATCCAGCACATAGCTTTTTATATTCCCATTCACCATTTTCTTTTTCATATGGTAACTTTTCACTGTCTATTTCATATTCTTTTTTTCCACAAGCTTCACAATTAAAATATTCAACTTCATTTGCATAAAGTTCTAAAACTACTTCAGCATATATTTGTACTTCTTTTTCGCAATGAGGACACATATCTATAAATTCCTCATTACCTGCAATATCGCAAGTTTCTATTCTAAATTCTTTCCCACAATAAGGGCACATTACTTCGTCCATTTATTTTCCCTCCAATCCGTGTTACTTTTATTATTTTTCCTTTTCTATAACTTCTGGTTTAATGTACCCAACTGTCTCAATTTCTTCTGTTCGTCTATCCATTTTTTCTATTCTCGCTATTCCTGTTTCTACATTGAAAAATACCTCTGTATTAGCTCCAAATGTATTAAATATTTCGGCATCTAAATATATAGAATATCCATGCCCTGAATAGATAAGAGCTTTTAATCTATTTCCGTCCTCTGTTGTACATCCTATACGTTGCATATATGCCTCTATTCCAGCTTCTAACATATTTTCTATAATAATATCTCCGTTTTTAGTGTTAAATGCTTCAGGATTTAGATACATATGTTCTTTTTTTATCTTGTACAAAACTCTTAAATTAGCTATATAATAGAACTTCTCATCTTTATTTATTTCAACTTTTTCTAAATTTTTAATCCATCTTAAAAGATATCTTAGTTTCTTATCGTTCATCTACAACACTCCTTCTATGCATCTATATGCTTCTATTAATTCTGCCTCGTCCCAGTCTTCACATCCATTATCACCAGGAACCTCTCTCCCTCTAGGACACTTAAGACTCATCAAGCAATCATCACAATTTCTTATATAGCAATACTGACTTATTGCTTCTTTCATCTCTTCAAAATCCTTTTCGCTTAATCCAATACCTAATAACTTGTTTATCTCTTCTCTGGTATATAGTTTTTCTTCTTGATCCTCTTCCATTACTATCTTGTAAGCCTCTTCTATCTTCTTAACATCGTCCTCATCTGAATAATCAAACTCTATATCCTGTATCTGGTTGTTATTACATAAATCCTCTAAAGGACATCTACCTTCTAAGCAATCACAGTTCTCCATATCTCTACAGAACTCCCAAACTACAACTGATTTCCCTCTTATCTCTAAATCTTTATCTGTCATCTCTTATCACCTCATAAGCCTTTTCTACATCTTTAAAATCCCAAAGAAATGAGCCATTACCTTGATATTCACTACATATATTTTCTATTCTGCACTTACCACTCCTACAATGATTTTTTGCACAATATTGTTCTAGCAAATACATTTTTTCGTATATGCTCTTATCCTCTTCTTTCTGAGCCATAAGGAATATATAAATATGACCATTACTTGCTACTTCGTGATTAAACTGTACAATTTCAAAGTTATCTTTTTCTAATCCTTTTATTACCTCATTTACTTTTGCCATATCAATTGCTAATATCTTAGTTTTCTTCATCTTCTGCTACCTCCTCAGCTTTAATCCATAACTGTATTATCAAATCTCTCGTTACTTCTAAATAATCAGCTCTTTTTCTCTTGTCCATCTTTATAAAATTCTTATCAGCTATAACCTTAACTTCTCCAGTTAGTTCTGATATAACTACTTTTAAAAAGTCTATTCCTTCCATACTATCTCCTTGATCATTCAGTTCAGGTAGAGGCTAACCCCTACCCAAACTTTTTACTTTGACTTTGTCTTATCTTTTCTTCCAGTTCATCAGGACTATACTTAGTAACAGTTTCATCAAAGTTTTTAAACTTGTTCCTGCTGCTACTTCCTTTAACTTCGCTCTTACCATAACTTCTATAATCATCCTCTATAGCTTTAAGAAGATATTTCACTGGATACTTAATATCTCTTATGTGCTGCATTATCTCTAATTTTTCTCTTAGATAATTTACATCTCTATTTTTAGCAGCTAATGCTTTATTAATATCCTCTATATCACCTAGAGAAATATTAGTTAGGTATTCATATAAAACCTTACTCACATCAGTTTCTTGTTCAACATCATCATCAATCCTTACTGATTGTTTTTGTTTTTCTTTTTCTTTTTTTGTTTCTTTTTGTTTTTGTTTTTCTTTTTCCCCATAGTCTATCGATACGGTATCTATAGGGTATGTATAGGGTATATCTTCTGTGTTATATCCATATTTTTTACAAATTTCTATCAATATACTTCTAAATTCATCAGATTTTATATTTGATACTTCTTTTATGATGCAAGCCTCAACTTTTATTGATTTAGTGTAATTGTGTTTATGCCAGTTCATAATAAGAATTTCTTTGGTATCTCGGTCATACTTTATCTTTCCATAATCTTCAAAACGTTTAAGAAGCTTTTCTACTGTTTCTCTGTTGTATCCTGTCTGCATCTCCATAACTCTATATGGTAGCTCATAGCAACCACACTGAGCTGATTTACTATTAGTTAGGATATAGATAAAGAAGTATTTCTCTTCTGGTGTTAAGTCCACTACAAAAGCATCATCCCAAAATGAAGTTTGTAAAGCTCTGTACTTTGCCATTACTCTTCACCCTCTGTAACTACTTCTTCAAATTCACCTTCTATGTATTCATCCTCCTCAACTAAGCTCATATCATCACTTATTTCAGACTTAGATGTCTCATCAACTGTCATAGCTTTTTGCATTTCTATACTTACTGGTGCATATTTTAGAAGTTTCTTAATAACTGTTTTCTTCGCCATCTCATCAAAGTCTGTCTGCCAAGGTCCATTATTAAAAGTCTTACTTTTCTTTTTAGCGAACTCTAATATCTCATCCTTAGTCATAAAGATAAAACTATTGCCTCCAGTATCAAGATGATAAACCGCATAGTATCCTATAACTTCTCCTCTATTTCCTTTTAAATCTGGTTTATGTACTAGTTTCTGTTCTAATCCATAATCTATGTCAAATTCATCATTTGCTCTAACAGTATGAGCATATATAGATTTTATTTTTCCACTTCTCTGTGCTAATTCTAATAACCCTTTGTAACCTATCTGGAACTGTACTTGTTTACCATAAGGTATTAAATAAGCCTGTCCCAATGGTGTATTAGGCTCTAACCCTAACTGAGCTGACTGCATCATTGCAGCTATAAAACTCATTGGTTCACACTGCTGAAGTTTCACGTTGTTGCTAAATGCTGTAAGTGCTACTCTCTGGAATCTCTCACTACTAACCATACTTGGTAGAGCCTTCTGTATCTGACCTGCCATTTTATTAAGTAACTGTTCCATACCTTTACTTGGACTAGCTTTTTTAACTGCTGTACCATTTGCTTTTTTCTCTAATGCTCCTTTTAAATTTTCTGATGCCATTTTCTTTACCTCCAACTAAATTATTTTATTTTGAAAACTCTATAACTAGATTTTTTACTATATTTTTCTGCTATCTCAGGAAGTTCTTCTTTTAACTTCTTGGAATCTATACTTACTCTTTCCTGTGCCTTCCAAGTTACTACTCTGTCGCCCACAGTGCCTCTCTGAGCCTCTTTAAGTTCTTCCTTGAATATTTGTTCAATTATGTTTTTCTCTTTCTCTAAATCCTTTATATCGCTTTTTATTTCCTCATATCTATTAAGCAAATTATCTGAGTCTTTCACATAAGAAAGATTGACTGTATCGTCATTTACATTCTTATACTTCTCATCTAAAAACTTTCCACATACATAAGAGCCATCTGGATCAGGAAGAACATCTTTTAAAACATTCTCTTCCCAGAACTCTTTTTCTATTGCCATCAACTGATTTATAGTTTCTTCATCTCTCTCAATTTTATGTATTACAAAATCTTGATTACCTATAAGAGCTGCTATGTAACAATGTTCAGCTCCTGTTACTGCCATGTAGTGATAACACTGTATCTCATAGTTGATTGGAATTTTTCCATCCTCCCAATCTTTAGCAGCATAACTATTAGTTGTCTTACATTCCAGGAAGGCTTTTTCTCCTACTATTGCTCTATCTATGTTAGCTGTTGCAAATGGATACTTAGGATTTCTAAGAAGTCCATTAACATTTCTAGTTTTAAGACCTTTTTGCTCTGTAAATATATCAGCTACTGTCTGTTCTAATTTGTTTCCTAGTTCCATGCGGAAACTATGTATCTCTTTTGGATTTTCTTCTTTCTTGTCTATGTAGACTTGCATAGCTGACTTCCAAGGATTTAATCCAGCAACTGCACTTGCATCACTTCCTCCTATTCCCATCTGTCTAGCTTTAAGCCAATCCTCTCTACTCATATCTTTTGTGCTTACTATTACTTCAGCTTCTAAGTATTTTCTTGTATTTTCGCTCATTTTCTGTTATCCTTTCTATGATGTTTGTAGTTAAGCTCAGAGTATTTACTTGCCAGGTATCTTTTCTCTGAGCTTTATTTTTATTTAAGTGCATCCATTATTTTTCCCATCAGCCAGTTATAACCTTCCTCATCTATGTAGCCTTTCATATATTTGTACTTAATTTGTTGAAGAACTTTTAATATCAATTCGAATAAACTCATCTACTTCACCTCTATTCATAGTCATGGTTCTGTCTGTCAAACTCTTCAAACTCTAAATCAAGTAATCTTTTAAACATTAAAGCCTGTGCTCTATCTCTTAACTTTATTGTGAATTTATAACATTCTTCCTCTACAAGTATTTCATCCATATCCATTTTTAAAAGGTCTTCAAGATATTCATCAACTATCATCCCTTTATGCTGCTGGAAGTAGTCAAACTCTCCATTTAAATCTACTGTTAGGTATCTTCCTTCTGTTGTTATCATCTATCTCACTACCTTTCTCTTTTTGCTATAAAGTTTCTTTTCTGCTTTTCTAACAAGACATATATTGTCGACTAACACATCTACTGGGAATGTAACCATGAAGAATATAAAGCTAAATAAAACCATATTTACTTCTATTCCCACCATTTCTGCTACACTTAGAACTCCTAAAACTAAATAACTCATTCTAAAACCTTTTAAAAACATATCTGCCTTTTTCATCTTATTCACCTCTCAAATATTTAGCTGCTCTATCTTTTATTACTTTCAAACTATCTTTCTTTATTGCTCTAGTGCTTCTATCATTTGCATACTGATCAATAATCTCTATTCTTTCCACACCTACCTGATGACTTGTTTTTGTGTACTTACTCTGACTTCTATAATCGTTCATTTTTTGCTCCTTTATCAGATTTACCAAACAACTCCTCTTTTATCCTGTTCAGCTCATCCCAATCAATTGGTGCTACCATTGGAGTTATATTTATTCTTGGTACTTCTCTATATGCTTTCATAGCCTCTTCCTTTGTATATATTCCATGCTTATTTAACTGCTTCCAAATACGTTTCATTCTTTCTTCGTTTGATACTTCTGGCATCTCTTAATCCTCCTTTGGGTTTAAAAACTTATTCACGAAATATGTCTGCCCTTTACCAGTAATCTTTGGTGTCTTGTTTATCCTTACTGTTCCGTCTGGATTATTTATAACTGTTTCCTTAATCTCCATAATCCCTAGCTCCATACTTCTCTGAGTTGGCATATTGTAATCTGAGCCTTTTCTCTTTATCAAATAACCATTCTCTCTCAAGTACTCAAACAATCTCTTCTGACCTGTATTAATTCCATTCTGCTTTAACAGTTTTGCCAGCTCTCCAACTAGAATTGACTGTTCACTAGATGCTACTGCATCAGCAAAAATTGCTTTAGGCTTCATTGCCTTATTTTCAATCTCTAGTCTGTTTATATTGTTCTTAGCTATTAGTAAAGCTCTCTCCATAATTTTCTCTGGACTATTCCATGCTTTTTCAACTTGAATAAGATACTGTCTTATTCTTTTTCCTTCTGGTGTTCTCTGAATCATTGCAATCTCTTTTGCCATATCCAACTTTAGTAGGTGGTCTGTTTGAGTTGTTTCGTTGCCTTGAGCTGTTACTCTTTTTTGAGTAATAGCTATGAAATCTACATTTTCAGTAAATCCATAATCTACCATTCTTGAAAACCAATCATTATATCTTGTTTTTACTTTTAAACTTTCGTGTAACTCTCTACCGCTTATTAATGTTTCTCCATTTTCATCTGTTCTTATGTTAAGTTCTTCTCCTAATGAAACTAACTCAACATCATTTGCAACTTTTACTTCTGCTATTGGCTCTAAATTTGTTATTGTCATTACTTTTTACCTCCTTTGATTTTTTCTTTTTCTAATGCTATTTTCAGATTGATAATATCTGTCATTGTTTCATTCAACTTGCTTATAGCTTCATCTAACATATTTATCTCATCTGGTGTTACCTCACCATCTGAAAGTATCTCTAATATGTTTTCTTTTGCTTGCTCTGCCTCTTTCAAAGATTTAATAAACATTACTGTCGCTTTATATGCATCTCCCTTATTCTCAACATACTTACAACCAAACTTTTGCCCAATCTTGCAAATGTGATTGCAGTAGTGTTCAACTAAGTATGGTGCATCATAAGCCTCAGCCATTATCAAAAGCTCATCTGTATATGGCTCTCTCTTTCCTGTCTCGATTTCTTCAAGCCGTCTTCTACTGATGTATATATTCTCAGCAGTATCTCGTCTATTTTTGAAATCATCTTTATTAGAGGCTATCCTTGCTTTATAAAAAGGATTATTCTTTCCAAGGATTGATTCTCTAGTCATTTCTTTCACCTCCAATATGTGTGTTTAAAGGCTTTAAACTACATTTTTTAAATTTAAGAGTTAATAAATATATGAGAAAATCAAATAAAATAGTTTATGTTTTGTTTATGTGAACTTATTAATTAAAAAAAAGTTCATCTAATGTTTTTCCAAATAACTTACTTAATATTCTCATTTCATTTTCGGTAAATTCTCTTTTACCATTTTCTTTTAAATTGTATGTTGTTTTAGAAATATTAAGCTTTGACGCTACATATTCCTGATTATAGCCAAACCTTACTCTTTCAGCTTTTATATTTCTATTTGGCATATTATCACCTCTCTTTCAAAACTTAGTTTTGTTTGTGTGAACTAAGTTTATAATTCAATTATATTCACATAAACAAAACTTGTCAAGTTTAAAGTTTACTTTTTTTGAAACTTTTTATTAATTTCCTTGTCTAAAGTTTACGTAAACGAAAACTTGAATTATATTTTAATTATAAGGAGGTATTATTTATGACAACTTTTGGAATGCGTTTTAAAGAATTAAGAAATGAAAAAGATATGACACAGGATACACTTGTTCAAATATTTAATGATAAATATCATACTACTTTTAATAAATCTACTATTTCACAGTATGAAAATGACAAAAGAAAACCTGAGGTTAATATTTTAGAAAATTGGGCTGAATTTTTCGGTGTCTCTATAGACTACCTACTAGGAAGAACTAACATAAGAAACTATGAAGAAAATACAATAGCAGCACATACTGATGACCGCACTCAGCAACTTTCTGAGGAAGGTAGAAAAAGACTTGATGATTTCATTGACTATTTAATTTTTGAAGAAATGAAAAAGAAAAATGACTAAGTTTGAGCAACTTCTTGACTTAGCTGAAAAAGAAAATATTATTGTTAAATTCGTTGATGAAATCCCAGAATATCGTTCTGAAGCTCTATATGTTGCTAGACATGGTATTAGAATGATTCTTCTTGCTAATTTCCTTAAGGATAATATAATCCATATGACAGAGGTATTAGCTGAAGAACTTGGACATCATTTTACTTCTGCTGGCAACAACATTAATCCTACCAACTACTTTGATAAGCTGACTATTGCCAAATGTGAAAACAAGGCTTTAAGGTGGGCGTGCAACTTCTTAGTTCCTATAGACGAACTGATGGTAGCTCTAAAGAAAAACTTGTCAAATATTCATGAACTATCTGATGAGCTATCTGTAAGCGAGGACATCCTTCTACAGAGCTTCTACTATCTATCGCTTAACCATGACTATCTACACATAACGGATAATCGTTATCTCATTTTGAGTAACTATCCCAATGTGTATATATATAATAAATTTTAAAATGAGGTGATTATATTATGAAAAGAAATGTTATATCTTTCCTAAATATGAAAGGTGGGGTTTGCAAAACTACTCTTTGCAAAGAAATAGCCTATACTATTTCAGAAGCTAAAAATAAAAAAGTACTTGTTATAGATATGGATCCCCAATCAAATTGTACACAATCATTTTTTGAAAAATTTCAAGTTTTAGATGGTTCAATGCTATCTGATAATCCTACTTATCCTTCTATACAGGAATTATATAAAAAATCAAGAATAGCTGAAATCAATTTGGAGAATTTAATTCTAACTCTTAATAAAAATTTAGATATAATACCTGGAGCTTTATCTAATATTTTTATGGAAAGAGATAATAATAGTACTAATGAGCAAAAATTATATAATATTTTAGATGAGCACAATTTAAGGAAAAACTATGATTATATTTTTATAGATTGTCCTCCAACATATTCTTTTTATACGGTTTCATCACTTTTAGCAAGTGATTTTTATTTTATACCTGTAACTCCAGATGCTTATTCTCTTTTAGGTGTCAATCTTCTTCAAGCTGTAATTGAACAAATAAAAGATTCCTATAGAAGTTTATTTAAAGCAAAACCATTAGATTCTTTAGGGATTATATTCACAAAGATTTTAAAATCTGGCAATAAAAAAGAAGAAGATTCAAAAAATAAGACACAAGAAAAAAATATTTTAGACATAAAATCTAGTATAAAAGATATTGACTTTTTTAAAAATATGTTTTACTTTTATCCTAAGTTATCCGGTGCAAAATTAGAAACATTTATTTATGATAGAAACGATACTAAAATCATAAATAATTTAGAGTCTATTGTTAATGAATTTATAAAGAAAGTCGAGGGTTTTAATAGTCATGAGTAAAGGTGAAATGTTAATGTGGCAAAAAAAATTAAAAACAATTTTAAATATAGATGAAATCGAAATTAAGAGGATGGAATTGTATTCTCTTCTAGTAAGTGTAGTTCTTTCTAAATCTATTTTCAAATCTAATAAAGAACTTAATTTTTTATTTGATTCTTTAAATATTAAAGTTAAACCATATCTTTTAAAAAGTAGAACTATTTCGTTGGGTAAACTTATTAGGGTATTAGAAAAAAGTAATTCTGATGAAATAGATATTTTTATTGATTGTTTTGCAAAATTGCTAGATTATAAAATACCAACAAGTAGTCCTAAATCTAATTCATCTAAAAACTACATGGAGGAATTACTAAAAAAATATGGTAGATAATGCGTACAAATATTTTTTAGGGAAAAATTTTCCATATATAAAATATACTAGGAATTATGATAAAATTTTTGATTGCCTAGAAAAAATAGATTTTTCTATGTATACTATCATTAAAATTTCTAATAATAAAAATTTAAATGATTTTTCTATTATATTAGGTCATTTAAGAAATACATTATATCGAATCCTTTTATACTTACCATTAAAAGATTCTATTTGTATTGATACTTGCTTAAGAATGTCCTCAGAATTATTCTTAAAGCTAGTTTATTATTTTCTAAAAAAAGATGAAAAAAGTTTAGATAAGGTTAGTAGTACAAGTTTTAGATTTTTAAAAGAGGAAATTATTAAAAGTATATATTATATAAAATTCAAAAATGAATTTGATTTTTTCTTTAATATTTATGCTAGTAATTCAAACAAAATACATTTAAAAGAACCTATAATAAATAATAATTTTGATTATCTAAGTGATATTTTATATTCTAACGAAACTAATCTACTTAATAACCTAAGTAAAAAATTAAATAATTTTTTAATCTATTCTTTAAGGATTATATTAACAATTCTAGATATACATGATTATGATTTTAAATCATCAGATATAATTACTTTAAGAAAAAAATTTAATATTAATTCTGATAGTATTATTGATTTTTTTAAATAAAAATAATCTCATATTATGCCTCTATTGATGAATATAAAAAATTATCAATAGAGGCATTTAGTTTTTCTAAATCGTATAATTTTAATAATAAATTATTACTTATATCATAATGTTCAAAGTCTATTTTTTTAATACATCTTTTACTCTTTTTATGCTCTTAATTCTAACACCACTTTTTAGTGGTTTATCTTCTACCAAACATATGTTTTAATATTTCCATGGAGGTGGTATATATGAATTTCAAAATACTACAATGGAAAATATTACTATTAAAAATAAAAATATGTGGAAAATTTCTTAATACACTCAAGCAAATACTATTAAAGCATGACATACGATTTATAAGACTTCTCTACTCTGCTGCTTGTAAAAAGTTACTAGATATATATGATGAGGTACTTGAGAAAGATGAAAGCAGCTCTCTATATTAGAGTTAGTACTACTTATCAGATTGATAAGGACTCACTACCAGTACAACGTCAAGACCTTATAAACTATGCAAAATATGCTTTTAATATAGATGATTATGAAATCTTTGAAGATGCAGGATTTAGTGGTAAAAACACAAATAGACCTGCCTTCCAGGAGATGATGGAACGTATTAGAAATAAAGAGTTCTCTCATCTGTTCGTATGGAAAATAGATAGAGTTAGCAGAAACTTACTAGACTTCTGCGATATGTACGAAGAACTAAAAAAATATGATTGTACATTTATATCTAAAAATGAACAGTTTGATACTAGTTCTGCTATGGGCGAGGCAATGCTTAAAATAATACTTGTATTTGCGGAGCTTGAAAGGAAACTTACTTCTGAGAGGGTTACTTCAATAATGCTTGCAAGAGCTGAGAGAGGTATGTGGAATGGTGCAAATGTTCCTTTGGGTTATGACTATGATGAAGAAACTAAGTATCCTGTAATCAACGAGTCTGAAGCTAAAACAATTCATCTCATATTTGATATGTATGAAGATGTAAAATCAACTGTAAAAATATCAAACTTTCTAAATGATAATAACATAGCTACCAAACGTGGTGGAACATGGACCAGTAAAACAGTTGGCGATATACTCCACAATCCTTTTTATTATGGTACTTTAAGATATAACTATCGTGAATCTGGTAGAGGGAAAAAGAAATCAAAAGATGAATGGGTTATAAAAGAAGATAATCATATAGGTATAATATCAAAGGATCAGTGGAATAGATGTAACAAAATAATAGAATTTAACTCTAAAAGAAATTCTGCACGCTGGAGACAGAAAAACTATGTTCAGCATATATTTGGTGGGTTATTGGTTTGTAAAGATTGTGGTCGCAAATTTGAAGCTTGTCTTGATAGAGCTAGAAGTGATGGTTACAGACCTACTAGATATGTTTGTGGTGCTAGAACAAAAGGTGGAGCTTGTCACAACAAGATGTCTGTATCAGATGTATCTATTGGTGATTTTGTTCTGCATTATGTTCTTAACTTTATAAAAAGTTTCAATGTAGTTTGTATAAGTTCTGAGGCTCTTGAATCATTACTACTTTCTGGAGATTTGTTTGAGGATGTTCTACTAACTGAAGATTCTATCAGAGATACATTTATAGCTATAAATTACTTCCAGAAAACAAAACAAGATATAACTTATGAATACAATAATGAAAAAGAGGATAATGTAAACAATACTTTTATAAAACATGAACACGAAAAAATAACATCATCTTTAAACAACCTTGAAAGAGCTAAAGAGAGATTGATTAACCTATACCTATACTCTGACCATGACATGGATGAGAATATGTACTACGAAAAAAAGAATGATATTGATAAAAAAATAAAAGAATTAAAAAACAAGCTAGAAACTTTAGAGATAAAAAATAACCTAAACTGCGATACTGATTTTTTATTTATTGATAATATGAATGATTTTTTATTCAACTTGAATATAAATTTAGATAATAATACTGTAAGAGAATTGACTCTTGATGGTGGTAGAAAAATATTAAAAGACTTCTTCTCTAACATAATAGATAGAATTATTATCTCAAATGCTAGAGTTGACTCAATAGTATTTAAAAATGGATTAACACATACTTTTATATATAAAAAATAAAAAAATAACCTAGTAAACAACGTGAAAGCGTTGATATTACTAGGTTATTTCTTCATTGTGTACCAGTTCATCTGACACCCAAATGTTCCTAGCCCAACAGTTGGTTTTCTTCTTTTTTTCTTAGCCCATTTTTCGTTTATGGCTCTAACCTTGTCCATGTACTGTTCCTGTATCTCTAGTTTTGTAGGATCAAGTGTTTTCTGTCTTGGTTTTTTTGTTTCTTTGTTTATGTTAATTGTTTCCATTTTTTTCTCCTTTTCTATTTATAACTATCCTTTTTATTTTATCATAATGCAAAAAATAAAAAAAGAGGAGAGTAATTCTACTCATCCTCTTTCTTACATTCCTAATTAAAATAAAGCTCTATAAATCTCCATCATTTCTTCAACACTAAACTTAACATAACTCTGATTTAACAAACGCTGCTGACTTTTTTCAACACTAACAGCAAAACTTTCTATCTCTTCCTCTTTCATACCATACTCATGAAGTGGTTTCTTAGCAATTACACTGTCTAAAAGCTTCTCAATCTCAGGATAAACATCATCCGGATTACATTCAAGTATATCTCCTAAAAATTCATTAAGCTCAGTAATAAATCCTGTTGGGTTAGCTGCTTGATAATGTTTAAATACCTCTGTTAAGAACTGATAGTTTGCTTCACCATGTGTAACATGATAGACACCGCTTAAAGGATAACTCATTGCATGCACCGCACCTGTTCCTGCATTTGCAAATGAGATTCCAGCTAAATTTGAAGCCACTAAAAATTCTTCTAATAAATTAAATCTATACTCTGGCCCATTTTCTGATATAAGTCTAAATCCTTTAATAAGTATTTCCATAGCCTTACATGCAAACATTCTTGTGTATAAATTGGCTTTTGGTGAAACATAGCTCTCAATTGCATGGATTAATGCATCTATTGCGCTCGTTGCAAAAAAGTCATATGATAGCTCTGTTAAAAGTTCTGGAATTATAATAGCATAATCTGGGAATAATGAAGGATCTGCAAGACCAATCTTTGTCCCCATATCTACAAATTCAGCTATTGTAACACTACTAACCTCGCTACCTGCACCACATGTAGTTGGTACAGCTATTATAGGAAGCTCTTTTTTAAGCTCAACCTTTTTCTGATAATAATCTGCTGCATCTCCATTTCCTGCTAAAACAAGAATTTTGGCCATATCTATAACTGCTCCCCCACCTATTGCAATTACACGACTACACCCAGATTTTCTAAAATCTTCTAAAAGTGCATTTACCATTCTATCAGTAGGCTCACCTTTTCCATAATCACTTTTGAAAAATACTTTTGCTTTAAGCCCTTTTTCTGCAAAATATTTATTGTAAATTGTCTTTGTAGCAATAATAAAATCACTTTCTCCTATTTCAAATTCTTTGATAAATTCGTCACAATTATTGTACTGATGTACCTGTGTTATATTTTGAAACATTTTCATAATTACCCTATCTCCTTATATATCTACTTAATTTAATATTTTTTAATTTAATACTTTTTAATTTAATACTTTTTAATTTAATACTTTTTAATTTAATACTTTTATATCTAAATATCCATTTCATCTAGTATTCTTTTTAATTCTTTTAATTCGTCTACAGATAGTGTTACTCCTTTTCCCATTTTTTCATGTCCTGGAGCCCAATCTCTTATATCGTATTTTGGAGCTCTATCATTCCAACTTATAAGATTTATCTCTTTAGTCCACCCTGAGCTATTTTCAGAAACAACTCCAACTTCTTTAACTATATCGTATTTTATACCTGCCATATAAGTTCATCCTTTCAAGTTTATTTGCTATATATTCATTATACTATTTATTCTCAGTTTTATAAAATATTATGATAAAATTCTATCTTACTTCCTTTTTCAACATCAAATATTTTAATTCCACCGCCCAAAATCTCACATAACTGCTTTGAAATGTATAAACCTAATCCAGAGTGTACACCTTGTCTGGCTTTATCACCTCGATAAAATTTATCAAAAGCTTTATCTATATCTTCCTTATCAAATCCTATTCCATCATCAATTACAGAATAAATTATTTTATCATTTTCAAAACGAGCACCTATTTCTACTTTTCCTCCAAAATCTATATACAGTAGACTATTTAATACTACATTATCCAATATTCTCTCTAGCTTTTCTATATCTACTGTAATTATTTCTGGTACTTCTTTACTTACATGCAAATCAACGCTTGCCTTCTTTTGTTTTGCTTTTAATCTATATTCTTCTATTTTTTCTTCTAAAAATTCTCTTATATTTATTTCTAATTTTTTTACCTCTAATTTAGAATTATCTATTTCCGAAGTATACTGCATTTGCTGTACTAGAGACACACTCTTATCTATGTTTTTTTCTATGACCTCAACATACTCTTTTGTATCCTTATTTATATTGTTATCATCCAATATCGCTTCAGAATAAATTTTTATAATAGACAGTGGAGATTTTAAATCATGAGCCAATGAAGATACCATTTCTACTCTATCCTGTTCAAGCTGCCATTGCTTTGATAAAGAATCCTTTAACTCATCCTTCATGTCTGAAAATGCCCTACACAAATCTCCAAGCTCATCATCTTCGTCGTAATCAAGCTCAAAATCTAAATTCTTTTCTTTTATCTTATTTGTCCCATCCACCAAAATATTTATTGGCCTTGAAATTTTCTTGGCAATTTTTTTAGATAGGATAATAGTGAATAAAATAATGTATAAAAATGGAACTAATATTATAAATATACTAATAAGTCTTAGAAGAATTTTATTGCTATTAGCTGCAATCAAGCTAATTTTATACATTATCAAAACTGCACCTTCTAAATTACCTTCTTTATCAAATATAGGAATACTATTTACATAATAGTTATTTTTTGAAATTGTCTTATTAATTGATTTCTGAAATTCACTCTTATCATTAAACACTTTCTTATCAAAATTTGTATATTTTTCTTCATTATTTATATCTACAACTTGATAGAAAAAATCGTATCCTTTTACAATATTTTTTAATTCCGTTTCGCTATCTCTTTTTAAAATATCCATTCCCTTCGATTCTACATATTTCTCAATGGCTGGAATCTTATTTTCATAATAATTAGCTGGATTTATTTTTTCTGAATTAAGAGCAAAATTAAATAATAACATAGATAATAAATATGTGATTATTGTTGAAATTAAGCTAAATACTACTATAAGAACAAATGAATGCCTAAATGTAACTGCTAATGATTTTCTCTTTTTTGTTGAATTATCTAATGCACTATTTATCATATTTTTCACCTTTTATTCCATTTATATCCTATTCCCCACACTGTAGATATATACTGCTCTGTATCATCTACGTTAGAGAATTTTCTTCTTATCTTTTTTATCATCTCAACAACTGTTGTATTATCTCCGTCCTTATCATATCCCCAAACTTTTTCATAAATCTGCTCTTTTGTGAACACTTGTCCCGCATTTAATGCCAATAGCTCTACAATTTCATACTCTGTCTTTGTAAGAGGAATATTTTTTCCACAAACTTCAACTACCCTATCTTTTATATCTAAAGATAAATTTCCAAAGTATAGCTTTCTTCTTTTATTTTCTTCATTCAAATATTGAGATCTTTTTTCCCTTCTTAAATTTGCCTCTATTTTTGCTAATAGTTCTCTAAGTCCAAATGGTTTTGTAATATAATCATCTCCACCTAGATTAAATCCCCTTATCTTGTCTGTTTCGCTTTGTCTTGCACTCAAAAATATAATTGGACAAACAACATTATCTCTTATTTTCTGACATACCTCAAATCCGTCTATCTTTGGCATCATTATATCTAAAAGAATTAAATCTGGATTTAACTTTGATTTTTCTATGCCTTCTTCTCCATCAAATGCTACAAGTACTTCATGACCATTTTCTTTTATCTTTTTTTCCAATAATTTAACTAAATCTTTTTCATCATCTATAATTAAAATTGTACTCAATTTAGTCACCTCGATTATCTCTTATTTCACAATTATTATACCAAATAACACCGACTATTAAGAATATTGCACCTAAAATTATACTCAATAAAAATAATAAATTTATTTGACTCTGTATTTGTGCTAATAGTTCCGTACTATTCATTTGTAATATATAAGGAATCATACTCATTTTTACAGGATAAGACCAGGGTATAAACATCCAAATATTATCTCCTATAGCTGTTGTTCCAATGAAAGTTGCTACTAAAAAGCCACATATTCCAGCTCCAATAGATGCTCCCATCCCAAATATAAAGCTTATTATTAAATGTATTGCCATAATTGGCAGAGTTCCTATAATGCTGAATAGACTTGCTTTTAAAAATAAAGTTATATCTAAATTATTAGAATTTAATACATTCATTCCCAAGCATAGTATAATTACAGCTAAAAATGTACACACAGCCTGTGCAATAATTGAAAATAAAAATTTCGCCAAGTAAAATTTTTTTCTATTTATCCCATTGCTAAGTATTATATTAAAACTATTAGCTAAATTTTCTTCATATATTAAATATCCAGTAATAATACCTACTCCAATCGGAATTATACATGCAGACCATATAGAAAAGAAACTTTGATAGATAGTATAGTTTGAAATATCTTTTCTGTATATTAAATATGATACTGCACATCCAGAGATAATTATCGGAGTTAAAAATACAATCCACCTTATCAAACTTCTTCTTGTTTTTAACCATTCAACCTCTAAAAAACTAATCATTTTTTCTCTCCTTTTGTACCTTATCTAAATTCCTTTTTCTCAAATAATTTTCCAGTTATAAATAATAATATAGAAAAACTTCCTATAGAAAGGATAATACCTATTCCAATTACATCACCATTCAATAACGGATCACCTTGATTTAATACTATTCCATTTGGATGAACTCCTATCAATGGACACATAAGTCTAGTTGCCCATGAGTAAGGATTAAGTATCCAATACTTTTCAGGAGCCATTAATACACCACTTAACATTCCAACAAATCCAACAGCTAAATTGATAATCATTCCAAAATTTGTAGCAAAGAATAATTGTATTGGTAAAATTGATATTGATACTAAAAAACAAGCTATTGTAGCAACTAATATTTTTATAAACGAAATATTTCCTACAGCACTCATCGAACCTGCTATTACTTCAACTACTATAAATACTATTGTTGCAATTAGCATATACACTACCATTCCCATTATTTTATAAAACCAAATTTTTGAAGGTCTAATCTCATGGCAACAAAGTGCTCTGTAATTTCCTACTTTTTTCTCTTGATTTGCAACCAATCCTGCCAAAAGAGCTGATATCATAGGAATAAATATAAAAGACCAAAAGTTAAATGATAATGTTAAAAACATCTTCCAACTCTCTTTTGAAGCCATATCCACTTTAATTCCTGGATTTTCAGAAATTATTATCTGCACCGCCATAGAAAAAACTGCGAAAAATACAGGTATAATCAATATTAGTTTTGACATCATAGTTTTTTTATACTTTAATAGTTCTGCTTCTATTCTATTCATAATAAATCTCCTTTATTTATATATTTTTATTTTTTATTATTGTATTTGTAAAGAACTCTTCTAAATTCTCATCCTTATCTGGCATTCCTTCAAAAAGTAACTTTCCTTCATTTATTATCGCTATTTTATCCACAACTTGAGATACTTCAGAAAGTATATGACTTGATAATATAACTGTTATCCCTTTTTTAGGAAAAGAAGATATAAGATTTCTAAGTTCCTGAATTCCAAATGGATCCAGACCATTTGTTGGCTCATCTAAGATTAATAATTTTGGATTATTTAAAAGAGCTATTGCTATCCCTAATCGCTGCTTCATTCCCATTGAAAATTGAGAAGCTCTTTTTTTACCTGTATTTTTCAAATCTACAATATCTAAAACTTCTTTTATTCTAGTTTTAGGTATACCGAGTAGTTTTGTATATACCATAAGATTCTCTTCTGCTGTCAAATTTCCGTAAAGTGCTGGCGATTCTATCAATGAGCCTATATATTTTAAATCTTTTCTTTCCAATATATTTCCATTAAAAATTATTTCTCCATCTGTAGGCTTTAATAAACCAACAATCATTTTTAAAATTGTAGACTTCCCTGCCCCATTTGGTCCCAATAAACCGTATATTGTATTTCTTTCTATGTTTAGCGAAACTTTGTCTACTGCCTTTTGATTTTTATATTCTTTTGATAAATTTTTTGTTTCTAATATTAAGTCTTTCATATATATCATCCTTTCAAAATTTTATATCTTTTATTTGATTAGATAATATCAATAAAAAATAACCAAATTATAACAAAATAAAAAAATACTGCTGCAAAACCTAAAATGTTTATACAACAGTATTTCCATATCTTAAAGTTTTATAAAATTTTTTTAATCATTTTGCATCCATGATGATATATAGATATTCTATGTTTCCTTCCTATATCCATAAAATACCCTTCCCCTGTAGTTTTATCTACTGCGACAACTATATAATTTTCCCGCAGATGAGGATTTAGAACATTTTCATGTACGATATACTTTTTACCAATATCCTTGACATCTTGTAAATCTCTGTCAGTTAATCCATCTAAACATGCAAATAAACAAAGACAGCTTGTTCTTTCTTTTTTATAAATTTTTTTAAACGCATTTACCTCTCTTTTTGCACATCCACTTACTGTTTTTGTATCTACAAATCTAAAATAATATGTAATAGAGTCCTTTAAAAAGCTAAACTTCTTTATTTTATAATATCCGTTATATGGTTCAAATTTTTTATTTATTAATTTTTCTTCTAATTCATTTTTATTTATAGAACTTATTTTATATAATTCCTTTTGGTCGTATTCTTTCCATACTCTATCGCTTTCATACAATAAAATTAGAGGAAATGCTTTTATCATTATAATTACAGAAGCTACACCAAATCCTAAAAATCCAACAATCCCAATTATATCGCTATTTTTTACATTCTTGTCTTGAACTATTGCAGCCCAAAGTATAAATCCAAATGCTATTAAAAAGCAAATTATCGCTATTATAAATAGTCTTTTTCCTTTTTTAGCTTCATCTGCTAAATCATTTTCTTTAAATTCATTATATTTATTCATAAAAATCCCCCAGATTTGTATATTTCTGCACAATAAATAAATTTTTCCTCATATTGTACATTTATCGCTATATCGATATTTTAGTTATCCATATTTTACTTATCTATATTTTAGTTATCCAAAATTCTTTTTATCCACTTGCATCCATGAGAATAAAGTGATGATTTATGCTTTTTACCAATATCTAAAAAATATCCTTCATTTGTCTTTCTATCAATAACTACAATCACATAACTGTCCTGAGTAAATGGATTTATCACAGTTTCATAAACAATATCTGCCTTTCCCAATTCCTTAGCATCATCTAAACTTTCCTCTGTGATATGATCCACATAAACAAATAGGCACAGACAAGAATTCCCTTCTCTTTCCATAAGCTCAAACTCTTTTATATATCTTTCCACACTTCCAAAAACCTTGTTTGTATCAACCATTCTAAAATAATATGTTATCGAATCTTTTAAATAAGAAAACTTCTTCTTTTTTAAATATTCATTTTCCTCATAAAATCCAGCATTAAGCAGCTTTGACTTAACCTCATACTTACATACAGAGTTTAATCTATATAATTCCTGTTTTTCATATTCCTTTTCCATCTTCAAACTTTCGTATGCCATCATATCAGAGTATGATTTATACATTAAAAAGAAGGATATTGTCATACTGAATATTGCTCCAATAACAGCTAGTGGCGTTCCATATTTTGTATTTTGCACAAATATTCCAACTATAAGTAATATAATTCCAAGAACTCCAAGAACTATTGATAAAGCAAATAAACTTCTGCCAATTTTATATTCTTTTCCTTCTGTTTTTTCATCTATATTATATTTTTTCATAATTATCACCACCTATTTTTGTTAAATTTCTATAAATTCGTTGTAATATCCTTCTTTTTAATCCCTTTATTTTGTTAGCTTTATTGTTTAGTAATTGTTTAATAATTTTTTCAAGTATATAATAAAATCATTAATAAAGTAATAAACGCATTATAAAAATAAATAGAAAAGGACAAGAAAATAACTACTCTTGTCCTAATTTTATTTATTTTTTAATTATATGTATTAAACATTTCTTTAGAATAGTATTTTATATCACCAGGATTAATCATTGAGTATCTATCTTTTACACTGACAAAATATTCTCCTATTGATTCTTTACTTATAATATTTTGTGATTTTTTATTTTGTGGTATATTTCCTCTAGCTACTAACCATGGTTTTTCTGTATGTGTAAATTCTTCTAAAATTTTTCCACTGTAACATCCAAAGTTTTTTATAACACTATCTAATATTGATATTTCTAATGAAGTAAATAGTAGTTCATCCAAATTTTCTTCACTTTCTATCTGATTATATCTATAATCTTTAAATCTATCGTATACATCTTTATAAACTGGTCCATGTATCCACGCTTCACAATCTTCATCAAATAAAAATAAATTAAAAAATGCATAGTAAAATCCCTGCACATAATAAAGCATCTTTTGAAGTGATAATGGAGTTACATCCCCACATTTTTTTATTATATATTTAGAAAATAAAAGTATCTTTTTTTCGTTTTCGGCTTTAATCAAACTCATAACAGCTTCTTTACTCTTTAAATACTCACTACTTTTTAACTTCTCTTTATTTTCCTCTAAAATTTTTAAATATTCATCTGGATTTTTTAATATTTTTTCTAAAGTTTTAGAGTATCTCTTTGATGGTGTTTTGCCATCATAATATCTCGTAAATGTTGCTTCTCCCCAACCTAACATAAGAGATAATTTTTTCTTACTTATTTGATACTTTTGTGGAATTAATTTTATTTCTTCTTTGTCTAATATCCCATTCTTTTCTCTATATTCAGAGTACAATTTTTCCATATTTCCATCGAGTACCTCTGGTACATAAACCTCTGCTCCACATTCATTGCAAGTTGCTATTTCTCCATTATAAGTATAAAAGCTTCCCTTTAAGTATTCTGTAATTTCCTTACGTTCAATTTTATACTCTACCATTTTTCTACATTCTTCACAAAAGCTAAAGCTCATAACATCCTCCCCTTTACTTATTTTTACAAGACGCTAATATCATAGGTCTTCTTGCTTCATGAAAAGATACAACTACTACTAAGTTATCATTATCTTTTATGATATTAAATTTTATATATACTTGTACTTTTTTTGATTTTCCTTCTTCATTTTTGAGATTTAAAATAGGTCCAAATATATGTAATTTTTCATTTTCATATCCTTCCTTATAATTATTAACACTTTTTTCATAGTCATTTTCTGTTAAATTTAATATTATTTGCCTTTGATCTTTGCTATTTAATTCATATTTATTCCTAAAAGCTATATTTTCTCCCCTATTTTTATTTAACGATATAAAGTATTTTCCCTCTGATACACTTTCTTTAATAGTAGATAATATTTCACTAACTGAATCATATTCCCTCATTTTATCTCTCCCTATATTTATAATTATATCCTTTTAATATTACTTTTTCTACTTTTAGATACTATTATTTATTTTTTTAGTATCATTTTTATATATTTAATAAAAATATATTTTCATTTTTATTATCTACTTTTTATAAGATTAATATTCTTATTTTACAAAAACTATTTTAATGATATAATTTTTATAAAATTTCTTGTTGTAACAATTAACGGACATTTATAATTTAAAATCTCTAACAAATGGACTCTATAAAATAAGTTTAAAAGATATTTTTATTAATATAATAAATAATGGTTGTATGCAATATTTTGCAGAGATTATTCTTTAATGAATTTTAAAATAAATACCCATCTCAATTTGACAACCTACAGACGCCTCGTAACATTTAAATGTGTTAGTTTAATGGACGAGGCGTCGAAGCCTGGAGAGCGAGAGGGGTATTATTTTAAATTAGACGAAAAAAAGCTGCTGCAAAATATGCAACAGCCATTATTTTCTTTATTTACTTAACTGAGCCACTACTTCATCGTATTCTGGAGCACCTAAGAAGTTCTGTATAAGAACTAACTGTGCATTTGGATTACTATGAGCAGCTCTTTCTCCTAACTCATTATGAGTAACTACCATATCTGCATCTGCTGGTATTGAAGAAACTGGAGCATGAACAACTTCTATATCTTCTATTCCCGCTTCTTTTAATTTTTTACGAAGAACTGTTGCACCCATTGCACTTGATCCCATACCTGCATCACAAGCGAAAACTATTTTATGTACTTCTGAAGCTGATTTAACTTCTGATTTTTCTGCATTTACTGATATACCTTTACTTTCTGATTTCATATCACTTACTTTTTTCTGTGATTCTTCTAAATCTGCATCTTTACCTGCGAATTTTAATATTGGTAATGCAACTGCAAATGATACTATTGTAGCTGCTGCAACACCTGCTAATACTGGAAGGTATCCACCTTTTGGACACATTGCAAGTATAGCTATTATACTACCTGGAGATGCTGGAGCTGTTAATCCTGCACCTAACATACTATTTACGAATACACCTGTTGCTCCACCAGCTATTGCTGCTAATATTAAAACTGGATTCATTAATATATATGGGAAGTATATTTCATGTATACCACCTAAGAAGTGTATAACTACTGCACCTGGTGCTGAACTTTTTGCTGATCCTTTACCTGCTAAGCAGTATGCAAGAAGTATTCCAAGACCTGGTCCTGGGTTTGCTTCAAGTAGGAAGAATATTGATTTACCAACTTCTTCAACCTGCTGTATTCCCATTGGAGAGAATATACCATGATTTATTGCATTGTTTAAGAATAATACTTTTGCTGGTTCTATAAGTATACTTGCTAATGGAAGAAGTCCTCTCTGTACGAAGAAATTAACCCCTGCTTCCATTGCTGAGTTTAACATTTCAACAAGTGGAGTTACACCTAATAATGCAACTGCTGCTAATATTGCACCTAATATACCTAAAGAGAAGTTATTTACAAGCATTTCAAATCCTGCTTTAACTTTTCCTTCTATTGCCTGGTCAAATTTTTTCATTATCCAAGCTGATAAAGGTCCCATTATCATTGCACCCATAAACATTGGAATATCAGCACCTACTATAACACCCATAGTAGCTATTGCACCTATTACTCCACCTCTTTCACCGTGTACCATTTTACCACCAGTATATGCTATTAATAGTGGAAGTAAGAATGTAGACATTGGAGATACCAATGCTGCTAGTCTTTCATTTGGAGCCCATCCAGTTTCTATGAATAAGGCTGTTATAAGTCCCCATGCGATGAACGCTCCTATTACTGGCATTACCATTCCACTAAGGAAACGTCCCATTACTTGAATTTTTTCTTTCATAAAATCATACCACCCTTCGATTTCTCATTTTTTAGTATTTATTATTTCGATTTTATATGTAGTATGATTGGCCAATCACTTTTTCTTTTCTTGATTTTATTATAATTTGTTATGATAGCGTTTTCAATTCAAACTAATGACACATTTGGCATTATGCACTAGTGACATTTTATAACTTTTCTGTTTTTCCAATACTTTCGTCTTTTTTCATTTATTAAATATGACATCGTTTGTCATGATTTAAATGTTATAATTAATTGTAGTAATAATAAGTTTTAGATTATTTTTTTAATTTATTATATATTTTTTAATTTGGAGGAGTTTATATGGGCAAAACTTTTATAAATTTAACGATAAATAATATAGATAGTGAACATATTTGCTGTGCAATTTCAGATAAAAAACATCAAAATGGAGTATCTTGTAAAAAGGAATGGTTAAAAAATCAGTTTAACAGCTCTCATATTTTTAGGAAATTAAATGAGAGAGGTAAAGTTTTTATAGAGTATTGTGATATTGAAGATGCGTGGGTTCCTGTTTTAGGAGAAAATTTTGTATATATTCACTGTCTTTGGGTTGCTGGATCTTTTAAAGGCAATGGATCTGCAAATGAGCTTTTAAATTATTGTATAGAAGACGCTAAGAATAGAGGAAAATCTGGTATATGTGTTCTTAGCTCAAAGAAAAAGAAACCTTACTTATCTGACAAGAAATTTTTTGCTAAGTATGGATTTAAGGTTTTAGATTCTATAAACAAGGAGTATGAACTTTTAGGCTTAACTTTTGATAATACTGATATTCTTGATAAAAATACACCTCATTTTTCTGATTCTGCTAAAAAAATGAGTATAGATGATGATGTCTTAACTATATACTATTCTCATCAATGTCCGTTTGTTGTGAACTCTATTGAGGAAGTAGATAGTTATTGCTCTGAAAACAATATTGATGTAAATATTGTTTTAGTTGATTCACTTGAAAAAGCTAAAAATATTCCTTGTGTTTTTAATAACTGGGCTGTATTTTTAAACGGTAAGTTTGAATCGTTTAGCTTATTAAATAAAAATTCATTAAAAAAATTATTAGATAAAAAAGATAAAAAATAATTTTTAATATACAGTTTTGTAATAATTAATTTTTTATATTGAAAATGTAAAATTATTAATATTGAAGAGGTAAAATTATGAGTGATAGTAGACTTTTTAAAATTTTATATTATCTTCTAAAAAATGGAACAACACCTGTAAAAGATCTTGTAAGATATTATGTAGATTTAAAATAAATCAAAAGAATAGCTAAAATATTATAACAACTCTCCTTAGGCTTGTTTAAATCAAAATTTTATGGGGATAATAGCTAACTTGGTAGATTGAAGGGCATAGACAAAACGAACTCGACAATGCAACTTGATTGCCTGGAGAGGAGTTTGTCTATGGCTTCAATCCCCTAGAGATATTAACATATAAATTTTGATTTATCTTTTTTTATAAAACTTCTTAGGATAGTAATCCTTCTCTATCTTCATAACAAAATAGACCATAAGCCAAATTGTTTCAAAAATAGTCCCAATAATAGTAATAAATATCAAAAGCATATTCTTATAGAAAATACTCGGTATCAGAGGTATCCCTATCAAAATAAACACTACTCCATAAGTGATAAACAATCTTCCAACTGCCTTATTAAATCCTATAACATCTTCAACTTCTGGAACATCAAAATTTGCCCAGAATCCTACCTGTTTCTTAGATTTATAATCGTAAATTCCTATCCCTACAAACAACAATCCACAGATTACCCAAATAACAAAGCCCATTATTTCCATATCTATCACCCCTTATGTTTAAATATTATTTACTCCATATCATCTTTATTTCTACTTCATCAGTGTTTTCATCTATATTTTTCTCACCGATTTCAAATCCTTCTCTTTTATAAAAATTCATAGCTCTAGTATTTTTTTCGTAAACACTAAGCTCTAATGAATCTTTTTTATCTTTTACAAAATCAAGTAGTTTTTTTCCTATTCCCCTAGATTTATTATTTCCATCAACAAAAATTCCTGCTATGTAATTCTCCATAACACCTACAAATCCCTTGATTTCACTATCTTCCTCAAATACATATAGCTCTGCACTTGGCATCATTTCTTTCACCATACCAAAGTTGTCTCTCCAATATTTCTCATCTATAAAATCGTGAGCCTCTATATTTGTATTTAACCATATTTCCATTATTCTATCTAAATCTTTTGATTCAAATCTTCTTATATTTTCAGACTTCATTTTATTTTTCTCCCTTTTATCCTTTAAAAATTATTATTCACAAAATAGTAATATGCTAATTATTAATTTAATTATATCATCTAAAATATATATTAACTATGAAATATTCGTGTTTTAACTCTAAAAAAAGCCTACAGGTATGAATTATTCCTGTAGACCTTTAATTGTTTTATTGAAATTTATTTCCTTAAATTCTTAAAAATTACCTTTAGAAATTATTTTATAACACTTTTTTTAAATTAAATTATAAAATTCAATATTCCATAAGTTACAAATGATGCAATCCAAGCTAATAAGCACTGCCATAAAACAACACCTACAGCCCACTTTAGACCTAATTCTCTTTTTATAGATGCAACTGCTGCAACACATGGAGTGTATAATAGGCAGAATACTAATAGTGATCCAGCACCAGCAGTAGTTAAAGTTTTTAGCAATACATTTGTACTTCCGAAAAGAACTGTTAATGATGATACAACACTTTCCTTAGCTAGGAATCCAGATATTAGAGATGTAGTTATTCTCCAATCTCCAAATCCTACTGGTGTAAATATTGGAGCCATTATTCCTGCTATATGAGCAAGTATACTCTGCTGTGAGTCAGCTACCATATTGAAGTTGTAGTCAAAATTCTGTAAGAACCATATAACCATTGTAGCTAGGAATATTACTGTAAATGCTCTCTGTAGGAAATCTTTAGATTTATCCCATAGTAGGTGCACTATATTTTTAGCTGCAGGCAGTCTGTAATTTGGAAGCTCCATAACAAACGGAACTGCCTCACCTTTAAACATTGTCTTTTTCATAAGCAATGCCATAACTATTCCAAGTGCCATTCCAAGTACATAAAGACCTATCATTACAAGAGCTGCATTGTCTGGGAAGAATAGCTCTGTAAAGAATGCATATATAGGTAATTTCGCTGTACAACTCATAAATGGTGTTAATAGTATAGTTACTTTTCTATCTCTTTCTGAAGGCAATGTACGGCTCGCCATTACTCCAGGAACAGTACATCCAAATCCTATAAGCATTGGAACTATACTTCTTCCTGAAAGTCCCAATTTTCTAAGAAGCTTATCCATTATAAATGCAACCCTTGCCATATATCCACTATCTTCTAATATTGATAAGAAGAAGAATAGAGTTACTATTATCGGTAAGAAACTAAGCACCCCGCCTACACCATTGAATATACCTTCTATTATAAGTGAATGTAGTGTTTCATTTACATTTGAATTTATTAAAAATTGGTCTACTAGACCAGTTACATATACTATTCCACTTTCCAACAATCCCTGTAAAAAGCTTCCTATTACATTGAATGTTAGCCAGAATATGATTCCCATTATCCCTATAAAAATAGGTATTCCTGTATATTTACCTGTTAGAAGCTTATCCATTTCCTTACTTCTAACTCTTTCTTTACTTTCTTTTGGCTTTATTACAGTCGCATCACACACAGATAATATAAATTCAAATCTCATCTTTGCAATTGAAGCAGATGCATCTAAGCCTGTTTCCTCTTCAATCTGTTTTACTATATCTTTTAAAATTCTTTTTTCTGTATCTGAAAGCTCAAGCTCATTTAATATCATTTTATCGCCCTCGACAATTTTTGTCGCAGCGAATCTAACTGGTATATCTTTTTCTTCTGCATGATCCTCTATAAGGTGCATAACAGCGTGTAATCCTCTGTGTAACTCCCCTTTTGGAGTACAGAAGTCATGTCTTAGAGGTTGCTCTTGATATTTTGCAACATGAACTGCATGTCTAGTTAATTCGTCTATACCCTCATTTTTAGCTGCTGAAATAGGTACAACCGGTACTCCAAGCAATTCCTCTAAATCACTAACTAACACAGAACCATCATTTTTCTTTAATTCATCCATCATGTTAAGAGCTACAACCATTGGTATATCTAACTCTAATAACTGCATTGTTAAGTATAAATTTCTTTCTATATTTGTAGCATCTAATATATTTATTATTCCTTTAGGTTTATCATTTAATAAAAATTCTCTTGTTACTATTTCTTCGCTACTATAAGGAGACATTGAATATATTCCAGGTAAATCTGTTATTAGAGTATTGCTATACCCTCTTATAACACCATCTTTTCTATCAACTGTAACTCCTGGGAAGTTACCAACATGCTGATTTGAACCAGTTAACTGATTAAACAATGTAGTTTTACCACAGTTTTGATTCCCTACTAGAGCAAATGTAAGAACTTCCTCATCTGGAAGAGGGTTTTCTGTTTTTTTATCGTGGTATTTCCCTTCCTCTCCATATCCTGGATGGTCTTTTTCTATATTAAGAAATTTCTTTATCTTCATATCTTCTAAGTTTTCTTCTTTCTTAGCTCTGTTATGACGATTTTCTACAATTTCTATTTTTTCAGCATCTGCTAGTCTTATTGTCAGCTCATATCCGTGAATTTTTAACTCTATAGGGTCTCCCATTGGAGCGTATTTCACGACACTAACCTCTACTCCTGGAATTAATCCCATATCAAGAAAGTGTTGTCTTAGCTGTCCTTCTCCACCAACTGACACTATTTGGGCACTTTTCCCAATTGGTAAATCTTTTAATGTCATACTTTCTATTCCTTTCTAAATCTTTAACTTTTTTTGAGTCTCTACTGCTATAATATATACCTTTTGAGAATTTTTTTCAACAAAAAAATCACACCTATTACAGTGTGATTTTTAATCGGCAAGTGTGTATCCTTATTTTATTAGTCTTTTCTTCATGGTTTTAGTGCTTTTCTATTTTTTTATTTTTATTATTTTACAAGGTCTAAGCTTATATCTCCGTCCACTGTGTATATATCTAATGAATGTTTAGGGTCTTTAGCTTTCCATACATAAGAACTATTGCTAGAATATTCGTCTTCTGATGTACTTCCACCTAAATTCTGTTTAACAACACCTGCAGTAGTATCTGCATTTATACTCATCTTATCTAAATCTGCTTTTATAAATTTAGCATTTATATCCCCTGTTGATGATTCTAAAACAGTTTTTCCTTCAAATTTACTTTCTGTTGTAGTTATATTTCCATCTGATACTTCTACCCCAGAATCTTTTATTAAACATCTATTTAAATCTACATCTCCTGAAGATAATTTCACTCTTAATTCTTTAGAATGTAAGTCTTCAACTGTTATCTTACCTGAAAGTAGGTCTACTTTTGTTTTCTTTAATTCTGCTCCTTCTGGAACATATATTGTTATATTATTTTTAACTTCTTTTTTATCTTTTGATTCTTCTTTATTTGTGTCAGCGTCTTTTTTGTCTTTATCTGTTTTTTCTGTTTTATTGTCTTTCTTTTCGAAGTCCCCTTCTTTATTTGGATCGTCTCTTCTCTTGTCTTTTATAACTAATTTATCTCCGTTGTCGCCTTCTGTTTTATAAACAAGTGGATCCTTTCCATTTTCCCCTTCGAAATTGTAAGACATATAGAACTTATTGTCTTCTGATTTCTTTATGTTTATATTTGCATCTAGTACATCAGCTTTGATTTCTTTTAAATCATTTAAGGCTATGTGGTCATCAGAGTATTCTTTTAAATCCTCAGTTTTTTCTTCTTTTTTAACACTAGGTTCTTCTGAATGGTCTTTTCCGAATTTGTCTCTCATACCGTATCCTACAGCCCCTATAATACATATTGCACAAACTATTGCTACAGCTTTTTTATTCATAACTATCATCCCTTTTCAGTATAATTTTATGTTTGTTAGTTTAATACCCCTGTTTTAAAGCTATACAAGTTATTGTATTTCATATAGAAACTTTTCTTCACAAGCTGCCGACACATTGAATATAACGCTCGATATATCCAGAGTCAACAAGGTTTTACCTTTCCTCATTCAATTCTCAAATACAATACATACTAAATTCTAATAGCATAATATATATAGTATTTATACTTTTTTTAAATATTTAAAATAAATTTTCTATTTTCTATTTATTTTTAAAAGTATTATTTTTAATAAAAAGAAAAGCATCCTATTTTAAGAAAATAAATTCTTCTAGGATGCCTTTTGTAGATATATTTTATTTTTTATTTTTATAATACTTTTACTAGTTTATCTCCTAATTCTTTTAATTCTTTTTCTGCATCTGCTGTAGGAGCTTCATTGCTTATTACTGTTCCTAAAACTTCAGCTCCTGCATTTGTCATTCTTTCAGACCAAGTTTCCATCCATTCTCCTGAGCCCCATCCATAAGAGCCAAATAAAGCAACTTTTTTACCAGATAATCCACCTTCTAAAGATTCAACAAAAGGTTCCATTTCCCCTTCTTCTAATTCTTCATTACCCATAGATGGGCAACCTAATGCAAATACTGCATCTTCTAATAATGTATCTTTATCTATATCTGAAACGTTAAATAACGCTGCTTCATTACCTGCTTCTTTTATCCCCTCAGCTAGCATATTAGCCATACTTTCTGTATTTCCTGTTCCACTCCAATAAACAACTTTAACCATTTCTAGTTCCTCCTAAAAGTTAATAAATTTTTTACCTGCATCTAAATTATTCTTTAATCTATGCAGCTTTTGCGGCAAATTCCCTACATTCAGAACAAATCTGATATATTTGCTTGCCATTTTCAATTTGTTCTACAAAATATTTCTTTATATCTTTATATGTTTTAAATAACCGAATTTTTTCTTCGGCATTTTTGTAGACTTTCCAATAACCAGAGTATAGATAGTTCTTTCCATTATTTTCTATAAACCCTGAAACATCTTCCAAAGGATAACCAAGAACTATACCCATTTCATGAGGAAATTCAGCTCTTCCTTCCTTAAATTCAGTATATCTCATAGCTAATCTTTCAATAACTTCATCGATACTAAAAATCTCATATCCATACTGTTCTATAAACTCTCTGTTTTCAATATCTGAAAGAGTTTCTTCCAGTTTTTTTCGATTGAAAATAATTGATACAGATTCTTTTGTTCCAGTATATAATTTCATATATTCAGTTCCAGTATTTCTTAATTCTTCTGAAATACATCCTTCACAATGATTGTTATATATTAATAGATTTGAAGGTTTTATACCTGACAAAACTAAAGAACACTGTAACCCTATATTTCCTTTTATACTGCATCTTAGACATGATATATTCATTTTATTATTCTCCTCTCTGCATCAATTATTTATATCTTTTTCTTACTTTAAATTTTTATATTTGCTTCATTTATTGATATTGATTATCGTTATTGTTCTCTATGTTTATTATATTACTACACGAGTAAATATAAATCAAGCTTTTATTTGATAATTAATATCATTTATTTATCATTTTCTTTATTCTTTTATCAATAACTCTTGTATCTGTTGTTTTTACTAGCTTCTGCTTATCTTATAAATCCATTTTTTATTATAAATTTATTAGAATTACATAAAAAATTGCATAAAAAAGACACCTACCCTTTAGATAAGTGTCTATTACTTTTATAATTTAAATTATTTTGTTTTTAAATCATTTTTTACAAATTGTCTTTTTATTAAAGTGTTGTGTCTAGGTTTTGCCCATATAAATGATTTTATTGTCTCATTGAAAAGATATGGCTTGTTTAAATAAGGCTTTAAATCAATCTCATTTTTTGAATATGTACAAAGCCTCATCATACCATCCGCAGTTACATTTATTTTATCGCATTTATTACAAAAAGAGCATTTTAATGGTGTCATTACACCTATTCTACCTTTAGATCCCTTTACTTTATAATAACTTGCAATACTGCCTTTATCCTTATTTTCAATCATTCTTATACCAGGAAGAGATTCTATCGTCTCTTTTATGTCATAATGACCTCTATCGTATATCGCCTTTGCTTCTCCAAACGGCATAAGCTCTATAAATCTCACATCAACTGGTATCCTTCTAGATATTTGTATAAAGTCTATAAGCTCATTATCATTAAAATCATTTATAGCTACACAATTTATCTTTACCTTCATACCAAGATGTAAACACGAATCTATCCCTGTTAATACTTCATTTAGGTTTCCATTTCGTGTAACAGCTCTGTATTTATACTGCTTTAAAGAATCTATACTTACATTTACACTTGTAAGTCCTGCTTCTTTTAATACAATTGCATTTCTAGCTAAAGTTGTTCCATTTGTAGTCAGAGAAATATCCCTTATCCCACAGTCTTTTGCGCATTTTATAAATTCAGGCAAATTAGGATGAAGTGTGGGCTCTCCTCCACCTCCTACAAATTTTATCTTTCTTATACCATTTTCTGCAAATGCCTTTATTAAAAATTTAATGTCTTCTGGCTTTAGTTTATCGTTTATGTAATCAGGTCTGTATTTTGTATCTGATGATTTACAGTATACACATTGTAAATTGCATCTATCAGTTATAGCTATTCTAAGGTAATCTATTACTCTACCGTATCTATCCAACATACTTTTTTATCCTAAAATTGAATTGTCTATTTTCTGATACTCTTCAAAATATATGCAATTTTTATGGTACAATACAACAAATCTATTTATTTTCATTTTTACTCTCCTGATTACTTTATCGCTTTTTATTTATATTAATTTATATTATATTTTGTTATTATATTTATATTATTTTTAAATTTTATTTATTTTGTCACTTTTTTAATTATATCATATAATTCTATTCAAGAATATCTCTTAATTTTTCACTAAATAACGATTCAAATTCCCCTATACCATTTTCAAATTCCTCGCAGCTATCATAATTTTCACATATATAAATAACTGTATCATCTGTAGTGGCTGCTATTTTTTCAAGGTTCTGTTTATAAAGTATCTCTATTCCTGTAACCTCTTCAAAGAAATCGCCTATTACATCGTATATATCATCTATTATTTTGTTTCCTTCTTCTCTTCCAAATTTTTCTTTTAATTGACTTCTTGACTCACTTCCTAAAACAGTATCTCTTATATAGTAGATAAAGTTTTCAAAGTCTCCTGTATTACTACATGGCTCTATTTCAAATAATATTCTAAAGAATAAATTCCATGGGAACTCTGTATTAAGTCTTTTTCTAAACATTGCACCAAGTCTTTCACCAAATGCTCTTCTAAAAACAGGCTCTCTTTCAAATTCTATCTCAGAATTAAAATCTATATCCTTAGTCACTATCTGGCCAAACATACTAAATTCACTTAGCATATATTCTGGAATTTTTTCCTCAGATTCTACTTTATCCAGAGAATAGCTTATTATAGTTTCACAAGGCTTTTTAAAGTCAACTATAAACCCTATACTCTGTAACATCTTTTGTGAGAATATATCGTATACAAATTTTGCAAATAATTTTTCTATCTCACTTCTACTTATATCCCGGTTAAATACATGTGGTGTATGGAATGTTTTATAAAGACTAAGTAGCTGCTTATCTATCATTGTAAGATTTTGTTTTATAGTTTTCATCATATCTTTTATAAATCCATCCTGAAGAAGATATGTATTATTTTTGTATATTACCTTATGCTCGATTTCTCCCCAGAATACATTTACCATTGATTTTATTTGAAGCTCGAAGTTTATATTTCTATTTAATATTTTATATATACCATCTATTTTATAAATTTCAAACCCATTCTTTTGTCTGCTAGGCTGTTTTTCAGACATTTTAAGCTGTATATTCTTATTTGCTTTATTGTAGTAGTATATTTTATCGTCTGTCTTATTAAAATGTCTTCTAAGAGCTCTATAGACCTTATTTTCTTCTTCAATAAATCTACACTCTATTCTTATCCCTATCAAGTCTGGTAAAAAATCCATCATTTCTGATGCTTCATCAAATCTAACTAAGTATCTATTTCTTATTATTTTTTCTCTTAAGCTAGACTCAGATTTTACCCTAGAAGACATACTTATATATTCTTGCTCCTTTTCTTGCAGAACTTTTTCAAAATATGTTTCTATCTCATCGGCTATATCCACAAGCATAGGAGTCATCCCATCTAATATATCCACAGCTTTATCAATAAATTCAAATTCTTTTAGTCCCATTTTATATTCCTTTCAATACTTATCAATTTCTAATATTTTTATAAGTTTACTTTCTTGATTCTTTATTTTTCATATAATCTAATTATAATACTTTATAACATTTAAATCTATGTAAAAAAATATTGCACCCAAACTATTTTAGCTGGATGCAATATTTTCTATCAACAACTTTTAAAAAGTATTATATTTATTAATTTATTTTGTGCCAAGCCATTCTACAATATCCTGCATAACTTCATCTCTGTTAATTTCATTCAATATTTCATGTCTAGCATCTTTATAGAGTTTCATAGAAACATCTTTTAGTCCGTATTTTATATATCTGTCGTATAGGTTTTTTACACCTTTTCCATTTTTTCCAACTGGATCTTTTTCTCCAGATATTATTAAAACAGGAACATGATTAGTCAATTTTAATAAGTTTCTTTTATTTTCAATATACTTTAGACCTTTTATAAAATCTCTGTAGAATCCAGTCGTACATATAAAACCACACTTGTCGTCTGCTATATATTTGTCTACTTCTTTTTCATCTCTTGAAAGCCAATCAAAATCTGTTCTAGGATTTTTAAATTGTCTATTATTTCCACCAAAAATCAACTTATCCAAAAATTTACTTCTATGTCTATCCCCATGTACTAATTCTACACATGAGATAACAGGTGTTGCTAATTTCAAGACAGATCCAAAGTCTCCACAAGATCCAGAAAGAATTATTGCATTTACAGAATCTGCATAATCTATAAGATATTTCTGTGATGCAAATGAACCCATACTATGTCCGAAAAGATAAACAGGAATCCCTTGATTTTCACTTTTTATAATATCCGTAAGAATCTTCATATCTTTTACAAGTACATCAAATCCGTCATTTTCAGCAAGATAACCTAAGTCCTCAAGGCATTTTTCACTTTCACCATGACCTCTATGGTCATTTATATACACTATATATCCAGATTTTGTAAGCTTTTCCGCAAAACGTTCATATCTTCTTGCATTCTCAGCCATTCCATGAGAAATTTGGACAATTCCTTTTATCTTGTATTCGTCCTCATTTTCCCATCTAATAGCAGATATTTCTTTCCCATCTGCTCCTTCGAATCTGAACTCTCTACATTTCACTCTTATACACCTTCTTAACAGTCTAATCCTTTTATTTTACTTCAGCTTGTTCTACAAGTTCTTCTACATGTTTTACATACTTTTCATCAAGTATTTTCTGTTTTATTTCTTCTTTACATTTTTCTAGTGCTTTTATTTCAGATTTTATATCGTTTATCTTAACTATTTCGTATCCTTTGTTAGTATGTATTAACTTAGATACATCACCTTTTTTAAGTTTAAATACTTCTCTTGTGAATAGTGCATCTTTTGCATCTTTAGTGAAGAATCCTAATGCTCCACCTTTTTCACCAGTTTTTTTGTCATCTGAGTATTTTTTAGCAAGTTCTGCAAAATCTTCTCCTGATGCTGCTTTTGTCTGAACTTCTTCTGCTTTCTTTTTAATTTCTTCTTTTTTATCATCTGATACAGCATTTAAATTTCTATCTACTGTAGCAAATAATATATGTGATGCATCTACCATGTCTTCTTTAAATTCTTCTCTGTGTTTTTCATAGTAAGACCGTATTTCTGCATCTGATACAGTCTGTTTTTCATCGAAAGCATCTCTGTATGCGTTTATAACATTATCTTTTGCTATAAAGTTTTCTAAAGCTTCCTGTGTAACACCTTTATCTTCTAAATCTTTTTTAAATGTTGGGTTTTCTTCTAATGCAGCTTTTAACTCTGATGTTCTACTGTCATTATCTTCAGCTTTTACAGTTATTCCATCTGCTATTGCTTTCTGATAAACTACTTCACTATCTACAAGGAAAGTCGCTGCTATGCTTTCTAATTCTTTCTGTTCGTCCTTAGACATGTCTTCTGCACTTTTTCCTGTTTTATATTCGTTAACAGAAGATAATATAGCTTCTGCTACTCTTAAATCTTCTGATGTTATTTCTGTGTCATTTACTTTAGCCACAGTTCCCTTTGAACAAGCTGTCAGAGAAAGAACTGCCACCATACTTAAAGCTATTGCTAATTTCTTTTTAAACATATTTCTTCCTCCTTAGTTTAAACTTAGATTCTGTAACCAGAAGTTTCTAGGTTTTTCATTCTGTCCTACTGCTGCAAATTCGTATCCATTATCAGCATAATATTTTACTAATGCATCAAATGCTTCTATTGTCTGTGGTTTTTCATGCATTAATATTATTACATTATGTCCATTTCCATAAGTTTTTACTACGTTCATTATCCGTGCTGAATTTCCTCTCCAGTCATTAGTATCGACATTCCAGTCCCATATTTTGTATCCAGCTGCCACCATATTATCATATGAAGCTTTTGTAGTATAAGGTTTACTACCAAATGGTATTCTTATTACTTTTGATTTTTTACCAGTTATATCTGTATAAGTCTTAGAACACTGGTCAAATTCTTTTTTAGCCGCATCTGGAGCTTTATATAGCTGTTTTACATCGTGTGTAACACTGTGGAATCCAGCTGTACTTGTGCTATTTGCTACATTTTTAACCTGCTGTGGATATGCTTTCATATTTCCATCTATCATGAAGAATGTAGCTTTTGCATTATACTTTTCAAGTATTTTTAACATCTGATCAGTATATTTTGATGGTCCATCATCTATTGTTATATATACTGTCTTTCCTGATGTTTTTTCAGGTCCTTTTTCTGCTTCTTTTGAAGTATTTTCAACCATTTCTGTAATTGTTGTTGCAGTTAAATCCGCATTTCTTGGATTTGATTTGTCATAAGCTTTATTACCAGCAAGTACATTGAATAGTACCGCACAAACTGCAACTATTAAAACAACTGCTCCTATTATTATAATTCTCTGCTGTTGTTTCTTTTTTCTTCTTTTTGCTACTTTTGCAGCTGACTTCTTTTTATTCTGTGAAGTCGATTTTTTTGTTTCTTTATTATCAGTCATTTTAGTCCTCCTTTAAAAATATACCAATAAATATTACTCAATCACACAACTTATTATATTATACTACAAAATCATCTACATATGTATTAAACAAAAGATTTTTCACCAATTTGTAACTCTCTCAGTTGAAAATAGATAATTTAGTTATAGAAATTAACTTTTTTTTGTAGTATAATTAACTTACATTATAAATATAGGGGATGATTTTATGTATCAGTATGACGATTATATTAATTTAGAAAATTCGTTGGATTTACCTACCGAAATAAGAGGCAAGTGTGTCCGTGTTGTAAGTGTTTTAGAAAATCTCGAAGATATTGTAATTGTGCATAAATTCAAACTTTACGTTGTAAATGAAAAATATATTGTAGGAATAAATTCAGATTTAAAATAGATACACTCGGATTCATTTTATGCTACGTATTAATATGCATACAATAATAGACAAAATAAAATCATTTAAAATTAAATAGACTTTTTCAAAGTACCATTTTTTGATGGTACTTTTTTTATTTTTTCTTTACTTTTTATTCTCAATTAAAAATAATTTATTTATCAAAAATATTTTTCTAAAAAATTTTTTTGTCAATAAAATATATTATTCTTTATAAATAAATTCTTTTTCCTTTTTTCAGACAACCAAATTTCTTTAAATAAAGTATTCATTGCTATAGATTTATTTTAATAAAATGTTTAGCATTATAGACATATCTTTATAATGTTGACTATTTTTTATATAATACCTATACTATCTTTGTAAACGTTTTTATAATTTTCCATAAATTAATAATTTTAGAAACGTTTCAACATTTTAAATAGGGATTTTTATTATTAAGGAGGAAAAGTTATGACTAACTACAGTAAAGTTCCAGTATTTGAAAACGGAATGGCTCATCCTGTATTTCCTTTCACAGACGGGAAAACAGGAGAAAATTACGATCCAACTACTTCAGAAATAGTGAGATACTGTGTGTACGTTGAATCAGATTACGATATGGATGGAGACGGAAAAAGAGACCTTATAAAAACTTTTATACAGGTCCCAAGAAGTGCTGTTGAAGGAAACTACAAAGCAGCATCTTTATTTGAAGCTAGTCCATACTGTACAGGTATAAACACAGACGCATACGACCATATGAAAGAAGTTGCTGAAAAAGAATATAGAAAATTTGACTTTGAAGATCTTAAAAAAGAAGTTCCTGCACGTATACCTACAGGCTCTATAAGTGCTATGGATCTTGCTCTAAAATCAAATGCATCTGATTGGTACTATGAAGATAAGGGAAGTAAAGGCAAGATGGGATATTCTAACCTTGAAAACTTCAACTACTACCTTGTTCGCGGTTTTGCTGTAATAACAAGTGGTGGATTTGGATCTCTTGGTTCTGATGGATTCAACTTTGTTGGTTCAGAATTTGAAAGAGATGCTTTCAAATCTATCATTGAATGGCTTCATGGAGACCGTGTTGCTTATGCAGATAGAGAAGGTACAATAGAAACAAAAGCCGATTGGACAAATGGAAATGTAGCAATGACAGGAATATCTTATACAGGAACTATGCCTTTTGCTGTTGCAACAACAGGTGTTGAAGGGCTTAAAACAATAGTTCCAGTTGCTGGTATAGCTGACTGGTATAGCCAGCAGAATATGCAGGGTTCTCAGCGTTATTGGCCACAGGAAGCATTAAATAGTTTCCTTGCTTATTATTGCTCAAGTAGATATCATGATGAAACTTTATCTGAAAAAGAATTAGATGATATAGCTGCATTCCACCACGAGCTTAGCCTTCAGCAGTTAAGTTGTGGTTCTGACTATAACGAAGAATTCTGGGGTGCTGGAAACTATCGCCTAAATTACGATAAAATAAAATGTAGTGCATTAATAGTTCAAGGTTTAAGAGACGAAAATGTCTTTACAAAACATTTTGAAATGATGTACAAAGCATATAAAAAATCTGGCCAGACTGTAAAAACAATACTTCATCAGGGACCACATATAACTCCTACTCTACCAAGTAGAAAATATGGAATACTTATAGACGGAAACTTTTATGATGATATAGTAAATAAATGGATAACTCACTATCTATATGATATAGATAATTCTGTTGAAGAAATGCCAGAAGTTTTGGCTCAGACAAACTACGACCAGAACAAATGGGAAACTTGCGATTCTTGGGAAACTGCATTCTCTATGAAACTAGAAAGTACTGAATCAGGTGTATCTGTAATAGATTCTGACTGGGAAAAAGCAGATATATGTGCTAAAAACTTTGACGAATCTATGAGTTCAAAATCTTCAAATATGAATAAACGTTTTGTAACAGCTCCTCTTGATAAAGAATTTACTCTACAGGGAACTGTTCACTTAAATCTAAAAGCTGCATTAAAAGATGGAGACATAGAAAATGACTTCAATCCAGAAAATGTAAACAATGCAGACTCTTTAACTATGAAACTTGGAAATTCTAAAGTTACTGGAAGAATGGACGATGTTAAGTTAGTTGCTATGTTATACGATATATGCGATGAAAAATTCGATTCTATCCAGGCTGTAGATCCAGAAAGAAATGTAATACCTGTTGTAACTGTTAAAGAAGGTGGAGTAATAAATGGTGGAGATTTACCAGCATTTAATCTTTGCGAATATGAAACTTCAAATAAAAACTACTGTATAGTAGGTCGTGCATATGCTGACCTTTGCAATCCAGAAGCTGGGTATGAACCAGAAACTGCGGTAAATAGTATAGAACTTAAAAAAGGTGAATACCATGAGTACAATATATATATAACTCCAAATAGATATACTTTCAAACCTGGTCATAGACTTGCACTTGTTATAACAACAGAAGACCCTGTAAACTGCTTAATACACAAAACTTATTCAGTTGAAATAGACAATGCTTCTGTAAATGCAACACTTCCTGTAACAGAAGAAATAAACAACATAAAAGTAACTATAGAATAAGACATAATAAAAAACCAGTACATAATGTACTGGTTTTTTTGTAATATACAAGTTCTATCAATCTATTTTCTATTCAAATAATAAAACAATATTACCCTACTCAGTTATCTTCCAGTTAGTCACCTTCGATTCTCTGACCTAAGTAATCCTATTCTTTTTCTGCTTAAATTTACTTTATTCAGTTTTCCAAAACATAAAACCTAGTTCTACACCTTGAGTCAATTTTTTAATATTTATATTTCTTTAATAAAAGTAAACTATTTTCTTTTTTTCTTATATATTCTCTTTTTATAGTTTTCAGTTATTGTTGTTAATACTTTTTCATATACTTCTTTTTCTTCTTCACTTACACCTTCGTATATGATTTCGTATATTTTGTCCATTATTTCATAGTATTCATTTTTGTATTTGCATCCTTCTTCTGTTGGATAGAATAATACATTCTGAATATCTGTTCCCTGAGCTACTCTATATATAAGCCCTTGTTCTTCCATATTTGAAAGCATTATTGAAACTGTTGATTTTGCAAGATCTGTTTCCTGGCATATTCCACTGAAAACGATTCCTTCTTCTTTATTCTTCCATAATACTTCAAGAACTCTGAATTTAGATATAGATATATTTTTTATTCCTTTTTCTCTTAAAAAAGCATTAAATAATCTCTCCTGAGAGAAGTGGATTCCTGCTGAATATCTTATAACATCTTCTTTTTTTAACATAGTTCTCTCCTTCCTTATCGAAAAACTTTTAATCAATTTAAGTCAGTTATAGTCAAAGTGATGTAACCATATATCCCTAAATTTAGCTTACCTTAAAATTAAAAAAAAGTAAAGATTTTGTAACAATTTTTGTATTTATTTTTTTAAATTTTTAACCAATTAACAATATTTATTATTTGATGATTTTATTACAATTATCTCCTTTTCTATTATAGTTCTTTTGTAGCAAAAGTTAAAGCTCTCTAAATAAAATTTTCAAAAAAATACAGTGGCCAAATGTCTAGCCACTGTATTTTTTATGATATTAAATTTTTATCAATTTCATATGTATATACTAAATAATTATTTTGAATGTTTTTCTTTTAAATATTTATCTATAGAAGCTGCTGCTGTTTTTCCAGCACCCATAGCAGATATTACTGTCGCAGCACCTGTTACAGCATCTCCTCCTGCATATACACCTTCTTTAGAAGTCTGTTCGTCTTCATTAACTACTATACATTTCTTTCTATTTACATCTAGTCCTTTAGTTGTTGAAGATATTAATGGATTTGGTCTTGTTCCAAGCGCCATTATAACTGTATCTGCTTCCATTTCAAACTCAGAACCTGGTATTTCTATAGGTCTTCTTCTTCCTGATTCATCAGGTTCACCTAGTTCCATCTTAACGCATATCATACCTCTTATAGAACCATCTTCATTTACTAATATTTCTTTTGGATTAGTTAATGTATGGAAGATTATTCCTTCTTCTTTAGCATGATGTACTTCTTCTGCTCTTGCTGGAAGTTCTTTATCACTTCTTCTATATACTATAGAAGCTTCTGAGCCTAATCTAAGTGCAGTTCTAGCCGCATCCATTGCAACGTTTCCTCCACCAACTATAGCAGCTTTCTTTCCTATATTTATAGGAGTGTCATAAGAATCGTCATAAGCTTTCATTAAGTTTACTCTTGTTAAGTATTCATTTGCAGAAAGAACACCATTTGCATTTTCTCCTGGTATTCCCATAAATGTTGGAAGTCCTGCTCCTGAACCTATGAATATAGCTTCAAATCCTTCATTTTCTATTAATTCATCTACTGTTATAGTTCTACCTATAACAACGTTAGTTTCTATTTTAACACCTAATTTTTTGATATTGTTTATTTCTGACTGAACAACTTTCTGTTTTGGAAGTCTGAATTCTGGTATTCCATAAGTTAAAACTCCACCAGCTTCATGGAATGCTTCAAATATTGTAACATCGTATCCTTTTTTAGCTAAGTCTCCAGCACAAGCAAGACCTGAAGGTCCACTACCTACTACTGCAACTTTTATTCCGTTTGATTCTTCTTCTACACCAAAGCTAACTCCATTTTCTCTAGACCAGTCACCAACAAATCTTTCTAGTTTACCTATTGCTAATGGGTCATTTTTTATACCAACTATACACTGACCTTCACACTGGCTTTCCTGTGGACATACACGACCACAAACAGATGGAAGTGAGCTTGATATAGATATTACTTTTGCAGCACCTTCTATATCTCCGTCTTTAACTTTAGATATAAATGCTGGTATGTTTATTTTTACTGGACATCCCTTAACACATCTAGGATTCTTACAGTTTAGACATCTCTCAGCTTCTCTCATTGCTTCTTCTTTATTATATCCTAAACAAACTTCTTCAAAGTTTTTAGCTCTTTCTTTTGGATCCTGTTCTCTTACTGGAACTCTTATTGATTTTTTCTTATCTTCCTGACATCCACATCCACCATGGCTGTGAGTATCTCCTTCTTCTATTTTTAATATAGCTCTACCTTCAGGAGTTTTGAACATTGTCTGTCTTCTCATAGCTTCATCGAAATCTACAAGATGTCCGTCAAATTCTGGTCCATCACAGCAAGCAAATTTAACTTCATCACCAACAGTAACACGACATGCACCACACATACCTGTACCATCAACCATTATAGTATTTAAACTTACTGTAGTTGGTATATTAAGTTCTTTAGTAAGCATACACATAAATTTCATCATTATCATTGGACCGATAACTATTGCTCTAGTGTATTTTTTACCTTTATTATCTATTAAATCTTTTAAACAATCTGTAACTCTTCCGTTAAATCCATAAGAGCCATCGTCAGTAGACACATAAACATCTCTAGCTATTTTTTTCATTTCATCTTCTAATATTATAAGGTCTTTAGATCTAGCACCTATGATAACATCACAGTCTATACCATGTTCTTTTAACCATTTAACCTGTGGATAAACTGGAGCAGCTCCTACACCACCGGCTACGAATATGATATTTTCTTTTTTAAGTTCTTCTATATCTTCATAAATAAATTCACTTGGATTTCCTAGAGGACCAACAAAGTCATTGACGAAATCGTTTTCCTCAATCTCAGCAAGTTTTATTGTTGATGCACCAACAGTCTGCAGTACTATTTTAACTGTACCTTTTTCTTTATCATAGTCAGCTATTGTTAGAGGAACACGTTCACCCTTTTCATCTATTTTGATGATTATAAACTGACCAGGGTTAGCTGCCTTGGCAACTCTAGGAGCTTCAATTTCCATTGCAAAAATTTTGTCTGTTAAGCGTTCTTTTTTTACTATTCTAAAACTCATATCACATTCTCCTATCTTTATTAAAAGAGTAAAATTTATACTTTTTCATAAAATTTCTAAAATTTCATGAATTATAAATCTTCTAATTCTTATTTTTAATTATACTATATTTTTGTTCATAATGATAGTAATTATATCTTAACAATCTTTTAAATATTTATTTTTTTATATGTATTTATGCGTTTTTTTAACAATCTATTGTCCATACTTTTTTGATATTTTCACTTTTAAATTTTATAAAACAGTTGGAATTTAGGCATTTTTACCCTACAATTCATCTATTTATTTTGTTAATTTTTTATTTTTATTTCCATTTTATTATTATATTTTTTTATCATTATTGCTATTTATTATAAGAAACTTTTTTGATAATTTATTATAAAAAAATATTTTTCTGAATATTTTTAAATTTATAAATATGCTAAAACCTTGTAATAGCCTAATTTCAATATATTTTTAACATTCTGTATTGTATTCTGTACTTGTTAGCACAAAAAATAAAAAACGGTTTAAAGCTTTGATAATTTTAAAACTTCAAACCGTTTCATAAGTTTACAAAATGTATTATAATCTTAAAAATTATTCATCTATTCTAAGAAAATTCTTTTTAGAGTATTCTTTTATAGGTGCTTTTCTCATAATTAACCAGTAAATAGTATACATCAATAGAGTAAATATAACTGTTAATATAACTTCATAATTTTCTAAAGCAATTTCAATATAGTATAATATTTTATACCCCAGTGCCTGTATAAAACTACTTGGACTTACACCAAATAGTACTATTATTGATGCTAATACAGTAATTCCTATTATCATTTTTAGTCCACCAAATCTATAGAATAATGCTCCTAAAACAAGTCCTACAGAAGACTGAATTATTATCAATCCTAAATACTCCATAATATCCAATCTTTTATATACTAAAGGTATTGGGCTTATTGCTTGCATTAAGTTTTCAGCTCCTATTAGAAGTATTGAGAATATTATCATACTGATAATTGTAAATTCTATTAAAGATATTGTTGATGCAATTATTATAGATTTTCTATCTGCCCTCATATTCATCATTGTACTAAATTCTACAGTAGAAAGTAGTATTCCATATACCATGGCTACACCAGACATACTACCATACATAGAGCTAAATGACATTCCACCAGCTTTTGTAGCTGCTCCACCCTGAACTGAATCTAAGTATATATAACTCATAACAAATCCAATTCCTAGTATTAATAACATTACAGTTGTTACTACTAAAAAATATGTCTTCATATTTATTTTTAAGTAATTTAAGTAAGGTTTTAATGCTGTCATCTTAATTCACCTCTTTCGTAATTGTTACGAATGCATCTTCAAATTCTGCCTTCCCAACTTCTATACTCTTTTCTTTTATTGTTTCTAAATCATCACCTGAGATATTTCCATAGTAGAAAATTGTCTTTGTAGATCCAAACTGTTTAAATTCCTTTGAATCTCCGTAGAATGATAATTTCTTTAAATCTTCTTCTTTACCAGATAATAAGTTTGATTTACTTTTGAAATTATCCACATCTTCATATGCACCAATTTTATTTTTGTCTATTATTATCAACTTTTCTATTATTCTTTCTATTTCTCCAACTTGATGAGTTATTATTATGTATGTCCCCATATCTTCTGAGTATTTTTCCATTAACTCTTCATAGAATATTTTTCTGTTGGCTACATCTAGTCCTGTAGTAGGTTCGTCAAATATTGTTATTTCTGCATTTGATGCAAGAGCTGCTGTAACTGTTACAGCCGATTTTTGTCCTCTTGAAAGCTTTCCGTATGCTTTTTTAGTATTTATGCCAAATCTTTTAACTAGTCTTTCTTCAGTTTCTTTGTCGTAATTTTCAAAGAAATAGCTATATGTTTTGAATATATCTTTGACCTTAGTATCTGCAGAAAAAACATCGGCTTCTTTTACATGGCATATTCTTTTTAACTGCTCTGGATTCCCTGATATTTTTTCTCCATCCAATGTAACCTCTCCATTATCTGCAAATAGTTTATCTGTTATTATATTGCAAATAGTTGTTTTTCCTGTGCCATTTCTACCAAGTATTCCATATATATGTCCAGGCTCTATTTCTAAATTTATGTTATCTAGTACTACTTGTTTGCCGAATTTCTTGCTCAATCCCTGTATTTTAAGAGTTGCACTCATAATGATTCCTCCTTTTCATTTATATTGTTTACAATTTTTCTTTATTTACACTCTCTTATTTATGTTTTTTATTTTCTACTCTTTTATTTATATTTATTGTATATACCTCATTATTTTCTGTATCTAATTTTTTCTAAATATTGTTCTTTTCTATTCTACATATTATTCTTTTCTAATTATGTCTATTAATTCTTCTCTGCTTATTCCTAATTTTTTAGCTTCTTCCATAAAAGATACTAGCGATTCATTTATAAACTTTTCTTTTCTAGCTTTTTTTATTATTTCTTTTGCTCCTTCTGCCACGAACATTCCCCTACCTCTTTTTTTGTATAGTATTTCTTGATCTACCAATATATTCATTCCCTTTAATACTGTAGCTGGATTTATCTCATACGTCTTTGAAATCTCGGTTGTAGAGGGTACTTGTTCATTTTCTCCTATTCCGTCTATGAGTATTTCATCCTCTATCGCCCTAGCTATCTGTATAAATATAGGTTCTTCTCCGTTTAAAACAAATTTCATAGGAGCCTCCTTTCTCAAATAATTATTTTTATTTGATTGAATTCAATTCTTTGTTTATTAGTTAGTTAGTTAAGTAACTAACTCCTTAACTAGAATATATACTATATTCCTATCTGTGTCAATAAATTTAAAAAAATTATTTTTTGTTTTTATATATATTTACTAGTTATCCCTTTTGTACTAATATTAAAGTATAAGGTGAATTTTTTAACACCTATATAATATGTTTATTCTATGATATTTAAATTAATATTTATTGTAGATATAATACGGAGGCGATTTTTTTGAAAAATTTAATATCAGCAACTGATTTAATAAAAAAATTAGAAAATAATGAGGATATGGTTCTTATCGACTGTAGATTTAATCTACTTGATAGAGAATACGGCGCTAGAGCTTACAAAGAAGGTCATATTAAAGGAGCTTATATATTAGATGTGGATAAAGATTTATCCGCTCCAATAACTGAACATGGTGGGTTCAACCCACTTGCAGACCCAAAAGAACTTGCTGCTAAATTAGAAAAAATGGGAATAGATAACAATACATACATCGTTACTTATGATGAAGGTGATTTAAATGGGCCTTCAAAACTTATGTATCAGCTTATGTATATGGGAATTAAAAACGTAGATGTTTTAGATGGAGGTATTCCATCATTTTTACATGCAGGAGGAAAATTAGAATCTGAAATACCTGAGGCTAATCATACAGATAAGAAAATAACTTTAGATTTAGATGAAAATATGATAGTAGATATGGAATATGTTAAGGCGAGATTATACGATCCTAATACTATAATAATAGATTCTCGTTCAAATGAGAGATACCAAGGAATAGTTGAACCTGCTTATTCTAAAGCTGGACATATTCCAAGTGCTAAGAACTATTTCTTCAATGATATTTTAAACGATAATTTTGAAAATGGTTCATATAAAGATTGTGAATTTTTAAAGGAACATTTTAAAGATTTAATCGGTACTGATAAGGAGATAATTTTATCTTGTGGTTCTGGCATAGCTGCTTGTGTCAACAGTTTAGCACTAAGACAGTTTGATGTACCACATAAAATATATCCGGGAAGTTTTTCTGACTGGATTACTTATGAAGGAAATGAAATAAAAACAGGAAACGAATAAAATAACTTTACAATTAAAAAGGACAAGAGTTATATTGCTATTTGCTCCAGGCTTCAGCGCCCCATCCTATTTTTTAACACATTTATAGGTATGGGGCGCTTGCAGTATTGTCGCTTTATAGCAATTATAACTCTTGTCCATATTTTTTATTTTGATATAAGTTATTTTTCTCGTTTCCTGTTATTTTATTTCATTTACTTCATTGCATTGAGATAGAAAATTTATTTATATCTTCCACATTTCTCCGTTTGGCATTCTAAAAATACTTCCCTTCTCTACTCTCTTAATCTCTCCACTTTCATAATCTCTAACAACTATAAAATCTTCATATTCTGGATTTTCATCCCAACTAGCAAAATACATATCATCTCCATTTCTAAAATCAAACCCTTCTCTAGCTTCAATATTATATTTTTTCTTTTCAGGATAAATAATTTCAAAATATCCCTCATTTCCACATCGTGTAATCATAACTGGAGCAATTTTAAGCATTAAATTATAACAATCCTCTACCTCTGATAAACTAATTTCAGTTTCAACATGCTTTATATCTTCAATACTTATGTTACAAGATTTATCTTCATCATTTTCATTATAATCTTTAAAATTTTCCCTTAGCAGCTCTTCACTGTCTATATAAATTAATCTCATAATTTTTTTATCAAAATCAACTTCTAGGAAATAAATCTTCCCATCTAAAAAAACTGGCTTTTCTACATAAATATTCTCTCTAACCTCAAAAGGCCTAAATACTTTTCCATCTGGATAATGAATCAGAACACAACTCATCCCAACAAAAGTATATCCATCATTCACAATCTCCTCGGCCTCATATAAATCACAAAATGACTTACTTGAAACATGAGAATAATACCACTCAGAAGTACCCTCAATATTTTCAAAATATCCATTTTCCAAACCTTTAATCTCTCTAATAACCATAACCTACCTCCATAAAATACTTTTTAACAGTATAACCAAAACTAAAATATCTATCAACATACTTTTAAAATAATTCAATTAAAATTCTATTCCTTAACAAACAACATATTTTTAAATTAATAAAATCATATTAATAAAAATTCATTTAAAATGAGCATTATATCTCAATTATTCTATATCCCTCAAAACAGAAACTTTATAAAAATAAGCTGTTTCAAACTTTTGCCAAGTCTACTTACTTTTTGATTAAGCTCGCAAATAAATTTCCACCGACAATCTGCAAGCGACTCGCAACTTATAAATGTGTTACATAAAAGTGCGAGTCGCTGAAGCCTGGAGGGGAAATTATTTGCAAACTTAATCCCCAAAAGAAAAAGACTGTCACAAAGTTTGCAACAGCCTCTCATTTTTATAAAGTTTCTATCTCTTTAACTAACTCATCTATTAAATTTTCAGCAGGTATTTTTCTTATTATCTCACCTTTTTTAAATAATAGCCCTTCTCCTTTTCCACCAGCGATTCCAATATCGGCTTCTCTAGCTTCTCCAGGACCATTAACAACACAACCCATTATCGCAACAGTTATGTCCTTATCAAGATTTCCTATTCTTTCCTCAGCTTCATTAACCATATCAATTAAATTTATCTGAGTTCTACCGCAAGTTGGGCAAGAAATTATCTTTATTTTATCATTTAAAAGTCCAAGACTTCTAAGTATATCCTTACCTACTTTTACTTCTTCAACAGGATCTCCAGTTAAAGAAATTCTCATAGTATCTCCTATACCTTTCATTAAAAGACTTCCAACACCTATTGAAGATTTTATAGTTCCTCTTTTAATACTTCCAGACTCAGTTATACCTATGTGTAGTGGATAATCAACCTTTTCAGACATAAGCTCATAAGCTTCGACAGTTCTGAATATATCTGAATTTTTTAATGATATAACTATATCGTGGAAATCTAAATCTTCAAGAATTTTTATATGTCCCATTGCACTTTCAACCATAGCTTCTGCACATGGTTCACCGTATTTTTCTAAAAGATTTTTTTCAAGAGATCCTCCATTTACACCGATTCTTATTCCTATATTATTTGCTTTACAAGCTTCGACAACTTCTCTAACTCTTTCCTTATCTCCTATATTTCCTGGATTTATTCTAACTCCATCAATTCCTTGTTCTATAGCTTTAAGTGCAAGTCTGTAGTCAAAGTGAATATCTGCTATTAGAGGAATATTTATCCCAGCTTTTATTTCTGCTATTTTTTCTGCAGCTTCCATATCAGGGACAGCAACCCTTACTAATTCACAACCAGCTTCTTCTAATCTTTTTATCTGTGCTATTGTGGCTTTTGCATCTCTAGTATCAGTATTTGCCATAGACTGAACTGATATTGGATTATCTCCACCTATTTTTACATTTCCACAAGTAACGACTCTTGTTTTCTTTCTCTGATAACTCAAAATTATCCCTCCCAAATTATCTAATTAATTTTAAAATATCGTTGTAAGTGATAAATACGATAAACGCCATCAATGCAGCAAATCCTATCATATTCACAAATCCTTCTTTTTCTGGATCTAGCTTCTTTCCACCTCTCAAGAATTCTATAAGAAGCATTAATAATCTAAATCCGTCTAATGCTGGGAATGGAACAAGGTTAAGTATACCTAAGTTTAAACTTATTACAGCCATTACGTATATAAGATTTAAAACCCCTACTTTACTTGCTTCATTTACCACAGAAACAACTGCAACTGGTCCACCAACAGCATCAGTTAATTTCATAGGAAGATTTCCTGTAAATAACTGAACTACAAATGTAACCATCTGAACACTCATTTCCCAAGTAGATACTACAGCATTTTTAATTGCTACAAAAGGATTTCTGCTCATCTTAGCTTCTATTCCAAGTATATATCTATTGTCCTTTGATTTTTCTGGAGTTATTTCAAATGTTTTCTCTTTTCCATCTCTGTCTACTATTATCTCTGTTTTTTTATTTCCTGATTTATCTACAGCAGCTGAAACATCTGCCCAATTTTTTATTTCCATTCCACCTATTTCAACTATTTTATCCCCAGGTTCTATCCCTGCTTCATAGGCTGGTGTTCCTTTAACAACATTTGCAAGCTCTGTCTGAGGAGTTCCCATATATGTAAATACCCCAGATAAAAGTATTACTGTAAGTATTATGTTGAATATTGGCCCTGCTGCTATGGTCTGAACTCTCTGCCATATTGTTTTATCTCCAAATGAATCCATATTAGTTTCTTCTGGATCATTTTCTGCTCCGTCTTCTCCTGCCATAGCCACGAATCCTCCTATTGGTATAAGTCTTAAAGAATACTCTGTTTCACCTTTTTTAGTACTCCAAACTTTTGGTCCCATACCAACTGCAAATTCTAAAATACCTATTCCACTTCTTTTGGCAAATATAAAATGCCCTAATTCATGGAATAATACTATAAAGCTAAATAGCAATACTATAAAAACTATTTTTAAAATACTCATAGATTTCCCCCTTTATCTTTCTAGTTTAATTCTTTTATTTTATTATCTGTTGTACTTTTTATTATAAATTATATCTTTTGTTTTCTATTATACTTTTTTAATTTAATTATTATCTATTAAATTTTTTACATATTCTCTTGTATCTAAATCTATTTTTAATATCTGTTCAAGCGTTGCATTTTCTATGCTTTCATGTGCATCAAGCGCCATTTTTATGTATTTAGGTATATCGTAGAATCCTATTCTATCCTCTAAAAATTCATTTACAACTATTTCATTAGCCGCATTCAGCACAGCACAGTATGTTCCACCAGCTTTTAAACATTCATACGCAAGTTTTAAGCATGGGAATGTTTCTAAATCCGGTTCTTCAAAAGTAAGCTGTGATGCTTTTCTAAAATCTAGTCTTTCAAAGTCAGTTTCCATTCTATCCGGATAAGTAAGTGCATACTGAATAGGAAGTCTCATATCTGGGCAACCTAGCTGAGCTATTACAGAACTATCTCTATACTGAACCATTGAATGAACTATACTCTGTGGATGAACTACAACATCTATATCCTCAGCTTCTACTCCAAATAGCCATTTTGCTTCTATTACCTCAAGCCCTTTGTTCATTAAAGTAGATGAGTCTATACTTATCTTTCTACCCATATCCCAGTTAGGATGTTTTAAAGCTTCATTTTTAGTTATATTTATTAAATCTTCTTTTTTCTTACCTCTAAATGGACCTCCAGATGCAGTTAATATTATTTTTTCCACATCTCTATTATTTTCTCCATTTAAACTCTGAAATACCGCACTGTGTTCACTATCTACAGGAAGTATTTTTACACCATTTTCCTTAGCTGCCTTCATAACTAATTCTCCAGCAGTTACTAGTGTTTCCTTATTTGCAAGTGCTATATCTTTCTTGCTTTCTATTGCACACATTGTAGGAACAAGCCCTATCATACCTACAACAGCAGTAAGTACAACGTCTATCTCATCTAATGAAGATATTTTTTTAAGCCCTTCCATTCCTGATAATACCTCTGTTGTACATTCTTTTGGAAGTAAGTTTTTTAACTCTTCTGCTTTTGATTCTTCATACATTACAGCGTATTTAGGTTTAAATTCTTCTATCTGTTCAAGTATCTTTTTTACATTGCTATTTGCTGATATTGCAACTGTCTCAAAATCGCTTGGATTCTTTCTTATTACGTCTAATGTCTGTGTTCCTATCGAACCTGTTGATCCTAATATAGATATTTTTTTCAAAATAATATCTCCTTTCCAATTCATAACTTTATATATTATTCTTAATTTATAATATCTCAATTTTATAATATTATATTTACCTTTACTTTTGCTTTACTAAAAATTACAACATTTTATAGTCTCTTCAAAATATTATACCATTTTAAATTAGATTTTACCTAATTTTTTATGTTTTGTATTTTTTTAGTAAACAATTTAAGTATATTTATACTATTTTGTAGCCAAATTATATTTTATTGATATTTATTTTGCAAATAAAAAAGAGGTTATTGCATGATTACAACAACCTCTTGTGACTATATTCCAAATAATTTTATTATATTGTAAACAAATGGAGCAACTAGTATAACACTATCAAATCTATCTAGTATTCCTCCATGCCCTGGTATAAGCTTACCATAGTCTTTTATTCCAACATATCTCTTAATAGATGATGCAAAAAGATCACCAAACTGAGCTATTACACTACCGATAACCCCTATGATTACCATATGTAGCATTTCCATTCCAAAGAAATGTCCTAAAATCATACATCCAACTGTACTTCCTAGAATACCACCGATACTTCCCTCGATAGTTTTTTTAGGACTTACTGAAGGTATTAATTTATGTTTTCCAAAGAAATATCCTGAGAAATAAGCAAATACATCTGTACAGAATGATATTATAAATATCAACCATACATATATATTACCTTTTTCGAATCCATTTTTAGTTAATACTACAAAATCGAAAAATACAGCTACATAGAATATCCCAGAAAAAGTGATTGAAACATCTATTATATTTTTCTTTCCTCTAAGCATATATATGATACAAACTAAAAATAGTCCAAATATCATAGCATATGTATACATAAGAGGCAGACTAAACATATTCTTTATTGCTAAATAAGCAGCAAATATATACCCTACTACAAATACAGGTTCAATTTCTTTAGCTTCAAAAGCTTTATAGAATTCATGTAGTGCTATTCCAACAACTATGAATTCAGCAATATAAAGAGGAATCCCTCCATATACTATTAAAAGTAATAAAGGTAAAAGTATAAGTCCTGATATTATTCTTGTTTTCATCCTACTTTACTCCACCAAATCTTCTGTCCCTTTTCTGATATGCGTATATAGCTTTTTCAAGTGCTTCTCCATCAAAATCAGGCCAGTGTATATCAGTATAGTAAAATTCTGAATATGCAACATCCCAAAGTAGGAAATTACTTAATCTCTGTTCTCCGCTAGTTCTTATAACTAAATCAGGATCAGGTATTTCTCCAGTACTTAGATGTTTCTTTATATTCTCTTCAGTTATATCTTCTAAACTTATCTTTCCTTCTTTATATTCTTTAGCTAATTCTACTACTGCTTCTCTTATATCATTTCTTCCTCCATAGTTAAGAGCAAGATTTAGATGTACCCCAGTATTGTCTTTTGTTTTATCCATAGCAGAGTGTAGTTCTCTTACACATGCTTCTGGTAATTTTTCAAAATCCCCTACTGCTGTCAATTTAACATTATTTTTATGAAGTTCATCTATTTCATTTTTTAGATAAGTGACAAGTAGGTTCATAAGAGCATCTACCTCTAATTTAGGTCTTTTCCAGTTTTCAGTAGAAAAGGCATATAGAGTTAAATACTTTATTCCTAATCTGTCAGCTTCTTTTACTACTTTTCTAATTGTCTCTACTCCGGCTTTATGGCCAGCAGTTCTTGGAAGAAATCTTGATTTAGCCCATCTTCCGTTACCATCCATAATTATAGCGATGTGGGTAGGCATTTTCTCTAAATCTATATCATATTTTAGATTGTTCATAATTTCCCTCCATATTAATTCTGACTCCTTATAATAAGGAGTCAGAGAAGTATGTCGCTGTTATTTCTACACTATCAGCTATTTCAGATATTCTTATTGCTCTTGGATTAGTAAGTCTTTCCTTATCTTTTCCGCCTTCAATATATATTGTGTGGTGTTTTATATTTTTATCGTCAAAATATTTTTCAACTTCCTCCACACTCAATCCTAATAGATTATAATATTTATTCAATATTATACCTCCATTATATCTTTTTCTTTTTTAGCGTATAGTGAGTCTATTTCTTTTATGTATTTGTCAGTTATTTTCTGAACTTCTTCAGTTGCTTTCTTTAATTCGTCTTCTGTTATTTCTCCAGCTTTTTCGATTTTTTTAAGTTTATCGTTAGCATCTCTTCTTTCATTTCTTATTCTTACTTTGAAATCTTCTGATGCTTTGTGAGCTTTTTTAGCTAATTCTTTTCTTCTTTCTTCAGTTAATGCTGGTACTGATAATCTTATTACAGAACCGTCATTTGAAGGAGTTAATCCTACATCTGAGTTAGCTATAGCTTTTTCTATTTCATGCATAGCTGATTTATCCCATGGAGTTATCATAAGAGTTCTTGGTTCTGGAACTGATATAGCTGCCATCTGGTTGATTGGAGTTAATGTTCCGTAGTAGTCTACTCTTACTTTGTCAAGCATTGCTGCATTTGCTCTACCTGCTCTTATTGTTCCGAATTCAAATTTTAAAGCTTCGATAGTAGCATCCATTTTCTGTTCTAACTGTTCGTGTACTTCAAGTCTCATAAATTGCGCCTCCTTGCATCTTCATTTTTTAATATTACTTAACTATATTTTATCATTTTCTAAATTATTTTTATAGATATATTATTGTTTTTATAGATATATTTAAATATTATTCTACAGTTGTACCTATGTTAGCACCTTTTACAGCGTTTATTATGTTTTCTGTTGATAATTCGAAAACTTTTATAGGTATATTATTATCTTTACATAAAGATGTAGCTGTTGAGTCCATTACTTTTAACTCTTTCTGTATAACTTCCATATAGCTTAATTTTTCAAATTTCTGAGCATCTGGATATACTTTTGGATCTTTGTCGTATACAGCATCTACATTTTTAGCAAGTAGTATTACTTCCGCTTCCATTTCAAGAGCTCTAAGTGCTGCTGCTGTATCAGTTGAGAAATAAGGGTTTCCTGTTCCCGCACCAAATATTACAACTCTACCTTTTTCAAGGTGTCTAACAGCTCTTCTTCTTATATATGGTTCTGCAACCTGTCTCATTTCTATACCAGTCTGAACTCTTGTTGCAACATCTATATTTTCAAGAGCATCCTGAAGTGCCATAGCATTCATTACAGTAGCAAGCATTCCTATATAGTCAGCTGTAGTTCTGTCCATACCATCGCTTGTTCTACCTCTCCAGAAGTTTCCACCTCCAACAACAACGGCTACTTCTACACCTAATTCGTTAATTTCTTTTATAGCAACTGCTATCTGATTAACTATGTCGTTGTTTATTCCGCGTTTCTGTTCTCCTGCTAGTGCTTCTCCACTTAATTTTAATAATACTCTTTTGTAAACTGGTTTATCCATTTTCAATCCGCCCCCTAAAATTTCACTTTGTAAAAATTGTTATTTTTAAAAAAGAGAACACTGACGTGCTCTCTTCTTAGTCAACTATTTAAAAATTACTGCATCTGTTTTGCAACTTCTTCAGCAAAGTTTTCTTCTTTCTTTTCTATACCTTCTCCAACTTCGAATCTAACAACGTTTACAACTTTTATTTCAGTTCCAACTTCTTTAGCTACTGATTCAACTAATTTTTTAACAGTGAAGTCTGGATCTTTAACGAAAGGCTGTTCTAATAAGCAAACTTCTTTAAGTTCTTTTTCTAATCTACCTTTAACCATTTTTTCAACTATGTTAGCAGGTTTTCCTTCGTTTAATGCCTGCTGAGTTAATACTTCTGTTTCGTGAGCTATGTATTCAGCATCAACATCTTCTCTTGAAACGTATTTAGGGTTCATAGCTGCAACCTGCATAGCTACGTCTTTACCTAATGTAAGTATTCTTTCGTCTCTTCCTTCAGTTTCCATTTCAACTAAAACTGCTATTTTACCAGCTCCGTGGATGTATCCAGCTACCTGTCCGTTAGTAGATACTTTAGCGAATCTTCTGAAGTCAAGTTTTTCACCTATTTTAGCAACTTTGTTGTTTAATACAGTCTGTAAGTCGTTTCCTTCTTCAGCTTCTTCAGTTAATAATTCTTCAACTGTAGTTTTTTCTGTATTTAAAGCCATTTTAGATACTAATCTTACGAAATCTTTGAAGTCTTCGTTTTTAGCAACGAAGTCAGTTTCTGAGTTTACTTCTACAACAGAAGCAACTGTGTTGTCTTCGTTCATTTCTATAGCAACAAGCCCTTCAGCAGCTATTCTATCAGCTTTTTTAGCAGCTTTAGCTAGACCTTTTTCTCTTAATACGTCTACAGCTTTTTCCATATTTCCATCAGTTTCTGTTAAAGCTTTTTTGCAGTCCATCATACCTGCACCTGTAGCTTCTCTTAACTCTTTTACCATTGCAGCAGTTATAGCCATTTTGTGTTCCTCCTAAGTGTATAAATATTATTACTTTGATATTATAAATGGTAAGGGAATCCCTTACCATTTAATTTTCATATTAGTTTTCTTCTGATACTTCTACTTCTTCAGCTTCTTCTATTTCTTCTTCAGCACCCTGTCTTCCTTCTATAACAGCAGTAGCCATAGCACCAGTTATTAATTTAACGGCTCTTATAGCGTCGTCATTTCCTGGTATTGGGAAGTCTAATTCTTCTGGATCGCAGTTAGTATCAACTATACCAACAACTGGTATACCTAATCTGTGAGCTTCCTGTATAGCTATATTTTCTTTTCTTGGGTCAACTACGAACATAGCACCTGGTAATTCAGGCATTTCTTTTATTCCGCCTAAGTTCTTTTCTAGTTTTTCTTTTTCAGCTCTTAATTTTATAACTTCTTTTTTAGGAAGTACGTCGAAAGTACCGTCTTCTTCCATTCTTTCTAATTCTCTTAATTTGTTTATTCTAGTTTTTATAGTTTTGTAGTTAGTTAACATACCACCTAACCATCTTTCGTTAACGTAGAACATTCCGCATCTTTCAGCTTCTTCTTTTATAGCTTCCTGAGCCTGTTTTTTAGTACCTACGAATAATATTGGTTTTCCAGTTTCAGAAACTTCTTTAACGAATTTGTAAGCTTCTTCTACTTTTTTAACTGTTTTCTGTAGGTCTATTATATATATTCCATTTCTTTCTGTGAATATATATTTACCCATTTTAGGGTTCCATCTTCTTGTCTGATGTCCGAAATGTACACCAGCTTCTAATAACTGTTTCATTGATATTACTGACATTTTTTGTCCTCCTTGGTTTTTTCTTCCTCCAGATTGTTCATCTCCCTAAAAAACCTTATAGGCACCTTTTAAGGATCGCAATTCTGTGTGTGATTATTCATTTTTTCACCTATAAAAGTATAACATAGTAATTTTATGATTTCAATATATTTTTGTTTATTTTATATATTTTTTAATTCTGCTAAATTTTTGCTAAATATAATGTGCAACTAAACCTACTATAAACATTGATATTAGTACTATTACGATAAATTTTCTAAATAAAGAATTTTTCTTTCTACTATTTTCTCTTTCTATTTTTTCAAGATTTAGCTTTTGAGTTTGCATCAATTTTTCATCTATAGCATTTACTTCCTCTGTGGGATTTATTTTTACTTCGGCAGTATGATACATAATACCTGTCATAGCCATTATTACTTCATTAAAACTTTTAAACTTATCTTTTCTGCTTAATAATTTTTTATCTATTTTTACAAGATCCTCATATTCCTTACTTACAACAACATTATTGTAGTTTGGCCCTCTGTCAATTCTCTTTAACATATCACTTTCACAGTAGGCACTTCCAAAAGGTCTCTTTTTAAATATCATTTCATAAAGTATAATTCCAAATGCAAATAAATCGCTTTCGTAATCAGTATAATCTATACATAGCTGATACGGCGACATATACTGATAATTCCCTTTTGCCCTTATATTTGTCCCTCTATTTGCAGCAGTTATTCCAAAATCGGCTATTTTTATATTATAATCTTTATCTACTATAATATCCTGCATCTTTAATGAGCCATGGTAGTTTATATCGTGAATCCCATCGCTATAAACACCCTTATTTATTAAATTTACACTTTCTAATGCCTTTAAAATCTCAACAGATATATTTATCATAGCCTCTGGATGTAAATAATTTCCTTTGATAAGTTCTGAAAGCTCTACTCCTTCAATATATTCATAAGATATAAAGTAGAAATGCTTATCCTCATTATATCTCATACCTATATCTTTTATCTTTAATATATACTTAGAATTTATATCGTTTATAGCTGTTGAGACATCTATAAGATTCTGTATAAAATCTTTATTTATATATTTGTTATGATAAAATATCTTCAAAAGAACTTTTTCATCTGTAAACGTGTCCCTCGCAACGTATAATCTATTTTCCTCCATTACGCCATCTACTTCGACCGCGTATCTATTTCCTATCATTAAAACCCCACCTATTTAATTTATTATAATTTTTTTATTTTATTATTTATCACTCTTTTATTATATCAAAATCTTATCATAAAAAAATCCCTAGATTTAATTATCTAGAGATTTTATTTCATTAATGTTTAATTTTTCTATACACTCCACCAGAAATATACTCTTTCTTAGTTTGTTTTCCGCTAGAATCTTTGTATATTCTGTATGTTTTAAATTCTATTGCACCCTCTTCATCTTTTTTGGCTGTATTTTCAACATTTATATCTATATTCTTTTTATCTGAAGAGTTTCCATATATTGTACAAGTAAGTCTTTTATTATTTACTGTATTTTTTATATATACTGGATGGTCAAATGTATTTTTAAATTTAAAATCTAATCCGCTATCGTTTACAGTTGCATCTCTTCCTAAAGGAACATAAGTAAGCGATGCTGAGTGGTTAGTAACACTTACAATATCCATTCCAGATAATAATGCTGTATTGAATATTGTAGATGATGTCTGACAAACTCCTCCACCTGCTGATTTTTCCAATTTACCATTTATAATTATCGGAGCTTCTTGGTATCCATTTTTAGAGTTTGTTTTCCCTGTATGTGCGTTATAAGAGAATACCTCGCCAGGCATCAAAAGTATATCGCTTGTTATTTTAGCTGATTTTTCTACGTTATGAGATCTTTGGCTATCTGATTTTTCAAATGATGTTGTATAATCTGCTAATTTTGTATTTACAGATTCAACATCTTTAGTTTTTATTTTAGCTTCCTTCTTTTCCATTACTAGAGGTATAGTCTCTTTTTTCTTATTATCTATACTAGATGTTAAGTTTGAAAGTGTTTTTGAAATATTTAGCTTTACACCATCACTAGATTTAGTTGTTTTTATACTTCCGTCTATTTTTATAGTGGCATCTTTAGGGTCTTTGTCCAAAGTTTTAGCTATTTTTTCTATTTCTTTCTTCATCTTATCAGAATCATAAACAACCTCTATATTCTTTTTAAGGCTTTTATTTTTTAATGAAAAATAATTGTATAAATCTTTGTAATAACTTCCTTCTCTTGTATATCCGTAAGCCTCATCAACTATCTGATCAATATTATACTTTAATCCAACTGTTTCTGGCTTTATTACATATTCTTTGTCGTTATACTCAAATTTTATATTATCTACTTTATACTTTTTATTTAGCTCTTCCTTTACATCATCTGGTTTCATACCAGAAACACTCATACCTTCAATATATATGTTTCTAGCTATTCTCCCGTTATATACATAAGTAAAGTTAAATGCCATTATTGCAACTGTAACTACAACAAATATCGCTATAATACTAAATACAATCTTTTCTTTTTTCTTCTGTTTTTTCTTTTTCCGAGTAGTTCTCTTCTTTTTTCTTTTGTTTATATTTTTTGCTATATCATCAGAACTTTTTAAAGCTTTTTTTCTTTCTTCCAATTTCTTTTTTTCATTAGTTGCTTTTAATGATTTTTTTTCTGTGGTATTTTTTATTTCATTTTTATTTTTTTCAGCCATTTAGTTATCACCTCTTCTCCTTATGACTTCTAAGCTGATTTTTTTCACATCTCATTATTTTATCACAGATAGAATTATTCTTCCATATTTTTGTTTTTTTCTACATAAAAAATACATATTCATTGATTAAATTTTAAGTTTGCAATAATCAAATAATAAATTTATATTTTTATTCAAAAAAGCCCCCCACAGTATAACTGGTGAGGTTCTACATACAATAAAAAACTTCCGATATTTTATAAATACCGGAAGTCTATTAATCTTATTTATATACTTTTATGTTTAAATTATTTAGCGAAGTATCTGTTTAATAATCCTAAGAATGCTTTACCATGTCTAGCTTCATCTTTACACATTTCGTGAACTGTATCATGTATAGCATCTAATCCTAATTCTTTAGCTCTTTTAGCTATTTTTAATTTTCCTTCAGTTGCTCCGTATTCAGCGTCAACTCTTAATTCAAGATTTGTTTTAGTGCAAGGTTCAACAACTTCTCCTAATAATTCAGCGAATTTAGCAGCGTGTTCTGCTTCTTCGAAAGCTATTCTTTTGTAAGCTTCTGCTACTTCTGGATATCCTTCTCTATCAGCCTGTCTTGACATTGCTAAGTACATACCAACTTCTGTACATTCACCAGTGAAGTTAGCTCTTAATCCTTCTAATATTTCTTCGTCAACACCTTTAGCAACACCTATTCTATGTTCATCAGCCCAAACTCTTTCTCCGGCCATTTCTTCAAATTTATCTGCTCCTACTTTACATACTGGACATTCTGCTGGTGCAGTTTCTCCTTCGTGTATATATCCGCATACTGTACAAACCCATTTTTTCATTTTAAAGTTCCTCCCTAAAGTTAATTTTATTGTCTTTTACTTGATTATCAGTTGTTTCCAACTCTATGTCTATTATATACCCTGACTTAAATCTTTAAAACACTTTTTTTAGAATTTTTTGTTATTTTTCTTTTAAATTTACAATTTAGATTTTTCATATCTTATTTACATAAATTTAACTAAAGTATTATTTTTGTTAAGTCTACTAGGCTTTCTTGATTACGTTAGTAATTATACCCGTTCTCCATTATCTTAAACATCAAATTTATATTTTTTTATTTTATTGCTTATTTTTAAAGAACGGTAGGAAAGATAACTTAGTTTCGGCAGTTATTACAGAAGCAAATATAATTAAACTACCTATAATCATTCTAACTGTTACAGGTTCTCCAAGTATTATTATTGATAAAATTGTTCCAAATACAGCTTCAGTAGAAAGAATTATTGCAACTCTTGTTCCATCTACCATTTTTGAGCATATTGTCTGAAGTAAGAAACAAATTGTTGTACTGAAAACTGATAAGTATAAAATTCCCATATATCCAGAAGCATCAGCATTTAATTTTAATTCTCCCATAAATATCTGAGCTATTAATGATAAAATAAATGCTACAGTAAACTGAACTGCTGTTAATGCTATCGGATTATGGTTATGAACAAATTCACTTGTAAAGAAGATCTGGAATGCAAATCCAAAAGCACATAATAATGTAAGAACATCTCCTAAATTAACTGTAAAATCTGCACTTAGTGATAAAACTGCTATACCTATTATAGCCATAAAACTACTTGCCATTCCAAATTTATCTATTTTTCTCTTATAAAGTAATAATCCTATAAATGGAACTATAACAACATTTACTGATGTTATAAATGCATTTTTTGATGGAGTTGTGTAATTTAAACCTAAAGTCTGTAAAAAGAATCCAAGGAATAAGCAAACTCCCAAAATTGCGCCTACCTTTACTGTTCCCCACGATAAACTTTCTTTTATCTGTTTAAAGAATATTATAGTCATCAACACCGCTGATATAAAAAATCTCAGCGTCATTATCTGTGATGTTGTAAGTCCACCATCCAATGCTGCTTGAGTTGCGACAAATCCGCCCCCCCAAATGATAGCTACCACAAAAAGCCCTATTTCTCCTATGTATTTTTTCATAAATTCCCTCCCTTTTTCTTAGAACATTTTTTAATTGTATAGTATTTAATGCAAGCGGGTTGTAAGATTTTACAAATTCACTTGTAAAGAATATTTGAAATGCAAACGCAAATGCACACAGTATTGTCAGTAAATCTCCAAAATTAATTGTAAAATCTGCACTAAGCGATAATACCGCTATTCCCAATACAGCTATAAAACTACTGATTACTCCAAATTTATCAATCTTTCTTCTATAAAGCATAAACCCTATAAAAGGTACTATAACAACATTTATCGATGCAAGAAATGCATTCTTTGATGGTGTAGTGTATTCTAACCCTAATGTCTGTAAGAAAAATCCTAAAAATAGGCAAATACCTAAAACACTTCCTGCCTTTAATATACCTAGTGACAAATTATTTTTTATAGGTTTAAAAAATATTATTGTCATTAATACCGCTGATAAAAAAAATCTAATAGTCATTATTTGCGAAGTCAAAAGGCCACTATCTAATGCAACTTTGGCAGCAATTAATCCGCCTCCCCATATAATAGCTACGGCAAAAAGCCCTATTTCTCCGATGTATTTTTTCATAATATACCTCCACTTTCTAATATTTATTTTTTATAATTTGTTAGAAAGTGAAGCACAACCTTCTTTAAAAGAACTATAACAAAAAGACATATTCATTCGATATCTTCTTTTCATTAAATTTCCTCCTATTTCTATTTTTTATATATACATCCATTTTATAGCTTAATATAAAAAAAATATTTTGTAAATACATTTTATCATTTTGTTTTATCTATTTGCCTTTAAATTGATTTATATTTTCAAATCTTTAGATATTTGAAGTCACTGTTTTTTTATAATTTATTCTCTTTAATTTCACACCCTTTTGCTATAATTATATCAAAATTTAAAAGAAATGAGATTGAATTAATCTTTAGGAGGATTTTATGAACAGATATAAAAAAGGACTTAATACTTGTAATTACATAGTAGAAGAGTCAAAAAAGTTATTCTATACTAAAGGATACTCTAAAACAACTATACAGGAAATATGTGATAATACTAACATAACCCTAGGTAACTTCACATACTACTTCAAAACAAAACAGGATTTACTAAGAAGAGTATACTTTGATTATCTAAAAGATATAGAAAACTTCGTTGTTGAAAACTCAGAAGAATATCCCGATCTATTTGACAAATATCTAATGGTTTGCATGGTTTATAATTATAATTTATTTGCAGATAAAAATATATCTGACTTCAACTACAGCATAATAAAAAATAACTCTCTTTATAACGATGTGTTCCTTAATCTTCCTGTAGAAGAAATCAGATTTGCTTATGGTAACTTTAATGAAGATATAAGCAAAAAAGAATTAAAACTTCTTTACTTATCTGATTTAGGAACAAGAAAAGAACTTACTCAGTACTATGTTGAAAACGAAGAATTATTTGATTCCCCACTTGACTTTGCAGCTCATATGGCTGAAATCGTATCTAGAATATATAAAGCCAACGACGTTGATGTAAAAGAAAAGTTTTTAAATAACCCAGACTTCATAGAAAAAATAAAAAATAGCGGTGTTACTTTACTTACACCAACAGAAAAATAATAAAAAGGTTCTCAGTTTAACTGGTTACCTACATAAAAAAAGATGCCACAAAACGTGACATCTTTTTTTATTTATTTTACAACTATTTTTATGAATTTCTTTTTACCTATCTGTATAACTAGTTCACCTTCTGCTTCAACAGCATTTAAATCATTAACTTTTTCTCCGTTAACTTTTACTCCACCCTGTTTAGCAAGTCTTCTTATTTCACTCTTACTTGGAACTAATTTATTTTCAACAGCTATACCAGCTATATCTAAATCAGCCGCAGCAGCTTCAACAGTTAGTATATCATCTGGTATATTACCTTTCTGGAATACACTCTTGAATCTGTTTTCTGCTTCCTGAGCTTTTTCTTCTCCATGGTATAAAGTAACTATTTCTTTAGCTAGTCCCATTTTTATATCTCTTGGATTAGCTCCATCTTCTAATTTAGCTTCTATTTCAGCTACAGCATCTGGATGAACGTCTGTTACTAAGTTGTAGTATTTTATTATTAATTCATCTGGTACTTCCATAGCTTTCTGGTACATAAGTCCTGCTTCTTCATCTATTCCTATGTAGTTTCCTAATGATTTAGACATTTTGTTTACACCATCAAGACCTTCTAGTAAAGGCATCATTATAACTACCTGAGATTCTTTATCGAATTCTCTCTGAAGTGATCTACCCATTAAAAGGTTGAATCTCTGGTCAGTACCACCAAGTTCTATATCAGCATCTATTGCTATAGAATCGTATGCCTGCATTAAAGGATAGAAGAATTCGTGAACTGATATTGGCATCTGTCCTTCGTATCTTTTCTTGAAATCTTCTCTTTCAAGCATTCTTGCAACAGTTATTGTAGCTGCTAATTTTATAACTTCTTCAAAGTTTAATTTTCCTAACCATTCGCTGTTGTATCTTACTATAGTTTTATCTTTATCTAATACTTTGAATATCTGTTCCTGATAAGTTTTTGCATTTTCAAGAACCTGTTCAGTAGTTAATGCTTTTCTAGTTTTAGATTTTCCAGTTGGGTCACCTATTTTACCAGTGAAGTCACCTATTATTATTACTACCTGATGACCTAAGTCCTGAAGCTGTTTCATTTTTCTAAGAACAACTGTATGTCCTAAGTGGATGTCTGGAGCACTTGGGTCAAGACCTAATTTTATTACAAGTGGTTTGTCCTCTTTCTGTGCTTTAGTTAATTTTTCTTTAAGGTCTTTCTCATCTATAAGACTATCTACACCTTTCATTATGATCTTCATCTGTTCGTCCACAGATATTTTAGATATACTCATAATTTTTCCTCCTAAAAATTTTTTAAACAAAAAAACTCCCGCCCTAATAAAAAGGACGGGAGATACCTCTCGTGTTACCACCTTAATTCTCGGATACCTCACAATATCCGACTCAGTGTGTCAAAATAATAGACACTGCATTATAACGTATGCAAATCGTCAAACCCTACTACTATTTCAGGTAAGCGGCTCCAAAATGTACTTCAGATATACAAAACTACTCCATCACACCAACCTGGAGCTCTCTGAAAATCCTATAAATCCTACTCTTTTCTTCTAAGCCTTTGTTAATTAAATTAAAACATCAATTTTTTCGTATATATTTATAATATATGTCTTTTCGCTTAATTTGTCAATAGAGTACCCAATTTTTCACCATAAATCTCTCTAAGACCGTACTTCATATCTATTGTCATAAAGTATATTATAGCTACAATAGCTGCCACCCAGAAATAACTTATAAGCATAAATAGGTATAATAATGTAAATAATCTCACCTGTCCCATGCTCTTTCCTTTAGAAAGCATGTATCCCTGTATTCCTGCTACAGAATCTCTTATCAAGAAATAAAGTCCAGAATAGTAGAAACAGTTCATTATTGTGTCGATATAAGCCATGTTTGTCTTTATTCCGTATTTATTCATTAAACTAAACGACATTGTGTAAATAACTAGTAAATAAAATAAATTTCTAGAGCAGTAAGTCATTCTAGAAAAAGTCCCAAAATGTCTTATTATATTATATTTTTTCTTTGTTTCCCCTTTAAGAATGTTTAATCTCTTTCCTGCAAATAATCCTATTATATAAACTCCTACAACTGTTCCCAGTGGTATTAAAGTTATAGAAACATAGAACACAGTACTAAAGTAATTTTGTATAAATTCTGGTGGGAAATTATTAAAGGCTGGAACATTTTTAGTCATGTATTTTGCCATATAAGCTATAGTTTCCTTAAAATCCTGTATGAAGCTATATCCTATTAGTTTTGAGGCATATATATCTATAAATATCATTATTATAGAGCCTATAAGTGTTCCAAGAAGTAAATCGTCCATCAGACTAGTTTTCTTTTCAGAAAGTATACCACATAATATTCCTAAGATAATTCCTTGGCTTGCCCATATAGCAGTTCCAGGATTACCTAACACTACAAATACAATAGTAAGACCTGATACCGCCGATAAAACAGTATATTTTGATCCACATTTTAAATATATTATAAAGTAGAATAATGGAACAATATAATCTAAATATATCCCATATCCTATACCACTTCCTACAGATATAATCGTAACAACTACAAATATAGCAGTTAATAACGACGCTTCAGTAAGTTTTTTAGTTTTGTTCAAATTCTCTCCCCCTTTATTAGTAATTAAATTTATTTGTTATTCAAAGCATAGTAGATAGTATAACACCAATCCCAATAAATTTACAGACAAATTTTAGATAATCAAAAAAGGAGACTTTAAAAGCCTCCTCTATAAACTCTGATATTTGATAATATGTTATTAGATATTTAATAATCTATTCTAACTTTTTTTCTTTTAAGAATCTTCATTATTTCATTAAATCCTATTACAGTATCTGCTATTGTAGCTACTTTTTTACCACCTGAGTAGATTATTTTTTTAGATTCTTCACATTTCATGCTATCTATTTCACTATATGGAATAGATTTTTTACCAAAAAGATTTACTATTTCTATACCGTCTTTTTCTATTTCTATTCTCCATTTTTTCATCATTAAGAATTTAATAAAGATAACAGCTATTATACAACTTATAACTAATCTAGGTGTTGATGCTTTTTCCATACCAAATCTAGCAGTCATTATAACACCTGCAAGCCCAAAAGCTCCCATAGCTAATAGGAAAAACTTCTGATAGTGTACTCTATACTTTAAAGTATTATTAAATTTTTCCTGTTTAAGATTTTTTTTATTTGTTACCAATTCTATAAACTGGTACATAACTGGTAAGGCACAAATTATTGTAGTCAAAGTATTTAACATTTTTTCCCTCTCCTCTTCTGAATGTCATTTAATATAATAACATACTCTGCCATATTTTTTAATCCAATTTTTTAATTTAGTAATCTGATATTTCTGTATTTTTTATTAATATGGTATAATTTAGAAAAACTAATAAAATAGGAGTTGATATTTTTGTTTAAGATAAAGCATTTTAAAGAACTTAGCTTAGAAGAATTTTATGAAATAGCAAAAGCAAGATATGAGGTTTTTGCATGTGAGCAGCATGTATTTGAGGTAAACGACTTTGATGATACTGATAAGGTATCATATCATATGTTTTCATACGACAAAGATAAGATAATCGCTTATTTAAGAATAATTCCAAAAGAATTTAGCCACTATGAAAATACAGGTATTGGAAGGGTTTTAGTTTTAAAAGAATACAGAAGATCTGGTTTAGCAAAGAAAATGGTAGATAATGCTGTAAAATTTATAACTGATACTTTAAAAGAAGATAGTATATCACTTTCTGCTCAGGAGTATGTTTGCTCTCTTTATGCAAAATGTGGATTTAAACCTGTGTCTGATGTGTATATGGAAGCAGGAATACCGCATGTTGAGATGGAATACAATAAATTTAAAAATATAAAAGTATTAATGGGAAAAAATAACCCAACAGAATATCCTCACTTTGAATTGCCTGAAGGTTTTTCTGTAGTAAAATATAAAGACGGATACGAAAAAGATTGGGCAAAAATACAAACTGATTTAGAACAATTCGAAAATTTAGAGGCTGCTCTAAAATGTTTTAATGATACTTTTTTAGACGGAAGCGACGATGTTTATAAAAAATGTTTCTTTATTCAAAATGAAGAAGGCAAAAATATAGCAACTGCATCTATTTGGGACGGAAATCATTTTGGAAAAACACTTCAAAGAATACATTGGGTGGCTGTATCTAAAGAATATCAAGGTTTAGGCCTTGCAAAATGTCTAGTATCATTGGCTTTGGACACATTTAACGAGCTTGGATTTAAAGATTATATCTACCTAACATCTCAGGTATCAAGTTACAAAGCTTTAAATATATACTCAAAATTTGGATTTGAGCCATATTTCGGTGAAATGCCTAAAAATTGGGGTTCTTCTAAAGAAGATTTTGAAAAAGATACAAAATACGCTTGGAAACTTATACACAATCTTTCAAAAGATAATTAATTCTTTTTTAAATTAACCTTAGTAAAACTAAAGGTTTTCTATCTACAATTGTTTTCTACATACAATAAGGCTGTTGCAAAATTACAACAGCCTTTATCTATTTATAATACACTTATCTATTTTTTATATAATTATCTACTTTTGAACTTATTTATTTTTCGACTTGTCTATTTTTTAGATTAATATACTTTCATCATTTTATTAATATCTTTTCTTATATCCTCTACAAGATTCTCTGGGCTAAGAACAGTCACACTAGGCCCCATTCCAAGAATCCAGTTTTTTATCTGCTCATATCCCATCATTCTAGCTTTAAAATCTATACTTCCGTCTTCAAGTTCTTTAATAGTCTGCTTAGAACTCCATCTTTTTTCACTGACAACCGTTGCAAATGGCTCTCTTATAATAAGGTGAATGTCTATCTCATCGCCTTTAAAATTACCTATAGAATTTTTTGTATATTCTCCAATTTTAAAATCTTCGTCAATAACATATCTTTCATCTAAAATCTCTAAATTTTTTATTCTACATATTTTAAAATCTCTTATAGCCTTTCTTTTTTCACAATAGGCAATTAAATACGTATCTGACTGATAACTATAAAATCCATAAGGATGTACTATTCTTTCAGAAATTCCAGATTTTATAGACTTGTACTCTATTTTCATTTTTTTCTTTACAGCATAAGCATCTGATATTTGCCTGCTTATTTCTCTATCTTTTTCCTGAGTTAAACTACATCCAGGATATATATAGAAATATTTCATATTTTCGTCTTCACAGTTTTTTAACTTAAAATTAGACTTTATCCTATTTATAGAATTTTTGTATTCCTTAGAGTACATATTATTTGACTCTGTAAGAAAGTCCGCTACCCTATCTAATATTCCTAAATCCATTTCTCTTAGTGAAGCAGAAAAATATATACTTTCAGGAGCTATAGAATATCCCCCATATTTCCCACTCTGCGAATCAATAAATATACCTGCTTGTTCAAGCTCACTCTTATATTCTTGCACTTGCCTTTTACTAACTTCTAATTCCCTAGCTATTTCATCGAGTTTCATTTTTCCATTACTTTGAAGTAGCATTACCATATTAAGCGCTGTACCGATTTTTCCCATTACACTTGTTCCTCTCTTTAAAAAATAATTATTTATAATATATAACTATCTCTAATATACAATGTTTTTCAAGATTTATACAGAATAATTTTTTTGAAAAATTTTTAACCTTTTTTCTTTCGTAACATTATACTGCACCAATAGAAGTTATACTTTAAGTATAAAGTAAAACAAAAGAAGATACGGAGGCGATTTTTATGAAACACATAAATACATTGGACAACTCATCTTTAGAAGCTATGATGAGTGATTTTGAAATAAGAAAGGCAGTGGAACTTTTCTCTGACCTAGATTCTTTCTTAGAAAAATACAGACAGTGTTCGCTTTTAGTTGGAGACGAAGATTTCGTTTCATTCTTAGAATATCTTGAAATAGAAGAAAATCTAAGAATGGGTTATCTTATATAATTTTAATTTTTTCATTTTTTTTAAACCTTTTTATTTTGTTTGTATTAAGCGAAAAATGGGCTGTGCATTATTTGCAACAGCCCATTTTTCATTAATTTATTAAATTTTATTTTAATATTTCCTCTTTAATATTTTCAATATTTTATTTTTTAATGTTTCTTTTTTAATATTTTATTCTGGAACAATTATTCCATTGCTTACATATATGTATTTAGCAACCTCACCTTGAGTAGATGAATCTTCTATAAATGTTTTATCCATAAAGAATGGGCCATCATCTACAAATCCATTTGTTATTATGACATTATTCTCATCCAATACAGCATAGTATGTTTTGCTATTACCATCTATAGTAAACGCATCTCCTACATCTTTTCCTAGTCTGTACATACCAGATTTTAGATTATTTTCATCTGACATATCTAATTCTACTTGATCTGCCTTGTATAAAGTTCCTGCTCTTAATTCTACAGTATCTCCTTCTTCCAATTTAACATAGTAGTTTCTATGTACTGTTTCTAATAATTCAGGATTGCTTTTATCATTTTCTGTGAATATTTTTATACTTCCTAGGCTAGTCCCTTCATTTTTTACAAACATATACTCTCCTGCTGGTATTTCCTTGCCAACTTCGAATTTTTCTTTGTCTATTTTTAAAACATCCTTAGAGTTTACATTATATTTTAGCTTCAAAGGTTTTGAATACTCCGCATAATCTATATATGGCTCTTCACTTGATACTTCTTCATTTGAAATTTCCTCTTCATAAGATATATCTTCGTCACTATTAAAAATAAATGATGCAGCACCTATTACAATATTTATAACAACTACAATAATTATTAATTTAAATATTTTAGATATTATAAAACCTGCTGTTTCGTTTGTATTTTTCTCTTCACCACATCTAGGGCATACCTTTGAATCTTTGTACATCTGAGTTCCACATTTTTTACAAACTTTATACCCATTTGACTTAGTTTTTTTATTTGAATAACTTCCTTCTTCATCATAAAGCTCATTAGCTCTACTATTTTGAAGATTCTTTTGTGTGTTTTTATATTCTTTCTTTAAATTATTAAATATCTCTATTGACTCTTTACTTGCATTCTTTTCTACCCAAGACTTAGCCTTATTAAAAGTACTTGATTCATTCTTATCTTCATTGTAATCGTCCGTATCTTCATAATAATCACTTGTATTATTATTTGAATATGACTCTGAGCTATATCCAGAATAGTTATCTGTTTTATCTTTCACAGCTCCTAAATGACCTTCTTTATGCATCTTTTTTTCAGTTCTTTCTTTAGCTATTTTTCTAAAAATACTCCCTTTATTTTCATAACTATAATCTATTGCTGGATCTCTTTTTCTATCTAATTTTGATTGTTCTTCTGAATAATTTATTTCATCTTTATAATTTTCTTTTCTCATACAGATCCCCTCCGTACACATTATTTAGTTAATTTATTTTATCATATTAATATCAATATAAGTGGTAACAATTTTGAAATTTTTTAAAAATTCTTGAAGATTTCCACAAAAAAAGAAACCTCTTTTGAGGTCCCTTTTAAATACTTTAATTATTTTAATAGCGAAAAATCTTTTAATATATCTTCTAATCCAGATTCAAAATCTCCAAATTTAATTCCCATATCTTCAATCTTTTTATTGTCTAATCTATAATCACGGAATCTATCACTATATCTTTCTTTGTTAGGTAGGATATATTTTTCTATATTTTCCTCAGATATTCCCATCTTTCTGGCAGCCAAACATGCACATTCGTATGTAGTCATATCATTTGAAGATGATACATTGTATATTCCACAAGGAAGCTCTGTTATCTTATCAAACTGCTCTGCTAAATATTTTGCATATGTAATCCCTCTTTTTTCATTACAAGTAAATAAAGTTGGCTTCTGATATAATACAGCATTAAAAACAGTTTTAACTAAGCTTGGATTTGCTTTTACCCCTGCAAATGATAGACCTAGCATCCAAGAAAGTCTAAGGATAACCGCATCTACACCACTTTCCTCTATATATTTTTCACAGTCTATTTTATTCTGTCCATATACTGTTACAGCATTGTACTCTTCCTCTTCATTAAAAGGCCCATGATTTTCTTTCCCATTAAATATCTGCTCTGTTGAACAGAAAACTAATTTAGCATTTTTCTTTTTACAAGCATCTACTATTCTCTTTGTAGATTCAACATTTATCTTATTTGCAAGCTCTGGATTTTCCTCACATGCAACTGTTGCTGCAATCGCTGCTGTATGGAAACATATATCAAAATCCTGAGCTTCAACAAATTTTTGTACATCATCTGGATTTGAAAAATCTGCTTCCTCTCTAGTCATTCTTATCCAGTTAAATTTTTCTTTATTAAGATTTTGAACATAACTAGCTATATATCCTCTAGCCCCTGTTACAAGTATTGTTTTTTTCATAAAATTATATCTCCTTTCCTGGTTGACTAATAAGTACGTGTGCTCCCTTTTCTATGCATATTTTTTTAGATGCATATGGAACAAATACACTATCATATTTTGGAAGAACTATTTTTTCTCCACACCATTCTATTATACAATCTTCTCCTATATTAGACACTACACAAAAATGCTTATCTAATATTATTTCCTTATTTTCTTCTAAGTATAACTCATCTATTACATATTCCTCAGAATCTATAAGCCTTCTACTCTTTTCCTCACATTTAATAAATTCTGGTTGTTTAGAAAAATCTACAACATCAAATGATTCTTTTACATGCAGTTCTCTTTTTTTGCCATTTTTATCCGTTCTATTATAGTCATAAAATCTATAGGTAGTATCTGAGTTTGTTCCTATTTCAAGGGCAAGTATATCCCGTCCTAAGGCATGTATCATCCCTGCTGGAATAGTTATAAAGTCGCCTTTTGAAACTTCCCATTTTTTTAGATATTTTTCAAGAGTTCCATTTTCAAAAGCTTCTTTTATAATCTTTACATCATCTGTAGTATTACCTGCAACTAATTCCGCACCTGGCTTGGAATCTATTATATACCAACTTTCCTTTTTCCCAAAGTCGTCTGAATTTTTCATTGCATATTCATCCTCTGGATGAACTTGTATGCTTAAAGAATCTATTGTATCTAAATATCCTAGTCTTAACATTTCATGGAGAGTATATCCCTCTCCTAGTATTGAATTTTCATCTTCTTTTATAAATTCATAAAAATTTTTATCCGTGTCATAGTTTTTTATTGTATTTGCACTCTTCTTATTTGCCGATATTTCCCACCAAGTTCCGTAATTTTTATCATATCCTCTTGATTTGCTTATATTGCCATTTCCCCATATAGTATCTACTTTTATACTTTCTAAAAATATAGGTCTTTTAGGCTCTCCATTATACATTACTTTTCATTCTCCTTTTCAAATTCTTCAATTATTTTAAGAGAAGAACTTGTTCCTATTCTTTTAACACCTAAGTCTATCATTTTTTTTGCAGTTTCATAATCCCTTATTCCACCAGCAGCTTTGACAGATACCTCTCCGTCAACAGTATCAATCATAAGCTTAACATCTTCTAATGTAGCTCCTCCTGTTCCAAATCCCGTACTAGTTTTAATAAAGTCTGGTTTAACTTCCTTAGCTATCTCAGCTAATTTTTTTATCTCATCTTTTTCTAGGTAGCAGTTTTCAAATATTACCTTAGATATTCTATTATTTCTTCTACATATATCTACTATAAGCTCCATCTCTTTTTTTATAAAATCCCAGTCGTGCATCTTTGCTTTACTTATATTTATAACATAGTCTATCTCATCAGCACCTTGACTTATAGCATACTCTGTTTCAAATAGTTTTGTCCCAAGTCCACACTGACCTAGAGGAAATCCTATTGCTGCTCCAACGTGTATATCCGTACCTTCTAGCTCTTTTTTACAAAACTCTACCCATTCAGTATTAATTGCCACCATAGCAGCCCCTATAGATTTTGCTTCTTCACACAAATTTCGAAGATCATTATTTGTTGCATATGCCTTTAAAAAAGTGTGATCAAAGTATTTTGCTAGCTTACTTTTAGTTAATTTCATATTAAAACATCTCCTTTTTAAAATTTATTGGTGTTATTTTTTAACTTTTTGATTTATTTGTCTATAATATAACATTATGTAAATAATATGTCAATATATTTTATCTGTTATGTAATGTATAATTTTTAATATGTAATTATATTGTATATATTTTTTTTGAATGTTATAATATAATCATTAAAGATTAAGGAGATATTCTAATGGCAGCAATGTATTTAAAAATAAAATGCGATTTACTCGAAAAGATAAATAACGGAACATACAAGGAAGGAGATTTAATTCCTACCGAAATAGAACTATCAGAAATTTACGATGTAAGTAGACCTACAGTTAGACAGGCAATTCAACTTCTTGTAGATGATGGTTATCTTGAAAAGAGAAGAAAAAGGGGAACAATGGTCTGCCAAAGAAAAATTGAGCAGGAATTTACACAAAAGATTTTAAGTTTTGATAAAGAAATGAATGAAAAAGGATTAACTACAAGTACAAAGGTTATATCTTTAAAAATAGAAAAAGCATCTGAAGAAGTTTCAAAAGCTCTTGGTGTTTCTTTATCAGAAAAAGTATGTAAACTTATAAGACTTAGATATATTAACTCTAAGCCAAATGTTATCGTAACAACATATATACCATACAAATTATTTCCAGATATAGAGAATGTAGATTTTGTTAATTCTCGTCTTTATGATTATTTTTCTGATAAAGGCAATCCAGTAGTTAAGATAAGAAGAAAGCTAGAAACTGTAAAAGCAGACGAGACTACATCTGATTTATTGGATATAAAGGAAAATGATCCTATTTTTTATTTCCATTCTTATGGGTATGGAAACGGAAACAAGGTTATTGAGTACTCTATTTCTAAGTATAGAGGCGATATAAACTATTTTGTGTTTGATTTGTATAGATAAAGTAAAGAATAAAAAAATCCCTCAGTTTTTAACTGAGGGAATATTTTTTAGTATAAAATTATTGGTGTTCCTTTTTCTATTGTTTTGTATATAGTAGCTGCTCCACTATATGGACAGTTTACACATCCATGAGAACCATTACTTCTATATATTCCTCCACCGAAAGAACCTCTCCATGTAGCATCATGAAGACCTATATTTCCGTTAAATGGCATCCAATAGTTTACGTGAGAACTATAGTTCCGTCCATTTAAGTATGTATCTCTTTCTTTGTAGTTTAGAGGATATATACCGCCTGGTGTTCCATGTCCTTTGCTTACATTTCCAGTAACTACAGGGAAACTAGTAACAAGTTTTCCATCTCTATAGTACCATAAATACTGACCACCTAAGCTTATTTCAACATAAGTATTTCCTATATCATCTTTTGTACGATGAAGTGCTGTCTGAGAATAAACTGGCTCTCTTGTAACACTTTTTCCTGCTTCAAGAACTTTTGTAAGCTCATCAGCTTCTTTTTCTTTATCGATTAACCAACCGTAAGAACCACCGTATATAGTTATTTCTTTGCCTGAAGATGCTTTAAACTTTCTTGGATCTCCATAAGTACTGTACTGTTTACTTAATCCTCTTAAAAGCTCTATCATTCTATCTCTGTTGATAGTTATACCGTAGTTTCCTTCTGAGTCACAGTTTAAAAGCTGTGCTATTTCATATCCAGAGAATACTTCTTTTCTATCTTCAAAATCATAAGTAACTTTCATCTTAACTTTTTTGTTAAGTTTTTCTACAGCCTTTGCAAGCTTAGAGTTATCTTCCTTATTTTTTGGCTGTACATATAGGCCTGCTTCATCTATATTTATTGCTTTATTTCCTGATAATATTGATTTCTGTATTTCTTTGTAAAGTGCTTCTTTATTAACTTTATTTCCGTATATTTCAGGTCTTATTTCATAAGAGTTTGTTTTTCTGCTGTATTCAGGATACGCACTCTTAGGTTCTATAACATAGTTTTTATCAAATAATTCAAATCCATTGTATAATTTTTCTAACTTAGCATTGTCATATCTAACTACATCTGCTTTATAGTCTTTATCCTTGAATATTCCAACTATCCATCCAAAAGAACTCTGACTATCTTTTATTTTCTGTATCTGACCTTCATCGTGGAAAGTAAGATTTATGTCTTTTGCAGTTATTTTAAATTCTTTGTTTCTTTTGTCTGTCAATGTAAGGCTATAATCACCTGAAACCTGACCAAACATTTCCTCAACTTCTGCTACAGTTTTACCAGAACAACTTTCTCCATTTATTTTAGTTCCAAAGTAAAAATGGCTTGTGAAAAAAACTGATAAACCTATATATATTATAGCTAATACGCCAACTATTATTGCTGCTACCTTTTTCTTTGGGACATTTTTTGCTCCCTTTCTTGCCAATACACCCACTCCCTTTCATTAAATTTTACAGACTTTAGATATAACTCAGTAAAGTTGGAAGTCATTTGAAATAATTTCACTTTATCATTATAACGCAAATTTTTAACATATTCTATATATACAGATAGAATAATGTTTACAATTCCGTAAATTTTGTGAAATCGAATCAAATTAATATTTTATTTTCAACTAAATGATTCACTAGCATATTCTATAATAACATACTTTTAAAAATACAACTACCTTATACATAAATAACTAAAAAGACTGCTACAAATTTTGTAACAGCCTTCTTAATTTTATCTATCCTCTTAAATTTTTATAAATTTATTTTCCTTCTTTCATAGCTCTAATTTTTAGAGGTAGTGTAAATAAGTTGATGAATCCTTCTGCGTCGTGGTGGTCGTAGTATTCACTATTTCCGAATGAAGATATACTTTCATCGTATAATGGAGAATCTGCAAATATTCCAGCAGGTTTTATGTTACCTTTGTATAATTTAACTTTTACTGTACCTGTTACATTTTCCTGTGTGCAGTCCATAAAAGCTTCTATTGCTTCTCTTAATTTTGAATACCATAATCCATCGTATATAAGTTCACCGAATTTTATAGCTACTCTCTGTTTGAAATGAAGAGTTTCTTTATCTATACAAGCACTTTCTAATATGTTATGAGCTTCGTAAAGAATTGTTCCTCCTGGAGTTTCATATATTCCTCTTGATTTCATACCAACTAATCTGTTTTCTACTATGTCTATTATTCCTATACCATGTTTTTTACCAAGAGCATTTACTGCCTGAATTAATTCTACTGGAGCCATTTCAACACCATTTAATTTTTTAGGAACACCTTTTTCAAAGTATATTTCTGCGTATTCTGGTGTATCACAAGCCTGTTCTGGAGTAACACATTCTTTGTATATATCTTCTTTGTGTTCGTTTTCAAGGTGTTCTATATCTCCACCTTCAGTTGATACATGCCAAAGGTTAGCATCTTCTGAGTATATTTTTTCTTTTGTAGCTTTAACTTTTATTCCATGTTCATTTGCGTAATCTATAGCATCTTCTCTAGATTTTATATCCCATATTCTCCAAGGTGCTATAACTTTTATAGTTGGATCTAATGCTGCTATTGTAGCTTCGAATCTAACCTGGTCATTTCCTTTTCCTGTACATCCATGGCAGATATATTTTGCTCCTTCTTTATGAGCTACTTCAACTAATTTTTTAGCTATTATTGGTCTAGCAAGTGAAGTTCCTAATAAGTATTTTCCTTCGTATTTAGCTTCAGCTTTTATAGCTGCATATATTGTAGTTGTTACAAATTCTTCTGATATATCATCAACGTAAGCTTTTGATGCTCCACTTTCTAATGCTTTTTTGTAAACATCTTCCATATTATCGTCCTGTCCAACATTTCCACAGCAAGCGATAACTTCTATATCATCGTAGTTTTCTTTTAACCAAGGTATAGTTATTGATGTGTCTAATCCTCCTGAGTATGCTAATACAACTTTTTCTTTCATTTTAAATTCCTCCCTTTGTTCTCTTCCTTTTTTTAATTTTTTAATCTTATATTTTACTTTTTTAATTTGTGATATTGGGTAATAAAAAAGTCCCTCAGTGAAAATTTCACTGAGAGACGAATATTTCCGTGGTACCACTCTCTTTGATAGATTAAAATTCAATTAGTTTGGTTTGAGTATAAAAAAATCGCCTCTTGGAAAACCAAGAGACGAAATATAATCCGCGTTACCACTCTAATTGATAGTAATACTATCCACTCTTTCCTTTAAGGCAGGATTACCTGTTGCTTATATCTTTAAGAATTTCACAACAATCTCTAAAGCTCTATTCACTTCAGACTTCAATGCAAGGCTTCCACCATCCCCTGCTCTCTATAAAATAATTCTGAGCTACTTCCTTTTTCAACGATTACTCATTTATTTTTAACATATTTATATAATAAATCATATTTTCTTCTGTGTCAATACAAATTATCAGAAATTTTTAAAATATCGTTATATTTATTAAATATTATTTATTAATTTATTTTTAAGGGTAAATGTTATAGATGTTCCGACATTTTTCTTACTTTCTACGCTCATTTCTCCATTATGTAGTTTTACTATTTCATTACTTATAGCAAGACCTAATCCACTTCCTGATTTATTGTAATCTTCTTGGAAGAATTTATCAAATACCCTTTCAAGATTTTCTTTATCTATTCCTGATCCATTATCAGTAACAGATATAGTCGTCATTTCACTATCTTGATTTACTGTTATTTTTATAAATCCTCCAACTGCTGTGAATTTAAGTGAGTTTTGAACTAAGTTAATAAGAACCTGTCTCAATCTATTTTTATCACCCTGTATATTCTTCACTTCTCCACATTCAAATTCGAATAATAATCTTATATCTTTTTCAGCAGCTTTTACCTTTAACTGATTTATTACCCCAACAACCAGTCCTTCAACATCTACTGAGTCTATAACAAGTTTTATTCTCTGTGATGAAAGTCTTGAAAAATCAAGTAATTCCTCAACTAGCTTGATAAGTCTTTCTGTCTCGTCCTGAATTATTCCAAGACCCATATCTAGCTCTTCTTTATTAATTCCTTCGTAACCAAGAGTTTCACTCCAACCTTTTATAGACGTTAGAGGAGTTCTAAGTTCATGAGATATTGAAGAAATAAACTCATTCTTTAATTTCTCATTCTTATCGATTTCTACAGCCATTTTTTCAAATGTTTCGGCAAGCTCACCAATTTCATCATCTACAATCTTATTGCTCTTTAGCTTAACATTGTAATTACCGCAAGATAATTCATTGGCAAATTTTTTCAGTTCTGTAAGAGGTGTTATTAAACTTTCGGCAAATTTTAAACTAATTGCAATAGCTATTATAAGTATTACAACACCTATCATAATTAGCCATGCCATAAGCTTTATAATTTCTCTATCTATCGCATCTAGAGAAACTGTGTATCTAACAGCTCCCTCTACAACATTATTTACCTTTAATGGTACAGCTATACTCATAACATGTTCATCTGTAGAAGCAATTTTGTATGTGTATGGAACTAAGTTTTTACCATTTTTTAATGCTCTATTTACATCTATAAAGTTTACTTTTTCATGTGTCTTAAATCCATACTGGTCTAATATCATATTTCTATTTTTATCTATTATAGAAATACCATATTTTGTATTTTTATCATTCATCTGCTTTTCGTAAATACTATTGACCTTATCTTCAAAACTAACTGTTTCCATCGATACAGTATTGTATGAACCATTTATATACTCTACTCTAGACTCTAAAGTTTGTCTTACTGAATTGTAGTAGTAATTTTGCACATAAAACATAAACAACCCCTCAAAAAGTGCTACTACAATTATAATTATTACAAAATAATTTTTAATTATTTTTTTTCTTAAACCTTCAAAGTGTAACATTTAGTCTTCCTTTCTAAAACAATAACCATAGCCCCATATAGTCTGTATATATTTTGGTTTTGAAGGATCGTCCTCTATTTTATTTCTTATTCTTCTTATGTTTACGTCTACTATTTTGAAGTCATATAAGTAGTTTGTTCCCCAAACTTCTTCAAGTATTTTTTCTCTACTTAAAGACTGTTTTGCATTAGACATAAGATATTTAACTATAGAGAACTCTGTTGGTGTTAATTCTATTTCTTCGCCATTTTTATATAGTTTTCTCTTATCGACATCTAATCTAAATGGCCGTAAATCTATTTCACTATTTTTTGCAGGTGCACTTTCTTTATTAACTCTTCTTATAAGTGCTGATACCCTTACCATTAATTCTTTTATACTGAATGGTTTTACCATATAATCATCTGCTCCAGACATAAATCCTTCTATTTTGTCTTCTTCCTGAGATTTAGCTGTAAGCATTATTATACCAACCTGGTCGTATTTAGCTCTTATATATTTACAAACTTCTATACCGCTCATATCAGGTAGCATAACATCTAATAATGCTATTGATATTCCATCTTCAGAATCTATTTTTTCTATTGCTTCCTGACCTGTTCCAGCTTCTATTATATCGTAACCTTCTCTTTTTAGGTTTATACTAACAAAACTTCTTATACCTATCTCATCTTCAAGAATTAAAATTTTTTCTTTCATCCTACTATTCCCCTTTCGTTATATTTAATATTTATTCATATACATTAGAAAAACTTTTTTTCAATTCATCTTCTTTTACGCTGTAATCTTTTAGTATTCTTTTACTATTTATTATTAAATCGTAAGAATAATCTTCATTATCTAAAATCCGAACAGCATCTTTTGTATTACCTAGGCTCTGTTTATCATCTATACTTCCATTTTTAGGCTTAACAACTACAGTAAAAGCAGTTTCCAGTGTCCCCGTTCTAATATTTGTAGCTTTAAACTCTATCTGAATTTTTTCTCCTTCATACTTCTGTTCTGTATAAAGAGAATTGTACATTGATTTAGGTAAATCAAATCTGAAGTTGTACTGATAATTATAGTAACTTTGACCTTTTATATGCATAAAGTTAGTATCCGAATTACCGCTCCATTGATAATACGTAATATATGCATAAGATTTATCTATAAACGAAGAGCTATTTGCCGAAATAGAAGGTATATCTATTATGTTGTCCTTATTTATATCTCCAACTGGGACATAATAAGCTTTTTTCATCTGCTCATCTTTGCAGCTTGCAACATTTACAAACTTTCCATCTTTAATATACATAACCTCTGTCCCAACAACCCCATCTTTTCCAATAGGTAAATCTAGAAGTATTCCTTTTTCATTTTTAGAAATATTTCCAATTGTAATGTATGCCTCTGATATTCCATTTATATCATCTATAGTTTTTACATCCTTTACAACCGCATTTTCTGATGTAAACTGAACTAGACTCACTTTTAATTTTCTATTACTAGAATTATATCCTAGTACTATCATATCGATATTATTATCATCGTCTATATAGCTTATTTTTATCTTTTTACTGTCTATTTCTCCAATTGATGACGAATCAGAGGTATTATTTAAGTTTGATGCACTTTTAAAAATTACATTTCCTTCTGTAAATATATCATCTAACCGGTATATTTCACTTACTTTATTATCTTTAAATGAATAAACCTTTAATCTAGATACATCATTTTGATCTTTATACTGCATTATTATCTCTTTGCTTCCATCACCGTCTAAATCGTAGAATCCTCCGTACTCTATTTTATCTCCTTTTTCGAGTACAACCCCTTCTTCTAAGAACGAATAGCTTTCCTTATCTTCTCTTAAAATTAAAAATCCTACTTTACTATCAGAGTTTATCTTCTCTTTTTTCTGGAATGCCACAATTTCATTTTTTCCATCCTCATCTAAGTCGACGTAATTTATTTTACCGCTTTCTTTTAGATTTTCTGGGAATATTAAATTTACATTCTGATAAAGAACTTTTGATATTCCAGAATTTAAAAGAGCTTTTTCTTCATCATAGTTAGGCTTTGTCAGCAATTTTTCTGGAGATTTTGTGCTAGTGCTACACCCCGTTGTTGTCATTAGTATAACAACTGCAAGTAGCATAAGCTTAATTAGTTTTTTCATCTAATTCCCCCTTATTTTAGTCATTTTTTTCTTTTCTAGGTGGTTTTGGACCTGGGTACTGATAAAGATATGTTTTTAGCATACCGTTGTAAAGTTTTCTCTTTTTAGTCGCCTGCTGTCCAAATTCATACTCAAATTCTTCAAAAGAAGTTATTAGATAATATGACCAATTTTTTAGTCTTCTAAACGCATATCCCAATTCTTTATAAAGTAATTTTACAGATTCTTCACTTTCAAGTCTTTCCCCATAAGGTGGGTTTGTAACTATAAATCCGTATTCTTCATCGCTTTTAAATTCAGTCGCATCTGCAACATTAAATTCTATATAATCAGCAACCCCTGCAATTTCTGCATTTTCTTTTGCTATTTCTATAGTTTCAGGGTCTATATCATATCCGTATATTTTAAAATCTAAATCTTCATTCATCTGGTCGAATGCATCTCTTCTAGTATCCCACCATATTTTTTTGTCTATTGTTCTCCATTTTTCTGATATAAATTCTCTATTAAGTCCTGGAGCCATATTTAATCCCATCATAGCAGCTTCTATAAGTATAGTTCCTGAACCACACATAGGGTCTACTAAAGTTCTTCCTGGTCTCCATGGAGTTAGATACATTATCCCTGCTGCTAAAGTCTCTCTTATTGGAGCTTTATTTGCCTTTTCTCTGTATCCTCTTTTGTGAAGAGCATCTCCTGTAGTATCTATTGATAATGTAACCTTATCTTTGTGGATAAATACGTATATAGGATATTTTTCTTTATCTTCTTTTAATCTACCACTTTCTAGGTAAGATTTTTTTAAATTATCAACTATAGCTTTTTTTACTATAGACTGAACATCAGTTGTACTGAACAGTTTAGATTTTATAGATGATGCTTTTGATATTGGGAACTGTGCACCATAAGGTATATATTTTGCCCAATTTATTCTCTTAGTATTTTCATAAAGCTCATCAAATGTTCTAGCTTCAAATTCTGCAACCTTTAGATTTACTCTTTCTGCACATCTAAGCCACATATTTGCCTTAGCTATACCATCTTCACCTGTTTTGTAAGTTACCCTTCCGTCTTCAGTTTTTTCTATCTCAAATCCTAAATTTTTTATTTCTGTAGCCAACATTTTTTCCATTCCAAAAAAACATGGCGATATAAGTGTATATTTCTTCATAGTACCTCCAATTGTATCATTTAATATATATTATTATATCACTAATCGCTTGATTTAATAAGAGTATATTGTAACTGCTTTAATTTTATATATTTTTAAATATCCTAATCTCTATATATTTTTATTTATTATATGAATTTTTCTTCAACTAGAATACGTTTTTTACAATAATTTGTAATAATTAACTTTTAATAATTTTTTAGTTTCTCATCAATAATTTTTATGATATTATTTAATAATGAATATTATAAATAAATATTAAAAATATTATAGATTAAACTTGAAAAGGAGATATTGGTAATTAATGGAAAATCTTAAATTAAACGAAAACATGGTCTATAGACTTACTTCATCAGAAGATTCTTTGGTTCCTGTTATAGAATCAAAGCTTAAAAATAAAATAGTTTGTGTTCCAAAAGAAATAGATATGGCTAGTGGAATAATTATATTTGGCAAGAGGATAAAATCCCTTATTTTTTCAACGGACATATCGATAATAAAAAACAATAACGCAGATGCTGTTTTAGCTGTCTATCCATTCACCCCACAACAATCTATAAATGAAGCTGTAATGGATGTATCTCCTTCTCCGGTATTTTGTGGTGTTGGTGGTGGAATCACTTCTGGAAATAGATCTATTGCAATTGCTTTAGATGCAGAATTACATGGAGCTTTTGGAGTAGTGCTTAACTCTCCAGCAAAAAACACTTTAATAAGTGAAATGAAAGATACTATAAGCATACCTATAGTTGTTACTGTATGTCATGATCAAGATGACATAGATGCAAGAATAGCTGCAGGTGCAACTATTTTAAACGTTTCTGCAGGAAAAGAAACTGCAAATCTTGTAAGAAAAATAAGAAAAGACCATCCATTTATCCCTATCATAGCAACTGGTGGGAATACTTCAGAATCAATAATAGAAACAATAGAAGCTGGTGCAAACGCAATAACATATACACCACCTTCTGCATCTGAAATATTTGGACAGATAATGGAAAAATATAGAACTGAAAATCTTTAAAATGAATGTTATAAGAATTAAAAAGCCCTTCTTTTTCTTGATTGAAATTATGAATATTCTCATCTCCAGGCTTCGGCGACCCACCCATTAAACTAACACATTTAAATGTTGTGGGTCGCCTCCAGATTGTCGATATCGAATAATTCATAATCACAATCAAAAAGAATGGGCTTTTTTAATTCCTTATAACATATTTTTATATCTTTTCAGCTCTTAAACACAAAAGTAAAATACTACAAAGTATTTTTATATTTATATTATTATTTTGGCAATTCTGTAGTCAAGGACTTTTCTAAAATAAAATTGATAATTTTTAAGTAAAAAAAGCTATTATAAAAATTTATTTAGAAAATCATCTTTTTGCTTGGAATCACAAATAAATCGAATTCGACAATCTGCAAATGCGTGGCATCGTTGTTTTTTCAACGATTTAATGCCACGCATTGAAGCCTGGAGAAGAGATTATTTGTGATTTTGAGCATTAAAAAGTGATTTTCTTTAAATTTTATAATAGCTTTTTATATGTTAAAATTCCCAATTTTATTTTATGTTTAGTCTGAGACCCCTTGTTTTTCATTGTGTATATTCATTATTAGAGATATTACTATTGTAGAATATGCGACGAAACTTCTGAAGTATTCCCCAATTGCAACATTACTAAATAGTACTTTCCCTGCCATAGGAGATACTATGAACATAGTATGGAAAAGAACTACCCCTAAAAATACATTTTTTAAACTAGCTTTATTAAGTGTAGCTCCACCTGCAAGTATTGATGCACATGCAAATACGTCTACATTTAAATGTCCTGTATATACGTTTATACTACCTATATTAAGCACAAACATTATCTGTCCTGCTGAAGCAAGCATTGTAGAGACTACTATCGCATATCTTCTCATTTTGTCTACATTTATTCCAAGTGCATAGGCATTATTCATATTATCACCTATTACCTTTAATTTTGCACCAAATTGAGTTCCCATAAGGTATTTTGTTATTATAGTAGCGACTGCTATAAATAATATCGGTATATATGGATGTTCAACTATTACCTGTTTTAAAGGCATAAGGTCTATCATAGTCTGTATACCAATTCCTGTGGATAACATTATATTAGGATTGTGTGGTTTTATTATTGTTCCATATCCAGCTAAGAATATAAGAGTATATATACTTGTTCCAAGTAGACCGATTACTAAACTAGTTATCATCTCTCTACCCTTAGATTTATTTAATATATGTCCTATAATATTTCCACATATAAGTGCAAGTACCTGAGCAAGTACAAATACTGCTACTATCCCCATAGCACCTTCAATCTGTCTATCTACTATTATAATTGCTGCAAAATGAGTACATAAAGCACCTATTACAACAGAGAAGTTAATCCCCATACCTGCCATTATAGGTATTAAAAGAGCTATTATCATAATAGTATTTCTTACAATTCTTCTATATAATTCATTAGCTAAGAAGCTTAGTCCTACATTAGAAATTAGGATCATGGATACACACATAACTATGAATATTATAGGAACTATATTTCTTCTTATAAATAATTTTATTTTTTCTTTTTCCATAATCCTTTTTCCCCTCCTTCGCATATGAATGCATAAAGTATAATTCCATTACTTACTATCATTCTTAATGTTTCTGCAAGCTCTGGCATAAGTAATGCATTTGCTATTGGTATAGATAATAAATACGTTGTCTGGAATAGGTAAGTACCTATTACCGCGTGAACTACCTTTGTTTCTTTTCTTGAAGCTCCACCAATCAATATAGCAGAAACTGCTGGGAACGAGAAGTTTAGCGGTACATCGTATAACTGTACAAAACCGTAGCTCTGAGTATATACGCATATACCTATCCCAGCTATTACTGTTGAAAGAATTATAGCTATCGTTCTATATTTATTTATACTTACACCTGAAAGTTCTGCAAATTTTTCATTTTCTGCAATTACTTCCATTGTTTTACCAGCTCTTGTTTTGAAATATAACATTATTAAAAGAGTTATAAAACCGACAAATAGAAGTAATCCAAGTGGAATTACTATCTTTCCAATTTTTATACTTAAAAAGTTATCTAATATTTTATTGTAGAAAAGTTCAAGAGATATCTTAGGTCTAAGTCCCTGTCCTCCTATTGGATAAAGCATCATTCTATTTTTAAATGGTGCAACTGTCCAGAATATATTCATTATAAATACAAATGAATATCCACAGAACATCCCTATTACATCTTCTTTTCCTTTTAATCTATTAAGTATTTTAGAATACAAGAACCCAAATATAGCTCCAACTACCACTGTTATAGCTAGTGCTAATGTGAATCCTGCTACTCCTCCCATTTTTAATTCAATAGATATACACATTCCTATAAGTCCTGCTATTATACCTATTGCCATACCAAAGTTCATTCCAACTCCACATTTTAGCATAGGTATTAAAGATAGAACTAACACAAAGTTCATTGCAAATTTAATAAGAGAGTCGTTGAATATAGAATAAAGAGAGATATCTATTTTAGATATAAATGAAAGCATTATAAGAAGATAAACTGTTATTATTATCTGAGGTGCTTTCATTTTAGGAAACTTTATGTTTTTCAATTTATTCATGCTCTACCCTCCTTTTACCCGAAATTGCAAGGCTGTATACCTCATCATCTTCTTCTGGAGATAATATATCAAATATTTTTCCTTCGTACATTACTATTACTCTGTCACATATTCTTTTTAATTCATCTATCTCACTTGAAGCCATTACTATTGTAGTACCTTTTTCTTTGTTTAGATTTACTAAAGTATCTAGTATTATTTCCTTAGAGAATATATCTATCCCCCTTGTAGGCTCACTTACAAAAAGAACTTCTGGCTCTGTTATTACAGCTCTAGCTATACAAATCTTCTGCTGATTTCCTCCACTAAGCTCTCTAGCTTTTTGCTGTGGCGAACTACATTTTATATTATATTCTTTTATAGATTCGTCTACTGTTTCTTTTATCCGCTTTTTATCTAATAAAGATAATCCTTTTAACTTAGGATATTTCAAGAATTTTCCTTTACTATAGCAAGCAGTGTATATAATATTATCTGTTACATCACTTTCTAGTAAAAGTCCCCTTTCTTTTCTTTCATCAGGAACCATAACTATTCCACTTTCTATAGTTTTGTCTGTTTTAGAAGTATTTAGCTTTTCTCCTTTGTATACTATATCTCCCTCTACATTATGAATTCCCATAATAGCATACGAAATATCAGTATGTCCATGTCCTGCAAGACTTGTTATTCCTAGAATCTCGCCTTTTTTTATTTCCATGTTTATATCAGAAATAACTTTATTGTTTTTTTCTATTATAGAAACATTTTTTAATTCTAATATATTTTCTTTTTTCTGAGTATTGTCTCTATGCTCATTAACAGCTTTAGATACTTTTTTCCCAATCATATCTATAGCTATTTTTTCTATATCAAATTCATCCTTTTGGTAGTTAGCAACCACTTCTCCATCTCTGAATACAGTTACCTCATCACAAAGCTCTGTTATTTCATCAAGTCTATGAGATATAAATATTATAGAAATCCCCTTTTCTTTAAGTGATTTTACTATCTTCATGAATATATCTGTATCTTCTTTATTTAGAGATGCAGTCGGCTCATCCAAAAATAGAACTTTTAAATTTCTATTACTTATTTCCCTAGCAATTTCGATAAACTGCTTTACACTTACATTTAGATTTTCAAGAGATGATTTTACATCTACTTTTATGCCCATTTCTCTCAAAACTTCTTCAGCATCTTTTTCATTTTTTTTCTTATCTATGTATAGAAAATCTTTATTTGTTTTATCACTTGATGAACCTAAAAAATTATTGCTATTTATCTTTATATTTGAAGCTATATCCATACTATTTACAAGTGCAAATTCCTGATATACCTTTCCAATACCTAATTCAATTGCTTCTCTGGTAGTGTTTATTTTCATTTTCTCGCCATCAAATATTATCTTTCCTTCATATCCTCCAGTAAGGTGAATATTTCTATCTTGGAATAATACATTTAAAAAAGTACTTTTCCCCGATCCATTTGCTCCTACTATTCCATGTATTTCACCTTTTTTTAAATGAAAGTTAACATTTTTGAATGCGTATATTCCAGAGAATTGCTTACTAAGATTAATTGTCTTTATCATAAATTCTCCTTTTATATTATAATTTAAAACCCCAGAAAAGATACTTCCTGGGGTTTTCTTTAACTAATTAATTTTAAATTAATATACTATCTGATCCATTACCATTAACTGGTAGTTGTCAGTATTGTCTTTAAGTTTTTCGAACTGAGTATCTATGCCGAATTTGTCTTTAGCAAATTTCTGTAAGTATTCTGAGCTAGAAACATCTTCTTTAGTTAATCCATTAGATACCATTTCCATAGCTAATTCAACAGCATATTCAGGTAAGAATACTGTCATTGGCATTGGCCATCCACCTAATCTACCTTTCATTCCCTGAGCATCTACTTTTTCAGATATCATCTGGTTCATTTTTTCGTAGTTCTGAGAATCTTCTTCAGCTATTTCAAGATTTAAAACTGTTGGGTAAGCCTGAGTTGGAGTTGGGCAGCACTGTTCAGCTACACAGAATTTTAACTCTAAAGCTTTAGCTAATATTACATCGTACATTGGGCAATTAGATCCGAATATGTTAGTATCTTTACCATATTTTTCTATCTGTCTTGGAATATCTTCGTTTAAGAACTGCTGCATAGCTGCAACACCCTGACCAGTCTGTGGGTCTGGAGTCATAACTTCTACGAATTCCATACCTTCTTTTTCACAAGTTTCTTTCATTTTATCTCTTCTAGTTGCTACAGATTCTTTTGAAAGATGTGTTGGGAAAGAGTAATGTATGAATGTTTTACATCCCATTTTTTTAGCTAGAGTAACTATAGTTTCACCTCTTTTTGCCCAGTTAGCATCAAGGTTAACGTCAACATACTGGCTCATCATATCTGGGTCATCCCATATTGGAGCTGTTATAGTTACTATGTCAGGTCTTTTTTCTTTAACCTGCTGTAATGCTGGAAGAAGTCCAGACTGTCCTGAAACTACTACTATAGCTTTCATCTGTTCATCATCAGCTAAGCTTACTATCTGGCTTATAGCAGTTTCTATTTCAGTATTGAAGTTTTCTGGAAGAGTAACGTGTTCTACCTGACCAGGGTATTTTTCAACCATAGCCTCTGCTCCTCTGTATTCATCTTCACTTACTGATAATGTAGGAGTTACTATACCTACTTTGAAGTCTTTGTTGTCAGATGATTCTCCGCCACCGCTAGAGCATCCGACAGCACCGATTGCTAAACATAAAGATAATGTTAGCGCTAATAATTTTTTTACCATTACTAAAATCCTCCTAAAACATTTTATTCTCTAAAACGTTCATATTTTTTTCATATTAAATATTATCATATGATATACTAAGTTGAATACAATAAAAAAACTATAGCACTATAGATAAAAACTATATTAAAGTTTATACACTAAATCTTTTTATTTACTTTTAAATATTATATATAAGATATATTTTTTAAAGTTATCTCGTTGTATTTTTACATATTATATTTCTGTTTTATTAAACCTTTCTGGTAAGCCTTTAATAACATTTTCAATTCATCTATTTCATTTTGCATTCTCTTACCTTCATCTGTATCCCTCACCATTTTTCTTTCTGCCTTGTGCTCAACGACAACAGTTGTAGATATTATGTCATTTTCATCACAAATAGCTTCCTCCATTGAGCTAAATGGCTGATGTGATACTAACTGCATAGTTTTTGAATTATATATTAATGTATATCCAGCAATACCAGTTTTGTCTTGATATGCCTTTGAAAATCCACCATCTATTACAAGAATCTTTCCATTTGCCTTTATTGGACTTTCTCCACTCTTAGATTTTACAGGAACATGTCCATTTATTATATGTGAATCATTTATATCAAGTTCAAACTCATCAAATAGTTTTTTACAAATATCCTCGTCTTCTCTAAGTGTGTAGTATGGGTTTTTATTTTCTACATGAGTTTCTTTTTCTGCTATAAAATATCTTTCAAATGTAGTCATATCATCTTTTCCAAATAAAGATGAGCATTTTCCTGTCCACATGTACCACATTATATCCTGTCCATACTGTTTATCTGGATCTGAATCTCTAGATATAAATCCTTCTCGAGCTATATTTTCCATCTGTATCATAAGCTCTCTTCCAGAGTACTCTTTTCCTTTTAATTTCATAGACATAAAGCTTCCATCCGCATTAAGAGGTATACATGCATGTATAAGTAAATTTGAATTTACTTTTAAGAATATACTTCCTTTAGAGAATAGAAATTCTACATGTCTCTGTAACTTATCGCTAGTTCTAAAAGATCTTGTAACCTTTTCTATAACATCTCTTTCTTCAGGAGTAAGCTTATACGGATCTTTAGGGTCTATAGTTGGGAAATTAGTATCTTTTAAATTATATTCTTTTCCTTTTAAATTTATAGTTCCTCTTTCGTAATCTATCTTATTAAGTAATAATCTATGACTCATCTCAAATTCAGGTCTTCTGTTTATTACTTCTCCCTCTAATTTAAACTGTATTATACTTATAGCCTTATGCATTTTAGCCATTAGAGTTTTTTCTGTAGTAGATACTTCTTCATCTCCTATTTTAGGCATAAATTCTAGGCAAGGGTCATCTCCATATGTAGATATTGCAAAAGTTGCTAAAGGAAGTAAATTTATTCCGTATATATCTTCAACAACATCTAAGTTTGCATATCTAGCTGATATTCTAAGTGCATTTGCAACACAAGTCTTTTCTCCTGAAGCCGCACCCATCCATAAAATATCGTGATTTCCCCACTGTATATCTACACAGTGATGCTGCATAAGTTTGTCTACTATAATATCTGGTCTAGGTCCTCTATCAAATATATCACCTATTACATGAAGTCTATCAACTACTAACTTTTGTATTAATTCAGAAATAGCTATTATAAAATCTTTTGCTCTATCTGTTTCTATTATTGTTTCAATTATACTTTTATAGTATTTTTCTTTATGTTCGCTATTCATATGCTCATGAAGTAACTCTTCTATTATATATTTAAAATCATCAGGTAATAATTTTCTTACCTTAGATCTTGTATACTTACTAGATGCATATTTACATAATTTTATTAATCTATACATATTTATTCTATAAAAATCATCTATATTTTCTGCTTCTTTTTCTATATATTCAAGTTTTTGCTCTGGATAATATACTAATGTAGCTAATCTTTTCTTTTCTTCCTCCATTAGCTCACCGTCAAATAACTCATCAATCTTTCTTTTTATAACACCAGATCCATTTTTTAGTACATGGACAAAAGGTTCATACTCACCATGTATATCTGTTATAAAGTGTTCTGTCCCCTTTGGAAGGTTTAATATGGCCTCTAGGTTTATTATTTCTGTACTGGCCTTAGATATATTTGGATAAAGCTTTGAAAGCAACTTTAAGTAATCCATTTTTTCATATAGCTCTCTATCAGATATATTGTTTATTTTTTTCATTGGTCCCCCTCCATTTTTCAACTTTATTATATATTATAGCATACTTTATTCTCTAAAATAACTCTATTAGTATATCTTTTTTATCTATTTAATATTATTTCTGTAAAAACTCTAAAAAATAGATATTTTTACAAGTTTTTATATTTGAACAAAAAAATAGAGCTTAAAAAAGCTCCATTTTTATTTATATTTTATTTATATTTCTTCAATCTCATGATTTTTTATATCTCTATTAAAGAAATACTCTATAATATCTCTTCTTTTTACTATTCCTATAAATATATCGTCATCATCGACAACAGGTATAAAGTTTTGATCCATCAATTTAAGAACAAGTTCTTCAATATTTTTATTGATGTTTACAGTTATGTTTTCTACTCTTCTGTCTATACTCATGACAGATATATCTTCCATCTCCTTAATATCAAACTTGCCATCCTGTTTTATCTTCCATAACAAGTCTCCCTCTGTTATAGTTCCTTTGTATTTACCATCTTCACCTAATATGGGAACAGCAGAGTATTTATAATAATCCATCTTTTCCATAACCTGTCTCAATGAATCATCCTCATATACATATGCTACATCAGTTTTTGGAGTTAAAAAGAACAATACGTTCATAATACCCTCTCCTTCCAATCTTTTCACAACTTAAACTTTTAAATTTTACAACTGATAATATTACTTTATTTTATTAACAAAAATCGTTTTTTTCAGTCTGTATAGTCATATATATTCTATCATATTCTCTATAATTTTTGTATTAATTTATTGTCATTTAATTTTAATTATTAAAATATTTTAGAAATCTAATTATGATTTTTTACAATAAAAAAAGAAACTACACAGTAGTTTCTTTTTTTAGAATATCGAACCAATCTATATGAATTTATTCATAATCCAAATTATTATTATAATTTAACTACATTAGCAGCCTGAGGTCCTTTTGCTCCGTCTACTACTTCAAATTCAACTTTCTGTCCTTCTTCTAATGATTTGTATCCTTCAGTCTGTATAGCTGAGAAATGTACGAATACATCGTCTTCTCCTTCTACAGATATAAATCCAAATCCTTTTTCGTTGTTAAACCATTTTACTACACCAGTTTTCATAATTAGTAAATCCTCCTAGAACTAAAACACTTAAGCTATTTAATTATATTTATTCAATAATTTTATAAAATAAGCATTAAATAAATATCAACTAAATAAGCCTATATCTAATATTAACATACAACTTGCTTTTATGTCAAATATTATTTATTTTCTGATTTTTAATGTATTTAACTTTTTTTAATGTATTTGCAATGTATTCATACATTTATAGTTTTATAATAAATTTTCAACATATATTTTAATTTTATGTTATTATATCATCGTCATACAATATTTTTTTATTTTACATAATCAAATCGTCTTTAAAATTGAATTTAAGAGGCTTATATAGTATGATAATATTATTGTTAAGAAAAATATTTAGGAGGATAAAATGCAGAAAAAAATTGCAGCAATCAACGATCTTTCAGGAATTGGCAAATGTTCACTTACAGTTGCTATACCTATAATTTCAGCGTTAGGAGTACAATGCTGCCCTCTTCCAACAGCTATTCTTTCATCTCAGACTGGTTATCCACACTTTACATTTTTGGATTTCACATCTGAAATGAAAAATTATACAGATACATGGAAAAAATTAAATCTTTCTTTTGATACAATTTACAGTGGATTTTTAGGTTCTATAGAGCAGATAGACCTTGTTATAGAATTTATATCTAAAAATCCAAACGCTTTTATTGTTGTAGACCCTGTTATGGGAGATGAAGGGCAAATATATTCTGTTTTCTCAGAAAAAATAATTCATGAGATAAAAGAATTGGTTAAGCTTGCTGATTTAACAACACCTAATATAACAGAGGCATGTCTCCTTACTGGTAGATCAAATGAGTACGATAATCTAAGTAGAGCCGATATTGAAGATATAGCTAAACAAATATCTGATATGGGGCCTTCAAAGGTCGTAATAACAGGAATACATGAAGATAATAAAAAAACAATAACAAATTTTGTATACGACAAAGATACAGATAAAAAGACATTTATATCAAAGGACTACCTAAAATCATCTTATAGTGGAACTGGCGATATTTTCGCATCTATTGTGAGTGGAATGATTACAGGTGGATTTGATTTTGAGTTTGCTGTAAATACTGCGGTAGATTTCGTTACAAATGCAATAGAATATACTTCTAATTTCGATATAAGTAGAAATGACGGGGTTATGTTTGAATATTATTTACAGGATTTAACAAAGTTAGGTGCAGAAGTTTTTGAAAGAGAAAAAATGACTAAATAATAAATTTTATGAGTTAGGGGTGATAAATTGTCTATTCTTTCAGGTAAAACAATACTTATTCTTACTGCTGGGTTTGGTGCTGGACATGTAAGTGCTGCCAATGCTATAAGAGATGCTATTTTAAAAGATGATGAAAATGTAAATATAGTAATAAGAAACTTCATAGATGCAAGTGTTCCAAAGCTAAATAAGCCTATGGTAAAATTCTATGAAAATAATACAAAATATACACCAGAATTATATAACTGTTACTATTATTTAAAAAAATCCTTCTCTTCAAAGTACGATATAGCTCATAAAGTTTATACACCAAAGTTATCTAAATTTATAGAGGATTTAAATCCAGACCTTATAATTTCAACATTTCCTCTAGCAGCTGCATGTGTAAATAACTTCAGAAATTCTGATGAAGGTTATTTTATACCCGCTGCAACAGTAATTACAGATGTTGTCGATAGTATGGAGTGGATTTTTGAAAATACAGAGCTGTATTTTGTTCCATCTATTGAAATAAAAAATAGATTTATGCAGAGGGGAATTTCTCCAGACAAGGTTGAAGTTGTTGGAGTGCCTATAAGTAGTAAATTCAGAGTTGAAGAAAAAGAACATTTCCCAGGAAAATATAGAATAATTATCCTAGGTGGAGGTCGTGGACTGTTTGATATATCAGAAGATTTTATGAGATGGATTGATGAGTTTATATCTGAGGATTCAAAAAATAAAATCGAGGTTACTATAGTTACAGGAACTAACAAAAAATTATACGATAATCTTATAGAAAAGAAACCGCTTAAAAATATAAATGTTTTAGGATATGTAAATAACATGGATGAGTTATTAAAAAATCATGATTTAATGATGACAAAACCTGGTGGAGCAACTCTTTTTGAAGCTATATATACAAAAACTCCTCTTATGGTTAAAATACCTAAGCTAGGTCAAGAAATAGAAAACGGAAAATTCATTATAGATAAAGGTATAGGTATTATGTATAGCGATGAAAAAGATTTAAAAGATACGCTTAAAAATATCGCATCTGGTGATTTTGATTCTATACTATCTTTTATGAACAACAACATAGAACAGTTCAGAAAAACAATATATCCAGAAAACATCGCCCTATATTTAGAACAACTATTAGAAAAATATAATAAATAAACAAAAAAGACTGTTTTTAGCAGTCTTTTTTTATACTCACTAATTTTTATCTTAAATATTATTTAATATAAAAGAGATGCCCTCAAAAATTTAGACATCTCTTAACTATACTAATTATTAACTATATTAATATATATTCTTTTTATATTTAAGATATAGTTGCTCTATATCGTTCATCTTACGTTTCATTTCTAACTGAAGTCTTGATGCTTCTGCATATTCTTTATTATCAACAGCATTTCTAACTCTAGTAAATAAAGACTCTTTTGTAAGAGTATCCTTCATTAAATCATATTTCATATCTGATATTGATTTCCATATAACTTCATCTATTGCATCCATATTTTCTGGTGTATGAAGCTTTTTAAGAGCTCTTATTCTAGTTATATTCTGCTCTATTAATCTTGTTTTTAATTTTTTCTGCCATTTATCCACAGCTCCAACCTTGAATGACTGTATAACAGCATCAGTAAATACATTACCCTGTTTTAAACATTTTAACTTATATGAGAATTTTTCTATATTTTTCATATTTTCAAATACTGTAGCAGGAGGATTTCCGAATCTTTTTCTTCTTTCTTCTTCACTATAGTATTCAAATATATCGTGTTCATCTCTATACGCTCTATCTTTTTCTAAGTAAAATCCTTCTTCACCTGGCTGTTTAGATAATTCTTTTTCTAATTCTTTTGGGCCAAATCCACTTTCAGCAGCTGCTCTTATACCTTCTATCATTGCCTGGTATCCTGCTGCTATAACAAGGTATTTATTTGATAATGGGTTTGGAGATCTAAGCTCAAATCTCAATGTTTTAGGGTTTCTCATATCTCTTATTAAACCTACTAAAACAGATCTGTTTCTTGAAGGCTGTTCATAACTATGTCCTAAAGAAGTAACTATACATATAGGAGCTTCAAATCCAGGTACTAATCTGTTGAATCCGTCTATTGATGATGTAACAAATGGATTTATAATTTCATAATTGTAAAGCATACCCATAAGTGCTCCATATCCAGCTATACTTAGATAGTCGCTTTTCATATCTACTGGAGCAAATACGTTCTGTCTTTTTCCGTTCTTTAGCAATACACTTACTCCAAAGTGAGTGTGTCCACCATTTCCAGCAACACCATCTATTGGTTTAGCTTTAAATGTAACTTCTAGCCCATGTGCAGTAAATACATCTTCTACTACATCTCTAACTAGTAGCTCGTTGTCTGCAGCCTGTAGTGGTGTAGAGAACTTCCAAGATATTTCTAGCTGCTCCATGGCGTGGTTAGTCTTACCTTCTATACTTATAGAGCTTGGTATACCACCAACTTCTTTATGAGCCATTTCAGGTTCTATTCCCATTTTTCCAAGTATTATTAATGATTCCTCTAGGCAAGTTCTTATTACACCGTGAGTTCTCTTCCAATACTGCTCTTTTAAACTCTGAGAAGTGTATAATTTTTCAAGGTCTGCCTTATCCTCTGGAGTATTTACCCAGAATTCAAGCTCAGTTGCTGCAGTAAGTCCAACTTCTTCTATCTCATCTGCTGATTCTATTCCTAAGTTTTCTAATACTTTTGGATATGTTCTAAATACATCCATTAAAGATTCTTTAAAATATTTGTCTGCTTTCTGAAGTATACCTCTTGAGCATACTTTTTTATTATCGTGTATTAAAAATGCAGGTATTTTTAATGTACCTACAGGTAATCCTGTTTCATCATCTATAAATTCCATATTGTAGTCTACATACCATCTACAGTTTCTGTCTGGCATAAGGTCTACTTTTGCATTATTTAATGTTGCTATATTGTAAAGCTCAACACTTGAACCATCAGTCTGTACTGCTGATGCTAAGAAATCATCTATATCATCAAGTAAAAATTTAACTGGTATTTTTTCATCAGTTGCATTTCCCCCAAGGTCAACCCCCATTAATGATACAAATTTTATATTAGGATTTTCTTCAAGTATTCTTTTAATATCTTCCTTTGTGTGTTCATTTTTTTCTATTGTGTATAGTAGTTCTTTTCCCATATCATGACCCTCTTTTCCTTAAAGTGTTTTTTATTTATGGTTTTTCTGTACTTTTTTTTATATCACCAAAAAAATATTCGTGTTTTTTATTTTCTTATTATATAACATATAGAGATTATCTGCAATATTTTTTGATAATTCAACGTTTTCACATAATAGATTCTCTTTTGATAAATGTATTCTATTTTTATATTTCTAATACAATTATTTTATTGATTTACTGATTTCATTTTTTGTATTATACTAATTATATTAATTTCATTATTTTATGGAGGTTATGATGGAGTACATAGTATTTGACCTAGAGTTTAATCAGGGATTCAATAAAAAGACTAATAAGACTTATTCTGACAATGCCTGTCCCTTTGAAATTATCCAACTAGGTGCTGTTAAATTAGATAGTAATTTCAATATAATTGCAGCCTTTGATACTTTTATAAAGCCTTGTCTTTATACATCTATGCATCCTTATGTGGCAAAAATTACAGGAATTAAGATTGAAGATTTAGAGAATGCTCCAACTTTTAAAGAAGCATTCAAAAAATTTACAGAGTTTGTATCAAGTGATGACCCAATATTTTGTGTATGGGGAAAAAGTGATTTAAGGGAGCTTTATAGAAATATAAAATACCATAATCTACCTGATTCAACCCTTCCAAAATCGTACATAGATGTTCAGTACTATGCATCTGATTTTATAAATCACACCACTGCCCAATCTATCGGACTTGAAAATGCTGTAATAGCCCTTAATCTTGAGGATTCCGTTGCATATCATAATGCTTTAAATGATGCATATTATACTGCCAAAGTTTTTGCATCTATAAATCCTAAATCTATCAAACCTAATATATATTTATATACAAATTTGTCAGATAGCTCATCTTTTGGCCTAGATCCACTAGATGAGGATGCTTTTTTAGATGAATGCAATGATTTTTGTAAAATATTAAACAGAAATCTATCTAAAGATGAGAAAAAAATTCTCAGCATGGTGCAATATATAAAAGGTAATGTCAACAATGAAGAAATTCTTAGACGACATAATTTAAAGAAAAGATTAAAAAGACGTAAAAAAAGAGACAGGTAATCAAGACCTATCTCTTTTTTATTTTATTTTGCTTAATAGTTCGTTATATGACGTACTTTCTATTCTATAACCAATTCTACAGGACAATGATCTGAACCCAGAACTTCATTGTGTATTTTTGCACTTACTAGTCTATCTTTCATGCTTTCAGATGTACAGAAATAGTCTATACGCCATCCAGCATTGTTCTTTCTAGCATTAAATCTATATGACCACCAAGAGTACATTCCTTCAGCATCTGGGTAGAAATATCTAAAAGTATCTATAAATCCACTTTCTAAGAACTCAGTAAATTTATTTCTTTCTTCATCTGTAAATCCTGCATTTTTTCTATTAGTTTTAGGATTTTTTAAATCTATTTCTTTATGTGCAACATTTAAATCTCCACACATAACTACTGGCTTTTTAGAATCCAGATTTTTTAGATAATCTCTAAAATCATCTTCCCATTTCATTCTATATTCTAGTCTTTTAAGCTCTGTCTGAGAATTAGGAGTGTACACTGTTACAAAGTAGAAGTCTTCAAATTCTAATGTTATTACTCTACCCTCATGGTCGTGTTCATCTATTCCCATTCCATAGGCTACTGATAAAGGCTTTTTCTTTGTAAATATAGCTGTACCAGAATATCCTTTTTTATCGGCATAATTCCAATAAGATTCGTATCCTTCTGGATTTAAATCTATTTGCCCTTCCTGTAATTTTGTCTCCTGTAGGCAGAATATATCTGCATCTACTTCATTGAAAAAGTCCATAAATCCTTTTGTTACACAGGCTCTAAGACCATTAACATTCCACGATATAAATTTCATTATTTCTCTCCAATCTATTTTTATTCTTCTATCCTCAACTGTTTTGCTATATCTTCTGGCGGATAAGAGCTAACATACATTCCTGTACTTAATTCAAAACCACCGTAGTTGAATTTTCTAGGGAATATGTGTATATGCAGGTTAAAATATTCCTTAGTTTCTATTCCATTAGGATGTGAATGAACCCATATGTTAAAAGGTATTACTCCAAACATCTTTTTATAATTTGCAAAAATACCCTTAAAAGCATAAGCTAATTCATCTATATCTACTGAATCTAAATTTTCAAATTTTACACCTTTGTTAAAAATTATTCTAACTTCAGTCGGATTTTTACTAGCAGAAGGTATTATAGCAATGAATCTTGTCCCAGAATAAACAAGTCTTTTTTTGTATTCTTTCTCATCATTTATAATATCTTCATATAGATTAGTATTTTCCCATCCATAATAATCATGTGCTACTAATAGCTCCTTATGTATCTCTGGCGGTATAACTGATAAAGCTGTTATCTGGGCATGAGGATGCATTAGCGATGCCCCAGATTTTCTCAAAAAGTTTTTAAATAGATTTACATATTCTATTCCTTTTTGATTTATTAAATATTTATACCTATTTACATATAATTTAAACATTGTTTTAAATTCTTCTTCACTCATATTGAAGAAATTAGCATTATGTCTATAACTTTCTATTATTACTTCATGAACTCCAAACACTTCATCAGAATCCATATCAACTATAGGATATTTATTTTTTACAGACTTTGCTGCCCATTTTCCATCTACGTATATTTCTTCAGTAGGCTCATCTGTCTGATGTTCATTTCCCCTACAGAAAGGACAATTCTCTTCATATTCTTTTATTATGTCATCCTCATCTATAGGATTATTTTTTTTAACATTATCCAAAGGTCTAGATGCTCTTTCTCTTGCAAATATTATAATATCATTATTCGTAGGATCAACTCTTAGCTCTTTCTTCAAGTCGGCACCTCCTAGCACAATTCTTTTAAAAATAAAATTTATAAATTCAATTTTTATTCCATGAAATTTATTAGTTTAATTATATCAGATTTTCATAAAAAATTCTCTCATCTGACAGAAAAAGTACTATAAAAAAACTCATTATCTGAAAATTAGTTATTTTTTGTTAATTATATATTTGTCAATAAATTTTAGATAAATAGGATGTTTTTTTTAATCTTATATGTTATTATGTAAGAGGAAAAGCTTTTTTAAAGCTACACAATATTTAATATATGTTTAAATATTACACATTATTAATTCAAACTTAAATAGTGTGTTTTTGAGATTATTTTAGGGGGTACTTATAAATGAATAATTTTTCAAACAGAGTTACTGCTATGCAGTCATCACCAATAAGAAAGCTAGTTCCTTTTGCAACTGCTGCAAAAGCTGAAGGTGTTAAAGTTTATCACCTTAATATAGGACAGCCAGATATAAAAACTCCAAGAGGATTCTTTGAAGCAGTTAAAAACTTCGATAACGAAGTATTAGAATATGCTGTTTCTCAGGGTATACCAGAACTTATAGAAGCTCTTCAGGATTACTACAAAACTTATGATATGCACTTTGATAAGGACGAACTTCTTATAACTAATGGTGGTTCTGAAGCATTATTATTCGCTATGATGGCTACTTGCGATCCAGGAGACAAACTTTTAATACCAGAACCATTCTACACTAACTACAATGGTTTCGGACAGTGCGTAAACGTTGGAGTTGCTCCAATAACTACTAAAGCAGAAAATGGTTTCCATTTACCATCTAAAGAAGAAATACTTTCTAAAATAGATGATAAAGTAAAAGCTATACTTCTTTCGAATCCAGGTAACCCAACTGGTGCTATATACAGCAAAGAAGAATTAGAAATGATAGCTGAAATAGCTATAGAAAAAGACTTATGGATAATATCTGATGAAGTTTACAGAGAATTCGTATATGATGGATTAGAATATACAAGCTTCGGTAACTTAAAACAGGTTGAAGACAGAGTTATAATAATAGACTCAGTTTCTAAGAGATACAGTGCTTGTGGTGCAAGAATAGGATCTATAGCATCTAAAAACAAAGAACTTATAGCTCAGATAATGAAACTTTGCCAGGGAAGACTTTGTGTTCCAACATTAGAACAGGTTGGTGCTGTTGAACTTTACAAAACTCCAGTATCTTACTTCAAAGAAGTTAATGATGAATACAGAAAAAGAAGAGATGTTCTTTATTCTGAATTAATGAAAGTTGATGGAGTTATATGTGAAAAACCAACAGGTGCTTTCTATATAGTTGCTAAACTTCCAGTAGACAATGCAGAAGAATTCGTTAAATGGATGCTTACTGAATTCAGAGTTGATAATGAAACAGTAATGGCTACTCCAGCTGAAGGATTCTACGCTACTCCAGGACTAGGAAGAGATGAAATAAGACTTGCTTACATATTAAAAGAAGAAGATTTAAGAAAAGCAGCTAAAATACTTAAAGAAGGTCTTGAAGCTTACGTTAAATTAAACAAATAATAAAATTTAATATATTTAAAAGAAGGATAATTATTATCCTTCTTTTTTTATGATTTCTTTAGATTTTATTTATTCTGTCTTACTTGTTAAGTTTGTTTGGTTGTGATATTATATTTTAGGTATGGCATTGTTTAAAACTATGTTGTAAATACAATTAAATTTGAATTTTAGGAGGTAACACTTTGATAGAAATACTTAAAGCCGTCCTACTTGGGATTGTTCAGGGTATAACTGAATGGCTTCCTGTAAGTAGTACTGGACATATGATACTTGTCGATGAATTTGTAAAACTTAATTTCTCGCCAACATTTATAAGTACATTCCTTGTAGTTATACAGTTTGGTTCGATTTTAGCAGTTTTACTTATATTCTTCAAAAAACTAAATCCTTTTGACTCTAGTAAGAGCAAGGTTGAAAAGAAAGAAACTTTAAGCCTATGGGCAAAGGTAATAGTAGCTGTTATACCATCAGGTATAATAGGTATTTTATTTGAAGAGGATATAGACCGTTTATTCTTCAATTCAACTACTGTTGCACTAGCTCTTATAATATATGGGGTTATAATGATAGTTATAGAAAATAGAAATAAAAAGCCTGCTGTTTCAGACTTTTCTCAGGTTTCTTATAAGTTAGCTTTAGGAATAGGTCTATTCCAGTGTCTAGCACTTATACCAGGTACATCAAGATCTGGTTCAACAATAATAGGTGCTACTCTACTTGGAGCTTCTAGATATGTTGCTGCAGAATTCTCATTCTTCCTAGCAATACCTACTATGCTTGGTGCTAGTTTACTAAAATTAGTTAAAACTGGATTTGCATTCTCAGGATTTGAATGGTTAGTATTAGGAGTTGGATCTGTTGTAGCATTTGTAGTTTCTGTTATAGTTATAAAATTCTTTATGGACTACATCAAAAAGCACGACTTCAAAGCTTTCGGATATTATAGAATTGTACTTGGTATAATAGTACTTCTATACTTCGGATTTATTAAATAATAAAAAATAAAGGGACTTTTATTTTGACATATCGTCATTATAAAGTCCCTTTTCTTTTACATATTTATTATCTTTTCACTCTCTACAGTGTCGTTTATCACTTTGATAATATCGCTTGTATCCTCGCTAAATGTAGTTACAAAACTTACATAGTCAGTTGCTCTATTTACAGCATGATAAACCTTATTTATATCTCCTGCAAAGTCATTTACCTGATAATCTTGAGTAGTATCCGCTATTTTCTGATTGTATAACATCTCTAACTCGCAGATTATAACAGCCTTAAATTCTAAACTCTTAACTGTATATATATTGGATATAGTAACACCATTTTTTCTACTTAAACTAGTCAGATTTTCATCAGATACTATCACTTCTATACCAGCATCGTCTAGCGCTTTCTTTATCATATACTGGAAGTAGATAGTTTTTCCATTTTTAAGTCTTTTCTTATTAAATGGATATATTATAGCTATATCTGAATAATCTAATCCTTTCTTATCTACAAAGTACTCAATTTCCCATATAACAGAACTAATCTGATCATCTAAATCACTTACTTTAATAAGTGCTACCTGATTCTTTCCAAAGTCTCTAATAGGCTCTGATTCTAAGAATACACTTCTCTTTATATCAGGTCTGATTTCTTTATAGTAATTATCGGCATTTTGACCTAGTTTATTAGAAAAATCTACAAGACTACCAGTCTGTCTGTAATTTTTTTTCAATTCTACAATCTTATCTATATGTATATTCTCATATTTATTTTTGAATATGTTCATATTATTGGTTAGATTCATTGTCTTACAATTGAAAATATTGAAAATATGCTTTGTCTTATATAAGAACTCCTCTAGGAATTTTATCTGATCCTCGCTGAAATTCTCAGCCTCGTCTATAAATATTCCCTTGAACATTCTTTTATTTTTTATAACATTTTTAGCCTGTTTAATTATATTTTCAAATGTTTTTTCGTAATCCCTTTTAAGCATAGCATAGTCAAACACTAGATTGTATATTCTAGCAAGTTTAAATACAAAAGATCCAAATGTATGTATTTCTAAATTTGAAATATCATTGCTAAGAACCTCTAATTTTTCTCTTAAATCACTGCTAGACTGTTTATTTTCAGTTATTATAAGGAATTTATGATGAGGATATATCTTTGATAGCTTTATAGCTCTACTAAGCATTAGAGACGTTTTTCCCGTCCCTGAAGCACCATTGTAAAGAGTTGTCCCATAATGTATAGAATCTGCCTCTACAATCTGGCTATTTTCCATAACAGTAGCAGTATATTCGTATTCATTGCTAAAGAAAGATATTTTCTTAAAATCCTTATTTAGATGTAGTTTGCTATCCAAAATATAGTATTCAGAGCAAACATCAAATAGGAATAGGTTTAAAATTATTTCGTCATTTTCTTCATTCATATAATCGTCAAGAGATTTTTTACCACTCATAATTGCTTCAAAGCCATCTCTATCTATTATATTTTTTTCTACAAAATCTCCATAATCGTATACATCATCTATATTCACATATGGCATAACAAACATATAATCATACGATATTTGATTGTGATTTTGCTGCATTTTTATTTTTAATAAATCATATTCTTCTTTCATTATCTCTAAAAGTTCTTCATCCAATATAGAGAATAATTCATCAGTAGTATTCATAAACTTAAGAAATAAAGCTTTATTATCTTTTATGTAAAGCATATCTGTGTTTACACCTTTAAAAGGTATAACTTTGGGAATTATCCTTCCTTCATCCTTTATCTTTTCATAAAATATTTTTTCTATTTCTTTAAGCTTCAGGGCTTCTAATTGCGAATTTATATTTTCGTAATAGTTCATTAAATCTCCCCCCTTGTATTCTCTATTATATATTTAAACATAAGTATGTCTATTCCCTTTTTTTATAACTATTAAATTTATATTTTATACATAAAAAGCTATCTCATACGAGATAGCTTTTTAATTCATTATTTTGCATATTCTATTGCTCTAGTTTCTCTTATTATGCTTACTTTTATCTGACCTGGATATTCAAGTCCTTCTTCTATTTTCTTAGTCATATCTCTAGCTAATAGATGTATTTCTTCATCGCTAACTTCTTCTGGTTTTACCATTATTCTTATTTCTCTACCAGCCTGTATTGCGAACGATTTTTCTACACCTTCATAAGAATTGGCTATCTCTTCAAGTTTTTCTAGTCTCTTAATGTACGCTTCTAAAGTTTCACGTCTTGCACCTGGTCTAGCTGCTGATATAGCATCTGCAGCAGTAACTAGTACAGCTTCTATAGTCTGTGGTTCGTAATCTCCATGGTGAGTTGACATAGCATGTATAACTTCTTTAGATTCTTTGTATCTTCTTAATAAGTCCATACCTATTTCAACATGAGTACCTTCCATTTCATGGTCAACAGACTTACCTATATCGTGAAGAAGACCTGCTCTCTTAGCTAACTTAACGTCTACACCTAATTCAGATGCCATTATACCAGCTATATGAGCAACTTCTATAGAATGTTTAAGTACATTCTGTCCATAACTAGTTCTGTAGTTTAATCTACCAAGAAGTTTTATAAGTTCAGGATGAAGTCCATGCACACCTGTTTCAAATGCTGCCTGTTCTCCATATTCTTTTATTATATTTTCAACTTCTTTTCTAGCTTTTTCTACCATTTCTTCTATTCTTGCTGGATGTATTCTTCCGTCTGCTATAAGTTTTTCAAGAGCTATTCTAGCTATCTCTCTTCTTATTGGGTCGAATCCAGAAAGTATAACTGCTTCAGGAGTATCATCTATTATTAGATCTATTCCTGTTAATGTTTCAAGTGTTCTTATGTTTCTACCTTCTCTACCGATTATTCTTCCCTTCATTTCGTCATTTGGAAGATTTACAACTGTAACAGTTGTTTCGGCAACGTGATCTGCTGCACATTTCTGTATAGCATATCCTATTATTTCTCTAGCTTTCTTTTCAGCTTCATCCTTTGCCTGAGATTCTACTTCTTTTATCATTATAGACATCTCACGTCTAACATCTCTTTCAGCATTTGTAAGTATGATTTCTTTAGCCTTTTCTGAGCTTATTCCTGAAATACTTTCAAGTTTTTCAAGCTGTTTGTGCTTTATGATTTCTACTTCTTCTTCTTTTTTGTCTAATGCTTTTACTTTGTCTCTAAGATTTGCTTCTTTTGATTCAAGTTCAGATGTCTTTTTGTCAAGATTTTCTTCTTTCTGTAATACTCTTCTTTCGTACTTCTGTACTTCGTTTCTTCTTTCTCTGTTTTCCTTCTCTGCTTCTGTACGCAATTTATGAATTTCTTCTTTAGCTTCTAATAGTTTTTCTTTTCTTACTGTTTCAGAATCATGGTTTGCTTTATCTATAATTTCTTTAGCTCTAGTTTCTGCCTGGCCCACTTTAGCTTCAGATATATTTCTTCTAACAAAATAACCTACTATTATTCCGACTATTGCGCAACCTAACGCCACTAATATCTTATCTATGACATCCACCTCCTTTTTAATATTGCTAACTATTGTATAGACAATAGTTTTTAGGATTCCTCCCTTAATTTGCTAATCTTCCATTTTCATATTAACTCTCATATTCTAGTATATTAAACTTTTTAAAGAATATATTATTTTATTGGATATAGTTAAGTTTGGATAAAATACCCTCTTTTAATTTTATAATGTTTTCATAATCATGTCAAGATTGAGGAAACACAATGATAGTAATATTATTCACAATTTTTTCATATTTTTTATATTTATACCACTATTTATATTTTTTATTCTTATTTCAAAAAAATTTTTTATAATAATTATTTTAATATCTGATTTTGATTATTTTTACTTCTTGACTTTTTATTAAAAATCATTGTATATTATTCATATTAAAATTTAATTTAAGAGGTGTATTATGTTAGAATTTCAATTTTTAATAACAGCTTCTATAATTGGTTCTGGTTTACTTTTTGGACCTGGTGCTGTTACATTTGTAAGTGTTTTATGGTGTATTGAAACAGTTACTGTTGTTTTTATGCCTTGGGTTATGGCTATTCAGTTTATAAATATAGCTATTTCTTTTTTAATTGGAAAAGTTGTGGGGGGTATAAGAAACTTTATAAGAAATCTTTTTAGATAATCGTAAACATAAAAAAAGAGAGTTTTAAAACTCTCTTTTTTTATCGTTATATATTTGAACTTTATCTTAAATTAAACTGTTTTCTCTTCTTTTTTATCATCTTTAGCTGCTTTTGTAGCTTTTGGTTCTTCTACAGTTTCTTCTTCTGGAGAACTTCCATCTAAATGATAGTAATGTCTTACTTTAGCTTCTATTTCGTTAGTTAAATCCATATTGTCTTCTAAGAATTTTTTAACATTTTCTCTACCCTGACCTAGTTTAACATCCTGGTAGTTGTACCAAGAACCAGATTTTTTAACAACATCTATATCAGCTGCTATATCTAATAAGTCACCTATTTTAGATATACCCTGTCCATACATTATATCAAATTCTGCCTGTTTGAATGGTGGTGCAACTTTATTTTTAACAACTTTTACTCTTGTTCTACTTCCTAAAACTTTATCTCCCTGTTTTATAGTGTCTATTTTTCTAACATCTAATCTTACAGAAGAGTAGAATTTAAGTGCACGTCCACCAGTAGTTGTTTCTGGGTTACCAAACATTATACCAACTTTTTCTCTTAACTGGTTGATGAATATTGCAACACAGTTAGATTTCTTTATTGAACCTGTTAATTTTCTAAGAGCCTGAGACATAAGTCTTGCCTGAAGCCCTACATGAGAATCCCCCATATCACCTTCTATTTCGGCTTTAGGAACTAATGCAGCAACAGAGTCGACTACTATTATGTCTATAGCCCCACTTCTTATAAGAGCCTCTGCTATTTCTAGTGCCTGTTCTCCTGTATCTGGCTGAGATATTATAAGGTTTTCTACATCTACACCTAATGCTTTAGCATATACTGGGTCTAATGCGTGTTCTGCATCTATGAACGCTGCTATTCCTCCTGTTTTCTGTGCTTCTGCTACACAGTGAAGTGCAACTGTAGTTTTACCAGAAGATTCTGGTCCGTATATCTCAACTATTCTTCCTTTTGGAAGCCCGCCTATACCTATTGCTATATCTAGTCCTATAGAACCAGTAGATATTGTATCTATTTCTAGAGAAGTAGCTTCTCCTAATCTCATTACTGAACCTTTACCAAAGTCTTTTTCTATTTTCCCTAATGCTTCGTTAAGGGCTTTTAATTTTTCCTGATCTACACTCATCACGATTCTCCTCTCAGTTTATATATCAAACATTTGTTCTATCTTTTTTATATACTTATTATATCGTATAAAAACAACCTCGTCAATAAATAAGATTCGTTAAAAATTTTTTATTTTTAAAACGATACAAAATATATAAAATTTGCCTTCACTTTATTTATTGACATCTTAACTTAAACCTAAACAAATTTTTGCTAAAAAAAGAACTATTACAAAATTGTAATAGCCCTTTCAATAAATTTTAAATTATTTTGAATTCATAAATACGTGTCTATTTCCGTATAGGTATTCCCAACCTGAATAAAGAGTAAGAAGTGTAGCTATTATTAATAAAATATTTCCTACCATTAATATTGTTGCATTTCCTAGATGTGCTCCAAATAATAATAAAACTATTGAAACCATCTGAGTAGCAGTTTTCCATTTTCCACTCTTACCTGCAGCTATAACTGTACCGTCTGCAGCTGCTATTGCTCTAAGAATACTTACAGATAACTCTCTTGCAACTATTATTATTACCATCCATCCAGCAGCAAGATCTGTTTCTATCATACATATTAGTGTAGATATAACTAATAGTTTATCTGCTAATGGGTCCATAAATTTCCCAAAATCTGTTACTAGATTGTATTTTCTAGCTATTTTACCGTCTAGCATATCTGTAAGTGATGCAACTATAAAAATTATACAAGCTATTAAAAATTTAGACGGTATATCCATCATCATAACAATTACTAGAATCGGTATAAGGAATACTCTGAATAAAGTTAATTTATTCGGCAAGTTCATCTACAACATCTCCAATCAAATCATATTCCATAGCTTCTGTTATATAAACATTTACAAAGCTACCTATTTCTAATTCTTCATCAGAATTAACATATACAACACTGTCTATTTCCTCAGCATCTCCCTGAGTTCTACCAACGTATACGCCTTCTTCAGCCTCTTCTTCTATAAGTACTTCAAATACTTTATCTTCTCTTTTCTGATTTATTTCCTCAGATATTGCCTGCTGAACCATCATGACTCTATCTCTTCTTTCTTCTTTGATTTCCTCGTCCATGTGTCCATCCATTCTATCTGCAGGAGTATCTTCTTCTCTTGAATACGCAAATGCACCTAATCTATCAAATTTTATTTCTTTCATAAATTCTATTAATTCTTCTAGATCTTCTTCTGTTTCTCCTGGGAATCCAACTATAACAGTAGTTCTTATTACAGCATCTGGTATTTTACTTCTTATCATATCAACTTTATTTCTTATATCTTCTTTAGATGTTCTTCTGTTCATTCTTTTTAATACTCTGTTGCTTGCATGCTGTATTGGCATATCAAAGTAACTGCATATATTGTCGTGAGCAGCTATTACATCTATTAATTTTTCAGTTATTGATTCTGGGTAAGAGTACATTATTCTTATCCATTTTATACCTTCTATACCTGCTAATTCTTCTAATAACTCAGCAAGTTTAGCTTCTCCGTATAAATCTTCACCGTATCTAGTAGTATCCTGAGCTATTACAACTAACTCTTTTACACCTTCTGCAGCAAGAGTTTTAGCTTCTTCCACTATATCTTCTATTTTTCTACTTCTGTATTTTCCTCTTAATTTAGGTATTATACAGTATGTACAGTGGTTAGAACATCCTTCACCTATTTTTAAATAAGCCATATGCTCTGGAGTAGATACATATCTAGGTAAAGTTTCGTCAAATGCAAATTCTATATTTCCTATTTCTGTTACATTCTTTTCACTTTCTAATCTATCTATTATTTCAGATATATTCATAAAGTTACCAGTTCCAACTATTGCATCTATTTCTGGTATTTCTTCTAATAATTCATCTGCATATCTTTGTGCTAGACATCCAGTAACTATTAGGTATTTAAGCTTTCCAAATTCCTTTAACTGAGATAATTCAACTATTGTATCTATTGATTCCTGTTTTGCATCTCTTATAAATCCACAAGTATTAACGATTATTATATCTGCTTCGGCAAATTCTTCTACAAATTCGTATCCTTTTTCTTTTAAGATCCCTGTCATTATCTCCGCATCCATTAGGTTCTTTGAACATCCTAGGGATTCTAATGCTATTTTTAACATGTATTCTCCTTTCAATTTTAAAATTAAGGTGGAGTAATATCCACCTTAATCTAAATTTATATTATTTTTTCATTTCTTCTAACTGTTCTTTAGATATAAGGACTTTTCTAGGTCTACTACCTTCGTTCTGTCCTACTATACCTCTTTCTTCCATTGCATCTATCATTCTAGCTGCTCTGTTAAATCCTATTTTGTATTTTCTCTGTAGCATTGATGACGATGCCTGTCCATTATTAACTACAAATTCTATTGCTTCTGGAAGTAATTCATCTTCATCATCATGTTCTATATTTCTTACAGAAGATATTGTTTCTATTATATCTTCTTCATATTTAACTTCATCGTCTTTAAACTGAGATTTAACATATTCTATTACATTTTCTAATTCTGAATCAGATATAAATGCACCCTGAAGTCTTTCTGGTTTAGCTGCACCTAGTGGGTAGAATAACATATCTCCTTTTCCAAGAAGTTTTTCTGCTCCACCCATATCAAGTATTGTTCTTGAATCTGTCTGAGAAGAAACTGCAAATGCTATTCTTGAAGGTATATTAGCCTTGATTACACCTGTTATTACATCTACAGAAGGTCTCTGTGTTGCTATAACAAGGTGCATACCAGCAGCTCTAGCCTTCTGAGCTAATCTACATATATAATCCTCAACTTCTTTTGCACAAGTCATCATAAGGTCAGCTAACTCGTCTATTACAATAACTATGCTAGGCATTTTTTCTTCTGCCTTTTCATTATAGCTTTTTATATCTCTAACACCTGTATCGCTAAATGCTTTATATCTTCTATTCATTTCTGTAACCGCCCAATTTAACGCATTTGCTGCTTTAGATGGATCTGTTACAACTGGTATTAGAAGATGTGGTATACCATTGTAGTTAGAAAGTTCTACTACTTTAGGGTCTATTAGAAGTAATTTAACCTCATCTGGTTTTGCCTTGAATAAGATACTGTTTATAAGTGTATTTACGCACACACTCTTCCCAGAACCAGTTGAACCTGCTATTAAAAGATGTGGCATCTTAGCTATATCACTTACAAATATCTTACCAGAAACGTCTTTTCCAAGCCCCATAGCAAGAGGAGATTTAAAATCTTTAAATTCCTTACTTTCTATTATTTCTCTTATTCCAACCATCTGAGTTTCTTCATTTGGAACTTCTATACCTATAGCATTCTTACCTGGTATAGGTGCTTCAATTCTTATACTTCTAGCTGCTAGACTAAGAGCTATATCATCAGTTAAATTAACTATTTTGCTAACTTTTACACCTGGTTTAGGCTGAACTTCATATCTAGTTATTGTAGGCCCTACAGTAACCTGACTTATAGTAGCCTCTACCCCAAAGTCAGAAAGAGTTTTTTCTAATAATCCAGCATTTTTTATAACTGATTTTTTTACATTTTCATTTGATTTTTTATTTACTTTATTTAAAAGAGTTACTGGTGGAATCTTGTAATTTTTATATTTTTCATTATCTAAAGCCGAATCAAATGGCATAGTTGATTCCATAGTCTTAGGACTAACAGCAGAAGTTGTATTTACAGGCTCATCTTCAAACATATTATTGTATGTTTTTACATCTTCATTTGAAGGAGTGTTATCCCTTCTAAATACATCTTCTTTAGGCTCTCTTTCCTGATTTTGTAGCTCTTTTAATACATCAAGTTCTGACATACTCTGAGTTCCTTCAAGTATTTCTAAGTAATCGTCCTCAGCTTTATTGAATCCAACTATTTTTATAGTCTTATCATCATTAAATTCTTCTTCCTCAAAATCTTCTTCCTCAGATTTATTGAATTTATCCTTTAAGCTGCCAAACATTCCTTTTTTATCATCACTTGCATCTCTAGCAATCATAGTTTTATCGTCCATTTCATCTACTTCATCTGTTACCAGATTGATTGCAGAATCTTTCATTTTGCTAAATCTTTCTCTAAGCGATAATCCACTATTTTTAGTTGCTTTAAATCTTTTGAACATATCGCTAACTGATACATTGCATACATACACTATACTTATAATAAGTGCAAATATAGCAATTAACCAAGCACCTACTGTACCAAATATTTTACACATATAATATACGATAACTGTAGATATAAGACCGCATCCATTTCCTGTTACTCCTTGATGCATTATCTCTGTCATCATACTCTTTTCAAATGGGCTACTTACAACCATACTATCGGCATTTAATAATCCGTAGAATACAAATACAAATAATATTATTAGATAATAAACTTTTGTTTTTCTAAATCTGTAAATGTATTCATTTCCATCCATAAACCCTAAAATTCCTGTTAATATAAGTAGAACAGGTATGAATATAGAAAGTCCCCCAAATAAACCTTTAAAAATATTTTGCATAAACTGAGGTATCCATCCCATAGAATTCGAATTTAAGCTATATAGAAGGAATATCCCTAAAAATATAGTTATCAGATTATGATATTCTGAGTTAAATCTTATTTTCTGTTTCTTTTTTCTTTTTTTCTTGTTTTTCAAACTCGCCAAAAATATCACTCCTTTTCTTTTCTAAAATTATAATATTTAACATTTTCAAAGTAAATTATCAAAATCAACATTATATTATTATATCATATATATGACATTTTCAACAAATTTAGATATTAAACTAGCAACAGAATTTGCTATGTATAGCATGGACTGCATTTTCCATGTCATTTTCATCAACTAAGCAAGATATTGTCATGCTAGAGTCAGATGTCTGTAGTAGAGGTATTCCAGCTTCTTTAAGACCTCTAGCCACTTTAGACATAACACCTGGAATTCCTGTCATTGAAGAACCTATAAGTGTTACCTTTGCACAATTTTCTTTTATTTCATAGTCTACTTTATTTCCCTTTAATATTTCTTCTAGGTTATCCTTATCCTTTTCATCTATTACAAAGGCCTTTTCTCCTATGAAAAAGTTTATCATATCCATACTTATGCTTTTTTCTTCCATTTCAGATAATATGTCTGTAAAAGTTCCATTATCTTTTATTTTTATCTGAACTATATCTCTTTTATTTGCTACAGCAAATCTCTCTTCTTTGCAACAACATTCAAATCCGTCATTTTCTATATTTTTAACTGAGCAAATTTTTGTTCCTTCATAACTTGGATTTAATGTATTTTTTATAGCAAGAGTTATATTTCCGTCTTTAGCTATCTGAACAGCTCTCGGATGTATTACCTTAGCTCCCTTATCAGCCATCTGGAATACTTCTTCATAATCAATATAGTCTAGTACTTTTGCATCTGGCTCAACTCTTGGGTCTGCAGTCATTATTCCGTCGACATCTGTATATATTTCAACATATTTACAACCTAAAGCCTTTCCAAGTGCAACAGCAGAGGTATCTGAGCCACCTCTTCCAAGTGTGTTTATATCTCCTCTATCATCTCCACCCTGGAATCCAGCTACAACTACAACATTTCCATTTTCAAGCTCAGCCTTTATTCTACTTGGGTCTATATCCTTTATTTTTGCATCTGAATAAACACCATTTGTCATCATACCAGCCTGACTTCCTGTAAATGCAACAGCATCTACTCCATTTGCAGTAAGCATACTAGCCATTAAAGTTGAGGAAATTATTTCCCCACATGACATAAGCATATCTTTTTCTCTATCTGTAGGTTTATCTGTTACTTGTTCTAAAAGCCCTAATAGAGTATCTGTCGCATAAGGATCTCCTTTTCTACCCATAGCTGATACAACTATTACAACATCATTTCCTGTTTCTTTAGTTTTTTTAACTATTTCACATACCTCAGCCATTTTTTCAAAATTAGCTACTGAAGTACCGCCAAATTTCTGAACTACTATCATTTTAACCTCCTAAAATATGAACTTCTAAAGTTCAATCTCACTTACACCTTTTCCTACAACACATACTCCCATTTTATCTATATCTAAAACGTCTGATATTACCCTATTTATATCGTCCATAGTTATAGAATTTAATCCTTCTATAACATCTTCTAAGGTTTCAACTCTTCCTGTTATAAGCATATATTTCCCAATAGCATTCATTCTACTTTCAGTACTTTCCATGCCTAGCATAAACTCTCCCTTTAGCTGCTCCTTAGAATTATTTAATTCTTCTTCTGTTATTCCATTTTCATTAAGAGAAATAATTTCCTCTTTTATTAATCTATATACATCCTCTAAATTTTCTGTACTCATACTAGCATATATACCAAGCTCTCCCTTATCCCGATAGAATTCCTGTTCTGAGTAAATAGAATACACTAGCCCCTCATCTTCTCTAATTCTCTGGAATAATCTAGATGTAGAACTTCCACCTAAAACATTATTTATTATATCTATAGTATATACATCGTTTGAGCTAGAGCCTATTTTATCACATTCAAAACAAATAGCTAAATTTGTCTGTTCATAATCTCTATCTTTCTTTATGATACAAGGTTTAAATACTTCATCTTGTAGATTATAGTCTGGCTTTTGTCCATGCCAATTCTCAAACTTATCTTCTATAAGCTTTACAGTTTCCTCAAAGTCAAAATTACCACATATTGAAAGAACTGCATTTTCTGGTACATAAAATTTTTCAAAGTAATCTAAAATGGCTTCTCTATTCATACTTTTTATAGATTCCTTGTTTCCAAGTATGTTTTTACCAATTCCTTTATTATCATATACTTTTTCAAGTAGTATGTCGTATGTTAAATCCTCAGGAGAATCCTCGTACATTTTTAATTCCTCTGTTATTACACTCTTTTCTCTTTCAATGTCCTTTTCATCGAATTTAGAGTTTAAAATCATATCAGAGATAATATCTATACCTATATTCAAATGTTCATCAAGGAGTCTTACGTAGTAACATGTACATTCTCTACCTGTAAAAGCATTGATTACACCACCTAAATTTTCTATTTCTGCAACCAATTGTTTTGATGTTCTATTTTTAGTCCCTTTGAACATCATATGCTCTATAAAGTGAGACACACCATCTATATAATTTTCTTCTGTTTTTATTCCAGATCTAAACCATATCCCCATAGAGATTGATTTTAAATAAGGAATTTCTTCTGCTATAATTGTAAGCCCATTGCTTAATTTTTTTGTCTTATACATAAATCCTCCAAAAACATTTTTTATTCACTCCATTATATCATTATAATTTACATAGAATATATTATCAACTCAATTAGATAAAAAAAGAGATGCCTCAAAATTTTTCGGCATCTCTTGATTATTCATTTATTATAATAAAACTTTTCTAGAAAGATTTATTCTTCCTTTTTCATCTATTTCAGTTACTTTAACTTCTAATTCGTCGCCTATGTTTAGAACATCTTCTACATTGTTTACTCTTTCTTTAGATATCTGAGAAACGTGAAGAAGTCCTTCTTTACCTGGAAGTATTTCCATGAAAGCACCGAAGTTCATTATTCTAGTTACTTTACCTCTGTATACTTTGCCAACTTCTGCTTCAGCAACTATATTTCCGATAAGTTCTTTAGCTCTGTCTATCATAGCTTTATCTGTACCAGCTATGAATACTTCACCAGTCTGTTCGATGTCTATTTTAACACCAGTTTCATCTATTATCTTAGTTATAACTTTTCCACCAGGTCCTATTACATCTTTTATCTTATCTGGATTTATGTTCATTCTTTCTATTTTTGGAGCGTATGGAGAAAGCTCTGGTCTTGGTTCAGATATAACTTTTCTCATTTCTCCAAGTATGTGCATTCTACCTTCTCTAGCCTGTGCAAGAGCTCTTCTTAGTATATCTTCATCTATACCGTCTATTTTTATATCCATCTGTATAGCTGTTATACCGTGTTCAGTACCTGCAACTTTGAAGTCCATATCTCCTAAGTGGTCTTCCATTCCCTGTATATCTGAAAGTACAACTACTTTATCGTGATGTTTTATTAGACCCATAGCTATACCAGCTACCATGTCTTTTATTGGAACACCGGCATCTAATAATGATAATGTAGATGCACAAACACTTGCCTGAGAAGTTGAACCATTTGAGCTTAGTACTTCAGATACTAATCTTATTGCATAAGGGAAATCTTCCTGAGATGGTATTACTGGTAGTAATGCTCTTTCAGCAAGTGCCCCATGTCCTATTTCTCTTCTTCCTGGTCCTCTTGAAGGTCTAGCTTCACCTACTGAGTAAGCTGGGAAGTTGTAGTGGTGCATATATCTTTTGTTTTCTTCTTCATCTAATCCATCAAGTTTCTGAACATCACCTAAAGCTCCTAATGTAGCTATGTTCATTACCTGAGTCTGACCTCTTGTGAATATTGCAGAACCATGAGTTCTTGGTATCATACCAGTTTCACACCATATAGGTCTTATTTCATTGAATTTTCTGTTGTCTGGTCTTACTTCGTCATCAGTTATTAAAGATCTAACTTCGTCTTTTATTATAGCCTGAAGAACTTCTTCTATATCTCCAGCTACTTCTTCAAAGTTTTCTAATTTTTCTTCAAAGTAAGCGAATGTTTCTTCTTTAACTTTATCCATATTTTCCATTCTTTCCATTTTTTCAACAGTCTGAACGGCTTCTCTCATTTTTGCTGAAGCAAATTCTTTTACCTGAGCTTCTATATCTTCATCAGCATGGTATAATTTTACTTCTTCTTTTTCTTTTCCTGAACCTGCTACTATTTCTTCTATGAATTCAACTATTTTTTTGATGTGTTCATGTGCAAATAATATAGCTTTTAACATAGTATCTTCAGATACTTCCTGAGCACCTGCTTCAACCATCATTATAGCATCTTTTGTACCAGATACTACTAAGTGCATTTCACTTTTTTCTCTCTGCTCAGCATTAGGGTTTACAACGAATTCTCCGTCAACTAAACCTATACAAACTGAACCTGTTGGCCCATTGAAAGGTATATCAGATATTGATAATGCAACTGATGAACCTATCATAGCTACTATGTCAGGAGTACAATCCTGGTCTACTGAAAGAACAGTTGCAACAACCTGAACATCATTTCTGAATCCTTTTGGGAATAAAGGTCTTATTGGTCTATCTATTAATCTTGATGTTAATATCGCTTTTTCTGAAGGTTTTCCTTCTCTTTTTAAGAATCCACCAGGTATTTTACCTACTGAATATAATTTTTCTTCGTAATCAACACTTAGAGGGAAGAAATCTATTCCATCTCTTGGTTCTGCTGATTTTGTTGTGTTTACCATAACTACACTGTCACCGTATTTTACTATACAGTTACCATTAGTCATTTCACATATTTTTCCTACTTCTACAGAAAGCTCTCTACCAGCAAATTCTGTAGTATATATCTTATGTTCAACCATAATCTATTTTTCCTCCTAATTCTTCCGTTTTCTCGTCTCAATTAATATATTATCAAAAATATTAAACTTCTACAATATATTTAATCATTCCTTAATGTTTAAAGAGAGCTACTCAAAGCAATTATATCTGGTCCAGTATGAGAACATATACATACTCCACCTCTTGTAAACATTACTTTTCTCGCATTTATTCTCTTTCTAACTTCTTCCTCAAGACCTTTCATCTCGTCGTAATTAGCTCCACATCCTATTGTAACTATTTTATCTTCTAGCTTTCCATCATTCATATCAATTAGTACATCGACCATTGTATGAGGAACTTTTTTAGCTCCTCTTATTTTTTCTAACATTTTTATATCTCCATTTTCGACATAAAATAATGGTTGAACATGAAGTAGATTTCCTATAGTAGCAGTAGCACTAGGAACCCTTCCACTTTTCTTTAAATAAGTAAGTGTAGATGGTACAAATAATAAGTGTACGCTTTCTCTAATATTATCTAATTCCTTTAGTATTTCTTCATAACTTTTTCCTTCATCTATCAATTCGCATGCCTTTATAACATACTGTCCACTTCCTAAAGAAAGATTAAGCGTATCAAATACAGTTATTTCTGCATTTTCACAATCTTCTTTTGCAAGTGTAGCACTCTGATAAGTTCCAGACGATTTTGAAGAACCTGTTATACATATAATTTTTTTACCCTCAGAAGTATACTTATCGAATGCTTCTCTAAACTCGATATATGTAGCCTGAGAAGTTTTAGGTATTTCTCCAGTAGATTTTACCCTTTTATAAAACTCCTCTTTACTTATGTCGATACCCTCTCTAAATTCCTCATTATCGAACATTACTGTCAATGGAATAACTTCTAAATATGGTTTAGCAGCTATTTCATCTGGTATATCGCATAAACTATCGCATAATAGTTGAATATCCATATTATACCTCCTTGTGTCTGTTATTGAATTTTTATCAGCGTAAAATCCCCTATATTTTACCCTGTTATTATATTTCTATTTGAAAAAAGCAGGTAATTATATACCTGCTTTTTACTGATAAATAAAATTATTTTCTTAAACCTAATTTTGCTATTAAAGCTCTGTATCCTTCTAGGTCGTTTTCTTTTAAGTAAGAAAGTAAGTTTCTTCTTTTACCAACCATTTTTAATAGACCTCTTCTTGAGTGATGGTCTTTTTTGTGAACTTTTAAGTGTTCGTTTAATTCGTTTATTCTAGCTGTTAATATAGCTATCTGTACTTCTGGAGAACCTGTATCTCCTTCTTTTCTTCCGAATTCTTTGATTATTTCTGATTTGTTTGCTATCATTTCTGTTTCCTCCATAAATTTATTATAATCGCCCTTCACTAGGCAGTGATCGGAGTGTTCAACTGCTGAGTGTGGGTTAATCACCTTACTTATAGTAACATATCTTAAAAATATTTGCAAATATTTTTTTACTTGTTATTTTCATTTGATATATATTTTTCTCTAACAAATCCAGTGTCTATATCCAACTGTTTTCTTAACTCATCAAGCGATTCAAATTTCTTTTCATCTCTTATTTTTTCCAAAAACTCGATTCTAACTATTTTACCGTATATATCCTCATCAAAATCAAGAATATTTGTTTCTATTGAAAGATCTTTTCCATTTACAGTCGGATTCATTCCTACATTAGTGGCTCCAAAATATTTTTTGCCATCTATAATTACTCTAGTTGCATAGATTCCATTTTTAGGATTGATAATCTGATCTTTTAGGCTTATGTTTGCAGTTGGATATCCCATCTTTCTTCCATTAGCCTTTCCATGTATTATCTCTCCTTCTATTACATAAGGAGTACCCAAATACTGAGGAATTTCATCAACACGCCCTTCAGATATTAACTCTCTTATAAACGTACTGCTTACTCTTATATCATTTATTTTTATGGGTTGAACTACTTCTACTTCAATCCCATATTCATGCCCCATTTCTTTAAGTACATTTACATTTCCCTCTTTATTTCTAGCAAATGTAAAATCATGTCCTACAACTATTTTTTTTGCATGTACTTTGTCCTTCAATATTTTAACTACAAATTGTTCTGCTGATATTTGAGTCATCGCCTTGTCAAAAGGTATATCTATTAGATAATCTATTCCAAAGCCCTCTATCAGTCTCTGTTTTTCCTTTTCATCGAATATATTCTTTACTTTTTCAGGTACAAAATAGTTTATTGGATGATTTAAGAATGTAAAAACAGCACTTTTAATGCCCCTCGCTTTTGCGTATGTAGCTGTTTTTTCGATAAGCACTTGATGTCCCTTGTGAACTCCATCAAAGTTACCAATCGTAACAACTGTATCAAATTCAATATCTATATCTTTTATGGCTTTAATAATTTTCATATTAATACTCCGGTAGTTTTAATAGAATTTATTTTATCCTGCATAAACCTAAATTTTTGTAGCTTATACAAAGATTTTATCGCTTTTCACACTGGTTTTTCCGTTTTCTCTTATCAATCTTCCAACTCCGATAAATCTTTCGTGACTGTAAACTCTTACATACTCATCTTTATCTGTATAATTTTTTTCATCAAATCTATAAGATTCTATGATTCCACCATTAGAATAGTATTTAACAGCATTGTCTCTAAGTACTATCCTAGGATATGAATCTAAAGTATAGTCTATATCAAATGCATGCTCTTCAACTGTTCCCTCTTCAACAAATTTTTCTAACTCATCTAAAGTTATAGAATTTTCAAGATTGAACTTTCCTGAAGATGTTCTAAGAAGGAATGACATATGTCCTCCACATCCTAAAATTTCGCCTATATCATAGCATATACTTCTTATATATGTCCCTTTTGAGCACTCAACATAAAATCTTACTTTATTATTATCTATACTCAATATTTCTAGTTTTTTTATAGTAACTTTTCTAGGTTTAAGAACTATCTCATCTTCTCTTCCGCTTCTAACTAAATCACACATTCTCTTGCCATTTACTTTTAGAGCAGAATATTTTGGAGGATACTGTTCTATGTCCCCCATCTGAGATTCAAATGCTTTTTTTATAGCTTCTTCTGTGTATTCAAAATCCTCTGGTGCTTTAAACAATATTTCTCCAGATGAATCATAAGTATCTGTAGCTGCCCCAAGAGTCAATTCACATAAATATGATTTTTCTTTATTTAAAATAAGCTCACTTACCTTTGTTGCCCTACCTATACAAATAGGAAGTACTCCAGCAGCGTCAGGATCTAATGTCCCAGTGTGTCCAATTTTCTTTATTTTTAAAATTTTTCTAGCTTTTCCAACAACATCATTTGATGTCATCCCAGTAGGTTTTAAAATACTTATTATCTTATCCATATAGTTAATCCTAAAAAGCCCTTAAAACCCGCTCTTTTATAATTTTTTCTGCATTTTCAATAGTATCATTTATTGTGCATCCGGCAGCTCTTACATGTCCACCACCGTTAAATTGCATAGCAATTTTACTCACATCTATATCATTTTTTGAGCGTAGGCTTATTTTTATTTCGCCCTTTCTTTTTTCTTTTAGAAATATTCCTACTTCAACATTTTCTATATCTCTAGTATATGTTGTAACACCATCTATATCGTTGTATCCTATAGAATGTTTTTTCATCATATCTATAGAAACACATATAGAAGCTACAAGCTGTCCATTAGAAGCCTCAGCTATACTTAAGGTATTAAGTGCATCCCCTAATAATCTATAGTAGTTTGGAGAATTACTCTGATATAACTTCTGTATAATCATATCTCTTTTTGCGCCATGTTCTAATAAAACTTTAGCCATTTCAAAAGATGATGGTGCAGTAGACGAATACTGGAAGTTTCCTGTATCTGTTGATAATCCAGTATATAATCTAGATGCTATTACCTCATCTATATAATCTTTATCTTTTAAATCACCATATCTTCTTATTATGTTGTATACAAGCTCACATGTAGATGATGCCTCACTGTCTATGTAGTTTACCTCACAGAAACTTGCATCATTACTAGCATGGTGGTCTATACAAACTCTAGTACTGGCATTTTTCTTTATATCATCACTTACACAAATTCTCTTTTCATCTCCACAGTCAAGAGCCAACATTACATAATTTTCTTCATTAAATTCTGTAGAAGTTAATTTTTCTACATCCTTTGAAATAAAAGCTAGATTAGAAGGAATATCATCGTCTAGCACATGATAAACCTTCTTACCTAATTTTTCTAAAAATCTATACATTCCAAGAGTAGAACCTATATTATCTCCATCTGGACTGACATGTGAAGTAACTACGAAAGTATCGTTATTATCGATGTATTTTATTACACTGTCTACCTGTGGGATAAATTTACTCTTCATCTTCCTCTACCTCTTTGCTATTTTCCATATCGTGCTCCTGAACCTTTTTGATCAGGCTATCCATGTACATACCTCTTTCTATAGAGTCATCTACTTTGAATACTATTTCAGGTATATATCTAAGTTTTACTTTTCTTCCAACTTCTCTTCTTATATAGCCTGCTGCACTTTTTAATCCAGCAAGAGATTCTTCTTCATTTCCACCTAATAAACTAACATATACAAATGCATATCTTAAATCATTAGTAACATCTACATCTGTAACACTTATCATAGATGTTATTCTAGGGTCTTTGATTCCGTTTATTAACATCTGCCCTATTATTTTTTTTATTTCTTCTGATATTCTTCTTGTTCTATTATATGATGTCATATCTTCGACCTCTTTCCTTTTATAATTTTTAAATTAGCAGCCGACTTAAATATGTTTAATCTCCTAAAATTAAGAGAAACATCTTATTATCTATTATAATGTTCTTTCAACCTCTTTAGTTATGTATGCTTCTACTATATCGCCTTCTTTTATATCGTTATAATTTACGAAGCTCATACCACATTCGTATCCTTCTGCAACTTCTTTAACATCGTCTTTGAATCTTCTAAGAGCAGCTAATTCACATTCATGAACTATTATACCGTCTCTTACTATTCTAGCTTTACAGTTTCTGTATATTTTACCATTTGTTACGTAGCATCCAGCAACTGTACCAACACCAGATATTCTATAAGTTTCTCTTATTTCTGCTTTACCTGTGTCTTCATCAACTATATCTGGATCAAGCATACCGCACATAGCTGCCTGTATATCTTCTATAGCTTTGTATATTATTGTGTATGTTCTCATATCCACATTTTCTTTTTCAGCTAGTGATTCAGCTCCTGATACTGGTCTAACGTTGAATCCTATTATTATAGCATTAGATGCAGCTGCAAGAAGTACGTCTGTTTCAGTTATCGCACCAACACCACCGTGTATAGCTTTAACCTGAACTTCATCATTAGATAATCTTTCTAATGACTGTTTAACTGCCTGAACAGAACCCTGAACGTCTGCTTTTATAACTATATTTAATTCTTTTAATCCATCATTCATCTGGTTGAATAAATCATCAAGAGATAATCTCTGGCTTGATTTTAACATTTCTTCTCTCTGCTGCTGCTGTCTTTTTTCTGCTATACTTCTAGCAACTTTATCACTTGGAACTTCAACGAACTGGTCTCCACCCTGTGGAACATCAGAAAGTCCAAGTATTTCAACTGCAGTAGATGGTCCAGCAACTTTAACTCTCTTACCTTTTGAGTTTATCATTGCTCTAACTTTACCACTTGCAACACCTGCTACTATTGGATCTCCAACTCTTAGAGTACCACCCTGAACAAGCACTGTAGCAACTGGTCCTCTACCTTTATCAAGCTGTGCTTCTATTACTGTACCAACAGCTCTCTTATCTGGATTTGCTTTTAATTCTTCCATTTCAGCAACTAATAGAACCATTTCTAGTAAGTGGTCTATTCCTATATTTTTCTTAGCTGAAACTGGAACTGCTATAACATCTCCACCCCAGTCTTCAACAAGAAGTCCGTGTTCAGATAATTCCTGTTTAACTCTGTCTGGGTTTGCTCCATCTTTATCTATTTTGTTTATAGCAACTATTAGTGGAACTTCTGCTGCTTTGGCGTGGTTTATTGCTTCTACTGTCTGAGGCATTATACCGTCGTCTGCTGCAACAACTAGTATAGCTATATCTGTAACCTGAGCACCTCTTGCTCTCATTGATGTGAAAGCTTCGTGTCCTGGTGTATCTAGGAATACTATTTTCTGTCCGTTTATTTTAACTTCTGAAGCCCCTATGTGCTGAGTTATACCACCGGCTTCACCTTTTGTTACGTTTGTTTTTCTTATTGCATCTAGTAAAGAAGTTTTACCGTGGTCAACGTGTCCCATAACTGTTACAACTGGTGGTCTAGGTTTTAAATCTTCTTCTTTATCTTCTTCTATTTCCATTAATTTTTCTATTTCGTCTTCTGTTTCACTATCATCTGCTGTAGTTAATTCAAATCCGAATTTAGTAGCAACTAATGATGCTATTTCAAAGCTTATTTCCTGGTTTATTGTTGCCATTGTACCCATCATCATAAGCTCTTTTATTACTTCTGATACAGTTTTACCCATTTCATTAGCTAAATCCTGTACAGTTATTTTTCCGCTAAGAGATATAACATTACCTCTTTCAGCTATTATTTCTTCTTTTATCATTTCGTAAGCAAGTTCGAATTCTTCTCCTTCAAGAACGTCCTCTTCACTTGCTACTTCTATATCGAAAGCTTTTAATTTGCTTATAAGCTCCTCAATCGATATTTTTAATTCTTTTGCTAACTGGTCTACTCTTGTTGACAAAAGACCACCCCCTATATTAAATTTCTTCTATCAATTCTACTATCTTCTTCGCAAAGCCTTTATCCTCAATACCTATAACAGCACGAAAATCTTTACCTATTGCGCTTCCAATTTCTTCCTTTGTTCCGTATTCAACCATCTTTACATTTCTAAAAGATGATTTATCTCTAAAAAGCTTTTTAGTATTATCTGATGCGTCTGTTGCAACAATAACTAAATCTACTTTTCCCTTTTTTAAGTCTTGAAGAGTCGTATCATCTCCTGATACAACCTTTCTAGCTCTAGTAGCTAGACCTAATAGTGACATTACTCTTTTTTTAGACATATTATTCATAATCTTCTAACTCCGTAAGTAATCTTTCATATACTTCTTGTGGTACTTCCATTTTAAAAGCTCTATTTAACGCTTTACTTTTTATAGCCTTTTTAAGACATTCGGCACTTTTGCAAATATATGCACCTCTACCATTTGCCTTACCTGTTGGATCTAAAAATATTTCGCCTTCTTTATTTTTAACTATTCTTATAAGACCTTTTTTAGAATCTCTTTCCTGACAAGCTATACATTTTCTCTGAGGTACTTTTTTCACTTTCTGCAAAACAATCCCTCCTAACTCATCTATTCTTCTACAGTTTCTTCTTTTTCTTCTATATCATCTGCGAATAAATCTTCATCTGAGAAATCTGCAAATTCATCATTGAATTCTAATTCGCTTTCTTCTTTTTTATCGTATACACCATTTGCTAAATCTTCTTCATACTGAGATTCGCTTTTTATATCTATTTTCCATCCTGTAAGTTTAGCTGCTAATCTAGCATTCTGTCCGTCTTTACCTATTGCTAATGAAAGCTGGTAATCTGGTACAACTACTAATGCAGATTTTTCTTCTTCATCAACTTCAACTTTAACAACTTTTGATGGGCTTAATGATGCAGATATAAATTCAGCATAATCGTCGCTGTATTTGATTATATCTATTTTTTCATCTCCAAGTTCATCAACTATGTTTTTAACTCTTGAACCTTTAGGTCCTACACATGCTCCGATTGGATCTATTTTTTCATCTAATGATTTAACAGCCATCTTAGTTCTTGAACCAGCTTCTCTAGCTATTGATTTTATCTGAACTATTCCCTGTTCTATTTCTGGAACTTCAAGTTCAAATAATCTCTTAACAAGACCTGGATTGCTTCTTGATATTATTATCTGAGGTCCTTTACTTCCTTTTTTAACTTCTACTACGTAAACTTTTATTCTCTGACCTTCTTTGTATGTTTCTCTGTCTATTTTTTCGCTCCGAGGCATAACACCTTCTATTTTTCCAAGATCTACGTATACAACGCTTGGAGTAGCTCTAGTTATTTCACCATCAACTATTTCACTTTCTCTTTCCATAAATTCGTTGTAAACTATTTCTCTTTCAGCTTCTCTTAATCTCTGAACAACTACCTGTTTAGCTGTCTGAGCTGCTATTCTACCAAAGTTACTTGGAGTTACTTCATTTCTTATAACATCTCCTATTTCGTAGCTTGGGCTTATTTTTCTAGCTTCTGAAAGTTCTATTTCTAGGAAGCTGTCGTAGTAGTTAGATTCATCAACTACTTCTCTTGTAGAATATACTTTTATATCTCCGTTATCTCTGTCAAATTCTACTTCAACATTCTGTGCCTGACCAAAGTTTTTCTTATAAGCTGTTAAAAGAGCCTGTTCGATAGTATCTATAAGTATTTCTTTGTCTATACCTTTAGTTTCTACTATCTCGTTTAATGCGTTTAAAAATTCCTGATTCATTTTTCCTCCTTGTGCATTTAAGACTAGAATTTTATAGCTAATCTTATTATTGCAACGTCCTTTCTATTGAATTTTACTTCTTCATTATTTATTATAACAACTATATTATTTTCATCATCTAAACCTACTAGTTCCCCTTCGAACTGTTTAACACCGTCTATTGCCTTGTAAAGTTTTATTTCTACATCTCTTCCTTTGTACTTCACAAACTCTTTATCTCTTTTTAGTGCTCTGTCAATTCCAGGAGAAGATACTTCAAGATAATAATTTTCTTCGATAAAATCATTCTCGTCAAGTTTTGGACTTAGCTCTCTACTTACCTCTTCACATTCGTTTAGAGATATTCCACCTTCTTTATCTATGTATACTCTTAAATAGAACTGTCCTGCTTCTTTAACATACTCGACATCTACTGTTTCAAAACCTTTTTCGTCTGTTATAGCAGTAACCATTTCTTCAACTCTAGCTACTATTTCACTTTTTTTCATTATTATCTATCCTCCTTATTCAATTGTAATTTTTCGTTCTTTTTCCATAAAAAAGAGTGAGAACCACTGCCTCACTCTTCCTTTCCTTGTAAAAGATAAACTGTATTAATTTATATATTAGCATACATTTCCCATGTTTGCAAGGTTTGACAACAATAATTTACAATATATTATGATAATGTCATCTGATATATAAATCTAACATTTACTTTAAATAAATTTTTTAAAATAAAGATAGCTGATTCTTATCGCTCATACTTCCAAGTGCACCATGTTTGTCTAGTGTTTCTACAACAGTTCTCGAAATCTTAGTTCTCTTTCTAAAATCTTCCTTAGAAATAAACTCTCCATTCTCCCTTTCCTCGACAATATGTATAGCTGCATTTTCTCCAACTCCTTGAAGTGCTGTCATAGGTGGTCTTAATAGTCCAGGCCCAATCACTTCAAACTCAGATGCAGACGATTTATAAATATCAACAGGTGCAATCTTTATTCCCCTAGCGTACATTTCTTGAGCAACTTCTAAAATTATATACATTCCCTTTTCTTTCTGGGTTGCATCATTTCCAAGCTCTTCTATTTCTTTTTTCTTTGCCTTTATCGCATCGTATCCTTTTATTATAAGATCCGCATCAAAATCCTCAACCTTAGTAGTAAAGTATGTAGCATAGAATGCCTCTGGATAATGTACTTTACAATATGCAAGTCTGAAAGATGTCATAACATATGCAACTGCATGTGCTTTAGGAAACATGTATTTTATTTTCTTACAAGAATTTATATACCAATCCGGAACATTATTTTCTATCATCGCAGCCTCATGTTCAGGCTTTAATCCCCTACCTTTTCTGACACTCTCCATTATTGTGAAACTCATCTTAGGTGGAAGTCCTTTAAATATCAAGTAGTTCATTATATCGTCTCGTGTCGATATAACTTCTTTTAGCCCAACTATATTTTCTCTAACTAAATCCTGTGCGTTGTTTACCCAAACATCAGTCCCATGAGAAAGCCCTGATATTCTGACAAGCTCGGCAAATGTAGTTGGCTTCGTATCTAAAAGCATCTGTCTAACAAACTTTGTCCCAAATTCTGGAATAGCAAGACATCCTATTTCACAGTCTATTTCCTCAGGAGTAACACCTAATGCCTCAGTTGAAGTAAACAGAGACATTGTAGCTGGGTCATCAAGAGGAATATCTGTTATTGTTATTCCTGTTATATCTTCAAGCATTCTTATAATTGTTGGACCATCGTGCCCAAGTATATCCAGTTTTAGGATTCTACCACTTATAGAATGATAGTCGAAATGAGTAGTTATAACTCCACAATTTACATCGTTAGCTGGATACTGTATCGGAGTAAAATCATAAACATCCTTATAATCTGGTATAACCATTACCCCTCCAGGATGCTGCCCTGATGTTCTCTTAACACCTGTACAACCCTCAGCCAGCCTAAGTACCTCAGCTGATGGAACTTCTATATCATTTTCTTCAACATATTTTTTAGCATAACCAAATGCAGTTTTTTCCGCTACTGTACCTATTGTACCTGCTCTATAAACATGCCCTTCACCAAATAGTTCCTCGGTATATTTGTGGATAACTGGCTGATATGAACCTGAGAAGTTAAGGTCTATATCTGGCTCTTTATCTCCTTCAAATCCTAGGAAAACTTCAAAAGGTATATCGTGTCCGTTTTTTATAAGTTTCTCACCGCATTTTGGACAAACTTTATCTGGTAAATCTATTCCAGAACCCCATTCACCTATAGCATAGAAGTACGAATACTTACAGTCTTTATTAGGGCAAACGTAATGTGCTGGAAGTGGATTAACTTCTGTTATATCACTCATTGTAGCTGCAAAAGATGAACCAACAGACCCCCTCGAACCAACAAGGTATCCATCTGAAAGTGATTTTGCAACTAGCTTCTGTGCAATTATATACATCACCGCATAACCATTACCAATTATAGAGTTTAGCTCTCTATTAAGTCTCTTTTCTACTATCTCAGGCAGTGGGTCTCCATAAATATCCACAGCCTTTTTGAAACACATTTCTCTAAGCTCCACATCAGAACCCTCAATTACTGGGGGATAGGTTTCATCAGGTATTGGTTTAACATCTTCTACCATATCAGCTATAAGGTTTGTATTTTCTACAACAACCTCATAAGCTAGTTCCTCTCCCAAATAAGAGAATTCATCTAACATCTCATCTGTAGTTCTAAAATGTAGATAAGTTTCTTCATCATCTAGCTTAAATCCCTGTGAAAATTTAAGTACCCTTCTTAAAATAGCATCGTGCTTATCTAAGAAATGGACATCTCCTGTAGCTACTGGAATCTTTCCAAACTTTTTAGCAGTCTCTACAATTCTTCTATTTATTTCTTTTAATTCGTCCTCGTCCTCGACATCTCCGTTATCTATCATAAACCTATTATTATCTATAGGCATTATTTCTATATAATCATACGGTGCTATAATTTTCTCCATTTCTTCATCAGGAAGTCTTTTCTTAACGGCATCGTATACAACACCTGCCTCACAAGCAGATCCTACAATAATTCCCTCTCTGTACTTATCTAGAACACTTTGAAGTATTCTCGGTGCTCTATAAAAATGATTTACATGTGCATCAGATACTATTTTATAAAGATTTTTAATTCCCGTCTGATTCTTTGCAATCAGTGTTATATGGTGAGTCTTTAGTTTTGTATAATCAACCTTACCAAGTACTGTATTTACATCGGATAATTTTTCTACTCCGCGTTTTTTTAACATTTCAAGGAATTTTATATAAATATTTGCAGTTGCTTCGGCATCGTCTACTGCTCTATGGTGATTAAGTAACTGCACACCTACCTCTTTTGCAACCTTATCTAGCTTATATCTTTTTAAATTAGGTAGCATAATTCTAGCAAGCATCAATGTATCTACCTTTTTATTTTTATACTCTAATCCTTGCTCTTTGCACTTCTGCATTATAAATCCTGTATCGAAATCTGCGTTATGAGCTACAAGAACATCATTTCCTACAAACTCCATAAACTTAGGAAGTATTTCCTCTATCGTAGGCTTATCTTTAACCATTTCGTTGGTAATTCCTGTAAGCTCCTGCACCCTATAAGATATATCTTTTTCTGGATTTACAAGCTCACTAAATCTATCAACAATCTTAAAATCTCTTATCTTAACAGCACCTATTTCTGTTATCTTGTCGTTTATATTTGAAAATCCTGTAGTTTCCAAGTCGAATACTACAAATTCCTGAGAAAGACTTTCATCATTTGCATCCTCTATGGCATCTTTATTATCTTCTGTTAGATAGCCTTCAACCCCATAAAGGACTTTAATTCCTTCCTTTTTAGCTGCATTCATAGCATCTGGGAATCCCTGAACAACACCATGGTCTGTTATTGCAATTGCAGGATGTCCCCATTTTGCAGCACGAGATACCAGTCCTTTAACAGAACAAATAGCATCCATTGAAGACATCTGAGTGTGTGCATGAAGCTCTACCCTCTTCTTCTCAGCAGTATCTTTTCTTTCTTCTCGCTCTTCTTTTCTCATACCACTGATTGTCATACTTATCTCTCTTTGGAATGTATCGTAAAGAACATCTCCCTTTATCTTTATATACATTCCCTTGCTAATTTTCCCAAGAACCCAATCTTTATTTGTATCTGTCAGGAATATTTTACATGTTATTGAGCTTGTATAATCCGTAACCATAAGCATTAGAAGGATTTTCCCATTTCTAAGTTCTTTAATCTCAATATTAAATATAGTCCCTTCTATACCTACAGTCCCAGAATTATTGTCTAAGTCCTCTATTTTTTCTGTAAGGACGTTTACATTTTCACCGTAAATCATATTTTCGTCCTTTTCATCTTTTATAACATATCCGCTTTCTTCCTCTGATTCCTGAGATTTATTTCTATTTTCCTTTTCTAAAATCATTACCTTTTCATTAAATTCTCTGTCTATCTTTTCAACCAACTTTTGTCTATCTATTTTTTCGTCTACTGCACTCTCTATTTCAACATCCATATCAAGTCCAAATTCTTCACTTATCGTATGTTTTAGAGTAGTTACAACATTTTTATTCATTATTCTTTGATAGAATATCCCCTTTGGAATCTTTATCTTTAACTTATTATCTATACAAAGATACTCTATCTCCTTCTGCCATCCAGATATAGACGGACATATACTCTTTAGAATATAGACTATATTTGGCCAATATTTTTTCATTATATCTTTTTCAGATTTTCTATCAAATCCTGTATACTCTACCTTAAACTTAATATCCCTAAAATATTTATTCTTGGCCTTTATCTCTCTCTGAGTTCTTTCTAAATATTCGTAGGGAACAATATCCTTAGAAGATAGATAAAAATATACAGTTTTATTTTCCTTAAAGTAAATAACTTTTTTGATATAAACATCCTCCATCTTTTTTATTAGAGAAGTATTGCTTATATCCATTTTTACCATACACTCTTTTAAACTTTCCAATTTTACATCTCTCTCCTAACTAATTCACATTATTTTTTTATTATCTATTATTTTTCATCATCTATTATATAATAATTTTTTGAACAACTCATTACAATTTTATTCTTTTGTAGTAATATTATAATATAAAACAAAAGGAGATGATTGCTTTGTTCGAAAATGAAGTACAAGAATTAAAAAAATTAATAGACTCTCACAATAATATAGTTTTCTTTGGAGGAGCTGGTGTTTCAACTGAATCAAACATCCCTGATTTTAGAAGTTCTGATGGTTTATTTAATCAAAAGTTAAATAGAAGATTTTCTCCAGAAGAAGTTGTATCTTATTCATTCTTTGTGAGATACCCAGAATATTTCTATGAATTTTATAAAGATAAACTGATATACCAAGATGCAGAGCCAAATAACGCACACAAAGCTCTGGCATATTTAGAAGAAATAGGTAAATTAAAGGCTGTTATAACTCAAAATATAGATGGACTTCATCAAAAGGCAGGTAGCAAGAATGTTTTTGAACTTCATGGCTCTGTTCAGAGAAATTATTGCACAAAATGTCATAAATTCTTTGACTTAGATGATATGCTTGCACTTGATGGAACAATTCCAAAATGCGATGTATGTGGGGCGACAGTAAAACCTGATGTAGTTTTATATGAAGAAGCACTTGATGAAAATACAATAGATGGTGCTATAAAAGCTATAAAAAATGCTGACCTTTTAATAATTGGAGGTACATCTCTTGTAGTATATCCTGCTGCAAGTTTTATAAACTACTACAGAGGAAAAGATTTAGTTCTTATAAATAAAAGCTCTACATCAATGGATGGAAAAGCTACTTTAAAAATAAATGCTCCTATAGGAAAAATCTTGTATGATGCTGTTTTAGCAGATAAATAAATTATCAAATATAAAAAGGACAAGAAAAATAACTGCTCTTTGTTCTAGGTTGTACGCTCCATATTACAATTATGGGGCGTTTTCAGTATTATCACCTTAGAACAGTTATTTCCCTTGTCCTTAGTTTATTTTTATTTAAGTGTTACTATTAATGTATCAAAGACTAAATCTAGTGCTTTGTATAAATCTTCTCTTTTTTCTTCATCTATAAGTTCTACTTTTTTATTTATAAGATTTAATATATCCGCTTTTTCTATTTCTAATACTTCTCTTCCTTTTTCTGTTATTCCGTAGAATGTGTTTCTTCTATCTTTTTTATCCTCTTCTCTATAAACATATCCCTGTTCTACAAGTTTGTTTAAAAGTATGCAAAGGCTTGAAGTAGATACATGTAATACTTTACTTAGATTTTTAAGCTCCATTTTGTCTATCTCAGCCATTTTCTTTATGGCAAAGAACTGTCTTTCTGTAAGTATTCTGCTCTCATTTCTCTCACTAACTATTACCTTAACTATACTGTGGAATACATGTATGTTTTTTAGTAACATTATTGATAAATCTCTGTCTTCCATTTTTTCTCCTCCGTTCCACATTTAACCAGCAAATCATAAATAATTCTTTTAAATATTTTCCTCTACTTCCTCAACCTTAGGTAATTCCTCTATAGATTCTATATTGAGCAATTTTAAAAATTCATCACTAGTTTTATATATTATAGGTTTCCCTATTTTATTCAATCTTCCAGCTTCAACTATTAAATCATTTTCTTGAAGTGTTTTTAACGCTTTATCACATTTAACACCTCTTATATTTTCTATTTCTAATTTTGTAACTGGCTGTTTATACGCTATTATTGTAAGTGTTTCAAGAGTTGCCTGGCTTAGAGTCTTTTTCTTCTTGGGCTCAAGAACCATTTTTATATAATCAGCATATTTTTCATTTGTACACATCTGGTACTTATTTTCCAATCTTATAATCTGAATACCTCTATCATTTTCCTTGTACTCATTTATAAGTGAATCCATCATAAACTCTATCTCCTTATGAGAAAGGTCTTTATTTATAATAGAGTTTAATTCTTTTATGCTTATCGGCTCTCCATACGCAAACATAATAGCTTCTATTATATTTTTTATTTCTTCTCTTTTCATACTAATTCTCCTCAGAATGTTCTAGTATATCATCTGTTCTTTTAACTATTATTATATCCTCAAAGAAGTCGTCTTGAGTTACTATTATTTCTTTTTCTTTTATCAATTCTAAAACACATAAAAACGATGCGATTATATCTCCTCTATCGTTTTGGTCTACTGTTTCAAGGAAGCTTACTTTTTCCTTTGTAGAAAGCACATTTCTCAGTGATACTATTTTTTCTTCTACAGAGACAATTTTTCTATTTACAAGCTTATCTAATATATCATTTTTAGGTGCTTCTTTATTTTTGTCTATATTTTTCAACAATTTTGGAAGTAGTTCCATCATTTTTGCTATAGATACATCTTCTAAACTTAGCTCGTCCTCTATTATAACTTCCTCTTTTTTTCTAAAGAATCTCTCGTGTTCTTCATCAGCTTTTTCCTTTAATTCTTTAGATATTTGTTTGTATTTTTTGTACTCCTTTAACCTTTCAACTAATTCGATTCTAGGATCTTCCTCTTCAGAATCATCTCTTTGAAGATAAAGTAAGTATCTCGATTTAATTTCTACTAATTTAGATGCCATTGTGATAAAATCACTAGTTATTTCCATATCCATGGCTTCCATAGCATCTAGGTAATCTAAATACTGCTTTGTTATTTCTGAAATAGCTATATCTTTTATATCTATTTTATGTTTTGTCACGAGGTCGTACAAAAGATCCATAGGACCTTCATATACTTTTAATTGCACATTATACTTCATATAATCTCCTCTTTAAGCAAATAATCTTAAATTATTTTAATAAATTATTAGACCATAAACATTTGAACTATTGTCGCAAATAAACCATGTATTGGATTTATTATTATTCTATAAGCACCAGTTATTAGAAGTAATATAAGAACAAATCCACTTATACTTTCAAATTTGTATGCATATTCTCTCCACTGATATGGTATAAATGTTTCTATTACTCCCCAACCATCAAGTGGTGGAACTGGAAGTAAGTTAAATGCTGCAAATCCTATATTATACATTATACATGTATAAGCTAAAACCTGAACCCCATAAATAGGAATATTTTTATAAATTACTGCACATATTATAGCTGTTATAAGGTTACAACATACCCCTGCAATAGAAACTATAAAATTACCAATTCTATAATTTTTGTAGTTCATAGGGTTTACTGGTACTGGTTTAGCCCAACCTATATGAAATATTATCATTGCCAATAAACCAAGTGGATCTACATGTTTTATTGGATTTAAAGTCATTCTTCCATACATTTTCGCTGTATCATCTCCTAAAAGATGTGCTGAGTAAGCATGTCCAAACTCATGTACTGATATTGCGATTGCTATCCCTGCAGCAGTCGCTACTATACTTGCTATATCCATAAATTCTTTTCCTTTCAAAATAATTTTAATTATTATATATTATAACTAATAAATTAAATTTTATCAAATTAGGTTTTGAATAATGCTTTTAAATTTTAGGGATAAATTTTTTATTTTTAAATCGTTTTAGCTTGTTTTTCTAAAAAACAAAAAATAAAAAGCAGTTATAGTATAATGTATAACTGCTTTAAAATATAATTTTATTATTAATATCTAATTATTAATTTTTTCCTAATAATTTGAACATGTTCTTTTTGTATACTTCAACACCTGGCTGGTTGAATGGGTTTATGTCTAACATGTAGCAAGTCATTGCACAAGCTCTGAAGAAGTAGTAGCATAAGTATCCAAAGCTCTTAGCACTCATATCTTTTACAGTTATTAAAAGGTTTGGTACTCCACCTGTATTTTCATGAGCATCTAATGTTCCCTGCATTGCCATTTTATTTATCCAATCAACGCTTTTACCAGCTAAGTAGTTCATTCCGTCCATATTTTCTTCATCTGAAGGGAATATAACATCTTCTATTGGATTTTCAAATAAAACTAATGTTTCAAATAAGCATTTAGTTCCATCCTGAACAAACTGTCCTAATGAATGAAGGTCTGTTGAAAATGTAGCACTACATGGTAGTACACCTTTTCCATCTTTACCTTCTGATTCACCGAATAACTGTTTCCACCATTCAGCAAGCATTGTTGTATTTAAGTCGTAAGTTACGAACATTTCTGCATTTTTACCTTTTCCTTCTAAAACTCTTCTAGCTACTGCATATGCGTAAGCTGGGTTTTTAGTAAGGTCTGGATCTTCTAAATCATGGTAAGCTTCTTCCATTCCTGCCATTAAATCGTCTATATTTATTCCAGCAACTGCTATTGGTAATAGACCAACAGGAGTTATAACAGAATATCTACCACCTATATCATCTGGTATTACGAAAGTAGCATATCCTTCTTTATCAGCCATTGCTCTTAATGTACCTCTTGATTTATCAGTTGTAGCGAATATTCTATTTTTAGCTTCGTCTTTTCCATATTTATTTTCCATGAACTGTTTTAATAAACGGAATGCTAAAGCTGTTTCAGTTGTTGTTCCTGATTTAGATATAACATTTACACAAACTTCTTTGTTTTCTATATATTTCATAACCTGTGCTATGTATGTAGAAGAGAATGTGTTACCAACGAATATTATTTCTGGTTTTTTGTCAGCGTATAATCCGTTTATCATTTCTATAGCTGCACGAGCACCTAAGTATGATCCACCTATACCACAAACAAGGAATACGTCGCAGTTTTCTCTTATGTATTTAGCACTTTCTTTTACTCTTTCAAATTCTTCTTTATCGTAGTTTTTATACCAATCTACCCATCCTAGGAAGTCATTTCCTTCCCCTGTTTTTTCTACTATTTCTTTGTGAAGAACATTAACTCTATCCTGATAAGCTAATATTTCTTCCATTTTACATGCATGTGAAGCATCAAATTTTATCATAATATTTTTCTCCTTTGTATTTATTTTATATAGCTTTTCCCACCTTAAAATATATACACTTTATACAAATATATTATACCAATTTTTTGCTTTAGTAAAGGGCTACTTTTGACTGTCTTACTAGGTTTTAAATAGCTTTTAGCAAGAAACCGTTTTTTCTATTATATCCAATTAATATCTAAAATATAATTTTTATTTATTTTTTTGAAGCTTCTTCCTTTTTCATATCAAGCATTCTTTTTAATTCATAAATAGATACAGCTAAGCATCCTGCTGCACTTATAAGTGTCATTGTAGATTTATCAATTCCACTAAAATAAACATACATACAGGCCACTGTTAAAAATGCAAATCCTACAGTAGCTCCAAGTCTAGTTTTTGTTGTAATTTTTTTTCTCAATTTAAACTCTCCTAACTATAAAATTTAAACTTTTATATATAAAAAGCCGGAATAGAATTCCGGCCATTTATTTCTATTATACAAATCCTATACTTCCATTATTATAGGTAGTATCATTGGATTTCTCTTTGTCTTCTGGTAAAGATATTCTTTTAACTGTTCTTTTATATTGTTCTTTAGATATGCCCATTCTTTTATGTTGTGCTCTTCACATTCACTTAAGACATCTCTAACTATCTGTTTTGCTCCATCCATAAGGTCTTCAGATTCTCTTACATATACAAATCCTCTTGAAATTATATCTGGACCTGCAAGTACTCTTCCTTCTTCTTTAGATATTGTTACAACTATTGTCATAAGCCCATCTTCAGAAAGATGTTTTCTATCTCTAAGTACTATATTTCCAACATCTCCAACACCTAGTCCATCTACTAGTATATTTCCTGTTGCAACCTTACCTTTTATAGCTGCCTCATCCTTGCTAACTTCAAGTATATCCCCATTATTTATAACAAATATATCTTCCTTGTTCATTCCAAGTTCTCTAGCAAGTTCAGCATGTTTTTTAAGCATTCTGTACTCACCATGAGCAGGTAGGAAGAATTTAGGTTTAACTAATCTAAGCATTAATTTTAATTCCTGCTGACATGCATGTCCTGAAACGTGTATATCTGCTATTTCACTTGAAACAACCTCAGCACCTTTTTCAAGTAAGAAGTTTATTACCTTAGATATTAATTTTTCATTACCTGGAATTGGATGAGCTGATATTATAACAAGGTCTCCCTCTTTTATTTCTATTTTCTTATGTTCTGAATTTGCCATTCTTGCAAGTGCTGACATAGGCTCTCCCTGAGAACCAGTAGTTATTATTACTAGCTCTTTATCTTCATAATTGCCTACATCATTTAAATCTATTATCATTTCATCGTCTATTTCAAGATATCCAAGTTCTTTTGCTACATTAACAACATTAAGCATTGATCTTCCTGAAACAGTTACTTTTCTGTTGTGTTTTTTAGCTGCATCTACAACCTGCTGTAATCTATGTATATTAGATGCAAATGTTGCAACGATTATTCTGCTATCCCCTGCTTTTGTAAATAAATCGTCTAAACCTACCCCAACTTTTTTCTCTGATTTAGTATATCCTGGTCTTTCTGCATTCGTACTATCAGAAAGCATTAGAATTACTCCCTCTTCACTTAATTCGCATATTCTCCGGAAATCCATTACATCTCCGTCTATAGGAGTTAAATCTACTTTAAAGTCCCCTGTGTGGAATATTACTCCCTGGTCAGTATGTATAGCTATAGAATATGAGTCCGGTATACTGTGTGTAGTTTTTACAAATTCTACTTCCATATTTCTAAGCTTTACAGTCTCACGTGGTTTTATTATGTGAAGCTCTACATTTTCTAGTTTGTGTTCTTTTAGTTTAACCTCTAAAAGCCCCATACTTAATCTTGAACCGTATACAGGAATATTTATCTTCTTTAAAAGATAAGGTAAAGCTCCTATATGGTCTTCATGGCCGTGTGTTATAAATATTCCCTTTATTTTGTCCCTATTTTTTACTAAATAAGATATGTCCGGTATAACTATATCTATCCCTAACATCTCATCTTCCGGGAAACTTAGACCTGCATCGATTATCACTATTTCGTCTCTATACTCGATAACAGTCATATTCTTTCCTATTTCGTTCATTCCGCCAAGAGGAATGACTTTTATCTGTTCATCGTTCTTAAACAATAACATCATCTCCTTCTATTAATTTTTTATTTTCATTCAATTATAATCCTTTAAAATAATTTAAAACTCTAATCATTTTGGTATATATATACGCTCTCCCTGAATTCTATATAAAATCTATATACCTCTTTTAGTTACAAAAATATATCCGGTAAAACAGGATTTCTCCGCAATAAAATCCTGGTTAAATGTTACCGGAAATTTTTGTTTCACAGATTAAATTTTTAATAATTCTTCACGACCACTTTACCAGTTAATATTATTGTAACATATATTAGATTATAATTTAAGATTTATTTATTAGTCTAAATTAATTAACATTTCTTTATTTAACACGAATTCTCTATATTTCAATGTCTTTGATGAATTTCTTCCATTTTTCTTTATAAAAAATTCAGATGTTTTTCATAATTATTTTTTATCTTTAAACTATATTTTCTTAAACAATATGATATAATTAGATGTAATTTGTAGAAACACACGTTCTGTAGAAACTGTAATTTCTATAAAAATATTATTTTGGAGGTTAAAAATGCGAGGCAAAACTCATTGTGCTGTAGGAATTATAGCCGGTATTCAGTTATCATTAGTATTATCACAACCTATAACCCCTACTAGTATTCTGACTTCCGCTGTATTTTCTACACTTCCAGATTTAGATAAGTCGAATTCTATAATAGCTGGTACAATTTTTAAAAAGAAGTTTTCAAAGTTTTTATATAAGTTACTTATATTTTCATTGAACCTGTTTATATTTTTTCTGTCTATAAAAATTAGCAGCAGCTTCTTTATAAGTGCGGTTATTACTTTTTTTGCAATAGCTTTTTTAGAAAAAAAGCTCACCCACTATAATATGAGAAAGGCTCTTATTTCTGCAACATTGCTTTTATTAGCACTTATTTTGATAATTTCTAAAGTAGATATATCTCTTATCGTACCTATTTTAGTATTTTCAATATTTCCTTGGCTAAAACACAGAAACTTTTCTCATAGTATTTTAATGGTTTTAATAGTATATATAATTATGAATCCACTCGGTGAATTTTTTAATTACGATTATTTGGGAATTATGTCTGCTTCTATGTATCTCCTGCATATAATCTGTGATATGTTTACTAAGCGGGGAGTAGCTATCTTTTATCCGTTCTCTACAAATATGATTTCATTAGGATATATAAGGGTTGGAGGAAAGTTTAGCAATATAATCGAAAATATTCTAGTTTTCATTTTGATTCTATTTACTATATACCTTATATTTAAAGTTTTATAAAATCAAAACTAACATCTATCTACAATAATAAAAAAAGAACTATCGCTAAATCTTATAATTTGATTTATCTATAGTTCTTTTTATTTTATGTATTTATTTGTCTTTTCTCATTTCTTTGTAACAGTCTTCACAATATCCGTCGAATTTAAGATCATGATTAACTACATGGAATTTATAATTCTCCTGAATTTTCATTTCTATGTCTTTAAGAAGATCCTCTTCAACTCCAATTATTTTTCCACAGTTTTTACATACTAGATGATGGTGGTTGTGTCCATCGTTATCAAGGTCTATTTCATATCTTATACAGCCGTCATCTAAATTTAATTTTGATATAGCTCCAATTTCGTCTAATAGCTGCATAGTTCTGTATACTGTTGCTAAACCTATTTCTGGGCAATTTTCTCTTACTTTATCGTATATTTCTTCACTGCTAAGATGATAGTATCGATTTTCAAGAAGAACTTCTATTATCGCTCTCCTCTGTGGAGTAATCTTAAAGCCTGTCTTTTTTAGTTTTTCTTTTAAAAGATCCATTCCATTATTCATATTTACCACACCTTTTCTCATTTATTAATCAATATAAGTTAAAATAAATGCTGTAATAGAGCTTAACCCTATTACAGCATTATCTAATTTTTACTTATTATTCATCAAAGTTAAGACCTTCTTCTTCCATTAAAGCTTCATATACAGCTACAACAGTTGAATACTCATCGTCGTCTTCTAATGGAACTAGCATTTCTCCTTCTTCATCTTCATCTATTCTATATATATATGCTTCTTCTTCTTCATTTTCTTCTAGAGGCATTAATATAGCGTACTCTTTTCCTTCTGCTTCAAGAGTTAATATTATTTCGAAAGCCACTTCTTCGCCATTTTCGTCTATTAGGTTTACTACGTTTTCATTCATTTCTTCCATTTGTTTCACCCCATTACCTATTATTTGATTTTATTATATAACAAATTTTATATAATAACAATTACCATTTTCTTATTTATTAATCTCTTCCATATGAAAATCAATCAATTATCATCTATTCTATATGATAATACCCATTTTTCCATATTATATTCAATTTTTTTGTTATTTAACTTTAAAATCTAAATATCCTTGAAGAATTAATACTGCTGCCATCATGTCTATTACATTTTTTCTTTTTTTTCTGCTTACATCTGCAGTTATAAGAGTTTTTTCAGCAGCAACAGTTGTAAGTCTTTCGTCCCAAAATTCTATTTCTAGTCCTGTCTCTTCTTTTATAAGTTCACAGAATTTCTGAACTTTTTCACCCTGAGGCCCAACAGTACCATTCATATTTTTAGGAAGTCCAGATACTATTAGATTAACCTGTTTTTCTTTTATTATCTGTTTTATTTCTTCTATATCATTTTTTTTGCTAGTTCTTTTTATAGTCTTGATACCCTGAGCAGTCATTCCCATAAGATCACTTACTGCAACACCTATAGTTTTATCTCCTATATCAAGTCCCATTATTCTACCTGTTAGCATCTATTTTCTCCTTTTTATCCTCATTTAAAATCATATTTATTGTTATTATCATCACCGGTATTAGGATATATATAGATGCAGTAGAGGCCGCTACTATACCAGAGTCATTTACTAGTAGAGTTATTATACAACCTACCATTGCTGCAACAAATCCTCTGAATACCATAGGATATTTACCTGCTATTACTCTAAAGTGTTTGTTTGGTTTGAATATTAATGCTGCAATTATTACGATTCCAACTATTAATATATTTACCCATACACTAGTCTGTGCTAGTTTAACATTCATCTGGATTTTTCTAGTAAATGTAAGTACTATTTCACCTGGCCCGTTTAACATTATCTGCTGAACAAATAAACCTAGATGAGATGGACTTCCTGAAGATAAATCCATAAAAGCAAATACTCCTACTACACCGACAACTGCAAGGCCTATTCCTACAATCTTCTTCCAGTCAACTTTTACATTGTACATTAGAAGAACGAATAGTAAGTATGCAGCACATTCAGATATAGCTCCACCGACATTGGCACCCATAGAAGGGTATGCACTAGTTATTAGAATTACACCAAATGCGACTGTAGCAACCCATTTAGGTATTTTTTTGTAGTATAGAAGTACTGCAAATGCAAATACTGCACTACCTATAGTAACACCTTCATATTCATTTCCTATACCGTAGTATCTAGCTCCTACCATAGCATCGTAGCTCATTATATTATTTTTCATTAAATATGTTCCAAATACAGCATCAACAGCAATTAGTAGTATAGTAACTAATGCTATGAATCCCATCTGTTTTAGGTCATCATCTTTAAACATAGCCTTTGCTATAAAGTAAATCAAGAATGTAACACCTATTACAGCTAGAGACATACTTACCTGTCCACTAAAGTTAAATAATGGAGCCACCATAAATGATAACGGCATTATTATACCGAATTTTATAAGCTCTTTAAGTATAGTGAATAGTTTATCTTTGTATTTTGGAGCGATTCTCTTAGCTAAAAGAACTGCTATTAATCCTATTACCCAAGATGCAGATACTACTCCTACAAATGTATTTACAACCCCTGCTCTTATTAAAGCAGCTGAGTTTATTTTTGAGTATTCTTTAAGAAGAAACTCTATATTATTTTCTTTTTCAACATTAGATATAGTTCTTCCTAACATTAATTCACTTGATAGACCAAAATTATTTAGTATATCAACACCTATATCCATGTTTGCGATTATACCATCTCTTCTTGTTGTAGCAGAAGTTAAGACTCCCTTACCAGAAACACCTTTAGAGAATTTCATTACAGGTGAAAGTCTTTTTTTATTGCTATAATCTAAATTATTTGGGAATGCACTAACTATATAAACAGTATCATTTTCGCCTACCATAGAAAATACTTCTTTTAGATAAGAATTTATTCTGCTATATGTTCTACCTCTCATATTGGCATAAGTGTTTTCGTTTAGGTTCATTTTGTACTCATCTAATCTGTATGTATCTCCTAAATCTACATATACAGCATCAGTTTCTTTATATAGTCTCTTTGTTTCTGATTTTAATTTTTTATAATCTGTAGAGATTCCAAATGGCATATTGCTATCTTTAATATTGATATTGTCTATATTACCATCATCAACTCTTCCAAAATTATCCATAGCTGCAAATGCTATGCTTCTGTTTTTAACAAGAGTACCATCAAAATCACTATAATCTGCATTTCCTATTACAGATGTTTTGTATCCGTTTTCAGAAAGAATTTGGCCTACCATACCAAGGGTAGACTCAAATTCTCCTTTTTCAATATTTTCATTTAAAGACCTATTAGCCTCAAGATTAACTATTTTTTTAGCTTTTTTACCTGTAGAGGCTTCATATTCTTTTGCCTGTGCTGGATTTGGTTGTACAAAATCTACAGCAACTTTTCTATCAAACTCGGCTATTGTAGATCTCCCTGTAGCTCCCATTGTAGCTAGACTTCGTGCGTCATCGTTACCCTGGTCGCCTTTAATATTCATCAATCCTACATAACCTTCTTTTTCAACTCTATTTCCAATCTCTTTTATGTTCATCATATTTTCAAGACTAGTTCTACTCATATTTATAAATATAACTTTTCCTTTTGCTGATTCTGCATTTACAGTAGAAAAAGCAGAACTAAAAATTATAAATAGAGATGCAAGTATTGATATAAACTTTCTGAACATTTATTTACCTACTTTCCTCTAGATATTTAGTTATAATTTCTTCAAGGATTTCATCTCTTTCAAATTTTCTTATTATCCCTCTTGCGTCCTTATAACTAGTTATATAACTAGAATCTCCTGATAGAAGATATCCTATTATTTGGTTTACTGGGTTGTATCCTTTTTCTTTAAGTGCCCGATAAACTATTTTCATTGCTTCTTCAACAGTCATTTTTTCCTGCTGTGCTCCTTCAAATTTCATAGTGAAATCCATGTTATCCATTTATCTCATTCCTCCCTTTTTTAGAGAAATTATTTTACCTGAGATTCGATTACTTCTTTCGCATAATTTAAAGCTTCGTCAACTTTTGCTGGTTCTGTAGCACCTGCCTGAGCCATGTTAGGTCTACCTCCACCTTTTCCGCCAGCTATCTTAGCTACTTCTCTTACTATGTTTCCAGAATGAACACCTTTTTCTATAACATCTTTAGTTGCAGTAACAACAAAGTTTACTTTTCCATCAGCTACATTTGCTAATACAACTACACCGCTTCCCATTTTATCCCTTAAATTATCTGCAGTGTCTCTTAAAGTATTCATATCCATATTTTCGTATTTGTTAGTAACTAGGTTTACACCTTTTACTTCTACTTTTGAATCTAAAGCAGAGTCAGCTGACTGCATACTTATCTGAGTTTTTAAATTGTGTAATTCTTTCTCTAAGTTTTTATTTTCCTCTAAAACATTTTCTACTCTGTGTAAAAGACCATCTTCTTTAGCTTTTATTGTAGCACAAACTTTAGCTATTAATTCATCTTTTTTGTTCATATATTCATAAACTGCTTTTCCTGTTACAGCTTCTATTCTTCTAACACCTGCTGCTACCCCACCTTCTGATAGTATTTTGAACATACCAGCCTGTGCAGTATTTGAAAGATGAGCACCTCCACAAAGTTCCATTGAGTAATCTCCCATAGAAACTACTCTAACTTCATTTCCGTATTTTTCACCGAATAATGCTGCAGCTCCTTTTGCTTTTGCTGCATTTATATCCATTGTTTCAGCTACTACATCGTAAGCGTTGAATATAGCATTGTTTACTTTTTCTTCTATTAATTTTAATTCTTCTTTTGTAACTGCTTCAAAGTGAGTGAAGTCGAATCTTAATCTATCAGCAGTAACTAATGAACCTGCCTGATTTGCATGTTCTCCTAATACTTCTTTTAATGCTTTGTGTAATAAGTGAGTTGCAGTATGGTTTCTTGAACAAGCCATTCTGTTTTCTCTATCTACTTCACAAATTAAAACATCTCCAGCTTTTAATTCACCTGCTACTACTGTACCAAAGTGTTTTATACTTCCTGCTGGACCTTTTTTAGTATTTTTAACAGCTACTGTACAGTTATCATTTTTAAGAACACCACAGTCTCCTGCCTGTCCACCACCTTCTGGGTAGAAGTTAGTTTTGTCTAATACTACAATAACATCTGTACCTTCAGAAGCTGATTCTACTATTTCAGAATCTTCAACTATAGCTAAAACTTTTCCTTCGCCTGTTAATTCAACGTATCCTACAAATTCTGATTCTACATTTTCTTCTTTTGCAAGAGGATCTTCTTTCCAGCTTTCACCGTCCATGTTTCCTCTAGCTGTTCTTGCTCTTTCTTTCTGTTTTTCCATTTCTTCACTGAATTCTTCTTCATTAACAGAAAGACCTTCTTCTCTTAATATTTCAACTGTTAAGTCTAGTGGGAATCCGTAAGTGTCGTAAAGCTTAAATGCTATTTCTCCGCTAAGAACTGTTTTTCCTTCTTTTTTAAGTTCTTCTTTATAAGAATTTAACATTTCCATTCCCTGGTCTATTGTTTCATTGAATTTTTCTTCTTCTATTTTTATAACTTTTTTGATGTAGTCTTCTTTTTCTACTAGTTCTGGATAAGCATCTCCACTAACTTTTATAACTTCATCAACTAATCCACTTAAGAATGTTCCTTTTATTCCAAGAAGTTTACCGTGTCTAGCAGCTCTTCTTAATAATCTTCTTAATACATATCCTCTACCTTCATTTGATGGTAATACACCATCTGCTATAAGGAATGATACTGCTCTTATGTGGTCAGTTATTATTCTTATAGATTTATCATTTGCTTTATCTTTTCCATATTCTACACCTGCAACTTTAGAAACAGCTTCTAATACTGAATGTATAGTATCTACTTCGAATATGTTGTCAACACCCTGCATTATACAAGCTATTCTTTCAAGCCCCATACCTGTATCTATGTTTTTGTTTTCTAATTCGCTGTAGCTTCCATCTTCTTCTTTAGAGAACTGAGTAAATACGTGGTTCCAGAATTCTAAGAATCTATCACAATCACATCCTGGTTTACAGTCAGGACTGTCACATCCGTATTCTTCTCCTCTATCGAAGTATATTTCTGAACAAGGTCCACATGGTCCAAGACCTATTTCCCAGAAGTTGTCGTCTTTTCCAAGTCTAACTATTCTTTCTTCAGGGAATCCCATTTCTTTTGACCATATATCAAATGCTTCGTCATCTTCTTCATATACAGTAACCCATATTTTATCTTCTGGTATATTTAACCATTTCGTAGCAAATTCCCATCCCCAAGATAATGATTCTCTTTTGAAGTAATCTCCAAATGAGAAGTTTCCTAGCATTTCAAAGAATGTAGCATGTCTAGCTGTAACACCAACATTTTCTATATCACCTGTTCTTATACATTTCTGACAAGTAGCCATTCTGTTCTTTGGTGGAACTTCTACTCCTGAGAAATAGTTTTTAAGAGGAGCCATACCAGCATTTATTAAAAGTAAACTCTTGTCGTTGTTTGGTACAAGAGGATAACTAGCTCCTACGTAATGTTCTTTAGTTTTGAAGAACTCTAAAAATTTACTTCTTATTTCGTTTAAACCCATTTTTTCCATAACTTTTGCCTCCCAATTTTATATTTTTTCGTTTCGGAAAATAAAAAAACTCGCTCCCTATGATAAACATAGGGGCGAGTATTATTCGCGGTACCACCCTAATTTACAGATAAAAATCTGCTTCTCCGGTAATCCTTAGCTATAACGTCGCTACCGTAAATCTCTACTAATCAAAAGATGTTCAAGATTTATGCTCCAAGACTGCTTCAATCTGCTTATTTCAAGGGTTCTCAGCTACTCCCTCTCTCTGTGCAAAATCAGTAGATTTACTCCTTCTTTTCTTTGCATTTGATAAATATTTTTATTTATTCATATATTTAATATGATACTCGATTATTCTGACATTTTCAAGATTTTTTTCTTTTGGAAAAATATTTTTTATAGTATATCGTCGATAATTCCTCCACCGACTAATATATCTCCATCGTACATAACTAAAGACTGACCTTTAGTTATAGCTCTCTGTGCTTCCTCAAATACAACCTTAGCTGTATTATCAGATAGCTTTGTTACAGTAGCTAGAGACGGTTTCGCTGCATATCTAACCTTTGCATATACCTTAAACTCATCTACTTCTGCAAAATCAAATGGAATTGTGTTTACATCCTTTATCACAAGCTCTTTTTTGAAAAGATCTTCATTGCTTCCAAGTACTACTCTATTTTTCTTTGCATTTATATCAACTACAAACATAGGCTTACCAAAAGCTATTCCAAGACCTTTTCTCTGTCCTATTGTGTAGTTTATAATTCCTTTGTGATTTCCTAGTACTGTTCCGTCAGCTTCTACAAATTCCCCAGGTTTTATTTTTATATTTGAGTTTTCTTTTAGGTATCTTACATAGTCGTTGTCTTTTATAAAGCATATTTCCTGACTGTCTTTCTTATTATGTACATCAAGACCTATTTTTTTAGCTATTTCTCTTACGGCGTCCTTTTCGTAATTTCCTATAGGAAGCAGTATTCTTTCTAGCTGTTCCTGTTTTATATTGTAAAGGTTGTATGTCTGGTCTTTTTTATCAGATTCACCTTTTTTAAGAACTAATCTGCCAGTTTTTTCATCTCTTTCAACTCTTGCATAATGTCCAGTAGCTACATAATCGCAACCAAACTTTTCTGCAACGTCAAAAAATAGACCGAACTTTATAAACTTGTTACACACTATACAAGGATTAGGAGTTCTTCCCTGTGCATACTCTTTTATAAAATCGTCTATTACCTTTTCTTTAAATTCTCTTCTAAAATCTAGTACGTGTAGTGGAATATCTAGCTTTTCAGCTACTCTTCTCGCATCTCTTATACTATCCTCTGTCATTCTTTTTTCTTCTTCGGTATTATCATTTGATAACATCATATTGACGCCAATCACATCATAACCCTGTTCTTTTAAAAGATATGCAGCGACGGAGCTATCAACTCCGCCGCTCATACCTAGCATAACTTTCTTCTTCATCTATTTAACACCTCTAATGTTTTCCGAATTGATTGCTAGTCTTCTTCTATTTCTTCATGTTCATGCGCATCTGTTATTTCGTATCCTTCAAGCTCTGGTATAACTATGTTGTGTTTCTGAGCATAGTCTATAAGAGCTGCTTTTACTGCCTGTTCTGCAAGTACTGAACAGTGCATTTTTACTGGTGGTAGTCCATCTAATGCTTCAGCAACTGCTTTATTTGTTAACTGAAGAGCTTCGTGTATACTCTTTCCTTTTATCATTTCTGTTGCCATTGAAGAACTTGCTATAGCACTTCCACATCCGAAAGTCTTGAATTTAACGTCTTTTATTATATCATCTTCTATATCAAGATATATTTTCATTATATCTCCACAAGTTGGGTTACCAACTTCTCCAACTCCACTTGCGTCCTCTATTGATCCCATGTTTCTTGGGTTCATGAAATGGTCCATAACTTTATCACTATACTGCATAATAATTTCCTCCGTAATTTCGATTATATTTTTCCGATTCTTTATTTTATTTATATTGATTCTTATTTTTATTTATACTGCTTTATTTTAATTATTTTCCTTCAGCCTGTAAAGCTTCTTCGTATAAAGGAGACATACTTCTTAATCTTTCTATTACCTTAGGTAATACTTCTAGTATGTAGTCTATATCTTCATCAGTTGTAAAATCACCAACTGTTAATCTTAATGATCCATGAGCTATCTCGTGTGGTAAGCCTATTGCTAAAAGTACATGTGATGGGTCTAATGATCCTGATGTACATGCTGAACCACTTGAGCCAGATATTCCAGCGTGGTTAAGAAGTAATAATATTCCTTCACCTTCTATAAACTTAAATGCGAAGTTTGCATTTCCTGGAAGTCTGTCTTCTAAGCTTCCGTTTATTCTTGTATAAGGTATTCTTTCTTTAACACCTTCTATAAGTTTATTTCTAAGTCTTGTAAGCTCTTTTATATGGTTATCCATATTAGCTTTAGCAAGTTCTGCTGCTTTACCATATCCTACTATTGCAGGTATGTTTTCTGTACCAGCTCTTCTTCTTTTTTCCTGAGCTCCACCGTGAACAAGATTATCAAATCTAAGTCCTCTTCTTATAAATAAAGCCCCTACTCCTTTTGGTCCGTATATCTTATGAGATGACATACTTACCATATCTACACCAAGTTCTTTAACATCTACTGGTATATTTCCAGCTGCCTGAACAGCATCTGTGTGGAATAGTATTTTATGTTTTTTAGCAACTTCTACTAATTCTTTTATAGGTTCTACTGTACCTATTTCATTATTTGCAAACATTATACTTATTAGTATTGTGTTGTCTTTTATTGCATTTTCTAAAGCTTCTGGGCTAACTTTACCTTCTTCATCTACATCAAGATAAGTAACTTCAAATCCGAAGTTCTTTTCTAAGTATTCGCAAGTATGTAATACTGCGTGATGTTCTATTTTTGAAGTTATTATGTGGTTTCCTTTACCCTTTCTCTGAAGGTCAAAGGCAACTCCTTTTATTGCCCAGTTATCACTTTCTGATCCACCAGCAGTGAAGTATATCTCATTTGGTTCTGCATTTATAAGAGATGCTACTCTAGTTCTAGCTAGCTCTAAAGCTTCTTTAGCTTCATGTCCATAACTATAAAAACTAGATGCATTCCCAAATCCTTCATTAAAATATGGAAGCATTTCATCTAATACTTCTTTTTTAACAGGTGTTGTTGCAGAATAGTCCATATAAATTCTTTTATTTTCCATAGTTTTTCCCCTTCCATTTGCAATCTTGCAAATTTGAAATATATTTAAACTTAAAACTTAATTCCATTTGACTTGTATTATTATTTATATCCTAAATTTAACATTTTAACCATTTTTTTATTGTTTATTTAAATCTATTTTATAAATATCTTTTTCGTCACTAGACAATCCATTTTCACCTATCCGATCGTCTACCATATCTTGTAAAAAAGTAGTATTTACAACTTCATCGATTGCGTTTTTCATCTTTTTCCATACTAACCTAGTAGCACATTTATCAGAGTTACTGCAAACGCCCTCTTCTTTTAGACAATCTGATATAGTTATAGGACCTTCTAGGACATTTAATATATCTCCAACAGAAATCTCATCTGGTTTTCTAGCTAAAAAATATCCTCCTTGAGAGCCTCTTATACTTTTTACAAGGCCTGCTTTTTTTAGTTTAGAGAATATTTGCTCCAAATACCGCTCTGAAACATTCTGCTTTTCAGATATATATTTTATAGATATAGGTTCTTCACCATAGTTTAATGCTAGTTCAAACATAGCCTTTAACCCATACCTTCCCTTTGTTGAAAGCTTCACTTTATCACCTTCTTTTAATTCCTACTGTTTTACTATGCTTTAATAATATTATATCCGACTATTTTTGTCAAGTATAAATTCCGACTATTTTACTCTACTTTATTTTTTCTAATTTCTTTTACCTGCTTCCAATAAGAATCATATGCTTTTTCATTTTTATTTTCGCCAGGAGTATAATAAACTCTATCTTTCAATTCATCTGGAAGGTACTGCTGCTCTATCCAATGATTTGGGTAATTATGAGGATATTTATATTCTACCCCTCTTCCCAATTTTTCAGCACCTGCATAATGAGCATCTTTTAAATGATTTGGTATATCACCTATATCAGAATTTTCAACATCGTACATCGCTTTTTCAATTGCATCTATTACAGAATTTGATTTTGGACATTGAGCTAAGTATATCGTAGCCTGTGCAAGTGGCAATCTCGCCTCGGGAAAGCCAAGCTGAAGGGCTGACGATACACAAGCGTATGTTATAGACACTGCATTGGGCACAGCTAATCCTACATCCTCTGAAGCCACACAAAGCAGTCTTCTAGTTATATTTTGCATATCCTCTGCTTTTATAAGTCTAGCCAAATAATGAAGTGCTGCATCTACATCTGAGCCTCTAAGCGATTTATGAAAAGCAGATAAAATAGAATATCCATCATCTCCCTTTCTATCGTAGCTTACAGACTTAGCTGTTGAGCTATCCAAAACATTTTGAAGTGTTATATCTACATTTCCTGTAGCTATATTTATTCCAAGATTAAATGCAAGCTCTAATCTATTTATCGCAGTCCTCATATCTCCATTGCTTAACTGAGCAATATAATCTAATGCTTCATCTTCAACATTGCCTATCGTATATGTTTTACTATCTTTTAATTTTTCAATACAGTTTTTTAATCCCTTTACGACATCGTCCTTTTCAATAGACTTAAATTCGAATACAACACTTCTGCTTAGTATGGCCTTGTATATTACAAAGTATGGGTTATCTGCTGTACTTGCAACTAGTGTAACCGTACCATCCTCTATTACCTCAAGAAGGGATTGCTGTTGTTTTCTATTTAATGCCTGGATTTCATCTAACATAAGTATTATCCCATTAAAAGAAAATAAATCCTCTCTCTTAGAAGCCTCTATAACTTCTTTTATTTCTTTTACACCACAGTTTACAGCATTTAGCTTAACATATTTTTTGCCTGTTACATTTGCTATTATATTTGCCAAAGTTGTTTTTCCAGTTCCTGGAGGGCCATAAAAAATCATATTAGGAATATTTCCACTTTGTATTATTCTGTTCATAACCTTATTTTCACCGATTATATGACTCTGCCCTACCATATCCTCGAGTCTACTCGGTCTAAATCTATCAGCAAATGGCTGCATAAAATCACCTTCTCTTATAATCAAACTACAATAAATATAATTATTTAATAATAATTAATAATAAAAAAGGGATACCAAATTTTGATACCCCTCTCGCTTTTAATTCAAATTTTTAGATATAAACTATCTATTTTCTTTTGTTTTAGCAAGTTCTTCTAATAACTTGTCGTTTAATATTCTTATATGTGTTCCCTTCATTCCAAGAGATCTAGATTCTATAACACCAGCACTTTCGAATTTTCTAAGTGCATTAACTATAACTGATCTAGTTATACCAACTCTATCAGCTATTTTACTAGCTACTAAAAGACCTTCTTTACCGTCAAGTTCTGCAAATATATGTTCAACTGCTTCAAGTTCTGAATATGAAAGAGTTCCTATAGCCATCTGAACAACAGCTTTCTTTCTCATTTCTTCTTCCATTTCTTCGCTTATAGCTCTTAATATTTCAAGACCAACAACTGTAGCTGAATATTCTGCAACAACTAAATCTTCATCATTGAAGTCTTTTTCATATCTAGTTATTATTAATGTTCCTAATCTTTCTCCACTGCCATGTATTGGAACAACTATTGTCTTTTTATTTAATCTACCATGTTCATAAGGGAATATTTTAAGCATTTCTTCACCTGTAATATTCTCTTTAGTATCTTCTATTTTTAGTAGATTTTTAGTATATTCTTCTGGGAACCATTTCTGTTTTGTTATTTCATCTTCTATAACAGAACTATCTTCTTCATCTGTTAAATGAAGGCCTAATACTTTACCTTTTGCACTTATTATATAAGTATTTGATTCTAAAACATCACCTAATACTCCTGCAAGTAGGTTGAAAGATATATTACTTCCACCGCTAGTCTGTAAAGTTCTGTTTATCTTTCTTGTTTTCTGTAATAATTCACTTACCATATCGAAATTCATCTCCTTGTCAAACTATTATACTCAATAAATAAAGTCGTTTGATTAAATTCTAATAATTTTAATATTTTTTTGATTTTTCCACAAAATCTCATTTTTCTTTCTATACTACTAAAAAGATTATCACAAGTTGAGTTTGATTTCAATATAATTTTGTTACTTTTTTTAATTTTCTATATTTTTTATACTATTTTTAATTTTAATTTATTTCGGAATTGTTTAATTCTAAGCAACAATTCAAAAAAATTGCTGCTCAGAATCTAGTTTTTATTAAATTTATTAATTATCTTCTTCTACAGTCTTTTCAAATCCACATTCTTTATTAGAGCAAAGATGTTTTTTACCCTTTTTAGATACTTTTTCAGTCATATAAGAGCCACATTCTGGACATACTTCCTCAACTGGTTTATTCCACTCTATAAAATCACAATCTGGATATTTACTACATCCATAGAATGCTCTTCCTTTTTTAGTTTTTCTGACAATTATCTCACCTGCACCACATTTAGGACATTTTACGCCTATTTTATTTACTATAGGTTTAGTATTTTTACATTCTGGATAGTTTTTACAAGCCATAAATTTACCAAATCTACCGTATTTTATCACCATATTAGATCCACAAAGCTCGCAAATCTCGTCAGTTTCAACATCCATATTTACCTTTTCAATATTTTCAAGTGCTTCTTTTATTGCCTCTTCAAAAGGTTCATAAGATTCCTTTACAACTTCCTTCCAATTAGCTTCACCTTCTTCTATTGTGTCAAGCTCATTTTCTAATTTAGCTGTAAAATCTACATCCATAAGTTTTGCAAAGTTTGCTTCTAATATCTCTGTAACTAGTATTCCTAGTTCAGTTGGCTGAAGGCTTGAGCCACTTTTTTCTACATATTCCCTATTTAATATAGTAGCTATTGTAGGTGCATATGTACTAGGTCTACCTATTCCAAGCTCTTCAAGAGTTTTTACTAAGCTCGCCTCTGTATATCTAGCTGGCGGCTGAGTAAAGTGCTGTTCTGGGAATATTCCATTAACTTTTAAATCGTCTCCTTCTGATATTTCAGGTAAAATTCTATCTTCTCTATCATAGAAGTTGTAAACTTTTGTATAACCATCAAATATCATTTTTGAGCCTGTAGCCTTAAATGTATAGTTCTCTATCTGACATTCTACATTCATAAGTTCAAATTCAGAATCACTCATCTGGCTTGCAACAAATCTTCTCCAAATTAAGTTGTAAAGTTTATACTGGTCTTTACTTAAAGAATCTTTTATACTTTCTGGAGTTCTATCTACAGATGTTGGTCTTATAGCCTCGTGTGCATCCTGAACCTTTTTAGAATTTTTCTTTTCTGAAGATTTTTTCTCTTCTTTATAGTATTCATTTCCTAAAGTTTCTTTTATATATGATTCAGCCTTACCTTTTGCTTCTTCTGATATTCTATTAGAGTCTGTTCTTATATAAGAAATTAACCCTACTGTTCCTTCGCCTTTTACATCTATACCTTCATATAGCTCCTGTGCAATCATCATAGTTTTCTTAGTTGAGAATCCTAATCTATTAACACCTTCCTGCTGAAGCACACTTGTTGTAAATGGTTTTGGTGCAGATTTCTTTCTTTTTTTAGACTCAATTTTTACAACATGTAAGTCTTTATTTTCTATTATTTCTAATATTTTATTTACTTCTTCTTCATTGTGTATTTCGGCCTTTTTACCGTCTATAGCAGATAATTTGAAGTCTATATCCTCACCTGTTTTAGATTCAGACTTAGCATCTATTGTCCAATATTCCACTGGCTCAAATGCATTTATTTCTTTTTCTCTATCACAGATTAATTTTGTAGTAACAGACTGCACTCTACCAGCACTAAGTCCTTTTCTAAGTTTCTGCCAAAGCACTGGACTTATCTGATAGCCTAATAATCTATCTATAACTCTTCTGGCCTGCTGAGCATCAACTAAATCTAAATTTATTTTTCTAGGACTTTTTATCGCCTTTTTGATAGCGTCCTTAGTTATTTCGTTGAACTCTATTCTACAAGGCTCGTCATTTTCTATTCCTAATATATGCTCAAGATGCCAAGAAATTGCTTCTCCTTCTCTATCGGGGTCGGTTGCAAGGTATACTTTACTAGCTTTTTTAGCTGCTTTTTTTAAATCTTTTATAAGATCTCCTTTACCCCTTATATTTATATATCCTGGTTCAAAGTTATTTTCTATATCAATTCCTAACTTACTTTTAGGAAGATCTCTAACATGACCAACAGATGCTTTTACTGTGTAATGGCTTTTACCAAGAAATTTTTCGATTGTCTTAGCCTTTGCTGGCGATTCGACTATAACTAATATTTTTGCCAAAAAACACACCTCCGTCATTAATTTTCTATATTTTCATACTGTACACCCCCTTTTCGATTTCGAAAATAAGTTCGTACAGTTTTAATTTTTCTATAATTGGATTTAATATTTCAATCCCTAGCTTAGCCTTTAAGCATAGAGAATCAATATCTATACTACCATTTTTTCTGATAATATCAACTATTATATTCTCATTATCATTTAAATCCATATTTTTATCGGCTTTTTCTATAGTATCATATTTTCTTTCTTTTTCAAGTATTTTAAATTTAAATACTTCAAATTCCTCTAAAATATCATCTATATTCTCTGTTAATTTGGCTCCCTCTTTTATAAGTCTATGGCATCCTTTGCTATTTTCCGAAAAAATACTTCCAGGTACTGCAAACACTGTTTTACCTTGTTCTGCAGCAAATTCAGCAGTTATAAGTGCCCCACTTTTTTTAGCTGCCTCAACTATAATAACTCCATCACTAAGCCCACTTATTATCCTATTTCTATTTGCAAAATAATGTGGATGAACTTTTTTATTTATGCCATGTTCTGATAATACAGCTCCTCCAGAATCTACAATTTTATTCATTAACCAGATATTTGTTTTAGGAAGAGGATTGTCTATTCCAGATCCGAGCACTCCAAAAGTTTTCCCTTTTCCTAAAAAAGATGCCTCGTGACTTATTGCATCTACTCCTATTGCAAGTCCACTTATTATATCAGCACCATACTCAGAAAGCTCTCTAGCTAATTTTTTAGTACATTCTGCACCGTATACAGTAGGTTTTCTAGAACCAACTACTCCAACAGAAAAATGTTTACCTAAAGCAGATATATCTCCTTTATAAAACAACACCTTTGGAGCATCGTATATATTCGTCAATTTATCTGGATAATCATCATCTCCAATAACCGAATATTTTACATTTTTTCTGTAAAGAAGTTCTTTATAGTCATCTACATTCATTTTATTTTTACATTTAATGATATTCTCTTTAACTTTATCATTTACTCCTTCAAGATTATATATTGTTTTCTCTGAAAAATCAAATATATCTTTGATTGAACTCATTCCTCTTTCAATTTTATCTATGTTTAAATTGCTACATCCAGCAACACCATAAAGCCATAAGTATGCATCTCTTCTTTCCATTTTATAAACTCCCTCATTTTTTATATGATTACACTTAGCCTAATTCTATTTTTTTATATTCACTATGATTCATTTTACTTTTACTTTTTTACACTGATTCAATTATCTTTACTTTAATTCATTTTATATTTACTTTAGATTACATTAAATTCTAATCATGTAAATTAGAAAAATAGGTATAATATGTTCTCCTCATAGAAAAAGCTTCCAATATATCACTCTCTTGTATTCTTTCCCTCTCATTTAAATCAGCAATAGTTCTAGCTACCTTCAGCAATTTTATATAGCTTCTATTACTTAACCTATATTTATTAAAAATCATCTTCATTACCTTCTCACATTTTTCGTCTAATTTACAGTACTTATCTATTTCCGAACTACTCATATCTCTATTTAATCTACTGCTATTTAAACCAAACCTTTTTTGCTGCATCTTTCTAGCAAGTCCAACTCTTTTCCTTATTTCCTCAGATGTTTCATTCTTTGCAGTTGAGTTAATCTCATCAAATGAAACACTTTTCACTTCAGTGAAAATATCAATTCTGTCTAAAAATGGCCCTGATAACTTTCCAAGGTATCTGTCTATGCTATATCTTCTACATCTACATTCTATGTTAGACCTATAATATCCACACGGGCATGGATTCATTGCAGCTACCAAAATAAAATCACTTGGATATGTAACGCTGTATTTTAGCCTTGATATATTTACAACTTTGTCCTCTATAGGTTGTCGCAATGCTTCAAGTGTATCTCTATTAAACTCTGCAACCTCATCCAAAAATAATATTCCATTATGAGCCAAAGTTATTTCTCCAGCTTTTGCATCACTTCCTCCTCCAATTAAAGACACACCTGTTGCAGTGTGATGTGGAGATCTAAATGGTCTTTTTTCTATTAATCCACTTCTTTCAATTGAACTTGAAAAAACACTGTATATTCTACTAACTTCTAGCATTTCTTCTCTATTCATATCTGGAAGAATTGTAGTCATCCTCTTTGCCAAAAATGACTTTCCAGAACCTGGAGGCCCTATCATAAGCATATTGTGACCTCCTGCCACAGAAATTTCTGCACATCTTTTTACATATATATTTCCCTTTATATCACTAAAATCTATATTTTCATATTCAGTATGTTCTGCACATTTTCTAGATAGAATTTCTGACTTAATCGCTTCTATTTCAAGATTTGTTATATTCCCATTTACTAGCGATATACAGTTTTTAAGGCTATTTACTGGCAATATTTCAATATCATCTATAAAACTACACTCTTCAAAATTATCTTTTGGAATAAATATTTTCTCATATCCATTTTCTTTTGCTCCTATTACAATTGGGAGTATCCCTTTTATAGATTTTACGCTCCCATCTAATGATAACTCTCCTACAAATACAGACTTTTTCATATCATCGTCCTTTGCATGTATTTTATCTCTAAGTATTCCTATACTTATCGGCAAATCTAAAAAGGAACCCTGTTTCTTCATGTCTGCAGGCGATAGATTGACAACTATTCTCGCATTAGGAAATCTATACCCACTATTTGTTATAGCAGACTTAACTCTTTCTCTGGCTTCTTTTATTTCTGTTCCAGCAAGCCCCACTATACTAAAAGACGGCATACCTTTTCCAATATCGACCTCTACCTTTATATCACAACTATCTATTCCAATTATATTTCTAGAATTAATCGAACTTATCATATCTAAACCTCCACCTAAAAAGCATTTACTATATGCCTTATTTTTTTATCGCTCATATATACTTCTATAACATCAAATCTAATAGAAATCTCCTGTAAATTATTCTTCATTATATATTCTTGAGCTGTTTTTTTTATTTTATTCTGCTTTGTTTTATCTACAGCTTCTGCAGGAAAACCATATTTGCAAGTACTTCTGCTTTTAACCTCTATAAAAACTATTTCTGTTGTATTAAAAAACGATATTATATCTATTTCTCCAAATCTCCCCCTAAAATTTCTTTCTTTTATAATAGCACCACCATTTTCTAAAAATTTTGTAGCTATATCCTCACCTATTTTTCCTTTTTCTACATTATTCATAAATTCATACCTCCTATTTTTTATCTATAAAATCAGTAATATTTCTTCTATTTTTATTATTTTCAACCGATACAATTTTTATACAAATCTACAACAGTTTTATATTTTTATTAGAATTTTTTTTAGTACATAACTTTATTATTAGTTTTATAATTTTATTTTTAGAATTTTATTTTTGATATTTTGCTACTTTTATTTAAATTTATGTTTTGATTTTATGAATTTTTAATTTAATTTTGTGATATTATATTTATAGAAATATTTGATTTATAAGAATATTTATTTTTCTTTTGAGGATATTAAAGGAGGTTTTTATATGTTAAAAAAAATAGATCCAAAAGAATTAAATGCAAACCCATTTACACTTTTAGATAATGATTGGGCTCTTCTTATGGCAGGAGATAAAGATTCTTTTAACTCTATGACTGTAAGCTGGGGCGGTGTAGGAGTTCTTTGGAGAAAAAATGTAACTACTGTATATGTTAGACAAAGTAGATATACTAAAGAATTTATGGATAATAGTGAATACTATACACTTACATTCTTAAAAGACGGTTTTAAAGACAAACTTTCTCTTCTTGGTACAAAATCTGGTAAAGAAATAGACAAGATGAATGTAGAAGGTTTAAATCTTGTTGAATTAGAAAATGGATTTGGATATGAAGAATCAAAACTAGTATTTGTTTGTAAAAAATTATTTAAAAATGATTTAAAAGAATCTCAATTCTTAGTTGATGGATTATTTGATGAATGCTATCCTGACAAAGATGACTTCCATACAATGTATATTGGAGAAATAGTTGGATGCTATATAAATGAATAAATTTATTTAAAAAAGCGTATTTGAAAAGTATCGTCCTCGCTCCTGGCTTCGACGCTTTGCTCTGTCTTGTAAGACCTTAAATCTGTGCAAAGCGTGAAGGGGTCCCAATTTGTTGAACTTTGCGAGATAGTTTTAATAAACTATCTCGCATTTTTAAGCAGCTGAAAGGCGAAGCCTATACTCAATAGGACTCATCCAACCAAGCTTCGCTTTAATTCTTTTCTCATTATAATATTTTATATAATTTTCAATAGCCAATTTGAGTTCGTTATAGCCATTATATACATATCCATAATAAATTTCTTGTTTCAATATACCAAAAAAGTTCTCCATAACAGCATTATCAAGGCAGTTTCCTTTTCTGGACATACTTTGAAAAATTCGTTCTTTTTTTAACTTATTTCTATATAAATGCATCTGATATGCCCAACCTTGATCTGAGTGAAATGTTCTTCTATACTTACAATCGGATGTCACTTCTATAGCTTTATTTAGAGCAGACATTACATTATTTGCAGTTGGTCTTTCGGATATACTAAAACTTAATATTTCACTATTATACATATCCATAAACGCATCAAGATAGAGTTTTTTTACTATAGCTTCGCCATTTTTTCCTTTTTCATAATACTTAAACTCTGAAGTATCAGTTGCTATCTTTTGATGAGGGACACTTGTATAAAATTTCTGTCTAAATCTATTCTTTGCAGTTTTACCTACATTACCTTTATATGAGTTATATTTACGACTTTTTCTTGAAAAGGATTTTACCTGTAGACCTAATTTTTTTACTATTCTATGTACTTTTTTTATGTTAACAACCATAGTTTTTCTAAGTTCCCGATGTATACGTTTATATCCATAGTCTTTATGCTGAGCTCTAATTTCTAATATTAACTGTTCTATTTCCTGGTCTTTATTTTTTCTGTTAAATCTCTTTTGCCAATACATATATGTTGATTTTGGAAAATTGATAGCAGCAAGAATATCTTTTAATTTAAATAATCCTCGGAGATTATATACTATTCTTGCTATTTCTTCGGAAGTTGCTTTTCTTCTTCCAGATATAATCTCCTCTTTGCTTTTAAAAATTCATTCTGTATTCTTAGTTTAAGATTTTCTGCTTCGAGTTCTTCGATTCTTTTTAACGTTTTTTCATCTATATTATCTAACTTTCTTTTTTCACTTTTGGATTTAGCCATTCTTTATCATCCTTTCTTTTTACCTTCGGTTTTAAGGCACTAGTCCCATACCTTAGATACTTTATTACCCATAATCTTATTGTTGATCTATCGCTCATATTTAGATAGTCAGCTAGGCTTTGATATGAAAAATTACCTTCTAAGTATAACTTTACCACACGCATTTTATATTCAAAAGAATAATTTCCTCTTTTAGGAGCTATTTTTGAATAATCTCCGACTTTTCTAACGTAATCCATGTACCATTTAGATATGTCAGAACGAGAAGGAATATCATATTTTTTCATTAATACCTTACATCTACATTCTTCATTTATATATTCCTTAAGAACCATTTGTTTAAACTCCTTTGAAAAAGTTCTTTTTTTAGGTCGAAGACATAACGATTCATCTCCGATTTCATTTATGAACTGATTGAACCAATTAGATAGTGTACCTTTTTTTAAATCATATTTTACTTCTATTTCCTTTTGCATACATCCAGAAACAATATATTCCTGAATAATTTTCAATTTAAATGTAGTTGTATACTTACTTTTAGTCTTCGACTTTTTTATTAATGCTAAGTCCTTTGAGTTATTTTTATATTTTTCAATCCATTTGAAAACACTGCTTTGTGATACACAATACTTTTTCGAAAGTTCACTTTGCGTAATTTCAGTATCGAAATATTCACTTGCAATTTTATTCTTAAAATCTTCGCTATATTTAGGCATAAAAAATACTCCAATCGTTAGATTTTTAAGTCCAACAAATTGGAGTACCTACAGCGTCTGTAGATAGTCGCATAGGTACGATACTTTTTCAAATACGCCATATTTAATAATTTTCTTCATTTTTAATATCTACAAATCTGTTATTTATATTGTATTTAATCTTATATTATATATAATTTTATAATAAAAAGGAAAAAGCACCTTTAAAATATTAATTATATACAAAATAAAAAGTGCTACCACAATATTTTTTATGATAGCACCTATTTTTTGATATTAAGTAGAATTTTTAAGTATTTTGTTAGCTAAGATTTGTGTGTTTATTGTATTTCTTCTATTTTTTCTTTTACACACATGTAATAATCTTTAGCTTCTAGAACCTGTGCTTCTAAGACGTCAATTAATTCCTGTTGCCAATCAGCACATTTGTCCTTTAGTTCCATAGGAAGGGTTCTGTCTGCAATATATCTGTCTATCCAGTCACCAGCAGATTTTATGATCTCTTCTCTTTCTCTTACAAATTTTTCAATTTCTTTTAGTACTGTATCATAATTTCTTTCAGTCATCTGACTTCCCTCCTTATTTATTTGTATATATTATAATTCTATATTAAAACCTTTATTACCTTCTTTTTCTAAAAAAATTTCTTTAAATTAATTATATTATTATCTTTTTAAATTTTTAATAAATCTACACCTTAAAAAGTTAATCTCAAAGACTAACTTTTAGATTTAGTATAAATTTTAATTAATAGTATTTATAATAACATTTATAAACTATTAATACCTTCTCCAAGTCCTCCCTCTTTCTAAATATAGATAAGATTTTATAGTATCGTTGTAATTCTTGTAACTAGGCTCTTTTGCTTGAAATCAAAATTAAAATTCCTCAACAATCTGCAAGCGAAGGTTCAAAACCGTAGCTGAAGCCTAGCGAGGAATTTTATTTTGATTTTAAGTATAAAAAGAGGCTGTTACAAAATTGCAACAACCTCATAAAATCTTATCTATATATTACTTTTTCATCAATTTCAGATATGTTTGAACATCCTGTTAATATCATAGCACCTTTTATTTCAGATTTTATTTTATTAACATAAGTTTCTACACCATCTGTAGCTCCTCCAAATGAAGCTGTTACAAATGGTCTACCTATTAATACAGCATCTGCTCCAAGACCTAGCATCTTAACAACATCAACACCAGTTCTTACTCCACCATCTACAAGTATTTTTATTTTTCCTTTTACAGCCTTAGCTATTTCAGGAAGCACATCAGCAGATCCTGGTGTAAAGTCTAATACTCTACCTCCGTGGTTAGATACTACTATTGCATCTGCACCTGCCTCAACAGCCATTAAAGCATCTTCTACAGTCATTATACCTTTTAGTATAAATGGTAACTCAGTAGATTTAACTAATTCTTTTATCTGTTCTAAATCCTTAGGAACAACTGGTTTTCCATGTAAAGATAGAGTAACTAATCCACAAGCATCTATATCAACACCTACAGCAAATGCACCTGCTTCTTCAGCTAATCTTATTTTTTTGATTATATTTTCATTGTCCCAAGGTTTTATAAATACTATACCATTTCCACCATGACATTTTAAAACATCTAAATTTTCTATAAGGAATGCATCAACAGCAGTATCTCCTACCATAGCATATATTCCAGTATTAGCACATCCTTCTACAACTGGTTCTATGTACTCTCTTTCTGTCAACTGCCCACCCATATTAAGAGTTGTTCCTGTTATTGGCGCTGCAAATATAGGTGCATCCATTTTTTTACCAAATAATTCTATAGAAGTATCAGGATCAGCTGCATTGTGTATAACTCTCATATTTAATTTAACTCTTTCAAGAGCTCTTACATTTTCTATGAAAGCCTGTCCACTTCCTTTTCCACCCATACCTGGAACTTCTCCTGCACAAGCTACACCATTACAAACTTTGCAAACTTTACAACTTCCATTTAATTTTTCTCTAGCATTTTTTAGCATTTCATTGTAATCCATTTTTTATCCCCCAGATTAAAAAAATTTTCAGACTATTATGCCTTATTTTATTATATCACAATAACCTTGTTATTTTCTTATTTTATATTACTATATAAGTTTTATATTAATATATAACATTCTTTAAAAAGCTTTTTCTATGGATTGGAGTTATTCCATTTTCATCTATTGCTTTATAATGTTCCGCAGTTCCATAACCTTTATGATGTGCAAATCCATATTCTGGATATATTTCATCATACTGATACATTATAGAGTCCCTTGTAACTTTTGCAAGTATACTAGCTGCAGCTATCGAAATAGATTTTGCATCTCCTTTTATTATAGAATTCTGCTCTATATCTACATCTGGTATATGAACCGCATCTGCTAGTATATAATCTGGCTCTTTTTTAAGGCAGTTTAAAGCTTTTCTCATAGCCATATATGTAGCATTTAATATATTGTACTCATCTATTTCTTCATTTCCAACTATACCTATTCCATAGTCAAGAGCTTCTTCTTTAATTATATCGAATAGCTCATTTCTTTTTTCTTCACTTAATTTTTTAGAATCGTTTATTCCAGCTATCTTCGTTCCTTTTTTTAATACTACTACAGCAGCTACCACTGGACCTGCAAGTGGCCCTCTACCAGCTTCATCTACACCTGCTATATATGTATATCCTTTTTCATATCCTTCATTTTCGTATGCATTTATTCTTTCAAGTCTTTCCTCTTCAAGTCTTATCTTATCTAATTTTTTAGCCAAACTAACAGCTATTTTATTTACAGATTTTCTATCATCTCCTTTTAACTCTTCTATAAATTCTAGGTATTTATCTTCACTTAAATTATCTGCAATTTCTTTAATTTCTTTTACACTCTTATTTCTCATAGTATTTCTCCTATTCTTTGTTGTTCAATTTTATTCTATAAATATAATTATACATTAAAATCTAGCTTTATTCATTAAAAAAGGACCCCTCCCAGTGAAACTGGAGATTCTATATACAATAAATCTATATACAATAAAAGACCGTCAGTTAAACCGACGGCCTTCTATTGGAATATAATTATTTTTATTATTTAAACTTTAACTTAATTTCTTTTAGTTGATTTTGATGGTATAAAGTTACCTACTATTGCAGCTGCTGCTACTGGTAAAATCCAGTTAAATCCGAACTGATATCCAGGAAGTTTAACTATAAATTCAACACCTGCTATTGTAAGAACACTTATTAATAATGCCATATATGTTGCACATATAAATACATTGTCATTTTTAATTTTGTGTCCAAATAATGATAATAGTATTAATGTTATTGTAGCTGGATATACTATGCTTAGTATTGGAGCAGAGAATTTTATTATTGTACTAACACCAAAGTTAGATATTACTGCTGAGAATACACATACTGCAACTACTATATGTTCATATTTTAATTTTCCATTTGTTAATCCTGAGAAGTATCTTCCTGCTGCTGAAGTTAATCCTATAGCTGTTGTTAAACATGCTAAAGCAACTATTATAGCTAGAAGAACTTTACCAGTCTGTCCTAATAAAGCTTCAGTTATTGAAACTATTAATGCAGTCTGTTCTACTTCTATTCCATACTGAGTAGAAACTGTTGCACCTAAGTAGCAAAGTCCACCATATACAAGACCCATACCTATAACAGCTATTGCACCTGCTCCTATAGTAGCTTTGACCATAAGTTTTTCATTATCATATCCTTTTTCCATTATAGATACTATAACTATTGTAGAGAATACTGTTGCTGCTAATGTGTCCATTGTCTGGTATCCCTGGTTAACACCTTCTGCGAATACTGATGGAACTAATGTATCTGGTCTTATTTCTCCTAATGGAGATATTACACCTTTAACTATTAATATAGCAAGAGCTATTAATAATGCAGGTGTTAAGAACTGACCTACTATATCCACAACCTTTGAAGGTTTTATTGTTAATACTAATGTTAATGCAAAGAATATTACTGAGAATAGTACAGCATTAAATCCAGGTCCTATTGTTGGTAATATACCCATTTCATATGTTGTAGCAGCTGTTCTAGGTATTGCTAGAAGTGGCCCTATACATACTACTATTGCTGAACCTAACACAACGCTTAGCTTATGCCCAGCTCTATCAAACAGTTTTGACGTATCCCCTCTAAATCTTGTAGCTGCGATTACCGCTAATAATGCTAAACCACCATCTGCGAATAAGAATCCTACAAATCCCGTAAACCAACTAGATCCTGATTCTACTCCAAGGTAAGGTGGGAAAATTAAGTTACCAGCTCCGAAGAACATAGCGAATAATGCGAAACCAACTACCATTAAATCTTTAAATTCTACTTTCTGTTTACCCATTTTGGCACCTCCGTATTTGACTTATAATTCCTTAAGACTAATTATTTTTTATTTTTTTATTATTCCAAAAATTTTAATAATTTCTTAACCTGGCTTTATTATACATTTTACAATATGACTATGTCAACATTTTTTTAATTTATAAAATTTTCACAAAATTTATGAAATAAAAGAAAACGCTGTACTCATTAGAAATACAGCGTTTTTCATTTCAAAACTTTTTATTTATTTTTATTTTAATTCACTTAAAAATTTATTGTTATTTCCATAAATACTTCATTTTCTTTTATCAAATTAAAACTATATTATTATTGATATATACTATCAATTATCTTTTTTTATAAATAGTTATAATTTCGATTAATTTTTAACCATAACTATTTATTATAATTTTCTTTAATTTTAGCAAGTTTTTTTATTGCTATCTTTGTTAGATTTTACAAAGTTTCCAATTAATCCTGCTATTATTACTGGAACTATCCAGTTGAATCCTAATGGTGCAAATGGAAGTGAGTTTATAAATGGTACATTTACCCCATAGCTCTGTAGTACTGTTAATGAACTTATTATTAAAGACATATATGTAGCAAATTTATATACATTGTCATTTTCTATTTTTTCATTGAAGAATGCAAGTACTATAAGAACTATTGTTGGAGGATATACTATACTTAATATTGGTGATGCAAATTTTATTATAGCTCCAACACCTATAGATGCCATACAAGCTGAGAATACACATACAGCAAGTACTATTTTCCCATAAGAGATCTTACCTTTTGTTAGATTAGTGAAGTACTGTCCTGTTGCAGAAGTAAGACCTATTGAAGTTGTTAAACAAGCTAATGCAACTGCTACCGCTAGTACTGTTTTACCAACATTTCCAAGTAATCCCTGAGTTATATTAACTATAACCTGAGTCTGAACAACATTTACATCATTAAATGAAGAAACTGTTGCACCTAAGTAGCAAAGTCCACCGTATACTAATGCAAGTCCTATACAAGCTAAAGCTCCAGCTTTTATTATAGCTTTTAATTTTTCATTAGTTGTAGTGTATCCCTTTTCATTCATTGATACTATAAGAACTGATGCAAGTGCTATTGCTGCAAAGGCATCCATTGTCTGATAACCCTGTGCTATACCTTCTGCTACAACACCTTCTATCATTGGTTCTTTTATGATAGGTCCAAGTGGTGATATAACACCTTTTACTATTATAACAGCAAGTGCTATTAATAATGCAGGAGTTAAGAACCGTCCTACTATATCTATAACCTTTGATGGTTTTATTGTTAATACATAAGTTATTGTAAAGAATACTATACAGAACAAAACAACAGGTATCTTATCTCCAAATATAGGCATTATACCCATTTCGTAAGTTGTTGCTCCTGTTCTTGGTATTGCTAAAAGTGGCCCTATACAAAGTATATCTGCACATCCAATAGCTATTCCAAGTTTTTCTCCTGCTCTAGAGAACATTTTGTTAAGATCTCCATCGAATTTTGTTGCAGCCATAACTGCTAAAAGCGCAAGTCCTGCATCTGCAAATGTAAATCCTATGAAAGATATTAACCATTTTGGTCCTGTTATAATCCCTAAGTATGGTGGGAATATTAAGTTCCCAGCTCCAAAGAACATTGCAAATAATGCAAACCCAAATACTATAATGTCCTTACTACTTTTTTTGTGTTCCATTTTCTACTTCCCCCTTGAGTGAAATAATTCTTTTAATTTTTTAAAATTTTCCCTTTAAACAAAAAAATAAATTCGATTGCTAACGTTTGCAATCTATAAAAAATAAACTTTTAAAATATGATTCTAATTATATATTTGAGAAAAATATATGTCAATAATATAAAAAATAGTCTTATTTTTTAGAATTTTCAAATGCATTTTTTTGTCTTATATTTATCACTTATCATGCACAAATGTTACTATCTAGCCATTTAAACTGCCATTTCAATAAATTTTTATAATCTCATCTACTTTTGATACATTTAAATTATTATGAATATTTAAAATCAATAGTTATATTTTTCTTTATATTCATTCTTTTCTCTATAGTATTGATTTTTCAATAACTTTCTTATATTAAAAATATACTTTGTTAATTTCTTTCTTCTTGTCAATTTATTATTTTTTCATTTTACAGAATATTTCGTATCATCCATTAATTGATCTGCATTTTTTATCTTTTGTATACACATTTTTTATTGTATATAGTCTATTTTATACGTTAAAAAATAAACTTCTTTTTAAAAATAAAAAAACCGAGAAATTTTTAAACAATTTCTCGGCTTTATAAATTATTTTATATTATTTTATTATTTTTTATATTTCATCTTCATATTATTTTTTTATTTCATTATAGATCGTTTCTTATTACAACTTTAAACTTATCTTGTTTCTAATTCAGAGTTTTTCCCTGGAACAAAGTGTCCTATTAATCCTGCTACTATTACAGGCACTACCCAGTTAAATCCAAATTCTTTTAATGGTAGGTAGTCAAGGAATGGCATTGCTACACCGTAGCTCTGAACTACTGTTAATATACTTACTATTAAAGAAGTATATACTGCAAATTTGTATACATTGTCATTCTGTATTTTTTCAGTGAAGAATGCAAGTATTACTAATACTATTGTAGGTGGGTAAACTATACTTAGTACTGGTGATGCAACTTTTATTATTCCACCAACACCTATAGATGCCATACAAGCTGAGAATATACATACAGCTAGTACTACTGTTTTGTATTTTAATTTTCCACCAGATAGCTTTTCAAAGAACTGACCTGTTGCAGAAGTAAGACCTATTGAAGTTGTTAAACAAGCTAGTGAAACACATACTGCAAGTATCATTTTACCAGTCTGACCTAAAAGACCTTCTGTTATATTAACTATAACCTGAGACTGCTGAGCATCTACACCATACATAGTAGAAACTGTTGCTCCTAAGAAGCAAAGACCACCGTATACTAAAGCTAGACCTACACAAGCTAAAACTCCTGATTTCATTATAGCTTTTAATTTATCGCCAACTGTATTGTATCCTTTTTCATTAAGAGATACTATAAGAACTGATGCAAGTGCTATTGCTGCAAAAGCATCCATTGTCTGATAACCCTGTGCTATACCTTCTGCTACAACACCTTCTATCATTGGTTCATCTACTACTGGTCCAAGTGGTGATACAACACCTTTTACTATTATAACTGCTAATGCTATTAATAATGCTGGTGTAAGAACCCGTCCTACTATATCTACAACCTTTGAAGGTTTTATTGTTAATACATAAGTTATTATAAAGAATATAGCTGCAAATACTGCTATTGGAATAGTGTTTCCTAATAGTGGCATTATACCCATTTCATAAGTTGTTGCACCTGTTCTTGGTATCGCTAAGAATGGCCCTATACAAAGTATATCTGCACATCCAAGAACTATCGCAAGTTTTCCACCTGCTCTTCTAAATAATGCTATTATATCACCATCGTATTTAGCTGTTGCCATAACTGCTAGAAGTGCTAAACCTGCATCTGCAAATGTGAACCCTGCAAATCCTGTTAACCATTCTGGCCCAGTTATTATACCTAAATAAGGTGGGAATATTAAGTTCCCTGCTCCGAAGAACATTGCGAATAACGCGAATCCAAATACTATAACGTCTTTGAAACTACCTTTCTGCTGAATCATAAACTTTTCCTCCCCAAAATATAAGACTTAAAAATAACCAGAAAACATTTTCCCTTTGTTCATGTTTTCATTTCCCTTTATAAATTTAATTTTATATTTCATTTCTTTCTATGTCAACATATTTTTTCTAAATTTTTACACACTTCTGAATAATCTTGAAATATTGTTTCTATTTTGTCAAAATTATTATCAGTTTTTATTTCAACAAAAAATTTAAACTTAATTTTTTTGTGTATTTTTTATCTATAAAAATAAAATTTCATATTTAGCTTTTTATAAAAGTTTTTCTATATATTTATTCATATAAACTATAGAATTTTCAATTTGTTGAAATTACTACTTTTCAGACTTATATATTTATATTTTTATATAGTAGTAAATAAAATAGTTAGTTTACTTTCTTTTTAATCATTACTTTCTTTTTTAAATTGCCTATTATTTTTTATATTTTTGTAACAATTTATACTTATACAAATTATCTCTTCAATTTAGATTAGTATAATTTTTTCAGAAAATTCAATTCTCTGGTTAAGAAAAAATCAATATTTTTTACAAAAAATTTAGTTCAAATATATGTATTTTATACATTAAAAATATAAATCATCTAAAATATTTTACAAAAAAATAGAGAGTATCAATGGATATTTTTTTATCCTTTATACTCTCTACAAATATTTATAATATAATATTCTTATTTATTTTATATCTTCAGGAACCTCTAATGTTATATTTCCTAATTTACCAGTTCTAAATTCATTAAGAACTGTTGTAGCTGTTCTAGTGTAGTCTATTTCTTTTCTACCTGTTATAAATCCTCTCTTCTGAGCTATCATGTCCATAGTTTCTATTCCTGACTCACCAAGCTCTTCTAATTTATATCTAGCAGCTAATTTTTCTGGTTCTATTACCATAAGTTTTTCTATTAATCTAAGCGCTAATGTCTCTACATCTAGTATTTCGTCTTTTATAGCTCTTGTAAATGCTAGGTTTAATGCTACATCCTGATCTTCAAACTTAGGCCATAATATACCTGGAGTATCTAGTAGCTCTAAGTTTCCTCTAAGTTTAACCCACTGTTTTCCTTTAGTTACACCAGGTCTATCTCCTGTCTGTGTACTTCTTCTACCAGTAAGTTTGTTTATTAAAGAAGATTTTCCAACATTAGGAACACCTACTATCATTATTCTTATAGCACGTTCTTTTCTTCCCTTTTCTTTTAGAGAATCCATTTTATCTTTTACAGCATTTTTACATTCGTCAACTATTCTATTAACTCCTGTACCCTTCATAGCATCTATAGGAATGGCTTTTATTCCCTGTTCTTTATAGTAGTTTATCCATTTATTTAATTTTGCTCTATCAGATATGTCGCTCTTATTTAGAAGCACTACTCTTGGTTTTCCAGCCATTAAAGTATCTATATCAGGGTTTTTACTACTATATGGTATTCTTGAATCCAAAAGCTCTACAACAACGTCAACAAGTTTTAGATTGGCTTTCATCAGATCCTTAGTCTTTTTCATATGCCCTGGATACCAGTTTATATTAAGATTATCGTCTCTTAGGTAATCATATTCTTTATCGCTCATTATTTCTTCCTCCTTTACTAAAATAATTATTTATTTTAATTATTATTTTTCCAAATTATAGAAAAAGGACTGATAGTGTATCAGTCCCTGTTCTCTCATATTAAATCAGATCTTATTTGTATCCTTTTGCTTCTTTAACTTTAGCAGCTTTACCAACTCTAGATCTTAAGTATCCTAGTTTAGCTCTTCTTACTTTACCTCTTCTAGTTACTTCTATTTTTTCTACTTTTGGTGAATGTACTGGGAAAGTTCTTTCTACACCGCAGTTGAAAGACATTTTTCTAACAGTGAAAGTTTCTCTAGCTCCTCCACCCTGTCTTTTTAATACTACACCTTCGAATACCTGTATTCTTTCTCTTTTACCTTCCACGATTTTAACGTGTACTTTTACTGTGTCCCCAGGTCCAAAGTTAGGAACTTCATTTTTTAACTGTTCGTTTTCGATTGCTCTTATTATTTCGTTCATATTTCCTCCTAAGTTCATAGACGTTCATTAATGCTTGACCGGTGCACAGAGGAACGCCCGTATTTTCAACAAGTTATATTATACTATAAAAAAAATCAATTTACAAGATTTTTTTCACTATTTTTTGTCCAAAAGATCTGGTCTTCTTTCCTTAGTTATCTTTATAGATTCCTCTCTTCTCCATTCATCTATTTTCTTATGGTTTCCAGAAAGAAGAACTTCTGGTACTTCCATTCCCTCATATACTCTAGGTCTGGTGTACTGAGGATATTCTAATAGATTATTTTCAAAAGATTCATCTTCAAAAGATTCATTCTGCCCAAGAACTCCTGGAATAAGTCTAGAAATAGAATCTATAACTACTAATGCAGCCAATTCTCCACCTGTAAGAACATAATCTCCTATAGATATTTCGTCTGTAACAATCATGTCTATTACTCTCTGATCTATCCCTTCATAATGTCCACAAAGAAGGATTACATCCTCCCCTACAGATAATTTTTTTGCTATTTCCTGACAATGTACTTTACCCTTTGGAGTAAGATATATTACCCTAGGGTTTTCAATTTTATTTGTTTCTACTATATGTCTGTATGTATCTATTATAGGCTGAGGAGTCATTACCATTCCTGCTCCTCCACCAAAAGGATAATCATCTACTTTTTTATGTTTATTCTCAGAAAAATCTCTTATATTATATACTTTACAATCTATTATCCCTTTTTCTATAGCTCTTTTCATTATACTTTCATTCATATAAGAGTTAAATATTTCGGGAAATAGAGTCATTATGTGAAATCTCATATCAATCACCTAGTCGTCAAGCATACCTTTTATAGGGTCTATTATCATTTTACCTTCTTCTATGTCTATTTCAGGTACAAATTTCATAACAGCCGGTATAAGATATTCTTTTCCTTCTTCATTTTTTATAACATAAACATCATTAGCTGAATACTGAAGTACTTCTTTTAAAACACCTACTTTTTCGCCTGAAACAGTATATACATCCATACCAATCATATCAGCTATAAAGAATTCTCCTTCTTCAAGCTCAAATGACTCATCTCTAGATACATATATATCTTTTCCTACAAGCTTTTCAGCCTCTTCAACCCTATCTATTCCTTTTATTTTCATTATGACAAGGTTGCCCTTATATCTAACATCTTCAACTTCCCAAGGATTTTCTCTATCTTTTCCTAGATAAAATTCTTCAAGAAAATCAAATCTATATATATCGTCTGTTGTAGGATAAACTCTTACATCACCTTTTAGGCCCTGTGTTTTTACTATTTTACCAACCTTAAAATGAGTTACTTTTTTTGCCATAATATCCACCTTAATCTTTTTGTAAGTTCTAGTTTGTTTTGCTATTATAAAAGGTTATTAAAAAGGATTAGGCCATAAGACCTAATCCAACTTATACTATTTCAAGAGATACTTTTATTTTCTCTTTATTTGCAACGGATCTAACTACAGTTCTGATAGCTTTTGCTATTCTTCCCTGTTTTCCGATAACCTTTCCCATATCGTCTGGAGCAACAGTAAGTTTTAGGATTATTTCATCCTTTTCTTCTGAAACACTTACTACTACTTCATCTGGGTTATCAACTAGAGCCTTAGCTATATCTACAACTAGCTCTTTTATCATAGTTTTACATCTCCCGTTTATTATTTAGAAGTTTTAACACCGTTCTGTTCTAATAATTTTTTAACAGTTTCTGTTGGCTGAGCACCTGTAGCTAACCATTTTTCAGCGCTTTCGTTGTTTATTTTTAATACTTTTGGTTCTACTACTGGGTTGTAGTATCCTATTTCTTCTATGAATTTACCATCTCTTGGAGCTCTAGAGTCTGCTACTACTATTCTGTAGAAAGGTTTTTTGTTTGCTCCCATTCTTTTTAATCTTATTTTAACTGCCATTACAGCCACCTCCGAAAATTTTTTCTATTTTTATTTTTTATTATTTAAAAAAAGGTAATCCGGCAAAACCGCCCCTTTTCTTTTTACCCTTGCCTTGTGTCATTCCAGTAAACATCTTCATCATTTTTTTCATTTCATTTAACTGTTTTATTAATCTGTTTACTTCCTGCACTGATGTTCCGCTTCCTTTTGCTATTCTTTTCTTTCTAGAAGCATTTAATATTGAAGGATTTCTTCTTTCCTCCACTGTCATCGACTGAATTATAGCCATACTTCTTTTCATATCTTTGTTATTCTGTAAGTCTACATCGCCGATTTGATTTTTCATGTTTGCCATTCCTGGCATCATGCCTAATAACTTATCCATTGAACCCATTTTTTTAAGCTGCTCAAACTGATCTAGTAAATCTTCAAAGTCAAATTCCTGTTTTCTCATTTTCTGTTCAAGCTCTTTGGCTTTTTCTAAATCTACTGTTTCCTGAGCTTTTTCAATCAGACTTAAAACATCGCCCATACCAAGTATTCTCGATGCCATTCTATCTGGGTGGAAAGGTTCTAAATCATCTAATTTTTCACCCATACCTATAAATTTAATAGGTTTCTTTGTTACAGCTCTTATTGATAGCGCTGCACCACCTCTTGTATCACCATCTAACTTAGTAAGTACTACTCCATCTATACCTAATGCCTCGTTAAAACTTTCAGCAACATTTACTGCATCCTGTCCTGTCATGGCATCGACAGTAAGAAGAATTTCATGAGGTTTTACTTCTGATTTTATGTTTTTAAGTTCTTCCATAAGAACTTCGTCAACATGAAGTCTACCAGCTGTATCTATTATAACTAAGTCATTTCCATTTTTCTGAGCATGACTTAGACCTGCTTTTGCTATATTTACTGGATTTTCTTTATCTCCCATAGCAAATACCGGTATATCTAGCTTTTCTCCTACAACCTGTAACTGTTTTATCGCTGCTGGTCTATATACGTCACAAGCGATTAATAAAGGTTTTTTACCTTGTTTCTTAAAGTATCCACCTAATTTACCTGCTGTAGTAGTTTTACCTGCCCCTTGTAAACCAACCATCATAACTACTGTAGGCGGTTTTGATGCTATCATTATCTTACTCTGAACATCTCCCATTAAGGCAGTAAGCTCTTCATTGACTATTTTTATTACATGTTGTCCAGGAGTAAGACTTTTCATAACTTCCTGTCCAACACATCTTTCTTGAACTTTCTTAATAAATTCTTTTACTACTTTGAAGTTAACATCGGCTTCTAATAAAGCTAATTTAACCTCTCTCATTGCATCTTTTACATCTTTTTCAGTAAGTTTACCTTTTGATCTAAGCTTACCAAAAGCATTTTGTAATTTATCAGATAATCCTTCAAATATCATTCTATCATCCCCCTACATAAGTCTTCTATTTCATCTAGCTTAGGGATTAAATCGACACAATCTATATTGTGCAATAAATCTTGTTTAAAGTCAACAATTTTTTCTATCATTTTCTTTACAGTTTCATCTTTTTTCTGAAGTTCTGACAAAAGATGAAGTTTCTGTTCATAATCTTTCATTACTTTCTCAGCTCTTTTAAGTGTATCGTACACACCCTGTCTCGATACATTTAGATTTTCACTTATTTCTCCTAGGGAATAATCTTCTTCATAATAAAGAGAAACTATTTCCTTTTGCTTGTCTGTAAGAAGGTTTTTGTAAACCTCGAACAGTTGTCCAACTTCTATCATCTTCTCCAAATTCATTTTGTCACTTCCTGAATAATTATTAAGTTCACGAATAAGGTCTTATAATTATTAAATACAAACCATTTTTTATGATTTTTGTATCTGTAAAGGTTAAGTACTTTACACTACTATTGTATTTTATATTATAAGACCTCTCTTGTCAACGGTTTTTATTGAAATTTTGACATTTAAGTACTATTTTTATTTAATATCTTTTATTTGTAACTTATATTAATTCCCAAATAAAGCTGCTGTAAATTCTCTAGCATCGAAATCTTGAAGATCTTCTGCTTTTTCTCCAACACCTATTAATTTTACAGGAACATCTACCTCTGATTTAACAGCTAGTACAACCCCACCTTTTGCAGTTCCGTCTAGTTTAGTAAGAACTATTCCTGTTATATCTGCAACTTCTTTGAAGCTCTTAGCCTGAACTACTGCATTCTGTCCTGTAGTAGCATCTACAACTAAAAGTACTTCCTTCTTAGCTTCTGGGAATTCTTTATCTATTATTTTGAATATCTTACCTAACTCATTCATTAAGTTAGCTTTGTTATGAAGTCTACCTGCAGTATCGCATATAAGCACATCTGTCTTTCTTGCTTTTGCTGCTTTTATTGCATCGAATACAACAGCACCTGGATCTGCACCTTCATGATGTTTTACTATTTCTGTATTAGTTCTCTTAGCCCATATATCAAGTTGTTCTGTAGCAGCTGCTCTGAATGTATCCGCTGCAGCTAGCATAACTTTCTTTCCTTCAGATTTATATCTAAGAGCTAACTTACCTATTGTAGTTGTTTTTCCAACACCATTTACACCAACCATTATTATAATTGCTGGAGAAGGCTCAACATCTAGTTTAGAATTTCCTTTAGATAAGATTTCTTCTACTATTTCTTTTAATTCTTCTCTAACAGCCATTGGATCTGTTATTTTTTTGCTTCTAACTCTATCATTTAAATCGTCTATTATCTGCATAGTAGTATTAACACCAACATCTGCTGTTATAAGAACTTCCTCTAAATCCTCGAATAACTCTTCATCTACACTTGTATAAGATTTTAAAACCTCATCAATTCTATCAGTTATTCCCTGTTTAGCTTTTGTAAGTCCCCGTTTTAATCTAGCAAATAAACCTTCTTTTTTAGCAGCAGGTTTTTCTCTACCTTCATTAGGTTCTTCCACAACTTCTATTTCTTCTATAACCTCTGTTTCCTCTATAACTTCTGCTTCTTCAGTGGATTCTATTTCCTCTATTTCTACCTCTTCCGCAATTTCAGAAACTTCCTCTTTTTCAGGCTTTGCTTCTACTTCTGCAACAGTTTCCTCAAATATAGAAACACCTTCTTCATCTAAAACAGCATTTATCTCTTCGCATTCACTTGCTTTTGATTCATTATCTTCTGATACTTCTGGTTCAACATCAGTTTCAACAGATAAATCATCTTTAACCTCTACCTTTGCTTCTTCTTCTTTTTCTGACTCTAATGTTTCTAAAAATCTCTCATCATTTTCTTTAACATCTTCTTTTTCTAATTCAGATTCCTTAACTTCTTCTAATTCTTCCTTAGAAACCACCTCTTCTACATTAGTTTCCTCTTTTTTCTTTCCAAAACCAAATAACTTCTTAAACAAATTTCCGCCTCCAATCTCCAAAACTTTATATAAGACCTGCAAATTTTTCTGCCTCTTGAAGTTTTAGACTTATTATTTTTGATATTGCTCTTTCCTGCATTGTAACCCCGTAAATATATTCTGCTGCTTCCATAGTACCTCTTCTATGTGTAACAGCTATGAACTGGGTATCCTGCGATAATTCTTTTAAAAATTCTCCAAATCTATATACGTTTATATCATCAAGAGGTGCCTCGATTTCGTCTAGTATACAGAATGGTGTAGGTCGAGAAATAATTATAGCAAATAATATACATATTGCTGTAAGTGCCTTTTCCCCACCTGATAGAAGATTTATATTTTTCATTTTCTTACCTGGTGGCTGAGCTGTTATGATTATATCGCTTTCTAGGATATTTTCCTTATCAGCTATAGTCAACGCTCCTGTTCCTCCACCAAATAATTTTTTATAAACTTCTTTAAAATTATTTGAAATCTCTTCAAATTTTTCAACAAATTCTATTTTCATATTATGCTCTAATTCTTTTATAAGCTTAGTTATTCCAGAAATAGATTCTTCTAAATCCGCCTTTTGACTACTATAAAGGTCGTATCTTTCCTTAGTTTCCTTATATTCTTCTATAGAATCTAAATTGACACTTCCAATACTTCTTTTTTCTCTTTTTAAAGTTTCTATTTCTTTTTTACTTATCTGAAGCTCATCATTTCTAAGCTCTGATGCCTGCATAAATGTCATATCATATTGTTCAAATATCTTATTTAAATAATTTTCTCTATTAGATTTAAATCTTTCTAGCTTAGAATTAATCTTGTATAGCTCTTCTTTAAACTCAGAAACTTCTCTTTCATTTCTTTTTATTTCTTTTGTTTTTTCATCTATAGCATTTTTTAATTCAGCTCTTTTTATTCTCTTATCCTCTAATATTCTACTAGCTTCAAGATGTTCCTTTTGGACATTAGCCTTTTCTACTTCTTCAGCTTTTATCCTTTCTTCAAATTCTCCTACATCTTTTAAATCCGATTCTATTTCTTTTTTCATACCTTCTATTTTTATAACAGTATTTTCATTTTCCATAGAAATCCTATTAGTATTAGAGTCTAAAGATTTTAATTCATTATTTAAATTTACTAACTCTATATTTAATTCTTCAAAATCTTTTCTTTCTTTGTCGTATAAACTCTTACCTTCTTCTAGTTCTCTATTTAATTTTTCAACTTCTTCCCTAGATTTTTCGGATTTTTTATCTATTTCCTCAATTTCTTTATTTGCAGAATTTAATTTAGATATAGTATATTCCATATTAGAGCTAATACTTTCCTTTTCTCTTTCTAATTTTTCTATATTAGTCTTATATTCTACAATTTTTTCCTCTAATTTTTTTATCTCTGCTTTTTTTAGAAGAATATCTTTTTCTATAGAGTTCTTTTCAGATACTAGCTTATCTTTTTCAGTGTATAAATTAGTTTTATCTTCTTTTAAAGATTTAAGGCTTGACTCTTCCTTCTCTATACTTTCAGAAAGCATATCTATCTTTTCTGAGTACTCACTTATAATTCTCTTTCTAGATAATAGATTGCCACTATTTTTTATACTACCACCAGTTATTGATCCACCAGGTTTTAGTATTTCTCCATCAAGAGTAGCTATTTTCAACTTATACTTTGTATCCCTTGCAAACTGTATTGCCTGATCTATATCCTCAATAACTACAGTTTTACCAAGTAAACTTTCTACTATGTTTCTGTATTTTTCATCAAATTCTACTAAATCAGATGCTATACCTATTGGCTCAACTTTTGATTTTACATCTTTTAAATCTATTAAATTAGAGCTAACTACATTTAAAGGAAGGAATGTAACTCTTCCACCCTCTGTTTTCTTTAAGAATTCTATAGCTTCCTTAGCACTCTGCTCGTCTTCTGTTATTATATTCTGCATAGCTGCTGCAAGAGATGATTCTATAGCCTTCTCGTATTTTTCAGAAACTGATATAACCTGTGCTACTGCTCCATCAATTCCTTTTAATTTTTTATTTTTTAATACTTCTTTTACCCCTCGATTAAATCCTTCATATTGATTTTCCATTTCAACATATATTTTCTTTTTAGATTTAAACTCGTTTAATTCGTACTTATTATCAGTTATATTTTTTTCTAAATCCGATATTTCTTTAGATAAGTTTTCTATTTTTTCTGCATTACCTAATATATTTTTATCTACATCTTCAAATTTAGAAGTTATATCCTTTAATTCGTCATTTTCTGTTTCTATTAACTTAGAAGTATTTTTTATATTTTTTTCATTTTCATCAGTTGTTTCGTCTATTGTCTGCCATCTTTGATTCATATTATCTCTATTGGCTTCAAGAGAGGAAACATTGTTAGATATAGTCTGCTTTTCATTTAATAACTTAATCATATTATCTTTCAATTCATCTATTGTTTTTTCAAGACAGTCTATATTTTCTTTCTGCTCCTTATTTTTAGAGCCTTTTTTCTCTAAGTTAGCTTCTAATTCTTCTTTTTTTGCATTTAAGATTTCTATTTTTTGAAGATTTTCCTTTTTATCCTCATCATTTTTTTCAGATAAACTGCTTAACTTAGATATTTCGTCTTTTTTTCTTTCTATATCATTCTTTTTATTATTACTTTTTTCTGTAATAAGGTTTATCTCTGACTCTTTCTGTGCAATTACCTCTTTAAGAGAAGATAAGTACTCATTTTCCTTTTCAATCTCCTCATCAATAACTTCTGATTCTAATTTAAAATCTTCATATTCTTTTTCTAAAGCTTTATTTTTTTCTTCACTAGTATTTATCTTTTTTTCGCTCTCTTCTAGTGTTATTTTTATTTCCTTAGCTTCTTTATCTATTTTATTTATCTCTCTTAAAAAATTATTTATTTCTAATTCTTTAAGTCTCCCAGATATTTCCAAGAATTTTTCCGCTTTTTCTTTCTGATTCTTTAATGGATTTATCTGTTTTTCTATTTCTATATAAATATCGTTTATTCTCTCTAAGTTTTCTGCTGTATTTTTAAGATTTCTTTCAGCTTCCTGTTTTTTGTATCTGTATTTAGCTATTCCACAGGCTTCGTCAAATACTTTTCTTCTAACCAATGGATTATTGCTAAGTATTTCATCTACTTTTCCCTGTTCTATTATAGAGTAGCTGTCTTTTCCTATACCTGTATCTAAGAACAATTCCTTGATGTCCTTTAATCTACATGGTTTCCCATTTAAAAAGAACTGACTTTCTCCATTTCTATAAGCTCTTCTTTTTATTGTCAGCTCAGTAAAATCTATCTCTATTTCACCGTCTGAATTATCAATAGTAAGAGATACTTCACAGTAGTTCATAGGTTTTTTCTTGTCTGATCCAGCAAATATTACGTCCTCTAGTTTATCTCCTCTCAGACTTTTTATACTCTGTTCTCCCAAAACCCATCTCACAGCATCAGATATATTACTTTTTCCACTACCATTTGGTCCAACTATAGCTGTTATACCATTTTTAAATACTATATCTGTTTTTTCTGGAAATGATTTGAACCCTTTTAATTCGAGCTCTTTTAAATACATGTACTCATCTCCTCTCTTAATCTATTTTCTAAATCATATATTTTATTTCTAATAAAGCATTTACTTTTATTTTCTTTATAATAAATCCTATAATTTAAAAATATACTTTCTAAATTTATTTTATAAACCATATATTTCTAATAATTTTTTATTTATTTCATCAACAGAAATCTCTGCTATTAATCCATTTTCTCCATAGAATCTAAATTTATCTACTTCCATATCCTCTTCTCTAACTTTTAAATTTATTTCCTTAGATTTTAGATAATTTACATTAGATTTTTTATTTCCTATACATTTAGATATATTTTTCTTATTTACACCTAAAGTTATATTTTTTTCATTATTAGATTCCGCAACATACATAATATAGTCTCTTATCATTTCAGATTCTACAAGCTCTCTAAAAGCTGGATGATAAGGTCCATCTATAACATCTTTTCCTAGCTGTATATCGTCAGTTGCTTGAAGTCCAACTCTTATTACATTTATATTGTTCATATAATATAAAACAAGTAGTTTTTTAACTATTCCTATACTTTCTTCTAGTGTGAAAGGTTTATATGCTCCAGATTCAAGCCGTCTTTCAAGACCAGTTTCTTTTATTACTAATGTTGGGTAGATTCTTACACAGAATGGATTCATTTTTATAAATTCTCTAGCTGTAAATAAACATTTTTCCTCAGAGTCGCTAGGAAGCCCTACCATCATCTGAAGTCCTAGATTTATTCCATGTTTTTTTATCATTTCAGCACTTTTATAAACTACATCTGAGTTATGTCCTCTTATACTGTCTAAAAGAACTCTCTCATCTAATGACTGAACTCCAAGCTCTATTATTGTTGTTCCATAAGATTTTACCATTTCTAGTATTTCATCTGTTATACAGTCAGGCCTAGTAGACATTCTTATATCTTTTACTATACCTCTATCCTTATATTCCTTAGCAACTGATAAAAGGCTTCTCTGTATATCCATATCTATTGCAGTAAAGCTTCCACCAAAGAATGCTATTTCAACTTCAGCATCCTCATCTATTGTTGGAAGACATTCTTCTATTATATCCCTAACTATTTCTGGGGTAACTGTAGTACAAACCCCTGTTATCTTCTTCTGATTGCAGAATATACAATCATTAGGACATCCTTGATGTGGTACGAAAATAGGTATTATTCTTTTTTTCATCTACATTCACCTATCTTTCATTATCTATTAAATTTGAAATAGCCGCCTTTGCCGCAGCCTGTTCTGCTTCTTTTTTGCTCTTACCTTTTCCTACACCTAGCTCTTTTTCATCCACACCAACCATCATTATAAATGTTTTATTGTGGTCTGGACCATCTTCATCTATTAATCTATACCATATATTGCTAGCTCCATTTTTCTGTATTTCTTCCTGAAGCTGAGTTTTATAATCTCTAAATATTTTTCCGTCTATTGAATCTTTTATTATATCAGAAAGGTTCGCTAGTATAAATTTAGACGCATTTTCTATTCCACCATCTAAGTATATCGCTGCTATAACGGCTTCAAAAGCATCTGCAAGTATAGATTTTCTCTCTCTACCACCTGTAGCTTCTTCACCTCTACCTAAAAGTATGTAATCTCCTAAATTTATGTTCTTAGCTGCTTCACTAAGAGAACCTTCACAAACTATATTAGCTCTTAATTTTGTAAGCTCACCTTCTGGAACTCCTGTTTCCTTTTTAAATATGTGGTCACTTATTACTAATCCAAGGACTGAGTCCCCTAAAAATTCCATTCTTTCATTGTATTTAAATTTTTTATTTTCATTTGAATAAGAACTATGTGTTAAAGCTTCTAATATACATTCTCTATTATTAAATTTATAACCTATCACTTCTTCAAATTTGTCTATATTTTCTTTTATTTCATTAAAAGTTCTCATTTTCATACTTTTGCCTCCAATTTTTATGATAAATTTCGATTTTATCAAATTTCTCCGTGCATTTCTATGATTAATTGTATCACAAAAAAATGCCTATGAAAAACCAATCTCATAGGCATTTTTTAATTTTACATAGATTTTTATTTTTCTATAAAGATCGATTTATTCTTCGTCTTCACCACAGCATCCTTCACATGAACAGCAGCCTTCTTCGCATTCATCATCGAAGTCTTCTGAAGATAATATAACTTCTTCACAATAAGGACAAACTATGTCTAAATCGTCATCATAAAGTTCATCTTCATCTATTTCTACTAATTCACCGCAATATGGGCATTCCATTTCAATGTAGCCGTAATCATCATCGTCTTCATCTTCGCAATCACAATCACATTCACATTCATAAAGATCTTCTATATCTTCTTCCATGTCTTCTAATTCTTCATATATATCGTCTATGTTTTCTTCTAATTCTTCCATATCTTCATACATATCTGCTAAATCTGAGTCCATGTCTTCTATATATTCACGAAGTTCTTCGTTTTCTTCCTGAAGTTCATTTATAGCATCTGCAAATTTGTCTAGAGTTTCTATCATTTTATTGATAACTTTTCCAGTACTTCCTTCTTTTGCTATTTCAAGTCCTTCTGCTAATCCTCTTAGGTATGCAACATTTTCTTTTACTTTCATGTCCTGCCCCTCGCTTTCAATGCTTTGTTTTAACATCGACTTTTGTCGGTGCTATACATTTTTAATTTGGTTTGAAATTTGATATTAGTTGTTTACTCTTGATAAATATTCACCAGTTCTAGTGTCTATTTTTATTTTGTCTCCTTCATTTATGAATAAAGGAACCTGAACAACTGCTCCAGTTTCAACTGTAGCTGATTTAGTTACGTTACTTGCTGTATTTCCTTTTATACCAGGTTCTGTTTCAGTTATTTCTAACTCAACAAAGTTTGGTCCTTCAACTTCGAATGGACTTCCCTGGAAGAATCTTATTGTAGCAACTTCATTTTCTTTCATGAATTTTATAGCATCTTCAACCCGTACGTAATCTAATGCTATCTGATCAAATGTTTCCTGATCCATGAAGTAGTATAATTCACCATCGTTGTATAGATACTGCATCTGTTTAGTTTCTATCTGAGCTTTAGGGAATTTATCACTTGGGTTGAAAGCTTCTTCTCTAGTTGCTCCTGTTATAAGATTTCTGTATTTTGTTCTAACGAAAGCAGCCCCTTTTCCAGGTTTAACGTGCTGGAAATCTACTACTAGACATGGCTGACCGTCTTTTTCAAAAGTTACACCTTTTCTAAATTCACTTGCTGTTACCATTTATATAACCTCCAATAAATATTACTTAACCTCTAAAGGCTATTTTTGTATTCTTATAATATTTCATAATCCTACTGATAACATAATATCATACATTGTATGATTTAAACAAGTATTTTTACTATTCTACCAATATCAATTCCTCATCCTTATGCTTATTATATCACTAAATCTATTATTATTTTTGTTAAGTTTAAGTTTAATCGAAAAAATACCTTCAGAATCTTGCTTTACTTCAATTTTTTCTACATAATTTCCTATCTCATAGGCCCCACCGTTATAATATATAAAGATTTTTTTCTTTTTCTCTTCTATGTACATAACTCTCTCTGAAATTTCAACAACACCTTGATTTACATTTTCAAATTGAGAAAAATTAATTCTATCTATTTCTATAAATTCATCGCACAAAGCTAATCCTCTATCTTTATAATAAAATTTTAAATTATTAGAATTTCTAAGCTCTCTTTTTATAGTTGTAGCCATTTCATCAAACTGCTCTCTCAACTCTATCCTAGAATCTGTTTGCTTTATCAAATTCATAGATTCGCTCAACATAATAGAAACAGTACTCATGACTACTAAAGATATACTGATAGCTACAAATACTTCAATCATAAGATAACCACATTTCCTAGAAAGTTTTCTACTTTGCACTCGAGTATATTCCCTCCTTAAATAAAACCCTTCCAGATATAGGAGTTATTGTTATGCTATAGATTTTCTTTTTATAGTTTATCTCTACAGTTCCAGCTTTATAAGGCTTCCCATCTGTGTGGAAGTGTATTCTATCTATAAGCGTTTCCATTCTAATATTTTCTGGCATCTCAACTTTTTTGAGTAGGTTTGTCCTACAAGCTATATAATAAGCACTTTTTTTCTCGCTATTTGTAACTCTTATATCTTCATTTACTCCTGCTAAATTTCTTCTTTTGATATATCTTATTTCTGAACAAAGCTTTCTCCGTTCCCATTCAGCTTTAGCATATCCAACATCTACCTTAGGAATAACTAGGCCAACCAATAAAACCATCAAACACATTCCTACAACAAGCTCGGCCATGCTCACATTCCTTCTCTTTTCATCGAAAACACCTCTAATAAATCTCTACTCTTTTTAATATTTATTCTTTTTTAACTCTAAATATTAACGCATCTCTAGCATTATATCTCTCAGGAATATCTTCTTCAGGATCTATTTCTTGATTTGTATCATTTCCATTCTCGCTATCAGGATTATTTAAATCTGGATTATTTAAATTTGGATTTTCAATATTTTCTCCTGGTGCTTCTATATTATCATCCGGCTTTTCTGGTATATTGGGATTTTCTTGATTATTAGGTTTATTATTTTCATCTTTTATAGGTTTTTCTTTAAATAAATTCTTTAAAGTTACACATAAATCTATTTCTCGTTTAAATTCGCCTTCTTTTACCGTAATATACACCCAAAATTTATAAAGCCCTAGTCCATCCTGAGCTATATCATCTCTATAAACATCTATCTTTACATTTTCTATATTTACATCTGCTATATCCTCTATTTCAGCTACATATTGCTTTCTATAAGAATAACTTTCAATTTTTCTCTTAAAATCTCTTCTATCTACGCTAGAATCATACAATCTTTGAGTGGCCTCTACTATTTTTTCCTCTGCTATTATGGCTGCACCTTCAGCTCTTCTCAAAAGATTTTCTGACTTTATATCTGTATTTTCACTTTCTATATAATCTACAATCCTTTCTTGAAGTGCTGCACAGGATATAGTCATTAATGTAAGAACCATTATCGCAGAAATAGAAACACTTCCTGCCTTTTTCATTTTTAAAACTTTACTCCAAAGATTGAACAAATATATCATCCTCTTTCCATCGTTCATATCCCTGCAGAGTAATTTTCTTATCATCTCGAATAGCATCTACTGTAACGACATACACCCCTCTATTTATATCCACAGGCTCTACTTTTTTACTTATAATTACATCATCAGTCTTATACGTATTTTTGATTGATAAGCTTCCTTTTTTCACATTATCCAATTCTTTATTTAACTCAACCTCTGCTGTATAAACTAACTCTTTGTAATTTCTATTTTGCTCTAAAATAGCATTTGTATTATTATTAAATGTAGAAAATAAATACATAGATAAAAACAATATAGATACAGCTATAATAGAATCTGTTATTATAAAGCCACTTTTTTTACTTTCTTTTCTTTTTATAGAAATAAATACTTTTTCTAGTAACCCATTTTTATCACCCTTTATAAATTAAATTCTTTCAGATTGGAACATTTCTTTCAGAATTTCTGCATCTTTTGAGTCTACCTTTTTCCCAGTCCATATTTCAAAAGCTTCTATACCTTGATTTATAAGCATATCAATTCCATGAATGACTCTTAAATTATTTTTTTCTGCCCATTTTATTAAATTAGTTCTATGAGGTTTATAAACTATATCGTAAACTACTATATCACTCGAAACCTTTACATCTTCATCTATAGGGCATTCATCGCTCTCCATTCCTATTGGAGTTGTATTTATCAAGAAATCGTACTCTTCTAAATCCTCTTTGGATACAGCCATACTAGAATATACAACTTCTGTACCAAATACAGTGCCTACTCTTTTAGCTATTTTTTCTGCATTTTCAATACTTCTATTTCTTATATCAATTTTTTTAATTTCATTAGATGCCATTTCTATAGCTATACTTCTACAAGCACCTCCACATCCCAATATAATAGCACTCTTACCTTCTAGATGAATATTTCTGTCTGTAATAGCCTTTACAAAGCCTCTTCCGTCTGTATTGTATCCTTTTAAAACTCCACCTTCATTTTTTACAGTATTAACAGCTCCTATCAACTCTGCATTTCTATCTATTTCATCTAGTCCTGCCATTACATCGGTCTTGTATGGAATAGTTACATTAAACCCAACTGTATTTAAAAGTCTCATAGCTTCAATAGATTTGTATATTTTTCTAGGCTCTATATCAAAACATAGATACGCTCCATTTACACCATACTTTTCAAATAAATAACTATGCATATTAGGTGAAAAACTATTGCTAACTGGATGACCTAAAAGTGCAAAGATTCTTGTTTCTGAATTTGTTCCCATAAAATTTCTCCTTTCATTGTATATAATCTTCAAATTTTCATTATTATATTCATTTTATCCAATATTTTTTACAATATTTTTTAAATATTTTATTTTAATTTCGTGCAATATTTTTTATAATATTTTTTAATTTAATCCAAGATTATTTTTATTTCAATACAAATAACTTTTAAATACCTCTAACTTTTAATTTATCATAAATTGCACACTTTCCAAAATAATATTTAATTATTCATAATTTAATCTAAAAAAATAGACTCCCCCTATTAGATAGAGAGAGTCCATCAATTATCGATTTTCTATTTAATCATTAATCTTTTATTTTATTAGTATTTTATTACTTACTTAAAATTTATTAATTATCTACTTTTTCTTCTATAGGTTTTCTAAGCATATAATCTTCTTCTACAGGAACATCTAGTTTCATTTTTACTATCTGTCTTGGATGTGGAGCTGATTCTATTGGCTCACCGTCTTCATTGTACATTTCTAATATCTTAGCGTACATAGTTTCTTTGTATGGAGCCATTATTTCTATATCTTCTCCAACAGACATTTTATTTCTCTGCTCTACTATTGCAAGACCAGTTTCTTCATCATGTCCTCTAACAACACCTATGAAATCGTAGTTTCTTACATAAGATGCAGATTCATAGTTCTGATCTTCTGTGTCAGGTTTGTGTAGGTAGAATCCTGTTGTAAAGTGTCTATGACTTCCTTTTTTAAGTTCTTCCATCCACATTGGGTTGTATGTCCAGTTTTCTGGGTCTTCATAGTATGCATCTAATGCCATTCTATATGCTCTAACAACTGTTGCAACATAGTAAGCTGTTTTCATTCTTCCTTCTATTTTTAAACTCATTATACCTGATTCAACAAGTTCTGGTATGTGTTCTATCATACAAAGGTCTTTTGAGTTGAAGAAGAATGTTCCTCTTTCATCCTCATATATTGGGAAGTATTCACCTGGTCTTTTTTCTTCCATTAGGTAGTACTGCCATCTGCATGACTGTGCACAAGAACCTTTGTTAGCTTCTCTACCTGTCATGTAGTTGCTTATTAAGCATCTTCCTGAATAAGATATACACATTGCACCGTGCATGAATGCTTCTATCTCTAAATCATCTGGAGTTTTTTCTCTTATTTCTCTTATTTCTTCAAAAGACATTTCTCTAGCAACAACTACTCTTTTTATTCCCTGATTGTACCAGAAATTAGCACTTTCAAAGTTTGTAGTATTAGCCTGAGTACTTAAGTGTAATTCCATTTCTGGAACAACTCTCTTAGCTACACTTATAACCCCTGGGTCAGATACTATTATTGCATCTATACCTATTCTCTGTAATTCTAATAAATATTCGTCTAAATATTTAAAGTCTTCGTTGTGAGGTATTATATTAACTGTTACATATACTTTTTTTCCTCTTGCGTGTGCGAATTCAACACCTTCTGCCATATCTTCTATGCTGAAGTTTTTAGCAGCTGATCTCATTCCAAATACTTCTCCACCTATATATACAGCATCAGCACCGTATATTATGGCAGTTTTTAATTTTTCAAGGTCTCCCGCTGGAGCCAATAATTCTGCTCTTTTCATTTCCATAATTACTTTCTCTCTCCTTCTTTATAACTTAACGCTACACCGTCTCCTATTGGTATTAGAGATGTGCTTAAATAATCACAAGTGCATATATAATCCAGATAATTTCTCATTCTCTTAACTATTGTTTTCTTTCTTCTTACAACGAAATCGTCGTGAGCAACCATTCCTTTGTAAAGTATATTATCTGAAACTACAAGTCCACCTTTTTTTAATCTATCTATTACAAGATCAAAGAATAGCTGATACTGACCTTTTGCTGCATCTATAAAGATCATATCAAATTCTCCATCTATATTTTTTAATGTTTCTTCAGCATCTCCTTCAAGAATAGTTATCTTATCCTCAAGACCTGCTCTTTTTATATTTTCTTTTGCTTTTTCTATCATAACTTCATTTCTTTCAGTAGTTATAATTTCAACATCTCCACCTAATACAGACGCAAAGAATATTGACGAATATCCTATTGCACATCCAACTTCAAGAATTCTTTTAGGTCTATGTATTTTTAATATAACTTTTAAAAGATCTGATACCTCTTTGTGAATTATAGGTACACTGTTTTCGTGGGCGTAATCTTCTAATTCTTTAAGTAACCCATCTTTTTCAGCTAGTGTTTCCCTTATATATTCTTCAACAAGGTCGTTTACTATATTACTCATAAAATCTCTCCAATTCTAATTAATTTGCCTCAGATTCTTTATTCTGAGTTTCCTGTTTATTTTTTTCTCTCTGTTCTTTATACCGTTTTTCATTTTTTAAATGCTCTTCATAAGTCTTAGCATAGTTGTTTTCTCCACCATCAGTTTTTGCTACAAAGTATAGATAATCTGTTTCAGCAGGGTTTATCGCTGCTTCTATTGATTTCCAAGATGGATTTGCTATCGGTGTAGGTGGTAATCCTTTATACTTGTAAGAGTTGTACGGAGATTCTATTTTTAAATCTTCATACGTAACCACTTTTTTTCTTTCTTTAAATGCATACTGAATTGTAGCATCTGACTGAAGAGGCATATCCTTTGCCAATCTATTATAAAATACACTAGAAATTAAAGGTCTATCTTTATCAACAACAGCCTCTTTTTCTATTATAGATGCCATTTTCATAACATCGTAGAAATTAAGGTCTTTATGTTTATCCATTTCTGGTTTTATTTTATATTTGTACATTTCATCAAATTTATTTAACATTCTAGAGATAACTTCTCTTTCGCTTTCTCCTTCTGTGCAGAAATATGTACTAGGATAAAGGAATCCTTCTAAAGATTTTATATTCTTATCTTTTAAAAACTCATACTTATCTCTAAACTCATCTGGATTATTTATAAGTTTTTCATAATTTTCTTTAGTTCCCAGATTCTTCTTTACTAGCTCATCAATTATTTCTATAGAAGTTGCACCTTCTTTGACAGTTACTTTTGGACCTGAGTGGTATATCTTACCTGCTGCTATATCATCTATAATCTCTCCATTAGTGTATGATTGATCAAACTGATATTCTCCAGCTTTAAACTGAGAGGCTTTTCCACTCATTTTCACATTTATTTTAAAGACTAGCTTGTTTTTTATAAGTTTTGCATCGCTAAGTATATCTGCTATACTGTCAGTTCCTGAGCCAGACGGAATATTTACAACCACTTTTTTCTCTTCGTTTACATCGTATGCACCAGACCGACTCTTAAAATATATACCCCCAGAGGCAAAAATTACAACAAAAAGTACTAAAATAACTAATATCTTTTTTTTCATATTATTTCTCCTTTTTTATTGGATTTAAAATAGATATTATTAAAATATAATATCTGCAATTATATTACATATTTCCGTTTCTGTCTACAAATCTCTCTTTAATCGAGTACATAACTCTGCAACTATACATTATATCAGTATAATAAAAAAAAGTCTAACAAATAATGTTAGACTTTCTGTTTATAAATATTTTATAATTCCTTTTTACTTTATTATACTCAGTATTTTTTATAATATTTTTATCTTCTTGGGTGTCTTAAATTCATTTCTTTTCTCATATTTTGATCTATACAATTTAAGTATGACTGTATACTTGCTAAATTAGTATTTCCCAAAATTTTGTTTACAGATGCTATATTTGCTCCCTTATTTATCATATGTATAGCAAATGAATGTCTAAGCATAGTAGGATTAATATTCTTATTTATATTTGCTTTTTTAGAATACTTTTTAATAATTTTCCATAATCCCTGTCTTGTAAATCTACGTCCAAGTGCACTTACAAATAAAGCACTTTCTCCTTCAGATGCTATATTTTCTCTAGCTTCATATACATACATTTCTAGGTATTTTTTTGTTACATCTATTAAAGGTATAACCCTTTTATTCTTACTTGAAGAGCAAGTTATATTTCCCATAGTAAAATCTACATCTTCTAAATCAAGGTCTATTAATTCTGATACCTTCATTCCTGTACCGTATAGTACCTCAAATATAGCCTTATCTCTTTTTAATTTATCTGAATCTAAATTTTCAAAATTAAGAAGAGCCTCTATCTCTTCCTCAGTCAAAATTTCTACTGCTTCTTTCTTTATCTTAGGCTTTTTAATATTCTTTGCAGGATCTGTTTCACAAACCCTGCTAAAGAATAAATAATCATGGAAAGATTTTATAGACGATGTCATTCTAGCTATAGTAGAAACAGATACATTGTTTTTTTCTAGCTCTACTAGATAATTTAATATATCTGTTTCAACTACTTCCCTGACATCTATATTATTTTCGTCTAGATAATCTTTATATTTTTTCAAATCCAAGCTATAAGATGAAACAGTATTTGAAGATAATTTTCTTTTATTTTCTATATAATCTAGATATTCTTTTATTAAATTGTCCATCCTAAACTCCTTATTCGATTTCTTGCATCTCGTATGCCTTCATACGAAATCTTTTAAAGTCAGGTTATTAAATTCTAAAATTTTTATTTTCTTATTTTAAATTTATAGAATTATTTATTTTCTGTTATATAGATTGCTGCAGAAGATGCTGAATCGAAAAATTCACTATCTTGTTCATAATTTCTTCCCATACTTCTGACCTTTAGACCATAGCTATCTATATCTTCTTTAGTTCTATCATTTTTTATATACTCTATTTTGTGTTTTTCGTCTAATTTATTTTCTTTAATTTGATTTTTTATTCTTTCATTTTTCTCATCATCGTAAATAGTTATAGGTATTTCTACCCCCACATTCACTATTTCATCAAATATAGTTATACTGTGATGAGATATTCCTCTATGTCTATCTCTCATATCGGCAAAACTTATTCTAGGTATAGCTATAGGTCTACCACCTAATTTAGATATTGCATCTAATATAGGCCCCTGTTCTATTCCTGTGAATCCATATTTTGTACCAGTTCCTGCGATTCCAGGCCCCATACTTACAAATATAGCATCTGCCTTTGCTATTTCCTTAGCAGTTATTAAAGCTGTATATATATTTATACACTCATAATCACCGCCAAAAGCATTTCCAAATGTTATTGTAGAGTCTATTAATCCTTTATTTTTTAGAGTTTCAGCATTCATACTGAAATATATTGGAAGTGCAGCTCCATCTGTCATTATATATACAAGTTTTTTATTTGGATTAAGTCTTTTGTATGTAGCTGCAAATGGAGTCAACATGCTGTGAAGTGTTCCAACTACAACTGGTATTCCTTCAAGACTTTCAAATTCTTCAAATACATCGTGGTATTTGCTTTCGTGATCCTCTACAGAATCTACTCTGACCTGCATTGGAGTATATCTAAGCTTCATTATATGTCCCTGACCTTCTAAATCAGCCTCCATATTGTCTAAGTTAGATATTACATAGTGATATCCACCTGTTCCTAAAGAAAGCTCTACAGCTGTCGTATTTAAAAGCACCTTATCTCCAATATCGACTTTACCTGTCATTTTAGGATAATTATATGCTCTAAATATCTCGCCATTTATTTCAACTCTTATATCGTCAAGCTGTCCATTCTGTTTTTTTATCTCAACTACTTCGCCGATTTTTCTACTCAACATAAATGACTACCTTCCTAATCTGTCCAAGAAATTAAGGACTTTATTTTTTTCTATTATTTTAGTAAGAGAATACTTTTCTGTTAAAATATGGATAAGTACTAGGAAAACTAGCCATCCTATTTTTACATTCATTGAATATCCAAATGCCATAAATATACCTATTGATATACCAAGAACATTTGAACCAGCATCTCCCATCATACATTTTGCCTTTAAATCCTGATTAAAGTAAGCAAGAACTGCTGGAACTATTAAAAATGGTAATATTCTAGTAAATCCAGTAAGTGTTGCTATCATAACAATCATTATAACTAAGTAAACTTTTATAGCTCTTCCTGGTCTTAAATCCATTAAGTTCATAAGATTTGTAGAAAGTGCTATTATAAGTGTATTTAAAACTATTTCAGGTATACTTCTTGTTAAAACTACTGATATTAATAATCCAACAAATCCACCGTAAAGTGCTTTAAATCCACCTGTTGTAAGAGTTCCTTTAAAAAGACTTTTAAAGTGTCCTTTTAAACCACTTACATTTCTATTTCCTATTATATCGTCCATTATCCCTGCAAATGACATAGATAAAGCTGCAAATAAGAACATAAATAAATATTTCATGTGTTCTTGATCTCTATCTATATATGCAAGCACCATAGATGATATAACAAGCATTGGAACGAATACTATCCCCATACTTACAGGTATCATATCCTGTTTGTAGTTAGGTCTAACAATTTCGCCTTCTATTAACATTTTTTTGAACATAGGAATTATAAGAAGTGTACCTACAAATCCTACTAATGCAAGTATAAGCATAATGTATATATCTGCCATTACTTAGCACCCCATTCCTTTTTCTTCTGTTTTACAACTTTTTTGATATGGTAATACTGTTTACCTCTGTGGATAAATCCTTTTAAATCTCTTCCTGTTTCGTTGTGAGTCATTTCTACTGGAACTTCTTTAATTCTGTATCCCCATTTTAATATGTCTATAGACATACCAACTTCGACACCATATCCATAAGGTATTGTATCAAATCTTTCTATTACTTCTTTTTTGAATATTCTCTGACCTGATATACTGGCATTTAATTCAACACCTGTCATTTCATACACAGATTCTTTAGCTAGACCTTTTACAAGACCTAATCCTCCCTTTTTCTTAGCTCCAGGGAACTGTGCTATTGTTACATCTGCTTCGTCATTGAATACTGGTTTTATTATTTTTATTACTTCTGAAGAACAAGACCCTAAATCTGCATCTAAGAAACCTACTATATCAGCATTTTTTAGAGCTTCTTTTAATCCAAAGTTAAGAGCATATCCCTTACCTCTGTTTTTATCAAGTCTAAATACCTTCACTTTTTCGCTGTCTACACTTTTAGCCTCTGATTCTGTATTATCAGAAGAACCATCGTCGACAACTATTATTTCATTTATTTCATCTATGCCAACAATTCCTTCAAGGGTAGCTTTTATTCTGCTACCCTCATTAAATGCTGGCATTATTATACTTGTATAATGTTCCATTTTTTTCTCCTTATTTTTCCATTGGGATTAGAGAAGATGCTGTATCTAATCTTCCGAAATTACCTACAAGATTTTCATCCTGTACTAGAGCAACTAAAGAAAGTTCTCCTGTTTTTTCATCTATATTATCTACAGTTGCTGCTTTATTTTTAGCGTACTGTTCAACGTATGAAGTTTTAGCTCCTTTTGTCTGTGCTTCAACTACATATTTGTTTTCAGATTTTAATTTTGATACTACAAATTTGTCAAGTGCATTAAACTGCTTTGCTGGATCTGATGATTCTGATGCTGCTGATATTAAAACAGATGAGAAGTTTGCTATATCATCGCTTTCAGAATTTAAATCTATCATTTTTAATTCTTCTAGTGGAGCAAGAGTTTCTGCATTACCTCTTTTTACTATATCGAATACATAATTTACAACATCCTCAGTTGATTTGAATTTTTCTCCAGTTTTCTTTGCAGCCTCTTTTATTATTTCTTCGTCAGTTATTTCTTTATTGAATACTAATTCAAAAGCTACTGAACCTTCATTTGAATTTACTATTTCTTTTAATTTATCTACATTTTCTGTTCTTCCATAAGTAGATATAACAGCAACTTTTTTACCTGATAAAGAACCTGTCATTAAAGCATCTGCATTTGCATTTACATATTCTATTAAATCATTGTATTTTTTATCTGTTTCTTTTAAATCACTTGATAATGTATCATTTTCTTCTTTAATAGTATTAAATTCTTCATCAAGCTGTTCTATTATAGAAGCCTGCTGTTTGTTAATTTCTTCGTTATTGTTTAGATTGAATCCTACAAGTATACCTATACCTAAAGCTAGGAATATTGCCCCAATCGAAACAATATAATATTTCATATTTATATGCATAATATTTTCCTCCTGTTAAAAACTACATATTAAGCATTATTCTTAATTTTAGCTGCATAAGCTGTATAAACTGCTGCATTTTTGGCGATAATGATGCCAGTATTAATACTGGGAATAATGCAGTCGCTATTAATGCCCAAATATATTTTATTTTTAATTTACTTCTGTATAAAAGGTTTACCCCTTTTGCGTCGATAAGCTTAGCACCTATCTTCATTCTAACTAGGAAAGTACTCGCCATACCTTTTCTACCTTTTTCAAGGAAGTCTATTATATTAGAATGAGTTCCAAGTGCAACTATTAACTCAGCATTGTATTCGTATGCTATAAGCATCGCTATATCTTCACTTGTACCTGGAGCTGGGAATACTACAGCATCAAGCCCTAATTCCTGAACTCTTTTAAGCCCTGGTGCTCTACCGTCTGTGTATGCATGTACGACAATTTCTCCAGCTGCCTTTAATGATTCATCGCCTACACTATCCATATCTCCTACTACAACATCTGGTTTATATCCAAATTCCATAAGTGCATCTGCTCCACCGTCTACACCTACTAAAATTGGTTTAACCTCTTCAATATAAGAAATCATTGTTGCTAAATCTTCTTTGTAATCCTGTCCTCTTACAACTATAAGAACCTGTTTTCCCCGATATTTTGTTTTAACCTTAGGAATTTCTACTTCTCCAAGTATAAAACCTTTTTCTTTCTTAGCATATTCTATTGTATTGTCTATAAATCTGTCTAATTCTTCTCCTAAGTTGTCGTATGCTAATTTAATCTGAACAGCTACTTTTTCTTTAGTAAGAACATCACCTTCGCCTATAAGTTCATCACCACGGAATATTTTTCCATCTTCTACTACTAATGTTTCACCTTCAGTTACATTATTAAAAACATCTTCTCCTACTCTATCTATTATAAGTATGTTGTTTTCTGTTAAAATTCCAGGTCCCTTATTAGGATATCTACCACTTATAGACTCAGCGGCATTTATAACTAATTTGACCTTAGCTTCAACTAAAGAGTTTGCTGCAACCTCATCTATATCAACGTGGTTGATAACTGCTATCTCACCAGGCTGAATTCTTTTAGCAAGCTTCTTTGTTTTGCGGTCTACCCTTATCGGTGCCTTGACTATCATATCAAACCCTCCAAATTTCATAAAATCACATTATATTATACCATATTTTTCTATTTAACCGCTTATTTTTAACATTTTTAGATTTATTTTTTTAAAATTATTTTTTATAAACACTTTTGGCATGGCATAATCGCTCAATTTCAAATACTTTTTTAACTTTTATTATATTTTTATTTTTACAAAAAAATAGGAAGTACGAATTTAATCGTCACTTCCACAAAATTTAACTTTTATTCCCAATGTAATACTTTTTTAAATTATTTTATTTCTGAAAGTATTGCATTTACTTTTAGAATCTCGTATCTTTTCAGCTGCATAAAAAATAAATTCTAAATTTGTAGGCATATTGTATTTTGAAAAAACATCCTTACCTAAAAATTTATTCAGTTCATTATAGTCTCTGCTATTTTTTAGAACCTCTATAGCATATCTCATACTTCTTTCTATATTGTATTTTTCGGTATTATTTTCCTCTGCTATAGTAGTTATTAGAGTATTGTATTCTTTTACATCGTATTTAGTATCCTTTAATAATTCTACATAAATAGATTCTTTTATATACTTATATCCCTTTAAACTAGCTCGAATACCTATATCCTTTATAAATTCTCTTGTATCCAACTCAATAGTATTTATAAATTTTATATCCTCGTCGTTTAAATCTTCTACTTGGGCTTCTTCTAGATATTTGTATATACTTGTATACAATATCTTTTCATTAGTTTCCATTCCACTTCCCCCTGGTTAAAGGTCTAAAATATATTTAATACTTTTTAAATCTTCTACAAAACTCTATTTATTTTATACGCCTCTGAAAGAGACAAGATTTCCTTAGCATGTTCTATTGTTTTTTCTGTTATTTGTTTTCCTGATATTAACCTAGATATTTCTCTTTTTCTACCATCGTAGTCTAGCTTTTCTACAGTTGTAAATGTTCTTTCACCATCAGTTTTCTTTTCTATACAGTAGTGAGTATCTGCATTTGCAGCAATTTGAGGAAGATGAGTTATACAAATAATCTGCTTCTTAGAAGCTATATCAGATAATTTTTCTCCAACATTTTGAGCTGCTATACCACTTATTCCTGTATCAATTTCATCAAATACTAATGTTTCTATCTCGTCTGTATCCGCTAAAATAGTCTTAAATGCAAGCATGAATCTAGATATTTCCCCACCAGACGCTACCTTTGATATAGGTCTTAAATCTTCTCCAACGTTGAAAGAAATCATAAATTCAGCTAAATCTCTTCCTTCTGCTGTAAAATCTCTATCGCTAAATTCTGTTGAGAATCTTACATTCTTCATGTCCATGCTATCAAGTTCTTCAATTAAAAGAGCTGCCATTTTTTCAGCCTCTTCTTTTCTAATTTCAGTTAATACTTCTGATTTTTTATATAATTCTTTTTCTATAGATTCTAATTCTTCCTTTAGTCTTTCCTTTTCTTCATCCCTATTTAAAATATCGTACAATCTTTTAGATATTTTTTCATGGAATTTGAATATATCCTCTATAGTATCTCCATATTTTCTTCTAAGATTGTTTATATCATTTAATCTTATCTCAATCTGTTCAAGTTCATACGGTTCAAAATTTATACTATCTTTATAATCTCTTATTTCACCAGAAAGATCCTGTAACTCGTACATTATTCTTTCTACTTCATTGTAAATATTTTCTATTTTTTTATCAAAAGATGATATTGGCGATAATTCACTAACTACCCTTCCTACAATATCTATAGCATTTATTTCGCTATTGTGTATTGCCTCATAGGATACATTTAGATTATTAAATATTTTTTCACTATTTCTAAATACATCCCTCTTTTGAATAAGTTCCTCATATTCTTCAGCATTTAAATTTGCCGCCTCTATCTCATCTATTTGGAATTTCAATAAATCTATTTCCCTCTGAATTTCCATTTCATCTTTATTATCATTTAATCTTGATAACTCAGACTTTATTTGTGAGTATTTAGAGTACAGTTCTTTATATTCATTTTTAGAATCTAAAATCTTTTCTCCTGCAAATGCATCTATAAATTTTAGATGTCTACTAGGATCAAATAAAAGCTGATTTTGATGCTGTCCATGGACATCTATCAAATAAGACACTATTTCTTTAAGAAGTGTTAATTTTACAGTCCTTCCATTGACCCTAGCTGTACTTTTTCCATCAGAATAGATTACCCTTGCAATAGTAACTATTCCATCTTCCATATCAATATCATTTTCAGACATTATTCTTTTTAAATTTTCATTTTCAGAATAAAAAACTGCCTCTACAAGACCTTTTTCAGTTCCTTTTCTTAAAAATGATTTATCGTATTTATTTCCCAGACATAGCCCAAGTGCATCTATTATAATAGATTTTCCCGAACCTGTTTCCCCAGTTAAAATATTCAAGTTTTTGTCTATAGTGAGCCTTAACTCCTCTACAAGAGCACAATTTTTCATATATATTTCGAGAATCAAACCTATATGTAGTATATAAAAATACTACAAACTCACCTCCAAGCTCACAAATCATATCGATTTAGTGCAAAATTTTCTATTTTAATTTTTATTTACTAAGCTGATGAGATTTTTCAACAACTTCTCTTATATTTTCAAAGTGTTTTTCTCTGTCATAAGTAAATCCTTCATTTGATGTGCATAGATGTATTAAATATTCTATATTTCCTTCTGGCCCTTTTATTGGTGAGAAGTCTAGATTTTTGATAGCAAATCCATTTTCTACAGCAAAATCAGAAATCATTTCTATAACTTCTATATGAGTAGATGTCTCTCTTACAACACCTTTTTTACCTACTTTTTCTCTTCCCGCTTCAAACTGAGGTTTTATAAGGGCAACTATTTCCCCACCATCTCTAAGAAGTTTTTTAGCTACAGGAAGTACTAATTTTAATGATATAAATGATACGTCTATAGAAGCAAAATCAGGGAATTCTTTTAAATCCTCAGTAGTTACATTTCTTATATTAGTTCTTTCCATACAAACTACTCTTTCATCACTTCTAAGCTTCCAAGCTAACTGTCCATATCCAACATCTATTGAGAACACCTTTATAGCTCCATTTTGAAGCATACAATCTGTAAATCCTCCAGTAGATGCTCCTATATCCATACAGATTTTTCCCTCTAAAGTAAGGTCAAAATTCTTCATAGCCTTTTCTAATTTTAGCCCACCTCTACTAACATAAGGTATTGGATTTCCTTTTACTTCTATATTTGCATCTTCCTTTACTTCTGTACCAGCTTTGTCACATCTCTGATTATCTACAAAAACTAATCCAGCCATTATAGCTTTTTTAGCTCTTTCTCTACTTTCGAAGTAACCCTGCTCAACAAGAAGTACATCTATTCTCTTCTTCATATTAATCCTTTCCAAAATTTATACGCTTTTATACGCTATAAACCTTAAATCTTTTTAAAACTTTAAATTTCTCTTATTCTTTCTGCAATTTTATTTGCGGATATACCCGCTAATTCTTGTAGCTCATCACAACTTCCATGAGGTATAAATTTTTCTGGCAATGCTATATTAATAACTCTATTATCGTAGTGTTTATTTTCGGCTGCATATTGTAATACTCTACTTCCGAATCCACCTACAATTATATTGTCCTCAACTGTTACTATATTTTTATAATTAGAAAATAATTCTTCCAATAATTTTTCATCCATAGGTTTTAAGAATCTAGCATTTACAACGCCAACTTTTTTACCTTCTTTTTCAAGAATTTCTGATGCTTCAAGCGCATTTTTAACCATATCACCTATAGCTAAAATTACTGTTTCTTCTCCTGTTTTTAATACTTCATAAGTTCCTTTTTCTAATCTACCATAGCTTCCTATATTTAATTCATAAGAATTTCCTCTAGGGTATCTTATAGCACAAGGTCCTTCTATTTCTAAAGATAAATCCATCATAGCCATAAGCTCTTTAGTATCTTTAGGTGCCATCACAGTTATACCAGGTATGCTATTTAAGTACGATAAATCAAACTCTCCATGATGAGTTTCTCCATCATTCCCTACAAGTCCTGCTCTATCTATTAAAAATGTAACATTTTTACCTGTTATACATACATCATGTAAAATTTGGTCATATCCTCTTTGTAGGAATGACGAATAAACCGCAAAATATGGTTTCATACCATTTTTTGCAAGTCCAGCCGAAAAAGCAACTGCATGTTGTTCTGCTATTCCTACATCATAATATCTATTTGGATGATTTTTTTCAAATACATTAAGTCCTGTACCTGATGGCATCGCTGCTGTTATAGCAACGATTTTATCGTCTATACAAGCCATTTGAGATAATTTTTCTCCCACAGCTGCTGATATACTCTTTTTATCTGAAGGCTTAACACCTTCTTTAATATCAAATTTAGACACTCCATGATACTTGTCTGGGTGTTCCTCTGCATATCTATATCCTTTCCCCTTCTTAGTAATTACATGAAGAAGCATAGGCCCTTTTCTTTCTTTTGCATTTTTTAGACATGCTATTAAATCACTTATATTATGTCCATCTATAGGTCCATAATATTTAACACCTATTGAATCAAAAAATGCACATTCCTGAGGAACAAAACTATACATTATTGTATCTGTAAGTCTACTTGCTGCTCTAGATATTTGTCCACCTGTACTAGTCATATTTAAAAATCTATCTACTTCACCTTTCATTTTGTGAACTTTAGAATTTCTAATTAGACCAGACATATATGTAGACATACCACCTACATTTTTGTCTATAGACATTTCGTTGTCATTTAGGATAATTATCATATCATTTTTTATATATCCTAGTTGATTGATAGCTTCTAGAGCCATCCCTCCTGTTATAGAACCATCTCCTATAACTGCTATTACACTTCCATCTTCTCCTTTTATATCTCTTGCACATGCAAGTCCAACTGCAGTCGATATAGAAGTAGAACTATGTCCTGTATCTATTATGTCATGACAGCTTTCCTTTTCTTTTGGGAATCCACTCATCCCATTAAGCTGTCTCAATGTATCAAATTTATCTTTTCTTCCAGTAATAATTTTATGTACGTATGACTGATGACCGACATCCCATACTATCTTATCTTTTGGACTATCAAACACTTTGTGTAGTGCCAATGTCAATTCAACAACTCCTAAATTAGATGCTAAATGTCCTCCTGTTTTAGATACAGATCTAACTAAAAATTTTCTAATATCCTTTGCAAGAAGGTCTAACTCTTCTACATTCATATTTTTTATATCTTTAGGAGAGTTTACTTTATCCAAATATTTGTACATTATTTTCACCTCTACTTTATTACATAAGTATCAGTGCTACTACTATCCCTAATATAGCACCACCTAAAACCTCGAAAGGCGTATGTCCAATAAGCTCCTTTAATTTTTCATTTTGTATTAATTTACCATGTTGAAGGTCTTCCAACATCTGATTTAATATTGTAGCCTGTTTACCGACAGCTCTTCTAACCCCGGCTGCATCGTACATTACTATAAGAGCAAAAACTACAGCTATTGCAAAATTTGTAGAGTTAAATCCATCTACTATCCCAACAACAGTAGCCAAACTAGTTACAAATGATGTATGAGAACTAGGCATTCCACCCGATGTAGTTATTCTTTTTATATCAAATCTTTTTTCTTTTCCAGTAAATACTTTTATCAACTGTGCAAGAAAACAGGCTATTATACTTATAGCAAGTGCTCCATTATTAGTAAATTCTATAAGGTATTTCATAGTATACCTCCTTCTTAAAAATTAGTGGTCTCTAGATAATATATAATCTGCTAGTCCATCTAGGAATTCTGTATCATCTGTTACCTTTGCTATACTTTTTTTAGCATCTTCTATTAGATTTTTAGCTATTTCTCTAGATTTTTCAAGTCCCATTAAAGATGGGTAAGTAGATTTATTATTTTCTATATCGCTCCCTACGTGTTTTCCTAGTTTAGCTTCATCCCCCACTATATCTAATATATCATCTACTATCTGGAATGCTAATCCTATTTTATTAGCATAATCTGTTATACATTCCATCTGTTCCTCATTAGCTCCACCTACAGCAGCTCCAGCTCTCATGCATCCAACCATCATAGCTGCAGTCTTATTTTCATGTATGTAGTCTAATTTTTCTTTAGGTATCTGCATATTTTCACTCTGAACATCTACTACCTGTCCACCTACCATACCGTAGATACCTGCTCCTTTTGCTATTTCGTATGTAGCTTTTAGATATCTTTCTGGATTTTCTTTACCTATAGATTCTTTAAGCATTGTTTCATAAGCAAAGTTAAGAAGCGCATCTCCTGCAAGTATAGCCATAGCTTCCCCAAATACTTTATGGTTTGTAGCTCTACCTCTTCTTAAATCATCATTATCAAGTGCAGGAAGATCATCGTGTATTAATGAATAAGTATGTATCATTTCTATTGCCGCTGCGAATGGAATAGCATTATCAGAGTCCCCTCCAACTATTTTACATGCTTCTAGTGTTAATACAGGTCTTAATCTTTTTCCTCCTGAGCTTAAACTATAATTCATAGCTTCCATTATAGTTTTCTGATATCCTTCCTCTACTGGCATATACTTTTTAATAATATCCTCAGCATAAGTAGCTCTTTTTTTTAATTCTGTTTTAAAGTCCATTTCATTTCCTCCTAAGCAACCCTTAATTTTTTAGCAGTCTTCTGCAATATATTTTAAGCCAATAGGCAACTACATTCTATTTTTCAAAATCTTCTTCTAGTCCTAATTCATTGAACTTTTTAACTTTCATTTCAGCCTCATCTAAAAGAGCCTTGCATCTTCTATACAAAGCTATCCCTTCTTCGTACATTTCAAGAGATTTATCAAGGCCAGTGCTTTTATCTTCTAAAGCACTTAAAACTTCTTCTAATCTTGAATACGCTTGTTCATAAGTCATATTTTCTATATTATTCATTTGATTACCTCTCAATTCAAATTATTTCTTTTCTATAGAATTAACTGTACAGTCTGCATTTCCGTCGCTCATTCTAATATTTAGAATTTCACCAACCTTTATATCTTCTGTACTGTTGACTGTTTTCCCTTCCTTTTGAACCATACAATATCCTCTGTCTATAGTAGCCAATGGGCTTAAGCTATGTAACAAAGCTCCTGTATTTTTCATATTCTCTCTTTTATTAATCATAATTTGATTCATACTGCTTCCTATATTTTCAGAAGCAATATTCAATCTATATTTTTCAAAATCTATTTTACTAGATATACTATTTTCCATTTTTCCAGCTATAACATCTAGTTGATGCTTACCGTCTTTTATAACTTCATTTTTTATAATAGAACAAATCGATGAGAAATTATTTTCTAGTTGGTATTTTTCTCTTTCTATTTTAGATTCTATCCCTCTATTTAGTTTATTCGACATTAGTTTTAGGTTATTTTTACCCATATTTATAATATCATTTTTTACAACTGTACATATAGAATTAAAAGTATTATCTGACTTGTTTCTATCTCTATCTATAACAGCAGACATATTTTTCTTTAATCGATTTTTACAGTTATCAAGTCTGTAAAGTACTTCATTTAAATCTGGTACAGCAAGTTCTGCCGCTGCAGATGGTGTAGGTGCTCTCATGTCTGATACAAAATCACAAATAGTGTAGTCTACCTCGTGTCCTACAGCAGATATTATAGGTATATCTGAGTTAAATATCGCTCTAGCAACTTTTTCTTCATTAAAAGACCAAAGCTCTTCTAAAGATCCTCCACCTCTACCTACTATCAAAGTATCCACATTCTGCATTTTGTTGAAAAATTCAATTCCTTTTACAATCTCATCAGCAGAATTAGCACCCTGCACAGCTACAGGATATAAAAATACATTTATTTTAGGGAATCTTCTTCTAACAACATTTATTATATCTCGTATAACTGCACCTGTTTCAGATGTTACTACACCTATGCTTTTTGGCATATATGGTATTTTCTTCTTATATCTTGGATCAAATAGCCCTTCTTGGTTAAGCTTTTTCTTTAATTTTTCAAACTCTATATAAAGATTTCCAATCCCATCCTTTTCTATACTCTGTATGTATAGTTGGTATGCTCCATCTCTTTCATATACAGATATATATCCACTAGCAATTATTTTCATTCCATCTTCTATTTGTAAAGACTTATCGTAATTCCCCTTAAAAATTACGCACTTCATCCTAGATGTTTCGTCTTTTAAGGTTAAATATACATGACCGCTAGAATTTATCTTAAAGTTTGATATTTCTCCTCTAACCTTTAAGTTATATAATATTGGATCATTTGATAAAACTTTCTTGATATATGAATTTGCCTCGCTTATTTCAAGTGCTCTAATTTTCATTTTCAATTTCTCCTGAATAATTATCTAATCCTATTATAGCACAACCACACGCATTATCTGATGAGTATGAGCTATCTGTAAAGAAACTGTTAATATTATTTTTCTTCAACTTATTAGATAATTTACCTGAAATATATTTGCTAGATGCCACTCCTCCAACAAATACAACATTGTTTAAATCATATTTTTTACAAATAAATGATAACGCCTTTTCTAAGCTCTTTATCGCAGCATTCATAACAGCCTTAGATACATAGTAATTATCTTTTTCTTCCATAAGCTTATATACCTGATTTTCTAGGCCAGAAATATTCATATATCCATCTTTTACAGATGTCTTTAGTCCATTTTTAACCTCTTCTTCACATAAAAGAGCTTTTTCGTCTATGTATTTTCCAGCTGGAAAATCATGCCCCATTCTAACTCCTACTCTGTCTATTAACTGTCCAAAGCTTATATCCTTTGTTCCGCCTACTCTCTCTGTCTTATATCCTTTGTTATCTTTTTCTGTAAGAAGGATTTCCATAGTTCCTCCAGACATATGCACAGATATAAATCTATCTAAATCCTCTTTCTTACATCCATAAAGAGATGCTGCTATGTGATTTTCCTGATGAGTAGTTTCAAACATTTCGCAGTCAAATAATGCTGACATTGTCTTTGCAAAATTTTTTCCAACTTCAAATACAGGCATATAAGAATCTTCTACATCTCTAGGTCTTGCAGATGCACAAATCATCTCAACCTTATATCCTTTTTTATGGATGTGTTTTTTTAAGTTATCCGAAATCTCTCCAAAATTTTTAATATGCTGAAAAACAGCTTCACTTTGTCTAAGTCCACGCTCTCCATTTTTTACATTCAGCATTATTTTTTCATTAAATACTATTTCTCTATTTAAAGTTATAGCTGCTATAGAAGTTGTATAGCAGCTAGTATCAATCCCTATTATTATTCGATTATTTTCTGTCATTTAAGTAACTACCTAAAACCCCGTTTATGAATTTTGGAGATTTATCATCGCAGTACATTTTAGCCATTTCTATAGCTTCATTTATAGATACTTTTTCAGGTACACTATCCATAAATCCTATTTCAGCTATTGCAAGTCTTAATATTGCAACATCTACTTTTGGCATTGTCATTATAGACCAGTTTTTAGCGTATTTGTTTATTGCTTCGTCTATTTCTTCATGCTTTTCTTCGTATACTTTGCATACATTAGATACATAGTCTAAGTTTAGGTAATCTCCTAAATCTATTTCCTCTTCAGATTCCATAGATTCATGAACATCACTTTCATTTGAGCTCTGAAGTTTTAATTCTTCAAATCTATTAACTATATACTCCTCATTACCTGCTAAAAATTCTCTTACTTTACTTTCTAAATCCGATAAATCATCTTTTACTACGTCTAGGTTATATATAAATTTCATCATATATTCTCTAGATGTTACTGTTTTCACTCTATTGAATCCCATAAATTTCCTCCTAAAATTTTTCCGCACTATTTTTTATTGGTATATCTATTTATTAAATCAAATTTTTTTATTTAATTCAATAAAAATTTTAAATTTACAAAAATATTTTGTCGCTCAAAAAACCCTCTGAAAAATCAGAGGGTATCCATTAATTTTTCTTAGCTTCTTCTTTATCTTTTTTGAAACTTACACCCTGAACATGTATGTTTACCTGAGATACGTCTAGCCCTGTCATTGTTTCAACAGCGTTTTTAACATTTTCCTGTACTTTAAACGCTACATCTGGTATAGCAAAACCAAATTTAACAACTACCATAATGTCTACAGTTACAACTTCTTCTTCTAGCTGTATTTTTACTCCATTATTTTTTAATAATTTATCTGCTATGCTCTGAGAAGATTCAACACCTTCAACTTCTAAAGCTGCTATCCATGCTATTGTAGAAACAACTTCATTAGATATTTTTATCTGTCCACAATTATTATTTTCCATCATTTTATATTTACCTCCCATGTATTAGGTATTATTTCCGCAATTATTTAAAAGCACTTATAGATATAATAATACCAAATTGAAAGAAACAATGCAATAACGTAATATTTTTCAAACGCTTTAAAAAATTTCAAAAGTTAAACTTTTCTCTTTAGATACAATTAGACTATTAATAATTTATCTTTTATTCAATCTTAAATAAAAATCTTCTTATTGCAACAATGATAAAATAAAAGGCAAGATTATAACTATTATTTTGTCTAGACTCAAATTCTTAAATAAAAGTTATTTCTCTTGCCCGTATTTTCTGCCTATCAATAAAAATATTTTTATAATAGCGATTATTTTTTAATTGTATTTAGAGTAATTTTTTAATTACTCATATTTTTTTAATACTATTGTAGCATTATGTCCACCAAATCCAAGTGAATTGCTTAGTGCATAGTTTATCACTCTTTCTTTACCTTTGTTTGGAGTGTAATCTAAATCCATTCCTTCACCAGGATTTTCTAAGTTTATAGTAGGTGGTACAAAATTATCTTTTATAGCTAATGCACATACTATAGCTTCTATAGCTCCAGATGCACCAAGTAGGTGTCCTGTCATAGATTTTGTCGATGATACTGAAACGTCTTTAGCGTATTCTCCAAATACAGACTTAATTGCCATTGTTTCGTATAGGTCGTTGTAGTATGTAGATGTACCATGAGCATTTATGTAGTCTATCTGACTTGGCTCTATACCTGCATCATTTATAGCTACCTGCATTGATCTAGCTGCACCTTCTCCATTTTCTGCTGGAGTAGTTATATGATAAGCATCTGAAGTCATTCCATATCCTACGATTTCAGCGTATATCTTAGCATTTCTATTTTTAGCACTTTCTAATTCTTCTAGAATTAATATTCCACAACCTTCTCCCATAACAAATCCATCTCTGTCTTTATCAAAAGGTCTTGATGCCTGCTGAGGATTGTCGTTATTAGTAGACATAGCCTTCATATTACAGAACCCAGCTACTGCAAATTCAGCTACTGCAGCCTCAGTTCCTCCAGCTATCATAATATCCGCATCTCCTCTTTGGATTATCTTAAAGGCATCTCCTACAGAATTTGTTCCTGATGCACATGCTGTACATATATTTGTACTTGGCCCTTTTGCACCAAATTCTATAGCTACCTGTCCTGCAGCCATATTTCCTATCATCATAGGTATGAAGAATGGGCTAACTCTTCTATTTCCTTTTTCAAGAAGATTTTTGTGCTGAGCTTCTATTGTCTCAACTCCACCTATTCCTGTACCTATAACAGTACCCATTCTATATCTGTCTATAGAGTCTAAATCTAGCTCTGAATCTGCAACAGCTAACTTAGAAGCTACCATTGCAAACTGAGTAAATCTATCCATCTTTTTTAATTCTTTTTTGCTTATATAATCTTCTGGTGTAAAATCTTTAACCTCACCAGCAATCTGTGTCTGGTAGTTTGTGTAGTCAAATCTAGTTATTTTATCTATACCAGATACTCCACTTTTTATATTTACCCAGAAATCTTCTTTACCTGTTCCAACCGGAGTTACACATCCTAACCCAGTTATGACAACTCTTTTTTTCATAAATTCCTCCAATTTTCAATCTTCTAAGATTTACTATTTTATGAAATTATTTATTTGCTTCAACGTATTTTACTATATCGCCTATTGATTTAAATTCTTCTGCTGCTGTATCAGGTATTTCCATATCGAATTCATCTTCTAAAGACATTATTATTTCAACAGCATCTAATGAATCTGCTTCTAAGTCATTCATTAAAGATGTTTCCATTGTTATCCCTTCATTTTCTATTCCTAACTGATCTACTATTATTTCTACTATTTTATCGAACATTTTCTTTTCCTCCAAATTTACCTTTTTAATTTTTCTTAGTTTTTAGTTTAGTTTTAGTTTTCAAATTTTTGTTTTAATTTTTTTAGTTGATTTTATATTTAAAATTTAATTCTGTTTTAATCTAATATAAAACTTTAATTAAATTTACATAACCATTCCACCGTCTACATTTATAACTTGACCTGTTATATAACTAGACATTTCACTTGCTAAAAATAGAGCCGTATCCGCTATATTTTCAACATTTCCCATACATTTTTTAGGAATCTGCTCAAGCATTTTTCCTTTTAAATCATCAGAAAGTACATCTGTCATATCTGTTTCTATAAATCCTGGAGCTATAGCATTTATATTTATATTTCTTGATGCTAATTCTTTAGCAACAGCCTTTGTAAATCCTATCACCCCAGCTTTAGATGCACAGTAGTTTGCCTGCCCAGCATTTCCCACAACACCTACAACAGAAGACATATTTATTACTTTTCCATATTTTTTCTTCATCATAAACTTAGTAGTAGCCTTAGTTACATTAAAAACTCCTTTTAAGTTTATATCTATTACCTTATCAAAATCTTCTTCCTTCATTCTCATAAGTAATCCATCTTTTGTTATTCCAGCATTATTTACAAGAATGTCTATTTTTCCAAATTCAGCTACTACATCTTCAACCATTTTTGTAGCATTTTCAAAATCTGAAACATCGCATTTGATTATTTTGCAAGTTTTTCCTAATGCTTCTATTTCTTTGCTCACTTCTAATGCTGCTTCTTCATTAGATGTATAGTTTATAGCTACATCTGCTCCATTTTCGGCAAATGCAATAGCTATTGCTCTTCCTATCCCTCTTGAGCCACCAGTAACAAGCACCGATTTTCCTTCAAAATTTAATTTATTAGTTGTCATTGGCTTCACCTCCAATCGACTCTATAAATGCATTTACATCAGCTGCTGTATCTAAATTAACTATATCAACATCAGCTTTTTTCTTAGATGCTATTTTTTTAATAAATGCTCTAAGTGTTTTACCTGGGCCTATTTCTATAAATCTATCAAAACCTGCATCTATAAGACTTGATATAGAATCTTCCCAAAGTACTGAGCTATATACCTGTTTTACAAGTATTTCTTTGATTTCGCTTGGATCTTTATGAGCTTTTGCATCTACATTTGATACAACTAAAACCTTAGGCTCTCTCATATCAGTTTTTTCTAGCTCTAATTTTAATTTTTCTCCAGCACCTTTTAATAATGAAGAATGGAATGGACCGCTAACATCTAACATGATTGCTCTTTTAGCTCCATTTTCTTTTAAAATTGTAGCTGCTTCTTCAACAGCTTCCTTTTCTCCAGATATTACTATCTGTGCTGGTGAATTATAATTCGCAATCTCAACTACACCTGATTCTAATTTGAGAATACACTCTTCTATAAGTTCTCTACTTGCTCCTATTAAAGCACACATAGCTCCTTCTCCATCAGCTACTTCATTGCTCATTATAAGTCCTCTTTTTCTAACAAGCTCTACAGCATCTTTAAAATCTATTGCATTTGCTGCAGTTAAGGCACTGTATTCACCTAAAGATAAACCTAAACAAGCATCGTATTTGAAATTATCGTATTTAGATAATATTTTCATTATAGCCATACTATGTGTTAAAAGTGCTGGCTGAGTGTTTTCTGTCTTAGAAAGTAAATCTTTACTTTCTTCATCGTGCATCATACTTATTAAATCAAAATCTAATACAGAATTTGCTTCATCTATAACTGTCTTTGCCTCTTCAAAGCTATCGTATAAATCCTTTGCCATTCCTGTATACTGAGCTCCTTGTCCAGGAAATACTAGGGCTGTCTTACTCATATCTAATCCCTCCTAAAATATTCCCGGCATTATATCTAAAGCCTGTTTTGAGATTTCTTCTACTATATCCTTGCACGGTTTGATTTCTCTAACCATTGCTGCACTCTGTCCTGCCATAAATGATCCACCATCTTTATCGCCTTCTACAACAGCTAATCTAAGTGCACCTGCTCCTAATTTTTCTAATTCTTCAGGAGATGCTCCTTCTTTTTCCATTTTTAAATATTTTTTAGCTAATTTATTTTTTAATGTTCTAACAGGATGTCCTGTAGGTCTACCTGTTACAACTGCATCTCTATCCTTAGCTTTTAAAACTGCATCTTTATAATTTTGATGTATGTTACATTCTTCAGAGCATATAAATCTAGTCCCAATCTGAACTCCTTCTGCTCCTAATGCAAATGATGCAGCTATTCCTCTACCGTCTGCTACACCACCAGCTGCTATAACTGGTATGCTTAAAGCTTCTGCAACCTGAGGAACTAATACCATAGTTGTAAGTTCTCCTATGTGTCCTCCTGCTTCTGTTCCCTCAGCTATTACAGCATCTGCACCTAATTTTTCCATTCTCTGTGCTAAAGCTACTGTAGGAACAACAGGAATTACTTTTATTCCAGCTTCTTTTAATCTATCCATGTATTTAGCTGGATTTCCAGCACCAGTTGTTATCCCTGCTGGTTTTTCTTCTATTATTAAATCTATAACCTCATCAGCATTTGGAGACATTAACATTACATTTACTCCAAAAGGCTTATCAGTTAATCTTCTACAATTATCTATTTCTTTTTTTACTATATCGGCAGTAGCACTACCAGTACCTATTATCCCAAATCCACCGGCATTTGATACAGCTGCAGCTAAATTTGAATCAGCTACCCAAGCCATACCACCCTGGATTATAGGGTATTTTACATTTAGTATTTCACAGATTCTATTCATAAATCCTCCTATATACTCCACTCTACAACAGAAGCGCCCCAAGTAAGACCACCACCAAATCCAACAAGAACCACTTTATCGCCTTTTTTAACCTTTCCTTCTCTAAATGCCTCATCTATAGCAACAGGAACAGATGCAGACGACATATTTCCGTATCTTGTTAAATTTACATATACCTTATTTTTTTCTAATTTTAATCTTTTTGCCGACGACTCTATTATTCTTATGTTCGCCTGATGTGGTATAAGAAAATCTATATCTTCAAGAGTTAGATTTGCAGCTTCTACAGCATTTACTGATTCATCAGCCATTTTTCTAACAGCAAACTTAAACACATCATTTCCTGCCATCTGAACTGTATGAAGCTTATTTCTAACACTTTCTTCACCTGCTTTTATTCTGGATCCTCCAGCAGGTATTTTAAGATAATCTTTACCAGAACCATCCGCACCATTAGTAATAGATAGGATACCACCTTCTTCTACAGCCGAGATAACAGCAGCACCTGCTCCATCTCCAAATAGAACTGCTGTAGATCTATCGTCGTAATTTATAACACTAGATAAAGCTTCTGCTCCTATTATCAGTACATTTTTATATGCTCCAGATTCTACAAACCGCTTAGCTATATTCATAGCATATAAAAAACCAGAACAAGCAGCTGCTAAATCAAATGCAGCGGCATTTACTGCTCCAATATTTTCCTGAACAATACAAGCAGTAGCTGGAAGAGGACTATCAGGAGTAATAGTTGCAAGAATTATCATATCTACATCTTTAGGCTCAATTTTTGCACATTCTAATGCTTTAAGTGCAGCTTTTGATGCAATATCAGATGTAGCTTCATTTTCAGCAACCTTTCTTCTTTCAGATATTCCTGTTCTCGTCTTTATCCATTCATCTGACGTGTCCATTATCTTTTCTAAATCGAAGTTGGTTACTATATTTTCTGGAACATAGCTCCCAACTCCTATAATACCTGCTTTTATATCCATATTTTCTATTCTCCCATAGTGATTTTATTCTTCATCACCGCTGGCTTCTTCTTTCTCTCTTTTGCTGTATTCGTCTATAAATTGTTTTATATCTTCAACAACATTTCCTTCAGCAAATTTAATAGCCTGTCTTATAGCATTTTTTATTGCTTTAGCATCAGAACTTCCGTGAGCTTTTATTACTCCACCTTTAACTCCTAGTAGAGGTGCTCCACCGTATTCTGAATAATCCATATAGGCTTTTAATTTTCTAAGATCGTCTTTTATTAAAAGAGCTCCGAGCTTTCCTTTTGTGCTAGACATAAGAGTTTCTTTTATCAATCCCATAAGTGAAAGAGCGATACCTTCAGCGGATTTTAGAAGTATATTTCCAGTAAATCCATCACAAACTATGATGTCTGTTTTATTATTTATAACATCTCTGGCTTCTATATTTCCTATAAAGTTTAAATCAAGCCCTTTTAATTCTTCGTATGATTTTTTAACTAAGTCGTTACCTTTACCTTCTTCTGCTCCAACATTTGCTATAGCTACTCTTGGTTTTTCTATTCCTAAAACTTTTTTAGAGTATATATCAGACATTGCAGCAAATTCAACTAAGTTTCTTGGTTTACAGTCGGCATTAGCACCACCATCTGCTATTATTGTCATTCCCTTTTCTACATTAGGAATTGCTGGACAAAGACAAGGTCTGTCTATTCCTTTTATTCTTCCTACTACGAAAAGTCCACCAGCAAGAAGTGCACCTGTGTTTCCTGCTGAAACAACAGCCTCTGCTTTACCTTCTTTAACCATTCTTAAAGCTACTACCATTGAAGAATCTTTCTTGCTTCTTATAGCCTTTACAGGTTTGTCTTCATTTTCAACTACTTCTGTTGTGTGTATTATTTCAAGTCTATTTTTATCAAACTCATATTTTGCAAATTCTTTTTCAAGAATTTCTTTATCTCCTGTAACAATTAATTCTACATTTTTGTATTCATTTATGGCATCGACTGCCCCTTTAACATTTGATATTGGAGCGTTGTCTCCACCCATTCCATCTAAAGCTATTCTCATATTAAATTCCTCCTATTCCATTTCTTCAAATATAAATTTGCCTCTAAAAATCTGTTCCTGCTTCTTGTTGTTGATTACGACTTTAACATAGTGCTTTTTGTCGACATTTCTATAAATTTCAGCCTTTGCTATTAGTCTATCACCTTTCTCAACAAATTTTATACATTTTATATTTGCAACTCTCATTATTACTTTAGGCGTATCTATTATCGCCATCGCTAGCGATTCCGCAAGCGAGAATATATACGCATCTTTTAAAGTTCCAGTCTTAGAGTAAATCATATCCTCATTCACTTCTAGCATCGAAATTCCAAGCTCACCTACAGATATGTCTATTATTTCTCCTGTTATCTCTTTCATACCTAAGGTTCTTACCTTTGTGCTCTGTGATTCAGCTATGTTTTTAACTCTTTCTCTGAGTTCTGGAATATTCAGACTCATACGGTCTAGCCTGATAGTCTGTACACTGACACTGAATACTTCCGCAAGTTCTTCGTCTGTGTAGAACGGATCTGTCTTTAACATATCGACAAGTTCCTTCTGTCTCTGAACTTTACTTCTCTTTTTCATGTTACCTCCAAAATTTATAGCCAGTTTTATGACCAGCTACTAATAGTAGTATATATTATATGCTCATTTTTTTCAACACTTAATTTTTCACTTTTTTTCTATTTACCCCTAGAAAAAAATATCCTTAGCATTTTGAACAAAAATTATCCTAATTATACATTACCACAAATTAAGACCAAGTACAAAAAAATGAACAAAATGCATAAAAAAAACATGTAGATTACTCTACATGCTTTTTTCTATTTGTAAACTTATTATTTTTCTACGATTTCTTTACCTTTGTAATATCCACAATCAGGGCAAACTCTGTGTGGTAATTTTGGTTCATGACACTGTGGGCATTCTACGAAACCTGGTGCAACCATTTTTGAGTTAGCTGCTCTTCTCATATCTCTTTTTGATTTAGAAGTTTTTCTCTTTGGTACTGCCATTTAGGACACCTCCTCTTTATTCATTTTTCAGTAATTCTTTTAATTTAGCAAAACGTGGATCAATATTATCCTCGTCATTTATCTTTTCGCTGCATCTGCAATCCTCTTTATTAAGGTTTGCTCCACATCCTGGGCAAAGACCCTTACAATCTTCACCACAAAGAACTTTATGAGGCATATTAAACTCTAAATTCTGAGCTATTATTTCTAAAAGGTCTACATTTTCATAGTCCTCTACAATAAATGCATCGAATTCTTCATATTCATCCTCAGTATAATTGTTCTCCTGCACTATAAATCCCTGTATATTGAACTCTAAAGGAAGCTCAACTTCTTCAAGACATCTTGAACATCTGTCCACAACAGTCATCTTAACATCTGAATTTATATACAGTTCTTTACCGTTACGAGTTATTTTTCCCGTAACCTCAATAGGTGAAGCCAATTTATATTTTTCATCACAGTAACTAATAGTATCAATTTCTTCGCAAAAATTCAAGTCAATTTTATCAATTTCTTTTCCGCGTAGTTTGTCGACATTAATTATCATAAAGCTCACCTCTTTGCATTTACCTAATTATTATACAAATCATAAATTTGTTTGTCAAGTATTTTTACTTGATAGGTAAAATTTTGTTTAAAATTTATGTATTTAGGCTCCTAAATAGCCGCTTTTACTAATCAATCGACTAATAATAACTATTTTACTAATGCTAAAGTATCTCTAGCTATCATTAATTCTTCGTTAGTTGGTATTAATAACATTTTAACTTTAGAGTCTTCTGTAGATATTACAGTTTCTTTTCCTCTAACGTTGTTAGCTTCTGCATCTAATTTCATTCCTAAGAATTCCATGTTAGAAGCTATTTCAGCTCTTATTCCTATTCCGTTTTCACCAACACCAGCTGTGAATACAACTGCATCTAATCCGTTCATTTCTGCTGCGTAAGATCCTATGTATTTCTGAACTTTTTTAACATAAGCATCTAAAGTAGCCTGAGCTAATTCATTTCCTTCGTTAGCTGCTGATTCTATATCTCTGAAGTCTGAAGATATACCAGTCATTCCGTATACACCAGATTCTTTGTTCATTAATTTATCAAGACCATCTGCGTCTAATCCTTCTTTTCTCATTAAGAATGGTAATATAGCTGGGTCTATGTCACCACATCTAGTTCCCATTATTAAACCTTCAAGTGGAGTGAATCCCATAGAAGTATCTACACATTTTCCACCATCTACAGCTGCTATAGAAGCACCGTTTCCTAAGTGGCAAGTTACTATTTTAAGGTCTTTTATATCTTTTCCTAGCATTTCTGCTGCTCTCTTAGATACGTAGTTGTGAGAAGTACCGTGGAATCCGTATCTTCTTACTCCGTATTTAGTATATAATTCGTATGGAAGTCCATATAAGAATGATGATTTAGGCATTGTCTGATGGAAAGCTGTATCGAATACACCTACCATTGGAACATCTGGTAATATTGCTCTACAAGCATCTATTCCCATTAAGTTTGCTGGGTTGTGTAGAGGAGCTAAGTCTATACATTCTTTTAAAGCTTCTTCTACTTCTGGTGTTATTACTGCTGAAGATGCGAATTTTTCTCCACCATGAACAACTCTGTGACCTACTGCATCTATTTCTTTCATATCTTTAACTGCTCCAACTTTTTCGTCAGCAACAGCGTCTAATACAAGCTGTATAGCATCTTTGTGGTCTTTCATTGGCTGTTCAACAACATATTTGTCTGCTAAACCTTCTTTTTCATGTTTAAGAACAGAACCTTCTATTCCTATTCTTTCAACTAAACCTTTACATAAAACTGATTCATTTTCCATATCTATTAACTGATATTTTAATGATGAACTACCGCAGTTTAAAACTAATATTTTCATTATTTATCCCTCCAGAAATTTATTGTCTTTTTATGTTGCAATATTTATCTAAATATACTACAACTTTTACTTATATAAAAACCGAATTAACATTACTAATATATCATTTTTTTGCGTAAATTTAAAGTCTTTTTCCTTTTTTATTTCATTCACATGAGTTATACTTTTTTTATTAGTAGAAATTTTTTGAAAAGGAGTTTAATTTTTATGAATGTAACAGGTCTAATTGTCGAGTACAATCCGTTTCATAACGGTCATACATATCATTTACAAAATTCTTTAGAAAAAACAAATGCCGATGCTTCAATCGCTGTTATGAGTGGGAATTTTATTCAAAGAGGAGAACCTGCTTTATTTGATAAATTTTCTAGGGCAAAGGCCGCAGTTGAGTCAGGAGTGGATTTGGTTGTAGAGCTACCTTCAATATATGCATCACAAAGTGCAGAACTTTTTGCTAAAGGCTCTGTTTCTCTTTTAAATTCTTTGGGGTGTGTGGATTCAATTTGCTTTGGAAGTGAAGAAGGAAATATAGATGCACTTTATCTTATCGCCTCTATTCTCTGCTCAGAGCCTAAAGAGTTTAAAGAAAAGTTATCATTGTATCTAAGCGAGGGTATGTTATTTCCAACTGCTAGAAATAAAGCTTTATTTGACTACATAAATTCTAAAATTGAATATATAAATCCCCAAGTTGATTGTATAAATTCTCAAGTTGATTGTATAAATTTTCAAGATTTTATAATTGAAAATAATTTTAAAGATATGGATTTATCTGAGGAAAGACTTAATAGTATTTTAAGCTCTTCAAACAATATTTTAGGAATTGAGTACATAAAGCAACTAATATCATTAAAAAGCAATATAAAGCCCTTTACAATAGGAAGAATTCGGTCTAAATACAATTCTGAGGAAATATCTGGAAACATAAATTCTGCAACTGCTGTAAGAAAAAAACTACATGAAATAATATCTAATGAAGATTCCTCTAGTTTAGAGATAAATAATTTAGAATATATAAATAATCTAATCAAAAAAATAAAAAATTGTGCTGATATAACTAATTCAATCCCCGAATCCACTTTAAATATGATTACCTCAAATATAGAAAAAGGATTCTTCCCGATGTATCCTGAGTACTTTTTTGAAACACTTATATCAACTATAATTAGAGATAAAAAGAATTTAGAATCGTATTTTGATATTTCTGAGGGAATAGAAAATAAAATATTCAAATCTGCACTTGTAGCAAAAAATTATGATGATTTATTGAATCTAATAAAATCTAAAAGATATACAATGACAAGAATAAAAAGATGCCTAAACAACATACTTTTAGGCGTTACAAAAGAAGAGATGGAATTTGCAAAAAAAATAGACACTATACCTTATGTAAGAATCTTAGCATTTAACTCAAAAGGTAGAGAAATCATAAGAGAAATAAAAAAATCATCTGAAATAAAAATAATAAACAAATTCTCAGAAATAGAACACTTCATGGACGATGAAAAATTTAAATTCCTAATAGAAAACGACATAAAATGCACAGACATATACAACACAATTTACTACAAAAAAAATAGATCCCTTTTAAAAGGATCTACAGACTACTTTATAAAACCGATATACGTAAGATAAACTTTATTACAATATATTTTTTACCGTATCATCAAATTTACAAACTTAGGACAAGAGATATAAAGGCTCGTATGCGACAATACTGCAAGCACCCCACAACTGCTAAATGTATTACTCTAACAGTGTGGGGCGCTGAAGCCTGGAGCGAGAGCCTTTATATCTCTTGTCCTTCTACTTTATAAATTTGATGTACAATGTGGACATCTTGTCGCATCTATTGCTATTTCTGTTTTACAGAACGGACATACTTTTGTAGTAGGTGCTGCTTGTTCTTCTTCATCTGTTTTCTTGATAACTAGCTTAGCAGAAAATCTATTCATAAACTTGATTATAACAAATAGTACTGCAGCCATTATCAAGAAATTGATAACTGCTGTTATGAAGCTTCCATAGTTTAAAGTAACATCTCCAACTATGTTCCATTTTAAGTCGCTAAAGTTCATTCCTCCAAAAATACCTATTATAGGGTTTATAATGTCATTTACAAAAGAATTTACAATACCTGTAAACGCACCACCTATAATGATACCTACTGCCATATCCATTACATTTCCACGGCTAATAAATTCCTTAAATTCCTTTAACATCTGCTTCATAGCGAATCTCCCTCTCTTTTAAATTATTTTATAAAATTAGCTTCGTTACCTAAAGATATAGTCTGTTTTTCAGTTTCTTCCCCATTTTTATACTCAAATACAAGTTTGTGCTGATTTAATAATTTTTTTATACCGTTATTATCAAGACCCTTTGTATATAATATAAAGTCCTCGTCATATCTGTATACTCTATCTATATCATTTTCACTAGATGTAGCGTTTCCTGATACATATCTCTGTATAGAGTCTACAGAGCCACATTTTCCTTTAAATGTAGGTATTGTCATCTTCATATCAGAATATTTATCACTATAGTTAGTGTATACTGATATATTTACAACTTTAAACTCATCTCTGTTTATGTTTCTACCTAACTGTTCAATTTCTATGCTTTTAAATTCTTCTATATTAGGTTTTGCAACATCAACCTCTACCTGTATATTTGGGTCTTTTGCCTCTTCTTCATCAGTTTTTTTGCATCCTGTCATTAAAACAGATGAAAATACAACTGTAGAAGCGAGTATAAGAGCTAATAACTTCTTCTTCATATTTCTACCTCCAGTAAATCTTTTTTATAAAATCTTATAATATTATAACATAAAAATTTTATTTTTTTCTTCATTCTCTTAATTTTTCACAAACTATACACATTAAAAAACCTCCAGCATTAAACTGGAGGTTATAATCAAAATCATTTAATTAGTTTGTGAAGTTATCGAAGTATCCCTGTATATGTACTATTGGAGTACCTTTATCTCCACTTCCTGAAGTAAGGTCACATAATGAACCTATAAGGTCAGTTAATCTTCTTGGAGTAGTACCCTGAGATACCATTTCTCCTACTAAATCGTTATCTTTATTTTTTATGTATTCAGATATAGCGTCTTTTAATTCATCACCTTTTAAATCAGCGAAATCATTGTCTGCTAAGTATTTTAATTTAACTTCGTTTGGAGTTCCTTCTAAACCTGAAGTATAAGCTGGAGAAACTACTGGGTCAGCAAGCTCCCATATTTTTCCTACTGGATCTTTGAAAGCTCCATCTCCGTATACCATAACTTCTACGTTTTTACCTGTTCTTTCTTTGAACTGTTTCTGAACTTCTTCAACGAAATCTTTACAATCTCTTGGGAATAATTTTACAGTTTCTTCAGTTGATTTGTTTGTTCCTAGTAATCCGTAGTTTTCATTGAATCCACTTCCGTTTACTGATTTAGTTAATATGTCATCAAGACCTATTACAACTTCAGCTCCTGCTTCTTTTAATATTCTCTTAGTTCTTTTTCTTGTGTGTATATCACAAGTTAAAACATTTTTAGTGTAGTCTAATATAACTTTTGGGTTGTTAGCGAATATAACTTCTACTTCTGCCCCAGCTTCTTTTATTAAAGAAGAATAGTATTCAACATAGTCTACACCTGTGAATGTGTGTTTATTTTCTCCAAATAATTCTCTATATTTTTCAAGAGTAAGTACATCTGAGTATGGGTTTACACCTTTTTCATCAAGAAGTTCTATATCAACTAAATGATTTCCAACTTCATCAGATGGGTAACTTAGCATAAGAACTACTTTTTTAGCTCCTCTAGCTATACCTTTTAAACATATAGCGAATCTATTTCTACTTAATATAGGGAATATAACACCTATTGTTTCTCCACCTAACTGAGCTTTTACATCTTCAGCTATGTCATCTATTTTTGCATAGTTACCCTGTGCTCTAGCTAAAACTGCTTCTGTAACAGCTACTACGTCTTTATCTCTCATTTCATAATTTTCGCTTTTAGCTGCATCTAATACAGAATCTACTACTATTGTTGCTAGATCGTCTCCTTCTCTTATGATTGGAGCTCTTACTCCTCTAGAAATTGTTCCTACTTTTCTCTCCATATTGGTATCACCTTTCTTTATATAAATTAATTGGTTTTAACAAATTTATTTATAAAATTTTATCTCTCTTAATAAACAATCCTTAACTAGTATATAAAAAAATTAGGTTAATGGCAAATATTTTTTTGATTTTTACTTAAATTCTTCGCGATTTTTTCTAATTTCGTCCAAAATTGTCGCTACATGGGCTTCAACCTCAGCTAAAAGTTCGTCTGCATACTCTGCTGTACCAATTTTTATCTCTTCAGAAACAGCCTTTGCATTGCTTATTATTTTCTGAGCTTTTTCCTCTGCTTCTATTACAGGCTTACTGCTATTTATATAATCGTTTACAGCATCTTCTGTGTCCTGTCTTAAATCTTCTGCTTCTAAATTAGCGTCATTTATTATTTCGTTCGCTTTCTTTTCTGCATCATCTAAAATTTCCTGAGCTTCTGCTATTGCTCTATTCATTATATCTTTACTTTCATCGGCCACATTTTTAGCCTGTTCTAATTCTTTAGGAAGTGCTCTTTTTATATCACTTATTATATCTAGTGCATCCTGTCTTTCTATGCTGCATTTATGTGAATTAAATGGCACCGAAGAAGCCTCCTGTATAAGAAACTCCAACTCTTTTATAAGGTCTAATATGTATGAATCTTCTATATGCATGTTATATCTCCTTTCTCTCCATCTTAATTTTTAATTCTCTCAATACCTGCTCTGGAACTAAATTCTGTATATCTGCCCCAAAAGATAGTACCTCTTTAATAAGAGATGAACTTATAAATGAGAATTTAGTATTACTTGGAAGGAATATAGTCTCTATAGAAGAATCAAGTTCTCTATTCATGTGAGCCATCTGTAATTCATAATCTACATCTGCTGCACTTCTTATTCCTCTAACTAATGCATCTATTCCATTTTTTTCACAGTATTTTACAAGTAAACCATCAAAAGAAATTACTTTAACATTTTCTAAGTCAGATGTACACTCTTCTATTAGTTTTACTCTCTCCTCTAAAGTAAATAAAGCTTTTTTATTTGGATTTATAAGGATTCCAATCTGAAGTTCTCCAAAAAGCTTCGATGCTCTTCTTATAATATCCAAATGACCATTTGTAATTGGATCAAAACTTCCAGCAAAAATAGCCTTTTTTACATTACACTTATTCATCGCTATCCTCCACAGCTAGTTTATAAAAACTAAGCACTGTTATACCATATTTTTTTTCTTTTGTTTTGACTATGTTTCCTATTTCATCTGGTAGTTCATCTTTTTTATCATGTTCTACCACAATCACCCCATCTTCAGAAAGTATATTGTTATTATCTATTCTTTCTATACAGTCTACAAAAAGTCCTTCATAATAAGGTGGGTCTAGCATTATTATATCGAATTCTTTATTTTTAATCCCCATATCCGATATAACATTTTTGTAGTCCTTATTTATAACTATACTGTCCCGCTCTACTCTAGCCTTTTTTATATTAGACTGAATTATCTTTATACTTTCTTTACTTAAATCCGAAAAAACGCAATGATTAGCTCCTCTAGATAGACATTCTATCCCAAGAGAACCAGAACCTGCAAAAAGGTCTAACACATTTGCATCCATTACGTATGAATTTATTATATTAAAAAGTGATTCTTTTACTCTATCTGTTGTAGGTCTTACACTTTGATCCTTAGGTGGATTAAGTTTTAACCCTCTTGCTTTTCCTGAAATAACTCTCACGTTTTTCTCCTTTCAATTCAACTATCATATATCTTTCATTATATCATATAGTAAGTATTATTGTATTATATTAATTAATTCATTGTTATATCTTCTTCTATTTTATCCTTAAATTTAGACTCTATTTCCCTTTTTAGACCTCTATATTCTTTAAAATCTAAAGTAGGGTCATCTCCTATTATAATTCTAGCTTCTTGTTGCACAGTTTTTAATATCTTCATGTGTTTAAAAAGATTTGCTATCTTAAGTTCTGGAACACCATGTTGCATTGTTCCAAAGAATTCTCCTGGCCCTCTAATTTCTAAATCTTTTTCAGAAATTTTAAATCCGTCGTTTGTTTCTTCCATTATATCCATTCTTTTTCTGCAAACTTCACTGTTTGAGCCATATATTAAAACACAATAAGACTGATGTTTTCCTCTTCCTACACGCCCTCTAAGCTGATGTAGCTGTGCAAGTCCAAATCTTTCTGCATTTTCTATAATCATAAGAGTAGAATTTGGAACATTTACACCTACCTCGATTACCGTTGTAGAAACAAGTATATCAAGTTCGTGATTTTTGAAGGCTGTCATAATAGCATCCTTTTCAGAAGGTTTCATTTTTCCATGAAGAAGTCCTACTCTTAAATCTGGGAAAAAGTCCCTTTTTATCTCTTCTGCTGTCTCTGTTGCAGAAGTTATATCTAAAGTTTCACTTTCTTCAACAAGAGGACATACTATATATACCTGTCTACCTTTATCCACTTCTCTTCTTACAAGAGAGTTGTACACTTTATCTCTTTTTTTCTTTTCAACAGCTATTGTTTCTATAGGCTGTCTACCTGGAGGAAGCTCATCAATTATTGAAATATCCAAATCTCCATAAAGTATAAGTGCAAGAGTTCTTGGAATCGGCGTTGCTGTCATAACAAGTATATCTGGACTAACTCCCTTAGAAGACAATTTTCCTCTCTGTCTAACACCAAATCTGTGCTGCTCATCAGTTATCACAAGTCCAATATTTTCAAACTCTACATTATCCTCTATAAGTGCATGAGTCCCGATTAATATATCAACCTCTCCATCTTTAACCCTTTGAAGTATACATTCCTTTTGCTTTTTAGTAACACTTCCTGTTAGAAGCTCTACATTTATTCCAATATCTTCAAATGTTTCAGTAAAAGATTCATAATGTTGTTGTGCCAATATCTCTGTTGGAGCCATAAGAGCACCTTGATAACCATTAAATACACATTCTGCAAGGGCAAGAAGTGCAACCACTGTCTTACCACTTCCGACATCCCCTTGTACTAACCTATTCATCACTTTTTCTGAACACATATCATCTATTATCTCATTTAATGCTCTATTCTGAGCTTTTGTCAATTTAAAAGGTAATGACTCTAAAACATCGTCTAATCTTGAATCCCTTTTAAAAACTATTCCCTTTTTATCACTACCTCCACCTTTATACATAAAAAGACCTAGCTGAAGTACCAATAACTCTTCAAAAATCAATCTATACAATGCAACTTTTAAAGATTCCTTATCTTTGGGGAAATGTATATTCTTTATAGCATACTCAATTCCACAAAGTCTGTACTTCTTCATCAAATGCTCTGGCATATACTCTGGTATTCTTATATCTTTATTTTCAAATACCATTCTTATAGTATTCATAATATCCTTATTTGTAATTCCATAGCTAAGAGGATATACTGGCATCAATTTTCCTATATTTTTAGGAGATGAAGACAAATACTCAAGTTCACACGAATTAAGCTCTACAAATCTACCATTTTTCTTTACCTTACCAAAAGCTAGTATACTATCTCCTACTCTAAATGTATTTTTTATATACTCTCTATTGAAAAATGTAAGCTTTGCAAATCCAGTATCGTCTTTTACATCTATTCTAGTTATAGTCATTCCCTTTTTAGGTGTGTAACTCTCTATATTAGTTATAAGTGCTTTAACTGTAACTTTTTCTTCATCCTCAAGCTGAGCAATTTTTTTAATTATACTTCTATCCTCAAACTGTCTCGGAAAATAATAAAGAAGGTCTTTTATTGTATAAATTCCTAGTCTATTCAGCTTTTCTGCTTTTTTAGGGCCAATTCCTTTAACATACTGTATGCTTTCGTTTATTACACCGAACAAATTTATCACCTGCCTAAATTTTATTCTGATAGAACAAAAATAAATCAAAAAAAATCCTGTACAACATATATCTCAGTCATACAGGATTGATTTACTTATTTTTATTCAACTGATATTAGGTAGTAGTAAAGAGGCTGTCCACCGTAGTAAAGCTCTACATCTATGTCCTCGAATTTTTCTTCTAATTCTCCTCTTAACTCCTCAGCCTGTTCTTCTGTAACATCTTCACCATAGAATAATGTTATTATAGCTGAATCTTCATCAACTAATTTTTCTACTAGTTTTTTTGCTACTTCATCAACTTCATCACCAGCTGCAATCAGTTCTTTTTCAGCAATACCTATTATATTACCTTCTCTTATTTCTATTCCATTCATTACAGTATCTCTAACTGCAAAAGTAACCTGTCCTGATTTTACATAGCTTAATGCTTCTACCATATTAGCTTCATTTTCTTCAGCTGTAGCTTCTGGATTGAATCCAACAAGTGCACTAACTGCCTGTGGAATATTTTTAGTTGGTATTACTATTATGTTTTTATCGCTAAGTTCTTTAGCCTGATTAGCTGCCATTATTATATTGCTATTGTTTGGTAATATGAATATATTTTTAGCGTGGATTTTGTCTATTGCTTTCATGAAATCTTCAGTACTTGGGTTCATAGTCTGCCCACCTTCGATTACATGGTCAACACCAAAATCTTTGAATATGCTAGCTAATCCTTCTCCCATAGAAGTTGATATAAATGCAAATTCTTTTTCTTCTACTGGTTCTTCGTATTCAGCATTTTCTGAAACACCTTCAAGTATGTTTTCGTGCTGCATTCTCATATTTTCTATTTTTATTGTTAGTAACTGTCCGTATTTTAATGCTTCCTGAAGAACATTACCTGGTTCGTTAGTATGAACATGTACTTTTATAACACCTTCATCTCCAACTACTGCTAAACTGTCTCCATATCCTAGCATTATATCTCTTATTCCAGCATCATCTATTTTATCTGATTCTAGTATAAATTCAGTACAGTATCCGAATTTTATATCCTCTGTAGATGTATTATCTGCTGATGATAGAGATACATTTTTAAGTTCTGATTTTTCTGCTGTTGATGGAACTACTGATTTTCCAACTATTGCAAGATAGAACCCTTCTAATATAAGTGTTAAACCTTTACCACCTGAGTCTACAACTCCTGCATCTTTAAGGTTTTTAAGTAAGTTAGGAGTATTTTCTAATGATACATTAGCTTCTCTAACTACTTTTCCTAAGAATTTTTCAATGTCATTTTCTCTTTTTGCTAATTTAACCGCATATTCAGCAGTTTCTCTTATAACTGTTAGTATAGTACCTTCTACTGGTTTGATAACAGCTTTGTAAGCAGTATCAGAACCGCCTTTTAAAGCTTTTGCTAAATCTGTAGTTGAAAGTTTATCTTTACCTTCTACAGATTTTCCTATACCTCTGATTATCTGTGATAATATAACCCCTGAGTTACCTCTAGCACCCATTAAAGATCCTTTTGATAACGCCTTTGCTATCTTAGTTATATCATCTTCTCCTACTTTTTCTAATTCCTTCATTGCATAAGATATAGTAAGTGACATATTTGTACCAGTATCACCATCTGGAACTGGGAATACATTTAATTTATCTACTAAATCTTTACTATTCTGAAGATTATTAGCACCCGAAACAAACATTTCTCTGAATGCCTTGGCTTTTATATATTCGGTCATTTTTTTCCTCCTATTTTACTCTTATACCCTGTACATTTATATCTATTTTAGTTACTTTAACTCCGATTAATTTTTCGACTGTGTATTTTATCTTATCTATTATATTGTTAGCAACTGTAGATATATTTATTCCATACTGCATTATTACGAAAAGTTCTATTTCAACAGCATTATCTTCAGTTTCTTCTACTTTTACACCTTTTGTCGCATTTTCACCCTTTAAAAGTTCAACTATTCCTTTAGTTCTTGATGCAAGTCCAACTAGCCCATAACTTTCCATAGCTGCTCTATATGCAACCTGTGCTATTACATGCTTATCTATTTCTATACATCCGTATTCATTTGTTATTTTTGCGGTCATGGTTCTGAACCCCCTCTTAAAAGTTTTTTGCCGATTAACCTCTAATCTCGGCATAAATACATAAAGTATCTATTTTTCTAGTCGATATAAACAATATGATACTATAGTCTGGTTATAATTTAAACCTATATAGCATATAATAATCTAATTTTAACAATAATATCAAGTCTTTTTATGAAATAAACTTTTTTATTTTTGCAAATTAGAAAACTTTTTGTTTACATTATCAGCATTTATATATATAATTTTATATGATAAATAGATATTCTTCAATATCTTCAAAAGAAATATATTTTTTTCTTGCAAAACTTTGTTGTTTATGATATTATAAATATGTTTTTAGTCTTTAAATAGTTATTTATTTTTTAAGGAGGTGCACGGTAATGTCAAGAGTATGTAGCGTATGTGGTAAAGGTAAACATTCAGGAAACACAGTATCACACTCAAATAAACACAACAAAAGAACTTGGTCTGCAAACTTAAGAACTGTTAGAGTTGTAGAGAACGGAACTCCAAAAAGAGTTAAAGTTTGTACAAGATGCCTACGTTCTGGAAAAGTTGAAAGAGCTTAATTAAAATTTTGTTCGTGAGATCAAAGGTCTACCAAAAGGTAGACCTTTTTTTATTTGATTTAATACTCAAGAAAGGTAGGCTAAATACCCCATCTCTGCTCCAGGCTTCGGTCGTAGTTTTCATTGAAATTTCAATGTTGCTACGACCTGCAGATTGTCGCTGGATTTGGCACATTTCACCTCTCTTTCACATTATTTTTTCACATATTCCTTTCACTCAAAAATCTGTTAGCAATAATTTTGCAATAAGTTATTTTTTGTTTAAACTGTTATAAATTTACTCCCTTATATGAAGTCGTCTAAATTAAAATTTGTATGATAATAATTATATTTCAGTATTGAAGATTATAGACAAAAACGCGCTCGACAATCTGCAGAACTTTGCATCATTTTGAAAGCTTTGCTTGAAAAAGGCAAAGTTCGAAGCCTGGAGAGAAGTTTTGTCTATAATATTTAATACTGCGAGTAAATTTTGTAACATTAAATTTTGATTTAGCCACACTTTTATCAAGAAAGAAATTTATAGTAGATTAGATAAAAAAAATAGCTGTTGCAAATTATTGCAACAGCTACATTTTTTATTCATTTATTGTTACTGAATCTTCTCCGTCTATTTCTGATAGTTTTACAGATATAAATTCATTTTTAGATGTAGGTACATTTTTTCCTACATAGTCTGCTCTTATTGGCAATTCTCTATGTCCTCTATCCACAAGCACAGCCAACTGTATAGCCTTAGGTCTACCATTATCTATAATATAGTCTAATGCAGCTCTTACAGTTCTTCCTGTATAAAGGACATCATCTATAAGTACTACAGTCTTTTTATCTATATCAAATGAAGTATTTTCATCGTGTAGAGTTCCTTCTACTCTTCTTTCGCTTATATCGTCTCTATATCTACTGATGTCTATTTCACCAACTGGTAGAGATGTACCTTCTATTTCTTCTATTTTTAGCTGTACTCTTTTAGCTAGCGGAATCCCCCTAGTTTTTACTCCAACAAGTACAAGGTCCTCTATACCTTTATTTTTTTCTATTATCTCGTGACTTATTCTAGTTATAGCCCTTGCCATAGCTTTTTCATCCATTAATTGAGCCTTTTCTATCATAACAAACTCTCCATTCTGAAAAATATTTACTTAATAATATATTCCTAATATTAATTATAGATATTTTCTAGTATTTTCTCAACTTTTCTAGAAGCTTCTGGAAATAATCTGGAAGCTCTGAATCAAATTCGACATATTCCTTTGTCGTTGGATGTATAAATCCTAATTTTTTAGCGTGAAGTGCCTGACCATTCAATTTTATTTTTGAATTTTTAGGCCCATACACTGGGTCTCCAACAAGAGGATGATTTATGGACATCGCATGAACTCTTATCTGATGAGTTCTTCCTGTCTCAAGTCTTGCTCTGACATGAGTATATCCGTTAAATCTCTCAATCACCTCAAAATGAGTTACCGCTCTTTTCCCATTTGGAACTATTGCCATCTTTAATCTATCCTTAGGATTTCTTCCTATAGGTCTATCAACTGTAACGTTGTCCTCCTTAAATACACCATGACAGATAAATTCATACTCCCTTGTTATAGAGTGATCCTTTAACTGTTCAGCTAAGCAATTGTGTGCGTTATTGTTCTTAGCTATCATAAGTATTCCAGATGTATCTTTGTCTATTCTATGAACTATACCAGGTCTAATTACTCCATTTATAGAAGAAAGATTGCCTTTACAGTGGTATAAAATAGCATTTACTAAAGTCCCCTCGTAATTTCCAGGTGCTGGATGTACAACCATTCCCTGAGGTTTGTTTACTATTATAATATCATCATCCTCATAAACAATCTCTATAGGAATATCCTGTGGCACAACCTCCAAAATCTTTGGCTTTGGAATCTCTATAACCACTTTATCTTCTTCTTTTACCAAATACTTAGCCTTCTCAACTTTTCCATTTACAGTTACCTTTTTATCTTTTATTATCTTTTGTATATAACTCCTAGACATATCGACGAATTGGTCTGAAAGATAAACATCTAATCTATCTCCTTCTTCGTCTTCCTCTACTAAAAACTCTCTTATTTCTTCGCAGTTGTCATCAGATAAATTTTCTTTCTTTATATTATCTACCATTGTACCTCCTATTAACTCGCAGGTTTTTAATTTACTCCTTCATATCCGAATACTTCCATATATAGAAACAAAGTAATATTGTTCCACAAACTACGAGTATATCGGCAAAATTAAAAACATATTGCCAAATTATTCTAAAATCAAAATAATCTACAACAAATCCCAGTCTAAGTCTATCTATTAAATTTCCTATTGCCCCAGAAACAATCATTATAACAGATGCTTTTCCTATTATGTTTATTTTTTCTTTGTTTTTATGTAGCCAATAAAGTCCAATAACTGTTGCAAGCCCTGCAATTATTACAAATATAATTTGGTTATTTTGAAGCATTCCAAATGCTGCTCCTCTATTTTCTACATAAGTTAGATGAAATACACCATCTATCACAGGTACACTTCCCTTAGCTTTAAGTAAATTTAAAACAGCGTACTTTATAGCTTGATCTATACCTATCAAAATGGCTATTATTACTTCATATATCAAAAAACCACCCCTATTTTTAGATTTTTTACTTTCATACATAATTATACCTATTTTATTATATCATAACAGTAGTTTACTTATTATTTCTTTTTAATTTTTAATATTGATTTTTTTGTAACATTTTCTTGATAATTTGTTGACATTATTTGTATTAAAGTGTATACTCTATTTGTAACTTGAAAATAACAGATTAACTTAAAAAATATATACTGTTAATCTTTAGTTCTACTTTCCCCAAAAGTAGGAATAACCTTACCCTTTTGATGAGCTTCGATGGCTCATTTTTTTTATGCAATTTTATATCTTATAGAAAACGCACTGTAAAATTTTTAAATAAAAATAAAAGCAACTAGAATATATCTAGCAAAATTTACGATATATTTTGAGTTGCTTTTAACAATATTTTAATAATTTTCGTATCTATTTATAACATCATCTAAATAAATATTTATCGCTCTTACAGTATCATATGTCTTTCCATTATCTTTATCCTTTACAGATTCTACATAATAAGTATAATCATAAGCATCACAGAATATTTTAAATGTATAATTTCCCATTCTATCATTAGTACTTATATAAACATAATATCCATTTTCAAATTCTTCACCCATGCTAAACTCACCTTCATACTGATAAACATCAGCAAATCTATATTCAGTATTTGGGAAAGAGCTATTTTTTAACCTTTCTACATATTCATCTAAAAATGATAGAGCCCCACTTGGTAAGTTTTTATTCACTTTATAATATCCTTTCGAATTATTTTCAAAGGTTCCATTTTCTGCATGTTTAGATGTTTCTTTGATAGGTTTTCTAGATTTATTGTATTTATATTCTTGTTTGTCTGAATTTTGATTGCTATCTTGATCACCCAAATATATTTCTGATGTCGATGTCAAAGTACTACCATAAGGCATATTATGTTTCTTCCTATATTCTTCATTCATTCCATTGATATAGCTAGTCTTCTTCTCTCCATCTAAATCCATTCCGTTTACTTTCATATCTCCAAACTCAACACCATCTACAAATCCACCAACAAATTTAAGATTTATCCTATTATCCTTTGTTTTATAATTTGTAACTACTCGCATTCCATCTAGCCCTGTCTTCCATATACCAAAATCTTTTCCATATAAATCATTTAGCATATCCTCTATGCTTATTCCTCTATATACAAAATTCTTTACTTTATATGTACAGAATTTATTAAATGCAAAAAATATAATTGCAACACTTACAAATACATATAAAATAGTCTTTAATCTCTCTTCTGTTCTTCTTTTCAACTTGGTACCTCCTTAAAATTATTTTTATTTATAGTAATAAGGTCTATACATTTCATAATCTATACTGTCCTGAGTATTAAAATAATGCCCTACCTTATTTGCATAAAGATTTACCAAATTATCTAAAAATGCGTTTTTACTTTCCTCACTTAGCACTTCTCCATCTATCCTAACACTTTCTACATATGGGTCTGCAAATATTCCACCTGCTATAGTTATAGATACAAAAGGTCCATAATATAGCTCAGATTTTAAAGATATTCCCTCTAGCCTACCTTCCCATATAGGATTCCAATTATCGTCTTCTCCATAAAAATTCATCAAAAGATTATTTATCTCTACACCGTCGTATTTAGAGTCTTTAACATAGTCAGCTGCTAACGTACATCCTCCCTTTACGATAACCCCCAATAAAATGAATACTATTAAAGTAGTCGCAAAAACTCTCAAAAATTTGAATCTCCTCAAATAAATCACTCCCATACAAATTTGTATTTATTATATTAATTAAAATTATATATTCTTTTATTTTTATTTTCAATCTATTATAAACTTTAATTAAGAAATATATTAGATATTATATTTTTTATACAAAAATAAGGACTTGATTCGATTGAAAATTTTTAATCGAAAACAAGTCCTATTTTTCAACATTAAAATATTAAATTTACAAGCTTATTAATATTTTCTTTCTAAGAAACCAACTTTTTTGTATACTTTTCTAAGAGTTTTTCTAGCTTTTGCTTCAGCTTTTCTAGCTCCTTCACAGTATATTTTTTCAAGATATTCCTTATCTTCTAAAAGAGCTAAATATTTCTGTCTCATAGGCTCTAATACGCTTATTATAACTTCAGCAGTATCTGCCTTAAAATCTCCATATCCTTTACCTTCATACATTTTAACTATCTCATCTATTGATTTTCCTGATAAAGCTGAGTATATATCAAGAAGATTTTTTATACCTGGCTGTTCTGGTGAATATCTTACAACACCTTCAGAGTCAGTTACACATTTTTTAATTTTTCTTCTTATTGTATCTGGGTCATCTTCAAGAAGTATAAATCCATTTACATTTTCATCAGATTTACTCATTTTTTTAGTAGGATCCTGTAAGCTCATTACTCTTGCAGCTTCTTTTGGGTAGTATCCTTCTGGTATTTTGAATGTATCTGAATATCTATTGTTGAATCTATTTGCTAAATCTCTTGCTAATTCAAGGTGCTGTTTCTGGTCATCCCCAACAGGTACTAAATCTGTCTGATAAAGAAGTATATCAGCAGCCATTAATACCGGATAAGTGAATAGACCTGCATTTAAGTTAGCTTCAGATTTCCGCGCTTTATCTTTGAACTGAGTCATTCTGTTTAACTCACCCATGTATGTCATTGTATTTAATACCCACATTAATTCAAGATGTTCTTTAACGTGTGACTGTATAAATATAGTATTTTTTTCTGGATCTAGTCCACAAGCTATATACTGAGCTAATAATTTTTTAGCGTTTTCTCTAAGAACTTTTGGCTCCTGAGGAACTGTTATAGCGTGTAAATCGACAACGCTAAAGAAACATTCGTATTCGTCCTGAAGTTTTATCCAGTTTTTTATCGCTCCTAGGTAGTTACCTAATGTCATTTTTCCTGATGGCTGAGCACCACTAAATATTACCTTTTTTTCGCTCATCGTAATCCCTCTTTCTATTTTAAACTTATAGTTATATTAGTTTTATATTTTGGATTTATGTTTTTATAAATTTTAATCTCAAAATCTCGCTATTATTTTCAAATATTAAAACTATGTTATTTCTTTAAGCTATGTTATTTCTTAAAACTATATCATTTCAAGCATATCCATAACTATATTAGCTGAAGTAACTGCTGCTTTTTTAGAGAATTCTTCAAAAGTAACATCTGCACTTCCGTCAGCTTTATCAGACATAGCTCTTATTATAACGTATGGAGTTTTGTTTAAATAACAAACGTGAGCCATTGCAGCTCCTTCCATTTCACAGCAGAATCCACCGAAGTCGTTTACTAATTCGTTTTTAGTTTCCATATCTGCAACGAATAAATCTCCAGTAGCTATTCTACCTTTCATAACATTATGTCCTTTATTTTCTTTAACTGCTGCATCAAAAGCTGCATTTATTAATCTTTCATCAGCTTTAAATTCTGAGCAATCCATTCTTGGTATAGTTCCTTTTGGATCCCCAAATGCTGATGCGTCCATATCGTATTCTATTGCATCTGTTGATATTACTATATCATTTACGTCTAATTCGTCGTTTAACGCACCTGCAACACCTATATTAACAAGAGCTTCTGCACCAAATTCACTTATTAATATCTGAGTACACATAGCAGAGTTTACTTTCCCAACTCCACATTTAACAACTACTACATCTTTTCCTCTTAATTTACCAACATAAAATTCAAGTCCTGCTTTTTCTACTTTTTCTTCTAATTCTATTTTTTCAAGAAGTAATGCTACTTCTTCTTCCATTGCACCTATTATTCCTATCTTGTTCATAATATCCTCCTAAAATTAATTTTTCCAATAAAAAAACGCCCTCGTGTCAAAAAACACTAGGACGATATTACCGCGGTACCACCTAAATTATACACTTATCGTGTATCTCTCTTCTGCGTAACGTGCAGCGACGGTTCGGCTACTATAATTCACCTATCTCCTCGTGGACCCATTCACCGAATCTATTTATGCTGCAATCTCAGCAACTTGCAACTCTCTGTATCAAACTCAACTCGACTACTCTCTCCAGTCTCAGGATTTATAATTTAAAATTTTCTATATTTTTATCATACAAGCAATCTTTTTTTCTGTCAAGAAAATAGCTTTAAATTTTCTACAATTTTCTAAAGGAATTTTAGACTCTCTATAGAATATATAAATAAACCAAAATTCATATAAATTGGTTAAAATCAAAATAAATTTTACCTATTAAAGGGGGACAAGATTATGATAATAACTACAACACCATCAGTAGAAGAATACAGAATAGTTGAATATAAAGGAATAACTTACGGAGAAGTTGTTTCAGGGGTTAACTTCTTCAAAGACTTTGCAGCTGGATTATCTAATATATTCGGTGGAAGATCAAATTCTTACGAAGACGAATTAAAAAATGCCAGAGAAAAAGCTCTTGAAGAATTAGAAGGAAGAGCAGCTGCAAGAGGTGCAAATGCAGTTGTTGGAGTTGACACAGACTATGAAGTACTAGGTGCTGACAATGGAATGCTAATGGTAACAGTATCTGGGACAGCAGTAGTAATAGAAAGAATATAATTGAGAAATGGGCTGTTGCAATATTTTGCAGCAGCCCATTTTTATATTATCTACTATAAATTTACTAGCTATTAAAGTGAATAAATCAAAATTTGGCACCCTTTGCTACTATGCGAAGCATATGAGATATAGACAAACTCTTCTCCAGGCTTCGACGCGTAAGCAAAAAACAGGTTTTATTCTCATTAAAATACGCGTCTGCAGATTGTCGAAAGAGTTTTGTCTATATAACTCATCTGCTACATATTATCAATAAGTTTTGCCAAATTTTGATTTAATACACCATTTATAAGTTAGTAAATTCATAACAGATAATATAAAAAATACATCATTTGCAAAATAATTGCAGCCAGTACATTTTGAATAATATTCTTACATATTACATACCTAAAATATAAATTTATAAGTTTATAAAAAATATATTATCAAAATAAATATTAGTATCATTCCTTATAATTATATACAATCCTTTTACTAACTTTTCCACTCACACTCTTTTCCAAATTTAATTTTGAGTAGATGTTCATGTGATGGATGTTGCAATATTTTATATCAGTACTTTGCGTAGTGTCAAGAATGAATTAAAGTAAACTATTTACATTCTTCATAAATTTTTCGGTGGAATAATTTATTATATAAAAGAAGAGGGATATAGCAAAAAAATACGACAATCTACAGACGCCATGCAACATATAAATGTGTTACATATATGGGCATGGCGTCGAAGCCTGTAGTGTTTTTGCTATACCCTCTTCTTTGCTATATTATATTATTCCTTTCATTGCTAGTACTAGCATCACACATGTTACTATTACAAGTACCGCTACAGCCATTACACCAGGATGAACTATCATTTTAGGTGCATCTTTAGCTTCTGATTTTAAAACTGTTCTTCTAAGTGCAGACACTATCGGTTTATAGATAAGTAAAATTATCGCTGAATCTATTCCACCTTTTATTAAGTTGAAAGGCATTATTGCAGGGACTAAAAGTTTTACAACCTCTGCTCTTGGAATTCCCATATATATCGGTGTTACTAAGTAGTTCCATAACATCATAATAACTGTAAGAAGTACTGTTCCTGATACTAAACCTATTATTGAGCCTCTTAAAGTTCTATCTTTTTTGTATATAAAAGCTGCTGTACAAGAAAACGCACATATAGAAATTATATTCATTATAAGTCCTATTATTCCATCTTCACTTATAGTTAAAAATTCTATAAATGCTGTTACTACAGCTACCATTAATGACATAAATGGTCCCCAAATAAATCCACCTATTGTTATAATTACGTTCTTTGGATCATATTCTAAGAATAATACCATAGGTATTCTTATAAATAATACTGCTGCAAATGCTAGTGCACTGAGCATTGCCACCCTTGTCATTGTTTTTGTCTTGCTTTCCATCATTTCTTCATCACTCCTAAAAATTTAAAATAAAAAACACCTGATAGACTAAGTGCCTTTCAGGTGTTGTAACTCTCTATAAAAAATTAATTTGATTTTTCATTAAATCTAAACTTTACTCTAGATTAATTTTTATAATTCTTTTTAATTATTCAATCATTAAATTTACTCTTAAAATTTATACACGATTTAAATTCTACAAAATCAAATTTAAAATAGATAATTATTAACACATCTTCTCTCATCCAGACTATACTGTCGGTTTTGGAATTTCACCAAATCCTGAATTGAACTTTTGCCAATTCCTGCGTTTTAAAAAAACGCTCGCGGACTATACCGCCGGTCGGGAATCTCACCCTGCCCTGAAGACATCTTAACTAATTCAGTTGTCTATTATTAAATTATCACAATTAAAAAATAAAATCAATACTATATTGACTTTAATAACCAATAAACATATAATCAAATTGTAGAAATAATACCCCTACAAGGTATATTACTTTTAAATTTTTAGGAGGAAGTATTATGAAAAAAATAATAAAAATAGATGGCATGGGATGCCAGCATTGTGTAAATAGAATAACTGAAGCACTTTCTGCTATAGACGGTGTAGATGTATTAGAAGTTAGTTTAGAAGATAAAAGTGCAACTGTTGATGTTGAAGAATCAATAGCTGACGAAACTTTAATGAATGCTATAGATGAAGAAGGATTTGAACCTATAGAATGTGTTTTAGCATAATATAAACTTGTTCACCAATTAAATATAATCATAAAAAAGAGCTTTTATCTCCATACAAGATAAAGCTCTTTTTTCATTTTTTCTTATATTTTATTTTTTCCTTACATTTTTTATTTTTCTATCTTTTTTATATTTTTCCGATGCTAAATATTATTTATTTTCTGCTCCTGATGAAGCTTCCTCTTTTTTTAGATTTCTCTGATTCTTAAATGTAAGCACTACTTTGAATAAATCTCCATCTGAACTTACCTTCATCTTACCGTCCTGAAGCTCTGTGAAGCTCTTAGCTATTGCAAGTCCAAGCCCACTTCCCTCAGTATTTCTTGATTTATCTCCTCTAACAAATCTTTCTGTTAGATTTTCAACATCGCAGTTTAATTCCTCTGCTGAAATATTCTTAAACTCTATCTCTGTATTTTCTGCATCTCTCTTAACATTTATGTATACTCTAGTGTATGGCATTGAGTATTTTGAGATATTAGATATTAAATTAGAGAATATGCGGAAAGTTCTCATACTATCTAATTCTAGTATCACCTTTTCTTCTGGGAAATTCCCCTTAACTTCTAAATGAGTTGCATTCAATTTGTCCTCAAGTTCTACTAAAGTCTGTTTGATTAAAGATACAACATCTACCTTCATAGGATTCATTTTAACATTTCCACTTGTGGCCTTACTTACTTCAAATAAGTCTTCAATAAGAAATTTTAATCTATTTGATTTTTTATCTATAGTATCAAGATATTTCTGTCTTTCTTCTTCTGTTATTCCCTCTTTTTTAAGAAGGTCTACATAAGTGATTATTGAAGTAAGTGGAGTTTTTAAATCGTGTGAAACATTAGTTATAAGCTCAGTTTTCATCTTCTGGCTCTTAACTTCTTCACTAACCGCTGCACTAAATCCTTTTTCTATATTTTCTAGGTTTTCTTTTATAGGATTGAATACTCCTAAATCTTCTTCTGGCACTGATCCAAAATCGCCATTTGCTATATCTTCAGTTATTGTTTCTAGTTTGTTGTAGTCTTCTAATACTTTGCCAAATTTTTTCTTTATTAAAATGTAAAGTATTACTGAATATATTGCTCCTGTGATTATACCAAATCCCCAAATTGAAGAACAAATTGTTATCGCTAGGAAGTTTACTCCTAATGCTGCTAATATGAATTTTTCATATCCATCTTTTAAATCTAGATTATTCATCCAGCTAAAGAACTTTTTAACCTTTGAAATCATCCATTTTACAACTCTAACTGTTATACAAGAATTGAATATTACTTTTCTATCACCCTTAGCAATCATATCTCTTAGATATATACCACCCATTAAGCATAGTGCAAATAATATCATCCAATATCCTAAATTACCTATCACTACTCCCCACGAAGCTGTAGTTGCTGATATAGGAACCATTTGCATAAGTATATTCGCCAATGAATCTGATGTACTAACATCTATAACCTGTATTGGATTTATCACAGTTGCAAACGCCGAAGATATTAAAAATACAAGTATCACTATCACTTCTATCGGAACTTTTATCACACTGCTCATTGCAAATACATCATTTCTTATGCTATTAGGTAAAACAAATCCTAATAAAGCATATACGCACATTATTATAATAGCTACCATTGCTATCTGATTTAATGTATGCATCTTATCCCCTGAAAGAAGATAATAAATTCCATTGTAATTATATCTGCTTGAATTATATGGATTAGATAATATAGTGAATGCATCTCTTTTTGTTAGCCCTATTGTAAAAGTCGCGTCTTTTATAGGAGGTAATTTATAACTTAAAGGACCTCCACCGCTATTATTGTGTAAATTTTGACTTCTTACCTTCCAGTCTGAAGTTGTTCCTAACATAGCACTTTCGCATTTATTTATATCTATTCCGTGTAAAGTTTTGAAGCTGTAGTTTCCGTCTTTATCAAAATCTAAAACCATGTAGAATAAATATTTGTCCAATATTTCTTCTGTTTTAGCACTACCTTCTTCATTTAACTGACTTAATGCCATTTTTCTGATAAGATCTAATTCATTTTTTTCATTTCCAATGTCCTTTTTGTTCGTTTTGTCATAAACATTATACTTGATAGGTTTATTGGCTGCATTTAAAGCTATTTCCGAATACTCCATATCATTTCCAAACGCTTCATTAAAGTCCTCTATTATATCTTCTTTTTTTAGTATTACATCTCCATCGTCATTCATTTCATCTGTTAATTCTTCTGGTGTACCTAAGTCTATGTCTATGTTTCCAAAGGCACTTTTAATATTTTCTTCTGTTAAAAATAAATCTGAAGGTTTATCTACATTCCCCTCACTACTCTTCAATTTCCAGTACATTGGATATATCTGATCTAAAAAATAACCAGCTGCATTTTCAGTATTTAAAATTTGGTCTTCTATTTTTAAATTATCCGTCATTTTTCTGTATGTGCTCATAACACCAAACGCACTTGCAAACAAAATAACTAATACGACTAAATTGGCTACTATTTTCTTTGATTTATCGTCTTTAGATTTTTTCAATTTTGTATCCAACTCCCCACACCACCTTTAAGTATCTTGGATTTTTCGGATCCAATTCTATTTTTTCTCTTATATTTCTTACATGTACCATTACAGTATCTGTGTTTATCGCAGCCTCATTCCAAACTCTTTCGTAAATTTCTTCTGCTGGAAATACTCTGCCAGGATTTTTTATAAGTAATCCTAAAATCTTAAATTCTATTGGAGTCAGTCTTACTGGATTTCCGTCAACAGAAACCTCTTTTGTATCGTCATTTAACTCAAGCCCTCCTATTGTATATATGTTCTCATTCACAGCTTCAACTTCTGTTGAGTTTGATTTTTGAATGTTCATATATTTTGTGTATCTTCTTAGCTGAGAATTTACTCTAGCCAAAAGTTCAAGAGGTTTGAAAGGTTTTGTAACGTAATCGTCTGCCCCTATGTTTAGTCCCATTATCTTGTCTACTTCTTCAGATTTTGCTGAAAGCATTATTATCGGGAAATTGTGATTTTCTCTAGCTTTCATAGTGAATGTTATCCCGTCCATTACAGGCATCATTATATCCACTATTGCTAAATGAATCTCTTCATTTTCTAAAACTTTAAGACCTTCCATTCCGTTGAAAGCTTTAAAAACATTGTATCCCTGATTTAATAAGTATATTTCAACAGCCTCTGCTATTTCTTTTTCATCTTCAACTACTAATATGTTATATGCGTTCATAATATTTCTCCTTTGTCGTATAATTTGTACTCTTTAATTATACAACAGTATGTAGCTTTTAGATGAAATTTTATTATTACTATAATTTTTATTGATATAAATAGATAATGGCTTTTTAAATTTTTTCCTTTCCATCTCCCAAACTTCCTTTCTCTCTTTTGTTAATTATATTGTATTGAATAATTTTAAAGATAGACTTTGTATATTTTTAAAGAATTTCTTAAGAGTTTCTATATATCAGGTTTAGTTTTTTGAATTAAGTCAAGTTTAGTTTTTTGAGTTAAGTTTATTGAATTGATTTTTATCATTATCTAGTTGTTAAATTTAATTTTACTTCATTAGTTTTTATCTTGATTGATTTTAACTTTTGCAATGATATAATTAAAATTAGAAAACTAATAAAAAGGGAGGACTTTCTATGTTTTGCGATTACCACACTCATACAATATTTAGCGACGATTCAGAATATCCAATGGAGGAATGTGTAAAAGACGCTATTTCTCTTGGAATTAAAGAAATTTGTTTTACAGACCATGTAGATTATGGGGTTAAGTACGATTTAAAAGATTTAAATCCAGAAGAAGTAGAAGGTAAGGTTTTAAATGTCGATTTTGAAAAATATTTTTCTGAATTAGATAGAGTTAGAGATTTATACAAAGATGATATAAGTATAAAAAATGGGCTTGAATTTGGAATTCAGAAACATACTATTCTAAAATATGAGGAATTATTTAAAAAATATCCTTTTGATTTTATAATAATGTCTGTTCATGAAATAGACGACAAAGAGCTTTGGAATTACTCATTTCAAGATGCTAAGACTGAAGAGGAATATTATAGACTATACTTTGAAAATTTATACTATCTTGTTCAAAATTACCATAACTACTCTGTCTTAGGACATTTAGATTTATTAAAAAGATATGACGAAAAAGACGGTTACAATCCATTTGTAGAAAATAAAGAGATTATAACTAAAATTTTAAAATACATAATTGCCGACGGAAAAGGAATTGAGCTAAACACTTCTTCTATAAAATACAAACTAGACAACCTAATGCCTTCAAGAGATATTTTAAAACTATACTTAGAATTAGGTGGAGAAATTTTAACTATTGGAAGTGATTCACACTCTAAAAAAGACCTTTGTAATTCTCATATAGAAGAATTAAAGCAGGAGCTTAGAGATATAGGCTTTAAAAAATTCTGCACATTTGAAAAAATGAAACCTATATTCCACGAATTATAATTTAAATTTATTTGTAAATTATTTTAACTATAAACGTAAATTATTTTAACTACAAATCAAAAAATTTTACAAACTTCATTTATTATACTTCAAATGCAAAAATAGCTGACTTCTCTGATATTACAAACATCAGATGTATTTAACTAAAATAAATGACGATAATTTTCTATAAAAAAACTCCTTTTGCTTGGCATTATTACTGAAATGAACTCGACAATGCGACTTGATCGCCTGGAGAGGAATTCAGTAATGATGGCTAGCTTTTAAAGGAGTTTTTTTAGAAATTATCGCCATTATTACTTAGTTAAACATATCTAGTTTTAATAACTCAGAGAAATCAGCTATTTTTGCATCATACTTCTCTACTGTATCAAATCCATATTCAGCATATACAAATGGTATTCTAACAAATTCAGCACTTCTCGCATCACCTTTTGTATCACCAACATAAACAGGATTTTTCAAATTATTTCTTTCTATCACTAATTTATTATTTTCGCCCTTCTGAAGACCTGTATTCTCAGCATTTTCAGTGTCCTCAAAATATTCTTCAAGTCTGTTTATTCTTAAAAATGCTTCAATATACCCCTTCTGGCAGTTACTTACTATAAATAATCTGTAGTCTTTAACAAGCTCATCAAGAGTTTCCTTTACATTAGGGAATATTTTCCCACCATTTCTTTCATCTATTTTCTGAGTTTCTACACTTGCACACTCATCCATCATTTTTATCCTAATTTCTTCAGGTATATGTCCTAACATCTGCTCCATTGCTTCATTGTAAGGAAGTCCCATATAACTTGCAACAATTTCACCAGTTAAACTAGCTTCAAATCCATATTTTACAAAAACTTCATTCCATATTTCTGCGACATCATCTCTTGTGTCCCACATTGTTCCGTCTAAGTCAAAAATTATAGAGTCTGGTCTGTTCATAATTTCCCTCACTTTTTTAATATTAATTTAAATTTTCAAAATCTATTTCCTTAATTATATCATTTTTAAACTGTTTTGAATATATTTTGTACTTATTTTGTATATACATATTACAAATATTATTTACATATCATTTACTTAATAATTTAAATTTCCCTTATCCTACTCTATTTTTTTAAATATTTTTTATATATTTTTACAAATATCATATATCTAAAGGTAATATTTATTTATATAAAAGTAAAATATATTTGACTTTTTGTATTATATATATTATATTAAAATCAAAGATAGGATAGAAACGAGGTGAGCAAATGCCTAAAAATTTAAAAATAAAATCAGCCAGAGCTGCATTAGATATGACACAAAAGGACTTAGCAGAAAAAGTCGGTGTAACTAGACAGACAATAAGTGCTATAGAAAAAGGAGATTACAATCCTACCATAAATTTATGCATCCAAATTTGCAAAGTTCTCGGAAAAACATTGGACGAATTATTCTGGGATAATGAATAAATTTTGGGATAATAAACAAAATTTTGAGATAATAAATAAAATTTTGGGATTAAAAATCGTTTTGTAATCTATACAAAGATATAAAAAATACGAAACATATAAAAAGATATAAAACAACATGATTGGAGGAAACTTTTATGAAAAATATATTTAGACGAAATTACTTAGATGAAATGCAAGAACAAAAATTATTAAAAATAGAAAGTCATGGTGTTTGGATTGCATTCTCATTACTTGTAATATCTATGTTTGTACAAATGGCATACGCAAATTACACTGGAACAGAGCCTCATATATTAGGAGAAGTTATAACATTTTTTGCATTAGACATATACATGCTATTTAGCTGCATAAAAAATGGAATATGGGCGAGATCTATAAAAGCCTCTAACAAAACAAATGCAATTGGAGCAATAATAGCAGGTGTAATAGTTGGGCTATTAAATGCATTCACATTTCCACTAGAAACTGAACAAGAAGTTGTTGGTACTTTCATAATGTCTGCACTATTTACAGGAATACTAACATACATCCTACTACAAATCTGTATGGCAGCAACAAACAAAAGAAGAAGCAAACTTGATGAAAGCGATGACGAAGAATAAAATCTAATCTCTAGCCCTCTTCAAAATAAAAAGTGGCTCAGAAATTGTTATTTTGAAATTTAAAACGGTTTATAAATGTAAAAAAGAAGAGGGAAATAGCCAAAGTACTCCCTCTTCTTTTTCTATTTATACTTCTTTTAAATTTCTAACAACAATAGCTGATCCATTTTTTATCTCTACTGTGCACTCTTCACCAAGCATCACATTAGATATTCCTCTAGGCTGAGCATAGTCCATAGTGAAATTATCAAGTGGGTACTCTAAATTGTAAAGACTAATTCCTGCTGCATCCCCTCTAATAGGAATAACAGATAAAGTATCTCCCTTATTACCCTTCACATTTAAACTACCATTATGAACAAGATAAAGTATCTCATCCTCAGTTATAATCCTTGGAGTCATACCTTTTCTTCTCATATAATCCAATAATTTCACATTTGCTAAAGTGTGGTCAATCCTTCCCCCAAGAGCTGCATACAAATCCACTTCCTTAGAGCCAAGCATATCGGCTAATATAATACAAAGCTCTGAATCTGTTTCATTCTTTTTCTCTGGGAATTTCTTAAATTCCACACCCTTCTCTTTGTAGTATTCTACAATTTCCGGATTTACCGAATCCAAATCACCTATTATATAACCTGGAGTCATACCCATTTTATAAACGTGATTTGCACCTCCATCCGCACAAATTATATTATCGTAATTCTCAGATTCTATCTTCTTTTTTATATCTTCATAATCGTAAATAGAACCATTTAAAAATATACAAGTTTTCAAATTTATATCACTCTGTTTCTAGTTTTATTTTAAGACACTAACTGTTTTATACTTAGTATTTTTATTTTATCAAATGTATACTATTTTGCGTTTTCTCTAAGATCTCTAACAGCTGCATCTATATCTTCTTTACCGAATATAGCAGAACCAGCAACACATACATCTGCACCAGCTTCTACTACTTCTTTTATGTTAGATGGTTTAACTCCACCATCAACTTCTATTTCAACATTTAGACCTCTTTCGTCTATCATTTTTCTAAGTTCTCTTATTTTTTCAGTTACACATGGTATGTATGACTGTCCACCGAATCCTGGGTTAACAGACATTAAAAGAACCATATCAACGTCATCAAGAACGTATTTTATAGTATCTAAAGATGTAGCTGGGTTTAAAACAACCCCTGCTTTTATACCATGAGATTTTATGTTCTGTATAGTTCTGTGAAGATGAGTACAAGCTTCAACGTGAACTGTTATTATATCACATCCTGCTTTTACGAATTCTTCTATGTAGTTATCTGGATTTTCTATCATAAGATGAGCATCAAATACCATATTTACATCTTTTCTTAAACTTTTAACTATTGCTGGTCCAAGAGTTATATTTGGTACAAAATGTCCGTCCATAACATCTATGTGAAGATACTCACATCCTGCTTTTTCAACTTTCTTTACGTCTTCTAGTAATCTAGCAAAATCTGCTGATAATATTGATGGCGCTAATTTAACCATAACTAATACCTCCTACTGTTTTTCTGTCTTATTTCGTTTAATAACTGTAGATAACTTTCATATCTCTGTTTTGATATCTCCCCATTTTCTACAGCCTCTTTTACGTCGCAAGCTGGCTCATTTTCGTGTACACATTTAGAGCCGAATTTGCATTCGTCATATTTATCGAATTCAATGAAATACTCTTTTAATTCCATTTCATCAATTCCATCTAATTCAAGTGAGCTAAATCCTGGAGTATCTGCTACAATTCCTCCACATTCTAATTTTAATAGCTCTGCATGTCTAGTGGTATGTCTACCCCTACCAATTTTTTCACTTACTGTTCCTGTTTTTAACTGGAAGCTTTCATCTATCTGGTTTAATAAACTAGATTTACCAACACCTGAAGGGCCAGCAAACACAACAGTATTTCCTTTTAATTCTTCTTTTACTTTTTCTATGTTTATATGTTTTTCGCTGCTTACAGGTATAACCTTGTACCCAGCTTTTTCATATATTTCAACTAGTTCATCTAATGAGCCATCGTCTAAATCCATCTTAGTAAATATAATCACTATCTCAAGATTTTCTCTTTCGGCATGGACAATAAATCTATCTAAAAGAGATAAATTAGGTTTTGGATCTTTAACGGCAAACACAATTAGAGCCTTGTCTACATTTGCAATAGGTGGTCTAACAAGCTCAGTTTCTCTTTCCTCAATTGTTTCAACAACACCTTTTTTATTTTCCTCATCTACTATGCTTATCTCAACATTATCTCCAACAAGAGGTGTAATTTTTTGCTTTCTAAAAATTCCTCTAGCCTTGCATTCATATAAACCGTTTTCTGTATCTACATAGTAAAATCCGCTAAGACCTTTAATTATTTTTCCCTTTAGCATTCAATCTCTCCTTTTTATATAAGTTCTTACTCTTTCTATTTTATCATACTTCCTATTTTTATTCTTTAAATACTTCTATTTTTTATTCTTTAATTTTCTAAAAAGTACACTAATGTATTAAAATCCTTTTGAAAAAATAATCTAGTAAATTTTTATTTATAATTTAAGCACCAATAAAGCTTTAGTCATTATAATATTTTTAGAATATGATATAATAAGAATTGTTTGATTTTAAGATTTTTTAAAAGAGATTTTTTTTAAGATTGATTATTTAATTTAACATGATTGATTATTAATACAGAAAAAATTGATTAATTAATTTAATATGATTAATTATTTAATACGAAAAAGGGTGATTGTTTAATATGAAAGAAAAAAATTTGAGGATGACAGCTTTTAAAGCTCTCGGCATAATTGTCGTTGTAAGCTGCCATTTAGATGAAAATTTATTTAATTTGATAGGAATACCGATAACTTCGAGCAGGGAACTTTTCCCAGAATACTCGTATCATATACCTCTGTTTATATTCGCTTCTGGGTATTTTTACAAAAGAATATACGAAAGCGATTATATAACATTGGTTAAAAAAAGATTTAAAAACATAACTAAATACTATAAGGCAAATTTATTCTACTTCTTCCTTACTTTAGTTTTGGTTGGATTTGGAATTTTAGAAAGAGAAATACACTTTAATCTACACAGTATTTTTATAGAACCATTTTTAGGAGGATTCCAGTTCTACTTTAATGGTCCTGGATGGTTTGTTCCATTCTTATTCACTGTGCGGATTGTCTTTCCACTTACAAGAAGATTCTTCTCTTTATTTGTAAAATCATTCAAATCTGGAGAGGAAAAGAAATTACTTGATGAAAGTGTGTTTACGATATTTCTTTGCATAATAGGGTTATTTGCAGCACATTTAGCAAATACCTATCCTGTAAAAAATCAGGATGTAACACTATTCCACGCAATACTAAGAACTGCGTGGGGACTTCAATATATGCAGATAGGTCTATTCTTTAAAGAATTTGTAGAAGAACATATAAAATACACATTTAAAGGTTTTGTCGCTATAGTTACTACAAAAGCGGTATTTTATCGGATATTTGGATACTGCACATTCTCACTTAGAACTGTAAGCTTCAATGGACACACATTCATAAGCTTATTCACTTCTATACTGGGAATACTATACGTTCTGTACCTATCAGAATTCTTGTGCAGACTAGCACTAAGATTCAAAAGAAGATTACCAGAACTAATCAACTTTATAGGAAACAACACTTGGAGCATAATGATACACCACTTATTAATAAAATGGCTCCTAACACAATTTGCAGATACAGGAATACTAGGAAACTCAAGAGAACTATTTGACTACTTCATCTCTCCTGTACTATGCCTAGTACTACCACTTGTATTCGTATACATCTGCAACAAAATAAATGAAAAAAGAACAATAGCATAACTACTCTTTGCTCTAAGGCTTTTTACACCCTTCCCCCTCACAAACGATTAACATATAACTTACTAAAAAGAAAAAAATTGGCTACTCACAAGAATTTTGTAAGTAGCCTTTTTTAAGACTTAAACACAAGTAGCTCGCACCGACAATTCTGCAAGCGCCCCACATCATTGAAATGTGTTACATAAAGAAGTGGGGCGCTGAAGCCTGGAGAGCGAATACTTGTGTTAAGTCAAAAGGGCTACCACAAAATTCTTTGCAGTAGCCCAGTTTTTCTTTTTACAGTAAATTTATATATTAATCGTTAGCATTTAACCAATCTATTAATAGGTTTATGTATTTTTCGTTGTCTTCAACGAAGCACATGTGACGACAATCTCTGAATAATTCCCATTTTGAATTAGGTATTCTGTCGTACATATATTTAGCTATATATGGAGTACATAAGTCGTTTCCTCCTGATATAACTAATGCTGGTTCTTTTATATCTTTTAACTGTTCTGTAACATCGTAAGTTTTTAATGTTCCAAGAGGAGTAAATTCATTTGGTCCCCAACCAACTACATATGATTCTCCACCTTTTTTAACTGGTCTAGTTAAACATTCTGGATCTCCTTCACCGTAAGAACCTGCAGCGTGACGTCTCATGTATTCAGCTTCAGCTGCCTGATATTCTGGAGAAGAATAATCATTGTTTGAAGTTGCGTAGTCTATTGCTTCCTGCATTTCTTCAGGAAGGAATTTTATCATTCTATGCCGTTCCTGTCCCCACATCCAAGATGCTGGTAGTGTACTAGAAAGTATTATACTTTTAACACCTTCTGGTTTGTAGTTGCATATATATTCAAGAAGCTGCATTCCACCCCAAGACTGTCCAAGTATATGAACTTCATCAAGTCCTAAGTGTTTTCTTAAAGACATTAATTCTTCTATCCAAACTTCTTTTGTCCATAGGTCAGGTCTACCATCTACATATGATTCACCGCAACCTATCTGGTCGTACATTATTATCTGTCTGTTGTCCATTTCAGCCATTTTGTCTAACACTTCAAAGTAGTTGTGTGTAGACCCTGGTCCACCATGAAGTAATATTATAGGAGCTTTTTCTGGATTTGGTTCCCCTACTATACGATAATATGTTTTGTACTCTTTGAAAGGCATGTAACCTTCTACTATTTTCATTGCATTCACTCCTCACTTGTGATCTTTGCTATTTACTAAAATAACATCTTGTAAATTAGCCATTTGACTATATTATAACAATACTAGAATACTTTTACAAGTAATTTTATAATAGTATTTCTAAATATCAACATATATATTTAAAATAAGAAAACGTTTTTTATACTTAATTATAATATTTTACAATTTTATATAACCATTCCTCCATTTACACCTACAACTTGACCAGTTATAAAATTGCCTTTTTCTGCTAAAAAATATACAGTCTCAGCAATATCCTCTGGTTTACCTAGTTTCATAAGAGGAGTCTCTTCTTTTAGCTCATTAAGTGTTTCTTCTCCATAATAAGCACACATATCAGTCATTATTACACCTGGAGACACTGCATTCACTCTTATATTAGAAGGTCCTACCTCTTTTGCAAGTGCCTTTGTCATACCTATTATCGCAGCTTTTGATGCTGAATAGTGTACTTCACAAGAACCACCTGTTTCGCCCCACATAGATGTTATATTTATTATACTTCCACTCTTCTCCCATATCATATGTTGAAGAGCCTTTCTTGAGCAGTTAAACACACTTGTAACATTGATAGACATCATTCTTTCCCAGTCCTCATCAGTTATATCTGTAAATAGCTTATCCTGACTTATACCTGCATTATTTACAAGTACGTCAAGTCCTCCAAATTCTTTTAAACAATACTCTATCATAGCATCTGCCTCAGAGCTTTTAGACACATCTGCTTTAAAAACTTTTATACTATACCCTTCTTCTGTTAGCATTTTTTCAAGTTCCATTGCTTCTTTTTCTGAATTATTGTAGTTTGCCAATACATTATACCCATTTCTTGCAAATTCTATTGCTGTTGCCCTTCCTATTCCTCTTGAAGCCCCTGTTATAACCGCTGTCTTATTCATTTTATATTCCTCCAAATTATCATAAAAAAAGTATCCCCCCGATTGAAAGGATACTTTTTATTTATTTTAAATTATTATTTTGCCTATTCTGTAGCTTCTCCGCCACCAGATTCTCCTCCTGATGAACCGCCAGATTCTCCGCCTGATGAGCCACCACCAGATTCTCCTCCTAATGATTCTCCTCCACCAGATTCTCCTCCTGATGACTCTCCACCTGATGAGCCACCACTGTTGTCAGATCCTCCGCCTGATGAACCGCCACTATTATTGTCTGTTCCACCACTTGATGAACCACCATTATGGTCTGTTCCACCATTTGATGAGCCGCCATTGTTATTTGTTCCAGTATTATTGTTAGCGTTTGGATCTTCTGGAGTTGGAACTGTTGGTTTATTAGCTGTATCTTCACCCTTACTTACTACAAGTGATATTTTACCATCAGAAGTACTCTGTGATAATACTGTTCCCTCTTTGTAAGCCGAGCTAAACTCATAAGTTATATTACCTACTGCAAATCCTTTAGCCTGAATCATACTCTGAGCCTGAGTTAAATTCATACCTATTACGTTAGGCTCTTCTTTGTTGTTATTACCTTTACTTACAACAACTGTAATTACATCGCCTTCTTTTAATTCAGTTCCTGCATCAGGGTCCTGAGAGATTATTTCATTTTCAGCAGCCGAATAGCTATATTCATATCCAGCAACTTCTAATTTTAATCCCATTTCTTCTAAAGTAGATTCTGCCTGAGTTACCTGCATTCCCTCTACATTAGGGGCAACTATTCCATCATTTTTGCCAAATCCACCAAATATACTTGAACCGAATAATTTAAAGAACACACCAACCTGTGCTAAAAGTATTAAAGAAAGTATAACCGCTGCTATTTTTAATCTTTTCTTAGTCTTAGGTGTTTCCTCTCTTATTACCTTTTTCTTCTTTCTTTTTCTCTTAGGAATGTAATCTTCTTCTTCCTCATCTTCATATAAATCATCATCGTAATCGTCGTCTTCGTCGTAATATCCAGCATCATCTCCGTCTATATCTGCTATAGCTGCTGGAGTTATTCTCGGTTTCCCAACTGTATTTAGATTTCTTTCGTCTATATGTCTTGTAGCAAAATCATCATATTCTTTTATGAAATCTAAATCTATATTTTTTTCTATGTATTCTATATCTTCTATAAGTTCCTCAGCTGTCTGGTATCTATCAGCACTATTTTTTTCTGTAAGCTTTTTGATTATAGTTCTTACACTCTGAGGTATTCTTATTTTTTCTTCTTCTGTAAATTCTATATCATCATTTATATGCTGAAGTGCTATAGATACTGGAGTATCTCCTCTAAAAGGAAGTTTTCCTGTAAGCATTTCGTAAAGCACTATACCTAATGAATATAAATCTGCATTATTAGTAACAAATTTACCTTTTGCCTGTTCTGGAGAGAAATAGTGAACAGAACCTATTACCCCACCTATATTAGTCATAGTAGAGTTTGAAACAGCCTTAGCTATACCAAAATCGGCAACCTTAGCTATACTTCTACCTTCATTTGATATAAGTATATTGTGAGGTTTTATATCTCTATGTATTATTCCTCTTTTATGAGCACATCCAAGAGCCATAGCTATCTGTTTAGTTATGTCTAATGCTGTGTACTCATCAAGAGTACCTTCTTCCTGTATTATTTCTTTTAAGTTTTTTCCGTTTACATATTCCATTACTATGTAATGAACTTTTCCGTCTTCTCCAACATCGTAAACATTAACTATATTTGGATGAGAAAGACTTGCAACCGCTTCAGCCTCTCTCTTAAATTTCTTTAAAAATTCCTGGTCATCTACAAATTCAGGTCTTAAAACCTTAACTGCAACAACCCTGTTTAATAATTTATCCTTTGCTTCATAAACGTAGGCCATTCCGCCTTCGCCAATTTTCTTTTCTATTTTATATCTATTTCCTAAAACTGTATCTCCCACGTTATATCACCGTCCTAACTAAACTCTAACTAGTATAACTGAAACATTGTCATTTCCAGCATTATTTGCTGTATCAATTAATTCATCGCTTATATCTTCAAATTCGTCATTATTCTTTATTATATCTTCTATTTCATCATCTGTTACGCAACCTGTTAGCCCATCTGTTGCTAAAAGTATTATACCACTTTTTTCAATATTTTGTTTAAATATATCCACAATAACAAACGGGTCTGGGCCAATAGCTCTTGTTATATAGCTTCTATTTGGATGTTTCATGGCCTCTTCTTCTGTGATTGCATTTTTTTCTATTAACTCCTCAACATAAGAATGGTCTCTTGTTATCCTTTTTAATCCATTTTCTTCGTCGTATACATACCCTCTACTATCACCTACATTTGCCATGTAAAGATGATTTTTATAAAGTATTGCTGTAGTTAATGTAGTCCCCATTCCAGAAAAAGTTTCATCACTTGAAGCTTTTTCAAAAATTAGGCTATTCACATTATTATACGCTTGTTTCAGTATATCGTCTATATATTCTATTTTTATCTTGCTAGTTTGAAGTAAGTTTTCCTTTAAAAAGAGGATAATATTTTCGGCGGCTATTTTACTAGCAACCTCTCCTTTTTTATAGCCTCCCATACCGTCAGCTATTGCAAACAAGCCAATCTCCTCATTTTCTACTTCCACAATCTCACACTTACAATAATCCTCATTATTTTTTCTAACCAATCCCACATCAGAGGCAAAATAAAATTCCATAAAATCCCTCCTTTTAGATTACTTGTGTTTTCTTCTAAGCTGTCCACAAGCTCCACTTATATCAGATCCCATTGAAATTCTGACTGTAGCTGGAATATTTCTTTCTTCAAGATAATCTCTGAATTTATAAATAAATGCCTTATCCGGTTTTTTGAAATCTCTCTCATCAACTTCATTTATAGGTATTAAGTTTACATGACAAAGCATTCCTTTTAATAATGATGCTAATGCTTCTGCTTCCTTCTTACCGTCATTTACATCTTTTATTAATGAATACTCAAATGTAACCCTTCTATTTGTCTTTTTAATATAATATCTACAAGCATCCAAAATTTCTTTTATGCTGTATTTATTAGCAACAGGCATTATTTCCTTTCTCTTCTCGTCATAAGGAGAATGAAGAGATATTGCTAGATTTATAGGAATTTCTAAATCCGCTAGCTCATAAATCTTAGGAACTATACCACAAGTAGATAGCGTTATATGTCTATACCCTATATTTAATCCATTTTCATCATTTACAATTTTTAAGAACTGTTTTGTATTATCGTAGTTATCTAGTGGCTCACCACTTCCCATAAGAACTAGATTAGACACTCTTTTTCCAGTATCTTCCTGAATCTTCATTATCTGGTCTAGTATTTCCCATGGTTCAAGGTTTCTAACTAATCCATCCATAGTAGATGCACAGAATCTACATCCCATTCTACAACCTACCTGATTAGAAACACAAACAGTAACCCTGCTATCGTAATCCATCATAACTGTTTCTATTATATTTCCATCATTTAGTAAAAATAGATATTTTTTAGTTTTCCCATCTTTTGATTCTAATTTTAATTCTATATCTATATTACCTATATAAGAAACTTCTTCCAATTTTTCTCTAAGAGATTTTGGAATATTTTTCATATCGTCGAAAGTTTTAGCACCTTTGTAAATCCAAGAATAAACCTGAGTTCCTCTAAATGCCTTTTCTCCGATTTCTTTCATAAATTCTTTCATCTCAGCTTCTGTAAAATTTTTCAAAGCCTTTTTATTTTCCATAATATTACCTCATTTATTATTTAACTCTTTTCATTTTTGCTATAAAGAATCCATCCATTCCATGAACATTTGGATATATTTTTATGTATCCTTTTTCCTGTTCATCTGGATCTACATTTATTCCTTCTATTGGAACTAATTCATAGTTTGGATTTTCTTTTAAGAACTTCTCAACAACTTCTATATTTTCGCAGTCCTGAACTGTACAAGTTGAATATACTAAAGTTCCATTTATTTTAACATATTTAGATGCATTTTCAAGTATTTTAGACTGAATTTTAGGTAAATCTGCCAATTCCTCTTTAGCTTTATATTTTATTTCTGGTTTTCTTCTTATTATTCCAAGTCCAGAACAAGGAACATCAGCAAGTACACAATCAAATTTATCCACACTAGCCTCATCTAAAACAGTCGCATCAAATTCCTCAGCTTCTATATTTTTTATACCTAGTCTCTTTGATGCTGCTTTTATTACCTTTATTTTATGCTCAAAAACATCTCTTGATACTACTTTTCCTGTATTTTTCATAAGCTCGGCCATGTGAGTACTCTTTCCACCTGGGGCACTGCAAACATCTAGTACCATATCCCCTTCTTTAGGAGCTACAACCTTAGCTACAAGCATAGAACTTATATCCTGAACAGTAAATAGTCCTTCTTTATATAATCTAGAGCTTTCTATACCTTTAAAGTTTTCAACCATTATAGCCTCTTCTGGAAGTAACGCTCTAGAAGCCTTAATTCCTTCTTTTTCAAATTCTTTTAGAAGAGAATCTCTGTCCATTTTTAAAGTATTTGTTCTAACATATAAATCTGGTCTTTCATTTAAAGCTTCAAGAAGCTCCTCTGCAAACTCTATACCAAAGTTTTTAACCCAATCCTCTACAATCCACTGCTGATATGAATATTTAACAGCTAATCTTCTGATTGGATCCTCTATATCTATATATTTTATAGTTCTTTTCTGTCTTATCTCATTTCTTAAAATAGCATTTACAAATCCCTTAGACTTTCCGTCGTATTTACTAGCCAGTTTAACTGTCTCATTAACAGCTGCATGGTCTTCAATCTTATCTAAGAATAAAATCTGATATGTCCCCATTCTAAGAATTATCTTAACAAAACTAGACATCTTCTTAACTTTTATCTTTGATAATTTATTTATTATAAAATCTAAGTATTTTCTATTTTCTATAACTCCATAAACAAGCTCTGTCGCAAGCCCTTTATCCTTGTCACTTACTTTTTCATTTTTAAAAATCTTATTGATTGCCATATTAGAATAGTTTTTTTCTATCTCAATATCGCAAAGAATCTTAAATGCCGCCTCTCTTGCGTTCATATTATTAACCTCTCTATCTTTATGCAATAAACTTGCATAGTAATCTAATATTAATTATACACTAAATAATAGAATTCTGTCACTCAAAAAAGAAGATGATATAGACAATGCACTCCAGGCTTCGACGTCACGCCCTTTTATCTAACACATTTAAAAGTTGCGTGACGTCTGTAGATTGTCGTAGCTTTTGTCTATATACATCTTCTTTTGAGATAAAAATTCTATAATTTTATGTATATCTTAACCTAAATTGGCCGAAACATATATTTTGTTGGCAGTTCCTTTTACTTATTTTTCTATCCCCGAATTCCATATTTAAAAAAGATAAATGATTGCTGTTGCAAGTTTTTTGCAATCTGACTTTTGGCGGGTAATCACGAATTAATTTGCATCGACAATTCCGCAAGTGCCACACACATATTTCTATCTTTTTCCTTTAGGCTCAGCTGGCACTTATATTTTGTTGGCAGTTCTTTTTGTCTTGAATAATTATTTGAAATGAACTCGACAATCTGGAAATGCCCCGCAACAGATTTAAGGTCTTATATAATTTTGCGGGGCATTGAAGCCTGGAGAGGAATTCAAATAATTATTCAAGACAGAAAAAAAGACTGCCACAAAATATTGTGACAGCCCCTCCTATTAATCATCTCTATTGTTTGCTATTAGTAATAGTCTTGCAAGTTGTAGTATTGCAGTTAATGCCGCAGCAACATAAGTCATCGCAGCTGCAGATAATACTTTTCTACTATCTCTTGCTTCTCCACTATCGACAATACCTAAATCCTGTAACTGGAATAATGCTCTTTTTGAAGCATTAAATTCAACAGGAAGTGTTACTAACTGGAAGATTACTGTTGCAGAGAACATCAATATCCCAAGCTGTAGCATAGTATTATTTCCAGAGAAGAATAAACCTACAAATATAAGTATCCAAGATAAACTAGAAGCAAAGTTTACAACAGGAACTATTGCCCCTCTTATTTCTAGAGGCTTATATCCATAAGCGTGCTGTAGTGCATGTCCACATTCATGTGCTGCAACAGCAACAGAAGTTATAGATGTTCCGTAGTACACTTCTTCTGATAATCTAAGTACTTTTTTTCTTGGATCGTAATGGTCAGTTAAAGTCCCTCTTATTGGAACTACTCTAACATCTCTTATTCCATTTGCTGCTAAAATTCTCTCAGCAGTTTCTTGTCCATTATATCCGCTACGAGATTTTATTCTAAAAAATCTATTTGTAGTTGATGATACTTTAAACTGTGCGTACATTGTAAATAGTATCGCAGGTATTAAAATCATCATTGTTGGGTCGTAAAACATACCCATTCCATAATATGGCATCATTTTAAAATCACCGTCCTATTTTCCTTTAAAAAACAATACAGCTTCTCTTACCATATCCATATTTACCCTAGTGTCAAAGCAAGGTCCATTAGGTCTTTCATTATATACACCAAGTACTGGAATTCCCTTGACATCTATTATTCCCTCAGTTAAATCTCTCTCGCAAGCAACTGCAATTACTGCTTTAGGTCTATTTTCTATTATAACCTTTCTTGCTAAAGTCCCACCTGTAGCTATAAATACATGCACATCTTCATCATCTCCCAATTTTGCAAGATCTGCTATATTGCATAGTCCACATCTAGCACAGTTTTCAATTGTAGAGGTAACTCTAAATTTACATGTATGCTGCTGTAGGCAATGAGGTAATAACACTAGTATATCCTTACCCTTTAAAGAATATTTTTTAGTTCTAACATAGCTATTATTTAATTTAATAAAAACTCTTCTAATTCCACTCTTAGACATACCTGCAAGCTCTGAAATCACTACAATTATAGGATATAATGTCTTTACAATTCTATAATTTATCTTCATTAGACTAGGGCTTACTTTTTTATCATCTAAAACTTTTTTAGTTATAATTGCAGAAAATAAGAATATAATCGCAATTATAGAAATAAGAGCTATACTTATGTATATTATTAAACTAGGTGTTCCAGCTACTAAAAAATCACCTATCAAAGTAATTGCCAGTAGCACAGAAAATAAAATAGCTATACTTATTGAATATTTCTTCATATCTGACATAATATCACCTATGAAAGAACAGCTCCAGTTTCTACACTGTTACCTTTTATATATTCTGATACAGGCATTCTCTTTTTATTTGGCATCTGCATTTCTTTTATTAAAATTACGCCATCTCCTGTACTTACTTTTATCCCCATTTTATCTGTACCTAGTATAGTACCAGGTTCTTTATTGCTAGTTTCGTTTAATACTTCTGTTTTCCAAACTTTCATTTTTCCTTCATTGTATATAGCATAAGCACTTGGCCAAGGATTAACTCCTCTAACTAGGTTATGTATTTCTCTTGAAGTTTTGCTAAAATCTATATGCCCTAGCTCTTTATCCATTGTAGGTGCATAAGTAAATTCCTCATGATTCTGCTGAATTCTTGGAGCTTTTCCTTCTGCTATTAAATCAACAGTTTCCTTTAATACCTCTGCTCCTTCAACCATCATTATATCGTGAAGTTCACCAGCTGTTATCTGATCATCTAACTTAAATTCTCTTGTTAGTATCATATCACCTGTGTCTAGTCCTTCATCCATGTACATTGTAGTAACACCTGTTTTTTCTTCACCGTTTATTATTACCCAGTTTATAGGTGCTGCTCCTCTGTATTTTGGAAGTAAAGATACATGTACGTTTACGCATCCGAATTTTGGTATTTCTAATATTTCTTTTGGAAGTATCTGTCCAAATGCTACAACTACTATTAAATCTGGATTTATTTCTTTTATAGTCTGAACAAATTCTTCATCTCTAGCTCTAACTGGCTGATATACTGGTATATCGTGTTCAACAGCTAGTTCTTTTACTGGTGGCATTGCCAATTTTTTACCTCTGCCTTTTGGTTTATCAGGCTGAGTAACTACAGCTAGTATCTCATGCTTTTCATCTATTAATTTCTGTAAGCATGGAACAGCTATATCTGGAGTACCCATAAATACAACTTTCATCTACATTCATCCTACTTTCTTAATTTGCTATTTCTTTATACTATATTTGATCTATATTATTTGTACTGTATTCAATTTATACTCTTTATCATATTTATTAGATAAATCAATTTTATTTAATAAACCAATTATTTTTCTACTCTATCAACAAATAATATTCCATCTAAGTGGTCTAATTCATGGCAGAAAGCTCTTGCAAGTAATTCTTCTCCTGCTAATTCAAATTCTTTTCCGTATCTGTCCTGAGCTTTAACCTTTACAAAGTATGGTCTAGTAACAGGTTCATTTATATTGTCTACACTTAGGCATCCTTCTATATCAGTCTGTTTTCCAGATGCTTCTATTATTTCTGGATTTATTAATTCTATAATTCCTTCACCTATATCTATAACAACCGCTCTTTTTAACATACCAACCTGAGGTGCTGCAAGTCCTACACCATCTGCTTCGTACATAGTGTCAGCCATATCATCTAATAACTGTCCTAATTTTTCATCGAATTTTGTAACTGGTTTACATTTTTTTCTTAATACTGGTTCTCCCATTTTTGTAACTCTTCTTAAAGCCATTTTTTATTCCTCCTAATAACCGTTTTAACTGTTCTTTTTAATAATAAGTTTTATTTTTTATTTTCATATTTTAAAGTACGCTATTTGGATTTACCGATATTGAAATATTTATTCCCTTATCAAATACAACATCTCTTTTTGTTATACATACATATTTAATTATACCCTTTAAAAGATTAATTTCAACACCATCATCCTTAAATAATATCTGCCATCTGTAATTTTTATTTATTCTAGAAATAGCACATGGATTTGGCCCTAATATAAAGCTTAAATCCTCTACACCTCTTCCTTTAAATAAATATCTTAAAGAATTATACATCGAGTATGCATTTTTCTCTACCAGTTTTTCATTTTCTCCACTTATAACAACACTTATCATATTATTAAATGGAGGGTATTCAAACGTCTCTCTGATTTTAATTTCATTTTCATAAAATTTTTCAAAATCATACTCCATCGCACATTTTATCGCATAATGGTCTGTATTATAAGTCTGAAGCACAACTTCTCCTTCTTTATCTGCTCTTCCTGCTCTTCCCGCAACCTGAGTAATTAACTGGAAGGTTGTTTCAAAGCTTTTAAAATCAGGGAAGTTTAACATCATATCCGCCGAAATTATTCCTACTAATGTAACATCAGAAAAATCTAGCCCCTTAGAAATCATCTGAGTGCCTATTAAAACATCTGCCTCTTTATTTCTAAATTTCTCTAAAATTTCCTCTGTCGCACCTTTTCTTGCAGTAGTATCCTTATCCATTCTAAGCACCTTAATTTCTGGAATCAGATGTTTTAGCTCTTCTTCTATCCTCTGAGTTCCTGTTCCAAAAGGTCTTAAATAGTTGCTACCACATTCTGGGCATTCACTAGGTACCTGTTTTTCGTATCCACAGTAGTGACATCTAGCTGTATTGCTTCTTTTGTGGTATGTAAGAGAAATATCGCAGTTTTCACATTTCATAACATATCCACAACTTCTGCAAGACACAAAGTTTGCATATCCTCTTCTATTTAAGAATAAAATCGTCTGATTTTTTTCTAAAGTATTTTTCTTTATTTTTTCTATCAAAGTCGAGCTAAATATACTCTTATTTCCCATTCCTAGCTCGGCCTTCATATCTACAACCTCTATCTTAGGCAATGGCTTAGAATTTGCCCTTTTATCTATCTTTAATAGTTCATATTCTCCATTTTTTGCTTTATAGTATTCCTCAACTGAAGGTGTAGCTGATCCCATTACCAAGGTTACATTATTTTTGAATGACATGTATCTTGCAACCTCAAGTGCACTAAACTTAGGATTCATCTCTGACTTATAAGCAGATTCGTGGAATTCGTCTATTATAACAACTCCCAAGCTCCTAAATGGTGCAAATAGTGCAGACCTTGCTCCAATAAGTATTCTTATCTCGCCTTTTTTGACTGCCCTAAAAACATCGTATTTTTCTCCTTCAGATAATTGACTGTGGAAAACTCCTACTATATCGCCAAATCTATTCTTTATTCTAGCAACAGTTTGAGGTGTAAGAGAAATCTCTGGAACAAGGATTATACTATCTAGGCCTTGAGAAAGTGCATATTCAACTATATCCATATACACCTCTGTTTTCCCACTTCCTGTTATCCCATGAAGTATGTAAGGCTTTTTATCTTCGTCAAACATCTCATTTTTTACAACCTCAGCAACTTCTCTCTGTTGCTCATTTAATTCTATTTTCTTTGATTCAGCACTATATCTCGATTCAGGCTTTCTATAATAAGCTTTCATTGTAAAATCGAGTAAACCTCTATCTTTCAATGAATTTATACTTTGCTTAGAAACCTTTAAAATATCGACAATATCGTTTATCTCAGCTTCCTCATTTAATTTAAGAAATTCTATAATTTCTCTCTGTTTATTTCCTATTCTTATCTTATTCTCAGAAATATACTCCTCTGTATCATCTTCATCGTATCTTAGACTTACAAAGCAAATATTCTTTTCATTTTTTGTGTTAGCATATTCCCATTTTATATCTACAACACCTTTATTTTTCATTCTGTGTAGTATATTATTTATATTTTCCAAGTATTTTAGCTTTTCTACCTTAATTTTTCCTTTATTTTCCGAAATTTTTATTGCAACTTTTTTCTCATCATCAGATAGAGAATCCATTTTTTCTAAATAATCATTTTTTAAAACTGCAACCTTGTAATTTTTTAACTTAAGTCCCTTTGGATAAATCATATTTATACATTCCATATATGTGCAAATATATCTATTCTTCATCCAATGAACTAGCTCAAGTTGCTCAGGTAAAAACAAAGGCTCTTCATCTAAAATATCTACTATTTCCTTAATTTTAAATTTTTTATCTGAATTCTCTTCCTCTAAACCTTTTTCATCTCCAAAATTATTCTTAATCTTAAAGACAAAAGCCTCTATAGGTTTATTACCCTTTCCAAAAGGAACTAAAACTCTATGTCCTATTCTTAGGACATCCTCTAGAAATTCTGGGATTTTATAAGTGAAGAGATTATCCGTATAAACTGTATTACTTCTGACTATAACCTCTGCATACATTTACTCCATCCCTCCTTTTTCTAAAATATATGTAAAAAAATAGAGGAGTTACCCCTCTATTTTTTATTGATTTTATTTTTAATAATTTTCTCTCGATATTACTGATTTTCTATTATTCCTTTTACTTTATCAAGTATAATATCTGCAACATCTTCTTTACTCATTTTTGGATAATCTTCCATATTTCCGTCAGCATCTATTATTTTAACTATGTTAGTATCTGTGTTAAATCCAGCACCTTCTTTAGTTAAGTCGTTTGCTACTATAAAATCTAAGTTTTTAGATTCTATTTTTCTCTGAGCATTTTGAAGTAAGTCATTTGTTTCTGCTGCAAATCCTACTAAAACCTTATCTGCTTTGATTTTACCCATTTCTTTGGCAACATCCTTAGTTCTAGCAAGCTCTATTGAAAGGTCTCCTTCTTTCTTTTTGACCTTTTTCTTTGAATAATTTTTAGGCTTATAGTCTGCAACTGCAGCACTCTGTATAAGTACATCGCAGTCCTCAAAATTATCATTTACAGCATTATAAAGACTTTCTGCAGATGAAGTTTGAACAAATTTATGTACTCCTCTAGGTATATCTAAGCTTGTAGGCCCTGATATAAGAGTTACCTCAGCACCTCTCATAATCGCTCTTTTTGCTATTGAGTATCCCATTTTTCCTGATGATCTATTAGTTAAGTATCTTACAGGGTCTATATCTTCAACAGTAGGACCTGCTGTAACAGTTATCTTCATACCTTTTAAATCATCACTTCCAAATAAAGAAACATATACCTCATGTACTATATCGTCGACATCGGCTAATTTTCCTTTACCTAAATCTCCACATGCAAGTCTTCCTGAAGCTGGCTCTACAAATTTGTATCCATATCTCTTTAATTTTTCGATATTATCCTGAACTATAGGATTTTCGTACATATTTGTATTCATAGCAGGTGCTATAATAACTGGTGCTTTTGTAGCCATAACTGTAGTAGTTAGCATATCATCAGCTATTCCACCAGCTATCTTTCCAATCACATTTGCAGTAGCGGGTACTATTAAGAAAGTATCTGCTTTTTTTGCAAGAGATATATGCTCTACATCCCAAGTCTTTGGCTCTTCAAACATATCTGTTATAGCAAAGTTCTGGCTTAGTGTCTGGAAAGTCATCGGAGCTACAAACTCACATGCAGATTTTGTCATTATTACATGTACTTCTACATCTAATTTTTTTAGCTTACTAACAATATCACAAGCCTTATATGCAGCTATTCCACCGCAAACCCCGATTACTACTGTTTTCTTTTCCATAATATTACTCCTGCTGTTCAGCTATCTGTCTGTTCTGTTCTTCCTGATGTAATTTTTCTTTTGTTGCTATTTCTTCTTCTGTTAATAATCTGTAAGTTATTTTTCCTTCTGCAACTTCTTTAGTAGCAGTTATAACTGGTTTTTCTTTTTTAGCTGTTTCTACATAAGGTTCAGCTCCGTCAACTAATTCTCTAGCTCTTTTTGCTACAGTCCAAGCTAGGTAGTATCTGTTGTCTATTTTTTCTAATACGTCGTTTATTGATGGTTTTAACATTTTTTATATTCCTCCTCAAATTCTTTAAGTATTGCTTCTTTGTATCTTTCTGTTTTGTTTTTTTCTGCTGCTATTATAGATTCTATGTCCTTAGCTGCAGTTTCAACATCTTCATTTATTATGAAATAGTCGTATTCTTTTAGAGTCTGTATCTCTTCATACGCCATGCTGAATCTTTTTTCAATCTGTTCTTCTGTTTCAGTTCCTCTACCAACTAATCTTTTCTTTAATTCTTCTAAAGATGGTGGTAATACGAATATAAGAACTGAATCTGGGCACATTTTTTTAACATTTAAAGCACCTATCATCTCTATTTCAAGAAGTACATCCTGACCTTTTTCAAGATTTTCCATTATAGCTGCTTTTGGAGTTCCGTAGAAGTTGCCGTATCTTTCAGCGTATTCAAAAAGATCTCCTTCTTCTATCATTTTCTTAAATTCTTCGTGTGTTTTGTAATAATAGTTTACGCCTTCCTGTTCTCCTTCTCTAGGAGCTCTAGTTGTAGCAGATACAGATAACTTTATGTTTTCGTTATTTTTTAATAACTCTTTACATATTGTACCTTTTCCCGCACCTGAAGGTCCTGAAACAACAGTTAGAATCCCTTTTCTATTCATTTTCAAAATCCTCCGCTTAATTTATTTTTAATACAGAATAAATTCTACAAATTATTCTATATTCTGAATCTGTTCTCTTATTTTTTCTAATTCGCTCTTAATTTCAACAACTGTATTTGTTATTTCTAAATCTGATGATTTTGAGCCTATAGTATTAGTTTCTCTATTCATTTCCTGAATTAAGAAGTCTATTTTTCTACCTATAGAATCATTTCTTTCTATTGTTGTTTTAAGCTGAGCTATATGGCTCTTAAATCTAACTATTTCTTCAGTTATATTGCTCTTATCCGCATATATAGCCACTTCCATAGCTATTCTATTTTCATCTATTATTTCAGGATTATCTAAAAATTCCTTAATTCTTGAAGTTAATTTTTCTTTATATTCAACAACTACTGTTTCTGAATATTCTTCTATTCTATCTATGTATTCTCTAAGTAGTCCACATCTCATTTTTATGTCTTCTGCAAGTTTTTTACCTTCTATAGTTCTCATTTCAGTAAGTTTTTCCATAGAAGCCTTAACAGCCTGTTCTAACATATTCCAAAGAAGGTCTTCATCATCTTCCTTTTCTTCTGTTCTAACAACATCTGGGAATTTTGCGATGTTCATTATAGATATATCATCATCCATAGAGTATCTATCTTTTATCCGAGTTAGTATATTGTAGTACTGGTCTGCTAGCTGTTCATCAAATTTTAAACTAACATCTTCACTTCCAGTAAGTTCTAATTTTATAAATACATCAGCTCTTCCTCTTTTTACATAGTCTTTTATTAAATTTCTAACTTTATCCTCTAAAAAAGCTATTTTTCTAGGAAGTCTTATATTTATATCAGAGTATTTGTGATTTATTGTTCTACATTCTACTAAAAAATAATAATTATCATCTCTATATTCGCCTCTTCCGAAGCCTGTCATACTTATTGCCATCTCTTAAACCTCCAAGTATCCTTCGCATATTTTAACAGCTGGTCCTGTCATATACACTGTATCACCTATATCAATTTTAACTGTTCCACCTTTTGATGTAACATTCATACTCTTTTCTGTTTTTCTAAGATAATTGCAAATTATAGCTGATGCAGTCATTCCCGTTCCACAACCTAATGTATATCCACATCCTCTTTCCCAAGTGTACACGTTTATATTGTACTGATCTCTAACCTTTACAAAGTTTACATTTGTTCTTTCTGGGAATAATTCACAATTTTCTATAGCTGGCCCATATTTTTTTATCATATCTAGGTCAAATTCATCTACAAAAACTATTGTATGAGGTACTCCCATAAGCATAGATGTTATTGTAAAATCTCTATCTAATATATGTACTTTTTCCTCGATGAATTTTTCCTTATCTGTAGATACGGGAATTTCACTTGTTTTAAATGTTCCCCCACTCATATCTACTTTTATATTTATTACGTCTCCTAAATCCGATGTATTTACTATTACATGTTTTATACCTGCTAAAGTATCAACATCAAATTCTTTTTCATTGACTATATGGTTATCGTAAACAAATCTACAGAAACATCTAAGTCCATTTCCACACATAGCAGCTCTTGAGCCATCAGAATTGTAGTAGACCATTTCAACATCTGCTACATTCGAATTTTTTACAACTAAAAGTCCATCTGCCCCAACAGACATCCTTCTGTTACATACCTGTAACGCCAATGAAGAATACTCTGAAGGACTTTTTCCGTCATTTCTCCCATCTATAGCTATAAAATCATTTCCTATACCATGTAGTTTCCAGAATTTCATATTCATACACTCCTTATACAGTATTTTTACTACCTACTTTCGAGAATAAAAAATTCTGCATAAACCCAAGTAGTAGTTTTTTATCACACTTGAAAGTTCCGTATGTGTGTTTCAAATAGTCTTCCTTAACTATATAATTATACACTAAAATTTCATTGTTTCCAAATTATTATTTACATTGACGTTAAACTTTTATTTTAAAAATGATTAATTCTATTATTTTTTTAATAAATATAATTAATTATATTTCATTCCTTCTTACAAATTCTTTCAACTCTTAGAAATCCATAGCATTAATTTTTCTCTTACTTATTGATATTAGATACCATCATAAATACAGTTAATTATTAATTTCTAAATAAATTTCTTCAGTAAATACTGTTATAAATATAGATTAAAAATTAATTTTAGAATATAAAAAAAGAGACTCTTAGCAATTATTTTGCAATAAATCCATTTTTAATGATAATCTACTATAAATTTACTAACTTATAAAGGGTGGATAAATCAAAATTTGGCAAAACTATTGATAATATGTAGCATATGAGTTATATAGACAAAACTCCTTCGACAATCTGCAGACGCGTATTTTAGTAAAAACAAAACTATATCTCGCTCACGCGTCGAAGCCTGGAGAAGAGTTTGTCTATATCTCATATGCTTCGCATAGTAACAAAGGGTGGCAAATTTTGTTTTCCCCACTCTTATCTAATTAGTAATTTTATAAAAAATAATCTAAAAAGGGACTATTGCAAAATAATGCAAGAGTCCCTTTTCTTTATCCTAAAACTAATTCTTTAACTGTATTTATAACAGTATCTACATCTTCTCTACTCACATTTACATGAGTTACGAATCTGTATTCTCCATTTTCCATTCCACTTATTTTTATTCCTCTATCGTACATTTTCTGAACGAATTCCTTTTCTGGTATCACATCTTCACCCATTGTGAAATAAACCATACTTATATCATTAGTATTTTTATTTACTGATATTCCATCTATTTTATCTAATTCATCTGCTAAATAGTGGCTGTTTCTATGGTCTTCATCTAATCTTTCAGTCATTTCATCTATAGCTATAAGTCCTGCTGCTGCAAGTATTCCAACCTGGCGCATTCCACCACCCATTAGTTTCTGTTTTCTTCTAGCTTTTTCGATAAATTCTTTGCTTCCTGCTACTATTGAACCAACTGGTGCTCCAAGACCTTTTGATAAACAGAACATAACTGAATCACAACAAGCAGTTATTTCTTTTACATCTACACCTAATGCTTCTGCTGCATTGAATATTCTGGCTCCATCTAAGTGAACTGGTAAATTGTGTTTTTCTGCTACATCTTTTATAGCTCTTAAATTTTCAACACTTACTACTGTTCCACCTAAACAAGCATTTTCAACACATATAAGTCCAGTTGATGGTTCATGTATATCATCTCTTCTTATTGCCTTTTCAACTTCTTTAGGATCTAATTCACCTTTTATTCCTGTGTCTAAAGTTCTTAGCTGAACCCCAGCGATAACTGCAGGTGCCCCAACTTCGTGAACAACTATGTGGTAATCTCTACCTATTATTATTTCCTGTCCTCTTGTACAGTGAGTGAATAGACAAAGCTGATTTCCAAAAGTTCCACTTGGAACAAATATAGCAGCTTCTTTTCCAACTTTTTCAGCAGCTTTTATTTCTAATTCATTTAAAGTAGGGTCATCTCTGTATATAGAATCACCAACTTCTGCTTCTGCCATAGCCTTTCTCATTTTATCTGTAGGCATTGTAACTGTATCACTTCTTAAATCAATAAATCTCATATCATCTATTCCTTTCAGTGTTTAAATTTCACAATTTAATTATATCAAAATATAATGATTTTTCACATATTTTAATATTTTAAAAATAAAAATTAAAATTATGTGATACTTTCTATTTTATTGGGTATATATCTATCATAAAAAATACTGTAATACATTCTTATACAATATTATTTTCTAAATTTTTTCCTATGAAATTTTTTAGATTTATACTATTTTATTATAGTTATTTTGCAATATTGTGAAATTTAATACTTTTCAAAAAACTATTGAACTTTTAAGAAAAAGATTGTATTATAAAGCCATAATATAAAAAAATTATTTTATATATAGGTTAAAAACTTTTTTATAGTTTATGTGAAAGGGGAACACTATTATGGGATTTTTAAATGGAAAAACAGTAATCGTTACTGGTGGAGGTAGATCTGTATTAAGCGACGGAAGATGCGGGTCTATAGGATATGGAATAGTTACAGCATTTGCTAAAGAAGGAGCAAATATAGTAATAACAGGACGTAATGTCAAAAAATTAGAAGACGCTAAAGAAGAAATAGAAAGACTGTATGGAGTAAAAGTTCTTCCAGTTAGAGCCGATGTAAGTGCAGGCGGCGATAACAAAGCTGTTGTTGATGAAGTTATAAAACAGACAATAGATGCTTTTGGAAGAATAGACGTATTAGTAAATAATGCTCAGGCTTCTGCTTCAGGTGTTACTTTAGAAGATCATACAACTGAACAGTTTGACCTAGCAGTATATTCAGGACTATACGCAACATTCTACTACATGCAGGCTTGTTTACCATACTTAAAAGAAACTAAAGGAAGCGTAATAAACTTCGCATCAGGTGCTGGTTTATTCGGAAACTTTGGACAGTGTGCTTATGCAGCTGCTAAAGAAGGTGTACGTGGATTAAGTAGAGTTGCAGCTAATGAATGGGGACAGTTTGGAATAAATGTAAACATAATCTGCCCACTTGCTTGGACTGCACAGCTTGAAAACTTTGAAAAAGCTTATCCACAGGCATTCAAAGAAAATGTTAAAATGCCACCTGCTGGACACTACGGAGATGCTGAAAAAGAAATCGGACGTGTATGTGTACAGTTAGCTTCACCAGACTTCAAATACATGAGTGGTGAAACAATAACTCTTGAAGGTGGAATGGGATTAAGACCTTAATTATTGGAACATAAAAGGAACAAGTTAATAACTGCTATCCGCTCCACGGTTACGACGCAAACGTCTCCAAGTGTCGCTGGACTAGCAGTTATTAATCTTGTTCCTATTTTTTTGTCCACAATTATTTAAGGTCTTAATTTGAAGGTAATAATTTTATATATTTTATAAATTATTATTTTTTTATTATACACAAAAGTGATGACATCTCTAAAATTTATTTTCTATCCCTTTGCTTGTTAGTAAAAAATACGATACACATAAAAAGAGCGACTTATCTTTTATATATTCTAAACTAATTTAAGGTTTATATGTGAGATAAAGCTATGTATGATATAATTAAATGATAGATATTTTGAGAGGAGAAACAATTATGGCATTAGACGGATTAGTTATCCATTCAATAGCAGACGAGTTAAATTCTCTGCTTAATGGAGCAAAAATCGATAAGATATATCAACCAGAAGAGGACGAAATCCTTCTTCAGATAAGAAATCATAAAACAAACTACAAACTTGTGCTTAGTGCAAGTGCATCAAATCCAAGAGTTTATTTGGCCGAGGATTATAAGAAGAACAATCCTAAGAAAGCACCTGTTTTCTGTATGCTTCTTAGAAAGTATGTTCAAGGTGGCGTTATTACAAATATTGAACAGGTTGGATTTGAGAGAATTTTAAAGATAAGTGTCGAATCTTTTGATGAATTAAAGGAAAAGACTATTAAGGACATTTATGTTGAAATAATGGGAAGACACAGTAATATTATCCTTGTTCAGAGAAATGAAAATAGGATAGTAGATGCAGCTAAGAGAATTCCTGTCAGTGTGAGTAGGGTTAGACAGATTCTTCCGGGTCAGGATTACAATCTTCCACCAGCTCAGGATAAGTTGAATCCACTTGATAGTATTTCTCTTGATGATTTTTCTAGTAGAATTAAATCTTTTGAAGGACCTTGTTTCAAATCAATTTACTCAGAATTTTTAGGAATAAGTCCTTCAATAGCTAGAGAAATATGTTTTAGGGCTGGAATAGAAAAAAGCGAACCTACTTCTTCACTTTCTGATTCAGACTTAAAAAATCTATTCAATGCATTTGAAAATTTATTTAAAGATATAAAAGAAGGAAATTATTCACCTTGTATTATTCTTAACGAAAAAATTGATAAAATAGTAGATTTTGGATGTATTAATATGGATATGTACCACGAATTTACTACAATTCACAAGGATAGTATATCTTCAGCTATAGAAGATTATTATAAAACTAAGGATATCAAAGATAGAATAAATCAAAGAGCTTCTGTTATGAAGAAAAACATCTCTATAAAACTTGAAAGACTTATCCACAAACTAGAAAAACAGCAAAAAGAACTTGAAGAGTCTGAAAATGCTGAGATTTACAAGGTTAAAGGAGAGCTTATTACTTCTTACATCTATATGATTGAAAAGGGTATGGAAAGTGTAGATGTTCAAAACTTCTACGATCCAGAGTATAAAACTGTTACAATAGCTCTTAAAAAGAATCTTACACCTTCTGAAAATGCTCAGAAATACTTTAAAAAATACAATAAGCTTAAAAACGCAAAAATAGAGATTACAAATCAGATGGCTATGACTAAGGAAGAGATTGAATACCTTGAAAATACTATACTTGGTATAGAAAACTGTGAAAATCTTAAAGAGCTTAAAGATATAAGAGAAGAACTTGTTAAGACAGGATATGTAAAATCTCAGAAAAAAATCGGTAAAAAAGAGATACAGCCTTCTACTGCTCCACTAGAATTTAAATCGTCTGAAGGATATCAGATTTTAGTAGGTAAAAATAATAGACAGAATGACTACCTTACTCTAAGACTTGCCGATAACGATGATATTTGGATGCATACTAAAGATATACCGGGTTCTCACGTTATTGTTAAATGTGCAGGACACGAGCCTTCTGACCAGACACTGTTTGAAGCTGCAGTTTTAGCCGCTTATTACAGTAAGGCAAGAATGTCTGCAAAAGTGCCAGTAGATTATACAAAGAGGAAAAATGTTAAAAAACCAGGTGGTGCAAAGCCAGGAATGGTTATATATGAAACAAATAATACCGCATACGTTACACCAACTGAAGAAATCGTTGCACAGCTAAAAATCAAATAAAAATAATTTTTCATTTTATTAATATTTTTTTATCAAAATCTATTCACTTTTTTTATTATTGTGCTAAAATTAAAGATGGTAATAAAATTTTATAAATAGCCAGGAGGTAGTTTTGCAATGAAAACTCAGAGATTAAATGCCGTTTTAGAACAGATGAAAAAAGACGGAATACAGCAGATGATAGTAAGTGATCCTTACTCAGTATTCTACTTAACAGGATTAATGTTACACACAGGAGAAAGATTATTCGCTCTTTACCTAAATGTAGATGGTAATCACAAATTATTCGTAAACGAATTATTCCCAATAGAAGAAGATTTAGGAGTTGAAAAAGTTATCTTCAAAGATACTGACGATTCTGTAAAAGTTGTTGCTGACAGAGTTGACCACAACGCTGTTATGGGTATAGACAAAAACTGGCCAGCAAGATTCTTATTAGGATTAATGGAACACGGAGCTGGAAGCAAATTCGTTAACGGTTCTTACATAATAGACAGATTAAGAATGTTTAAAGATGAAGAAGAAAAAGAATTAATGAGAAAAGCTTCTCAGATAAATGATAAAGCTGTTGAAAGACTTCAGAAAGAAATAAAAGGTGATTTAACTGAAAAACAGTTAGTTACAGTTCTTAAAGGAATATACGAAGATCTTGGAGCTGATGGATTATCATTCGATCCAATAATAGGATTCGCTGCTAATGGTGCTAACCCACACGGTGAACCAGGAGACAGATACGTTAAAGAAGGAGACGCTATAATACTTGACCTTGGTTGTATAAAAGACCACTACTGCTCAGATATGACAAGAACAGTATTCTATAAATCAGTTCCTGAAAAAGGAAAAGAAATATTTGATATAGTTCTTGAAGCTAATAAGAGAGCAATAAGCATAGTTAAACCAGGTGTTAGATTCTGTGACGTAGATGCTGCTGCAAGAGACTACATAACTGAAAAAGGTTACGGAGAATACTTCACTCACAGAACTGGACATTCTATAGGTCTAGAATGCCACGATATGGGAGACGTTTCTTCTGTAAATACTGAAGAATTAAAACCAGGTATGATATTCTCAGTAGAACCAGGTATATATCTACCAGGAGAATTCGGAGTTAGAATAGAAGACCTTATATTAGTAACTGAAGACGGTTACGAAAACTTAAATGCATACAACAAAGAATTAGTTGTTGTTGGAAACTAATTAGTTATAGTAGACTAATACTAGCCTTACGGAATAACTTAAACAAAAATTTTATTACAATTTAATACATAAAAAGGTTGTTGCAATTTGCAACAACCTTTTTTATTATCTTATTTAATCTTACTAAATAATATTTCTATTGTTTAGTAAGCATTGTATTTATTTTATATTATTTCTATATTACTTAACAATAGTTATTATCACTTCTTCAATTTTTCTAGATTCTACTTTTTCAACTTTTATTTTCATACCAAATGCCTCTATTTCAAACTGTTCTCCATCATTAGGTATTCTCTGTATCTTTTCTAAAATCAATCCAGAAATAGTATCATAATCTAAATCATCAGGAAAATCTATATCAAATTTATCCGATAAATCATCTAAACTCGTACTTCCCTTTATCTTCCAAGTCGTCTCAGAAATCTTTACTTCCTCATCCTCACACTCATCGTATTCGTCGTATATATTCCCTACTATCTCCTCTAACAAGTCCTCCATAGTTATAAGGCCTATATTTTCACCATACTCGTTTATAACTATAGCTATATGTGTGTTATTTTTTTGCATATTTTTAAATAATAAGAAAGAGCTCATACTATCTGGTATAAAATACGGTTTTCTTAGATTATCCATTATATTTAAATCATTTTTATTTATTACCACATCTTTATTTATTGACATACCTTTATTTTCTAAAGTATCCGACTCATATTCTTCTTTTGCAAAACAACTATACACCTCCGCAAAGAAATCTTTAGCATATAGTATTCCTTTTATATCGTTGTCATTTTCTCCATAGACAGGATATCTTGAATAGCCTGTTTCGTGGATTTTCTCTTCTATATCAGTTAAGCTATCATTTTCATAAATCCCAACAACTTCTGATTTATGAGTCATTATCTCTCTTACACTAGAATCAGAAAAATCAAATACATTGTCTATCCACTCTTTTTCGTCTGAATTTATTGTTCCGCCTGTATTACCTATTTCAAGCATCATTCTTATTTCTTCCTCTGTAATTGAGTCCTCTTCTTCATTTGTATCTACTCTTAACCCTTTTAAAACTATATTTGTAGATAGAGATAAGAATTTTACAGCAGGTTTTACAACAGTAGAGATTGCAGAAACTGGTATACACGCAAATCTAGCTACTTCCATAGGTTTCTGCATGGCTATCCTTTTAGGGACTAGCTCACCTAAAACAAGTGTAAAGTATGATAATATTATTGTTATTAAAATCAATGAAGCTGTGCTCATCATTTCATAAGACAACACTTTTACATTTAAAGTATTGTATATGAAATCTGCCAAGTATCCAGAAAGTCCATCTGCAGCAAATGCACTGGCTATAAAGTTTGCAAAAGTTATACCTATCTGTATTGTAGATAAAAATTCTGAAGGATCTTCTGATATATCAACTAATTTTTTAGCAATATTATCCCCTTCATCTGCCATTTTCTTTAATTTAATTTTATTTGCCGATATAAGTGCCACCTCTGTCATCGCAAAGAAAGCATTTATCATTATTAAAACTACCTGAAATATTATTTGTTTATACATTTTTTAATCTCCTCGTTGTTAAATATTATTATTGATTTTATCTTTTCTATAAATTTTATTTTCTATGAGTTTTATTTTCTATATTTTTATTTTATTTTTATTCTTTTAATGTAAAAATTTTTCTCTCTGCTTTTCTAAAACTTATCCTTAACATACGAGTTTGATTAATTTTTTTCTAATTTTTGAAGCAACTACAGAAAAATAAATAAGGTCTATATATTTATGCTTAGATAAATTTATAGACCTATTCTCCTCGTCACTCTCTCCGTTATCCATAATTTCACCTCTCAAAATATTGTTGATGAATATTATATTATAACTCGTTTTTTTATTCAATATTGTAAAAATAAATTTAACATTTATTTTATATTTTTATTTAATAGCTTTAGAGTTTTATTATTTATTTTTATATTTAATATATTTTTAAGCATCTATCAATTCTGGTAGTTCTACCGCATTTAATAACACACATCCATCAGAAGTATATGTACCCATTACAGTACCTATTCCACAGAATACAACTTCTCTGTAGCTTTTTCTTTCTAATATCATATCTCTTACCTTTTCAGCTTTAGCTAAACAATTAGAATGACCTATAAATAATGTTTTTTTCTCAGTATCTGAAGCACCTTCTAAGAATAAATCAACTAATTTTTTCATGCTTCCATTTTCACCTCTAGCCTTGTCAAATGGTTTTACTAGACCATCATCTATTTGTACAAGAGCTTTAAAATTAAATGTGTTTATTATACTTCCTGCTAATTTGCTTATTCTTCCACCCTTTATAGCATTTTCTAATGTCTGAAGAACACCGATAAATTTAGTGTTGTCTATAAGCTTTTCTATTTCTTCAGATATTTCATCTATATTTTTACCCTGTTCTGCTAACTGAGCTGCGTATACAGCAAGTATTCCCTGCCCTATAGATCCACTCATTGTGTCTATAACTTTTACTCTATTTGTATGCTCTTCTTCTTTATACATATCATCTGCAAGTACTGCACAATTGTAAGTAGCTGAAAGTTTTGATGTTAATGTAAGAACTAATACATCGCTATCTTCTTTTTTGTATATTTCCAAAAATTTATCTGGTGATGGACAAGATGTTTTTGGCAGTTCTTTTTCTTTTTTCATTCTTGCATAAAAATCTTCTATACTAATTCCTTTTCCGCCATAATATACATCTTCCCCAAATGCAACATCCATTTCTGCTATTTCTATTCCATATTTTGCTGCTATATTATCTGGTAAATCAGACGCTCTATCTGTAACTATCCTAACTTTACTCATTTTCCCTCTCTCCAAATCCTCTAAACATTTTGTCGGTCGACCGGTCTATAAAATTTTCTCGGTCACTCGGTCGAATTTTTCATTCTCATACTATTATATATTTTTTAGTACTAGGTGTCAATATTAGTTTATAATAGTTTGTTTTTATAACTTATATATTTTTATTTTATTTTCTTAATTTATTTTTATTATATTGTATAATTTTTATAATATCTTTATTACTATAGCACCTCTCTGTTTGACAGTATGATTATATAAGCTTATAATATTTTTATAACGTTTAAAGAAAGGTGCTAAAATGAGATCAGAAAATAATACAAAACAACTAATTATAGATGCCGCTATTAAGCTTATTACAAAACAAGGTGTAAAAAATACAAGCCTTGCAGATATTGCTCGTCATGCTAATATAAGTAAAGGTACTCTTTATTACTATTATGCATCAAAAGACGATATAATAGCTGAAATAGCCGATGTACACTTGAATATTATAAATGAAGCTGTTCTGATGTGTGTAAGAAATATACAGGGAATAGACGACTTGGATTTAGTAAAAATTCTTCTCGATAATATTTCTACCATCTCTTCAACAGGAAGAATACACATGTATTTAATATGTGAAGCAATAACAGAAAATGAAGCTCTTAGAAATCAATTTAAAGAAAAATATAGAGAGTGGAGACTTGCTTTAAAGGATTCACTTGTAGAGAATCTTTCTGATGAGTTTAAAGATAAGGCCGATGCAATCTCATTCCTACTTATTTCAATAGTAGACGGGCTTGTAATGCAGAGTATATTAAAGGCTGAACCAATACCATTTGGGGACATATCTGAGTGCCTAGTGTCAATATGGAAATAATTTTATAAAATAGGTAAAAGCTTGAATATAATAGAAATATCGCATTTACTCCAGGCTTCGAGCAAAGCTCTGCAGATTGTCGTTGCATGCGATTATTTCTACAATATTCAAGCTTTTATTTTGTAAAATTATTAATCGGTTGTTAAAGTATGTAAAACATAACAAATCTATTAAAATTAAACTCAACTAAAAAGACCTATAATTGATTAATACATCCAAAGATTAATCAACCGTAGGTCTTTTGTTTTTCGAAAGTTATATAAAAAAATAACTGTTATAAATATTTTACTAATAATCAATTTTTGCGATAAGTTAAAATATTTATCCCTCTCAACTCGACAATCTGCAAGAGCCTCGCAACTTTGAAATGTGTTACTCTAAAAGTGCGAGGCTCTGAAGCCTGGAGACTGAGAGGGATATTATTTTAATAGCAAAAATTGAATTTTACAAAATATATTCAACAGTTATTTTATTTGTTTAGTTGAGAAAGGTAACATTATTTTTTCTGTTATTTTTGATAAGTCCGTTTCTAGTACGCATGCAGCAAGTATTACTATTGCCGCCCCAATCAGCTGAGTCTGAGACATTGTTTCTCCAAATATGAAGAATGCAAATATACTTCCTAGTATTGGTTCAAGTGATACTAGTATGCTTGTAACCTGAGTTTCTATGTATTCTGTTGACTTAACATAGAATGTACTAGCTATAAATGTTGAAAGTACTGATATAGCAAGCATATTAGCTATTACAACCATAGAGTTTGGCCCTGTTACAGCAGCTGCTATATTTGAGAAATCTGTAAAGAATGATAGTACAACAGTACTTGATATAAATCCGTACACTAGTATCGCATCTTTTGAGTATTTCCCTTCAAAGAATCTTGGTATTATTATCTGCATAGCAAAAGTCATTCCGTTTATAAGACCTGCAGCTATACCTATAACATCTAAGTTTGCTCCACCAGTAGATATTACATCTGATATGCAAATACATCCAACTATACACATACATATAACTAATACTTTTTTCTTAGTCATCTTGTCCTTAAATACAACCGCTCCAAATATAGACACCCATATTGGATTTGTAAACATAAGAACTGTAGCCACTGATATAGGCACTCTCTCAACAGATACATTGTAAGTCATAAATCCTAATACAAAGCAAACTACTCCATATAAACAACCTACAAGTATTCCCGATAATTTCTGTTTTAATTCCTCTGGCTTTCTAATTAACATATAAATTGTAAATAATACCCCAGCAATAGAGCATCTGATAAATGCTATATCCATAGCAGAAAGACCAGCTAATGACAATGTTCTACTGTTTATACCCATCATTCCCCAGAATGTTGTGGCAATTAGAACCAACGTGATACCTTTTTTTCTATCACCCATATAAAACCTCCTATTAAATTATTCTCCCTTTTTACTTTGATTTTAAAATTTTTTCTCTAAACATTATTTTTACACATTAAAGAAGTGTTCCGGAATCCGAAACACTTCTTCTAATTGATATAACATTATCATTATATTATATTTTTTATTAAATTTCTAGTCCTTACAATATATAAAACTAGATTTAGATTATATTACAGAAATTTTATTTAAGTTAACTAAGAATTTTAATCTAGCTAAGAATTATTTTCTAGTTACTTTTATTCCTGTCATATGATCATTTAAGTTGTGCTGTTCTAAGCTAGCATCTTCTACTCTGTTTAATTCAAGAGCTAGAGTTTCTGATTTGATGTAATCTTCAAATTCAGCAACTGCTTTAGCTACTTCATCATCTGAGCAGTAGTCTATTACTATGTTGTCTAGTACTTCAAAGTTTGCAGCTTTTCTTAACTGCTGTACTTTAGATATGAATTCTCTTGCAAATCCTTCATTTACTAGTTCTTCGTTTAATTCTGTATCAAGAAGAACGAATACATTGTTCTGCATAGATACGTTGAATCCTTCTTTAGCAGATATATTTACAAGAACGTAATCTTTACCGAATTCGAAGTCTTCTCCATCAAGATTAACTACTACTTTTTCACCGTTTTCAAGTTTAGTTACAGTATCATGAGCATCTAATGCTGCTAAAGCTTTACCAAATGCATTTACTTTTTTACCTAATACTGAACCAACTTCTCTGAAGTTAGGTTTTAAGCTGTAGTTCATGTATTCACTTAAATCCTGAACGAATACAACTTCTTTAACGTTTAATTCTTCTTTTATTATGTCAACTAAATCAGCTATAACAGATTCATATTTTCCGTCTATTAATACTTCTTTTAATGGCTGACGAACTTTTATTCTAGCATTTTCTCTTGAAGCTCTTCCTAGAGTAACTAAGTTTTTAACTAAGTCCATTTTTTCTTCTAGTTTTTCATCAAGAAGTTCTTTGTTGCATCTTGGATAAGAAGCTAGATGAACTGATTCTTCTCCAGTTAAGTTTCTGTACATTTCTTCTGATAAGTAAGGAGCAAATGGAGCTACAACTCTACATAATTCAGTTAATAATTCATAAGTAGTGTTGTAAACTGCTTTTTTATCTTCAGTTAATTCTGGTTCCCAGAATCTTCTTCTAGATCTTCTTATATACCAGTTAGATAAATCGTCATTTATGAATTCCTGTATTCTTCTTATAGTTTTGTTAACTTCGAATATTTCTAGGTTTTCTTCTATTTCAGCTTTTAAGTTGTTGAATTTAGAAAGTATCCATCTATCTAATTCTGATCTATCTTTGTATTCAACGAAGAAATCACCAGGATTTATGTTATCAGTGTTAGCATATAGAGTGAAGAAGTTGTATACGTTCTTCATTGTTCCTACGAATTTAGACTGAACTTCTTTTAATCCTTCTTCGTCGAATCTTATTGGAGTCCATGGTGGAGATACGTATAATAAGTACCATCTTAAAGCATCGGCTCCGTATTTATCGAATAATTCGAATGGATTTACTGTATTTCCTCTTGATTTAGACATTTTCTTACCGTCTTTGTCTAGTACAAGGTCGTTAACTAATACGTTTTTGTATGGTGCTTTACCCATTACAAATGTTGATATTGCTAATAATGAGTAGAACCATCCTCTTGTCTGGTCTATACCTTCACAGATGTAATCTGCTGGGAATAACTGATCAAAGTTTTCTTTATTTTCAAATGGGTAGTGATGCTGAGCAAATGGCATTGATCCTGAATCGAACCAGCAGTCTATAACGTCTTTTACTCTAGTCATTGGTTTACCACATTTTGGACATTTTAGATGTATTTCATCAACGTATGGTCTGTGTAGTTCTACAGTTGCTGGATCTACTTCTTCAACAGCCATATCAGCTAATTCCTGTCTTGATCCTACAGATTCTGTGTTTCCACATTCACATCTCCACATTGGAAGAGGAGTTCCCCAATATCTACTTCTTGATATTGCCCAGTCTTTTAATTCTTCTAGCCAGTTACCGAATCTTCCCTGACCAACGAATTCTGGATACCAGTTTACAGTGTTGTTGTTAGCTATTAACTGGTCTTTTAATTTAGTCATTTCTATGTACCAACTTGGTTTAGCGTAGTAAACAAGTGGAGTCTGACATCTCCAGCAGTGAGGATAGTTGTGAGCAACTTTTTCTTTGCTGAATAATTTATTTTCTTTAGCTAGATATTTTATTATTTCAACATCTAGTCCTTCTTCCATTACGAATTTACCTTTCCATGGAGTTGCAGTAAATTCTCCTCTTTCATCAACTGGCTGAAGTACTGGTAATCCGTATTTTTTACCACAGTTGTAGTCGTCTTCCCCAAATGCTGGAGCAGTATGTACTATACCTGTACCATCTTCAGTAGTTACGTAATCAGCGCAAGTTATGAAGAATGCTTTTTTATCTGGTTTTACGAAGTCTAATAACTGTTCATATTCAACGTATTCTAAGTCTTTACCAGTCATTTTTTCAACAACTTCGTATTCTCTATCTTTCATTACTTTTTCTAGTAATGGTTCAGCTAAGTAGTAGAACTCATCTACATCAGCTGGTTTAACTTTTACATAAGTAACTTCTGGGTTTACTGTTAATGATACATTTGATGGTAATGTCCATGGAGTAGTTGTCCATGCTAAGAAGTATTCATTTTCAGTTCCAGCTTTTTTGAATTTAGCTACTAATGTATTAGTTTTTACTTCTTTGTATCCCTGTGCAACTTCGTGTGATGCAAGACCAGTTCCACATCTTGGGCAGTAAGGAAGTATTTTATGTCCTTCATACATATATCCTTCTTTGTTGAATTTGTTTAATATCCACCAAACAGATTCTATGTAGTTGTTATCTAATGTTATGTATGGGTTATCAAGGTCAACTTCATAAGCCATTCTTTCAGTCATATTTCTCCACTGTTTTTCAAAAGAGAATACTGAATCTCTACATTTATCACAGAATTCTGCTATTCCGTAATCTTCTATAGCCTGTTTATCTGATAATCCTAATTCTTTTTCTACCTGTATTTCTACTGGAAGACCATGAGTATCCCAACCAGCTTTTCTTTTTACCTGGTATCCAGACATTGTTTTATATCTACATACCCAGTCTTTTAATGTTCTGGCAACAACGTGGTGTATACCAGGGTTTCCGTTTGCTGTTGGAGGTCCTTCAAAGAATACGAAACTTGGATCGTTCTGACCTTTTTCTAAAGTTCTTTCTAGTATATCGATGTCCTGCCAGTAATCAAATACTTTTGCTTCTGCTTCTTTAACAGAAGTGTCTACTAATGGTTTAAAGTTCGCCATTATTAATTCACCCTTTCTTTTTAATATTCCCTTTATTTTTCATTGCTCAAAGTTTTCTAAAATAAGTTGCTCAAATAAAAAAACTCGTCGCCTTTGCATACACAAAGGGACGAGTTGCTCGCGTTACCACCCTAATTCCGCATAGATAATTTTAAATTTATATCTACACGACACTCTACTGTATAACGGCACATTACCGGAATAACTTATTCGATAAATCTTTATTAAGATAAATCTTTCAGCATTCAGCTCCGAAGTGATATTCAACTCAGTATATTTCACTGGTTCTCAGCTAACCCAGCTCTCTGTAAAAATAAAATCCGAATCTACTGTCTTCATCATAGCCTTTAAAGATTTTGTTTTCTATACTTTGAAAGTTTATACCAAAATTTAATTTTAGTCAATAGTTATTTTTTGATTTTTTCAGATAATTCTATATTGTTTCTAAATTCAAGCATATCTATAACAAAAAATTATAGTAAAAATCATAAAATTATAGATAATTTTATAGACCAAATATATTTTCTGGAGATGTATTTTCGTCATCAGAATCGTATTCTTCAACATCATCTTCCATTGCAGCAGTTGCCCCAAAATCCTCTATATCGAATCTATCATCTTCATACTCATCCATAGCAGTTCTCCATTCATACTGACTTGAAAGACCTGTATCTATATTAGAGCATATTTCATCAATATTTTTAATTTCACTCTCTAAAAGAGATTTAAATTTATTTTTAAACATTTTAAATTCAGCAGTAATATTATCATACTCTTTTCTTATTTCGATAACTCTGCTAGTAGCCTCATCTATTTTCTGTTTACCCATAAATTCAGCTTCTTCTATTATTATTCTAGCTTTTTTATTTGCAGCAGATGTTGTATCTTCTGCAGCTGTCTGAGCAGTTATAAGAGTTTCTTTTAAAGTATCCTCTATGTTTGTATATTTATTTAGCTGCTCACTATACATTCTAACTCTTTCTTTAAGAGATTCATTTTCTCTTATAAGATTTTCATAATCTACTCTTAAATCATCTAAAAATTCATCAACCTCTTCACAGTTGAATCCTCTCATAGACTTTCTAAAAACTTTTTCTTCTATCTCCTGTGGTGTTATCATTATCTTCTCCTCAACTATAATATTATTCTAGCCTTTACTCTAGTTCTTCCTTTTCTGGTCTCCCCGCCTATTTCAATAACTTCAGACCTACCTTTTCCCCTTACTGAAATAAGATCTCCTGAAGATACTGCCTTAGATGCAGATGTAATTTTTTCATAATTTACATGAACTCTCTCCGCATTTATATACTTTAGACTTTCCTGTCTTGAAATATTGTATATTCCACTTATTACACAATCTAGTCTATCTGAAGATACTGTAAACGAGATATCTTTATATTTCTTTTCTGAAGTTTTTAATTCTTCTCTTTTAATTTCTTTAACTTTTACAGAATTTGTCGCTACTTTTGTAAGGTTCATAACGATATAATCACAAATATCGCTACTTACTACAACCTGACAAAATTCTTCGTGAATTAATATATCGCCTATCTTTTCTCTTTTTATCCCAAGCCCTAAAATAGAACCTAAATAATCCTTATGTGATACACTTCTAAATTTAAAATTACCATCAATCTGAACAAATTTTATAGGTGGCTCAATATCCTCATACTCCATATAAAATGGAAATATAGTCATGACACTTCTTTCAGCACCTTCATATCCCCCGTCAGAATGGTATTTTAAATCTGATTCAGAATTAATTATATCCATAGCATTTTTAATTTCAAAAGGATTCATAAATTCTGTACTTTTTGCTTCATAATTTTTTAGACAAGTATTTGCCTTATCTATCAACTTAAACATTTTGTTCTTTAATTCTATATCTTTTATATGATTAGTAAGTCTTATCTTGTCCATCTTATAGCACTAATCCTTTCAAGAATATAAGTATTATTATCGCTATTACCGGTGAAAAATCTACAGGTCCAGAATAATTTCTGTAAAGAATTTTTCTAATTGGCCCTTCTATTGGCTCTGTTATTTCATCCATTATCTGGTATAACTTAGTGTCCATAAGAGCTGGTACCCATGTAAATAGACTTTTTACTACTATTACCCATGAAATTATATCAAGAAGATAGGCTATTGCTATCCTTAATGTATGCATTAGCATTCCCACTTTCATCTATATTATTTTGTTATTATTTCTGCCAAGGGAAAAGTGCTCTACTTTCAAGTTCTTTTTTCACACTGGCATCTATATCAACATTATTTGGAGCTAATATAAATATTGATCCTGCTACTTTCTGAATATCTCCATCTAGCACATAAACCGCTCCATTTAAAAAGTCGAATATAGATTTTTTAACCTGTGGAGAAGATACTCCATCTAGGTTTACTACTACTGTTTTTCTCTGTTTTAAAGCATCTGCAATCTGAGTTGCTTCGTCGTATATTTTAGGAGCATATATTACCACTTTCATCTGTCCTGTTGGGTAATCTATCACTTTACCTATTTTTTTATTAGATGCTAAAGCATTGTATTCTTCTGCTTCTTCGTGATTTTCTTCTGCTTCCTCGTATTCATCTTCTTCATATTCTTCTTCGTATTCATCATAATCTAAATCTTCGTCATCACTGAATATATTCTTCACTTTGTCGATTATTTTTGCCATTTTTCTTTCCTCCAATTTGCTTTATTATTTGTTATAATTTCTTTTTCCGAATATAGCAGTTCCGACTCTAACCATTGTAGCTCCTTCTTCTACAGCTATTTCAAAGTCATTTGTCATACCCATAGAAAGCTCCCTCATCTCAACATTTCCTATATTCATATTATTTATTTCATCAGAAAGCTCTTTAAGATCTCTGAATACTTTTCTTATTTCATCTTTTTCTGCATCAAAAGGTGCCATTGTCATAAGCCCTTTAATCTTTATATTAGGGTATTTTTCGGCAACAAGTCTAACAAATGGCTCTACTTCTTCTCTTGACATACCATGTTTGCTCTCTTCTCCAGAAATATTTACCTGAACAAGACAATCAATCACCCTACCTATTTTACTTGCTCTCTTGTCTATCTCCTCAGCAAGCCCTTCTCTATCTAAAGAATGTATCATACAAACTTTATCTATTATGTATTTAACCTTATTTGTCTGTAATGAACCAATCTGATGCCATCTAATCTTATCCCCTAGAACCTCATACTTTCTAGCTAATTCCTGAGGTTTATTCTCTCCAGCATCTAAAGCATCTGCTGCTATAGCTTCCTCAACCTTGTCAACATCAACAGTCTTAGTAACTGCAATAAGCTTTATATCATCGGCATCTCTACCTGTTCTAACTGCCGCATCTGCTATTCTCTTTCTTATACTTTCAATATTTTCTCTAATATTTTCCATATAAATCACCGCCTATTTTTAATATTTAAAAATATATGATCTATATCATACTTTTAACTATCTGAATTTATCATATTTTTAATTATAAAATCAAAAACACAATCAAATGACAAAATCAGAGCATAATTTCAATAGTTTATACCATATTATATTATACCAAATTTATCAACTTATAAAAAGGAAAAATAAAAATAATAAAAAGAAGAAGAAAAATAACTGCTCTTTGCTCCAGGCTTCAGCGCCCCATTCATTTTTATAACACATTGCAAGGTATGGGGCGCTTCCAGAATTGTCGCTTATAGAGCAGTTATTTTCCTTCTTCACATTTAATTAAATCGCTTACACAACAAAAATGAACATAAAAGAGGGTATATCCAAATACACTTATCATTTTACTAACTTATTACCTAACTATCTCATATTACTCTATAAGGTTGTCGCAATTTATTTTGTGGTGATGTCTTTTTTTTAAGAAAAAATTTGATTGATTTGTACCGACAATCTGCAGAACTTTGCAACATTTTGAAAGCTTTGCTTGAAAAAGCAAAGTTCGAAGCCTGGAGGAAAAATTATCAAATTTTTCATAAAAAAAGCCACCACAAATAATTGTGGCGGCCTCCTCTTTATTTCTTATAGCCCTATATGTTCTACTTCGTTCTTTTTGTTTCTAGTCATTAGTCCTTTTATTCCTTCAAAAGGTTCAAGTCCATCGTGAACAACTGCGTAGATAGCATTTGTTATAGGCATATCTATATTTAATTTTTCAGCTACATCATGTGCAACTTCTGTTGCTGTAATTCCTTCAACAACCATCTTAACCTTTTCAAGAGTTTCCTCAACAGAGTATCCTTCTCCTATAAGTATACCTGCTCTTCTATTTCTACTGTGCATACTTGTACAAGTAACGATTAAATCCCCTATACCAGAAAGTCCAGTAAAAGTAATCGCCTTTGCACCCATAGCAACACCAAGTCTACTTATCTCTGTTATACCTCTAGTCATAAGTGCTGCCTTAGTATTATCTCCATAGCCTAAACCGTCGCATATACCTGCTCCAAAAGCTATAATATTCTTTAAAGCACCACCAAGCTCAACACCTATAAGGTCTGAATTTGTATAAACTCTAAGTGCTGGAGACATAAATGTATCCTGCACTATCTGTGCGTATTCTATATCTTCTGATGAAACCACTATTGTAGTAGGTAAGCCTTTTGCAACCTCCTCTGCATGAGATGGTCCAGATAACATAACATACTTAGATTCAGGAAGTTCCTCTGCACAAACTTCAGAAAGTCTTTTTCCAGTTCCCTTTTCAAGACCTTTTGCAACATTTACAATAATCTGATTTGGTGTTAATTTTCCTTTTAATTTAGTACACATTCCTCTAACAGCCTGAGATGGAACTGCTATAACAACTATTTTACTATCTTTTACAGCTTCATCTAAATCAGAAGTAACGTTTAAATTATCAGGAAATACTGCTCCTGGTAGATATTCCGTATTTTCTCTATTTTTATTTATACTTTCAGCCCGTTCTTCTCTTCTAGACCACATAAGTACATCAAAATCATTTTTTGCTAGGCTTAATGCTAAAGCTGTTCCCCAGCTACCTGTTCCTAATACGCATACCTTTTTCATAATATCCCTCCTGAAGATGATTAATTCTTCTTCTGTCCAATTTTTCTTTCTGTTCCATTAAATACTCTTTTTAAGTTCGCTCTATGTGTGTATATTACTGATAATGCTAAGAATACAGTTACAGGGACAGCCTCTTTTTTACCCATTAAATATACTATAAATGGTGAACTAGCTATACCAACTACTGATCCTAAAGACACATATTTAGTAACTGCAACAACAACGCCAAATACTGCAAAACAAGTAAGCGCTGCTACTGGATGTACTGCAAGCATTGCACCAAGAGATGTGGCAACACCTTTTCCACCTCTAAATCCTAAAAATGCTGGCCAGTTATGACCTGCAACAACACCTAGCACTGCAACATATTTAGCAGTTAAAGTATCTATTGGCATAAATTTAGATACTATGCATGCTACTAAAACAGCAAGAGCACCTTTAAGTACATCCCCTAAAAATGTCATTAACCCTGCTTTTTTACCTAGAGTTCTTAAAACATTTGTAGATCCTGCATTTCCAGAACCCTGAGTTCTTATATCAATACCAGCTATTCTTTTGGCTATTATATAAGATGTCGATATATTTCCTAGTAAATATGCCACAACGGCAATTAGAATATAACCTAACATTCTCTATAATTACCCCCTTTAATTATCTCTTTTTCTGTCTGTATTCAAATCTTATTGAAGTTCCTTCAAATCCAAAGTTTTCTCTTATTCTATTTTCTAAATATCTCTGATATGAGAAGTGAGTAAGCTCTTTATCATTTATAAATAGAGTTATCTTAGGAGGTTTAACATCTGTCTGTGCTCCATAGTATATTTTTAATCTTCTACCTTTATCTGATGGTGGCTGATTTAGCATAACTGCTTCCCCTATTACCTCATTTAAAGCAGAAGTAGATATTCTCTTAGCATGTTCTGATGCTACATAATCAACTGTTTCAAGTATTTTATTCATTCTCTTATTTGTAAGAGCTGATACAAATAGTATCGGAGCATAAGACATGAATGGGAATTTAGTTCTTATTTCATCAGTATATTTTTTAACTGTTTTATTGTCTTTTTCTATTAAATCCCATTTGTTTATTACAAATATACACGCTTTACCTTCATCATGTGCTATACCAGCAACTTTAGTATCCTGTTCTGTAACACCTTCCTGAGCATCTATTACTATAAGAACAACATCTGCTCTATCTACAGCACTCATAGCTCTTATAACACTGTATTTTTCAACACTTTCGTATACTTTACTTTTTCTTCTAAGTCCTGCTGTATCTATAAGAAGATAGTTCTGTCCATTTTTTTCGAAATATGTATCGACAGCATCTCTTGTAGTACCTGCTATTGGACTTACTATAACTCTGTCCTCACCTAATATGTTGTTAAGTATAGAACTCTTACCTGCATTTGGTTTACCTGTTATAGCAACTTTTATAGTATCTTCGTCTATTTCTGTATTAAGTCCTTCTGGGAAATTAGCAACTATTTCATCTAATAAATCCCCAAGTCCCATACTGTTTGCCCCAGATATTGCAAACGGCTCGCCAAGACCTAATTCATAGAAGTCGTATACATTGTCATACTGACTCATACTATCTATTTTATTTACTACTAATATTACTGGTTTATTTGTTCTTCTTAGAGTTTCTGCTATTTCTCTATCTGCTGCAGTTATACCCTGTTTACCATCGACAACCATTAGTATAACGTGAGCCATGTCCATAGCAAGCATAGCCTGATTTCTCATCTGAGATACGATTATATCGTCGCTCTTTGGCTCAATCCCACCTGTATCTATTAGAGTGAAGTATTTGTTTAACCACTCTACCTCTGTAAATATTCTATCTCTTGTTACTCCTGGAGTATCTTCAACTATTGAGATTCTTTTCCCTGCAAATTTGTTAAATATTGTAGATTTCCCGACGTTAGGTCTACCAACTACGGCTACAATCGGTCTATTCATATCTGACATTTTATCAACCTTCCTTTCAAAATATATTATTTACATCCATCCTGCACAATCTAAACATTGATTACTAGGATAATCATACTCATATTCCTCTACCCAATTACCACAACGTGGACACTTAACTTCATCTCTAGCAAGACATTCTGGGCATAAATCTGACCAATCATCATCCTCTGGCTGAGTAAATATCTTACCACATTGTACACATGGAGCTTCATTTTTTCCCAAAGTTTTTTCATTAGTAGTCTCTTCTTCGATTTCCTTTTTTTCTTCAACTTTTTTTTCTATTTGTATTGAGTCATAATTTTTTTCATATAACTTTATAGTATTTTCTATATATTTATAAAATAACATTTCATCATTAGATTTTAAATTTAATATTGATTTATCTCCATTTAATGCACTTATATATCCTGCTATACAACTTTTATAATCAAAATCTTTATTTTCTTCATTTTTTTCTTTTGTTAGTTTTAATATTTTATCAATAGATAAATCGTTATATAACTCATTTTCTACAACATAATCATATGCTTCTTTAAATTCCTTACTATCTTCTTTATATGACTTTTCCTTTTTAGCATGATCTAACGCAATACTTTCTTTTTTATCTATTTCATATTCTTTATACCTACTTCCAACTATGTATCCTGTACCTATACATATTGCAATAGATAGTAATACTAAAATAAATTGTAGTCCTTTTTTCAAATGAACCCCCTCCTATTTCAATATCTTATCCACGAAATCATGTCCTTCATTTTCACAAGGAACGACTTCATTACCTAAAATTTCTTCAAGCTGCTCAAGCGTTACATCATCTAAGAATATAAGCTCATCAGCTTTTAACATACTTCTTGTTATATAAAGAGTTTCTCCTCTTTCTTTACCTTCTGTCTGTTTAATAATATCCTGAGCTGTTATAAGCCCTGAAACTGTTATTGTTTCCCCCCAGAATTCATTCACTATTCTATACACATTTATCTTAACCTGAGGGAATTTTTTCATAATAAGTTCTGCCATACTGTTTATAAACTCGTACGCAGACTTACCTGTAGCTATTGAAACAGTTTTTTCTCTTACATCGTAATCATCTGGAAGCTCATCAAGATAATTTATTATCTCTGTTCCAAGCTTTCTTATCATACCTACACCATCCTCAAACTGAAGGAATCCTTCATAAGAATCGTAGTCTGGTATTTCTCTTTTGGCAATTATATAGAACTCGTCTGACATAAATGCAAATCTTGAGCCAAATTTTTCTAAGCATTTTTTCTGAAGTCCTTCAACTAAATCAAGTGCCTCATTAGCTGTTTTTTCGTTGAATATTTCAAGATGAGGTAGATGATCTCTGTATCTAGTTACCCCAACTGGAACTATTGCAACACTGTTTACATTTGGATAAAGATTAGATAAATCAGTTATAGTTCTTTCTAATTCCTTACCATCATTTACGCCCGGACATAAAACTATCTGGCAGTTCATAGTTATTCCCGCCTCAGCTAGTCTTTCCATTATGCTGTATAATCTTCCAGCGAATCTATTTGTAATCATTCTCTGTCTTAACTCTGGGTTAGTAGTGTGGACAGATATATTTATCGGACTAATTCTATATCTTATTATATCCTCTATATCCTGCTCGCTCATATTTGTAAGAGTTACAAAGTTTCCCTGTAGGAATGATAGTCTTGAATCATCGTCTTTAAAGTATAAAGTCTCTCTCATTCCCTTTGGAAGCTGGTCTATAAAGCAAAACATACATTTATTTCTGCAGCTTTTTGCCTTATCTATAATAGGGTTAGTAAACTCTAATCCTAATTCTTCGTCGTAATCTTTCTCTATCTCGTATACCACTCTTTCTCCGCTCTTTGTCTGTATTTCAAGCTCGATATACTCGTCATCAGTTAAGAATCTGTACTGAATAATATCCTTAACCTTTTCTCCATTTACAGATATTAAAAGGTCGCCAACCTCTATCTCCAACTCTTCCGCTATACTTCCTGGATATATTCTACTTATTATATTGTTAGAATTTTTTACATTAACTTCCACTTTGATATTCCCCTTCCTAAACTTGATTATATCTCTAACTCAATTTATTAATTACAAAATATCAAATTTAAATCACGCTCTTAAAAAAAGTTATCACATATCATTTTATGATACCATTTTTACAGAAAGTATTCAACTCTTTAAGAAAATTGTTGTTCTTCTTATAAATAAAGAATTTACAAAAATATAAAAAATGGGCTGCTGTACAATACAACAACCCATAAATATTAATCTCTTTTAATAGGAATTTTTACTGTAAATGTACTTCCTTTTTCAAGCACACTTTCAACAGAAATAGTTCCTCCAAGGTTTATAACTATATGTTTTGTAATAGCAAGTCCAAGGCCTGTTCCACCTATTTCTCTACTTCTAGCTTTGTCTACTCTATAGAATCTTTCAAAAATTCTAGCTTGGTCTTCTTTAGGTATTCCCATACCTGTATCAGATACCTTTATTACTGCATAATCTTTTTCTTTAAATATTTTTACGTTTACATCTCCATTTTCTGGAGTGTATTTTATTGCATTATCAACTAAATTTAAAATTATCTGCTTTACATAATCTGCATTTGCCCGTATATTTATCGACTCATCCGCATCACATACTAGTTCAATGCTTTTTGTTTTTGCAGATATCATAAGCATATCCTCAACTCTTCTATACACAGAGTATAGATTTATAGATTCTTTCTCTTCTTTTTTATCATTTTCTATAAATGAAAGTGTAAGTATATCCTCTATAAGTCTCTTTAATCTATTTGCCTCTCCATCAATTATTCCAAGGAATCTATTTCTTGTTTCTTTATCTATATTTTCATTTAATTTTAATGTTTCGGCAAATCCACTTATAGAAGTAAGAGGAGTTTTTAATTCGTGGCTGACATTTGCCACAAAGTCTTTTCTCATATTTTCTGCTCTAACTCTTTCCGAAATATCCTCTATATTTACTATAGAACCTATAACTATGCTTTTATTATTTTGAAGGTATACAGGGTCTAGCTTTATTCTTAAAAATCTTCCATCATCTAAATTGACAACTGTTTTTTCATTTTCCTTTGACCCCATAAACATCATTATCTGTTTTAGAATCATATCATTTCTAATTGCAAATGATATATTCCTTCCTTCTACCATTACCTCTTTAGGGCAATTTATCATTTTTTTTGCTTCATCATTGATAAGAAGTATATTCCCCTCTATGTCTATTGCAAGTATCCCATTAGAAATACTTTTTAATATCGATCTTAGCTGTAAATTCTTATATTCTAACTCATCAAATGTATTGTATAAGTTTTTTATCATGTCGTTGTAGTTTTTAGCAAATTCCCCTAATTCGCCATTTCCACCTAAATCCATTCTTGCATGATGTTCGTTGTTGCTCACTCTTTTTGAAACATCTATAATCTCTCTTAAATATTTTCTTACATTTATCGCATATCTAGCCGAAACTATAGCTATTACTACAGAAACAAGTGTAATTATTATCTCTATGTTAATCGTATCCACCATATTACACCTCCAAGTTAGTCTATTTTATATCCAACACCTCTTATTGTTTCGATATATTTTTCATCTGCTCCAGCTTCTTCTAATTTTTTTCTAAGGTATCTTATATGAACGTCTACAGTTCTAGTTTCACCGTAGTATTCGTAACCCCATATCTCATCTAATAGGAAGTTTCTTGAAAGAACCTTTCCTCTATTTTTAAGAAGTAGCTTTAAAAGCTCGAATTCTTTTAATGTTAAATCAACTTTTTTATCATTTATTTTAACTTCATGTTTTGTAAGGTTTAATTTTAAATTACCTGCTGTAAGCTCTTCACTTTCTCTGCCTGTATTCATTCCATATCTTCTCATTACAGAAGTTATTCTAGCTAAAAGTTCTTTAATACTGAATGGTTTTGTTATATAATCGTCAGCACCAATTTCTAAACCTTCAACCTTATCGTCTTCCATATTTTTTGCTGTAAGCATTATAACAGGAATCTTCTTTAAATCTGCATCCTGTCTTATTTTCTTTAACACTTCTATTCCACTTATATTGGGTAGCATCCAATCTAAAAGTATTAAATCTGGTTTTTCCTCTTTCGCTTTTATAAATCCGTCAAATCCATCGTATGAATATATTGTTTTGTATCCTGATGTCTCTAGGTTGAATCTAAGTAATTCAACTATATGCATTTCATCGTCTATTATCAAAACTTTTTCACTCACTACAAACACCTCTCCTATCCTCTAACCTTTTTTTCTCTATAATTTTATCTGAACAATAGTACCTATTCTTTTATCGGTTTTATTATCCTTTCTATATGAATAGAATTTATCATTCTGACAAGATGTACAAATGTTAAGATTGTGTATATTTTCTTTCTTAACACCGCATTTTTCAAGTAAATAACTATTAATTTTTGTTAAATCTATATGAAATCTGTCCTCTTTTATTATATAGAATTTAAAGTCTTTGTTTGTAACGATTGTGTTAAATTTATCTACTAGGTCTTTTGATACCTCATAACAGCACGAACCTATTGCAGGGCCTATGATACAGACGATGTCCTCAGGATTTGTTCCAAAGTTATTTAACATAGATTTAATCGTTTTAACAACTATTTCAGCGTATGTACCTCTCCAACCAGCGTGTATATCCGCGATTATTTTCTTATTTGTATCCACCAAAACTATCGGAACACAGTCTGCTGTGTATATCATAAGAGGTATCTGAGGAATATCTGTTATCATTGCATCGGCTTCCTCTGTTACACCGATGTCGTCTTTTTTTATAATTCTCACTATATCAGAATGGATTTGCTTACAGTCTGTCATATTTTCATAATTTAATCCACATTCATCAAAAACTACTTTAATATCCTCTTTATTTTTTGCATCGTATTTTCTCTCTGTTATCACTACCTTGGCAAATCCACCATCTTTGAATTTTATCTCCTTAGTTATGAAATCGTTCATATCTGTTGTGCAATTATTCATATCAGTTATATAATCATTCGTATTTGTTGTACAACCATTCGTATTTGTTATACAACTGTTCATATTAGCTGTAAAATTTTCCATAAATTACTCTCCCTTTTCTGTAAGAATATTTTTAAGTTCATTTACAAAAGTATTTATATCTTTAAACTGTCTATACACTGAAGCAAATCTTATATAAGCTACTTCATCTAAATCCTTTAAACTATCCATAACAATCTCACCAATTACATTAGATTCTACTTCTCCTGAATACTTTCTATTTATCTCATACTCCACTTTAGATACTATTCTCTCTATATCCTCGACAGAAACCGGTCTTTTCTCACAAGCCTTCATTATTCCACGCTTAACCTTATCCCTATCGAACACTTCTCTTGTATCATCCTTTTTTATAACCATTGTAGGTGTCATTTCTATTTTTTCATAAGTAGTAAATCTTTTTTTACACTCTTCACATTCTCTTCTTCTTCTAATTGTATTTGGATCTGTGTGTCTTGAGTCGACAACTTTTGATTCTCTAAAGCCACAAAATGGACACTGCATACCTATTTCCTCCATTTTTTAATATTTCTTGATTGTTTATAATATCATAACACTATTATTATATTTGTCAACTTTTTTGTAAATAAAAAGGAGAAGCTAAATAACTGCTCTTTGCTCCAGGCTTCAGCGCCCCATACTTTTATATAACACATTTCAATGTATGGGGCGCTTGCAGAATTGTCGCTATAGAGCAGTTATTTAGCTTCTCCTTATCTTATTCACATGCTAGAACATACTAATTTGGTATTTCAAGAGCTTGTCTTATTTTCAAATATATATATACTGTAGATTATATTTTGTTAGTTAATTTATTTTTAAGGTTTAAATTATAATTTTTATTATTTATGGCTTTGGAATAAAATTTGGATAAAAGATTACTTTTGCTCGGATATTAACCTTTCTAATATTTTAAAACTCCTAAAAGCAACTCTATTTTTTTCTTTTCCTTATCTGCATGCGTAACCATATTTAACTGCTTTCTGGAAGCCTGTCTTTTTTTCAAAATATAGATGGGCTTGCGATTATATTTTGTTAGTCGGTCTATTTTTTATGATTTGAATTTATTATATTAGGCTTTTAGCAAAATCTCTCTTTTTGTTTTTAGCTTGAAAATTAAATATATCTACGAACTCGACAATGCAGCTTGACTGCCTGGAGAGGAGTAGATATATTTTTTTCAAGTTTAAAAAGAGATATTTTGCAAAAGCCTTTTAATATTTAAGACAAAAAAAATAGGCTGACACAAAATATTGCGCCAGCCCATCTATATTATTTTCTTCTTTTTCTGTTTCTTAAGAATGGTGGTATTTCCATGTCATAGTCATCTTCTATGTTTGCTTCTCCAACTGTGCTTGTTATTGATGGAGTAGGTTCTTCTTTTTCTTCAGAAGATGTTTCAACAGTAGCTATATCACTATCTAATTCTCTTCTTATTACTTTTTCAGCTTCTTTAGCAACTTTCTGCATATCAGGATCGAATCCAGTAGCTATAACTGTTACTGTTACTTCATCACCTAATTCTTCTTTAACATTAGCACCGAATATTAAATCCACGTCTTCATGGCATGATTCGTAGATTATGTTAGAAGCTTCGTTTATTTCAACTAAGCTTAGGTCTAATCCACCAGATATGTTAAGTATAACTCCTCTAGCTCCAACTATTGAAGTTTCAAGAAGTGGAGATTCTATAGCCTGTCTTACAGCTTCGATAGCTTTATTATCACCTTTTGCACTACCTATACCTATGTGAGCAAGACCTTTGTCTCCCATTATTCTCTTAACATCGGCAAAGTCAAGGTTGATTATTCCAGGAACTTTTATAAGTTCTGATACTGACTGTATAGCCTGTCTTAAAACATCATCTGCTATTGAGAATGCTTTAAGCATAGATGTATTTTTCTGAACAACCTGAAGTAATCTATCATTAGGTATTGTTATAAGAGTATCGACTTTGCTCTTTAACTCTTCTATACCTAATTCAGCCTGTTTCATTCTTTTTTTACCTTCAAAAGTAAATGGTTTAGTAACTACACCAACTGTTAGTTTACCCATTTCTTTAGCTAGCTGAGCTATTACAGGAGCTGCACCAGTACCTGTTCCACCACCCATACCAGCTGTTATAAATACCATTTCTGAGTCTTCTAATAATTTTATGATTTCGTTTTTGCTTTCTTCAGCAGCTTTTCTTCCTACTTCAGGATCTGCTCCTGCTCCAAGTCCTTTAGTTAGTTTTTCACCTATCTGAACTTTGTATTCTGCTTTAGATCTACATAGAGCCTGTTTATCAGTATTAACTGATATAAAATCTACCCCATTTATTTTGGCGTCAACCATTCCGTCTACTGCGTTACTACCGCCACCGCCGACACCGACAACTTTTATTTTGACCCATTCCTCTAATTCTACATCAAAGCCTAGCATCAATTCTCCTCCTTCTTTATCTCCAATATAATACATCTTCTCTATTATATATAATATTCGTTTTCTTATTTAGCCATAATTCTAAATTATATGATTATAAATTTTACTATAATTACACAGATAGCTATAATACCATTTTACTTCTAAATACCTAGTTATTGCAAGTCAATTTTGACAATTATAGAATAAATATTTATTTTTTTTACTATTTGTATTTTTTTATCACTTTTTATAAATATTTTACTCTTTTTATACTAGATTTCACCTTTTATCTGACTAATTCCTCTATTTCATCATAAATTAATTTTATAGCTTCAGGTTTACCTGCTTTTTTACTAGCTGCTGCCATATCAGATAATAATTTTTCATCTCCTAACATAGTAAATACAGCTTTATCTAATCTTTCAGGAGTTAATTCTTTTTCTAATATTGCTATACCAGCACCTTTAGCTTCTATACTTTTTGCATTGTATTCCTGATGATTTTCTGCAGTATAAGCTTTTGGTATGATTATAGATGGTTTACCAAGTGCAGTTATTTCTGCTAAAGATATAGCCCCAGCACTTCCTATAACTATATCACTTGCAGCTAGACCATTTGCCATATCTTCTAAATAAGGCATAACTCTCTGGTCTTTGTTTAATTTTATATCTTTTATTTCTTCCATAAATCCATCATAGAATCTTTTACCTGTAGCAAATATAAACGCTACATCTTCTTTAACCATGTGTTTTATAACTTTTTTCATAGCCTTGTTTATTGTACTAGATCCACCACTACCACCGTAGCATAGTACTAATTTTTTATCAGGGTCTATTCCTAGTTTTTTTCTTGCTTCTGTTTTATCGGCATCTAAAATTTCCTGTCTTACTGGGTTCCCAACAAATTTTAATTTATGCTGACTAGCTTCTGGGAATCTTGCATGAGAATCCTCAAAACTAGTAAGTACTTTTGTAACTGTTTTTGATAATATCTTATTTGTAACACCTGGGAATGAGTTCTGCTCGTGAACTACACAAGGTATTTTTTTCATAGACGCGTTAAATAGTACAGGTCCACTTACGTATCCTCCTGTACCAATTACAACATCTGGTTTAAAAGTTTTAACTATTTTTTTAGTCTGATGTAGACCTTTCATAAGTTTAAAAACTCTTTTTACATTTTCTAAATCTACTTTTCTCTTAAATCCCTGAACAGTAACAGTCTCTAATCTATACCCGTATTTAGGTACTATCTCAGACTCTATTCCACTCTGTGTTCCAACAAAAAGAATTTCTGCATCTGGATTATTGCTTTTTATTTCATTAGCTATGGCTATGGCTGGATAAACGTGACCTCCAGTTCCTCCGCCTGATAATATTACTCTCATTTTCTATCTCCTATTTTTTATTTTCAATTTATCTAATTTTACTCAGTAATGGTTAACTCACTTTCCACTTATAATATTATATCAGATTGACAATTTTTTTAAACTCCCTTTAATAGATTAGCATCCATTATTGTCAATTTTATTTAATTATTCTTATAAATTTTAATTCTTTAAACCTAATTTTACTAAAAAAATAGTTGTGCCGAAAAATTTTAACAGCACAACTTTTATATTATTTATATTAATTCCAAATTTTATAAACTATTTGCATTTTTTATAAACTATTTACATTATCTTTGAAATCTTTTCCTCTTACTTCAAAGTTTTTATACATTCCCCAACTAGCACATGCTGGAGATAAAAGCACTATATCTCCTTCTTTTGCTATGTCGTGGCAAGTTTTAACTGCTTCTTTCATATCCTCTACTCTGTGTATGTCTGTAAATCCTATTCTTCTAGCAGCTTCCTCGATTTTATCTGCAGTCTGTCCAAGTAAAACTAGTGTTTTAACATTTTTCTTTGCTATTTCAAGAAGTTCATCGTATGTACTTCCTTTATCGTATCCACCTGCTATAAGTATTATTGGATTTTCGTAAGCCTGAACTGCTTTTATTGTAGAATCTGGATTTGTTCCTTTAGAGTCATTTACATACTTAACCCCTTCTACCTCTTTTACAAATTCAAGTCTATGCTCAACAGCTTTGAAAGTTTTTAAAACCTCTCTTATAACTTCTATATCAATTCCAGATACGTAAGCCATTGCAGCTGCTGCCATACAGTTTTCAAGATTATGTCCTCCTGGTAAAGAAAGCTCGCAAACCTTCATTAAATTAATTTTTTCGTTTATATCTATTATGATGTCTCCATTTTCTACATAGATACCTTTTTCTAATTTTTCTAATCTAGAGAAAAATACCACATTTGCATTACATTTTTCTGCTAAAGCTTTTGTTAATTCATCGTCGTAATTTAAAACACAGAAGTTTTCCTTATCCTGATTCATAAATACTCTAGCCTTAGCATCTATATAATTTTCCATAGTATGATGTCTGTTCATGTGGTCTTCAGTTATATTAAGAACAGCACTCACACTTGGTTTAAAATCTTTTATACTTTCAAGCTGGAAACTACTAAGCTCTGTAACAAAGCTAGCACCTTCATTTGCAGCCTGTACAGCATCTATTACAGGGTTACCTATATTTCCGACAACATAAGTTTCTTTTCCTGCTTTTTCAAATATTTCTCCTGTTAGGCTAGTAGTTGTAGTCTTACCGTTTGTACCAGTTATTCCTACAAAATAAGGCTTTTTAGCTAACTGATAAGCTAATTCTACCTCACCTATTAATTCTTTATTTTCTTCTATTACTTTTTTGATAAATGGAAGGTCTAAAGGAACTCCCGGCGAAACAACAACCATATCTATATCCGATATATTTTCAGGATGATGTCCTAAAATATATTTTATTCCGTCAATATCTTTTATTTCTGCTATTATTTCTTCAAGCTGATCCTCTGTCTTTATATCATTAACTGTTATGTCTGCTCCGTATTTTGCAAGACATTTTATTGTTGATATTCCTGTCTTTGCAAGACCGACAAGTAGAACTTTTTTCCCTTTTAATTCCATTTTTTCATCCTCCAAATTTTTAGAATCCTGCTACTACTCCTATCCAAGCAAGTATAATTGCTACTATCCAGAATACAAATACAACTTTTGTTTCTGGCCATCCACACTGTTCAAAGTGATGGTGAAGAGGTGCCATTTTGAATATTCTTTTTCCAGTCTTTTTGAAATATGTAACCTGTATTATAACAGATAGTGCTTCTGCAAAGTATATACCACCTACTATAGGTATTAAAAGAACTGAGTTTGTAAGTACTGCAAATGCTACAACAGCTCCACCTAGTGCCATAGAACCCGTATCTCCCATAAACACTTTAGCTGGATTTACATTAAATACTAAAAATCCTACACATCCACCTACTGTAGCTGCAGCAAATATTGCAACACCAGCATCTTTAGCTACAAATATAGCAAATACTACGAAGAATGTAGATACTATAGCTGTTATACCTGAAGCAAGTCCATCAAGTCCATCAGTTAAGTTTACTGCATTTACTGTACCGATTATTATAAACATCATTATAGGTACATATAAAATACCTAAATCTATGAATTTATCTGTAAAAGGTATCATTATTTTTGATGCTGCTGGAGAAGATGTATACTGATAGAATGCTACATATCCAGATATAACAAACTGCATAGCTATCTTCTGCCAAGGTTTTAATCCTAGTGATCTTCTCATTTTGATTATTATAAAGTCATCAAGGAATCCTACTAATCCAAATCCTAACATACAAACAAGTCCTACAAACACATCTGGACCTAATTCAGCTCTGAATAGAACTGTTATCGTTATAGCAACCATAAACATAAGTCCACCCATTGTAGGCGTACCATTTTTAGCAAGGTGAGTCTGAGGACCGTCATCCCTTACTGTCTGACCAAATTTTAATCTATGTAGCATAGGTAAAAATATTGGCCCAATTATTACAACTATTATAAATGACATAAGCATCGTAATAGTTAAACTTTTAATATCCATACTAAAATTTCCTCCTATATTTCTCTTAAATCTTACTTTATCTATTATATACTTTCTATTTTAGTTGTAAATAGAAAATCCTATCTTTAGATTAATTGATTTCAGAAACTTCTTTAACATATTCTACAAATTTTTCAAATTTCATTCCTCTAGAAGCCTTAAATAACATAGTATCTCCATGCTGCATTAATTCTCCTAAAAGTTCTTTTGCCGCTTCTAAGTTATCAAAGTGATATGAATTTTTTGCATCAAATCCATTTTCTTCAGCTTCTTTATTTATAAATACTGCATTTTCTCCAACAGTTATTATAACATCTGAATTATCAACACAAGCTTTTCCTACTCTTCTATGTCCAAATTCAGCTAAATCTCCCATTTCAAGCATATCTCCAAGAACAGCTATTCTTCTACCTTCGTATCTTCCTAGTATGCTAAGAGATGCCTCCATTGAGTCAGGACTTGCATTGTAAGTGTCGTTTATAACAGTGTACTCACCTATTTTTCTTATATCCTGTCTCATTCCTGTAGCTTCAAAATTAGAAAGACCTCTTTTAATTCCTTCCATAGAAATTCCTTCCACTGTTCCGACAGCTATTGCAGCCATCGCATTGTAGATATTGTGTTTTCCTACAGTTGGTATAAATATTTTTTCTAATTTTCCCATAACAGAACATTCAAATTCTATACTATCCTCTGTCATATCATAAGATACACAGTATATATCATTATTTTTCTCAAATCCAAATGTTATAAGGTCGTAATCTTTTTCAACATTTCTTAAAGTAGATAAGAACTTATCATCCCCATTTACAACAAGAGTGTTTCCTTTTCCAAATCCAGTAGTTATTTCCATTTTAGCTTTGAAAATACCTTCCTGAGATCCAAGATTTTCAACGTGCGAAAGACCTATATTTGATATAACCGCAACTTTTGGATTTACCATATTTGCAAGGTACTCGATTTCTCCAAATCCTGACATCCCCATCTCTATAACAGCACATTCATAGCTACTATCTAAGTTGAATAATGTTAGTGGAACTCCAAAATGGTTGTTGAAGTTCTTTTCATTCTTTAAAGTAGCTCTTTCTGAAGAAAGTGCTGCATATACCATATCTCTAGTAGTTGTTTTTCCAACACTACCTGTTATTCCTATAAATGGTATATCAAATTTCTTTTTATAATAGTGTCCTATATCTCCAAGTGCTTTTGAAGTATCTTTAACCTCTATTATATTCATATCAGGTTTTATATCGATGTCTTTTCCTTCATTAACAATAAATACTCTGCATCCTAAGTCATAAGCAGAACCTATGTACTTATGGGCATCGTTGTTTTCCCCGACTATAGCAACAAATGCTGTATCCTCTTTAGCAAGTCTACTGTCTATAACAATACTTATTACAGATTCACTGCATTCCCCATTTTTTAAATTTCCTTTAGATGCTTCGACAATCTCTCTTACTGTCAGCCTCTCCATTCTATTTCCTCCTAACTTTCTGACACTTGTCAGTTTTGCGCAAAAAAATTTTGTGCTTTAGTTAATATTTTTCTATCAATAAAGGCAATGTATAGATGTCCACACATTGCCCTTGATAAATTTTAGCATTTATAATTATATAACAAAATCAAATTTTTTTGAAGTGATTTATAGTTATGTGTAATCAATCTGTTACATATTCAAAGTATATTCATATACATTTTAAAATTGATTACTATTTTTTATTACCATTTTATTATTGTTTTTTATTCAACTTTATTATTTTTTATTCAACTTTATTATTTTTTTCTTAAACTACTATTATTTTTTCTCAGCAACTCTAAGCTTAGCACTTCTTGATCTTGGATTCATTTCTATTTCTTCTGCACTTGGAAGTATAGGTTTTCTAGTTATAACCTTAACCTCAGAAACTTTATCACACTGGCAGAAAGGCATCTCTGGTGGGCAAACACAATCTAATGAAAGATATTTGAATTCATTTTTAACTATTCTATCCTCTAATGAGTGGAATGTTATTATACAAATTCTTCCGCCTGGATTCATTATTGAGCAGGCGTCATCTATCATTTTTGTTATTACTCCAAGCTCGTTATTTACTTCTATTCTTATTGCCTGGAATGTTCTCTTTGCTGGATGAGGTCCATCTATTCTCGCCTTTTTAGGAATAGCTTTCTTGATTATATCAACTAGCTCTCCAGTAGTTTCGATTGGTTTTTCTGCTCTTCCTTCAACGATAAACTTAGCAATTCTTTTAGCCCAGTTATCTTCACCGTAGTCTTTTATTATCTTTGCTAACTCTTCCTCTGTGTACTCATTTACAACATTGTACGCAGAAAAACCTTTTCTAACATCCATTCTCATATCAAGTGGAGCATCTTGCATATAAGAGAATCCTCTATCAGCCTCGTCTAACTGATGAGAAGAAACACCTAAATCTGCAAGCACACCATCTATTTTGTGTACACCTATTTTTTCAAGTTCTTCTTTTATATTTTCAAAGTTGCTGTGTACAAATTTTACTCTGTCGCTGTATTCTGCTAATCTCTCTTTTGCAGTTGCTATGGCATTTTTGTCCTGGTCAAATCCTATAAATAGCCCATCACTAGAAAGTCTTTTGACTATTTCTTTAGAATGTCCCGCCCCTCCCATAGTACAATCGACATATACACCATCAGGCTTTATATTCAGATTATCTATGCACTCATTAAGAAGTACCGATACATGATTAAATTCCATTGTTTTCTCCTTTTTTTGTATTATTTTTCTTCTATAATATAGCTTATCCAATTACAGATTAAGCTGCTTTTTTCTTAGCTCTATTTTTTAAGTAGAAGTGAAGTACTAAACCACCTACAACCCCAACTAAACTTATAAACTGAGCCATTCTTATAGGACCAAACATCAAGCTATCTGTTCTAAGTCCTTCTATGAAGAATCTACCTATTGAGTATAACGTTATGTAAGAAACAATAACCTCACCTTCATAAGTCTTTTTCTTTCTCATATAGAACATTATAAATAGGAATATTCCAAAGTCCCAAATTGACTCATATAAAAATGTAGGATGAACTTTAACTCCATCTACCATAATTCCCCAAGGAAGTGATGTTGGACCTCCATGAGCTTCACCATTTATAAAGTTTCCCCATCTTCCTATAGCCTGTGCAAGTGGCATACCAACCATAACTGCATCTGCTGTTTTGAAGAAGTCTAATTTTTTTACCTTTGCATATATAAATCCTGTAAGAATTCCTCCTATAAGACCACCATGGATTGCAAGACCTCCACCTCTTATATTAAAAATCTCACCTGGATTTTGTGAATAATAATCCCAACTAAATATTACATAGTACAATCTAGCACATATTATCGCCACCGGAATCGCTATAATTGCTATGTTTAAAACATCATCCTCAGATATTCCAACTCTCTTAGCTTCTCTAATAGCTAATGCAATTCCTATAAGCATCCCAGTTGCAATAAGTACCCCGTACCACATCACATCTATTCCAAAAATAGTAAATGCTACTCTGTCCATATTTTCCCCCTGTTTAATTCTTTTTTTCTCTTTTAAAATTTATTTTATTTTTTCTTAAATGCCACTTCTTTTTTAGCATTTTTAGCATTTTTTAGCAATTAATTTTCTTCTGCTTCTATAGGCTCAACTATTGATATTACACAGTTTTCTTCTTTGAAGTGAGTTCTTAGTCTGTTTTCAACATCTTCAAATTCTACTTCTTTTAAAACCTCTAAGTAGTCTAATATGTTTACATCTTTAAATGCATAAGATATAAAGTTATTAGCTATAAATTCCATAGAATCCATATATTTTAAGAACTCTCCTATTTTTTTCTTCTTAGCTCTTTCAAATCCAACTCTTGAAAGTCCTTCTTTTTTATATCTTTCTAGGTATTCAGTTATAGTATCTTTTACCTTGTGAGGATCTTTTCCTTCACCAGAAATCAATGTAAACGCATACTCAACTTCTGAATAGAATCCACCGTAGAAGCTATCGTTTACCATTCCCTTCATGTACATATCCTCATTTAATTCGCTACCTGTTTTAAATATCATATCGCAAAGAATATCGCTGACTACTTCCTTTTTAAGAAGTTCTTTTCCTCTTAAATTAACGTCCTCATCTTTGTATGCTATGTTAAACATAGGCATAGATACCTGATATTTTTCAACTATTTCCTTCTGAGCAATTTCTTTAGGCTCTTCATTTGGGAATCTCTGAATTTTTCCTTCTATTTTATCTATATCAGAGTGATTTGCTTTTTTAATTACATCCATAACCTCATTTTCGTCTAAATCACCAATTACGAATAGTATCATATTTGATGGATTGTAGAATGTGTTGTAGCATTTATAAAGCTCATCTGGAGTTATTTTGTATATGCTATCAACATCTCCAGCTATGTCTATTCTAACATTGTGTTTCTGATACATTGCCTTTAATGCATTGAAATAAACCTGCCAACTTGGGTCATCGTCGTACATTTTTATTTCCTGAGCAATTATTCCCTTTTCTTTCTCAACATTTTCTTCTGTGTAGTATGGTGTCTGAACATAGTCGATTAAATGTGTTAAACACTCATTGAAGTTTTCTGTAGCTGAGAATAAATAAGCTGTCATATTGAAGTTTGTAAATGCATTTGCACTAGCTCCGTATTTAGAGAATAAATCAAAAGCATTTCCCCCATCTGGCTGCTCAAACATCTTATGCTCTAAGAAATGAGCAATACCTTCGTGGACTCTAATTCTGTTGCACTCCCCTTTAGGAACAAATTCTAAGTCATTTGAACCGAAGTCTGTTGCAAGTATTGCATATTTCTTTACAAAGCCTCTTTTAGGCATAAAATAAACTCTTAATCCATTTTCTAATGTTTCAAAGTATAATTCTTCTTTTATTATATCGTTTACTATCTTTTCCATAATATCCTCCTTATTTTTCATTTGTAAGGAAGTATACTGTATCTTCCTGTATATCCTTCATAGCTTCTACTATGTCCTCTACTGTAATATTTTCAACATATTCGATTATTTCCTCTGCCTTGTAGTCTGTCCGTCCTAATTCTTGAGAGAATACGAATTCAGACATGCCACCTAGTCCATCACAAGAAGATCTAAGTCCATTTATTAAAGATTTTTTAGTATTTATTAATTCTTCTTCTGTTATATCTCCTTTTTTAACAGCTTCTAAGTTTTCGATTATAAGTTTTTCTGTTTTTTCTCTGTTCTGCACTTCTATTCCTGAAGAAATCATCATTATAGATTTATACTTATCCACAGATGCAAATATGTAGTAGCATAGGCTCTCTTTTTCTCTAACATTGTTGAATAATTTAGAGTGAGGACCTCCTCCTAAAACACCGGCTCCTACAACTAATGAATAATATTTTTTAGCATCTTTGTAGTCTGTGTTTGCTCTGAATCCCATAACAAGTTTACCCTGTGTTATATCCATAGCTTCGTCTACTCTTTTAACTTCTCTTACTTCTTTAGTAAACTCTTCCCTAACAACTGGCTGTATTTCTCCTCTTTCTATTGAAAAATGGCTCTTTATAGTGTTTTCGATTTCTTCACAGTCGAAATCTCCTTCTACTATTATATCTATTCTTGAATCTTTTATTATTTTTTTATAGTGTTCGTAAAGATTTTCAGGAGTTATAGCTTCTATATCATCTATTGTTCCTGCAGATGGTATACTGTATCTTTCACCTTCACACATTATTTCTATACATCTTTTATGTGCATAAGATCTTTTATCATTTATAATAGATAAAACTTTATTTTTTAGGTTTTCTTTTTCTATTTCCACATATTCTTTTTTGAATCCACCGTCTATTACAAGAGGTTTTGTTATTAAATCATTTAAAAGCTCGATTATATCTCCAAATATTTTTTCATCTATGTATTTGTCATTTGTATTTAATATTTTGAATGATATTATCTGTCTTTCTCCACGTTTTGAAGTATCTGCAGCTAAAGCAGCACCATAAAGGTCGTCAAGTCTATCAGATAATTCCTTCATTGAAGGATATTTTTCACATCCACTCGCAAGAACCTGAGGTAGTAGAGAGTTTTTAGCTGCCTCATCTTTATCTAACATTCTCTGTATATTTATGGTAATCAGATTTGATTTGAATTTTTCAGTTTTTATAAGAGTAAGCCCCATTCCTTTGGCTATTTCTTTTTTTATTATAGCTTCCATTATTTTCCTCCTATTTCAAAAATTTCCTATTATAATATTATAACCTTTTTAATTGAAAATATATATAATAAAATCTTTTGGTTTACTCAAAATATATTTTACATTGACACTTATTCTGTTGTATAATTAATCTATGTGTCAATAGATAAATAACGCTAATTGCCTAAAATGGATTTTGCATTTAGCTAAAAATACAATAAAGAGAGGACGATTAATTATGAAATTAGGTATAGTTGGTTTACCAAACGTTGGTAAAAGTACACTATTTAATGCTATAACTCAGGCTGGAGCTGAGTCAGCAAACTACCCATTCTGTACAATAGACCCTAACATAGGTGTTGTATCTGTACCAGATCCAAGATTAGACAAATTAAAAGAGCTTTACAACTCTAAAAAAATAGTTCAGACTGCTATAGAATTCTGTGATATAGCTGGACTAGTTAAAGGAGCTTCAAAAGGTGAAGGTTTAGGAAACAAATTCTTATCTAACATAAGAGAAGTTGACGCTATAGTTCACGTTGTTAGATGTTTTGAAGACCCTAACGTTGTTCACGTTGACGGTTCTGTAGATCCATTAAGAGATATAGAAACTATAAACTTAGAGTTAATATTCTCTGATATAGAAGTTCTTGAAAGAAGATTAGTTAAAACTACTAAAGCTTTAAAAGCTGATAAAACTCTTCAGGGAGAAGTTGATATATTAAACAGCTTAATGGCTACTTTAGAAGACAATAAATGTATAAGAACTATGGAATTTGACGAAGATACTGCAGCTTTCGTTAAATCATTAAACTTACTTACTTCTAAACCAGTTATATATGTAGCTAATGTTTGTGAAGATGATTTAGCAGATGACGGTGCTACTAATGCAATGGTTGCAAAAGTTAGAGAATTCGCTGAAACAGAAGGTTCTGATACAGTTGTTGTATGTGCTCAGATAGAAGCAGAAATATCTGAACTTGAAACTGATGAAGAAAAGAAAGAATTCCTTGAAACTTTAGGACTTGAACAGTCAGGTCTTGACAAGCTTATAAGAGCTTCTTACCACTTATTAGGATTAATATCATTCCTAACTGCTGGTGAAATGGAAGTTAGAGCTTGGACTATAAAAAATGGAACAAAAGCTCCTCAGGCTGGTGGAAAAATCCACTCTGATATAGAAAGAGGATTCATAAAAGCTGAAACAATAGCTTACGAAGACTTAATACAGTATGGAAACATGACTGCAGCTAAAGAAAAAGGTGCAGTAAGACTTGAAGGAAAAGAATACGTAGTTAAAGATGGAGATGTAATATTATTCAAATTTAACGTGTAATAAACAGAAGGACAAGAAAATAACTACTGTCCGTTCCAGGCTTCGACGCTTTCTTCGTCTAGCTCGAACTCCGTTCGAAGCAATGACGAAAGCGTGAAGGGGTCCCAATTTGTTGAACTTTGCGAGATAGTTTTAATAAACTATCTCGCATTTTTAAGCAGCTGAAAGGCGAAGCCTATACTCAATAGGACTCATCCAACCAAGCTTCGCTTTAATTCTTTTCTCATTATAATATTTTATATAATTTTCAATAGCCAATTTGAGTTCGTTATAGCCATTATATACATATCCATAATAAATTTCTTGTTTCAATATACCAAAAAAGTTCTCCATAACAGCATTATCAAGGCAGTTTCCTTTTCTGGACATACTTTGAAAAATTCGTTCTTTTTTTAACTTATTTCTATATAAATGCATCTGATATGCCCAACCTTGATCTGAGTGAAATGTTCTTCTATACTTACAATCGGATGTCACTTCTATAGCTTTATTTAGAGCAGACATTACATTATTTGCAGTTGGTCTTTCGGATATACTAAAACTTAATATTTCACTATTATACATATCCATAAACGCATCAAGATAGAGTTTTTTTACTATAGCTTCGCCATTTTTTCCTTTTTCATAATACTTAAACTCTGAAGTATCAGTTGCTATCTTTTGATGAGGGACACTTGTATAAAATTTCTGTCTAAATCTATTCTTTGCAGTTTTACCTACATTACCTTTATATGAGTTATATTTACGACTTTTTCTTGAAAAGGATTTTACCTGTAGACCTAATTTTTTTACTATTCTATGTACTTTTTTTATGTTAACAACCATAGTTTTTCTAAGTTCCCGATGTATACGTTTATATCCATAGTCTTTATGCTGAGCTCTAATTTCTAATATTAACTGTTCTATTTCCTGGTCTTTATTTTTTCTGTTAAATCTCTTTTGCCAATACATATATGTTGATTTTGGAAAATTGATAGCAGCAAGAATATCTTTTAATTTAAATAATCCTCGGAGATTATATACTATTCTTGCTATTTCTTCGGAAGTTGCTTTTCTTCTTCCAGATATAATCTCCTCTTTGCTTTTAAAAATTCATTCTGTATTCTTAGTTTAAGATTTTCTGCTTCGAGTTCTTCGATTCTTTTTAACGTTTTTTCATCTATATTATCTAACTTTCTTTTTTCACTTTTGGATTTAGCCATTCTTTATCATCCTTTCTTTTTACCTTCGGTTTTAAGGCACTAGTCCCATACCTTAGATACTTTATTACCCATAATCTTATTGTTGATCTATCGCTCATATTTAGATAGTCAGCTAGGCTTTGATATGAAAAATTACCTTCTAAGTATAACTTTACCACACGCATTTTATATTCAAAAGAATAATTTCCTCTTTTAGGAGCTATTTTTGAATAATCTCCGACTTTTCTAACGTAATCCATGTACCATTTAGATATGTCAGAACGAGAAGGAATATCATATTTTTTCATTAATACCTTACATCTACATTCTTCATTTATATATTCCTTAAGAACCATTTGTTTAAACTCCTTTGAAAAAGTTCTTTTTTTAGGTCGAAGACATAACGATTCATCTCCGATTTCATTTATGAACTGATTGAACCAATTAGATAGTGTACCTTTTTTTAAATCATATTTTACTTCTATTTCCTTTTGCATACATCCAGAAACAATATATTCCTGAATAATTTTCAATTTAAATGTAGTTGTATACTTACTTTTAGTCTTCGACTTTTTTATTAATGCTAAGTCCTTTGAGTTATTTTTATATTTTTCAATCCATTTGAAAACACTGCTTTGTGATACACAATACTTTTTCGAAAGTTCACTTTGCGTAATTTCAGTATCGAAATATTCACTTGCAATTTTATTCTTAAAATCTTCGCTATATTTAGGCATAAAAAATACTCCAATCGTTAGATTTTTAAGTCCAACAAATTGGAGTACCTACAGCGTCTGTAGATTGTCACTGGACTAGTAGTTATCTTTCTTGTCCTTACTTTATTTCATCGTTAAAATTTGAATAATACGGGAATACATAGCAGAAAAGCCCTCAGACGAGGGCTTTTTTTATTGTTTAAAAATATAAATATATTGCATATTATTAACCGATAGCCAACCCTTAAAACTTCTAATCTTTTTACTACCTTACTTGCGTATTTCCAGCGAATAAAATTTAAAAGAAATTTAATGCTATGAGAGGGCTGTTTATGATTTAGTAGCCGTCTTTTAAGTAATATCATCATGAATTATTTGCACCGACAATCTGCAAGCGTGAGGTTGTTTTTCAACAAAATCTTTTACCTACACCACGCTGAAGCCTGGAGTAGAATGATATGACACAATAAAAAAGAGGTTGCCACTAATAAAGCAGCAACCCCAATTATTATTTTCTTTTAAATTTTATCGCATTTTCTTTGCATTTGTTTATACATTCACCACATTGTACACATTCCATGTCTCCAACTTTTTTTACATCAAGTTTACAAGTTATTGTACATGCGTTACATCCTGTACATTTATTCTCATCTATTACAAATCCGAATACAGAAATTTTATTAAATAACCCATAGAACGCACCCAGTGGACATAAGAATCTACAGAATCCTCTAAATACAAATACTGTCATAACAAGAATTGTTATCATAATCCCTATTTTCCAATTAAATAAGAATCCTGTAAGCGACTGTAACCGCTGATTGCTAGACACTAAAGGTACACCTGCTTCTAATGTTCCAACTGGGCAAATATATTTACAGAACCCAGGCGCTGACATAGTTAGAGGTATTATTACAACGAATACCACAAGTATTACGTACTTTAATAGAGATAATTTTTCGCTCCATTTTCCTTTTTTTACCTTTTTAGTAGGTATTTTGTAAAGTAATTCCTGAATTAGCCCAAAAGGACATAAGAATCCACAAATCACCCTACCTATAAGTATTCCAAAGAGTAAAAGTATTCCTATTATATAGTATGGAAATTTATACTTGGCAGATACTAGTGCAGACTGTACACTTCCAAGTGGGCAAGATCCAATTGCTCCAGGACATGAGTAACAGTTAAGCCCTGGTACACACATTCCCTTGCTTGCTCCCTGATAGATTTTCCCCTCAGCAAATCCACCTATATTGCAATTGTATAATACTGCTGAAATTACTTGGATTAATCTTCTCTTTCTATCTTTTATCCATTCAAACATCTATCCTATTCCTATACATTCGTAGCAAATCCTATTGGCCTTGTTCATAACATCTCTAATTCCGCCATTTAAAGCTCCAACTATTATCAAAATAACTGCTGCTACGAAAATCACCTTTCTAAGTATTTTCCCCTTATTCATTATTTTTCATAAGCCTCCGTTAAAGCTCTTAAAACTCTCTTATACTGCTCATCTGCTCCAGCAGATCCTACCATAGTTTCATGTACTTTACCTTCCTTATCTACAACAACTAAATAAGGAATACCATCTGAAGGATATAAATTACATATATCCATACTTTCATCATAAGCTACTTTAAAAGTATAATTCTTATCCTTTAAAAACTCATCTACAGTCTTTTTATCCTCACCATAGTTTACTGAAACTATCTCTATCTTATCTCCGTACTCTTTCTGAAGTTTTTCTATACCAGGCATTTCTTCAACACAAGGTCCACACCAAGTTGCCCAGAAATTTATTAAAACAACTTTTCCTTTATTTTCTGAAAGTGTAAAACTCTTTCCGTTTGTAAGGTCTGCATAAAATTCAGGAGCTTCATCCCCTACTTTAAGCTCTGTTGATGCACTTGTTCCAGAATTTCCTCCACATCCAACTAAAGATAATGTCATTATTAACCCTAGTAACATAGCTAAAACTTTTATCTTTTTAGACATAAATCTTCCTCCTAATCTTTTTAATTAAATTCTATTCATAATTAACTAAATTATATAATAAAAAGTACCTCAAGAGTATAGCCTGAGGTACTTTTTTTTAATTTTTATTTAAGGATATATTTATATTATCTATTTTTTAGTAATTTATACTATATATTTTGATAAATCTATTTCTTAATAATTTATTTTTTATGGATTATTTTAAATTCCACTTTAAATATTATTTTAAATCCTGTATTTTAACACCTGTAAGTTCTCCGTATTTCTGCATAACAGTTAATATACTTTCTTTACAAGCATTTAAGTTCTTTTCTTTTCCTATAGAATATCTAGCTTCTGGATTAGAAGTATATGGCATTTCTACAAATGAAGCTATTGGAGCTATAAATCCGTCTTCATCTTTAGCATCTTTATTGAACTCGAAGAAGTAAGGTGCATCTATTATAGTTGTTCCGTCTTCCATTGTTCTTGTTCCTTCAAGATTAGTTAAATGTCTATCTATAAGATTTTTGTACATATGAACTATTGGAGAATTTTCTTCTAATATGTTAGTAGTCTGTTTGTATCCCCATTTATCTGTTGTATATGCACCATCTATCTGTGGATCATACATATAAACTCTTACATTATTCTTAACAGCATACTGGTTTACAGTAGATATTATAGAACGAGTTTTTTCGCTTCCTGGACCACCTATCATAACTAAAGAGTTTCCGTCCTGGTCAGTAAGCCATTCTAGCTGACGATATGTTATTGGGTATATATTTACCTTTTCATTCGCCTTGAATATTTCTTTTCCATAAGAATTAAACGCATCTTTCATATATTTTTCTTTATCATAATGAGCTAATTCTATTTTATTATTTTTTATGTAATCGAATATTTTCATAAGATTTTTTCTATATTCTTCAGTTACATATTTTCTAACTGGTTTTCCTTCTTTATCTAATACATCGTTTCCTTCTGCATCAGTTTCTTTTACATAAAGACCTTTTTCATCACGTTCAACCATCTGTTCAAAAGCGTAAACTACAGGGAATTTTCCTCTAGCTACACCTTTTCCACTGTTATCTTTTGTGTTGTCTTTATTGTAAAGGAACATTATTGGCTGCTGTAATCTACCTACAGTAACCTCTTTCCCAGCTGAATTTGTATAAGATATTGCAGTATCTGAATCTGATGGATATTCTATCCAGTCATCTAGATTAGTTAAGAATCTAGATACCATTTCTCCGTACATGTAGTTGTATTTAGCCCCTACTGTGTCTTTCCCGTTAGTCATACGAACAAACATAGAACCATCTTCCCCATTGTCTACGTTAAAGTCGTATGAATATATTGTGTCTATTCCATTTTTCTTTGCAAATTCGTTTACAGAAGGCCCCATGGCTCTACTGTTGTGGCACCAAGAACCACTTAACTGTATAAGGAAGTTCCCTTCCTGCTGCATTAAGTTCATAAGCTGATCATAGCTTATATCTTTGAATACTATTTCTTTATCTTCAAATGTATCTACACCATTCTGACGATCCATGTCAGCATTTGAATGTCTATTGAAATCTCCAAAAGCATATTCTTTTTCAAAATCATATTTTGGAGAAGATAGCTGAGCTTTTGTATCAGCTAAAGTTTCTTTTTTAGATGTATTTTCTGTTGCACTATTTTCTTTGTTATCACTACCACATCCTGTTAATACCCCTGCAACAAGTGTAGCTGCTAGTATTGTAGAAATAACTTTCTTATTTATCTTCATACTTTATTTATTTCTCCTTTCCTATTTAATTAGCACATTGGAATTGATACTTCTTCAGTAGCACCGCCACCGCCACTTGATGAATATTCTGATTCTAAAGCTACAAGGTCAGCATAGTTTTCGATTGACATATACTGGTCTTCTTTTAAGTAGTTAGTTACAACTTCTCTAGCTGCTTTTACATAGTTTTCAACGTCTGTGTTTGAATATTCTTCAACTGTTTTTCTTGCATCTGCAACTTTAGCTGCTTTTATTGCAAGTCTAGCGTATTCTATTTTTGCTTTGTCGAATTCTACTGTGTTTGATATCTTTTCTTCTAGCCCTAATTCTGGATCAAGAGAATTATAGTAGAAAACTGCACGATCTATTCTTTCTTTACATTCATCTGTATAAGCTACTTCACCTATGTTTGATATTGCATCTTCTGTTCTTGATACAGAGCATTTAGCTGAAACTATTGAAAGTACAAAGAACACAACAACAGATGCAAATAATAATTTTGTCGATTTTTTCATTAGTTAGCCTCCTTTATTTCTTCCTCTGTATTGAATATTTCGTCATCAAGAAGATCTGTTTTTCTTGCGACTATTGTTGCTGTAACATTAGCTGTAACAACGTTTAATAATGTACGAGCCATGTCTGACATGTTGTTTATAGGCATTAAAAGAACAACTGCTGCTATTGGTAAATCAACCGCACTGAATAACGCAACCGCAGATACAACACCTATACCTGGAACCCCAGCACTACCCATAGCTAATATAAGTGCCATGAATCCAAGAATTAAATAATCTCCAAATCCCCAGTTCATTCCTGTAGCATTCATGTAGAATATTGCTAGTAAAACTGGCCATACACTTGTACATCCTGGCATACCTATTGTAGTACCTAGTGGTGCTGTAAAGTTGGCAACTTCTTCATCTACCCCTACTTTTTTAACTAATCTATCTATAGTTATTGGAAGTGAACCAACACTACTCTGTGTAGTAAATGCTGTAACCTGAGCATCGAAAGTCTTTTTGAAGAATTCTAATGGATTTACTTTTGCTACGAATTTTAAAAGTAATCCGTTGAATATATAAGTCTGGAAGAAACATACTCCGAATATAGCAACTAATAATAATAATAACTGAACAACAGCATCCTTATCGCTGAATAACCGGCTTGCAGATGTTGCCATTAAGCATAATACTGCAAATGGTGTACAGTCTATTATGTATGATAATATACGGAATATTATTTTCTTTATTGCTTCTACAAGATTTTTGAAGCTTGATAATGTTTCTTCTCCTTCTTCAGAAGATATACTAACGTAAGCCACTGCTACAGATACCGCCATAACTATTATTGCTACGACATTATCTTCAGATAAATCTTTTATTACGTTTGTTGGGAATAATCCAAGTAAAACTTCATTTAATGAAGTTCCCATGTCTTTATATGCGTTTACAGTAGTATCAGTAACGGCTGCTATATCAGCAAATACAGCTCCTCCACCTTTACCAATTCCTGTAATTACACCAACTAACATAGTTACTACTATAGCTCCAACAGCTGATAATAATAACCAAACTACTGATTTAACACCGATATTTTTCATTTTTTCTTTATCGTTTAGTGTGATAAATCCTGAAATTACTGAAATTAAAACAACTGGCGCAACTAGTGCTGTTATTAGATTTACATAAACCTGACCGATTAAATCTAACCATACTAGATACGTGTTCCCCTCTGATGCGAATACTATACCTATTACTCCACCCATTACCATACTTATTAGTATGACAAATGTCCAGTTTACCTTATATGATATTTTTACAAGGGCTTTGAATAAAAGTAATGTAATAGATAATACTAAAAGTGAAATCCAATTCACGCTTGCTATTACGTCTATCATTTTTCAACCTCCTTTATTTTATGTCTTTGTTTTATGTTTTCTCTTAAAAAATGACTTTTTCATTATAACTTCAAACTAAAACTTTTTCAAATAGATTTCATCTATTTTCTTAATTTTGCATAGTTTTTACTAGTTATCGTTTTTATAAATTAACACTTGCATTTTTAGTTTAAACATATACAAAAATTTATTTTATATTCATTAGTTTTTCTTATGTTTAATATAAGTATTTTCAGTATATCAAATATATAATCCATTTATTTTAGAATATTTTTTTATTTTTTTAATTTTGCATGAGTAATTATTTATACATGCAAATTTCTGTTTTTATATATAGAAAAAATCTATATATGTATAGATTTTATTTGAATTAAGGGTTAATTTTATGTAAATTTAACAAAAAAATCATCTTTATTTTTGACTATTTTCGCCACACTATGAATTTTAATTTAATATTTTTGTAAAAAAATAATCCCCTTCCCGGTATACCTATCTACCGAGAAGAGGCTTATATCAAAAGTCTTTTTGGGTTTCTATTTGTTTAGATACTTTATATAGTATCTTTTACTTCTTATTATATATTTTTACTATGCTGCTTCTTTATTTTTGAATAGTTTGTCGTTTATTCTATCTACTATAACTGCTATTGCGTTATCTCCAGATACGTTACATGCTGTTCCGAAGCTGTCCTGAGTTAAGTATAAGGCTATCATTAATGATGCTAATCCACCTTCTGATGGTATACCAACCATTGGTAAGAATGGAAGAGCTGACATTATTGCTCCACCTGGTGCTCCTGGAGCTGCAACCATTGCTACACCTAGCATTGCTATATATGGGAATAATACATTGAATCCATGAGGCATATTATTCATCATAAGAACTGCTGTTGTGAAGCAAGTGATTGAAATCATTGATCCTGATAAGTGTATTGTTGCACATAGAGGAACAACGAATTCTCTTATCTGTTTAGAAACACCGTTCTTTTCTGCACATTCTACGTTTACTGGTATTGTAGCTGCTGAAGACTGAGTTCCTATTGCTGTTAAGTAACCAGGTACCTGATTTTTTAACATTGTGAAAGGATTTTTCTTTCCTATTGCACCTGCAAATGAGAACTGTCCTATTAAGTATATGAAGTGTAGAGGTATTACTGTTACGAATACTTTCCAGAATACTCCAAGTATACTCCAAACCTGTCCTGCATAAGCTATATTAGCAAATGTACCAGCTATGTATAGTGGTAATAAAGGTATTATTATTGTTGATAATGTTGCTGTTACTATATCCTGGAAATCATTGAAGAATTTATAAAGAACATCGCCTTTACCTTTGTTTCTTAATGAAGATATTCCAAGCCCCATCATAAATGCAAATACTATTGCAGCTGTTACATCTATCATAGGTTCTAGTGGTATTGAGAATATTGCACTTAACTGACCTGCACTTGGGTCACCTATCTGACTTGCTACTTCTGCGTTTATGAATTTAGGGAATAATGTTGATGCTACTATAAATGCTATTGTTCCAGCTACTAAAGTTGAGCCGTATGCTATTCCTGTAGTTATTCCTAATAATTTACCAGCACCTGTTGCTAGGTCTGCTATACCTGCTGTTACGAATCCGATTATTATAAATGGTATTACGAATGATAAGAATGCAGAGAATAATCCACTTATTGTTACTAACACCTGTATTACTGGTGCTGGACAGTATGTTCCGATTATGATACCTACTATAATCCCCATGATCAGTTTAGGGACTAGACCAATTTTTTTCTTTTTCTTTTCTTCTGCCATTGTTTTGTCCTCCTGATTATATTTTTAGGCTTTATTTTAATCACTACTGAATTTTAAATATTACCAATATAATTTCTAAATATAAATTTTCCCGTTTAAGACTTAATTGATTTAAATATTTTTTATATCTTAATTCAGTTGTGAATAAAAAACGTTTTCTGATTTTGTACGCTTTATTGTATCACGTTTTAAATAACTATGAAATAGTTTTCATAAATTTTTCTTATAAATTTTTCTTATACACCTATAAAAAAAATCGAACTATATAACTCATAACCATTGAAATCACATAGTTCGATTTGTTTTTTTATATACAAAGATTTAGTTTGAACAATAATTTTAAATTATCAAAAAAATTATTTTATTTCATTATTATTAAATTTATTATATTTAAATTAAGTTTTATTGTATTAACTGTATCATTCTATATTTATTTTTATAAATTTTAATCTATTAATCTTGTTATTATTTTATCCTAATCACATATTTTATTAATAATTAAGCTTCTTTAGCTTTGAAGAATTTGTCATTTATTCTATCTATTATAACTGCTATTGCATTATCTCCAGATACATTACAAGCTGTTCCAAAACTATCCTGAGTTAAGTATAGCGCTATCATTAATGATGCTAATCCACCATCAGAAGGTATACCAACCATTGGTAAGAATGGAAGTGCTGACATTATTGCCCCACCTGGTGCTCCAGGAGCTGCAACCATTGCTATACCTAACATTGCTATAAATGGGAATATAACACCTGGATTATGAGGCATGTTATTCATCATTAAAACTGCTGTTGTGAAGCAAGTGATTGAAATCATTGAGCCTGATAGATGTATTGTCGCACATAGAGGAACAACAAATTCTCTTATCTGTTTAGAAACTCCATTTTTTTCTGCACATCCAACATTTACTGGTATTGTAGCTGCTGAAGACTGAGTTCCTACTGCTGTTAAGTAACCAGGTATCTGATTTTTTAACATTGTAAATGGATTTTTCTTTCCTATAGCACCTGCTATACTGAACTGACATAATAAGTATATTAAGTGTAGAGGTATTACTGTTAAATATACTTTCCAGAATATTCCAAGTATATTCCAAACCTGTCCTGCATAAGCTATATTAGCAAATGTTCCAGCTATGTATAGTGGTAGTAAAGGTATTATTACTGTTGATAGAGTTGCTGTTACTATATCCTGGAAATCATTGAAGAATTTGAAAAGTACTTCACCTTTTCCATGATTTCTAAGATATGATATCCCAAGCCCCATCATAAATGCAAATACTATAGCTGCTGTTACATCTACCATAGGTTCTAGTGGTATTGAGAATATTGCACTTAACTGACCTGCACTTGGATCTCCTATTTTATCTGATACTGCTGATGTTATGAATTTAGGGAATAATGTTGATGCCACTGTAAATGCTAAAGTACCTGCTATTAAAGTTGAACCGTAAGCTATTCCTGTAGTTATTCCTAATAATTTACCAGCACCTGTTGCTAGGTCTGCTATACCTGCTGTTACAAATCCGATTATTATAAATGGTATTATAAATGATAAGAATGCTGAGAATAATCCACTTATTGTTACTAACACCTGTATTACTGGTGCTGGGCAATAAGACCCAATTACGATACCTACTATAATCCCTATAATCAGTTTAGGGACTAGACCTAATTTTTTCTTTTTGTTTTCCTCTGCCATTGCTTTGTCCTCCTATGTTTTTAATTTTTTTTAGTTTTTTAGCTTTGGTATTTTATTAAAATTCATTTTTGAATTATAATCTAATCAAAACAAATTTTAAAAATAAAAAACCGAGCTTAAATATAGTTTCACTTCCTGAAACAATACAGCTCGGTTTAATTTCGTATTTAAGTAATTCGATTTTTGATTGTATTTATAATAATTTTATTCCTGCTTTTTCACAGTCGTTGATTTGATCTTCAGGCCATATTCCAACCTGCACTTCACCTATATGTGCTTTTCTTAAATAATACATACAGATTCTAGACTGACCTATACCACCACCTACTGTGTATGGTAATTCACCGTTTAAAAGCATTTTATGATAATCAAGTTCTCTTCTATCGTCACATCCAGCTAATCTAAGCTGTCTGTCTAAACTCTCTTCATCAACCCTAATACCCATAGATGATAATTCTATAGCCTCATCTAAGATAGGATTGTAGAATAGAATGTCTCCATTTAATTCCCAATCATCATAGTCAGGACTTCTTCCATCGTGTTTTTCTCCATTTGAAAGAACTTTCCCAATCTGCATTATAAACACAGCTCCATGTTCCTTTACTGCCTCATTTTCTCTTCCTTTAGCATCTAGTCCAGGATATTTGTCTAAAAGCTCCTGAGATGTTATGAATGTTATCTCTTCTGGAAGTATTTCTGGTATATGAGGGTATAAAGAACACACGAATACTTCTGTATCTTTAAATACTCTATAAAGCTTTTCTACTGTATCTTTAAGTGTTTCTATACTTCTATCCTCTTTATTTATAACTAATTCCCAGTCCCACTGGTCTACGTATAAGGAGTGTAAATTATCAAGTTCTTCATCTTTTCTTATAGCATTCATGTCGGTGTATAATCCGGAACCTGCTGAGAATCCATATCTTTTTAATGCCATTCTTTTCCATTTTGCAAGAGACTGAACTATCTCTGCATTTTTATTATTTAAACAAGGTACGTTAAAATTAACAGCCTTTTCTACACCGTTTAAGTTATCATTCATTCCCGTTTCTGGTAAAACGAAAAGTGGTGACGATACTCTGGATAAGTTAAGCTCTCTGCTTAATCTTAACTCAAAATAGTCTTTTAATTTTTTTATTGCTATCTGCGTTTCCATTATATCTAATTTATCTTTATAATCTTTTGGTAACTTTAATCCCATAATTTATACTCCTCCTAATTGTTGCACGTTTGTATCTTTTTGATTTCTTGATATAATAAACTTTAATTTTTCATTTGTCAAGAAATTAGACAATTTTCTGATTTTTTTATTGTTCTTTAATCATTACTTTTTTATTATTAATTAAAGAAGAAATACTTTTTCTCACTTAATTTAATCTATATATCTATTGATTCTCATTTAATTTTTATTTTTTTAATTTTTATTTTTTTGAATATAATCTTTCAACAATAACTGTAAAATATCAAAAAATAACTATTTACTAGAATTATCATAATTTTTTTAAATCATATAATATAAAATAAAAAAGCTATCATCTAAATTAAAAAACTATTTCACATAAATTAAAAAGCTATCACAAAACTTTTTAATAACTAAAAAATATTGTAATAGCTTCCTCAAAATTAATTATTTTCCATAAATTTTACAGTATCTTCCATATTTGCATAAGATGCTAAAGCACCCTGTTTCTGAGTAGTTAAAGCTCCGTATGCATTGGCAAATTTTACCGCATCATAAATAAACTCTTCTGGTAATTCTTCAAGATTTCCATCAAAGTCTGCAGTTTTATATAATAAAGCTGCTATAAACGAATCCCCTGCTCCAGTAGTATCTACAGCATCTACTTTGTATCCATCATGTTTTGCCATAGCATTCTTAGTATAAACTTCTGCTCCCTCAGCACCTTTTGTGTATACTACAATCTTGCATTTATCTAGCGCAAATAAATCTTCTAAAGCATCTTCTATTTTCTGCTCTCCTGTTATAAATTCTAACTCTTCATCAGAAATTTTTATAATATCTGCATAAGGTAAAAATTCTTTGACAGCAGATTTTAAATCAGCTTCATTTTCCCAAAGAGAAAATCTTAAATTTGGATCAAAGCTTATAATCATTCCCTTTTCAGAAGCCTTTTTTATAAGTTCGACATGAGTATTTTTCATAGGACTTTCTTTTAACGAAACACTGCAAAAATGAAGTATTTCACAGTCATCTAGTACATTTTCATCTAACTCTGAAAAATCTAATGATAAGTCAGAGCAATTTCTTCTGTAAAACATGAAATCTCTATTTCCATCTGCAGCAAGTGAAACGAATGCAAGAGATGTATCCGCATCATCAGTTCTTATTACAGAATCTGTTTCTATCCCAACTTCTCTAAGAGTTTCCTCAATATAATCTCCAAACGCGTCGTTACCTAGTTTAGTTATCATTTTCGCATTTCCACCAAGTTTACAAAATGCACCCGCAACATTTGCTGGAGCTCCACCTGCAACTCTTTTAAACGTAACAACATCTTTTAATCTCTGTCCTTTTTCCATAGGCACAAAATCTATAAGTGCCTCTCCAACTGCACACAACTTTTTCATATCAAAATTCCCTTTCTTTAAAATCGAAATCGACTAATTTTAAATTTAAATTTTTAATTCATCAAAATCTAAAAGTTTTAACACTTAAAATTCATCAATTCCAAATACTATTTTTTTCATATCGTACATACAAACTTTTGCTAATCCGTCTAGTTTTTCAAATCCAATTTTTTGAGCACCATCTGTGTATGCTCTAGTTGTAAACACAATTTCTCCATTGTTTATAAATATCTCAAACGCAGATGTATCAGAGTATACGTCTATATTTCTTATCTCGTCGCAGTAAGCATATCTAACATCTCTACCACATCCACTTTTTCCCATATTTAACTCAATTAAACCTTTAGATTTATCAAAAGATAAACTTACATCATTTCTTAAATTTAATTTAAACTCATTGCATTTTTCAAACTCAGCACACAATTCAAAAGAAAGATTTTCCACTTCTAAATCTTTAAATTCCTCAGCTGCAAATGTACGATTATTTCCTCTCAAGGCTTTTATTTCCTCAACTGGTCTCTGATATATTATACCATTTTTTAATATTAATTCTCTAGGCATTGTAAGTGCGTGTTGCCAACCATTTTCAGTAGTTCTATTAGTGTAGTCTGCATCTGGAATTCCCATCCAACCTACAAGGATTCTTCTTCCTGATTCATCTTCAAAAGTCTGAGGTGCATAGAAGTCAAATCCGTAATCAAATAGTCTAAACCTAGATAATTTAACGTTTTTAGATTCTAAATCTCCACTCATTATAAAATATCCATTTTGGTGAACATTTTTGTATATGTATCCTTCTTCTGGAACTCCCTGTGGGCAAGTAACAAGCACAGTTTCACCATTTAAATCGAATAAATCTGGGCACTCCCACATATATCCAAATTTTTCATCGCTATATATTATAGTGTGGCATTCCCAATCTTTTAAATCATTCCCTTTTAAAACTAGGACACACCCTGTACTATTATCATCTCTAGCACCTAAAACCATATAATCTACACCGTTCTTTGGATAAACTTTAGGATCTCTTACATGTAAACTCAACTTAGATGGAAAATCTGTGTTTGTCATTATTAATTCCTTCTCACTAAAATTAAATCCATCCTCGCTGCTACAAGCTATTAGATTCTGCTCTCTACCTGTCATTATATAATCGTAGTCACCATCTAAATGCTTAACATTTCCTGTGTAGAAATAATTTATCTTTCCATTTCTAACTACAGCACTTCCAGAATAAACCCCATTTTGATCATATCTATAGTCAGGATATAAAACAGGCTCGTGCTCCTGATATTTAACAAAATCCTCTGTAGTTATGTGTCCCCATAATTTCAATTTTCCATTTATATCAAACGGAGAATATTGGTAATAAATATGGTAAACCCCATTAAACTGGCATAACCCATTTGGATCATTTACCCAACCACTAGTAGGCATTATATGATAATTCAATCTATCCTTATCATTTGCTGCCAATTCTCTAAGTCCTTTATTCTCTTCCCAAACTTCTCTAAATTCTTCTATGTTCATTTCAATCTCTCCAATTTTTTAGTCTTTCTATTTTTTATCATTCCTAATTCTTTAGTCTTAATAATTTTTTAGTCTTAATAATTTTTATAATTTTTAAATACTCTGTTATTTCTTCAAACATTACATATTCTATTCAAATATTATATCTTCAGTACTACATTCGCCCTGTTTTTTAAGCTCTAAATCTTTTTCAGATCCAGTTATAACCATAAGAACTTCTGATGAATAACCTGATTTTTCTACAAAATTCTTATCAAAGCTTATTAATAAATCGCCTTTTTTAACCTTCTGCATTGATTCAAGATTAGTATCAAATCCATTTCCTTCTAGTTTTACAGTGTCTATTCCGCAGTGAATTAATATTTCTGCTCCAGCATCGCTTTTTATACCGCATGCATGTCCTGTTGGGAATGTAAACACAACTTCTCCATCTACTGGTGAATAAACATTTCCGTCATGTTCAGTTATTACAACACCATCTCCCATAGCTTTTGATGAAAATGCTTCATCTGATGAATTTTCTATATCTTTTACAACACCGTTCATTGGGCTGTATATTTTTTCTTCTTTCACTTCTTCTATTCCATTTGCTTCAAGCATTTTTTCCGCTGCATCCTCTTCTTCTGCAACTTCTTTTGCCTTTCCATTTTTAATTGCGTCTCTCTTAGCAAGTATAAAGGTTAATCCAAATGCAACTACAAACGATATTATTCCACCTATTGCAAAGAATCCCCAGTTCTGAATTGGTATTGATATAAATCCTGGTATTCCTGCAGCTCCCTGTGCTATTGCTAATACGTGGAATGCCGCTAAAAATGCACTACCGCAAGCTGTTCCTATTATAGCTGCTATGAATGGATATCTAAGTTTTAAAGTAACACCAAACATCGCTGGCTCAGTTATTCCAAGTAATGCTGATATACCTGCTGCACTACAAACTGATTTCATTTTTTCGTTTTTAGTTATCCAAAGTACAGCTAAAACTGCAGCACCTTGAGCTATGTTGTTCATTGACGCTGTTGGGAATATAAAACTTCCTCCAGTAGTCGCTTTAGCTGCTATAAGCTGAGTTTCTACTGCTATAAAACTGTGGTGCATACCTGTCATTGTTATAGGTGCATATAATAAACCAAATAATCCTCCACCTACAAAGCCTAAAGTGTTGTACATCCAGCTAAGCCCATCTGCTAAGTAATCTCCAGCACTTCTCATTATAGGTCCTATGAATAAGAATGTTACAAATCCTGTGATTAATGTTGTTAATAGAGGAGTTGTTAAATTATCTAACCAACTAGGAGTTATTTTGTGTAATCTTTTTTCTATAGTCGACATTATCCAAGCTACAGCTAAAACTGGAAGAACTGTTCCCTGATATCCAGCCATAGCTATATGTAGACCAAATATATCCCAATATGGAATTTCTGTTGCAGTTCCAACTGCATAAGCATTTAATAATTCTGGATGAACCATTATCATCCCCATTGCAGCTCCTAAATATGGATTACCGCCGAATTTTTTACTAGCTGAGAATCCAAGTAATACCGGTAAAAATGTAAATGCTGCATTTGAGAATAGATTTATCATTGATGCCATTCCAGCAAACTGAGGATATAAATCTATAATTGATTTGCCACCTGCAAAAAATGCCGCAGTAAGTACATTGTAAAGTCCCATCATTAACCCACCTGCAACTATTGCTGGTATTATTGGAACAAATATATCACTTAGTCCTTTAACTGCTCTCTGTAGAAAATTTCCTTCCTGTTTAACTTCTTCATCTTCTTTTGAATTTTTATTTTCACTATTTAAATTCGCCTGTTTAATTACTTCTTCGCAAACAAGATTTACTACACCTGATCCCAATATTATCTGATACTGGCCATTTGTGTAGAATGTTCCCTTTACTGCATCGATTTCTTCAAGACCTTTTTCATCTACAATATTTTTATCTTTTAATACTAATCTTAATCTAGTTGCACAGTGCTGTGCTGATTTTATATTTTCTTTACCACCTACACAAGAGATTATATCTCTCGCTACAACTGAATAATTCATAAATCGTTTTCCTCCTGTTCATAATTAAAAATGGTACCGATTTCATATTTACAACTTTATTATAGTACCGGTTCCACTTTCTTGTCAACAAAATCTTTAAAATTTTTTAAACTTATTTTTCAACAAAAAAATATCCGAGAATTTGTATTTATTTTACAAATCTCGGATAAATATATTCTAAATTTTAATTCATATCAGACACAGATTCACCCTCTATAAATTTAGCTTCGACACTCTGTATTTTTTCAACATCTTCTTTTTTTATCATTTTTAAAATTGTTTCTGTTGCAATTTTGCCCAATTTTTCAGAGTCAAATTTTATAGTTGTAAGTCTTGGTTTTAGAAGGTTGCTCGTTTCATACCCACCAAATCCGCATATAGACACATCTTCTGGAATAGAAAGACCTAATTCTTCTATTACTTTCATCACTGCCACAGCCTGTTTATCTGTACTGCATACAACTGCATCTATATTTCTTACACCATCTTTAAAATATTCCTTGGCGCAATCATACGTTCTGTGATGTGAAAAATTACTCTCAAGTATATCTACGCTATCTACATTAGATTCTTTTAAAGCATCTAATATTCCACTTCTTCTCTTCACTCCAACAGCTATATCTTTTTCATTTACACTAACTACGAGTACGTTTTTATGTCCTTTATCAGCTACATATTTTCCCATTCTATAGCCTGCATCGTAATCGTTATTTATTATAGACACTCCATTTTCATACTCCTGCTCTAGTACAAGAAGTGGAACATCTACACTGCCAATTACTTTTTTAAGTTCGTCGGTCATACTTATCGCACTCAAAATAATCGCATCTACCCTAAGTCTCTGTAGATTTTCAATATTTTCTATCTCAAGGTTATGATCATGTGCTGTGTTCATAATAAGCATAGTATATCCTGCTGCTCGTAGTTCCTCATCTAAAGACATAAGAACTCTAGACGTAACTGTAGAATCTAAGCAAGGAACAACAACACCTATTATTTTTGTCTCCTTTGCTTTTAAACTTTGAGCAAACGTATTAGGTTTATAGTTGTACTCCTCTATAACTACCCTTATTTTTTCTTTTGTCTCCTCTTTTACATAGCCCCCATTAAAATATCTGGATACAGTACTTTTCCCTACACCAGCTATTTTAGCTATATCCGCCATGGTAAGCTGTTTTTTCATACTACTCTCCTCTTTTCAGTATATCTCTTTAATATATAACCTGGTCTATAGATACTATCTTAACATTTGGGTATCCTTCTTCAGAGGCATTAAATGCCGCTGTAAGACCTTCTTTTTCATATATACTCTTTTCTATGAAATATGAGTTGTAAGCCTTTTTAACATCCATTTCGTTTTCTATAATTGCTATTGCAGTATCGGCTGCAGCATATATAGTAAACATCCTATTAGGCATGATTATACCTCCAAGCCTTCCATTCATCTCATACTTCAAGCTTCCATCACTTATGTATTTTGTAAATCCTCTGTAGTTACCATTATCAAGAGTTTTTCTAAATACTCTATAAAAATCTCCCATCTGATTTACCATACAACCGTCGCTAGTTTCAGCCACAGCTAAAGTATTTTTTATTGCTCTTCTAAGTATTACATCGTCCATTGTGTAGTTTGTACCATAAAGATTTATATCTTCTCCGTATTTATATATTTCTTTATTTATATCTTCACTTATAAACTTTTTAACGCTGTACTCGTCCTCTTTTGAATTTATATCCTGTACTTTTACCTTTTCAAGCACTAAATCCTGTTCTACGCATTCTGACTCTATTTCAGATATTTTCTTAGAAAGAGTTGGCTTATCTTTTAAATCTTTATCTGAATAATATAGTATAAACGCCTTTGCTCCCATTTCTTTGGCAAGCTGGACTGTATTTTTCCCATCTAAAGTAGTATCTGATATATAGCTAAGGTCTAAATTATCAGCTAATTCTTTTTCTGTAGCATTTAAATCTGCACCTAAAACTACCATATCTTTTCTAGCTTCTTTTAATTTATTTGCATAAGTAAGCATTCCTTTTTCCCTTGAAGAAAAAACAACCGCCTTTATATCTTTATCTTTTGCTAATTTATTTATAGTTTCCTCAGATTTATTTGCATTTTTCACAAAATCCTTAGGCATTACAATGTGTTTTATTTCATCATTTGTAAAACCATTTTCTTTTTTAAATTTATACATATTTGATATATAATCCGCTGATTTATAACCATCTGGATTTTCTTCTTGATCCTCTGTTACAATAGCTATTTTAGCTTCTACATCATCTTCTTTTTCTCCATCTTTTTTAGAAGAGCATCCAACAAGAGATATTGATAACATGGATATTATCAGCATTACTGAAATTATCTTTTTCATTTTTTACCTCCTAATATAATGTCGGATACATTTCAACTACTCTGAAGAAGTTGCTATCGTATCTAACTTTTGTATATTCCGCTAAAATACCAGTTTTTTCTTTTATATTTTCTGGCATTTCTTTAAATACATTGAATTCATCACCTTTTTTAGTGAATATCTTATTTGTTGTTTCTATAGCTGCCTCAACACAAAACGCCTTTTCAGGAATTTCTGTCCCAGCTAATCTGCCATCCATACCTAAAGTTTTTAGTTTTTTAGATATTATAGAGTTTATCTTTTTGTAGTCTGCTATGTCATCCTCTGCCACTTTTATACCTAGTATATCGCAGTAAAGCTCTGCACTGTTAAGAGAATGTAGTGTTGGAACCATTAGTTTATTTTTTATAGCTGCCTCTATAACAGCCTTATCCATAGATTCTCTACATCCGTATAAACTAACATCTTCTCCATATGCTTTTTTCTTATTTGTAGCATCTTTCATAATAAACTCTTGTGTAGTTTTAGAGTCGTTTTCATCCTTCATATTTGGAACTTCTACCTCTACATACTTTAATCCATTTCTGTTACATTCTCCATGTATCTCTTTTATAATTTTCCGAGATGCTATATCATTTTTAGCAAATGAGTCTACATAATTTACAAATACCTTTGTTCCCATAGCCTTTGCCATTTTTACAGCATTTACATTGTTATCTGTATCAGTCGGATTGAATCCCATACTTATATAACTATTTGTCTCAACATCATTTTGTTTTTCCTTAATCTGCATTTCTTCTATACCAGCAGCTACTGTTATAAGGGAGTCATTTTTTTCTCTTATTTTTTCAAATACAGGAAGTAGCCCCTCTTTATCCGAACAAACAATTATACACTTAACCTTTTTATTTTGTGCAAATGAAGCTATTTCATCTGTTATTTCTTCTAAATTTTTATCATAGTCTTTTGGTAAAACTATATTATTTACATTTGGATATTCATCTAAAAATCCTTTTTCAAGTTTTACAGACTCAGGTGTTATAAGCATCGTTTCCGTATATTTATCTGTAAGTGATATACCTTTTTCTTCCTCTTTTTTACCACAAGCAACCATTCCAAGTGCCATACAAAGAGAAAGAACTACTACAGTAAATTTCTTTAACATCTATTTTTCTCCTCTCTATCTCAATATACAATAATTTTCTTTTGTTATTTTTTAATATATTTGTACAATTTGCTTAACAATATACTTATTTAGTTTATCATATTTTGTCAAAAAAAACATCAAAACTTGCACTAAAAAAGGTGCTTGGAATCCCAAACACCTTTTATCTTTATAAGATTAAATTTAATCTTTATTAATCACTTTTAATTTGTGTTAATCAATCTTAATTTATTTTTATTAATTTATTTTTGTTCTTGTAAATTGATTTTTATTCTTATAAATTAATTTAATTATAGACTATAAAGTCTGCATTGAGCCTTTAGTTTTTATAAAGCTTCCTACTAAAGCTCCTACTAACCCTGGAACTATCCAACCAAGTCCAAGAGATGTAAGTGGTAATACATTTATAAATTCAAATGCACCTGTTAAAGAATTTGCTACAGATAATATACTAGCTACAAATGTGAAGTACGCAGCACCTTTAAATGTATTATCATTTTTAATCTGTTTAGTGAATATTGTAAGTACAACAAGTATTATCATAACAGGGTATATAGTCTGAAGTATTGGTATAGATATCTGTATTATCTTGTTTACACCAAATGTAGAAACAACTGCACTGAATATACATATAGCTGTAACTATTTTTTCGTAAGATAATCTTCCATCTGTTGTATCTTCAAAATATCTACCTGCAGATGATGTTAAACCGATTGATGTTGTTAAACAAGCGAATAAAACCATTATCGCTAGTAGAACTTTACCTGGTGTTCCAAATATTCCCTCAGTAGCTGCAACCACTAGAAGAGCCTGAGAAGTGTTTATATCGTGTATAGTAGACATAGTAGCTCCTAAGTAGCAAAGTCCACCATATACTATTGATAATGCTATACCTGCAACAAATCCAGATTTTATAGTCATAGATATCTGATCTTTTGTATCTTTATATCCCTTAGAAACTAAAGTATTTATCATTATACCAGCCATTGCAGATGCTCCAAGTGCATCCATTGTTAAATATCCCTGAGAAAGACCTTCACTGAATAGACTTCTGTCTATCATGTGGTCTGGACTCATAGGTCCTATTGGTGTTATAACACCTTTTATTATAAGAGCTAATAAGCTTAATAAAAGTACAGGAGTTAAGAATTTACCTATAATATCTAAAACTCTTGTAGATTTTATTGTAAGTACATAAGTAGCTACAAAGAATAATATCGAGAAAATAACAGACCCTGCAGTGCCTAATTTAGGCATAAATGGTAGAATACTCATTTCAAATGTAGTAGCTGCTGTTCTTGGTATTGCTAAGAATGGCCCTATACATAAAATTGCTGCACAACCAATAAATCTGGCCAGCTTCTTTCCACCTCTAACTAAAATTTCATCCAGTATCCCCTTGTTTTTAGCTGCAACCACTATAACTAAAAGTGCTAAACCAGCATCCCCAATTATGAATCCTAAGAATGAAATAAACCAATCTTGTCCCGAAACCAGACCTAAGTATGGTGGGAAAAGTAAGTTACCTGCCCCAAAGAATATTGAGAACAGTGCAAACCCCACGACAAATATGTCAGTTGTTTTTTTGTTCATGAATAAATCCTCCCCTTTTTAAACTTTCTGATTATTCCGTTTTTTTGACTTTATTCTATTTTATCAGATTTGTCTGTATTTTTCAAAGATTATATGCTTTTTATTTTAAAAAAACTTCAATCTTTTTAATTTTTTTCACTCTATCTTAAATTTTGTATCTTCTATTCCCCTCTATGAAATATAATATGTTAATTGAATCTATTTTTCTTAGGCTCTAATGATAAAGCCCTAGCAACTTGATCTATCTGCATCATAACATCTTTGTAGCTCATATATATTTCTATGCCAACATGGAGTCTATCCATATCTACCTCATTTATTATGCAGTAGAAATATTTTCCAGAATCCATAAGTCTACTTATTATCTCATTGTCTTTTTTAGGTACAAATCCGACAACATGCCCACTTTTAGATACAATCTTTATAGCTTTAATATCGTGTAAATTAGAAATATCTCTCTTCATATAGAATCTTGCATTTTCCCTAATTTCTTTTTCAAGCATATCCTTGTCTCTATAAGCAAGTCCTGCTATATAAGTGTCTAATACATAAATATCCTTAGAATTTACATCTACTTTTATATCCTCTACAGATATTTTTTCTATTTTTTTATTTACATCTCTATTTATAATTTTTTCGTAATTTTTCTTAACTTCAGGAATAATTTCCATAGAGAATCTCATAACTATATAATCCACAAAGTCATTAGGTAGCTGTTTTTTTAATTTCAATAAAACTTTTGATGTTTTTCTTCTTATTCTAGTGCTATTTGCATCCATTCCCATTTTAAGAAGGTTTACACCTACTGGATAAACTTTATCTAATTCAGATAAAATCAAATCAAATATTTCCTCTTTTTTATTTAATTCTCTCTCATCTCTAAGACTTATCCCTTCCATTTTGCCGACAATATCAGAAAAATCTAGATTTTCTTCTACATATTCTACAAGTTCAACATGATTTAAAAAAGTATCGCATTCAAGTAGTGATCTGTATATTTCTGGATTATAGGCATCTTTTTCTAGGAACTTCTTAACCTTTTTAAGATTAATATTCATTTCAATATTCTCTGCCATAAACATTAAATCAGATAATTCAAATTCTCCCTCTGCTAGTGCATTTTTTAAGGAAGCTTTAAATTTTTTCTGACTTGCCAATGATTTTATCCCTTTTGAAAACTCTTTTTCATCTATCTCTATTTTTTTATCCTCTAAAACAATTTCCTTTATCGCAAATATACAATACAGTGCCTCTATACTGTCTCCATATTTTTCTATATTGTATAAAAATGCATCTAAAAAGTCTAAATCTCCTGTAAAAGGTGCAGGCCCTGAGCTTCTAAAGAAATCTACAAACAACTTACAGAATTTATTTACTTCATCAGTTGTTATATCTTCTCTAAGTAGATATGCAGAACAATTAAACAGATTAATAACAAGTCCTGCCATAAAATCTCCATAATAATCGTCTTTATATCCCTCTGTAAGCATATACTTAGTTATTTTCATATCTATTTCTTCAATATTTTCAGCAGCTATAAATTTTATCATTCCCTTTGAATTTTTTATTAAATCGAAAAGGAATGTGTTGTAGTTTTGCATTCTTTTTATAACACCTATAACATAAGTTATATAATCTCCAGATTTTGAAAAGACTTTGCTAACTTCCTCTACAAGATTATCTGCTAGGAAATATTCCCCAAGTGCCAATGCAATCTGAACTTCTTTTTTATCTTTAGAATTTAAAATTGTGTTTTTTGTAAATTTTTCTACCCATTCTTTTGGGAGTATATTTTCAGAGACAATTCCCCTTACAGAATTTACAAAGCATCCCATATACGAAGAAATCGGGTACTCTGTTTCGGGAAATTTTAGATTTTCACTATCTTTGTTATATATCTGAATTAGAGACCTTAAAACTATGTTCCGATAATTTCTCTTTGAAGCCTCTGTAATAAAATCGTATTTATATCTATATTCAAATTCTATATTGTCTGTGTAGTCAACATAGTCGTCTACATTTTTCAATGATTCGTATATACATAGATTAACCATAAAACCACCCCTTTAAAAATAACGCAGCCCCCGATTTCATCAATATTTAGATTACTTTCGGAAACTGCGTCTATTTATTCCAACAATATACTTACAATAATCAATTAATTTTTAATTATTTTACCATAGAGTAAATCTGGCTCATTCCTTTAAATGAAACTCCTCCACCTATCTGATATAGGTTGTCTACATAAGATCCATTTAATGCTTTTTTCTGAGCTGTTGTAAGTCCTTTTGTATTCATTAATACTACTGGACAATTTCTCTGTGCTGCCATTGGTCCAGCAGAAAGAGCATCTACTAGTACATTTGATTTTGCTACAAATAAAGTACTGTATCCGTCTTTATAAAGTTTTTCTATTACTTTAGCATTTGTTTCTTCTCTATTTTTACCTGCTATTCTGTTTGCAGATACATCATTTGTTGTTATTTCATTAACTGAAGATATTAAGTTATTTGATATAACTCTTTCTCCACCTATGAAGTATGCATCCTGAAGGTTCTGTTCTTTTAACCATTCATACATTTCTGGATTTAAAGCATCTTTTCCAGTAAGTATTATAGGCTGTTTTTCTTCTCCAGCTTTTGAAGCTACTGAAAGCGCATCTGCTTCACCTTTTCCAGATACTATGTAAGCAGTATTTATTTCTACTCCATTTTCAGAAAGTTTTTTAGCTATTTCGAATGATGTAGAGTATCTATCTTTTCCAGCTACTCTTTCTACTTCAGCTGAGTAATCTTTAGCTATTTTTGATTCTAAAGCTGTGCTAACTGCATTTGTTCCACCTACTATTATAACTTTTGAAGGTGCTATTTCTTTCATTCTCTTAGCTGTTTCTGATGGTAAATTATCTTTATTAGCTAATAATATTGAAGCATTTTCTGATGCAGCAAGTGGTGTTGCAGCTATTCCGTCTGCTACTGCATTACCATTTACAAGTACTACAGTTCCTCCTGTTGCATAGTTCATCTTACTTATTTCTGTAGCAGTAGAGTATCTATTGCTTCCTTTAACTACATCCCACGCTGGAGTTGCTTCTCCTTTTGCATTGAATGTATATTTTATTCCGTCTATTTCCTGTTCTCCTGTTACCATAGCTCCTGTCTGGTCGAAGTAATATGTCTTACCATTTAACTCAAGCCATCCTATGTGAGCTTTTCCATTTGAATCGAAGTAATATTTGAAGTCTCCTTCAGTTATCCATCCAGTCTGCATAACACCATCTTTGTCAAAGTAGTATTTGCTTCCTGATATAGTCTGCATTCCTTTATCAGTTGTACCATTTCCATTGAAGTGGTATTTTTTACCTGATATAGTTAACCATTCGTTAGACGCATATTTTCCATTTTCTTTTAAGTATTTTTTCTGACCGTTTACAGTTTTCCATCCAGCTTTTACACCCTGATTGAATGAAACACCGTATTTTTTAGCTATCTGAGCATCAGTTTTTGAGCTGTAGTCTATTAAAACAGTACATCCTACTCTAACCTGAGGGAATAACCATCTTATTTCGGCATTATGCATTCTTATACATCCGCCAGATACATGTTTTCCTATAGAACTTTCTTTGTTGTTTCCATGGATTCCGTAAGTACTTCCTCCAAATATTCCTATCCATCTATTTCCTAGTGGATTGTTAGGATGTCCACCTGGAATTCCTCCAGAATAGTAAGGTCTATTTACTATTTTGTTGGCAACTCTAGTTTTACCTGTTGGTGTAGGTGTACTAGGTTTTCCAGATGCTACGTTAAATCTTTTTACTAACTTATCATTGTTGTAGAATGTTAGCTTATTGTATTTCGTATTTACTATTATGAGCTGTTTTGGTGCTGCTTCTACAGTACTAGTTGGAACTACTGCTGCAAATATCATAAAAACAGACATAAGCACAACGAGATACTTTTTCATTAGCTTCTTCATTATTCAAGCCCTCCTGCAAATTACGATTAATTTATCTTATAATTTCTAAAAAATTTATAAGCTACTTTTAATAACTTTTTAAATAAAAAGTTGTACTATTTTTTGATTATATCCATAAAGCTATATTACTTTTGATTGTATCCATTTGGATTATTTTCCTGCCATCTCCATGAATCTTCGCACATTTCTTTAAGTCCGTACTCAGCCTTCCAACCTAACTCCTTTTCTGCTTTAGTTGGATCAGCATAACATTCAGCTATATCTCCAGCTCTTCTTCCTACTATTTCATAAGGTATATCTCTACCGCTAATTTTTGAGAACATTTCTATCATTTCTAAAACACTGTATCCTGTTCCTGTTCCTAGGTTGTAGACAACAAGTCCTGGATTTTCTTTTAGTTTATCTATAGCTTTTACATGTCCTTTTGCTAAGTCTACTACATGTATATAATCTCTTACACCTGTTCCGTCTGGAGTAGGGTAGTCATTTCCAAATACATTGACCTTTTCAAGCTGACCGATTGCAACTTTAGTTATATATGGAACTAAGTTGTTTGGTATTCCATTTGGGTCCTCTCCAATTTTTCCACTCTTATGAGCTCCCACTGGGTTGAAATATCTAAGTATAGCTATATTCATGCTATCGTCTACTTTAGCTATATCCTTTAACATTTCCTCTATCATAAGTTTTGTTCTTCCATAAGGGTTAGTTACTGAAAGTGGGAAATTTTCAAGTATTGGGCACTTATGAGGATCTCCATACACAGTAGCTGAAGAACTAAATACAAAGTTTTTAACATCGTATTTTTTCATAAGCTCGAATACTGTCAACGTAGATATTAAATTGTTGTTGTAGTATTCTATAGGCTTTTCCACTGATTCACCTACAGCTTTAAGGCCTGCAAAGTGAATTATTGAATCTATTTTGTGATTTTTAAATATCTCATCCATTTTGTTGAAGTCTCTAACATCTACTTCATAGCAAATTACATCTTTTCCAGATAATTCTTTTATCCTATCTATTACCACTGGATTACTATTGCAGAAATTGTCAGCGATAATTACCTCGTAACCTTCTTCTAGTAATTCTATCGCTGTATGACTTCCTATATAACCAGCTCCACCTGTTACTAATACTGCCATTTTGTTTACCTCTTTCTCTAATAACTTCTTTTAATCATTTAATAACTTCTTTTTTAAATACTATTTTTCATTTCAAACGTCATAAAGATATAATAACACACTTATATGATTTCATCAAATTTACAGTTAATTTGAATGCATATTTTTATATAAATTTTTTGTAAAATTTCTTTAACTTTTATTACCTATTTTCATTTTTAACGATTAGTTTTTAAAACTGTAACTGTTATCTCAGGTCTGTTTAATATTCTTATTGGAAGCACACTATTTCCAAGCCCTCTACTAACTACCATTTTTGTATTTTTCATATTTATTACACCCTTTGTATACTTAGGCATAAACCCTTGATGAGGTGCGTAAATTCCTCCTATAAATGGAAGCCTAATCTGGCCACCGTGTGCATGTCCTGAAAATACTAAATCAAATCCTGCATCTGAATAATCTTTTATATGCTCTGGCCTATGAGAAAGAAGTATGCTAAACTCATCAGCTTTAACTTTTTTCTTTAAATTTTTTAATATTTCTGGAACATATTCTTCTCTATCTTCAAATCCTGTGTCTATTATTCCTGCTATCTTGATTTCTGAACTACCTTTTTTTATACTTTCTGTTTTACCTACTTTTCCATTTTCTTCTTTACGTTTTCTTATACTTTTTACTTCATCATCCAAAATATTTACATCGTATTTTCTTAAAATTTTCTTCACTATATCGTACTTAAACGACCAAACCTCGTGATTTCCAGATACATAATAAATAGGAGCTGACCCTTTTATTTCAGATAAAAACTTCTCCATATTTTTAGTTCCCCATTTTCTTCTATCTACAATATCTCCTGTTATTACTATTAAATCTGGGTTTTCTTTTTTTATTTTTTCTATAAGCCTTTTCTGATTTTTCCCAAATTCCTTATTGTGTAGGTCTGAAATTTGAACTATTCTATATCCATCAAACTCACTTGGGATTTTTTCATTTTCTACAGAATATGTTGAGGTAACTATATCATTAGTTCCCCACACCAAAAGTATCACTACTATTAAAATTATTATTGATATTATTTTTAAGTTTTTATTTTTCATAAATTCCTCTATTTCTCTTTTACACTTTTTATGCTTTCACTCTTTATTTCTATACTTTTATTTCTTTATTATAATCTATTGTATTTTCTTTTTCTATCATATTTTTTATTTTATTAAATCAACTTAAATCTATAATAAACTCTAATTTACATAGAAAAAAACTATTATTTTATCCTCTAAAGTTGTATAATATAATTAAAGATAAGAAAATTTATTATTTTCAGAAAAATTAAGAACTTTGCTAAATAGCAAAAGTTAGGAGGATAACTTATGAACAAAACTAAAATTGTAGAACCTCTTGAAAACGCAAAAGATTTGATGGAAGAAAAAATAACACCACTTACTATTTTATTTGGAGTAGTGGCATGTCTTTTAGGTGTTGGATTGATTTATCTAGCGTACCTATTGATTGCTCACTTTTCTCATTCAGAAGAAGATTAATATTTAGTTTCAATAAAAAGGGCTACCACATTAATCAAATTTTAATGTGATAGCCCATATTTTTTTATCCTTATTAAATTTTTTTATTAATTTTATTTTTCATTAATTTTATTTTTTATTATTTTTCATTAATTTCATTTTTTTATTAATTTTATTCTTTTGCTTTATCTTGAAATTACAACACTATTTTAATGAGTCTAAAACTTCTCTTGCAACTTCTTTATCATCAAAGTGGTGTTTTACTGTTCCTAGTATCTGATAGTTTTCATGACCTTTTCCAGCTATTAAGATAACATCGCCTTTTTTAGCAGATTCTATAGCTTCTTTTATAGCTTCTTTTCTATCCATTACTACTTTGTAGTTTTCATTACTTTCATCTAATCCTGCTAGTATATCTTTTATTATAAGCTCAGGATCTTCTGTTCTTGGGTTGTCGTTAGTTATTATACATCTGTCAGATAATCTCTGTCCTATTCCTCCCATAAGAGGTCTTTTTTCAGAGTCTCTATCTCCACCACATCCAAATACAGCTATTAACTCTCCTTCAACAAATTCTCTAGCAGTATTTAACACATTTTCAAGTGCATCTGGAGTATGTGCGTAGTCTACTATTACACTTATTCCCTTATCATTTGGTACAGTTTCAAATCTACCTGCAACCCCACCTGTATTTCTTAAAGAATTTAAGTAATCTTCTTTGTCTATTCCAAGCATTTCGCATGCTGCAATTACAGCTAATGTGTTATAAACTGTAAACTTACCTGGAACTGGTATGAATATATCTTCTGTGTGGTTTGGAGTAACTAAAGTATATGCAACCCCAGAAGCATCAGATTTAATATTTTTAGCAGTGAAATCCGCTTCATGTTCTATTCCGTATGTGTAACATGGAGTATCTAATTCTTTTATACTTTCGTATATCTTTCTTCCACCTTCATCATCTACATTGATTATATTTGCCTGAGTAGTCTTGTGGAATAATTTTTCCTTAGCTTTTCTGTAGTTTTCTAGAGTCTTGTGGAAATCTAAATGGTCTGGAGTTAGATTTGTGAATATACCTATTTTGAAGTTTGTATCATCTACTCTACTAAGCTCTAATGAATGAGATGAAACCTCCATAGCACAACAGTCGCATCCATTATCTACCATTCTTTTGAATATCTTCTGTAAATCAACACTTTCTGGAGTAGTTGAATTTGATGGAACTTCATTATCCCCATCAAATATCTTTATAGTCCCTATAAGCCCAACTTTTTTATTGCAGTTTCTAAGTATCTCATTTATAAATGTAGTAATGCTAGTCTTTCCATTTGTACCAGTAACACCTATAACATCAAACTTATCTGCTGGATGCTCACAGAAATTAGCTGCAACCTTTGCCATAGTTTTTCTAGTATCTTCAACCTTTACATAAGTACAATCTTCTTTAAAATCTACATCATCCTGAATTAAAAATACCCTAGCTCCCTTTTCATAAGCTGAGTCTATGTATCTATGCCCGTCTGACACAAATCCTTTTATACAAATAAATAAAGTACCTTCCTCAACCTTTCTTGAATCGTACTCAACATTTAAAACTTCTACATCTTTATTTCCAACAACTGAAAGAACCTCTATTCCTTCTAATATATGATTAAGTTTCATAAAAAATACCTTCTCTTTCTTACTATATTAATACTTAATATATTATATCACACAAACAAAAAGCATTCACTCAAAATAAATTACCCCACTCAAATAATTTACAACAAAAAATGGGTTGTTGATAATATTCCACAAGCTATTTTTTGCACAATAAAACCGCAGATTTATTTGCTTGACAATCTGTAAGAGCCCCACAACATTGAAATGTGTTACATAAATGTGTGGGGCTCTGAAGCCTGGAAAGCAAAGAACTGCGGTTTTGTGTGCATTAAAAAAGGGCTGTTGCAATATTGCAACAGCCTTTTTTTTATAAAAATTATACTAATCTTTTGTATGATTCGTATCTTTCTTTTGCATTTTCTTCAGCCATAGTGAATAGTTCTTCAGCCTGTTCTGGGAACTGTTTAGCTATTGCTGCGTATCTTGTCTGTTTCATTAAGAAGTCTCTGAAGCTTTCTGTTGGTTCTTTAGAGTCTAATGAGAATGGATTCTTACCTTCAGCTTTTAATTCTGGGTTGAATCTGTATAAATGCCAGTATCCACAGTCAACTGCCTGTTTTTCGTTAGCTATACTTCTTCCCATACCTTCTCTTAAACCATGGTTTATACATGGAGCGTAGCATATGATTAGAGATGGACCATGATGAGCTTCTGCTTCAGTTATAGCTTTCATGAACTGGTTCTTATCAGCACCTATAGCAACCTGAGCTACGTAAACATTTCCGTAAGACATAGCCATCATACCAAGGTCTTTTTTCTTAGATCTCTTACCAGCTGCTGCGAATTTAGCCATTGCTGCTACTGGAGTAGCTTTAGAAGCCTGTCCACCTGTATTAGAGTAAACTTCTGTATCGAATACTAATACGTTAACATCTTCACCCTGAGCAAGAACGTGGTCTAATCCACCGTAACCGATGTCGTAAGCCCAACCGTCTCCACCAAGTATCCACTGAGATCTCTTAGCTAGGTAGTCTTCTCTTTCTTTTATATCTTTAACAGCTGCTGCTATTTCAGGATCATTCATGCAAGATTCATGTAATCCGTTTACTAATTCAGCTACTTTTGCAGAAGCTTCTTTATTAGCAACACCGTCTTCTTTAGTTTCTAACCAGTTGTTAAGAACTGCTTTAGAGTTTTCATCATGAGCTTTAGAAGCTAAAACTTTTATGTCTTCTTCTAATTTAGCTCTCATCTGTTTAACAGCTACGAACATACCGAATCCGTATTCAGCATTGTCTTCGAATAATGAGTTTGCCCAAGATGGACCTTTACCTTCATGGTTGCAAGTATAAGGAGTTGATGGTGCAGATCCTCCCCATATAGAAGAACATCCTGTAGCATTTGCTATCTGCATTCTATCTCCGAATAACTGAGTTATAACTTTTATGTATGGAGTTTCTCCACATCCAGCACAAGCTCCTGAGAACTCTATTAATGGCTGTCTGAACTGAGAACCTTTAACTGTATTTACGTTCATTAAATCGCCTTTTGGAGCAACTTTAGTTGTATCCATAGCGAAGTTCCAGTTTTCTATCTGTTCTTCCTGAGTAGCTAGAGGCATCATTTCTAATGCTTTGTTAGGAGCTGGACATATGTCAGCACAGTTTCCACATCCTGTACAGTCAAGAGTAGATACCTGCATTCTATACTGTAATCCATCGAATCCTTTACCTATAGCTTTTTTAGCTTTGAATGCTTCTGGAGCATTTGCTAATTCTTCTTCAGTAACAAGTACTGGTCTTATACAAGCGTGTGGACATACAAATGAACACTGGTTACACTGTATACAATTGTCTAATTTCCATTCTGGAACGTCTACTGCTATACCACGTTTTTCGTAAGCAGCTGTACCACATGGGAATGTTCCGTCTGGTAATTCTTTGAATGCACTTACAGGTAGGTCATTACCTTTCTGAGCAGTCATAGGTCTTAATATATTTTTGATGAAGTCTGGTTCGCAAGCTTCTTCTTTTGGTGCATCAACAGCAGTTTTCCAAGATTCTGGAACTTCTACTTTAACTAATGCGTTTATACCTGCGTCAACAGCTTTGAAGTTCATGTCTAATATTTTCTGACCTTTTTTACCGTAAGTTTTAACTATTGATTCTTTTAAGTGTTCAACAGCTTCGTCTACTGGTATTATTTCAGCTAGTTTGAAGAAAGCAGCCTGCATTATCATGTTTATTCTGCTTCCTAATCCTATTTCTTTACCTAATTCAACAGCATTAACTGTGTAGAACTGTATGTCGTTTTTAGCTATGTACTGTTTCATTGATGCAGGTAGGTTAGCTTCTATACCTTCCTGATCCCATATAGTATTAAGTACGAATGTACCACCTTTTTTAAGTCCTTTTAATAAATCATACTGATATACATAAGACTGGTTGTGACATGCTATGTAGTCAGCTTCATCTATTAAGTAAGTTGATCTGATTGGAGTATCACCAAATCTTAAGTGAGACATAGTTATACCACCAGATTTTTTAGAGTCGTAATCGAAGTAAGCCTGAGCGTATTTGTCAGTGTTATCACCGATTATTTTTATAGCCTGTTTGTTTGCACCAACAGTACCATCTGATCCAAGTCCCCAGAATTTACATCTTACTGTACCTTTAGATGCTATTCTGAAGTCTTCAGCTTCTGGTAATGATGTGTTAGTAACATCATCAACTATACCTATTGTGAACTGATTTCTTGGACATTCAGCAGCTAAGTTGTCGTAAACAGCTTTTAACTGAGCTGGAGTAGTATCTTTAGATCCTAATCCGTATCTTCCTCCTACTATTAGAGGAGCATTTTCTTTTCCGTAGTATATATCTCTAACATCTAAGTATAGAGGGTCACCAGTTGCACCTGGTTCTTTAGTTCTGTCTAATACACATATTCTTTCTACTGTAGAAGGCATTGCTTTTAAGAAATGTTCTGTAGAGAATGGTCTGTATAAGTGAACTTTAACGCATCCAACTTTTCCGCCTTCAGCGTTTAATCTATCTATAGTTTCTTCTAATGCTTCTGTAACTGAACCCATAGCAACTACTACATATTTAGCATCTTCTGCTCCGTAGTAATCGAATAAGTCATGTTTTCTTCCTGTTAATTCACTTACTTTGTGCATGTATTTTTCAACTATGCCAACCATATCATTGTAGTAAGTGTTTGATACTTCTCTTGTCTGGAAGTATATATCAGGGTTCTGAGCAGTACCTCTTGTAACTGGGTGGTTAGGAGATAAAGCTTTGTCTCTGAATCTCTGAACAGCGTCGAAGTTTAATAATGAAGCGTATTCTTCATTTTCCATTAATTCAACTTTCTGTATTTCGTGAGAAGTTCTGAATCCATCGAAGAAATGAACGAATGGAAGACTTCCTTCTATTGCTGCTAAGTGAGCAACTGGAGCTATATCTGCAACTTCCTGAACTGAACCTGAAGCTAATAAGCAACATCCAGTCTGTCTAGCTGCCATAACGTCCTGATGGTCACCGAATATTGATAATGCCTGAGATGCTAAAGCTCTTGCAGAAACGTGGAATACACCTGGAAGTAATTCCCCTGCTACTTTATACATATTAGGTATCATAAGTAATAATCCCTGAGATGCTGTAAATGTAGATGTTAATGCACCAGCCTGTAAAGAACCGTGGAATGCACCAGCAGCACCTGCTTCTGACTGCATTTCTACAACATTAACTTTCTGTCCAAATATGTTTTTTCTTCCCTGAGAAGCCCATTCATCAACTAATTCTGCCATTGTTGAAGATGGTGTTATTGGGTATATAGCTGCTACATCTGTAAATGCATAAGCAACATGAGCTGCGGCTGTATTCCCATCAACAGTTTTCATAAATTTTGCCATGATTAAAATATCCTCCTTGATAGTTTCATTCGCTTGTCTATCTAAAGGCAAGTCTATTTTTAATTTATACTAATAAAGCTCTAAGCATTTATTTTCTATAAATATCTAGAGTATAAAAAGCGTATAAATCTTATTCCTTTATATCATACTACATTTTTTTTAAAAATGCCAATTTTTTTTCAGAATATTTACTACTATATACAATGTTCACTTCAATTCAAAAAAATTTAAATTAAAGTGTATCACATTAAGATTTATACCAATCTAATTCGTAGTAATTATTCAGCTATTAATTCTACTAAATCTCCATTTTTAACGCCTGCTGCATTTCCTTCTTCCATGTCAACATGCATTTCTAAGTTGAAGCTATCTTTAGCTCTAACTAATACGTTTTCGAATATAAGACCTCTTGGTCCTTCTGTTCTAACTTTTACTATATCTTTGTCTTTTACTCCGAATTTTGCAGCATCTTCGTTGCTCATATGTATGTGTCTTGAAGCAACTATAACACCTTTTTCTAATTCAACTTCTCCTGCTGGTCCAACAAGTTTAAGTCCTGGAGTACCTTCTATATCTCCTGATTCTCTTATTGGAGCTTTTACTCCTAGAGGGAAACAGTCAGCTAAAGATACTTCTACCTGAGTTTCAGGTCTAGCTGGTCCTAATACTCTAACTGTTAATTTTCCTTTTGGTCCAACTAAGTCTACTTTTTCTTCACAAGCATACTGACCTGGCTGAGAAAGATCTTTGAATTTAACTAATTCATGACCTTCACCAAATAAAGCGTCTATGTGTTCCTGTGATAAGTGTATGTGTTTGTTTGATAAAGCTATTGGTAATTTCATTGCCTATCACTCCTATCTTTTTTTATTATTGTATTCATTAAACCACAAATTACTTCAAATACATTATACAAAATATAATTGTTAAAATCAAATATTTAGTTCTTTAGTAATTTTTAAATTTTTTTCATTTTAATAGGTATTTTTTTCAATTTCGTATAACTTTTTTATTTATAAAGTTGTGATAACATTTTCACGCTATTTTAATTTTATTCTACATAAAGTTAAATTCTTTTTTCAGTAGCTCTTCAATTTCATCAGAAGTCATTTTGAAAATTCCAACACATGAACTTGCATCTGGAAGTATAACCGAAATATCTCCAAAACTATTTTTCTTGTCTTTTTTAATAACTTCTACTAACCTTTTTACAACTACTGTTTCAAAATCAAATTCAAAATCAAATTCAAAATCGTATTTATCAATAAGGCCTACAAAATTGTCGTAGTAATCCTTCTTTATATACCCTTTAGATAAAGCAAGTTTAAATGCTATTTTCATTCCTATAGCAACCGCTTCACCATGTTTTAGTTCATATTCCATTTCTATTGCATGTCCAAATGTATGCCCAAAATTAAGAATCTTTCTTAAACCGGTTTCTTTCTCATCAGCTTTAACAACTCTTGCCTTAAATTCAGCACACTTTACGATAGCATTTATAATTTTTTCATTATCCAGACATTTTACTTCATCTGCATTTTCATATAAAAATTTTTCAAATTCTCCATCGTCGTCCATTATAGCAGCATATTTTATAACTTCTCCAAATCCACTTTTTAACTCATCTTTTGGAAGAGTTTTTAACGTTTCTGTGTTTATATATGTAAATAAAGGCTGCTTAAATGCTCCAATCATATTTTTATAGACTCCAACATCGATTCCTGTCTTTCCTCCTATAGCCGAATCAACCTGAGATAATACAGTAGTAGGAACTTGTATATAGTCTATTCCTCTCATATATGTAGCTGCCACAAACCCAGCTAAATCCCCTACTACACCGCCTCCAAATGCTATAACGAGTGATTTTCTAGTAACACCAATCTCTATAAATTCAGATATAATTTTATTAAATGTGTCTAAACATTTTGACTCTTCTCCAGGCTCTATACAAATTTTCGAAAAATATTTTTCATTTGTCATAGAAAAAATCAATTTTACAAAATCATCATATAGATTAACTTCTACATTTTTATCGGTTATTATAACAACTTTATCGTATTTTTTATCTCTTTCAACTAACTCATACAGAATATTTGCAAGCTCTGTATATTCATCGGACACCATTATTCTACATAAATTATTTCCTGTAGCAATTAACTTCATCGAATCACCCCATTAATATAATAATTCATTTACTTTATAATAATTCACTTACTTTATAATAGTTTTCTTCATTTGTTTTGCAATAATTCTTTTATCTCATATTTATTTCGTTTATTGTAATATTAATTCTTTTATTCACTCATTATATCTTTTATATGTGATGCATATTCCTCTGCTGCTTTCTTTATATTTTCTACAAGTTCTCTACTTTCAACATAGTTAACCTCGTCGCTATCCGGAATCCTTATATTTTTAACACTTCTTGAGTTTATACTCTTAAAGAAAAAGTCCATAACAATATCTCCACCTTCAAACTGATCCTCATACTCCTTAGAACCGCCAACAGCTACATACATTCCAGCTCTTTTTCTACTTCTATCAATCATAGAATCTCCAAGAACAAATTTGCTAGAATACACCGCCTGTGTTCTATCGACAACAGTTTTCATTTTAGCTGGTACAGAATTAAAATAAACTGGGCTTACAACAACTGTTCCTCTTGACTTATCAAACATATCGTAAAGCTCAGTCATATCATCTTTTATTCTACATCCCTTTTTATGCTCGCAGTATCCACAAGCATTACAATAATCTATGTTCATTTCGTAAATATCTAAAAGGGCGCAAGATACGCCCTCTTTCTCTAAAATTTTCGAAATATCCCTAGATATATTAAAACAATTTTTGTCCTTTCTTGGACTAGCATTTATTATCAAAATATCTTTTGTCATATTTCCTAATCTCCATTTTATTTATTTATCTATATATTATATGAAATTATACTGCATATTAAATATAGTTATCCTTCAACATAACCATCATAATATCATCTGAGTATTCTTTTTTTCCAGAAAAAGCGTAAAATTCTTCTTTTGCTCTCTCTATAATAAACTCAGGACTGTATTTATAATTTTCACAAAGAAGTTTTTCAAATCTTTCCTGACCGAATTCTTCCTTATCCTTATTTTTAATCTCAAGAATTCCGTCTGTAAACATACATATCATAGGATAATTTTCCATACTTATCTGATTATCCTTGTATTCCCGTTCCTCTATAACCCCTATAGGAATTCCTTTTTTACAGTTTACATATTTTGCAACAGTTCCATCATTTTGTATAATAACAGGACTGTAATGTCCTGCATTTGATACTGTTAGCGTATTTTCTTTAGTATCTATACTTGCAACTATACCTGTACAAAAAACTTCCATCTTATCAAATTCTTCAAAAAGCATCTTATTAAGATTATTCATTATATCTGATGGCTTATCAAACTGTCTGCAAAGCACCTTAAATGCACCTTTTATAAGCGCTACCATGTAGTTGGATACTATACCATGTCCCATAACATCGGCAACTATATAAATAACCTTATCATCGCTTATTCTAACCGCATCATAGAAATCCCCACCTACAACCTTTGCTGGCTGATGATAGCAGTAAAGATGTCTATTTCCATTACAAATCATATTTGCATCGTTCATTATAAGTCTCTGCTGCTTATTTAAGACAGAAAGCTCATTTTGAAGCACTCTATGTCTAACCTCATTCTGGTTGTATTCATAAAGCTGAGTACCTACAGTTATCTGTTTTGAAAGTATTGATAGTATATTTATATCGTCTTTTGTGTACTTAGTTGCATTTGCACATATTATATAGCCTAAATTACTATCCTCATCCATAAGCCTATGATATATATAACTATTTATTTTAGATCCATTTTCAAGAATCATATCGACGTCATTTGCAAAGTCTCCATCTTTATAATTTTCAGAAATTTCATCTAACATTAAGAATAAATTACTTCTACACTCATTTTTATTGTAGCAGTTTACTATTCTTCCATGTTTTTCATTTTTATCTAAAATTATTATAGCCTCTTCACTATCTGTAATTTCAACTGCCTGCTTAGTTAAATCCTTTAAATAAGTATCTATATTTTTGTCTTCATAAAGCTTTCTAGTAGCTTCATTTATAGATGTCATTCCCTGTCTAAGCTTATTCACTAATTTATGAACAGACTCATTTTTTCTAGTTATCTCTATAGAAAGTGTCATAAGAGATGCAACTGATGCTATAAAATTCATATCCTCATCGCTTATAATTTCCCCTTCTGTTGTAAAAGTAGTCATAAATCCAACAACCTTCCCCTCTATAACAAATGGAAATACTGCTCTTCCACAATAACCTTCATTTTCAGCAAGATTTCTCTCTTTTGCTGCTGACTCATCTAAAAATATGTCCTTTATATAAACTATTTTCTTTTCCTCAACAGCCTCTCTTATATAATCTGGATACAAATCAAAGTCTATTCTAGCTCCTTCAGGTCTATCCACACCGTCAAAAACGGTAGGAATGTACTTTAAAGTACTTGAACAGACTAGATATGCGTAGTTAAAATCGTCGTTATAGAAAATATTTACACATGCCTTAGCTGGATGTACAACATCTAGCATCTTGCTAACGATAATATCCTTTATCTTGAAAAAATCTTGAGATTGTGTAACTAACTTAGAAATCTCAACCAAATTTTTCATTCGTTTCATATACTCTTCAGTCATATCAATTTGCCAAAACGGCAACTTCACCTCCTATATCCAAAGTCTATTTAAAAATCTATATATACTTTCTTTAAGTTTTTCTTAAAGAAATTACTTTTCAATTAATATATATTCTAACATATTCTGAGCTATTTTTAGTTAAAAATAAAAAAGGAGTAAACAGTCTGTAAATCTTTTGAATTTAAAGAGGCTGTTTACTCCTTTTTTGTTTTAGTGTTCTTTGTAAACGTAGTTGTAAATCTTTTCATTACCTAAGTCTATTGCTCCTGTCGTAATATATTTTGCTATATTATCAATATCACTTATTGTCAGATATTGACAAGGAATAGACAGAACATATCCAGTATCACTAAGAAGATGTTTTAACTTCATCACTTTAGACATATCTGGTTTCTCATTAGCCTTTTTGTAATTTCTATTTTTGCTTCTTATGAGATTTTCGTTCTGAATACAAATAAGCTTGTCCACATAATCTTGATATGAATCTATAAAATCGCTCTCCTCTAAAATCTCATCAGGAAGAACCTCATGAATAGATACATCTCCTAAAATATTATGAACAAACTTGTCAGATGTCAGCTTACCAGAAATGATTCCCTTTTGATACTTTCTTAAAACCTTTTTAGTAATTGTGTAGATTTTGCTTCTAGTTTCCAAATTAAGTTCCTCTACCAGCATTGCAATCCCATCCTTTCACTCTTTATTGTAATTTAAATTTCCAGAAAAATCAAGAGTTTAGTAATACTAAAAATAAAAAGTAAAACTTTTTCAAAAACATTTTCCTATAATAAAATAAAGTGCTAAAAATGGACAATCTAATTAATATATACCTAAAAAATTTTAATAACTAAATTTGCTTTTTGAAATAAACTATTATTATATATTTGTAAATAGAATAGCTCAAAAATCCACTATCAACTAATTATTACATAAATAGAGACTTAGAAATTTTGTAAAAAAAGGGAAATATAAGTAGATACTTAAACATCATTTTTTTCTCAACATATATAAAATAAAAAAAGCAGGTTTCACAAGAATTTTTCAGTAGATAAAATTTTGTATACAATCGTAAATTAAATCGCACCGACAATCTACAAGCGACTCGCAACTTATAAATGTGTTGCATAGCATAAATGTGCGAGTCGCTGAAGCCTGGAGGGCGATTAATTGCGGTTGGATACAAAATTACTACTGAAAATAATTGTGATAACCTGCTTTATGCTTCATTTTATATACTCATTCCTGCTAAATATCCCGTAGAGAACGCAATCTGTAAGTTAAATCCTCCAGTGTAAGCATCAACATCTATCACTTCCCCAGCAAAATAAAGCCCCTCAACTAACTTAGACTCCATAGTACTAGAATTTATCTCAGATGTCTTAACCCCACCAGAAGTAACTATTGCTTCCTCCATAGGTCTATATCTCTTAACGTGCATCTCAATATTTTTAATTGTATTTACAAGATTTCTTCTTTCTTCCTTAGTTATAGAATTTACCGGAGTAGCTGGATCTATGCCAGAAAGTTCCACGATTACTGGTATCATCTTACTTGGAAGTAAATCTGATAGTGAGTTTTCAAATCTCTTATTTATATATTTCTGGAAATCTCTCTGAACTCTTTTATCAAGCTTTTCGTGGTCTAGAGCTGGTTTTAAATCTAAAGAAATCTTATAACTTTCCTTAGATAAATCCCTCATTATACAACTTGCAGATTTTATAATCGGCCCATCTACACCGTAATCAGTGAATTCCATTTCTCCAAAATCGTCGTATATTTTCTTATTTTTCTTTCCATATACATTTATTGCCACATTTCTAAGACTAAGACCTTTTAACTTAGATACAAAATCTTCCTGTATCTCAAGACCTATTAAAGAAGGTTTAAGAGGAGTTATCTTATGACCTAATTTTTCAGCAAGTCTATATCCGTCTCCTGTAGAACCTGTTCTCTGATAACTCGCACCACCTGTCGCAATTATAACTGCATCTGCCTTAATCTCTTTTCCGTCACTTAAAACAACAGACTCAACTTTTCCATTCTTTTCCTTTATATCTTTAACAGTTTTTCCTGTAACTAACTTAATATTTTTTCTCTTTATAAGTCTAGCCATCGCATCAACGACATCCATTGCCCTATCGCTCTCAGGGAACACCCTATTTCCCCTCTCTGTCTTTAACCTAACACCTAGGCTTTCAAACATCTCCATAACAGCATCATTTGTAAATGTGTAGAATGCACTGTATAAAAATTTCCCGTTTGTATTTACATTTGCAATTAACTCCTCAACCTCGCAGTTGTTTGTTATATTGCATCTACCTTTTCCTGTTATCAGTAGCTTTCTACCTACTCTCTCGTTTTTCTCCACCAAAACAACATCTATACCATTTTTCGATGCCGAATATGCCGCGGTCATACCTGCAGGCCCAGCACCTATTATAACAACCTTTTTCATAATTATTTCCTTTCCTAAGAATTTTATAAAAACCCTTATCTAAAAAAACTTATCTAAAAATTATATTCCCATTTTTTTGAATAAATATGGAGCACCTGCTACACCTTGAATCACAACAGCCGAATATCTAACAAAATCTAGTACCATATCAAGTGTACTTCCATCAGTTGCTCCAAATAAAGAAAATACAAGCTTTAAGCCTAAATAAACAACACCTAAACTAAGCATCCCTATTAAGAATCTTTTTCCATTTTTTCTAATAATTTCTCCACTGCTCAGATTTTTTTTATCTATAACTTCAAAAAATACATATTCTCTCTCTAAAATATATCCTACAGTAAATCCAAACATAAGTGCAAAAAGCTTAGTATAATCGCTGCTCTTTAGCACAAATACCATTATCGCAAGTGGAACTAAAATCAGTATCATTTCCCAATATTTTCCACTTTTTTCAGATCTATCCATTATCTTTATCAAAAGTAGAGTAAATAAAAATCCAAGAATAAGCCCTACAACAACATCCATTGGCCAATGAACAGCTAAATAAAGTCTTGAAATCCCAGCACCTACAGCCATAACTACTGCTAAAGCATAAACCAATTTCTTCTTTAACTGAACTGCTAAAGAAGTCCAAAATGTAGTCGCAGTCTGAGTGTGCCCACTTGGGAATGAATATCCTGTAGCCGTCTCAACTCTCATAGACTCAAGTCCAAATTTTCCAATAGGTCTTTCCACCTTAAAATAGTCCTTAATTGCCCCATTTAAGGCAATATTTCCTGTAAGTGAGTACAACATTCTCCGTCCTATTTTCTTATCAATACACCAATACATAAGCGCTGTAAATAACACTACAACTGGTGTCTCTGTACTTATTGTAAAGAATAAAAATAGAATATTTAAAATTGGGTTCCTAATACTCTGGAAAAACAAAAGTATCGGAGCCTGAATATGCTCAAAATAATTTATATTCATCAAATCTATCCTTTCCGATATAATATTTATTTTTCATACATCCACAAATTTAAAGGCATACTTAAAAAGCATGCCTTTTTATATTAATTATATCTAATTATTCTGCTACATCTTCAACTATTCCTATATAAGGAAGGTTTCTATATTTTTCAGCGTAGTCTATTCCATATCCTACTATGAATTTATCTTCTATTTCAAATCCAACGTATTCAACATCAACATCTACAACTCTTCTGCTTGGTTTGTCTAATAGAGTACATAATTTTAAGCTCTTTGGCTCTCTTATCTGTAACTCTTTAACTAAGTTGCTAAGAGTTCTACCTGAATCGATTATATCTTCAACTATAAGAACATTTCTTCCTTTTATATCTGTATCTAAGTCTTTTAATATTCTAACTGTACCTGAAGACTCAGTTCCACTTCCATAGCTTGAAACACTCATAAAGTCGATTTTTACATCTAAGTCTATTTGTCTTATAAGGTCACAAGTGAACACATTTGCACCTTTTAATATACCAACTACTAAAACTTCTTCACCTTTGTAGTCATTTTCTATCTGTTTACCTAATTCTACTACCTTTTCTCTTATCTGTTCTTCTGTGAACATCTTTCCAGTTACTTTGTACATAATTTCCTCCTACCAGTTCTCTGGGTTATTTAGAATTTATTAATATCCTTTAAAAAAGAATTTCTCATCAAAAATAATTTTTAGATATTATATATTATACTCTAAAACAAAGCTTTTTCAAATAAAAATTCCATTTTGTTATATATTTAAATATAAAAGTTAACTGTTACAATTTTTCAATTAATTATTTAGATAGTTTAAACATATCAATCAATCCAATAAAAAAGTGCTGTCATAAAATGTAAAATATTTATACAACAGCACAGATTTTTATATAATATACAAAAGGAACCCGACGCATCAGGTTCCTCCAAGTGTAGTCCGAAGACATCCACCGCAATTCTTATCTATAATATACCTCTTTTTTACAAAACTATCAAGTTTTGAATCCTAAGTTGTAGTATATAACTCATCGAAGTTGATTTTTCAGTAGCTAAAAATTTTGCGTGCTAACACAAATTAAATTGCAGCGACTACACCTACTCTTTCAAAATCTGAGATGAAAATATAGTAGGGCAATAGAAATAAATGCTATCCGGTGACAATCTACAGACGCTTTCAACTTTGTTGTTCGAACGTAGTTCGAATAAAACAAAGAAAGCGTCGAAGCCTGGAACGGATAGCATTTATAATATTGACCTCTTATATTTTCATTCTATCAGATAAACTTCTCATTGCATCTATTGTTCTCTGCATTAGTTCATCCAATTCCCATCCTAGTTCTTCTGCACCTTTTTTGATTGTATCTCTTGAACATCCTGCTGCAAACTTAGGAGTTTTAAATTTCTTCTTAACAGATTTCAACTCTAAATCCATAACACTCTTAGAAGGTCTCATTATCGCAACCGCACCTATAAGTCCAGTAAGCTCATCTGTAGCAAATAAAATCTTTTCCATTATATGCTCTGGTTTCTTTTCTAACCCTTCACATATTCCATACGCGTGGCAAACAACCGCATGGATAAACTCTTCATCATATCCATTCTCTCTTAAAAGTTCTTCTGCCTTAATACAATGTTCGTCTGGATACATCTCAAAATCTATATCATGAAGTAGTCCAACAGTTGCCCAAAAATCTTCTCTCTCAGGATCATATTCCTTAGCAAAATATCTCATCACCCCAGAAACAACTTCCCCATGTCTTATATGGAAATCATCCTGATTGTATTTTTTAAGTATTTCCAGTGCTTTGTCGTATTCTAATATCATTTTTTTATCCCCCTCAACTTGATTTTTAATTTGTTTTTTAACTTAATTTTGTTTTAAGTTTAATTTAGCTTTAAATTTAATTTTGTTTTTTAATAAATTTTTATTTCCTTTTTAAATTTATTATTTTCATTCTTTTTTATAGGTTTTATCTTACTACTTTTTTTCTATATAGTCAATATTTTCTGAATTTTTAAAGTATTGTTTTTATCTTTAATCATCTAAACTATTATTTTATGTAAATTTTAATTATCTAAAATATTATTTTATATCAATACAATATAATAAAATTTTTTCTGTTATTTTACTTTAATCTAATTCTCACTCTTATATGTTATAATAAATTTACGAGATAAATTTCAAAAGAGGTGACAAAATGGAAGAATTATACAGAGCAATAGAAGAAAAAATAAAAGCATCAGGATATACTGGACTTTTCACTGGTGAAGAGGTTTACAACGATATATGCGATGAAATAGAGGACAAAGAAAACGGAACATATCTTTTATTATCTAAAAAAGATAACGGAGATGTATTCACTTACAACGTTTCTATATTCGATGACAACTTCAACCTTTCTGTTCTTAAAATAAACAGTGGTGATGAAGAATTTATCATAAACTTCGACGAATAAGATTAATAAGATAAGAATATGGTAAAAATACGATAAATAACATTTGGGAGGTATCATTATGAGTGTAAATCACGGTGCAAATTTATATGAACTTTCCGCAAAATACGGATTTTCAAAAGAGGACTTCATGGATTTCAGTTCAAATATAAATCCATTTGGCTCTTCAAAAAAGGCTAAACAGTATGTAATAGACAATATAGACATGGTTTCAATGTATCCTGATCCAGAATACGTTGAATTAAAAAAATCTATATCAACATATTGCAAATGCAACAGCGAAAATATAGTACTTGGAAGTGGTGCAACTGAGCTAATCTCTTCATTTATCGGCACAGTTAATCCTAAAAAAGCAGTACTTGTGTCTCCAGCATATTCTGAATATGAAAAAGAGTTAAACAAAATCGGCTGCGAAATAAAAAAATACTACTCTAAAAAAGAAAATAACTTTGAAATAGATCCTATAGATTTAGCGAATACTGTCAAAGAAGGTGGATACGAACTTCTTATAATTTGTAACCCTTGCAACCCTACAGGATTCGCATTTTCTAAGGAACAAATAAGAGAAATAGTATCTACTTGTGGATGTTATGTGATGATTGACGAAACTTATGTTGAATTCACAGATACATCAAAATACTCTTCTACTCCACTTGTAGACGAGTTCGACAATTTATTTGTGATAAGAGGGACTTCTAAGTTCTTCTCTACTCCTGGTATCAGACTTGGATACGGACTTATTTCAAATGAAAAGGTTAAAGAAGCTATAAATAAAAGACTTGACCTTTGGAATATAAACGTTGTCGCATCTAGAATGGGTGAGATTATGTTTGTCGATGATGATTTCATAAACGAAACTATCGAGCATATGAGCAAGGAGAGAGATTATCTTGAAAGTGAACTGAGATTTCTTCCAGGTGTTAAAGTTTATAACACTTATGGAAACTTTGTTCTTTGTGAGATAGTTGATAGAAGAATGACAGCAGAAGAATTGAGAAATGAGCTAATTCCTGAAAGAATAATAATAAGGGATTGTGCATCATTTGATGGATTGGATGAGTATTTCTTTAGGGTTTGTATATTAAAACCTGAGGAAAATATCTTATTGATTTCTGAATTAAAAAAAATATTTGGATAATTTAAAATGGATTGGTGCGTTTTACCAATCCATTTTATTATATATTTTATTTTTCGAAGTCTATTGTAAATTTCATTCCACCAACCTGAACTGTGTCCTTTCCTACTAGTACTTCTGCGTTTACTAGTACTACGTTGTCGTATAATCTAATCCTACCTGAAGATAAGGATCTTGTCCTTACTTTAGAGGACGGAAAACTTATAATAGAAAAAGAACACCCTGATGAATAAAAAAATTGATGCTATCGCACAAACGTTTTTAAATGTTCTGTAACAGCAACATTTTGTTTATTATAAAGTTAAAAATAATTTCAAATACTTTCTAGAAGTATCTCATCATAGTTTTCCGGAAAACCTATTAATTTTAAATTTATTTCATTTTTATAATTTTCTATAACATCTTTTATTCTTGATACAAATTCTATTCTATCATCTTTGTTGGGTAATGATTTTACAATAGCAACTATATAGGCATACAATGTATCATTAATTACATCTGAATATTTTCTAAGAAAGAATGGACTTAATTTTATTGGTGGATTTAAAACCGTATTGTATAATCTAGATCCATGAGCACACTTATTTCTTAATATAGAAAAACATTTTAATCTATTTCGTAATATATTTTGTGTACTATTTACATTAGTGGCTATTAAATCAGCCTCTTTATTATACATACATCCATATAATTTAGATAATGTTGAAAATGACATTAACTCAACAGCGACCCATAATGGCATTTCATCGTTATATTTTTCTTTATGGTGTTTCACTATATTACTATCTTTATAATAATTTTGCTCTCTTTTGAAATTTTCCATTACTTTTGTATAGTTATTTTTATCATAAAAACTATCGCTATCATAATGCTGATTATGCGGTTCTTCATTACACTTCAATATTGAAAATCCATAAGATATTTGTGTACGATAGTATAGTTCTAATTTTTCAAGATAGTCCCTTAAAATCCCTCTCATCTTTTCATCAAAACAATAAATTTTATATACATTCATAAAGTCTGTTTCTGGTTTATAAAAAAATGTATCTTCTTCCATTCTAAATTGTAATGCATATCCCGTTAATTTGTAATAATTTATTCTTTTTAAAATATTGGTTGCTATTTCTCTATCAGATATATTCATTCCATGTTCTTCAAGTTTAAGAACTTGTTCTTCAAATGTTAAAGGTTTCTTCAAAACCATTATTTCCAACTCCTTATATAAAATAAAAAAGGCCGGACATAAAAGCCCGACCTGGTCCCCAATGGTCAACGTACGACTTTGGGCAACTCTGTTGTTTATAATTATATATTATTACTTTACTTTTTTCAATACTTTTCTTGCTATTTGTATATATTTTATTAACGTTAAATATAATTCTTAAAAATGCCACATCACGTATAACAATGGCTTAATCATTTATATAATTAGCTAAATTCTCCACACAATATACAACAAAATCCATTTCTTTTTCATTTATCATAATTATTCACGTCCTTTAATTCTTTATATGAAAATTATATCATAATTTTATCTTTCTTTTGTTTTTTACATTGTATGAAATAAAAATCCCCCCACCTATTTCTAGATGAGGGATTTGTTTATTATTTAATTTTTTAGTTTCTATTTATCGAAGTCTATTTCAAAGTTCATTCCACCTATCTGAACAGTATTTTTATCTTTTAATACACTGTTGTCAGATTTTTTATTTACTAAAACTATACCATGGTTTTTAGCTATTGTTGAAGCTGTTAATGCATCAACTAAAGTTTCTCCATTTGCTAGGTATAATTTATCTGATCCTGAGTAGAATTCATCTATAACTTCTCTATTTGTTGCATATCTATCTTTTCCTGCTAATCTTTCTGCGTTGTATTTATCTGCTATTGATTTATTAACTACAGAAGTTCCACCAACAACATAGTATTCAACGCCAGATTTTTTAGCATGAGTTGAAGTTTTTCCATTAGTTAATAGTATAGGAGCTTCGTATCTAGCTGCTATTGCTGAAGCTGACATAGCATCTGCTTCACCTTTGAATCCATTAACTATGAATGCATTTGAGTAGTTGCCTAGTTTTTCAGCTACTAATTCTGATGTTTCAACTCTATTTTTTCCACCGATTCTTTCAACTTTTATGTTTGCAGCTGTTATCTGATTTGCAACTTTCTGGCTTATTGCGTTTTCTCCACCTATTATGTATACTTTTTTAACTTTTTTGATTCTATCCATTGTTGCTTTAGGGATAGAGTCTTTTTTAGTTAATAGTATTGCTCCGTTTTCTTTTCCTGCAAGACCTGAAGCTGCTAGACCGTCAGACATTGTAGATGTTGCATTTACAAGTACTACGTTGTCGTATGAACCTAGTTCGTCTGCAACTTTTGCTGCTGTTTCGTATCTGTTTGCTCCTATTACTTCTTTGTGAGTGTATACTGGTTTTGAAGGTTTAGATGGTACTGATGGAACACTTCCTCCTCCAGAGGTAATATTTTCATTATTAAAATCATTTGAGTCTGTTTTATTGCCCATTATTACATCATCTGAATGATTATTACCTATTTCAGGAGTTTTGTCCTTATTTATAGTAGAATCTTTATCAAGTACTACTAAAGAATCCTTACCTTGTATTTCTACAACTGTCTGGTTAGAAGTATTTCCTGTTACACTAGCATCTCCTCTTATCTCTACAGAAGCATTTTCTACATATATTGCAGAACCTTTATTATTTCCTGCATTATTTACTTCAATATTTTCTACTACTATACTTGGATGATTTATTTTGTCACCAACAACTCTTATAGCATCTAACTCATTTTTATTAGAAGTATCAAATTTAGCATTTTTTATAACTATACCTTTTGACTTAACATCTAACAAACTTGATAACTTTTTATCTTTTCCAGTTGATAGTCTATGATTTTTAAAATCTAATAACACATTATTTTTATTTATTTCAATTGTTTCTTCTATTGTTACATCTTTATTTAACTCTATTTTATCATTGTCTTTTAAATCTTTTATAGCATCTTCAATAGTATTATATGGTTGATTTCCATTAACCACAACTTCTGAACTTTCTGGAATGGTTATATTGAAATCTTGTTTTGCTAATTCAAATTTTTCTCCATTTATTATTACATTAAGTAAAATACTTGCCTTACCATTTTTCTTGATAAGAACTTTATCACCATCTACTTTTAATACATCTTCATTACTTGATTCATATAATATATTATCTCCTTTAAATAAGTTTTCTGTATTAAAAATTTCTTTGACTTCTATTTCATTATTATTTGAACCTATTTCTTTTTTAATTTCTTGCTTTGTTGATATAGAATATTTAGAATTATCTAGATCACCAAAGTCTTTTATACTATTAGTGCTATTATTTACATATCCTATATTTTTCCCTAATGTTATATTAGCTTTTTCATTTGCAATTCCTGCAACTTTAATATTTTCATCATTTACTCCTGTAATATTCATATTTACAAACGTATCAGATATATCACAGTTCCCTTTCTTATGGAAGTTAATTATTCCTGCTATATTTGTAGTATTTTCTGCTTCACTTAAATCAACAGTTACATTATTTACAAGACATCTATTTATTGTGGACTTAGCATCCGTATAATCTTGTCCAACCCAAACTCCTGATACACTACTTTTTTTTATATTACTATTGCCATAAATTGAAAGAGTACTATTGTTTATAACAGAATCTTCTATAGTTGTACTTTCATTCTGTCCTTCACCACTTACACTTCCTTTTATGCCTCCGGCTTCATATATTCCTTTTATATTACTATTTAACACCTTGCATCCTTTTATACTACTTATCCATTTTGCAGTATAATTTCCGCCACTTACTCCACCTACATTGATTGTTCCTTTTACTCTACAATTATCAACTATACAATTTAAAATTTTACTTCCATATTGCATACCAACTATACCACCTGTACCACGGCTACTTCCTTCTATACTACTATCTTTAACTGTACATTTTGAAATAATTGCATCATTATTTACATATCCAGCTATTAATCCATTTTTATCTCCATCATTATTTTGATTTGGATTAATATATATACCGTAAGCATTTGTATTTAATACATTACAATTTTCTACTTTTCCTCCTTCAAGTCCACCGCATATTCCTCCAACTACACCCTTTACTGCATATAGTTCTGAATTATCAACTGTGACATTAGAAATAGTAGCAAAATTATTAGCTGCTACAGTTCCCATTGGACGCCCATTTTGTTTTGTTTTATCATGTTCTTTATTATATACAGAATTTTTTATAGTTAAGTTTTTTATAATAGCAGTTCTATCACTTGATGAACCATTATTTCCAAATAGACCTACTAGTGAGGCTTGATTTCTAGTAATTAAATTCTCTATTGAATAGTTATTTCCATCAAAACTTCCTACAAAGTATTTATCTCTATTTTCTATTTCTGTTCCACTATCTTTTCCAATAGCAATCCATCCATATCCATCATTATAGAAAGCTCCATCCTTAGCAAAGTCTGTTTCAGAAAATACAATATCATTAGCTAATTTAAAGTAACCTGTTACAATATTTTTATTTTCTCCTTTATGCGTTCTAATTTTATCTAAATCTTCTTTTGTACGTATAATATGTGGCTTTTCTTCAGAACACTCTGTACATCCAGCCCAAGATTCTTTTTTAGATAATTCATTATCAACTACTCTAGAATGCTGACTCTCATCACCATTCTCTTCTGCAAATATAATACTAGATTGAGAAAATATCATATTTGCTGAAATTAAAACTGCTATCACCTTTCTCAAATTTTCTTTTAACTTCATATCTTTTCCCTCCCATTTTTTAACAAAAAAAGCACAGAAAAAACTATATTCCTTTAGAATATAATCTCTCTGTGCTTATAATCGATTTTATATTTTTTTGCATTAAAAAATACAGGCACTCTAATGTCTGTCTGTCTGTCTGTCTGTCTGTCTGTCTGTCTGTCTGTCTGTCTGTCTGTCTGTCTGTCTGTAATGATTTTCCCAAACAAATAGCATACTGTCAACACTCCCTCTAATGCAAACTAATATTAATGCCTATATTATAGCAAATAATATATAAATTTCAACTTTTCTCAATCATAAATATTTAACTAAATTACAAATAAATTTAATTATTTTCACAAATATTTCCAAAAAAACTTCAAACAGATTTATTTTTAAAACAAATTCATCTAATACTTTTTATAATTTAAAAACTTTAAAAACTCATCTTCCCTCTATAACAAAAATTATCAAAAGACTTTATTCTAATCACACACTCTCTCAAAGTTGATAAATGATTTTACAAAAAAATAGAGGGTTGGTGAATACCCAACTCTCGCTAAAAAAGATGGACATAGCCAAAAACTACGACAATCTGCAAGCGACACGCAACATTTAAATGTGTTACATAAATAAGCGTGTCGCTGAAGCCTGGAGTGTTTTTGGCTATAACATCTTTTCTAAAGCGAGTCGATACTTCACCAACCCTCTCTATTTTTACTGTAAATCATTTAATAACTCTTCTATATCCATATCCAATTCTTCATCAAAGTCATCTAAGTCAGTCTCAAACTCAAGATACTGAGTATCCACATCCGCATCATCGTCTATATCGTTTATTTCGATACCTGATGCAAAATCATTGAAAATACTCGACTCTCTATCATCTGTATAATCAGAAATATCTCCTTCCTCAAAAAGAGGATTTTCCATCATCTTCTTATCCAAATCAATTTCATGATAGTGTGAAAGCTCTTCCCCACTACCAAGCTCTAAAAATCTATAATTGCCTTTCCAAATATTTTTACTCATATCTACCACCTCCGATAAAGAATTTATTTGAATCTATACCGCTTATTCCCTTATCAGCAGTTTTATAAATCTGATTTATTATATCTTTTCTTCTTGTCTCATCTTCCTCAGAGTACATAAGCTGCCCAAAGGCATACATTTCTGTAATCTCATCAAATAAAATTTCCTTAACATCTTCAGATTTAAGCTTATCGTATTCCTGCCCTAATTTAGCAAATACATAGTATAGCTTTTCATTCATCTCTCTTATGTAATATGGGTACATATTGTCTATAATATGGTTAAGCTTTTTAAGAATTTTTTCCATAAATAAATTTAATTTATCGCTTTCATTTTCTTTAAGCATTCTGTAGACATGTCTTCTTCTATCAAGAGGAGATAGCACAAACTCTAAATTACCTAAAATTATTTCAATATCGTTAAGCCCGTCCTTTAACATATACGCTGTATCTGCAAACACCTCTCCAAACATTCTGTATACGTTTCTATCTGGTCTTATTCCTTCTCTTTCAAATAATTTTTCTCCACTTTTTTCTATAACATCAGGCATATACACACTTAAAGTATCTATATTTTCTTTTTGAACCTGAACCTCATCATAAAGTCTATTTACTAAATTTATTCTAACCTCATCAGTTATATTTTCCTGTCCAAGAGTTTCTCTAACCAATTTTCTCATATTGTAAAGATCTGCAAAGAAGTTGTACATAATCATATCATTCATAGATTTTGCCCAGTTCTGATATACTTCTTTATTTTCAGCTTCTTCTAACATCTTTTTCTTAGAGCTTAAAAATACATCTCTAAGCAGCTTTTCAACCATTCTAGTCTTTAGATATACTCTTACATACTCATTTTTAAATCTTATATCTGTAGCAGAAAAGTCTTTATGTATTTTTTCCTCGTCGCTCTCTTTTATTGTGATTATTCCAACTATATCCTTATCCGCTATAGACATTATTTCCTTTTCTTCAGATTTCATAAATCTAACTATTCCATCCTCAGCTCTTACAAATAGCGGATTTCCAGACTTAGTAAATCCTATATCGTTTCTTTCAACGTCTGGTATTGAGTCAATATCCATTATTTTTTTATTTTTATCGCTTAGGTATAATCTAAATATATTTTTTCCGTCGTATATTATATTTTCTCTTCCAACAGCTATTTTTCTGCATTCATCAAATTTTGCTGCTACAATCTTTTTCTTAGTTTTCTTGTTTATAAGTATTAGATTGTCAGTGTATTTAACTAATAGCATATTTGAATTATTGTAGTCAAATCCTCCAATATTTCCAGAAATTCTACTAAATACTATATCGCTATCTGCTGGAAGATTTCCTATTTTTCTGTTTCCTGCAACCATATCTTCAAACCCTCTTGGAAGGATTCTATTGATATTATTGGCAAAAATCTGCACACTTCTAGCTATTATAGACTCCCTTTCTATATGGAAATACCCTTTAAATGAAATCTGACTTCCTTCTATAAGGAATCTTTCTATATCGTCGTAATATATCTCAAATCTATTCTTTCCTCCGATGAATACAAATTTTTCATGGTCTTTATTTATTCCCCCCATAAAAACTTTATCATCATCTAATACAAAGAAACATTTATCGTCATTTATTTCAAATATAAAATCTCTCTGATTTTTGCATATTAGAGAAAAGTCTTTTATGCTCATTCTTATTTTTAAATTTCCTGGCATCTCCTTAGAATTTCTTCCTGTTCCTACGCTAAATGGAACATTTTCATCGTATATTACTATATCGTCTTTTTCTAAAGATGCAGATAATTTTATTTTATAATCTGAATAACTGTAGATGTATTTTGTACCTTTATCTGCTAGTACATCACCTTCATTTCCGATTATTATATTTCCTAAATTTGTTATAAATAACTTTTTCCCTTCAGATGAATATCTATTGATTCCCTCTAGACTAAACCCATTAGATAATTCATATATTATTTTCTCACCTAGTTTTAACATCGGTATCAACTCCAACCTAAAAAATTTAAAATTACTATTTTAAAATTATTGCTGCCTGAAAATCAGACAGCAATACTATTAACCATTTTATTCAATTTTTAGAAGCTTGCTCTGCTTATTTTAGAAATTTACTGTAATTTTTCAGCTTACTGTGCTTTTTCAGCCATTATTTCTTCATAAGTCTGAGCCATTATTTTGTCATAATCTTTGAAGTTTCTTCTTGATTTTAACTCTTCTTTTAATGTGTTGTAAGCTTCTTCTACCTGTGCTTTGTCCATAGTTTTAGCTTTTAATCTAAAGTCTTCTATTTTTAAATCACAGTATCTATCGTATTTTTCTATATATCCATCAAAACCTTTAGCTTTTAGTGAAGATAACTGTTTTTTAGCTTCTGAATAAACTCCTGTATCTCCACCTACAAATACTTTATAGTAGTTTCCTATTTTTATTATTTCACCTTTTAGGTTCTTTTTGTTAAGGTTGGCAACTAAACTTTCTGCATGTCCTTTATCTTTTAATGATCCTGCATACACTCTGTAGTATTCTCCACCCTGTTTAGCTTTTTCTATTTCTGCAGCTCTCTTAGCTTCTTCTGCAGCTATTTTTTCAGCTTCGGCTTTCTTTCTCCGTTCTTCTTCTTTTTTCTGCTGCTCTAACTGCTGTTCCTGTTTTATCTGCTGCTGTTTTTCAGCTTCCCGCTGTCTTTTTCTGTTTATAGTTAAGAAATATCCTCCAGCTGCTATAGCAACTATTAAAACAGCTATTATAAGGTCTAGTTTTTTTCTAGATTTTTTATATGCTTCATCCTTAACTATTACTACTTCTTCCTCTATTTCTACATCGTCGCCTTCGTAGTCATCATCTACATATTCGATTTCTTCTTCATCATCGTATGCTTCTTCTTCAACTACTTTAGCTCCTCTATTAGATTCTTTTGTTTCTTTATTAGGTGTTTCTTTACGAGGCTCTTCTTTAGCTGATTCCTGAGTATCTTCTTCTACTGCTTCTTCTTCAGAATAGTACTCATCCTCTTCGTATTCTTCATCTTCGTCCTCATAATCATCTTCTTCGTCTTTTTTTCTTCCAAAGAATGAGAATATACCTCTTTTCTTAGGTTCTTCTTCCTCTTCTTCAATTTCTTCTTCCTTAGATTCATTTATTCCAGCTATTCTAGATATTTCCTGTAAATCATCCTCTTCTTCATTAGCTTCAGATACAGGAGCTTCTTCTACAACAACTTCTTCTATTTCTTCTGCTTCAACATCATCAGAATCTACTTCTGATATTTCTTTTTTAAGCTCGTCAACTGCTTTTTTAGCTCTTTCAACAGGATCGTTTAATTTTTCTGCTTCTTCCTGTCTTAATCTTTCTGCTCTTTCAGCTTCTAATTCCTGTCTTTCTATATTTTTTATAGCTTCTCTTCTTCTTGCTGGATTAGTGTGTATTTCGTGGTCATCACCGTCATTTGAAGGCATTTCAACCACTTCATTATTAGATGCAACATCTCCATCTATAACATCTTCACTTACAACTTCTTCAACTGCTACATCATCTATTTCTTCTGTAGTTTCTTCAACTATTTCTACATCTTCTGGTTCTACTTCTTTTATTCTAACCGCTGGTATAACTAGAGAAGGGTCTATTCTTCTTGATAATTTATTTCTGAATGGCTCTGATTTGTCCGCATTTTCAAGCATATATGCGTATTCGTCCATATCTATATCAGCAGGTAAAGTTCTTTTTATAGTTGCAGGAGTAGTAGCTTCTACACAAGATTTATTATCTCTAAAGTACTTGCAAGCTTCCTTCCAAGTATCCATTTCTACTAATTTTCTATCTTTTATAACAGCATTTATAAATTCTCCAAAGTTTTCTTCACCAAATTCACCTGCTACAGTAAGTCTCATAGCTCCTTCTATTAAAGTTCTGCTTTTTACAAACTCTAATAAAACTGTAGCTGCTGCAAATTCATATATAACTCTTCCACCAAATCCATAAGCTTCTTCGGCTTCTAAATTTTCTAAAGTTAATATTCTTTTAAACTCTTCTTCTACACAGTCATTAAGCTCTGCATTAGATATAAGTTTTACTCTTCTTAAAAATTCAGAATCTATTAAATCCTTCTTTGGCTCTTCTTCTACAGAGTTATTTTCTTCAACTGATTCTTCTTTTTTAGATCCACCTGCTAAAATTCTATTAACGATAACGATAATCTCTCTCTTTAATTCCATTCTAGCATCGGCAGGATTCATCTGGAATATTCCAACACTGTCCTCTTTTCTTAAACTAAGTTCTCTAAGAGTCATAGTTAAAACTTCCATATATATATTTAAAACCTTGTAGTCTTTCTGAAGTCTTTTTATTTTTTCAGAATTTTCCATTTTGTCGTAGTAATTAAAGCTCTGAAGGTCGGCTTCTTTTAAATTCTGTATACCGTCTCTTTTAGCTATGTTTATGTATTTTCTACATTTAGCATTTATAAGCTCTATATCACTTTCTAGCTCATCTATATCTGGGATGTATTTTTCAAGTATCCATTTTGATATAATCGGCTCTGTATTTCTAGATAAAGTTTTATAAAATAGTACGTTATATTTTAATAATTCTATATATTTAACTTCATTTAACTCAACTTTTTCAAATTTTTTATTTAGTATACTGTCTAGTTTCCTATTTGTTTTACTTTCCTGTTTTAAAAATCTCTGTGTAACATTTAAAACAGTGCTTTTTATTATGCTATTCAAACTATTCACTCCTTGCCCAACAAATTTCTCTATAATATCAAACTTATGTGTATTATACGATTTAAGTATCAATTGATTGTGTCAACTGTACTTCTATATTATATCATTTATAAGTTAATATTCCACTTATAATCATACCATTTTTTTTATTTATTTTAAATAATGTAACTTTGCTTTCTTTATACAAATTTATTAATATTTATATTTAATATTATATTTTATTGAGTTTTTTTTAATACTTATTTATTTCTAATAAATTTATCAGTAGTTTTTCAAACTTACATTAATTCAAATAAAAAAAGGCTGCTACAAATTCTGTAGCAACCTCTATCATTCACGATAGTGAGCAAGTCTATAAGCGGAGTTCTGTATTAGATAATCATCTTTCTAGGCTTATTGTCACCAATAAGCTCAAGCGACCTACCAACCGGAGAGTACGAGCAATACTCTTTAATCCTATTTTGGTCTTGCTCCAGGTGGGGTTTACATAGCCGACTAGTCACCTAGCCGCTGGTGAGCTCTTACCTCGCCGTTCCATCCTTACCATTGCTGGCGGTTTATTTCTGTTGCACTGTCCGTTACATAAAATCTATATTCTCATAAATTATTTATAAAAAAATACAAATTATATTTCCTAATTCATCGAAACCTATTTTGTTACTTTTAAAGTATCTACTCTAGTTTGATTGCTTCTCCAAAGGCTTAAATTCCCGACTAACGTATCGGTACATATTTAGTTTACATTTCTAGTTGTAAGCTAAATTTTTCAAATTCAAACTTGCATTAAAATCTCTATCAATAATATTCCCACAGTATTCACATCTATAAGTTCTCTCTGAAATACTCAGACTTTTCTTCTTATTTCCGCAGTTACTACAAATTTTTGATGACGGATAAAATTTATCAGCAGTTATAAACTGTATTCCTCTCTTTTTACATTTATATTTTAATTGCCTATAAATCTCATAAAAAGAACAGTCTGCTATCTTTTCTGACAAGTATTTATTTTTCATCATTCCTTTTACATCTAAGTCCTCTACTACTATAGCTTCTGGATTTAGTTTTATAATTTTTGTAGTAGCTTGATGAATATTATTAAGTCTTATATTAGCTATTTTTTGATACTGTTTACGGATTAAAGTTTCAAGCTTTAGTAAATTTTTCGATTTATTTACATATCTATAATCTTTATTTTCGTAGTTTTTATAAATATCAAATGATTTGTTTTTCATCATTTCGTAATGTCTACTTGCTTTCTTTTGAAGTCTTTTTAATTTCTTCATTTCTCTTTTGGTATTAACTTTTTTAAAATTCATACCGTTAGAACAAGTCATTAATGTTTTTATTCCCATATCAATTCCAATTGCTTCCGTTTTGGGAAGATTATTTTCTTCATCTTTCAGTACACAATTAATCCCTAACCAAAATCGAATTCCATCAAATGATATTCTTGGTTCTTGATATTTACAATCTCTAGGAATTATATTTTCCGCTATATCCATCCAACCTATTGTTTCCAGTCTAACTTTATAATCATCAAACTTTATCTGATATGTATCATTATAGAAACTCATTTTAGATTTTTTTCTACTCTTAAATCTAGGATGTTTAGCTTTTTTATTAAAAAAATTTTTATATGCTCTACATAAATCTTTTATAGCTTGTTTTGTAACATTATTATTTACTTCATTGAGCCACTTAAATTCTTCTTTTTTCTTAAGTTGTGTAAACTCTTTTCTTAATTCTCTATCTGAAATGAATTTGCCACCTTTTTCATAGTTTTCATTTTGTTTATTCAACGCCCAATTATATGCAAATCTAGCACATCCAAAACTTTTAAACATTAATTCCTTTTGTTTTTCACTTGGAAATATCTGAACTTTAAATCCTTTTTCCATATAATCACCGCCTTTCTGATAATATTTCTATCTTTCTATTATTATCATGGACGACAATTATTCTTTTTATACAAGTTTCTTAAAAAATTTTATAATTTTTTATAAATAATTTATTTAGTTTTTATAGATTTTATTATTTACCATACAACGCTACTTGTATGATGCCATTTTGCTCACGCTAATGGCCTCGATCTTTCGAATACGAGCGTAGACTATTTCTTCACCTACAGCATTATCTGTTTAGGGCAACCCATTTCCACTACCAATAGCTTGTAGTGTACTCCTTCCCAGGATAGTCGTTTGACCTTTCTATTTCTAGATTTGGCGACCAAACATCCATTGTAACGATACTTAGGCTCTCACCATATATCATCTCAACTGTTTTTTCTGAATTTCTTCACATTCATAGAAGTTTATGATTTTATCTTCTATTGTAGTCGTTGAGCTTTAGGAATTACTGGTTTTAAAGTTGTGTCCTACAAGAATTTCTTCTTGTACGAGGCTGCAATTTTTAACTATTTTTTAGTTTAATTGCTTTGTTACCTTAAGATCACTCTCACTAGGCGTTACCTAGCACCCTGCTCTGTGGAGCTCCGACTTTCCTCACGCAGATTTCTCTGCCCGCGATTATCTGGCTTACTCACTATTAAATTAACTATGCTATTTTACCACATAAAAAACACTATGTCAAAAATTTATTGGCCAAACAAGTAAATTTCAATTTATTCTTTTACTTATCCTTATATTATCCATTTTTCTTTATACTTCATTCATAATTTATTCCTCATTTATATTTTATTATTAATTCATGCTTTCCCGTTCGATTTTTATACACCATATTATTTCTTTTTTATTATTTCATTTGATGTATAAATTTATTCTATTTTTATATCATACTTCTATAAATTTATTCTATTTTTATATAGTTAATATTCCAAATTGCCGTTATAATGATATATAGATAAAACTTTTAGAAAGGGCTTAATTATTTACTTATGAGCTGAACTTTTTTACAATATGCTCATTTGTAAATTTCACATAGACATGAACAAACATTTAAGAAATTTTATTTCGGTAATTCTAGTAGCAGTTATGGCATTTAGCGGATACAAAATCGCCACAACACTTTTAGACTATAAAAAGGCCGAAGATACATACACAGAAATTCAAGAAAACTACAGTCCAGAAGCTGAGGAAGGATTTATGGAATCCGATTTAAAAAATATAAATCCAGACTATAGACTTTGGCTATTTGTCGAAAATACAAATATCAACTACCCTGTTGTATCTTATGGAAATAACGACTACTACCTTTACCGAGATTTTTTAGGACAGGATTCAAGATCTGGAACGTTATTTATGGATTACAGAAATAATTTTGAAGAAGATGAAAGTACTGTAATTTATGGGCACAATATGAAAAACAAAACAATGTTCAATAATTTAGAGCTATTTAAAGAAAAAGACTTTTGGGAAAAAGATTCTGTAATACGTATATACAGAGGTAATTACGAGTATATCTATAAACCATTTTCAATTTTTGTAGCTGAGCCATCTTTTAATTATGTAAAAGTAGATTTTAATGGCGAAAATGATTTTAACGAGTATATAAACACAGTCAAAGCTAATTCTACATTTTGGAATAAAGATGCTGCACCAAAGTACAAAGATAAAATACTAACTCTTTCTACTTGTAGCTATGAGTTTGACGATGCCAGAACGGTGCTTGAGGCAAAATTAATAAAAAAAATACCTATTAATTAATCATATAAGTAATTTTATTAATTATTATAATCATTAATAATATAGATATTTTAAGTTTGTATTATAAAATCATAAATTTATAAGTATTTTTAATTTATATTATAAAGTAATTTTCAAATCACATATTATAAGGGGGGGATTATTTATGGATACTTCTATAACAGATTCAAGATTTGCCACTGAGGCAGAAGAGAAAGAATATAAGAAGAATATTCTAAAAATAGCTCTCTTCGTCGGGGAGCTTATGATAAAAAATGGTGCCGAAACTTCAAGAGTTGAAGACAGTGTTCTTAGAATCTGTAGGTCTCAAGGTTTTTATCATGCAAATGTCTTTACAACTCCTACAGTTGTAATAATTTCAGACGAAAAATTCGATGGTTTCTGCTTTATGAAAACAATCGACAAAAGATGTATCAATCTAAACAAAATTTCAAAGCTTAATAACTTCTCAAGAGAATTTTGTTCAGTAAAAAATCCAGACATAGATAAATCTATTGCTGAATTATATGAAATAGATAAGGTAAAACCTTATCCACTTTGGTTCTTCTACTCATGTACAGGACTTGCATCTGCTTGTTTTGCATGCTTACTTGGTGGAAACCAGCTTTTAAACTTTATATTTACTTTTATAGTCGCTATCATAGGAGATATTATATACGACCAAATAATGAAAATAAGCTCTATATCAGCTTTTTCCTGCGTTGTTGCATCATTCGTGATAACGTTACTAGGAGTTGCATTTACAGAGTTTGGAATAATAAACACACCTACAATGCTTATAGTTGGTTCGATAATGCCGCTTCTTCCAGGGGTTGCAGTTATAAAATCTATAAGAGACCTTATATCAGGAAATTTAATCTCAGGTATCTCTAGGGTATTTGAGGCATTTATGATACTACTTTCTATAGCCTCAGGAGTTGGGGTTGTACTTGATTTATGGTTTAAATCAGGAGGTGTTTTATAATGGGAGATATGTCTTTATTTGCTCATTTTATGTTTGCTACAGTTGCAACAGCAGGATTTGCAGTTTTCTTCAACGTACCTCTTAAACTATTATTGCCACCTGCTGTAGTTGGTGGTATTGGTTGGGTTGTTTATTTAGTTATTATGGAAGTTACAAATAATATGTCGCTTTCAGGATTTTTAGCAGCTGCTTCAGTATCTGCTATGAGTGAAGTCTTAGCTAGAAAAATGTACCAACCTGCTATTTTATTTGTTATTCCGGGTATTTTACCTCTAATTCCAGGGATAGGGCTTTACAATACTATGCTTGCAATCATACAAGAAGATTATTTATTAGCTGCTACAAAAGGAGCTAGTGCAATACTTCTTAGTTGTTCAATAGCTCTTGGAGTACTTGTTGTAGCTGCCTTAGTCAGAACTATCAACATATACAGATTCAAAGGGGACTTACTTGCAAACTTTAGACCTATTCTAAAAAAACGTGAATTTAATATAGAATATGATCCTAATGCTAAAAAGAAACCTAGTAAAAGAAAATTAGGTAAAAATATCAAAGTCAATGAAAAAGACTTCAGCGGACTGGTTACTGAACATACTGCTGAATTTGAATTAAATTTACACGATAATGAAGAAGAATCTCAAGATAAAAATTAAAACGTATTTTTTAATACAAAAATATATGCAAATACAAAAATGTATTTCTGATTTTTAAATATAAAACATATTTTTTAATACAAAAAGACTGTTGTAAAATAATACAACAGTCTTTTTTATATTATAAATCGAATAATATTTTTGTGACAACAGGAACGTATTCTCTACTTTCTTTAAACTTTTTATCGTTTATTTTTAAGTAGATATAAGAAAGTCCCATAAGTGCAATACCTATAATCGCAGCCACAACTTCTGTAGGGCCAGCAAATCCTATAGCATTAAGTGCATAGTATGAACCTACTATACCAACTATTAGAAGAACCATAGGTATTACATATACTAAAAATGTCGCTTTCATGACATTTATATGTTCCATACTTACCATAACGTGGTCGCCAACTTTGGCACCTATAGTATTGTCCACTTCAACTAGTATCTCTTCAGACTCAGAAGATGCATTCATACATTTACCGCATTTTGCACACGCAGACATTCTCATCATTCTCATTATAGCAGTTTCTTCATCTACTATTTCTACTATATATCCGTCCTGATTCATTTTGCCTCCTATTTCATGAATTTATAAATATTTTTCATTAGTTCCTCGATAAGCTGATCTGACTCATCTTGGCTCTCATTTTTTATACTTTCGGTAACACAACCCTTTATATGATTTTCAAGTATTATCTTTCCTACTTTGTCGATAGCTGCTTTTACAGCAGAAATCTGGACTAGTATATCTATACAATACCTTTCATCATCAATCATCTTTTGGATTCCTTTTACCTGTCCCTCTATTCTTTTCAATCTTTTTATAAGATCTTCTTTATTATTTCTCGGTGAAAGCTTTCTATCCTGACTATCTCCGCCTCCACAACAAGCACATTTTTTCTGTTCCATAAAGAAATTCCTCACACTTTCCCTATTTTAAATACGTTTCTGTCGACATTTATATTATAGCACAGTAATTCGTATTTTTTTCAAAGCAAGGTATAAGTTATTTTTTAAACACAAAGAAATAATACCATACTGCTATGAATAATAATAATGATAATGCTATACTTCTACTCTGTCTTTTTGTTTCATCATAACAAGTTCTTGATTTAGGATTAAATGTAGCATAAGGGAATGCTAAGAATAGTATAGAGTCTATCATTATAAATATCTGAGCTAATGCATTATTCTGTAAAAGCATTGCTATTATCCCAGCTAACCCGAATGCAACCTCAGCATATAAAGCTATTTTCTGTTTTCTAAATCCTTTATAATATTCTGTCATATCATCATGACACTGTTTTGAACAGCAGTTTAATTTAAACCCATTTGGTGTTGGAACATCAAGTTTTCTATTTACGTTCTTTATGTTTCTACCACATTTTGAACACTGTCCAGCTTCTTTCATTATTATTTTTTTTGCCATTTCTAACTAATTCTCCTCACAATTTACATTTTTATAATTCCATTTTATTTGAAAAATAGTACATATAAACCAAATCCAAGTACAAATAGTAAAATAAGTGTTGAAACTACTAAAGCTATCTGATCTTTTTTGGCATTCTTAGCTCTTTCTTCTTCCATTCTTAAATATTCTTCTGTTTTCTTTACTTTTGCACCACATTTTCTGCATTTTTCTTCTCCAAATTTCATTGGATGTCCGCAACGATGACACTTCATTTTACTTCTCTCCTTTTTATAAAAGCTTTTAATTCCACAAATTATATTGTATTACAAGATTAAACATCTTTCAATACATTAAAAAACACCATATCACTTTACTAATATGGTGTCAATTATTTTATATTTACTTTTTAAAATTTAAAGCTATCTTAATACATGTAGGTGTGTATCAAATAATAACATCTGTCTTTTGTAGAAGTAGCAAGCGAGTCGAAATATACCCAATTTTCATCAGATTCACTAGTATCTTCAGAACCAACAGCCGTAGATGCTGTTGCATCTTTTTCTTTTATCCAGGTAATCTCGTCTTTTTTTAATTTTTCAAGCTCTCCATTTTCAAGAGAAGATGTAATATCACTGTAAATCATATTTAAGACAGTATCGTATTTTTTATATATTTTACTAGTATAGTTAAGTAGGCTTTCCTCTTCACCATTTAGCTCAGAATCTGCCATCTGGTCAACTTCTGTATTTAAATCCGACATTATCTTCATATATTTTTCTTTTTTGGGAATAACCAATGTCTTAGATTTATCTGCACCTTTTTCTGAAGAAGCTTCTTCTTTTTCTTCATAAACAGATTCACTTGTCTTTTCTTTTTTTACGATACCATTTTCTTCTATATCCTCGTATGATTTTTGACTAGGTCTTTTTAATATTTTTAATTCAGACTTTTGACTATTAGCAGTGTGTGCTATATTCTTACCTGCATTAAAATATCTCGATACTATATTTAATCCAAGATAACCCATACATACAACAAATACTATAATTATTATATTTGCCTTTAGTGTTATCTTCTTTTTATTATTTTTAGATTCACTTGTTTGCGAAAGACTGGCTATTTCCTCTCCACAAACAGGGCACTTCTTTTCGTCTTTATCTGCTTTTTTTCCACAGTTCGGACAGAAATTTGTCATTTCACCACCCCTCTCGTCGGATAATTATCCAACTTCACTTATTTAGCAAAGTATTTATCTATACCATTAGAAATTCCGATTGCAATTTTTTCTTGATAGCTCTGATCTGATAATTTTCTATCTTCCTCTGGATTACTCATAAATCCTGTCTCTACTATTGTAACTGGCAGTTTACTCCAGTTTATACCTGACATAGTATCAGTTTCCATAACACCATTATTTTTTGCCCCAGTTTCAGTGCATAATTCTAGAAGTACATCATCAGATAGCCTTTTGCTATCGTCGTACATAGATACAAAACTGTTTGAAGGTGTCTGGCATATTGTAAGCGCACCATTAGACTCACTGCTTTCACTTGAATTACAGTGAACTCTTACAAAAATATCTGCCCCACTCTGATAAGCTAAATCAGCTCTTTCCTTATTGCTGATATTTACATCATTTTCAGTTCTAACCATGTACACCTCGTATCCTCTATCTTTTAAAATCTTTTCTAGTTTTTTAGATATTTCTAGTGTAACCTGATATTCAGGAATTTTTGTTTCACATCCCTCTGTTCCTGATGCAACCTTCATCTTTGTTTCGCTTGCTCCAGGCCCAATAGGCTCCTTATCGCTATTTTGATTTTGCTGATGTCCAGCATCTATTGCTACTTTTAGTCCTGTTGACTTTTTATTTTCTTTCTCTATATCCGTTGAACCAACTTCTTTATTATCGTTGGAGTTGTTGACCTTGGCATTTGAATACTCACTATCTTCCAGCATATCCAATATTTCAATGTTAATCTGTTTTTGCTGTTCTAATTCATTGTTCATCCTTATAGCATTTACAGTTAAAAGAACATTGCTCAATAAAAGAACTGATAAAAGTATTAATATTACTTTCTCATTTATCTTTTTCATAGTCTTTTTAACCCTCCTGTACTATTTTTCTAATTATACACTATAATTATTTATATGGATAGAGAAAATATTGTAACTTTTTTTGAATAAAAGTTCAAATCTCCCCTATCTATATAAGTTTTCTATCGTTTTCGCTAAATCTTTTCTATTTTTTTACTGTACTTTTTCTATTATTTCATTAAATATTTTCTGCCATTTTCACTAGAGCCTTTGATTGTTTTTACTATGCTTTAAAATAAACTTGCTATACTTTAAAACAAATTTTACTCTAAGCTTTTTATAAGTTCTACATTATATTTTTCGTATGCATTTAAATCATTTACATTATCTGTTGTATATGAGTTTGGATAATACCAAGTTTTACTTCCAAAATAATTGTTGTACTTATCTGTTTGGAATATGTACCCATGTCTAGCAAATATTTCGTTTCTTATATAAGCTAACTGGCTATCAGAACATCCACTTAATTCCTCTGGATCTATGTATCTAGTATCACTTCCTGGGAATAGGTATCCGTCGCTACTGTTGTAATTGCTATTATAGTAATCAACTGCATAGTAATAATCAGATAAATCTCTTATTGTAGCATTATTGTACTCATCTTGTCCTTCATCGTTACTTGACATTTTACCTTCATCATTGCTTTGATTTTCTACATGCTGTTGCTGCTGATTATTTGCTACATTTGCATTATTTTCCACCTTATTTTTAGAAGGTAAATACATATTTAAAGCCAATAATATAGTTACACAAACAGCTACAACTGTTAAAAATATTAATATTCCATTTCCTATTTTGCCTCTATTTGAATAATTATTTCTGCGCTGACTTTCATATCTGTGTGTTTCATATTCGTACTCATCGTCATCATAATCATCGTCATAATCGTATTCGTATCTGCTATTTTTTCTTTTTCTTAGTGGCTCTCCACATCTATCACAATATTTTGCATCATTCGGCATGTTGTTACCGCATCTACTACATCTCATAAATAATTCCTCCTATATTTAATTTTCCACATTATATTATACTATATTCACAATAATTTCAAATAGCTTAAGTTTTATAATTTAATATTTATCTATAGTTATTCTCTAGTTAATATATAGTAATTCTCTATAAATATATATATAAATAAAAAATTCAATAAAAAAAGACGTATACTTAAATAACTAATTTAAATATACGCCTTAAATGATATAAATCTTCTATTCCAATCTCCATACTTTCAATTTTCCAATCTTAATACTACTTTATTTTTATTTTATCTTATAGGTATTAAGTTATAGTTAGAATCATATGTATATAATTTTAAAGTCTTTTTATTTACTAAAACTTTTTCATTATTAACATTAAATACATGATGTGTATCCTTTAAATATTTCTTATCTACTCCATTTCCTTCTTCATCGTATACAACTGAACCTTCAGCAACTCCTAGCACATCATATACATATTCTTCAGCCACTTCAACAGCTACTCCTGCTCCAGTTAAACAACTTAAATTAACTTTGTTTGCAGATTCTTCTTCAACTACTAATGCTGATACTGGTGCTGCAAATAATGCCATTAATGCTACTCCTGATACTAATACTGATAACTTCTTTTTCATATTGAACACCCCCATATAATTACTTTCACTTAACTTTTTTTAGTTTGTTACACTCATTATTTTAATTTTTTTATTTAATTTTTCTCTCTTCCTTTTCTATGTCTATATCATAGTCCATAAGTTTAAGTAATTCAAGGATATTTTTTCACTGTTTAAAATCTTTCAACAATTGCATATTTTTATTCTATATTTTCTTTTTTGACTTTATTTTTTTAATTTTTGTATTTTTTGTACTTCTTTGTTACTCATATAACATGTAAATCAAGCTCTTATTTTAGTTGATTTTTCAATATTTTTAAATATAGATAGAAAAATAACATAAATTTCACAAATTTTATAAACCTACAACTTGCACACATACAATGAATTTTTTCTTTTAAAGTTGTTATTTACTTGTTATTATTAAAACGAATATGTATTTTCTAACTTTTGTAAAAAATTACACAAACTTAAAAATAAACATACTCAATAACTGTTGTAAGTTGTTTCTTTTTGTAATTTTAATTATTTATCTAAAAGAAACTATTTTTCACTTTTCCTTTAATATTTTAGAGTTATTTTTTTGCTTTTAAATATATCTTTTCATAGACAAAATCATATAATTTGTATATTTTAATACTATATGTCAATTTCTTCTCACATATTATTTTGTAGTTTTATCGCACTTATATAACCTATTCTTATCCTTTAGGCATACTATTAATAACAAATATCTAAGTATTTTTTAGTATCTAGACAGTTGTTTTTTTATATTTATCTATCTATTTTTTACTATTTATCCAATTATTTTTTTATACTTATCTATATACTTTTCTATATTTCAAAAAAATAGACGATAATTTTATAATTCTTATAAAACTATCGCCCATTATATACTATATTCACTGCAATTATATTATTTATAATCTTCGTATCCTTCTTTAAAAGCATCTATAAATATTTTTCTTGCTTTTAATTTCTGAGTTGCTTTTATTGGATTGTCGTTTTCTAGCTCTTCAAACATCTTTTTAGCTTCTTTTTCTATACCTGAGCTACTTCCACCATTAGCTTTGTATTCCTGTCCTGAAAGGAATCCATTTTCTCTTATAGCATCTTTTAGCTCATCATCTAAATCTTCTCCGCTATTCCGTTTTTTAACATCTTCTACAACACCAGTTATTATATCATTTGCATCTTTTTCCTCTGTTTCTGGCTCTGTAGCCTCTGTAGATGTATTATCTGTACTTTCGTCCATCATTGTAGAATCTTCAAATTCACTTGTTCCTCTAACTTTTGATATATCAGTTCTTGCAAGTGCCATATATTTCTTGAATTCACCGAAGTTTCCTTTGAATTTAACTATATTCTTATCATATTTTGAATGATTTCCTATAGCTCCTTCACTAGCTTTTTTTACATCCTTGTAGCATTTTTCTAAATACTTCTGTGCCTGATATAAGTTATCGTATTTATATTCAAGAGCTTTTACCTTAGTTAAATTCTTTTCTATATTGTTAGTAAGGTTTGTTGCAGTCTTTTCGCTGCCTCCCTTTTGTCTTAATTTATCTATAGATAGTATATCCTCTCTTAGCTTATTATAATATTTATATACCTGTGTATAATCGCTTACAATTCCGTTTACATTTTTCTCAGTAACTTTAGTCTCAAGATCCTTAGTACATCCAGTCGCTAATACCGAAAAAGCAAGAACCGCACATAAAGCCACAGATTTAATTCTCTTTAGCATATTTCTTCTCCTCTCTATCTAATTTTTAACATTACTATACCTATATAATTTTAAAGTATTTAAAGAAAAAAGTCTACCTTCTTTTCACCATTTATCCCATTATAGCTCTAAAAACCTAATCTAAATACATAATATCCAAAAACAAAAGAACACATACTACTTCTCAAACTTTCCAAACTACAAAAATAAATTCACCTTCATCCTAAACTGCACAAAGAAATAAAAAGCCCACAATTTGCAAATACTTCTCTAACAAATAATCTTAAATATAAAAAATAGCTGTTAGCAAATATTTTGCAAGCAGCCTTTTTCAAAGACTTAAACACAAGTAATTCGCCTCGACAATACTGCAAGCGCCCCATACATATAAATGTGTTACATAAATATATGGGGCGCTGAAGCCCTGGAGAGCGAATACTTGTGTTAAGTCAAAAAAAGGCTGCTGCAAAATCGCAACAGCCTATTATAATTCAATTATTTACAGAAAGTATTTGCAACGTGTGCTTTTATTTCTTCAGCAGTTCCCATTGCTAGTACTTCATCAGCAAATTTTTTCATATCTGCTTCATTTACTGAAGTTATAAGTTTTCTTGCTGGAAGTATAGATATTGGAGACATAGAGAATTCATCTAATCCGAATCCAAGAAGTATTGGTATCATCATCTGATCTCCTGCTGCTTCTCCACACATACCAACCCATTTACCTTCTTTGTGTGCGTTGTCTATAACCATTTTTATAAGTCTTAACACAGCTGGATTGAACTGGTTGTATAAGTAGCTTATTTTCTGGTTCATTCTGTCAACTGCAGTAGTGTACTGTATTAAGTCGTTTGTTCCTATTGAGAAGAAGTCAACGTGTTTAGCAAGTACATCAGATATAACTGCTGCAGATGGTACTTCTATCATCATACCTAATTCTACATCTTTAGAATATGCTATACCTTCAGCATCTAATTCAGCCTGAACTTCTTTAACTATTTCTTTAGCCTGTAATAATTCTTCTAATGAAGATATCATTGGGAACATTATTCTTAATTTTCCATATACACTCGCTCTGTATAATGCTCTTAACTGAGTTTTGAATATATCTGTTCTGTCTAAGCATAATCTTATAGCTCTGTATCCTAAGAATGGGTTCATTTCTTCATCTAGAGGAAGATAGTCTAATTTTTTATCTCCACCTATATCAAGAGTTCTTATAACGATTGGTTTACCGCTCATTCCTTCTAATACTGCTTTATATGCTTCAAACTGAGTATCTTCTTCAGGTAATTTGTCTGAATCCATGTATAAGAATTCAGTTCTGTATAGTCCAACACCTTCAGCGTCATTTTTTATAAGACCTTCTATATCGTTTGGAGTACCTATGTTACCTGCAAGCTCTACTCTTCTTCCGTCTAAAGTAACAGATTCTTTACCTTTTAATAATTCTAAAGCTTTCTTTTCTTCTTCAAAAGCCTGTTTTTTAGCTGCATAAGCTGCTTTTGTTTCTTCGTCTGGATTTATTATAACTTCTCCAGTATCCCCATTGAATACTACGAAATCTCCATCTTTAACGTTTTCAGTTATGTCAGTAAGACCTACAACTGCTGCTATTTCAAGAGTTCTAGCCATTATAGCTGTATGAGAAGTTCTTCCTCCTATGTTAGTAAGGAATCCTAGAACCATTTTTTTGTTCATAGTAGCTGTATCTGATGGAGTTAAGTCGTGAGCAACTAGTACTACTTCTTCATCTAATGCAGATAAATCTACTACTTTTATTCCTAATAAGTGTCTTAACACTCTGTTTGTAACGTCTTTTATGTCTGCTGCTCTTTCTCTCATGTACTCATTGTCCATAGATTCGAACATAGCAACGAACATTTCTTTTATTTCATTTAATGCATAGTCAGCATTAACTTTTTCATCAGCTATTTTAGCTTCTGCTGCACCAGTTAATTCTGGATCTTCTAAAACTAAAAGGTGTGCCCCGAATATTTCAGCTTCTGTTTCACCTAGTTCTTTAGCTGCTTTTTCTTTAACTTTTTCTAGTTCAACTTTAGATACCTGAACAGCATCTCTTAATTTAGCTATTTCAGCATCTACATCTGTTATAGTTCTTTTTTCTATAACAAGTTCTTTATGTTCTACAACAAGTGCTTTACCTAGTGCTATACCAGGAGAAGCTCCAGTTCCTTTGAATGCCATAACCATATCCTCCTAAAAGATTAATTATTTATAACCGATTCTTATTCACCGAATCCTGATTCAACCATTTCAGATAATTTAGCTATAGCTGCTTCTTCATCTTCTCCGTTAGCTATTAGAGTGAATTCAGTTCCTTTTGATAAACCTAAGCTCATAACACCCATTATTGATTTAGCGTTTACTTTTTTACCATTAGATTCTATTTCTACTGTTGATTTGAATTCAGATGCTCCTTTAACGAACATTCCTGCTGGTCTAGCGTGTAAACCTGTTTCATTGATAACTGTTAATTTTTTTTCCATTTTTAAATTCCTCCTGAAGTGTTTTTTAATTTAAATTATTATTATCTATGTCTACCCCAAACTAGTGGGACATTTTTCGTCCGACGGTATTATTAATTACCCACTCGGCTATCTTTTTCTATTATACTACTAAATATTATTTTTTTCGACAACTTTCATTAATATTTTAAGAAAAAATTTCAAAAAATTTTTTTATAAAATATGTATAACATAAAAGAATAGTTTTTAGATTTAATTTTATAAGCTTTTTTACAAATAATCGTATTTGTGCGTACAATTTTAAGTATATATCATACTATTTAAAGCTAGATACAAAACAATCTACAAGTAAAGATTTTTTGTATTCTTTCTTTTGCTTTATAGGAAGTCTCGCCTCTTCTCTGCGGAACTCTCTATAATCTATAAGGTTGTCACAATATGTTTCATTTATTACTGAATTAATATCGTACACCTTTACCCTATTTTTTCCTCTACGCTCTAAAGTATTTTCGTAAAGTGCAAAGTATAAATCTCTATAATTGAAATTTTTTGGCAGTGATAATACCTCACCTGCCTTAGGAACTAAAACTTCCATCAGTGTTCTTAAATCAGGATTTCTTCTTATATTAAATACCTGGCATAAAAACTTTATATCCTCTTTTTTCATGCGTCTTATTTTTTCAAAACACATATCCTCTGTAAATGGAGCTGCATTTCTAAAATAGAATCTAAATCCATCGTATTTACCAAAAGTTTTCATAGTATCCAAATATCCTAAGTTTATATTTTTCTGAATATGATCCCTATCTTTATTCATAGAGCCACCTAGATACTCTGAAGGATAAACAACTTTTAAGTTTAAATCACTATGTTTTTTTATACTTATCGTTCCCTGTAGGTTGTCCTGAATTCTAATTGCTACAATATCTTTGTAGCCCTTTTTTTCAAGCATACCAATAGGTAGGTTATCGACAAACATCCCATCTACGTATAGCTTGTTGTCCATAACATTCATCTTAAATATAGGTAGACTTGCACTCGCTATCAAATAATCTACTAGTCTTCCCTTTGGTATATCCTCCAAAAATAAAGATTGTGGATTTAGTTTTTTATCTATATACATAGTAACCATTCCAAAATCAATACCTTTACTTCTTATCTTATCCTCATCTAGGGTTTCCTCTAGCATCTCTCTAAGTGGAGTTATATCGATACCGTCATTTTCTTTAAAAGATTTTTTAATAAGTGAAAGAATTTGATTCATCCGTTTCATACTTAAATCCATATCTTTTAACTTTTCGTATGTTTCAAAGTCTACATTTATAAAATGTCTGTAATCGTACTCAAGCCAGATTTCTTCCATAATACGTATGTCATCTTGAACCATATATGCACCATTCAATGCACCTATTGAAGAACCAGTAATTCCTTGAAAATCCATGCCCATACCTTTTAGCGCTTTATAAGCACCTATTTGATAGGCCCCTTTTGTGCCACCACCTTCAAGAACTAGACCTCTCATAATACACCTCTTCTGATGCAAAATGCATCTTATTAAATTTTCTCTTTAAAAATATCTTCCTCAACTAATAAATCTATCTTTTGTACAAGAATATCTATTTCACTTGATAATGTTTGATTAAAATCCTCAATTTTTAAAGCTCCCTCTTTTTTACCAAAAGCATCAAATTCAATAAGCTTATCTATATTATCCGATATATTACGTTTTTTTTCCATAATTTTTTTCGAATAATTTTCTATTTCTTTATAGTTTTTGCCCTTAAATATTTTCATCTTCATAACTTTATTAGGATAATAGTCGTAAATTCCCCTGCTCATCTTTTTAGCATTAATTTTATAATATTTATCATAAACAGAAGAATTTAAAAGACCTACTATATACTCGTATGAAAATTTTTCCTTATATTCATCTTTAAGGTAAAAAGAGTATACATCTGCGCTGCTATATAAATGATCGTAGTCTACAGCAAATTTATTACATCTGGATTTATAAGGATACATTATTTTCTTTCTTTCAAATAAGCCATTTTCTCTTCCCCACTGTAGTTCATACCACTTTCTTATACATTTTAAGCACTCTCTTCTATTTTCTAACTTTTCTTTATAAGGAGATATGCAATTTTTAAAAACATACTTCTCTTCTTTATCACTTTTTATATCATTAGAATAAATTAACTTATATCTCGGTTTAGATATTGTATATTTATCTATGTCTTTATTTTTTATCCAGTTTTTTAACAGTTTTGGATTTATATTTTCTATTCTTTCATCATTCTTTTTCAAGATAAAAGCTTTATCACACCCTGTTATAATTCCCTGAAAACTCTCAGCTATTTCGTCCAATCTAAATCCATCCATTTCCTCAATCTTTAGATAAAACTCCATATCATCGTCATTTGCTATTATCCAATTAGACTGCAGTATTTCTGTAGAAATAGTTATGTCCTCAAAGAAATTTTTATCCTTTTTAACTACTTCTATCCTATCATCCATCTGTTTTCTATCTTTCATATATATGTATTTATCTGATATTTTTCTATAGATATTTGTCTTTTTAATGCCATATCCTTTTTTTCTCATCTTTATTATGCACGCAGAAACCCCTATATATGTAAATACTTCCCCACCTAAAAAATCTATAATCTCTTCTATCTCAGCATTTTCTTCTATATATTTTCTCAAAAGCTCTGCAGACATACTTTCTAAAAAATATCTCGGCGTTATTAAATGAATTACACCATCTTCTTTTAACAAATCCAACGAATTTTTATAAAAGCAAAAATACAAATCAGACTTATCCCTATATACTTCCTTATACTCACTTAAAACAAATTTTTTGTATTCTTTTGTTAAAAGCTTGTGTCCAACATAAGGCGGATTTCCTATTATAACATCAAATTTTGCATGCCATTTAATTTTTAATCCGTCTTCATTAAATATGTTTAAAGAAATATCTTTTTTGCATAATCCTGCTGCTTCTAATAATAATTTCTTTGTTATTTCTATCGCATCAGAATCTATATCTGTCCCATATATACAGTTTTCTAGTATATACATTGAAATATTTTCTTTTTTAAAGCATTCTTGTCCATATAATATATACAGCTCATCAGATTTTTCCATAAACATATTTTTTAATTTTTCAAAAGCATATATCAAAAAATTTCCACATCCACAAGATGAGTCCAAAATTTTAGGACATGGATTTTTTAGTAAATCCAATTTTTCAACTGTATTTTCTACTATATATTCGACAATTTCTTTTGGAGTATAATATATTCCATATCTTTTTCTTTTTTCTACATCTAAGTTGTTTTCATATAATCTTGCAGTCTTAAATTTATCCATAATATATCCCTCAAAATAAATAAATTTACTTACTTAATTACTTACTTAATTACTTAATATTGATTAAAATTCATTTTTACAATAATTTATTAATTATTACTTTAATTTATTAATTATTACTTTTTATTGCTTCTAAATATCTTTTGTAATCATTAATTTTTACCATTTTTTGCATCTAAAAATGAAAGTGTACCCTGCATTATACCTTCAGCAAGCATATCCTGATAATTAGGATCTTTTAATTTTTTCATATCAGATACATTTGTTATAAACCCACACTCTACTAAAACAGCAGGCATAGTAGTTTCTCTAAGTATTTCAAAATTGTTCCGCAAAATTCCTCTACTCATTATTTCTACATAAGATGCTGTTGTCTGTTGGACAGAAGCCGCAAGTTCTTTTGAGCCATCAGTTGCTCCACCTCTGTACCAAGTTTCAAGCCCATTTGCATCGCCAAATTTTTTCTGTGCGTTTAAATGTATAGAAATAAGTGCATCTGCATTTACTCTTTTTGCTATATCTGCCCTTTCCTCTAAACTAACATACTTATCCTCTGTCCTTGTCATTACAACATTTACATCAGATTCTCTCCCTAATCTTGAGGCAACCTTTTTAGCTATCTGAAGTGCCACGTCCTTTTCGTATACAGTCTCTGTACTATCTAAAGAACCCTTGTCATTTCCACCGTGTCCAGCATCTACTACTATATTGTATTTTTTCGACCGCTCTTTTTTCTCATCATTCATATCATACTGCCCTTTTGAAGAAGTCTGGTTATTTTTAGAGTTTGAATTGTCTTCTGTATCTTTATCATTTTTATTTGAATTATTTTCTGTATTAGCTGTTTCATTAGTAACTGTTTGTGCTTTAGAATCTTTATTTGTTAGCATCTGGATTCCTTTAAATCCTCCAAATAATATTGCCAAAACAAGAACTACAGCAATTGCTACTCTACCCTTATTAATTTTTCTTCCTTTTTTAGTTTTTTTCTTATTATTATGTTTTTTATCTACTGGACTATGTTTTTTGTCTACTGGCTTTTTATCTATATTCTTTTTATCTGCTGGTTTTTTCTTTGGTTGTCCAGGTTTAATCTGTTTTACATTAGGAGCACTCTTTACATTTGAAGTATTCTTTATTTTAGGAGAATTTTTTCCAACTTTAGCCCCTTTTTTATTTGAATTATTTTTTTCATTTACTTTTTTTCTATCTATATATACAACGTTACTTTTTTTCTTTAGTTTATTATTTTCTCTGTTATCCATACTCTCACCTTTCTATACATAGTCCTTATTATTTTAACACTTAAGCCCCTTTTTTTCAATTAAATAGTTTACATAACATTTTTATCAAATATTAAAAAAACAGGCTCCGCAGCCTGCTTTTTTAAAATTATAAGTCTTTTGGGATTAATTTATACTTGATTCTCTCTATTTATGAGATAGGATAGTTTCTGAAGTTATTATTGGACTCATTACATCATCTATAGATGCTGTTGATCTTACATCCATTTTAGTTTCTGATTTTACAAAGTCTCTTGAAGTTATTATTGGGTTCATTATTTCTTCTTCTGCTACTTTGTTTAGGCTGTCATTTTTAACTTCTTCTTTTACGAAGTCTCTTGAAGTTATTATTGGACTCATCATATCTTTTTCAGCTACCATATTTATGTTGTCGTTTTTAACTTCTTCTTTTACAAAGTTTCTAGAAGTTATTATTGGATTCATTTCATCAACTTCTGGTAGTTCTATTGTATCTTTAACCGCTCTATCTTCTGTTGTTCTTGAAGTTATTATTGGGCTTAAGCTTTCATCTATTTCTAGTGCACTTACGCTCTGTACTCCAAGTCCTCCTGCTACTACTACTATTGCTACTGCTGCGATTATTTTTTTAAGATTTAAGTTTTTCATGACTGTCCCTCCAATTTATGTGAATGTATTTTTTTACGATTTTGTTTGATATTTATTTATCTCTTTCTTTGATTATAGTTTAACAAAACTTTTGCAAAAAGTAAAGCCTTTTTTGACAAATTGTTACAAATTTTTTTATTTTGCATTACAATTTTGATAATTAAGCAAAACAGTCTTATTTATATTTATTTTCAGAAAAATCCATCATAAAAATTTATTTTTTTAGATATTTTTAATCATATCTCACAAATTTTCTGATAATTCCCTTACCTTAAACAACCTCGAAAACGGTTGCAAGTTGTAACTTTTTCAGTTGAATATTCTGAAATTTTAAAACAATTTAATTATTATTTGGTTATTTTTTTAACATAATTTAAATTCATTTTACTATTATTCTTATATATTTTTCTCCTACTGCACACATTTTGAATATTTTTTATCATTTATTCCTCTATTATTAACTTTTTTCATCAATTTTACCCTTTTCTCTACATATATATGTATATTTTTCTACAATTTTATAAAACAAACCTAATTAAATTTTATTTTATGTACATTTATATACTTTTACTACTTTTTAATAAATCAAAAACTATACTTAATACATAAATATACTAAAAAAGGGATACTGCAATTACGCAATATCCCTGTGGTATATATCTACTTATAATACTTAATACTTATATATTTATTTATATTATTTAGTTATATGTTTACATTTATTAATGTATGCACTTATATTCATTAATTATAAATTTATATTTAGTACTTCTTTTATCTTTTCAAGAACTCCATTTTCACTATTTTTACCAGCTATAAATCTAGCTTTTTCTTTTAAAGCATCTATCGCATTTTCCATTGCATAGCTATAGTATCCACATTCGATAAGTTCTAGGTCGTTCATCTGATCTCCAAATATCATTATTTCATCATCTTTTAAATCATATTTTTCTTTTATATGTTCAAGAGCTTTTCCCTTAGTAACATCCTTTTTCATTAAATCTAGCCAATGAGGTCCAGATGTACACACAGTTAATCTATCTCCAAACTTATCAAAGTATTCCTGACAATGATCCGCCATTAGTCTATCATCATATATAGCTGTTTTTAATATATCTTCTTTTACATCTTTTAAATCTTCAACAACTGTTACATTTGCACAGTATATTTTTAGCATTTCTAAAAAATCTTCGTCGTTACATTCTGTATAAGCTGTGTATTTAGTGTTTAATAGTATTTCTTTATGTTCTGCTTCTCTTGTAAAATCTATTATCTCATCCACGTTTTTTCTATCCATTGGATCAGATAGAAGCTCTTTTCCTTTATGTACAGCAAAAGTCCCATTTTCTGCAATAAACATCATTCTGTCTTTTACATGACTAAATAATCTTTCAAGCGCTGGATACTGTCTTCCACTCGCTGCCATAAAAGTTACTCCTCTTTTATCTAATTCATCAAAAACCTGGTCGAATTCTTCATTTAATTCACCGTTGTTATCTAACAACGTCCCATCTAAATCTGTCGCTATAAGTTTTATCATGTAATACCCCCCTCTTATTTTTAGCCTTTTTATAATATACTCCACCTTTATGAAATTTTCAAGAATTTTAATTTTCTAGCTATATTTATGCTGAAAAAAGTTGTAGAATATATTTTATGACAATATCATACAAAAAAGCAAAATCTATTGAATAATTCTCTATATTCTAATATAATTATAAGATGATTTTATAATATTTTTTGCAAAACAATTGTTAAAACTTCGTAAAAAAAGAATATTTTTAAAAGAAAGAAGGGATTTTTTTGTCTAGACTCAGAAAGTTAGTTATACTTCTTGCTGTATTAGTAATAGCCTTTCCAACTTGTGTCTTTGGATATGTGTATAGTAGGTTAAAGACTGTTCAGACAGGAACTGAAATAGATGCGTTGGAAAGTTTAAATCATAAAAACGATAGCAGTATAACAAACATTCTTCTTCTTGGGACAGATGGTAGACCTGGCGAAAACGCCCAGAGATCTGATGCTATGATGATTCTTACTATAGATAATAAGCATAAAAGTTTAAAACTTACTTCTCTTGGACGTGATACTTATGTAGATATACCTGGGCATGGAAAACAAAAATTAACTCATGCTTATTTCTACGGAAAAGCTGATTTACTTATCCAGACTATAGAGGAGAATTTTAAATTAGATATTCACGATTACGCCCAAGTTGATTTCTATTCATTTATGGATATAATAAATGTACTCGGCGGTGTAACTGTTGATGTTCAAAAGAGTGAATTAAAAGAACTTAATAAGTTCATTAATGAGACATACAGATGGTATGATCATAATGACAAAGGTGAAATAAAATATATAACTAAGGCTGGAAAACAGAACCTTAACGCTTACCAGGCACTTTCATTTGCACGTATAAGAAAAAATGACGGTACTATGGAAAGAGATAACAGACAGAGAATGGTTATCGAAGCTATGGTTAAAAAGTTAAAAGGACTTCCAATATCAAAATATAATGACCTTATGAATTCTGTTTTACCTTATGTTAAAACTAATATGTCCCCTGCAACAATTTTAGGACTTGCAAAAGATGTACTTTCTATAGGTAACTTCAATATAACTTCATTCCAGTTCCCACTTCATCCTGAATATGAGGTAAGACTTGGAAAAGCTGGATATGTTATCCCATTTGAAGAGTACGAAGTAGATATACTACACGACTTTATATTTGAAAATATAGTTCCTACAAAAGAACTTATAGATAAAGCCGAAAAACAATACGGAAGAACTCACTACGATGAGTATATTCCATTTGAGCCTACTCCTTCAGAGGAAGAAGCTTTAAACAATTCTAATACTACAACAGATGATGAATCTAGTAGTGATAGTAGCGATTCTGGACATTCAGGCTCTCACAATAGTGATTCTGATTCTAGTTCTGATGATTCAAGCTCTGATAGCAGTGATTCCGGAAGCTCTGACTCAGGAAGTTCTGACTCAGGAAGTTCTGATTCAGGTAGCAGCGACTCTGGTAGTTCAGACTCAGGAAGCTCTGATTCAGGAAGTAGCGACTCTGGTAGTGGCGAAGTAACAGAATAATAAATTTACCCTCTGGTTTTAAATCAGAGGGTTTTTTATTGTTTTTTTAATTATTAATTGTGTTTTATGCATTTCATTATATTTTATTTGAGTCACAACAATATATCTACTTGAATTACTGTTAACTCTTTAATATAATAAAAAAGTAACTTGTATATTTTTACAATGCTACTTATAATTATTAAAGTATGATTAATTGGAATATATTTATTTAATTTTAGAAAGAAGGTTTTATTTTGGCAGACAATAGAGAAAATCCGTCTAACAAAATAAGAAGGGTTAGCACATCTTCTAAAAACGGACCTCGTACCAATGCTTCTAATGTTAGAAGATCATCGGGAAAGGACAATCATTCTGGTAATAGATCATCACAATCTATAAATACTAATATCAGAAGAAGTTCGGATAGTAGAACATCTCAAGGTCGTTCTAATTCTAGAAGAAATCCAAGTGGGCAAAATAGAAATATAAAAAAATCTCCTATGAGCTCAAATTTTGGCAATAATACTAATTCTTCTGACGGAAATAATTATGATAGTATAAACAAACAGCAGCCTAAGAAAAGCTCTGTACCTAAAAATAGTGCTTCCGCTAGAGCTGCTAGAAATGCAGAGAGAAAAAGAAAAAAAAGACAAAAGATAAAAAGGATAATGATTTTAATTTTGGTAATTGCTTTAGCTTTCCCTACTATAAGTGCTATTTCATTTATAAAAAAGGTTGCAGATGCATACGATCCAACTATAGCAAGTGGTGTATTTGACAACATAACACATATAAATAAAAAAGGTATAACAAATATACTTCTTCTTGGTTCAGATGCAAGAGAGGGTGAAAAAGAGTCTAGAACAGATACTATGATGATTTTTACAATAGATACTGTTCATAACTCGTTAAAGCTTACATCCCTTGCTAGAGATGCATACGTAAATATTCCAGGACATGGAGATACAAAACTTACCCACGCATATTATTATGGTGGTGTAGAGCTACTTACAAAGACTATAGAAGAAAACTTTGGTATAGATATACATAACTACGCACTAGTTAATTTTGAATCGTTTATGTATATAATAGATGCTATTGGCGGAGTAACGGTAAATGTAAAGGATACTGATTTAGCAGAGCTTAATAAGTTTATAAAAGAGACATATCGCTGGTATAACGACAAATCACAGCCTATGCAACCTGTAGAAGAACCTGGAGAACAGCTTCTAAATGGATACCAAGCACTGTCATTTGCTCGTATAAGAAAACACGACTCGGCATTTGAAAGAGACCGTAGACAGAGAGAGGTTGTTCAGGCAATGTTTAGCGGTGTCAAGAAGATGTCTAAATGGCAGTATCCAAAATTATTAAATGCTGTACTACCTTACTTAAAGACAAATATGAAAACTACTCAGATAGTATCACTTGGTATGTCTGTTATAAGAATGGGTAATTTAGATATTAAACAGTTTGAATTCCCAATAACTAACTCTCCTTATTCTATAGAAGGAAAATATTTAAATGCTGGTTGGGTTATAAGATTTACAGATGAATCAGTTAAGATACTTCAAGATTTTATATTTAACGACAAAGAATATGTAAAATAATAAAATATAAAAAAGCTGTTGCAGATTTTGCAACAGCTTTTTTTGTAAAGTTTTATAGACTTTTTTGCAAAGTTTTTAAACTTTATTTAAGTGATTCATTTAAATGACTTACTATCTATTTAAACGATTTACTATCTATTTAAACGATTTAATTTTTATATATTTCTATTTTAAGTATTCTCTTACTTTATTGAAGCTACTATTAGATATTCCTCCACCTATTCTAAATACAGAGTTTGCTTTTTTATTTTTTAATACATTTCCCTGCTCTGAATCAAGTGCATTTCCTGCTATAACTATAGGTGATTTTGTCTTAGCTGCATATACACCAACGCTTATTGCATCTACAAGTGGTCTATTTTTAGCAACAAATACTGAATTGTAGCTAGATGCTGGATAAAGAGCTTTTATTACTCTGGCATTAGTCTGATTTCTATTGCTTCCACCTAGTCTATTTCCAGAAACATTTCCTGATACAACAGAATCTATTTCTTTTATTACACTATCAGAAAGTACAGCACTTTCACCTAAGAAATATGCTGATGATATAGAATTAGATTTTATCCAATTTTTAACTGATGTAGTTGTTTTATTTTTTGAAGTAACTAATATAGGAGCTTTTTCTTCAGCAGCCTTAGATACAACTGATAGTGCATCTGCTGCACCATTTTCTCCAGCTACATATATTTTGCTTACATTAGCCTTAGAATCTATTTCTTTAGCTATATTAACTGATAAATCAGATATACTTGCTCCCTGTATTCTTTTTATAGATGCTGATGGAACAGCTTTCTTTATAGTACTTTCTGCACTACTTCCTATTGAATTACTTCCACCTATTAATATAACTTTTGACGGTTTTAATCTTTTTAATTCGTCTATAGTCTGTGTTCTAACTTTGTTTTTATCTGCAAGAAGCACAGGTGAATTATAAGTAGCTGCAAGAGGATTTGCTATTATTCCCTCTATTTCGTTGCTTCCATTCGCTACAACAACTGTTGAAGCTGAGCTCCAACCCTTTTTACTTATTTTTGCTGCAGTATCGTATCTATTAGATCCTGCAATTTCTGTAACAGAGGGTAGTTTTGAATCTGTTCCCTCATTAGATGAGCTTCCATTGTAAGCTCCGTACATGCTCTTTAGGTCGTTGTATATACTGCTTTTATTTACTATGTCCTTAGCAGAGAAATACATACTTCCTTTAACTGTACTGTACTGTTTATTTACATTAATCTGTTTCTTTATTTCTTTAGCTATATTCTGTCCATTGTAGCTTGACTGACCTTGTTTGTATATTCCCTGTCCTATATAAAGGTCTACATCGTATCCTTTTACTTCATTTGCCCACCATTTTACAAGTTTTGAATAGTCTGCTGCACCAAATCCTATTGGCCAATAAATCTGAGGTACTATGTAATCTACATATCCTTTTCTTATCCAAGTTCTTGAATCTGCGTACATATTGTTGTAAGACTGACTTCCACCTGTCTCAGAGCCGTCTGGACAAGAAGCAGATTTATTTCTCCATATACCAAATGGACTTACACCAAACTCACATCCTGATCTAGTATTTACAACTGCTTTAACTTTTCTAAGAAGAGTATTTACATTTTCTCTTCTCCAGTTGTCTTTATTCTGACCTTTTCCGTATTTTTTGTAAGATGCATCATCTGGGAATTTTGATGATGGGTAGAAATAGTCGTCAAAATGAACACCATCTATATCGTAGTTATCCACAACCTCTTTTATTGTTTTAACTAAGTAGTTTACAACTTCTGGGTTACCTGGATCGTAGTACATTTTATTTCCATATTTTATTACCCAATCTGGATTTTTTCTAGCTGGATGAGATGATACAAGTGCATTTAAATTTGTACCTGAAGATGTTACTCTATAAGGATTGAACCATGCGTGTATCTCCATTCCTCTTTTATGTGCTTCAGAAACTGCAAATGCTAATGGGTCGTATCCTGGATTTTTCCCCTGTGTTCCAGTTAAATATTTAGACCATGGGTTTATCGATGATTTATAAAATGTATCTGACTCTGGTCTAACCTGAAGGACTATTGTGTTTATTCCACATCCTTTTAGCTTATCCATTAACTGAGTTAATTCTGATTTCTGTTTTGAGGCATTGTTCTGAGTTTTAGGCCAGTCTAAATTGTAAACCGATGAAACCCAAGCTGCTCTCATTTCTTTTTCTGCTGCCTGTGCGTTATTAGTGTAAGAAATACTTCCTACAAACATAAACACTGCCAACATTACTACAGTTAGTTTTTTAAATAACTTTTTCATTTTTTCACTCCTTTATCTCTAATATAAATTTTCCTACAATTATATATTTTATAATAAAAAGTCATTATAATAAAGAATATATTACAGATTATGAATAATATATTATAGAAAAAGCAGTAAATATAAATTTACCGCTTCTTCTATAAATCTTAATTTAGTTTTTTAATTTGTCGGTTAAGAGTATATATTATAACTGCAAAATGCAGGTATAATCAATTTAATTTTTATTTTAAGCCACTTACTTCATTTCAATTTTAAAGTACTTATTTCATTTTAATTTTAAGCCTCTTATTTTTAAACTACTCTTCTAGCAACTATCATTTTTCTAGCTGATAGTTTACTTACTTTAACAACGTCTCCTGTCTGTGGTGAATGTATATACTGGTCATTTCCTAAGTACATACCAACATGACTTACAGAATTTCCACTTCCAAAGAATACTAAATCCCCTGGTTTTAATTCTGATTTAGAAACTTTTTTACCGTATCTTGACTGCTCTCTTGATGTTCTAGGTAATGTAACTTTTGCTCCATTTTTATAAGAGTAATACATTAATCCTGAACAGTCGAATGAACTAGGTCCTGTTGCTCCCCATCTGTATGGTTTTCCAAGCTGAGCCTTAGCTATTTTTACTGCAGCCTGTGCTTTAGAACTTGTTGCTTCTGGTATTGTTACATAAGATGCACTAACCCATCCAGCTTTTCCACTTTCTGTATTTACTTTGTACCATCCAGATTTTGTTTCTTTTATTTCTACAAAATTATTTGTATATATTTTTTCTACAACTTTTGCAGAATTAGATGCTGATTCTCTTACATTTAAGAAATCACATTTTAAAACTTTTCCACATTTATTTGGAGATACTCTACCATCACTGTAGAATCTGTATACTTTTCCATCTATTTCTCTAAATGCATTTCTTAATAAATCTCCATCTGCTTTGAAGTAATATTTTTTCCCATTTATTTCTCTCCACATTTTTTTAGCTAATGTGTAGTCTTTTAAAAGATAGTATGTTTTGTTACCATCTTTTACCCAACCTTTCTGTTTTACTCCATTTTTATAATAATAGTATTTTCCATTTTCAAGTTTTAATCCATTTTTAGCTCCAGCTCTTGCAACATCAGTTGTAGATACTGCCTGTATATTACTTATTTCCTCTGCACCTGCATCTACAGTTGCATCTGTAACCATTATCGCTCCTGATATCATAACTGCTGCCATGATTCTTGCCAAAAACTTATTTCTAAATATCTTCGTCATTAATCGTCCTCCTGTAATTATGATTCATGATTTATAGATAGTGGGTATTTTATAAATCATTTTTGTAGTCCCTCTCACTACATTTACAATTGTAACATAATGGTTACAGCGCTACAAGGTTTTTGTTACATTTTTGTAACTTTTTTGTTACTATTTTGTAACTTTTTGTATATTTATCTCAACTTAAAAGTATTTTTGTAACTTTTTACAAAACAAAAAGACCAAATCGGTTATATTTTACTATATTTCAAATGGGAAGGTCGAAAAATTGTAACAAATTTTTACCGATTTGGTCTTTTATATTTAATTTTTTATATCTTCACTTTTAACTATATTTCTCTAGTGTATTTTCTTAACCATTCTGTTTCTTCTTCATTTAAGTATGGAGAAATTTTTTCGAATACTAGTTTATGATAGTCATTTAAGTATTTTATATCATCACTGTTCATAACTTCTGGAACTATACCGTCTAAATCGAATGGTATGTAAGTTATTGGTTCTAAGTACATGAACTGTCCATATTCATTTTTGTCTCCTTTGCATACTAGAAGTTCATTTTCTAATCTTATACCATGAGATCCTTCTATATATACACCTGGTTCATCTGTTAATATCATTCCTTCTTCTAGTGGATGAGTATCTCCAGCTCTATATCTCCATCTGAAGCTTGTTGGAGCTTCGTGTATATTTAATAGGTATCCTACACCATGTCCAGTACCACATTTGTAGTCAAGACCTCTTTCCCATAAAGCTTTTCTAGCTAGTATGTCTAAGTTCATACCAACACAACCTTCTAGGAATATTGAGTTTGCAAGACGTAAGTTACACATAGCAACTAGTGTAAAGTGTTCTTTTATAGTATCTGATACTTCACCAAGTACAAATGTTCTTGTTATATCTGTAGTTCCTTCCCAGAATCCAGCACCAGTATCTGTTAAATAAACACTACCTTCTCTAAGTCTTACATCTGTTTCTGGTTTTGAGCAGTAGTGCATCATTGCAGCATGGTCTGCATAAGCTGATATTGGTTCGAAGCTTGGTCTTATGAAGTTACCCATTTCTGCTCTTAATTCATCTAATTTTTCAGATGCACTCATTTCAGTTATTTCCATTGTTTCTGCATTTTCTTTAACCCATTTCATGAATTTAACATGAGCTACAGAGTCTTTTAACTGAGCTATTCTCATGTTTTCTACTTCTTTAGGGTTTTTTCTAGCTTTGAATAAAACTTCTGGGTTTCTTTCTTCAACTTTAGCTACACCTTCTGGTATATTGCTGTATATAGCATAGTTTAATCTAGAAGGGTCTATAAGTATAGTTTCACCTGCTGGTATTTTTTTAGTATCAGCATAAACATCATTGTAAGGATGAACTGCTACACCTATTTCAGCAAATTCTGCTTTAAGTTCATCGTTTAATTTTGTTTCATCTATGTATAGATCTACTCCATCCATTTTAACAACCATATAAGATAATACTAGTGGGAAGAAATCTATATCATCTCCACGCATATTAAGTGTCCAGCATATATCATCTATAGTTGCAACTGTGTGGTAAGTAGCTCCACAACCTTTCATGTATTCACGAATTCTTTCTATTTTACTAGCAGCGCTTTCTCCTGCGAATTCTTCTCCTAATTTGAAAGCTGGTTTTTTAGAAAGTTCTGGGCGGTCTTCCCATATTTCATCTATTAAATCTACTTCATATTTTATAGTAGCATTATTTTCTTCTATTATTGATTCGTAGCCCTGTCCATCTCCCATAGCCACTACTCTACCGTCAAATCCTAGGCAGTTACCTTCAGACACAGTAGATTTTAAGTATTCATTTATTGTAGGTACTCCTGGTTCAGCCATTCTCATTAATTCTACACCAGATCCTTCTAACTGTTTAGCAGCCTGAGTGAAGTATCTTCCGTCTGTCCATAATCTAGCTTCGTCAAGAGTTATTACTGCAGTACCTGCAGAACCTGTAAATCCTGTTATAAATTTTCTAGCTTTAAAATGTTCACCTACGTATTCACTCTGATGGAAATCAGATGTTGGAACAACATATATATCTATTCCATTTTCTTTCATTAATTCACGAAGTTTTGCTATTCTTTCTTTAACAGTCATTATAATTACCCCCTACTGAATTTCATAATACAATTATTTTTTTATCTACATTTAAGTTTTTTCTATTTTTTTAAAATTAAAAATATTTGATTGCTTTTAAAAAGCTGTTTCACAATTAAGTGAAACAGCTTTTATATGCTATTTTATTATATTGTCAAGATTAAGCTTCTACTTCTTCTTCATCTTCAACTAGTTTAGATAATCTCTTATCTAGTACGAATAGAACAACAGCTGATATGAATGCAACTACTGCTATTGCTATACATACGTGAGAGAATTTGAATCCACCTTCGAATGTAGCACTGAATAATGGTCCGTATGCTAATGAAGATATGAATGTAGCTATACCCCAAACAGCCATCATTGTTGATAAGTAACGGCTTGGAGAATATTTACTTATGAATGCATGTCCTAATGGTGAGAAGAACATTTCACCTAATGTTAATATGAATGAGAATATTAATAACCATAGAACACTTATCTTAGCTCCACCACGCATTATATCTAATGCTGCGAAGAATATGTAAGATACACCAAGTACTCCTATACCTATACCAGTCTTTTTGAATAAAGACATATCTCCCTGTGGTCTAGCAGCAAGTTTTCTCCATAACATAGCTGTAATAGGTCCTAAGATTACACAGAATAGTGAGTTAGCAGCGTCGAACCAAGTAGTTGGAACTTCGTATCCTGCAACAACCCAGTTCATATTTTCTGTCCAGTAGTAGTAAACTGGTAGATATGCTAAGTTCCAGAATATCCAGAATATTACTGAGAATCCAGCTACAAGGAATATAGCAGCGATTCTTTTCTTTTCAACTTTAGTAAGAGGTTCATCTTTAGCTTCTGCTTTTTTATGAGCAGCTTCTTCTTTTTCTCTTTCAAGTTCTTCAGGAGTTTTTTCAAATTTGAATGGTTTTTTACCAACTTCACCCATGAAACGATTACCAAGAACGAAGAACCATAAAGCACCAGCAAACATTGATACAGCAGCTAATTTGAAGCAAGGAGCGAATCCTAGTACTCCATTTTTAGCGAATACGTCTTTGTATAATATACCAACTAAGAAAGTACCTATGAAAGCACCTGTGTTAACTAATGTATAACGGATAGAGAAAGCAGAGTCAACCTGATCTTTATCTGTTACTATACGTCCTACAAGTGCACCAGTTTTCTGTAAACCAAGACCTATACTTACACAGAATATCATAACATAAACCATTGCAGGTGATTTAGCTATACCACCACAGTAGTAACCTATACCTGCTATTATATAACCTATTGGAGTAGTATAACGTCCACCTATATATCTATCGGCGATAACTCCTCCTAGTAATGGTCCAAGATAAGCAAATGCTGTTAATAATGATTGCATTGTAGCACCCTGTCCTTTAGAAAGTCCAAGACCTCCTGTTGCAACAGATGCTGTTACGAAAATAAGTATCAGTGAACGACCTAGATAGTAAGCAAGACGTTCAAAGATTTCAGTACATCCACATACCCAAAATCCCTTTGGATATCCTTTTTTCTTTGTTTCTCCCATTTGAACAAAATTCCTCCTATTTAATTTTCAGTTTTGTTTTGATTGCCACTGATATGCAATTATGCTATTAATTTAACATCCAGAGCAATACTTTTTAATTTTATTAGTATTCCCCATCGACAATTACAATTTTAATATATATTTAGCCCTATATCAATAAATATTTTAGTATAATAAGAAACTTATATTAATTTATTTATCTTATAGATTCAAATTTTTTATGTTTTTAAATCTTATGATTACGTTTTCCATTTAATTTTTTATTATTTTTTTATCAATTCAACTTAAATTCTATAATTATTCATATCTTTTTCTCAATTATCTTTTTAAATTTTTAGAATTTTTTTATTTATATCATTTTTTTATTACCGAAAAAATTCTATTTTTTCAATAAATTTAGACTTTTTTAAAAGTCCAATCGATAACTTTTTTTTATCATTAATCCATATTTTTACTATATTTTGTATTGTTTTCTATAAGATATTTTTTTACTATAACCCATTTAGTAGAACATATTTTATAATTTAAACCAACTATATTTCCAAATTTAAAGTAAGTATTATACTATTAATTGTTAATCAAACTTAATTCCTATCAAAAATTCATTTTTAGTATATACTAATTTTCAATTAGCAAAATCAATTAACAAAAGTTAATATCTATACCTTTTGCTCCTGCCATTTTTTGCAAATAAAAAAGGACGCTTATAAACGTCCTATAATTACCCTTATTACTGTATAACTCTTCTTGCAGTGTATAAAGTTCTTGCAGATAATTTGCTTATTTTAACAACATCCCCAGTCTGTGGTGCATGTATGTACTGATCGTTACCTACATACATTCCAACATGATGTATTCTTCCACCTCTTGCAAAGAATACTAAATCTCCAGGCTGTAAATCTGCTTTAGCAACTTTTTTACCTACAGTAGCCTGTTCTCTTGAAACTCTTGGAAGAGATATATTAGCTCCTTTTTTGAATGCATACTGCATTAATCCTGAACAGTCGAATGAACTTGGTCCACTTGCTCCCCATCTGTATGGTTTACCCATCTGAGCTTTTGCAGTAGCTATTACTTTCTGAACTTTTGCATTAACTTCGTATGATGTAAGGTAATCTTCATTTACCCATCCCTGAAGTCCATTAGTTGATTTTACTTTACACCAACCATTTCCTTCTTTTATTATCTGAACTACATCACCTGTATTTATTTTTCCAACTACTTCTGCATCAGCATTAGCTTCTGTTCTTACATTTAAGAAGTCACATTCTAATACTTCTGCGTATTCTTCACCTTTTACTATTACTCCGTTAGCATCGAATCTAAACATTCCTTCAGTTGTTTTTGCTATTTCGTTAGCTGCTAATGAACCATCTGCTTTAAAGTAATATTTAACATTTGATATTGCTCTAAACATTGATTTAGCCATTGTATAGTCTTTCATGAAGTAATATTTTTTACCGTTAGATTCAACCCAACCTTTTACTTTACTTCCGTTTTTATAATAGAAAGTTTTGTTGCCCTCTTTAACAAAACCATTTTTTGCTGCTGCTCTTGTTACATCAGTCACTTCCTGAGTAGAAACTAATGATAAATCTGATATTTCATCAGCGCTTACTGTATTGTTTCCAGCGAATACTGTTAGTGATCCAGCTATTATAACTGCTGCCATTACTTTAGATATTTTCTTATTTATATTTAACGAATGCATTAATCGCCCTCCTGATTCTCTTATTAGTTAGTGGTTAATGTAGTAAAATTTATATTTCTTAAATTCTACATTTTCTATTCTATCATAGCTTTTTGTCATATACAAGTATTTTTGTTACATTTCTGTAACTTTTTTGTCTTTTTTAGTAACATTTATCTGTAAAACGTTGAAATTACTACATTCTTAAAAGTAACAATTTGAAACTTATGACTAAAAATGACAAATTAAAATTTGCTGCGACCATTTGAATATATCATTTTTGTAGTATTATGTCAACTTTTCGCAATTATTTACTACTTTCCAATAAAAAAAGCTTGGATTTTAACGCCAAATCCAAGCTTTTTTTCGTCTATTTTTACTATATAATTATTTTTTTGTTACTTTTTTGTTTCTAATTTTAAATTTTACTTATTAATAGGTTAATATTGTATTAATAGAAAGTAACAGTTACATATTTGTAATAAGTTGTTACTTATATATAAACAAACTTTAATATATAACTATCTTTAATATCCAATTACATTTAATACATTACTATCTTTAATACACAACTAACTCTAAAAACTTAAACTAACCTCTTTTTAGTTTTTTCTTAACTATATCTGTTATCATTGATACTTCATCAACCTTAAATAACAGTATTAAAAGTCCATATACAGCTGCACCTGCAACTATAGCAGTACCTAGAGCTATTACTTCCATTATTAGTCCTGTTCCAAGCATAGCAAATATAAATTTATAAACCACTCTAGCAACAACACCCATTATAAGTGCTGCAAAAGTAGTCTTGAAAAATACAATTATTATCTTTTTCTGACCAAAATCTCCAAGTTTCTTTTTAAGACTTCTAAATAGAAGTAGTATACATATTATTGAAGATAAACTTGTCGCAAGTGCAAGCCCACCGTGTTTTAAATGTCTTATAAATATTAAGTTCATACATATATTCATAACAACAGCTATTGTAGCATTTATCATCGGTGTCTTTGTATCCTGAACAGAGTAGAATATCTTTGTAAGTATATCTCTAAGTCCTACCCCTATAAGACCTACAGAATAGAATACTAAAGCTATAGCAGTCATCTGAGTCGCTCTTGCGTCAAATGCCCCTCTTTGGAATAATATTCTAACTATTGGCTGAGATAACACCATAGCACCTATTGTCATAGGCATTATTATAATTATTACAGAGTTTATACTTTTTCTAATAAAGTCAAAGAACTCTGTTCTATCCTCTGCTGCAGATAGTCTTGAGAACTGAGGATATACAACCGCAGATATAGATGCGATAAACATACCTGTTACAAACCCTTTTAATCTATCCGCATAATTTAGAGCAGATATACTTCCTTCTACTAGAGTCGAAGCAAGTGTTTTATCGACCATTATATTTATCTGATCCACTGCAACCCCTATAACTATAGGAGCTACAAGTATAAGCATCTTCTTAACATATTCATCTTTAAAATCTACAAATAATCTATATTTATATCCCTTCTTATAGGCAAATGGTACCTGGAAGAAGAACTGACTCGCCATAGCTAACAGTGCACCAACAGGTAGAATGTAAACATTATCTAAAACAACACTAAGAATCATCGCTCCGATTAATATAATGTTGTATGGTAGACCTATAAGCCCAGGTATAGTAAAACTGTCTTTAGACTGTAGATAAGACTTCATTATATCACTAAGACCTGTAAATATTGCACCGAATATTATTATTCTGGTAAATATAACAGCCTGTCTAAAAGTTTCACCTTTAAATCCCATAGCAAATATTTTTACAATAGGACCTGCAAAAATAAATGACAATGTAGATAATATTATACCTAGTATAATAGTTATATTAAGTATATTATTTGAAAATCTAAGCGCCTTATCTTCTCCACCTTCTCTTAAGTTTTCATAATAAAGTGGGATAAATGTAGTTGCAAGCGCTGTAGCAACTAATGTAAATAGTACCTTAGGTATGTTTGATGCAGCTATGAAAATATCACTATAAGTACTTGCCCCATATAAAGCTCCAAGTACTAACTCTCTACCAAACCCCATTATTTTTGAAAGCATCGTAACAGCCATAAGGGCTGCCGTAGCTTTTGCAACCTTGCTCATCTAGTTTAAAGCCCCCTTTCCATAAAAAGAAGCCTCATCCTCTGCTATTTTTTCCCAAGCAAAGTTATCCATTGTATTTTTAGAGATTGCATCTCTATCAATATTAGAATTAACTACTTCAACAACTCTTTTAGCTAATCTCTCTTCAAAACATTCTCCATCACTTACTACGTTCTCTTTTATACCTATAGCCTCTGGAATTCCTCCTGCATTGCTACCTACAACAGCTGCACCACATGCATTTGACTCTGTAACAACACATCCAAATCCCTCTCTCTTACTAGGTAGAATCATTACATCCATAGTATTCATAAACTTTCTAACACCGTCGCTTTCCTGATTTCCGGTAAATACAACGTGTAGATTTTTTTCTTTACATTTTTTCTCAACCTCAGATTTTAAAGGCCCATCTCCAACAACAGTAAATGTATATTCATTATTTGAATCTAAATTTTTTATAGCTTCAAATATATCAGCAAATTTATCAGATCTTTTTACTTCATTTATAGCACCTACAAATCCGATATTTTTGCCTGTTATATTGTACTTATTTCTAATTTCATTTTTCTCGTCTTCAGATATTGGGTAGAATTTTTCTGTATTTACTCCATTTCTTGAAGCAGTACAATTATCTCCAGAATATCCAAGTTCTCTTGCAATATCCATAAGTTTTTTACTTACAAAAATATTCTGTACAGAATTTTCCATTATCTGTAGCACCTTTTTCTTTATGTCGCTATTATTAAACGGCATTGTGTGAACATCACTACCATGATATGTTACGATATAAGGCTTACCAAAATCCCTATTTATCCAATAAGCTATTCTTCCATGTGGGTAACCCCAATGGCAGCTTACTATATCACAGTTTTCAATATCTTCTTTACAAGCTGAGAAGAATTCTGCAAATCTTGCTCTATCATCTTCCTGTTTTTCAATATTTTTACTCTTCATATCTATGCTTAAATATACTTTTTTGTAGTTTACACCATCAAAAGTAAATTCATCGCTAGTTTTATCATAGGTTTTTTTACCAGTTATCTTTTTAATAGCTCTAAAAAGACCTGTATCTTTAAACTGAACAGATATGATTTTGTATTCATTTTCTGGATGAAGTTTCATTATAGCTTTGATTTTTTCATGAGTTGCCATGAAAAGACCTTTTTTATTATTCTCATCCATATTCACTATATATAGTACTTTCATCTGTTTTTCCTCGCTATTTAGAATATATTTTTTTATATCTTTCAGCTACATTTTTCCAGTCGAAATCATTTAGAATTTTATCTTTATAATTTGATATTTTTTCAACCTTACCAGATGATATATCTTTTATTCTATTTTTTATTTCCTCTGAATCATCGTATTTTACACTATATCCAATAGTTCCGTCTGCAAAGTAGCCATCAAACCCCTGTCCTCTAGTGTATATCAAATGTAGACCCTGAGTCAATGCTTCAACATAAACTAGACCAAATGTTTCAAATTTAGATGGCATAACAAATATATCACTATTTCTGTATACATCTATTATCTTTGTCTTATCCATAAATCCTAGTAGATTTACCTTACCTGGTGCATTTTCCTCGGCATATTTTTTTATACCGTCTTTTTCAGGTCCATCACCGATTAAATCTAAAGTAGCATTTACCCCATCTTCATTAAGCTTCTTAACAGCATCTATTGAAGTGTAAATATTTTTATTTTTATCTAATTTCCCTGTAAATACTAACTTAACATTATCTTTATCTGATGTTTTTTCTTCATCCATTATTTCGTTTTCTAGCCAAAAACTATCAACTCCATTAGGAATAACCACAGACTTATTAAAAATCTCTTCTCTTAATTCTTTAGGAACATATTCCTTTATAACATCATTTTTATATCTTTCAGATAAGAATATAACCTGTTTAGCATTTTTCATTATCTCAACACCTAGAGGTCTAAGGTGTTTAACCTTTTTGAAGAATGTATTTACGTCTGTATTTCTAACAGCTACGATATAATCAATCCCTCTATCTTTTTTAAGTCTATAAGAAACATATCCATTTACAAAAAGTGAATGTGCATGTGTTATATCTATATCATCCAATTTGACATTCTTATTTAAATCAGAGTATATTTTTTTATTTTTCCACTTAAAGCTAACTCTATCAAATTTATTAAAACACTTAGAATATAAATACTCTGTCATATCACTTTCTTCGCCTACAAACTTGTTTATCATCTCATTAGAAGAAACAGGTATATACACTCTACTATATATACCTGTTTCCGCTAAATTTTCTATCAAGTTTTTATAAAGTTTAGAAGTGATATAATAAGAGCATACATGTAATACTCTCATACCTTCTCCTCCTATTATAATCTTAAATATGCAAATATTTTATAATCTCCAATATGCAAATCCTTTTTCTACCGCTTCTTTTGCATTGTATATTCCTTTTATATCTATAAGAACTTTTCCGCCTTTATCATTTTCCATAGCTTTTATCTCATCTAATGAGAATTTTGCAAATACACTGTGGTTGACAGCAGCTACTATACAATCAAAATCTTTTAATTCTTCTTCTGTTATCATATCTACACCGTAGAATTTAATAGCGTCATTTTCATCGGCTACTGGATCGTATACTTTTACTTCCATTCCGTAATCTTCTAGTCCAGTTATTATATCTGCAACTTTACTATTTCTAGTATCTGGGCAATTTTCTTTAAATGTTATACCCATAACTAAAACTTTTGCACCTTTTACTTTTCTATCTGCTTTTATCATTTCTTTAACTGTATTTGAAACAATAAATTCAGCCATACCATCGTTTATTCTTCTACCTGCTGATATTATCTGAGAATGATAACCTAATTCCTCAGCTTTGTATATGAAGTAGTATGGGTCAACTCCTATACAATGTCCTCCAACTAATCCTGGAGTGAATTTTAAGAAGTTCCATTTTGTTCCTGCTGCTTCTAAAACAGCTTTTGTATCTATATCCATTTCATTGAATACCATAGCTATCTCATTCATAAATGCTATATTTATATCTCTCTGAGAGTTTTCTATTACTTTAGCAGCCTCTGCTACTTTTATACTCTCAGCTCTATAAACACCAGCTTCTACTACTATTGAGTATATATTTGCAACTTCTTCAAGTGTTTCATCATCGCAACCAGACACTATTTTCATTATAGTAGTAAGTCTGTTTACTTTATCCCCTGGATTTATTCTTTCTGGAGAATATCCAACCTTAAAGTCTTCCATATATTTTAATCCTGATATTTCTTCAAGAATTGGTATACAAACCTCTTCAGTAGTTCCTGGATAAACTGTAGATTCATAAACTACTATTGAACCTTTAGTAAGATTTCTTGCTATTGCTTCTGTAGCTCCTATTACAGGTTTTAAGTCTGGAGTTTTATCCTGATTTATTGGAGTTGGCACAGCAACTATATGGAATTTTGCATCTCTTAAATCTTTTTCATCTGAAGTAAATTTAACTGTAGTATTTTTTACTTCTTCATTTCCTATTTCTTCTGTTGGGTCTATTCCATTTTTATAAAGTTCTATTTTTTCTTTATTTATATCGAACCCTATAACAGATGTGTGGCGTGCAAATTCAACCGCTAAAGGAATTCCTACGTATCCTAGTCCTACAACTGATATTTTTTCATTTCCATCAAGTATATCTTTATATAAACTCATTTTGAAACACCTCTATTTTATCTATTTATCTACCTATTAAATGGTTTATCTACCTATTGAGTGGTATTCTATCCCAGCTTTTTCCATATCTTCTGGAAGGTAGCAGTTTCTACCATCATATACAACACATTCTGACATCATTTCTTTAAAATCTTCTGGAGTAAGGTCTTTTACCTCTTTCCATTCAGTCATTATGAAACATAATTGAGCATCTTTTAAAGCTTCTTTAGCAGTTTTTGTGTATACTATTTTGTCCCCAAATTTCTTTTTAGCATTTTCAACTCCAACTGGATCAAATGTAAATACATTAGCTCCTCTTTCTAATAAATACTCTATATTAGGTATTGCTGGAGATTCTCTTAAATCATCTGTTCCTGGTTTGAAAGTAAGTCCTAAAACAGCTACGTTCATTCCTTCAAAAGAATCAACTTTTTCTGCAGCAGCTCTCATAAGTTTTAATTTCTGCTGTTCATTTACTTCTATAGCTGCCTTAACAGTTTTTAATTCATATCCATTCTGAGCAGATAACCAGTGAAGTGCTTTTGTATCTTTAGGGAAACAAGAACCACCATATCCTATACCAGCTCTTAAGAATTTGCTACCTATTCTATCATCGTAGCTCATTCCTTTTGCTACGTCTTCTACATTTGCTCCAACTATCTCACATAAATTTGCTATATCATTCATATAAGATATTTTTAAAGCTAAGAAGTCGTTTGAAGCGTATTTTATCATTTCTGCACTATTTCTATTAGTAAGAACCATAGGTATATCGAAAGGCTTGTAAATTTCCTGCATTATATTTGAGGCCCATTCACTTTCTGTCCCTATAACTATTCTAGCTGCATGAAGTGTATCTCTAACAGCTGTTCCCTGTGCTAAGAATTCTGGATTAGAAGCTAATTCTATATGTATACCTTCTTTTAAATTCTTTCTTATATACTGCTCTATTTTTTCATTAGTACCTATTGGAACTGTTGATTTTATAACTATTAAAGTATCTTTTTCTATAGACTGAGCTATCTGAGTAGCAACGCTTTTTATATAATCTAAGTTAGCTGACCCATCGCTTCTTTCTGGAGTACCAACAGCTATAAATATAACATCTGAAGATTTATACGCAGTTTCGTAGTCTGTAGTGTAATCAAGTCTACCTTCTGCATAATTTTTTTTCATTAACTCCTCAAGGCCTTCTTCATATATAGGTGAAATACCTTTTTTCATAGTTTCTACTTTTTTTTCATCTATATCAACACAAGTTACATTGTGTCCTTTTTCAGATAAGCATACTCCTGTTACCAGGCCGACATACCCTGTTCCTGCTACTGAAATTTTCATCGTGTATACCTCCATACTTAATACCGTAAATACACATCGGTAATTTTTATTACATTCTTCTCATCAATGCATTAAAAGCATAACAACAAAAAACGTAACAACTTTTAAATAATCCTAAATGCTCTACATTTCTGTAAATGTTCCAAGTTCTCTTTAATGCCTTAAACTTGTTGCTAGATATAGAGTTTGAAACTTTTCTATATTCTACTAGCTGTTCATTTAATCCATAAGCATAGTCAATCTTTTTAAGAATCTGAAGCCAAGTAGCTGTATCCTGACCCCTTCTAAGTAATGGCATTCTAAAATCTCCTACTATATTTCTGTCTATAACAACTGTTGAACAACCTATAACAGTATTTTTTAGAAGTCCATCATAATTTATCTTTTCAACTGTATTAGCTATCTTATCTGTAACTGTACCATCTTCTAATACATATCTATATGCTGTAAATGTAAAAGCATAATTATTTTTTTTCATAAAAGCTAACTGTTTCTCTAACTTTTCTGGCTTCCATACGTCGTCACTATCAACAAAGGCAACATACTGACCTTTTGCCATTTCAATCCCCGCATTTCTTGAAACAGCTGCACCAGAGTTTTCCTTATTTTTTATATATTTTACTCTGCTATCTTTTTTAACATATTCATCTATTATCGCTGCAGAATTATCTGATGAACAATCGTCTACTAAAATAAGCTCCCAATTATCATAAGTCTGAGCTATAACAGAATCTATAGTTTCATTTATAAATCTTTCTGCATTATAAACAGGAGTAACTATCGAAACTAAACCTTCTTGCATTTTTTTCTCCTTTCACAAGATCTACCAAGAGATATACTGCTCATAGCCGTAACTATCAATACTATGGCCAAATTGGTAGCTATATCTGTAAACATACTTTCTGCAAAAGCATATATCTGAATAGCTATTATAAAGATAATATCTCTTTTTCTATTCTCTGAACAAAGCTTGTATATTGTATAAGAGTACAAGCCGATAAATATTACAAAACCAAATATACCAAAAGTATACATAAGTGTTAAGTATCCGCTATCAAAAGGTAGCTTTGGAACAAATAAATATTCCTTAACATCTGATGGATGCCCAAATAGAGTCAATCCATTTACAGGATGAGTAAGGTATCTATTCCAATAAAGTGGTCTACTAGATAACACATCATTTAAAAAGCTATTTTCTTTAAATACAAAAGCTATTACTAGACTAAGTAAAGATATTAAAATCGGAATAGATGTTATAGATATTTTCATAAATTTATTATCTATTCTTAAAAATTTAACAAATGGAATTATAGCTGTTACAGCTACAACAGTTATAAGACCAGTTCTTGTATTAGTCTGTTTATACATTAATAATGCAAAGAATAGCAGTATAACTATGTCTATAAGCTCTAAATCATCAAATTTGCAGTAAAGATAAGATATCCAAATCGTAAACATCGCTATAAATGCACTGTTTGGATTCCCATAACCGAAGTCATTTCTCCCTTTTACAAATTCAGTTTCTCTAAGCCCTGTTATGTTCATAGTCATATAAATAGCAAAAAAAATAACATTACTTACCATATAAACTTTTATAACATAAAACATATCACAATCAATAAATGCTAGTGATAAGAAATACACATAAAGAAGATTTGGATTCTTTATTATCAGCATTTGAACTGCAAACAATCCAAATATAATGTAGTGTATAGGTTTATACTTGCTTATAGAATCTAAAATAAGGATTCCAGCAAGAACACCAGTCATAACCATACTTCCCTTGTATACTAGATAATGTAGAGACATAGTCTGATACCTAGCAACTATAAAAAATATAAGCATGGCTAAAAGTCTACTTCTCAATTTTTCACTAAGAAATTGACCTTTTAAAAACTCTAATTTATTAAATCTATTATTAATAGAAATATCCATGATTCACCTTCTTTTCATTTTGAAAAATACCTAAATAAATTTCATAAAATATTTTTCATAAAATCAAAGTAATTCAATAATAATATTATTGAATTACCTTGCTCCATGTCCTGTCAGTACAACTCCGACAGTTTTAAATATAATTTTCATATCAAGTAAGAACGATCTATTCTTTATATAGTATAAGTCGTCCTCTAATTTTTCTGCTGGAGTAGCTTCATATCCTCCATTTACCTGTGCCCATCCAGTAAGCCCTGGTTTTACAGATAATCTGTTAATAAATCCAGGTATTTCTTCATCAAACTGAACAGTAAACATAGGTCTTTCTGGTCTAGGGCCTATTATACCCATATCACCTCTTAAGATATTAAAAAGCTGTGGTATCTCATCTATTCTTGTTTTTCTTATAAATTTACCTACTTTTGTAATTCTAGGGTCGTCTTTTTCTGCCCACTGAGCACCAAATTTTTCGGCATCAGTTCTCATAGATCTTAATTTATATAAATAAAAACATTTACCACCTTTTCCAACACGTTCTTGTTTATACACAGCCGGTCCATTATCCTCTATCTTTATTAAAACTCCAAATATAACCATTAAAGGTATTCCTATTATAAGCGCTATAAGGCATAGGACTATATCCATTATCCTCTGATAGGCATTGAATAAGCTTCCACCTTTCACTATATCATAGTCTATAGAGTTTATATGTTCCTCTGTTAGCTGCTCTGGTCTTTTCGCACTATTAGACATATCTACCTCCATAAATAAAGTTCATTAATTATCAATTATTATTCAGTCTTATTTTTATATTATACTCAAAAAATCATATATTATCAATAGCTACACTTCACTATGACAATATATGATTTCCCTACCAATTGAACTTAAAACTTACTACACAAGTTGATCCTTTTTTCTAAGAGCTCTAAATAGAAGAACAAATGAAGTAATCACTAGTGCAACTCCAAAAGCATTTCTAACTCTATCAGGATTTAAAAGTTTTGCTCTCTCTAAAACAAATCCGACAGATGTAAGTTTTTTTATTCCATATTCATTTATAAATTTTTCTTGGTCCTCCTCAAGAAAATTCTCATTACAGAATATAATAGGAATATTTTTGTCTGCTGAAACATTTGCCACTGATAAAGAGTTTACAAATTCACCTATCTGAAGTCTTTCTCCGTATAAGTATGTTCCTCCCTTTACTATAAATGCCTCATCAGTATTGTCTAAGTCATAGAACTTTTTAATAATCTTTCTATTTAAGTCGTAAGAATCCGTACCACTAATTCTCTCTGGGTTTGGAACTAGCTTTTCGACAGTACTAGAAAGTTTGTTATTATCTCCTATTATATAAGTCTTTTTAATACCTTTTTCCTTTAAAAAATCTACTGTATCATATAAAGATGATTCATTTAAAGTTATTACAGGTATATTCTCCCTCGACGCTGCTATTGCCATAGAAACCCCTTCAGCATAGCCAAATTCTTCACCTACAGCAAGTGCTACAGTATCGTATTTTTTCACTTTATAAAGAGCCTCTGCAAATCTAAGAGATATGTCTGATTTTTTGCTTTCAGTTACTCTTACAGTATTTGCACCTGTTCTTTGAATTGCTCTTTCAACAGATTTTGAAATGCTCCTTATTCCTCCAACGACATAAACCTTTTTAACACCTAACTCTTTTATCCTAGACCAAACTTCTGGACTTATCTCTTCTTGAGTTGTAAAGAATATAGGTATATTTTTTTCATTTGCATAGGAAACTGCTGTTATTGCTGTACTTATAGAATTAGTATTCATAAGGACAGCCTCGTCAGCCTTCTCCCAGCCTAATTCATTAGCAAGGACAGATGTCTCATATCTGTCCTTACCAAAAATTGAATTTATATCGTATGTCTGATTAAATTTCTTATCTAAAATTTTTCCACTTCCTACATATCCCCGCACTGCTATAACAACTGCTGTTAATGTAATTAAATTTCGTTTTATTTTTTTGTTTAACTTCATTTTCTTCCCCTTACACTTAATCGGCAATTCAAATAACAGCACAACTATACATAGTGGCAAATATTAATTATTATTTTATAGTTTCTGTTATACCAGCACCTATCTGTGTTCCTAACTGATTTATCTTAGAATCACTGTTAAGTTTTTTCATGTCATTTGCATTATCTATAAATGCACATTCTATTAACATTGCTGGATATTTATTCTGTCTTAAAACTGCATAATAATCAGTTCCACTGCTATTTGCTTTTACCTTTATTCCTCTATTGTAGAATCCAAAAGTATTAACTATTCTTCTTAATACATTTGATGCGGCAGTCTTTGTTAATCCACCATTCTTATCCTTTACATTATAATACACTTCTGTCCCATTTGCACTACCATTATATGAGTTATAGTGTATACTAGTAAATAATTCTGGTCTTACTTTATTAGAAATAGCAGCTCTAGTTGCTAAAGATATGTATTCATCTTTGCTTCTAGTTAATACTACATTTATACCCTGTTTTCTTAAATATGCACTTGTTGCAAGTGTTGTATCAAGTGTGTAGTCTTTTTCTCTTCTTCCGTTTGAAGTTGCTCCTGAATCTGAACCACCATGACCTGCATCAAGTACAACAGTATTATCTTTATAAGAGTTGTTGTTTGTATTACTGTTATTATTGTTGTTATTTGATGTATCCTCATTAGTATTTGTATTTGAATTATGTTTAGACACAGAGTTTGATATTGAAGTTATAACTTTAGAAGATATACCTCCACCTATCTGATAAACTTTTTCTGCTTTATATGTATTTAAGTTTTCTGAGTGTCTAGCTGATACATAACTTGTAGGGTTTATAAGTATAGGTGATTTTTTCTTAGCAGCTAAAGGTCCACAAGTAAGAGCATCTATAAGCTCGTCTGATTTAGCTACAAATAAAGAATTTATATTTTTATTTGTGTAGAATCTTTTTATAACAGCTGCATTTGTTTCGTGTCTGTCTGATCCAGAAACTCTGTTTTTAGTTACATCTGCACTAACTATTCCATCTATTTTATTTGATACATTGTTTGATAAAACAGTTGTACCACCTATTAAATATGCATCAGTTAGGTTTTCTGATTTTAACCAGTTGTAAACTGATGAATTTATCGCATTCTGTTCTGTAAGTATTATAGGCTGTTTGTCTTCCCCAGCTTTTGCAGCTATTGTAAGAGCATCTATTTCCCCACTTGAGCCATTAGCTATATATGCTTTTGTAACATCGTGGTCTTTATCTATAGCTTTTGCTACATTTAAAGATAATTCAAAGTTGTTAGATCCACTTATACGAGAAATCTTAGCCCCTGTCTTACTTAAAGCTGAAACTGCTTTAGATGAAACATCGCTTGTATTTCCTACTATTATTATGTTTTTAGCTTTTAATCTTTTTATTTCGTTTATTATATTAGCTGGAACAACATCTTTACTTGATAAAAGTATAGGTGCGTTGTATGTAGTAGCTAAAGGTGTAGCTATTGTACCTGCTATACCAGCATTTCTATTAACTATTACAACTGTATTCGCACTTGTCCAACCTTCCTGGCTAACTTTTACAGCTGTTCCGTATCTATTATCTCCTATCATCTTTTTAACAGGAACTGCACTTCTTGCTAAAGTTCTCTGTATTACATTAGAAGCAGTATCTCCGTTAGCTATAGCTTCCTGAACTTCAGCCTCATCTATAACAACTTCCTGAGTTATATTACAAGAATCTAAGTCAAGTCCCATACCTTCAAGGTCTTTTCTATTTAATGTATATGGATTCGATGATTTAACTTCTATATTCTGTAATTCCCATACATTTAAATATTCTGGTTCCTGGTCTATTTTTATAGTACCTTCGTAAATATCTTTATCAGAATTGTATTTAAGTTCTGCACTTAGCGGCATATCGTAACATTTAAAGTTTAAAACTATCTTGTCCGCATTTAATTTTTCTTTGAACTTAACTGAAACAGAAGATTCTGTCCCAAATACTACACTCTGTTTTTCTATATTTACACTAACTTCTGAACCCTGTGCACTACTCTGAGCAAATGCTGCAGTAGGTGCTAACATTGTTGATGCCATTACTATTGCTGTTGTCGCTTTAAATCTCTTATTCATAAATTCCTCCTTCAATTTAACTAATTTAAATATAATTTAAATCGTAGTCTCTCTCACTACTACATAACTCTCAAAACCGACCAAAACAAATAATTATTTTAATTTTTACAAATAATCATTATCATTTAATAAATATTATGTAAATCTCATAACATTATGTAAATCATTATATCACAAAAAGTTACAAACTGTAACCTTTTTGATTCAATAAATGATATTCTTGATAAAATTTTTCAAAATTCTTGTTTCATTTTTCAACAAACTTTAAAATTTAATCATTAGTTCAATAAAAAGTAATTCTTAATCCTAAATTCTTCGTCCTAAAAAAAGTAACTCCTTATTCTATAACTTTTTGTTTTCTTCATACAAAAAAGCGCCTAAATTTAATTAGACGCTTCTTCCTCTTCTGCTTCAATTTCATATCTATTTTCTTCAGTTTTTGGATTTATAAAGTCAGAAAAGATTCCTTTAGCTCCTAGCTTTTCAAGTTCCTTAACCTTTTCTGTATCATTATACGTATTTACGTAAACATAAACCCCTCTCTGTTTAAGCTCATTTATAAACTTAGAATTTAGCTTACTTCTATCTACAACAACTGCTTTTACACCATTTTCATAAGCAAAATCTATAATCTCCTTAGAGTTTAACTCGTCCTGTTTGTAAAGACTGTATATTATAGATTTAAAATCGTAAACATCCATAACATCATTCAACATATCCTCTTCATAAATCTGAGGAATCATTCTATCAAGTAGCTTAGGATCTATACTCTTCGCTGTTTTTACACACTTCTGGTAAATTCTCTTACACCGCTCACCTTCTGCTTTTGCATCTAAAACAAAAGTAATATCTTTATATTTCTGCATAAGCTTACATGCATCCTCAAAAGACAATGTATGATACATACCATTTACTAAAGTATCTTCAAACTGGCTCTTTGTCGGTCTATTTTCATTCCAAGCAGACGGAAGCCCTAGCTTTTTAAGCCCTTCTGGATTCCAAGAATGAAGTAAGATTGGCTCTTCCTCTACACTGAATGTAATATCAATCTCAAACATTCTATATCCCATTTTATAATTTGTCTTAAATGCTTCAAGACTGTTTGTATAAGCTCTACGGTCTATACCACCCATAGCATGGGCTATGTATTTTGTCTTATCAATCCAATCGTAATTGAATCTTTCTTTAAAACTATCTATAAACACTCTATTATTTGATAGCTCTAAAATATTTACATACATACAATCTTTTATAAACTCCATTGGAACATATAACTTTCCTTCTATAAGCTCTACTCTTCCATCCATTTTAGTCTCTTCTTTGGATTTTCTATTGTAGACTATATTAGAGCCTTTCTTTAAATCATAAGTAGTTCCCTGATAATTTAAAACTATCTTTCCAAAATTTTCCTCTGTATAGCTATATTTTACATTTAGTGCCTTAGCTATATCATCAAAAGGCAAGAATACTATATCGTTTCTAAGTTTGTATGGACTCTTTGGCTCAAACTTCTTGTTGTTGACATATAGCTCCTGAGCTATTTTTGTATTCTTATACTCCTTAATTCTTTTTGACTCCTTGTGCTGCATAATACCTAAATAAACAGCAAAGCAAAGAATCAAAATAACAATAACACTCGCAATTTTATAAACAACCTTCAATGAATTAAATTTCTTAATCAAAGTATTTATTCTGTTAATACTAAACACCTTCTTTCTAATAAAATTTTATTTATTAAATCTCAACATTTTCTTCAAATACACTTTTTGCTCTTTATTGTTTTTAAATAAGATTATATTCATTTTAAATAAGTTTATATCTAGATAAAATTTTAATACAATTTAATCTAGTCAAAAGCAATAACATCTATATTATACTTTATTCTGTAAAAATTTTCCCCTAATTTCAATAGATTTTAGATAAAATTTTTTACAGAAACAAAAGAGACTGCTGTAGAAAAACTACAACAGTCTCTTTTTCCCACTATCTACAAGAGATATCTAAAAATAATGTATATTCATTTTCGGTGTGTCTGTTTGAGGGAACAGAGCCGAAAATATGAATAATCTATAAATAATTCCTTATATAAATATTATACTATAAATAACACTATTTGCAAGAAAATTATTAATATTTCAAAATAATTTCATATATAAGAAATAATAAAAAAAATAAGGCAGGAAATCCCCTGTGGAATGAGGGATTCCTGCCAAACAAAAGAATGTTTGTGAAAGTTATTCAATAATCTCTCGACTATTAAATAAGAAAAAAGATGTGTTTAGAGAAAAAAAGAAAAACGATTTGCTACTCAAAAAGGAAAACGGTAGCTTATTATAACGAAACTGAGGAAAAATGGAGAAAAATAAATAAGAAAAATTATCAGTAGTAATGCCAGGAGCGTATCCCCGACATTACATTTCCCAATCTATTTTAAATCCAAACCCAGTATTTTTTATCTGCCACACAGTCCCCACTATGTGGCAGTAATTTACATCTTTTACTCAATACTAACTTTCTAAAAAATCTTCTAAAATCTAATCTCACTAACTAACGTGATTGAGTATGAATATATTTTATCTTTATTTAATTTCTATTTTAGTTATACTTTATAATTTTGAAGTGTTTGTACTTTATCATATAATTTAACAAATCTCTTTTTTATTTACTTTATACTTTTAAAATGTTGCTAAAATTTGAGCTTTTAATACCCTTTGTTTTGAACTTTATTACATAATATTCTAGTTGTAGAATATCCTAATCATAGATTAAGATTTGACTATCTACTAGTTAAGACCTAAGTTATTTGCTATTGTTTTTACAACATTTAGGCTTACACCATGACCTACCTGGTATAATGCGTTTGCCTGTTTAGCATTTAATTCTAATGCATTTATCTGTGATTTAGCTAATTTATTTGTAGCTAATACTATAGGTGAGTTATTTAATGCAGCTAAGTTAGATACTGTTAATGCATCAACTAGTTCCATTTTATTTCTCTGTCCATCTTTAGCTACTAATACATCAGTATCCTTACCAAATGCACCTTTGTAGTATATGTTTATAACTTTTGCATTAGTTTCCTGTCTGTTTTCACCAGCTACTCTAGAAACAGATCCATTTGTTCCTACAGCTTCTTTTATGTTGTTGTATTCTGATTTACTAACAACTGCTTCTCCACCTACTATAGTTATAGCCTTGTTGTTGAAGCTACTTAATGCATCGTCTGATAAACCATTTTTATTAGATACTATTATAGGAGTTATTTTGTTTCCACTAGCTGATATTTTTGAACTAGATGCAACTGAAGCTATAGACATGGCATCTGCTTCACCTTCTGCACCTACTACGAATGCACTAGTAGTATTTCCTTTTTCTTCTATAACTTTTTTAGCTACTTTCATTGAAGTATCTTCTCTGTTTTTACCATTAAATCTATCAACAGTGAATCCGTAAGATTTTAATTCTCTTTCTAATTCTTTTGATATAACAGCTGTACCACCTACAAGGTGTATTTTTATACCACTTAAATCGCCAACTGTAGCTTCTCCAGATAATTTTTTAAGATAATCTGCAGTTGCTTTTGGTATTCTATTGCTTTCTGTTAATAACATCGGAGCATTTAAGCTTGCTGCTAATGGTGATGCTGATAATCCATCTACTAATGAATTTCCGTTTACCATTACTACATCGCCTTTTCCATCTGCGAATGGGTTATTTTCATTTGCATATTTTTCAGCTACTTTTACAGCTGTTTCGTATCTATTTTCACCTGCAAGTATGTCTACTTTTGGATTCTGAGTTAATAACCAGTTTAATAGTATTGTAGTGTCTTTTTTGTCACCTTTTACAACATAGTTAGTAACATTAGAGTTTGCATCTGTTAAAGCTATATTGAATCCGTATGTACCATCACTTGATTTTGGTAGGTTGTAGTTTAATGTAGATATGTTTACACTATTTGTACCTATTGTTGAGAATACAACAGAACCTTTTTTAGCTGGTGCACTTTTAGCTTCTGGGGCAGTTGTTTCTTTAGTCTGTGGCTGTGATCCAGTATTTACACTTGAACCCTGATTCTGTGTATTTACATTTGAACCCTGATTCTGTGAAGTAGTTACTTTTGGATCCTGAGCCTGTGAACCACTTGCTTTTTCATTTGTTTTTTCAGTTTTCTCAGAAGATTCTGGTGTTACTTGAGAAGCTCCTGATTTCTGTTCTGGTGTCTGTTTAGCACCATTTTTATTAGGAGCTACTGGTGCTTCCTCAGTACGAGCTATCTTAGAAGTTGCAACTGTTGGATTAGCTGATTCTTCTATTTTAGTTAATAAATCGTGTCCTTCTGTTGTTAACATTACCCCATTGAATAAATCAGATGTTTTAAATGTGTTAGGAGCTGTACCAGTTATATTTATAGTTTCATATAATGAATCTGCTACAGGCTGATAATCTGTTATTGCATTTACTGATTTTTTAGGGAATCCGTGGAAATCACTTGGATTTGCAGGATTAGCACTATTTATTTCAGTTGCATTTCCTGAGTTATTTAAGTACTGAGTGAAATCTAATACTTTATCTCCTGGTTTTATAACTATTTTACCGCTTGCAACTCCGCTTTTTTCCTGTAGATTTATAGTTACTGACTGATTAGGTACTACAGTTACAGCATTGCTATCTGCTAATATTTTTTTGTTGTTAGTTGCAGTAGGTATATTTTCTATAGTTTTCACTAAATTACTAGTATCTGCCATATCTTCTTTAGAATAATTTGTTTTTAATTCAGTTGCGAATATCTGTTCATTGTCTCCGCTACCTTCTGTAACGAATCCTCTTGACCATATTTCTACTGTTGTTCCAGGAGCTAAGTTTCCTAAAGCTGTCTGTAAAGCTTCCTGAAGTGCCATTCCACCTTCTTTTGTAGCTTTTGATATATCATTATTTACTACACCGTTTATTTTTACATAATAAACTGACTGTCCTGAGACATTACCAACACCGTCTATTGTGTTTCTTTTTTCGTTGTCAGAGAATTTTTTTGATTCTAATATGTCTCTAACCTTTCCTATTAATAAACCTAGCTGGTTAGCTGACTCTTCCGAAGTAGTCGCTGCCATTACTGGTGCAACAGTTGTTGCTAGCATAGCTCCAGCCATTACTACTGATAATTTTTTCTTATTCATTATCATTACCTCCATTTTCGTCTTTTAAATTTGTTACATCTCTTCTCATTTCAATTCTCCATCTACACGAGTGCAGATGTTAATTTCTTCCACACCACAGAGTTTATATCAATTGAGAAATAATAACAAGAGGTTTTACTTGTATTATTAAAAGGTTTATCTATTAACACTTATTAAAATAATAAATATTTTATTTTTATTTTTAAAATATCGCGATTTTTTAAAGTAATTATTATCATTTATATTCACATTTTATTCATAATTGAATTTCACTTAGAAAACCATATCAATGGCTCAAATACAGATAAGTAATGATTATTTATTTTTATATAATCATAATAATAAATTATTTTTATCTGATTTTCATTTAATAAATTCATGATAAATTCTTTAGACTAGTTTATTTGCTAAATCTTTTTAAACTTATTGTTTTTAGATTTACGATTAATTATTTTAATGGTAATTTTTAAGGCAAATTTTTGTACAAAAAAAGAGAGAGCCTTACCTGTTACTATATTAGGGTTATCTCTCTCTTATACACGGTAGATTTTCAAACAAAAAAATGCCTCGATTGCTCGAGACATTCTTTTGATAAGTGTTTTAATACTAGTGTTATGGTTTAGTTATAGTTTTTTAATTCATCATAAAAAAATACTCTATCATAGGATAGAGTATTTTCAACTGGCTGGGGATATAGGATTCGAACCTATGCATACAGGAGTCAGAGTCATGTGCCTTACCGCTTGGCGAATCCCCAATATTCTTTTCTCTTAGGAAGCTCTCTCCCTTCGACAAGATATATAATACTACATATTTAAAACTTATGCAATACTTTTTTTCAATTTTTTTCATTTTTTTTGACTTTTTTTGATTATTTGGCTGATGTAAAAAATATATTCTCCAAAATTAAAAACATATTCTCCAAAACAAGTAAAAATTAGAATAAAAAAATAGGATCGCCAAAAACTGACAACCCTATATACTAGCAACAGTATCTACTCTTAACTCTATTTAATTTCTTTTACTTAACTTTTATACTTATCTTATTTAACTCTGATAAAAATTCTCTTTCCATACATAAATAACGTAACTGAAAACCAAAGTAAAATATAAACCACTATAAACGCCACTGTCCTACTTCCCTGGCCAAACACCTCTGACAATAAATCAACTATTATCCACTTATCAAGAGGAATCTTAGTCGCAAGTGAAACAGAATAAATATTGGCTTTAAATAAAGTGTTGATTAAAATTTCATTTACTACAACTAAAAAAATTGGACTCGCTCCAAAAACAACTAGTGGAGACGAAATTAAATTCAATTCTTTTATCCTCATACTATCAAAAGTTAATAACATACCTGATAGTACAATTAAAAATCCTCCAGTCACTAACATAACAAATGATGGAGAGTAAATATTTACATTATAAGGGCATTTTCTTTCTAAAATAAGCGAAATTATAATAAGAGCCATTCCTACAATCAAAAATCTTATGCTCTTATCCTTGCTACTGCTCTTTCTATCACATATAAAACATCCACCTGAAGTTGCAATCAGTCCCGCAAATATAGCAGACATTGTAGAAATAATTCCATATCTTTCAAATCCAGCAAAATGACCTGCAAGTACCTTTGAATCGACAAAATACGCTAAACAAGTTTTCATATTGTAGCCATACTTAGATGAAAACGCAAAATATCCTATCGTTCCAACTGTACCTATAATAACTAAAATAATTCCTATAACATTTTGCTTAAACTTAAATCTTTTAAAAACAATATAAATAAGAGAAACAACTAAATAAACAATGCCTATAAACTGTAAAACACCCATAATTCTAAAATTGGCAGAAAAACCACTTCCAACAAGATTTATAAGTATTCCAAGTAAAAATATAACAGCCCCTATCTCTGCTTTTTTAATTGCAATCTGTTTAAAATCCAATTTATTCTTTAAATCGAACTCAACCTCTGTTGGAATCATAAAACAAAATGCCAGAATAAGTATTGGAACCCCTAAATCCCCAAAGCTAATTCCATTCCAACTAGATAACTTTAAAAACTTCGGAATCTCATCAGAAATGCCTATCCCAGATGAAAAAATAACTGCAATTAACGCAATTCCGATAATCATATCAACAGATCTATATCTCTTTTTTATATAATCAAAGCTACTCTTATAACTTACTTTGTTTTTATTTTCGTTTTTATTTTCTAAAGAATCTCTTTTTTCTTTATGATAGATATTCTCTTTAGATTTATTAGTTTCTTTATGTTCTTTATGATTAATTTCTTTATTGTTTATACCTTCTACTTTGTTAGTACTTTCTTTTTTCTTAGTACTTTCTTCATTATTGACATATTCTTTATAATTAATATTTTCTTTGTGATTAATACCTTCTTTATGATTATTCATTTGATTTTTAGAATTATCCGATTGAGAAGGTTTCTTCTTCTTTATAACTTTTTTCTTTGAATCTTCTTGAGGCTCTGGCGCAACATTTGGCTCTTCCTCTTCAACCGAAATATCGTACCCATCGTATACTGGAATATTCTCATCCTCTTGTATGTACATCTCCACTATCTCGGCTATCTCCTCCAAAGAAATTGTCTCCTCTATACCGCGTTTCTTATCATCTTTTTCCACTGCGTACACCTCTAACCGATTCTAATCACCCGATTATTTTTTCTTTTTCTTCTTTTTCTTAGTTTGCATAGGAGGAACCTTTGCCCCTTTGTTGTCGTACATGCCTGATTTTGTATTCTTCCCTTTTCTGAATGCTTTAAATCCATACGCAACAAACAGCCCGACACCTACACCTAAAACTATTTCACTAAACTTTACCTTTGGAGCAGGTTTGACTCCTGGTTCCGCAAATATATTTGTAACAGTAGTTAGCATAAATACACTTGCTAATGCTGCTATTCTTTTTATTTTTTTCATGATTGTTTCTTTTTTCCTTTCTTTAATACTTCTCTTATTTCTATTATATAAGAAAAAGTTGTATATAAAAACAGTTATTGTCGATTATTTATGTTTTTTGATAAAGTATGTCGAAAAAATGTTGAAATTTTATTATTTAGGCTGATTTTTAAGGCGACTTTTTTTATTTTTCTTTCATTATAAAAATATTGGTATTGTTTTTTTGACAAAAAAACATTTGTTCTCCTTGATATTACTTTTTTTGAAGGTGTTTTTAGGTTAAAAGTTTTGTTTTTTCCTACATTTATATATGTTTTTTTAGTGATGTGGGTTTATTTAGTGTTTGGGTGAGGTGGGGCGGGCGTTTCGTACAATAAAACTGTGGAAGAATAAAGAATTGCGTCGAAAGAGCAAGAGAATAGAGAAAAAAAGAGATGTAACGAATAAAAAAGGAAAACGGAGGTAAAAAGATAATGAATAAGAAAAGATTATCAGTAGTAATGGCAGGAGCAATGCTAGCAAGTAGTGTAGCACCAGTTCTTGCAGCAGAAGTGACTAAGGAAGAAAAAAGTGCAAACGAATTAGGTTTATTACAGAAAGAATTAAGAGAATTACTACCTACAAAAGTATTCTCAGAAGGTGATGCTTTAGAAGGACAGTCAGTATATGCAATATATGTAAATGGAAAAGATACTGGGCTATCTTTAACATCACAGCAGTCTCAGTGGCAGAGAGTATTCAACTCTTTAGATACTGGAGATGTTGTAGAAGTTTACTCTAAAGGTTTTAAAGAAGAAAATGGTAAAGTATTATCTAAAGAATATAAAGAAGCTGTATATGGAAAATATGAAACAGCTAAACAGCTAAAAGACTTAAAAGATGCCATAAACGCTTTAACTACTCCATCAAGTGGAAAATTATCTGGTTTATTAAATCAGAATGCTGCTACTTTTGATGAAAACTCTCAGAGAGTAGTTGTAACTTTTAAAGAAGATATCGGACACTTAGGTGCTTCAAATAATTCTATAGTTATAGGATTAGGTGATGATTTAATAAATCCAGAACAGTATAAAAACGAAGCTGGAAAAGCTGTAAATGTATCTTCAGCTACAACAGCAAAAGTATTCTACGGATTTGCTAAGGCAGCTCCAATAGTAGCAGCTGGTGCTCAGGATATACCAGGTTCAGCAATAAGACATATAACAATAACTCCTGGTGGATATGATTTATCAGTAACAGATTTATATGATGGATTAATGTTAACAACAGAAGGACATGACTTCTTTACATTATTAAATGAATCTATAGCTGCTGGAAGAACTGTAACAGTTAAAGGTAATGATGGAACTCCTGCAACTACTATAACTAATGAATCAACAGCAAAAACTGCAATAAAATTAGTTAATGGCAAAGCTAGATTCTCTGTAACAATAAGTGCAGTTTCTGGTGGTGTTGCTGCAGAAACTTATACTATAACTGGTACAAATGAAAAATACGCTGAAAGATTAGCTCAGTGGATAGCTGAAAACTTACCAAGAGTAGATATAATAGCTGGTGACAATAGATATGAAACAGCTGTAACAGTAGCTAGATCATATGCTGGTTTAACTGGTGAAAATGTTTCTAATGCATTTGATGGTGCAGAAGGGCAGAAAGTAAATGTTGTGCTAGTAAATGGAGAATCTTTAGTAGATGGTTTAGCAGCAGCTCCTTTAGCAGCTAAATTAGGAAGAACTGATTATAAAGCTCCAATACTATTAACAGAATCTAATAAATTACCAAAAGAAACTAAAGCATACTTAAAAGAAGTAATAGCAAATGTTAAAGTTGGTAAATTAAATGAAGTAACTGCTAACTTAGTTGGTGGAAAAACTGTTCTTAATAAAGAATTAGAAAACGAATTAAGAGACTTAGGATTCAACGTAGTAAGATATGGTGGAGATAACAGAGAAGAAACTTCTTTAGAAGTAGCTAAAGCTGTAAATCCTAACTTTAATAAAGCTTTCGTTGTAGGTGGAGAAGGTGAAGCTGATGCTATGTCAATAGCAGCAATAGCAGCACAGCAGAAAGCACCAATACTTGTTGGTAAAAAAGGTGGAGTGTCTCAGGATCTTACTTATGCATTAAGAGGTAAAAATGTTGATGTAACAGTAGTAGGTGGAGAAGGTGTAGTAACTAAAGCTGACTTCAAAGCATTAAAATCTGAAGCTAAATCTGTTATAAGAGTTTATGGTTCAAATAGACAGGTAACAAATGCAGAAATAATCAAAAAATACTATAAAGGGTCATTTGCAACAAACAAAAATGTTATAGTTGTTAAAGATGGTCAGAGAAATAAAGCTGAATTAATAGATGCATTAGCTGCATCAAATATGGCTGTAGAAAAAAATGCTCCAATAGTATTAGCAACAAGCAAAATATCTAAAGCTCAGGAAGATGCATTAGAATTAAATGGTGTAGGAGCTAAAACTTTATATCAGGTAGGACATGGTGTAGCTAGAGATGTAGTTAAAACTATAGCTGAAAACCTAGGATTAGCTGATAGATAGTTATAACTTAATAATAAATTTTACATCAATAAAGGCGAGGAATTTTTCCTCGTCTTTTTTCTTTTACATATAAAATAACTAATCGTATTCCTTTTAATATTACTAAATAAAAAAGACAAAAATAGACTTGCTTAGTAAGTCTATTTTTGCCTCAATAAATTCAAAAAACATATGTTCTGTAAAATATTTATACTATTTAAATATCAAAATTGAGAGCTTTACCTACTCTACTTTTTCCTCATATATAATTTTATCCTATATATCCAGGCTCTAAAACTAATCTAATTGGCTTCTGAGAAATTTTCTTCAAAATTTTCATATCACAAAGATTATTTGCATATCTTCTAGCTTTTGTATCTCCACAATTAGCTAAACTTTCAATATCTTTAAGTTCAATATAATCATTATTCCCAAAAAGATACATCTGAACAGCTGAATAAACAATATTAAACATTTTTTCGTCAACTGTTACTCTTTCATCTGCTTTAATAAAATTATATGCTGCTTCAAGAAGAATAGTCTTATTATATAAATTATCAAAAATCTCAGATTGACCTATATTGATAAGTTCCAAGAATGAATCTATAAAGAAGTTCATTTCACCTTGCATTGCAAGGCTATTAGTATTTTCAAATGCTTTAAGATATAAATTTCTTTTCTTATTTACACCTTGAGACAACGAACAAGATGTTAACCAAGAATAATCTTCTTGTAGAATCAAACTTGAAATAAATCTCGCTGTTCTTCCATTTCCATCATAAAAAGGATGAATATACCCAAAATAATAATGGAATATTGCATTTTTTATTAGATTACACTCTTGAGTATTTATGAAATCAATTAATTTTGATAAAAGCTCTTTTATAATTGGCTCTGAGTTATCAGAATTAGACACACCATCATGTATAGTTCCCTTTTTACCTTGAATGTATACGACTCCTTTTCTAAAAAGTTCTCCATCTGGAAGGTTCTCTTTTGTAACTCCCTCTGCGGTTATACTATCATAAATTTTTCTAATATCTCTAATATCTTTTATTTTTTTAGCTGAATCATTATTTATAGAGTTATCATTTATATTTTTAATAGCTGTATATGATTTTACAATACTTAAAAATTTTAAATTATTATTTTTATTTTTTATCTTATTTTTTATAACTTCTTTTGTTGTATAAACTATATCCTCTCTCCTACTTTCAACACCTTCTATATTATTAGTATTTTGAATTTCGGAACTCACAATATCTATGTAAAAACTTTCTTTAGCTATATTAGGCAATTTTTCATAAAGTTTTGCTATTTTCTTATCATATAAATTAATCTTTTTAATAAGATTAATTGTTTCTAATGTCGGAACGTAATATAATTCGTATTTATTCTTTTGTTTTTCTGGTTTTATGCTTAGACCTATTTTTAAAGTCGAATCATAGTTTTTTCTTTCTTCAAGTTTTTCTGCTCTCTGATCCATAGTTCCTAAATTGTAGAATAATTTATTCATGTATATCATAGAATCACCCCTATTTATCTAATATTTGTGACTTAACATTAATTATATCATAAATATTTATATTTTTAAGCTATAGATAAACAAAATTGTACTCTATTCGTTAAATTTATCAATTTTTAACGAATATAAGTATAATAAATCTATTATTTTATTATTTTACGTTAGAAATAAATAATAAAGAATTTACTTATAAGGGATATAAATTTTTTGAGGGATAATTGTGAAGGGAAAAGTACAAAATATTATGCATATGCTTCATATGATAAAACTAATTTAAAAAGATTCTATCAAGAAGGAATTAATAAGGATAAAATAGTATCTCAGATACCGATAAGTAAAGAATGTTTAAAAGATAATATAGAATAAATTACAAAAACACCGAAATTGTTATTGATTTCGGTGTTTTTTTGTTTTGTTTAGTATTTGGGTGGGTGGTGGTCGCGCGTTTCGTACAATAAAACTGTGGAAGAATAAAGAATTGCGTCGAAAGAGCAAGAGAATAGAGAAAAAAAGAGATGTAACGAATAAAAAAGGAAAACGGAGGTAAAAAGATAATGAATAAGAAAAGATTATCAGTAGTAATGGCAGGAGCAATGCTAGCAAGTAGTGTAGCACCAGTTCTTGCAGCAGAAGTTAAATCATATGAAGTATCTTCTAATGATTTAGGTTTACTTACAGCAAAATTAAGAGAAGTTATGGAATCAAAAAAATTCCATACAACAGACAAAAATAAAGATTTAGCTGGAAAATCAATATATAAACTAACTAAAGGTCTAAATCCTGTAGATGTAACTTTAGAAAGTGTTAAAACTCTAAATGTTGGTGATACTATAACTTTATGGGATCAGGGACATAGAGTTGATGATAAAGGAAACTATTTCTCAACAACAACTGAAAAAACTGAAGTTGCTAAAAAATGGTCTGAAACAGATTTAATAAATGCAGCAAATAAAATAGTAGCTGATATGGAAAATGATTCAGATAAAAGAACATATAAAGTTATAAAAGATGCTAAATTTGATTCAACTAAAAACATATTAGATGTTGAATTATATACAGGAAAAGTTCTTACTTTTAAAGTAGGAGATGATAGAGTTAACTTTATAGCTCCTATAGACAAAGATGGATATGAACTTGAAAATAAAGATGCAAATGCACAGTTAGTTGTTGGATTTAAAAAAGTAGTAACTGAAAAAAATCCAGGTCAGGATATAGATGCAACTAAAATAGCTGAAATAAAAATCGTTGAAGGTGGAAATGCTTACAAAGTAGAAGATTTATATGATGGCTTAATGTTAACAACTAAAGGACACGAACTTTTAAGCATAATGAAAGAAGCTGGAGATAAAGTTTGGATGTATGATGATAACACTTCTTTATACGTTCCTTATACAGGAGAATTAAAGGCTGATCATGGTGTATATAGATTCCATATAGAAACTATAGATGCATTTAATAAAAAATCTGTATACAAAGTAACAGGAACTGATGAAAATGCAGCTGAAACTTTAGCTAAATGGTTAGTTAACAAAGATCCTAAAGTTGACTTATTAGCAGGAGATAATAGATATGAAACAGCTGTTACAATAGCTAAAGATGTAGCTAATATAAAATCAGTTATAAACAATAAGGAAATAGTACTAGTAAATGGAGATTCATTAGTAGATGGATTAGCAGCAGCTCCTCTAGCAGCAAACTATGGTGTACACACTCCAATATTATTAACAGAATCAAATAAATTACCAGCTGCAACAAAAGAATATTTAAAAGAATTAATATCTCAGGTTCCAGTTGGAAAATTAAATGAAGTAAACATAAAAATAGTAGGTGGAACATCAGTTGTTTCAAAAGCTGTTGAAAAAGAATTAAAAGGATATGGATTCGATGTAGATAGATTTGGTGGAGCTAACAGAGAAGAAACATCTTTATTAGTTGCAGAAGAAATAGGTGAAGGAAAAGATGCATTTGTAGTAGGTGCAGAAGGTGAAGCAGATGCAATGTCTATAGCAGCATATGCAGCCTCTCAGAGACAGCCTATAGTAGTAGCTAAAAAAGGTGGAATATCTGAAGAAGCATTAGAAACTTTAGAAGATGTTAAAGTAACTGTTATAGGTGGAGAATCAGTAGTTTCTGCAAATGAATACAAAGAAATAAAAGCTGTAGCTAAAGCTGTTACAAGAGTATCAGGATCAAATAGACAGGCTACAAATGCAGAAATTATAGCTAGATACTATACTAATGATTTTGCTGGAGCTGCTAAAAATGTAGTAGTTGCAAAAGATGGGCAGAAAAATAAATCAGAATTAATAGATGCATTAGCTGCAACAACTTTAGCATCTAAAAATAATGCTCCAATAGTATTAGCTACAAACAAATTATCTAATGCTCAGATAAATGCATTAGAATTAAATGCTAATTTTGCAAATGCAGTATATCAGGTAGGACATGGTGTAGCTAGAGATATAGTTAAAACAATAGCTACAAGACTTGGTGTAATAAAATAATTAAATTTATATACTAGAGACGAGGAATTTTTCCTCGTCTTTTTTTCGCCTTTTGTTGTAATTTTTTATCAAATTCTATATATTATTTAAAAGTTTTTTATCAAAAATAGGCTTGCTTTTGTAAGTCTATTTTTGTATATTTTTAAAATAAAGAACAAATGTTTGGTTAAATAAGATTATCTTACTCTTATTTACTTATATTTAATGTAATAAAAAAATATTTATATATACTTTTTAATGAATTTTTCTTTGAAATTTTAACAAATTTTATTATTCTTTTAGCTTCATAATTCTTCAATAGAGAACATATGTTTTTTGAATATATAAATACAAAAATAGACTTACAAAAGCAAGTCTATTTTTGATATTTTATAATATTTACTTTTAGTCTCTGTTAGTTAATCCTATACATTCAGCTATTGTCTTAACAACTTCTCTGGCTACACCATGACCTACTTGGTATAGTGCGTAAGATTCTTTTGCATTTAATTCTAATGCATTTATCTGTTCCTTAGATAAGCTATTAGTTGCTAGTATTATAGGTGCATTTTTTGAAGCTGCCATGTTAGCTGCTGTTAGAGCATCTATTAAATCATCTTTATCTCTCTGACCATCCTTTGCAACTATAACTGTTTCTGCGGGACCTACAAATTCATTTCTGTAGTATCTATTTATTATTTCTGCATTAGTAGCTTTTCTGTTATCTCCAGCTATTCTTGTAACGCTTGAAGCTTCTGTGTTTAAATATTTTAATTCGTAATCAGAAAATACACTCTTTCCACCTACAACAACTACATTCTGGTCGCTTAATTCACTAACGGCTTCATCTGAAATTCCGCCTTTTTTAGCTACTATGATAGGTGTTTTTGTTTCTGATGCTACTGAAGCTATTGACATTGCATCAGCTTCGCCCTCAGCACCAACTACAAACGAATCAGCTATATTATTTGAAGGTTCTCCTGTTAATTTAGATATGGCTTTAGCTACTTTTAGAGAAGTTTCCTCTCTGTTGTCTCCATTGTATCTAACAACATCGAAATCATATCCTCTTAACTCTCTCTCTAAAGATCTGTTAAGAACTGACTCTCCACCAACTAAATGTATAGTAACTTTTTTAAATTTACCTACAAATACATTTTTTAGAAGTCTTTTTAAGTATGCTTTTGTAGCGTTTGGAAGTTTGTCAGCTTCTGTAAGTAGTATTGGTGATTTATAACCATTTGCATCATCTCCAAGACTAGCAGCAAGAGGAGCTGCAGCAAGACCATCTACTAGAGAGTTCCCATTTACTAGTACTATGTTTACATCTGCATTTGTTTGATTGTTTGTTATTGTATCACCTGTTAGCCCTGCGTATTCTTCGGCTATTTTGACAGCTGTTTCGTATCTGTTTTCACCAGCTAGACTTCCTACATAAGTTCTGTTTGGAAGCTCTTGAGCTAGTATTGGAGCAGTTGAAGTTGTTAGCATTGCTCCTGCAAGAAGTATTGAAAGTTTTTTGTTCATGTTCTGCCTCCTTTGAGTAGTTATATTTTTATTTTACTATATTTTAGATATAGGGGCTATAGGATTTTAGTTATGTTTTATAAAAAAAGACGAGAGATAAATCTCTCGTCTTTTATAAAGTGAAATTTATTATTTAGTTTTAATTAGTTTGTAAGTCCTAATCCATAAGCTATAGATTTAACTACATCTCTAGCTACACCATGACCTATCTGATATAAAGCTGTTGAAGTTTTAGAGTTTAATTCTAAAGCATTTATCTGTGCAGGTGATAATTTATCTGTAGCAAGTACTATTGGAGCTTTTATTTCTGATGCAAAGTTAGCTGCTGCTAATGCATCTACTAATTCTTCTTTATTTCTCTGTCCATCTTTTGCTACTAATACATGATCAGTTTTACCATTTCCTACCTGTTCACCTACGAAACCAGTGTTACCGTCTGCTAAATTTCTTTTGTAGTATGTTTCTATTATCTTAGCATTTGTTGCTTTTCTATTTGATCCACCTAATCTTATTACTGATTTAGATACTGATTTTAATTCTTTTTCTTCTGCTTCTGATACTACAGATTCTCCACCTATTACTGCTACATTTGCATTTTCATCAAATGTATAAAGAGCTTTTTCTGATATTCCGCCTCTTTTAGCTACTATTATTGGAGTTTTATTGTATGCCGCTACCGCTGCTATTGACATTGCATCCGCTTCACCATCTGCTCCTACAACAAATCTTTCTCTTTCAGCAGTTGAAGATTTAGTAGCTTCTACAGCTTCTGCTACTTTTAATGAAGTTTCTTCTCTGTTATCTCCATCATATCTTTTAACATCGAATCCTAATCCTCTTATTTCTCTTTCTAGAGCTGGACTAAGAACAGCATCTCCACCCACTAAGTGTACAGTTACTTTCTTTAATGAACCTATCTGTATATTTGATAATAATTTTCTTAAATATACTTTTGTTGCTTTTGGTAACTGATCTTTTTCTGTTAATAATATTGGAGCTGATTTAGCACCATTAGTTTTTACTGCTGCTAAAGGAGCTGCTGCTAAACCATCTACTAATGCATTTCCATTTACTAATACTATATTTGCATTTTTAATTCTTAAATCATTCTGTTCTCCTACTGTAGTTAATCCAGCATATTCTTCTGCTATTTTAACTGCAGTTTCATATCTATTGTCACCAGCTAATATGTCTACTCTCGCTAATGGTTTTAACATCCATTTTGCTAATCTTTCTGCATTTTTTTCATCTTTAGAAGTTATAGTGTAAGTTACTGCTGGTAGTTCTTTAGAATCAGTACCTTCTAGTTTAAATTTAGGGAATGTTACTGTAAATACATAGTTTCCATTAGCATCTTTAACTATTGCATTTCCTATTTTGTTAACATTCGCAAGTCTAGTTGTAGAATTTCCAGCTGTTGCCGCATGACCAGTTATTTCACCTGTAGTTCCTGATGCATTACCATTTACATGATAGTTTCTTCCCATTGCATCTGCTTCTTTAAGCATAGAGAAGAAGTCATGTCCTTTTTCTGTTAACATTAATCCATCATATAAGTCATCTATGTTTAAGCTATATCCACCAGAAGTTATTGTTATTTCTTCTACTGTAGAAGGTGCTATATCAATATATGCCACATTTCCAGTTGTTGGGAATCCATAGAAATCTTTTGCAGCTATTTCAGAATTTATTGCAGTTTCAACATTGTATTCATTTAAATAAACATTAGTTTTTATTGTTTTAGATCCTTCTTTTAAATTTAATGTTGAAGCATTAACATCTGCTGCAAATTTTACTGTAAGTCCATTACCATCAAGAGTAACTGATGATATAACTTTTTTTAGATTTCCAGCTTTTAAAGTATCAAATGTATTTTTTAACCCAGCTACTTGAGCGGCTGTATATTCTTCATGTCCTTCATTTCTTCCATAGTATTTTTCGCCTTCTTTAACGAAACCTTTTGATTTTATTACTACTTTAGAACCAACTTTTAAGTTTCCTAATTTTTTCTGATAATCATCCTGAGTAGATTTTTCTGTTAATCCTGTAGCAACACCATTTACTTCTACTTCATATATTGATTTTCCTGCTAAATCATTTCCATTTCTATCTCTATCTGCCTTTGTTTCATCAGCAAATTTTTCTGAAGTTAGTATAGTTCTAACTTTCTGGATTAATAATCCTAATTCTGATGCACTTGTTTCACTTTTTACTACTTCTGCTGCAAGAACTGGTGCTACACTACTTGCTAGCATTGCTCCTGCCATTACTACTGATAATCTTTTCTTATTCATTATCTTTTTACCTCCGTTTTCCTTTTTTATTCGTTACATCTCTTTTTTTCTCTATTCTCTTGCTCTTTCGACGCAATTCTTTATTCTTCCACAGTTTTATTGTACGAAACGCGCGACCACCGCCCCAACTAAAGCACAAAATCAACTCACATCATAAAAAACATATATAAATGTAGGAAAAACACAAAAAATCATCTAAAAAATGGCCTTACAAAAAGTAATACCAACAAGAACACATGTTTTTTTGTCTAAAATCACTCATAACATAATTAATAAATTTCAAAATTAACACAAAAAAATGATATAATTAAAATAGATTAGACAACGAAATAAAAAATACTTATTTAAATAAAGATAATTGAGAGAATATATTTCAAAGGAGGGAGTAGACATGGATATATTTGAGCTTATAGACATAGGTGAAAATAGTGAGATAGAATTCAAAAAAGCAAAAAATAGCGTTCCTAAAGACTTGTGGGAAACATATTCTGCAATGGCTAACACAAATGGGGGAACAATTGTGTTAGGAGTAGAAGAAAGATTAGGGGAAGCAGAAAGATTTTGTATTTCTGGGATTAATTCTGTAGAAAAAGTTTTAAAAGACTTTTGGGATACGATAAATGGAAATAAAGTAAATAAAAATATTTTAATGGACAGAGATGTTGAAGTTATAGATATAGACTCTAAAAAAGTAATAAAGATTGAAGTTCCAAGAGCAAATTATTCAGATAAACCAATATTTTTAAATGGAAATCCTTATAATGGGACATATAAGAGAAATTATGAAGGAGATTATAAGTGCTCTGTAAGTGAGGTAAATGCGATGATTAGAGATTCATCTGATGATAATTATGATTCTGTACTTATAGAAAATTATAATTTAGATGATCTTGATATGGAAACAGTTCATCGGTATAGAAATATGTTCTCATCTAGAAATTTACACCATATTTGGATAAAACTATCTGATGAGGATTTTTTGATGCAACTTGGAGCTATTGCAAAGGATAGAAATACTCAAAAAGTTTGGGTAACTGTTGCAGGACTTCTGATGTTTGGAAAAGGTCTTAGTATTAGAGAGAAATTTCCTTATTTGAATTTAGATTATCTAAATATGATTGATTCAGATACTGAGATAAGATATAGAGATAGGGTTACGATAGATGGAAATTGGGAGAATAATTTATTTAATTTCTATATGAAAGTTATAAATAAGTTGGTTGAAGGCTTGCCGATTCCATTTAAACTTGAGGGAATTGTGCGAGTAGATGATACTCCTGTAAATCAGGCTCTGAGGGAAGCTCTTGTAAATACACTTATTCATGGAAATTATTCTATTGAAGGAACAATTAAAATTATGAGATTTAGGAATAGGTTTGAATTCCATAATCCAGGAAATCTTAGAATATCTGTACTTGATGTGTATAGTGGTGGTATATCTAAGTGTAGGAATAAGAATCTTCAAAAGATGTTTAGACTTATTGGCTTTGGTGAAAATATAGGGTCTGGGTTTCCTAAAATATTAAAAGCTTGGTATGAACAAAAATGGGCTGAACCTGTACTTGAGGAAAATTTTAGGATTGATGAGGTTGTGCTAAAAATGAGTATGATTTCTTTTGTACCTGAAGTTTATAGAGAAAAATTGAGATTGATATATGGAAGTAGTTTAGATTCTCTAAATACTGATGAAGTTAAGATTCTTCTTGCAGCAATTACTGAGGGAGAGATTAGTAATGCAAGAGTGCAATGTATTTTGGATATGCATTCTAAAGATATTTCAGATCTTTTGAGAAGTATGGTAAATAGAGGATTGTTAGTTGAAGAAGGATTTGGAAGAGGCAAGAAGTATATGGTTAATGAGCAATTTTGCTGTGAAGAAAGTAATTCTAGTTTGGATAGTGTAGTAGAGAAATCTAAAGGGAATGATGCAAATAAAAAGATTATTTCTTTAGAAGATTTAAACTTGAATAATGTAAGAATTAGCAAAGTTGAGGAGGATATTATAAAGATTATAATAAATGATGGCTTTACAACAACTAGAATAAATTCAGATAGATTGGATATATCTAGACATATGAGTATTAGAGCTTGTAATGACCTTATAGAGAAGGGTCTTATAATAAGAGAAGGAGCTAACAAATCTACAAGATATATATTAAAAAAAGTTTAATCTTTGCAACATAAAATGCAACAGTAAACTGTTATTTGTTTGATTTGTGTTGCAAAAATGCAACAGTAAACTATTATTTATTTGATTTGTGTTGCAAAAATGCAACGCAAATCAAAAACTGATTTTTTTATATAATTTTTAAAGGATAAGTAGAGTAAAGTTAGTGAATTATATAAGAACATATGTTTGTAATAGATTATAAAGACAAAAATAGACTTACAAAAGCAAGCCTATTTTTGTCTTTTTTTATACTTTAAATATAACCTGGAAATTATATTAGAAATATATAAGAAAAAGAAAAGACGAGGAAATTTTCCTCGCCTTTTGTATAAACATTATATAGTTTTTATTATCTATTTGTTAAGTTTAACATTTTAGCTATAGTTCTAACTACTTCTTTGTTAACCTGTCCACCTACCTGGAATAATCCGTAAGCATCTTTAGCGTATGAATTTATAGCTGATTCCTGTTCTTTTGATAATTTAGATGTAGCTAGTACTATTGGAGCTTTTTTAGTTGCTGCCATATTTGCTGCTGCTAATGCATCTACTAAATCTATTGGTCTTCTCTGTCCATCTTTTGCTACTATTACGTTCTGAGCTCTTCCTACACCTTCAGCAAATCCAGATTCATTATAGTATTTTTCTATTACTTTTGCATTTGTAGCTTTTCTGTTATCTCCGTATATTCTATTTACAGATTTAGCTTCTTCTCTTAATGCGTTTTCATCTCTTGCTGTTACTACAGTTTTTCCACCTACTATTGTAGTGTCCATTCCTTTTAATTCGTATACAGCATCTTCAGATATTCCACCTTTTTTAGCTACTACTATTGGTGTTTTCTGATCTGCAGCTACTGCTGATATTGACATTGCATCTGCTTCACCTTCTGCTCCTACTACGAATGCTTTAGAGTCTTTTCCGTTATTTTTTCTTACAGCATCCATTACTAATAATGAAGTTTCTTCTCTATTATCACCATCATATCTTTCGATTTTAAATCCTAATCCTCTTAATTCTTTTTCTAAAGATTTATTAAGAACTGATTCTCCACCTACTAGATGTATTGTTGCTGATTTATTATTTCCTACTAAATGATCTGCCATTAATTCTTTTAAGAATTTAACAGTTGCTTTTGGTAAATGATCTGCTTCTGTTAATAACATAGGTACTTTTCTAGAAGTTTTATCTGCTATAGATGATGCTAGAGGAGCTGCTGCTAATCCATCTACTAAAGCGTTTCCATTTACTAGTACTATATCTCTTATTTCTTTTGTATTTCCATGTGAATTATTAGTAACTACTTGTCCATTTAATCCAGCATATTCTTTTGCTAATAATACAGCTGTTTCATATCTATTTGATCCTTCAAATTTATCTACTCTTGCCTGTGGTCTTAACATCCAAGATGCTAGTCTTGCCACTTCCTGTTTATTTTTTCCAGATATTGTATATGTTTCTGCCTTTAAATCATCTTTTGCAGATAATCTTATTTCAAATCTATATACTCCATTGTATTCTTTTATATTTCTAAATATCTGTGTTTCTAATGCTTTTATTGTTTCCTGATCCTGTATACGACCTATTTCATAATAGTTAAGTTCGTCATCATTTATAACTATTTTTCCTTCTCTACCAGCTGCTATATTATCTTTTAACATTCCAAAGAATTCATTTCCTTTGTCTGTTAAGAATAATCCATCATATAAATCAGCTACATCAAAGTTATATCCTCCTGGAGTTATAGTGTATTCTTTTACTAAACTTGAAGATATAACTGTTGCATCTGTAACTTTACCAGCTAAAACAAATCCATAGAATTCTTCTGGTTTTACTGTACTATTTAAAGTTGCTTCTGTTTTTCTAGCTTCATCAGTATAGTATTTTAATGAAGTTATTCCTGTATTAGCATCTTTTTCAGTTTTGAATTTTCTAGATACATCTTTTTCTAATATTATAGTTTTTTCTGATTCTAGTCCTGGGACTTTAACATCATCATGGAAATCTAATACAAGCTGTCCTACGCTGTTAAATTCAACACTTTTAAATAATTTACCATTTTCTTTATTAGGATCTATATTGTCTACTAGTAAATCTTTTAAATCCTTTAAAGATTTCTCATCGTATTTTGGATAATCTGTTTTTACTTCATAGTGATATAATTTTCCATCTACTTCTTTGTGTCCTTTGTCATATACTTTTACAGAATCTCCAACTCTTAGTGAATTAAATGCATTCTGCCATTTCTGAGTAGATGCATTTGCTGTTAACTGAGTCTGTTCTTTTCCATTTATAAATACTGCATATACTGACTGATTTCTTACATCATCTTTTCCAGTTGGTGCATTTTCTTCTTCATTAGCAAATACATTTTTTTCTACTAAGTTTCTTATTTCTTCCTGTAAAAGTCCTAATTCATTTGCTGAATGTTCACTTTTTACTACTTCTGCTGCAAGAACTGGTGCTACACTACTTGCTAGCATTGCTCCTGCCATTACTACTGATAATCTTTTCTTATTCATTATCTTTTTACCTCCGTTTTCCTTTTTTATTCGTTACATCTCTTTTTTTCTCTATTCTCTTGCTCTTTCGACGCAATTCTTTATTCTTCCACAGTTTTATTGTACGAAGCGCGCGACCACCGCCCCAACCAAAACACAAAATTTAAAAAATCATACTTTTTACATCTAAATTCATACAAAAAATATGAAAAAAACTAAAAAAGTGATATTATAAATATAAAGAATAAACAAAAAAATATTTTATACTTAGAAAGAGGAATTTTTATGAAAGAATTTATGCGTATAGTAGGAATTACTATTGAAGGAATAAAGAATGTCTGCCATGGATCTATAAAAATTAACGCAACAAATAATAAAAATGAAGAAGATTTCTCAAAATCAGGGTCTATTCTTGGAATATATGGTCAAAATGGTTCTGGAAAATCAACTATTTTAGAAGCTACAGATATTTTAAAATCTGTTATAACAGGTAAAAATCTACCAGATTATGTTGGAAGTATGATTAATACTACTTCTAAAAAAGCACGTTTAGAATACAATTTTTATATAGAATTTGATGATTTCAAAGGATTTATAGATTATGAATTTAACATATCTCTTGATGATAACGATAAATATGTTATAAATCATGAGAAATTATCTCTAAAAAAATTTGAAGATAATGAATGGAAGAGAAAAAGAATTCTATTTGAAGCAGAGAATGGAGAAATAACGTATTCAAAAGTAAAAAAAGTTATCTCAAAAGATACTAATATGTTTTCAAAATTATTATATGAGATAAATCCAGATGCTTCTTTAATTTTTGGAAGTGGAGCAAAAGATAAAGTGGCCGAAGAACTTGCAAAAAAAGGAGAGGATGACCTTCTTTTTGTTGTTAGAGTTCTTAAATATTTTTCTATTAAAAATTTAATTATTATAAAAAATGATGCGATGGGAAGTATATATCTTGATAAATTTGTTTCCCTAAATGTATATCTTCAAAATAGTGATAGTTTAAAAAGAGGAAGAATAGCAATCAATCTATTTAAGCCAAATATTTTGCCTGTAAATATATTTGATGGTGTTAAAAGTGTTATTGAACAGATAAATATTGTTATAAAATCACTAGTTCCTTCTTTAGAGATAGGTATAGTAAATGAAAAAGAGCAGCTTATGAAAGATGGAAGTGATGGGATAAGTTTTGAGATAGTAAGCATAAGAGATGGTAAAAATATTCCTTTAGTGTATGAATCAGAAGGGATAAAAAGAATAATTTCTATTACAAGTGCACTTGTTGCGGTATACAACAAAGAATCTGTATGTCTTCTAGTAGATGAATTTGATTCAGGTATTCATGAGTATTTGCTTGGTGAGATTTTAAAAATATTCAATGATTCGGCAAAAGGTCAATTTATTTTTACATCTCATAATTTAAGACCTCTTGAAAAACTTCCTTATAAGTCTATTATTTTTACAACTATCAATCCAGATAATAGATACATTTATCTTTCTGGAGTCAATTCAAATAATAATATTAGAGATTTTTACTATTCAGCGATTCTTCTTGGTGGTCAGGAAGAGGAAGTTTACAATGAAACTAGAGATTATAGGATAGAAAAAGCATTTAGAAAGGCAGGTAAACTTTATGGCAACGAAGAAGAAAACTAAAATAAAGCCTAAAAAGAAAGTTTTTCTATTAATTGTTGAAGGAAAAAGTGATGAAAAGGCACTAAAGCCTATAATTTCAGAATTGATGAATGATCAAGTGCTTTTTAAAACTGTAGGTTGTGACCTTTCCTCTAATGACGGAAAAGGATATAAAAATAAAACTCTTGTTGAATTAATAAAGATAGAGTTGACAAAATTTTTATTAGAAAATAGAGGAATTACAGAAAAAGATATAAAAAAAATAGTAGTTATATCTGATACAGATGGATGTTATATTCCGGATGAAGCTGTTTTTTCTTCTGATAAAGAAGAGCTTCGATATGAAGATGAAGGAATTTATACAAGTGATGTAGAAGGAATAAGGAAGAGAAATAAATTTAAATCTAAAAAGCTTGAGCCAGTTATCAAAGGTGAAATGTTAGGAGATATACCTTTAGAAATATATTATTTTTCTTGTAATTTAGACCATGTTATTCATGGGGAGAGAAATATGGATTCTTCTAAAAAGGTTAGCTCGGCAGAAGATTTTTCTGATTTATATGATGGTGAGGAGGAAAAATTTGTAGAGTTTGTAGATGAGTTTGGAGTAGAGAAGAAATTTAATGATTCTTGGAAGTTTATAAAGAAGGATTTAAATTCTCTTATGAGATACTCTAATATGAATGTTTTCTTTATAAATAATTTGAGGTATTTTAATGATGTAGCAAAAGTTGTTATTGAGAAGTGTATGAGAGATTCTGAAAGTTAAAAGAAATCTTTCCAACAATAAACCGCTATTTGTTTGATTTGTGTTGCAAAAATGCAACGCAGATAAAAAACTGATTTTTTTAATATACTTTTTAAAGGATAAGTAGAGTAAAATTAGTGAATTATACAAGAACGTATGTTTGCAACGGATTGTAGAGGCAAAAATAGACTTACAAAAGCAAGCCTATTTTTGTCTTTTTTATTTTTTGTAAAAAGAAAAGACGAGGAAAAGTTCCTCGTCTTTATGTATGTAAAATTAATTATTCACTTTTAATGAGTTACTAAATTTACCCTATAATTAGTTAGTTAATCCTAATCTCTGAGCTATTTCTTTAACTACATCTCTAGCTACACCATTACCTACCTGATATAATGCTTCAGATTTTTTACCTTTTAATTCTAATGCATTTATCTGTGCAGTTGATAATTTTTTAGTTGCTAATACTATTGGAGCTTTCTTTTCTGATGCCATATTTGCTGCTGCTAATGCATCTATTAATTCATTTTTATTATTCTGTCCATCTTTTGCTACTATTACATTTGAAGTATTGCTTATAGTATAGTATTTGTTTATTATAGCTGCATTTGTTGCCTGTCTATTTGCTCCAGCTATTCTTATTATAGAGTTAGCTTTAGCTTTTAAAGCTTTGAAATCTGCTGCAGATACTGCATTTTCTCCACCTATAACTGTTACATTAAATCCTTTTAATTCATCTATAGCGTCTTCAGATAATCCACCATTTTTAGCTACTATTATAGGAGTTTCTGCACCTGCTGCAACTGGAGCTATTGACATTGCATCTGCTTCTCCCTGTGCACCTACTACATAAGCATTTCCTTTAGAAGCTTTATTATTGTTGAATACTGCTTCAGCAACTTCTAATGAAGTTTCTTCTCTGTTATCTCCGCCGAATCTTTCAACTTCGAATCCGTATCCTTCTAATTCTCTTTCTAATGATTTAGATACAACGCTAGTACCACCAACTATACTTATTTTAACATTTTCTAAATTTCCTAATTCTATATTTTTAAGAACTCTGAATAAGTAATCTTTTGTAGCTGTTGGTAATTTGTCAGATTCAGTTAATAGTATTGGAGTTTTAGAGTCTTTATTAACATTTAAAGATTCTGCTAAAGGAGCTGCAGCTAATCCATCTACTAAAGAATTTCCGTTTACTAATACTATATTTCCATTTTTATTAGTTGAACCATATACAGCATCTAATTCAGCATATTCTTCAGCTATTTCTACAGCTGTTTCGTATCTATTATCTCCTGCTAATATATCAACTTTTGCAGATCTTGCTACTAACCAAGAATTTAATCTATCTATATTCTTTTTATCTGTACCAGTTATTGTGTAAGTCTGTTTTTCTAAACTTCCTACTTTTGGGAATTCAACTGTAAATGACCATTTTTTCTCTGCATTAACCTGTTTTACAGGATTAACAGTAACATCTAAATCAGCATTTCTATCTGCTTTATCATAGTATTTCATTTCAGCTAAGAAATCATGACCTTTTGTTGTTAACATTAAGCCATCATATAAATCTTCTACTGATAAGCTAGTTCCACCAGGTGTAACAGTTATTGTTTCTATTTTTTCAGAATCTATACCAACTATTTCAGCATCTGCTAAAGCAAATCCACGGAAATTATTTGCTGCAACAGCACCTAAACCTGTAGAAGCATTAGTTTCAATTTCATTACCATTTGCATTTATATATTTTGCAAAGTTTAATTCTTTATCCCCTGCAGTTAATCTTATATCAGAAACACCTTCAGCATGTACAGCATCTCCAAAGCTTATTGTAAGTATTCCTGTATCTGAATCAAATTTAACAGCATTTTTAGCTGAAGTAGAGTTTCCTAAAATAGTTCCCATATATGGTCTCCATACAGAAGTGGCACCTAAATTTGATTCTTTTGCTATTTCTTCAAGTTCTGCTGTTGTGTATGTAGGTTCAGATTTTTTTGAAGCATAGTATTTACCGTCTTTTTCTTCGTATCCATATGACCATATTTCAACAACATCTCCAGCTTTTACATTACCTAATTTGCTCTGGAAATCAGCCTGAGAAGATTCGTTATCTAAAGCTACTTTTTTTCCATTTAATGTTACAAAGTATACAGATTTACCATAAAAACCAGCATTTAATCCATCTTTATCATCCGCTTTATCAGCAAATACTTTTGAGTTTAAAGTTTCTCTAACCTTTCTTATTAGAAGACCTGCTTCATTAGCAGGCATTTCACTTTTCTGTACTTCTGCTGCAAGAACTGGTGCTACACTACTTGCTAGCATTGCTCCTGCCATTACTACTGATAATCTTTTCTTATTCATTATCTTTTTACCTCCGTTTTCCTTTTTTATTCGTTACATCTCTTTTTTTCTCTATTCTCTTGCTCTTTCGACGCAATTCTTTATTCTTCCACAGTTTTATTGTACTACATTTTCTATGTGGGTGCAATAGTTTTTTGAACTAAAAGTTACATTTTCTTAACCTTTTGCATATTGACTTTTGCATTTTCCTCGCATATCCGATGTAATATCTTGTATTATACTGTAAAGCTTACTAACTGTAAACCCCCTTTTTTAAATTCGTGGACTTTTTACCCCTTTTGCGTTATAATTATATATGGGAAATTTAGATATTTCTAACATCTCTTTTTCCCCATTTCTTCCACAGAAAAACAGGTACGGATTTTTCCGTATCTGTTTTTTTTATTGATTTTCTGCCATTTCCAATGGCAGAAATACTTTTTCTCGCCCCGCTCGAAAAAGAACCTAAAGCTCACGCTTTAGGTTTATTTTTTTGCAAACTTAGTATTATTCTTTTTTTTATTTTTTTGTAATTTTTTTGTTACTATTCTTTACATTTTTTGAATTTCTTGTAACTTTTTTGTAACTTATATCAAATTTATACCCATTTTTTACTATTTTTTATTTCAAATTTCAATACTTTTCAAATTCTGTAACAAAATAAAATTTTCAAAACCTAACGGCAAAAAATTTTACTATCATCTAAGTATCTAATATCTAAGTATCTAAAAATAAACTAAAAGATTTACATACACAAAAAGCCTATCCTCCAATAAGGCTAACTCTTTTCTACATACAAAAAAGGTTGTTGCATACCGCAACAACCTTTTTAAAAGCATTCTTCACTATACTATTTTAAAAATTACTCTTTATTATTTAAAAAAACTATTCTTAATAATTCTTTATTATTCTTCTGTTTTTTCTTCTTCATTTAATATCCATTCACCATTTTCGTCCTGCTCAGCATCTATACCTAACTGTTCTAATACTTTAGCATACTCTTCATCACTTAGAGAGTTTAGGTATTCTGATAATGCTTCTATCTGAGCTTCATCTGGTTCAACAGCTCTTTCGTACTGTTCAACATCGTCCTGGCTTATTGTTTCTATATTATCCATATCTATTTCTTTCTGTCCTAGAGCTTCTCTAGCAAATCCGAATAGATATTTTAAAGTATCTTTTCTTATATTCATGTTCATTTCGTCGTACATTCTACCAGCTTCAACAGTGTACTCTTTAACTGGGTCCTTCTGTGCAGATGCCTGAAGTCCTATACCCTGTCTCATCTGATCCATTAAATCTATATGATATGTCCAGTAGCTATCAACTACAGTAAGTAGTGTTTCTCTTTCTTCAGCTTTTACCATATCTTCGCCTAACATTATCTTTTTAAGGTTGTAGATATTTTCTACTATTGCATAAGTCTGGTTAGCTATAGCTTCTGGAGATAATTCTGACCATCCTGGTATTATTAATGTGTTGTATGGTACGAATTCGTTGTATAAGTGAGCTACGTATTTAACAAAATCACGATCTTTCCCTCTTAGATATGTTTCTGTAGCGTATATTATTCTTTCTTTTATCATTTCCTGAATTTCTTCAGATATATCTGCATTGTTAAGTACTTTATCTCTTTCTGCATATACAACTTTTCTCTGTTCGTTTATAACATCATCGTATTCAAGTACCTGTTTTCTTGTCTGGAAGTTTTTACCTTCTATTGTTTTCTGTGCTTTTTCTACAGTTTTAGTAAGTTGTTTACTTTCCATACCTCCAAATTCGTCTGGAGTTATTTTTTTAGAAAGTTTTTCTATAGTCTTACCACCGTAAAGTTTGATTATTTCATCTTCTACACTGACGAAGAATCTTGATTTACCTGGGTCTCCCTGACGTCCAGAACGACCTCTAAGCTGGTTGTCTATACGTCTTGATTCATGTCTTTCAGTACCTATTACGTAAAGTCCGCCTACTTCTCTTACTTTTTTAGCTTCTTCAGGATCTCCCGCACCAAGTTTTATATCTGTACCTCTACCTGCCATATTAGTTGCTATTGTTATAGCTCCTAATTTACCAGCTTCAGCAACTATGTCTGCTTCTTCTTTATCCTGTTTAGCGTTTAATACTTTGTGCTGTATTCCCTGTTTTTTAAGTAATTCTGATAATTCTTCAGATTTTTCAACAGATACAGTACCTACTAGTATTGGCTGTCCTGTTACATGTGCTTCTTTTATTTCTTCAACAACTGCTGCATATTTCTGTTTTTCTGTTTTGTATATTCTATCGTGTAAGTCTGCTCTTAATACTGGTTTGTTTGTAGGTATCTGAACAACGTTCATGTGGTATATTGATTCAAATTCCTGTTCTTCTGTTTTAGCAGTACCTGTCATTCCTGATAGTTTTTCATATAGTCTGAAGAAGTTCTGGAATGTTACAGTTGCCATTGTTCTTGATTCACCTTTTATTTCAACGCCTTCTTTAGCTTCAACAGCTTCATGAAGTCCGTCTGTAAATCTTCTTCCCTGCATTACCCTTCCTGTAAATTCATCGACTATTAGTATTTCTCCATCTCTTACAACGTATTCTACGTCTAAGTCCATCATTTTGTGTGCTCTAAGAGCCTGGTTTATAGCGTGGAATATTTCCATATTTTCTATATGAGTTATGTTTTCTATTCCATAGAATTTTTCTGCTTTTTTGATACCAGCTTCTGTAAAAGCTACTGTGTTTTCTTTTTTATCTTTTTCATAGTCTTCTTCTTTTATTGTTTTTAGGAATGCATTAGCAACTTTGTATATTTCTGTTCCTTCTGCTCCCTGACCAGCTATTATAAGTGGTGTTCTAGCTTCATCTATTAATATAGAGTCGACCTCATCGACTATAGCAAATTTAAGTTTTTTCTGTACTTTTTCTTCATTGCTTTTAGCCATGTTATCTCTTAAATAGTCGAATCCAAATTCGTTGTTTGTTCCGTATATTATGTCAGCTTCGTACTGAGCTTTTCTTTCTTCGTGAGTCTGATCAGCTATTATAACCCCTGTTGTTAATCCTAAGAAGTTGTATACCTGTCCCATTTCTTCAAGGTCACGCTGTGCAAGGTAGTCGTTGACAGTTACAACGTGTACCCCTTCTCCAGTAAGACCATTTAAGTAAACTGGTGCTACGGCAACCAATGTTTTACCTTCCCCAGTTTTCATTTCAGCTATTTTTCCCTGATGAAGAACTATCCCACCTATTAGCTGCACTCTGTACTGTCTCATTCCAAGTACTCTCCAAGAAGCCTCTCTTGCAACTGCAAATGCTTCAACTAATATATCGTCTAAAGTTTCTCCATTAGCTAATCTTTCTTTAAATATGTTTGTCATATTTTTAAGTTCATCATCGCTCATAGCTTTGAATCTATCTTCTTCTGCATCTATCTTATCTACTATGGCATTTATCTTTTTTATTTCAGCCTCATCAGACTTACTAAGTATTCTGTCTAAAAGTGACATTTAGAATTTCCCCCTTTTATATCTAATTAGATTTTCTCTTATTTATTACATCTTTTAATAATCTTTATCGAGTCTTCCACACTGTACGTTCACTCTTTATATTAGTTTAAAACGTACTATTTCTATTATATTATAATTGCTGATTTATGTATATAGTCAGAGAAAAATAATTGTGCATTTAATATCTATTTTTCTTATTTTCACTTTATTTTTATAGCTTTTTCATTGTGTTTATATTCTTACCTTATTGTATTAATTTATTTTTACGATTGATAAAATGATGTCATTACGTTATAATTAGACTTACTTGAAATTTTGTTACATTCAAGTGAATTCTTCCACACGTTTCCTTAGGGAAACAAAAAAGGACAAGATTCTAACTGCTATCCTAATGGATTTGCGGTTATCAATCTTGTCCTTCTTTTTTTAGGTTATCAATCTTGTCCTTCTTTTTTTATTTAATTTTATTAATGTATTTTCTTCTTATTCTTAGAGTAGCTCATACATTCTTTTACGTATCTTCTTACTGTAGATAAGCTTAGTCCACAGTAAACAGCTGTTTTTGAGTAGTCTGCACCTGTTTCCAAAAATACTTTGTAAACATATCTTTTTCTTTTCTTCTCTATTATATTTTCGTATTTTGGTAAATACAGGTTCCGTCCTCCACAAAATGCCACCATTATTCGATATGCATCTATGCCAACTGTTTCCGCAACCATTCTGTATTTAGGCTCTATATCCTCCAAATCAAATTCTAGTTCTGACATAGCTTTTCTGTGTTTCCTCTTTTCAGCCTCAAATTTTTCTATCTCCTTTTTGTTTCCATCTGCTTCCAATTTCTTTTTCTCATCCTCGTTTTTATCATCCCCTGCTGATTTTTCTGCTGAAGCTTCTTTTTGAGAATTATCTTTTTCTAGATTATCCTCTGACTCTAAATCAGCTTCTGAAGTTTGTTCATCATCTTCCAATGTCAAAACTTCCTTCTTATTTGCTTTTCCCTTGGGCATAATTGATCCTCCTAGTTAATATAAATTTTTTCTTTTCCCTATTTCTAGTTTATTTAACTTATACTGTCAAAGTTTTTATCCACCCTTCCAGGGCCCCTAAAATTTAGAAGGGTGAATAATTTTATTCATGATAAATAATCACTGAATAATTTAATTAATACCTATTTTTTTAACTATATATTAAAATTTCCTTTGACATATATATAATATTACATTTTTATAAAAAATAAAATAGATTTGACACGAAATGCATTTTTTTGCACCGAAAGTGCCTTTTTTTGACACGAAACTTCATTTTAAATAATGAAATACATTTTAATCTACATCTTTTGTAAAAATGATTCTATTATTTTAGATAATCCATTTATGCTATCAGATAATGTACTTACCTTCGTTTCGATTCTTATTAAAAGGAAAATTGACACTGCTATAGGAAATCCTACATTTGCAATTAAGTTCCGTAATTCATTTTCCATATTGCTTCACCTCAGCTGCTTTTACACAACTAAATCGTGTACTGTTTCATCTGTTGTGATTATTTTAGCCTCTGCAGTTGCAACTATATCTGCTCCTTTAACTGCAAATATGTTTTTCTGGACTATTAGATCCATTGCATTTTTTATTTCCTGTTCTTCTATTGCTTCCTTAGGTTCATCTAAAGATATTATTAATGTTTTTCCGTTATCTGTTTTAAATTTCATTGCAAGTCTTTTTCTTATCATATTTATATTCTCCTTATTTTTAGTTTTAATGTTTTTGATTTACATTTTTAATTCTTTTTAATGTTATTAAATATGCTTTCAATATTTTTTATAACTTTTGATAATTTTGTTCTTATTTGTTTTAATTGTTTGAGTTTGGTTAATTGTTTTGAGTTATATGTTTTATTATGTTTTTTATTTTGCTAATAATTAGCTTTTTAATTTTATAGACTTTCTTCATAATCTGTGTCGTCTATTTTTGCTATTTTATCTGCTGGTACTTCTAGCAATCCTGATAATGCCTTCCCTACTGCATGAACATCTTCCATCTTTGCATCTGCTTTTAGATTTTTGATGTTTTTAAATTTGTACTTCATTTCACCGCCTTCTAACTTTCCGTTCTCGAATTTAAGTCTTAGTATTGATGGGTTTTTTCTTTCTGTAACTGCCATTTTAGTTACCTCCTTATATATTTTATTCAGGCTTTTCCCTTGCCTGTGACTATAGTATAGGATTTTAAAAGGTTTAATTCTAACACCAACTGAAACTTTCTTCTGAAACGGAATCTTTAAAAATTAAAAGCTTTATAAAACGAAAAAAAGACTATTGCAGTTATTAAAATGTAATTTATATAAGTATCATTTGTACTTTATATAAGTTTCATCTTATAATTGCAATAGTCTTTTTTTATCTAGCTTATAGCATTTATTTAATTTATGCTCTTTCTTTATTTTATAGACTTATTTGTTTAGTTTATAATCTTTCTTTATTATAATTTTTGCTTTATGGGTTTAAGAAGTCGGTATAGAATCCGTACACACCGCTCTTTCTTAATTTGTCCACTGTTTTTTTATTGTTGTATGTGTTCATATACAATTTAATTCCCTTTGCATTACACTTGTCTACTAAAGATTTTGTGTAAAGTTTTGAATCTATTGTAAGAACTTTTATTCCGTTAAATGCACATAAATTAGTTATCCTATCTTCATTTACCTTGTTCATTGTGTAGCAGGTAAATAGCATCGAGTCAAAATCATGTACATTTAAAATCCGTTTGTATGTAGAATCATTGTACGCCTGAGGAATTATCCTAGAAATCACATCTCCACTGGCTTCTTGTACTATTTTTTCGTATACCTTTCTTATAGTCGCATCTTTTGTAGATTTTGAGTCTATTATAAGGTACATATCCCTATGATCTTCCATATAATTTACAATGTCCTTAAAAGACATTGTAGTATATTTTCCATAAGGCTTTAATTTTTTAAATTCGCTAAGTGTAGGCCTTTTGCTACTGTATTTTGTAGGTATTTTCATATCTTTTAGGTTGTCTTTGCTAAACGAGTGCCATGCAATTAATTCATCATCACTCGATAAGTTTATATCCACCTCAAATACTCTAAACCCTTTTTTATAATTGTACTCCATAGCCTGTCTTGAATTTGTGTAGTCTTTTCCGTCTATCCCACCCATTGCATGTGCTATGTATCTGTATTTTGTCCAATCGTAATTAAATCTATCAATTCCGCCTGAATATCCAACAGCCCTTGCTATAGAGTTTTCTGGGATATTTCCTAGAGCAATTATTCCCCTTGCACCGCTTAAAACTGTATGATTTGTGTTGTAGTTTATCAATACAAGTGGCTTACTTGTACAAATTGAACATGCAACAGATGCAATTGTATAATCGTTTTTGTCTACTATGTAAAAATCTTTTGGATTTGAGTAGAATCTATCTATTATTAATTTATTTGTGGCATATCTATCAGCTCCACCGATTCTTTCAGAATTTTTTAAGCTATTTTGCACAGAGCTATTTACAACAGAAGTCCCACCTATTATGTATCTTTTTGCTGCACTATCTGCAATTTCTTTTAAGTCGTTATCAATAGATTTTCCATTTGTAAGCAGGATTGGAGCTTTTTCTCTATAAGCTACTGGCGATGCAGACACTATATCTGCTTCTCCTCTCACTCCATTTGCAAGAAATACCTTGTCTATACTTCCATTTCCAATCACTTCTTTTGCAACTTGGTAAGATGTTTCGTATCTATTTTTTCCTCCTAGCCTAGTTACATTTTTTCCTTTGCTTTTTAAATTTTCTTCTATTGATTTAGATACTGCCTTTTCACTACCTATTATATAGATATTATTTGCAGCATTTAATCGACTTTGAGTTTCTTCTGGAATTTTGTTTGCAGATGTAAGAAGTATTACACCATTTTTTGCACCTGCAAGGGCTGCTGCACTCAGTCCATCAGCTACTGTATTGTCCATATTTACCAATATAATAGAAGAATAGCTTCTCATATCAGATATTTTAGCTGCTGTTTCATAGTTATTTTTCCCTTTAATTCGTTCCAGTGTGTTTAGCGCACTAGTTGGAGTAACAACAGATAAAACCATCATCGCCGACAAAACTATTGTCGTTATCTTTTTTCTTATCATATTTTCCCCCTATGTATGCTATTTTTGTTAATCTTCTTTTATTCTATATTCATTTGTACTACTTAGAGCCACATCATTTTCTCCTAATTGTTTCACGTCTACCTCATCCCCAGGTTTTACGCTTCCTCTTTCAATCTTAGCAGTTACTCTTCCTGGTTTTACAAAAGTAGTCTCTAATTTTTTGCCATTTAAGAATATATGGCTGGATTCAGTAAAGTTTTCTCCATCCACAGCTAGTGTACTTCCCTGAATTTTTACATCTTTTATCTTAATTTCGTCAATTCCCATTTTTAGTGTATTTTCTTTCTGTTTTTCACTATCTTTTAGGTAATATTTCTTGCCGAATAGTATATCGTACTGTACTAATTCATTCTTTTTCTTAAAATCTTTGTCGTCTTTCATATATGCATGGAATTTTTCAATAGGTCCATACTTAACTCCAGCATATTTTAATGTATTTTCTCCTATTTGATAAGACTCTTTTATTGCATTTTCTTCTTTAGGAATTTTGTATGTAGAGAAGTATGCATAAGGAGATACATATTTTTCTAAAATTTCATGTTCTCCATATAAGTAGTTTAGCTTAGGCATGTGATCTCCATAGTAAAGTACTATTGTATCTTCGCCTGTCTGTTTCTTTCTCTCTACTAACATATCATCAAGCTGCTTAACAAATTCATCCATTTCTCTTATCTGCTCGCAGTAGTAGTATATCTGATTTTTAAATTCCTTAGGTATATATCCACTTACTTTGCAGGGATATGTTTTGTCCAATATCTTTGTTGGATAGTTTGAATGACCTTGAACAGATATTGTAGTTACAAAATCCTTTTGCTTTGTAGAATCCATAGCTTTTTTTATGTATTCAGTAAGTATATAGTCTTTTGGCCATTTTAATGGTGTATATTCTAACCCATTCATATATTCAACAGATGTATACGTATCAAACCCAAGATTTTTATATCCTTTATCTCTATTATAGAAATTCCCCTTGAAATTGTGTATTGCTTGTACTCCAAATCCTTGTTTTTTCAATGTTGTAGCAAGTGAGTTTGAAGGTTTTTCCTTTACTATTGATGTATAAGGAATTTCTCCTTCAAGAAGGTAGTCAAAATTGCTTCCTGTAAGCATTTCAAATTCTGTTCTTGCAGTTCCTCCACCAGTTGTAGGCACATTCATATACCCACTTGTATTTTCTTTCATTAATTTTCTAAAGTTTGGTATTGGATCCATTCCAAAATGAACTTTTGGTATTATTGTAGGGTCCATAAATCCTTCAAGCTGAACAATTAATATATTTGGCGCATCTTTTTCACTCTTGATTGCTCTTTTATCCGCCTTTTCCTTTGCATCCACTTCAGCTCTAATTTTTTCAATAGTTTCTTTACTATATCCCTCTGGCTCTTTTCTCAAATATCCAAAGTATGAATCAAACAGAGAGTATAAAAAACCTTTTGCTTCATAAGATTGTTGTATATTCCAAGGAACATCTTCAAGATATCCAGAATGCATAAACTTCATAGTTGCTCCAGTAAATACAAACACAACTACAAGCCAAGCAGATATACCTGCTATTCCATTAAATCTTTTCTTATCTCTATCAAGTCTCCAAACAAATATAAATCCTGCTACAAAGACCGCAATCACTATTACCGCTATAATTATCATCTTTAAGTCGATAAATTTTTCAGCTATACTAAGTCCATCACCTAAAGAAAATAAATCCATAAATGCTATAGGCATACCTCTAAATTCTAAAATCACTCTATTTATAATACCTATAGCCAATAAAATAAACGATGTTACACATAGAGATGCTTTTTTATGCTTGAATAGGAACATAATCCCATTTATTGCAAATATTAAAAGTATATTTAAAAAGAATGCAACTGTATGCTCAGTAAAAAACTCTCCCATAGTTGAAAGAGTGCCTCTAGATAGCCACTCTATAACAAAGAAAAGTATTAGTGATGTTACAGACCACATCGCAACTTCTTTTAAAGTTTCTTTATTCATAAAAAAGCTCAATTTACTTTTTTTATCATTTCCTATATTTCTATAATTTATTTTTTTATCATTATTTATATAGCTTCTTTTACTATCTTTATTTCTATAATTTTTTTTATTATCTTTATATCCACTCTTTTTATTATCCATCAATACACCACCTTGTCATAAATATTGACATAATATAAATATCAACATCACATAAATATCAACATTATATATCAATATCTAGATATATTAATATCTCAACATTTTTATATTTTAAAACATCAATATTTTATTACATTGTTAAATTTTTGTAACTTTTAAACACAAGTATATCATAGCTTCCTTACTTTGTCCTTAACATTTAAAAATATTTCATACTTTTATCATAAAATCTTTAACTTTTTCTTTAAAATGAATAATTTTCTTAATTTTTTGTTCATTCACAAATAATTTTTTAATCAAAAAAATCCCAAAAATAAAACTTTTGTAATCTATATACAAAAAAACGGATAGCCTAGGCTATCCGCATTTTTATTAAAAATTTATTATCTTTCGCATTCCTGGTTAGCAACTGTACAAGATGTTTTGCATGCTGACTGACAAGAAGTCTGGCATTCACCACATCCACCTTTAGATGCACTGTTTTTTAAAGTAGCTTTAGATAAAGTTTTTATATGTTTTTTTGACATTTTAAAGTCCTCCATTCATAGTATTATTTTTAATTATAACATATATACATACATATTTCCAATAAATAACCCTTCTTTTTTTAGATAAATAATCAAAAATAACAAAGTAATTAATGATATAAACTCTGAACCTCCCACGACTAAAGTCACGAGTGTTCTTGGCTAGTTTAATAAACCAACTTTTCCCAAGTATGAAAAAGGAGACCTAATAAAAAGTCTCCTCCATAATTAAAAAATATTATTTTTCGTCTTTTTCTTCTTTAGCAGGATCTGCTATTTCATGTTTAACTTCTTTCTTTTCTGTAACAGTTCCTATAGCCCATTTTTCGAAAGGCATTTTAGTTCTGTTTGGTCCAACTTCAAGAACAACTCTTTCTTCTTCAACTTTTGCAACAGTAGCACAAAGTCCTCCTATTGTAACAACTTTATCCCCTACATTTATAGAGTCTCTCATCTGTTTAAGTTCTTTGTCTTTTTTCTTCTGAGGTCTTATTAATAAGAAGTAGAATACTGCAAATACTACTACCCATAAAACTAAACTCATAATTAACTGCTGTGTTGGCATAATAATCTCTCCTTTTAATGTACAATATTACCTTTTCTCTCAAGGTCTAAAGAATATTATAACTCATTTGTATGTATATATCAAATGTATATTAGGAAGAAGAAAATACAACTACTCACTGCTCCAGGCTTCAGCGTCCCATTCATTAATATAACACCTTTATAAGAATGGGATATGTTGCATTTTCTGAGCATTTTTACAGATACGATATTTATAAAATGATAAAGGCTATTATCAAATATTTTGTATGCAGCACTTTTCAAACGTAAAACACAAGTAATTCGCATCGACAATTCTGCAAGCGCCACATACATTGAAATGTGTTACATAAAATATGTGGCGCTGAAGCCTGGAGAAAGAATACTTGTGTTTACGTTAAAGGGCTGCTACAAAATCTTGTAACAGCCCTATCATTTTATAATTCGTATCCGTATTTTGTGAAGAATTCTTCTCTGAAATCAAGTAATCTATCTTCTCTTATTGCCTGTCTTATGTTTTCCATTAATTTTAATAAGAAGTGAAGGTTGTGAGTAGTTATTAATCTCGCACCTAACATTTCATTAGTTTTTATCAAATGTCTAATATAAGCTTTAGTGTAATTTCTACAAGTATAGCAATCACATTCAGGATCAAGTGGAGTGAAATCTTCTGCGTAAGTCGCATTTCTAACAACAACTTTTCCCTGACTTGTCATTGCAGTTCCGTTTCTAGCAATTCTTGTAGGTAGAACACAGTCAAACATATCCACCCCTCTTATTACACCTTCGATTAAATCATCAGGACTTCCAACACCCATTAAATATCTTGGTTTGTCCACTGGCATAAATGGAGTAGTGTGTTCTAATATATCGTACATTATTGGTTTTGGCTCACCAACGCTTAATCCACCTATTGCATAACCTGGTAAATCTATTGCAGTTATTTCTTTTGCTGACTGCTCTCTTAAATCCTTGTACATTCCACCCTGGATTATTCCAAATAGTGCCTGTTTTTCAGGATTTTTGTGAGCTTCTTTACATCTTTCTAACCATCTAGTAGTTCTTTCTAGAGAATTTTTTACATATTCTCTACTCGCTGGATATGGAGCACATTCGTCAAATGCCATCATTATATCAGAACCTAATGCGTTCTGTATTTCCATAGCCTTTTCTGGAGTTAGGAAATGTTTAGAACCATCTAAGTGTGATCTAAATTCAACACCTTCTTCAGAAATTTTTCTAAGTGGCCCAAGTGAGAATACCTGGAATCCACCACTATCTGTTAATATTGGTTTGTCCCAGTGCATGAATTCATGAAGCCCTCCAGCTTTTTTCACTAATTCGTGGCCTGGTCTTAGGTATAAATGGTATGTATTTGATAGGATTATCTGTGATCCTATTTCTTTTAATTCTTCTGGTGTCATTGATTTAACTGTTGCCTGTGTCCCAACTGGCATGAATATTGGAGTTTCTATATCGCCGTGTGGAGTATGTAGAACACCTAATCTCGCACCGCTCTGTTTACAAGTTTTTATTAATTCGTAAGTTACTGCGTACATCTTCTCATCCTTTCTTTTAAGTATTTTTGATTATTTAATGAGTTACTATTACCTAACTCTCAACTTCTTCATCTTTTTCTTCATTTTTCTGGCAAGTACACACATGATTCTTATCTTTTCTATTTCTGCAGAATATTGGAAGTGCCTTGCATACAAAGTCTACCTTGTGATCCTCTAACGTCTTTTCATTTTCATCATCTTCATGATGGTCTATTAAGTATTTTTTTATTATAAATAACCCAGCTATTGCAATTACTCCTAAAAGTATCTCTAACATGCCCTCTTTTTTAGGGATTAAAAGCATTTTTCTCGCAATCGCATATAAAAGTGCTTCTATCAGTGCTCCTGGTAAATGTAGTGAAAGCATTACAACAAGCTCAACTCCTATAACCAGAAGTAGTATCTGCCCAAGCATGTCATTTAGCTGTTCATACTGAATTATATTCTCAAAATTAACTATATAAGTGTCCCATATAAGTCTCAGAACATCTATTGTTCCCAAAAATACAGCGATTAATACAACTGCTGCAAGAATTTTTTCGAAAATAAATGCTGTATTTAAAATAAACCCATTCTTTTTGTGCTTCAAAATTCTCAACCCCTAGTTTAAATTTTTAAATCTATTTGAAACATTTTATTATACATTTTTATCTTAATATTATTATGCATTTTATCTTAATTATTATTATACATTTTAATTTCTTGATATTTTATCCTCTAATCACTTCTATCAACATATTTTACTATTTTATAAACATTGCATCCCCAAAGCTAAAGAATCTATATCTTTCCTTTATAGCTTCATTGTATGCATTTAACACATGCTCTCTTCCACATAAAGCACTTACTAACATTATTAATGTAGATTCTGGTAAGTGGAAGTTTGTAATTAGGTTGTCTAGCACCTTGAATTTGTACCCTGGATAGATGAATATATTTGTCCATCCACTTTTTGCAGTCATGTGTCCATCTTCTTCGGCTGCAGATTCTATTGTTCTACAACTTGTAGTTCCAACGCATATTACTCTATTTCCATTTTCCTTAGCTTTATTGATTTTGTCCGCTGCTTCCTGAGTAACCATGTAAAATTCTGAGTGCATTTCGTGATTTAACACATCGTCAACTTTAACCGGTCTAAATGTTCCAAGCCCAACGTGTAGCGTTACAAATGCTATATCTACACCCATTTCTTTTATTTCATCTAATAACTGATTAGTGAAATGTAGCCCAGCTGTTGGAGCTGCAGCAGAACCATTGTGTTTAGAATAAACTGTCTGGTATCTTTCTTTTTCCTCTAATTTTTCTGTTATATATGGAGGAAGTGGCATATTTCCTAACTCATCTAATATTTCCTCAAATATTCCGTCGTAGTGGAATTTTATAATTCTCGCACCTTCATCAGCCATTCCAACTACTTCACCTATTAACTTTCCTCCGCCAAATGAGAACTTAGTTCCTATTTTTGCTCTCTTTCCTGGCTTAACTAGTGATTCCCAAGTGTCATCCGTGTTTCTTTTTAAAAGTAAAAACTCTATCTTTCCACCTGTGTCCACCTTTTCACCGATTAATCTCGCAGGTATAACTCTAGTATCATTTAAAACTAGACAATCACCTGGTTTTAGGTATTCCTTGATGTCTCTGAAAATTCTATGTTCAATTTCTCCTGTTTCTTTATCAAGAACCATAAGTCTTGATGAAGATCTATCTTCTATAGGAGTCTGAGCAATTAATTCCTGTGGTAAATCAAAATTAAAATCGCTTGTCTTCAAATCTCACGCTTCCTTTCTAATAATTATTTATTATAGTTCATCTAGTATCTCACTCGATGTTATTATTTAACATTTTATTTTTGCATACTCTTTTTATAATAACAAAAAAATAACTATTTTTCCATAGATAATCAAAAATTGACCTTATACAAAATTTTCAAACTAAATTTATATCTTGTAAGTTAGACTTTATTTATACACTCTTTTAAGCTTTACCTATGTAGAATTTTAAATTTTATGTTATATAATTTAAAGTTTGTCCATAAAACTTTTGAAGATATTTTTTATAGATAAAAAAATCTTTACATCTTTGTATTTTCAATATATTGAAGGTATTTTTTTCTGAAATTTTAAAAACTTTCTTCTATTAATATATCAGTTCTTTTATATTAGTTAATATATTAGTTCTTTATGCAGTACAAACATTCTCCATTATTTAAATCTCTTGCTATGTAAAAAACTAAGGGAGACTACACAATATTATAGCCCAGCGACAATGCAGCTCGACTGCCTGGAGCGGGGATAATATGTGTAGCCTCCCTCTTTTTACTTATCAGAGATTTCATAATTGAGATGTTTGTACGCTTTTGGCATTGCCATTCTTCCTCTCGCACCTCTATTTATAAATCCCAACTGTATCAGATACGGTTCGTATACATCTTCTATTGTATTTCTATCCTCACCTATCGAAGCAGCAAGTGTATCCAGACCAACTGGCCCTCCACCAAACTTCTCGATAATTGTTTTTAAAAGAGTCTCATCTACATAATCAAGCCCAAGCGAATCTACACCAAGTAGCTCTAATGCATCTTTTGCTACATCTTCTGTGATGTCGCCATTTGCTCTGACCTGAGCGTAATCTCTAACCCTTTTTAATAATCTATTTGCAATTCTTGGTGTTCCACGAGATCTTCTAGCAATCTCTGCTGCAGATTTTTCATCAATATCAGCACCTAAAAGTCCAGACGATCTCTTAACTATCTGAGCAAGCTCGTCATTTGTGTAGTAGTCGAGTTTACAAATCACACCAAATCTATCTCTAAGCGGATTTGTAAGCATACCTGGTCTAGTAGTCGCTCCAATTAGAGTGAATTTAGGTAAATCAAGTCTTATACTTCTAGCTGAAGGCCCTTTACCGATTATAATATCTAAACAAAAATCCTCCATCGCTGGATAAAGAACTTCCTCAACACTTCTGTTGATTCTGTGAATTTCGTCTATAAATAAAACATCATTCTCTTCTAAATTTGTCAGTATAGCAGCTAAATCCCCAGCCTTTTCTATTGCAGGCCCTGATGTTATCCTTAAATTAACGCCCATTTCATTGGCAATTATCCCTGCTAATGTAGTCTTTCCAAGCCCTGGAGGTCCGTATAAAAGGACATGGTCTAGCTGTTCATTTCTACTTCTAGCCGCTTCAATAAAAATACTAAGCTGCTCTTTTGACTTTTCCTGACCTAAATACTCGTCAAGTGTTTTAGGTCTTAAATTATTCTCTATTTCTACATCGTCCATCTGCATAGTAGACGTTATAATTCTATTTTCATCGAAATCTTCTAGCATTTTCCTCGTCAATTTCTCCCTTCTCTATCTCATAATCCAAATTTTATTAGTATTTTTTTACTAATATTTTTGTATATTTTTTACTAGTATTTTTATAAATTTTTACTAGTATTTCTATAATTTTTTTCGATTATTTGATAGGATTTTTCATTAAGTATGTAAGTGATTTTCTAATAATTTCCTCAGTTTCCATACCTGGTTTCTTAGTTTTCTTGACAGCTTCTTTTGCTTCAGCCTGTGTGTAACCAAGTGCTATCAACGCATCCACAGATTCGTCTATTGAAATAGCTGCTGGCTGAGCTTCTAATAAAGTAGGCTCAAACTCGATCTGTGTCTTGTCTATTTTATCCTTTAATTCTAATATAATTCTTTCCGCAGTTTTCTTACCAACACCTGGAGCCTTAGATATTTTAGCTATATCTTCACTTAAAATATATGCACCAAGCTGCTTTGGTGTTGCAAATGAAAGAATTGAAAGCCCAACTTTTGGACCTATTTTTGATATTGAAGTCAGCATATCAAACATATTTCTCTCTTCTTCAGAGTGGAATCCGCATAAAAACATCTCGTCCTCTCTGACTATCAGCTTAGTAAACACCTTAGCCTTTTCGCCAACCTGATACTGAGCTGCTGTATTTGAAGATACCAAAATACTATAACCAATATCGTTATTATCTATAGTAATACTGTCAAAACCTATTTCCTCGATAGTTCCCTTAATGTATCTATACATAACTTTTTCCTTTCCAATTATTATTTTATATTACATTATATAGATTCTTTCTTAAATCATATCTAATTCTATATTATTTATCTATAATTGCTAAATACTTCTATAATCCCTGAATATTTCTCAAAGTTTTATCCAATTTATTTGCATGGGCGTGACATATAGCAATTGCAAGTGCATCGGCGACATCATCAGGTTTTGGTACTTTTTTAAGCTTTAAAAATGAAGTAACACTCTTCTGCACCCGGACTTTATCAGCCCTACCATATCCACAAACTCCCTGCTTAATCTGAGGTGGAGTGTACTCGTAAATTGGAACATTGTTGTGAGCACACGCAAGAAGAGTAACTCCCCTCGCCTGAGCAACAGTAATCGCAGTCTTTACGTTCTTGTTGAAGAACAGCTCCTCGATTCCAACCTCATCTATATCATAACTCTTTATAATCGTATCGACTCCCTTGTACACCATCTCCAGCCTAGTAGTCAAATCTGTGTGAGCTGGTGTAGTGATTGCACCGTAGTCGATAACTCTAAAATTATTTCCCTTGTATTCAATAACCCCGTATCCAACAATTGCGATACCTGGGTCAATTCCTAAAATAATCAAAACAAAACTCCTCTCTCTTTTGGTTTATATGGATAACTCTGTAAACACAATCATCCAATTTTATCAAACATATGTACTATTATACCATATAAAGAAAAAAATTTAAATCATGCTCTATATTCTATGATTTTGATAAATGATGATTATAGGTTTATTATTTTTATATTTCTTTATAAATAAAAAACACCCAGATTAAACTGAGTGCTTAACTATTTTCATATTCTTCCTTTAATTCTTCTGCCAACCAACTATCAGACATACAATGAATATCAGATATACCATTTTTCATTAAAAAATATAAATCAGAATGATAGAATATTCTAAGTGCATCATTTTCAGAAATACCTGTAATTCTTGAAAACTCCATTATAACTCTTGCATATTTCATATTTAATAAAGTTTTATCTGCTAACATATTCATCACATACCCTCTTCTCTAATTGTTCTACTAAGTCCTCAACAATCCACTCCTTGCTTTGAGTATGCAAAATATCATAAAACTTCAAAATATACCCTTCTATAAGGTCATTTTCATCAAGCAAATCAAAAACTTTTACTGAGTCCTCACTTATATAATTAGCCAAATTCTCCACGCAATATACAACAAAATCCATTTCTTTTTCATTTATCATAATAAATCACGTCCTTTTACAATCCTTCTATAAAAATTATATCACAAAAACTACACACCCTTAAACCTCCAACCACCCAAAGATTTCCGAGCTAGACAGAAGCGTAATAAAAAAGGAAGAACATATATATTTCACACTGCAATCTACAGACGCTTTCAACCTTCCTCTAAGATTTTAGAGCTAGATAGAAGCGTAATAAAAAAGAGGAAGACAATATCTACCTCCAGCGACAATGCAGCTCGACTGCCTGGAGCCTGAGGTAGATATGTCTTCCTCTCTTCCCTATTTACGATTCTTTACTAACTCAGTAATCTTCTCTAGTCCTATCTTCGCAGCATTTACTTCCCCTTTATTAGGATAATTCGAAAGCACAACCACACCTTTCTTGCTGTGTTTCTCAAATCCTATAAAGCAGTCAAAATTATCAGTACTTCCATCGTGCCAGATAATCTTCGTATCGTCGTTGATTACCCAACCTAACCCCATATCGTACTTACCTTTAGAAATAGTATAATACTTCTTATGCCCTAAAGCTAAATACTCAGGATCACACTCGATATTTTCCTGCACAAATTTCATCATATCATTCACTGTAGATACTAGACCAGATGTAGCTGCATACACCTCATCTCCATTCCACTTCCAACACTTACCTATCTCAGTATCTTCTGTATAGCCAGTATTTTCAAGCCCTAACTCCTCTACAGTTTCCTCTATAATAGTCTTAATATCCTTACCGTATATCTTAGATAGCACTTCTCCCATAACTGCACCACCAAAATGAGAATACACCCATTCACGATGCTTAGCATTTGGTTTAAAGTTTTCTATATCATTTAATATATCATTTTCCTTATATCCACAATATGGATTATCCTTGCTAAATAGCGCATTTTTCATTTCTTTTCTCGCTATATGCTTAGGATATGAGTTACCATATCTAGCTGTGTGAGTTGCAAGCTGCTCTATTGTTGGATTGTGGCTTATATTTTCGTCTAATATAGTCCCTATCTTATCAGTTGGACTAACTTTTCCCTCGCTAATCGCCTGACATAACTTAGCCATCATAATACTCTTAGTAAGAGATCCTATCTCGTATCTATGCTGCTGTTTAGTTATCTCAACACCTTTAGCTCCATAAACTTTATAATCCATTTCTCCATTATCTATAGTTCCTACTGTAAGAACTATCTTAGATGTACCCCTAGCACTCGTATAATTTTTTATAAGGTTATCTGAATTCATATAAACCCCTCCAATTTTCCTCTTTATATAATATCTTATCTTTCACTTCAAATTTTACTTTTTTGCTCTATTTCTATTTTACTACATTTATCTATCTTTTGCTTATCTTAGATACAATTTGTTTAGACTTACTCTTAAATATATCTAAAAGCATCTCAACCTCATCTACTTTCATAAGGTGAATTACTCCACCATACACTACTACTCCAGACATAACAGATACAAATAGAGCCTTTATTAAATCTCTCGTTCCATAAATTCCCCTCATATCCATAAATCTATATACAAAATAAACAACAACACCCATAACTACTGCCGATAGTATTGATTTAATTGTAGTTACAATTATCTTGTCCTGTCCAAAGTATTTTATCTTTTTTCTCAAACTTATGAAAAGCAAGAATATGCAAATTGTCGCCGAAATACTTGTAGCAAATGCAAGCCCACAATGTCCCATAAATTTTATAAATACTATGTTCATGCAGATATTCATAACCATTGCTATCATACCATTTCTCATAGGAGTCTTAGTATCTCCAAATGAATAGAACACATTTCCCAAAATATTTCTAAGCCCTGATGCAGGAAGCCCTATTGCATAATATGAAAGTGCTGCTGCAGTTAAAAGAGTCGCACTGTGGTCAAATTTACCCCTTTCAAATGCAAGCTGAACTATTGGAATTGAAAGCACCATTATTCCTATAGCAATTGGAACCATAAGCACTATTACAACATTCACACTTTTTCTTATTATTCCTGTAGCTGCTTTGTCATTTCCTTCACTTGATAGCTTAGATAAAAGTGGATAGACAACAGACTGAATACTCGATATAAACACACCTATTACAAAAGTATTTAAAATAGATGCATCATTTAAAACTGTGATTATCCCGTCTCCAAGTGTAGATGCTAAAGTCCTGTCTACAACTGTATTTAGCTGATTTACCCCTACTCCAATAAACACCGGAATAACTAAAATCAATGTCTTTTTTATGTATTTATCCTTTAAATCTATGTAGAACTTATATCTATATCCGTCTTTATATGACACTGGAACCTGAAATAAAAACTGACTCGCCATACCAATTAAAGTAAAAATAGGCATAAGTCTAATATCGTATTTTGCACTTAAGAATATCCCTATAATAATTATTATATTAAAAGGAATTCCTGTAATGCTCGGTACGATAAATTTCGAATTTATATTCATAAGGCAGGTCATAATATTACTAAGCCCTATAAATACCATACCCCCTATCATTATCCTAGTAAACTCTGAAGCAAGTTTTAGCTTTTCTCCAGTGTAGCTCATTGCAAATATTTTTACTAGCTCGTCAGAAAATATATACCCTATTACAGATAACAACAAACTGACTACAACTATCATATTGAATATATTATTTACAAACTTATCTGTCCCCTCTTTGCCCAAGTCCTTCTCTACAGTGTAGTACATTGGGATAAATGTTGTCGCAAGTGCTGTACCAATTGTAGAAAATATTACAGTTGGGATATTCATAGATGTTATAAACGCATCTGTAACCATCCCTGCACCGTGGACAGATACCAGTATTGTCTCTCTGGCAAACCCAAAAATTTTCGAAACCATGGTTACAATAAACAGCCCCATAGTCGCTTTTGCCACTTTACTCATAACTTTCCTCCTGATTTTTATATATACAAAAGAATACTCTCTCTTAATTATTTTGTATACACTTTCAAAAGATTTTTCTATTATATTTCATATAATTTATTTTTTTGTATTGCGTTATTTATAAATTCACTAAAATTTTTTGAGTATATATTGATTATACACCTTTAAAATTTGTTTTTTTGACTTTTTTAAAAAATTTGCACTTTTTTTAATTTTATCTGTTTAAAAGATTTTTTGTGGGGTAATTATATTAATAAGTGATTGATAAGATGATAAAAATTTTCGATAAGAATTATAAAAGATTCAATAAAATTATTATGAAGGTAACAATCAAATTAAAATAAAAAAATGACACAATGGTGTCGATTCTTAAGGAGGAATTTAAAATGACAAAATTCTATTTATGTGAAAGATGTAAAAACTTAGTTGAGGTAGTATACGAAACTCCAGTACCATTAATGTGCTGTGGTCAGAAAATGACAGAACTAGTTCCAAATACAGTAGATGCAGCTACAGAAAAACACGTTCCAGAAGTAACAGTTGAAGGAAATGTAGTAAAAGCTCAGGTTGGTTCAGTAGAACATCCAATGGAAGATAAACACTACATAATGTTCATACTTCTTGAAACAGATCAGGGAGTACGTAGAAAAGACCTTAAACCAGGTGAAAAACCAGTTGCTGAATTTGCTTTACTTGAAGGCGAAAAACCAGTTGCTGTATATGAATACTGTAACTTACATGGATTATGGAAAAAAGATTTATAAGAAATAAATAGAGGCTGTTGCAAATTTTTGCAATAGCCTTTTTAAGTTAGTAATCACAATTATTTGCTCTCCAGTCCTCAGCGCCCCAATTATTATTGAAAAATATATAAAGGTGTGGGGCGCTTGCGGAATTGTCGATGCAAATTAATTTGTGATTACTAACTTAAGGACTTATACAAAAACTTGCAACAGCAATCATTTATCTGCTTAAAAAATAGAAATTAAAGAAAAGAAAAGGGGCTATTGTTTTCACAATAGCCCCTTTTCTTTTTACTGAGTATTATTTTATTAAGTTTGAAGAACATGTATATCTAATTTATTATTTTACATCTTTTAATACGATTATTTCTATGTTTCTTCTTCCAAATTTGTAGCATTCTTTGCTTGAGTTCATGAATATGTCTATTTTTGTACCTTTTATTGCTCCACCACAGTCATTAGCTATGAATGTTTTGTTGAAGTAAGGTATATAAACTTTTGATCCATAAGGTATTACTTTAGGGTCAACAGCTATTGTTCCCCATCTTGGTTTCTGTCCTGTTGATGTTGTTGAATGTCCAGAATAAGCTGAAGCATTTGATTTGTATGATTTACCTGTTGAAGCAAGTTTACCTCTCTGGTCAAAGTAAAGTATTTTACCTTTCTGTCTAACTATTCCTGGAGTAAGTACACCTTCTTTATTGAAGTTGTATGTTTTTCCATTATCTAATTTACATATTCCAGTGTGTTTTCCATTTTCTCTTGTGAAGTAATATGTTTTGTTGTTTATTTTTGACCAACCATTTGCCATTTTTCCATCTTTCCAGAAGTAGTAGTGTTTTCCATCTACATTCTGCCAACCTTTTAATACTTCACCGTCTTCATCATTGTAATAGAAGTCTTTTCCTCTTTTTATCCATCCGTCGTTGTTTTCTACTACTGAAGTTGTTCTAGTTGCATCTGAGCTTTCTTCAACTGTTGCCTCAGCTGCTACTGTATCTATATCTTCTATTTTTTCATCTGCAAATACAAACCCTGTGCTCGATAAAAGCATCATCGATGCTAATACTATTGCGCTTAGTTTTTTCTTCAAGTTTAACATTAAAATCCTCCCAAAATTTACTTATCTTAATATAATCTAATATTCATTTCTTACAATTTGTTACTTTTCTTTTACTTCGCTGTTACTTTTTTGTAACTTTTTTAAGCTTGTATATATAATAATACAAAAGTTACAGCTTTGTAAAGACTTTTTTTGAAAATTTTACAAACAACAAACAACAACAAGTTGTGTGTTATTTTTGGCATGACAATTGATTATTATCGTGTTTTTGTGTATTTCAAGGATTTTAGCATATACACAAGTAACAACTTGTTTTTTCTTTAGCTATAAATTTTTTTATTTTTTCTTTTATATTTTGTAACACAAAAAGTTACAAAGATTGTAACTTTTTGTTTCTATTTCCTACAATTGTTACATTTAGTTTTTACAGATATATATTTTTTAGACTCTTTCTACATTATTTTGACTTTATTTTTATATTATTCTTATTTAATTTTTAATTATTGTTGTTTGATTTCTCTCTAGCTGCTATTTAATAATTCTTTATTTTCCTCATTTTCTCAATAATCTTTTTATTTTTTAATAATCGTGCATTTTTTACAGTTTTTTCACAGTTTATTACAGTATATTCACAATCGTTTTTTATAATATATGTATAAACATAATTTCAATATATATAAGTATAATTTATTTTTGGTTGTTTCATTTTTGCCATAATTGTAACTTATATTTTTCAATCTATAATTACAAATTATCTCGAATAATTATGTTTATAGCCTGAAAACTATTATCAAGATTATTTAATGAAGGAAATTGTATTTTTTTAGATATTTTTTTGCATTGAAACACAGTCTACAACTTGATTTCAGGCTTATTTTTTAGAATGAGGTGAATACTATATGAAACTATTGTATATCCAGGTGCTATATTTCACCATATACAGTTTTTTAGGGTGGGTGTGCGAGAGTGCATACTGCTCAATTGGACAGAAAAAACTAGTAAACAGAGGGTTCTTGAATGGTCCATTCTGCCCTATATACGGATTTGGAGCTTTACTTGTTATTTCGATATTGTCTCCATTTGTAAATAATATTCCTGTGTTATTTATAGCAAGTATAATAGTAACAAGTACACTAGAATATATTACAAGCTATGTGCTAGAAAAAATCTTCCACATGTCTTGGTGGGATTATTCGACATACAAGTACAACATAAACGGTAGAGTATGCCTTCAAAACTCACTGATGTTTGGTTTACTTTCTCTTTTCGTTATGCTTGTAATACATCCAGCTATAGATGATTTTGTGGCTAGTATCAATACAAAGGTAGCATTTGCACTTTCTGTATTATTTGCAACTTACTTTATAGTAGATACAATTATTACAGCAGGTACTATCCTTCATCTTAACGAAAGACTTGAAAAACTTCATGAACTTCATGAAGATCTTCTTGAAAAGAGAAAAAGACATCTCGAAGTTGTCAAAGGTCATTTACAGGCTAGTCTTGCAAACCAGATTGAAGAGCTTGGACTCTCTAAATACTCTCCAGCTGAAATGGAAGAGCTTCTATCTAATGACTTCAAAGGCAACTTTATAAAAGAAGAACATAAGATTATGAATGAGCTAGAATTTGAAATTAAATCTTTAAATACTAGAATAGAAGAATTAAAGAGCAAAGGTCATGGTGTATTAAGAAGAAGAGTTATAAAAGCATTCCCTAACATGAAATCTTTAAAACATAAATCTCTTCTTGAAGAAATAAAAGAAAATATAAATAATAAATAATAAATATTTCATATTTTTATATTTTATTTTGAAAATTCACAATTTTTTTGTTTACATTAGTTATAAATGGGTATATATTGTTTATAATATGAATTTTATAATAAATTTCAAAACAAATTTTGAGAGGGGTCGGTTATATGAGTTTATCAAAAAAAATACAGGCAAAAAGACAGGAAAAAATAAGAGCAGAAAAGCTTAAAAAAGCTAAAACTGCTGCAGCAGGAGTTGCCGCTGGTGTGGCAGCAGGTGCAGTTGGTGGTATTTTATTAGCTCCTAAATCAGGAAAAGAAACAAGAGAAGACATCAAAAATGCTTCTAAACAAGCTGTTGATGCCGTATCAGACAAAGCTACTGGTGCAAAAGCTAAAGCTGGCGATGTTTTAAGCTCTCAGAAAGAAAAATTCAACGATTCTAAAGCTAAAATAAAAGAATATCTTGATGCTAAAAAAGCTGTAGACGAAGCTTGTGAAGAATGTGATGTTAATTCAGAAGAAGTAGTTGAAGCTCTTGAGGAAGCTGCTGTAGCTCTTGAAGAAGCATCTGAAGAACAAAAGGAAGTTTAGAATTGGGGAGTAGACTATGACTGTTACAATTAATCTCAATACAATTTTATTTATATTGGCTATAATAGGTTGTGTAGCTTTAGTATTTTTAATAAAGCTAATAATAAATCTTCTAACAACTATAAAAAATGTGAATTCTGTTTTGGATAAGGTCAATGTTGTCCTTGATGACAATACAGAAAATATAACTAAATCAGTTGCAAAACTTCCTAAGCTTGTAGATGATTTTGGTCAGGTTGGAGAAAACGTTAGAGATGTTAGCGAAGTTGTTACAGATGTAGCTGCCGATATAATAGTTACAAAAGAAAGTGTTAAAGGCAATTTTGAAGTACTTACAGAAATATTGAACATAGTTAAAACTATTTTCACTTCTTCAAAATAGTTAATTATAATTTAAGATTAAAAGAGGCTATCGTATTAACTCTATTTATTAATATGATAGCCTCTTTTTTATTTTTAAAAATATATAAATGATTAATTACTAAAAAAGGCCATTGCAAATTGCAACAGCCTCTTTTTAACTTAAAAATGTCTTTTTACATAGTTTTTATCTACTAATATTACACAATTGTAGTTTGGATGAATCTTCTGTATCTCTTCATTTACCCAGTTTTTAAGCTCTTCCTCTTCACTGTGAGATAAATCACCGTCTACAACGACATCAAATACTAAGTTTTTCTTATTTCCTTTTCCTACTATTCTTAAATCGTGCATAGATTCTATTTTTTCATTTCTAGCTATTATTCTAGCAAGCTCTGTTCTAGTCTGGATATAGTCTTCATCTTCAACAGCTATTGGATCCATGTGTATTACTAAGTGTATGTTTAATTTCTTAGATAGTTCTTTTTCTGCATCATCTATAACCTCGTGTATCTCCATTATATCTATATTACAAGGCACCTCAGCGTGTACAGAGGCTATACATCTACCTACACCGTAGTTGTGTATTATAAGGTCATGAACCCCTGAGATTATATTGTACTCTAATAACCCATTCACTATGTTGTCTACCATTTCTTCATCTGGAGCTTCACCTAATAATGGACTTACAGTTTCTTTTATTAAAGAGAAGCCTGCATATAATATTATTAAAGATACAACTATACCTACATATCCGTCTAATGGGAATGCAGTAAATTTTGCTATTAGATATGATAATACAACACATCCTGATGTAAATACATCTCCCATAGCATCTACTGCAACAGCCTTTAAAGCCGATGAGTCTATCTTTTCACCTACATGTTTGTTAAATCTTCCAAGCCAGAATTTAACAGCCATAGATGCTAAAAGAAGTAAAAATGGTATTAGGCTAAACTGTACCGCTACTGGATTCATTATTCTTTCAAAAGATGTCTGAACGAATTTTATACCTACAAACATTACCATAAATGCAACAACAAGTGCTGATAAATATTCTAGTCTACCATGTCCAAATGGATGCTCTTCATCTGCAGGCATACTAGCTAATTTAAATCCTATCATAGTTATTGCAGATGATGCCATATCTGTAAAGTTGTTAAATGCGTCTGCTGTTATGGCAATACTTCCACTTAAGAACCCTATACTAAACTTTAAAATAAATAAAAGTAGGTTTGATACTATACCTACTATCCCTGCAACAGTTCCGTATTTATTCCTTACTTCTTCATTTTCAACCTGTTCACTATTTTTAATAAACTTTTTAATAATTGCTTCAGAAATCAAAGTTATCCCTCCCTGTTTAATTATTATTTGATATAGTTTATCATTTGATTTCATTTGTATAAGAGTATTGATTTTACTTGATTCTATACTCTATTTATTCTCAATAAATTCTCATATAATATTATAGGTATTTTTTATTTTAATTTCAAGCAAAAAAATTTTCAATTTGCATATATATTACCAAAATATCTTCAAAAAAAAATAAAAAACTGTTCACGCAGCAGAATGTGATACAGTCTTTTATTACATAAAATTTATATGGTTAAGTTAGTTGATTGCTATGTTGTATACTTTTCTTATTTAAGTTTTTTTTTATATTTCTTTCGTTACTACTCTTCAAATTATACTATCTATTTTTGAATAATGCAAGTACATTTATATGTCTGTCAGAAAATTATAAAATCATTTTTTTATTAGTTACAACTCTAATATTCTTTATTTAAAAAATTTTATAATCTATACACTTTAGTTTTTGCAAAGGTTTCAAACATATCAACTTATTTTTCGTCATTTTAAATTTTTTAATTTTTTTCTATAAGTTCATTTTTGCATATAAATTATTTCTATCATTTCAGTATTTTCTATCAATCAAACCATATTATTGTTCGTTTTTTATATCTAACTGGATTCTTTATATAATAAAGTCAAAAAACTTTATAAGTTTACTTAAGTTGTTACTTGCTTTTACTTTCCACAAGTTTTCCTCTTCGTTTGTAATTTAAGTAAACTGATAGCATTACAATACCTTTTATTCCCATACTAAGAGATATACTAATCCATACACCTGTTAGTCCAAGTCCTAATGCAGATGATAAAATAAGTGCCATAGGTATTCTAGCTCCTGTAAATATTATACTTACAGCAGATGTTATGTAAGTTCTTCCTAGACCTCTAAGTACACCAGTTACTATTATTTCTAAGCACTGGAATATTTCCCCAAATCCTAATATCATAAGGTAATTTGCACCTATCCTTCTAGCTTCTGGCTCGTCTATGAAGAATTTAAATATAAAATCTGCCCCAAATACTAATAAGAACATTGTAAGTGCTCCCCAGAATATAGCAAACATTATTCCAACTTTTGCACCTTTTTCTATTCTATCTACTTTTCCTGCACCGTAGTTCTGCCCTACAAATGCAGATACAGATGAAGCCATACCATCAGCAGTTGTATATGCAATAGACTCTATCTGGTTACCAACTTTCTGCACCGCAATGGCAACTGGACCCCATTTTGCAACTATTACACCTATACACATTGAAAATCCTGTAAACATACCACTCTGTATTGCAACCGGTAATCCAAGCACAAACAGCTCTTTATGGTAACTTAGTTTTATATTTTTAAAGTATCTTATTTTAAAATATATTCCTTCTTTTTTAGCTATTTTGTATATAAATACTAGTGTAGCACACGCCTGTGCAGTTATTGTTGCAATCGCAGCACCGGCAACTCCCATTTTAGGGAATGGACCAAATCCAAGTATAAGAACTGGATCTAAGAATATATTAACTAAAAGTCCTGTTGTATTAATTAAAAATGGAGTTTTACTATCTCCTAATCCATTGAAAATAGCTGTAAACACAGGATTTATAAAGTAAAATACCATACCTAATCCTACTATTATAAGGTATATACTTCCCTGTTGTGTTACATGCTCGTCTCCAAGTCTAAACAACTCAATCAGTGGTCGGTTAAATATTATAAGAACAGCCCCAAATAATATCGCTAAAACAATATTTATCTCTATAGCTGCTTTTATATACGCTCTTGTTTCATCTAGGTTGTGGTCTCCCATGCTCTGAGCAACCTTTACTTCTCCACCAACCCTAGATATAGCAATAAATGCAAGTGCTAACCAAGTATAAAATCCAGCAGTTCCAACTGCTGCAACGGCAGAACTTCCTGCTCTACCAACCCATAGCATATCTACTACGTTATATCCTATGTTTATAAATGATGTTCCCATTATAGGAAGTGCCAATCTTATAAGCTTGTCGGCTATTCTTCCTTCTGTTAAGTCGATTCTCCCTGCCATAAATCCTCCTATTCTTTTTATCAAAATCCCCTATTTTTATTATTATTCAACATTGAAATTGTATATTTTTTCTAGTAAATCTAGTTTATATTTTAAATCATCCCTAGATTTTTGCTCTATTTTTAGCTCATTTTTAAGTGCTTCCTTTTGAGCCTCAACTTTTTCCAAGTCAAATACAAATTCTTCCATTTCAAATACTTTTTCTTTTTTCTCAAGTGCGGCCTGCATTACCTCATCGGCTATGGCCTTTCTAATTCTTTCTATCTCTTGTATCATTGTTTTTTCATCTAAATTTTCTTCTTTTTCACAAGATACATCTAAAATATTTTCTAGCATCCTCATTTTTCCATAATTATCGTCAATAAAAGCATCCAATGCCCTTTCAAGTATCATCACTGATTTTTCATCTGCTCTTTTTGATAATACTGGATGAAGCTTTAGTGTGAGCAATTTTAAGCTATCCCTCATTCTTTCCTTTTCTCTAGAATTTAATCTATTTCTTTTTAAATAATCGTTAGCTTTTTGTATCCGCTCTTTTTTATTTTCTATTATTTCAATCAGTCCTAGCTGCTCTGATTCTGCAATTTCTCTGATTTTATTTTCGTCTATATCCTTATCTGACTTCATATAATCATTAGCTAGTTCTAACTTTCTCAAAATCATTCTTCTTTCAACTTCCGTCTGAAGTATTGCAAGTTCGTACATTCCAAAGTGAGACTGATAAGTCGATTTTATGAGTACCTCTTTTTTAATTATATTCTCTGCTCTATCAAGGACAGCTTCTGCAAAGTCCTCTTTTACTGACTGATATTCTTTTTTTAGATTTATTCTTCTATCTATGTTTAATACGCTCATATAGCCATCCTTTCTCTAATTTTTATTATTTGTTCTATTGATTTTTATATTTTAATTTCCCTTCATTTAATATAATAGAACAAAAAAGAAAGAAAATAAATACTTCTATTAAAAAAATGATTCTTTCAGTTCTTTTAATTTATTTTGTAATTTTCTTTTGTTTATATTAATCAATCTCTTTTATTTATATTAATTAAATTTTTACAATTAATAGATATTATTTTTTTCATTTTTGTGGTAACATTTCTTTATAGAAAAATTTATTATAGGGTGGTGATTCTTATTAGTACTAATGAAAAATTTGTTAAGAAATATTTCTTCTTTGATATAGATGGGACTCTTTCTACAGGTTTTCCTGATCCCTTTGTTCCAGAATCTACAAGAAGAACATTAAAAAAATTAGAGGAAAATGGTCATTTTTTAGCTATTGCAACTGGTAGAAGTCATGCAAAAGCTGTCGAACTTTTAGATGAGCTTGGATTTGACAATATGGTAAGTGATGGTGGAAATGGTATAACTATAAATAGAGAGCTTTTACACATAGAGCCTCTTAATAAAGAGAACTGTATTGCTCTTTTAAGGGAAGCAGATAGTAGAAATATTCCTTGGGGCATTTCTATAGATAATTCAAAAACTAGATACACTAAAAATAATGATTTTGTGGATGTTACAGAGGATGTTTACATGACTACTATTGTAGATCCTGATTTAGATATAGAAAAAATCGATACATACTACAAACTTTACATAGCATGTAAGCCAGAAGAGGATAATACTCTTGAAGCTTTAAAAAATCTTCCTTTTGTTAGATTCCACGATGCGTATTTATTCGTTGAGCCAGACGATAAATCTGTAGGAATAAAAGCTGTTATGGATCATTTTGGTGCTCCTTACAAGGATGTAGTTGTATTTGGAGATCAGAAAAATGACTTAAAAATGTTCAGAGACGAGTGGACTTCTATAGCTATGGGAAATGCTATAGACGAATTAAAAGAAAAAGCCGACTTTGTAACAAAAGATGCGGACAAAGATGGAATAGAATATGCTTGTAAGCATTTTGGCTGGATAGATTAATTTTATAAAAATAAAGGCGTAAGTGAAATTTTAAAAACTTTTTCGAGTTATAATAGCAATCTCCTCTCCAGGCGATCGAGTCGCATTGTCGAGTTCGATTTGCTATTATACCCTCTCAAAAGTTCATTTTTAAAATTTCGCTTTACGCCTTTATAATTTTATCTCTTTTGCACACCGTAGCTCATCAAAGATTATCAAACTTTTCAAATAACCTTCAATCCAAAATGTTGATAAAAACATCAATAGTAGAAAGTAATAAAAAATTAATATAAGTTTTTATACACTTTAAACTCTTTTACCAACTTTTCTGGTGAAAATTTTAATATCTGAGATAAATATAATGTGTAGCACAGTTATTTTTGTAGAAAACTCGATTTGGTTAGGATAATAGTAAACTGAACTCGACAATGCGACTTGTTCGCCTGGAGAGGAGGTTACTATTATTCGAGCCAAAAGAGTTTTCCCTAAAATATGTAGTTATAAACATTGCCATTTATTTTTAAGATTCTATCAGAATTTTATGCATTGTTTCTGATGGATTTATTATTTCTAGTTTTGTGCATTTTTTTAATTCTTTTTCAAAGTAAGGGAAATGAGTGCATCCAAGTATTATGGCTTCAACCTTATTTTCCTCAAAGAATTCTACTGCAAGGTCAAGGTGGTTGTCAGCTATTATGTTTTTAGCTTCTTTTTTAGCTTCTACATCCAACACGACTGGCAGTATTCCTATTCCTATTACATTGCAGTTTTTATTTTTTTCAACTATTGTTCTCTCTATTCCCGCAAGTCCTTGGTTGTTCGCTGCAAATACACCTACTGAGTTGTAGTTTACAGCTATTTTTTTGTATGCATCCATTGGAGTTACTATCACGATTTCTTCTTCTTTTGATAGTTTTTCCATATCAACCGCTGAGCTAAGAGAGTTGCAATATACTAATATTTTTTCTATTCCTTTAAATTTAATTGTTTTTATTATTTTTTTCATTTCCAATTCTTTTGTTTCCTGTGGCATAGACTGGAATTTTGTCTGCTCAACAGGATTTTCAGATACCGGAAATTCCTCAGTTTCTAGTCCTTTACTTTTTAGAAACTCCGCACCCATCAGAGTGTCTATAGGTGTTCCTGCTATTACTGCTATTTTTTCCATATTTTCATCCTTTTTTCTCTATTTTTTCTTCTTTTTTTGTGTTTAGTGTTACTTTGAATTTTATTTTTAGTTTTAATTTAGTCTATCTTTATATAAAATCTATAAACATCTTAACTGTTAGTCAACCTTCTTTACAAATACCAATTCTTTTTCTGTAGATTCTTCTTCAGAATATCTGAATTCATCTAAATCAAATCTTTTCACACCTTCTATATCGTCTATTTTATTTTCGGCTATGTATCTAACCATGTACCCTCTAGCTTTTTTAGAAGCTGTAGATTCAACTTTTAGCTTTCCAGATTTTTCAACTTTAAATGTGCAAGTTATTAGCTTTACTTTTGATTCAGATTTCTTGTTATCAAAATACTTCTCAACAGTTTTGCTGTATTCTTTTGATGCTAAATTAAGCACTATTCCTTCTCCACCTAAATCTTCAGATATGCTCCCTGATATACTTCCATTCCAAAATGAGTATAAATTCGCTTTGTCGTTTACTTTTACTTTTGTCTGCATTTCAAGTCTGTACTCGTCTATCATGTCAAAAGGTCTAAGCACACCATAAAGACCGCTTATTATTCTAAGGTGCTCGTTTAAAAATTCTATACCTTCTTTTGAAATACTTTCTGGCGCTATACTTTTGTATTGTATTCCATCATAGGCAAATATAGCTGGAGTTTTTCCTGTAAATTTAGGACTTTCACTTCCACTCTTAGAATCTTTACAACAAGATATAGGCTTCATTCTTTGGAATCTACAATAGTTTAACTGGGCTAGATTTTCTTTTATCTTCATTATTGCCCGTATTTCCTCAGTGATGTACTCCTTCATGTGCTTTAATACTTCATTTGATTTTTCATAAAGTTTTGGACAACTTAGTTCATTTTCGTCAATTAGATTTTTCCAGTCATCAGATTTTCTCATATTTTTGGCTGGAGATATTATTGTAATCATTTTTTCCACCCTTTTCCTTTTTTTAGAATTTATTGGTATTTAAGTCTGTCTGAATTATATTTTTATTATTTCTCTTATATAAGATTATCCTCTTTTAAAAGTCTATATAATGTCTGATCAAAGTTAAATTCTTTCATAAGATTATCCACTTCTTTTAAAGCTTTTTCTCTTTTTTCTTTTGATATATTTGATTTTACAGCTCTAACTAATATATTTTTAGGTGAATGTGCTATGTCTATAAATTCAAGTAGTTGAGTTTTATATCCTACACTTTCAAGCAGATTTGCTCTTATCGCATCCGTCATAAGTGCTGCCACTCTTTCTTGTATTATTCCATAATTTGTAAGTATCGATAAATCCTCTGATTTCATCTGAGCGTTTAACTCATGTTGGCAACAAGGCACTGAGAATATCATCTTCGTGTTCCATTTTATTGCATTATAAAGTGCATAATCTGTAGCTGTATCGCATGCATGAAGTGTTATCACCATATCGACCTTGTTGTTGTACTTATATCCATTAATATCTCCTAGTTCAAAGTGAAGATTTTCGTAGTTGTATCTTTTTGCGATTTCATTACATTTTTTTATTACATCTTCTTTTAAATCAAGACCTATCATTTTTACATTTATTTTCTTTATTTCTACAAAGTAGTAGTAAAGTACAAATGTTAAGTAAGATTTTCCACATCCAAAGTCCAAGATTGTAAGCTCTTTGTAGTCATTTTTTCTTATTTCGTGGTCTATTAATTCGATGAATTTATTTATCTGTTTGTATTTATCGTACTTAGATTTTACAACTTTTCCTTCTTTTGTAAATACGCCTAAATCAACTAAGGCAGGTACATTCATTCCCTCTTTTATTATGTATTCTTTTTCTTTGTTGTGCGATTTTGACCGTTTAGCCTTTGTCGCATTACTTCCACCTTTTTTTCCAAAGAACACTTTTCCCTTTTTAGATATTTTTATGTTGAAAGTTTCTTCTTCTGACCAAGCATCTAGCTGTTTAAAATCCTCTTCCATAAATTCAAATATCTTAGATTCTAAGCTAGATATTTCAATATTTTCATGAAATACCTGTTTTTCAGTGAATTTTTCAACCTGATAGAATTCTCTTCCCTTTGCTTCTTTTAGGTTTATATTTACTTTTTTGTATTCCACATCTTTATTTTTTCTATTGCTTATAACTATTTTGTATGGCTTTGAGTTTGCTATTTCTTTTATAGCATTTTTTAATTCTTCCACAGTAACTTCTCCTTTTTTATAATTCGTTAATTTTCATTACTTTCTATACTTTACTATTTTTTATACATACTTGCTTTTTCTATAATCTATTTTTTATACATACTTGCTTTTTATAATCAATTATTTTTTATATGTACTTACTTTCTATACTTAATTGCTCTTCCTTATTTTGCAATAAAATCCAATAACGCATACCATATTTTTAACGCCGAAATTATATCCAATTTCTCTTCTGGAGTGTGTATATCTATCATGTTTGGCCCAATTGATATTGCATCCAATCCCTCTACGCCATCCACAAAGAATCCAACCTCTAGCCCAGAATGTACTGCCAATTCCTTAGATTTTCTTCCGTATATTTTTTCTACACTTTCATTAAATGATTTTCTTAATTCAGACTCTTGTCTAAATGCCCAACCTGGATAAGAGTATTTTTTTTCCATTTCTGTATTTGTATCATTTGAAAGTTTTTCCATATCAGATTTTATTTCGCTTATTTTTAAATCTGAACAACTTCTGCATTCATTTAATATTATTATTTCCTCATCTAAAGTAGTTATAGTTCCTAGGTTGTCAGATGATTCAACCAAGTCCTCTATATCCTCGCTCATTGTCAATACTCCATTTTTAAACATCTTAATCCAAGAAATTAGTCTATCTTTTGCAGATTTTTCTACTACTCTTAAATCCTCTTGACCTACTTTTTTAGATTCTACATTTTCTAAATCTATATTTTTTAATTCCAATCTTTCTAGTTCTACTTTCTCTGAATCCAATTTTTCTAACTCTATTTTATCTAACTTTAATTTTTCTACTTCTATTTTTATTCTATACTCAGAGTTTGCGTATTCTTTTATTATAGTTCCTTTTGATTTTTCAACACTTGCCTCTACATTTTCTAAATCTTTTCCTTCTACAAGTATCACTGTTTCAGATTTAGAAGGTATTACGTTTGGAGCTTCTCCAGATTCTATAGACACAAGCTCAAATTCTATATTATCAATCATAATATTTTCCAACACTTCAGCTGCTAATTTTATCGCATTAGCTCTTCCTCTGTGTATATCAGATCCAGAATGTCCACCTTTTAACCCAGATATTTTTAATTTAAAAGCTACTGGATTTTCTAATTTCGACTCTACTCTTTCGAATTTTATTCTATTTTCAAATGCCATTCCCCCAGCACAACTAGCAATTATTACATCTTCCTCCTCAGAGTCTATGTTTATAAGAGTTTTAGATTTTAGCTTACTCGTATCTAAATTTTCTGCCCCTATAAAACTTCCCTCTTCATCTGATGTAAATACGCATTCTAATGCTGGATGTTTTATTTTTTTATTATCCATTATGCTCATCATATATGCGACTGCTATTCCATCGTCGCCGCCAAGAGTTGTCCCCTTTGCTCTGAGCATTCCATTTTCTGTGTATAATTCAAGCGAATCTGTATCAAAGTTATGCACATTTCCACTTTCTTTTACACAGACCATGTCAGTATGTCCCTGTATCATCACAGAATCCCTATCTTCCATTCCCTCAGATGCAGGCACATACACAATTACATTATGAAACTCATCTTGATAAGTTTTATATCCTCTATCTTCAGCGAATTTTTTTATAAAATCGCTTACTGCCTTTTCTTTTCCAGAATTTCTAGGTATATCCGAAATCATTTTGAAGCATTCATACGTCTTATACTCCATGTTTTCAGATTTTAGGTATTCTATTAAAGAGTCAACTGTTGATATTTTTTCTATATTATTTTTAAACGCATCTGAGTTCAATTTGTTTTTTAAGCTATCTATATTTAATTTTGTATTAGACATATTGACACCTCGATTTCTATATTTTAATTTCCAATCTATATTTTAATTTCCATCATCTACTCCCTGGAAAAATTTAATTATATTTCCCAGGTAATACTCTTCATTTCCACAATCTTTATTTGAATAATTTTTATTTGAATAATTTTTATTTAAATAATTTTCATTTGAATATTCTTCATTTGAATGTTTTTTCCCTGAATAATATTCATTATGATGATTCCTTACAACCTCTAAAAAAACGTTATTTACATTTATTTCTTTCAATATTTCGTAGCTATATTCTGAATGATTGTAATAGCATTGAATTTTTTTAAGATTAATATTTCTAAGTTTTCCACTAGTCAATTTATTTAGTATAACTATTATCGATTTGTCTATTATATTTATTTTCTGTCTACTTTTTCCTACATCGTGCAAAAGCCCTACTTTTATAAGCATCTCTTCATTTTTTATAAGATCTTCTTTTGCAGAAAATATTGTTTCCTTATCCAATATTTCCCCATTTGTAAGTGTGTAGCCACCTTCAAAATTATTTCCTTTTTTTAATTCATCTATTATATTTTCTATCTCTTTAGCCACCCTGACACTGTGCTTTTGCTCGGATTTTGAGATAGCATTAAAAATTTCATACTCTTTCTTATTTAGTTTTGATTCTACATACTTATAATCATCTTCATTTATTCTATCAGTCAAATTCATTATGAATTGTCTTACTCTTTTAGGAAGCATAATTTTCCTTCTTTCTTATATTGAACTTCTTTTTAATTCTATTCTATTTTTTACTTTTGTTCTCTATAAACTTTAACTTTTTCCTCTTTTTCATTACATTTCACTTCTTTTTAATTATACCATATAGACTTTTTATCTTCATTACAATAAGCATACAAATATAAATCTCATTCTCATTTTTCAACTTCATTTCATACTTAAAAGAACAAATAATAGAATTAAAAAGGCTGTTGCAAAAATTGCAACAGCCTGATTAATTCTATTATTGTTCATGATGCTTTTCTTTATACTCATTAAACATTGCTTCGTCTTGAGCTCTTTTTTCTTCAATGGCTTCGTTAAGCATCATATCTTTAACTTTCATAAGTCTTGTCTGATTTCCTCTTTCATTTTCGTCAAGTTTCATTGTTATGTATTTGATAGTTTCCTGAAGCTGAGGTATCATTACATATTCAAGTGCATTAACACGACGTCTTGTTTTTTCGATTTCATCAGCAAGTAGATTTGCTTCTTTTTCCATAGCTGCTAGTTTTAGCATTATTGGGAATACCCTAGATAATTCACTTATCGCAGCATCTAATTCTCCTGAAGTTGTTGCAAATCCATATGAGTATATGTCTGTAACATCATTTGTAGTTGTTTCAAAGTCAAATACTGGTACATCAACACTCATTACGTTCTTTTTATCAACGTTTACTATTACACCCTGTTTTGGATACATAAGTGCTTCTTCAACAGCCTGTGATGACATTACAGCATTTGCTATACTGAAATTCTGATAAACACCGCTTATCATTATTTCAACTTCTTCACGTAAAACCTTATTTTCTCTTGCTAAATCTAAGAAGGTTTTCATTAGCTCATCACGTTTGTCTTTTAGAAGTTTATGTCCTCTACTGGCAACACTCAGACGCTTTTTTAAAGAAGCAAGTACCATTCTGGTAGGATTTACATTTAGTCTTGCCATAGCCTACTCCCCCTTCTTTTATTTAGCATCTGGATCATATGTTTCTTCAGGGTAGTATTTTTCTATGTTAGCATCTTTTATACGTTTTAACTCACTCTTAGGAAGTATAGTTAATAATTTCCATCCTATTTCAAGAGTTTCTTCTATTGATCTATTAGTTTCGTATCCCTGATTTACATATTCCATTTCAAAAGCATCGGCAAATTTTGCATACTTTTTATCTATGTTTGTAAGTGCAGCTTCACCAAGTATTGACATAAGCTCTTTAGCTTCTTTACCACGAGCATATGCAGCGAATAACTGGTTCATTGTGTCTGCATGGTCTTCTCTAGTTTTTCCTTTACCTATACCTTTGTCTTTTAGACGAGATAGTGAAGGAAGTACGTTTATTGGTGGTGTAACACCTTTACGATAAAGTTCACGAGAAAGTATTATCTGTCCTTCTGTGATGTATCCAGTTAAGTCTGGTATTGGATGAGTTTTATCATCTTCTGGCATTGTTAATATAGGTATCATTGTTATTGAACCTTCACAGCCAAGTTTTCTACCAGCTCTTTCATACATTGTAGCAAGGTCAGTATATAGGTATCCTGGATAACCTCTTCTACCTGGAACTTCTTTTCTTGCTGCAGATACTTCACGAAGAGCTTCTGCGTAGTTTGTTATATCTGTTAATATTACTAGTACGTGCATGTGTTTTTCAAATGCAAGATATTCTGCAGCTGTTAACGCCATACGTGGAGTAGATATACGTTCAACAGCAGGGTCATTTGCTAAGTTCATGAATAGTACTGTTCTATCTATCGCACCTGTTCTTTTGAAGTCAGATACGAAGTAATCTGCTTCTTCGTATGTTATACCCATTGCAGCGAATACAACCGCGAAGTTAGATTCACTGTTAAGAACCTGAGCCTGTCTAGCTATCTGAGATGCTAGTTCTGCATGAGGAAGACCTGATCCTGAGAATATAGGAAGTTTCTGTCCTCTAACTAATGTGTTTAGTCCATCTATTGCAGATACACCAGTCTGTATGAATTCAGACGGATAGTCACGAGCTGCAGGGTTCATAGGTAACCCATTTATATCTAATTTCATTTCTGGTATTATGTCTGGGCCACCATCTTTTGGTCTACCCATACCATCGAATACTCTACCTAACATTTCTTCTGATACGGCAAGTTCCATACCATGTCCAAGGAATCTTACCTTACTGTCAGCTAGGTTTATACCTGCTGAGTTTTCGAATAACTGAACAAGAGCATTATTTCCATTAACTTCTAGTACTTTACATCTTCTTTTTTCACCAGAAGGAAGTTCTATTTCTCCAAGTTCATCGTATGTTACTCCTTCTACGTCTTTAACAAGCATAAGTGGTCCGGCCACTTCTGCAATAGTCTTATACTCTTTTATCAATTACTCCACCTCCTTAGCTGTTAAGTCTGCTAAGCAACTTACCATTTCTTCATCTATTGCTGCGTAAACTTCATTTACGTCTTTTTCTTCTACGTATTTAAATCTTCCTATTCTTTCTCTTACTGGAAGTTCTACTAATTTATCAAAATCAGCTCCGTTTGCTATTGCTTCTGCACTTCTGTTGTAGAATAACATTATTAATCTTAATAATAGGAACTGTTTGTTTAGTGAAGAGTATGTATCTACATCGTGGAATGCATTCTGATGTAAGTAGTCTTCACGTATTGTTCTAGCTATTTCAAGTTTTAATCTATCTGAGTATGAAAGTGCATCCACACCAACTAGCTGTACTATTTCCTGAAGTTCTGCTTCTTCCTGAAGTAACTTCATAGCATCTGCTCTATTTGTTGACCAGTATTTATTAACGTTTTTGTCGAACCATTTGTTTAATCTGTCTACATATAGAGAATAACTTGATAACCAGTTTATAGCTGGGAAGTGACGTTTGTAAGCAAGGTCACTATCTAGTCCCCAGAATACTTTTACTATACGAAGAGTAGCCTGAGAAACTGGTTCAGAAGTATCCCCACCTGGAGGTGAAACGGCACCTATTGCAGATAGTGCACCTTCTCTACCTTCTGTTCCTAAGCTTACTACTCTACCAGCTCTTTCATAGAACTGAGCTAGACGAGATCCTAGGTAAGCTGGGTAACCTTCTTCACCTGGCATTTCTTCAAGACGTCCTGACATTTCACGAAGAGCTTCGGCCCATCTTGATGTAGAGTCTGCCATAAGTGCTACTGAGTATCCCATATCTCTGAAGTATTCTGCTATTGTTATACCTGTGTATATAGATGCTTCACGGGCTGCAACCGGCATATCTGAAGTATTAGCTATAAGTATAGTTCTCTTCATTAGTGATTCACCAGTTTTAGGGTCCTGAAGTTCTGGGAACTCACGAAGAACGTCTGTCATTTCGTTTCCACGTTCACCACAACCTATATAAACAACTATTTCTGCGTCTGCCCATTTAGCAAGCTGATGCTGAACAACTGTTTTACCACTTCCGAAAGGTCCCGGTACAGCTGCAACCCCACCTTTTGCTATAGGGAACATTGTATCTATAACTCTCTGTCCAGTTACTAGAGGCATATCTGGAACTAGTTTTTCTTTGTATGGTCTAGCAACTCTGACTGGCCATTTCTGCATCATAGTTAATTCTTTTTCTGATCCATCTTCAAGAGTAAGAACACAAACTGTTTCTTCTACAGTGAATTCACCAGATTTTATTTCTTTAACAGTACCTTTTACTCCTACAGGAACCATTATTCTATGTTCTACAACAACAGTTTCCTGAACTGTACCTATTATATCTCCAGTCTGTACAGCATCTCCAACAGCTACTTTAGGAACAAATTCCCATTTTTTATCTCTGTCTATTGCTGAAACATCTATACCTCTTGATATATTAGATCCTGCAACTTCCACCATTTTTTCTAGTGGACGCTGGATACCGTCGTACATATTTTCTATAAGCCCTGGTCCAAGTTCAACGCTTAGAGGCGCATGTGTTGATACAACTTTTGTTCCTGGTCCAAGACCTGCTGTTTCTTCATATACCTGAATAGATGCTTTATCTCCACGCATCTCGATTATTTCACCTATAAGTCCCTCATCTGAGACACGAACCACGTCAAACATGTTGGCTTCCTGCATACCTTCAGCAACAACAAGTGGTCCAGATACTTTAACTACTTTTCCTTGGCTCATTTTATCACCGTTTCTTTCTATATTAATAAAATTAATAATTTGTTTTCTTACTTATCTCCGAAAAGAATATCAGCTCCAACTGCTTTTTCTACATTCTTTTTAACTCCTGCTATTCCTATTCCTAGGCTTCCGTCAACTCCTGGTATCGGGATAATAGCTGGTGTTATTAGTGATTTATAGCTGTCTATTTCTTCGATCATATCTTTGCATAGACCTTCTGTTATGTAGATAATAGCGAAATTCTCTTCAGTTACAAGTTCGTGTAGAATTTTTTTAGCTTCGTCTGAGTTCATACAAGGGTATGTATCTAGTCCAACAGCTTTGAATCCTACTACACTATCTCTGTCACCTATTACTCCTATTCTATACATAACTTACTCTCAGCCTTTCTCTTATTCTATCTGATGGAAGTCCAGCTAATTTACCAGCCATTATTATTCTAGCTGCTTTTATTTCATTTTCTTTAGCTAGTATGTAGCCTACTATAGCTTCTATTCCAAAAGATTTATATCTTGAATCTTTTACATATTCCATCAAACGATTATCACATAATTTTTCAAGCATTGTGAAACTGCCATTTTCTTTAAGCATTGGGATACTTTCAGCAAGAACATCTGATAATCCGTAAGAAACTAATTTCTCAGCGAATGATTCAAGCTGTTCATCGTATCCACCTATAAAGAATTTTTCTGTTATATTTCCACCTTCTATAAACACTTTTGAGAAGAAGTCCCAAGACTTATTCATTCTTCTCATTCTGACAAATATTCTTAAATTAATAGTATCTATTAGAAGTTTTACATATCCTTTTAAATATGCATTTTCTGATTTATCCGCAAGTCTTATCATATCTTTATAGCATGCTTTATCTAGGATTATATCTACCTGCTGAGGATCTTTAGTTCTTCCGAATACGTCTAGAACCTCTTCTATAGCATCCTTCATCTCTGTAGACATTCCAACAAAATCTCTTTCTCTTACCATATTTACAAGATCTTTAGTATCTATACTTCCACTTCCCATAAAGAATGGTTCAGGGTCTGTTCCTAAAAATTCTGCTTTTAATATAACTTTTATATTATGGTAATCTGACTGATATAAAAATATGTTAAAGTACTCAGGATCGTGAACTATCGATTTAACGAATTCGTAAGTTCTTTTGTGTTCCCGTGTTAAAAGCACTTCAAAATCTTGTGGTTTAACATCCTGAATAGCTCCTCCATACTCCATTTCTGTAAGTACCTTTAATGCTTCTTCCGGACTTTTACTTTCAACCATTTTTTCGATTTTATCGTGGCTAAGCATATTTTTTTCTCCGCTTCTTACACAGGCAGTGGCAAATACGTAATCTCTATCGTTAATCTTTGCCAAATCAATCAATCCCCTTTCTTAAAGTGGATAAGCCTTGTATTATTCGAACAATGCCTTTACCACATCAGGTGTTATTTCTTCTTTTATATCTTCAATTATAGATTCTATTGTAGCTGTTATTTCAACTTTCCCTGCTACAACTTTGAATCCTCCACTAGCATTTATTGTTTTATTTGATAAACAAAAATCATTTCCTTTTTCATTTGCCAGAACAATTACCTTTTCTCCAACAGCTTCAGCGTCTTTAGCATTGAAAAGAACTTCTCCACATTTAACACCTATGTCAGATAAAGTATCTGCTAGAAACTCTATATATTTTTCTGTGTCCATGTTGTGGACTTCATTAACTGCTCTTTCAAAACATTCATTAACAGCATCCTGTTTAGCTTTTAGAAGCATTTTTCTTGTTTCAAGCTGAGCAAGTGAATTTCTTCTGCTGAATACTTTTTCTGATTCAGCTTTTATTTTGTTCTGGACATTTAAAAGTATTTTATCTGCATCGGCCTGTGCCTTAGCTAATATTTCTTCTTCCTGTTTTCTTGCTTCAGCAACAGCATCATCTGCATATCCCTGAGCTTCAGAAAGTATTTTTTCTGTTATTTTTTCAATACTCATTATATCCACATCCTTAAACTGTTACTGTTGTTATTATAAAGCTATTGCGTTTAACATTAAGAAAGATACTAGTAATGCTAATACGGCATATGTTTCAACCATTGCTGCATATATCATACCTTTTGCTAATTCTTCTGGTTTTCTAGCTATAAGCATTATACCAGCTGCTGCTGCTTTACCCTGAGCTATAGCTGAGAATACACCAACTATTCCTATAGGTGCTGCTGCTGCTAATATTGCTGCACCCTGTGCAACTGTTAAATCTGCTATTCCACTTCCACCCATAAGACCTATTTTAAGCATTATGATGAAAGCTATTAATAATCCATATATACCCTGAGTACCTGGTAGAGCCTGCATGATTAGTGTCTGACCGAATTTTTTAGGGTCTTCTGCTACTACTCCTGCTGCTGCTTCCCCAGCTATACCTACACCTATCGCACTTCCTATACCTGCTATTGCTGCTAATGATGCTCCTAAAATTGCTAACATTGTACCGATTGACATATTAATCTTCCTCCTTAACTATGTCGACATATTTTGTCTTTTTATCAAATGGTTCAAACGCTGTTCCTCCGCCTTTATAGAATTTACCGAAGAATTCAACGTACTGTAGTCTACTGGCGTGAACGAAACTTCCTAATGCATTTATTGCTAAGTTGAATAAGTGTCCAAACACAGCAACTATTATTAATAATATAGATCCTTTTATTCCTCCGCCTGCTAAGCTTCCCATTGTATTTATAACCTGAGCTATAACTCCAGTGGCAAGACCTAGAGCAAGAAGTCTTGAGTATGAAAGAATATCAGCTAAATAAGAAGTTATATTGTATAAGCTTCCTAAACCGCCTGTAATCTTTCCGAATATTCCTTTTTTCTTTCTTCCTCCTGTTAGAAGAAGTCCAAGTACACCTACAATAGTCATATACTTACCTATTGTGGCAACTGTTGGCCCTATCTTTCCGCCTACTCCAAATAGAACTAAACCTATTAAAAGTATGTACCAGAAACCTATATCGCATAATGCATCGAAAGGTTTACCCTCTTTTATAAGCATGTATGCCTGTATTCCCATACCTAGGAATAAATGTATACCACCTAGTATGAATGAGAATATTAATAATTTCATAGGGTCATTTACTGGGTTAAACCAAAGTGGCTTGATTACAAAGTTGTCTATTCCGAAGAATGTCTTTGCTGCAACTGTTGGTAAATCTCCAAACCAACCACCAAATAGTGCACCCCATATTGCAGTTGAAATACCACACCAGAAGAACATATTTATAAGTTTTTTCATCATTCCCTCTAGTCTGAATTTCTTAGATATTATGAAGCATCCAACTGCCATTATTATTCCGTATGCTGCATCACTAAGCATCATACCAAAGAATATAAAGTAGAAAGGTGCTAACCATTTTGTAGGGTCTATTTCTGTATATTCAGGTAATGCGTAAAGATTTGTTATTGCTTCGAAAGGATAAACAGCTCCTTTATTGTGTAATAATACTGGTGCCTCTTCTCCTTCTGGAATTTCATTAAATTCATAATAACATTCATTAGCATCTAGCACTTTCTGAACACTTTTTTCTGCCGCTGCTGGCATATATCCGTCAAAATAGAAAGAAGCTTCTGTTTTTAAAAGCCTATTTCTTATCTGATTTCTGTCTTTTTCTATTACTGCATCGTCATATAAGCATTCTACTTTTTTGATTTCTCCTGTCATAGAAGCTATACTTGATTCTACTACTTCTTTTTCTTTTGCAATTTCTGCAAGTTCTTTCTCATAATTTCCTGTTATTTCAACAGGTGTTCCAAACATGTTTGAGAATGTAACCTTGTTAAATCCAAACTGTCTAACACAATCTAAAACAAGTTCAATATCATCTTTTAGAGCTATTATAGATAAGTAATGTTGATCTGCATCGCTTCCGATAAGTCTAAATACTGTTCTATCTGTAGCTTCTTCTACAGCAGCTCTCATAGCTTCTATCTCTGTTACACTAGGAACAACACCCATCATAATTTCGGTACTATCTGTTTCCCTCAATTCAACAGGTATGTCATAAGAAAGCCATGGTTTTAATGAAACCATATTAGTTTCTATTTTGTTTTCTTGTCCTTTCAGATTCACAAGACTATTATAAAGCTTATAAACCTCTTCTACAGTATTTTGGATACTTTCCTTATCCTCCATAACCTTTTTGAATTCTCTCTTTGTAATAGCTCTTCTAGTCTTTATAAGAGGCCGTTTAGATTTATCGTACTGGTTAAGTGTTTCAAGCACTGTTGAAATCTTCTGAAGCTCAGCATCTATTCTGCTAACTTCATCTTCGTTGCCGTCTTTTACAACTATATTAGCCCACTCTTCATCGAGAAGCTTTTGATCCTGTGCACTTAATTCAACTACCCCAAGATCCATTAAATGTTTTATAAGCTCTTCTTTGTTGTTGCTCAGTCCTATGACAGAAAGTTTTTTCATCTTAACTATTGACATTAGACTTCACAATCCTTTCTAGAACAACCTTTACTCCAGCTTGAATGTTTTTTTCAGCTTCTGATAAAATCACTCTGCTCTTTTCTGATGTTTGTTCAATAATATCATCATATACTTTTCCTGCTTCAGCCTCAGCCTTACTTATTGCTAAATTGTATTCAGCATCGGCCTTATCTTCTGCCTCAAGTATTAACTGTGATGCTCTTTTATTCGCATCAGCTACGATTTGTTTCGCTTCCTGAACTCCATCTTTTTTAATTTTATCGGCCTGTTCTTCTGCTTCATTGATAACTTTTATTAATTCAATAGATGACATCTCTTCACCACCTGTCTTTTTGAAATTGGCCAAACTTTTTTATAATATTCTTAGATTATATTTATTATATTTTTATTTTACGATTTTGTCAATTTGATAAAGTCACTTTTTTGAATTGTTTTTTTGACTATTCTTCAATTTTCTAACTTATTTTGCATAATCATTTTCTCTTTCTATCGTTTTGAATTTATTTTGAATACGTTTTCCATTTTTTACCTAGATAATAATTTTTTGTGTAAAATTTTTATTTCTAGCTCTTTCATTTTATTATTTTTTACTTAATTTTATTGAAATTTAAACACTTTCTTTTTAAAGCTATACTTTCAGATTTATCATGGTTTTGAAAAACTGTAATTTCAACTTTGATTTTTTTTGAAACTATTTGAAGTATCCAAGATTGAATCAGTATATACAACTTACTACTTTTTGCAAGTTGTTTATATATTATTATTCTTTTTTTGAATTTTACTTCTTTTATTTTTTTAGCTATTTTTTTATCAATCACGATAATTTACATTAATTTCTATTATAATTCTTAATCTTTTGTATACAATTCATATTCTTTTTAGATATATCTATCTATTTATAAGAGTGTATACAAATGTTTTCTCATCATTATAGATAATTTTTTAACTTTTATTTTTTAAGAATTTATTTCTTTTTCTTTTTAAAAATAGGTTTTAAACTATTCAGATAATTCCCACTAATAATTTTTATTTATTACTGATTGTATATCTATATTATTATGCATTTGCTAATGTTTTTTATTTAACTTCAAATAATTTACTTTACTTCAAATTACTTACTTTGTCCCAAGAAAAAGAAACCTACCAGTAAAACTCGAGTTTTCTAAATACAAAAAAACTAAATACAAAAATACAAAAAACTAAACACACAAAAAAAGACCACCGCATTACTGCAATGGTCTTAGGGATTATCTGGAACTAACAAAATAGTTCTTCATATGTATTTTTAATTCTATTTAAAGCTTCATTTAATGTAGCTCTTGGGCATCCGATATTGATTCTTACGAATCCTTCTCCGTCCCGTACAAAATAACTTCCAACTACCATAGTTAGATTAGCCTTTATAAAGAAGTCTCTCATTTCTTCTTCATTTGCAAATATTTCTCTAACATCTATCCAAGCTAGGAAAGATGATTCAGATTTCATAACTTTTGCTTTAGGCATATTTTTTTCGAAAAAGTCGTAAACTATCTCGAAGTTTCCTGCAACATATGCAGTCATCTGATCTAACCACTCTTCACTGTCATTATAAGCCGCTACTATAGCAGGTACAGCAAATACGTTTGGAGAAGTTATTGAGTTGCTTTTTAATCTAGTTAATAAAGTTTCTCTTACTTCTTTGTTTCTTATTACAACGTAAGAAGTTTTAAGTCCACCTAAGTTAAATCCTTTATTAGGTGAAACACATACTATACTGTTTTCATGTATTTCAGGATGTGCATTCCATAAAGATGTAAATTGACTTCTATCAAATACTATATCTCTATGTATTTCATCACATACTAAAAGTACATTATATTTTAGACATAATTCTGACACTCTATATAGCTCATCCTTTGTCCATATACGTCCAGATGGATTCTGTGGACTACAGAAGATAAATACTTTTATATTATTAGATTTCATCTGTTCTTCCATATCTTCAAAATCTAAATAATATCTATTGTCCACTAATTTTAATGGACTGCAGTATAACTGTCTGTTGTTGTTTTCTACAGCTTCAGCAAAAGGATCGTAAGCTGGTGTATTTATTAATACCCCTTCTCCTTCCTTAGTGTAAGCCTGAACTATATAATGAAGAGTTGATACTGTACCAAAAGTAAGTTTTATCCATTCTTTTTCTATATCTACATTGAATCTTCTTTTGTTCCAATCTATTACAGCATCGTAGAAATCGTCGCTTACAAATGTATAGCTGTAATCTCCAACCGCTGCTCTTTTAGCGATTGCTTCTTTTATAGCTGGTGAGCATTCAAAATCTATATCCGCTAAATCCATAGGGATTGCATCTGCACCTAAGCCAAATTTTTCTTTTAATACATGGTTACTCCATTTTCTACAGTTACCTTCTTTTCTGTTTATTACCTTGTCAAAATTATATTCCATATTAATTACTCTCCCAATATTATAAATTCTTTAGTTGTTTTATTAAGCGAAACACCTTTTCCGTCTATTATAACAACATCATCTTCTATTCTAACTCCACCTACATCAGGTATATAAATTCCTGGCTCACAAGACATAACCATTCCTTCTGTTAGAATATCTTTACTTCTCTGGTTTAGTGTAGGAACTTCACCATCTCCTAGACCTATTCCATGTCCTAGTCCATGGTTGAAATATTCACCAAATCCATGCTCTTCTATAATTTGTCTAGCCACGCTATCGACTTCACTTGCCTTTGCACCTTCTTTAATAGCTGCAATTGCAGATGTCTGAGCTTCTAAAACAACATCATACACTTTTTTAATAATTTCAGGAGGCTCTCCTATAGATATAGTACGAGTCATATCTGATTGGTATCCTTCATAAACAACACCAAAATCTATTGTTATTGCTTCATTTCTTTTTAATTTTTTTGTTGTCGGTCTTCCATGAGGCATTGCACCTCTATCACCTGAAACAACTATTGTTTCAAAAGACATTCCACTTGCGCCTTTTTTAAGAGCATGGTATTGAAGTAGAGCTGCTACCTCAAGCTCTGTCATACCTTCTTCTATTACTGAAATAACTTCACTAAATACTTCATCTGTTATCTCGCATGCTTTTTTGATAAGAGCAATCTCATCATCTGATTTGATTGCTCTTGCTTTTCCAAGTTCATTTGTCAATAGAGTAAGATCTAATCCTGCTTCTTTTAACCGGATGTAATCCTGTATAGTCATAGCCTGGCTTTCTATTGCGAGATTTTTTATATTTAGCTCTTCTAATAATTCTAGTATGCTAGGTATATAAGAACCCTGTGGTACAATTTTTTTAATAAATCCAGTTGTTTTTTTGTCAGCTTCGTCTATGTATCTTCCGTCTAAAATCTGATATTTTGAATCTTTTGTTATAAGTACATATACACCGCTTCCTGTAAGTGCACCGACATATCTCTTATTGTTTTTTCCTTTTAATAAAATAGCCTCTGTGTTTAATTCGTCTATTAAATCTCTTAGTTTTTTTACTCTATCGTTCATGGTTTTAGTCCTCTCTTTTTTAAATTAGAAGTCTAGGTCTAAATCTCCAAGTAAGTCTTTATCTTCACTTGAGAATATATCTTTTGTTGCTTCTTCTGCTTTTTTAGCCTCTGCTTCTTCTTCCTGACGTTCCATAACTTTGAAGAATGGCCAGTATAGCGCAATTGCTAATACTAACTGTAATCCATTGGCTAATATTGTTCTCCAGTCACCGTTTGTTAAGAATCCTTCTAAGAATACTCCAACGTATGGTGGGTCAAATATTGGTTTATCTAATAATCCCCAGTGCATTAAGAACATTGGTAATGTACCTATTATAGCTCCACCAAATACGTGTGGTATGAACATTATTGGGTTTAATATTATTGGAGCACCGAATAATATTGGTTCATTTATACCGAATAGAGCTGGGAATAATGAAACTTTACCGATCTGTTTGTATCTTTTGTTTTTAGATAGTAAACATGCTATTACACATCCTATACTTATACCACATCCTGTGAATCCGAAGAATGCACTTGATGTACCTGCTGTATAGAAGTGAGGTATTGGCTGTCCAGCCTGCATAGCTGCTATATTTTCAGCTATGAATGTAACCATTATTGGTCTTGTTATTGGACTGAAAACTGATGAATGTATTCCGAAGAAGAATATTGTACATATAGCAAAGTTTAATCCAAGAACTGCCCATGGGTTATCCATAGATCCAACTAATGGAGCTAAGAATTTAGTAAGTATCTGTGGTGGTAATTCACCGAATATTGCTAATGATGCGAATCTTGCGACTATAAAAGTCCCACCAACTATTAAACTTGTAGGTATTAACTCGAATGATTTTGATACGAAATCTGGTACGCCTTCTGGCATTTTTATTGTAAGGTTTTTAACTTTACAGAAGTTGTATAATTCTACTGCAAGTAAACCTGCTATCATACCTGTAAATAGACCTTTAGCACCTAAGTTACCTAGGTCTAAAGCACCTTCTGGAGTTATATCTGCAACTAAGAATAAGAATGCGAATGTTGCAAGAGTTATACATCCAGGAATATATAATTTATAATGATTACCTAAGTTATAAGCTATACACATACAAGAATATAAACCTATTAAACCTATTGAAAGTGTTACTGGTAAATCTAATATTGCCGCGTTATTTAATATAAACTGGCTTAGTGGGTTGTTTTCCCCGATCATATTTGGTAATGCTGGAAGTACTGCAAATAAACTTCCTAGTATTGTGAATGGTGTCATCGCAACCATTCCGGCTTTTATCGCACTTAAGTGTCTCTGATTATCCACTTTATGCGCTAGTGGCATAAAGTATTTATTCATAAATGCTTCAAATTTAGCAAACATATATTCAATCTCCTCTTTTTATTATATTAAATTTTTACTGTCCCATCTGATGTTTTTTGTAAGTTACTAGAGCTAATTTCATAACTGTTGCTCCGTCCATTTTTCCGTAAACGTCTTTATCTATTACAACGTAAGGTATATTTCTTGGTTCGCATAAAGATGCTATAAAGTCAGTTTTGTGAGAAACCTGAGGTCCTATCATTACTATATCCCAGTTGTCTATTTCACTTTCTAGTGAATCTGCTGGTATAGCAGTGAATGCGAAATCATCTTCGTTTAATTTAGCACTTTCTTTTACTACCTTTTTCATATTCTGCATAAGCATGTTTGTTGAAAATCCACCTGCACAACATAATAATATTTTCATAACTATTATTCCTCCTAAAATTTTGTTTTTTATTTTTACTGGATTTTTTTATATTATTTATATTTTTAAAATATAATTAATTTCTAATTTACTTTTGACAAATTTATCTTTCTGATTTATTTGTTTCTAATTTTTTAAGTTCAAATCTTATTCTTCTTCGAAAACATTTATAACTGCTTCTATTATGTCCTTAGCTAGCTGAGAAGTCATGTAGTGGTCCTGAGCATGAACCATTAATAAACTCATTTCTGGGCTTTCCATATCTTCATTTAAATCCCGTGTTATAAGCTGAGTCTGTATATTGTGAGCTGCTACGTCTATTTTTCTAGCTTCTTTTAATAAAGCTCTTGCTCCATCAAAATCTCTTGTTTTAACTTTTTTTAAAGCTTCGAAAGCTTTAGCTTTACTTTCTCCTGCTGTAGATATTAATTCCATTATCTGCATTTCTGTTGACATTTTTCAAAATCTCCTTTTACCTTTTAAATTAGCCAAAATTTCTTATTTTATTGTATTTTTCTTTATCTAAATTTAAAATTAATTTAGTATATAGCTCTATAGTATCTTCAAGATCTTTATTACTTACTATTGAGAATGCACAGTGTCCATATCTTACTGGGATACAAGTAACAACAGCTGCTTTCCCTTCGTTTACTAGATGAGCCTCACCTGCATCTGTTCCTCCTGACTGGAACATGTCGTGCTGTAACGATATATCGTTTTCCTCAGCTACATCAATAACGTAATTAACTAGTTCTTTGTTTGGAACTAAAGTTCTATCTCTATGCATAAGCATGATACCCTTGTCTATCTGTTTCTGATTTGTGTAATCTCTTACAAATTCATTTTTTGCACATGCAACATCTATTGCGAATACTATATCTGGATTTACGAAATAAGTAGCTGTCTTACCACCTCTTATTCCTACTTCTTCACTACTTGTTGCTGCAAAGTGTACATTACAGTTTAAATCTTCTTTTTCTAGTCTTTTTAAAACTTCTCCCATAACAAAGCATCCTAATCTATCGTCAAATGCTTTACCAACTAATCTATTTGGTAGGTCGAATTTTTCAAATTCAGTTGAGTATGTAACCATATCTCCAACTCTTATTCCTAGATTTCTTACTTCTTCTTCTGTATATGCACCGATGTCTGCGTATATATTTTCTGCTTTTCCTTCATTATAAGTAGCATTTATTATAGCAGGTATTTTCTTACCTTCTCTAGTTGTTATTCTTACTCTCTGCGTGAAATGGGCTAAAGGTTTAACACCACCTATATTTATAAGATGTATCATACCTAATTTATCTATACTTCTTACCATAAATCCTACTTCATCCATGTGAGCGCAAAGCATTATATTTGGTAGGTCTTCACCTTTTATTTTTGAAAATATTACACTTCCTAAACCATCGTATTCCACTTTATCACTATAATCCTTTAATTCGTCTAGCATAACCTTTCTAACTTCGCCTTCATTAGAAGCTATGGCATCTGCTTCAGACAATTTTTTTAGAAAATCTATATTCATCTTTTATCCTCCTATATATATTTTCAATTTATATATGAATTCTTCATAAGACTGAGATTTATTTAGCATATCCACTATTTCCTCACTAGACATTACCCTATCTAGGTATTTAGATATCTGTCTGTGTAGTTCTAAATCTCCTTTTTTAAGAGAAACCATAAATATTACTTTTGGAGTTTTTCCTTCGCTTTCAATATCTGCCTGCACAAGACCTACAGATATTAAGTTTTTATTTCCTGTCATCTCTATTGGATGAGGTATTGCAACTCCATTTTTATATATAGTACTTAGGCAAGACTCCCTCTCCCAAACATCATCTGGGAATGTAGGGGAACAAGCTTCATCATCTACAACATCCTGTGCCATAGAATAAAGAACTTCTTTATAATCCATTTTTTCTGTTATGCATCTAAAATGATTTTTGCTAAATAAACTCAAGATATATTCTTTAGGGTTATTAGCACTATGCATATGGTCTACAAACATTACACTTTCTTTTATGTTCATATTATCTAGCTCATCTAAAATTTCATTTATTAAAATTACTGGAGCGTCGATTTTAAATCCTAGCTTTGTTATTGAGAAAATTAAATCTGGTTTAAAGTCTATAACCTCTTCTTCATCTAATAATGAGAAGTTTTCTATTATTGCATTTCTAAAAATCTCAGCTAATCTAAGCTTTATTAAAAATGCACTTCCTCCTCCAGATGAGCAAACAATTGCTATTCTGTATTTCTTATCAAAGTTGTTTTTTTCTCTCTTTTCAAAAGGAACCGCTATATGAGTAGCTATAAATCCGATTTCATTCTGATCTATTTCTATATCATATTCCTGCTCTATTTTTTTTGATAACTGTATTGCTAAGTTGAAAACTGTAGGGTATTGTTGACTTATTTTCACTGAAAATGGATTTGAGATACTTTGGTTGTTTTTAGATCTTTCTATTAAAGCAGCTATATGTAAGTATAAAAGCTTTAAAAACTCTTTATCATCTAAAAAGCTTGTTTTATATCTTTTATCAACCTCTTTAAAGTACTCATATATAACTTCCTCTAACTTGCTTTTATCTATTGCAAGAGAAGCAGCTTTCTTATCTTTTGTTTTTTCTCTTATAAGTCTTTTTAGGTAATCATTTTCCTGAGGGGTAAAATAATATCTATTTTCATAGAATATTCCACTTAATATGCCTTCTAATACTTCATCATCTTCTTTTTTATCTATCATATATACATCAGAGCTTTTTCTTAAGCTTGTCTTTATATATAGGATAACTAACTGTGATAGTATTTCTTCCAGCTCAGTTATATTTACCTCTAGTGAATGTTCATTGAAAATATTTTTTATAGTAGATTTTATATTTACTATCTTTGCTTTACTTACATATGTCATTTTATATTTCATAAAATTTCTATTTTTCTTTGCGTAAAGCTCTCTGATTAATTTTTGAATTGAATCTATCTGACCTTCTACTTTTAATCCATAATGAGGTTTTCTATCTAATCTCAAATCGTATTTAAGCAGCCTATCATCTATCTTTTTCAAATCATTTTTTATCTGGGATGTACTCACTAAAAACTTATCACTTAAGCTTTCAATTGTTTTGTATCCATCCGTTAGCAATAACTCCACTATAATTGAATCCAATCTTTGTTCAGGACTTTCAACTATATAATCGGGTAATTTTTCTAAGTAAGTTTCAAACTTATTCTTATCTGTTATTTTAAGAATATAACCTAACCTCGTTTTGTATTCCAAACAAAATCCGTTACGCTCATAATCTTTTTCCATATCCTTTATATCGTTTCTTATGGTTCTTGTTGAAACTCCTAATTTTTCTGCAAAATAATCTAATTTTAAGTATCCATCGCTATTAATTAGTTCTTCAAGAATAATACGTTGTCTGATAAGATCACCCCCTTAATTAGTTGTGTCCTTTGTCTTTAAGGTTATTATATTAAAAACATATCCTTTACAAAAGACGAATTTTTTCATTACATATCTTGAAATTTGTATCTCATTATATTTAAAGTTATTCTAAATTAAATTAAGTTTTATTATTTAAAACTGTTAGTAAACTTTATTAAATATACATTTTTTACAAAAGAGTATATTTATTTTATTCTCTTATTATATTATACATTTAACATAGAGTTTACAAAAACATATTTTTTTCACTTTAACTAGGAAAACATTGCCCCATTATTTTTACAAACGCAAATAAATAGTATATCTGCTTAAATACCCTAAATCCACACACAAATAGTATGAATTTAGGGTCTTTAAAAGGTTGGTTTATCAAATTATGCTCTATTTATTGAGCCACAAACTTCCATTCTTCCTTTAACAAATTCTTTAACAGAGTCACGTCCAGCTGCTCCATATTTTTTAGGGTCTATTACATCTGGGTTTTCAGCTAAAACTTTTTTAACTCCATTACTGAATGCTATTCTAAGTTCAGTTGCATAGTTTACTTTTGCTATACCTCTTCTTATACTTTCTTTTATTGTTTCGTCAGGTATACCAGAACCACCGTGAAGTACTAGTGGAACAGATACAACTTCTCTTATTTCTGATAATCTATCTAAATCTATTTTAGGTTCACCTTTGTATATACCATGAGCAGTACCTATTGCTACAGCTAATGAAGACACTCCTGTTCTTTCAACAAATTCTTTAGCTTCCTGTGGATCTGTGTGAGCATTTCCTTCTCCACCATCTAAATCGTCTTCTTTTCCGCCTACTTTACCTAATTCTGCTTCTACTGGTATATCTGATGGTCTACAAGCGTCTGCAACTGCTTTAGATACAGCTATATTATCTTCAAATGATTCATGAGAACCATCTATCATTATTGAAGTATATCCAGTTCTAAGTGCCTGCATAGCTAGTTCAAAGCTTGAACCGTGGTCTAAGTGCATTGCTACTGGTACACTAGCTTTTTCAGCTGCAACCTTAACATTTGCTAAATAATAATCTAAACCTGCGTATTTTACTGTAGATGGAGTAGTCTGTAGTATAACTGGAGAATTTAATTCTTCTGCAGCTCCTATTACAGCCATAACCATTTCCATATTTTCAACATTAAACGCACCTACTGCGTAATGACCTTCCTGCGCTTTTAAAAGCATTTCTTTTGTAGTTACTAATGCCATAACTAAACCTCCTTCAAATTATTCAATCTATCCAATCAAATTTTCTATTTTTCGTATTCGTGTATTATTACACCTTTAACAACTCTATTAACTGTTCCTGTTGGAGATGGAGTATCTGGTTTGTTTCCAACTTTAACTGAAACAAATAGAGATAATGCCTGAGCAAACATTATGTAAGGGAATGCAAGGTATGCATCTGGAAGATTAGCATATTCTTTTCCAAATCCGAATGTTTCCCCAGAGAAGTTTGCTTCATTTTCTACAGATATAGCACAAGTTAATTTTGCTATCTGGTCTGCATTTATTTCTTCAAGTACATCTAAATCGTACTGTCTTGTATATGCATTGTTAGAAACAAATACAAATACTAGAGTGTTTTCGTTTATGAATGATTTTGGGCCGTGTCTGAATCCCATTGAAGAATCGTATCCTGTAGCTATTTTTCCTGCAGTTAATTCAAGTAATTTTAACTGAGCTTCCTGAGTTAAAGCACCTAATCCACCTGAACCTAGGTAAACAACTCTATCAAAATCACCTTCTATATATTTATGTACTTCATCTTTTCTTTCTATTACATTTCTTCCCATTTCAACTATTGTTCTTACATATGAGCTTTCTTCGTCTTCATTTAAGTTGTCGAATATAAGCATTGCAGATAACATCATGCAAGAGAAACTTCCTGTCATAGCAAATCCCTGGTCATTAGATCTTGCTGGCATTAATAATAAGTAGTTGTGTTCGTCGTTTTTAGTCATCTGTGCTAATTTACCTTCTGGAGCACAAGTTATAGCTAAATGATAGAAATCTTTAACTACCTGTTTTCCTAGGTTAAGAGCTGCTAAACTTTCTGGACTGTTACCACTTCTTGCAAATGATACTAATAAAGTTGGCATATCTTCTTTTAGATAGTCGTAAGGATTTGAAACTATATCAGTTGTAGCTATAGCTTCTATTATCATTTTTTTCTGGTCATTTTTTCTGTTTAAGTAAGGAACTATTGAATTACCTACATAAGCAGAAGTACCAGCACCAGTAAATATTACTCTAAACTGTCCGTGTTTTTCTCCTATGTTAGATATGAATTTATCCAAGTTTTCTTTGTTTTCTTTGTATATTTCGTAAGCTTCAGCCCATAATTCTGGCTGCTGTTTTATTTCTGTTGTTGTTATTATTGCACCTAAATCTTTTAATTTCTGTTCGTCGAATTTAAACATTATTTTTCTCCTTTTTATTTTTGGTCTTTATTTGGTAATAAGGTTATAACCAGTTAAGAAAGTAAAAAATATAATCGCCTTTCGAACGATTTTGTCTAAACTGGTAACTACCACTTTCTATTCTTAGAATAATTTATTTGTTTTTCTTTGTCAATAGAAAATTTTAAACCTTATACGTTTTTATTATATAAATAACCTTCTTTTATCGTCTCAATTAAGCTATTTTAGTTACTTCCACTAAGTTTTTGTACTTTTCAACTTCTTCTAATTTAACAAATCCTGTGTCTACGTTTAAAGCATTACTTATACCACATGCATTTGCAAGTTTTATAGTTTCTTCTAGACTATATCCTCTAAGTATACCTACACTGAATCCTGCTATTGTACTATCTCCACTGCCAACAGTATTTACTGCCTCTACTTTTGGAATTTTAACATCATAAACATTTTTACCATCTAGATATATCATTCCATTTTTTCCTAGAGATATACATACATTTTCTGCACCTAACTCTAAAAGTTTTTTACCAGCTTCTATTATTTCTTCTCTTGATTCTACATTTACATCTAGTAGCTGTTTTATCTCATCTGTGTTAGGTTTTATAAGATAAGGCTTAGATTTAAGAGCTGCCTTTAACGCATTTCCAGAAGTATCTAGTACAAACTTAACTCCATTTTCTCTGCATATATTTCCTATTTTTTCGTAGTATTCAACAGGCATATTCTGGCAAAAGCTTCCAGATGCTGCTAAAACCTTAGTATCTTTTATAACTGCATTTAAATCTTCTTCAAATCTTTCTAAATCACTATCTTCTACAACTGGCCCTTTTTCTAAAAACTCAGTACTAACTTTATTATTTTCTATAATATTTAAGCAGTTTCTAGTTTCAGAATCTATTTTTGTGAATCTATTTTTTATTTCTTTCTTGTCTAGCTCATTTTTTATAAATGCACCATTAAATCCACCTAAGAATCCAATCGCCATAGGATCTTCACCAAGAATTTTACACACTTTTGTTACGTTTATTCCCTTTCCTCCAGCAGTGGCATTAGATTCGATTACTCTCTGCACTTCACCTATATTTATTTCACTTACTCTATATAATCTATCTATAGATGCATTGAATGTTATTGTCGTAATCATGACTACCTCCCTATTTAATTTTTTATTTTACCTATTTAATTTTTATTTTAATTTTTTTAATAAGTTTCAATACATAGTGGTTATTACCACTTCTGAATATAAATTATTTCCTCTGTCTTGTCAATAGAAAATAGATTATAATTATTATATTGAGTTTTATATAATTTTATATATTGACATGATAAATTATCTATTTTATAATTCAAATGTGGTTATAACCACTTTAGAGAGAGAGGGTATTATGATAAATAGACAAGATAAAAGACCGATATATGATCAATTAGTTGAAATATTGAGAAACAAAATAGAAACTGAAATGCAGCCAAACGATAGGATGCTATCTGAAAGAAAGATTTGTGACGAGTACGGAGTTAGTAGAACAACTGTTAGACTTGCAATGGCGGATTTAGAACATATGGGGTATATATATAAAAGACATGGCAAGGGTACATTTGTATCTGCTCTAAACCAGCAGTCACAGAATCTTATGGACAGCTACAGTTTTACAGATCATATGAAATCTCAGGGCAAAACTCCTACAACAAAGGTTCTTTCATTTGAAATCCTTGAAAGTACTAATTACTTTGCTGAAAAATTAGGTATAACTCCTGGAGATAAGATGATAAAAATAGTTCGTCTTAGACTTGCAGACGATATTCCTATGATGCTTGAAAGAACTTATCTTCCATTCACTGAATTTACAGGATTGACTGAAGAAAAGGTTGTAGAAAGACCTTTATACGAAATATTTAAAGATGATTATAACGAAATAATAAAAGTAGCAGACGAAGAGTTCTCTGCTGGTATCGTATCTGATAAGGAATCTAAACTTTTAGATGTTCCTGTAGATTCAGCATGTTTAAAGCTACTTCGTACTACTTACAATGACAACAATATCGTTATCGAATTTACTCTAAGTGTCGCTAGAAGTGATAAATTTGTTTACAAAATAAGACACGTAAGATAAATAAAAAATATTTAAATAAATAAGCATTTAGATAATAAACGTTTCGGTAATAAATGTTTAGATAATAAGTATTTAGGTAGATAAATATTAAAATATATACGTATTTAGATAGTGCGGTATTTAGATAGCGATAAAATTTTAAAATTTTTAGGAGGCCGTTTTGAAAACTTATATTTACGCTGATAAATTTTTTATGAATTATGGAATTGAGGAAAATGGATATTTATCTATAATAGATGGTAAATTTGGTCATTTTCAGAAAGAAAAACCTGAGTCTGCTGAAATTGTAGATTATTCAGGAAAATACATAGCTCCTGGTTTTGTAGATACACACATACATGGGCTTTTAAACTCAGATGTTATGGACAACACTCCAGAAGCCATAAAAACTATATCAAAAGGACTTCTACAGTTTGGTGTAACTAGCTTCTTACCTACTACACTTACTGATTCTGTAGAAAGACTTGATGAATCTGTAGAAAACATCAAAAATGTATACAATGATGTAGAAGGTGCAAAAATACAGGGTATCTTCTTAGAAGGTCCTTGTTTCACTGAAAAATATAAAGGTGCTCAGAATAAAAAATACTTTATAAACCCTACTTCAGAAATATTAGACCAGTGGCAGGAAAAATCTGGAAATTTAGTAAAGAAAATAGCTATTGCTCCAGAAAGAGAAGGTGCTGTTGAGTTTGCAGAATATGCAACAAAAAATGGTGTAACTGTTGCACTTGGACACAGTGCTGCTACATTTGAAGAGGCTAAAAGGGTTGTAGGTGCTGGAGCAAATGTATTTGTTCATACATACAACGGTATGAGTCCTCTTACACACAGAGAACCTGGTATGGTAGGGGCTGCTATGGAGCTTAAAAACACATTTGCTGAACTTATATGCGATGGACATCACGTAAGCCCTGTAGCCGCAAATATTATGATGAATGCTAAAACAAGAGAAAACATAGTACTTATAACAGACTGTATGAGAGCTGGAGCTATGGAAGATGGACAGTATACTCTTGGAGAATTTGATGTAATAGTTGAAAATGGAACAGCAAGACTTTTAACAGGAAGCCTAGCAGGAAGTGTTCTTAGCATGAACAATGCGATAAAAAATGTAGTAGATTGGAACATAGCTACACTAGAAGAAGCTATAAAAATGGCATCTTACAACCCAGCAGTTAGTTGCAACATAGACGACAAATGTGGATCTATAAAACCTGGACTACCTGCCGACTTTGTAGTTATAGACGATTCACTAAATGTATATAATACATACCTAGATGGTGTTTGTAAATACTCAAAATAATAGATATAATCACAAAATAATGTAAATTAGAATAATAAATATAAACATTGAAATACAATAATAGAAAAACAATATATCTATCATTTTATATTTGTTTTTTATTATAAATTTTTTTCTATTCATACTAAAAAAAGAGGCTGTTGCAATTAATGCAATGGCCTCTTTAAGTTAGTAATCACAATTATTTGCTCTCCAGTCCTCAGCGCCCCAATTATTATTTGAAAATATTTAAATGTATGGGGCGCTTGCGGAATTGTCGATGCAAATTAATTTGTTATTACTAACTTAAATACCGATTGTAAAAACTTGCAACAGCAATCATTTATCTATAAAAAAAATAGAAATCATAGAATATAAAAAGAGCTATCCAGGTTTATAATTTGAATAACCCTTTTTCTTGTGCAAGTATAGCTGCTGTAAGCGCATCTAAAAGTGCATTTCCATTAGCTACATAGTACTTGCTTGATCCACTATAGAACTCAGATATTACTTTTCTATTTGTTTCATATCTATCATCTCCAGCTATTCTTCCTGCTGAATATTTCAACCGAAGGTCCTCGCCCCATTTTAAAAAGAAAGAGGGCTAGTGCTTTTATGCATTAAAATATTTTCTTACTGACAAAGAGGGATTACAAATTCAGTTTCGCGACAATCTGGAAGCGCCTCGCTCCCTTTAAATGTGTTACATAAAAGTGCGAGGCGCTGAAGCCTGGAGAAAAACTGAATTGTAATCCCTCTTTCACATAAAAAAAGAGCTAATGCATAATGCACTAGCCCTCTTATATCAAATTTAATTATTTGCAAAGTTTTTTGAATTCATCAGCAACGAACTGAACTTTTGTTCCTATTATAACCTGTACAGAAGTTTTACCTGGTCTTATAACACCAGCTGCTCCTGAAGATTTTATTTTAGATTCGTCTACTTTTGTACTATCTTTAACTTCTAATCTTAATCTTGTTATACAGTTGTCTATAGATGTTACGTTTTCAGCTCCACCTAAACCTTCTAATATAACCTGAGCCATAGCTGTGAAGTCGTTGTTATCTAAAACTATAGCTTTTTCAGCTTCTACAGTATCTTCTTCTCTACCTGGAGTAGCTAAGTTGAATTTAACTATAACGAATCTGAATACTACATAGTATACAGCACCAACTACTAAACCTATTCCTAATAACCATAATGGGTTTAATGCCATTGGAGCTTTGAAACTTAAGAACCAGTCAACGAACCCTGCTGAGAAGTTGAATCCAGCTCTTACTGGTAACATAGCACAAACTGTCATTGATATACCAGTTAATAAAGCGTGAACTACGTATAATGCTGGAGCTAAGAACATGAATGAGAATTCAAGAGGTTCTGTAACACCTGTGAAGAATGAACCAACTGCTGCAGCTAATAATAATCCGTAAACAGCTTTTTTCTTGCTATCTTTTGCAGTGTGGTACATAGCTAAAGCACCTGCTGGTAAACCGAACATCATAACTGGGAAGAATCCTGTCATGTACATACCTGTTACACCTTTAACTCCTGTTCCACCCCAGAAGTTACCGATATCATTTATACCTGCAACGTCGAACCAGAATACTGAGTTAAGAGCGTGGTGTAATCCTGTTGGTATAAGAAGTCTGTTGAAGAATCCGTATACACCTGCACCTACTCCACCTAAAGATATTATTCCTTCACCGAATGCAACTAGTGCATTGTAAACTGCTGGCCATACGAAGAATAATATAGCAGCTGCTAACATTGAGCAACCTGAAGTAACTATCGCAACACTTCTCTTACCACTGAAGAAAGATAAAGCGTCTGGTAATTTAGTACCTTTGAATTTATTATAGCAAGTTCCACCTATAAGACCAGCTAATATACCTATGAACTGAGTCTGAGTTTTAGTGAAAGCTGCTGCAACCTGATCTTCAGGTATACCTTTGAACATAGCAACAACTGCTGGAGAAAGTAATGTAGTTATCATTAACCATGATACTAGACCTGCAAGACCTGCAGTACCATCGTTATCATCTGACATACCAACGGCTACCCCTATAGCGAATAAGATACCCATGTTATCTATAAGAGCTCCACCTGATTTTAATAAGAATGCTGCTATTACGTTATTAGCACCCCAACCACTTGGGTCTATCCAATAACCTATACCCATGCATATACTTGCAACAGGAAGTGCAGCAACTGGTAGCATTAAAGCTTTACCTAGTTTCTGTAAATATTTCATCATAAGAAATATTCTCCTTTCATGTATAATTTTTTATTATTTCAGCTCTATTTTTGAGCAAAATAGACATTTTTAAAATTTCAATATTATATTAATTTCTTTATTTTTTCATTTTAATACTATATTGACTTTATTTTTTAGTTAATTTTTATAATTGCTTAATAGCTTTTTACTATTTTTTAGTTATTTTTATTATTTCATCGCCTATGCTAACTGGACCATATTCTGTTGGTTCAACTGCTTCAAAAGCATCTGGGTTACAAACAAGTACTGGGCTTGTTACATCGTATCCAGCTTCTTTTATTTTTTCCATGTCGAATTCTACTAAAAGATCTCCAACATTTACTTTCTGTCCAACTTCTACATGGCTTGTGAAGTGCTGTCCCTGTAGGTTTACAGTATCTAATCCTATGTGTATTAGTATTTCAGCGCCATCTTCACTTAATATAGAAACAGCATGTTTTGTAGGGAACATTATTGTAACCTCTCCTGCTACTGGAGCTACAACTCTACCTTCTGCAGGTTTTATACCTACACCTTTTCCTAACATTCCGCTTGCGAAAGTAGGATCGTTTACTTCTTCTATTGCTATTGTTTCACCGTTTATTGGAGAAACTAATTTACAAGAGTTATCTTTTTTTCCAAATAATTTTTTAAACATCGTTACACCTCAAAATTCTTAATTTTCATCCTCTATTGTAGAAACACGTCTTATATGCACCGCAAGATATACAAGTTCTTCATTTGATATCCTCTGATTATACTGTTCTTCTATATAATCCCTTATCTTTAGTGCGCACTTAAATTCTTCAGGATATTTTGTTGCTATCATTTCAGCAAATACATCGTCAGAATCTTTTAACATCTCTCCCATAAATATCCTCTGTGAAAGGAATTTCAGATGTGTAATAAGTCTTGAATAATGTAAGCTTTCTTCATCTAGTTGTATATCAAAAGTATCTGTTACTATTTTTAGTATATCTCCTATAAGAGTAGTTATTTTTAATGCTTCGTTCATCTCTGTATTGTACTCTGCATTTACTATGTGTAGTGCGATGTTCGCTGCTTCATCCTCGCCCATCTCTACACCCAGCTTTTCTTTTATTAGGTTTACAGCATATTCTCCAATTATATATTCTGGATTATAAAAATGCTTTACTTCCCATAAGAGAGGATTACTAAATTTCATACCATTTTTAAATCTATACACTGAAAAGCTTATGTGATCTGTCAGAGTTATGTATATGTTCTGATTTAATCTCTTTCCAAGTGTACGTTTTGCGTAGTTTATTATGTCATTAGACACTTTAAAATGCTCGATAGGAAGCTCTTCTATTAAACGTTTAAACTTATCTATTGCAGATTTACCATTCATTGTGAATACCTTTTCCACCTTAGACTTGTCTATCTCGTCTCCTTCTTTGGCTTTAAATCCTATTCCTTTTCCCATGACGATAATCTCTTTATTTTTTTCATTGCATGAGCATACAAAATTGTTATTTATAACTTTTGTAACTTTCATAATCGTTCCTTGCCTTTCCAGATATAATATTAAATCCATATTATACTATTATATCCTAAAAATAATAAGATTATCATAAGAATAAAAAAAGACCCAACTTTATACAATACACCTATAGTGCATTCTATAAAATTCGGTCTTGCCTGCTCTACCAGTAACACTCCAAATTGTCGTATCCATTTTTAACTGTTTATAGGATAACATTTTCATAATTTCATGTCAAGCATTTTGGGCAATTTTTTTTCAAATTTTTTTCTAACTTGATTCAAATTATTCTTATTATTTTCATTTATATTATAGTAGGCACTTTTTAATATTTTTAATAACTTATTTTTTATTATATAATCCGAATTTTAATATTTTATTTTAATATATCTTTTAATATTATATCTTTATTTTTTATCTTCTACTTTTGGAATAGAAATCTTTCAAATCGATCTACTTCTTCTATAAACTCATTTACAGTAGATACAAAAGAATTGACTATACTCTGAGAATTAAACTTAACTACCTCATTTTTTATCATTTCAAACTTATAATTTTTATTTACACCTATACCCTGGCTCATATTTTTTCCAGAGTGTTTTTCCGCATAGTAGTTGTTTCTCTCGTATATCATATTTAAAAAAATATCCCTCTCAGCTTCATTATTTATGTAGATTTGTTCCTCTAGGTCTATTACTATGCTAGTAAATCTGTCCTTGCCTGTGTGGATTGATGCTGAGTATTTTAATCCCTTATACTTATTTATCGTCGACACCAAAATCACACCCTTGCTAATTCTAAGTCCACAATTTTCTACGCCATAGCCATTTATTATATCTACTATTTTTTCCGCCATAAGCTGATTTTCGTCTATATTTTTATCCTTTATTGTATCTACCTTTTTTAGCATAATTTTAATCACCCTTTTGAATAATTTTGAATAAATTTGTATTTAAAAAGTCTGTAGCATACACTACAGACTATAATAATTATATCAAATTATGTGATTTTTTTCATTCTGCTTTAGAAACTATCGTTATTATCTATAATACTTTTTATTTCTATTTTTTAAATTTTTATTTTTATTATTTTTTAATATTTTTATACATACTATCTATATACATTCTTTTTCTTCATTTCTTCTAATAATACATAAACAGTTCCATCGTCTACACATTTATCTACAGCACCCGGATTAAATATTTCCTGTCTTACAATACTAGTAAGCATCGCTCTAAGAAGATATGCACCAGATTCTTCTGCTTTTTCTCTATATAAATCAGAATCCATTTCTATATTGTGAAGGTCTAATGTATCTATGTATGCTTTGTCAGTGATTTCAGGAAGATGTGCTGTATTTATAAGTCTTTCAACTTCCTCAGACATCTCTGGCTGATTAAACATAAACATTGGAACTGGTCTTCCTGTGTCCTCTTTTATTCTTTCTTTGAAATATTTTATATCGTTAAACATTTTGTCATACGCTTTTTTTCTTTCGTTTCTTCTATACATTACGATATATGTGTAGTCAGTTATTCCTCTTTTTAAATCATCAGGAAGATAAGTAAGTACAAGCTCTTTTGCTTTTTCATCTATTCCGTAGTATGCTTCAGCAATAAATCCTGTAATTGCAGCTATTGTGTCTGTATCTCCTCCAATTGTAACAGCTTTGATTACAGCATCTTCAAAACTTTCACCTTCTAAAAATGCTGCCATAGCTTGAACAACAGCAGTTTCACATAATGCATCCCTTTTCATTATATCTGCATTTCTGTACTCTTCAACAGACTTAGATAAATCGTATCCATATTCTTTTTCTATGTATTTTTTTATTGTTTCTTTTTTACTTCCGTTTCTAGCTAAAAAAATTGCACTCGCTATTGCCTGAGCACCTTTAATTCCTTCTTCACTGTTATGTGTAACTTCAGCAGTTAATCTTGCGTATATATCCACTTCATTTAGGTTGTTTGCAAGCCATCCAACAGAAGATACTCTCATTGCAGATCCGTTTCCTATACTTTCATAAGGCTCTGGTTTCTGAGAAATTAGCCAATTGCTAAATAAAGTTCCATATCCAGCAGTTATATGGCTTCTTCCAAACATCTGCATATTGTATCTTAGGCATAATTTTATTTCTTCTGCAGGTTTGTCAAAAGTCTGAGAAAGAGCTTTTCCAACAGCTACAGTCATTACTGTATCGTCGGTAAATATTTCCCTAACTCTTGGATTTATTTCTATTCCTTCTTTGAATAGTTCGTCGTATTTTTTCTGTACTTCTTCGTATTTAGGGATTGTTAGACCGAAATCGTATCCATTTCCTAGAATATCCCCAATTATTGCTCCTAACATTTTTCGTCACTCCTTGCTTTTAGATAGAGGTTCTACTTTCCTCTATTGAATATAATAAGGTTTTCTTTGTATATAGTAAAGTATTAAAAAAGAGGATGCCTAAAACACCCTCTTAAATAATCTATATTATATGCATAGATATTCCCGTTACAACTACTCCAGCCACCATATTTCCTACAAGAATTCCTAAAAATGCATTCTTTATCCTCATATGAAGTATTGAAGCAATTGCTGCAGCTGTCCAAGTACCAGTCGTTGGAAGCGGAACACCTACAAACAGAATTAGCCCCAGAACAGATGCACTTTTTAGTTTTTTCATAGATGACTCGATTTTATTATCTATTTTTTTAGATATATTTTTCAAAAAAGATATACCTCTAATAAAGTTTAATATATGTCTAAAAGTAAGTATAAGCGGGATTGCCACCAAGCTAGACCCTACTACACTAGAAATATACACCCCCAATGGATCTAAATCCATAGCAATTCCAATAGGGATGGCACCTCTTAACTCTGTAACAGGCATCATCGATAAAAATAATATATTTAAATATCTCAAGTAATACCTCCCTTTTTTATATTTTAAATTTTATTTATAAATTATAACATATTAATTTAAATACATAGTATAAACGTAAATATGCTGTTGTAAAATATTTACAACAGCATACACAATTAATCTTTTTCATTCTTAAAAACAAAAGATCGTTGACCAATATAATTAATTATAACAAATAAACACATACCTACTAACATCGCTATATTTTCTTGGATAGATTTTGAATACCCCATTAAAATATATTTAACAATAGGTTTTGCTATCCCGTATGCTAACAAATAACAAGCAGTTATATTTATAATAAATTTAGGAACTGTTTTTGATGTATTGTTGGAATTTTTAAATGTAAACATACGATTTAATATATAACTTAAAATACTACCAAAAAAGTAATTAGATGCAGAAGATATCCAGTAACTAAAATGTAAAATGTTATAAAAAATAAACATAATACCAGTTCCAAATATAGTATTAACTATTCCAACTAGTATAAATTTCCAAAATGTATAATCAAATATTTTATTTAATAAATTTTTCATTCTGTTCTTCTCCACAAGTTTTAGATACTATATATCTTGGTCTATCTTTTATTTCCTCATAAATTTTTGCTATATAATAACCTATTATACCTAAACTGATCATAATAATACTACTTGAAAATAGCTGTATCAATATAATAGTTGTAAATCCTTCTAATGCCTGATGCTGTAACTTTTGGAGCAAAGATATACCACCAATAAGTATTGAAATTATAAAAGTAACAACTCCTAATATTGTAATAACTTGCATCGGAACTGTAGAAAATGCAGAAATATTTCGAATAGCATATTTTATGAGTGAAGTAGTTGACCACTTAGACTCTCCTATCTCTCTATCTTGAACATCGAACTGTACACTTGTTGTTTTAAATCCAATCCAAGAAGAAAGGGCTCTAAAAAATGTATTTTTTTCTCTCATATTAATCAAAACATTTACAGCTTTTCTATCTAATAGTTTAAAGTCTGATGCATTTTCCATATTAAATCCTGTTACAGCACTTATTATAGAGTAAAATGTTCTAGCTGCAAATCCATGTATTTTTCCTTCTTTTCCTCTGCTAGATTTTTGACCCTCTACTACTTCATAACCTTGTTCCCAAAGGTTATACATTTCAACAATTTTTTCTGGTGGGTGTTGCAAATCACAATCTATAACAACACAACAATCACCTTTTGATTCAGATAGCCCTGCCATAATTGCAGCCTCTTTACCAAAATTTCTAGAAAAATGAACTCCTTTTACATAATTATCTTTTTTCGAAGCAAGGGTTATTTTTTCCCATGTTTTATCTTTAGAACCATCATCAACAAAAATTAGTTCATATAAAATTTTAGCTTCTTTTAAAATACCACTAATAACACCAGTCGTTTTTTCAATTACACTTTCCTCGTTATACGCTGGAATAATTACCGATATCATTATTCTCCCTCCTTATCTTCAGAAAGCTTTATTACTAGAATATCATCTACTACATTAATAGATTCATCTGACGGCCAAGTCTTCATAGCCTTTACTCTTTTATCATCAAGCAATTTATTTCTATTTTCTTTGCTAAGATTTATTAAATCTAAACCAAATGTAGTCCTTAAAAATTTTGTCACATGATATGAATCATATAATAAATTTTCTTCTAATAGACTAGTAAACATATATACTTTTGACATTGGAAGTATTTCACCTGTTTCTTTGTTAAATTTTTCATATTTAAATCTGTCTTGTATATTTCCAAGAACAGCTATTTTTTCAAAATCATACTTATCATCAAGATTATGAATTTTTGAAATCATTTCTAACCCTGTTGCGTATGTTTGTTCATAACATAAATTCATATAAAAATAGCTTATGTTGGCCATTATTGCATTATTTATTACTATTACAAGTAATAATAAGCATACTGCATTTTTTAATATAGGTTTGAACCATTGTTCATATAATACCGCTGTTAAAATAAATAATACTGTTAGGCATTGAAGCATCATAAGTCTATATTCAACTGTACTTGATGCAAAATTCCATATACAAGAAAACGGTACAATTGCAATTAAACAAAATATTACTAATATCATTGCCCAAACTCTTTTAAAAATACCACTTTTAATAACTGAAATAATCATTCCAAGAAACATAGTTCCTAAGAATATTAGGTTTAGAACACTATATAGAGTAAATCCATATCTAAAAACATTCCACTGTAAAAAATATAATGCTATTGGTTTTATTGATCTTAGAAGACCTTCTTTTATAAATCCTTTTTTAATCTTTCCTACTTCAGAAATTCCTTGATAGCTATTTGCAGCAACTCCAGTGAAGCGCATCGATAATTTCCAAATTACATAATAAGAAGCTAGTGCTATTGTATAAACTATAATTTGTTTAAATATCCACTTGAAATATTCTTTCTTTTCATAGTTATTTTTTAATAATTCATTAATGAAATAACATATTGCTAGTATTAATGCAAAAGATACATAGGCCTGGTATATACCACAAGATACACATATACAAACTATTCCTAAAACTAATTTTAATTTACTTTTTTCCTCAATTCTTGAAAAATACACACCTAAAGCTGCTAAAAACATCGATACCATGTATCCATCTGCTGTAAATAAAAAGAATATTGTCTCTGTTGTAGCAGGTGCAGCTGCTAATAATCCACCTGTTAATCCTATAAGTACCGGATTTTTCATTTTAAATAAGGCTACAATTACAACAACTGTTAGTGAAATAAAGATACATGACATCAAACCATTTATCCATGGTAAGTCGTAATAAGAGCTCATTCCACATGCCCACGAAAGCGCCCATCTACCAGATCCAATCATATTCTGATTTGCATAGTAATTATAAACTGTATCATGGTTAGGTAAACTATTTGTAAATTTATAAATATGCACTAACATCACTATAATAAATGTTGAAATAAAAGCAATTTTATACTCTTTTTTGAGTTTTTCTCGATAAAATTGAAGTATTTCTTCTCCCATTTCTCCCTCCATAAAAATTTTAATTTTCCTATTGCTAGTAAAACATAGCTATCCATATTAATTAAAATTTATTATAGCACTTATTTTTATTTTTTTCTATCCTATTTCCAATAATTTTCAAATATAAGTCTTAATATATATTTTTTATTATTATTTGGTATTTTATTAAAACTATAGGCTTTAAAAAATAAATTTTTAAAAGTATAATTTTAAAAATAATAATATCTACAAATTAACTCAAAAATTTTTTATAAAAAACAACAAATAATTAGATAAATAACTACAGAATATAAATTTGATATATATTTTACGAAAACTATATATAATAATCTATTGTTAAGTTGATAAAATATATAAAATATTAAAAAATGTATTTTGGATTAATCTGTTTATAGTATTGATTGGTTATAATAATTTTTTAATATAATCTTTCTTTGAAATGTAAAATATGAAATGTATTGTAATAATTAGAAAAACTTGTAAGAATAAAAATATTTATTTGATACTTATATACATTATTATAACCATAATCATTGTAAATAAAAAGCTGACTCCTACAAAATACAGAAATCAGCTTTTATCTACCTATATAAACTTTTAAAATATACTCTATTTAAAATTATTTTGATATTTACAGTAGCTTCTTTCTATATAACAAATGATGCATTCTAGATCTTCATTATTTAGCTAAGTTTTCTTTATCTTCTTCTTTATTTTCTTCTTCTGATTTTTCCTGCTCAGTTTTGTTTCCAGTGAATGCATAATCTGTAGCTGTTCCTGATATTTTATCTGTTATCACACCGCTGTTGTTTATAGATACACCACTAGCATTTACTTCTACATGTTTTACAACACCGCTATTTGTCATAACTAATTTATCAGCTGATGAAGCTATAACTATATTTTCTATCTGAACCTTATCTTCACTTATATTTAAAGTCTTAGCCTTTTTGATTTCTAATTCTTTTATAGATTTATCACTTACTTCTATATTTGCATTTTCTGCATCTACTACAACCTTACCTGTAAAAGTACCTTCTAATTTTATATTTAGTGCTTTTTCTGTAGATATGTTATATTCTTCTGATGTAGCTGCAGGAGTTTTTATTGTTATTGTATCTCCAGCATTTGCATTTGCTAATACTGTATTTAAATCATCTTTATTATTAACTTCGTAGTTTATAGTTGTCTGAGTTGCTTTTATTTCGTTTATAGCATCTTCATTTCCGTTACCGCCTACCTGAGTTATAACTTTTACTATTTTATTTTTAAATAAAGTTTTCTGGTTGTTAGTAAGTTTTGAGCCAACTATAACAACAGGAGCATTGTTTTTAGCTGCAAGTACCCCTACTGATAATGCATCTATCAACTGTCCCTGATTTTTAGAGCCATTTTTAGCTACATATATATTGCTTAATTCTTTAGAATTATAGAATTCTTCTATAACCTTAGCATTTGTATCATTTCTGTTGCTTCCTTCTATTCTAGTTGCACCTGGTAATTCACTTGCAACTGCTTCAGATACAACTGATTCTCCACCTACTATATAAGAATTAGCTATTTTATTATCTGTTATAAAGTCTTTTGAAGCAGCTATACCTTTTTTAGGATTTGAAAGTATTATTGGCATATCTTTCTGAGCTGCTGCAGCTGCTATACTTACTGCATCTGCAAGTCCTGTAGCACCATTTACTACTGCTATATCTGTAACTTTTTTAGTTTCGTTTAATTTTTTAGCTATTTCAAGAGCTGTTTCTTCTCTTGTATCACCTTTTATTCTTTCAACTGTAGCTACACCAGCATCTTTTAATTCAGATTCTAGTGCTGTTGGAAGTACAGCTTCTCCACCTATTAAAACAACTTTTTTAGCTTTTAATCTTACTATTTCGTCTTTTGTAACTGTAGTAAGAGCTTTTTTAGAAGTTAAAAGTATAGGTGCATTATTTGCTTCTGCATAAGGAGTTGCAGCAAGTGCATCTGCTATTGCAGAGTCATTTACAAGAACAACTGTATCTGCATTTGCAAATCCTTTTTTACTTATCATAACAGCTGTTTCGTATCTATTGTCACCTACTAATTTATCCATTGATGCTGCAGATACTGGAACAACTGTACTGGCTAGTATAGTAGCTGCCATAGCAACTGTTGTATATTTCTTTAAAGTCATACAAATCCCTCCATTTAGTCAAAATCCTTATATGTTTATATTACCATATTTTGACTATACATTCTTTGATTTTTGCATGTGTTAGATATTTTATGCATATTACAAAATCCAACTCTACTATTGCTTTTTACACATATTCTAATATTATTTCAACCCATATGTTTTACATATGTTCTGGTATTATTTCAACCCAGTAGTTGTCTGGATCCGCTATAAAGTATATTCCCATTGCTTCATTTTCAAAACATATACATCCCATTTCTTTATGAAGCTTATGTGCTTCTTCAAATTCTTTAACTCTTAATGCAAGATGGAATTCATTGTCTCCTAAATTGTAAGGTCTATCCCAATCTCTAAGCCAAGTAAGCTCTAAATTATGTGGAGTAACTCCGTCTCCAAGATAAACTATTATATAGCTTCCATCCTCTGCTTCTATTCTTCTAGTTTCTTTAAGTCCTAGTGCTTTTTCATAGAAATCCATACTTTTCTTTAAATCTAATACGTTTATATTATTGTGTGCAAATGTAAAATTCATAGTCTTTTACCTCTTTCTAATTTTTTAGTTTTTTTAATTATATCAAAATCTAAATAGATAAAAAATACACTAAATATTAATTTAACGTAAATTTTTATTTTTATTCAGAAGTTTATCATATTAACATAAAAACAAATTTACATTCATATAATATTATAGAAATAAACTATATCCTTTTTTTAACTACATTTTTGAAATAGTAAGATAAATAAATAAGTTTTATGTTATAATATCATATAACACGCTTAATGAAAGGATTTATGTGATGAGTTCAATAAAAGAAAAAATAATTGCAAATTTCGATTCATTTTCAAAGAACGAAAAAAGAATCGCTACTTTTATAATCGATAATTATAGTACTATATCACACTACAATGGAAATCAGATAGCAGAAAACGCAGAAACTAGTAAGGCTACTCTAGTAAGATTTAGCCAGAAGATAGGATATAAAGGTTTTATAGAATTAAAGAGAGATATAAACGATGAACAATTATCGACTATTAAACACAATCCTTATGAGACGTTTTTACCTACGCCTTGTACGGATTCTATCTTTTCAAATCTTATCAATGATATAAAAAATTTTGAAAAGATATTACCTCCAAATAAAATCAAAAAAATTGTTAAGTATATAGCAAACGCTTCTACAGTCTATTTAATAGGTTTTGGTTCGGACTCTATAGCTTTAAAGTATCTATATAATTATCTTCCTATATGCGGTATAAAATGTATTTATTCTGATGAACAGGGAGTTAGTTTGAGAGAAAGATTACTTTCACTTAACAAGCACGATTTGGTTATAATGTCAAACTTCTCTGATATGGAGGACGACGACTACATGGTTGCACGTTATGCAAAAAAGGTAGGAGCAAAGTTTGTTTCTATGACTAATTCAGATATAGTAGGTACTTCTCTAAATGCCGATGTATACGTTATAACTAAGGAATCTGCAGAAACATTCTACAATTCACCAATTCTGTCTATTCTTTTATGTAATATTATACTGTCTGAATTGAGACATACCTATACTGAGAGAATAGAATCTGAGTTAAAAAAGTACAATGATGCTATAGAATTTATGAAAAATAGTTATTAAAATAGAAGTAAGTATTAAATTATAGTAAAAAATATCAATTAGAAAGGAATAGTTTAAAAATGAGCGATTTTAAAAATAAGATTTGTTTACTAGCAGATGAATACCAAAGCAGTTTTGAATCGATGTCAACATATTTATTCGACAATCCTGAGCTTGGAGGAGAGGAATTTTTATCAGCAAAGTGTATTGTTGATATGCTAAAAAAACATAATTTTGTTGTAAATGAACCTTATGAAACTCTTCCAACAGCAGTTGTCGCATCTTATATAAACGATCCGTCTTATGAAAATTACGCATTCATCGCCGAATACGATGCACTTCCAGGTTATGGTGACGATAAATGTACAAATGCACATGCATGTGGGCATAACTGGATAGCAGCTACAATGACCGGATGTGCTGTTGTGCTTTCTAAAATATCAAAAGAACTTGGTATAAATGTACTTTTGATAGGTACACCTGCAGAGGAAACTTTTGGTGCTAAATACGATATGATAAACTTAGGATCTTTTGACAATGTAGATTATGCATTTCAGGCTCATTTAGATGCACATAGCAATATGTATGTGCATAATTTAGCTATGAATTCGATTGAGTTTGAATTTAGAGGTCTTGCATCACACGCTTCTCAAGCTCCAGATAAGGGGATAAACGCACTTGATGCAGTTATTTCAATGTTTGTAAATATAGGACTTCTTAGACAGCAGCTACCTCCTACATCAAAAGTGCATGGTATAGTAAGCAATGGTGGTTCTGCTCCAAATATAATACCTGATTTGGCAGCATGTCAGTTTAGTATTAGAGAAAAAAACAAGGCATCGCTTAAAGTGCTAAAAGATAAAATAGTGAACATTGCAAATGCGGCTGCTCTTAGCACAGGATGTACTTTAGAATATAAATTAATAGAAAACCCATTTGACGACAGCGTACACATAGATAGCATGATAAAGGCTACAGAGGATAATTTCAAATTATATGGTATGGATAATTTTTTAGATAAAGACAATACACTTCCTGCTGGCTCTTCAGATATAGGAAATGTAAGCTACATCTGCCCTACTATATACGCCGAAATAGCATTAGACTCACCAGAGCCAATGATGCTACACACTGAAAAAGCACTTGGACTTGTAAATTCTAAGTATGCTTACGACAAAATGAACTCTGTAATAAAAGCCTTCTGCTCAACTATTGTAGACATATCTCAAAACAAAAAACTTGCAGAAAAAATAAAATCAGAATTCAAAGAAAAGACAATCTAACAAAGTATAAAAAAAGACAAGAGTGTATAACTACTCTAAAGCGACAATACTGAAAACGCCCCATACCTATAAATGTGTTACATAATAGGATGGGGCGCTGAAGTCTGAAGCAAAGAGCCGTTATACTCTTGTCTTTACTTTTTTATATGTATATCCATACTTCCAGACCTAAATCCTTCTAGGTCTAGTGTTATATAATCGTATCCAAATTCTTTTAATTTCTCAACGACTTCTTCTTTCTTTTCTAAAAGCATTATCATTTCATTTTTATCTACTTCTATCCTAGCAATATCCTCATGAACTCTTATTCTTACATTATAAAAACCTAAGTCTCTAAGCCATTTTTCAGCTTCCTCAACCTTTTGAATACTTTCATAATCTAGTATTGTTCCATAAGGGAATCTAGTAGCCATACATGGTGTAGACGGTCTATTAGATACAGATACTCCAAGTTCTGCGGCAAGCTTTCTAACTTCTTCCTTTGTAAATCCAGAATCAGCTAGTGGGCTATTTATCCCAAGCTCTCTTATTGCTTTTATCCCTGGTCTGTAAACATGTAAATCATCTTCATTTGTACCTCTACTACCTGTTTTACACCAAGTTCTTCTGCATATCTCTGTAATTTTTCAAAAATACTTTTTTTACAAAGATAGCATCTATTAACAGGATTATCCTCTATTCCAGCTTCTTTAAGCTCATCTATTGATATTATTTTATGCTCTACACCCATTTCGTCGGCTACTCTCCGTGAAATTTCTAAATCTTTCATCGGATGTATCTTTGTGTGTACTGTTACAGCATAAACTTTCTTACCTGTCTTTTTAGTCGATTTTGAAAATAATTTTAAAAGAAGGCTACTGTCAACACCTCCAGAAAATGCAAGTACAACATCTTCCTGAGATAACTTATCTACTTCTTCTAAAAGTTTTATCTTTTTTTCTTCATAGCTCATATTATTACTTGCACTCCTCGATTATTTGACGGTATACATCCTGCCAAGTTCTACCAGTTTCTTTGCATATTCTCGCTATGCTGTCGTGTTCTGGATATATTCTTTCACCTGATGGAAGTCCACAAATTTTTATCTGTACAGTTCCCATAGATGTTTCTCTCATTTCAGTTCTTCTTTCTAAAATTTTTCTATCCATGTACTGTATTCTTATACCTATGCTTGTTGTATCTTCAAATATTATTCTCTGTAATTCGTCCATTTTGTCTTCTTTACAGATAACATTTAGCTGATACCCAGGTCTATTTTTCTTCATAAAAACAGGCATATAGTGTACATCTCTTGCACCTGCATCCATTAATTTCTGCATTACGTATCCAAGTGCTTCTCCTGTACAGTCATCTATATTAGTTTCCATTTTTACTATTTTATCTTTTTCTATTTCAGTTTCTTCCTCTTCTATTATCATAGATCTAAGAAGACTAGGTCTTTCGTAATTTCTCTTACCTGCACCTATACCAGTTTTAACCACTCTAAATCTTTCTGGTAGATTTTTTTCAGTACGTATTGCAGCTGCTATTGCTGCACCTGTTGGAGTTACAAATTCTCCCTGTACACCAGTTATACTAAGAGTTAGATTTTCTGCATTTATTATATTTAAAACTGCTGGCACTGGAACTGGAAGTACACCATGCTGGCATCTAACTGTTCCAACCCCTTCGTATAATGCAGGGATTATAACTTCTTCTATACCTAAATTATCTATACATACAGCTGCTGCAACTATATCTACTATAGAGTCTACAGCTCCAACCTCATGGAAGTGAACTTCTGTTTTTGGTTTTCCATGTGCTTTAGCTTCTGCATCTGCAAGTATATCAAATATTTTATTCGCTATTTTTTTTGCATTTTCTGTTATTTCACTGCTATTTATTATATGCTGGATTTCGATAAGTCCAACATGCTCATGACTATGTCCGTGTCCATGGCTGTGACCGTGATTGTGATCATTGTCGTGATGATCGTGGTCGTGGCTATGTTCATGACAATGCTCATGGCTGTGGTCATGATTGTGATGGTCATGGTCGTGACTATGCTCATGGCTGTGGTCATGATCGTGATGGTCATGGTCGTGTTTATAATCATTAGAATGTAGATACTCCATATCGTGGTCGTGGTTATCTACATCTAATACAACAGAAAAATCAAGTGCATCTAATCCTGATTTTACAACTCTGCTTGTCTTTATTTCAAATTTATCCTTGATTGATTCAAGGCTTTTTAAAGATTTTTCAAGTACTTCTAAATCAGCCCCTAAATCTAAAAGAGAGGCTACAAACATATCTCCACTAATTCCAGAATAGCATTCTAAGTATAATTTTCTCTTACTCATGATTATTTACTCCTAGTTTATTAATTTGTGATGCAATATATCCAGCTCCATACCCATTATCTATATTCACTGTTGCAATACCATTTGCACAAGAATTTATCATTGTAAGTAGTGCTGATATACCATTCATACTAGCTCCATATCCTATTGATGTAGGTACAGCTATAACAGGTTTATCAACTAAACCTCCTATAACACTAGCTAGTGCTCCCTCCATTCCAGCAACTGCTATAACACAGTTTGCATCCTGTATTGTTTCCATTCTTGATAGAAGTCTGTGTATTCCACTTACTCCTACATCGTATATTCTTTCTACCTTATTTCCAAAGAACTCAGCTGTCTGAGCAGCTTCTTCTGCAACCGGAATATCCGCTGTACCTGCTGTACATACTGCAATTTTTCCGACATGTTTTTTATTTTCATTTTCAATCTTTAAAATTTTTGAAAGAGGATCATACTGGACACAAGGAATTTTTGCCTGTACTAGCTCAGCCTGTTCTTTAGATGCTCTTGTTCCAAGAACTTCTCCTTCCATAGAATAAAGGTGTTCATATATGCTTAATAAATGTTCATTTGCTTTTCCACTGCAGAAAACAACTTCTGCACATCCTGAACGAACCTTTCTATGAGTATCTAATTTAGCATATCCTAATTCTTCAAATGGCTGCTTACGGAAAAATTTCTCTGCTTCTTCAACTGATATTTCTCCATTTTTTACCTTGCTTAACATTTCTCTTGTCTCCATTTAAGTACCTCCATTTTATTTCCTATAATAATTACTTGTGATTTATTTCTCTTAAATCAACTATTCTTGTGCACACTCTTTTAGCCAATTCCATATTATGTGTTACTATAATCATCCCATAATCTTTTTCTTCAGCTATACTTAGTAGCACATTCCATATCTGTGCCTGAGAAATAACATCTAACATAGTAGTAATCTCATCACATATAAGAAATTTTGTTTCTGGTGCTAAAACCCTTGTAATACAAAATCTCTGTAATTCTCCACCAGAAAGCTCGTTTGGCCATCTTTTTAGCCACTCTTTTTCTATTCCAAAACGCTTTAGCATTTTGTCATCTGGTTGCCAACATTCATTTAGTATCTTATCCATTTTCCATCTTGGATTTACAGACAACTCTGGATGCTGATGAATCATCTGTACGGGACAAAATCCCTTTTCATCTATAGGCTTACCATCTATAAGTACATTTCCTGATGTAGGTTTTTCATAACCTGCAATTATTTTTGAAAGCGTACTCTTACCATAACCAGATGGCCCTATAATACCTACTCTCTCTCCTGATTCTACTTTTAAATTTATATCTTTTAAAATCCAAGGAGATTTTTCTGTATATCTAAAATTTATATTTTCTATACTAAGTTGCATTTACACACCTAACCTTTCCGCCTCTAAGCTCTCTCATAGGAATATTACCTTCACATTTTTCTGATACATAAGGGCATCTACTTGCATATAAACATCCCTTAGGTAGCTCACCTGCATAAGGCTGTAATCCTTCTATAGACTTAAATTCGTTTTGTGGTAATGCTGATATAAATTCCTTGCTGTATGGATGTCTAAGTGCATCCCTACCTTCAAGGAAGTCTTTTGTAGAAGCTATTTCAAATATTGTACCTGCATAAAATACTGCTATTCTATCTGCTACATGAAGTGCCAAATCGACATCATGTGTTATAAGAAGTACTCCTGCTCCCTTATCTGCAATTTCTCTGAAATGCTTTAACGTATCCATAGCCATATCTACACTAAGTCCTGGAGTTGGCTCGTCTGCAACTATAAGTCTAGGCATTTCCATAACCGCTGACGATACAAGCACCCTTCTCGCCATACCACCAGAAAGCTGGAATGGATACATTTCTTCTACACTTTTATCTAATTTATATTTTTTAAATAGCTCTTCTTGTCTTTCCTTAGTAGAATAAACACCTTGAGCCTGTTTTCCTACTTTCATAACTGGATCTAGATAATCAATAGACTGAGGAATGAAAACCATCTTTCTCCCCAACAACTCACTTCTTTTTTCATCTGTAAGCTCTTCACCTTCATAAAGGATTTTTCCCTCTACTGTTGCATTTTTAGGAAGTAATCCTAAGATAGCATGTGCTAAAAGACTTTTTCCAGATCCACTAGAACCTACTACTGCAACAATTTCTCCTTCATTAATATCAAGTGATAATGAGTGAACAACTTCCAAACTTTCTTTTTTAAAGAGTCCTTTATACATACTAAAAGATACAACTAGATCATCTACACTCAATATATTCTTTTTTGTCATCTTAAACTCTCCTTATTCATTTCCACTTTCAGGATTCCAAAGTTTCTTTAAATTTTCCCCTATAACGTCAAATAATAGCACTGCTATTAAAAGCATCAATCCTGGGAATAATGCAAGCCACCATTTTCCTGTTGAAATATGCTGCATAGCTTCTGATAAAATTACACCTATTGCAGGCATTTCGGCAGGCATACCGAATCCTAAAAATGTAATTGAAGCCTCGTGCATGATTGCATGTGGAAATAATAAAACTAGTCCTATTAAATAAGCTGGTATTACATGAGGAAGTATGTGCTGGAAAGCAACCTGTGATTTTGTTCTCCCCATTTTATAAGCCGCTTTTACATATTGAGATGAACGAATCTGCATAACCTCAGATCTAACTATTCTCGTTAAAGATGGCCAATGTGTAAGAGCAACTGCAATAGTTACACCTTTTACTCCTTTTCCCATCATAAACGATATAAGCATTAATAAAACTAAGTGAGGTAATCCCATACATAAATCGACACACCAGTTTACAAATTTATCTACCCATCCGCCAAATACAGCAGATGCAATTCCTGCTACTAATGCTATGATTGAACTTACAATCGAAGCAAGCACACCTATGATTATACTGTTAGATAGACCTTTTATAGTTCTGTGGAACATATCTCTCCCTATAAAATCAGTCCCAAAAGGATGTGCTAAACTAGGTGCTAAAAACTTATTTGCATAATTTGCCTCATAAGTCCGTGGGTTCATAAATAATCCCCAAACAAATACACCTACTAGATATGTAACTGCAACAGCCATTAATATAACAACAAAAACTCTTCTATTAAATACTTTTTCTTTATTCACGAGCATCCACCTCTCTTATTCTAGGGTCAAATACTCCATAAAGAATATTTGCTATTAAGTTTCCTACAAATACAAATATTGCACTAAAAACTGAAATACCTAATAGAAGTGGAACATCTCCATTTAATGCCGCAGCAGTTATTGCAGTTCCTATTCCAGGATATGCGAATACTGTCTCAGCAAGTGCCATTCCTCCAAATAATTCACTAAATGAAGCAAACTGCACTGTTATCGCAGGTAACGATACGTTTCTTAAAATATGTCTTGTTATAAGCTGTTTTCTGTTTTCTCCTCTAGTTTTTGCATATAATATAAAATCACTATTCATTATTTCTATAACTTTTTGTCTTGTATATAAAACAACTTCACTAATACTTACTATTGTAAGTGTAAGCACAGGAAGAATTAAATGATGAATCTTATCCGCCAACGTTACCTCCGATGCCAGTTTACCAGCAGGTACCGCCATTCCAAGAGGGAACCATCCTAATTTAACCGCAAATATAGATACGACTATAAGCCCTATCCAAAATACCGGTGCGGATTTTACCACCAGACAAAACGTCTTAACTATCCTATCAAAAATACTACCATCTATAATTCCGCATATTACTCCCAAAATAAATCCTATTATTCCAGAAAGAAGCCACGAAATAGCCATAAGAACTATTGAATAAGAAAACCTAGTTTTTATTACTTCAGAAACTGGTTTTTTGTAGGTAATTGACATACCTAAATCTCCCTTAAGAGCATGTTCACCCCACGTAATAAAACGCTGAGAAGGTGGGGCATTTAAGTCCCACTCCTCAGCAATTTCCTGTTTAGCTTCTTCTGAGATAGTTGTATTAGTTCCTACATATGAAACTAATGGATCTATAGGAGATTTTATTATTAATAAAAATGCTATTATACTAACTGCTACTAAAAGCAGTACCATTCTCAGGCATTCTCCTAATATTTTTCTCCAACTCTTCATAATCTATCTCCGTATTATTTTAATTTCCAATCTGCTATATTACATACAATTGGTGTTCCGTGTCCATGAGGATGAGGAATCTGTGTATCTTTTGATATATCTAATTTATCTGATATAAAGTAGCAGTGTTCTATATTCACTAGGAATAAGTTAGAATGATCTTTATCTGCTAATCCCTGAACTTCTTTCCATGCTGCTATTGCATCTTCCTGAGAATTTGCATTTATAGCTTCTTTTATTTTTGCATCTACTTCTGGATTATTGTAACCAACAACATTATCATATCCTCCAGATAAGAATAATTCTGAATTATATAATGAAGATAAAACTGTTGGTGAATACTGTCCCCAACCCCATAAGATTGCTGAAGTATTCTGTAATGTTAATATTTCATCCCAAGTAGCTGTTTTTACTGGTATATCTATACCAAGTTCTTTTGCATTTTCAGCAAGTGCTACACATAAATTGTATCTATCTGTTTCTCCTGCTGATGCATATAAATCAAATGTACATTTCTGTCCGTCTTTTTCACGAATTCCGCTTTCAGTTTCTTTCCATCCAGCTTCATCTAAAAGTTTTTTAGCTTCATCTACTTTATTATCTTCGTAGTTATCTGTACTAGCCCAAACAAGGTTATCTGTAAAGTTTACTGCAGGCTGTCCTATTCCATTTGAAGCATTTTCTATTATTTTTTTACGATCTATACCTATCGCAAGCGCTTTTCTAACTGCTGGGTCTGATGTTACATTGTTACCAACTTTAACCATTTCTCCGCTTGGACTCTTAACTTCGCTAACAGGTCTAACAGGAAGTCCTACATTACGAACGTCCATAGTTTCTAATTTTTCTATTTTCATACCTGGAATTTTTTCATTAGCGTAATTTGTTCCAACCATTGCAACATCTAATTCTCCAGCTTTAGCTGATGAAAAGGCTGCGTCTTCTTCCATATTAACTATTGTAACTTTCTTTATTTCTGGAGCTTTTCCAAAATAGTTTTCATTTGCTTCTAATATTATCTGCTGACTTGCATCATACTGAGCTACTTTATACGCACCAGTTCCTATTGGCTGAGTGTCGAATGTTTTGCTATCATAAGCATCTGAAGGAACTATTCCTAACTGAGCTGTTGTATCTAAGAATGGTGAATATGGTTCTTTTAATTTAAATTCTACTGTATCCTTATCCACTTCTTTTACAGACTCTAAATATGTTAAGTCAACGTTTTCATTGTGAGCCTGATTTTCTTTTACAGTATTGTATGTAAATACAACATCCTCTGCATTCATTTCGCTTCCATCACTAAATTTAACACCATCATTTAAATCAAATGTGTATGTTAAAGCATCATTACTTACTTTCCACTCTTTTGCTAAGTCTCCTACGTACTTAGAATCACTATTTACCTTTAATAGTGCGTTATTTGTAAATGGATATCCGTTTGACATCCCGCCCTTTATTGGGTCTAAACTATCATCAAATATTGATGATCCAATATAAATTTTTATTCCGTCTTCTGGATTTGAATTACTCGCTTCTTTTTTCCCACAACCTACAAGTAGCATTGGTAATACCATAGCTGTAGATACTAAACTTACAATTTTTTTGTTCATATTAGTCCTCATTTCCACTAAAAAAGCATATCTTTTATTCTACTGAATTTACTCATACCTTCTGGTACTTTTTATTTATATAGATGTCTAAATATGCCTTAGTTATTAATAGTATATAATTTTTTATTATTTCTTATACTTCCTGTATAAATTGTAAGCTTCTTGCTACTTTTTTAATACTTCTAGTAATTATAAATATGATTTAAGTTCATTGATTGTTTCTGAAATGAACTCATTCATCCTTTTATTTTCCACTCCAACAATTATATTGTTGCAATGGTTCATAGGTATAAGTAATTTTTTAGCTAGACTCTGGCCAACTGCAACTGCCATTTTTGGTGTTATTTCACCGTACATAGAATCTGCTATAACTATACCTACTGGTCCTATTATAATATCTGCTTTTCTACAAGCAACAACAACTGCATTTTCTCCTGTAGCTGCATTTGTTGCTCCTGCTTTTAACATATTTGTTGTTGCAACTGAATTTGTTCCAACAGCAGTTATATTTGCATTTTTAAAGTTTTTATTTATTTCTATTATTAATTGTTTTCCTATGCCGCCACCCTGTGCATCTATAATTAGTATCTCCATATCATTTCCTCACTTTATTATAAATTTTCTTATTTTAGGATAGCAGAGTTTTTTTATACTTACAAGTTATATTGATATACAATCTTAAATAAATTATATCGGCGGTAAAATTTTACCGCCGATACATTATAATCAATACATTAAAATTTCACTTTTATTTAATTTATTCAGCTACTTTTTTCTTTTTTAGGAATGATAACTGTGTTTCAGCTATTATTATAGCTAAGAACATTAGTGTGAATCCTAATATTGACTGAGGAGTAAATGTTTCACCGAAGAACACTGCTCCGAATACTAGTCCGAATATGTTTTCGAAACTTAATATTATAGAAACACTTGTTGGATCTTCTGTTTTCTGTGCAATTGTCTGTAATAAGAAACATATACCAGAACAAACAACACCAAGATATAATACTCCACCAACAGCTGCTGCATTCCACTGTATAGCAAATGGATCTTCCATAGTTAATGTGAATACCCATGCTAGAACAGCACATACAACGAATTCTAATATAGTTATTAGAACTGGGTCTTTGTCTTTACCCCATTTAGCTATAGCTATTATCTGTGCAGCCCAGAATACTGAACTTGCTATAGATATACTATCTCCGTAGCTTATGCTGAAGCTTCCTACTAGAGAAACTAGTATTATACCTACCGCACACATTACAGCTGCTATTATGTGATAAATCTTAGGTCTTTCTTTTAATATTATCCATCCTAAGAATGGTACGAATACACAGTATGCTGATGATAAGAAGTGACTCTTACCAGGCATTTCAAGCATAACACCTAAAGTCTGTGTAAAGTATGCCATGAATAGACATACCCCTATAAGTATCCCACTTTTTATATATTCTTTATCAATTTGTTTTAATCTCTTTATATTTACTATTCCTAAAACTAAAGCTGCGATTGTAAAACGCCAAGCAAGAAGAGATCCTGCTGGTAGTATATCAGTAGAACCTTTGATAACAACCATTGAACTACCCCAAGCAACAGCTACGAATAGCAAAGCTAATTTTCCGAATACACCTTTTTTCATAACAGCTTCTCCAATTTCGTATTATTTTTTGAACTAGTCAAACTAATTATTTCATTAAGTCAAGTCCTTTAGCAACACGAGTTATAAAGTCCTGAACGTTTGTTACCATTGTTGTTGCAGCTAAACTACCTCTGTCAAGAAGTTTATTAACAACGAATTCATCTGCATCTATTGTGTATAGATATACTGGACGTATAGTTCCATCTTCTAATACACGGAATGAAGGAGTCATATTACCTACTGCTATTGTATGTAACATTGTAGCTAGACATATAACTGTTGTAGCATCTTTTACTATTGCTCTCATTGCATTTGCTGCTTCATAAACATTTCCATAAACTTCTGGAAGTGGTCCGTCATCACGTATAGAACCAGCAAGTACTATTGGTACATTGTTGTTTACACAACTACATATAATTCCGTCATTTAAGTCATAATCTTTCATGAACTGTGGTATAGATCCACTTCTTCTTACTTTGTTAAGTACGTCTAAGTGGTTGTAATGTCCATTAGGCTGAGACTGCTGAGTATATATATCCTGTCCTAAAGCAGTGTGTAATAAAGCACCTTCTAAGTCGTGAGTTGCTAATGCATTACCTGCTAATAGTCCATGAGCATATCCGTTTTCAACTAATGCCTGCATTGCTGCTCTTGCATTAGCATCGAATGCGAATGCTGGTCCCATAACCCAAACTATTTTTCCACCATGTTCTTTTTCATATTTTAATAATTCAAATAATTTGTCATAATCTCTAGCGTATGATGTTTCACGGCTTCTTCCCTGACGGAATACGAACTGGTCGTCTAATCCTTCAGTTGGTTCTTCAAATCCGTGGCAGTACATGTAGCAACCTTCTTCACATCTTTCAGTTCTACCAAGCATTACTTTGTCGCCTTTTTTAACGTTTCTTGATTCTACAACTGCTAATGTTCCATCATCTTTAAGAACTACACAAGAGTCCATACGGCTTTCTTCTGCAAGTTTCCATTCTCCATCTATTTTAAAATATTCTGGGTACATAGATGTACTGTGATAGTAATCTGGAAGTACTCCATCTTTTTCCGCTTCTTCATATTTAGCATTCGGTGCATTTACAAACATTTCTTCTGAAAAGTCTGGATGTCTATATTTTGGCATTTCAAAAACTGACATAATAGTTCCTCCTTGAGATTTTTTTATACAGGCCTGTTTCTTTGTCTATAATATAACATATTTAACATTTAGTGTAAAGCTTTTCAACGTATTTTCCGAAACTTTTTTTTCATCATATATTTTATTCCCACTTATTTTTTCACTTTTTACTATTTTTCATCGTATTCTTTTATACATTAAGCATTGTTATCGTTTTCCTAATTTATCGTCGATAACTTTAGTTTATTAGTATTGATATTTTTGTAAAATTCTAATAGTGTGTACTTTTTGTTATATTATGCACAATTTTTGTTTATTTTAATTGTATTTATTATTACTTTTTACTATGTAGACTTTAGATTATTAAGTGTTTTTAGGGTTATTTTTTTCATGTTTTGGTTTGTCCTGTTCTTGATATTTCTTTTTAGTTTTTTATTTTCAAAAGGTGACAATTTTTTATTCTGTAATTTTTCCAATAAAAAAAATACTGACCTAAAAGATCAGTATTTCTAATGTTTCCACATTTTTAATTGGTGGAAGTGAGGGGAGTCGAACCCCTGTCCGAAAGCTCTTTCCCCGCTGCATCTACGTGTGTAGTTGTCTCTTTATTTATCTCGTATCAAGTATAGCCGAGCAACAGGCGATACCATCAACCAGCCACAATTAGTCCACTTTTAGTCGCGGCATCCAAAAAGTAGTTCCCTGCATAGATGATGTCCAGTCTTAACCGGCAGGAGGGCTAAGAGGGACAAGCTGCAATTAGGCAGCTAATGCGTAATTATCGTTTGCGTTTATTTTAAATTCCCCAGTTTTTACGTGACCCAGAGTAACACGACACGCAGCCTCAGGTGCTAAACCCCCGTCGAAACCTTTACACTCCCTTATTATTAAGAAGTATTAAAACTTCCATAAAGGAACTATGTTTCAAACACAAACTCTAATTAATTTTGAAAAGCAAAAAGCTTTTATTTATATTAAGTATTAACATACTATAATTAAGTATATTATACCACTAATCATAAAAAACACAAATAATTAATATTTACCTGTCATTTCTCTTTCTATACGTCTCTTAGCATCTTTTTTAGCAAGATCCTGACGTTTATCGTATAATTTTTTACCTTTTGCTAGAGCTATCTCAACTTTAACTCTACCATTTTTTAAATACATACTTAAAGGAACTAAAGAATATCCTTTAACAGTAGTTGCACCGATAAGTTTTCTTATCTCGTGCTTATGAAGAAGAAGTTTTCTAACTCTAAGAGGATCGACATTGAAGATATTTCCCTGTTCGTATGGGCTTATATGAACCTGCTTCATGAACACTTCTCCATTATCAACTGAGCAGTATCCTTCTTTTAAATTGACTCTACCCCGTCTAATAGATTTAACCTCTGTTCCTTTTAGCTCTATACCACATTCATAAGTTTCCTCTATAAAGAACTCATGTCTAGCTTTTTTATTTGTCGCAAGTACCTTTACTCCTGCCATATCTTCTCACCTTCTTCACAAAAATATTTTTAAGCTAAGTTATACTATATCACAACAGAAAATATGTGTCAATTTTTTCAATAACAAATAAAAATTCAATAACAAATAAAAATCTTTATCATAAAAGCAAAATGAATTATAATTAAAGTATAAATATTGATAGAATTTTCAGTATTTATCGTAAACACAAATTTATTTTTCCAAACTCTTGAAAGGGGATGATTCTATGGAATTAAAAGAAAAAATGAAAGTTATTGAAAGCATAAGCGATGGAGGCTCTACTTTTGAAGTTCTTGAATTTGAAAATTTAGATGGAGCTTCAGATCCTATTATGGCTATGGGGCTTTACTTTGCAAAACAGGCTGGGCTAAGATCTAGAATTGTAAGAGTTAAATTAAACAACTCTTCTGTAAAAACAGAAGCAGGTGCTCTTTACTACTCTAAGGGAACTCTTGTTTCAGATGCTAAAATGGGAGGTGTTGGAGGTTTCTTCAAAAAAGGTATCTCTGGCGCACTAACTAGCGAATCTTTAGTTAAACCTTCATACAAAGGAACTGGAGAAATCTACCTAGAACCATCTTTCAAACACTACTTCTTAATGGAATTAAAAAACGAAACAATAATAATAGATAAAGGCGTATTCTACTGCTGCTCTGATTCTCTTGAATTAAAAGCTGTTTCTCAGAAAAATGTCTCTTCAGCAATACTTGGTGGCGACGGAATATTCCAGCTACGGGTTTCAGGAACAGGTGTTTTAATATTAGAATTATCAGTTCCTAAAAACGAAATCGTAGAATATGACTTAAATGGAAGCGAAGAGTTAAAAGTTGATGGAGATTTCTCATTTGCAAGAACTTCATCTGTTAATTTCTCAGTAACTAAATCTCAGAAATCACTGTTCAAATCTGCAATGAGTGGCGAAGGGTTCCTTAATACTTACTCTGGAACAGGAAAAGTTTGGTTAGCTCCAACTTCTTCAATCTACAGAGAATTTGGAAGTGGATTTATGCCAGGAAATTCAGGTATGGATAATAATGAAATTGACTAATAAATAAAGGTGTGTGCATAATTTTAAAAACTAATTTTGGTAAAATAATAGCAACCTCCTCTCCAGGCGATCAAGTCGCATTGTCGAGTTCGGTTTGCTATTATTATAACCAAAATATAAGTTTTAAAATTATTGCAACACACTTTTTTATTTTCCAACTTAATTATTAAAAATATTGTCTTAAATCCTTTTAACAGGATTTCATTAAATAAAAATATTAAACTATCATTAAGTTAGTTTTACATTTTATTAATAAGATTACTTATATTAATCGAATAATATACTCGAATACCTTTTATTCCCCAGATTTTTACTATATAATATAGTTTGTTATATTATTAGAATATTAAGGAGAGGATGATTTTTTTATGTTCAAGTCTGTAGACAGAGATGCGTTCAGAGACGCTTTTCGTGCGTCTATACCAATTTTTATCGCTTATGTTCCAATAGGGTTGGTTGGTGGAATTTTATTAAACGCTTCTGGGGTAAATTTGTTCTTTATTTTTTTAATGTCGCTTTTAGTTTTTAGTGGGAGTGCACAGTATATCGCTGCATCTATGATAGCCACTGGTGCACCGATTTCTTCTATAATCATTACAACATTGATTATAAATCTAAGACATTTCTTAATGAGTTCAAATTTAAATATGGTTATAAAAAATAAAAGTCCTAAGTACATAATTCCTTTTGGACTTGGTTTAACAGATGAAACTTTTGCTGTAAATTATGAAAGATATATTTCAGGTAGATGGGATGATACTAGAGCAATGCTAGTAAATTACCTATGTTTAGCAATTTGGCTATTAAGCTTCTGTGCTGGATCATTTTTAGGTAATTTTATAAGTATAGATACTTATATATCAGGATTTATCATAACTGCCCTATTCACAACTATGATAATGGGTGCCATCAAGAATTTTGTTTATGTTTTAGTTGCAATTATTTCAGTTTTATCATTTATAGCACTTTATAGCATGACTCGTAGCAGTCTAATAATGGTGGTTTCTCCAATAATCGCCTGTGCTTCAGGACTTATAATAGAAAAAATGTTAAAAACTTCAAAAAATAAGGAAGGAGCTGTTGCAGATGAGTAATATGTCGATATTATTAGTATGCCTTGGAATGGGTGCAGTTACTTATGCTCCAAGAGTATTGCCACTTCTTCTTTTTGCAGGTAAAGAAATGCCAAATTGGTTAAAAGAAGCTTTAAAATTTGTACCCGTTGCAATGCTTAGTGCACTTGTTGCAAAAGATGTATTTTTCAAGGACGATGCTTTATTTATGAGCTTATCAAATCCAAAAATACTAGCATTTGTACTTGTTGCAATTGTTGCTGCAAAATTTAAATCTATACCTATATCTCTTGTAGTTGGTGTAGGAAGTATATTTATTTTTTCAACAATATTATAAAATATTGGCTGTTGTAAAATTTTACAACAGCCATTTTTTATCTCATCAAATATGATTCTTGAATTGCTCTATATATTTTTCTATAATAGTTTTCTGCTTCTCTTTCAGCCCTATCAGCAGTTCTCGACTTCAATGTGCTTATTTCAGCAACTTCCTCGATAAAGCTTCCATAGTGCTGTCTTCTAGCCTCTGTCATTCTTCCATTCAAATAATCCTTAATTATCCTGTGTATTTGAAGATCTGGATACCTTCTAATCGGTGAAGTAAAGTGACAGTAACAGTTTGTAGCAAGTGTGTAGTGCTCTGTGCAAGAGCTAGAATATCTCGCCTGTCTATTTGCCTTCCTAACTATACACTTCAAAAGCTCCTCAACACCTTCATCAGGAACGCTATTTATCATCCTCTGAATGTCTAAAGGTGTTATCTCGTCTAATTCAATTTCTCTAAGCCCTAAATCATAAGTAGTTATAAATGTAGAAGGGACTTTATTTTTATTTCTATGTGGATTTTCTAGGATTCGATAAATAAAAGGAATTTCCTCATTTACAAAATGCTTTGCTACAGTTTCATTGGCAACTATCATAAACTCCTCTATTATAATATTTGCAGCCCTTCTCTCCTCTGTAATAAGGTCGATTGGAATTCTATTTTCATCCAAAATAACCCTCTTTTCTGGAGTATCAAAACTTAAAGCGCCTCTTTTCATCCTTCTATCTCTCAAAATTTGTGATAATTTATCAGCCTCTTCAAAATCCTGTATAAAATCTTTATACTGCTCCATTAACTTTTTATCTTTATTTTCTATAATATCCGATACATCGTCGTAATTTGTTCTTAGATGAGATGCTATCACACTTTCACAAATCCAATGGTTTACAGTTCGTCCATGCTTGTCAATTTCCATTAATACAGATAGAGTTAGCTTCTCCTCTCCTTGATTTAAACTACATATCCCGTTTGAAATCTCTGGTGGTAGCATTGGAATCACTCTATCATTAAGGTATACAGAAGTTGCTCTTCTTCTCGCCATTTTATCAATGCTACTGTACTCTCTCACATAATGGCTCACATCTGCAATATGAACTCCTAAAATATAATTCCCATTAAAATTCTTGTTTATACTTATTGCATCGTCCAAATCCTTAGAATTTTTTCCATCTATTGTAAAAGTCTTTAAGTCCCTCAAATCAACTCTTTTATTTATCTCGTATTCAATTCGTTCATCTGAAAGCCTGCACGCTTCTTTAATTATTCTCTCGTCAAATTCTTCATCTATCCCAAATTCACTCACGTCGAATTTAGATATTTTCAATCTATTTTTTAGATACTCAGATTCCGCAGATTTTGAATTTTCCTTAGAAGCTTCTGATACAGGTCTTCCATCTTTTATTAATTTTTTTAGTAGGTTGCCATTTTCTGAAATCATCTCAAACACCTCCCAAACAAATTACTTTCGATTTAATATATAGTTCTATTTTCTATTAAATATAGTTCTAATATTTTTTAAGTATCTTGAAGTCTATTTCTTTTCTGTCTATATCTACGTTTACTACTTTTATTCTTACAGAGTCACCTATTTTGTACATTTTCTTAGTTCTTTCTCCAAGGACACAGAAGTTTTCTTCGTCGTAATTGTAGTAGTCATCTCCCATATCGGCAAGTCTTACAAGACCTTCAACGCTGCTAGGTAGCTCTACAAATATACCGAAGTTTGTAACCCCTGAGACAGTACCGTCATATTCCTGACCAATTCTTTTTTCCATGTATACTGCTTTGTAGTAATCGTCAACTTCTCTTTCTGCAACATCTGCTGCTCTTTCCTGTTCAGATGAATGGTCTGATGCATAAGAAACAACTGCTTCAAAGTGAGCCTTTGCTTTTTTATCCATTCTTCCATTTATCACTTCTTTTATAATTCTGTGTATCTGAAGGTCAGGATATCTTCTTATTGGAGAAGTGAAGTGGCAGTAGAATTTAGCTGCTAGACCAAAGTGACCTTCACAGTTTGGAGAATATCTCGCCTGTCTTAAAGATCTAAGCATTATTGCACTTATTGCGCTTTCTTCTGGTTTTCCAGCTATCTTTTTAAGGACAGTCTGTAATGCTTTTGGATGAACTTCCTCATCTTTTCCATTATTTACCTTGTATCCAAAGCTAGATATGAATTTTCCTAAAGTAGCCATTTTTTCATCAGATGGGTTTTCGTGAATTCTGTAGACAAATGGCATTGTTAACCAGTAGAAATGTTCTGCAACAGTTTCATTTGTAACAAGCATGAATTCTTCTATCATTCTGTTTGCTATTCTTCTTTCGTAAGGCTCTATATCAACAGGGATTCCCTCAGAGTCAAGTACTATCTTAGATTCTGGGAAGTTGAAATCTATAGCTCCTCTTCTATCTCTTTTATCCATAAGTATTCTAGCTAGTTCCTCAGCTGTTCTAAAATCATCTACTAAGTGAGCAAATGTTTTGCATAATTTTTCGTCATTTTTTTCAAGAATGTCAGACACTTCTGTGTAAGTCATTCTCGCTTTTGAATCTATCACAGTTTCTCTAATATCGTGGTCCACAACTGTACCATGTCTGTCTATTTCCATTATTACAGAAAGTGCAAGTTTATCCTCGCCCCGATTTAAACTGCAGACACCGTTAGATAATTCCTTTGGAAGCATTGGAATTACCTTATCTACTAGATAAACAGAAGTTGCTCTTTTCAGTGCTTCTTTGTCTATTTTGCTGCCCTCAGTTACATAATGGCTTACATCTGCTATATGTACCCCCAGTTTGTAGTTTCCATTTTTTAATTTTTCTATAGAAACAGCATCGTCTAAATCCTTAGCATCATCGCCATCTATTGTGAATATATTCCAATCTCTTAAATCAAGTCTTCCTTCAAAATCAGCCTCTGTTGGAGCAGTTATCTGTTCTGCCTCTCTCTGAACTTTTTTAGGGAAATCATCAGGTAAATTATTTGCCCTTACAATAGAGTCTATTTCAACGTATCTATCTCCCTTTTTCCCTATAACCTCAGTTATTACACCTTCAGGTTTTTTGCCAGCTCTTGGGTATAAAGTTATCTTGCAGACAACTTTGTCTCCAGTAGTTGCGCCGTTAAATCCTGATTTTGGAACATATACATCTTTTGTAAGTCTCTTGCTATCTGGAACGACAAATGCAAATCTTGCATCGCATTTCTGGAAAGTACCTACAACCTCAGTTATTTCTCTCTTAACTATTCTAAGTATTTTTCCTTCTGCTCTTCTTTCATCAGTCGCTTCCTTTATAACCTCTGCAACTACCCTATCTCCATGCATTGCAGTTTCTACATAGTCTGCTGGAATGAATAAGTCCTGTACAAATTCTTCATCTGATTCAACAAATCCAAATCCTTTTTCGTGTGCGACAAACTTTCCAACAAAAAGTCCTGCTTGTTCTGCAGACATTATTTTGTTCTTTTTAGTTCTAACTACATATCCATCCTGCTCTAATTCTTCTATGAAGTTGTAGAACATTGGTCTTTCTGATGTGTGTATGTCAAATATTTTTGCTAGTTCTTCCATTTTTAGTGGAACGTATCCAGGTTCGTTTATTAAACCTACTAATTGTTCTTTTAATCCAGGTATCATAGTTATACCTCCTTCTTTTTTTCTCTAATTTATATTATTTACTACATATATATCTTTATTGATGTTTACTATATTATACACCTTATTTAGTTTTTGTAAGCTAAATCTGTGTTATTTTGTTTGTTTTATTAAATTTTTTGAGAATTTTTTTATTTATTGTTTATTTTGTTATTTCTCAATATTATATAATAATTTTCAAGATATTAATATATTTTATATTAAATATTTTTAAAATAAAAATACCGTCAACATCTAGTGACATCAACGGTATCTCTAACTTCAAAATTAAATTTAATTTTAAAATCCTCTAGTCTAGCAATGGCCGGTTGCAGACTATTTTGTAACTATTATTAATGCTAGTGCATTTAAAAAGAATAAAACTGACACTACTTTAGTTACTTTGTTTAAAAATGCCTGTTTTCCCTTTGGTTTGAAGTATGTCTGATTTCCTTCTGCTCCATACTGAGAAGGCATAGCAGTTTTATTTTCCTGTGGCATTATAACTATTATTAAAGCTATACCAAGTGCAACCTGTAACGCCATTAAAACATTAACCATACTGTTCCCTCCTGTTTATCGAATATATTCTTACATTTTAGTGTAACATACATATATTTAAATTTCAATAATTTACGCACGATTAACAGATAAATACAGAATATTTATAAAAAGTTAAAGCAAGAAAATAATTAATATCTTCTTGCTTTTTCTATTTCACAAATAAATTTATTAATTTTTAATATCTTTAATTCTATTAGTCTTATCCCTATAGTATTTTGCTATCATACCTTCTTCTAAAATTTTATTCTCTGCATTAGTTTTTACTTGATTGTAAAACAAATCTTTTTCTGGATAAATATATAAATTCCAACTATCTATTTTTCCCAAAACTAAACTGTTTTTTACTATAACTTTATTTTTATAGTGCTTTATTTTTATATTTCTACCTTTTAAATATTCTCCTACAATATCCTCTACTTCTTTCTTTTTCCAACTACTTTTTGATACAGAATCGTATTTTTTTATATTCCCTAAAAATTTGTCAATATCTATATCAGTTCCTTCTTTTGATAATACGCATACATCAACATTAGTAACTCCTGATATATACGAGGATACCTCTTCCCACCAATTCATAAAATCATTATCGAATTTATAGAAGTCATCGCCTTTAAATTTTATCAATTCTATCTTATTCTCTCTATAATATAAAGTTTTTATTGTATCATCTTCAATTATAAACATACATTTATAAATCATTTAATTTTCTTCCTACTTTCTCATTGCTATTTCCATCATTTCATCAATTCTTTGTTCTATACCATCCTCATCCAAATCTGGATTTACTTCTTTTAAATATTCTTTTAAGACCGGAGTGAACTCTTTATTTTCTGAAGAAGTTAATTCTCCTTTTAGATATTTCGATAAATTTAAAGCTACACCATGCTCTTTAAATTTATCAATAAGATCATTTATTTCTTTAGCACTAAAACCTTGCTTTGCAGCTTCGACTATGAAATCCATCTCCACATCTACCTTTTTGTTTTCAGAAATACCAGATAATAATATCCCTGCACCAACAGCTGAACATACAGCCTTTTCTTCTTTACTCATTGAATTAAATTTTTCCTTATCTAATTCGATTTCATTTTCCACATATTTTATGTACTCTCCAACTGTATCAAAATCATCTGGCTTTTTATCACACTCCAGAGCTTTAGCACCTAGTTCTTCAGTATTATCATTTGTAGATATTCCTAATAATTTTGATACTACCTCAACTATTTTAGATACTGTGTCTACTATATTAATTACTTCACCTATCCCTAAATCAGGAATTTTAGAGATAATTTCACCAAGTTTACTTATAGCTCCTCCTACTATTCCACCTAATTTAGCACCAACTGATGCTATACATGAACATACAGCACTTGCTCCTGACATTACTACACTACATACTGCTCCTAAAAATGACATACTAATCCCTCCTTGATATGCATCTTAAAATATCTCTTGCTTCACCCTTTAAACAAATCTCTTCTTCTTCACTAGATATAAGATTTAAAATAGTTCTTCTTATTTCTTCCATGCATACATCATCATTTTCCTCGTATAATAGTTTTGTTAAATAACCTGCTACTATTTCCAAATCTTTTATTTTAGACTTATTTTCTATATACTCCTTAAATTTAAATCTACTTTTTCTTGACTCTACAAGATTTTTATACTCTTTTACAATTATTGCGTCTTGTAAAAATTCAATATAATTATCAACTTCCTCAACCGATGGCTGATTTTTAAACATTTCCATTCCTAAAAATACACCTGTTTTATAATTTTCTTGGTAAAACTGAAGTGCTTTTCGTCTTATTATTTTATCTGATATCAAATTATCTCCAGTCGTATTTGTTGCTGTATCAATTTGTACTTGAAGAGCTTTATCCCATCCTTGTGTAAATACAATTGCTCTTCCTACATCAAGCGAAGACATAAATTCCTTTTGTTCTTCTTTTAATGCCATGGTATTTCCTATAGCATCCTTATCATCTTGAGCAAATATTTTATGTACTATCTTTGTATTTGTATTCTTTAATATTTCTGAAGTAAGTTTATTAGGTATCTGATCAACTATAATAAGTGATTCTCCATATTTTCTTACTTCTGCTAACATATCAGTAAATACTTCGACTCCTTGTTTTTATTCAAACTATCACCTGGTTCATACTTGCTAAGCAATCTGTGTGCTTCTTCTACTAAAGTTATATGCTTAAACTTACTATCTTTATAAAAATTAGCTTTTATTGCTTCATTTAGATTCAATAGTATAAATCCCATAATTAAAGATTTTTCATTAGCATTTTTTATTTCTTCAAGTTCTATTATTACTTTTCTATTTACGAGTTCCTTAAAATTAATTGATCTTTTTGTATCTAACATAAGACCTTTTGAACCTACTGCCAATCCCTGTAATCTTGCTTTTATAGAACCAATATAATCTCGTTTTAATCTTTCATCAAATCCCTGACGATTTACAACATCTTCGGTTTTACTTATAAGATCTGATATTGTCGGAAATGCATATACTCCGTCTATAAATGGGTACTTATATTTCATATTTTTATTAGTAGCTATATTCCATCCCAAATCCTCATAACATTCATATATAGCAGACTCTATTATCTGTGGTATTGCAGCCTCCATATCAAAAGATGCTTCTATACATGCTTTTATCATATCAACCCTAGATGATATATTCTCATGTTCATAGAATTCAAACGGATTTAATCTAAACGGAGCTATGTTTTCCTTTCCCAAAGTAAATATAATTATATCATTATAACTTTCAGTAAGTATTCTATACTCTGTCTTAGCTGGCTCTATTACCATAAATGGTAAATCACTAGACATTAATATATTTTGACATGTTGTAGTTTTTCCACTACCAGTTACACCTGTTATAAATGTATGCTTATTAAGATTATCTTTATCAATATATACATCTATATCCGTTTTATTTCCACTTTGTACAAGTTTCCCTATTTTTATTTTATTTTTATCATCTATATCTTGTTTAAAGTTAAGTCCAAATTCAACCTCTTCTTTAAGAGATAAACCTACAACTTCTTTCTGAGGTAATCCAGCTATGATACTCAACTCATTTGTCGATATCCAATTTGCATATTTAAAATCCCCTTCTTTTTTATATTGAGATAAAACTGCCATAGGAACTTTGTTATTTAAATTCTTGTCATTTTTTAAGTCCAATTTAGGTATTTGGAAATTTTTGTAATAATCAAGATAATTATTATTTTCTATATAATACATTTCCAAAGTAACTTTATTTCCCTTCACTCCAGAGTATAATGATTTCATTGTATTACCTAACTTCATTAAAGTAGCCTTATGATTAGCCGAAAGTATAGTAGTTGTCATAAATGTACCCTTGCTTTTACCATAGTCTATTCTGGGTATAACCACATCATCCAAATACTTAATCCATTCCTGAGCCTCTCTATCAGCATACTCTAATGTCTTATTTTCGCTAGTTGTTTCTCCTACAGTTACATTTTTTGAATTTGTTATACCTTTTGATTCACTTTCTCCATAATTATTACTGTATGAAAAAGTTTCTGTCTCAGTTTTTCCCTTATTAGTTCCTTTTGAATTACTGCTACCATTCGTTTTGCTTGAATTTTCTCCACTCGAATGATTAGTTGAGTTGTTACTTTCATTTTTGGTTTTACTCTCACTTTTATTTTTACCTATTGTTATAGAATCATTTTCAGTTTCTGTTTCTGTTTCACCTTCACTCTTTGCAGTACTTTTAGATTTAGAATCATTTCTACCTTTATTCTTTGAACTTCCAGATGTTTCACTTGTTCCTTCTGATTTAGAATCTGATTTACTATTTCCTATCTGTATAACATCCTTTGATTTATAAGAAATAGCCGAATACGCTTCATACAAATACTTCTCAATATTTATTATATCATCTTTATTTAATGGAGATGCTATTATAGATACACAAAACTCATCTCCTAACATTACATCAACAAGTCTATCTACACCTTGAAAATTTTCATTATCTTCATTTATACCTGGCACACCTTCAACTACACTATGATAATTGAAATTATTTATTTTTTCTTTTAGTTTATATTTTGCAGTATTTTCAACATTTTTTACTTTACTTCCTCTAAAATTACCCGTTATACTAGGCTTAAGTATATAGTTACCAACTTCAGATACATTTAATTCTAACTCTTTATTTTTACTAAGATCTCTTGCTACTCCAAAATAGAAATTAACACCCACTCCATCCCCAACTATTAGATATATGAAATTTATCCCATCTATCCTCATAGCACTAAGAACATTTTCAAGTGCTTCTTTTCTAGGAGCTTTTTCTTCAAAAGTAAGTTCCTGTATATGATATAAGTAAAAATCATTTGGTAAAAACTCTTTAGCCTTCTCTAGATTTAGATTATTCTTTATAAGGTAGTGATTTCTACTATCCTCAAGATATTCAAGATATTTATTATTTTCTTTCATTTATAGTCACCCTTAATTTAATTGTATTTTTACTACTTCTGTTAAGTATTCATTATTTTTTATTCCTTCTTCTTTTGCAACTACATACTCTACTTCTGTCGGAGTTATTGGTCTTAAATATACAAATACATCGTTATCTTCAAAAGTTTCTTTTAATCTACATTTTATTCTCAATACATCTGATATAGCTAAACTATTCGTACTCGCTTCAGGAAGAGAAGTATAATAAATCTCAAAATCTTCTTCGTATGCATCAGTAAATTCAACCCACTCGTTGTACTTACTTTCTGTAGATATAATATACTTAAATTTCTTTCTTCTATTTTCTCCAACAAAGAATCTAAATTTAGCCTCTTTGTTTTCCTGATTCATATTTATAACTTTTATTCTTCCACCAGGTCTACTTTCTACAATACCAAAAGCTACTCCAGTTTTTCCTGTAGGTTTTTTGAAATTATCTCTACATACTTCAATACCTAACTCTTCTTGTAGCTTATATGCTTCTTCTGTTCCAAGAGGTGGGAATACTTCAAATATTTTATTTTCTTTTAATTCTTTCTCTAAGTTAGATTTATCTTCTACATTTATATTTGATTTTATTATTTCCTCAGACTCTCTCTTTATATATTCCTCAAACATTTCTCGTACTATATCTGATTTACTTGAGTTCCCTGCTAAGAATATATTTATTTTTTTCACGTCACTTATCTTTTCATTATCAAATGCCATTCTAAGTGATTCGAAGAAGTTTCTAACCCCTTTCTCTATTCTTTCTCTTAATATATCCTCCAATTCTTTCTCATCTATTTTTAATTGGAAGTTTGTTACTATATTTCCATTTTTATCAAACATATTTGTAGCGATTATTCCCTTAGAATATTCCTCTTTATAATTATCTTTTCTTTCCCAAAGAGGTCTTAGTTTTTCCATCACGTGTCTCATATTTATTTTTGCTTCTTGTGATTCACTTAAAAGCACTTCACTTCCTGGGAACTTTTTAGATTCTGGAGGAAGTAAAAATGTTATATTTTTCTCTCTTAAAATATCCGAATTTTTCTTAAGTAATTCAAATGCCATAAGCTCCAATAAATTTTCTCCGCCTAGATACCTATCTCCACCTGCTCCAAAATGTTCAATCACGAAATCATATTTTCTTTCTCTTTTTCCGTTTGCTTCTCTAAATATACCAAAGTCAAAATCTGTAGTTCCGCCACCAAAATCGAATACACCATAGAATATATTTTCTTCATCTTCTGGCTCAAATCCATATTCTTGAAGTGCCGAAATAGCATATGCTGCTGGTTCACTAGCTCCTTCAGATACCCTAAACGATTCCATAACCTCTTCATCTTCTATAATTTGACTCGGAAGAGATTTCTTTATTCCTCTTTCAAATGACTCTACTACTTTATCTTTCACTTCCTTCTCATACGTAATAGGGAATGAAAGTATATAATCTAAGTAAATTCCATTGTGCATATTATTTATATACAAACCTAAGTAATAGGCATAAATCTCTATAGGATCAAAATCGCTACCTTTTATTTCTATAAATGGCGGTAAATCATATATTTTCTTATTTTTATCTCTTATTCTAATTCTTTTATTTTTTCCACTACACCACTGCTTTAACTCACTAAAATATGCATAGTATTCATCACTTTTACTATTCATAAAACTTGAAAATGCAGTATGAGATATTGTTACATCTTCCCATTTTGTTTTTGGTCTTCCTTCTGCTGCCTTGTAGTCTTTTTCAAATTCATCAAGATTTATAAATTCCATAACAGTTGGATTTTCATAATGTTTACTATCTATTTTCTTTCTAAACTGGCCTATCCCAACTCTCATAGGAAGAGTATACTCGCTGTCTTCTTGGTGTACTACCACAGTACTTTTTGTACCAAAATCTATCCCTACTACACCGCCATATTTTATATCCGCCTTTGGATTTCTAGCAATCATCGGTGTTTCTATAGGTATTTTTACATAATCCTCGCTATCCTTTACAGTATATAAATCCCAATGTCCTCTATTTGGATCAGTAAGTATTTTTTCATCATATTCTTCAATATCGGCTCTTATCTTATCACATTCTAATAGATAATTCTTTTCTTGATTTATTTTTTCATCTGAAATTAATTCTTTTATTTCAGATGAAGCAAATATTTCGGTAAATTTCTTTTTATTTATAAATATAGAATTTTCATCTACATCTATAACATCATATTTTGATAAATTTTCTATTATTTTATATTCTTTTTCTAAACTAGTTTCCCACGGAATTAATTTGTTTTTTATCCATATTTTAAGTACATAATTTTCCTGTAATCGCTTGTCTTTTTCTTCTATTAATGTACATGTTGGTATAATTAAATATGCTTTATCATTTCTATCAAGAACTTGTATTGGAGTAAGCTCAACATTCATAGATTTTATATTCCCATTTTCCTCATACGATAATAAAGACGTTTCTGATGCATTACCTATTAAATCTATATATTGAATTCTTTTAGACTTAAGTGCTATTTTTAAAGTTTCTTTCTTGTTCATAATTCTCCACTTAAAGTTTTTATTTAAATTCAATGTATTATATATATCTTTTTCTATCTCGTATTTATTTCTTTCAGCTCCATAATAATTAGCTATTCTATTTTTAGCTAGATTTAAATACATAGAACCATTTTCTACATCATAATCATATTCTAAATTATTCAGTTTTACTATTTTATTATTTGAATTTATAAGTCCTATAGCTTCTTTTAACATCTTAGATAGAATCTTATTAAAATTATTAATATATTCCTCAACATCAACCTCTATAAAATTAACATCCTTTGTAAACATATTATTTTCTTACCTCCACTAATGATTTTTTTTCTATTCTACCCGTATTATTATTTATATATCCTTCTAATATTACATTGCTTATCTTTCCACTTACACTACTATCCCATAATCTTACATGCAAATCATTGTCAAACTCATCCCCTATACTAGTTTCCATTCTTGAGTATATTTTCTCATTGTATAATTCATTATATCTATCGAAAAAGTATGTAAAAATATTATTTACTTTATTTATATCTTCTATATCATTTTCAATAATTTTATTTCTCATATACTCCCAAAGCATCTCAATATTTTGATACTGTATTCCTCTGAATAAGAAATTCTCTACTCCATCATCACCGTATATACCCTTAAGTTCTTCCCTTGTTTTTTCCACTAATAAGTTATATACCCCATAAATTTCTTCAAACTTATTATATTTTCCATTTAACAAATCTATCTTCTCATTTAATATTTTATTTTCATAATTTAATTTATCAGTCTCTCTATTTTTTATGTTTAATAGTTCCTCTTTTTCATCAATTATTATTTTTAGCTCTTTATTTTTATTTGAAATATCATTATTTTTCTTCTCTAATCCATATTTTTCTCCTTCTAATATTTCAATCGATTTTTTGCTTTCTTCTAATACTATATTTAATTTGTCTATTTCTAAATTTTTAACATTTAATAATTCTTTTAAATTTCTTATTTCTTCTATTAGCTCACCATTAGAAGAAGAATCATCCTTTTCCACATTTATTTTTATTTCAGCATCCGAAATTATATCAATTAATTTTTTTTGGACTAATTCATTTTCTAATGATAACAATAAATATTCTATAAACTCATATTTTTTCATTTTAATCATTCCTTATACACTTTGATATTGTATTTTTATAACTATTTATAGTATAACATTTTTTATTTAGAATTTCACTTCAATGTATAATTAATAACTTTCTCCAAAAGAAAAAGAGCCACTGCAAATTGCAATGACTCTATCCGTTTATATTAATCTTTGTCCTTGTATAGATAAAATTTATTTGATGGATAAATTTTAAAAGTTTTCTTATTTTATTATATTTTTTATGTAATCTATACTCGGATAAGATATTAATATCTTTTCTTTTAATTATTCAATACTCAAACATTCAATTAAATACTCAAATCGAATTTTCTAAATCTCAATTCAAATTTTCTAAATCTCAATTCAAATTATCTAACTATTAGAGAGTGACCAGTCATTTCTTTTGGCTGTTCCATTCCCATCATGTCAAGTACTGTTGGAGCTATGTCTGATAATCTTCCGTCGTCAAGAAGTTTTGCTCCTTTAAATTCTTCTCCAGCCACTATAAATGGAACTGGATTTGTTGAGTGAGCTGTTACAGTTTTTCCTGTTTCAGGATCTGTCATAAGTTCAGCATTTCCGTGGTCAGCAGTTATTATTAGGCTTCCACCTTTTGCTATTATCTTATCAGCTAATTCTCCAACACATTTGTCAACAGTTTCAACAGCTTTTACTGCTGCTTCCATGCTTCCTGTGTGTCCAACCATGTCTGGGTTTGCGAAGTTTACAACTATGAAGTCGTATTTATCTTCGTTTAATTTTTCTTCTACATTTGCAAGAAGTTCATTTGCAGACATTTCTGGCTGTAAATCATAAGTTGCTACTTTTGGAGAAGGTATTAATAGTCTGTCTTCTCCTTCGTTTGGTTCTTCTACACCGCCGTTGAAGAAGAATGTAACGTGAGCATATTTTTCTGTTTCTGCTGCTCTTAACTGAAGTTTTCCGTTTTTAGCTAGGTATTCACCTAGTGTATTTACAAGAGTTTCAGGTTTGTAAGCTACATTAACATCGTCGTTTATAGCTGCATCGTATTCAGTTAAGCATACGAAATATGTATTGAAGAATTCTCTAGAGAATCCGTCAAAATCTTTAACAGCTATTGCTTTTGTTATCTGTCTTGCTCTATCTGGTCTGAAGTTGAAGAATATTACAGAATCATTTTCTTTTATTGTAGCTACAGGTTTACCGTCTTTTTCGATTACTGTAGGTACTATAAATTCGTCGTTTATATCATCTGCGTAAGATTTTTCTATAGCATCTAATATACATTCTGATTTGTTTCCCTCACCTTTAACCATTGCATTGTATGCAAGTTCTACTCTTTCCCATCTGTTGTCTCTATCCATTGCATAGTATCTTCCTGATACTGTTGCAAATTCACCGACACCAGCTTCTTTCATAGCTTCAAGAGTTTCTTTAGCATATCCTATTGCACTTCTTGGATCAGTATCTCTACCGTCTGTAAATGCATGTACATATACTTTTTCTACTCCTTTTTTAGCTGCCATGTCTAAAAGACCTTTTAAATGTTCTATGTGAGAATGTACTCCACCATCAGATAATAATCCCATTATGTGTAGTGCATTTTCTTTTGCATTTTCCATTGCCTGACAAAGAACTTCATTAGTGAAGAAATCTCCGTCATGTATTGATTTTGTTATTCTTGTAAGTGGCTGGTATACTATTCTTCCTGCTCCTATGTTTGTATGACCAACTTCTGAGTTACCCATCTGGCCATCAGGAAGACCTACATCTAGTCCACTTGCTCTCATTAAAGTACATGGATAATCTGTAGATAATCTATCTAAGTTTGGAGTTTTTGCTGTGTATATAGCATTTCCGTCGTGTTCTTTAGAATATCCATATCCATCCATTATTACTAATGCTACTGGTTTTTTCATATTTATATCTCCTTAAAAACTATACTCTTAAATCTATCACTTATCGTAATTAATCTAATAGTAGTAATTAGAAGTTAAGTAATGCAAGGAAGTCTTCAGCTTTTAAGCTTGCTCCACCAACTAATGCACCGTCTATATCGCTCTGAGCCATTATTTCAGCTACATTTGCTGGTTTAACAGAACCACCATACTGTATTCTAACTTCTTCTGCTAATTCTCCATATAATCCTTTAACAACTTCTCTTATGTAAGCTATTACGTCGTTTGCCTGTTCTGAAGTTGCAGTTTTTCCAGTTCCTATAGCCCATATTGGTTCGTAAGCTATTACAACTTTAGCTAAATCTTCTTTAGCTACATCTTTAAGAGCTGCTTCAACCTGAACTTTAACTACATCTTTAGTTTTATCAGCTTCTCTTTCTTCTAATGTTTCACCACAGCAAACTATTGGATCTATACCAACTTCTAAAGCTTTTAATACTTTTTTGTTTACTGTTTCATCAGTTTCATTGAAGTACTGTCTTCTTTCAGAATGTCCTATTATAACATAGTCCATACCTATTTCTTTAAGCATTGCTGGTGCAACTTCTCCAGTGAAAGCTCCGTTATCTTCAAAGTGCATATTCTGAGCACCTATTTTTATATCAGTACCTGCTACTGCTTCTTTAAGGTCTTTTAATAATGTGAAAGGTGCACATATAACTGCTTCAGCTTTATCTGGGCAAGTTTTTCCTTTAACTGCTTCAGCGAATTCTAAAGCTTCTTTTATAGTTTTATTCATTTTCCAGTTTCCTGCTATTATAGGTTTTCTCATGTTTTTATTCCTCCAAAATTTTATCTATTTTATAGTATGTTCTTCTTATTTTGCGTCTAAAGAAGCTATACCTGGTAATTCTTTTCCTTCTAAGAATTCAAGAGAAGCTCCACCACCTGTAGATATGTGAGTCATTTTATCTCCGAATCCCATCTGGTTAACAGCTGCTGCAGAGTCTCCACCACCTATTATAGTAACGGCTTCTGTTTCTGCCATAGCTTTTGCTACTGCTTCAGTACCTTTTGCGAAGTTTTTGAATTCGAATACACCCATTGGTCCGTTCCATACAACTGTTTTAGCTGCTTTAACTTCATTAGCGAATAATTCAGCAGTTTTCGGTCCTATATCAAGACCTTCACAGTCAGCTGGTATATCTCTTCCTTCAGATATCATTGGAGTTTCATTTTCTCCAAATTTAGCAGCGTAAGTTACATCTATTGGTAATAATAATTTAACACCTTTAGCTTCAGCTTTAGCCATCATTTCTTTTACGTAATCTATTTTATCTTCTTCACAAAGTGAGTTTCCTATTTCATGTCCCATTGCTTTAAGGAATGTATATCCCATTCCTCCACCTATTATAAGTGTATCAACTTTGTCTAATAAGTTGTTTATAACACCTAATTTATCAGAAACTTTTGCTCCACCTAATATTGCAACGAATGGTCTTTCTGGAGTTTCAACAGCTTCTCCTAAGAATTTTAATTCTTTCTGTATTAAGTATCCGCAAGCTCTTTCTTCTAAGAATTCACCAGCACCTACTGTTGAGCAGTGAGCTCTATGAGCAGTACCGAAAGCATCGTTTACAAATATTTCTGCAAGTGATGCTAATTCTTTTGAGAAGTTTTCTTCATTTTTAGTTTCTTCTTTTCTGTATCTTGTATTCTGAAGTAATATTACCTCTCCGTCTTTCATTTCTGCAGCTGCTTTTTTAGCATTTTCTCCTACTACACAGTCGTCTGCAGCGAATTTTACTTCCTGTCCTAACATTTCAGATAATCTTTTTGCTACTGGTGCTAAAGATAATTCTGGTTTTGCTTCTCCCTTTGGTTTACCTAAGTGTGAGCAAAGTATTACTCTAGCATTGTGGTCTATAAGGTATTTTATTGTTGGTAGTGCACCATTTAATCTGTTTTCATCAGTTATTACACCATCTTTTAGTGGTACATTGAAGTCGCATCTTACTAGAACTCTTTTACCTGCAACCTGTATATCTTCGATTGTTTTTTTGTTAAGCATTGACATAAGTAATTTCTCCTTTTATTTGAAGTATTTTTTTAAAGTATGACTTAATCACACTTCCCTATTATAAATATACCATATTATTTATATTTTATGTTTATTATTTGATTTTTCCGTATTTACAAAAAAAGCCCGAGTCCGCAGTAACAAAACTACAAACTAGGACTTTTTTCGTCTGAAGTACATTAATAACTCTGTATGTATGGGGGTACATACATCATATTAAGGTTTAAATGTATTCAAGTTTTATATTATAAAGTGTATATAGGTTAACAATTTTAAATTATTTGCTTAATCCTGCAAAGTATCCTAATGTTCTTATTAACTGAGAAGTGTAAGACATTTCGTTATCGTACCAAGAAACAACTTTAACTAACTGCTGTCCGTCTACTTCCATAACTCTTGTCTGAGTAGCATCGAATAATGATCCGTAGCTCATACCAACTATATCAGAAGATACTATCATGTCTTCGTTGTATCCGAATGATTCGTTAGCTGCTTCTTTCATTGCTGCATTTACTTCTTCAACTGTAACTTTTTTACCTAAAGTACAAACTAATTCAGTTAATGAACCAGTTACTACTGGAACTCTCTGTGCAGCTCCGTCTAATTTACCGTTTAATTCTGGTATAACTAAACCTATAGCTTTTGCAGCACCAGTTGTGTTAGGAACTATGTTTCCAGCTGCAGCTCTAGCTCTTCTTAAATCTCCTTTTGGATGAGGGCCATCTAATGTGTTCTGGTCATTAGTGTAAGCATGTATAGTTGTCATTAAACCTTTTTCTAAAGTGAATTTGTCGTTTAATGCTTTAGCCATTGGAGCTAAGCAGTTTGTTGTACAAGAAGCACCAGATATAACTGTTTCTGTACCATCTAATATATCACTGTTTACGTTGTAAACTATTGTTTTTAAATCTCCTGTTGCTGGAGCTGATATAACAACTTTTTTAGCACCTGCTTTTATATGAGCTTCTGCTTTATCTTTTGAAGTGAAGAATCCTGTACATTCAAGAACTATATCAACGTTTAATTCTTTCCAAGGTAAGTTTTCAGGATTTCTTTCTGCTGTTACCTGTATTTCTTTTCCGTTAACTACGAAAGCACCTTCTTTAACTTCTATTTCACCATTGAATCTTCCCTGTGCTGTATCGTATTTGAATAAATGTGCAAGCATTTTTGCATCTGTTAAGTCATTTATTGCCACTACATCGAATTTTTCTGGCTGTTCCATCATCTTTCTTAATGCTAATCTACCTATTCTACCAAAACCATTTATAGCTACTTTTACCATGTCGCTACCTCCTAAAGTTAATTAAAAATTTTATTTTTGCGGCTTTACCGTAATTATATACTTATTTATATTCAAGTATTTTCTGAGCACTAAGCTCATCTGTTATAAGAACTAAGTTCTTGTTTATTTCAGATACTGCCATGAAAGCCTCTACTTTTTCGACTCCGGCAAATATCAAAATATTCTCTTTTACTTTTGTATAGGTTTCAAGATCTATACCTACTGTACTAAGTCTGTGTACCACATTTCCATTTTTATCGAAGTAATAACCAAAAGCTTCTCCAACTGCTTTATTATTGAGAATAACTTTTCTCTGATTTTCATCTAAATTTCTTCTCTCTGCCATTGTGTCAGCTCTTCCTATACTGAAAACTAATATATCTGTCTCAGTTATATGCTTTAAAGTTCTTCTTATATCTGGAATCTGTGCTAGAGTTCTCATAGCATCTTCTCCAAGCTCGTCTGGAATATGAAGTAGTTCATAATCAGAGTGGATATTTTTTCCTAACATAGCTGTTATGCTGTTTGACTGAGTTTCAACCTCTGTCCCAACACTTCCTCTAGCAGGAACTACCAGCGAATCACTGTATTTTTTTTCTGTTTTCACAGCATCTGCAAATTCTAGCATTGTTGTTCCACCAGTTATCGCTACCTTATCTCCATCTTTTAAGACACTTAAGAAGTACTCTGAGCCTTCCTTAGCTACATCTTTTAAAACTGTTTCGTCATCTTCGCAGTTTCTAGGGACAACTATTACTTTCTTGATTCCAAGCTTTTCTCTAACCTGTTCTTGAAGGTTTGTTATTCCCATTATATCGACCATAACATCTTTTAATTTTTTAAGAAGTTCTTCTCCTTCTTCTGTTACAGTCATTCCCGATACAGCTACATTTATCAGACCTTGCTCTTTTAAAAACTCTGTCTCTGTTCTTGCCACCCTTTCGCTTATTCCTAGACGATTTGAAAGAGTTCTTCTTCCAATTGGCTGGCTAAGAGATATTTGTCTGAGTATTATATACCTTTTTTCCATAAGCTCTATCGCATTTGGTATGAGCTTTTTCTGTATCTCTATTAAGTTTCTCATAATTACTCCTTCTTGCTTTTCTGACTGGGACTTTTTTCGTCCCCTATGTTTATTTCAGTCCCACAAGTTAATTTTATTGTATAAGATTTATTCATTTTTTTCAATACCTTTTTTGAAAATTATTAAAAGTTTTTTGCTTTTTTGCAAAAGAAAACGATATACAAAAAATATTGATTTTTTAAGCTTTTAGCTAATCGTTTTCCCTTTCTTCAAAAAAAATTTTTTCCCTATTTACTTGAGGAAAAATGTGCTTTTTTTACTCTATTAGTTTTTATAAAATCTATTACAATATTGTGGGAACAATTTTGACCCTCTATAGAAATTTTATCCATTTTATACACTTCTTTCAATACAAATAACTCTCTCTGGTATAAAAATTTTAAACAACTTATTACTAAAAAATTAAATTGCTAAAAAAATAAAATATTAAAAGTAAAATATAAAAAAGTAAAACCTCTAACAAAAAAATAAAACCCCAAATACAGATTTTTACTAAATCTATATTTGAGATTTTTATTCTTTTAATTTTTAAATTTTTAATATTCTTTTCTTCTGCTAGATGAAGGAATTTCCATCTCTTCTCTGTACTTAGCAACAGTTCTCCTTGCAACGCTAACTCCTTTTTCTTTTAAAATCTTAGAAATAGCATCGTCGCTTAGAGGTTTTTTCTTATTTTCTCCATCTATTATATCTCTAATATCTCTCTTAATTCCTGCACTAGATGCCCCTTCAGAAGAATTTTCTGTTTCTAAAGCTGCATTAAAGAAAAATTTAAACTCATAAAGTCCAAATGGTGTAAGCATATACTTTCCATTTACACCTCTACTAACTGTAGATTCGTGTATATCTAACTTATCAGCAATATCCTTCATCTTCATTGGTTTGATATATTTTTCACCTTTTTCGATAAACTCATACTGCTCTTCAACTATAGCCTCAGCAATTCTAAGTATTGTGCTTTTTCTATTCTCGATATTTTTGATAAGACTAGCTGCCGAATTTAGCCTCTCTTTAATAAATTCTTTTGCCTCTTTATCCGAATCCTTATCTTTAATCATATTCCGATAAAAATCATTTATCTTTATATTGTATACTTCCTTTTCATTGGTATGTACAAAATACCCACCGTCTACCTTATCTACGATAACATCTGGCTGAATGTACAAGCATCTATCGTTTGAACATGCTCTCCCAGGCTTTGGATCTAAGTGCCTTATAATCTCAATAGCTTCTTTGCACTTTTCGATACTTATCTTATATTTTTTTGCTATGTCTTTTAGCTTATTTCTGCCAATAAGCTCTAAGTCATACATTATTATATTTTCAACTATATTATTTGAAATCCCCATTCTTTCAAGCTGAAGTATTAAACACTCAGAAATATTCCTCGCTCCTATCCCAGGTGGGTCTAACTGTTGGACTATATCTAGGCATCCTCTAAACAAACTTGCATCCACATCTAACTCTTCGCAAATTTCCTTATCATTTATTCTAAGGTACCCGTCCTCGTCCAAGCTGTCTATAATATACTCGCAAATTCTCTTTTCTTCAGATGTAAGCTTAAAATATTTTAGCTCATCAATTAAACAATCATATAAATTGTCGGTACTCTTTATCATATTTTCAAAATCAACTGCATTCTCAGAACTATATGGTGCATCATTTTTATCTTGTCTAATATTGATAGATTCCATATTTTTTATGTATTTTTCCCAATCGATTCCATCATCATTTTTCTCAGCCTCTAAAAGCGGATTACTCTCAGACTCCTTTCTGATTTCCTCATCAACTTCCAATCTACTCATGTTTAAAATTGCAAGTGATTGTTTTAACTGTGCAGTCAAAACTAACTTTTGAGACTGGTTTAACTCTAAAGTATTTTTGAAATTCATACTATAGCCCACTCTTTCCTAAAATATTCTATATATATCCTTTTTTATTAATAGCCAACTTTTTTAAAAATCTTTAACATCTATAATTATATTATATAGCAAAATATTGAATTTCAGTATAGAAATTAATGAAATTTATAACGAGTTTTTATTCAATTTTTTTATATAAGGATAAATCTCGTATATAACTTATAGTTATTAATAGTACTTAATTACAATATATTTTTTTATTTATTATAATAACTTATGAAATATAAATTTACCATTCTTTTGTGATATAATTCTATTTATTTAATTTTTTAGTGGAGGTGATTGTATGAGAGTTAAGCCAAAAGAATTTGATTTAAATGGACACAAGTTGGTTCTTAGAAATGCAGAGGAAAATGAAGCTGGGATGCTTTTGAAATATTTAAAGCAGGTCTATGCAGAAACTCCTTTTTTAATTCAAGAGCCAGATGAGATAACTTTTACAATTGAAGACGAAAAAAAATATATTAGAGAAAATAACGATTCAGACTCAGATTTACTTATGATAGGCATGCTTGACGGAAAACACGTTGGAAATTGCTCACTTATGGGTAATCACGCTAGAAGACTTAAGCACAGGATAAGTCTTGGGATTGTTCTGTATCTTGAATATACAGGACTTGGTATTGGAAAAATTATGATTGAAGAAGTTTGCTCAAAAGCTAAAGAAGTTGGGATTGAGCAGGTTGAGCTTGAGGTTGCTGCAAATAATAGGAATGCTATTTCTCTTTATAAGAAGATGGGATTTGAAAAGGTGGCAACTTTGCCAAATAATATGAAGTACGCTGATGGTACATATACTGATGTGCATTTCATGGTGAAATATTTATAAAGTAATTCAAAGAGGTGTACAATGATAACTGAAAAAAAAGAAAAACAGATTTTAATGTTGTCCTTTTTATCTGGACTTTTATTTGCTATTGTAGAGTTTATTTTTGCTATTTACAGCCACTCTCAATCAGCACTTACAGATGCCGTATACGACGCATCAGAGCTTGTGTTTATCGCATTGCTCCTATTTTTAACCCCATTATTCCATAAACCTGTATCTGAAAAGCATCCATACGGGTATTTTCAGGTAGAATCGATATTTGTCATAATCAAAAGCGTTATGATGTTATCTGTAACTATGGGGGTATCTGCAGAAGTATTAGATTCTGCTTTATCAGGCGGAAATATTGTAAACAATGCGCAGGTTTCAATATTCCAATGTTGTCTAGGGGTAGCGAGTATTGTAATTTTCCTTATTATGAAAAGACTAAATCGCAACCTTTCTTCACCTACAATTGAGGCAGAGTTACTCGGTTGGAAGCTGGATATAGTGTACAGTATGGGTATGGCACTTGCTTTTTTAGTGTCTTTATACCTTAAAAAAACGCCACTTGGGTTCATATCTCCATACTTTGACCAGATTGTAGCTGTAGTTGTTATGGTATTTATGCTACCTGAGAGTATAAAAGTGCTGTGGAGAGCTGTTAAGGATGTCTTTTTATTCTCACCAAATAAGGTGTATATGGAAGAAGTAAAGTCAATCTGTAACCCTATTTTAGATGAGCACAACTTCCACCCTGTATTTTTTGATATTACAAAAACAGGACGCCACTTGTGGATCGCGGTTTATTTCCGTATTGAAGCTGCTAGTTTAGAGTTTGCTAACTTATCAAGTGCAATTGCAACAGTAAATGAAAAAATGCAAGAAAAATTCCAAGAATGTACTTGTGAGCTTATTCTTGTTCCATAATAATTTGTAAAATATGTATTTATACTACTTAATTAGAATATTTTATTTGAATGTATATATAAAAATCCCCCATCAAATTTAGATGAGGGATTTATTTTTTATTTAGCTATTTAGTTAGTTATTTATTTAGTTTTTTAGTTCCTATTTTATTTAATTTTTTCTATTAATTTCCTTTAATTTTTCTTTAATTTTTTTTCTTTAATTTTTTTCCTTTAATTTTTTTCCTTTAATTTTTCTTTAATTTCTATTTTTCAAAGTCAACATCAAACTTCATTCCACCAACCTGGATTGTATTTTTCTTGTTTAATATCTTGTTGTCTGATTTTCTTCCAACTAATACAAGTCCATCATCTTTAGCTATTGTTGAAGCTGTTAATGCATCAACTAAAGTTTCTCCGTTAGCAAAGTATAGAGTTTCTGATGCTCCGTAGAATTCGTTTATCATTTCTCTGTTAGTTTCGTATCTATCATCTCCTGCTATTCTTTCAGCTTTGTATTTTTTAACTATTGAATCGTTCATAACAGATTTTCCACCAACTACATAGTATGATACGCCAGACTGTCTGTCAGTACTTGAAGATTTTCCATTAGTTAATAGTATCGGAGCTTCTTCTCTTGCTGCAACTGATGATGCTGACATTGCATCGGCTTCACCCTTGAATCCATTAACTACGAATGCTTTTTTGTAGCTTCCTATTTCTTTAGCAACTAGTTCTGAAGTTTCAACTCTAGTTTTTCCACCAAGTCTTTCAACATTTACTTTTACGTTATTTTTCTTTAACTGATTTATAACTTTCTGGCTTATTGCGTTTTCTCCACCTATTATGTAGACTTTTTTCACTTTAGATAGTCTGTCCATAGTTGCTTTAGGTATAGAATCTTTCTTAACTAGAAGTATTGCAGCATCTTCTTTTCCTGCAAGTCCTGCTGCTGATAGTCCGTCAGACATTGTAGATGTTGCATTTACTAGTACTGCAGTATCATATGAACCAAGTTTGTCGGCGATTTTTCCTGCAGTTTCGTATCTGTCAGATCCTATTATTCTAGTGTGGTCGTATGTTGGATTTATTGGTTTTGATGGAGTGTATATGTATTCTATATTTCCATCTCCTTCAGGTTTATTTCCTGAAAAAGCAACATTATCAAAAATCACCTTTCCATCTAAGTCTAAATTCCCATTGTTTTGAAGAGAAATGTCACTCATATTAACTTCTGAACCTTCATCTGTGTTTAGTGATGCATTTTTACCAACAACAAGATTTCCTTCTCCTGATATATTTAATTTTCCTGATACATTTATTGCACCTTTATCTCCAGAGTTAGATTCTAATTCTAGTTTTATACCTCTTGGTATTATTATTGTAATTTCTTGTTCTTTACCTATATCTAACCCTGTTCTATCTCCTATTTTCATATCTTTTGAGATAACTATTTTATCATTTTTTTCTGCCCCTATGTTTCCTATTGCTGGATTTGTAAAAGCTTTTAATGCAGCTTCTGATTCTGGATAGAATGTTTTGCTTCCATCTTCGTTGTAACTATAAACATAACTACTATAATCTGATGGTCTTATATTTTCTTCCGTATCCCGCCAAGCCCAATAGTTTAATACTTTCATATTATCTGGAAAACGAACTATTGCATTATCTGTATCCACTGCAACTATCTTATTCTTGCCTAAATTAAAGTTATTATTTCTTATATCAAGATCTACTTTTGACAATCCTCCCACTTGTATATAATGCTGAAATAGCGAATAATCAATATTATTATTTTCAACTACAACATTTTCTGATCGTCCAAAATAAAGAGCCCCTGAATTATTTATATTATTTCTTCTTATTGATATGTCCGTATAAGATTTTAGATTATCTTTTGGAACAGTTATACATGTAGTCTCATCATTTTCTAATATTTTTATTTCTCCCTTATCATGGTATTTTTTCTTTACACTAAACACAGTATTTTCAAATATATTTCCTTCTACAATACATTTTCCATTAAGATTAGCTAACATTGTACGAAATGTTCCTTCAAAATGGTTGTTTATAAATTTAAATTCAGCATTTTCATTTTGATTTCCCATGTAAATACCAAAAGACCATTTTTTCACATTTGATATTTCACTTCCATTATTTGCATCATTAGTAAATAAACATTTTTCAATTTTTATATCTGCATCATTATCCTCTATTATATGCACTGCAACATTTTTTATATCCGCATCAACTCCATATTCAAACGTTACATTAGTTAAATTTATTTTATTATCTTTATTTTTACTACCTAAATTTAGTAAATGTTTTTCTCCATCTTGAACTAATTTAACATTACTAATGCTTCCATTAGTTATATCCATACTTCCTTTTATTCCATAATTATTTTTTCCATCTATTGTAATATTTTTATCTAAAGTTATATCCTCTGTTACATCAGCTAATAGCTCTATTACATCTCCATCTTTAGCTTTTGCTATAGCACCTTCATCTCCAATTAGAGAAGTATACTGCACATCGCCTATCTTGGCTACATTTTGAGTTACTGGATTTTGCGTATCTAAATTTTCGCCTGTTCCTTCTTGATTTGTATTATTTTGTTCAGGTGCAACCTCTTGAGACTCTTCTATTTTACTTACTGGCTTCACATTATCCTTACTTAATTCAGCTGCACTTACAACTCCATCAACAGACGGAATTAGCAAAGAAGCTGCTAATAAAAATGCCAATGCTTTTGATTTTTTCTTATTCATAATACTACCTCCAAACCTCAATATTAAATATCTTTATTTTTACAAATTAAAAAAGCACAGAAGAAACCATATTTTTTAATATAATCTCTCTGTGCTTAATTTCAATTCTATATAATTTTTCACATCAAAACTTAAATGTAGAAAATTCTTTCCTTTTTTCTTATATGTGTTTAGATTTTTTAAATCAAGAAACATATTAACCACCTCACTTTTGATGATTTCGTAATTTTATTATTAAAATTATAACATACACATAAAATGTTTTGAACTTTTTTTATTTTCTTGTGAAATTTTTTCAAAAATAAAAGTAGGAAAGAAAATCTTCCCTACTTTATTTTGATTTATTCATATTTTAAATACTTTAATATATACTTTTGTTCTTTTTCAATTACTTTTAAAAGTTTATATATTAATTTATACTTTTCTTTTATTTTTCAAAGTCAACATCGAACTTCATTCCACCAACCTGGATTGTATTTTTCTTGTTTAATATCTTATTATCTGATTTTCTTCCAACTAATACAAGTCCATCGTCCTTAGCTATTGTTGAAGCTGTTAACGCATCAACTAAAGTTTCTCCGTTAGCGAAGTATAATGTTTCTGATGCTCCATAGAATTCGTTTATCATTTCTCTGTTAGTTTCGTATCTGTCATCTCCTGCTATTCTTTCAGCTTTGTATTTTTTAACTATTGAATCATTCATAACAGATTTTCCACCAACTACATAGTATGTTACACTTGATTTTCTGTCAGTACTTGAAGATTTTCCATTAGTTAATAATATTGGAGCTTCTTCTCTAGCAGCAACTGATGATGCTGACATTGCATCGGCTTCACCTTTGAATCCATTAACTACAAATGCTTTTTTGTAGTTTCCAAGTTTTTTAGCTACTAATTCTGATGTTTCAACTCTAGTTTTTCCACCTATTCTTTCAATTTTTATACCAGCTGCAGTTATTTCGTTAGCTACTTTTGCACTTATTGCATTTTCTCCACCTATTATGTATACTTTTTTAACTTTTTTTAGTCTATCCATTGTTACTTTTGGTATAGAGTCTTTTTTAGTTAATAGGATTGCACCTTTTTCTTTTCCTGCAAGACCTGAAGCTGATAGTCCGTCAGACATTGTAGATGTTGCGTTTACAAGAACAGCTGTGTCGTATGAGCCAAGTTTGTCAGCTATTTTTGCTGCTGTGTCGTATCTGTCTGATCCGATTATGCTAGTATGGTCATATGTTGGATGTATTGGTTTTGATGGAACATATATTTTTTCCCATTGTGCTGTAAATTCAAGATTATTTGTTAATGTTATCTCTGTATCTACTTTGTATTCATTTCCATTATTATCTTTCCATGATAAGAAGTTATACTCTCCATCACGTTCTGGTTTTGGTAATGTTATTTTTTCATTCTCATATCCATTTAATGTTAAAACTTTACCTGTACCATCATTATAATTTAATTTAACTGTATATGATTTTTTTTCTGGCTCATCTGGTTTTGAAGGCTCTGGTTTTTTAGTTGGTGTTATATTAGAATTAGATGATGAATTATCTGTCGCATCTTGTAATGTTCTATGATAAGTAAATAAACTAACATCGTTGTTTTCTTCATCCTTGCCTTTATTTTCAAGTTCATATTTTAATTCATCACTAACAAAATCTTTTACTGATTTATCAAAACTTCCACCTGTTACTTTAATCTTATTAGTTTCATCAGTTGTTTTATCAGTTAACTCTTTAAAATTTCCACCTTCTATATTTATTTTAGCTTCAACTTTATCAGATAAATTAGTTGTAATTATATCTCCTTCAAATTCGCCTCCATGAACATCTATAGTAGCTTCTGTATTATAGTCTTTATGCACATGTGCTCTTATAGAAGCTGTTGTTCCCTTAAAGCTTCCTCCTTCTATCTTTAAAGTTCCCCCTGAATTATATATATACGCTCCATATCCTTCATCATCTTTCATATGTTCTGTTTTAGCAGAATATGTTCCACTTTTTACAGTTACTACTCCACCATATCCAATACCAATAGCAGCTCTTGACCATGTATAACCACCATCATAATCTCCTGTAACAGTCCAATCATTATTAGATAATACCGCATTACCTCCAGCCATTTCTACAACAGGTCCTTGTTTCATAATAGCTTTTGTATTTTCAATTGTAACAGTACTTGCTTCAGTAGTATCTAAAATATCAAAATATAATGCTCTTGTTCCGTCATAGAATTCAGAATTTTTAATAGTTGCATTATAAGTGCTAAAAGATTCTCCATTAGTACCAATAATCTGATTATTAGTATGAACAATAATTCTATCTACTTCTAATGTTCCTGTTTTCATATCCTTAGTAGCATTAATTCTAAATAATCTTCCGTTATCAGTATTTCCCGAATAATTTCCTCCTAAAATTTTAAAATTCTTAACATATGCTTCAACAAATCCATATGATCCTGTATTTGATTCCGGAATTACCATACCACCTTTATTTGCTTTAATTGTAAAATTCTCTGTCTTAACCACAAATGGTCTTTTAGCTGCATTATCCGTAATTGTAAAATCTCCTAAGTTTAAAGTTGTATCTTTTGTAATTTCAATAATCTCATTAACTTCAACATCTCTTAATAACTTAACTTCTCCACCAGCTTCCAAAGCTTCTTTTAAAGTAGTATATTCAACACCATCCGCACTAGCTTCGTTTCCACTAGCTTTTCTTACCTGACTATATAAGTCCACTTTATCTTCTCGAACACCTTCAATACTAGCTACTTCTTTATTAACCTGTGAAACCTCTTTGTTCGCATTTAAATCTTTTGCCGCATAAATAGTCCCATTAGCACTTGGAACTAACATAGCCGTAGCTAACAAAAATGCCAAAACCTTTGATTTCTTCTTATTCATACTATACCTCCTCAAACAAAAAGCACAGAAAAAACTACACTCCTAAAAAGTGAATTTCATCTGTGCTTATAATCAAACCTATATAATTTTTCGCATCAAAAGTAGCAGACTTATAGCTGTCTGTCTGTCTGTCTGTCTGTCTGTCTGTCCGTCTTGCAATTTTCCCAAACAAATAGCATAACTGTCAACTCCTTTAGATGATAAATTATTTATACCCATATTATAGCAAATCCAACAAAAATTTAAAATATATTTACAAAATAAAAAATTAAAAAAATATTCAAATTATATATAATAAAGTATACGTACCTTATAACAAAACTGACTACAAAATAACTCTTTTCCAAAATTTCAAACCAAATCACAAACTGCAAAAAAGGGGAGCATATATCATATTCAACAACAATCTACAGACGCTTTCAACTTTGTTATTCGAACGGAGTTCGAACAAAACAAAGAAAGCGTCGAAGCCTGGAGTGAATATGATATTGCTCCCCTTTCCCTACATTACATCTCTTTTAAAATTTCCATTAACTCATCTTCATCATAATGATACTTCTTATTACAGAACTGGCAAGTAACTTCTGCCTGGTGGTCTTCCTCGATAATCTCAGCAAGCGCCTTTTTACCCATTGCGATAAATGCCTTCTTAACTCTATCCTTAGAGCAAACACATCTAAATCCTACCTCTACCTTGTCAAGAATTACAGGATCTAAACCTTCAAGCACTAAATTAAGCACATCCTCAGGAGTTAATCCTTCTCTGTACATCTCTGTGATAGATTTTATCTTACCTACATTTTCTTCAAGCTGGCAAATTGTAGCTTCTGTCGCATCTGGCATAAGCTGCACGATAAATCCTCCAGCATGTTCAACTTCATAGTGAGTTGTGTAAACACCTAGTGAAACAGCTGATGGAGTCTGTTCAGAAACTGTGAAATAGTATGTGAAATCTGCTGCTATTTCCCCAGAAACTATCGGACATAATCCATTCACTGGCTCTCTAAGCCCTAAATCTTTTATTACTTTTAAAGTACCTTCTGTACCTACTGCACCTGCTACGTTTAATTTTCCGTTTGGATAGTTTTCAACCTGAACATCCGGGTTTGCAACATATCCTCTAACAAATCCCTGTGCATCAGAAGTTGCAAGTATTGTTCCTATTGGCCCATCACCTTTTATTATAGATGTTAACTCGTCGCCTTTATTTTTCATCATAAGCCCCATCATTGATGTAGCTGTTAAAGTTCTTCCAAGTGCTGCAGTTGCAACCTTTGTAGTTCCATGAGATTTTCTAGCTTCTTCAACTAAATTTCTTGTAGTTGCAACAAATGCTCTAACTTCCCCATTCTTAGAAGTAGCTCTTATTACATAATCTTTCATTAAAATTCTTCCTTTCATATATACAAATTTCTAAAATTATTCTTCTAAATTCTACTTTTTTTAACTAAACTGTATTTTTTATAAAAAATACTATTTTACTAAACAAACACTATTTTTTAACTAAATCCAGTTTTTCCAACCAAATCCTATTTTCTACCTACAAAGAATACTCTCTCTGAATCTTTCTTTGGTTTTTCAAATGCAAAATCTCCATAAGCCTTGATATCTCTAAATCCTGCATCTGCTAATTTTTCTAAAATATCCTCTGTTTCGTAAGCTCTCTGCTGGTGAACTTCATCAAATCTGTCAAAAGTACCATCCTCGTTTTTCACAAAGAATGTAAGTTCCATTTCGACTAAATCCTCTTCTGGATCGAAATAGTTCTGCCACATATACACGACATCTTCTCTCTTCTCAGCAAAAGTATTATTTCCAAGCACCTTAGATAATTTATAGTATGAACTAATATCAAATATAAATATCCCGTCCTCTTTTAAAAGCTCGTGAGCCTTTGAAAATACATACTCTAAATCATCGTCATAAGTTAAATAATTGAATCCGTCACAAGCGCAAAGTATGCAATCAAGATTTGGCACATCAAAATCAAGCTCAGCAATATCCTGCTGTAAAAGAACAAGCTGCACACCTTCCTCTTCTGCCTTTTCCATAGCAACCTCAAGCATTTCCGCAGAAATATCTATCCCCGCTATATCGTATCCTTTCTTAGTTAGTGGTATAGTCAAATTCCCTGTACCACAAGCTAACTCAAGAATATTCTGCACCTCAGCACCTTCACTTTTGATAATCTCTTCTATATATTCAACCCATCTATCATAATCGACATCGTCCATCAATTCGTCGTATATAAATGCAAAATCTCTATACTGATCCATCTCAAATCTCCCAACATAAAAATATTTTTCTAAAACTAAAACATCTCAAAACCATATCGGTCAAAATATCAAAACTTGAAATATAAACACTTACACAACAAATATCCACACTCATACATAGTATATACCTCAAACTCAATATTTCTAACCATTATAGCATAAAGTATATTATATCATAAAAAATACTATAAGCGCCACATACTCCACATTCACTTATACAAAATTAATGGACTATAAAAATAATTTACTTCATAAAAAAAGAAGGTAATAGCCAAAAAACACGATAACACTACAATCGTCACACAACTCCTCTCATATAAATTATATATAAAAAAATAAATGGCCATTATTAAGGATTTTGTATGAGTCAATCTAAGACTTAAACACAAGAAGCTCGCATCGACAATACTGCAAGCGCCACGAACCTATAAATGTGTTACATAAAAGTGCGTGGCGCTGAAGCCCTGGAGAGCGAGCAATTGTGTTAAGTCTTGACTCATCAAAATCCTTACAACAGCCATCTATTTTTCTATCATATTTTTATATTCCATTAATTTTCTATACACTTCAACCCCATTTAAAATTATTTTTTCATCGAAGTCAAACTGTTCATTGTGAAGTCCCGCAGTGAATCCTTTTTCCTCATTTCTCGTACCTACATTAAAGAAAAATCCTGGCACCGCTCTTTGGAAGAATGCAAAATCCTCTGCACCCATCCGGAAATCAAGCTCCACAACATTATCCCCTTTAAAAGCATCTTTAAACTCTTGATACAAATTATCGTCATTTATCACAGCCCGACACTCATTACAAACACTCATCTCAATCTTACAATCGTACTTAGCTGCAGTAAATTCGCAAATCTTCTTCATCCTATCAAGCACATTTGCGTAAACCTCGTCCTTTGCATATCTAACAGTACCTTCTAAAGACACATTTTCAGCGACGATATTTCTTCTAGCTCCCCCTCTTATCTTACCAACTGTGATAACTGCACTGTCTATTGGACTAACATTTCTCGACACAATTGTCTGAAGAGAATTAATTACCTCAGCAGAAATCACAATTCCGTCGATACCATTTTGAGGCATTGCACCATGTGCACTCTTAGACACGATATTTATCTCAAAATCTATTGTCCCAGCCATCATAGGCCCTTTTTTAATTCCTATCACACCCTCATCAAGCAGCGGATTTACATGAAGTCCGTATATCTCATCAATTCCGTAATAGTCTATAATTCCATCCTTCACCATATCTTCAGATCCACCAGGCCCTTCCTCTGCAGGCTGGAATATGAACACAAAATTGTCCTTTAACTTATCCTTATTGTCGTTTACATACTTGATAAGCCCTAAAAGTATCGACATATGCCCATCATGTCCACAAAGGTGCTTAACTGTTCCGTCCTTAGACATAAGTCCGTCGATGTCTGCTCTAAATGCGACCGTCTTCTGTGCATCTTTCCCTTTTATAATTCCTGCAAGCCCAGTTTCTAGCCATTTCTTGCTCTCTAAACCAAGTCCGTCTAAAACAGATTTTATATAATCGTAAGTCTTAAACTCAACTCGCCCTTCCTCAGCAATACAGTGTAAATTCTTTCTATAATCGTACACACTGTCCTTTAAATACATTACTTTATCTAAACATTCTTTATTACATACGCAATTTTTCTCTTCCATAATATCACCACCAAACGTCTTTACAAAATCTTTTTTTAATCTATTTCTCCAACGATCCTTTATACTCTAGCATTGAAACATATGCATCTAAAGCATTTACGCAAATCTTTTCATCAAAATTAAATCTCAAATTATGAAGCCCATTTACAAATCCTTTTTCCTCGTTTCTCGCACCCAACATAAAGAAAATTCCTGGCACTTCTTCCCGATAATATGAAAAATCATCTGCAATCATCAAAGGATCTAAAATCTCAACCTTATCCTCACCAACAGCCTCAACAAACTCCTGACAAAGCTCCGAATCGTTGTTTACAGGATGATAATCATCTCTAATAGTTACCTTAATCTCGCAATTAAATGCCTTTGAAAATCCGTCCGCAATTTCATAGAATCTATTCTTAATCTTTGAATACACCTCAGGTTTAAAGCATCTAATTGTCCCCTCAAGGTGAACGTGTTCGGCGATAATATTTCTTCTTGAACCACCTTCAACCTTGCCTATACTAACAACTGCATTGTCTGTTGGACTAACATTTCTCGAAACAATCGTCTGCATACTACTAACCAAAGATGCATAAATTGTAATCGCATCTATCCCAGCTTCTGGAGCAGAACCACCATGGCTACTCTTTCCGTAAATATCTATCTCAAAATCGCCAATTTGAGAAAGGAAATATCCTTCCCTAATACCGACTTTTCCTTCAGGAATCTCAGGATAAATATGAAGTCCATAAATCTGGTCAACTCCATAATGTTTCAAAATACCTTCTTTGACAAGATCCTCAGCCCCTCCAGGCCCTTCCTCTGCAGGCTGGAATATAAACACAAAATTATCATTTAACTTATCCCTATTAGTATTAACATATTCAACAAGCCCTAAAAGAATTGAAGTATGTCCATCGTGCCCACAAAGATGCTGCACACCGCACTCAGTCATAAGTCCGTCGATATCTGCTCTAAAAGCTATAGTTCTCTTTGCATCCTTCCCGCGAATAATCCCCGCAGTACCTGTTCCAAGCCACTCATCGTAGCCAACACCCAATTTATCTAAATACCCTCTAATATATTCAGAAGTCTTAAATTCCTCTCTACCAAGCTCTGCAACCTCGTGCAAAACCTCTCTATGATGCTTCATAACATCAGCTAAATATGAAAAATCTCTCAAAATCTCACCCCTCTATCTAAAAATACATTTTGCATAATCATATTTTCATAAAAAAATTTTTAATCAATTAGTTTTTAACTAATCAATTTCTAAGCAATAAAATTTTAATCAATCAAAAACCTTATATCTAAAATTCTTGCATACCTAAAACATAACTAAAAAACAATTTATTTATAGTATACATTAAACAAAAACAAATACAAGAAAAAAACAAAAAGATTTCAGAATTTTTTCAAAAAATAAAACTTACACACTCTATCTAAAATATAAATCTTACTTTCACATAAAAATAAATTTCGCCAACACAAACATAAATTTCTCAAACACAAACTTTTCCCTAACCTCTACCACTAAACCTATATCCCCTTTGTCACCGAGCGTCAAAAACACTTCTTCTCTTAATTAATTGTATAATCGTAAACTGTTGCAACTTTTGCTAAATGCTTCTCTTTTTGCTCGAATTTTATAAATAAATCGAACTCGACAATGCAACTTGATTGCCTGGAGAGGAGATTATTTATAAAATCCGAGTATAAAAAAAGAGACCATTGCAAAATTGCAACAGTCCCAAGATATACCAATTAGCAAGAGAAGAAGTGTTTAGCTAATCCTCCTTTAGCTGTTTCTTTATATTTATCATGCATGTCAAGTCCAGTTTCTTTCATTGTTTCAACAACCTGGTCTAATGAAACAGAATGTTCCCCATTTGTTATCATAGCATACTTAGCTGCATCAAAAGCTCTCTGTGCTGCCATAGCATTTCTTTCTATACAAGGTATCTGAACATATCCGTAAACTGGGTCGCAAGTCATACCTAAGTGGTGTTCAAGAGCTATCTCAGCTGCGTATTCTATATGGTCTATAGAACCACCCTGAAGATAAGCAACTGCTCCAGCTGCCATTGAACATGCAGCACCTACTTCACCCTGACATCCAACTTCTGCACCTGAAATAGACGCATTAGTTTTTATTATATTTCCTATTATACCAGCTACTATTATAGCTTCGTTTACCTGTTCATCGGTTAAATTCATGTAATCTTTCATAGCGAAGAATATACCTGGTAGAACACCTGCAGAACCACAAGTTGGTGCAGTTACTATTATATTCCCAGAAGCATTCTGTTCAGAAGCTGCTAGTGCATAAGCGTAAACTAATGTAGAGAAGTCGTTAGTTTTTTTGAAGTTTTCATAGAATACTCCTGCTCTTCTCTTTAAGTGTAATTTTCCTGGTATTACTTCATTAGTAGCTAATCCTTCTTCTATTGATTTTTTCATAGCTTCTCTTATTGTATTTATGTGATCCATTATGTCACTATCTTCATTTTCTAATGCAAAATCAACTAATGTTTTGTTATTGTCTTTACACCATTTTACTATCTCGTCCATAGTACTTAGAGGATATGTTTCTTTAACTGCAGAAGTATTTCTCTTTCCTTCTTCAGCAAGAGACCCACCACCTACTGAGAATACTTCCCACTGTGCAGTAGTGTTTCCGTCTTTATCAAGAGCTTCAAGTAACATCCCATTTGGATGGAAGTCTTTTATTATATCTTCTCTCCATACTATCTCAACTTTTTTAGGAGCTATTGTTTTTATTATTATATAGTCAGTTAAATGACCAGCACCAGTAGCTGCTAAACTTCCATAAAGTGTAGCTCTAAAGCTATCTGCATCTGGATTTTCGTTTTTAAATCTTTCTGCCGCTCTCTGTGGACCCATTGTATGTGAACTTGATGGTCCGTTCCCGATTTTATATAACTCTTTTAAAGTATCCATATTATTCCTCCGTATTAAATAATTATTTTTATGTTTTCTATCTTTCTTTATTATACCTAATTTTTTGCAAAAAATATCGGTTTCTTTTAAAAAATTTGACATTGCCATGAAGTTTTTTAAATCGAATTTTTCTTAATATTCTTATTTGTTGTGCAAATTGGTGTTGCAATTTTTACTAGAATGTATTATTATTGCTTTAAGAGTTTAATTTAATATCTATAACCTGCGTAGAGGCGCTGTTTTCATTAGTAATACGGGCTAGTTGGCAAACTTATCTTGTATAAAAGGGAAAATGGCCGAAGAAATTATCTGGGCACAGATTTTTTCTGGGGTAGTATAGAATATATACTGCACTGTCACTTGTTTAGTGTTGAGCTACAAGGTTTACTTTGCTATAAGAATTTATAGACGTACAAGGTATTCCTTTGTGCGTCTTTTGTGTATATAGAACTTTTTTGACTGTTATTTAACTTTCATGAATAAGAATGTTATTTAACTTTTACAAGTAATTTATACATAAAAATTAACGTAGACCTAATTATTTAGCTTTAAAAGTTTAAATTTGCAGATAGAATATTAAAAATAATGTATAATGTTTATGAGGTGATTTTTAATGAAAAAAGTAAATTTAGCAGTAGTTGGTGCTACTGGTATGGTAGGAAGAACATTCCTAAAAGTTTTAGAAGAAAGAGAATTCCCAATAAATGATTTATATCTTTTCTCTTCTTCAAAATCAGCAGGTAAAAAAATAACTTTCGCTGGAAAAGAATACACTGTTGAAGAATTAACTGAAGATTCATTTACTGGAAGAAACATAGATATCGCTTTATTCTCAGCTGGAGGTTCTACAAGTGGAAAATTCGCTCCAATAGCTGCAGCAAATGGCGCTTTAGTTGTAGACAACTCTAGTTTCTGGAGAATGGACCCAGAAGTTCCACTAGTTGTTCCTGAAGTAAATCCAGAAGCAATAAAAGAACACAAAAAAGGAATAATAGCTAACCCTAACTGTTCTACAATTCAGGCTATGTTACCATTAAAAGCATTACATGATAAATACACTATAAAAAGAATAGTATATTCTACATATCAGGCTGTTTCTGGTTCTGGTGTTAAAGGTGTTGAAGATTTAGAAGAAGGATCAAAAGGAAATCCAACAGGATTCTACCCACATCCAATAGCTTTCAACTGCCTTCCTCACATAGATTCATTCTTAGACAATGGATACACTAAAGAAGAAATGAAAATGGTCAACGAAACTAGAAAAATCCTTTGCGATGATTCTATAAGAATAACTGCTACTACTGTAAGAGTACCAGTTAAAAACGGACACAGTGAGTCTATAAACCTTGAATTCGAAAAAGATTTCGATTTAGACGAACTTGTAGCTACTTTAGCTGCTATGGAAAATGTTGTTGTTGTTGATAACCCAGCAGAAAACCTATACCCTACTGCAGCTGAATTCTCTGATAGAGATGAAGTATTCGTTGGTAGAATAAGAAGAGATTTCAGTGTTGATAGCGGTGTAAACCTATGGGTTGTAGCTGACAACATAAGAAAAGGTGCTGCTACTAATGCAGTTCAGATAGCTGAAAAAGCTATAGAAATGGAATTAGTTTAAAATTAATTTATAAATTAAACTATATTTTGAGAATGTTTAACATAATATTGTAAAATATTACAATACTATTAAATAATTATATTTTTTAAGAAAAGGGGTCGATCTCAAATGTTATTTAAAGGTTCTGCAGTTGCTCTTGTAACACCATTCACAAAAGATAATAAGGTAAACTTCGATAAATTAGCTGAACTTATCGAATATCATATAGAAAACAAAACTGACGCTATAGTTTCTTGCGGTACTACTGGTGAAGCTACTACAATGTCAGATGAAGAAATACTTTCTGTTTTAGAATTTACAGTTAAAAAAGTAAACGGAAGAATACCAGTTATAGCTGGAACAGGATCAAACAATACTATGCATTCTGTTGAATTAAGCCAGAAAGCCGAAGCTCTTGGTGTTGACGGATTATTAATAATAACTCCATATTACAACAAAGCTAACAAATCTGGTCTTAAAAAACATTTCGTAACAATAGCAGAAAGCGTTAATATACCAATAATCTTATACAACGTTCCTGGAAGAACTTGTATGAACATATCTCCAGCTTTAATAGCTGAACTTGCTCAGGTTCCTAATATAGTTGCTGTTAAAGAAGCTAGTGGAGATTTAGGACAGGTTGCTGAAATAGCAAGCTTAGTTCCAGAAGATTTCGCTATATACTCTGGAAACGACGATTCAATAGTTCCTCTATTATCATTAGGAGGACATGGGGTTATATCTGTTCTTGCTAACGTATGCCCTAGAGAAACTCACGATTTAGTTGAAAAATATCTTGAAGGAGATGTTGAAGGTTCAAGAAAAATACAGTTAGATTTAGACGCTCTAATCGCTGCATTATTCATAGAAGTAAATCCTATACCAGTTAAAACTGCTATGAATTTACTTGGATTTGAAGTTGGAGATTTAAGACTTCCACTTGATAATATGGACCCTGCTAATCTTGAAGTTCTTAAAAAAGAATTGATAAATGCAGGACTTAAAGTTCAGGCTTAGTAATTTGTAAATCATTGGATTGCAGAAGGTTGGATTTATATCTGATATTTTGCAATCCAATTTTAAATTTATGATATAAAATAATTTAAATAAAATATAAACTTAATCAAGTTTTTAATAATTATACTTGAAAGAATTAAGTTTTAAATTAGGAGGAAATTATGTTAAGAGTAATATCTACAGGATACGACGGAAAAATGGGAAGAATAGTTGCTGAAACAGTAAGAGCAGATGAAAACTGCGAACTTGCTTTTGTTCAGGCTTACGATAAAAGTAAATGTGTACAGGATATAACAATATATGAAAAATTAGCTGATTGCGAAGAAAAAGGAGATGTTATCATAGACTTCTCTAACCACGCAAACTTAGACAACGTACTTGGATACGCTTTAAGAACTAAAACTCCAATAGTTATAGCAACTACTGGCTTTAATGATGAAGAAATAGAAAGAATACATAAAGCTTCTGAGGAAATACCTGTATTCTTCTCTTATAATATGTCTCTTGGGGTAAATATAATGGTTAAATTAGTTAAAGAAGCTGCAAAACTTCTTAACGGATTTGATATAGAAATAGTTGAAAAACACCACAACAGAAAAGTAGATGCTCCAAGTGGTACAGCTATAATGATAGCAAATGGTGTTAAAGAAGTACTTCCAGAATCTAATGTTGTAAACGGAAGATCAGGAAGAAGTTGTAAGAGACAGCCAGGCGATATAGGTATAAGTGCTGTTAGAGGTGGAACAATAGTTGGTGAACACGATGCATTATTCTGCGGAGATAGTGAAGTTGTAACTATAAGTCATCAGGCTCAGTCAAGACAGATATTCGCTAATGGTGCATTAGCTGCAGCTAAATTTATAGCTGGTAAAGAGTCTGGCTTCTACAACATGGACGATATGTTAAAATAATTTTCGCATCAATGTCTGTGTTAATTTTTAATTAATGTATTGACTTTAATTTATATATTAATTTTAATTGGTATGTATTTTTTAGAATGTATTAATATTTTAGGGATTAGATGTTAGTATATGATTCAAATGGGGAATAAAGTTATTAGCTAAGCTTTTTAGACTAATTTTTTTTAAAAGGGGGTTTACCTGTATGGTGAATTTAAATGATGCTTATGAAATAGCAAGATATATAAAGGAAGTTGAGAAAAAGACCCCTGTTAAGGTGTATGTAAATACTGAGCCATACAACTTTGAGTCTACTGACGAGTACAAAGTTTTTGGAACAGATTCTTCTCATATATTTATCGGGGACTACGATGCCATAATGGCTGCTCTTAATCAAAGAGAGGATTGTATAAGAGATATACATGTAGAATTTGATAGAAGAAATTCTGCTATTCCTCTAAAAAATACTCTTCACGAATCTGCTAGAATAGAACCAGGCTCAATTATTAGAGATATGGTTACTATCGAAAAGAATGCGGTAGTTATGATGGGTGCTGTTGTAAATATCGGTGCTGTTATCGGTGAAGGCACAATGGTCGATATGAATGCAGTTGTCGGCGCTAGAGGTACTCTTGGTAAGAATGTGCATCTAGGTGCAGGTGCTGTTGTCGCTGGTGTTCTTGAGCCACCTTCAGCAAATCCAGTTATTGTTGAGGACAATGTTATGATAGGTGCCAATGCAGTTATTCTTGAAGGTGTGAGAATAGGAGAAGGTGCCGTTGTTGCAGCTGGTTCTGTTGTTACAAAGGATGTTCCTGCAGGTGCTGTTGTCGCTGGTTCTCCAGCTAAAATTGTGAAGATGAAAGATGAAAAAACTAGTGAAAAAACAAAACTAATGGATGATTTAAGACAGTTGTAATACTAGGAAAATAAAAAATAGCTTACCTTGGCTCCAGGGTCAGACGTGTGTATTTGTCACCTGTTTTGGTGTTAGTAAAATACACGTCTTCCATTGTCGCTACGGTAAGCTATTTTTTTATTTCCATTATTATTCTAACTGGTTTAGTTGTGGGAAAGGTTGGAACAGGTTGTATTTTGCTTTGGTGATTTTTTACTGAATCCTATTTTTTATCTTATCTATTTTTTAGTATTTTTTATTTTATCTTAAGATTTTTTTTATTTTTCAGTTCTAAAATATAATTATGATTTATATTTTGAGGAGTTGATTTTATGAAAAAATTTTTAGGTAGTTTTGTCAAATCTTTCGTATTTTTTATCTGCTGGGCTCTTTTGGTTGGTTTTGTTTCTATTCCATCAAATAATCCTGTTTTATGGCGTTTTTATGCAGAGTTAATCCCCCTGTTATCAGTTATTTTAATATCTGTTATTTTTTATTTCATAGAAAGAAAAAATATAACTATTGTACCTATGCACCAATCTTTTAAAAGTATTGTTTTAGGTATTTGGGCAGGTAGTTTGTGGCTTGGTGTAGTTATTTTAACTCTATTTGCTACAAATACTATTTCATTTTTAGGCAAAAATTCAATAAGTTATTTAGCTATTTGGGCTATTTCGTGCTTTTTAAACGTTATTATGCAAGAAGTTTTAGTTAGAGGATATATTTATCAATTATTAAAAAGAAATTATAGTATATTCGTCTCTGCAATAGTAACTACTACACTTTTCTTATTCTGCCATGGTGGCGCTATTGAAGCAGGAATTATACCTATTTTAAATATTGTCACAATGAGTATTTTTATGACTTTAGCATTAGAATACACTCAAAGTATTATCACTCCAATAATTATTCATTTTGTTTGGAATTTTATAGGTGGAATAATTTTAGGAGGGGTTTCGTTAGCTGATGATTATCCTTCTGTGTTTAGACTTGCATATCATGGAAATGAACTTTTAACTGGTGGAGTTTGTAAAATTGAAGGTAGTATAGTTGTTTTAATTGTAAATATCATTTTTATTGTTTTATTCTATTATTTATTGAAAAAATCTATCTTAAAAAATAAATATTAATTTTTTAGTGTGATATAATTAAATTAACTTAATAGTTGAAGTAAAGGTAAAGCCACCGTTCCTGCTGCCAACAGTTTTTCGGTGGCTTTTTTCTTTTTTGTTAGATATACCGAAATAATATTTATTTTACCTCTACTCTATTCGTATATAAAATGTTAAAATTAAGTCATGGAAATTAATTTTTCTGAATTTTTAATTTTGGGGGTAAATTTATGTTAAGAGTTATTATATGTGGCTATAGTGGCGGCGTTGGTAAAATTTTAAGAGAGTGTGTTGCTAAAGACAGCGAGTGTGAGTTAGTTGCTGGTGTTAGCCGTTCTCTTGAGACAGGTACTTGTGACGGAGATGTTAAGTTATTCAAGAGTTTTGATGATTGCAATATTGAAGCTGATGCGATAATCGACTTCTCTCATCCTGATAATCTTGATTCTATGCTTAAATACGTTCTAAAAACTAAGACTCCTGTTGTTATCGCTACAACTGGATTTACTGCAGAACAGGATGCAGCTATTGAAGAAGTTTCTAAGGAAGTTCCTGTACTTCTTTCTCACAATACTTCAGTTGGGGTAAATGTTCTTATCGAGTTAGTTAAACAAGCTGCTAAGCTTCTTGATTTTGATATAGAAATAGTTGAAAAACATCATAATAGAAAAGAAGATGCTCCAAGTGGTACATCTAAGATGCTTATTTCTGCAATACAGGAAGTTCTTCCTGATGTTAAAGGTGTTTTTGGTAAATCTGGTAGAAGTTGTAAGAGACAGCCAGGAGATATTGGAGTTAGTTCTGTAAGAGGTGGAAATATAGTTTCTGACCACGATGTTTTATTCTGCGGTGACAGTGAAGTTGTAACACTTGCTCATCATGCACAGTCTAATGCAATTTTCGCTGAAGGTGCAATATTTGCTGCTAAAAAGATATTAGACAAAGAAAACGGATTATATGATATGAAGGATATATTATAAAACAAAAGGACAAGTGTAAATGGATAACTTGATACTAGAATATCAGTATGATATAATAAAGAAAAGATGACTAGAGCAATAGCTAGGCTATTAATCTTTCTTGAATTTAATTACAAAAGAAAATGTAAAACCACCACTACGGCTAATAGATTGGTGGTTTTTTTCTTTTTTGTCTTTAGATAGTTTGTTTATTGCTACACCTACAAATATAGGTATCACAATTAGTGTTAATACTGTCTCTACCACAGACATAACCTCCCTTCTAAAATATAATTCTATTCGTTTTGCTTGTTATCTATTTGTAGACAAATTTTCAAAAAAATGATATACTTAATTTAGATAAATAGTTAATAAAAAAAGAGAAATCATAGCTTGTGGGTAAGCAATGTTTCCTCTAAAATATTTTTCAGGAATCACTCTTAGCGGCCAACTAGAGTGATTTTTTATATGCAAATAAAAAAGACCCTTGTAAATATACAAAGGTCTACTTCTCTAATTATCTATCTTCGTCTGTTACGTTGAATATGTATGGTACGTTTCTGAAGTAGTCTCCACAGTCAAATCCGTATCCAACAACGAATTTATCCTCTACTTCATATCCGCAGTAGTCTGGCACTAAGTCAACTTTTCTTCTTGAAGGTTTGTCTAATAGCACGCAGCTTTTTATACTTGCAGGGTTTTTAGCTTTTAAATGTTTAAGCACGAAATCCATAGTCACTGCACTGTCAGTTATATCATCAACTACAAGCACATCGTATCCTTCTAAATCTACAGTTACATCTGAAGATACTTTAACTGTTCCACTAGTTTCTTCTGAATTTCCGTAGCTAGATGTTGTCATAAAGTTTACTCTAAGTGGTAAATCTATGCTTCTAACTAAGTCTGCGCAGAATATAAAGCTTCCTCTAAGTAATGCAACTACCATTAATTTTTTATCTTTATAGTCTTCTGTTATCTGTGCTCCAAGTTCTTTTACTCTTTTTGCAATGTCCTCTTCTGTGTACATTGTTTCCCATTTCTTTTTAGTTATGTCCATTTTCTGGCCTCCGATTCTTTTGTTATACAGATTATTTTATACGAATTATTGAGTATTTTCAATACTTTAATAGAAAAATGCTATCTATAATGACTTAGATAAATCTACTTATTTAATTTTTTCCTTAATTTCACAAATATTCTCTAGTTAATAGTATTTTAAAGTTAAAAATCTTTCAAAAGGTATCTCAATTTTTTAATATGATATAATATAAAAGAAAGATAAGAATAACTTTTAGAAGGTAGCGCGGTTATTTTTCTCTTTTAAAACTAAGTTTAAAAGTAATAGTAAAACCACCACTACGGTCCAATAGTCTGGTGGTTTTTTACTTTTTTATCAGATATTTCAATTACATCTCCACCAAAATAAGCCTTTAAATAATTCTTACAAACATAATTCCAAAATATCCAGTATCGATTTTCGATTGCTATTTTTACCAAAAGTGTGCAATAGAAAACAACCGCACTTCTTTACTCAAACTAAGCCTTTAAATAAGTCTTATAAATATAATTTTCAGAAAGAACTTATCTTTATTATACCTTCTCTAATTTTACAAACTAGCGAAAAAAAGAGCTATTAAATCGAACTCGACAATGCAACTTGATTGCCTGGAGAGGAGATTAATAGCTCTTTTTCGCGTTTAAAAATAGAAAAGCCGTATCAATAAAGATACGACTTCTCTGGAAAATTATATTTTAAGATTATTTAAAGGCTTATTTATTCATTTCATTCATAACATCAAGTATTACGTTGTCAGTTACAGACATTCCTTCATCTCCAACACATCCTAATGCTCTAACACTTTCATCAACAGATCTACCAACTATACCATTAAGACCTGGAACTATACATCCTCTCTTAGCAAGTATAGCATTCTGAACTGCTGCAGAAGATGCTGTAGCTAATTTACAAGCACATCCTGGTTTTGCACCGTCACATATCATACCACTTAAGTTAGCTATCATATTTTCCATAGCTCCTTCTATCTGAGACTGTTCAGCATCCATTAACCAAGAAAGACCTGCTGTACATCCTATTGCAGCTGCAACACCACATCCACACATTGGAGATAATCTACCTGTGAAGTTTTTGATGTATGCAGTTATTAAATGAGATATTGCTAAAGCTCTAGCAACTCTTTCGTCGCTCTGAGGATTTCTTTCATTGTATGCAGCTATTGGAAGTATTGCTGTTAAACCGTGGTTACCACTTCCGTTTGAACTCATAACTGGCATCTTAACACCTGACATTCTTGCATCAGAAGCTGCTGATGTAAGCATCATTGCGTAGTTTACAAGGTCATCACCTAATTCTCCAGCTTTTATAGCTTCTTTAATTCCGAAACCTGTACCAACACCAGTTTTTTCTCTTAAACCAACTTCTGCCATAGCTCTGTTCATTTTTATACCATCAAGAAGGAATTTTATATCTTCAAAGTCCATTTTTTCTACATTATCAACTATTTCAGCAACTGTAGCATTGTCCATTAAAGTTTCTTTTCTTTCTTCTGTTGCACTTGTTTCTGTTGCACTTACTTCTTTTGGTTCATTATCTAATATAACTTCTCCATCTTTTGCAAGATATGTAAAGTTATCGTGTCTTCCTCTTATCTTAACTAATACTTCATGATTAGCACCTTTTAACATAACTTCTAAGTATATTTTATCAGCTGAATCAGTTGGCTCTACTGATATAGTATGTTCTTCTAAATATTTTTCTGATTCTCTAACTTCTTCTTCAGTTAAACCTTCAAGAACGCTTAATCCGTCTGCAGATTTTCCTCCAACTATACCCATACAAGCTGCAACTTTTAGTCCTAATATCTTACTTCCTGGTATACCAACACCCATTCCGTTTTTGAATATATTGTTACTTACTAACATTTTATTATCTACAACTTCTTCACCTAAAAGTTCTTTCGCTTTTGCACAAGCTAATGCTAATGCAACTGGTTCTGTACATCCAACTGCTGGCTTAACTTCATTTCTTAACATTTCAACTAATTCATTTCTTATATCTCTCATTTTACACCCTCCATATAATCTAATATCTCTCGTATTTTAATAACTTGTCTCTATATTTATAAATAATTCTAAATAAATTTTTACTTATCTTTTTAGATTATCTTATAATTCAATTACGCCATATATAATAAGCATACATCGTGCCAAAGTTTAAAAATATTTTTCTTAAAAATTACAAATGGCTAAATAACTAGCTTTGAAATGATTATTTTTAAAAATTATCAAATCAAAAGAAATTCTTATCAAAATCTAAAAACACAACATATTCTCATTTTGGATATAAAAAAATCTCATTTTGAGAAATAATCTCAAAATGAGAATATAATCTATAACTATATACCAAACACCTTTAAAAACTCCTATTAACCTAAAATAACCTAAAAAATTCCTACTAAACTAAAAACAACCTTCTCCAACCTCAACTCATTCCAAAAAAGCAACTTCTTTATAACTAAAATTGAAAACTTATAGAATTGCTGTAGAAAAGGGTTCATTATAATTAGCGCTCTCAATAATTCAAAAACATCTTACTTTATCTACTTCCATATAAGCAACTTCTTTATAGAAAAAATTGAAAGCTTATAGAATTAGTATGCGTGAGAATGAAATATAATAATCTCACTCGACAATATGAAGGCAGCACTGTGGTATTTCATATTTGATGAGATACCCTTGTGATGACTGAGTCTGGAGAGTGAATTATTATATTCATTCTTCGTTACTTAATTCCATACTTTTCAATTTTTCTATAAAGAGTTGCCCTCGATATTCCTAATGCCTTTGCCGCCAATTCTTTATCTTTTTTATACACACTATATCTTTTAAGTGCCTTTTGAATCTCTCTCTTCTCAAGCTCTTCAAGTGTCTCTATAGCAGAAGTCTCATCTTCCTCAAACTTCTCCTCATATTCCAAAATAGACTTTGGAAGAACATCGACCGTTATCTCACTTCCCTGAGCCATATTTACACTGTACTCAATACTATTTTGAAGCTCTCTAACATTTCCTGGCCAACCGTATTTAAGCATCCTATCAAGTGCAACCTCGTCAATTCCCTCTACATTTTTCTCAAGCTTCACAGAATAATCGTGAATCATATAATCTATCAAAAGAGGAATGTCTCCCTTTCTCTGAGAAAGACTAGGTAGCTTTATAGGGATAACATTTAGCCTATAGTATAAATCCTCCCTAAATGTACCCTCTTTAACCATACTCTCAAGATCTTTATTTGTAGCTGCAATTATCCTAACATCTATCTCAATATTAGACTTCGCACCTATTTTATTCACTTCCTTTTCCTGAAGCACTCTAAGAAGCTTTGACTGAAGATGTAAACTCATATCCCCAATCTCATCTAAAAACAAGCTTCCTTTGTGGGCAATTTCAAACATACCAAGTTTTCCACCTTTTCTCGCACCTGTAAATGCACCTTCCTCATATCCAAACAATTCACTTTCTAGCAAATTATCTGGAATGGCTGCACAGTTTACCGCAATAAATGGATACTCAGACCTCTTACTATGATTGTGTATCGCCCTTGCAAACAGCTCCTTACCTGTACCACTCTCCCCTGTTATAAGGACTGTAGACACAGACTGAGCTGCCATAATCGTCTCTTGCTTCACCTTTTTAATAGACTCACTTTCGCCGATTATATTATCAATCATTATGCTTCTATCTTTATTCATCTTATTGTAGTTTTTAATAGCTTCTTTTTTATCGGTAAAATCTATAACATAACCCTTAATCTCACCATTTAGCTCGATTCTACTCATATTATAAATCCCTTTAATCGTCTTACTTCCAATTTTATAATTAAAGCTCGAACTAAAAGAATGCCCTTTTCTATACTTATCTGGAATCTTGATAAATTTAAAAATATCAAAGATAATTTTCCCTGTAATATCGTCCTTTATATTGAACATCTTTTTAAACTTTAAATTATACTTATCTACTCTTCCGTCGACATCTATAGACACTACAGACTTATCCATACCGTCTACCAAAGTCTCAAGCTTCTTTTTTTCAATATCAAGCTCATAAGATTTTATTGCTGCCTTTAATTTCCCAGACAATAAATCAGCCATTCTAGTAAGGAAATTTACCATACCCTCGCTATTTGCCTCAATTATCTTTCTCTGCTCCTCTGAGAAAGCTATAAGCCCTATCACACCATAAGATTTCCCATCACAGACTATAGGACAACATATTTCCCCGAATTCATTACAATTACCAGCTCTACAACATTCTTTACAAATTGGACTAACTTTTGGATTGTCTATAACTATTACCTCGCCGTCTTGTAAAGACTTCTTAAACGCATATCCATCTATCTGCTCACCAATCTTATTTATATACTTCCCAGTACCCGCAATTCTGATAAGATTTTCGTCTACTATTGTTACATCTATTTTCAATACAGTCTCTATCGCATCTGCTATATTTTGTATATCATTTTTTATATAACCTAGCTCGATTTTCATAACAAAATACCTATCCTTTCTAAATTGTGAGTGTATATTTAAAATCTAAATGAATCAAATTTATTTTCCTTTTCAGTTATTTCTTCTAATTCCTTGTTCTTCATCATTCTTTTAATATCCTTTAATTCCACGTAAATTTTATTAAGCGTAAACTGAATAGATACCAACACCATGAATAGAACGACAACAAACACTAACTCATAATTAATCAAAAAATCATCTCCCTATTCTAAAAATAGGCCTGGCATAATCTGCCAGACCTATTAATTATATCATTCTATTTTATTTTTTAATATATTCAATGTTGCTTTATAAATTCTAAAGCTACGTGCTTTTATAACATTCTCTTTCTAGCTACATATACGTATTTTTTACTTTCGAAATCTTCCATAACACCATCAAATCTTAAATTAGAGAATATTCTTTTTATCTCACTTGGATTGCAGTGATTTGCACAAAGACCGCATATTCTTCTTTTTAGATATTTCATCTTATTTTTAATATTATCCATATTAAGATCTTCAAGTATAAGATCTCCATTATTTTTTAGAACCCTACTTATTTCTGAAGATGCTTTTTCGTAATTGCTAGTATGATTAAACTGTTCTAAGACAATTACTTTATTAAAGTAGTTATCTTCAAATGGAAGGTATTCTAATTTTCCTTTTACAAAATTGCAATTTTCATTATGCACTAGAGAATAGCACATATCTTCATAATCTGAATCTTCAAGTATTGTTACGTTTAACCCGCTTAATCTTAGCTCTTTTCCCAATCGACCAATATCACCTACAAGTAGTACTTTTTCACCTATACTGTAGTCAAGATGGTTTAAAAGAAAATCGACTCCATTTCCATTAAGCTTTTCATCTTCATCAGCTAAATGAAATAATACTTTTTTCACAACATTCACCTCTTTAACCCTTTTAAAATAATGATAATAAATAGCCCTTATATAATAAGGACTCCCCAAAATAATTTGTCCCGTATAAATTAAGGACTTTATAAAATAATAACCTCTTTATTTTATTTCCATATGTTAGATTATAGTCCCAAATCATCAACTATTCAATAGTTTTTTCACTTTAAGAATAAAAAGATATTGCTTGATTTTTCAGTATTTTTTTAACTTTTTTAAAAAACTTTTTCCTATTTTTCAGTAGTTTTTAAAAGAAAGCATTTGAAATTTAATTGCTTACTTTTTGTATAAATATATCTATAATGCCTATGTTTTTTAACTATGACTTTTTCTAATTTTAGATATATTCCATATCATTTACTAATAAATTAAAAAGGACTGTGTTTCCACAGTCCCTTAATAAAAATATATCTTATTCTACTTTTAATCCGTCTAAATATTTAAATCTAATTAGTCTATATTTAAATCTGTTAAATCTTCACTTTTTGCTTTGCATTCTGATTTGTTGCTTTTTAATTTTGTTACACCTGTTTTTAACATTGTTGTTGCTGTATAGAATATTACACATATTACTAAAACTTTTAGTAAATCCATAGATAGGCTGTTAACAAATAATACTGCTAAGAATACTCCGAATATACCACCTATTGTTATAGCAAGAGAAGATTTTCTTGGATACTGTCCTTCTCTTATGAATTCCATACCTGAGAATGGAAGAAGCATAGCACAAGAACCCATCATTATTGGGTATGCTGCTTTTGCTGACATTCCTAAAAGGTAAAGCATTGCCATACATGGTGCGTATAGTCCGATTCCTGCTGTCATAAGTGCTCCAAGTATGAAGTTACCTACTATACCTATTACTAATTTTGCTCCAGTTAATCCTAGTGCTGTTCCACCACCTGGCATTAAGTTTATCCAAGGTAATCCACAGAACATTACTATTCCTGTTACAAATAAAGCTATACCCATAACTACCTGAACTATTGCTTCATCAAGTTTTGATATTATTTTTGCTCCTATAACTGAACCAGCCGCAGCTGCTATTAATAATGATATTAAAGTTATTGGATCAACTTTTACTGATGTTATGAATATAAGCGCTTCTAAAACCGCTGGTATTGTACATGATACGTTAAGCATACCTGGTATGTGCTTATCTTTTATATTTAATTTTAAAGCTTTTGACATAGCTACAACTATTGCGAAAGACCCTATACCTAAAGTATCTGCAAAGTTTGCTACAAATCCTATGAACCCTGGTTTTTTCCAAGTTTCATCTTCTAACTGATTTACTTCCTTAGTTTTCTTGTAATCTTTTCCGAAAACTACTGCGAACATAGATGTAAAAACGATTAACATTACTCTTACTAAAGTTGCCATTTTTTTCTCTCCTTTTTTTAATTTTTAATTTTTATTTCTCGCTCTTCACTTAATATTTACTAACATAAATTTAATTTACTCAAGTAAATTTCAAATCCCTACAGGTTTTATACTATTTTTTTATTAATCCCTGCATTTAATAGATATTGTTTTCCCTTTTCAAGTTATTATTATAACAAGGCTTCAGGTCTTTTGCAATATTTTATTTGTTTTTCAGATAATTTTTATTTATTATTTTAACATAATCTGTATTTATATGTAATTTTTTTAAATATTTTTTATACTATTTTAATTTTTCTGAAAAATCACCTTTTATTCTTCTTTTTTTAATATAATTATGATATATAACATTCTATTCTTTTGTTATTTTTTATACAATCTTAATATTGTTTATTTTATTTAATTTATAATTTTATTTTATTCTTGACATTCCAAAAAACGTTTATTTTAATTATTGCGAGATTTTTATAGAATTTACCATCTGATTTTGAGATTTGCACTAAGCTCACTACTATATTTTTTTGACACAAAAAATAAAAATGTGCCGCATACTGTCTTATTTTTGGGAAAGTACGCGACACATCTTTATCTTGATTTTATTGAGTTATTATTTGGGTTGTCTATATGTTTATTGGTTTAAAAATATATTATAAATTTATTACCTATTCATTTGCAAGTCTTTTAGACTTTGCGCCCACTGCATTTTCTTTTCTAGCTTTTAAAAGTGGAGCTAGCATGCTATAAGAAGTGTAGATTATAACTATAACAACTAGTACCTTCATTATATCCATAGGAAGGTTCTTAACTAGTATTGTCGCTATAAGCACCCCTATAACACCAAATATTGTTATTCCTAAAGTTGCTTTTCTTGGATAATTTCCTTCTTTTATAAATCTTATACTAGCTACTGGCATAAGTACTGCACAAGATCCCATCATTATAGGGAATGAAACTTTTGCAGACATTCCAAGGAAGTATACAAGCGCCATACATGGTGCATATAATCCTATTCCAGCAGTCATAAGAGAACCTAGTATAAAGTTTCCAACTGCACCTATTACTAATTTTACTCCGCTTAGTCCTATTTCATTTCCTCCACCTGGAAGTAGGTCTATCCATGGAAGTCCTAAGAACATTAATATAGCAGTTATAAATAATGCTATACCCATTACTAACTGAACTTTTTTCTCGTCCATTTTTGATATTATACCTGCTCCAACATATGAACCAAGTCCAGCAGCTGCAAGCATAACAACAAGAGTAGTTGGGTCCACTTTTATTGTAGTTGTAAATATAAACGCCTCTGTCATCACTGGAATACAGCAACCTATGTTTAACAACGCAGGTATTTCTTTATTCTTTAACTTCATCTTTGCAAACTTTGACATAGCTACTATAGGTGCAAATGCTCCTATTCCTAATGCATCTATAAAGTTTGCTACAAATCCTATAACTCCAGCCTTTTTAAATCCTTCTTCCTCTTTTTCTAAAATCCCAGTCTCTTTTGCATGTTTTAAATCTTTTAACAATACCACTAAAAATGCTATTGTAAGAACCGCAAATATTAATCTTACTAAATTTACCATTTTGCCCCCTGTTATATATTATATTTTGTTTATTGCTAATTTTAGTTTATAACTAATTTTAATTTAGTTTATTACTAAAACTATTTTTAGAAATATAAAAATAAAATATTTTTTCATCTCCACAACATACTATTTTAACTATATTTTTTTAAGTGTCAATAGCTTTTTATTCCTACTAAATCACTTTTAAATCCAAACAATTATATTTTTTTATTAATCATTATTCATTTCCTATTTTTAAGTTTATCTTGAAATATTTTTTTCTATTTTAAGGCCTAAAAAAGCGTTTTTTTAGCAGAATAGACAAGTTTTAATTTATTTTTTATATAGAAATTTTTTTAAATTTTTACTGTTCTATTTTACTATTTTTACCTTTATTTTTATAATTTCCCACCGTCAAAAACATTTTTATATATATTTTTGTTATTCAATAACTTTTTTTTATCTTTTATTTTTTTAACTTATACCTATTTTTTCATTTATTTTTCCTATATCTTTATAGATTTAATAAATCTCTGTCTATTTTTATAATTATATAATTATTTAAGTATTATAATATTTTTTAAGCTATATAACATTCTAAACCCTCTATAATAAAAAAAAGATGTTTCTTAATGAAACATCTTGTAAAATATTTATAAATATATATTTTTTAGACTATATTAGTATATATCATCATTAAACTTCTGCTAATTTCGTTTTTTCTCTATTAAATGCCTTTTTAAGCATTCCATAAGATGTGTAGTATATTACAAATACACATAGTACTTTCACCATATTCATAGGCATAGCATTAAATATGTACGCAGCTGCAAATACCCCAACTACACCTCCTATTGTTATCCATATAGATGTTTTTCTAGGGTAGTGTCCATCTTTAATGAATCTAGTACTTGCTATAGGCATAAGTACTGCACATGAGCCCATCATTATAGGAAACGCACATTTTGGCGACATACCAAGTATGTATGTAGTTGCCATACAAGGTGCATATAGCCCTATTCCAGCAGTCATTAAAGCTCCATATATAAAGTTTAGAGTAACTCCTATAAATAGCTTTGAGCCACTAAGACCTATGCTGCTTCCTCCAACAGGAAGAAGATTTACCCATGGAAGCCCCATAAATATTACAGTCGCAGTTATAAACAGTGCAATCCCCATAGCTAACTGTATTTTCTTTTCATCTAATTTTTCTACAATTCCTGCTCCAATATATGAGCCCATTCCCGCAGCTATTAGCATAGACACAAGCGTTGTAGGATCTACTTCTATAGCTGTTAAAAATATAAGTGCTTCTGTTATATTTGGTATTGCACAAGATACGTTTAACATCGCTGGTAGCTCTTTATCCTTAAATTTCATCTTCATAACTTTTCCCATAGCTATTATGACCGCAAAAGAACTTACCCCCAATGTGTCAAAAAAGTTACCTATCATCCCTGCTATTCCGGCTTTTACACAACTTTCATCTTCTAGTCGATTTTCTCTTTTGGCTTTAGAATAATCGCTAATCATTAAAAATCCCTGCATTCCGGTAAATGATAGTAGTATAATTCTTATTAAATTTACCATTTTGTCCTCCTATATATCCAGCGCACATGGCTACCGGTATACCTTTGTAGTTATCCACTTTTCCTCAAGATATTAACATATTTTCAAACATAAGCGTAATTTTTACATAGTTTAATATACTCTCTAAAAAGCGACGTCAACAATTATACTATAATTCCTTTTATTTGTATACCAAGGAAATCGCTTATCAAAAAATAAAAAAGAGGCTGTTACATTAACGTTATTTATTAATGTAATAGCCTCACTTTAATCAAATTTGAAATCTTTATTCAATACTTATTTTAATATGAAACCATATTTAACTGGGTCATCTTCGTCTATTAAGAAGTTATTGAATCCTGTCATGTAAGCAGAACCAGTTATTTTTGGTAATACTGCATCGAATTCTCCAACTTTAGTAGTTCCTACTATTTCACCTTCGAATAATGTTCCTAATATACTTTCATATACGAATTTTTCGCCTTCTTTTAATTCTCCTCTAGCATGTAAAGTAGCTAATTTAGCACTTGTACCTGTTCCACAAGGAGATCTGTCAACCTGTCCCTGTCCGAATATAACAACGTTTTTGTAAGTTGCTTTTTCGTTAGTTGGTTCGTCCCATATTTCAACAAGGTCTACAGTTTTTATATGTTCTAATGTTGGGTGCTGTATTTCGATTTCTCTGTTTATTATGTCTCTTAATTCCATTGCCATATCAGTTAATTTAGCTGCATTTTTAGGTTCTATTTTTAATCCTAACTGGCTAGCATGAACTATAGCGAAGAAAGATCCACCGAATGATATATCGAATTTAACTTTACCTACACCTGGTAATTCAACTTCCTGGTCTTTTTTGTATAAGAATGCTGGTACGTTGAATATAGAAACAGACTGAACTTTTCCGTTTTCTACTTTAACATCACCTTTTATTATTCCTGCAGGAGCTTCCATAACAACTTTTGTTACAGGTTCTTCCATTGGAACTACACCAGTTTCAACTGCAACTGTCATTGCACCTATTGAACCGTGACCACACATGTTAAGGTATCCGCCACCGTCCATGAATATTATACCGAAGTCAGCATCTGGATCACAAGGCTGAGTCATAACTGAACCGAACATGTCATTGTGTCCTCTTGGTTCTAACATTATAGCTGTTCTTATGTGATCTAAATGATCTTCTAAGTACTGTTTCTTTTCTGGCATTGTATTACCTTTTATGTTTGGTATTCCACCTACAACTATTCTAGTTGCTTCTCCAGCTGTATGAGAGTCTATAGCCTGAATTGTTCTGCTAAATTTCATAACAATTTCCCCCTTAGTTTATTGCCTTTGGCAATTATATTTTAAGTCTTATAAAAGACTTATTTGCGAATTTAAGTTTTGTAGGCATGTTAATTATAAAATAAACTATCTTTTATAAAATTTTTATATCGTTTATTTTATCATGCTTAATATAATTTTTATCTACTTTTAATTTAATTGAATTTCTTTTGTTTTATTAATTTGAAATCCATTTCCTTATATTTCTATTATATAATAAAACTATAGTTTTGTCATGTATTTATCAATAATTTTTTATATTTTTTTATAATATTTTTTAATAATTATAAAGTTATTCTATAAATTACTTTATAATTATTAAATTTAATATCACGTATTATCATTATATTCTGAAAGTTTTGAGTTATAAATTCAACTCATGCTAAAGGGTCTTATTTGCCCCGTTTTCTCATTTTTAATTTAAGGAATGCAAGGGCTTTTCTTGCATCAGTTTTATCGACGTTATTTTCGCCTACTATTTCTGTTTCTGTTCCTGATTCTGATTTGTTTATATCTACTATTGTATCCATATATTCATTTGTAACTACAAATTTTGCATTTGTTCCATTAAAAGTTACCCCTACTGTTGGGATTCCTCTTTTACCTATTTCTTCAAATGTGTTTGCATAGTCAACATGTGAGTTTCCCCATCCATCAGCAGATAATATTACTCCATCAGCTCTCATAGCTTCTAGCCACTGAGCAGCTCTCTGTCCAACAAGATTTTTGTACTTGTTATCCTGTGGAGTACCTACTACTACTATACCTAATAGATCTATGTCAGTATCTTCTGAACATATTTCTAAAATAGGATCTCTGAAATGATGTAAAGATGTTTCTTTAGTTGAAGGACCTATACCCATAATTTTCCAACCCCTTCCTTATACTAGCGCTCTAAGAGCACCGTCTCTATATTCATTAGGAGAAAGTATCATTGGCATATTGCACATATCTATAATAGATGTTCCTCCTTCAAATCCACTTGGCTCATCAGAGAATAACTGGTTATCGTACATTGCACCCTGACCAGCTATCTGTTTAACTATTACAACTTTTTTTCCACCAGGTCTAACTTTATCGAAGAATTCATGAGATTCTGAAGCATGACGCCCGTCTTCTCTCTTTAATATAGCTCTTATATCCTGGATAAAATCATCACACGCCTTGAAACAAGCATTTGGAAGATGTCTATCATATGGAAGTCCACCTTTGATAGTAACATCCATGTGTATTATGTAATCATTTTCTGATGGAGTACCGCATCTTCCTAGAACCATCTGTTCAGCAAGTCTACCTTCTGATGATCCAAATTCATGCATCTGTCTTCCATCTTCATCAACTCCTGTAAGCATTACATAAACACCTGTTAAAGTGTGTGTAAGACCTTCACCAAGAGTTCCTAGTACTTTTGTAGATATTGGTATAATATCCATTATTGTGTTAATTTCCCTGTCATAATCAGCAGGGTTTTTAGCTTTAGGTTCAATTACTTCTAGTTTAATATCAGTTATTAAATCATCTGCATCAATAAGTTCCTGAATTCTACTTTTATTAAGTAAAAGTTTTTTACCTTTAATTGCTACAGCTGATCCCATTTCCACTTCTTCTATGTGGAATGATTTAATAGCTAATCTTCTCATCACTATTTCTTCCATAATATTGACCACCTTTTTTTAAACCCCCTTCCCGGAATACCGGAAAGGGGGTATTTTTATTTAATGGATAAACCCACTAATATTTCACTAACTATATAGCAGCGTGGTATTCAAATGGTAATGGAACTATCTTACCAGCTGATGGTATTTCTACTAACTGATGTAAAGTAGCTTTTAATATACCAGTCTGCATTTCTATGTTGTGAGGTTCACCAGCATTAGCACCCATTGGAACCATTGGAGCAACTGCTCTTGGAGAACCATTCTGTCTAACTACTGGAGGTAAAGCTGCTATTATTATTGTTGGTATACCAGCTTCTTCTATTGCTCTCTGCACGATCACGGCAGTTCTGTGGCAAGTACCTCAACCAGCTGTCATAACGACACCGTCAACATTTTCTTCTTTTAATCTAGCTGCTATAGCTGGACCAGTTTCTTCTGTGAATACGTGCTGGTTACCACCACCACCCATGAATGTGTAGTGGAATGGTGCAACACCTTTTATAAATCCTTCTGCAACTAATTCATGTAATCTTTCTATTGGGAACATGCAGTTAACGTCTCTGTTAACGTCAGAGTTGTCATATCCACCGTGTGAAACCATTAAATCTTCTGGTTTAGCTGTATCTGGTACTACTCTGAAAGATGTATCCCCAGCTAGGTTAAATCTTTCGTCAGTTTTCATATGTACACCTGCAGCTGAAGCTAACGCTATAACCATATCTTTTAATTCTTTAGTTACAGGAGTCCAAACTGGAGGAGGTGTTATTGGAACGAATATTTCAGACTGAAGTCCTTTTACTGTTGTAAGACTCATTGTATTATCTCTCCCTTCAAAATGAAACTTAAATTTATATTTTTAAGTTTATGTTGTTTACAATTTTAGATTTCTTATTTGCTTTCTTCTTCAATTTCTTTTAGAAGCTGCTTTTTAAGATTTTCTCTTGTTCTAGCCATTACTTCGGCTTTTTTCTTTTGTTCTCTCAGAATGTTTTCTACATACTCTGGATTAGGATCTGGACTTAATACCTCAGGATAACTTAGCATAAATCCAACTTCTTGTCCTATCTTCGGTTCGTAGTCAGTTATAAGCATTCTGCTAGGTATTTTGAACTGTCCAAGTCTACCTTTAAGGTCTATAGTGAATGCACCATCGTGTATTTCAACTATTACACCTTCAAAGTATGATTCTGAAGAGATATATCTTAATTTTTCCATTTAGATACCTCTTTCTTGATAGTTCAATAAATTTATTTAATTATTTTAGATTTAGAAAATAAAAGTTCTTATTTTTCTATTTCTTTAACTTCAACTATTCCTGCTTCTATATCATCTTTTTCGTAGATTTCTCTTCTCTTTCTTGATATTGGAAGTACAGTTTCGTTGTCTTCTAATTCTATTTTTATTCCTAATTCTTTTTCTATAGCTTCTATGTTGTTTAATTTAACGTTAGGGTTCCATTTTCTTTCTGGAGCTTTAACTTCAACACCAGCCATAGCATTTTTAAGCATGCACATTATTCTTATAGCTTCTTCTGGAGCTAATGTGTTGTTTCCAAGTATTTCGTTTTCTATACCCTGTCTAGATTTGTTGTTATCTACCATGTGAGTCATGTATTTGTTACCAACAACTAGAGCACCCTGAACAGCTGAGTAAGTAACACCAACTACTGGCACACCTCTCATACCTATCTGTTCTATATGAGATGCGAAGTCTATATGGTTGTTACCGAATCCTTCTGTAGTAACTACAGCACCGTCAACTTCCATAGCTTCAACTAACATACCTAATCTTCTAGATACATAGAATTTTTCAGAGTTAGCCTGTGGAGATCCTACGAATACAACACCTACTAAATCTACTTCTTCATCTTCCATAGCTCTTATTACTAATGGTTCTCTCCAGTAATGTCTAGACATTTCTTTTGAAGCAGGTCCTATACAAGTTAATGCATGTATACCACCGTCTAATACTTCAAGTGGAGATAAAACAACTGGAACGTTACCTAAGTCAACGTTTGGTCTAGCACCTAATGTACCAACTGGTTCAGATGGTAATATTAAGTTATCGTGCATTGCACCCTGTCCCATTATTTCTTTAACTATAACTATTTTCTTTTTACCTTCTCTTCTGAACTGTTCTATAGTCTGAGTATCAACTACTAGAGAATCGTCAGCTTTCTTTAAGGCTTCTCTTATTTCCTGAGTTATGCAGTCAAATGCTTTGTGAGCAGCTAGAGGTCCTGGTCTTTCCATGTTAGTACCTTCTTTTATAGTTACTTCACCTTTTATGAATATTTCACCTTTATCAGCTGCACCTGGTCTACCCCACATCATTGTAGTAGACATTTCACCTTCAGAAGAACCGAATTCACCTATCTGAACTCCGTTAGCATCTGTTCCTGATAATACCATTACAACACCATCTATAGTTCTAGTGATACCTTCTCCAAGTTCACCTTCTTCTTTAGTTGCTATTGGCTGTATATCAAGTATAGCTTCTGAATATTCGTTGTATCTGTCTGGAGTTATTATATCTAACTTCATATCGTAAACTAATTCTTCAGTTTCAACTGCTTCAGCACACATAGCTTCTGGGTTTCTTAGTGTTAAAGTAGTTCCTTCTATTTTAGTTTCTTCACCGAATACAACTTTGTCTATTTTGAAATGTTTTTTTGTTAAAGTTCTTATTAATTTTGTTTCTTCTTTTTTAGCTTCTTCAACAGCTGGAACTGCTGCTGCTTCTGCTACTGGAGCTGCTGGAGCTGGAGCTGCTGCACCACCCATTGCACCTAAAGGTATTTCTAAGTTTATATCTTTACCTTCTCCTATGTGAAGTTTGAATACTCCACCTGCTAATGCTGGAGCTGCTACTGGAGCTACTGGAGCTGGAGCTGCTTCAACTACTGGAGCTTCTTCTACAACTTCTTCTTCAACTTCTTCTTCTGCTCCTGCTGAGAATCCTTCAACATTTTCTGGAGTCATAGCTGTTAAAGCATCTAAAGTTGCTGTTAATTTAGCACCTAAAACCTGTCCTATTGTTAATGTATTTTCTGGTAAAACTAATAATCCTGATTCAACTAAATCTGGGAATATAGCTGGATCCTCTAAGTTAGCTGGTTCTACCACTGTCCCTGCTTCGAATCTGCAGCATGTTACTGCTGGGTCATTAGCGTGGGCCTGAGCTGTTTCTACAGTTATTGACATAGCAAAATACCTCCTAAAATTTTATTTTTTTTATCTAATCTGAGTTCAAGCACTCTTTTGTAATAAGCAACTTGTACTTTGATTATCCGGTGCTCTTTTTAGAGCACCGGTAGATTACTATGTTTTTGTATATATATTTGAATTTTAATAATTCACTTGGTTATTATAATTCCATAGCTGCTGCTACACCTAATGGAATCTGTAAGTCTATATCTTTTCCTTCCCCGATGTGAAGTTTTAAATATCCAGAACTTACACTTACTGTTGTTGCTGCTGAAGCAACTGGATTAGATTCTACTATTTCGCTTTCTACAACTTCAACTTCTTCTTCAGCTGCTTCTTCTTCTCCTGCAGAGAATCCTTCAGCATTGTCTGGAGTAAGTGCTGTTAAAGCATCACAAGTTTTAGTTAATTTAGCTCCTAAAATCTGTCCTATTGTTAATGTATTTTCTGGAAGAACTAGTAATCCTGATTCAACTAAATCTGGGAATATAGCTGGATCTTCTAGATTAGCTGGTTCAACTACTGTTCCTTCTTCAAATCTGCAGCATGTAACTGCTGGATCATTTGCATGAGCTTTTGCTGTTTCGATTGTTATAGACATAATAATAAACCCCCTGTTTACTATCTTATTAGATTATAAGATTTGTTTTATTTTTTTCTTCTGTATAATCTATGTCCGCCTGCTCTTAATGAATGATCTGTACTGTGATATACAGGCAATCCTAACCTAGGTGCCACTTGCATAACTGTGTTTGTTCAGTCTTCGCAGTTACTTATTAGTAACGCTTCTGCACCCTGGCTCTTAAGTTTAAGAACTGTTTCTGCCTGTCCTGGACACATACCAGGAAGTGAACATCTATATCTTCCTCTACCATCATCTGTCATTCTCTTACATCTTTCTTCTGCAACTATTTCTGCATTCATAAGAGAAGCTATTTCGTGTAGTCTTGCTTCCTGAGCTCCACATTCACAGCAGATGATTCCTAATTTTCTTTTTTCCTGTATTAATGGCATAGACACGATTATACCACCTAAAGTTTTTGTTACAGGTGAATCTAATTCTCCGTGTTTACCTGTGAAAGGCCCACCAAGAACTATTTCACCATATGGTTCTAATATTCCACCACACTGGTCTATGAAGTAGCTTATTGGCATTCCTATTGGAACGTTTAAGAATACTCTACCAGTCTGAGCACTTTCATCTTTTACTCTACCAGCAACTGTTAAATCTTTAGTTATAACTGGTCTTCTTTCTTCTATAGCTGCAACTACATTTTTCACAGTTTCAACGTTTGATATTATAGCTTTTGCTACACTTGGAAGCTGACCTGGTTCAAGTTCAACTCCTAGTAATTCTCTAACTATAACTCTTTCGTCTCCTGCTGGATACATATTTGGAAGATATTTTATTTCTATATTATCTTCGTTTTTAGTTGCTTTTCCTAGAGCTAAAAGCTGTTTTGTGTGATGAGGTTTTATAGCTATGTAACCTTTAGCAGCTTTAGTTATTTCAAGAAGATATTTAAGTCCTCTTACTAACTCTTCTGCGTGATCTTCTATATATGCCATATTATGTGCAAGTATAGGTTCACATTCAGCTGCGTTTACTATTACGTAACCACCTTCTATATCACCTTTAAATTTTATACCAGCTGGGAATCCTGCCCCACCTGCTCCAACAACACCTGCTTCTATTATTGCGTCAAGATTAGATTCTGTATCTTTTATCTTAACGAATTCTTCAGGCTGTTCTTCATCCGCTTCTATAAGTATAGCTGTTTCAGTTATATCTTTAACTGTTCCGTATACAGAAGAATGGATGTTAGCACCTAGACCTGTTGGTTCTGCTATTAGCTGACCTTTTTTTACATGTTCCCCAACACTTACTATAGGCCGGCAAGGAGCACCAACATGCTGTCTTAGTTCTAATCTAAGTACCATATTAAATCACCCCCATATTAATCTGTCGCACTATTAATTATAAGCAATTCCTATGCCAAAGTTTCCAGCTAATGTTTTTTTCTATAGTGTCATTGGAATCACTCAATCTTTAGTTCCATCTTTAACTTTATTATAACAATTTCAAGTGACAATTACAAGCGTTTTCAACTCATTTTATGTCTAATTTCCGACATTTTTATAATTTTATCACTTATTTTTTATATTCAACATACAATAGTTGCCTATTTTTAGCTATTTGTTAGATAATTATATAACTTTCGTCGAAATTTAGACATAAAGTCAAAAACTCGACATTATTATATAGATTTTAGTAAAATTATTTTATTATAGCTTTTTTTTATAGTTTTCTTATTATTCTATCAATTCTATTAACAAAATATAAAATTTTTATAAGCTTTACTATTTAGCATTAATTCCATACAAATCTAACTTATAATATAGAGTTGTCCTAGGTATATTTAAAATTTTTGCTGCTTTTGCTTTATTTCCATTCGACATCTCCAAAGCTTTTTTTATATTTTTTATTTCTAACTTTTCTGTAGCTGCTGTAAGATCTAGAGGATACTCTTCCTCTTCAATGTCAGATTTTGAACTTTCTACTATATAATTAGGTATTGCATCCTTTTCTATAATAGAAGAATCCGATAATACAACCATATTTTCTACAGTATTTTTTAACTCTCTTATATTTCCCTTCCATCTATAGTTTTCTAAAATCTTATAAGCTTCTTTGCTTAAAGTTAGAGGAGGTCTACCATTTTCTCTGCACATCTCGTCCAAGAAATAATGAAGTAATATTCCTATGTCCTCTTTTCTCTCTCTTAAAGGAGGGATTTGTATCTCAACTACATTTAATCTATAATATAAATCCTCTCTAAACTTTTCTTCTTTGACCATTTTTTCTAGGTCTTTGTTGGTTGCAGAGATAATTCTAGGATTTATTTTAATAGTTTTTTCTCCACCGACTCTTCTTACTTCCTTTTCTTGAAGGACTCTCAGAAGTTTTGCCTGCATATTTAAAGGAAGGTCTGCAATTTCATCTAAGAAAACTGTCCCATCCTTTGCCAATTCAAAAATACCACTCTTACCTTTTTTATTGGCTCCAGTGAATGCTCCAGACTCATATCCAAAGAACTCACTTTCAAATAATTCTGCTGGGATTGCACTGCAGTTTACAGGAACAAAGGCTCCTTTTCTACCACTCTGCTCGTGTATAGCCCTAGAGAACACTTCCTTACCTGTACCACTTTCTCCCCAAATAAATATACTACTGCTAGTTTTTGCAACCTGTTTAGCAATAGCCTTTGCTTTTTCTATCTTATCGCTCTTTCCTAAAATCTTTTCAAATATACCACTAGATAGGTTTTTCACCTCATCCTGAAAGTATTTAAGCTTTTCGTTTGTCTTTTCAAGTTCAAAAGATAAGTTTCTAGCCTCTGTAATATCTAGCTCCGTACATACAACCCCTACAAACTCTCCTCCAAAGAAAATAGGGTTTGCATGAACAAGACCATACATATCTTGCTTCTTATGTGTTGAATATACATCACTTATACCTATCCTTCTTCTAAGAACCATCTCACAAACAGTATCCTCTAGAAAATTACTTATGTGCTTTCCTACTATATCCTCTGATTTTATATCGTATCTTTGCTCCATAAAATTATTCCAAAGTATAACTATTCCCTCATCGTTTACCGCACATATTCCTTCTTTAATTTGTCCAATTATATACTTTAAAGTTATTCCATAATCCTCAAGCTGCATATAAAGGTAGTCTCTTATATGCTCCTGTCTCAAAATTCCAGCGACCTTTCCGTCTTCTAAAACAGGTAAAATCCCTATATTTTCCTTTATCATAAGGTCTCTACATTCATCTAGCAAAGTACCTTTTTCTACGGATATAATTTTTTTCTTCATTATATCCTTTATTTTTATATTTTCATTTCCAGAGTTTAACAGCCCTAAGTTGTGTATATCTGTCATCGAAATAACACCGCTCATATTTCCAAATTCGTCTGTAACTATAAGAGTCTTTTTATTAGATTTTATAATTTCACTGACGACTGTTTTTACAGGCTCTTCTTCATTTATAGTGTTAAATGTTATATCCATAACATCTTCAACTTTTTTAAGTTCTGGTATAGAAAACATATCTGCTCCTTTCCAATCTACACTCACTCTATTAACTCACCACGTAGACTTTTTTAATTACAATTTCCTCTCAACTTTTTCTTCTTTTAATTATATCACAATTAAATGCTATCTTATGTGTTATCCAATTTAAAAATATGTAAATTCTCTTTAAATTTACCCAGTTTTAGTTTAATATAATATTATATACTTTGTGATAGGGAGTGGTAAAATGTTCGAAAACTCGTCAGAAGAAATTATATATCATAAGCTTTTGATTTTACATATATTAAAGAAGGCAAATATGCCTTTAACAAATTCTCAAATAACTCAGGTTGTACTAGATACAGAGATGATGAATTATTTTTCTCTTCAATCTCTACTTTCAGAATTAACCGACAGCAAGCTTATAACAACATACAAAGAATCTGGTAGAGAGTATTATACTCTTACATTAAACGGTGAAGAATCACACGATTACTTTGTTTCGAGAATACCAGAGACTGTAATGGATAAGGTTGATAAATATATCTGTGATAATAAAGGAAATCTCCTTGCAGATACTCAGATAAAATCTAGCTTTGTAAAACAAAGTGATAATGAATACATAGTAAATTTAAGGGTTGTTGAGGATCAGTCAAATCTTATAGACTTAAATTTAAACGTTTCATCAGAAAAACAGGCAAATAGCATCTGTAATAATTGGAAGAAAAACGCTTCTGAAATGTATACAGAGATAATTTCTCTTTTAATAGAAAAAAGAGAAAATTAATACTTAATAAAAAGTAAACTAATACCGTTATAAACTAACCTTGAATGATAACAAAAATAAATTAATACTATTAAAAAAGTTGCTTTTTAACTATTTACTCTACAATAATATATATGTTATAATCTTAAAATGAAAAAGGGACTTTGTCCCTTATTTTATTGAATAAACTAACTTAATAGGGGGAAAATATAATGAAAAAAGTTACTTTCACACCAAGCGGTGTATGTTGCAAAATGATGGAATTCGAAATAGATGATAACAACAAACTACACAATGTTGTTTTCACAGCAGGATGCAACGGAAATCTTAAAGGTATAGCTAAATTAGTAGAAGGTATGGATGCTCAGCATGTAGCTGATTTATTAGAAGGAAATACTTGTGGAAACAGACCTACATCATGTCCAGACCAGCTTTCAAAAGCAATAAAAGAAAACTTATAATAAAAATTAAAAGAAGCCTCCAGTAAAACTGAGGATTTTCTACATACAAAAAGGACAGCTTATATTAACTGTCCTTTTTTATTTACTAATTTTATTTTTTACTAATTTTATTTTTCTTTCTTTTTCTTTGTTCTTCTTTATTCTTTTTTTCTATATGCTTTTAACTTGTTATTGATTTTGCATTAAATAAACAATCATAGTATTACTTGTCAATTCTATAACTTTCTCTATTTTACAGTCTTTTCTAATACTTTTATTCTAAATTTAATTTTACTATAAATTTTTTCGATAAGTTGTAATTTTTTTGACCGTAAATATCAATAGTCTAGCTTATTGACTATTATTCATATATGGTTTAAATTGAATGTGTCAACAAATATAATCAGACAACATCAAACGATGCTTATATTTAATAAGTTTTGATTTGATAAGTTAAAACTTTCATACTATACGAGCTATTAATTAAAAAAGCTGAAACTAATTTGTTTCATGCTAGATACGAAAAATAACTTGACTTCCCAAAATTCAATTTAACTTTCGTAGCCGATAACTGGAAAACAAATCATCTCAGCCTATAAGTATTATATAATAAATGGGAATAAAAATCACCCTTTCTGTCGCGCTTTTTTATATTTTATTTTAGGCTTTGTGATTTATGTTGATTTTAAATTATATTAATTAATTAGTTTGTATGTTATCAATTAATTATATTTATTATATTTAAATCTATATTCTATTATTACATTTAAATCTATATTCTATATTTTATAGATTTAATATTTAATGGATTCTATCTTTATATAGATTTTATTTTATATTTATTGATAATCTGTATTAAAAATGCATACTATAGTTTTTAAATATAGCCATCCTTCATATAGAAGTATTTGATTTGCTATATTTTTTAGCATTTTTAAAAACAAGTATGATTAAACTATTTTCATTTAGTGTTAATCCCCAACTAACATTATAAAATTGCTTATCATTGTTGTTTCTGTTTTTCCAGTGTATCGGTTCATTTGAAGAACACTAAGGAGGATTATTCCACATGCAGATAAATTACGATTTTTTACTTAGCCAGGGTGTTGGAGCACCTAGTGAACCAGTTGTTGCTGTTGGCGACGAAGTAAAAAGAGGACAGCTTATAGCTAAATGTCCTGAAGGAAAACTTGGACAGAATATACACGCTAGTATCTACGGAGTTGTAGAATCAATAGATGATAAAAAAATAACTATAAAAGCTAACGAAGAACAGGACGACAAATTCGTTGAATTAACTTCAACTGAACCAATAGACCTAGTAAGAGAAGCTGGTATAGTTGGACTTGGTGGAGCAGGATTCCCTACTCACGTAAAACTTGGTAAACCATTCGAAAAAGGTGGCGTACTTCTTATAAACGCTGCTGAATGTGAACCAATACTTGATCACAATATGAGATATATAAACGAAAACGCTGAATACGTAGTAAAAAGCGTTAAAACTGTAATGGATATGGTTAATGCAGAAAAAGCTATAATAGGTATAAAAAGCTTACATACAGAAGAAATAGCTAAACTTGAAGCTGCTATAGACTGCGATAACATAACTATACATGGCCTTGAAAACATGTACCCAATGGGTGAAGAAAGAGCTTTAATAAGAGAAGCATTAGGTACTTTATTAAACGTAACTGATTTACCTCTTGCAGCTGATGCAATAGTTATAAACCTTGAAACATTATATAGAATACAGGAAGCTATAGAGTTCAAAAAACCTCTAATAGACAAAGATATGACTGTTGCTGGTTTAATAAACGGTGACAACATAAAAACATTCAGAAATGTTCCAATAGGTACTACTGTTGGCGAAATGATAGAAAGAGCTGGCGGATTAGCTACTGAAGAATACGGAGAAATAATAATGGGTGGACCTTTCACTGGAAAGAGAACTACTTTAGATTCTCCAGTTGTTAAAACTACAGGTGGTATAATAGTTACTAATCCATTCTGGAAAGCTCCTGAAAAAATGGGACTTCTAGTTTGTGCTTGTGGTGGAAACAAAGAAAGACTAGAACAGTTAGCTGAAAGTATGGGCGCTAAAGAAATAGTTGGTGTAGAATACTGTAAACAGGCTATAGAAATGAAAAACGGTTCTCGTAAATGTGAAAACCCAGGACACTGTCCAGGACAGGTTCAGAAAGTTATGAACTTAAAGAGAGCTGGTGCAGAAGCTATACTTATAAGTAACTGTACAGACTGTTCAAACACTGTAATGTCTTGTGCTCCTCAGCTTAAAGTACCAGTATTCCATTGTACAGATGCTGCATTAAGATCTGTAGGAATGATGCTTATAAGAAAAATCAAAAAATAAATAAAAAGATTTTAATCTTTTGACAATAACTTTTAAAATTTTTTATAATAAATTTTAAACTTTTTAAAATGTAAATATATAATCGTGATTTAAAAGTCACATACTTAGTAATTAATTAATATGATTGCAAAATTAACCTTTTAAAATATAACCAACAAAAGAAGGCTCGGATGTTTTTCCTACATCCGAGCTTTCTTCATTTATTAACAAAAATCTCTAATAACTTATAGCTCCGCTTGAAAAAAGCAAAGTTCGAAGCCTGGAGTAAAATATAATCTCTAGGTTTCTTGCTAAATTTTCGCTAAAAATATCATCATTCCAATTTTAAGCATAAAAAGAGCCGCTACAATTTTTTGCAGCAGCTCATTTTTCCTATATAAAATTAATCAAATTTTGGAGATAAAGGCATATCCCAAGATTCATGATCAGTATGAAGTAGTTTATGAGCTTTTTCTGACATAGGAGCTCCTAAATAATCTTCATATACCTTAACTATTGATGGATTTTCATGAGAGAATCTTAAATTAGCTTCTTTATCTAATTTATAAAGATTATCTACTCTGTTAGAAGTCTGACCTAAATGTATAGGCTGACCTCCACCACCTGAACATCCACCAGGACAAGCCATAACTTCAACAAAGTCATATTCAACTTCGCCATTTCTTATAGCCTGTATTAATTTATCAGTGTTTTTAAGTCCACTTGTAACAGCAGTCTTAACAACAGTTCCGTTTATTTCTATCTGAGATTCTTTCCATCCGTCCATTCCTCTAACTTCTTTGAATGCATCTGGATCTGGGTTTTCACCAGTTACTAGGTAGTATGCTGAACGTAATGCTGCTTCCATAACACCACCTGTAGCTCCGAATATAACTCCGGCACCTGTACCTACACCAAGTGGCATATCAAATTCTTCTTCTTCAAGATTTGCAACATCTATATGTTCTGCTCTTATCATTCTATCAACTTCTCTAGTTGTTATAACAACATCTACATCTTTGTCAGCTTCTGTATCATTGATTGTTGGTATATCACATTCATGTTTTTTAGCTATACAAGGCATTATAGATATTGAGTATATCTTATCTGGAGAAACATCTAATAATTCTGCATAGTATGATTTAGCTATAGCCCCGAACATCTGCTGTGGAGATTTTGAAGTAGATAAAAGATCTACCATATCTGGGTAATGAGATTTCATATATCTTACCCAACCTGGACAGCATGATGTAAACATTGGGAATTTATTATTTTCTTTATTTTTAAGTTTTTCAACAAATTCGCTACCTTCTTCCATTATTGTAAGGTCGGCACTGAATGTTGTATCGAATATGTAGTTGAATCCCATTTTTCTAAGAGCTGCAACTAATCTCTTAACTGTAGCTGCTTCTCTTTCAAGTCCTAAAGATTCTCCCCAAGCTGCTCTAACTGCTGGAGCAACCTGAACTACTGTTATTTTTTCTGGATCTGCTAAAGCATCGAATACTTTATCAACATCGTCTCTTTCTCTTAAAGCCCCTACTGGACAGTGAGTTATACACTGACCGCAAAGTGCACAGTCAGATTCTTCTATTTTTCTATTTAAAGAAACCACTACATCAGTTCTTGAACCAGTGTTTCCAACTTCCCATATTCTAGTATTCTGTACGTTTTCACATACCTGAACACATCTCATACATTTTATACATTTTGATGAGTCTCTTATAAGTGGGAAATCTTTGTTCCAAGGTTTTTTCTTGAATTTCTGATTGTATGGAAGATCTATTATTCCTAAATCATTAGAAATTGTCTGTAATTCACAGTTTCCACTTCTAACGCATGTAGCACATCTACAATCATGCTGAGATAATATTAACTCAACATTTACTCTTCTTGTTTCTCTTACTTTTGGACTGTTAGTATGTATAACCATTCCTTCTTCTACAACATTGTTACATGCTGCAACTAACTGGTCGCATCCTTCAACTTCAACAACACATACTCTACAAGCACCTATTTCATTTATATCTTTTAGGAAGCAAAGAGTAGGTATTTTTATTCCAGCCTGAGCAGCTGCATCTAGTATTTTAGTACCTTCCTGTACTTCTACTGCTATTCCATCTATTGTTAGTCTTACCATCTCTCTACTCTACCTCCTCTGAATATTCCGTAACCGAATTTATCACATCTTAAACATCTTGAAGCTTCCTGCATAGCTCCTTCACAAGTCATGCCACATTCAGCTTCTTCAAAGTTAGTTTTTCTTTCTGATGCTGGTTTTTCAGTTATATTAACTCTACCACAAGCTGGTTTATTTTCTAATCTAGGCTGTGGTATTTCTACATCACATTCTATTTTATGGTTGAATCCAAGATACTGGTCTATATTAGCAGCAGCTGTTTTACCTGCAGCTATAGCTTTTATAACAGTAGCTGGTCCTGTTGCACAGTCCCCACCTGTAAATACTCCTGGCATTCCTTTTATTGAAGTATCATCTAAAGATATTAAGTTACCCCATTTAGTTGGTATACCGAAGTCTTCACAGTCTTTGTAATCTATATTCTGTCCTATAGCAACTATTACTATATCACATTCTATTCTCTCTTCTGGTAAGTTAGCTTTTACTGGTTTTGGTCTACCTCTATCAACTTTTCCTATTAACTGAGGCTGAGTCCAAAGTGCAACAACTTTTCCATCTTCATCAGCTTCAACTCTAGCTGGAGCCTGAAGTGTAACAAGTTCGCATCCTTCTGCTTCTGCACCTTCTATTTCTTCAAGAAGAGCTGTCATATCGTCTTTTCTTCTTCTGTAAACTATCTTAACATCGTCTGCACCTAATCTTATTGAAGTTCTAGCAGCATCCATTGCAACGTTACCTCCACCGATAACAGCAACTCTCTTACCTCTAAAGTCTGGTTTTTCACCTAAACCTATATTGTGAAGCATTTCAACAGCAGATATAACTCCTTCGCTGTCTTCACCTTCCATGTTAAGTTTTTTGTCAAGCTGAGCACCTATTGTTATGAACATTGCATCGTACTCATCCTGTAATTCTTTTAATGTAACATCTTTTCCTATATTAACGCCGTATTTAACTTCTACTCCTGTAGATAATATAGCGTCTATATCTTCATGAAGTCTTGCTTCTGGTAGACGGTATTCTGGTATACCGAAGTGAAGCATTCCTCCTAATTTCTGTTCTTTTTCGAAAACAACTGCTTTGTGTCCCATTAATGATAAGAAGTATGCAGCAGTAAGACCTCCTGGTCCTCCACCTACTATTGCAACTTTTTTACCTGTTGATGGTGCACATTCTGGAGCTGGAACAACTCCTGCATTATCAGCTGCAAATCTTTTTATACCTTTTATATTTATAGCATCGTCTATCATGTTTCTTCTACATTTTGCTTCACATGGATGTTCACAAACAAGAGCACAAGCTGTTGGGAATGGGTTGTCTTTTCTTATTAATCTTATTGCATCCCGGTATCTTCCTTCTCTAACAAGTGCTATATATCCTGGAATATCAACTCCTGCTGGACATAGAGCAACACAAGGAACTGCCTGGTCTTTGAATGACTGAGAACATACTCCATGTTCTATATGAGAAACGTAATCGTCTCTGAAGCCCTGAACTCCCTGTAGAACCATTCTAGCTGCTTCGTATCCTATTGCGCAATCAGCAGAATTCACTATAACTTTAGCTGTTTTTTCTATTAAGTCTATAGTTTCTAAATCTGCTTCTCCCTCTAAAACGTCTGTTAATAGTGCTTTTAACTGTTCAAGTCCAACTCTACATGGAACACATTTTCCACAAGACTGGGCGTGACACATAGTTAAAAAAGATAAAGATAAATCAACTGGACATAGTGCTGATGGTCCAGCATCTAATCTTCTTTCTAAGTCTTTATAAAGACCGTCTACTACTTTCTGAGCACTGTTTGGTGTTGTAAGTATAAGTCTGCTCATCACATATCCTCCAATATAAAGTTAATTTGTTTTTAAGATTCATTAAAACTATATATAATTTTAACATATTTTTTTACTATAAAAAACCTTTTCTTTTTTACTTTGTTAATCTCTTTTACTCACAATACTATTTTATTATCTAACTTTAAAAAAGGTTTGTTGTATAATTTCTAACTCTAAATTGAAATTTTTTTGATTTATTTTTTCATTTTTAAGTTAAAAATTTATTTACCTTTCTTTAAAAACAGTTTTTATTATTTTTATTTTTTTAATATTTTACCTTATTTTTGTTAATTTTATATACATATAATTCACTCTATAAATAAATTTATTTTTATAGTTTTTTTCTATATCGTTGTACTTTTAAAAGAATTTTCAGAAAAATCTTCATTTCTACTTTTATATTCTAAGTATAACGTAACATTTTTAATTATGTTTTGATTTTTACTTTTTTTAAATATAAATTTATTTTTACTTAAAAAAATGCACAGCTAAAAAATCAAAATATTTCTCAACTGTGCATTATTTTTTTATTTTACTATTTCATTTTTTATTTTAATCCTTCATAAAAGTCATAAAAAATTTTTCTAAATTTATAACTTTTCATCAAAAAATTTTTATTTTAATCGTTAATTAATATCAAAAAAATATTAATCATTAAAAATTTTTATATCCTTTTTTAATGAAAATATGCCAAATAAATCTCTTCGCTTTTCATTAAATCTCCATTAATATCTCTTATTTATATTGGCATACGATTAATATCCATGCTTATATTTACATACTTTTAATATCCTCTATTTATATCGACATATTTTTCAGGCTTTCCTGTTTCAATAAAAGCTTTTAAATTTTTATAAACATTTTCAAAAAGTCTGTCGTTATTTCTGTCAGATACCCAAGAGTTGTGAGGAGTGATTATAAGGTTTTCTACATTCCAAAGACTTCTCTCTTTTGAAAGTGGCTCTTTGTCAAAAACATCAAGTGCAATTCCTCTAAACTTAGGAGCGTACTCTTCTAAATCATCTAAATTTACAAGGTTTCCTCTGCCTAGATTCATAAACACAGATCCTTCTTTCATCATTTCAAACTTATCTCTATTTATCATACCTTCAGTTTCCCTTGTTGAAGGCATAACGGCGATTACAATATCACATTCTCTAAAAATAATATCCATATCCTCTGATTTAAAGCATTTATCGAAGTATTCAACATCTTTACCAGAAGTATTAACACCACATACTTCAACACCAAAAGCTTTTAATCTCTTGGCAGTTTCCATGCCGATTCCACCAGTACCTAAAATACCAGCTCTCTTCCCTACTAATTCTAAAAGGGACATATCCACTTTCCATAGAGACTCGTCCTGATTTTTGAAGAATTTTTTAGAATTCTTGTAGATATTTAACACGTTCATCACTGCAAATTCAGCTATTGGAACACTATACCCTCCGCTATTATTTGAAAGATATATCCCATTTTCTACAAAAACATCCTTAGGAATATGGTCAAATCCTACACTTGCAAGCTGCAGGAATTTTAAATTCTTCATCTGAGAATAATCAAGCCTTGAAGTATAATAATACACATAGGCAACATCAACACTGTTTACCTCAGGAGTATTTTGAAGCTTTCTATCTTCCATAAAAACTATCTCATATCCAAGGTCTTCTATCATTTTCATCTTTTCATCGTCGAATTTTTTAGTAATAAGTAATTTCATAATATCACCCTCAATTTAACCTATATAACTTTTCTACAGACTACACAACTACAGTATAAGGTAGCTCCTTTTTCTCATCTGTCTTGTCTATATTGAATAATCTCTTTATCTTATTACCCATTAATTTTGCTCTTGAAACAAACGAAATATGCTCTAAGTCGCTACTAACAAGAGGTACAGACTGTATGACATCTCCGTACTTGTCTATATAATCTAAATAAGCTACAGTAGTTTCCTCGTTTGGTGTAGCATCTATCTTTAAATATCTAACCTTTTCAGTTATCTCTTCATCATTTTTAACAACCCCATAACAATCTCTCTTAGGCTGTAAATCTATATTATCTAAATCTGATATATTGTCTATATTACCTGTTGCAACAGTTTCACCCTTTTTACACATAAGCTTAGTTTCAAAGTGTTCTCCTAAGTTGTAAAGAGCATTTGCAGACCGAACTCTATCCTCTTTACACCAGTTCCCCATAACAACACCTATCATTCTATTGTCTATATCGCTTTTTCCGTCTGAATTCATCTTATCTGTAAACACTAAGCAATATCCTGCTAAATCTGTGTACCCTGTTTTTAATCCGTCTACATTTGAATGCATGTGAAGAAGTGGATTAGTATTATAGTAATTGAAATCTCTTGAATGGTCGTGGTCTAACTTACAGTCAGTTATTGCCATAGTTTCTTCTTCATAATCATCAAGTAAATTCTTTGTCATAGTTGCTATATCTCTAGCAGTAGAGTGATTCTGTTTTGGATCGCCGTCTTTTTTAGTCCAGTCGTATATAGGTAATCCGTTTGGATTTATGAAATAAGTATTTTTCATGCCTAATTCTTTAGCTTTTGCATTCATTCTATCGACAAAAGCGTCTACATCACCTTTACATACATGAGATGCAATCGCAACAGCACCGTCATTTGCTGATACAATCATTAGCCCTTTTAAAAGCTCATTGAATCTAACTTTTTCACCCTCTTTAAGGTGCATAGTAGAACCACTAACTTTTAACATTTTCTTGTTTATAGTAACTAAATCGTCTCTTTTAACTTCTCCATTTTTTATAGCATCCTGAGCTACGTAGAAAGTCATAACCTTACTTATACTAGCAAGCGGAACCTGTTTATCTGGATCCTTTTCAGTTATAACCCTTCCAGTTTTTTGGTCTACTAGAATTGAATTTTTAGAATATATCTCTGCAACCGGCTTTTTCTTTGCCTCGGCTGCATAACCAGTGGCCGGTATAACAAATAGTACAGCCAACATAATTGCAGTTAGTTTTTTTAGTAGTTTTCCCATACTTTCTCCTTTGCTAATTTTCTATTTTTTAAAAACACATCTTGTTTTATTTTACTACAAAATTTGTATACTGTATAGAAATACGAACCAATCTTTAGATTTAAAAAATCTATTTATTAGCTGTATTTTTAATTTATTAAATCAAATTTTTAAAGGTGGAGAAAATTAATATTTATACTTTTGAAAAATTAATATATTTATATATTTTTAATAACAGATTTATATATTTTTAAAATGATTTTTTAGAGGATTTATATATTTTTTAGAGAATTTTAATATTGAATAAGTTCATATTTTTGAATTAAATTAAAAAAAAGGAGTGATTTTTATGAATAGTATATTCCACAGAACTAGTGTAAGAAAATACACAGAACAGCCTGTAGAACAGGAAAAAATCGAAAAAATATTAAGAGCTGGTATGGCAGCACCATCTGCAATGAATCAGCAGCCTTGGGAATTCTATGTTGTAGAAAATAAAGAAGTATTAGAAAAACTTTCAAAATGTAGCCAATATGCCGGAAGCGTTGAAAAATCAGCAGTTACATTTGTAGTGTGCTACAGAAACGACTCTCTTCGTGCTGATTACAGAGAAATAGACTGCTCTGCTTGTACAGAAAATATGCTTCTTGAAATAGATCATCTAGGACTTGGAGCTGTATGGATAGGTATTGCACCTATAAAAGAAAGAATGGACGATGTGGCAAAAGTTTTAGATATGCCAGAAAACCTAAGTGCATTCGCTCTTATCGCTTGTGGATACCCAGAAAGTATAAGAGAACAGCAGGATAGATTTGAAGAAAATAGAATACACTATGTAAAATAAATAAAAAGGACGAGATTATAACTTCTCATTGCTCCAGGCTTCAGCGCCCCACACTGTTAGAGTAACACATTTAGCAGTTGTGGGGCGTTTGCAGTATTGTCGCTATAGAGAAGTTATTTCTCTCGTCCTCAGTTTATTTAATTGTTTATACGAAAATTTATTCCAATGTTAAATTTTATTTCAATGTTAATATTGGTAATTTTAGTTCCAGCAGAAGTGCCAGATTTTTTTCCCATATATTTTCTTAGATAATTTTTCTATATTAAATTTTTCCATATATTTGTCCACACTGTCTGGACAAAATGCGTAAAATTCTTCTGTAAATCTAATTTTATCCTTATCATCAACAGCTTTTTCGATTATATACTCTAGCGTATTGTGGCTTATTGCACAGGGAACTGCACCGTATTTTTCAAACCAATACTTAGAAATTGCCATAATATCCTCATTGCTTGGGCAATCATTCCAACCACCAAATGGGATATATGCAAATATTTCCCATGGATTTTCTACAGGAATCTCTGCAATTAAAATTTCCCCTCGATTTTCCATTTCCTCTTCAAAATCTAGGTCGTCTATGTCTGCAGTTGGATCATCCTCTACCTCAAGCTCGTCCCTCTCTAGCTCATATCCTCCAAAATACTCGCTATTATTCTCAATCATAACATCTAAAAGCTCTTTCCCATTAGAAAAATCCTTAGAAATCATGTTTTTTCTGTATCTATCTATCTTTTCTCTAGTTTCATAATCTATAATCCCTGTTTTTAGTAGCTCTTCTCTCTTATCAGCCTCTAAACTTCCTGAATCTAGTATACTTTCAGAATCATCATCGCTGTCTATTACAGTGTTCATTATCACTGCATCTAGTATATTTTCGCTAATATCCACAATTACAGGGATAAATTTCTCCTCTTTTGCTCTCTCAAACGACTCAACATATCCACATATGACATCGTTATCCTCAGCATTTAGTGGATAATATTTGCAATTGCAGTCTAAAAAGCTCTTCATTATTTCTGCTGATTTTGACATTTCCCGAGTATTTTCCTTTTGGGGATTTGTGTTTTCTATGTAGTTTTTTTCGTTTTCCATTAGTTCTTTTATTTTATTGATTAACATGAAATCCTCCTACAAAAGGTTTTATTATATTATTCTCAATTAAAAGTATATACTTCATAACCTATTTTTTCAAGAAAGTCGTATTTTTAGCATAATAACTCAACCTCTATCTTAATTTTGAAGAGCTTAGATAGAACGGAATAGCCAAAAGTTGAGCCACAACAGATACAACAACCATCACAGGTACACTTACATCGTAAAGCACTCCAAGAATCCAGCTTCCTAAGAACCAGAAAATACCAAAAGAACATTCAAATATCCCATATCCAGTCGCTCTACTGCTCTTTGGAACCATTGTTGTAACAGCAGCCTTTAAAATCGACTCCTGTGCACCCATTCCAATTCCCCAAAGAACAACTCCTACAAGCACCATAGGCACTGATTTTCCCATAAATACAAATGCAGAAAACGGAGCAGAAATTATTGTAGACAACACAAGCACCTTAACACCTTTTTTGTCGTACATATATCCAAAAATAAGTGCAGCAACTGCATCTACAAGCATCGCACCAGCATATAAAAGAGGGATTGTTCCGCTATTAATAATTGAGGAAGTCTCAGCAAGTCCTCCAGCAATAGATGTAAAATTCCTTGAAATATGCATAATCACAAGTGAATAATCAATAAACCCAAAAGCAAATAAACTTATCCCAACTATATAATATTTAAATGATTTCTTCATTTCAAAAGGCACAAATTCTTTAGCTTCTGGCTCAAAATTCTCAGGATTTGGGAATTTTCTTCTAGTAACTAAAAGCATGATTATCGTAATCGCACCAGGTATCGCAAGTACAGCAAAACAAGTAGAATATATCTCAAATGTTGTACCTGTAGTCTTGAAAAGCATCACCAAGTATAGAAGAACTGGCCCTAAAAAAGCTCCAATTTGATCTAACATCTCCTGAATTCCAAAGCTCTTTCCAACACCTTCTTGTGACGCTGCAAAAGACATAATTGTATCCTTTGCTGGTTTTTTAATTGCTTTACCCATTCTCTGGATGATTAGCAAAATAGCAGCTGCAATCCAGCCATTTTCGCCAACCAAAGCAAGTGCCGGCACAGCTAACACGTCTATAACATATCCAAAAATCGTCATAAACCAGTAGTTTTTTCTCTTATCCGCAATCCTACCAAAAACGTATCTCATAGAATAACCAATCAATTCTCCAAGACCAGACACAAATCCAATTGCACCCGCTGAGGCCCCAAGTATCGTAAAGTACGCACCCCTGATGCTTGAAGCACCCTCATGAGTCATATCAGAAAATAAGCTCACTATCCCAAAGAAAATGATAAATAGCATTGCTTGAGAAATTCTCTTTTTATTTTTATTATTCTCCATATCATTCACCTAGTTCTATTTCTCTTCTTCATCTTTTGGTGCAAAAAATCTCTTTTTAAAGTAGAAATCAGCTCCGTAAAGTGCTGCAACTGGGTTATGACCTGTTACCCTATCCTTTGTAACCGCTGTAGTAACTAAGGCATCAGAGTATTTGTAGAACAGACTATCATGTCCAACACATAGCCCAACCACGATATTTAAATCAGTTCCAGCCTCATTTAAAAGCTTAGCCTGAAGAATTGGGTTACACATGTTTTCACCTACACCATTGCATCTTTCAGGTATACCTATATCAACTTTTTTCTGAGTCCCAACCTTACACGCAACACCGTAAACCTCAAACCCATTGTATCTTAAGATTGATGCAAGCTTTCTGCTCTCACTGATTAGTCCAACACATGTTGCAATTCCAAGCTTTTTCATGCCCATTTTTCTAGCATAGTCCATTATTTCTTCTACCCTTGTATACTGACAGTAGTGGTCGTTTTCAACTTCTGCGGCTGCTATCATTGAGCGGCGATTTTCATCTTCTTTGTAAAGCTCCATTGCTTCGTTTAACACATCTTCGTCCATATTTGTTGTTAAACAAAATTCTGGATACTCTTTATCCTGTTTGTTGCAGTTAGTTACAAAGCAGTCTATACATGATAGTTCTTTCTTTTCCATAATAATTCCCCCTTAAATTTTACGTATTAAAAATTCTTATATTTTATAAAATTTTTATTTTAATTTTATAAAAGTCTTTTCTTAATGAAAAAGTCCTATCTTAAAAAATCCTTATTATAAACATTATTCTTTATTATAAATATTATTCTTTATTATAAATATTATTCTTTTTTCTCAATAATCCTCTTATTTAAAGTAATACTCTTTTTATATTCCTATTTAAAAATTTTATTCAAAATTCCCTCTTAATATACCAAAATTCCCTCTTAATATACAATTATTATTTACTCTAGTAAAATATACCCTTATACTATAATCTGTAAGATTTTTTGAGAGGAGAAATTCAATGGCAAAACCACTTAATAGAAAAGCTTCCGAGGTTCTGCTAGGCTCTGTCATAATAGCAAGGGCGACATCGTTTCTATTTTTAAAACTGCTTTTAGAAAATATGGGACAGTTCACACTTTTGGGGATTAGGTCTATGATTGCATTTGCAGTACTAGTATTAATCGGATTTAAAACACTTAGAAAGACCAACAAAAACGACTTATTCTATGGATTTTTGATTGGAGCATCTTTCTTTGTCGTAATGTTTTTAGAATTAACAGGACTAAAATATACAACCTCTGTTTCAATAGCATTTGAGGAAAACACCGCAATTATAATAGTTCCAATTATTTTAGCAATTTTAACTAGAAAATTTCCAGATAAGAAAACCATTTTGATGTTCTTTATGTGTGGAATCGGAATAGTCCTACTTAACTTTAAACCTGAAGGGTTTGAGTTTAATTTTGGAGATTTCCTAGGAATGATGACTGCTCTAACTTATGCGGGTACAATAATTTTAACTTCTAAGGTTTCTGATAAGGCAGATCCGATAAGAGTTGGAATATATCAGGTCGGTACAATGGGTATTCTTTCGCTTATTGCAGCATTTATCTTTGAAACTCCTGCCCTTCCCGCAACTGGAATCGAATGGAGCTACATGATGTATCTTGCAATTATCTGTAGTGTGTTTGGATTTACACTTCAACCTTACGCACAGAGTGGGACAACCGCAGAAAGAGCAAGTGTGCTTTGTGCGCTAAATCCTATAACTGTCGCTATTTTGGGTGCAGTTTTCTTAGGTGAGACTCTTACTCTAAAGGGAATTGTTGGATCAGTGCTTATTATAGTGAGTATAATTATTTAAATTAAAAAGGGACTGTTGGCTAAATTACAACAATCCCTTTGATTATTTTTACTCTTTTTTTATATTAGCTTTAAAAAATCTATATCTACCTTTTCACCTTCAATATCTACTTTTTCACCTTCAATATCTACTTTTCTATCAAAAATTCCACTAATGTGCATACTTCTATTATGAAGAGGATTATTCTGCCCTAAAAGTAGAACTCTTGTTTAATTAAAAATAACTATCAAGATTTTTCTTTATACCTTATTGATTTGTATACTCTTTTATGTTAAAATGAATCGAATTAAAACAGGAGGGTTTATAAATGGCAAAAAAATCTACATTAATAAAAAAAGCATTACTTTATACTGGTTCAGTTGCAGCTATGGCCGTTGCTGGAACAGCTAAATCAAAATCAATGCAAATTGTTTCTAAAGAACTAGCTAAAAAAGCTAATAATGTAAAATAAAAAAGAGCTAAGATTGTTATTACTTCAATCTTAGCTTTTTGTATGTAGAAAAAGGCTATTGCAAAACACAATAGCCTAAAATCTCTAATTTTATTCAACTATTTCATAATTTCCTTCTAGTGCATATGGCTGCCCAAAAGGTAGGCTTGTATCTGAAGGCCAGAACATATCTTTAACTCTAACTTTAACTCTTTTTCCATTATAATTTGATGCATCTTCAAAATTAGCAAGTTTTATCATTTTAGCTTTTTCAGTACGTGAACCTTCTCCATCTCCACTATTTGCAGTAACCACTATCTCCTCGTCAAACACTAATAGAGCAAATTTTTCACTTGTGTCTGCATAGCCACCATTAGGATCTTCCATATCCTGTAAATCTAACACCTCATTGTATGATAGATATTTTAATGTCCCCTCAAAAACATTTCTATTGTCTACCTTAACTCCTGATTCCTTTGGCTCTTCAACTGGTTCGGTTTCAGCATTTTCTTGAACCTGTGAATCTTTATTTTCCTCAGATTTTTTAGTTAAGTCAAGTTTACCTTCTTTAAATGCTTCTAATGCAGATAAATCATTGATTTCATACCAATTTATAGCGATGCTTTCTCCATCATCTTCAATAGGTTCTCCACCTAACATATATTCTTTTATTTTTGTATTTTTAAGTGCAATTGTTCCATCTTCTTTTATATCCAAGTTTATTCTTACTATTTCAAACTGACCAGTCATCCCACTTCCCTGATTTAAAATCAGTCCATCATTTTTATTTGATGCAGTTAAGTCAGCTCTCATCCCACCAACAGCTGCAACTCCTATTTCTATATTTTTAGTTGGCGATAAAAGTTTATTGTTTTCTTTATCATAGTAAAATATTTTATTGTACTGTACTCCAACTGACTCGTCTGTTCTTCCAATTATAAGCTCTGGAATTTCATCATCGTTCATATTTACAAGAGCATATTTATACGTATATGTTGCATTTTCACTTCCATATGGCTCAATTTCAAAATCAATATTTTCATAATCCTGAATCTGATTTTCATACCGTGCAGCTACTTTTTCAAAAGGATTCTTATCACCTTCGTTTGATTTTTCTGTATCCTTTTGACCGCAACCTACAAGTGCCAATGTTGTAGCAATTACTAATGCTAATAATACTCTTAGTTTTTTCATAAATCCCCCTCTTTTCTAGTGAATTTTTAATTTAAAGCATTTAGTTATTAACTTTTACTTTTTTAAAATCCTCACATCAATTAATTATCATAAAACTCAGATAATTTATTATAACATTAATCTGTTTACTTTTCAACGATACACACAATTCGTAAACTGCACACAAATCTACTTATTCTATAACACTAACCACACCATTTTTCCTGTTTTTTTCTAATCTTTTCCTCAAGCTCTTTCTCAGAGTACTCATGCAGCATCATCCCAAAATCCACAAACTTATTCCTACTAACTCCCATACACACAGAATCCCTATAATCATTTTTCAATGCCTCAAGCAAAAATCCACACTTACTGTTTAGCTTTTTCACCTTTGCCATCTCAATCTTATCGTGTAAATAGGCAGAGTCCTTCCCTAGATCCTTCAAAACATAAATCACCTTATCAAAATAACCCTCTGTATAAGCTGATTCTAAAAACTTCTTCAACATAGCTTTTACATCTCTCTTAAAATTAATATCACTTGTTTTTTTAGCAACACAACCCTGCTTCGGTTGTTGTTGTCTAATAATTGATGTATTATTTTTGTTTTTATTGGTATTGTTAATGTCAAGCTGGCATAATTCATCATTCCTATCTGGACAATTGCATTCGTTCAATTTGACAAAATGCTTATTATCATTATAACTATTTGCTTTGTTGCAAACTGAATCACTTATTTCTTCACTACAAACTAAATCATCTACTTCATCATCTACTTCATCATTTACATCTAATACTTCATCATCTAAGCCCAAAATTTCATAAACCCTGTCATAATCTATACTATACCACTTAGTTCTATCTAGCTTGCTCCTATTAAAATTCCCCACAATCAAAATTCCTTTATTCTCCAAAGATGCAAACACCCTTTTAAGAGTACTCTCGCTCCAAAACGAAAAATGATTCTCATGCCATTTTTTCAGACTATTAAAAGTCCAATATCTACCATTTTTATAGTTTAACCCCCTCTTTTCATTGCTCACAAGCCAACCATGAATCTGCTGCAATACAATAGCTTCATTAACCCCTAAGCCCTTTGCAAGCTCTTTATTTATCCCTATATAATAATTATCAAAAATTCTTCTATTCATACCTATTCCCCCAATTTATTTCATATGATACCTACTTGTACCTATTTCCTAAATTTTTATCATATGATTCCTACTCATACCTGTTATCCAAATTTTTTTATCATATGATACTTTCTTTAATCAATTTATCACCTAAGTTTTTAGATTTCTTGTATCATCTGAAATAATTTTTGACACAAAAAAAGAGAGCCTTTAAGCTCTCTAAAATTATTTAACTAACCATTATAAATCTCAAATCTATACTTCTGTCCAGTAACATTATCCTCTCTACTCGGATCAATCTCCTCTAAAAACATATCTACAGGTCTAACAAAAGTCCCATATTCTCCGTACATTGCCTGATACACAACCATCATCTCTCCACTCTCAGTGTGCTGGGCAACATCCTTCACATAATAAAAATTCCCCTTAAAATGTCTATATAGCCTATTAACAACAACCTCTCTCATAATAAAAACTCCTTTTTAAAAAATATTCTACTTATATCATACCCTATCTATCAAAAAATAATTCACCAAATAAACTACTTCAAAAAACTTCCACCAAACCTATCTCACTTTTATTTAAAAATAGTTTTTATAAATATGAAATACCTCCAGTTTTAAGAAACATATCTTTTTTCTATTTATACTAAATAAATGAAGATTTTAATTTTTCTGTAAATACAAATTTTTCAAAAATTAGTCAAATACACTCTAAGTTCGACAATCTACAGACGTGTGCGTCCTTAATTTTCCAATAAAAGGGCACACGTCGAAGCCTGGAGAACGAGAGTGTATTTAAACTAATTCTGAATAAAAACTATAGAAAAATTAAATCTTCATTAATAGCATATAAACATAAAAAAAGAGATGTCTCAAAACTGAGGCATCTCCATTTATAAAAACTATTCTGCTTTTTCCATTTCATCAAGTTTACCACTGCATAACCATAGTATTACACCTAAAGCTATTATTACAGCAGCTAAACCACCGTAACCAACAGTGAAGTTTAAAGTCTTTAACCAAGCGTATAGACTTGGGTATATATACTGAGCTATGAAAACAGCTATTGGCCAGAATCCAAGTAATAATCCTAGAACCTTAGCTGGAGCTAACTTAGATATAAACGAGTTTCCTAATGGTGAGAATATCATTTCACCTAAAGACATAAGCATACTTACAAGTGCTAACCATAAGAATGAGCACTGTCCGTTTGCAGCTGCTATTTTATCAGCTACAACCATTACTATGTAAGAACAACCAACTAGTATTATACCTAGTGCAGTTTTCTTGAACATACTTATATCACCCTGAGGTCTCTTAGCCATTTTAGCCCATACAGCAGCTAGAACTGGTCCAAGTGCTATACAAACTAATGCGTTCATTGAGTCGAACCAAGAAGTTGGTATCTGGAAGCTTCCTACATACCAGTTTGCTAAGTTCATGTAAGCTGAACCATCTCCCCATCCAAATCTGTAGTATGCTGGCATGTAAGCCATGTACCATACCATCCAGAATATAGCTGAGAATAATGTAACTAATACTATCGCACCTATACGTTTAACATCTCCTGATGTTAATTTATCACCAGCTGCTTCGTCTTTTTTAGCTACTGTTTCGAATTCACGCTGATCAGCTTTGAATGGTTCTTTACCAGCATCGCCTAGAGCTTTACTGTTTAATATGAACCAAGCTGCATCTACGAACATGAATATTGCACATATTAAGAATACAGTATTGAAGCTTGTTTTTATACCGAATAATCCAGTTGTAGCAAGCATTGCTATGAAAGTTGTTCCTATGAAAGAACCAACGTTTACGAATGAGTACTGAATTGAGAATGCCTCATCAAGTTCATCTGAATTATGGAATAATAATCCATTTATACCAGATAAGTTACCTTTGAATAAACCTGTTCCTATTGAAACTAATATTATCATTGCCCAAACTAATCCCATAGAATCTGCTTTCCAAGTACATAAATATCCAATTCCCATAAGTATCATACCTACTGGAACACATATTCTTGGACTGATCCAATGGTCAGCTATGTATCCACCAAATATTGGTGTTATATAAGTCCATGCTACGAATGCTGCTGACATTGCAACACCCTTTTCATCTGGTAATCCTAATCCACCAGATGCTACTTCTGTTACTATCCATATAGCTAATAAGTATTTAGCTGTGTAGAATGCCATACGTTCAAATGTGAATCCTAAAGCACATACATAAAAGCCAAATGGTTTTTTCTTTTTAGTTTTAGTTGCTTCCATTTTTTACCCCCTGTTAAATATTTTATTTGAAAGCTCTATGATTTTAATAACCAAGATTTTAATAACTTTATAAAACTTTTAATAACTAAGATTTAGTAATTAACTCCTTGGTTTATTTTTTCACAAAACTTTCATCGTTTGTATTATATCATATTAATTGATAAGGGGCAAATAAATTTTATAATCATTTTTTATTAACTAAATACATTTTTTAGTTTAATTTTTTTAGTTTTCTGTAAATAGTGATTGTTATTTTATAAATCTTGTTATATTTAAAAAATTTAAATATAACAATAATATTCTTCACCTACAATTAATTTATAATTAAAATATAATTAAAATATCCTTCATTTACAATTAACCAAAAATAATATTTCTTATCTACCAGTTCCCCAGAACGCAAGTACCATTACACCTGGACCTGTATGTGCACCTATTATAGGGCCAATATCAGAGATATAAATTTCTGCATCAGGCAATTTATTTTCAACATATTCTTTAAGTTCTTCGGCTGCCTTTAAATCATCTCCATGACCTATTACAACAGACTTACTTATTTCTGGACTCCAAGTTTTTACAATACATTCCACTTGTGCTGCCATAGCTTTATGACGTCCGCGAATTTTTTTGACAACCCGAAGTTTACCTTCTTCATCAACGCGTAAAAGAGGCTTTATGTTTAGAGTATTTCCTAGAGTTGCAGCAACTGCGGACACTCTTCCACCATGTTTTAGATGATCAAAATTATCTACTGTAAACCAGTGGCATAGGTTCATCTTATTATTTTCAACCCAATCCACAAGTTCATCCATAGACATACCTTCTCTTTTCTTTTTATCAACCTCTTTAATAAGAAGTCCCTCTCCAACAGCTGCACAAAGGCTATCTATACAGATAATTCTATTGTCTGGGTAAGATTCTTCAAGCTCATTTTTACAAAGACATGCTGTCTGATATGTTCCGGACATTCCGGAAGAGAAACTGATGTATAAAACATCTTTCCCTTCCTTGAGTGCCTCTTCAAAATATTTTTCATATTCTAATACATTTATCTGAGAAGTAGATGCATACTTTCCCTGCTTTTGTAGTCCATAAAACTCACTACAGGAAATATTTCCCTGAGGGCCATACACATACTCCTTATCTCCAATTTCTACGTTCATAGGTATTATTTTTACTGTTTCTAAATCTTCATTTAAATCAGATGTAGCGTCAGTAAATATTTGATATTCTTTCATAGTTATTCACCCTTTTTGCAATTATCACAGCCACTGCATCCATGCCAAAGTTTATCTGCTGTAGGCTTCCAATTTTCAGCGTATTTAACAGTCTTATCACATAGATGGTCTACACTTTCAAAGCTCTGATAATCAGTATTTTCTGCTTTTGTTTCTTTAACCATCTGTCTTAAATATTCAGGATTTTCTAGCATTGGACATGGACGAAGCATATTGTCATTAAATGGCTGATTGTTGTGATAAGCCATAAATATAGGACTCTTATATGCGTCTAATAGGCTAGTATCGTGAATATTGCAGTTTGAATAGTGGATAAATACACATGGTTCAACATCGCCTTTAGCATTTATGTGTAGGTAATTTCTTCCTCCAGCTATACATCCGTGTACGTATTGTGCATCGTTTTGGAAGTCCATTGAGAATATAGGTTTGCATTTTCTAAATTCTCTTATGCGGTTAAACATTAATTCTCTCTGCTCTGGGCTAGGTAATAGCTCAACTGCCGCATCATTTCCAACTGGCATATAGTGGAAGAACCAAACAAATAATGCACCGCTATCTATCATTAAATCAAAGTATTTTTCACTACTTACATCTTCAACATTTTTACTTGTATAACAAGTTGAAATTCCAAAAGGTAATTTATGATCTTTTAATAATTTCATTGCATTCTGTACTTTTTTGTAAACACCTTCACCTCTACGTCCGTCATTTGCTTCTTCAAATCCTTCAAGAGATATAGCAGGTACAAAGTTTTTAACACGAAGCATTTCATTGCAGAAGTCCTCGTCTATTAAGCTACCGTTTGTAAACGCTAGGAATGCACAGTCTGGATGCATTTCACAAATTTTCATTAAATCATCTTTTCTAACTAGAGGTTCTCCACCAGTATATATATACATATATGTTCCCATTTCTTTACCCTGGCGAATTATTGAATCTATTGTTTCTAAGCTTAGATTTAATTTATTTCCGTATTCTGCTGCCCAACATCCAGTGCAGTGCATATTACAAGCAGAAGTTGGGTCTAATAAAATTGCCCAAGGTACATTACATCCTTCTCTTTCTGATACTTCATGCTGTATTGCACTTCCTTTTAGACTGGCATTGAATAAGAAATTTTCAAAGAAAGCTCTTCTAACACCTGGATCTAAGTCATATACTTTTAAGATTAACTGATACCAATGATTTTTTTCCTCTATTGCCGTTCTAATAGCATCACGCTGACTTTTATACCAATACTCAGGAGTCAATTTATCCACTAATTTCATAAGTTTTGGAATATTTTCTTCTGGATTTCCTTCTATGTATTTTAGTGCTTTGTCAACTGCAAAATTTTGCATACTAGATTTTATAGATTTACTCATTCGGATTCATCCTTTCTCTTTTCATATTTTATCGACTTTTGAAATTGTACTTTTAAAATTTTAATTATTAGTTTTAAATGGTTTAAACAAATTATAAAAAGAAACGAATTTTATTTCATTGGACAAATTCATCTTTCTGTCCTAAATTGCGACAAAAGTTTAACTTTGTCCAAATTTTAGACAGATGTCTATTTGTGTCCATTGTAAGAAATGTATGAAATTATTTATTATTAAAATAAATAATAAGTATATTAATTTTTAGCAAAAATATTCTTATCAAACATACTCTAAAAAAACAAAGAATATTGTTTATTTTAATGAGAAATAATACTTAATTCATGAAGGGAGGGCCAAATTCAGATGAAAAATGACATATTCTACACCTTGATAGAAACCGTCGTCGCAAATAAGTTAAAAGATATGAAAAAATATCCCGGACGAGCTGCCAGGAACCTAATAGACTTAGGACTTTTATTCTCCAATGGGAATTTTCAAAATGCTTTTTTCTCATCCGCACAGACCATGCTTCAAAATGAGGACAGCCCTTATTATAAATTAATCGACAATGTCGTAAACAATGTCGATAATCAACGACTACTTACATTTGGAATGAATCTGGGCTACAATTCATTTAAATACGGTTCAAAAGTAATTAGAAAAAATGAGAAAAAATTAAATTGTTTTATTCCCTGGGAAATTACCCTACATATAGATGATTTTTCTTTTAAAAATAATAACCAACGTTACGACAAACTTATATCTGATGGAGAAAAATTAGGAATATATAGTTGGGTAATTTTTTTGGATAAACCTTTTTCAGATTTTTTGGAATTGGCAAAAAAACACCCTGACAGCGTCTTTTTCATAATCTTAGAAAACTTAGATGAAAATAAACAGACAATACAAAATGAAATAGATGAAAAATTTTTGGATTGCGTTGAAGAACTTGAAAATATTATGCTCATAATAGAACTAGATAATAAAAATCGCCATGTTTACAAAAATATCAAACGTAGAAAGCTTTTGTATAGTGTCTATTACTATTATTCTCAAAAGAATATAGATTTAATATTGGACGGAAGTATTCTTCGTTTTGCCGAGCAATTCGACCCATTTTTTACTATTTTCATATCCGAGCCGTATTGTAACGATAATCTTCGCAAGATGGTTTATAAAGTTTCCGAGCAAACTAGAAGTGAACAGCGCTATAGCACTATAGCCTGGGAATTATTCTATAATAATGCATATATAGATAAAATTATCTCAAGTAAAAGTCAACTCATCTCCTTTGATCATAGTGGAAATTTATGTAGCGTTGATGGAAACGTAAATAATTTAGATTTTGATTCTTCAAAAGAGAATAATATTTTCTACTCTGACCTCAATTCAATTTTGAAGTCAAATTTTAAATATTAAATTTATCTAGAATTTAAAACTCTCTTTAGAATATGGTGTTAGTCTCATTAAAAGCCAAACTTTTTATAATCAAGATTGTTTTATACTTATTATCCCTTAAATTTTAAGGTGGTTAGTTTTTATGTAATACCGAAAAAAGAGGCTGTTGCAATTAATGCAATAGCCTTTTTAAGTGAGTAATCACTTAAATACCGATTGTAAAAACTTGCAACAGCAATCATTTATCTATAAAAAAATAAAATTATCTATTAAACCTCTAATTCTTGTTGCATAATTACAATTGCAGTTTTTATGAGTTTCATTATTTTTTCTAAAAATTCATCGGCCTTCATACATTCTTTGCTCAAAAGCCATCTTTCAATTACACACAAAATAGCATCTGTAAGGAAATCTACCGTAAATTCATCGACCTCTGCCTCATCTAAAGACACAAATTCCTCTAGCAAAAATAAAATCCTATTTTTCACTAAAGGTTGGATATACTCACAAAAATGGTCTGAAAAAGAGTTTTGTCCTTTTATCAGCAATGCCTTTTGATAAAATTCTCTATTATTATAAAAATACTCACAAATATTTTCTATTGATTCCATTCTTTCTTCATAAGTTTCCTTAGAACTCCGCTCAGATGCCACTTTAATAAATTCAGTATCAAAAATCCAGTTTACTAAGTCGTATTTATCCTTGAAGTGATAATAGAAGCTTTTTCTATTCATATCACATCCATCGCAAATTTGAGCCACAGTTATCTTGTCAAATGGTACAGTTTTCATAATCTCTTTTAACGATTCTGCCAAAGCTTTTTTAGTTATATTAGAATCAGCCATAAAAACCCTCCCTTAAATAGTTAAATCGACACACTATTAAATTAATTTGTCATATCGTACTCTACCTATAATACTACTATATCATATTATTCAATATAAAAATTGTTTTAACGTATTATATTTTTTTTCTCAACTTTTACTAATGTATGTGTAGTTTTCTTCATATTTATTGCAAGCTATTTTTCTTAGTGTTAAAATCAATGCAAATATAATTGCAATTAATTATAATAAATATACTTTTTCATTTTTTTAATTGAGTTATATTTTGTAATAATCTTATCTTTTAAAATAAAGATTTTCTATTTTTTAATAATTTTATGTTTTTTTAATAAACATATTATCTATTTTCAAAGGAGATGCTTTAATTATGATGTATAAAACACACAAATTTGACCACAAAGTCGATGAAGATGTTATTTTCGCTTCTAGAGATTCGGAATTTATTTTGCCTAAATATAAAATTCCAAAAGAACAGTCTGACTCTAAGGCTATTTTAGAAATAGTAAAAGATGAGCTATTTTTAGATGGAAATGCTAGACAAAATCTGGCTACATTCACTCAGACTTATGAGGATGAGTACATCAAAGAAATAATGGAAATTGGAATGAATAAAAATATGATAGATAAGGACGAATATCCTCAAACCGCAGAAATCGAAAACCGTATAGTTTCTATGCTTGCAGATTTATGGAATTCTCCAAATGAACTAACTTCTGTAGGTACATCTACTGTTGGTTCTTCTGAGGCTTGTATGCTTGGAGGACTTGCGATGTATCATCGTTGGAGAATGAAAAGACTTGCTGAGGACAAAGATGTAAGCAAGCCAAACTTGGTTACAGGGCCTGTTCAGGTTGTCTGGGAAAAATTTGCAAGATATTGGGATATAGAGCTTAGAGAGATTCCAATGGAAGAAGGAAGATATTATATGGATCCTGATTCTATGCTTGAATATATAGATGAAAATACAATAGGTGTAGTTACAACTCTTGGACTTACATTTACAGGAGAGTATGAACCTATCGAAAAACTTTCTCATGCACTTGATAAGCTTGAAGAAAAAACTGGTTTAGATATAGATATGCACATAGATGCAGCATCTGGTGGATTTTTAGCACCATTCTGTGCACCTAAGATAAAATGGGACTTTAGACTTCCTAGAGTTAAATCAATAAGTGCTTCAGGACACAAATTTGGACTTGCTCCTCTAGGTTGTGGATTTGTTGTTTGGCGTGATGAAAAAGATTTACCTGATGATTTAATTTTCCACGTAAACTATTTAGGTGGAGATATGTCTGTGTTCCAGCTTAACTTCTCAAGACCTGCTGGACCAATTATCGCTCAATACTATCAGCTCCTTAGACTTGGATTTGATGGATATAAAAAAGTACACATGAACTGCTACAAAACTGCCCAGTATTTAGCTAAAGAGATTGAAAAACTTGGCGTATTTGAGATAATTTTTGACGGAAATCCTAATAAAGGTATACCTGCAGTTACATGGAGATTAAAGGAAGATGCTGATGTTTCGTTTAATTTATACGATTTTGCGGATAAATTGAGAAGTAGAGGTTGGCTAGTTCCAGCGTATTCACTTCCAAGATATGCCGAAAATATTGTTGTTCAGAGGGTTCTTGTTAGACAGGGATTTGGACTTGATATGGCTTCACTTCTTATGGAGGATATTAAGAGAACGTTGAAGTATTTTGAAACTCACAGGGTCGTTTCTCATTTGAATGAGGAAGATGTTGCGAGCTTGAATCATACTGGAAGATAGAAAAAGACAATAAAATAACCGCTCTTGGCTCCAGGCTTCAGCACCCAATATTTATGTAACACATTTATATGTATTGGGCGCTTGCAGTATTGTCGCGATTGAGCGGTTATTTTTCTTTTCTTTTATAGTTTTAATAAGCTTTTACTAATGATACAAAATACTCATTTAGAAGCTTCCATGTTCTTTCATCTTCCTCAATTAATTTTGATTTTTCCTTTATGTTAATCAATTCATTTTCAATATAATTATTTAAAACTTGTACTCTTGGAGCTAAGCCTATTTCTGGTAATTCTTGCTTCATTTTTAATAGTTTATCCACTTCTGATTTTATTGAATTCTCCAACTCAGCTTCCATTAATTCAGAAAATAACATCGGTGGTGGACATTCTTTATCTAAAATCCATTTCGCTGCAAGTATTGGTCTGAGTACGTAAAAATACTTTTTAACCCTCACTTGCTCTCCTTTTAAATACTCCCTATAATTACTTTCCGCCATATGGTAATAATGTAATAATCCTTTTTTCTTAGAAAAATATTTTGGTGTTCATCTAATGTTATTCCTATTGTTTCTGGTTTATGACGTAATATTAGACTTATAAATCTGCTTGTTTTTATCAAATTTCCCATAGCTATACTTCCTTTTGTTTAAAACTTTTTCTTATATCTTATCATTTTTGCATAGTAAATTCTATAACTTTCATTGTATAAATTATCATTTGTTTGTCCTTCCTATATATAGTGGGTGTTTAATTATGAAAAAAGAAGTTAGTATAGATTATTTATGCAATGAAAGAGAAGGTCAATATTTAGATAGGAAAAGTGCAAGAATCAAGCCCACTGAAGTAGCAAGGCACTTAGTTGCTTTTTCAAATGCAAATGGTGGTATATTGGCAATTGGAATAGAGGATAATGGAGCAATAACAGGATTTAATTATGATAAAGCAAATTCTATAAATGATTTTTTGTATGTTCCATTTTCATGCTGCCAAGGAAATTTAATGATAGAAACAGAAATTATAGAAGTAAATGAAAAGCAAATTCTTCTATTTTTTATTGATTCTGTAGAAAATAATGTAATTAAAACAAGTGATAACAAAGTTTATCTTCGCATAGGAGATAAGTCAAAACTATTAACACATAATGAAATAACACAACTTGAATACGATAAAGGAGATAGAAGTTTTGAGGATTTAGTCATAAAAGATTCTAGTTTTGATGATGTAGATATAGAACTTTTATTAAAATACAAATATATTCTAAATACTAATCTATCATTAGAGGAAATTTTAGAAAGTAGATCTTTAATGAAAGAAGGTCATCTTACTGTTGCCGGAGTTTTATTATTCTCAAAATATCCAACAAAATTCTTACCACAAGCTAGGTTAAGACTTCTAAAATACGATGGTACAAAAATGGAAACAGGAAGAAGGTTAAATCTTATCAAAGAAATAAACTACGAATATGCTATTCCAAAAATTATTTAAGAAGTAAGACAAGCTATAAATTTTCAACTCAGAGAATTTCAATATCTTGATAAGGATGGTCTTTTCAAAATAATACCTGAATATCCTGAATTTGCTTGGTTTGAAGGTATTGTAAATAGCTTAACTCATAGGAATTATTCTATTATTGGAGATTATATTAGAGTTTCATTGTATGACGATAGATTAGAAATTTTTAGCCCTGGAAAACTTCCAAATATCGTTACTTTGGATAATATGAAAAATACCCGTTATTCTAGAAATCCAAGAATAGCAAGAGTATTGAGTGAGTTTGGATGGGTTAAAGAGCTTAATGAAGGTGTAAAAAGAATATATGATGAGATGGATGGTTTTTACCTAAATAATCCTACTTACTCTGAACCGAATAGAAACTCTGTCTTGCTTGTACTTGAAAATAGTATTACTTCAAGAACCCTAAGAGTGGAAGATAGAATACAAAAGAATTTCGATGAATCAGTTTTTAATTCTTTAAATGAATATGAAATTAAAATTGTTCAATTTCTAATGACAAATGAAAAAATAACTGTGAAAATAGCTTCCTCTTTAACAAAAAGAAGTGATGTTACATCTAGAAATAATTTAAAACAACTTGAAAGCATTGGTATTTTGCAGTGGCATGGTAGTAATAAAAAAGATCCTACTCAATATTACACTCTTAGCCCCAAATACAAATAGTTATATTTATTAAATACTCAAAAATATTTTCGAGTAACTTTCGAGTACTTTCGAGTAACTTTCGAGTAGATATAATGCTTTCTAAATATTTCCATGTAACTTCCAAGTAAAAAGGGACTTTTGCAGCTAACACTACAACAGTCCCTTTTCTTATTTATGAATTGATTTCTTCGCACATTTATTTATACACTCGCCGCATCTTATACATTCAACACTATTTGGATTTTCATACGGTTTTATACCCATTTTGCATTTTTTCCGACACAGCCCACACTTATTACAACTGCTATCCACCTTGTATCTAAACGGAGATATTTTATTAAACAATCCTAAAAACACTCCAAAAGGACACAAATATTTACAAAACGGTCTAAAAACAAATATAGACATCAAAAATACTGTCCCAAATCCAAATAATTTTACAAATATCTTAAAATCTCCAAATATACTCTTATTTTGCATAACTGACATTGGCACTAAAATAAGTAACGAAATAAATATAATGTATTTTATTTTCTTTAGATATTTTTCATAGGGAAGTTCTACAAATTTCTTAGAATACGGTATTTCAAAAATTAATTCTTGTATTATTCCAAGTGGGCAAATAGTAGAACAAGCCAATCGTCCACCTATGGCTAATATTAAAAGAATAATTAAAAATATCATATCAGACTTTCCTCTTTATTTTCTCTCTAATAATGCCACATTTTCCACATGTACTGAGTGAGGGAACATGTCAACTGGCTGAATTTCAACGCATTTGAATCCTCTTTCGTCCATATACGCTAAATCTCTCGCCAAAGTAGATGGGTTACAAGAAACGTAAACCACTCTCTCTGGATCCATAGAAACTATAGTATCAAGCACTTTTTCGTCGCAGCCCTTTCTTGGTGGGTCGACAACGACAACATCTGCTTTCTTACCTTCTTTGTACATCTTTGGAACAACTTCTTCCGCTTTTCCAGCGTAGAATTCAGTATTTTCAAGTCCGTTAAGTTCTGCATTTCTCTTAGCATCTTTTATCGCATCCTCGACAATCTCAATTCCGTAGACCTTCTTAGCTTTCTGTGCTAAGAACAGAGAAATCGTACCAATTCCGCAGTATATATCGAAAACTGTCTCATTTCCAGTTAAATTTGCATACTCTAAAGCCTTGTTGTATAGCACTTCTGTCTGCACCGGATTTACCTGGAAGAATGAAAGTGGAGATATTTCAAACACAAGATTTCCTATATAATCGTTGATTTTCCCTGTTCCACATATAACTTTATTCTCTCTTCCAAGAATTACATTTGTCTTGTTTGTATTTACATTTACTACTAAAGTCTTGAATCCTTTTATTCTTTCTTCAAGCATTTTTGCAAGTTTATTTACATTAGGTATATTTTTTCCATTTGCAACTAATACAACCATAACCTCGCCAGTTGTAAATCCGATTTTTGTAACTATGTGTCTTAAAAGACCTTTGTGTTTCACCTCATCGTACACACTTATATTATTTTCGACGATAAATTCTCTAACAACCTCGATTATTTCGTCGTTTAATTCGTGCTGAATCATACACTTAGCTGTTGGAATTACCTCGTGGCTCTTCTTTTTGTAGAATCCAATCACAGGCTCCCCTTTTCTCATCTGAACTGGGAACTGAGCCTTATTTCTGTATCTAAATGGAGTTTCCATACCGATTGTATCGTGTATAGTCGCACCTTCAATCTTACCAATTCTTGAAATAACCTGCTTAACCTCGTTAGTTTTAAGTTCAAGCTGCTTATTGTAGTCAAGCTCCTGAATCTGACATCCACCGCACATTTTTAGGCTATCGTCGCAAACTCTCTCCACTCTGTATGGTGAATGCTCGATAATCTCAACAAGATCACCAACTGCATAATTTTTCTTAGACTTGTTTATCTTTACCTTAACCTTTTCTCCAACTAATGCACAGTCCACAAAAACTGTAAACCCATCGTATTTACCAATTCCGACACCAGACTCACCCATGTCTACTATGTCTACTACATACTCTTTATTTTTCTCTAGCATAACTTCCTCCATTTTCTAAAATTTTTATCTATCTCAATCAAATTCTTTCCAAAATTTTATAACTTTAGATTTATTTTAAAATTATTTTCTCTCTAATTTTACAACTTTAGTTTTACTTTTTAATTTTTTCTCTTTTATTCTAAAATTATCTTCTCTCAAAAATAACTTATCTTAACTAAAAAAATCAATTATAATAACTTTTAAAAAAGTAAATATTATAATTTTTTCAGTACTAAAAACTATTATTCTCAAAATTTAATTTTAACAGAAAAAAGCCCTGTACTCAAGTACAAGGCTCATTCTCTATACTATTTTTCAATCAAATCTTCAATTTTACAGTTCAAAATTTTAGCTATCCGATATAATTTATCTGCACTCGCTTTATTTATATCCTTATTCCTCTGCTCATACATTTGAATTGAACGCAAACTAACTCCAGAAAGTTCAGCCAACTTACTCTGACTTAACTTGCATCTTACCCTTCTTCTCTTCAAATTTGTTTCGTGAAAATATTCTTTTAATAGAGAATCCATGATTTCAACAAACTTAGTTATATCAGCTTCATGCAATGTATAGTACATATTCTGAAGCTCCTCAAATGAAACTGCCTCAAAAATCTCAGAATAACTCCTATTAGAATACCATTGATAGTATGCAACTGCCCATCCAATCCAATACTCTCTTGTTCTAAAAAATCTATCCTCAGCTTCTATTTCAAATTCCTTGCCTGTCGTTTCATAAATTACATCTACCAAAATCTCAATACCACTTTTTCCTGTAACATACTTTGGTTCCCCAACTTCCATACTCTTACTAATAGAACTCACAAGAAATAATGTAATAAAGTCATTCGGTTGCATTTTCAAGACATTAATTGCATAATCAAATGCATCTCCTAGAGCTGACTGAGCCCTATACGCGTACATTTCTTGGTATGCGTGGATCGTCATTTTTTATCCCTCCTCTGATAATATCCTGAATATAGATACTATCATCTTCTTCATCGAACATTTCCCAATAAATTCTATTTGCTTCATCATTTCTATTTTTTCTTAATTCATAATATTCATCAACCTTAGCCTCTTCATAACCTTCATATTTCAATTTTGAAAAAGCAAATTTAGATTTAATAACTATTTGTTCTCCTAGCTTTCCAAGTTTCATGGCTCTCGCAAGCTGTTTTACAGATATTCCATTATTTAAAAAAGTTTCTGCATAATCAAAATATGAATCATCTGCACGATATCCTATAATTAAATCATATGCATTTACATTTATTCCAAAGTTATCAATTAAATATCTCTTTGCTCTTCTAGCTATTGGTGTCTTTATAGAAAACACTCTATGCTCTATTAAAACAGCAATCCAATTCAAAATTGTGTAGTCGGGGCTATTCAAGTTTAGAATTTTTAAATACTCAGTATCCAATGTATATTTATTTGAAAAACCATCTTTCATTGAAGAGACTGCCCATTCCTTTGCAAGCTCGTTACTCTCTGTACAATAGAAACCTACTCCAAAATCATTATTCTTCCTACCTTCTCCAAAAGTAGGTTGCTCTATAACATCCTTCGAACCATGATATACAGTAACTAACTTATCCATACTATCTCCTCCTCTACTTAACACAAATATATCACTATAGTGATATATTTGCAATCTATAAGTATATACTATTAGCAATAAATCCACTTTACCTTTCAAACTAATCTTAACTTTTTACCACTTTTCACCAAATTTTATATGTTGGAAATGGTAAATTTTTTAGACAATAAGTCTAAAAAATGTTATACTTATCTTAAAGAAATAGACAATAAAAAGGGAGAAATTGTAACTTAGTGGTATGAGTAATATTTCCCCAAGAAATATTTATATTTGGAGAATCACTCTTGTCTGCCAACTAGAGTGATTTTTTTATTAGATCATATATCATAGCACCTATAATCCGGATAATTATTTCATCCGAGTGCTTTATGATTATCTTCAATAACTTCTTAATAAAGTCAATAAAACAATCTAAAATTTCCAATCTATCGCCTCCTTTCTCCAACTTTCATGAGAAAGTGGTGAATAGTAGGAAACATCACTCTCAGTTACAATTTCTCTTAAATTTATTATATCATATTAACAATAATTATTTTATAAAAAATAATTATTGTTATCTTTTACAAAATTCAAACCTATACTTCAATATAAATCAAACTTTGCTACCTAAGTCTGTAAATTACTCAATTAAAAAGGCCGTTGCATTAATTGCAACAGCCTCATATTTTTAGTAATTCCAGATATACTTTCCTCTTTCTCCTGTTCCATAGAAATCAGCAAATGTTATATCAAAAATATTCTCTTTAAAGTCTACATCTATCTCATTCTTAATTATATACTGCCAAATTCCTGAATGAGAAATATCACCCTGAAGAAGAATTCCCTTAAGCTTACCGTCTCTAAGAACTGCCTTCTTGTAGTTTTTAGAATCTTCCTGCTCTACAACTTTGTCCCCTTCCTCTTCTCTTATATTTCCAAGACAAAGAGTTACTAGTCCGTAGAAGTTCATAGTATTCTTCATAGCAAATCTATCTTCGTATTTTTCCGCCATACCAGTCATATTTCTAGCTGCAGTTTTTCCCTGCTTCATAGCATTTGGCCATATTCCAGAAAGACCTGCAACATCTCCTGCTGCATAAACATCGTCCACACTAGTTTTCATAAAGTCGTCTACAACAATCCCTCTGTCTACTTCTACATTGCTTCCTTCTAAAAATCCTACTGCTGGTCTAACCCCAGCTGCAACGATTATCATATCGCAAGCAACTGTTTCTCCTGTATCAAATGTAACTGCGTGAATCTTTCCGTCCTCAGAGCACTCAGCCTTATCAGCTTTGCATCCAAGATAGAATTTTGCACCTGCTTCTTCAAATTTTCTCTGGTATTCTTCAGCTGCATGTGGATTTAACTGAACAGGAAGTATGCTAGGAGCCATTTCGACTATTGTTACATCCTTACCTCTTTCAAGAAGTCCATGTGCAGCATCAAGTCCAACAAGACCTGATCCAACGATAAGTATCTTTTCTGATTCCTCAGCCATATTATCTATCGCCTGAGCATCTCTTAAATGTCTAAGCCCAAACACGTTAGATGCCTTTCTAAAATCTCCAACTGGTGGTATAAAACTATTTGCACCTGTTGCTATTAGAAGCTTGTCGTATTTTACAACATCACCATCTAAAAGGACAACTTCCTTATTAGCTGTGTCTATTTTATCAACTCCAACCTTTTTCCAGTCTATATTGTTTACTTCAAAAAAGTCTTCACTTGTGAAGTTTAGAGTCTTTTCATCTCTCTCATGTGATATATATTTATGTAGCATACAACGAGAGTGTACAAACTGATCTTCTGAAACCATTGTAATCTCAGAGCATTTGTCTAATTTTCTTAATTCTTCAGCTGCTGTAATACCTGCAGCCCCTACACCGATAATTACATACTTCACAGATTACACCTCCTCTACATGAATTGCTTTTTTAGGACATGATTTTACGCAACTTGGCTCTCCACCATGCTCTAAGCAGAAATCACATTTTATAACTTTTGTCTTAGTTATTCTGTCTGGTTTTAATACACCAAATGGACAGTTCATTACACACATAAAGCAAGAACCACATCTTTTTTCATCGTATGTAACAAGTCCTGATTCTGGGTCTTTTTTAAGAGCACCACTCATGCAAGACATCACACATTCTGGTTCATCACAATGTCTGCAAAATACAGGACGATAATTTCCTTTTTCGTCTTTATATATAAAGTTTCTTGATTCATTTTCTGGGTCAAGAAGGTTTAGTGTGTATACATCGCCTTCATCTTTTCTGTGAGCCTGCATACATGCCACTGAGCAGTTTTTGCATCCGTCACATTTTTCGTAGTCTACAATTATTCTTTTCATATAGGCGCCCTCCTTAGATATTAAGTGCAGCACGTTTTTCTTCTATAATTTTTTCAAGAATATCAGCTGTTTCTTTTGCATCTGGGTTTATTATTACCTGTCCACCTGTCAACTGTTTCATATCTTCAGTTAATACTTTTACCGCTACATCACTTCCTGTTACAAATGGAGGTAATCCTAAGTGTAGTGGTAATCCTAAAGCAAGTCCGAAGCATCCATCAGCAAGTGCCTGTTCTTCTAGCCACTGAGCTGCTGATAATACAAGTGGTAACTGAGGTAAATCTATGCCTATAGCTTCAGCTAATTCTGTAGCTACTATTTCTAGTCTTCCTATTGCTAAACATGGACCAAAGTTTAATACTGGTGGTATTCCTAAAGATTCACATACTTTTCTTAGTTTTGGTCCAGCATATTTAGCAGCTTCTGGATTCATAAATCCGCAGTTTTCTATTCCTCCTGAAGAACATCCCGCAGTTAAAACTATTATATCTCTTGATATTAATTCTTTAACTAAATCAACACTTAAAACATCGTGTCCTCCAGCAGTTAAGTTTGAACATCCAACTACTCCTGCAACACCTTTTATTTCTCCAGCTACTAATAAGTCTATAAGTGGTTTCCAGTTTCCACCTAAGAAGTCTTTTAATGAACCTTCACTTACACCAGTTAAAGCATTGTCGAATCCATGATCTTCAAATAAGTTAAGCTCCACATTTCCTCTTCTTGATGTATAAGATTCTATTATTTTGTCTATTATCTCTTCTGAAACAGCTTCTCTGTTTTCGAAGTCGAATTCTTTTAATTCTGCATTTGCTTTTTTAGCAACGCTATCTATACATATCTGTTTTATTTTTAATTCGTCACATATTGGCTCGATTCCTGGAAGTGTACAGTTGAATTCTGATATAACTGCATCTATTGCACCAGTCGCAAGTATTGCTTCACTTGTGTAGTTGTTTCCAGCGTGTCCATCGAATATATCTTCATAATGAGCACCTCTTAGCTGTAAGTCCTGTCCAACGCAAGTACATCCAACTAATTTGAATCCTTTTGCTCCAACTGCTTCAGCCTTTTTAACAACATCTTCTTCAGTTAATCTCTTCTGAAGGTATGTAAACATTGAGTGCTGATGTCCAGTTATCATTATGTTTATGTAATCAGGGTTTACAACTCTCATTCCTACAGGAGCAAGTCTTATTTCTGGCTCTCCTAAAACTATATCGTTTAGTAGGTTTGTAAGAGTTAATCCGTATATACCTGTTGAAATTCCTAGTTTTAAGCAATCTTTTAGCATATCAACTGGGTCTGAGTTTAAGTTTGTTGAACATTTTACAACACCATGACATACTTCTGATTTTGCCCCACCAGGTAGTATTCCAAGTTCTTTCCAGTTTTCATATCTTGGAGCATAAGCCATTTTTTTGATTAATTTCATTTCTTCAAATTCAGGAAGATATAAATCAGCTAATACAGCATCTGCAACCATTTCTGCTCTTTTGTGCATATCTTCTTCATGTATTTCAAATATATCTGCTAATTTATTTAACGCATTTATTCCTTTTATTTCGCCTTTTTTCTGAGCTACGTCTTTTACGTTTCTTGCTGTATTTTCAACAACGTGTATGTAGCATCCTGATCCTGATGCAACTGCTCTTAAAAAGTTTCTTGTAACTATTGTGTCTGCATTTGCTCCACATATTCCTCTTGGAGACTCTGGAGTTATTCTACAAGGCCCATTTGAACATAGTCTACAGCAAACTCCCTGTAAACCGAATCCACATTTAGTTTTCTGAGTGTCTACTCTGTGATGAGATGTTTCAAAAGGAAGGTTTCTTATGTAACCTTCTAAAGGTTTGTCTGCACTTTTACATGTATTACAGCCATAGCATTTATGATTCATTGTTCTACCTCCTGATATTGGAAATTAATTTTTTAAATTATTTTTTATTATTTTATTATTGCTGTTTTTTATTGCTTCGATTAAAAAATTGATGAATTTGTTATTTTGTTTTGACGTTTTATCTTTTGCATTTTTTTTTATTTTGTACTTCTTTTTATCTTTTGTATTTATTTTAAATTTTTAGTTCAGATTTTTATTTAGACTATTTTAGTCCACTTTAATCCTAAAAATTTTTTAGCTTGAATCCATACAAGTTTTACCATTCTTGAATTTATACAAGCTTTTTTGTTTTTTAATATGCAAAATTTAACCTTTTTGATACTGATTTTTTAACACTGCTTAGTGCTAATTTTTATAATATACTTTTCCTAGTGTCGAAGCTTTTACACTCTCCACAATCGAAGTCTTTATCTTCTAATATTTCATTTAGACTTCTTCTTTTTAGTAGCATCTCTACCTGATTTTGAATATAGATTAGCTCCTTATGTACCTTGCACATCCCATTTGCTCCATTTCTGCTACAGAAATTATTTATACATTCCATAACTGCAAAATCTGGCTCAACTGCGATTATTACATCATAAAGAGTTAGTTCGTTTAGGTCTTTTTTTAAACTATATCCTCCATTTGCTCCCCTTTTTATCTCTACTATGTCGCTCTTTGCAAGCTTTTTGATAATCTTGTAAGCAAATGCCTCTGGTAGGATTTCTCTTTCGCATATTGTTTTGATTGTTAATTTTTCTTCGTCTTTTAGTGCCCTCACAATTCTTATTGCATAGTCACTTTCCCTTGTAAATAACATTTTCCATCACCTACTATGTCTTAATCTTATCAAACTAGATAATTTTTGTCAACATTATTTTGTTAAATTTTTTTCATCTAAATAAGGCGATTTATAAAAGTCTGTTGAAAAACAAAAGGGATAATATATGTATCCTCCTCTCCAGGCGATCGAGTCGCATTGTCGAGTTCGGTTACATATATTATCCCTTTCTTTTGCTTTTCAAACAGACTTTATATAAATCGTTACTTATTTAATACGAAAACATATTTAACAAAATTGTTGACTGCAAATTTACGTGGTTGGTAAATTTGCTTGTTGTTAGTATTTCGTTTGTAGTTTTTTATCGTAAGTATATTTATTTTTAGTTATGTGGTTGGCTATAGTTTGTTTTTAGTATCTTAGGTAGTCGTCGTATTTTATTATATCCTCGTGTTCGATGAATACTCTAGGTATTCTTCTTGAGATGTTGCACATTATTTCATGGGCAATTGTTCCGCAATCATCAGCAAATTCACTTATGCTAACCCCACCTTTTCCAAATACTACAGCTTCATCTCCAACTTTTATGTCGTCATCCATTCCTATTTTTATCATGCACTGATCCATGCAGATTCTTCCAACTACTTCATAGTCTTTTCCGTTTATACAAACTTTTGGATTTTTTCTTCCTCTAACAAATCCGTCTGCATATCCTATTGCAAGTGTAGCAATTCTTTCTTTTTCCTTTGCTTCGTAAGTGCATCCGTAGCTTATTTTTTCGCCAGGCTCTATTGTTTTTATATGAGAAACCCTAGTTTTTATAGTCATTACAGGCTCAACAGGTACTCTTTCTTTCATAATATCATCTGAAGGATAGCATCCGTACATGATTATCCCAGCTCTTACCATGTCGAATTTTAAATCGTCGCAATCCACTATAGCTGCACTATTTGCTGCGTGCACCAATGGCACTTCAACACCTTCTTCTTTTAATCTATTTAACATATACTTGAATTTTTCGCCCTGCATTTCAGTAAAACTCTTGTCAACTTCATCGGCTGCAGCAAAATGAGTAAATATCCCCTTAATACTAATTCTATCCATTTCGCTTATTTCCTTAATCTCACAAACAGACTCCTCAGTAACCTTAAATCCTAGTCTGTTCATTCCTGTATCTATCTTTATATGAACTTTTGCGTCCATCTCAAGCTCCTCAGCTGCTTCATTTAACTTCACCGCATCCTCCATAGAATAAACAGTGAACATAACATCGTTTCTGATTATATCTCTATATCTCTGCTCTGGAGTGTAGCCAAGTATCAAAATCGGAAGCTCAAGACCTTTTCTTCTAAGCTCCATAGCCTCCTCTGCCCTAGAAACTGCAAGATACTCTACATCATTTTCCTCTAAAGTCTTTGCAATCTCAACAGAACCATGTCCATAAGCATCAGCCTTTACGATTCCACAAATCTTTTCTCCATTATTTAAAACATTTCTTATGCTCTTTAAATTTCTCTTAAAAGCATCTAAATCTATTTCTGCCCAAGCAACCGCCTTAATTCTACTCTTATCTATCATCTAAAAACCCCCAGTCTAAACTAATATCTAATCTATCTAAAAAATCTTATTCCTTAAAAAAATATAACAATTAATAATTTTATGCATCATTAAACTAAACTCTCGATACATAAAATCAAAAATCGCTTAATAAACTATATAATAATATAAATTACTTTACTGCATAAAAAAAGAACCACAGTATATCAGTTTTTGACATACTGCGGTCCCATATATTCCATCTAACAAACAGTATAGAAAACTACTACGAAATAACTAATGATTTGTATTATGGTAGCTAAATCAAAATTTTAGATAAAGTTTCTCTTTTGCTAGTAATTTCAAACAAATCGCACTCGACAATCTGGAAATGCCTCGCAACAATTTTAAGGTCTTATATAATTGTGCGAGGCATTGAAGCCTGGAGAGTAGATTGTTTGAAATCACTAGCATAAAAAGAGAGGCTTTAGCAAAATTTTGCCTTAGCCCCTCCAAATACTAATCTTCAGTTATTTCGTATCCATGTTTTCTATACTGCTCAACTATTTCACTCCATAGTTCTTCTATTCCAGTTTTTTTAGATGAAGATACAGGTATTATCTTTTCATCCTTTTCTAACTGAAGTTTCTTTCTTATCACACTTAAATGTTTTAAATACTGTCCTCTAGATATCTTATCTGCTTTTGTCGCAACAACAACACAGTCATATCCGTAGTATTTTATCCAGTCGTACATCATCTTATCGTCTGCTGTAGGTTCATGTCTTATATCTACAAGAAGGAATATCGCACAAAGCTCTTCCCTATCCTGAAGGTATCTCTCCATTACCTGTCCCCACTTATCCTTTTCAGACTTAGCAACCTTTGCATATCCATACCCTGGTAAATCAACAAAGAAAAACTCCTTATTTATTAAGTAGAAGTTTATTGTTCTTGTCTTACCTGGTGTAGAACTTGTTCTAGCGAAATTTCTTCTGTTAAGTAAAGCATTTGTAAGTGATGATTTACCCACGTTAGATCTCCCAGCTAGTGCTATCTCAGGTATTCCGTCTGTAGGATACTGGTGTCTATGTACAGCACTCATCGTTATCTCTGAGCTTCTTATTTTCATACTTTCACCGTCCTTTTCTATTTATAAACTCGCAATAATTCAAACCAATAATTTTTAAAAGAGCTTCCTAAAAATAAAATTAGCTCTTTTAAAAATATTTTCCATTAACGTATTTTACATCAACAATTATATTAACGCTTCTTTTAAAACATCGTCCATTGTCTCAACTAATACGAATTCCATATCTTCTTTTACATTTTCTGGTATTTCGTCTAAATCAACTTCACATTCTACAGGAAGAAGTGCTTTTTTCACCCCTGCTCTATGTGCTGCTAATAATTTTTCTTTAACTCCACCAACAGGAAGCACTCTACCTCTTAGAGTTATTTCACCAGTCATAGCTATATTTCCTGGAACTCCTCTACCTGTAAGCGCTGATATTACAGCAAGAGCCATAGTTATACCAGCTGAAGGGCCGTCTTTTGGAGTAGCTCCTTCTGGTAGATGTATATGTATATCTGTATTTTTGTAGAATTCTGGGTCTATGCCTAATTCTTCAGCTCTAGATCTTATGTATGATATACCTGCTCTAGCTGATTCTTTCATAACATCTCCTAGCTGACCTGTAAGCACTATTTCTCCCTTACCTTTAAGCACGTTTACCTCTACTTCAAGAGTAACTCCTCCTACTTCTGTCCATGCAAGACCAGTTACAAGACCTACTCTTGGCTCATCCTTAGCTAAATCGTATTTGAATACTTCTTTACCTAAGAATTCTGGAAGGTCCTCCATTTTAACATCGTATCCTTCTAGGCTTGGATCTTCAACGTATTTTTTAGCTACTTTTCTACAAACTTTTCCTATTGTTCTTTCTAATGTTCTAACACCTGCTTCTCTAGTGTATGAGTTTATTAATTTTCTCATAACCTCTTCGTCCATTGTAACGAATCCTTCAGCAAGTGCATTTTCTTTTATCTGTTTTGGAAGAAGGTATTTCTGAGCTATGTTTAATTTTTCTTCTTCTATATATCCAGAAATTCTTATAACTTCCATTCTGTCTAATAATGGTCTAGGCACAGTATCTAAAGTATTTGCAGTTGTTATGAATAATACTTTTGATAAATCGAAAGGTATTTCCATGTAGTGGTCTACAAATCCTTTGTTCTGTTCTGGGTCTAGTACTTCTAGCATTGCTGAAGCTGGATCTCCTTTATAATCAGATGCCATTTTATCTATTTCGTCTAGTAGGAATACTGGATTCTTGCTGCCAGCTTCTTTCATTCCATTGATTATTCTACCTGGAATTGCACCTACATAAGTTCTTCTGTGTCCTCTTATTTCAGCCTCATCTCTAACACCACCAAGAGAAAGTCTAGTGTATTTTCTTCCTAGTGCTCTAGCTACAGACTTAACTATAGATGTTTTACCAACCCCTGGAGGCCCAACAAGACAGATTATCGGCCCTTTTGGAGTCTTAGATAATTTTCTTACTGATAAATATTCAAGTATTCTTTCTTTAACCTTATCTAATCCATAGTGGTCTTCATTTAATACTTCTTCAGCTTTTTTAACATCTAATTTTTCTTTAGTTTCCTTATTCCAAGGAAGTGAGAATATCATATCTAAATAGTTTCTACTTACTGATGAATCTGGTGCTGCTGAGCTCATTCTAGCAAATTTATCTATTTCCTTAGCTATTTTTTCTTTAGTTTCTTTTGGAGCTTTTAAAGTTTTTAGCTGTTTTCTGTATTTATCAGCTTCACTTGATGTGTCCTCATCTTCTCCAAGCTCTTTCTGGATAGCTCTCATCTGTTCTCTTAAATAATATTCTTTCTGAATTTTATTCATCTGTTTTTTAACTCTTAAAGCTATTTTTTTCTCTATCTTCATTATTTCAACTTCTTCTAATAAGATAGTAAATATAAGCTCTAATCTGTTTTTAACATCGAATTCTTCTAATATTTCCTGTTTTTTCTCAGGTTTTAGGTAGATATTTGCAGCTATTGTATCCACTAATCTACCGTAATCGTCTATTTCTGCAAGACTTATTAATATCTCAGGAGATATTTTATTTCCTATATTTATATAGTCCTCAAAAGCATCCATAACATTTCTAACTAATGCCTCTATTTCAACATCATTTTCTATGCTTTCAAGTTTTTCCTCTTTTGAATCTTTACTTTCTATTGATTCTTCATCTGCATTTACTTCTTCACATGCTTCTGTTTTTTCTTCAGCACATGAATCTTTATCTTCTTCACATGCTTCTATGTTAGTTTCTACATCTAAATCTACATTTGCAAAATCTTCATCACTTAATTCAACTATTTCCTCGATTATTGCTTTGTAGTACCCTTCTTCATTATCTATTTCTTTTATAGTACCTCTTGTTAGCCCCTCAACAAGTACCCTAACTGTATCTCCAGGTAATTTTATCATCTGTTTAACTTTTGATATAGTCCCCACTTTGTAGAAATCATCCTCATCTGGATTATCTATTTCTGGATCCTTTTGAGAAGTAAGGAATATAACCTCGTCGTTTAACATAGCTTCTTCTAAAGCTTTTAAAGACATTTCTCTACCTATATCAAAGTTTAATATCATATATGGGAATATTGCTAATCCTCTAAGTGGGATTACCGGTAATTCACGTTCAATTTTAGTATATTTTTTACTCATATTCAGTTCCTCATCTCCTTTTTTAAGAATTTCACTGCTTTTACTATTATATCTTTACAGATATTAATTTTCAACCGAAAATGTTTTGAATTTTATCATTTAATAGATTATTATATCGTTTTATTGCCCTATTTGCAATTATTTTTTTATTGCCACATAACAGGTCTATTTACAGTTATTTTTTATTATCAGATTATACACCTATTTACAATTATTTTTTACTATCACGCCTCTATTTATTATTATACCCTATTTTATATAATATATTACAAAATAATATTAACTTATATATTATATGATATAATATAAATTGATTTGAATTTAAAAAACTTCAATCTATTTACAAGGAGGATTAAAATGCTCAAACTTTTTTTAACATTTTTTAAAATAGGTTCATTTACTTTCGGCGGAGGTTACGCCATGGTTCCCCTAATCCAAGATGAGCTTGTAAAAAAGCAAGGATTAGTCAGTGAAGAAGAATTTCTAGACTACCTTTCTATAGCTCAAAGTTATCCCGGTGTTTTGGCAGCAAATATTTCTATACTTCTAGGCTATAGAATAAATGGAATAAAAGGTGTTTTAGTTTGCCTACTTGGAGCAACTATGCCTTCATTCTGTATAGTTATAGCTTTAGCGTATTTATATTTTGCCAACTCATCTTCTAAGATTCTCGACGGATTCTTTAGAGGTGTAAACCCAGTTGTAATCGCACTTATATTATATTCATTCTTAAAAATGCTGGATAAACTGCCTAAGACTAAAAGAAATATGATTTTCTTAGTTGTTTCTTTTGTCGCTGTGGCATTCTTCAATATAAGTCCAATATATTTAATATTATTAGGAGGTGTATATAGCTTATGTCTAAAATAATACTTCTCTTCCTAATATTCTTAAAGATTGGTGCATTCAGCTTTGGTGGAGGCTATGCGATGCTTCCATTTATACAGCAAGAATTTATCAATAAGTATCACTTTATAACAAACCAGGAATTCTTAGACTTACTTGCAATATCTCAGTCAACTCCTGGACCAATAGCAATAAATAGTGCTACATTTGTAGGTTTCAAAACTGCTGGTTTTTGGGGATCACTTGCAGCATCTGTAGGTGTTGTTATATTCTCACTTGTAGGACTTACAATCATATCTCATTTATTGGATAAGTTTAAGGATAATAAAAAAGTTGAAAATCTGCTAACAGTATTAAGACCGATAACACTTGGTTTTATACTTGCTGCAGCAGTATCTTCTGGTAAAGAAATTACTTGGGGACTTTATGATGTCGTTGCCTTTTTAGTGGCATTGTATTTATTAAAGAAAGAAAAAGTTGGGTCAATAGCTATTGTATTTATCTTCGGAGCAATAGGTATATTAATGGCCTTTTTATAAATTATAGAAAAAGAGCAAGGAATGTCGTAGTATTTCTATAGGCATCTACTTAATTTAATAATAACAACCTTCCTCTCCAGGTTTCGAACTTCGCCCTTTCTAAGCGTTAGCTTTTCAAACCTAACGCAAAAAGGATGCGAAGTTCTGCAAATTGTCGAGTTCAGGTTGCATATTATCAATTAAGTAGATACCTTAGAAATAACCTACTCCATTCCTATTTTTTTACATATTTTTAAAAAGTGCCACAAATAGTTCCAAATTACTCATAAAATAAGTACCCTTAGCTTATTGTTCCCAACTTTTTCTCCTTTATAAATACAATCCTATTAAAAAGTACACTGACATCATTTCCGTATAGAGATTGGTTTGAATATTATAAAATATATAAAACTTTAGTTTATCTTATTTTAGTATTTATACATATTTTACAAACTGCTACTATTTCGCATTTTTCAGACTAAATCTGTACTAAACTTATGATATGCTCACAAACTATTAGTTCATAAAGAAAATATAATATAGTTTACGCAATTTGTAAGGGATGTCATAAGTTTATTGTCATCTCTCTTTTTTTATTTGCTAACTTTTAAATTTTTTATTTGGTATTTTTCTGTAGAACAGTCTTACTTTTGGAATTGGTACGATGTTAGTCCTCTGTTCAACAATCTGCAGAACTTTGCAACCTTTTTGTTAGCTTGAAAAGCTAACTCTTAAAAAAGGGCAAAGTTCGAAGCCTGGCGAATGAGGACAACATCGTGCTAATTCCTTCAAGCAATTTTACAAACTGTTCCTATTTCGCATTTTTCAGACTAAATCTGTACTAAACTTATGATATGTAGCTACACTATGGTTCAAAAAAATTAACATACTGACGCAAAAAGAAGGGTATTGAAATTAACAGCGACAATCTGCAGAACTTTGCATCCTTTTGTTAGCTTGATAAAGCTAACTCTTAAAAAGGAGCAAAGTTCGAAGCCTGGAGCGTTAATTCAATACCCTTCTTTGCGTTCTATATTAATTTTCTTTGTAAACTATAGTTGGCTGCACATCATTGTCTAGTACAGATTCCTTAGTCACTATTACTTTTTCAACATTTTCTTCAGATGGTACTTCATACATTGTATCCATCATTATGTTTTCAACTATACTTCTTAGACCTCTGGCACCAGTGTTTCTGTCTATAGCTTTTTTAGCTATTTCTCTTAGTGCATCGTCTTCAAATTCTAGTTCAACATCTTCTATATCGAATAATTTTTTGTACTGTTTTACTAATGCATTTTTAGGTTCTTTTAGTATTGTAACTAATGCATCTTCATCTAGCATATTTAATGTAGCTATTACTGGGATTCTACCTATAAATTCTGGTATTATACCGTATTTTAGTAAATCCTCTGGTAGTACATTTTCATATATTTTTCCTAAGTCTAGGTTTTTCTTGCTTTCTATCTTAGCTCCGAATCCTAGAGTTTTTTCACTAGATCTTCTCTGGATTATCTGTTCTAATCCGTCAAATGCTCCACCTAATATGAATAGTATATTAGTTGTATCTATTTTTATAAATTCCCGGTTTGGATGTTTTCTTCCGCCCTGTGGTGGAACGTTAGCTACAGTTCCTTCTAATATTTTTAGAAGTGCCTGCTGAACACCTTCTCCGCTGACATCTCTTGTTATAGATACATTTTCTGATTTTTTAGCTATTTTATCTATTTCGTCTATGTAGATTATACCTTTTTCAGCTTTTTCTACATCATTATCTGCAGCCTGGATTAGTTTAAGAAGTATGTTTTCAACGTCTTCCCCAACATAACCAGCTTCTGTAAGAGCTGTTGCATCTGCCATAGCAAATGGAACGTTTAGTGTTTTAGCAAGTGTCTGAGCAAGTAATGTTTTACCAGAACCTGTTGGCCCTAAGAGTAATATATTACTTTTCTGTATATCTACATCATTTTCAGAATTGCTGTATATTCTTTTATAATGATTGTAAACTGCAACAGATAAAGCTTTTTTAGCTTTTTCCTGACCTATTACATAATCATTTAATATTTCCATCATTTCCTTTGGTTTTGGTAATGAATCGATTGATGTTGTTTCTTCGTTAGCTTCTTCAAATTCTTCTCTGATTATATCTTCGCAAAGTTCAACACATTCATCACATATACAAACATCTGGACCTGCTATTAATCTTCTTACCTGATCCTGAGTTTTTCCGCAGAAAGAGCATTTTAGCTGTTTTTTATCATCAAATTTTGCCATTAAAATTCTCCTCTCTTATAATGGTTTATTTGTTATAACTTCATCTATTAATCCGTATGCAAGTGCTTCATCGGCTTCCATGAAGTTATCTCTTTCTGTATCTGCCATTATTTTTTCTAATGGCTGACCTGTATTTTCAGAAAGTATCTGGTTTAATTTTTCTTTCATTCTTATGATTCTCTTAGCCCGGATTTCTATTTCAGTTGCCTGTCCCTGAGCTCCACCTAGTGGCTGATGTATCATTATTTCACTGTTTGGAAGTGCGTATCTCTTACCTTTTGCACCTGCAGAAAGTAAGAATGCACCCATAGATGCAGCCATTCCTATACATATAGTACTAACATCTGGTTTTATATAGTTCATTGTATCGTATATAGCCATACCAGCTGTTATACTTCCACCTGGTGAGTTTATGTAAAGATGTATATCTTTATCTGGATCTTCTGCTTCTAAGAATAAAAGCTGAGCTACTATAAGTCCTGCAGTATCATCATTTACCTCATCACATAAGAATATTATTCTGTCTTTTAATAATCTAGAGAATATATCATAAGATCTTTCCCCTCTTCCTGTCTGTTCAACAACATAAGGTACTAATGCCATTTTATGTAACCCCTTTCTTTTTTTGCATTCAATATAAGGCTGCCTAAGATACATACATATCACTTTAGACAGCCTTGTTTTTTCAAATATTTATAGACTAATTATAAACTATGCTATTGTAGCATTTTCAACTAGGAAGTCTATAGTTTTTCTAACTCTAAGCTGACCAGCTATATCTTCTAAATCTTCTGGTCTTAAAGCTTTTTTCATTTCTTCTACTTCCATTTTGTACATTTCTGCCATTTTAGCTAATTCAGCATCAACGTCTTCTTCAGAAGCTTCTATGTTTTCTAATTTAGCTACTTCGTCTAATACAAGAGTTCCTCTTACTAATCTTTCAGCGTCTTCTCTTCTTTCTTCTCTTAATCCTTTTAAGTCTTTACCAGTTATTTCTAATAACATTTCCATCTGTAATCCCTGGCTCATTAACTGATAGTTTAATTCCTGCATCATTCTATCTAACTGATCTTCTACCATAGCGTTTGGAGTTATGAAGTCTGCTGCTTCAGCTATTTTGTTTACTATTTCTTCTCTTACCTGATTTTCAGCCATGTTTTCAGCCTGTTCTTCTAGGTTAGATTTTATATCAGCTTTTAATTCATCTAAAGTTTCGAATTCAGTAGTATCTGCTGCGAATTCATCGTTTAATTCAGGTATTTCTCTAACTTTTATAGCGTTTATTTTAACTTCGAATTTAGCTGGTTTAGAAGCTAAATCTTCTCTTGAGTATCCTTCTGGGAATGTTACATTAACTTCTACTTCTTCATTTAAAGCTTTTCCAACTAACTGTTCTTCAAAGTTGTCTATGAATGTGTGAGATCCTATTGTTAATTCGTATCCTTCAGCGTTTCCACCTTCGAATTCTTCTCCATCAACAAATCCTTTGAAGTCTATGTTTACTATATCTCCGTCTTCAACATTTCTTTCAACGTCTACTAATCTAGAGTTTTTGTCTAACATTCTGTTTAATTCTTCTGTTATCATTTCTTCAGTTACTTCTGGAACATCTTTAGTAACTTCTACACCTTTGTAGTTTTCTAATTTAACTTCTGGTCTAACTTCTACTTCTACAGACATAACTAATCCGTTGTCTTTGCTTATTTCATCTACATCTATAGATGGAGCACCTATTGGAAGTATACCTGTTTCTTCTACAGCTGGTACGAATACTTCTGGGAATAATGCATCTATAGCATCTCCGTAGAATATTCCTTCACCGTAGTTCATTTCTATTATTTTTCTAGGAGCTTTACCTTTTCTGAATCCTGGTATGTTGTATCTACCTCTAGTTTTTTTGTAAGCTTTTTCAACTGCTCCGTTGAATTTATCGTAGTCTACAGTTATTTTTAAAGTAACTACGTTACCTTCTTTTTTAAGTAATTCTGCTTTCATTTCTTAAAAATCCTCCTAATATACTTTGAGATATTATAATATGGTATTTTTATCCATTATAATTCTATATAACCATTTAATTATATCACATAACTTTTTTTAAATACAACCTTTCTTATGATTATATTTCGATTATTTGACTATTTTTTTGCCTTTTCAAAAAAGTTACAGATATTTTTCAAATTAAATTTCTATTTCCTTAACTTTTATACTCTCTCCATCTATTTCTAATATAGCAAATCCTCTATTACTTCCACCTCTTGGAAGAGAAAGGCTCCCTGGATTTATATAAAGAGCACCATTTATTATTTCTGAAAAAGTCTCATGAGAATGACCAAACACAACTATATCTGCTCCTTCTCTCTCTGCTTTTGTCTGTAAAAGATTTGTTCCGTATTTCACATCGTATCTGTGTCCGTGGCATACGAAAAATTTCTTCCCTGCAAAATCGAATAATAATTCATCCTCTGCATCTTCAAAGTCGCAGTTTCCAACAACTGCCATAACATTTACACCCGTTTCAGTATAAATATATCTTGCATCAGAGTAGTTATCCCCTGCATGTACAATAAGGTCGCAGCCTTTTAAATAAGGAATTGCCTTATCTATGTTCCTAATCATCCTATGTGTATCGCTAACTATTCCTATTTTCATATTTATCTCACAACCCTTTTAACAAATTCTTCTTTCATCTTTTTAAGTGCATTTGCTCTATGGCTCATGCTGTTTTTGATTTCTGGATCTATTTCTCCAAATGTCTTATCAAATCCATCTGGCATAAACATACAGTCATATCCGAATCCATTTTCTCCATGTTCCTCAAATGTTATCTTTCCTTCAACAGTTCCCCTAACTGTAAATTCTTTACCATCTGGAAGTACAACACCTATCGCACTTACAAATCTTGCAGTTCTATCTTCCATTGGAACGTCCTTCATAGCTTCGAATAATTTTACTCTGTTTTCTTCATCAGTTGCATGTTCTCCAGCATATCTTGCTGAGTATATACCCGGTTTTCCTCCTAAACAATCAACAACTAATCCAGAGTCATCTGCTATAGATATTTTATTAGTTAATTTTGAAATTGTTCTAGCCTTTATTAAAGCATTGTGTTCAAAAGTTTTTCCGTCTTCTATTATTTCTATTCCATCTAAGTTTACATCTTTTAAAGACATAACATTATAGTCGAAATCTTTTAGTATGTCCCCTATTTCCTGTAATTTGTGTTTATTTCCTGTAGCTATTACCACGTCTTTTCCGTAGTCCATACCAAGCACAGCATCTCCTATTTCTGGGATTGCAGCTCTCTGTATTTTTATTAGCTCTTTGTTTCCTTTTTCCCCTAGTTCTAATAATTTGTTTAAATCTTCTCTACTAAATGGAGCTTCTTCTCCAGTTCCCTGAACTTCTACAAATTCACCTTTGTCTGTCATTACAAAGTTCATATCTACTTTAGCTGCAGAGTCTTCTTCGTAGCAAAGGTCTAATATATGCTCGTCGTTTAAAACACCTGCACTTATTGCAGATACGAAATTCTTTATAGGAAGTTTTTTGATTTCTTTATTCTGATAAAGTCCGTAAATTGCCTGAGCTGCTGCAACAAACCCACCAGTTATTGAAGCTGTTCTAGTACCTCCATCTGCCTGGATAACATCACAGTCAACCCATATAGTTCTCTCACCTAATAAATCTAAATCTATAACAGATCTTATTGCTCTCCCTATTAATCTCTGTATTTCCTGAGTTCTTCCGTCTATCTTTCCTCTAACAGAATCTCTTATCTTTCTCTGCTGAGTTGAACTTGGTAGCATAGAATACTCTGCATTTATCCAACCTGTACCTGTATTTCTTAAAAATGGTGGCACTTTATCTTCAACTGTAGCTGTACATATTACCTTAGTTTCTCCCATTTCGATAAGTACAGACCCTGCTGCGTATTTTGTAAAATTCGTAGTTATCTTGACTGGTCTTATCTCATTATTTGCTCTATTTCCTAATCTTTCCATATTGAAAAATCACCTCTTATTTAGTTTTTTATATTAATTAATTTTATTTTTTATTCTATATTTAATTTTTTCTATTCTACATCACTCTTGTTAATTTATAATATTGAAAAATCCTATATTACATTCCTAGTTCTGCCAATACTTCTTCCTTGCTTCCCATTTCAGATAATTTTAAGAACATATCCTCGTCGATTACCTTTATTCCTAAATCATTAGCCTTAGTTAATTTTGAGCCAGCTTCCTCTCCAGCAAGCACAAATGTAGTAGACTTGCTCACACTTGAAGTAGCCTTTCCGCCTCTAGGCTCTATAATCTCCTTAGCCTGATTTCTTTTTAATGTAGGAAGTGTACCAGTAAGAACTATCTTCATACCTTCAAATAACTGCGGTATACCCTCAGATTTATCCTCACCTGCTTCAGTATTTACCCCAGCATCTTTTAACTTCTTAATAACTGCTAAATTCTGCTCTTCTCTAAAGAATTTTACAACACTCTCAGACATAATACTTCCAAACTCTTCAAGCTGCTGTAATCTCTCAACATCGGCGTTCATTATCTCATCTAAACTACTAAAGTTTGAAGCTAGTATCTTAGCCCCTTTCACACCGACAAATCTAATTCCTAACCCATTTATCAATCTCCATAGGTCATTTGATTTTGATTTTTCGATTGCTTTAATTAAATTATCAGCAGATTTTTCTCCCATTCTCTCAAGCGGTACAATCTGCTCTTTTTTTAGATAATATATATCAGAAACGTCTTTTATTAGACCTTCTTTTAGGAATAATGTGATTATTGACTCACCCATACCATCTATGTCCATGGCCTCTCTCGAAACAAAGTGAATCATTCCCCTTCTAATCTGAGCTGGACAAGAGATATTTATACACTTAACTGCAGCCTCACCTTCAAGTCTAACTGTTGGCTCACCACACTCTGGGCAAACACTAGGCATTACGAAATCTTTCTCATCCCCTGTTCTATCCTCTTTCACAACCTCAACTATCTGTGGAATAATATCTCCAGCCTTTTGAACTATAACATGGTCAAATAATTTTATATCCTTTTCTCTGATAAAGTCCTCGTTGTGAAGAGTCGCCCTACTAACAGAAGTCCCCGCTAGTCTAACAGGCTCAAGAATAGCTGTTGGAGTGATTGTACCTGTTCTACCAACCTCTACCTCTATATCTAAAATCTTGCTCTTCTTTCTCTCAGCTGGGAATTTATAAGCAATAGCCCATCTTGGACTCTTAGCTGTAAATCCCATCTCATTTCTCTGCTCTATGTTGTTTACCTTAACAACCATACCATCTATATCAAATTTTAAACTTCCTCTGTTTTCAGTCCAATACTCAATAAACTCAATTACCTCGTCTATTGATTTACAGATTTTGTAGTTTTCACTAACTGAGAATCCCAGTTTTTTAAGGTATTCTAATGAATCAGAATGTGTATCTATTCCCTCTAATTCGTTGATATTTTCTAGGTTAAACACGAATATATCTAAAGGTCTTTTTGCAGTTAGCTTTGAGTCCAACTGTCTAAGTGATCCAGCTGCTAAATTTCTTGGATTGGCAAATATCTGTAGGTCGTGCTCTTCCTGATATTCATTGACCTTTTCAAAGTTTTCTTTAGATATATAAACCTCTCCTCTGACGATTATCTCTCTCTTGTCGTCAATCTTTAGAGGAACACTTTTTATCGTCATGGCATTTTTAGAAATATCCTCTCCAATTATCCCATTTCCTCTAGTTGCAGCACTTTTGAACTCTCCGTTTTCGTAAGTTATCCCTACAGAAAGTCCATCTATCTTAAACTCAACAACATACTCTACATCCCCGTCAGTCATCTCCCTTACTCTTCTGTCAAAATCTCTTAAATCTTCAGCAGAGTATGCGTTTGATAGACTAAGCATCGGATTTTTGTGCGTAACCTGGTCAAACTTATCAAGTGCCATCCCCCCAACTCTGTTAGAAGGAGAATCCACTCTCTTGAACTCTGGGTTTTCTGCTTCGAGCTTGATTAACTCTTTCATAAGCATATCATACTCGAAGTCTGAGATTTCTGGTGTATCTTGGTTGTAGTATTTGTCGCTGTGGTAATTTATTTTGTCTATTAGATTATCTATTTGTAGTTTTATATCTTCTTTTCCCATAAAGTTTCCTCTCTAGCGTTTATTTTTAAGAAAGAATTATTTATCCCTTATTGAAGGATATTTTTATTTTTTAATTCTTTCTATATTTAATTATATCAAATTTGTTGAATTAGACATAAAAAATATAAAAAAAGAAGAAACAATTAAAACCTCTGTTATTAAAACTTCTCTTTATTTTTATTTATTATACTTTTATAAATAATTTTATCAGTTATAACTGATAAAATGCCTAAAAATATCATTTTTATTAGTTATAACTAACAAAATCACCAAAAACACTCTTTTTATCACTTATAACTAACAAAATTTTCAAACTAACCAAAAATATACTTCTAAAAAATAATAACTAACTGAAAAAGAGGGGCAATTATACTTTATTTGTAACTGTCGCAACTTGATTGCGCGTTACAAATAAAGTATATTGACCATCTATCCCTTTTACCAAAGATATACCTCTAGCATTCTTCCTCAAAGAACGCTTTTAAAAATAATGATAAACTTAAAAAGAGGGGTGAATATACTCCATTTGTGACTGTCGCAACTTGATTGCGCGTTACAAATAAAGTATATTGACCATCTATCCCTTTTACCAAAGATATACCTCTAGCATTCTTCCTCAAAGAACGCTTTTAAAAATAATGATTAAACTTAAAAAGAGGGGCGAATATACTCCATTTGTGACTGTCGCAACTTGATTGCGCGTCACAAATGGAGTATATCGCCCCTCTCCCCAGTTATCTATTTCTTAAAAGTGTTCTAACCTCTCCTATCATATATAGAGATCCCGCACTTATTATTACATCCCCTTCTTCAGCAACTTCTAGCACTCTTTCCAAAGCATCCTCAATTTTTTCCACAGCTTCCACATTACCTGTGTATTTCTCAATCTTAGCTTTTAACTTATCCGCAGAAATCTTTCTCGGATTATCTGGCTCAGTCACAACAACCTTATCAAAAACAGGCATCAAAATCTCAAGCACAGTGTCGATATCCTTATCCTCAAGCATTCCTAGCATAAGCACAAGATTTCTATCAGCAAAGTACTTATCAAGAACTTTTCTCAAAGATCTCGCACCATCCTCGTTGTGTGCACCATCTATAATAAATGTAGGATTTTCCATCACTTTTTCAACCCTACCTGGCCATTTTGTCTCTAAAATACCTGCTTTCACACTCTCGTTTGTGATATTTGCTACCTTGCCACTTCTTCTAAGATAATCTATCGCATTTAAAGCAGTCACGCAGTTTCTAACCTGATGCTCACCTATCAATCTAATTTCCATATCCTTAAATTCTTTTCCGTTGATAGAAAAGTCAAATATCTGTGAATTAACATCATCTTTCTTAACATTTATACTACTAAAATCTGCTTCTACAAAATCAGCACCTTCCTCAGCTGCAATTTTCTTAAGCACATCCTCAGCCTCATCCCCCTGAGAATAAACTACAACCGCAGAATTTTTCTTGATAATTCCACCTTTTTCGTATGCAATTTTTGCAATAGTGTCCCCAAGAACTCTAGTATGATCTAAACTTATAGATGCAATAACGCTAACAAGTGGATTTTTTATAATATTTGTTGAGTCATATCTTCCACCAAGTCCAACTTCCATAACTGCGTAATCAACATTTTCCCATTTATATATTAAAAACGCCATCGCAGTCACAATCTCAAATTCAGTTGGAGAATCGTACCCCTCAGCAATCATCTTATCTATCCGCAATTTAACCTCAGACACAGACTTTGCAATATGTTCATCTGTAATATTTTCCCCATTTATCCTAATTCTTTCATTGAACACCTCAAGATATGGAGATGTAAACAGCCCAACCTTGTAGCCACTCTTCTCAAGCACCTTTGCGATAAATGAACAAATAGAACCCTTACCATTAGTACCTGCAACGTGGATAATATTAAGCTCGTCTTGAGGATTTCCAAGAAGCTCCATAAGCTTCTCTGTAGACTCAAGCCCAAGCTTCATACCAAACCTATGACTACTGTGTATATAATCTAAAGCTTCAATATAATTCATATTTACCTCCAATAAATCTAACAAAATAAAAGTTATCTTTTCCAATTAAACTTACTTTTACTTGGCAGAAACTTTTCATTTCATATTTTACTTACTTCTAATAAGCACCCTTCCACTCAAAAAAGTTTTTAGTTACAGGCAAGAAACTTTCTATAAAATAATAAAAATATAAACTGAAAGACAGTAAAATACGAGAGGGATGTCGCCTATTTTAAAAAAATGGCGGTAAAATTGAAATCGACAATCTGCAGAACTTCGCTTCATTATCGTACCTCTCATTTAAAATTAAAATTGCAAAGTTCGAAGCCTGGAGATGAAATTTACCCCATCTCTAAAAAAGGGAGATGTCATAAAACTATGCGACATCCCCCTCTATTTACTGCCTCGACAGTTTATTTTTACATTTTATGAAAGTTTTGCCTGTATACTAGCTAATCTTTCCTCTACTGATTTCATCATTTCTTCAAATTTTTCTTTTTTAGCTTTTTCCTCATCAACTAATTTCTGAGGTGCTTTTGCAAGGAATCCCTGATTAGAAAGTTTTCCATTAACTCTCTTAATTTCGCCTTCTAATTTAGCTTTTTCCTTGTTTAATCTTTCTAATTCTTTTTCGAAGTCAACTAATTCGTCAAGAGGTATAAATATCTTAACACCGTCTATAACTACACTTACTGCATCTTCAGGTATACCAGCTTCATCTGCTCTAACTTCAACTTCTGATGCTGATGCTAAAGTTTTGAAGTAGTCTTTTCCTGCTTCAACAGCTTCTAGTTTATCTTCACTAGGAACCATTATAACTTTTGCTTTTTTAGATGGTGGAACGTTCATTTCTGATCTAACGTTTCTTACGTTTCTTATACCGTCCATCATTATATCCATCATAGCTTCTTCTTTAGCCATGTTGTCTTCTTCTTTGAATTCTGGCCATTCAGATACTATTATCATTCCGTTTGCAGTTGGAAGATGGTCGAATATTTCTTCTGTTATGAATGGTATGAATGGGTGAAGAAGTTTTAATATTGTTTCAAGAACATAAGTTAATGTGTAAAGAGCTGCTTTTTTAGCTTCTACATCATCTCCGTATAATCTTGGTTTAACCATTTCTATGTACCAGTCACAGTATTCTGACCAAGTGAAGTCGTATGCTTTCTGAAGAGCCATACCTAATTCGAATTTATCCATGTTATGAGTAACATCTTTAACTATGTTGTTAGCTCTTGATATTATCCATTTATCTGCTAATGTTAAGTTAGCTTCAACATCGCTTCTTGTTACGCCATTCATCATTTCTTCGTCCCAGTTCATGAATACGAATCTTGATGCATTCCATAATTTATTTGCGAAGTTTCTAGCAAATTCAACTCTTTCCATGTAGAATCTCATATCGTTTCCTGGAGAGTTTCCTGTTATTAATGTAAATCTTAAAGCATCTGCACCAAACTGGTCTATTATTTCAAGTGGGTCGATACCATTTCCTAAAGATTTACTCATTTTTCTACCCTGAGAGTCTCTAACAAGTCCGTGTATTAATACATGAGAGAATGGTTTTTCATTCATACAGAACATTGCTGCAAATGCCATTCTTACTACCCAGAAGAATATTATATCGTATCCAGTTACAAGCACGTTTGTTGGATAGTAGTAGTTTAATTCTTCTGTGTTGTTTGGCCAACCAAGTGTTGAGAATGGCCATAAAGCAGATGAGAACCAAGTATCTAGTACGTCTTCATCCTGTTTGAAGTGAGTACATCCACATTTTGGACATTTTTCTGGCATTTCTCTAGCAACAACAACTTCTCCACATTCCTGGCAGTAGTATGCTGGTATCTGATGACCCCACCATAACTGTCTTGATATACACCAGTCTCTTATGTTTTCTAACCACTGTAGGTAAGTTTTGTCAAATTTATCAGGAACAAACTGTAATTCTTTATCGTTTAATATTTTTATAGCAGGTTCTGCTAATTTATCCATTTTTACGAACCACTGTTCAGATAATCTTGGTTCTATAGTTGTATGACATCTATAGCAAGTACCAACAGCGTGGTCGTGTTCTTTTATTTTTATTAAGAATCCTTCTTCTTTTAGGTCGTCTATGATTGCTTTTCTACATTCATATCTGTCCATACCTGCGTATTTACCGCATTTGTCGTTCATTGTACCGTCTTCGTTCATAACGTTGATTTCTTCTAAATTATGTCTTAAACCAACTTCGAAGTCGTTAGGGTCGTGAGCTGGAGTCATTTTAACAACACCAGTACCGAATTCCATATCAACATATTCATCTGCAACTATTGGTAATTCTCTACCAACTAATGGAAGTATTGCAGTTTTTCCAACTATGTCAGCATATCTTTCATCGTTAGGGTTTACTGCTATACCAGAGTCCCCAAGCATAGTTTCAGGTCTTGTAGTAGCCACTTCAAGGAACTGATCGCTATCTTTTAGGAAATATTTTACATGGTAGAAATTACCTGGCTGATCTTCGTGTTCAACTTCTGCATCTGAAAGAGTAGTCTTACAGTTTGGACACCAGTTTATTATTCTATGACCTCTGTATATATGTCCTTCTTCATATAATTTTATAAAGAATTCTTTAACTGCATCATTGCATCCCTGGTCCATTGTGAATCTCTGTCTATCCCAGTCACAAGAATCCCCTAATTTTTTAAGCTGATTTTCTATTTTTCCACCGAATTCTTCTTTCCAAGCCCAAGCTCTCTTCATGAATTCGTCTCTACCTAATTCGTATTTAGATTTTCCTTCTTCTTTTTTAATTCTTTCAACAACCTTAACTTCAGTAGCTATTGATGCATGGTCAGTACCTGGTAACCAAAGTGTTTCACATCCCTGCATTCTCTTCCATCTTATTAAAACATCCTGAAGTGTGTGGTCTAATGCGTGCCCCATATGTAACTGTCCTGTTATATTTGGTGGTGGCATCATTATTGTGAAAGGTTTTTTATCTTTATTTGGTTTTGAAGCAAAATAACCTTTTTCCATCCACTCGTCCTGAACCTCCCATGACTAAAGTCGCAGGGTTCTAAAAGTTTAAAACTTTATTTAAGAAGTTTAGTTGCTATGCAACCCTTATTCTTATAGGCGTGTCCAGTTCGCCTCTATTGTATAGGACTTCTAAGTCCACAACTTTACTTTTACTCAATATATTCAACGCTCCGTTTACATCTGCATTTATTAACCTACCATCTTTTGTTTGATACAATCCTCTCTTAACTCTTTTTCCGCTAAATTTATATTCCTTACGTGGAAACCAGTTTTTAATTTCTTCGATTATATTTTCATATACAGGAATCTCATCTTTGTCAAAGAAACTAGCCTTTGATGTGTAGCTTTCTCTTGTTCAACAAAAGTTATTCCATATAATTCACAAAGATACTCTATTTTTTCTCTAAGTACTCCAAATGGTATATTTACAAATGTCTGATTATTTTTCTTGCCTAAATCAGAATTTTTTTGAAGTGTTGGGTTATACCCACATACAACAGTTCCTATTCCATTTTCTAAACAATAGTTTATTATTATTCTTGCAGTTTTGTTCATATAATCATTAACTCTATTGTTTCTTTTTCTAGTATTCAAAAACTGTCTGTTTGTGTATTTCTTTTTATATCCTTGTTTGTCCTTTATACTCTGTAAACGTGCATTTTCTTTATTATGCCATTGGTTTATAGATTTTAATCTTCTTCCATCTACTATGAAAGATTTTCCAGTTGATGTTACACAAGTAGCAAGATTATTCACCCCCAAATCTATCGCTAGTACTTTATTTTTATCGACATTACTTTGAACTTCTTCTACTTCATAGATATATTGAATTTCAAAGAACCTAGCTTTTGATTTAGGTATAATTCGTATCTCCTTTATATTTTTATCAACTAGTTTAGGTGGAATATTTATCTCAATACTTTTATGTTCTTTCTTAAAAGAAAATGAGTATGGAATTAGTAATTTGTTTCCCTTTATTCTCACAAAACCTATAATCAATGTTTTAAAACCATCTTTAGGAAGATATTTAGGAAGTTTTATATCTTTAAAATTGTATTTACCTTTCTTTGCTAATTTAAGTAGTCCGAAGAAAGATTTAAAAGATCCATCAACTTCTTTTAAAATCTGCTGTGCCATATTTGAATTTAGTATTTTATAGTTAGGGCTATTTTTTAGCAATTCGTAATTCTTTTGACAGTTTAGATATTTACCTTCACTAAAATAGTACTGTCTAATATTATAGATTGCCTCATTAGCTAAATTCTTAGCTATATGAGATAGCAGTTTTAAGTTTTTATAATCTTCTTTAGTCAATTGTTTTACTTGTTGCTTCATAGTCAAATACATTATAATCACCTCACTTTCTGCAAACATTTGTATAGGTATATTATAACATATTTAACAGAACATTTGTTCTTTTTAGTCATTTTATTAAAAATATTTTTGTAAAAGTTTTTTAGTTTTAAATTTTTAGAATCCCACAACATATGGGAGGTCTCGTTCATATAGGCTCGCTGCTACCTATACAGTTCTCTTATGAACTTCTTAATGTTTCCATTAAGCACAGACTATATCTTATCCCTCAGCACTACCTGTTAGGGCGAAACCACTTCCACTACCAATAGCTTGTAGTGTACTTCCCTCACGAGGAATAGTCGTTGAAGTTTCTCCTATTCGGAGCTTACCTGCTGATTATCGATTTTCAAGCACTTAGGATTTAACCTTATACCATCTAATTAATTTTTTCTGCTTTCGCCACATTCACACTTGAGCTTTTTTCATCTCTATGTTGTAGTTTAATTAGCTTTACGATTTTCCAGCAATTCAGTTTCTTAGTTGCGTAGGTTTACTACGTCTACATACAAGTTTCCCTATATGCTTACTATTCTAGCCAATTCATCTCACAACTAAAGTCACAAGTATTCTTGAACTAGTTTAATAAAGTCTTGACTCGAACTCTTTTGGATCATAAGTCTTATTTAGATTTGTTTCCATTTTCTAATCCTCCCTATAATATATTTTATTATCGATTTCCTTTTAAATATTTTAGTAAATTCTTACATTTTACCAAGATATACTAAAGGTTTATCTCGCATTTTTGTGTCGAAATAATATTTATTACTATTTCGCCTATAAAAAAGAGCCTTTCATCCTGTATAAGGACGAAAAGCTCGCGTTACCACCTTAATTCCGAGGAAAAATTCCTCGACTCTCTACAGAATATAACGGTTCCACCCGTCCAAACCTACTAAACTCAGCTTGGAAACTCCGAAGCTACCTTCTCCAGCTCTTACTCCTGAAAAACCTCTCAGCCAATGGATTTCTCTCTCTGATGGAAGTCACTGAATACTCCTCTTCTTCAACGTTTTTTATATAATTAATACTTTAATTATATACAGTTATCTTTACTTATGTCAAGGAAAAACAACTCAATTTCATTACATCATCAACACTTCTACAAATTTTTCAAGGGACATCGATTTTTCAACTTCTTCAGAAGAATTATATAAACTGCAGATTTGGGATAAGTGTAATGCGAAAAAAGGTGGTGTTTTTTATTTTTCTAGTGACATTCAGTTTTTATTTAATAATAGTTAAATCGCACTCGACACTTGGAGACGCCTACCTATTTCGCTCTTCAAATAGGCGTCGGAATCGTGGAGAGGAGATTTACTATTATTAAATAAATGAATGTCTCAGAAAAATTAAACACCACCTTTTCGCAGTTATATCTTAACCAAATCTTCCGTTTATATAATCTTCTGTTCTTTTATCCATTGGATTTTCAAATATTGATCTTGTGTCGTTAAATTCTACAACTTCACCATTTAAGAAGAATGCAGTATCATCAGATATTCTGTTTGCCTGCTGCATATTGTGAGTAACTATTACTATAGTATACTTACCTTTTAACTCTTCTATAAGCTCTTCAACCTTACCTGTAGATATTGGGTCAAGTGCAGAAGTAGGTTCGTCCATTAATATAACTTCTGGTTTCATAGCTATTGCTCTAGCTATACAAAGTCTCTGCTGCTGCCCACCTGATAAACCAAGTGCTGAGCTTTTTAATCTATCTTTTACTTCATCCCATATAGCTGCACCTTTTAAACTTTCTTCAACTATTTTGTCTAATTCTTTCTTATCTTTTATTCCCTGTATTTTAGGTCCGTAAGTTATATTGTCATATATACTCATTGGGAATGGGTTTGGTTTCTGGAACACCATACCAACTTTTGTTCTTAATTCTATAACATTCTGTTTATTTATATCTTCTCCATCTAAATCTATTTCTCCGTAGATTTTTACGTTGTCTATTAAATCGTTCATTTTGTTTAAAGTTCTTATAAATGTAGATTTACCACATCCTGAAGGCCCTATAAGTGCAGTCACTTTTCCTTCTTTTATGTTCATATTTACATCTTTTAATGCCTGTTTTTCGCCGTAGTAAAGGTCTAAATTTCTAACAGCTATTTTAGTCTTATTATATATTTCCATTTAAAATTTTCTCCTTAAATTCTATTCTAATTAATTCCCGTTTTGCTTTTGTTTACTGATTTTATGTTTTGTTAATTTACTTATACATTTTATATCTTAAATTTACGTTTTTATTTCCCGATTAATATCTTTAAATAGTTATCTTTTGATTAATATTTTGCTTTGCTAAGTCTCTTACCTGCAAATTTAGCTAATGTGTTAAGTGCTAACACTATAACTATAAGTATTATACCTATTGAAGATGCTGTTGCTATATCACCAGTTTCTTTTGTTAATAAGTATGAGTGAACTGTAAGTGTTCTAGCACTGCTCATTATTCCTGATGGCATTTTTGCAACTGTACCTGCTGTAAGTAGTATCGCTGCTGATTCCCCAACAACACGACCTATTGAAAGTATAACCCCTGAGATTATACCAGGCATTGCACTAGGTACGATAACTTTGTATAAAGTCTGAAGCTTTGTAGCTCCAAGTGCAAATGATGCTTCTCTGTAGCTCTGAGGTACTGTTTTTAAAGCTTCTTCTGTAGTTCTTATTATTACTGGAAGAATTATTATCGCAACTGTTAAAGAACCTGATAATAATGAGTATCCCATTTTCATAAATGTTACGAAGAATATACCACCGAATAATCCGTATATTATTGAAGGTATACCAGCTAAACTTTCTGTACAGAATCTTATAGCTGAAACAAGTCTACCCTGTTTTGCGTATTCCTGAAGATATATCGCTGCAAGTATCCCAACTGGTGCAGATACTAATATTGCAATTACTACTGTATAAACTGTTGCTAATATCATTGGGTAAACCCCACCATCACCTGATGCCTGATAATCGCTGAATATAAAGTTAAAGTTTATGTTTCCAAATCCTTTATAGAATATGTATCCTACTATTACGAATAACATTGCAACTGTTACAAATGCTGATCCGTATATCAATCCGTTTAATATATTGTCTTTTCTTTTTCTTGCTCCGTTCATCTATTATTTCACCGCTTTCTTAGTTAACTTATTAAGTACTACATTTAATATTAATATGAATGTGAATAGTACAACTCCTGTTGCAAATAGCATTTCCTGATGAGTTCCGTATGCGTAACCCATTTCAAGAGCTATATTTGTTGTAAGTGGTCTAACACTGTCCATTATGCTTGTTGGCATTGCAGGAGAGTTACCAGCTACTAGTATTACCGCCATTGTTTCACCAAGTGCTCTACCTATACCTAAAACAACTGCAGCAAGTATTCCTGATTTTGCAGCTGGAAGAACAACTTTGAATATTGTTTCTATTCTTGAAGCTCCTAATGCATAAGAACCTTCTTTGTAAGCTGGGTCTACAGCTCTTATTGCTGTTTCTGATACTGAAACTATTGTTGGTAACATCATTATTGAAAGTACAAGTATTACTGCAAGTAAACTCTGTCCTTTTGGAAGGTTGAATATATTCTGTATTCCTGGAACTATTACTGCAAGTCCGAATACCCCGTAAAGTACTGAAGGTATACCAGCTAGAAGCTCAACTGCTGCTGATATTTTTCCAGATATTTTAGCAGGTGCTATTTCTGCTATAAATATCGCTGTTAAGATACCTACTGTTGTACCGATTACTATTGATCCTGCTGTAGCAAATAATGAAGCAGCTATCATTGGCGCAACTCCGAATAAATCCGCTGATGGAACCCATTCGCTACCAGTTAAGAATGCTCCTAAAGAATATCCTTCTGCTAAGAATGGTTTTAACCCCATATAAAATACGAATCCTGTTATAACTACTAAGCTTGCTATAGATATTAGCGCACTTATTAAAAATACGTACTTCATAAATCTGTCAGCACTGTACTTCATATTTAAATTTTTTATTTTCTTTTCTTTTGTCCTAGAAGATCCCACTACTTCTGTGTTTGTTGTCATTTTCTTTCCTCCTAAATTTTTTATAAAATATTAATTATTGCTATAAATATTAATTATTGCCTCTCTTCAAATACAATATCTATTTTAATATTTGTTTTTTAAATCTATATTTAGTTATGGTTAAAGTAAGGATAATTTTATTAAATATTTTTAATAAATTTAACAATAAAAAAAGACAATCTCATAACTGCTATATGCTCCAGGCTTCAGCACACCATACATTTATTTAACACATTTAAATGTTATGGTGTGCTTGCAGAATTGTCGCTAATATAGCAGTTATTTCAATTGTCCAATGTTTTTACTTACTTAAATCACTATTTTACATATTTAAATTTTAATTATTTCTATTTAATTATCTTAATATACAACTTCATTATCTTAATATCCAACAACTAAGTCCATTAATCCTATTAGCTAGTTTAATAAATCTTTAGATTAAATTTATCTTGATATTTTATCTATAGTCATAGATGGTACGCTTATACTAGCTCCCATTGTAGATTCATAAGTGTATATACCTGCACTTAGTCCATATACAGTTATATAGTCGTCCTCAAGTATTCTTTCAGATATTATACTAGAGTTAAATGTTCCAAGTATGATATTGTCATAGTCCCCATCTACGGCTAATCTTATTCCTACTGAATCTCCATCTTCCATTACCTGAACAACCTTTCCACTAAATTTAACTTTTTTAGCTAAATAATCATCAGGTGTTCTTGCTAATTGGCTGTATGTTATTCCTGTATCGTAACCTTTTTTCTCTTCTTCCTCTTTTTTCTTTTTCTCTGCAGCTAATTTTTCTGCTTCTTCTTTTTCTTTTGCTTCCTTAGCTGCTTTTAGCTCAGCCTCTTTCTTTTCCTGTTCAGCAGCCGTCATTTCAAACCAAGGAGCTGCTTCATCTACTTTGCCTTGTAGTTCCTTGATTTTCTTATCTTTTTCAGCTATCTGAGTTTGTTGCTGGGCTATTTGATCCTCATACTCTGTTGAATCTGAAGTAAAAAAGAATGCACCTATTAAAACCCCTATTACAAATGGAATTATCACTTCTTTTCTAAATATCTTTTTAAACTTAGATGTACTATCTACTTTATTTAGTTGCTTCTTACCTTTCTCTTTTTTAACTCTATTTTTTTCAGCACTATTTTTTCCACTAGTATAATTATTTTCTTCACTCAAATTATCTTTATTTGATTCCTCTTCTTTTTCTGCTTCTAACTCTTTTTTCTTTAACTCTTCTATTTTTTCGTTCTTAGTTAAAATTTCCTTATTTAAATCTTCTATTTCTTTTTCTATATTTTTTATCTTAGTATTATTTCTATTAATTTCATTTTCTATAGATTTTAATTTTTCATTAAAAACTTCCTTGTCCTCTTCTGCAACAGAGTCGTCCATTGAAGAAATAGCATTTTTTATTCCTTCCATTCTCTTCTCACAATTAGAGTTTGCTTCTTGAATTTCTTTAATAGTATTATTTCTTTCGGCTATCTTGTTATTTAGTTCATTGATAGAAGTTGATAAACTTTCCTCGCTCCAAGTTTCTTCGCTTTCCTTTTTAGATCTTTTTTTGTAAATAATAAATGCAACTATAATGAGAATAACTACTACGAATCCCATTAAATCCCCTCCTTTTGTTTTAAATCAGTTCTATACTATATAGAATATACTATTTCTTTTAAAATATCAACCTTTTAAATAAAACTTTTAGATTTAGATAATTTAAACTGCTTTTATTTATCAACTAAGAAAATAATTTTATATCCACTTATTCTACGCATTGCATATCTTCTTATATATATTCAAAAAATAAAACTCCCTAGAGAACCTAATCTCTAGGGAGTTTCTGTGGGATTGGATATATATTGTGGTGTTAGAGTGAGTTAATTTATATCTATTTATATATATTTCCTGTCTATTTTCTTTCTAGACATCTATTTTATTCCCTAGGAAACTACTCTTTTCCGTGTTTTCCTAGGTTTTCATCAAGGAAACTATATAGAAAGAAACTTCTTAGACATACGCTGCGACAATCTGCAAGCGACTCGCAACACATAAATGTGTTACATTAAAAGTGCGAGTCGCTGAAGCCTGGAGCGAAGATGTATAACAGCTTGTTTTCCTATTTGTTTATTTTGATGAATCCTTCATCTTCCATTATCTGCTGACCTTCTTCACTTAATACGAAGTCTATTAATTTTTTACCATTTTCTGATAATCCATCCTGTTTGTCAACTAGTAAGAATGGTCTAGCTATTGGGTAGCTTGAGTTAGTTACGTTATCTGCTGTTGGTTCAACATCATTTACTTTTAATGCGTTTATAGCATCATCAACGTATCCGAAAGATATGTATCCTATAGAGTTTTCATTTCCTTCAACTGTTGATTTTATGTTTCCTGAACCATCACTAACCTGAGCATCTTTTAATAATTCTGTAGATTCAAATCCTATTATTTCCTGGAATCCGTCTCTTGTACCAGAACCTTCTTCTCTTGATACAACAACTATTGGAGCATCGTTTCCGCCAACTTCTTTCCAGTTAGTTATTTTTCCAGTGTATATATCTTTTACCTGATCTGTTGTAAGATTTTTAACTGGGTTGTTTTTGTTTGTTATAACTGCTATACCATCTATAGCTATTTTTGTTTCCTGAAGTCCTGCTGATTTTTCTTCATCTTTTAAATCTCTTGATGCCATACCTATTTCAGATACACCATCTATTGCATTTTTTATACCAGCTGATGAACCTATCTGCTGTATTTCAACACTTACACCTTCATTTGCTTTTTCAAACCGTTCAGCTATTTTTTCCATTGATGGCCCTACTGAAGTTGAACCTGATACGCTTATTGTAGTTCCTTCTGAAGAAGCTGCTTCATCTCCTCCTGATTTTCCACATCCAGTAGCTAAACATCCTACTGTTAATATTCCTGCTAATAAAAGTGCTAATCTTTTGTTTTTCATTTTTAAATTTCCTCCGCTTTGTTATAAGTTATTTATTAATTATTACAGTATCTATAATAAAGCAGATGTATTAAAAGAATATTAGATTGGAGTTAATGTAACGTAAAGATTGTTAAGTGTTTTAAATATTTTTAATATTTTCTTTACTATTCTACAGCATCCTTAACATAATTTATGAACATTTCTACAACTGGTGTAAGCTCTATCTCCTTGGAATAAGCCACTCCTAGCACTCTATTGTAGTGTTCTGAAAAATTTCTTATACTTACATTAAAAGGAGTATTTTCTAAAAGCAGCTTTGGTAAAATAGCTACACCAAATCCACTTTCAACCAGTTTTATAACTGTAAAATCCTCATTTACTTTGTACTTTATCTCAGGGTCTATCCCATTTCTATTAAAAATAATTCCAGTTTCGTAGCTTAAACCGTCCGCGGACAGTATAAACTTTTCATCTTTTAATTTTGATATAGGAACTGTTATTTGTGATGATAGCTTATGTTTTACAGGTGTTATCAAAACAAGCTCATCTATATAGAGTTTTACAAAGTTCATATCTGGAACAGAATACTCCGATACAAATATTATATCTAGCTGATTTGACTTCACCTTTTTAACAAGCTCGTCAAATTTATCTACTACTATATCAAAACTTATATTTGGATAATCCTTAGAAAATCTATCTAATATTTCTGGAAGCCAATTATACGCTATACTCTGTATCGTACCTATCCTTATATATCCTGTATCTAAACTAGTTAAATTATCTGATATATTGTTAATCTTTTCTTCTAAATCACAGATTTCTATTATACACTTCATAATTTCTTCTGCGTTTGGCATTAGCTCTACGCCACTCTTAGAACGTTTAAATATTTTTACCCCTACCTCTTTTTCAAAGCCTTTTATAATTTGGCTAACTGCTGACTGAGTATAATTCAGTTTATTGGCAGCACAAGATATACTCTTCATCTCATACACTGTCTTTATAACGTTGTGTTTATTCATATATTTCCCCCCATTACTGAACAAATTTCCCCAACATATATAAGTATTCTTTCAAGATGATATTAAAATTTTTAATATCTTAAAATAAACTATTAATATTAACCGCGCTTTGTTAAGTATTAATTTTTCTTATATTTGTCATAAATTTCTGTAAAATAATTTTGCATTTATTTCGTGTAGAATCAACATAAAGAGTATATTATTCCTTATATTATAAACATATTAGCATTCTAAATGTCAAACTTTTATAATTGACATTTTAAAATTTATATTTATACAAATAATTGGAGGTGCATTTATGGGTAAAGAATTTTGGAATGGAGCAGAAGCGGCTCACAGAAGAGTTATGATGAAGGCAGCAGGATATTCTGATTTAGACATCAGAAAAAAACCTCATATAGGTGTTCCTAACTCTTATATGGCAGGTTCTCCTGGTTCTGCTCATTTAAGACAGATAGCTGAAGCAGTAAAAGAAGGTATTTGGGCTGCAGGTGGTGTTCCTGTAGAATTTGGTATACCTGCTACTTGCGGAAACGTAGCAAATGGTGCTGAAGAGTTAAAATTCGAACAGGTAGGTAGAGATATAGTTGCTATGTCTATAGAATTCGTATCAAAAGTTCATAATTTTGATGGTCTTGCTATGATTGCATCTTGTGACAATATAATAGCTGGATGCTATCTTGCTGCTATGAGACTTGATATTCCATCTACACTTATAACTGGTGGTTCTATGCAGCCAGGACAGCATTGCGGAAAAACTGTTGTAGAAGCAGATTTAGATGCAGCTCGTTTCTCTGGAGCAAGTGAAGAAGAGCTTATGGAAATGGAAGATAATGTATGTCCTTCATTTGGTGCTTGTCCTTCTATGGGTACTGCAAATACTATGCAGATGCTTGGAGAAGTGTTAAACCTTGTTCTTCCTGGTACATCTACAATACCTGCTACTGACAACGCAAAACTAAGAAAAGCTAGAGAAGCTGGTATGTACGCTGTTGAATTAGCTAAAAAGAAAAGAAAACCTTCTGAAATAATAACTAAAGAAGTTTTACTTAACTCAATAATGTTTGATATGGCAGTTGCTGGATCTACAAATGCAGTTTTACACCTTTTATCTTATGCATATGAGCTAGGAATCAAGATAACTCTTGAAGACTTTGAAAGATATGCAAAAGATATAAAATGTATAAATGCTGTTGTACCTAGTGGACCTTACACTGTTGTAGACTTCCACTATGCAGGCGGTGTTCCAAATGTAATGAAGATGTTAGAATCTAAACTTTACACAGATGCACCTAGTATATACGGATGTACATGGAAAGAGGTTTTATCTAAGGTAAAAGCTCAGGAAAATAAAGTTATACAATCTCTTGAAAAACCTTTATTTGACCAGCCTGGATTAAAAATAATGAGAGGTAATCTATCTCCAAATGGTGCAATAGTTAGACCTACAGCAGTTTATGAAGAAGTTATGTACTTAAAAGGAAAAGCTAAAGTATTTGAAAATGATAGAGAAGCTTTCAATGCTATTCAAAGAGGCGATATAGTTCCTGGAGATATAATGGTTATAAGATACGAAGGTTGCAAAGGTGCTCCTGGTATGAAAGAACTTATGCTAAGTATAGATGCTCTTATAGGTAAAGGACTTCATAAGAGTGTTGGTCTTATATCTGATGCTCGTTTCTCAGGATTCAACTTTGGTGCAATAGTTGGACACGTTTCTCCTGAAGCTTACGACGGAGGTAATATAGCACTTGTTCAAAACGGCGATGAAATAATAATGGATATAAGAAATGGAGAACTTACTCTAAATGTTTCTGATGAAGAACTAGCAGAAAGAAGAAAAGCTTGGGTTTGCCCTCCTCTTAAAGAAGAAAAAGGTTGCTTAAATATATACGCTAAAATGTGTAGACCTGCTGAAGAAGGTGGAGCTATGCAGCCTTGGCCATTAGATGCTAGATATTAAGAAAAGTAAAAATATACAATATAAATTCAATATATAATACAAAATTTTGAAGATTTTATAAGACTAATTTTTGGAGGAAAATTATTATGATATTACTATCACGTGACGATATTAAAAAAGTATTTACTATGAGAGATGCTATAGAAGCCGATAAAGTGGCTTTCCAGTTAGTTGTTGAAGAAGGAAAAGTTGTTTCTCCTTTAAGAACTAATATACAGGCTCCTAAACATGACGGATGCTTCCTATTCATGCCAGCTTATGTTCCAGACCTTGATGTTGCATCAGTTAAAATAGTTGACATATTCCCTCACAACATAGATAACGGAATACCTTCTTCACCTGCTCAGGTACTTCTTATAGATGGTACTACTGGTGTTGTAAGTGCACTTTTAGATGGAACTCATGTAACTAAAATGAGAACTGGTGCTGCTTCTGGTGCTGCTTTCGATGTACTTGCTAAAAAAGACTGTAAAATAGGTGCTCTTATAGGTACTGGTGGACAGGCTTCTACTCAGCTTGAAGCAATGCTTACTGCTAGAGACCTTGAAGAAGTTAGAGTATTTGACCTTGACTTTGAAAGAACTAAAGCATTTGCAGAACAGATGCAGGAAGAATTAAGCGAATACAATACAAGAATAGTTCCAGTTAGATCTTCTGATGAAGCTATAGACGATGCAGATTTATTAATAACTGTAACTCCTTCTTCAAAACCAGTATTCGACGGAAGCAAAGTTAAACCAGGTATAACTATAAGCTGTGTTGGTGCATATCAGCATCACATGCAGGAACTTGATCCAGTTGCACTTGAAAGAGCTTCTAAAATATACTTCGATTCAAAAGAAGCTGTATTATCTGAATCAGGAGATATATTAATACCTCTTGAAAAAGGTATAATAACTGAAGATGACTTCACTGGAGATTTAGGTAATGTTATAAAAGGCGAACTAGTTGGTAGAGAAAATGATGAAGAAATAATAGTATTCGAAACTGTTGGTGTTGCTACTCAGGACCTTGTTGCAGCAAACACAATATACAAAAAAGCTCTTGAACTAGGTGTAGGACAGGAATGGAAATAAATTTAATTTAGCATTAAATTTTAATTTCATAATAAAATAGCCAATTAATTTAAACATTAATTGATATAGCAAAAGGGTCTATTGTATCAAATACGATGCAATAGACCCTCTCTTTTTATCTAAGCATTATTATTAATATAATATAAATATTATTATTAATCTCGCCTATAATACGCTATAATATAATAAAATTTACAATTATTTATTATACGAAAAAAATTTACAATTATTATACGAAATAGGATGTGATTACAAATGACAAATAAATTCTATACTTTTACAGATAAATTTATCACTTTATTGGATAAATGTGATTATGACGAGATAAAAGACTATTTATTAGAAAAAGAACTAGAATTCTATAATAACGACTTAAAAGACCTTGTACTATATTCTGGCTTTAGCATCCCAAACTACAACAAACTAATGGATATATTAGAAATAAACGACCTTGAACCTCCAATATTCTCAGACATATTCACTGACGAAATAATGGTAAACAACATAAACATATACAAAACAAACGTATATAACCTTTATTTTGTAAGAAAGGAACAATTTGGACTACGAGACGAAGATGCTGCAATAAATGAATTAGTATTTACAGACAACCTAGAAAACTTAATAGAAGAAGCAAAACAAGAACTACTAAACAGATACCTAGTAAAAGACTTACATCTAGGTAAATAAATAAGGTCGGATATAAATCCGACCTTATTCTCAACAGTTAAATAATTACTTTGAACAACTCTATTAATAACATTAATACTATTTTTTCTCTTCTCTCAACAATTTTTCAAATATTTTCATTACATTTGGTTGAGTTTTTGTAAATTTAACACCATGTTTTATCATTTCTCTTACTTTTTTTGCCTTTTTTTCTATAAGAATAATTTCTGATTCATTGTATAACATTAGATGATTATTTTTTATTGTATATTCTCTCTCAATGTAATTTTCTTTAATAGGAAACATATCGCCTATAAGAAATACATTATCTCTACCATTAGGTAACTTCAATATATGCAAAATATCACAATTCTTTTTATTTTTTTCTTTCGTCTCAATAATCTTCTTATATTTTTCTACTCTAGTTGACATTGGAATCATCCAATATATACCATTTTTATCCTCTATACAGTAATAATGTGGTCTATTTTCTTTTTTATTTCCCCTAAGATACGGATCTGGGAAATCTCTAAAAAACTCATCTTTTATAATATAAAACCCATTCTTTTTCACAGTATCCCCCCAAAAAAATCCCCCATCTAAAAAGATGAGGGATATTACTTACAACCCAACCACTTATATTCCGCATATTGGTCAGCGGTATACTTACAATCCAACTATTTATATTCCGCATATTGGTCAGCGGTACACTTACATATTAAGATATATATCTTATTTTATATAAATAATATATCATAAAATTTATAGATAGTCAATTTCTAACAAATAACAATATTATTTTAAATTCACTATCTACTCTACTTTCATACAAGTTATTAATATATGTAGAAAATGGGATTTCTATTATAAAGAAAAAAATATATTAGTACCTCTCGACAATCCACAGCTGTGCAGTAAATCTATCAACAAAACAAATTACCCACACCACAGCGAGGACCGGAGAGAGGACTAATATATTTTTTCTTTACTCCTAATAAAATCCCATTTTTTCTACATATTCAATAACTATCTCATCCATTTTATCTTCCGCATCTTCAAGGCTTTTACACCCCTTAAATATCGGATTCCTATATTTATGCGACAACAAATCACTTTTTCTATCCCGCATACCAAGCACATATTGCGACCTAATAAAATCATTCTTCTCAACATAATTTACATGCTTAGTATTCTTTATAGACCTAAACAAAATCTGTGCCTTCTTTAAATCATTTTCGATACAAGTATAATACAATACTGCTGTATTTATAAGACCTCTGAAGTACATTCTATCAGTCATCTTATTAAATCTAGCTGGATTTCCATCTCTAACATCCCATATAATTTCCTCAATTCTATATCCAGAATATTTTCCGTCTATAATCTTTTGGAAAAGAAGTGTCTGAGCTGCAATGGCTAGAGATACTATATTATCGTCTGTTATATCATTTTGATCTAGTTCTTTTTCTAATCTTGTTACCAAATATTTCTCAGTATCTGGAGAAATTCCATTTTCACCTATAATTGAATTTGAATACATCACAGAAACAGTGAATATATCATCTTTTTCTAGGTTTTTGTAATGTGTCCCGTCACCGTAGAAAAAGCTCGGAATACACATAGCTAAATCCAATACCAATGTAGATACAATCAATATGGGATATTTAAAGTATATTCCTGCAACTAGGCAAAGTGCAGAAAGCACTATATCGCTCTTTGGACCTGCAGAAATTGCCCTTTTCCAAGCTATTATATGTCTTTCAAATTCCAAATCGTTTCTTATTTCGCCATTTTCTATATTTGCTCTACCTAAATAAGTTCCTTGAAGCCTGTTTTTTTCTATTCTTACAAATCTTTTTCCTTCTCTTATAACTATAATCGGCCCTGCATACAATTTTGTAAATCTAAGCCCATTCATCTCCGCAATCTTTCCATGCATAAACTCGTGCACAATTACAAATACCGCAAGCTGCACCAAGAAGCACACAGATAACTCGAATATACTTAAATCTAAAAATTCAACACTGATTCCAATTAAAGCTCCAACCGAAGTATATATAAGAAGTTTTAATAATGTTTTTCCCATAGTATCTCTCCACAAAAATTATATTGTCTAACTTTTATATCTATATTTCTGCCTCTAATTTATCAACAAGTTCTGCAAATACATCTAATGCCTTTTCAACAGATTCTTTCTTTTCCATATCTACTCCGGCTCTTCTTAACTGGTCTAGTGGATATTCTGAACCACCGCTTTTTAAGAATTCTATATATCTATCTACTGCGGGTTTTCCTTCTTTTAAAATCTGTGAGCTTAATGCACTCGCAGCTGAGAATCCTGTAGCGTATTTATATACATAGAAATTAGAGTAGAAATGAGGTATTCTTGCCCATTCTATTCCTATTAATTCATCTACATTTGTAGAATTTCCATAGTATTTTTTATTTAATCCATAGTATATTTCTGTGAAATCATCTGCTGTAAGTGGTTTTCCAGCTTCTACATGTTCATGAGTTATTTTTTCAAATTCAGCAAACATAGTCTGTCTATGTACTGTTGTTCTAAACTGCTCTAAGTAGTAGTTTAGAAGGTAAATTCTCTCATCTTTAGATTTTGCATTTTCTAATAGATAATTTACAAGTAATAGCTCATTAGTTGTAGATGCAACCTCAGCAACAAATATTTTATAATCTGAATATATGTAAGGCTGAGTATTTCTTGAGTAGTAGCTGTGTACAGAGTGCCCTAATTCGTGAATTAATGTAAATAATGAATTTAGGTCTTCTGTGTAGCTAGTTAGGATGTATGGCTGTGAGTCGTAGCATCCCCAAGAATAAGCTCCACCTTTTTTACCTTCATTTTCAAAAGCATCTATCCATCTTTCATCAAAAGCCTTCTGAATTATAGATAAATACTCTTCTCCTAGAGGAGCAAGTGCTTTTAATATAATCTGCTGAGCTTCCTCATAAGGTATTTTATATTCAAATTTTTCAGCTAGAGGCACATAAAGGTCGTACATGTGTAAATCCTCTATTCCTAAGAATTTTTTCTTAGCCTCTACATATCTATCTAATGTAGGTATGCTTTCGTGTACAGCGTCTATTAAATTATTGTACACATCTACACTTATATTATCCGCAAATAATGATCCCTCTATTGCAGAGTTGTGTTTTCTCATTTTTGCGTAGAATATTTCTGATTTTATAGCTCCGTAAAGACTTGATGCGTAAGTGTTCTGGAATTTTTTGTAAGTAGAAAATTCCCCTTCAAAAGCATCTTTTCTCACTCTTCTATCTCTACTCTTTATAAGTAGAGAGTAGTTGAAGTGGTCTATCTTTATCTTTTCGCCATTTTCCTCTTCTATTTCTGGGAATTCCATATCCGCATATGCAAGCATGTCGTATACACTTTCAGGAACTGCAGTTAATTCTGAAACTGAAGCAAGTATTTTTTCTTCGCTTTCTGATAATGTATGTGGTTTATCTCTTAAAATTTCGTCTATGAATTTTTTGTAGAATGCCATATCTTCATCCTGCATATATTCATCTAAAACTTTTTCGTCCATAGCTATTATCTCTGGAACTAGGTAAGATGAAGCCACTCCAAAATTCGATGAAATCATCTCAGATTTTACAGAATCTGCCTGATTATCGTTCTTTCTTGTATCCTCATGATGTTTCATGTGAGTGTATACATATATTTTTTCTATAACTCTAGATGCTTCTTCTAAAGTCTTTAAAGCATTTAATAAATTTTCTTTTCCAAGAGATAATTTTCCCTTGTACTGTGCAATTTCTTCAGTTAATTCTTCTGCCTTTTTTATATCGGCATCAACTGATTCTTTATCTGGGTACATTTTTTCTAAGTCCCATTTATATTTTTCTTCTATATTGTTTCTTTCTATTCCCATAACTGCCTCCTGTATATTTCCCGGGAAATTACATTCTTAAAGAACCGCTATAAGTATAGCACCTTCTGCTGTAAATGTTCCCATTATTGGTCCTATATTAGCAACAAGAGTTTCCTCGAAATTATAGTGGTCTACTATAAATTTCTTAACTTTTTCTGCTTTTTCTGGACAGTTTGCATGCCCAACTATTACGTCTTTGTGCTCTATTTCATTTATATCAACACAGTTTTTGATATATGTGAATAGTTTTTTAAGACTGTTGCTTTCACCTCTAGCTTTATCTATAGGTTTTACAAGACCTTCATCTATTTTTATTATTACTTTAAAATTAAGTGCATTTATAAGTTTTCCTGCTATAGGGTTTACTCTACCACCTTTTATTGCATTTTCTAGTGTGTCTAAAGTACCGTAGAGTACCATGTCTTTTTTCATTTTTTCTATTTCTTCTAGAATTTCGTCCATGTTTTTGCCAGCTTCTATAAGCTGATGAGTTTTTAGAATCATAAGCGCAACCCCTATAGAACCGCTTTCCGAATCTATAACCTCAATTCTCTTATGCTCATGTTCCTCAAGGTACATATTTTTAGAAATTACAGCATTACTATATGTCCCTGATAACTTAGAAGTAAGAGTGAAAACTATTATTTCCTCGTATTCTTCATTTCCATAAACTTCCATAAATCTCTCTAAAGAAGGACTTGAAGTCTTTGGTAGCTCTTTACACCCTCTCATCTTTTCATAAAAAGTCTTTTCATCTATATCTACACCACCGATATAAGAATCCTCTCCAAAAGCTACATTTATTCTAACTATCTCAGGATTCACTATATCTATTATTTCCTGAGGAAAATCACATGAACCGTCTGTAACAATTTTTATATTTGCCAATTTACACCCTCCTAAACCACACTATTTGATTATACATATTTTTAAATATTTCTATTGACTACAAAAATTGAAATAACAACGCCAAATGAACATTGTTATACATTTTTATTATACTATATAACAACATTATCGTCGAGATTCTTATCTCTAACACGCATAAGCATTGAAAAATTTAACAATACACCATTTATACTTAAATTTTAAACTATATAATATCTTTATAGTGATTAAAATTTTAATAAACTATACCATAACATTATTAAATTGTTGAAGAATTTTACGATACCTTATTCTATAAATCTCTATAAAAAATTATAAAAAATGGCTGTTAGAAAAAATTTTGCAAGTAGACCATTTAAGACTTAAACACAAGTAGCTCGCACCGACAATTCTGCAAGCGCCCCATACATTAAAAGGTATTACATAAATGGATGGGGCGCTGAAGCCTGGAGAGCGAATACTTGTGTTAAGTCTAGGTCTGCTGCAAAACCTTCAACAGCCATATTATTTATAATTTTTTAATCCGAGATTTTACATAAGGTATCGTAAACTTCGAAACAATCCCTACGAAAATTCCCGTTACTAAAGATGTTATCAACATAAACGGTAGATAAGTAGTCATAGCTATGTTTTGAACTATCATCGATGCTACAAGCAACTGCCCTACATTGTGCCCTATTGCACCTCCGATACTTATCCCAATCACAGAAAAATCCTTAATTCTACTAAACAAATACATCACAACAAGACTCAAATATCCTCCACCTATACTAAACATCAAATAAGACATCGGCCCTGTAAATATAGAAGAAAGAATTATTCTAACTGTAAGAATGATAAAAGTATCCTTAAATCCAAGAGTCATAAGTGCCACCAAAGTAATGATATTACTAAGTCCTAGCTTTGCACCAGGAAACACCGCAACCATTGGATTTGGAATAAATCCTTCTATTATATATAAGATTAAACTGTATCCTACCATTAGCCCTAGGAAAGTCAGTTTTTTCGTTTCTATTCTCTTTTCAGACATAACGTCCTCCTTTTTAATAATTTTGCTACATTGGTATTATTTTTGTTACATTGATATTATATCACAATAGTTTTGTTATAAGTGATTAATACAAAATTAACGTTTCTCAATAGGAAACGCTGTTTTTGATAAATTTTATCATCTTTTTTATTTCTAATTTTCTTTTAAAATTTTGCAACTCGTCAATCATTGATTTTAATTGACATACATAAGTTTTTGAGATATAATATCAATAAGATATTGATAATGAATTTCATTAATTTTAAGGAGGAATTACCATGAATACAGTTTTTGATTTAAAAGTTGGCGAAAAAGGCCGCATTGATAATATAAATGGAAACGAAAAATTAGCTAAAAGACTTCTTGCTCTAGGTTGTATAAACAACACTGAAATAGAAGTAAAAAAGGTTGCTCCATTTGGAGACCCAATACTTGTAAGATTTAGAGGGCTTGATCTTGCTATCAGAAAATCTGATGCAAAGAACATAGTTCTTCAGTAAGGAGGTAGAATTTGTTAAATATAGCACTTTTAGGAAACCCAAACGTCGGTAAAACTACAGTATTCAACCTACTTACAGGTTCAAATCAGTATGTGGGTAACTGGCCAGGCGTTACAATAGAGAAAAAAGAAGGATTCCTTGAGGACGATATAAAAATTGTCGACCTTCCTGGAATTTATGCGATGGATACTTTTTCTAATGAAGAAAAAGTTTCTAAATCATTCCTTGAAAAAGAGGACGTCGATTTAATTTTAAACGTTGTCGACGCATCAAACTTAACTAGAAATCTTTACCTAACTACTCAGCTTATGCAGTTTAACAAGCCAATAGTTATACTTTTAAATATGCTTGATGTTGCAAAAGCTAGAGGAATGGAGATTGATACTCATAAATTAGCTCGTGAATTTGGAGTGACTGTTATTCCAATAGTTGCAAAGAAAAAAGAAGGTGTAGATGACATAGCTTCTAAACTAAGAGAAGCTGCTAGAAAGCCGTTTATCTACTCTACTAACTGGGGAAATGAAGAAGAAACTTACAAAATAATAGAAGAAAAGCTTGCTCTTTGTACAAATTTCCCAAAAGAAGATAAAAAGACTATAAGCGATAAGATAGACAGCATAGTGCTTCATCCAATATTTGCTTATCCAATATTCATCGGTCTTTTATTACTTCTTTTCAAATTTACATTTGACTGGGTTGGAGGGCCACTTCAGGAAGGATTTGCGGGACTTATTGAAAACTACATCGCCGCACCAGCAGATGCCGCACTTGCAAACTCTAGTCCTTGGTTTAGATCTTTAATAGTAGATGGTATAATTGGTGGACTTGGCGGAACACTTCCTTTCTTCCCATTAATATGTACTCTATTCTTTGGAATATCTCTGTTTGAAGACAGTGGATATATGTCTAGAACAGCATTTTTAATGGATAGAATAATGAAAAAAGTTGGACTTTCTGGTAAGGCATTTATACCTATGATAATGGGTATGGGATGTTCTTCTCCAGCAATAATGGCTACAAGAACTCTTGAAAGCGAAAAGGATAGAAAAATAACTGCACTTATCGCACCTCTAATGACTTGTGGTGCAAAATTACCAGTTTATGCATTATTTGTTGCAGTTTTCTTCCCTAAAAATCAGGCTATAGTTACAGCTTCACTTTACTTAGTTGGAATTGTGGCTGCAATAATAGTTGCACTATTCTTAAATAGAACTACTTTCAAAAACGAGGTTGAGCCATTTATATTAGAGCTACCTGAGTACAAAATACCTACAATCAGCGCTCTACTAAAAAATACTTGGAATAAATCTAAAGGATTCTTAGTTAAAGTTGTTACTATAATGTTTGCAATGTCTGTTGTTATTTGGGCATTCTCATCATTCAACTTTAACGGATTCACAGAAAATATAAATGATTCTTTCCTAGCTTATATAGGAAAAGTAATCGCTCCTATATTTAGACCACTAGGATTCAGCGATTGGAGAACTTCCGTTGCCCTTCTTACAGGACTTGGAGCAAAAGAAGTCGTTGTAAACACACTTAGCATACTTTACGGTAACTTAAATGAAGTATTACCTACAGTTTTCACAGGTGTTACAGCTTATGCATTCCTTGTTTTCACAGCACTTTACACTCCTTGTATAGCTGCTCTAGCTACAATGAGAAAAGAATATGGAAACAAGATGATGTTTACATCTCTATTCTATCAGTTTGCACTTGCTTGGGTTGCAGGTGTTATCGTGAACATAGTTGGAAGTGCGTTTGCAGCGGCAAGTTCTCCAATTGAGATAGCAATAACTGCAGTGATTGTAATAATTACAGCTGTTATACTTATTAGAATCTTCACTAAACCAAGAAGCAGCTGTAGTAGTTGCAGTGGTGGTGGAGAAAATGGAGGCTGTGCTAACTGCTCAGCTTGCGGAAATTTAAAAGCTTGCTCAATGAAAAACGAGAACTTACTTGATGAAATGAATAAAAGAAAATAGATAGAACGAAAAAGATAGGTCTAACAACCGCTCCAGGCTTCGACGACTCACTACAATTTTTGTAACACATTTAAAAGTAGTGAGTCGTCTCCAGATTGTCGCTGGATTGTTTAGACCTATCTTTTTTCGTTAAGCTAGTTTCCTAGTTATTCGTTTGTAAAAAGTCGTTATTTGTTTATATGTTATTCATTTATATAAAGTAGGTTCTTGTTTTTTCATCTGTTTCAAGTTTTTAAATTTCTACATACTAATTTTCTATATAATAATTGTTGTAAATAAAATCTCTGTAATTGTTTCTCTATAATGTATGCGTTTGACCTTCTACTGAGAATGCAGACATATCCATATGCATTATAGGAAAGATAAATAATTCTATCTCCTCTCAGATTATTTTGAATGAAATATATTGGTGATTGTTGCATATCTAGTAAATGGAAGGTACTCTACCTTTATCTCATCCCCTATTTTACATCCTTTTGTATTTCCAACTCTATAATAACCACCGTATTCAAGATTTATTGATGTTCCTGATTTTTTAATTATAACACTACAAACTTCTTTATAATTTCCTTTCAAAACATATGGTAAATCTAAACAAGAAGGCAATGTTCCAAACATAAAGAAAACTATACACAATATCAGAAAAAATCTTTTCGATAATAAATTTAACCTTTCTTCATGCTTCTTAGCCCAATTTTGTTGTCTTGGATAAAAAAACTCCCGTTTTGCTATTTTTATATTAGAAAAAGCAAGAATTACACAGATTACAACACTAAAACTCATAATAATGAAATATATCCAATATAAAGAAAGTCTATCAGCACTCATAATACTCTCCTAAATTTTTAGTATTTTTATTAATATATTATAAATAATTAAATTATACCACATCTTGCTATTCCTCTCCATCTATCCAGATAACTAACTTCTCCAACCCTTTCCATTTCCACCTATCTAAAGTATTAAGCAAATAATCATAATTAGAAATCATATGTTGCCAGCAGTTTTCTGCTATCAATCTTTTTATTATTATAATAGGTTTATTTCTCAGCTAGTGAAATTTTATAAATAGATAGATTTTTCTAGCAAAATCTTTCAAATTTATAAAAGAAATCTAGTTAGAAATAAACCTACTTCGTTACAAAAAAAGATGCCGCAGAAAACTGCGGCACCCATATATTTCAATTATAATTATTTACTTAATTCTTTAGATTTTTCTGTGCATTCATGTATAGCATTTATTACAGCTGATCTGAATCCTAAGTCTTCAAGAACTTTAACAGCTTCTATAGTTGTTCCAGCTGGAGAGCAAACCATATCTTTTAATTCACCTGGATGTTTTCCAGTTTCAAGAACCATTTTAGCTGATCCTAAAACTGTCTGAGCAGCGAATTTGTAAGCCTGAGGTCTTGGCATTCCTTCAAGAACTGCAGCATCTGCCATAGCTTCTATGAATAAGAATACGTAAGCTGGTCCAGAACCACTTACACCTGTAACAGCGTCCATTAATTTTTCAGTTACTATTTCAGCTCCACCGAATGATTCGAATATAGTTTTAACTTCTTCTAATTCTTCTTTAGTAACGTTTTTGTTTGCACATATTCCTGCCATACCTTCTGATACTAAAGCTGGAGTATTAGGCATTATTCTTATAACTTTTTTGTCAGCTCCTACTATAGCTTCTAACTGAGATATCTGTTTTCCAGCAGCTATAGACATAACTAACTGATCTTCTCTTACTAATTCAGCAAGTGGAGATAAAGCTACTTCAACTATGTTTGGTTTTAAAGCTATTATAAAAGCGTCACAATTTTTAACAACTTCTGCTGAATCAGTTGTTACATTTACACCTAATTCTGCTTTAACTCTATCAAGAGATGGCTGATAAAGGTCTGCAACAGTTATGTTTTCTGGTTTAACAAGACCAGCTTTAACTATTCCACCAAGCATAGCACTTCCCATATTTCCTGCACCAATTAATCCTAATGTTTTCATATCAAAAACTCTCCTTATTGTATAAATTTAAAAAATAAAAAAATATAAACTTTTTTTGTTTACAGTTTATGTTTACATTGTCATCTACATATATTATTATAGCCAACTATATAATATTTATCCAATTCATCTTTGTTATCGTTTTCTATCTTTTTATATCTTTTTTATATCATAGTCAAAATTTAATAAATTTTTTCAATATATTAAAAAATATAATAACAGGGGATAGAAATTCTATCCCCTGAAAGTTGCTAGTTTTTTATTCTTAGAAGCTCTGTTCAGTTCTTCCTATTATTTCGTCCTGTAAAGCTCTACTTAAATTATTGAAGTGATCACTGTATCCTGCAACCCTAACTATTAAATCTTTGTATTCATCTGGGTTTTTCTGAGCAGCTAATAATACATTTTTGTCGAATACGTTGAACTGTATATGATGTCCATCCATATTGAAGTATGCTCTTATTAGGTTAGCCATGTTGTCTAATCCTTCTTCACCCTGAACAACTGATGGTGCGAATCTCTGGTTTAATAGAGTTCCTCCAGTTATTAAGTGGTCCATTTTAGCACAAGATTTTATAACAGCTGTTGGTCCGTTAGTATCTCCACCTTTTTCTGGTGATATACCTTCAGAAACTGGTTTTTCAGCAAGTCTTCCGTTTGGACTAGCACCCATAACTTCACCGAAGTATACGTGGCAAGTTGTTGGAAGCATGTCTACTCTGTAGTGTCCACCATTTACTGTTGGTCTACCAGTTACTTCACCATGATATAAGTTGAATACTTCTTTCATTATATCATCTGCGTAATCATCGTCATTTCCGTATTTTGGAGTTTTATTTTTAACCATGTTAAGTTCTGCTTCATATCCTTCGAAGTTAGCTTCCATAGCTTTTAATAATGTATCCATGCTGAATTTTTCATTATCAAATACATTGTATTTTATAGCAGCTAAACTGTCAGTTATTGTACCTATACCAACACCCTGGATGTATCTAGTATTGTATCTAGCTCCACCTCTCTGGTAGTCTTTACCTTTTGCTATACAGTCATCAACTATTGAAGACATTAATGGGCAAGGCATGTGTTCAGCACATATTTTTTCTATTATAGCATTACCTCTAACTTTTACATCTACCATGTAGTGTAACTGTTTTTTGTAAGCTTCGAATAATTCTTCATAAGTTTTGAAATCTCTTGGATCTCCTGTTTCTATACCAACCTGTTTTCCAGTGTATTTATCGAATCCATTGTTTAATGTTAATTCTAATATTTTTGGTAAGTTCATGTATCCTGTTAAAACGTAAGCTTCTTTACCAAAGCATCCTGTTTCAACACATCCACTTGTACCACCAAGTCTAGCATCTTCTATAGTTTTTCCAGCGTTAAGAAGTTCCTGTATTATAGCTTCAGTGTTGTAAAATGCTGGCTGTCCCCATCCTTTTCTTGATATTTCACAAGCTCTTTTTAAGAATTTCTGAGGAGTTTTTCTACTTATCTGAACGTTTGAACTTGGCTGAACTAATTTCATTTCATCCATTACATCAAGTATTATGTAACTTACTTCATTTACACCGTCCTGTCCATCTGGTCTTATACCACCAGTGTTAAGGTTAACGAAGTCAGTGTAAGTTCCACTTTCTTTTAATGTTATACCAACTTTTGGAGGAGCTGGCTGGTTGTTGAATTTAACCCACATACATTCTAGTAATTCCTGAGCACCTTCTCTAGTTAATCTTCCTTCTTCTACATCTTTTTCATAGAATGGGTTTAAGTGCTGGTCTAATCTACCTGGAGAGAATGCATCCCAAGTATTAAGTTCTGTAGTTATACCAACGTGTACGAACCAGTACATCTGTATTGCCTGATGGAATGTTTTTGGAGCGTGTTCTGGTACAACGTCACAGTTTTCAGCTATTAATAATAAGTCTTTCTTTCTCTGTTCGTCAGTTGTTTCAGCTGCCATTTTTCTAGCTAATTCTGCATATCTTTTACCGAATATTATCATTGCTTCACAAGATATTGCCATAGCTTCTAAGTCAGCTTTTTTATCGTATGCTTCTTTATCGTTTAAGAAGTCTAAGTTAGCTATTTCTTTTTCTATATCTTTTTTAAGATCTGCGAAACCTTTTCTGTATATTATGTCACCACAAACAGTGTGTCCTGGAGCTCTCTGTTCCATGAATTCTGTGAACATACCAGCTTCATAAGCATTTTTCCATTCTGGAGCCATAGCGTTAACTATTTTTCTTCTAGTCTGTCTTTTTTCCCAGAAAGGTATTATTATTTCTTCCTGTATTCTCTTGTCTTCTTCTGTAACTGAGAAGTCAACTATATCTCTATCATTCATTACGTTCATATCTTCTATTGTATGACAGCATATTTCTGGGTATGTAGGAGCTGCCTGAGCTGAATCACCTTTTTCCCCAACTATTAATTCACCATCATTTATACAAAGAGTTCTATTTTCCATGAAGTGTTTGAAAGATAAAGCTCTTAGCACTGGCATTTCAACGCTACCTTCCCATTTTTTATAAGCTTCAGTAAATAGTACCGCTCTTTCTATTGATATATGCGGTTTAGTTGTTACACTTGCTTCTCTTAATTTTTTAGTTCTTGCAAAAGTTCCTCTTCCCATGACATTATCCTCCTATTTTTACATTTTGGAAATTATTATTTTCAAAAATCATTTTGATTTCATTCATTTTTTCATCTGAAGGTTTAGTAAAATCGTTACCTTCGTATTCCTTATCTAATTTAGTATATTTGTGTTTTCCTATATCGTGATAAGGTAGTAAGTTTACAGCTTTTATATTAAGAGGTTTTAGAAGTTCTATCATTCTCATTACCTCTTCATTATCATCATCAACATTTACTCCACCGATTAATGGTATTCTTATATTTATAAATGCTCCATTATCATTTAGGAATTTTAAGTTTTTAAGTATTAAATCGTTTGATTTTCCTGTAAATTTCTTGTGTTTATCTTCATCTACTAATTTGATGTCGAATAAGAATCTATCAGCGTATGGTAGTATTCTTTCATAATTTTCTGTAGGTGCATATCCGCAAGTATCTATTGCTACATCTATACCTTTATTTTTGCATCCTTTAGCTAATTCACAGATAAAGTCCATATCCTGAACCATTACTTCACCACCAGATAAAGTAACACCTCCGCCAGATTCTTCATAGAAGATTCTATCTTTATCTATAAGTTTTAATAATTCCTTTACTGTGTACTCATCTCCAACTATTTCTCTTGCATTGTTTATGCAGTAATCTAAGCAAGTTGAACATAGTTCACATTTATCTTTATCTAGTCCTACACATCCATCTTTCATGAATATTGCATCGTGAGGGCATATTTCTTTACATTTTCCACATGCTCCACATCTTTCCCGGTTGTATAGTACTTCTTTTTTATATGACTGACTTTCTGGATTATGACACCATACACATTCAAGTGGACATCCTTTGAAGAATACGGTACTTCTTATTCCAGGACCATCGTGTATGCTGCATTTCTGAAAGTTAATAACTAATGGTTTCATAAATGCATCTCCTATTTCTATATTCTACATAGCAATTAATTTTGATAATTATTTAACTCTTTTGAGCAAAAGAAAAAGATAAATATGATTAGTTACTAAGATATTTATCTTTAAAAATGAAAAATCAATTGCAAATTAATTGCGCTTATCTAAAACAATAACCTTATAACTGAATATTATCACATGACATTTTTAAAGTCCATAATATTTCACAAACCTGCAATACCAATATAATATTGTTATTATTTTATTAATAACAAAAAAATATCGTTTTCTTAGCATATAGTCGGAAGCATTGATTTCACTAGATTTTTATATTTTATTTTTCTATATTTTATTTTTATAGTTGTTTTTTACAATTTTTTTCATAGCAAAAAAATACTGTAATATATTTTTATTACAGTATTAAAAAATCCATATAAATTTTTTCTCTATATATTTTTTTATAAAAAGGGGTGTAGAAAATGAATAATTTATTTCATAATTATAATAATTTTTCTCATTTTTTTCACTTTTTAATTTACATCTATCATTTATTTAGAAAATGTAACTGTCAATTTCTGTTCTCTACCATTTCTAAGTACAGTTATTTCTGCTTTATCACCATTACTATATCCGTATAAAGCTTTATTTAAATCGTTCATACTAGTTATTTCAGTATTTCCTAATTTTATTATTATATCTCCTGCTGCCATTTTTGCTTTTTCAGCTGAAGATCCTGAAGTAACTTCTGCTACATATACTCCGCTATCTCCTGTTAAATCCTGTCCAACAGCCTGTTCATATGTTTCTAAATCTGTTCCTTTTATACCTAAAGTAACTTTTTCGTAGTTACCGTCTTTTATAACTTTATTTATTATGTTCTTAGCTGTATTTATTGGAATTGCAAATCCTAAGCCTTCACCCTGAGATGCTTTAGCTGTATTTATACCGATTACCTGACCTTTTTCGTTTAATAATGGCCCACCACTGTTACCAGAGTTTATACTTGCATCTGTCTGAATTAGACCTGTCATATTTGTTGACTGGCTTGTGCTTATTGTTCTATCAAGTCCACTTATTATACCCTGAGTTACACTCTTCTGAAGGTCTAATCCAAGTGGGTTACCTATTGCTATTGATATATCACCAACAGCTACATCATCGCTATTTCCTAAATCTGCTGCTGTAAGTCCTGTTTTATCTACTTTTACCATAGCTAAGTCCATCTGAGAATCGTACCATATAACCTTACCGTCTATATCTGAACCGTCACTGAATAGTACACTTACCTTTGTTGCATCCCCATCAGATACAACATGTGAATTTGTTAATATGTATCCGTTTGAATCAACTATTATACCAGTACCAACACCCTGTGTTTCCTGTGGTATAGCAAACATATTGTCCTGACTCACACTAGTTGTTGTTATACCTACAACTGAAGGAGTTGCTTTTTTAGCAACCGCCTGATAAACATTTTGGCTCTTTGAATCTTCACTTACTACTATATTTGATGACTGTGAACTGCCACTTCCTATTTTATCTTTAAGTGCGAATAGTGTAAGAGAACTACCTAATATCGAACTTATTACCGCAACCACTACTATTAATCCTATTCCTTTGTTTTTTAATTTCATAAATTTCCACTCCATTCCGTCTAATTTTTTATCTCATATCTCAATTAGATAAATTTTCTTATTCTTTAATTTCTATAAAAAAGAAATCTCTTTAAAGGATTTACTCTCCTTTGATGATTTCATTATATTATCATTAGCTTAACTAAAACTTAAAAGAATATATTTTTCATAAAAAAACTCCAGTTTAACTGAAGGCTTCCTACATACAATTTAATTGGAGATTATCTATATACAAAAAGAGACCATTGCAAATTTGCAACAGTCTCAATTATTTATATATTATATTTTATTCTACAACGTGTTTTTTCTGAGCTATAACTCTCTTAGCTATATTAACAGCATGGTCTGATACTCTTTCAAGGGCTGTTATTATATCAAGGAATACAACACCATTATCTATACTACAAAGGTTGTTGTTTAATCTGTACATATGGCTTGCTCTACAAGTTTTTTCCATCATATCTACTTTTTCTTCTATCCGGAATACTTTGTATGCTAAGTTTATATCGTCATTTTTGAACGCTTCTAATGCACTATTGTATGCAGATATTACGTAATTGTATATTTCTTCTAACTGATTCTTTCCTTGTTCAGAGAATTCTAGGTCTCCGTCTATCATTATCTGAGAAAGTTCTGCTATGTTTTTAGCATGATCTCCTATTCTTTCTATATCATTTACTGTGTTGAATAGGTTGTCTACAGCCTCTCTTGAATCTTCATCTAATGCTGCAGTTTTTGATAATTTTAGAAGATAGTTAAGTATTATTTTCTGAAGTTCGTTTACAGTTTCTTCCTTAACAAAAACTTTTCCTAAATACTCATCAGATTTTTCAATTATAGCTGATATTGAGCAGTCTAAACTTTCTTTAGCTTTGTTGCCCATTCTATATGTTTCTTTTATAGTATTGATAAGAGCTATTGAAGGTATTTCAAGCATCTTATCATCGATGTATTTAACTGTTTTAACATCTTCTTCATCCTCAGCCTTGTCTGGGATTATTCTCATAGCTAACTTAATTATAAAGTTGTTGAATGGAAGTAATATTAAAACAGATATTATGTTGAATAATGTATGAGTATTTGCTATCTGTCTTGCAACATTTCCTGGATCCATTCCTGTAACTAATGAAACAACTGGTCTATTAAGGAATATTAAGAATAATACAGTTCCAAGTACGTTGAATATCAAGTGTATTACCGCAGCCCTCTTGGCATTTTTATTTGCACCAATACTTGAAAGTAGTGAAGTAACACAAGTACCTATGTTCTGACCATAAAGTATTGGTAATGCTGCATTTAGAGGTATTAAACCTTCAGCAGCTAATGCAACTAACATACCCATTGAAGCACTTGAACTCTGAACTATAGCAGTTATACCGAACCCTAGTAATAATCCTAAAATTGGATACTGTCCAAATGAAACTAGCATATCTGTGAATCCTTTGTAATCTCTTAAAGGTTCAACAGCATCTTTCATGAATTCCATACCTGTAAATAACATACCAAATCCTATAAGGATTTCTGATATATGTTTTATTTTTGGATTTTTACCAAATAAATAAAGTACTATCCCTATTCCAAGAGCTACTGGAGCCATACCATTAAGGTTGAATGATACCAACTGTGCTGTAACAGTTGTACCTATATTTGCCCCCATTATAACTCCTATTGCCTGTTTTAATGTCATGATTCCTGCATTAACGAAACCAACAACCATTACTGTAGTAGCACTTGAACTCTGTATAACAGCTGTAACACCAGTACCAACAAGTACTCCCATAAATATATTACTTGTCAAAAGTTTTATTATCGCTTTTAATTTTGTCCCGGCAGATTTTTGTAATCCTTCCCCCATAAGGTTCATACCATATAGGAAAAGACCAAGTCCTCCCATTAGACTTATTACTATGCTCAAAATATTACCTCCTCCGTTATAGATTATTTCTATTCGTTTTTCTTTTGCATATCAATTTTATAATAGCAAATTCAAAGATTAGTTTAGTTAAATCCATGTTAAAAATGTTAAGAAAACATAACAAATTTAACATTGTAATTTCTGATGTTTTTATACTTTTCAAATTCAATTTTATATTTTTATTTTACACTTTTATATTTTTCGATTATTTTTTCAGCACATTTTATTCCATCTACCGCCGCAGTTACAATACCTCCAGCATATCCTGCCCCTTCACCACATGGGTAAAGTCCAGCTACATTCATAGCTTCAAGAGTTTCTTCATTTCTCACAATTCTTATTGGAGAAGATGATCTAGTCTCTACACCTGTAAGTATTGCATCGTGCATATCAAATCCTTCTAATTTTCTACCTAGCTTAATAATTCCTTCTTTCATAGTTTCAACTACAAATCCAGGTAGACATTCATCAAGAGATGTTAAAGTTATCCCTGGATTGTATGAAGGATTTACATCTCCTATACTAGTAGATGCCTTATCTTTTAGGAAATCTCCTACAAGCTGAGCTGGTGCGTTGTAATTTTCTCCACCTAATTTAAATGCAAGCTGCTCGTATTTTCTCTGGAATTCTACCCCCGCGAGTGGATAGTCGCTATCAAAATCTTCAGGAGATACATTTACTAAAAGTGCACTGTTTGCATTTTCTTTATCTCTGCTGTGTTCACTCATTCCGTTTGTTACAACCTCATTTTCCTCTGAGGCCGATGCTATTACACTTCCTCCAGGGCACATACAGAATGTGTAGGCTGTTCTTCCATTAGAAGTATGCTCTATTAATCTGTAGTCCGCAGCTCCAAGTCTAGGATGATTGTAATATTCTCCGTACTGAGATTTATTTATCATCTGCTGAGGATGTTCTATTCTAGCACCTATTGCAAAAGGCTTCTGAATTATTGTAACTCCTCTTTTGTAAAGCATCTCATAAGTATCTCTTGCACTGTGTCCTATTGCAAGTATCGCAGCTTCTACTTCTATTTTTTCGCTGTCGTTTATTGTTATACTAGTTATTTTGTTGTTTTCTATACATATATCTGTAACCTGAGATTCAAATCTAACCTCTCCACCTAGGTGTTTAATATCCTCTCTTATATTTTTAACGACATTTTTTAGTATATCTGTCCCAACATGTGGCTTATGAGAGTAAAGTATTTCTGAAGGTGCATCGTGATTTACCAGCTCTTCAAGAACTTTTCTACATCTTATGTCCTTAGCTCTTGTAGTTAGCTTACCGTCTGAGAATGTTCCCGCTCCACCTTCACCAAACTGTACGTTTGATTTTTTATTAAATATTCTATTTTTCCAGAAGTTATTTACATCATCAGTTCTTTTATCTACATCTGCCCCTCTTTCAATCATTATTGGGCAGTATCCGTTTTGAGCTAATAAAAGAGATGCAAATAATCCAGCAGGCCCACTACCTATTACAGCAATTTTTCCTTTTGGCCCTATATTTCCACTCTTAACGCCTATATATGATTTTTGTTTAACCTGTACTACATCTTTATGCTTTCTTTTAAGCACTTTATCTTCATTTTTTAATTCTACATCTACAGTGTAAACAAACATCATATTGCCTTTTTTTCTAGCATCAATTGATTCTTTGTATATGCTGTATTTTACTAATTCATTTTCTTTTATACCTAGTTTTTTTATTACTAATTTTTTTAGTATGCTTATATCTTCATCTATTGTAAGCTTTAGGTTTGATACTCTTAGCATAATTTTCTCCTTTCTTTTAATTATCTGTTCCTATTTCTCTATTTTAATATTAAAATTATTTATTTCTATTTTATTTTTAGCTTTTGACCTTAAAAAAGGCCGTCTAAAAATCGGTATTTAAAATAATGCCGAACAGCAATCATGCCATTCGACATTAATTAAATACAAACTAGTTAGACGACCTTAACACTTCTTAGTTATAAGACCTCTTATTACTTTCATGTTGTTAAATACTTTTTCAATGAAGTTTTCTGCTTCTTCATTATCAAGTAAGTTTATTTCAAGATTTTCGTTATTTTCTATACCTTTTGATTCGCAGTAAGATTTAGCTAAATCTATTAATTCGTTTCTTTCTGCTTCTGATAAAGAAAAATCTTTGTAATCTATTATTATGTACTGTTTTACGTTAGATTCGTGGTTTTTGTTGTAACCAATTTCTATATGGTATATTACTGCATATAGATTTTCTCCATCTTTGTAAACTGGTACAGCTGGATTTGATTTTATATAATCTGTTGCCACTGCTATGGCATTTCCTAATTTTAAACTCATAATTTTATACCCTCTCTTTTTAGATGTTATCTAGTTTATCTATTAAATATATTATACTATAACATCAAGAGTACTGATATAAAAATTTTTTTTATTTTGTATTAAGATTAAATAAAATCTTACACTAAATATTAAATAATATTTTATGCTAATATTAAATAAAATCTAATACAATTATATTAATTCAATTAAAAAACTTATACTAAGCTTTTAATTCTTTAGCTCTTTTTCCTATTGTACTTGCACTTATATCGTATTTTTTAGATATGCTAGCCTGAGTTACAGAAACACCTTCTTCTTTTTTAACAAGGTATTCTACTGCAGCTGCCCAACCTAATTCAGATCCTTTGATTTCTTCATGGCTTGCTTCGTACTCTTTCCAGAATGAAGCACATTTTTCTTTGTATTCATCTTCTACAAATTTGTTTATTATAGCCATTACGCTTCCATCATCTTCTGTAGTTTCTTCTTTTGTTTCTTTTGATTCTGTAGCTTCATTATTTGCTTTAGCTATTAAATTTTCTCTAACATAGTTAGATACTTCTTCATCTAAAAGCTGCTGTAAATATCTGTAGAATACGTATGTATGGTAGCATAAGAATATTTTTTTGTTTGGCCAGTCTTCTTTGTTCTGTTCATATAGTCTTTCTATATCTTCAACCATGAATTTACCAGTTGATTCTACTATTTTAACAGTTATGTCTATAAGAAGTTTTACACCACTTACTTCTACTATTCTAGCTATTATTGTATCGCCTTCTTCAAAATCTTTAAGTATTTTTACATCGTCGACAGCTACTTCTTCACCTAGGAAGCAGTCTCTTAATAATACGCTTTCTTTTTCTTTTTTAACTATTGTATATATACTAGAGTAAGAACTTATTAAACTCTGTATTATTCTTTTTTCGTTGTCAGTTATTTTGTTTTCTACTGGATAACACTGAGCTATTGTTATTCCTTGTTCAAGAACATGGTCGCTTATGAAGAATGTGTTGAAGAATTTTTCAAATCTAGCTTTTACACCGTCTGTTTTTAATATGTAGAATAAATCCTCAGCATTATTCATTTCATTAGCAAATCTTTCATCTCTTGAGTATCTATATATTTTTGTATATATTTCCGCATACTGCTTCTGAGCTTCTGTTAATCTTCTGTTGTATCTTTCCTGTTCTAAATCTTTTTCCATACAACAGTTTTTATATTTTTTGCCACTTCCACAGTAGCATTTATCGTTTCTATTTAATATCACTTTTCAATTTCACTCCCTTATTATTTTTTAATAATACAATACACATCTTATTATTCTATCATTATTTGCAATATCAATCTACAAAAAAATTGATTTATTTTGATTAAATGCATTATATTTTTGCTTGAGGGAGCATTTTTTTATATTTTGCTAATTTTTAGGACACATTCAAACTTTGTCGACGGACTTTTATTAGTTTCTCGACGGTTGTTATCTTGTGTAGTTTCCTGCTTATGTTCTTTTGTATCTGATTTGTTTTTTATTTCTTCTATGTTTTTAATTGTACTTTTATTTTTTTCTGATGAGTCGATGTTTGATTGACTTATTTTGGATACACTAAAGCTTTTTATATTTTTTTCGATTCCTCTAGAATTAAGTGCATCAACTACTTTAAATATTTCCTGATATGTTCCAACGAATTTTATACTTATATTTGATACCCTCGCTCCATCTTCATTTAATTGAACTGTGTTTTCTATACTTTGAATATTTACTATTCTTCCTATTGTGTTTTGAATTTCGATTATATCGTCTTTTCCACCAAATACTGTTATAACTTTCTTTTTTTTAGCTTCTTTTTTTAATATTTCTGTCTGTTTTTTGTACCGCTCTACTTCTTTTATTTCTTGATCTATTTTATATTTTTCTGTTTCTAGTAGTTGTTTTCTTTCTTTTATTGGAGTTATTATAAAAATATTTGTTAAGATAAAAAGAAACAGTAGAAGAATTATTTTAGATAATTGTCTTTTTTTGTTCATTGGTTTACCTATTTCCAGAATCTATCTCAAAAGTGTAAACACTTCCGCCTTCTATTCTTTTAATGTAAGATTCTTTCAGTATTTTGTTTTTCATAAGTATTTCTATAGTTTTCATATCCTTAGATTTTCCTATTACCTGGGCACTTTCCTGGTCTACATACATACTATCCAAATTTTCCTCTCCTACTGTTTCAAATATTTTCCTTACATTCCCCATGTTTATTCTTTTATTATTGTTATTTTGTTTATGCTCATTTTGTGAATTTATCAAGATATTGTCATTAGTTTGATTCTCGATTATATAGTTTTGAATGTTTTTTATTTCTATTATCCCACTTATAATATTGAAAATAATAAGAAAGAACACGACCATAGAAGCTATTCTTGTTATGCTTATACTACTTTTCCTTTTATATTCAAAGTAGTCTTTTAGTCCATTTTCCTTTAGAAATCTGTTCTTATTTAATATCATTTTCTTTCCTCATTATTTAAAGCTATTTTTTAAATATTTTCTTTTTAGTTAATCTTGTTTTCTTTATATTCTTTCTTTTTATATGATTTTTATTTTGATATTAGTTTAGTTTTTTAGCAGCAATTTGGAAAAATTCTTCTGGAGATACATTTTTAAAATCTTGTACAAACTCAACATCTTCTTCAAAATCTATATTACATAATTTACAAAGTCTATAATATATTTGTAAATCGTCTGCGTTTGTATTTCCAAGACCTATTATTCCAACACATTTTTCAAATATTTTATCCGCCAATTCATCAGTGAATTCTTCTTTTTTTATTACACAACAGTATTTTACCTTTTGTTTTGCATATACACTTACAACTAAGTCATCATCCCTAAATTCTATAACACCCATTTCCATTACTTCCCCAGTTGATGTATGCTCTTTTTCCATTTTTATCATATTTTCCATAATATCTTCTCCCTTGATTTTTAATAGTCTTTCTAGCAAGTTGACATTTGTGTGCATTGCCCTATTTTCAATGCCTATTCTATCGCATAGTTCAGAAAATAAATCTACATATTTTTTTGGAAATAATATAACTTGAATCTCTGTATCCTCTTTATTACTATCTAATATCTTATAATCGACAAAGTAATCATTAAATGTTCTAGAGCAGAATTCCTTTATCTCTATATCTACAGCCTTGATTATATCTTTCTTTTTAATTGCAGAATCTATTTTTATATTTTTAAGTATTATGTCGCTTTCTTGTATGTTTATGAATACAGATTTACATTTTCCATATTTTAAACCTTCATTTATTATGCAATTAGATAATTCTTCTATATATTTATCTCTAAACGTTTTTTCTATAAATATTCTATTATCCAGAGTAATTTTCTTTTCTATATTTGATAGGATTTTTATCTTTCTTCCATTTTTTGTAAAAAATATTATTTTACATTTTGATTTTGTAGGGTATAAGTTTAGCTCTACTTCTTCTTTTTTCATATTTATTACCTACTTTTCTTCTTAGTTTTATTGCAGTTCGCCCTTAGCTTCTTCTTTTGGCTTTGGATACATTTCTATATCATTTACTTTTACACTTACGCTTTTGCCTTCTTCGCTAACCTCTATTGTAAAATCTCCGTCAACACTCTGAGGTACTGGTTCGCTATTTAAGTATCCTTTTGTTAATAAATTAGATACTGTTATTTGATCTGATGGGACCCCTTCACTCATTGCTATTGTTGCAGCTGATGCTATATTTGCTGCATTTGTATAGTCTATGTTTTTTCTTGCATTAGCTTCTACTTTTCCATATTTTACAATTGCAATACTTGCTAAAATTCCAAGTATAGTAACTACTATTATCATCTCGACAAGTGTAAATCCTTGTCTCTTTTTTTTATTTTTTAAATTCTTTTTCATAATTACCCTCCTGATTTTGAGTCCGACAATCAAGATTAATTGCCGGACATTTACAGTAATATTTGTATTAGCCATGATTTTTATTTTTAGAATGAACTTTTAAATTGCGGTAATTGCATCAAACATAGGCATTACTATAGCTATTATTAACCCACCTATAACAAGACCCATAATTATAGTTATTGCAGGCTCTATAAGCCTTATAATCCTATCTGTCATTATATCTAACTCATTTTCAAAGAATGTGTTTATATATTGAAAGCTTTTTTCTATATTCCCACTTTCTTCTCCATTTTTTAACATTGATATTAAAACATCTGGAAATACACTAGCTAAATCTATTGATTTTGAAATACTACTACCTTTATTTATATATCTAAGAGATATTTCTAATTGCTTTTTTATATAATTGTTTCTTATTATATCTGAAGCAATTTCAACAGAATTTATAATAGGTATCCCACTTTTTAACATTATGTACATATTTCTAGAAAAACTTGCCGTAACAGACATCATATAGTATTTATTCCATAGAGGAAGCTTACATTTTAATTTATCTATTTTATCCATATTTTCTGTATTACTTTTTATCAAAATATAAATCAATACAGGTATTAAAATAAATATAGGCACTAAAATATTCATATATTCTCTCATAAAAAGCATACTCGTTATCACAATATAACTGAAAAATGGAGGCTTTATATTGTTGCTATCAAATACCAAGGCAAAATTTGGTATAACTGCATACATTATGAAAATAACAGCAACTATCATCATAATAAAAAGTATAGCTGGATAAATCATAATAGATTTTAATTTCGACTTAACCCTATAATCTCTTTCATAGTATTCAGACATATCCTTTAGTACAGTGCTTAGCTTTCCTGAATTTTCTCCACATCTAATCATACTCAAAAAAAATTCACTAAATAATTCACTACTTCTAAAAGAATTTTCTATAGAATATCCTTTTTTTATATTTCTTGTAGATTTCAAAAAACATTCTTTATATTTTTTATTTTGCTGATTCCCTATTGCCTCTAAAATATCATCTATACTAGCTCCAGAATCCAACAATATAGACATTTGACTACATATAACTCTAAGTTCTTTACTTTTAATTTTTTTAGGTTTAATAAAATCTTCAAGTATAGACAAATCAATATTTTCAAATTCTTTTATTTTTAAATCTTTAAACCAAGCTATATACTTCTCTTTCATCCAAAACCTCATCCTTTAAAAGTTTTTCTATACTTTTTTCAAATGTAATCATCCCAGATTTTTCAGCTACATTTCTCATAATATCCTTATCTAAGTTATCTTTTATATGACTTTTTACTCTATCATCTAAATTCATAATTTCGTGTATAGCAGTTCTTCCAATATATCCCCTTCCATGGCAGACTTCACATTTTTCAACAATCCCACCAATATTTTTGCAGTATTTACATTTTTTTCTAGCTAATTTTTGAGCTATAACGCCTATTAATGAAGCTTTTATCAAATATGGTTTTATCCCCATATCGGAAAGTCTTATAATAGCAGACACAGCATCTTCAGTATGTAGAGTACTTATAACAAGGTGTCCTGTTATAGCTGCTCTAACTGCTATCTCTGCTGTTTCTGTATCTCTTATTTCACCTATCATGATAATATCTGGATCCTGCCTTAGTATTGACCTAAGTCCTTTTTCAAAAGTTAAACCAACTTTTTCATTTACTTGAATTTGATTAATTCCATCTATCTTATATTCAATTGGATTCTCTATTGTAGTGATATTTCTCTCTAAGTCCATAAGTTTTTTTATAATTGAATATACAGTAGTTGTTTTACCACTTCCAGTTGGACCACAGACAAGAATTATTCCAGATTTTTTAGATATTATTTTCGATACTAACTCCATCTCATCTTTTGAAAAATCTGGCTTAGATATATTTTCTATAAATATATTTTTATTCAAAATTCTCATAACTATCTTTTCGCCATTTACAGTAGGTATTGAAGAAACCCTAACATCTACATCTGCTCCATTTTCAAACAATCCTAGTCTTCCATCCTGAGGTATCCTTTTTTCAGCTATGTCCATTCCTGATTTTAATTTTATAAAAGATACAAATTCTGGATAAAAAGCCATAGAAAATTTGTCATAAAGTTCTAGTTTTCCATCTCTCCTCAGTCTAATCCTAAACTCTTCTTCAAAAGGCTCAATGTGTATATCACTTATATTTTCTCGAATCGAAAACTCAGTTATTCTTTTGAATAATCTTTGAGCCCTATCTTCGCTGTCCTCCATATTTGAATCGTATCGCATATTTATCTTTTTTCTTATATTTTCTTCAGTGTTTTTTACTATGATAGGTTCTTTTCCTGTAGCTAGCCTAATATCTTGTATAAGCTCTATACTTTCCTCTGATGTCTCAACCGTTACAGTTGTATCTGTCTCGTCTAAAAGATATGCATTGTATTTTATGGATATTTTCTTGGGAATTCCAACTTTCAATAAAATCACTCCTTTTATAAAATTTTTAATTTAAAAGTCATTCTATTTTTATTATCGACACTTTCATCTGACATATTCACATATTCTTATTTTCAGAAAATATTTTTTTTGGTATACAACTTTGACAATTTTTTACAAATTTATAGAGATTTATAAATTTTATATTTTAAAAGTTTATCCTACGATTTTTTCACTGTCTTTATATTAAAATTTCTTTCGTGTTTTTTGATATTCTATGATTGTAGCTACTAAATTTTTTATATATTATTTTATGAATTCATATTTTTTATTTTTTATTCATATAACTTATAAATTTACACACACATACACGCATAGGAGATATTTAAAATGGAAAAAAGTGAATTCTATACAAAGGTTATAGACTACAACAACATGTTAGAACTAATCAATTCTGCACAAAAGGGCGATTTAATTTCTAAAAATAAATTAATAAAATTGAATATTGGACTTGTAAATAAGGCCATTCTAAAATTTTTACCTAGTGGATTGGATCGCGAGGATTTAATTCAGCTTGGTTGTATTGGACTTCTAAAAGCAATAAACAGATTCAAACCTAGCCTAGGATTTATGTTTTCTAGCTATGCAGTTCCAATGATTGATGGTGAAATCAAAAGATTTTTGAGAGATGATGGGATAATAAAAGTCTCTAGAGAGCTTAAATACATAAACTGGAAAGTAAAAAAATATAAAGACAAATACTTCAAAACAACAGGCAAGGAAATTTCATTAGATGAGCTCTCATCAGCTTTAGATATAGATAAAGATAAGATTCAAGCCTCTTTAATAGCCCTATCTCCAGTTGAATTTTTCGATATATACGATTCAAAATTAGACGGAGATATAATAAAAATAGATCTTTCAAACAACTTAGTAAAAGAAGATGAGATAGATTATACCATTTTAGTAGAATTAAATGAGATAATAGACGACCTACCAGAATTAGAATCAAAAGTGATAAAACTAAGGTATTTCAATGACTTCACACAAGAAAAAGTAGGTAAAATATTGGGAATTTCACAGGTACAAGTCTCTAGAATAGAAAGAAAAGCTTTAAGATTACTTCAAAAGGAATACAAAATCTAAAAACAAAAAGACTGCCACATTTCTGTGACAGTCTTTTAATTCGGTTATCTTAGACTATATTTTGGATTATGTTTTTCTTTTGGTTTTTTAGTAATATGTAAAAATTATCAATTTGAATCGGTCTTAATGCTACTCTTATTTTCCGTAGTAAACTTTTAAGTACATTTCTTTTATTTCACTCATTAATGGATATCTTGGGTTAGCACCTGTACACTGGTCGTCAAATGCCTGTTCAGTCATTTCATCAAGAGTTTCTAAGAATTTAGCTTCGTCTACACCAAATTCTTTTATAGTTTTTGGTATATTTAACTTAGCTTTTAAATCTTCTATTGCTTTTATTAAGTTATCTACTTTTTCTTTATCAGTATTTCCTGATATTCCACAGAATGAAGCAAATTCAGCATATCTCTTTAAAGTATCTGGATATTTATACTGAGGGAAAGTACCCATCTTAGATGGAGCTTCACAGCAGTTGTATTTTATAACTTCGCATATTAATAATGCATTTGCAACACCGTGTGGTACGTGGTGGAATGCTCCTAATTTATGAGCCATAGAGTGGCAAACACCTAAGAATGCATTAGCAAACGCCATACCTGCCATTGTTGACGCTAGAGCCATTTTTTCTCTTGCTTCTGGATCTTCTGGACCATTGTTGTATGCTCTTGGTAGGTAGTTGAATATTGCTTTACCTGCCTGTAATGCCATACCATCTGCTGGTTCTGTTCTTAACATAGATACATAAGCTTCTAATGCATGAGTTAAAGCATCTATTCCTGAAGCTGCAGTTAATCCTTTTGGCATCTGCATCATGTAGTCTGCATCTATTATAGCCATGTTTGGCATTAATTCGTAGTCAGCTAGAGGATATTTTATACCTGTATCCTGATCTGTTATAACTGCGAATGGAGTAACTTCAGAACCTGTACCTGCTGATGTTGGTACTGCACAGAAGTAAGCTTTTTCACCCATTTTAGGGAATGTATAAACTCTTTTTCTTATATCCATGAATCTCATTGCTAAATCCTGGAAATCTACTTCTGGATGTTCATATAATACCCACATTATCTTACCAGCATCCATTGCTGAACCTCCACCTACTGCTATTATTAGGTCTGGTTCAAATGCTCTCATTGCTTCTGCACCTTCTTTAGCACAAGCTAGTGTTGGGTCTGGAGCAACATTGTAGAATGTAGTAGTTACTATTCCCATCTGATCTAATAAATCTGTTATTGCTTTTGTATATCCGTTTTTATATAAGAATGAGTCAGTTACTATGAAAGCTTTTTTCTTATTCATTACTTCTTTGAATTCTCTCATAGCTACTCCCATACAACCTTTTTTGAAGTAAACTTTTTCTGGAGCTCTAAACCAAAGCATATTTTCTCTCCTTTCAGCTACAGTCTTGATATTGATTAAGTGTTTGATTCCTACGTTTTCAGAAACTGCATTTCCTCCCCAAGATCCGCATCCTAAAGTTAGAGATGGTTTTAATTTGAAGTTGTATAAATCACCTATACCACCATGAGAAGATGGAGAGTTTATTATTAATCTACAAGTTTTTAATGCATTAGCGAACTGATCAACTTTTTCTGGATGTTTTATAGTATCAACATATAATGCTGAAGAATGTCCGTATCCACCCTGTTCAACTAATCTTTCTGCTTTATAAACAGCTTCGTCAAATGTTTTATATTTATACATAGCTAAAACTGGAGATAATTTTTCGTGAGCGAATGGTTCAACAAATTCAACTTCATCAACTTCAGCTATCATTATTCTTGCTGATTCTGGAACATTTATTCCAGCCATTTTACCTATTGTGCAAGGTCTCTGTCCAACTATTTTAGCGTTAACTCCACCTGCTTCATTAAGTATTATTTTTCTTACTTTATCTGCTTCATCTGCGTTTAGAACATATGCTCCTCTATATATGAATTCTTTTTTAACATCTTCGTACATTTTTTCAGGTACTATTACTGACTGTTCAGATGCACATATCATACCATTGTCGAATGATTTAGACATTATTATTGAACTTACTGCCATTTTCATATCGCAGCTTTCGTCTAATATTGCTGGAACGTTACCTGCACCAACACCTATAGCTGGTTTTCCTGAAGAATAAGCTGCTTTAACCATTCCAGGTCCACCTGTTGCAAGTATTGTATCAGCTTCAGCCATTAATAAGTTTGTTAATTCTAATGATGGTTCATCTATCCAAGCTACACATCCTCTTGGAGCACCTGCTTTTACAGCTGCTTCATGAACTATTTTAGCTGCTTCTATTGTACATCCTTTAGCTCTTGGATGAGGAGAAATCATTATAGCATTTCTTGTTTTTAATGCTATTAATATTTTGAATATAGCTGTTGATGTTGGGTTAGTTGTTGGTATAACTGCTCCTAAAACACCTATTGGTTCAGCTATTTTTTTGAATCCAAATGCTTTGTCTTCTTCTATAACTCCACAAGTTTTTTCATTTTTATATGCATTATATATATATTCAGATGCAAAGTGGTTTTTAATTACTTTATCCTCAACAACACCCATTCCTGTTTCTTTCTGAGCCATTTTTGCTAGAGGTATTCTAGCCTGGTTAGCTGCTGTTGCTGCTGCTAAGAATATTTTATCTACCTGTTCCTGGTTAAGTTTAGCTAACTCTTTCTGAGCTTCTCTAACTTCTGCAAGTCTTAATTCAAAAGTTTCTTTATCTTTTACTATTTCTGGACTTACTACTTTTTCTTCAACTTTTTTAGCTTCCTTAGTCATCTGTTTTTTCCTCCGAATTGATATTTTTTGTTAAATCTGATGTAATTATCGTTAAATTTTATCTACTTTTTAACAACTTTTTAATTATAGGGTTTTTCTATAAATCTTTGATTTTTCAAAGTTTTTATCTTGTTTTGTTTCTTTCGATGAGTATATAATAGTCCTATTTTTGATATAAGTCAACACTTTTTTGATATTTTTTTATCATTCTTTTTCATGAATTGTTTTTTAATTTTTGACATTTCTGTATTTTGCAAGTTGTCAATCGTTTTCCCTTTTCTGAAAGTTTTTAATATTTTTCTATCAATTTTTCAAACTTATAACACTATTTTTTTATTTTATTTTTTAGAAGAATTATAAAGAGATGATAAAGATATAGGTCTAATATGTTATAATAAATCTATGAAATTCACAAATTCAAATTACTAAAATCGAAAGGAGACTATACCGATGAGTATATTAGTTTTCGGGCATAAAAACCCAGATACAGATTCAATTTGTTCTTCTATAGCTTATGCAAACCTAAAAAGAGCATTAGGACAGGATGCAGTAGCTTGTGCACTAGGAGAAGTTAGAAAGGAAGCAGAATACGCTCTTAACTACTTTAAAGTGGATGCTCCTAAATTAATAGATGGAGTTAAAGTACAGGTTAATGACCTTTGCTTCGATAAAGAAAACGTACTAAACGTTGATTCTTCATTATTAGAAGCTTACAACCTAATGAATTCTAAATGTGTTGAATCAGTTCCTGTTGCAGATGCAGAAGGAAAATTCGCTGGATGCGTATCATTAAAGAAAATAGCTGAAGAATTACTTCATCAGCACTTCAAAACAATAGACACTACAATAACTAACATATGCAAAAACCTTGATGGTTCTGTAGTTGTAAACTGTTCAGAAAAAATAAGTGGTAGAGTATTTACTCTTTCATTTGATATGGAAACAGTAATGGAGACTCTTGAATCAGGAGATATAGTTATAGTAGGAAACAGATTTGAAGCTATAGAATATGCTATAGACAACAAAGCTGCTTTAATAATACTTACTTCTAATACAGAAATATCTGATGAATTAAAAGCTAAAGCAGAAAGAAATGGTGTTTCAGTTATAATGGTTCCAACAAACAACTACAAAACTTCAAACACAATAAACCACTGTGCTTGCATAGAATCATTAGTTGAACCTTGTGATTGTACTGTATGCAGATTTGATTACGCAGAAGACCTTGACCTTTGCGAAAAATGCCTTTACCCAGTAATAGGTGAAGAAGGAAAAGTTGTAGGTGTATTATCAGCTTCTGATTTAGCTAAATTACCTAAAAAAGATGTTATATTAGTAGACCACAACGAATACGGACAGAGTGCAGATGGACTTGAATCAGCTAACCTTCTTGAAATAGTTGACCATCACAAACTAGGTGGAATGAAAACAGATCTTCCTCTATCAGTAAGATTAATGCCTGTTGGATGTACTTGTACAATAATATACAACATGTACAAAGAAAACAACGTAGAAATCCCTACTGAAATAGCAGGACTTCTTCTATCAGCTATACTTTCTGATACATTAATATTCAAATCACCTACAACTACTGAATTAGACAAACAGGCTTGTGAAGACCTAGCTAAAATAGCTGGTGTTGATATGGAAAAATACGGAATGGACATGTTCAAATACGGAACTTCTCTTGACGAATTCTCAATAGAAGAAATAGTAAACATGGACTTCAAAAAATTCGATATGAGTGGCAAAACAGTTGGTATAGGTCAGGTATTCACTCTTGATATAGACTCTATATTCGCTAAACAGGATCAGTTCCTTGACTACATAAACTCTACTGATTTTGATTTATTAGTTCTTGCAGTTACTGATATAATCAAAGAAGGTTCTTACCTAATATACAAAGCTCCAGATGCTGTTATATCTGAAGCATTTAACGTTGAAGGAGCTCAGGGAGTATTCGTTGAAGGATGCGTTTCAAGAAAGAAACAGTTAGTTCCTGGACTTACTGCTGCAGTTAAAAATATGTAATTTAAGATTTTAAAATAAAAACGCCCTCAGTTTTACTGAGGGTTTTTTACACGGAAAAAGTGCTGTTACAAGAGAGTTTACCAGGCTCCCATGTAACAGCACTTTTTTTAGATGTTATAAGACTTATTATTTAGGGCGCTATATATTCCACATTAAGATATATACTTAGATTTAATTCTTATGAATAAACAAAATAGCTTTATCTTCCCATATAAAACCATTCCCTTATTCTCATAGTTATTTATCTGGCCCTGTTTCCCCAGATTATAAATCTTTTACCCATTGCATATACCAACCAGCTCAGTTATTGATATTATGCTTTTCTTTTTAAACAATTCTAATAGATTTTGTCCCAGAATTATAATCTAAAGAGAAATTGTTTTTTAATTATTAATTGAACTATTATTATATTTATAGTATACTTTGATGACTGATATATTAAAAGCGACAAAAAAATATTTTAGATATGACATATATTAATATCTAAAACAAGCTAATAACTAGGAGGATAAATTTTATGGATATAAACACTTATAAGATATTCGTCTCTGTTGCTGAGACAAATAGTATCTCATATACAGCAGAACTTTTGGGTTATACTCAATCAGGAATTAGCCATTCAATAAAAAGATTAGAAAAGGATTTAGGGCTTCAATTATTTATAAGGGATAGGTATGGAGTTCATCTTACACCTATAGGTAGAGACTTCCTTCAAAAAGTTAGGGTTTTAATGTCTGAAAACGAAAAATTGGAGCAGTTTATATTCAATATAAAAGGTCTTGAGGTAGGTTCTCTAAATATAGGAACTTTTTCAAGCATATCTGTTAATTGGCTTCCAGATATAATAAACAAATTTAATATGGAGCATCCAAATATAATAATTAATCTAAAAGAAGGCGGCGTAAAGGATCTTAATGATTGGATAACTGAATCAAAGGTGGATTTTGCATTTTCCGAATACGATAATAGCTCTGAGTTAGAGTTTTTACATATACTAGAAGATAAGTATGTAGCTATTTTCCCAAAATCTTTTTCAGTAGAAAATATGAATACTTTCCCTGTAGAAAACTTCAACGGACAAAAATTTATAATACCTGAGCTATCTTATAATAATAGAGTCTACGATATTTTAAAATCCGAAAATATTAGACCTTTGATACGTTTTTCTTCCCAAAATGATTATTCTATTATCTCCATGGTAGAAAATAATCTTGGGTGGAGTATTTCAACCGAGCTAGTTATAGAAAAGGAAAAGCATAGAATAAACTATCTTCCTTTAGAGCCTAGTTATTCTAGAAAATTAGGCATTTCTATGAAGAAGTTTAAAGACCTTTCTCCTGCTGCAAAGACTTTTATCTACTTTGTAGCGAATTATTTTGGAATTTCTTATGATAGTTTGAATAAATAACCAAAAACAAAAAATGACCCGATCTGAATATCGGGCCATTTTTTGTTTTTAGCTTTGTTTTTGTTTTTAGTCTTTATATTCTTAATACATTTCGTACTATACTATTTTACCATTACTCTATACCATATTTCAATAATTTTCTTTTTAATTTATTAATCATACATGTAAAAAGCCACCAATATTTTCATATTGGCGACTTTTTTCATATTCTAAATTTAGTTGAATAGGTTTGAAGTAACTGCGTTTTCTCCACCTATAACATAGTATTTTTTGTTTTTATTATTTTCCATGTATTTTCTTGTGTTGTCGTGAAGTCTATTTGGTCTTGTAAGTACAACCGGTGTATTTTTCTTACCTGCATAATAGCTTACAGATAATGAATCTGCAAATTCTTCTCCACTAGCCATGAATATTCCATCTGCTTTTGCAAAGAATTTTTCTGCTATTTTTGTAGATGTTTCATATCTATTAGCACCAGCTATTCTAACTACCTTTTTGAATGATTTTTCTACTTCTTTTCCAACAGCTTTTGTTCCACCAACTATTATAGCTTCTTTTATATTATTTTTCTTTACGAAGTTTTTAACATCGTTTGAAACTTTGTTTCCATTTACTAAAAGTACTGGTATTCCTTCTTTTGAAGCATAAGGAGCTATTGATACAGCATCTGGATAATTTCTTCCGTCAGCTATTATAACTTTTCCTTTATTTCCAAATCTAGCTATAGTCTGGTTTGCAACTTTTACAGCTGTAGCATATCTATCTTTTCCTGAAAGTTCTGATACAGTTGCTGAATTTTCTTTAGCAAATTCTTTTACTTTAGTTTTGTTAGAAGATGATATAGATCCTCCACCAACTAAAACTATTTCTTTAGCTTTTAATCTTTCTACTTCAGAAAGTATTTTATCTACATTTTTGTCGTTTACTAATAATATTGGACCATTTCCTTTAGCAGCTAAAGAAGATGCACTTAATGCATCTGGGAATTTTTCTCCAGATACTAAGAATACTTTATTTGCTTTAGAGAATGCTTTTTTACTTACTGCTAAAGAAGTTGCGTATCTATTTTCGCCTTCTATTCTTTCAACAACATTAACTTTCATACCTGGTCTTTTTAGGTATGTAGTGTGTTTTGCTGAATAAGCATCCATTAAGTTCATTACTTTTTCCATATCATGCTCTTTAGATGGTTCATCACACCAAACAGCCTGCATACTTCCTATTGTAGGAACAGCTAAGCTATCTCCTGCAACTTTATTGAAATCGAATTTTTCTATGTTTGCCATAGCATCTTCGTATTTGTATGGAAGTTTGTTGTCTTCTGTTTTATGGCTTCCTAATACCCAGTACCATCCATCATTTAAGTTTACTATCTGATGTCCTTTGTCGTATAGGTATGCTGCTGGAGCTACGTAGAATTCCCACCATCCAGCTGTCCAATAAGATATTATTATATCTTTGTCGAATTTGCCGTATTCATCTTTTTTATTGTAGTAGATACCGTCATTGAAGCACATTGGTTTCATTCCAGCATCTTTTATTATTTTTGATAAGTCATTTACATAAGTTACAAATTTAGGATACATTCCTTCACCCTGAAGTCTACTCCATCCGTTGTAGTATCCTTCTTTAGATGAATCTATATCATTTGCATATTCATCACAACCGAAGTTGAATACTTTACTTCCTTTTTCGGCAAAGTATGTTGCATATTTTTTTACTAATTCTTTATTGAATGCTATTGCTTCTTTGTTGTTTAAATCTATTGTTCTAGTAGATTTTTTACCGTTGTGGCTGTACTGAGGATTCTGTATTCCTAAAGCTTCCATAGCATTTAATATACCATCCATATGACCTGGAGAGTTTATTACAGGTATTACACCCATACCTAATCTTTTTGCTAAAGCTAATATTTCATTCATTTCAACTTCTGTTAAATAGTCTCCATTAGGATCGTTGTAGTATAATTCATTTCCTTTAGTTATAGCTTTTTTAACATCGTCACTTTTGTATGTTTTACCGTTTACAGTTATGTCCATATTATCTAATGCAAAACGAAGTCCATCGTTTCCTAATATTAACTGAACATCTGTGTATCCGTTTTTGTGAGCTTTGTTAATTATCTGCATTAACTGATCTTTTGAGAAATATTTTCTACCTGCATCTATTGAGAATATAGCAGATTTTTTCTTTTTACTTGTAGCTACTTTTAAGTTTTTAGTAGCTTTTGTTATTTCAGATGCCATAGCATCAACTTTTTTCTGATCTTCTAATTTTTCACCGTATGTTACAGCTGCTATTGCTTTATTTAAATTGTAAGCTGTTTCTTCAGTGTATTTTGATAAATCTTTTGGTGCTTTTGCTATTGCATTTTCAACATTAACGTAGTTAGCTTTTGGATATATGAAATCTTTGTTTTCACTAGCAAATAATTCCATTAAACCTTTTACTACTGTTGGGTCGTATGTGCTCTTAGGTTCATCACACCAAGTACAAGCCATACTACCAACTATTGGAAGTGGTTTTTCATCGTCAGCAGTTCCAACAACTCTGTCGAATTTGAATTTTTTCATACTGTCAGTGGCCATTCCAGAACCATACCACCAACCTGCTCCGTTACGTCCAACAACATAGTACCAGTTGTCATTTGTATTTAATATTTTAAATCCTTTTTCTATTAAGAATTTAGCTGGAGCTGGAGAATATCTATCAAACCCTGGAGTCCAATATGCAACTGTTATATCTGTATCTACTGTTCCATTTTTTTCGTCTTTGTTGTAGTATATACCATCATTGAAACATATTGGTTTCATGTTGTTTTCTTTTACCATAGAAGATATTTCATTGATGTATCTTATAAAGTCGTCGTATAATTCTTCTTCCTGAAGAACTAGGAATCCTGATTTTTTGCTTGGTCCATGATAAGTTGCATCATTTGCATATTCATCTGCACCGAAGTTGAAGTATTCTACTTTTCCGCTGAAGTATTTTGCGTATTTTTCAACTAATTCTTTTGTAAATTCAACTGCATTTTTGTTTGCTAAGTCTAAAGTAGTTTTAGAAACTGTTCCCTGATAGTTGAATTTTGGATTCTTTATTCCTAAAGTTTCCATTGCATTTAATATAGCATCCATGTGTCCTGGACTACTTACAACTGGAATTATTTTAACGTTTTTTGATTTAGCATATGCTAATATAGATTCCATATCTTTCTGTGTTAAAACTGTTCCATTTGGATCGTCATAATATTTTTTTGTTCCGCTTTTTATTGCATTTTTGACATCATTACTCGCATACGTTTTCCCATTTGCCGTAATTGTCATGTCATCTAGTAATAATCTTAATCCATCATTACCAAATAATAACTGAACATGTGTGTATCCTGTTTTGTTTGCAGTGTCGATTATTTCTTTAATCTGATTTACTGAGAAAAATTTTCTACCTGCATCTATTGAGTATACACTCATTTTTGTTTTGTTGGCTTCGTTAGCAGAAACTTTAGCCATACCTAATGACGCTGGAGTAACCATTGTCATACAAGCAACTAGAAGTGTCGCAATTGCTTTTTTAAACCTTCCCATATTGTCCTCCTATAAGCTATTAACTTTTTAAAATAATAGTATTTCTTATGTTAAAATACAAAATTTTAGTTGTTCTATATTTTCATAAGGTATATACCAATTATTTCTTTTTTTATTTTATAAATTTTTTTTAATTTTGTAAATAGTTTTTTCCTATTTTTAATATTTTTTTTGTAATTTGTCGTTTTATTTCGTTTTTATAAAATTTTCCGATGTATCTATAATGCTATAGTTATTTTCTATAGTTTAGTTTTATTAATTTTTTCTCTATTTTTAGTATATTATACTTTATTTTATTAAATTCGATTATTTTTATATATCTTTATTAATTTAATATTTATGTTTTTAAACCTTAATTTACTAATTTAAAAGATTGATAAAATAAAAAAAATCATCAACCTATTTTTTAGATTGATGATTTTTTTATTTATTATATTCCGTTTTATTTACACTTTATTTTATACTATCTATTTATAGCATATTTTATAAGGTTGAATACTTTATCACTGACAGCGTTTACTCCACCTATTATAGTTGCTCTTTCTATCTTAGAATCAGTTGTATATTTTTCAACTACTTCTGGTAGAGAATCTCTTTTAACTAATAGTACCGGAGCTTCTTTTCTTCCTGCATAGTTTCCAGCTATTAGTGCATCTGGGAAATCTTCTCCTGTTGCATATACACCAAGCTTAGATTCCGGATATGATTCTGCTGCTAGTTTTGCTGATGTTTCATATCTATTTGCTCCACCTATTCTCTTGATAGCTTTTGCTCCGTCATATACATTTGAATCTTTTTTACTATTTTTATCTATAGCAAATCCAGATTTTATCTGTTTTTCAACTTCTCTAGAAACAGCTTCTTCTAATCCACCAATTTTTATATTTTCTATATCCCATTCAGCTAAAGCCTGTTTAGTATATTTAGGTATAGAATATTTTTTAGTTAATAATATTGGTGCATTGTCTTTAACTGCTAAAGGTGTCATACATAATGCATCTGGGAAATCTTCTCCAGAAGCTAATTCTATTGCATTTGTATTTCCTTTTTCTCTTATTTTTATAGCTATTTTTCTAGCTGTGTCGTATCTGTCAACACCGTCAAATCTATATATTTCATAGCCTTTTGCTGCTAAGCTATCTACAACTTTTTTAGATACGGCTTCATATCCACCACTTACATAAATTTTCTTTGCTCCAAGTCTTTCTATTTCTTTAAGTGTTTTTTCTGGAAGTTTATCTTTGTATGTTAGTAGTGCTGATGCTTTTTCCTGAACTGCAAATGGATTTGCTGTTAATACATCAGAGAATCTTTCTGCATTTGCAAGAACAACTTTGTCTGTTCCATTTGGATATAGTTTTTCACTTGCTTCTATTGCAGTTTCTATTCTGTCGTCTCCTTCGATTCTGTCTGGTTCTTTATTAGGTACTGTTGGCTTGTTAGGTACAACAGGTTTATCTGGTTTTGGTGTAACTGTTCCACCTCCAGTACTATTTTTTACAAATTCCCATGTTCCAACAAAGTGAGTATTTTTTTGTATATTATCTACTTTTTCAGGAATCCATCCTTTAAATTTCCATATTCCATCTTCTACATTGACATTTTCCATTTTTTTAGGACAAATATTACTTCCTTTTTTAACTGGTTCATTATTTGGTATTTTAGGAAGTATTTCTGTCGGTAATTTTTTAGTTTTATCAGAATTTTGATATTCATATGATACTAAAGATTCATCTTCCTTAGGAAGTCTAAGTACTAAATTGAATTTTCCTTCTTCTTTCTCATCTGGTTCTTTGCTTAAATAGTATCCTAATTTAATATAATCTCCTATTAACTTAAACTTATCTTTATTCTCATCTGTAATATCCTTTACAACAATATCGCCATCACTTTTGCCATTCCACTGAAAACTACAGTCTATTATTATATCAGCTCCATTATATCTACTATCCTTTTCATCCAATGCTACTATAAATGAATCCTTTGATCTTTGTATAATTTTTTCTTTTTTTAAGTTAGATGCTAAATATATTTCACTCTTTTCTTCAGAACAAAATATTTTTTCTATATTATCATTATTTATATAAAAAGAACCTTTATGTTGACATAAATCATAATCTTTATAAACTGTTTTCTCGCTAGGCATAAAATTATTAATACCTATTATTTCAGAATTATTATTTAATTTTATTAATCCCCCGTCATTTAAAACTCCAAAAGTATTATAACCTTTTACTTTTGTATTTCCATTTAATTCTACATAAGAATTATCACCACCATAAATAGGATTCTTAATATATATACCCACATGCTTATTTTCTGATTCAAAGTTTTCAGAAGGTAGATTTACCTTACCATATGGCCCTTCTTTCATTGTAGATATTACAGAGTTATTTATTATCCATTTTCCTGAATCAATTAATATTCCTGTCCTAGACCCTAATATTCTACTATTTTCTATATAAATATTTTTTGTACCATCTACAAATGAGTCATCAAATCCTGTAATAGAATTGTAATCAGATTTTATTTCACTATTTTTTATATTTGCATCTACTAATTTTAAACCATTTGTTTTACCTGTGCTTATTTTTCCATCTTTTTTTACTCTAGATTGAGAATCTATTTCACTATTTATAATATTTATCCCCTTTACATAACGGCCATTTCCAATACGATCACTACTAGTAGACATAATTGTATAATATGGTAAACTTTCTAAATCTGAGTGTATCTTAGAATTAACAATATTCATAATACCATGATTTTTTATACAAATTGGAAATGCAATTTGTTGTGAATTCCCACTATTATTTTCTTCATAAGCTTTTAAATACTTATTTTGAATTTCTTCTGTTACACTCCGATTTAATTTAAAATCTAAACCAATACCACATAGATTTACCTCTCCTGAGTTAATTATATGACATTTATAATCATACAACAAAGAAGATTTTAAATCTAAATCATAGTTATCATATTCAAAATTAATTTTTCCTTTATTTTTGCAATCAGTTATAGTAAGTTTAGATTTTTCAAGTGCTTCAATATTTTTTACTTCTAATGTATATCCATTTAAGCATAGAGTAATATTTACGTCTTCATCTACAGTACCCTCTATCCTTTTTATATTTTTATAATATTCTTCAGTCACATAATATTTACCTGATTTTAATTTAAATAATCTCACATATCCATACTCATCTGGTTTTAAAGGTATCCATCCATCATGGGTATCATGAATATGATCAGAGCCACATTCACAAATATTATCATGATTTTCTTCAGATTCTGATATTGCATTAGCAAACATACTATCATTTAACGTACATGAAATTGTAAACATTAAAGTAAATGCTAATACCAAAACCTTTTTTAATAATTTTTTCATAAATCCCTCTCCTTTCATAAGGTTACTACATTTAAAATACTTTTTTTATTTTTATATAATAACCTTTTATAAAAACATTTCATAACAAACTTCATATTTTTTTCATATACTCAAATATAATCATACTCTCCAAAAAAAAAAACACAAGCTATTTTCTTAATTTCATTAATAAAATAAGCTTATACTTTTGAATATTTAAAGTATACCAATATTTTTGGTTCTGCCTAATGTACATTAAAAATAGTTTTATATACTTAATATTCCATATTATACGAACCTTATATTTTTATTTACAAATAATATTTTATTCTGTATCTCTTCTTAACTTAATGATTTCTTAATTTTCATCTCACTTTCTAATTATTAAATTTTTTTAACTTAATAAAATAAAAAATCATCTAAAATTCATTTTGTACTATATATAATTTTTAGCAATATTCCTTTTATTAAATGTATCTCATAATAATAAATATATTTCTAAGTACAAAAAAAGACTAGTCACTTTACAAACTAAAATATTCGTAAAAGAAACTAGTCTTTTTTATTTTATCTCTTAAATTTTTATTATCTCATTAGAATTTTTGTACTTCTGGGTAATCTTTACCTAAAGTATCAACTGTAACACATTTCATAACCTGTGGAGCTGTTGGTTTATCTCCCCAACCAGTCTTAGTAGTTGCTATCTCATCAACAACATCCATACCTTCTATAACTCTACCAAATGAAGCATACTGTCCATCTAGGTGTGGAGAATTTTTGTGCATTATGAAGAACTGAGATCCTGCTGAGTTAGGATCCATTGTTCTAGCCATTGATAATACTCCTCTTTCGTGTTTTAAGTTATTAGTGAATCCATTTCCAGTGAATTCTCCTCTTATTGAGTATCCTGGGCCACCCATTCCTGTTCCGTCTGGGCATCCACCCTGAATCATGAATCCTTCTATTACTCTGTGGAATCCAACACCATTGTAGAATCCTTTGTTTATTAAGCTTATGAAGTTGTTTACTGTGTTTGGAGCTATGTGTGGGTAAAGTTCAGCTTTTATAACACCACCATTTTCCATTTCTATTGTTACTATTGGATTGTTCATTTCTATAGCCATTTAAATATCCTCACTTTCTTTATTCTCACTATATTATATCAAAATTTGCACTTGTATAATATACATTATTCGCACAAACTATTTAAATTCTCAATTGTCTAATAATATCATTCGTACAAACTATTTAAATTCTTTAGCTAATTCCTGACCTATTTCGTATCCTTCTGCAAATATTTTTCTACAGAAATCTCCATTTAGGTTTAATGTAGCTCTTGGATCAAATTTATACTTAGGTCTAGCTATTACAAAATTATCTTTTCCAAATTCTTTAGCTAATTCGTCTGATATTTCGTAGTCGTCTTTAGTAGATATTACTACAATTTTATCTGGATTTACTTCTAAAACAGGATCTATTATAAGTCCTCTGCTCATTCCACCATCTAGGCATTTTCCGTCATGCACACCATCTGCGACATCTTCTATAAATCCTTCTTTAAACCCTTTTTGTTTTGTAGGGTTAAATGGAAGAAGTGAGCTGTATTTTACATATTCAAGGCATTTTTCCTTGCTTTCTTTAGAAGTTTCAACTACTTTTTCTTCTACACATTTATTGTTTACTTCTACATAGTTTACATATAGAGGTATATCTTTTCTACTTCCCTCTTCAAGTGTGTACATAGCTTTTATTATTACATCGTTGTTTACTGTGTTATCTACTATTTCTATTCCTGAACCGCCCATATTTTCATCTAGGTTGTTCCAGATATAAGCTAATTTTTCTATATTTCCTGTAGTTACAAAATACCCATTTATCGCACCTATTGAAGTACCTGCAACTGCTGCATATTCTTTTATTCCATTGTCATAAAGTGCTTTTATTACACCTGCTTCATAGGCACCTTTTGCGCCTCCACCTTCTATACATAGAGCTATTTTCATTTTTCCATCTCTCTTTCATATTTTTCATTTTACTATCAAATTAATTTAATAGTTATAGAATATTATACTCTATATTTCATAGAATTTCATAAAAGTTTTGTAAGTATTATAGAAATCTTCACTACATCCTAATTCTCTTATAGAATGCATTGAAAGTATCGGTGCACCTACATCAACAGAAGGTATATCTATATGTGTTGAAGATATTGGTCCTATTGTACTTCCACCTCTTTGGTCGGATTTATTTACAAATTCCTGATATTCTACTCCACACGCTCTACATATTTCTTTGTAGACAGATATTGAGTATCCATCGCTTGTATATGCCTGTCCAGCGTGAACTTTTATTACAGGACCTTTTCCCATAACTGGTCTGTTTGTAGATCTGCCATGCTGTTTATATTTGGATGTACAGCGTGTGCTAAATCCGAAGATATTATAAATGAATTTTCTATTGCTTCAAAGAACTGCTGTCTATCTTTTCCAAGAGAGATGCAGATTCTTTCTAATATGTTTAAAAGCATGTTTGAGTCAGCTCCCTGTTTTGTAGCACTTCCTACTTCTTCATTGTCAAATCCCACTGCTATGCTTATACCTGATTTTGAATCTGAATCTAATAGTGCTTCAACAGATGAATAGTACATTGAAAGGTTGTCTAATCTTCCAGTAGATATGAATTCTTCATTAGTTCCTGTGAAACATCCTTTTTCGTACTCGTATAAGAATATATCAAAATCTATTATTTCCTCTACTTCTACATTTAATTCAGATGCTAGAAGTTTTACCATGTAGTTGTCTTTTTCTAGCTGCTCGTTTATTAACCCAACAAGAGGAAGCATATCTGTCTGTTTGTTGTATTTATATCCGTCGTTTATGCTTCTGTTCATGTGTATTGCAAGATTTGGTATTATGCAAACTGGTTTGTTTATGTTTACAATTTTTTCTACTGGCTTAAATGGATTTTCTCCTCTTAAAAATACTCTTCCTGCCATAGCAAGTGGTCTATCAAGCCAAGTGCTTAATATCATTCCGCCATAGCCTTCTGTATTTAATTTTAAATATGCTCCACAGCTTTCCATTTCAGCATTAGGCTTAATTCTAAATCCTGGAGAGTCTGTGTGTGAACCTATTATTCTAAACCCTTCTTTTTCAACTTCATCAGAATTTACTTTAAATGCAACTAATGCCGAAGAATTTTTTGTTGTGTAGTATTTTTTTCCAACTTCTAGTTTCCAATTTTCTTTTGGATTTAATTTTTCAAATCCATTTTTTTCAAGCATTTCCGCAGATACTTCAACTGCATTAAACTGTGTTGGACTCTTGTATATGAAATCTAACATATTTTCTGCAAATTTTTTCATTTATCTCACATCCTAATTTTTATTTTTAATAAACTTCAATTTTTATTCTTTCACTAGATCTAGTGTAGTATATTCTTTGTTTATCTTCTTAATTCCCTGATTTTCAAAGGCTATTGTTACATCACTTCCAGCCATTGCGACTACTGTTCCAACACCGAATTTTGGATGGTATACCTTTGAGCCTAGTTTAATATCCTCAGGTTCTGCCATTTTATTTTCATTTTTATTAGTTGCATTCATTTTTTTAGCAACTTCTTCTCTATTCATGCTATTCATGTATTTTTTAGTGTACTTGTCTAATATATTGTAGCTGCTCTTAGTATATGTTAGTTCTCTTTTACCCATGTATAGTTTCTCTATACACTCGTCTGGAAGCTCCTCTATAAATCTAGACTGTATAGCATGATTTGTCTTTCCGTAAAGAGTTCTTTTTTCAGTCATTGTAAGGTATAGTTCTTCTCTAGCTCTTGTAATTCCAACATAACAAAGCCTTCTCTCTTCCTCTATGTCTGAATCCTTCATAGATTTTATTGCTCTAGAGATTGGGAATAATCCTTCTTCCATTCCTGTTATAAATACAACCGGGAACTCTAGCCCTTTAGATGTATGCATTGTCATTAGAGATACTCTGTTTGGCTCTTCGTCCTCAGTTGTTTCTGATGTAAGTGCCACACTTGTAAGGAATGTCTCTAAAGATTTATCTTCAAGGTTTTCATCGTCGCTATTTTCGAATTCAAGTGCTATAGATATAAACTCGTTTAAGTTGTCTATTCTGTCCTGAGCCTCTTCGTATTTACCATTCATGCTGTTCTGATTTTTCTTCATTTCTTCTTCTAGCTCGTATATGTATCCTGTACTGTCTAGTACTTTTTCTATCAATTTGCTTACAGGATATACTTCTTTTATTGCTCTAAGAGTCCCTACTAAATCTACAAATCCATTTATCTGTTTTTTAGCTTTTGTAGATATTTCTGAGTTTGAGTCTATGTCTAAAAGTACAGAGTACATACTTTCCTGTTTTAAACTCGCTCTATCCTCTATTTTTTCTATCGTTCTAAGTCCTATTCCTCTTCTTGGAACGTTGATTATTCTTTTTAGAGATATGTCGTCCTGAGGGTTTGCAATTATTCTAAGGTATGCAATTAAGTCTTTTATTTCTTTTCTTTCATAGAATTTTGTTCCTCCATATATATTGTAAGGAACTCCAGCTCTGTTTAAAGCATCTTCTATAGGTCTAGCCTGTGCATTTGCTCTGTAAAGTACCGCACAATCGCTGTATTTTCTGCCTTCTCCCTGCACTTTATCTATTATAGTCTCGGCTATAAATCTTCCTTCTTCTAGCTCATTTTCTGCTAGTTCTATTTTTATTTTTTCGCCTTCAGTTTTTTCACTCCAAAGTTTTTTTCTTTTTCTTTCTATATTATTTGAGATTACATGGTTTGCCGCATCAAGTATTACCTGAGTCGATCTGTAGTTCTGCTCTAATTTAACTACAAAAACATCATCGTAATCCTTTTCAAATTCAAGTATGTTTCTGATGTCGGCACCTCTCCATCCATATATACTCTGGTCGTCATCACCTACGACGCATATATTTTTGTGCCCCATCGCTAATTGTTTTATAAATTCGTACTGAGCCATACTTGTATCCTGATATTCGTCGACCATTATGTATCTAAATCTGCTTCTGTAGTAGTCTAATACTTCTGGATTTTTCTTGAATAATTCTACAGTTTTTATTATTAAGTCGTCAAAGTCAAGTGCACTATTTCTTTTTAGTCTGTCCTGATATAAAGAGTATATATCCGCAATTTTAGACATTCTTGGGTCTCCAGCGCAGTCATCTTTGTACTGTTTTGGAGATTTTAATTTATCTTTTGCACCTGATATATAACTGATTACTGTTTTAGGTTCAAATGCCTTGTCACTTATGTTTAATTCTTTTAAGCAGTCTTTTATCAGTGTTACCTGGTCAGCAGCATCGTAAATTACGAAACTTCTGTTGTATCCTATTTTGTTTATGTCTTTTCTAAGTATTCTTACACAGCAAGAGTGGAATGTACTAATCCACATATCTTTTGTGTCTGATTCTACAGTTTCTTCTACTCTTTCTCGCATTTCATTTGCCGCTTTGTTGGTAAATGTTATTGCAAGTATGTTTGCTGGCTGTACACCTTTATCTATTAGATGTGCAATTCTAGTTGTAAGCACTCTAGTTTTCCCCGAACCAGCCCCTGCAAGTATAAGAACTGGCCCCTCAGTTCTTTCAACCGCCCGTCTTTGAGACGGATTTAATGTATCTAAATTCATGTTTGTGTTCTCCTTTTGTTCGATTATAATATATATTTTAAGCTATTCTACAACTTTTGACAACGTAGACAAAAAAAGCTGTTGTAGTTTTGTAATAGGCTTTCTAGGCATGTAATCACAATTATTTGCTCTCCAGTCCTCAACGCCCCATACTATTATGTAACACATTTCAATGTATGGGGCGTTTGTGGAATTGTCGACGCAAATTAATTCATGATTACATACCAAAACGCCATTACAAAAATTACAACAGCTATTTTTATTTATACTGTGCAAATTTTGTTTTTATTGTTTTTAAATTCGTTTCTTCTTTTGTTTCTCCATTTTTTAATTCGTTATTTTTTAGTTCGTTGTAGATTTTTATTATCCAAGGTGTTTTTAATCCTGCATTTTTTATCATTTTTTCGTCCATAAACACATCATCAGGATTTCCCGCTTTTATTATTTCTCCCTTATTCATAACATAAACATAATCACATATTTCGTATATCAAATCCATATCATGGCTAGAGATTACCACTTTTGTTCCATTTTTTTTCATATTTTTGATTATGTCCACAACTGCATCGGTACTTCTAGGGTCTAACCCCGATGTCGGCTCATCAAGTAGCACTGTTTCATTTTGCATAGCTATTACAGATGCAATCGCAACCCTTTTTTTCTGACCATAGCTTAAAAATTGAACAGGCTTATCTATAAATTCGCTTCCATTTACAGCCTCTAGTGCTTTTTCTACTCTCTTTTTTATATCCTCTTCATTCATTCCGATATTTCTCATTGTAAATGCTATATCGTCGTAAACTTTAGAGTAGAATATCTGCTTTTCTGGATCCTGAAATACTATTCCAACCTTTTTTCTTAAATTATACAAATCTTTCTTTCCATACTTTATTTTTTCATCGTTATATCTTATTTCTCCAGAATTTGGCTTTAATATTCCAGTCATATTCATAAATAAAGTGGATTTTCCACATCCATTTTCACCTATTACTCCAATTATATCCCCTTTAGAAAAGTCCATATTTATATCTTTTAAAGCATATTTATCTTTTTCATATTTGAATGATAGATTTTCTATTTTATACATATTCTCACCATCCCATTTTTACTGTCCTATTTGCATATACTTTTATTATTCTATCTGTAATTTTTTTATTATATTATTTATATATTTTTTTATTATATTTGTACATATTTTTATTATATTCTTTGTATACTTTTTATTATGTTTATACATATTTTTATTATATTCTTTGTATATTTTTTATTATCTCATTTGTACATTTTTTAATATCCTGACTTAGATATGGAATTTTCCATCAAATAGCTTCATATCTAATGCTATAGACATATCTTCGTATCTTTTCATCATTCTTTTATAAAGCATATTTAAAAGTAACCCCAGAGAATTGTATGAATTTCTCATTCCCATATATCCAAGCTTCATTTCCTGAGATTTATATATTTCCTGAACTTCCTCCAAAAATATAAATATAAATCTATATATAAGCATTGCAATTTCTATTACATTGTCGGGAATATGCATCTTTTTAAATACTTTTATAAGTTGGTTGAACGGTGTAGTTAGCATTAAAAAATATACACATGTAAGGCATGCTATAGACCTAGACAATATTCTTAATGCATTCATCAATCCAAATTTTGATATTCCTATGTAGGTACTTCCTACTGTAAAATATGTCAACATATCCGATTTTTCTGTGGATATACTTATAATTATCGCCAAAATACTCATTATCATAAAGATTAGAGGTATTGAAAGTAGCTTTAAATATTCACTTATCCCCATTTTAGATGTTGATATTATTGTTATAGACATAATTGTTATTATAGATATTTGAAAAATTCTATTTTCAATCGTCAATGAAAGGATTAAAAATAGTATGGAGAATATCGCCTTTATGTAAGGATTTTTGTCTGTTAGCTTATTTGTGTAAGCGTATTTATCTATTAGTAACATTTATATTCTCCTCCTCATGTATTTTAGATACTAGAAAAGCTGCAAATCATGCAGCCTTCTATCATTATTATATTATATATTTTAAATCATTATATTATATATTTAAATCATATTATATATTTTATCGTTAGTATTAATTATTAATCTTTATAATCTTATTACTCTTTATCTTACTTTACCATCTTATTGCTCTTTATCATCGCTTTTTTCACTTGTTTTAGCTTCAAGCTCTTTTCTTATTTCTTCTCTTCCAGATTTTTTGCCTTTTAAATTTCCTAAGATATAACCTATTATTCCTGCTCCAAATGCAGCCTGAGTTGAGAATAATAAACTTTCTATTTCCCCACTTGGTGGCTCATAGAAACTAGCAAACCATGGTTCATATTCTGGGTTTATTTCTGTTATTGCTTCTTCTGCATGTCCATCAGCTCCACCGTATTCAGCCCCTGGATTTACTACTAGTGGAAGTACTATTAAAGCGATTGCTAATATTATTAATAATATGTTAGTTTTAGTTGTTTTTGACATTAAAATCAACTCCTTCCACATTTTCAACTATTAGGTTGTATACGATTACTGTTAATATACCTTCCGCTATTGCTATTGGAACCTGTGTTACAAAGAATATTCCTAAGAATTTTATAGCAGATGCCATTACTCCACCTGTAGCAGCTGGGAATGCAAATGCAAGCTGGAATGATGTTACTGTGTATGTAGCTAAGTCTCCAAGTGCCGCAGCTAAAAATACATTTACTTTTCTATTTTTGCATACTTTTTCCATTCCTTTAAATATAAGGTATGATACTATAGGTCCAACTATTGCCATTGAGAACGCATTTGCACCTAATGTTGTTAAACCACCATGAGCAAGTAATATCGCCTGGAATAATAAAACTATTGTACCAAGTACAACGGTTACCCCTGGTCCAAATAATATTGCACTTAGACCTACACCTGTTGGATGTGAGCAACTTCCATTAACTGATGGAATTTTAAGAGCTGATAGTACAAATACGAAAGCTCCACATAAAGCTAAAAGTACTTTTTTCTTTGGCTCTTCTTTTACTATTTTGTTAATTGATCTTATACCCACTAAGAAGAAAGGTATAAATACTATAGTCCATATTAAAGACCACTGTTTTGGAAGGAATCCTTCCATGATGTGCATTGCACTAGACTGTACTGGATTTAAAACCACTAACATAAGTGCAGCTGCAAGAACTGATTTCATCTTCTGTTTCATATTTTTCTCCTTTTATTTTATATTTTAAGACCTTTAAATATAAAAAAGAGATGTGTTTCATGAGTTTCATGATATCAATTTATTTTGATATCAAGTTCTTTAAAAATTATTTTTTAAAAAACTAAAATATACTTTAATTAATATACTTTAATTTTAATAAAATTTATTTTAATAAAAATAAAAGTCCTACAAAACTGTAGGACTTCAAAATTTCTATTATTGTATTTAAATCAAGTTATCTCTTATTCTTCTTTTAAATAGCTTATATATAGTTATCTTACTATATTAAAATAAATATCATTACTTTACACTATATAATTTCACTATATTAAATTAAATCAAATTAAATAAACTAAATTATTTTTATTAGTATTTTTATTACATTAAATTATTTTCACTAGATAATTTTTTGATTCTTTAGAAGATATATTTTGATTTATATATTATTTCAAGAAACTTTCTCCATCCCCGAAGAAATTTACTCTATATTTTCGGCAAGTCTCCTGGCTTTGCTTCATCCTACTAGTTAACCTTCCCATAATTATAAATTACAGTGGCAACTCTAACTTTCGTCAACTTCACAGTAACGGGGGCTGCTCAGGTCTTTCACCTGATTCCTTATTAATTCCTTGCGGAAACCGAAAACTATTTATATTCAATTTGTCTTATTAACTTTATTATACTATAGTTTTTATATTATTACATAAAAAAAGATTACGTGGCTACGTCCTACTCTCCCAGGAGCCTTCGCCCCAAGTACCATCAGCGATAGAGAGCTTAACTTCTGTGTTCGGAATGGGAACAGGTGTATCCTCTCTTCTATAATAACCACATAATCTTTATTTTCAGAGATTGTACTCTGAAAACTACATACATATTAATCAAATCACCAAATATTTACTTGGTCAAGTCCTCGACCTATTAGTATCGGTAAGCTACATACATTACTGCACTTCCACCTCCGACCTATCAACCACGTAGTCTTCATGGGGTCTTACTTCCGAGGAATGGGAAATCTTATCTTGAGGCTGGCTTCGCGCTTAGATGCTTTCAGCGCTTATCCGTTCCGTACATAGCTACCCAGCCATGCCTCTGGCGAGACAACTGGTACACCAGCGGTACGTCCACCCCGGTCCTCTCGTACTAAGGGCAGATCCTCTCAAATTTCCTACGCCTGCGACGGATAGGGACCGAACTGTCTCACGACGTTCTGAACCCAGCTCGCGTACCACTTTAATGGGCGAACAGCCCAACCCTTGGGACCTACTACAGCCCCAGGATGTGATGAGCCGACATCGAGGTGCCAAACCTCCCCGTCGATGTGGACTCTTGGGGGAGATAAGCCTGTTATCCCCAGGGTAGCTTTTATCCGTTGAGCGATGGCCCTTCCACTCAGAACCACCGGATCACTAAGTCCGACTTTCGTCCTTGCTCGACCTGTATGTCTTGCAATCAAGCTCTCTTATGCCTTTACACTCTGTGCACGATTTCCGACCGTGCTGAGAGAACCTTTGAGCGCCTCCGTTACCTTTTGGGAGGCGACCGCCCCAGTCAAACTGCCCGCCTGACAGTGTCCCAAGACCTGATTCAAGGCCTCTGGTTAGAGTCCCAGTACTACAGGGGTGGTATCCCAACGGTGGCTCATCCAAAACTGGCGTCCTGGAATCAAAGCCTCCCACCTATGCTGTACATGTAGTACCAAGACCCAATGCCAAGCTACAGTAAAGCTCCATGGGGTCTTTCCGTCCTGTCGCAGGTATCCGGCATCTTCACCGGAATTACAATTTCACCGAGTCTGTTGTTGAGACAGTGCCCAAATCGTTACGCCTTTCGTGCGGGTCGGAACTTACCCGACAAGGAATTTCGCTACCTTAGGACCGTTATAGTTACGGCCGCCGTTTACTGGGGCTTAAGTTCACTGCTTCGATTGCTCTAACAGATCCCCTTAACCTTCCAGCACCGGGCAGGCGTCAGCTCCTATACATCGTCTTGCGACTTAGCAGAAACCTATGTTTTTGGTAAACAGTCGCTTGGGCCTATTCTCTGCGGCCATCTTTCGATGGCACCCCTTATCCCTAAGTTACGGGGTCATTTTGCCGAGTTCCTTAACAACAGTTCTCTCGCTGGCCTTAGGATACTCTCCTCACCCACCTGTGTCGGTTTGCGGTACGGGCGCCTTTAAACTCGATAGAGACTTTTCTCGACAGTGTGAATGCAGATGCTTCGCTACTAAATTTCGCTCCCCGTCACACCCCAGCATTGTATCCGTGGATTTGCCTCCGGATACTGCCTCAGTGCTTGGACGTGCATAACCAACAGCACGCTCATCCTGTCCTACTGTGTCATCCCATTTCTCAAACGCTTATTGGCGGTACAGGAATTTCAACCTGTTGTCCATCACCTACGCCTTTCGGCCTCGGCTTAGGTCCCGACTAACCCAGGGAGGACGAACCTTCCCCTGGAAACCTTGGGTTTACGGCCTGTGGGATTCTCACCCACATCTCGCTACTCATGCCAACATTCTCACTTCTTTACAGTCCACATGTCCTTACGGTCATGCTTCTGCCCAGTAAAGAAAGCTCCCCTACCCATCATAAATGATGCCGTGGCTTCGGTAGTAGGTTTTAGCCCCGGAAATCTTCGGCGCAGGATCACTCGACCAGTGAGCTATTACGCACTCTTTAAATGAGTGGCTGCTTCTAAGCCAACATCCTGGTTGTCTGTGCAATCCCACATCCTTTACCACTTAACCTACATTTTGGGACCTTAGCCGACGGTCTGGGCTGTTGCCCTCTCGACCGTGAATCTTATCACCCACGGTCTGACTCCCAGATAAAAGATGACGGCATTCGGAGTTTGATAGTCTTCGGTAGGTGCAATACCCCCTAGGACATTCAGTGCTCTACCTCCGTATCTCTGAATCTGAGGCTAGCCCTAAAGCTATTTCGGGGAGAACCAGCTATCTCCGGGTTCGATTGGAATTTCACCGCTATCCACAAGTCATCCCCGAGCTTTTCAACGCTCGTGGGTTCGGTCCTCCACGAAATTTTACTTTCGCTTCAACCTGCTCATGGATAGGTCACCCGGTTTCGGGTCTACGTCATGCAACTAAACGCTCAGTTAAAACTCGCTTTCGCTGCGGCTGCATACATGAAGTACTTAACCTTGCTGCATAACGTAACTCGTTGGCCCGTTCTACAAAAAGTACGCGGTCACACAAGAAATGTGCTTCCACAGTTTGTAAGTACAGGGTTTCAGGTTCTATTTCACTCCCCTCCCGGGGTTCTTTTCACCTTTCCCTCACGGTACTATGCGCTATCGGTCACCGGGTAGTATTTAGCCTTGGAGGGTGGTCCCTCCTGCTTCCCACGGGGTTTCACGTGTCCCGTGGTACTCTGGATCATATCGGAAGTCTTCTCACTTCGACTACAGGGCTGTTACCTTCTGTGGCGGAGCTTTCCAAAACTCTTCGTCTGTAATAACCTCTTCCTGATGATATGTCCGCAACCCCTAAGAAGCGAACTTCTTAGGTTTGGGCTGTTCCGCGTTCGCTCGCCGCTACTAGCGGAATCGAATTTCTTTCTCTTCCTTCGGGTACTTAGATGTTTCAGTTCCCCGAGTTCCCCTCAACGAGCTATGTATTCACTCGAAGATACCATGACATTACTCATGGTGAGTTTCCTCATTCGGAAATCTATGGATCAAAGTTTACGTGCAACTCCCCATAGCTTATCGCAGCTTATCACGTCCTTCATCGGCTCCCGGTGCCAAGGCATCCGCCCTGCACCCTTAATAACTTGACCAGTTACATTTGATATTTTTTATAAGGTTGTCGTCCTTATTTATCACATTAAGGAAATAAATGATGTCATATCATAATATATATGTAGTTTTCAAAGTACAAATGGTGGAGATGAGGAGATTCGAACTCCTGACCCCTTGCTTGCAAGGCAAGTGCTCTCCCAACTGAGCTACACCCCCATATTAAGTTTGTATAAACTTTCAAAACTGAACAGCAGATAATTCTCCCTAGAAAGGAGGTGATCCAGCCGCACCTTCCGATACGGCTACCTTGTTACGACTTCACCCCAGTTATTGATTCCACCTTCGACGACTTCTTCCAAAAGGTTAGATAGTCGGCTTCGGGTGTCTCCAACTCCCATGGTGTGACGGGCGGTGTGTACAAGACCCGGGAACGCATTCACCGCAGCATTCTGATCTGCGATTACTAGTAACTCCAGCTTCATGTAGGCGAGTTTCAGCCTACAATCCGAACTGAGAATGGCTTTAAGGGATTTGCTCCACCTCACGGCTTGGCTGCCCTCTGTACCACCCATTGTAGCACGTGTGTAGCCCTAGGCATAAGGGGCATGATGATTTGACGTCATCCCCACCTTCCTCCAGGTTATCCCTGGCAGTCTCTCTAGAGTGCCCAACCAAATGATGGCAACTAAAGACAAGGGTTGCGCTCGTTGCGGGACTTAACCCAACATCTCACGACACGAGCTGACGACAACCATGCACCACCTGTCACTTCTGTCCCCGGAGGGAAAGAGGAGATTAGTCCTCGGTCAGAAGGATGTCAAGCCTAGGTAAGGTTCTTCGCGTTGCTTCGAATTAAACCACATGCTCCGCTACTTGTGCGGGTCCCCGTCAATTCCTTTGAGTTTCACACTTGCGTGCGTACTCCCCAGGCGGAGTACTTAATGCGTTAGCTGCGGCACCGAAGGGGGTAACCTCCGACACCTAGTACTCATCGTTTACAGCGTGGACTACCAGGGTATCTAATCCTGTTTGCTCCCCACGCTTTCGTGCCTCAGCGTCAGTTACAGTCCAGAAAGCCGCCTTCGCTACTGGTGTTCCTCCCAATATCTACGCATTTCACCGCTACACTGGGAATTCCGCTTTCCTCTCCTGCACTCAAGTCAGACAGTATCAGGAGCTTACTACGGTTGAGCCGTAGCCTTTAACTCCTGACTTGAAAGACCGCCTACGCACCCTTTACGCCCAGTAAATCCGGATAACGCTAGCCCCCTACGTATTACCGCGGCTGCTGGCACGTAGTTAGCCGGGGCTTCCTCCTCAAGTACCGTCATTATCTTCCTTGAGGACAGAGCTTTACGACCCGAAGGCCTTCATCGCTCACGCGGCGTTGCTGCATCAGGCTTGCGCCCATTGTGCAATATTCCCCACTGCTGCCTCCCGTAGGAGTTTGGACCGTGTCTCAGTTCCAATGTGGCCGATCACCCTCTCAGGTCGGCTACTGATCGTCGCCTTGGTGGGCCGTTACCCCGCCAACAAGCTAATCAGACGCGGGTCCATCCTGTACCGAAAAATCTTTGATATAAAAGTCATGCGACTCTTATATGTTATCCCGTATTAGCATACCTTTCGGTATGTTATCCGTGTGTACAGGGCAGGTTACCCACGCGTTACTCACCCGTCCGCCGCTCTTCTCCGAAGAGAATCGCTCGACTTGCATGTGTTAGGCACGCCGCCAGCGTTCATCCTGAGCCAGGATCAAACTCTCAAAATAAAATTTCTACAATGTTGAATCCGCTCAGATGTTATCTCAAAATATCTGGCATGGTTTGTATGGCGTTCGAATTATTTATTCGAACTAAATATATCTGCTGTTCAGTTTTCAAAGTTCATTTAAAGTGGTGGACCATCAGGGACTCGAACCCCAGACCTACCGGTTATGAGCCGGGCGCTCTAACCAACTGAGCTAATGGTCCACTATATATTAAATATGGTGCCGAAGACCGGAATCGAACCGGTACGGGAGGATAAGTCCCGCAGGATTTTAAGTCCTGTGCGTCTGCCAGTTCCGCCACTTCGGCACATATACGTGGCTACGTCCTACTCTCCCAGGGGCCTTCGCCCCAAGTACCATCAGCGATAGAGAGCTTAACTTCTGTGTTCGGAATGGGAACAGGTGTATCCTCTCTTCTATAATAACCACATAATCTTTATTTTCAGAGATTGTACTCTGAAAACTACATACATATTAATCAAATCACCAAATATTTACTTGGTCAAGTCCTCGACCTATTAGTATCGGTAAGCTACATACATTACTGCACTTCCACCTCCGACCTATCAACCACGTAGTCTTCATGGGGTCTTACTTCCGAGGAATGGGAAATCTTATCTTGAGGTTGGCTTCGCGCTTAGATGCTTTCAGCGCTTATCCGTTCCGTACATAGCTACCCAGCCATGCCTCTGGCGAGACAACTGGTACACCAGCGGTACGTCCACCCCGGTCCTCTCGTACTAAGGGCAGATCCTCTCAAATTTCCTACGCCTGCGACGGATAGGGACCGAACTGTCTCACGACGTTCTGAACCCAGCTCGCGTACCACTTTAATGGGCGAACAGCCCAACCCTTGGGACCTACTACAGCCCCAGGATGTGATGAGCCGACATCGAGGTGCCAAACCTCCCCGTCGATGTGGACTCTTGGGGGAGATAAGCCTGTTATCCCCAGGGTAGCTTTTATCCGTTGAGCGATGGCCCTTCCACTCAGAACCACCGGATCACTAAGTCCGACTTTCGTCCTTGCTCGACCTGTATGTCTTGCAATCAAGCTCTCTTATGCCTTTACACTCTGTGCACGATTTCCGACCGTGCTGAGAGAACCTTTGAGCGCCTCCGTTACCTTTTGGGAGGCGACCGCCCCAGTCAAACTGCCCGCCTGACAGTGTCCCAAGACCTGATTCAAGGCCTCTGGTTAGAGTCCCAGTACTACAGGGGTGGTATCCCAACGGTGGCTCATCCAAAACTGGCGTCCTGGAATCAAAGCCTCCCACCTATGCTGTACATGTAGTACCAAGACCCAATGCCAAGCTACAGTAAAGCTCCATGGGGTCTTTCCGTCCTGTCGCAGGTATCCGGCATCTTCACCGGAATTACAATTTCACCGAGTCTGTTGTTGAGACAGTGCCCAAATCGTTACGCCTTTCGTGCGGGTCGGAACTTACCCGACAAGGAATTTCGCTACCTTAGGACCGTTATAGTTACGGCCGCCGTTTACTGGGGCTTAAGTTCACTGCTTCGATTGCTCTAACAGATCCCCTTAACCTTCCAGCACCGGGCAGGCGTCAGCTCCTATACATCGTCTTGCGACTTAGCAGAAACCTATGTTTTTGGTAAACAGTCGCTTGGGCCTATTCTCTGCGGCCATCTTTCGATGGCACCCCTTATCCCTAAGTTACGGGGTCATTTTGCCGAGTTCCTTAACAACAGTTCTCTCGCTGGCCTTAGGATACTCTCCTCACCCACCTGTGTCGGTTTGCGGTACGGGCGCCTTTAAACTCGATAGAGACTTTTCTCGACAGTGTGAATGCAGATGCTTCGCTACTAAATTTCGCTCCCCGTCACACCCCAGCATTGTATCCGTGGATTTGCCTCCGGATACTGCCTCAGTGCTTGGACGTGCATAACCAACAGCACGCTCATCCTGTCCTACTGTGTCATCCCATTTCTCAAACGCTTATTGGCGGTACAGGAATTTCAACCTGTTGTCCATCACCTACGCCTTTCGGCCTCGGCTTAGGTCCCGACTAACCCAGGGAGGACGAACCTTCCCCTGGAAACCTTGGGTTTACGGCCTGTGGGATTCTCACCCACATCTCGCTACTCATGCCAACATTCTCACTTCTTTACAGTCCACATGTCCTTACGGTCATGCTTCTGCCCAGTAAAGAAAGCTCCCCTACCCATCATAAATGATGCCGTGGCTTCGGTAGTAGGTTTTAGCCCCGGAAATCTTCGGCGCAGGATCACTCGACCAGTGAGCTATTACGCACTCTTTAAATGAGTGGCTGCTTCTAAGCCAACATCCTGGTTGTCTGTGCAATCCCACATCCTTTACCACTTAACCTACATTTTGGGACCTTAGCCGACGGTCTGGGCTGTTGCCCTCTCGACCGTGAATCTTATCACCCACGGTCTGACTCCCAGATAAAAGATGACGGCATTCGGAGTTTGATAGTCTTCGGTAGGTGCAATACCCCCTAGGACATTCAGTGCTCTACCTCCGTATCTCTGAATCTGAGGCTAGCCCTAAAGCTATTTCGGGGAGAACCAGCTATCTCCGGGTTCGATTGGAATTTCACCGCTATCCACAAGTCATCCCCGAGCTTTTCAACGCTCGTGGGTTCGGTCCTCCACGAAATTTTACTTTCGCTTCAACCTGCTCATGGATAGGTCACCCGGTTTCGGGTCTACGTCATGCAACTAAACGCTCAGTTAAAACTCGCTTTCGCTGCGGCTGCATACATGAAGTACTTAACCTTGCTGCATAACGTAACTCGTTGGCCCGTTCTACAAAAAGTACGCGGTCACACAAGAAATGTGCTTCCACAGTTTGTAAGTACAGGGTTTCAGGTTCTATTTCACTCCCCTCCCGGGGTTCTTTTCACCTTTCCCTCACGGTACTATGCGCTATCGGTCACCGGGTAGTATTTAGCCTTGGAGGGTGGTCCCTCCTGCTTCCCACGGGGTTTCACGTGTCCCGTGGTACTCTGGATCATATCGGAAGTCTTCTCACTTCGACTACAGGGCTGTTACCTTCTGTGGCGGAGCTTTCCAAAACTCTTCGTCTGTAATAACCTCTTCCTGATGATATGTCCGCAACCCCTAAGAAGCGAACTTCTTAGGTTTGGGCTGTTCCGCGTTCGCTCGCCGCTACTAGCGGAATCGAATTTCTTTCTCTTCCTTCGGGTACTTAGATGTTTCAGTTCCCCGAGTTCCCCTCAACGAGCTATGTATTCACTCGAAGATACCATGACATTACTCATGGTGAGTTTCCTCATTCGGAAATCTATGGATCAAAGTTTACGTGCAACTCCCCATAGCTTATCGCAGCTTATCACGTCCTTCATCGGCTCCCGGTGCCAAGGCATCCGCCCTGCACCCTTAATAACTTGACCAGTTACATTTGACATTTTTTAATAAGGTTGTCGTCCTTATTTATCACATTAAGGAAATAAATGATGTCATATCATAATATATATGTAGTTTTCAAAGTACAGTTTTGAAGGAATAAACCTTCAAAACCGAACAGCAGATAATTCTCCCTAGAAAGGAGGTGATCCAGCCGCACCTTCCGATACGGCTACCTTGTTACGACTTCACCCCAGTTATTGATTCCACCTTCGACGACTTCTCCCAAAAGGTTAGATAGTCGGCTTCGGGTGTCTCCAACTCCCATGGTGTGACGGGCGGTGTGTACAAGACCCGGGAACGCATTCACCGCAGCATTCTGATCTGCGATTACTAGTAACTCCAGCTTCATGTAGGCGAGTTTCAGCCTACAATCCGAACTGAGAATGGCTTTAAGGGATTTGCTCCACCTCACGGCTTGGCTGCCCTCTGTACCACCCATTGTAGCACGTGTGTAGCCCTAGGCATAAGGGGCATGATGATTTGACGTCATCCCCACCTTCCTCCAGGTTATCCCTGGCAGTCTCTCTAGAGTGCCCAACTAAATGATGGCAACTAAAGACAAGGGTTGCGCTCGTTGCGGGACTTAACCCAACATCTCACGACACGAGCTGACGACAACCATGCACCACCTGTCACTTCTGTCCCCGGAGGGAAAGAGGAGATTAGTCCTCGGTCAGAAGGATGTCAAGCCTAGGTAAGGTTCTTCGCGTTGCTTCGAATTAAACCACATGCTCCGCTACTTGTGCGGGTCCCCGTCAATTCCTTTGAGTTTCACACTTGCGTGCGTACTCCCCAGGCGGAGTACTTAATGCGTTAGCTGCGGCACCGAAGGGGGTAACCTCCGACACCTAGTACTCATCGTTTACAGCGTGGACTACCAGGGTATCTAATCCTGTTTGCTCCCCACGCTTTCGTGCCTCAGCGTCAGTTACAGTCCAGAAAGCCGCCTTCGCTACTGGTGTTCCTCCCAATATCTACGCATTTCACCGCTACACTGGGAATTCCGCTTTCCTCTCCTGCACTCAAGTCAGACAGTATCAGGAGCTTACTACGGTTGAGCCGTAGCCTTTAACTCCTGACTTGAAAGACCGCCTACGCACCCTTTACGCCCAGTAAATCCGGATAACGCTAGCCCCCTACGTATTACCGCGGCTGCTGGCACGTAGTTAGCCGGGGCTTCCTCCTCAAGTACCGTCATTATCTTCCTTGAGGACAGAGCTTTACGACCCGAAGGCCTTCATCGCTCACGCGGCGTTGCTGCATCAGGCTTGCGCCCATTGTGCAATATTCCCCACTGCTGCCTCCCGTAGGAGTTTGGACCGTGTCTCAGTTCCAATGTGGCCGATCACCCTCTCAGGTCGGCTACTGATCGTCGCCTTGGTGGGCCGTTACCCCGCCAACAAGCTAATCAGACGCGGGTCCATCCTGTACCGAAAAATCTTTGATATAAAAGTCATGCGACTCTTATATGTTATCCCGTATTAGCATACCTTTCGGTATGTTATCCGTGTGTACAGGGCAGGTTACCCACGCGTTACTCACCCGTCCGCCGCTCTTCTCCGAAGAGAATCGCTCGACTTGCATGTGTTAGGCACGCCGCCAGCGTTCATCCTGAGCCAGGATCAAACTCTCAAAATAAAATTAGTTTGTTAAATCCGCTCAGATGTTATCTCAAAATATCTGGCATGGTTTGTATGGCGTTCGAATTGTTTATTCGAACTAAATATATCTGCTGTTCAGTTTTCAAAGTTCATTTCTGTTTTGTTTCACTGCCCTCTCTCAAGGACAAGTATTATAATACCACCATTCATTTCCATCGTCAACACTTTTTTTAAACTTTTTTTATTATTTTATTTTTATATGCTTTTTTCAAGTTCTTCTAACTCGTTCATATTCAGTTTTACCAATGACTTCAGTGCTTCTTTTCTTTCTTCTTTATTTTCATATTTTTTAATAATTTTTTCTCTTATCTCTCCTAATATATCTACATATTCTGCAAAAGATTCATCATATATCTCTTCTAATTCTTCCCTAATTTTTGCAGATAATGCCGGAATTTTGCCACCTGTAGATATTCCTATTAATAAATCCCCTCTTTTTACATAAGATGAAACTGTAAAATCAGAAAGATCCCTACTATCAACAACATTTATTAACTTAGACTTTTTCCTGCAAATACAAGCAATCTCCTCATTAACCTCTTTGTTATCAGTAGCAGCCACAACTATATCAAATTTTTCTATATATTCTTCTTTAAAAATATCATTAATTAAATCAACCTTATTTCCTATCTCTAAAAATCTACTATCAAACTCTGGAGCTAAAACAGTAACACTCTTTCCAAAATCTAAAAAATTCATACATTTTCTCAGTGCTACCTTTCCCCCACCAACTATTATTATCTCCATATTGTCTAAATTAATATTTACTGGATAAAACAAAACTACACCTCTTTTCCCTATTTTCCTCAATTTCTCTTATTTTATTACCTTAGTCAAAAACTTATACAACGATTTATTCGTCTTTTTATTAATCTCTCTATCTTCAAAAAACTCTGGCATAGGTTCATAAGGACTCTGTTCTCCACAAATATCAGCCCCTATAATCTCATGCTCTACTAAAAATCTATTCAATATCCTTTTTAAAAGCTCTACAGACATCCCACCTTGACTCCAATTTGTCTTTGCATAATGTCTGCTCAAAACATCCTTATCTATAGAAACATACAGAGGTATATCATTCTTTATAAGCTCCAACTTTTCCTCTGCCACATGCTTTTCTAAATCTTGAAGGCTTATACACACCAATTTATCAAACTTATCTCTTGGCAAACCTTCAATATCATTTATATTCTTCTGACTCGGCCCTATCAAAATTAACTGCTCTAAATTCTCGTTATTCTCTAATACCTCTCTTGCCCAATCTCCACAACTAGTAAAACTGTGAATCATCGGAACTTGCATATCATTATGGTAATCAAACAAAACAAGAGAAAATTTACAATCCAACTTATCTACAAAAAACTCTGTCATATAATGATAATTTCCTGAATCTATAAAATGCACACCATTTGGACCGTATTCTCTCAATCTTTTATTGATTTCCTCTGCTGCTTCATCTGTGCAATACATATTGGTACCAGATATATCTGAACAATCTATCCAATCTGTATTATCCAAACTATCTACAACACTCCTAGAATATGTATTGCTAAAATTAACAACTAAATTTCTATCCTTATACTGCATTTTCTATTCATCCCTTTCAAAAGCTAGTCCCCACTAGCAAAAAAAGGAGGCATAAATATTAGCCCCCTTTTCCCCATATTCATCTATTATATATCAACTAAACAACTTTGTCTAATGTAAGCTATTGTGAACTATACTCAAAGCAGATTTCAAATCCTTAACATTTATCTGACCTGGTGCTGATGTCTTTCCAACTGCTCCAAAAGTAAGCACTGAACCAAAAGCCTCTCCAACTAACCTACTTACAACACCTAATTTTGACATAGACATTGTTATAATTGGCCTATTCGCATAATTAGTGTACATCTCTTCAGTAGCTGCAAGAAGGGTTATAACATCTTTTTTACTTTGTGGCATAACCGCTATCTTAGCAACATCAACGTTTAATTCTTGCATCTTCCTTAGTCTGCATACTATCTCATCTTTTTCTGGAGTCTTATAAAAATCGTGATTTGATCCAATTACTTTTACTCCCTTTTCATGTGCTGAATCTACAACAGCCTTAACAAATTCATCACCTGTAAATATTTCAACATCAATAGCATCAACTAATCCTGTATTTATAACATTTATATTTAGTTCTACGTATTTTTCTAATTCCATTGCCTTTTCTCCACCTTCTTTTAAAGTTCTGAAAGTGAATAATATAGGAGTTTCCCCTAGAATTCCTCTAAGTTCTTTTAAAACTTCTTCCGTTTTTTCAAAGTCTAATATATCCTCAAACCAATCCGCTCTAAATTCTACTATGTCTGCACCAATCTCTTTGTCTGTACCAATCTCTTTTACTTTTTTAGCCAAATCTACAATCTCTTCTTTGCTTTTTCCTACTATTGGTACACAAATTTTAGGTATTCCTTCTCCTAGTACTAAACCTCTTATTTTACAAGTATTCATAATTTATCTATCTCCTACAGGATTTATTTATCTCCTATAAGTACATCAACCACTCCAGCAATCGTACTCACTTCAGCCTCTTTATATACCTCAAGCCCAAACTCCTCTATCGTCCTACTAGTCACAGGCCCAATAGACACAAGTTTCTTGCCTTCAAGCAATTCCTTATAATTTCCACCTGCAATCTCAACAAGATTTTTCACAGTAGAGCTACTTGTAAACGTAACATAATCTACATCAGATTTTAGTACATCCTCTGCAACCTCTCTACTCTTCTCATCTATCACAGTCTTATAACTAAATACCTCTGTTACCTCACATATTTCCTTCAACTTATCTGCTAAAAATTCTCTAGCATTTTCAGACCTAGGAATTAAAATCCTATCGCTGCTTTTCACAGTTTTTTTCATCTCTTCAAATAGAGATTCTGCCACAAATCTCTTAGGAACTATATCAGCTTTTATACCTCTCTTCATAAATTCCTCAGAAGTACCTGCTCCTATTGAACAGACTTTCACTCCAAAGAATACCCTAGAATCAAGTCCCATATCGTCTAAAGTTTCAAAGAATAGTTCAACACCATTTCTGCTTGTAAATACAATATGTGTATAATTCCTTAAATTCTCTATCTCTTTTCTAAGCTCTGTATCGTCATTTTTCTCAATTTTGATAACTGGAAGCTCCACTGCCTTTCCTCCAAGAGAGTTTATTTTTTCAGAAAGGTCACTACTCTGTTTTCTAGCTCTAGTCACAACCACTTTCTTTCCAAATAAAGCTCTATTTTCAAAGAAATTCAGCTTATCTCTCACCTTTACAACATCTCCAACTACGATTAATGATGGAGCTTTTACCTTTTTCTCCTGTGCCACTTCATACGCATTCTCTAAATCTGTAACAACTGTTTTCTGATTGTATCTAGTAGCCCAGCTTACAAAAGCAACTGGTGTTTTAGGATCTCTACCTTCTTCTATAAGTCTATCACTTATATGTTTAAGGTTTCCTATACCCATTAAAAATACTAGTGTTCCCTTGCAGTTAGCAAGAGCATTCCAGTTTATCTCCTTGTCCTCGTCTTCTCTCAGATGTCCTGTAATTACATGGAATGAAGACGCATAATCTCTATGAGTTATAGGTATTCCTGCGTAACAAAGTCCACCTATTGCAGAAGTTATCCCTGGTACAATTTCAAAGTCTATACCTTCATCGTAAAGTACCTCAGCTTCTTCTCCACCTCTACCAAAAACATACGGGTCTCCACCCTTTAATCTAGTTACAATCTTTCCTTCAAGTGCCTTTTTTGCGATTACCTCGTTTATCATATCCTGTGGGAGTATATGATTGCTCGATTTCTTCCCAACATAAATAAACTCGCAATCTTCTTTGGCCTCTTTTAAAAATTCATCATTTGCAAGTCTATCGTATATTATTACGTCGGACTTTTTGATACACTCAAGACCTTTTAAAGTCATAAGCTTTGTATCTCCAGGCCCCGCACCTACAAGATATACCTTTCCTTTCATCAAAAATCCTCATTTCTATTATCTATTTAATTTGTATTAATCTATCCATTTTATTATTTCTATTATCTATTTAATTTGTATTAATCTATCCATTTTATTTGTGCTTTTATTTGTACTAATTTATTTATTTTCACTAATCTTTTTATTTTAATCTACAAATAATATTATTCTTCTCTGTGCTTTTTCAAAATAAGCTTAGCCAAATTGCTTCCAAGCTCTTTTGGATTATTTCTATCCCCTTCAAGAGATGCAACAGTTATCTTTTCTCCGTCCTCATCTCCAAAAATTCCAGTAAGAGTCAGCTTTTCTCCGTCTACCTCACAGTATGCACCCATTGGAATATGACAGCTTCCGTCTATTCCAGCAAGATAACTTCTCTCTGCATCAGTCTGAATCTGAGAAATCTCGTCTCTTATAGCATCTATCATTTTTTCAAGCTCTTCATCATTTTCCCTTATTTCTAAAGCAAGTGCTCCCTGTGCTGGTGCTGGTATCATCAAATCTACAGGAAGAAATTCTGTTATCTTTTCCTCTAAATCTGCTCTAATTATACCAGATGCAGCTAAAACTATCCCATCTAAATTTTCAGATTCGATTTTAGATATTCTAGTTTCTATATTTCCCCTTATTGGAACAATATTCAAATCTGGTCTTTTTCTTAAAAGCTGATATTTTCTTCTCTTGCTCCCAGTTCCTATTGTTGCTCCTATTGGAAGTTCATCAAAACTATTTAAACCTTCTCTAAGTATTATTACATCTCTCGGATCTTCTCTCTTTGGAACTGCTGCAAATTTTAAACCTTCAACTACCTCAGCTGGCATATCTTTCATACTGTGAACCGCTAAATCTATCTCACCTTCTAGTAGCTGACTTTCTATCTCTTTAACAAAAAGTCCTTTATCCCCTATCTTATCTAGTGATAAATGTAGGATTTTATCTCCCTTTGTTTTTATTATCTTAACTTCAAACTCAACCTCAGGGAATTTTTCTTTTAGTCTATCAATCGCCCAATTTGTCTGTATAAGCGCTAAATTACTTCCCCTAGTTCCTACTCGTATCTTCATTTCTATCGCCTTTCTATTTGTTTTTATAGCTTTTGTTTACTAAAATTGTCGAGAAATAAGAAATCTTATCCTCAAGTCCAGCTTCTCTTAAATCCTTGTAGACAACTTCTCTCTCCTGAGATGAGTTGCTGACAAGTATTGCATTATCAATCAATCCAAATTCCTCTAATTTAGATATTACTTCTTTGAAATTCTTATAAACCTTCATCAAAACTATGCAGTTGTAGTTTTGAAGTATAAAATCTAATTTTTCCTCTTCTATTGTACATGGAGTTACAACAAGTGCATCTGTATCCATAACAAGAGGGAAATTATTAGAAGATGCTATATTAGAGAATGAAGATATTCCAGGTATTGTAACCACTTCCACATCTTCACTAAGTCTTTCCATTATATAAACATAAGTACTGTAAATCATTGGATCTCCAAGTGTTACAAATCCTACATCTTTTCCGTTTATGTTTATCTCATCTTCTATTTCTAGAGCTATCTCTTCCCAAGCCTTTATCTTCTCTTCTCCGTTAAAATTCATCGGGAAATGTCTCTGTCTTATCTCTAAATCCTCTGGTAAATAGTCTTTAACTATCGACAAAGCTAAGCTTTCTCCACCCTTTTTAGGCTCTGGAGTAAATAATATATCTATCTTTTTTAAAGTCTCAACTGCTTTTATCGTAAGTAACGAGCTATCTCCAGGCCCTGTACCTATTCCATAAAATTTTGCCATTCTTTTCTCCTCTAAACCTCTTCAGCTTCTAATGCGTGCTGCACAAATTTCTGCTGAATTTTTTCTATCTCCCCAAGTCCTTTTAAATGAACTTCTGTTTCTATTCCTTCAGATTCTATTATAGTTTTCCAAGAATCCTCTTCATCTCCTGCCATATCATTCTGTGCGTGGTCTCCTGCAACAAGCATAAGTGGCATAAGATGTACCTTTTTAACATCTCTTTCTTTTAATCTTTTCACTACACTGTCTATTTCTGGATAACCTTCAACTGTCCCAACATATACATCTGCACCCATATCTCTAAAATAGTACTCTATTGCAGGGTATGCACTGTGGCTTTCGTGGTCAGTACCATGTCCCATAAGAACAACTGTTGAATCCATTTCATCTGTTAACTCTTTTACAGCTTCAACAGCTTCTTTGTAGTCCTCTATTCCAAAAAGAAGTGGTCTACCAAATTTTATGCTCTTAAATTTATCCTTATACTCAGCTATCTGATTTTTTAATTTTACGTATTCATGTCCACATATTATGTGTAATGTCTGAATAACTACTTCTTCGTATCCCATTTCATAAAGTCTATCCATAGCCTGAATTGGATTGTCTATTTCTATTCCATCTCTTTTTTTCAATTTATTTATTATCATATTAGATGTAAAAGCTCTAAAGAAATCATATCCTTCAAAAGCTGCTTTTATCTTATCCTCAACCGCATGTATAGTTTTTTCTCTAGTATCGTGGTAGCTAGTACCAAAACTTACAACAAGTATCGCCTTTTTCATATTATTTATCTCCATTTCTCTACAATATATTTATATTTTTCTAGCAATCAAATTTTGCTTCGTCTTTCCAAATATCTAGTATATCTTCAATATCTTTTAATTCACTAGTCTGATTTGGATAGTCCATTCTCTGTCTTTTAAGAACGAGCACATCTATCCCACATTCCTCACAAGCGTCAATTTTTTCTAAAAATCCACCTGCAGCTCCACTTTCTTTAGTTAGCATAAGGTCTATGTCGTAGTGCTTAATCATTTCCACATTCATCTCTTTTGAAAATGGCCCCTTCATAGCAATTATATTATCTGCATTGAATCCAAGCTTTTCACATTCTATAATCACTTCTGATGTTGGAAGTACTCTAGGGAATAATTCTATCCCAGGTAAATTTTCTCTATACTTAGCTAAATTCTTACTTCCAGTTCCAATAAGTATTCTTTTATATCCACCATTTTTAGCTATTTCACACATTTCATCAATACTATCTGAAAATCTACAACCTTTATAATCTATCTCTTCAAGTAAAGATTTTCTCTCATATCTTATATATCCTGTATCCGTAGTTTCTGCAGCTTTTATAGCATTTTTTGAAACTTCTGTAGCATAAGGGTGAGTTGCATCTATTATGAAAGAAATCTTATTTTCCATAATGAATTTCTCCATATCTTCCTCTGTCATTTTACCAAGATGAATCTGCTGCACCTTTCCCTCAGCTAAATCTTTTCCGTATTCAGTTGTTACAGAAAGTATATATCTGTTACAAAATCCTTTTTTATTTATTAATTCGCATATTTTTATGCTGTCCGAAGTACCACCTAAAACTAGTACCAAAAAATCACTTCCTATCTAAAAAATTAAGCCTCACTCTAATAAACTTTATCTTAAAAGTATAACCTTATACATTATAAATCCTTAGATTAAAGCCTAACCCTACACAGTATAACCCCTAGGAGTTATCATCATATCCTTATCTATAAATGTCGATTTATTCCCTACTATTACCATTGTAGTCATATCGACTATTTCAAAATTCATCGTATCAAATGTACAAATATGCTTCTCTTCTCCTTCTCTTCCTGCATCTTTTACAATTCCAACAGGAGTGCTTCCATCTTTAAATTCTCCCATTATTTCAAAGGCTCTAGCTAAATGTTCACTTCTTCCCTTGCTTCTTGGGTTGTATAAACAAACTACAAAATCTGCCTCAGCTGCAAGTCTTAATCTTTTTTCTATAACTTCCCAAGGAGTTAGAAGATCGCTAAGACTTATATGGCAGAAGTCGTGCATTATAGGTGCACCTAAAACAGAAGCTGCTGCGATACTTGCAGTAACACCAGGCACAACCTTAACTTTAATATCCTCGTCCTCTTTAACAACAAGCTCAAGAATAAGTCCTGCCATTCCGTAAATTCCAGAATCTCCACTACTTACAACAGCTACATTTTTTCCTTCTTTAGCTATTTCGACAGCCATTTTACATCTGTCAATTTCTTTTCTCATACCATTTTGTACAACTTCCTTATCAGAAATCATATCTTCTATTAAATTAATATATGTCTTATATCCAACTATTACATCTGAATTTTTTATTGCCTCAATAGCTTCAAGAGTCATGTACTCCTTTCCACCAGGGCCAATTCCTATAACGTAAATCATAACTTTATCCTTTCATTCTGCCAAAAGCAAAAGTTGTTCCATTATTTTTATACTTATCCGAAATAACATTTCCACTTAGGAGATATGCTGAAGGCTGTGCAACAGAATACACCCCAGTGTTTTTCTTTACAAATTCCGATTTATCAAACATATAATCACAAGTGCAAATCTCGTCTACATCAAATAGATTAAACTCTGCACAAAGAACTTTTGATAAATCTATCATACATTTTTCGTCTTTTTTTATAATCAAGCTCCCTGTCTTTACAATTGCAGCTGGATGTATGTTGTTCATGGCTGAAAAAGTAGAAAACTCTTCAATCATTTTTTCAGTTTTTGTATTTTTTCTGCATCCCATTCCTAGTGCAATTCTTCTAGGAACTAATTTTATATAGCTTAAATTCGCTTTTTCTAAATTATGTTTATCTGACTTATTATATTTATCTAAATTATCAACATTATGTTTATCTAATTTATCAATATTTTCATCTATCTTATCAACATATTCATACATCTTGTCAATAACTTCATCTACCCAGCATCTAAGCTTATCTGTAACTGAAACGAGTGCATCTAGTTTTGCTATTTCATCAATCTCAGTTTTTTCATCGATTAACTCAAATCCAGATAAATTTAGACTATCTTTTTCACTTTCATAATCCGAATCAAAATATATCCCCACTCGCTTGTCATCCACAAGATATGAATTTACAAGCTTTGCAGATTCTCTAAGGTTTTCCACATATCCACCGATTTTAGACACAATTACATCTAAAGCACCTTTTTTATTAGTGTCTGTAGATGTTGTAATTACTGGGTTTGCATTTAAAATATCTGCTATTTTTAAAGTTATTTCATTTGCTCCACCTATATGTCCACTTAGCAAACTAATCACATTATTCCCATTATCGTCCACAACCAACACAGCTGGATCCTCAAACTTACTCTTTAAAAATGGAGAAATACATCTAACCGCAATCCCACAGGCAGATACAAAAATTATACATTCGTATTTATTAAAAAGCTCTCCTGTAAGCTCTTTTATCCCTCTCTTTTGGAAAAATACATCTACATTTTCTAGCTCTAAAGCTATTTTTTTTGCAGTATTTTTTCCTTTTTCTGTAACAGCTATAATAGCTATTCTTATACTTTCCCTAGCAATAACAATATCTTTTTTAGATATTCCTTTTTCTAAAATCCTATCTAATTCTTTTTTACTTGCATTTAGAAAACTTGTATCTCTACAATTTAAATTTGAACAAGTGCTCTCTAAATTAAAGTAACTCTTATCTGAATTGATTTTAGTTTTCTCCATCTTCGTTTCCTCTGTACTCATGTACAAAATCTTTGTCGTATAGTTTTGAGTTGTTGTAGTCCTGACCTAAGAATCTTCCAACCATTATAAGAGCAGTTTTGTTTATTCCATTTTCTCTTACTTTTGCTGCAATGTCTGTAAGTGTCCCTCTTAAAGCCATTTCATCTGGCCAAGTAGCCTTATAAACTACTGCAACTGGAGTGTCTTCTGGATATCCACCCTCGATTAATCTTTCAACAACTTTTTCTATTTCCTGAACAGATAGGAAAATAACCATAGAAGTCTGATGTTTTGCAAATTCCTGTATAGATTCCTTTTCTGGGACAGGAGTTCTTCCTTCCATTCTAGTTATAATCACACTCTGAGAAATTTCAGGCACTGTGTATTCAACGCCAAGTGCAGAAGATGCACCTAAAAATGAGCTAACTCCAGGAGTACAGTCAAATCCTACATCTACTTTATTTAACTCCTCAACCTGTTCTCTTATTGATCCATATATAGAGAAATCTCCAGTCTGAAGTCTTACAACCTCTTTATTTTCTTTAACTCCTCTTTCCATAACATCTATTATTTCACCTAAATCCATAACCGCACTATTGTATATTTCACAATCTTCTTTACAGTAGTCTAATAGTTCTGGATTTACTAAAGAACCTGCGTATATAACTATATCTGCATTTTTTAAAAGCTTGTAACCTTTTAAAGTTATAAGCTCTTTATCTCCAGGTCCAGCTCCGACAAAATGAACTTTACTCATAGCAAACCTCCAAATTAATTTATTTTTCTGCTGATATTAAAAAAATAGGGTTCTGCGGTTTAAAATAATCCCCACTACCCAATTTTTCTAACTTTGATACAGACACCATGCTGACATCTATATCCCTAAATCCCTTATTTCTTAAAAGCTCTAATGCTTTATAGAAAGTGTCTATTATTATAAAATTGGCACATAATTTTCCACCTTCGTTTAAAATATCATACGTCCAATCTACTATTTCCTCTAATTTTTTTGCAGTTCCTCCTATAAAAACAGCATCAAACTTTTCATCTGTTTCAAAAGGAGCATATCCTTCTAAAATCTCTAGATTTTTCACACCAAATTTTTCCTTATTAGCCTCAATTAGCTCAACTGCGTGCTCATGTCTTTCAACAGCCACAACCCTCATGTTAGGATTTTTTAGTGCTGCTTCTATACATACACTCCCTGTTCCAGCTCCTACATCTAGGAAACTCTTGGCATTTTCTATTTCTAGCTTAGAAAGTGCAATCGCCCTAACTTCTTCCTTTGTTATTGGCACTTTACCTGTGATAAAGCTACTATTTTTCATTAAGTTTCACCTATTTCTGTAAAATATATTATTTACCTAAAATCTATGTTTCTATTCTATGTTTCTATTTATATATCGAATACTTTTACTTACATATTGGCTATTTATATATCGACTATTGCTCATCGTCTAATATTACAACGATATTCATATCATATTTTTCTATTTTTAAAATATCCCCTGGTTTTCCAATGGTTATTTTTTCATTATCGTATGAAAGATTTTCGCCGACAGCCATAGTTTTTTTCAAATCCCTTTTAATTATTTCCCGGGCAATTTCTCTAGGGCCAATTTTTGAATCTGTAACCATACACACTTTACTGTGAGATAGCAGATAGTCAAAATTAGGCTCTCTTCCATGACTACTAGTCATATATAAATCGTTCATATCTATTTTTATTCTCGAAAACATATACTGCATTGAGCTAATCCCCGGAATTATCTCCATCTTCTCATTATCTACATTTTTGCTCAGATATTTGCCTATTCCGTAGACAGATGGATCTCCAGATGCTATAACAGTTATATTTTTTTCTATATTTTCATTTATATAATTTTTTATTTCCACTAGATTAGCACCTAAAACAATTTTTTCTCCACAAAAATTCTCAAAAATCTCAAGATTTCTCTTCCCTCCGATTAGCACATCGGATTCATCGATAATTTTTTTGCCAATCTCGGTTATATAGCCCTTATTTCCAGGTCCTATACCAACTACATTTAGCATATCTTCCTCCAAAGAATTAAAACTCTATCCATATTTTATTTTCTATTATAATCTTCTGTTTCTATTTAATTCTCTATTTCTGTTTAATATTTTATTTACTAAGCATTCTATTTTCTAAAACTTTCCAACATTTCCTCAGCATTTTTACTTTTTCCAAGTACTGTCTTATCCATTTTAAAAATAAATACTTCTATCTCAATCTCATTATCTACATGCATCTCTGCTCTTTTTTTACACTTTTCGCAAATTATATCGAAAACCTCTCCAAATCCATTTTCATATACAATATCTGTAGCTTCCTCAGTTGTAAGGCAAGCATCAATCTTTCTCACTAAATCTGTTGAAGCTCCCATCAAAGCTAAATTTGCTATAAGTATTTCATTTCTAGCATCTGCAACCTTGCTGTGAGTGTTAAAAATTCCTGCAGATAATTTTATAAATTTACCAATATGTCCAGCCAAAAGAATTTTTTTAAATCCCATTCTCTTAGCCTCCATTAACATATATCCTAAAAAATTGCTCGTCCTAACAACAAAACTATTTTCTCCAATCCTATCTGAAATAAAGCTCTCTCCATGATTTCCTGGAACAAGTATAATACTATCCATTCCAAGCTCTTTTTTCATATTAAGCTCTATTGAAAGCGACTTTTTCCAACCTTCATCACTCATAGGCTCAACAATACCACTTGTTCCAATTATAGATATTCCACCTACAATTCCAAGTCTAGGGTTGAATGTCTTATTTGCGACTTCTTCTCCTTTAGGTATAAAAATAGTTATCTTTATTGCTTTTTTTCGATTATCTAAACTATTTTCATCACCTAAAATATTTTCTTTTTCTAAATTCAAACTATTTTTTAGACTACTTTTATCATTTAATACTTTTTCTCCACTTGCTTTTAAAACAGATTCTACTTCTTTTGCAATCATCTTCTGCGGAACTGGGTTTATCGCAGGTCTGCCTGGTTCTACACTCAAACCTTTTTTAGTGATAATTCCTATTCCCTCTCCAGAAAACACACAGAATCCATCTCCTTCAAAAGAAAAATTATTCTCGCTTTTATCTATCTCATCTTCATACACCCAAGTTGCCTTTGCAAATATCTCTATCCCATTTGTTGCATCTATATCATCTCCACCGTCCTTTTGTACAGAGCAGATTGAATAAATTTCTCCCGTATCCTCATTCTTTTTAATCTCACTAGAAACAACAGGAATAGATAAATATATACCCTTTGGCGTATCTATATTTACCGTATCTATTTTTTCATTGGTTAAAAGCATATACACAGCGGCCTTTGAAACTGCAGTTGCACAAGAGCCTGTTGTGTATCCTCTTCTGTATTTTTTCCCGTCTATATATACAAATTCTTCCATTATTATTCTCTCTATTTATATAATCTACATTATATAATCTAAGTTTAAAATTTTTGTTTTTATAACCCAAATTATCTCTCTATGCTGTAAAGTATTGCATTAATTATTGCAGCAGCTAGATTACTTCCACCTTTTCTTCCTTCAGAAAGTATATATGGAATATCTGTTTCTGCAAGTCTTTCTTTTGACTCAGCTGCTCCAACAAATCCAACTGGAACACCTATAACAGCATCTACTTCCATTTCACCTGCTTCTACCATTTCTATAACCTTAAATAATGCTGTTGGAGCATTTCCAAGAACAAAAATCTTTCTTCCTTTGTCCTCAGCAGCTATCTCAACTGCAGCCATAGATCTTGTAATCTCTTTTTCTTTAGCTCTTGCAACAGTTCTCTCATCTGCAACTAAACAAGCATAATTACAACCTAATTTGTCTAGCTTTCTCTTGTTTATCCCACTTAAAGCCATAGTAGTGTCTGTGTAAATACTTGCTTTATTTTCAAGAGCATCCTTTATTATCTCAGCTGCATTATCAGATATTTTTAGAATATCTAAATACTCAAAATCAGCAGTTGTATGTATAGCTCTTTTTATTATTTTTTCTTCTATTTCACTTTTGTACTCGTATCCAGGTCTTATATCATCTATTATTCCCTGTATAATCTCAAAACTTCTCTCTTCAATCTTCATAGGGTTTTTAATATAATCCAAAAAAATCCCTCCTTTTATTTTTTAACACTATCTTATTTTTTTATATCATCTTTTTTATATTTTATTTATATCCTAGCTTTACTCGTATCTTATTCCACCTTTGATGATATCCAATGTGTACATATCAGAATAAACTTTATCTATCTCTCTTCTTTTTAATTCTGCTATCATCTCGCTACAGTCGAAATCCTTATCTACTAAAATTCCTACTATTGTCCCACTGTGTGCTACATTTACTCCAAATCCGCCAAATTTATCAGATACCTCTATAATCTCATGTAGATATTCTTTTTTACAGATATTCTCATTTGCCAGACTACTAGCAGTGCACGCTCTACCTATCATCTCTCTATCTTTTTCTGTAAATCCTTTTTTAAGCATTCTAAAAGCATTTTCGATAATTTCTCTATTTCTCATCTTTGCTTCTCTATACATTCTATTTTTTCTAAGGTCTACAGTGTTTAGATATTTATTTGGCTCAAGAAGTAAAACTTTCATATTGTCTATATACCCAAGTTTTTCCTTCACTTTACCTTTGACTGGGTTAAATATTACATTATCTTCCATAAAAACAGAATCTGTCGGTTCTATTGAAGATGCTATTTCTGCAATTTCCTCAGGAGTCATTTCCTCACCGATTAGATTTAATGCAGCTCCAATCGCAGCGCCTATATCAGCAGTTGAACTACCCATTCCCTTGCTAACTGGCACTTCACTTATTATCTTTACTGATAAATTGTTCATTGTTTCAACAGGTATGTTGTATTTCTCAAATACCTTTTTTATAGCCAATCTCGATTTTTTTACATTTCTTATGTATATTTTCTTTTCTGTTCCTTTAACTCTCTCTGTTAAATCCTCTTCCTCTCCGTCTTTTCTCTCTTCAAGGTAAACTTCTGAAAAAAGATTTACAGCATAGGAGCAGAGGTACTCTTCATTTCCTATCATTCCCTGCACAAACTCTCCACAAGAAGCAGGGCATTTTGCGTAACCTTTCACTCTATTCACCCAATACAGATCTAAGTGCATCTAAAAGTATAATATTTTGCTCATGACTTTTAATGGCTACTCTAGCAAAACTAGAGTCAAGACCAATAAAATTAGATGCATCTCTAATAAGAAGACCTGCCCTTTTTAATAAATTTTCTTTCACATCCAATATATTTCTATTTTCAAATCTGACAAGAATAAAATTCGCATCTGAATTAAACGCCTTTATTCCGTCTATTTTATTTATTTCATTTATCATACATATTCTTTCTTTAGAAAAATAATCTTTACTCTTCTTAATATAATCCCACTCTTTAAAGATAAAATCAGATGCTGAATCCGCAAATGAGTTTATCGTCCATGGTTCTTTTTCCTCATACATTTTATTGAGCAATTCCGTATTTGAAGTAACTCCATATCCAAGCCTAATTCCTGGAATTCCAAAAAACTTTGTAACTGCTCTGATGATGAACAAGTTTTTAGATTTATAAACCTCATTTATAAGACTTATATCTTTTTCAGAGTCTACAAATTCGATAAAGGTTTCGTCTACTATAAGCAACTTTCCTTCCTTTTCTGCAAATTCCAATAGTTTTTTTATTTCTCTAACAGATCCATCTGGATTGTTTGGATTGCAGATAAATATACTGTCAAACTCATCTTTTCTTCTGTAAATTTCGTCTAAATCAAGTTCAAAATCTTTCTTCCAATCCATTATAAAATCTACTACACTTAGACCTGCAATCTCTGCACCTTTTCTATACTCAGAAAAAGTTGGATTTACTATAGCAAGTCTCCCCTTCAGATTTCTCATAAGAAGATAGATTATCTCCGTTGCTCCATTTCCAGGAATAACTTGACTATCATCTACTCCAAGGTAGTCTGCTATATTTTTTCTAAGTCGTCTGTATTTTATATCTGGATATTTTTGTAAACTATTCACCCCAGCTGCGACAATCTTATCCATACTATTTACAATAAATGGATTGATATTCGAGCTAAAGTCGATAATTTTATCTGCTTCAAGTCCATAGAGTTCGGCTGCTGAATTGATGTCTGCCCCATGAACTGAACTTATATGTACTTTTTCATCATTAAGCTCTTTTTCTTTGTTAAGATTTTTTTCTTTAATAGGTTCAAATTTTTTATTAAAATTATCTTTCATCAATTCTTTCCAAACCCTCCTTTTAACAGTATTAATATATTATATCATAATGCAAAACAACGCTGATAAAATTAAAAGTGCATTGGCTGTTGTCGAATACATAAGCTTATTCATTCTAACTATATCGTAGTTTTCTAATTCTCTTTTCTTATCTCCAATAGTAGGCTTGTATACTTCCTGTCCGAAGTAAATATTAGTACCACCAAGCTGTACTCCCATCGCTCCAGCTGCTGCACCTTCTGCAAATGCACAGTTTGGACTTTTGTGATTTTTTCTATCTCTAATCGCTATTTTAAACGAGTTTATTCCATTCATACCACATAAAAATGCTCCTAAAGGCATAAATATCGCAGTTAGCCTTGCTGGGATAAAGTTAGCCACATCGTCTAATTTTGCAGACACACATCCAAGGTTTAAATATTTATCATTCTTATATCCAACCATTGAGTCTAATGTGTTTATTGCCTTATAAGTCATAGCTCCTACAGGGCCGAACAAAAAACCGTAGAACATCGGCGAAATTGTTCCATCTACAGTATTTTCGGCAACTGTTTCAACTGTAGCCCTTATTATCTCAGACTGACTAAGATTTGTAGTATCACGACCTACTATATACGAAAGCTGCACTCTCGATTTCTTTATATCTCCAGTTTCAAGTACCTTGTAAATCTTTGTAGCCTCGTCCTTTAAGCACTTTGTAGAAAGTGTTGTATAGATTATAAATGCACTAACAAAAATTTCTACATACTTATTGAAGCTTGCAATCTTTACAATAAATGTTGTGACAAGTGCTGTCGTAACAACAGGCACTAACCACATCAGAATCCCCCAATATTTTAGAGATTCCTCTGATTTTGCATGCTTTCTTATAAATTTTTCTGTTTTGCTTATCAACTTACCTATGAATCTAACTGGATGTGGAAACCAATACGGATCCCCAAACACCAAGTCCATTATGTATCCCAGAATCATAATAAGTATATTTGCAAAACTATATCCAATCACAGTAAAAACAACCGTACTTGTTACCTGTGGTGTAAATAAATTTTCCATAATCAAAATTTCCTCTTATATTCTAGTTGGGCAATTAATCACTCGCCCCAAATTTTTATCAAATAAATACATTTTTATTCCGCAAATTTTTATTATCTTTCACAGTTTTTAAGTATATTTTCTATACAATCCAAGTTGTTGTAAAAATGAGTGTGAAGATATGTCGCAAGTGTATTTTTCTTGCTGTATCCTCCTTCCCATTCGTCCACAACTTTTCCATCTCTAATTTTTCTCATCTTATATGCACATTTTTCGTCGCTTTTAAATATTGAATGGTGGAATTCATGCCCTCTTATACAATCTCCTTCTTTTGAGATAACTGTCTTTTCTATGGCTTTTCCTTCACAGTACCCAAATCTTCTAAGTCTAGGAGTCATTTCGCTGACACCTTCAAAAATCCCAACCATACTTCTTTCAACACTGGACTTATCTATAATAGATTTTCCTAAATACATAAGTCCTCCACATTCTGCATATATCGGAGTATTATTTTCGTATAAATCAAATATTGATTTTCTTATAGACTCATTTTTCTCTAATTCCTCAGCAAAAATCTCTGGGAATCCTCCTCCAATGTAGACAAAGTCACACGTCGGAACCTTTACATCTTCAAGAGGGCTAAAGTATTTTATGTCTATTCCAAGTCTTTCAAATATCTCTATATTTTCTCTATAGTAGAAGTTAAATGCCTTATCATGTGCAATCGCAACAGTTTTTCCCTCAGCTAATTCAAATAAATTCTTCTTTTTCATTTCCTCAACTAAGTCAAATTTGCTGACAACTTCTTCGCTCTCTGATAATTCTATTATTCTATCTATATCTATATACTTTTCAATTTCATCTGCAAGAGATGAAAATTTCTCAGATAATTTTTCAACCTCATCCATTGGAACAAGACCTAAATGTCTTGATTCAAGTGCAAATTTATCATTTGGTGGGAAGTATCCAAAAACTTCTAGTCCACAGTATTTTTTTACAGATTCTTTTATTATATTGAAGTGGCTTTCAGTTTTTACATTATTTGCAATCACACCTATGATATTTACATTTTTATCTAAGTTTAAATAACCAAGTACTGTAGCTGCAGCAGATGCAGCCATTGCCTTACCATTTATCACTAGTATTACTGGAGTTTTGGTAATCTTTGATGTGTAAGAACTACTGCAATTATCTATATCAGTTCCAAAACCGTCATAAAGCCCCATAACCCCCTCAATTACAGAAATATCGGCATCCTTTGATGCAGTATTTACTATGTATTTAATCTTTTCATCGTCTAACATATAAGAGTCCAAGTTTCTAGAATCTCTGCCAGTTATAAAAGTGTGAAAAGACGGATCTATGTAATCAGGCCCAACCTTGTATGGCTGCACCTTTAGATTTCTCTTTGTAAGTGCCCGCATAATCCCAAGCGAAATTGTAGTCTTTCCAACTCCACTCGAAGTCCCTGCAATCATAATCTTTTTCATATTTAAAATCTCCTATTAATTAATAGCATTGACTATTTACTTGCTTGAATTTTCAACTATTTCGTATATTTTTTCCATGTCTAAGTTTTCTCTTAGCATATCCGCAAGTCTGTCATATTCTCTATTTTTAAACTCTTCAAATGATTCTACTTCACTAGCTACAGGCTCTAGTCCCTTCTTAGATCTTATTGTGTTTAGAAAAGTTCTAGTAAAGTCTATTTCATCAAAAATTCCATGTATATAAGTACCTACAACATTCCCTAAATAATTTGAACATCCTATTAAACAAAACTTATCATTATTTTTAATCATATTCTCACTATCTTTTTCAGCCTCACCTGTAGGCTCATTCGCAAATATTTCGTCTACACATTCATCTAGTTTTGTTGTAGTTCCCATGTGTATCTCATATCCTTTAACTTTTTTCCCTGCTACATCATTTAAATATCCTTGCACACTATAAGAAATAACTCTCTCTGTCTGAACTGTGGTTTTTTCTTTTTCAAATTCCGTTACAGTATTTAAAAGTCCTATTCCTTCTACCTCTAAATCGTCGCTTTCAACACCATACCTATCGACAATTTTTTTACCTAATATCTGATATCCACCACAAATTCCAAATACTAACTTTCCTCTTCTAGCACATTCCTTTATCTGCTCCTCAAGTCCAGTTTCTCTTAAATATTTTAAATCATCTACTGTACTCTTAGTTCCTGGAATGATTAGCATATCAGGATTTCCAATAGATTCCCCAAAATCAACATATCTAAGACTTACATCGCTCTGTGTCTCAAAAATATTGAAATCTGTAAAGTTTGACATGTGTGGAGTCCTAACTATTTCGATATTTATATCGTTTTTCTTTGTAGCCTTTTTGAATCTAGTCGTTACGCTGTCCTCATCCTCAATCTTAATATCAGAGTACGGAACAACTCCCAAAACAGGTATATGTATAATATCCTCAAGCATCTTCACGCCTTCAGCAAAGTACTCTTTTTTCCCTCTAAATTTATTTATAATTACACCCTTCACTCTTTTTCTCTCATCCTCAGTTAAAAGTGCAAGTGTTCCTACAATTGAGGCAAATACCCCACCTCGATCTATATCAGATACCAAAACAACTGGAGCATCGGCAATTTGAGCCATACCCATATTTGAAATATCTCTTTCTTTTAAATTTATCTCGGCGCAACTTCCTGCACCCTCCATAACAATAACATCGTACTCATTTTCTAAATCAGAAAATGTGTCCTTTAAAATATCTACTAATTCTAATTTATATTCATGATATTCAGAGGAGTGCATCTCTCCAACAACCCTTCCTCTAACAATCACCTGACTTCTATGATTTCCGCATGGCTTTAATAGGATTGGGTTCATGTCTGCTTTTGGCTTTATACCTGCTGCTTCTGCCTGAAACACTTGAGCTCTTCCCATCTCTAGTCCTTCATCTGTAATGAAAGAGTTTAATGCCATGTTCTGTGGTTTAAAAGGAGCTACTTTGTATCCGTCTTGAGCAAAAATTCTGCACATACCTGCAGCAATTATACTCTTTCCTACATTGGATGCAGTTCCTTGAAACATTATTTTTCCTTTCAAAAATTTCACTCCTTTCAACGTATAATTTTCCTATCTTATATTATACTATTTAACTACGATAATAATTATCTTTTTTAAGTATTTTGATAGCAAAATTCTTATTTTTTTGATATATAATTAAATAAACAAAAAATAGTAAATGTTTTTTACTTATAAAATTGTTGTAACACACTTCTCAAAAAGAAAATAAAATAAATAGGGAGAATTTATTATGAAAAAGCAAAAGCCAAGTATTTTTAATGATGTTATCGGCCCAATAATGAGAGGCCCTTCTAGTTCACATGTTGCAGCTGCAGCAAGAATTTGAGAAATTGTTAGACAGTCAGTAAATGCAGATATTAAAAAAATTGTCTGTGATTTTGATGTTAATGGATCTCTTGCAGAATCTCATGACGGACATGGAACAGATATGGGGTTTGCGTGTGGAATTTTAGGAATACCACTTACTGATTCTAGAGTAGACCAATATCACACTCTTGTCCCAGAAAATGGAATCGACCTTGAGTATAGAATTTTAGATTATGGTGTAGAACATCCAAACTACTACAGAATAGAAGTAACATCTGGAAGTGGAAAAGTAGTACATATAGATGCCATATCTACTGGCGGTGGAATGATAGATATAATCAAACTTGAGGGCTTTGAAATCTCTATGGTTGGGGACTATTTTGAATTATGCATAATTACAGATGAGAGCCCAGGTGAATTATGTGTTGTTGAAGAATTTTTAAGAAAAGAGATAAAATCTTTTGAAATGGTATCTATCTCAAAAAAAGACTCAAAATTCTGTATAAATCTAAAAACTTCTGCCAACCTTACAGAAGAAAACTGGTTCCTTCTTGACGGAACATGGCACATAATTGATAAATACTACTTCACTCCTGTACTAACTACAAGAGCAAAAGCAGATACTGTTGTACCTTTCTGCTCAGCTAGTGAAATGCTTGAATATAACAAAGATAAGAATCTAGAACTTTGGGAACTTGCAACAATCTATGAAAGTGTTAGAGGTGCTACAACAAAAGAGGCTGTTTTTGAGCAGATGAGCAATCTTGTCGAAATAATGGATACACGGGCAAAAACTGGTCTTGCTGGTACAGAGTATGAAGATAGAATCCTTCACTCTCAGTCTCATAAAATAAGAGAAAATGAAAGTAGATTAGTTCCAGGCTCTGTCATGAACTCAGTTATTGAAAATATAACTGCTATAATGGAAGCAAAAAGCTCTATGAATGTAATTATAGCTGCTCCAACTGCAGGTTCTTGTGGATGCCTACCTGGAACTCTTCTTGGTGTAGAAAAATCTCTAAAAACTTCTAGAGAAGAAACTGTTAAAGGAATGCTAGCTGCAGGACTTATCGGTGTATTTTTTGCCGAAAGAGCTACATTTGCCGCAGAAGTTGGTGGATGTCAGGTTGAATGTGGCGCTGGATCTGGAATGGCAGCAGCAGGTGTTTGCCAGATGATGGGTGGAGATGCTAGAGAATGTATAGATGCTGCATCTATGGCACTTCAAGGACTTACAGGACTTGCTTGTGACCCAGTTGCCAATAGAGTTGAGGTTCCTTGCTTAAACAAGAATGTTATCGGTGGTATGAACGCACTTAGCTGTACAAATATGGTTCTTGCTGGATTCGATAAAGTGATTCCTCTTGATGAGACTATAGATGCTATGTACGATATAGGTATGAAACTTCCTATAGAGCTTAGATGTACTTTTGGTGGTTTAGGTAAGAGTGAGACTTCTTTAAGGATAAGAAAAGATTTAGAATGTATTTCTTGTAAAGGATGTAAATAGATTATAAAAATTATATAAAAACTAGTATATACAAAATAAATGGGGCTATTGCAATAATCATCTGCTATAGCCCCTATTTTATTACTATATTATTTTTAACTCTATTTTACAAATCTCAATACATGGTCTGGTCCATACGAATATATTTTCATTGTCTTTTTATTTACTAAATAGTTTAAATCCCAAGAACTTAACTCATAATCTCCATATTCCATGTAGAAGTCATCTATACTAAATATATAATAATCTTTTCTTAAACTAGCCTTGTTTACGTAGTTTTCCTTTGGATTATATGTATAGCACATGCTATTTCTCTTGTTTCCTAATTTTTTGTATAGAGTTTCATAAGCCTTATATACACCTTTTCCTGCTGCTCCAGCTAAACAAGATGATTCTATATTTGGATGAAGAGTTTCAAAGTATACAAATAATAATTCTTTCGCTCCACTTAATACACTTTTATCGCTCTTAACATCTGCTAATACTATCGGCTGATTTGCTGTTATCGCCTGAAGTGCAAATGATCTATGTATTCCATTAGATTCTAATATCATAAATTTTTTACAACCTGGATAGAATTTCTGTATTATCTTTTTATTAGTTTCAAATCTATTTTTTCCACCAAGTCTTATTGCTTTTGTTTTCTTAACTAAACTTTCACTTATTACTGAATTTCCACCTATTGCATAAGTTTTTACTGAGCTTAGGTTAGAATTTAATTTTTTACCGTCTGTAACTATTACAGGCATTTTATTTTTTATAGCTGCAGAAGCTATTGAAACTGCATCGGCTTCTCCATTTTTTCCATTAACTATTGCTACATCGTCAACTTTTGTAAGTCTAGAAACTTCTTCAGCTACTCTATAACTAGTTTCGTATCTATTTTTTCCTGCTAATCTAGTTACATTATGTCCTGATTTTTTTAGTTTATTTTCTAGCTCCTTAGTTATTACCTGTTCCCCTCCGATTATATATACATCTTTTGTAAATATGTAGTCTTTAACAACTCCACTGCTTCCATGGCTTGTATAAACAGGTACTAAGTTTGCATTTGCTGCTCCAACAAGTCCACTTGCACTTAGTCCATCTGCCATATTTCTTTGAGAAACTAATACGGTTGCATCTGCATCGTTTTTTAGAAATTTTTCAAAGTTGTCGTATGAATCGTATGGACCTATGTTGACATATTTTGCATTTATTCCGTCATTTACATAGTCTGGTAGAGCAAATGTTGGAGATATTGTTGATAACGTTAACATCGCACCTAGTGCTATTGATAGTAGTTTTTTGTGCATATGGTTCGCCTCCTTTTGTTTGTTAGCTTTATAGTACTACTGATTTTATTTAAATTCAATGTTTTGTATTTAATATTTCTATACTCTTAATATTATATTTATTATCTTTCACTATAAGTGAATTTTGCCTTATCTGTTTGCATGCGATAATATTCATATATAGTGAAAGGAGTTTTATTATGTATTTTGAAAATGATAAAGAATTATTCAAAACAATAGGAAATAATCTTCGTATATTTCGTAAAAATGCAAATTTGACACAATCTCAATTAGCAGAAGCTGTTGGAATAAGCATAAGTTATTTATCAAAAATTGAAGCAAGTAATTGTGATAAGAGTATTTCTCTTTCTATTCTTAATCAAATTGCAAATTTTCTAGAAGTTGATATTATTGATTTTTTTAAGGGGGAATAATTTATGTCAAGAAAAGCTAATACACATGGTGGGGGAGCAAAAACTAATGAAAATGGTCTTTTATTTGAACAATCTACTTCTCTTGTAGATTCATTAATTAATGCTGGCTTTACAGTTAAAAATGATGAGGTCTTTTCTGATGGAAAACTTTTAGGTTATACATATAATAAATTTAAATTTTATAAGCATTTTTTATCAAAAAAAGGAATTAATTATAAGGATTATAACTCAAAACGATGGCTTCCTGATGATGTATTTATAAATGAAATCAACAAAACAGTGTATATAATCGAAAAAAAATTTCAAAATAGTTCTGGTTCAGTTGATGAAAAACTAGCAACATTCAAATTTAAAACATACGAATACGAAAAACTTCTTAATCCTATTGGATATAAAATCCAATATATTTATCTACTATCTTCTAATTGGTTCAAACAGAAGAAATATGATGATTATTTTACTTATATGGAACTACATAATTGTCCTTATTATTTTGATGAATTACCTTTATCAGCAATTGGTCTATAACTTTATAAAACAAGATATTCGTTATTAGAATTACTCTGGAAGATATATGACTTGGGAAATAATTCCTGAAAAATAACAAAAATACAAATTATATTTATTAACATAAAAAGGATGCATTTTTGCATCCTTTTTATAAATCATAATTTAAACAATTACCTCAGATATTATATTATTTTCTAAATCATCAATATTATAAATATGTTCCATAATATCAAATGTTTCTCTAAGATTCTCTCTAGCTGATTGCCAGCCTAAACCATCTGTAAACCAAACAAATTTAAATCCTTCTATTTCTTCGGCTTCCTGAGCTATCATCTTATAACTTCTAGCTGTTTCATTTAACTTCGATCCCTGACTTGCGTAAAAATTAGTCTCTATTGCATAAATTGTACTCTCTGTCTTTATCACAAAATCAAATCTTTTTACAACCTTACCTTTATTAGATAATACAGACAAATCTAAATTCCACATTTTTTCCATTTCAGTTGTTTTTAACTCTTTAAAATAGTTTACATCTTTTATAAATCCAGCTTTTTTTATGTATCTTTCAACAAGATCTTCCATCTGGTGACCTCCTCTATTTTTTCTACCATTAGAATCTAGACCTGTTTCTACACCATATACATAATCCACTAAATTATTAACTATATGATTTTGCAACATATCAAATAAACCAGTTTTTTTCATAAATATCTTGTACTGTTCTACACTCTGATTTATATTTTTAAAATTATAATCAAATGCACCTTCTTCATCTTGAGCATATAGTTCATCAGCTCTAACAGCTAATAACAATGGTATACATTTCAATGTTTCTGGGTACTTACCTACAACTTTTTCAAAATCACTTTCTATATTTTTAGAACCTACTAGAGAATTAAGTATATTAAGTTCTATTTTTATATCCTCAACATTTTTTTTAACTTTCTCAAAATCTACATAATAGTTATAACTTGATATGCTTTTTCTAAACTTACTTCTCCATAAGTCAAAATCTCTACCCTTCATAATCCTCTTTCTCCAATCTTTTTTTAGTTATATTTAGATATTCTATTTCATTATCTATACCGATAAATTTTCTTCCATATCTTTTTGCTATAACTCCTGTTGTTCCAGAGCCACAAAAAGGATCTACTATTATTTGATTTTCTTCAGTAGAAGAAAGTACTATTCTCTCCAATAAATATTCTGGCTTCTGTGTTGGATGCTTTCCTTCTGACTTTTCGCTTTTTTTAGTTAAGCTGCCAGTCCAAACATCCTTCATTTGTTTCCCACCATTCATATTTTTCATATCATTATAATTAAATAAATGCTTACTTTTTTTATCATTCTTCTTTGCCCATAAAATAGTTTCTGTAGAATGAGTAAAGCATCTACAAGCTAAATTTGGTGGAGGATTAGTCTTCTGCCATGTTATATTATTTATTATTTTAAATCCTTCTTGCTCTAAAGCCATCCCTATTGAATATATATTATGCATTGTTCCTGAAATCCAAATTGTTCCATTTGGTTTTAAAATTCTTTTACACATTTTTATCCATTTTCTATTAAATTTATGTTTTTCAGAAACACTATTTTCAACACTTAAAGTATCCCAACTTCCTTTATTTACAGATACCATTTTTCCACCACTACAAGTAATTCCATCATTACTTAAAAAATATGGTGGATCTGCAAATATCATATCAATACTTTCTTTTTTTATTTTAGAAAGTATTGAAAAAGTATCTCCTAATATAAGTTTACTTTTTTCATCCTCATAATATATTTCAATTGATTTAGATATTATTTTTTCTTCCATTTTTCTAGTAATTACAAATAATTACTTCCTCCCCTTTTCGATTTGATGCATCTGAATTTATCATTCTTTTTACACTGACAACATCTATTCTATATCCTTTATTTGAATACAGTTCATTTATAAATTCCGTATTGTGATTAGTCAACATGCAATAACATCCTCTTTCTGTTAGCTTATCATACAATTCAGCTAATCTTTTATGACTTTCTACATCAAAACCTTCTTTTGTGTATGCTTCAAATGAAGTTGGGTTTAGTGGAGCATAAGGACTATCAAAGAATATAAAATCTCCTTTTTTAGCATCCTTACAAGCCTCTTCAAAATCACCTTCTAATATATTTACTGTTTTCAAAAATTTTGCAGTTTCTCTAACAGCTTCTTCCTCTATAGAAGTTCTTCTACTTTTATTGTAAGGTACATTAAAAAGACCTTTTTTATTTACTCTATATAAACCATTGAAACAATGTTTATTCATAAAAGTAAATAATGCAGCAAGTTCTAAATCATATTCTTTTTTTAATAATTTATCATTGTATTTTTCTCTGATATCTAGATAGTATTCCTTCCCATCTTCCCACATTTCTGAATCTAATTTATTTACTAATTCTATAAATTCTTCAGTATTATCTTTAACTTGTCTATATACATTAATTAACGATATATTTATATCATTGATTGTAGCTTTTTCTGGTTGTAACTCAAATAAAACAGCCCCCCCACCTATAAATGGCTCGTAATAATCATTATATTCTTTAGGCATTCTCTCTTTTATCTGATTTAATAATTGTCTTTTTCCTCCTGCCCATTTTAAAAATGGGGCTACTTTCACATTACTACTCATACTTTGTCCTTTCTTTATTCTCAATCTATAGAACAATTATAGTTTGAAAAATAGAAAAAAACAAGTTAACGTAGTATTGACAAATTATTTAAATTTTATTTTTTAAATACAAATAAATATTCATGCTCTAGCAATAAAAAATTCATTTCAAAACTTTTCTTAATCCAATAATCTCTACTCTTACAGTTATACTGCTCCTTTATGATTATTTCTTTATTAATAAATCCTACCTTTTTGAAAATATTCATAACTTCAAACCCTAGTGGTATAACATTACCATTTTTTCTAATATCTCCCATAAGAATTGCACAATATTTTCCTTTTTTTAATACTCTGTAACTCTCTTTAGCAACTTTATCCATTTCTTCCAAAAAACTCTTATAATCTAATAAAGAAATATCTTCAACAATATCTTTACTGTATTTTATTGCATCTGCGTAAGGCGGATGTGTACAGATAAAATCAATTTTTTCATCTGGTATGAAATTTAAGTTTCTAGCATCCCCTCTTCTTAAATATACTTTGCCTGCATTCTCGTATTCAAAATTTGTACTAGACCTACATAGGGCTAATGCTTGAATATTTACATCTACACCTATAATATCTCTCCCTAGCAATTTTGATTCTATAAGTGTTGTTCCCCCACCAGCAAATTGGTCTAATATCATATCTCCTTTTTTCGAATATCTTAAAATTAAATTTCTTGGAACATAGGGTGAAAAATTTCCCCTATATTTTGGAGTATGTGTAGCCCAGCTACCTCTTTCAGGAAATCTCCATACAGTTCCCGTTTCAAGCTTAAAATTACTTGGTTGCCAATTTACCATAGTTCTCCTCCTTCCTTCTATTTAATATTTTTGACATTTTTTATAATTTATATTTAATTTTTTACAATAAAAAAGCAACAGATTTTCTGCTGCTCCAAATAATTATTTTTAAAACTTTAACGGCTCCATCTTATCCTCTTCCGTAATCTCTCTAAGCACCCTACAAGGGTTCCCAACAGCAATCACTCCACTTGGAATATCCTTAGTTACCACACTTCCAGCACCTATAATAGTCCCATCACCTATAGTCACTCCACCACAAACAGTAGAATTTGCTCCGATCCAAACATCATCCCCAATCGTTATCGGTGCAGATGTACCAATACCCTCCGCTCTTTGTTCAGCATCTATTGCATGACCTGCACAAGCTAAACAAACCCCAGGCGCAATAAACGCATTCTTTCCAATATTTACAGGAGATGTATCTAAAATCACGCAATTGTAGTTGATTATTGTAAGTCCATGTGTATGTATATTAAATCCGTAGTCGCATCTAAAAGATGGCTCGACAAATGTAAGTGGGTTACAAGTTCCAAAAAGATTTTGAAGAATCTCGGCTCTCTTTTCTGACTCATCAGGTCTACTCTGATTGTATTCCCAGCAAAGATTCTTTGCTTTTATCTGTAATTCGTTTGGCATATCTCGATGATCTGAGCAGTACTTCTGTTGTTTTTTCATTATTTCTAACATATCCATTTTTTTCACCTCTTAACTTTATTTACTAAAATTATAGCATACAAAAATTTTTCATATAATATTTAAAATAGGGAGACATTTTAAGAAATTCTTAATATGTTCTCCCTTTATTTTTAATATATAACCTCTATTAACTTTTCATACAACTCAGTATTATCATACATCCCACCAAATTCACTCTCTCCCACTCCTTCAGCAAATACAGCCATTGGAGCTGCTGTATGTGAAAACGAAGTAAATCCTATTCCACTCTTTTGAGCAAGTATTCTCGCAGCTTCCACAGTTATAGGTTCGTGACTTCCGTATAGCATACTTTCTTCCTTTGTTCTATCTTTTGAGCTTTTTTCAATAGTTAGCTCATATGCCTTTTTTAACCTTTCATATTCAGATTTACTAAGCTTCAAACTATTTTCGTCTGAATGCTTATGGTCATCATCTGAGTCTTTTTTTGCCTTTTCTTCCTTAAATATCAACGGTTTTTCAAGTCCAAATACATACTCTATATCTTTTAGTACATATTTAAAATCAGTTTTTTCCTTTTTATATTTAGAAACATACTCCTCATTAAATCTATCACACGAAATCTTCTGTAATCCTAGATTTTCAAGGTGTGTGTCGTATTCTGAGCTTGAATTTCCTATTGCTAAACCGCCTGTTTCATGGTCTCCAGTTACTATTATTAAAGTCTCATCTTTATGATTATTGTAAAATTTAAGTGCCTCATCAACCGCATTGTCTAAATCAATCGTTTCATGAAGTGCTGATGCTGCATCATTTTTATGACAGGCCCAGTCTATTTTTCCACCTTCAACCACCATTAAGAATCCTTTATCTTTTTTATCTTTTTTATCTTTTTTATCTTTTTCATTATTATCATATAAAATATCTATTCCCTTTTTTACATAATCTGAAAGAGATGCCGATTCCTCTGCTCCATTTTCTAATTCGTATCTTTTGTCTATACTGTACTTCATCGCATCTGTTTTTTCTCTATCCTCAGATATTACTAAGTACTTCTCATCTTTTGAGGAATTTTTCAATTTTTCAACATCAAAATCATTTCCCAATTTATCAAATTCTTTTTCACTATCAGCTACAGTATATCCTTTTGCCTCGGCTATTTTTTCAAGGCTTTTTTTATCTCTATTTTCACCGTTTTTATCTTTAAAATCTCCACCTGCAAAATAGTCAAATCCTGTGTTTAACATCTCTTTACCTATTTCATAGTACCCTTTTCTAGATTCCCGATGTGCAGAAAATCCAGCAGGTGTAGCGTGATTTATATTCACAGTTGTAGCAATTCCAATCTTATACCCATCTTTTTTTAATTTCTGCGTAATTGTTTCGTATTTTTTTGATCCATCCTCGCTTACATTTATATTTCCACTTTTAGTTTTTTTACCCGTAGCCATGGCAGTTGCTGTAGATGCTGAATCTGGAATTAACGATGTTTTATCTGGGTTTTGCATAGTTCCATTTGTACTAAGCCTTAAAATATTTAACCCATTATTTTCTGTCTCTTTTAGGTAATAGTCCGCCAACTGCAACTGAGAATAGCTCATACCATCGCCTATGAATAAGAATATATACTTAGGCTTTTTGCCACTGTAATTTTCTTTAGATGCAGTTATTTCAATAGTTTTCTTATTATTACCAATATCCAAATTAGTTCTATCTTTAGTTTTTATATTATATCCAAGCAAAAAACTAGCTATCAGAGAAATAATTACAGTCAATATAGATATTATTTTTATTTTTATTTTTTTATTTTTCATAATCCACTCCAAAAGTTATTTTTTAGCTTTTTTAATCCATTATATTTTTATAATTTTATGTTTTATTATTTTATTATTTTCTTATTTTTCATTATTTTTCTAAATCCGTTTTAATATAGCTTCAACTGGACAGACTTCCACACAATTTCCACAGCTTAAACAGTTTAAGTGATTAATTTTGACCTGATGCCAGTTCTTTTTATCCTCAACTATACAATTTTGTGGACAGACTTCTATACATCTTCCACAGTTTATACACTTATCTGTTACAAAATATCCCTTTTTCTCTTTTACTTCTCCCCCAAAAGAAAATTCATGTCTTTTTATAGGTCTGCTTCTTAAATCGAAGCACTCTCCTACACCTTTATTAATTTTAAAAACTGTAAGATTCATTTTTGATTTTTCTGTTGGATATATTTTTTTCATATATTCATTTTTTGAGAATAAGTATCCTATTTTCTCTGGCCCAATCTCTTTAACTGAACCTCTTATATTTATCGAAACTGTCTCTAATGTTGAATTTCCATTCATCGCACTTAGAGATATATTAACGTTATTTTTTAATCTTTTATAAAAACTTTTTCCTTTAGATGTTAGAAAATATATTCCTCCCTCATCATAATCCATTATATCTATTGCACATGTAACAGGTCGGTTATTTTCATCAACTGTAGCTATAATTGTAGAATGTATTTCTTCTACTATATATTTAAAAATTTCTTCTGTCGTTTTCATATTTATCCCACCTTTCTGTTTTATTCGGATAAATATATTATATAATATATGGCAAAAAAATCTCCTCTTTGAAGTATATTTTTTAATATTTCTTAAGAAAGTTCTAAATATATTTTGTCTATTTAAATTTTATTTGTTTAGAGATATAATTAAATCATAAAAAATACTTTAAAAATATACTTTTTTAAAGTCAAGTTCAGGTTTTTTAATAGGAGATATTCTTATGAAATCAAATAAGTTTTCTAAAATTATGGTTATAGGGTTTAGTGGCTCAGGAAAGTCTACAATTTCAAAGATGATTTCTAATACTTTAAATATACCTGTGCTTTATTTGGATAAGGTTCATTGGCTAGAAAATTGGGTTGAAAATGACAAAGAATCTGAGTGTAAGATTGTCTCTGATTTTCTAGAAAATAACGATAGCTGGGTAATCGACGGAAATTATTCTCATATGTCGTACAATAAAAGGTTAGAGTCTGCTGATTTGATTATTTTCATGAATTTTAATAGATTCAATTGCTTGTTTAGAGCTTTTAAAAGATTATTTGAAAATAGAGGAAAAACCAGAGAGTCTATGGCAGATAATTGTGTAGAAAAGGTTGATTTTGAATTTATCAAATGGATTCTTTGGGACTCTAGACAAAAATCTCAGACTAATAATTATAAATATGCATTAGAAAATTATCGAGATAAAGTTATAATTATAAAAAATCAGAAAGAATATGACGATTTTATAGATAATTTTAAGGTTAAATATCAAGCTTTTTAAATCCTCTAACCCTTCTCTTTCAAAATTTTAATTTTATATTTACTTCACTATTTTATCATGATATTTTTATAATAATGATTAAATTTGAGGAAACTTAGTATTTTAACTAAGTAGGAGGATTTTTTATGTCAACAAGTGAAATGTCAACCAAAAGACATTGGAAGAGAAATTATTTTACTATTTTAATAGGTCAAACTTTTTCTCAAGTAACCAGTGGTGCTTTACAGATGGCCATTGTTTTTTATCTTACACTAAAAACTGGCTCATCTATGGTCTTATCAATGGCTACGATGATGGGATTTTTACCACAGGCTGTTTTAGGCCCTTTTATAGGAACTTTAATAGACCGACACAGTAGAAAAAAAATTATGATTACATCTGATTTAGTAATTGCAGGGGCTGCAGCTATCTTAGCTTTTATTGCAACATATCGAGAGCTTCCTGTTTGGATGATTATGCTAGTTCTTCTTATAAGAAGTATCGGAACAGCATTCCACACACCAGCTTCTGGTGCGATAACTCCTATGATTGTTCCTGAGGAAGCACTTACAAAATGTACAGGATATAATCAGTCTATGCAGGCAATAGGGTATATTTTAAGTCCAGCTATTGCTGGAGTCTTATATGCTGCTTGGCCACTTGAAGCCATAATAATGTTGGATGTTTTTGGAGCTGTTGTTGCAAGTATTTCTGTAGCACTTATCCATATACCAGATCCTAAAAAGGATAAAAGCTCAGAAAAAGCAAACTACCTTCAAGATACATTGGATGGTTATAGGGCTCTTAGAGAAAATAAAGGTTTATTTGGAATGGTATGGGTTGGGACAATTTATATGTTCTTCTACATGCCTATAAGTGCACTTTTCCCTCTTATGAGTATTTCTTATTTTGGTGGAACTCCTGTTCACTCTTCAATAACAGAGGTCGCCTTTGCTGTAGGTATGCTTTTAGGAGGATTTGCTCTAAGTCATTGGAAAGGATTTAAAAATCGTATGACAACGATTGGAATTTCAATATTTGTCATGGGCTTTTGTATGGCTCTCTCAGGACTACTTCCTAGAGGATTTTTCCCTATGTTTGTAGTTTTCTGCACAATTATGGGATTCTCTGCTCCATTTTATGGACTTAGAAATGTATTATTCCAAGAACAGATTGCCCCAGAATATTTAGGAAGATGCTTCTCTCTTCTTTGGAGTACTATTTCTTTAGCTATGCCTGTTGGATTATTTTTCTCTGGGATTTTTGCAGAAAAAATCGGTGTAGAAAAATGGTTTATCCTTTGTGGAGTGAGTATTTTATTTGTAGCAGCATCTACATTTGTAATTCCAACACTTAGAACTGCAGATAGAAAATATCAGGACAGTTTAAATTCCTAAGAATAGGTATAGAGATATTAATCAAAAGATAAGCATATAAAAATAAATATCATGCTCTTAGTTTAGCTAAGGAATATTTAACTGAGTTATATAAATAAAAAAGATGTTTCCTTTTTGGGGCAACATCTTTTTTATTATAGCTTTTTAATTTTTCATTTATTATTATCTTATCTATTTATTATTATCTTCTTTATTCATTATTTATTATTTTTTATTTTTTATTCATAACACTTTTATATTTTACACTAGTTTTTCCTTCATCTTTCGTCTTTTAGAAAAAATCGGTTTATCTTGAGAAGAAAGCCACGCTCCTACAATCATAAATCCCAATGCTACAAAATAAGTAGACTTTGGAATTTCTCTAAAAATAATAAGTGACAATGCAACCGCTATAAATGGAGCAATCGCATAATATGCGCTTGTCCTAGCTGCTCCAAGCAATCTCTGTGCATAAACATAGAAGTATATACTAAGTCCATAGGCTACAAATCCAACTGCCAATACAGCTACAATACTCCAAATTTCAGTTACTCTCTCTCCAATTGCAACACCTATAATTATTGAGCCTAATCCAGAGAAAATTCCTTTTAAAAGTACTATCTCAAGAGGATCTTTTGACGATATTTTTCTAGTACAGTTATTTTCAAATCCCCAACATACCGCTGCAAGAAGTACAAACAATGAGCCATAAGAAAAATGAAGACTAGATATATCTTCAAATGATAATATCCCACATGAAATGGTAACAAAAATTATCCCAAGCCATAATCTAGGGCTTATTTTTTCATTGAATACAATTAGCGCAATTATAGCAGTTGCAACTATTTCAAAGTTATTTAACAACGATGCATTTGCTGCAGTTGTTTTTTTAAGTCCGTACATTAAACAAATCGGTGCAACTATATCTAACAAAATCATCGCTATTGTATATGGCAGTTCGTCTTTTGTAAGTCCCTGCTCTTTATGAGAAATTCCTCTAATTTTTCTTATTATCGCTATCAAAAGCATCCCTATTCCAGCACCTATATACAAAAATCCAGCCATAAGAGTTGGTGGCATAAAATCGAGTAATACCTTTGAAAATGGTGCATTTATCGCATAAAGTACAGCAGCTAATACTGCAAAAATAATTCCCTTTTTTATATTTTTATCCATATTTCTCCCTCCTTGACTAACTCTTATATATACGATATTATTTATACGTTATCGTACATTATGTTTGATTTTATCATGAGAAATTTTGCTAAACAATAATTAAAACATTCGAAATGTACGTTAATGAACATTTTAATAAATTTGTACGGAGAAATATTATGGATAGAAGACAACAAAAGACAAGAAAGGCTATTTTTGAGGCTTTTAGCAAATTATTAGAGAAAAAAAGCTATAATAATATAACAGTTCAAGAAATTATCGACGAGGCAAATATTGGACGTAGCACTTTTTACGCCCATTTTGAGACTAGAGATGAGCTACTAAATTCTATTTGTAGCGAAATATTTGGACATATTTTTTCCAATGTTTTAAATGCAGAGGAGCATCACGATTTTTCAAAGGAAGAGGGTAATTTGTCTAATAGGTTGATTCACCTTCTTTATCATCTTAGAGAGAAGAAAAATGATATAATTGTTCTACTTTCTGGGGAAAGTAGCGATCTTTTTATGGGCTATTTTAAGAAATATTTGGAGCAGCTTTTTAGGGAATACCAAGATAGTTATACTTTTGATGTGCCTACAGATTTTGTGATTAACCATTATGTCAGCAGTTTTGCTGATGATGTTAGATGGTGGATTAGAGATGATATGAGGACTTCTCCAGAAAAGGTTGTTGAGTATTATAACTTATTGACAAGAAAAAATAAAATATAGTGTAAATATTATTTCTTTAATAAAAAGAAGACTCTATAAATTTTTTTATATAATCTATAGAGTCTTTTCCATTATTTAGTTTTTATTTTTTTATTACATATTTTCTAGAATTTTTGAATATGCATTAGGTAATGCTTTAATTAACATTCTATCAGGAATAGGTATTATCCCTCTCTTTGCATAAATTTGTGGGTTATGCATTACAGGATAAACAACTATTTCTTTTGTTTTATTGTCTTTAGTTACAGTAATTTTATTTTCTTTATCTTCTATCTCAAATTCTTTATCAACTACAACACATTCCTTAAGTCCTTTTATTAATTCCTTTTGTATATTTAAATCTAGTTTTTTTGGTAAAGTTTCATCAATACACCAATTTAATAATTGTTTTGCTAAATGTCTATCTAAATCATCTTGAACTCTTTGATTATGATAATGTTTTAAACAATCGTGGCATGCCGTTTTACAATTATTTTTACACTCTAGTACTTTTTTAGTTTCATCAAATAACTTATCTATTTTATTTTCAAGCATTGAACTATATCCAGCACCACTTGAAAGACTATCAAATAGATATATATCTACATATGTGTAATCTCCATCTGTATATCTTATACGATATCCACTTTTTAAATCATTAAAATCAATATCTAACAACTGGCTTGCTCCTAAAGCCATTGCTTCCGATAAAGTAAGTGCCGCACTTTTTACCCATAGACTATCTGCACTTGTATCAATTTTTCTTTTATCTAATTTGATTTCAAATAAAATCATATCTGTTAAGAATTTATGTCCTAAGAATGTATTAACTATATCATGGTTACACTCTTTTGAACCTTTGTTTAAAGGTTTAAATGGTTTTTTTACACCATATAATTTTTCTTCTTTGTCACCTGGAACAGCCGCCCCACAATTTTTACATACACTGAACCCCTCACCTTTAGGTCCTTTATTTAAAATTAAAAGAGGCTGATTTTCAAGTTTAGCAAATCTCAATTTCTTATATTTTCCATATTTATTCATATTTTTATCCTCAATTGGAACTGAATAACTTGGCTCTTCTGCATATGATTTTTCTATATCTGCAACGGCATCTCCTATATTTTTACCATCCAGAGGTGCAAATCCCCATGGTTTTAATAAGTTTTGTTTTCCAATAGCCTCTGCACCACAGAAAGGACATTTGTCATCACTTGGTGATTCAAAGGATACCCAATTACAAGAACTATTATTACAATAATATATTCCTTTAAAATAATCTTTACTTTCAAAATAAGGTGCTGCTGGGCGATTAAGATAGTTTCTATCTTCATTAAATTTAGAATGGAAACTATAAATTCCTCCAGATTTATACGTTTTCTTATTTACAACTAACACTCTTCCTGGAGCATATTCACTTATTGCTAAATCTAAAGATCTATCAGGTTCTTGCTCTAAATTCTTACCTGATACATCTTCTATATTAAAACCAACAACATTTCTAGGGAATGAATATGTTGGTAATAATCCTTCTTCCAATAAAACATCTAATGTCTTCTTTTGTCTCTTTCTTTCTTTATTCCCTTCAAAATATCTAGATTCAAACTTTTCTACCTTTATTTTTAACTCTGATAATTCTTTAATCAAACTCCCCTTTAAAGAATCCACTATTTCCTTTTTAGAATTTGGAACCAATATAGAAAGTCTTTTATCATTAAATGAATAATTTATAACAAATTCACTAAATAAATCTAAATCATTTTTAACAAAATCAATAATACCTAATTTACTAGCATCTTTTTCTTTACTTAATAAAAATTCTGTTAAATATACAACATTTAAATGTCTATACAATAATCTAGCATTATCTATATCTATGCCTGGTGTACTTGGTTCCCCAGAAATAATATATTCAGGATTATTAAAGTAGTAATTATCATGAGGTCCATCATCTGTATAAGTTACAATTGTCGAAATCGCTGAACTACGTCTACCAGCTCTACCAGCTCGCTGCTGATAATTTTCTCTCATAGGAGGAATATTTCTCAGACCGACCGCCGTTAATGAACCTATATCTATTCCAACTTCCATAGTTGTAGTACAACTTAATACATCAACAGGTCCCTTTCCATCAATTCTTACATTTTGGAATCTTATCTCATACTCTTCAGTTGTAGACCACAAGTTATTTCTTTGATCTTTATGAGATAATTGTGCTGTATGTTCTTCAGTATTTATTCTTGTCATTAATGAATTTTTTTCTCCATTAACACTAGCAATAACTGGTTCTCTCCAGAATGATAATCCTTCAAACTCACTTTTTCCCATTATCTTTGGTTCTCCTTCTCCACAAAGAGCACATTTCCCAAACAAAGTAAATGGGAATATTCTACCACATCTAGGACACTTATACCATTCTTTATCTTTATCATATTTTAATATAATACAACTAGGATTTAAAAATCTCTCTCCTGAACCATCGTTATTGCTTGATGTAAATTCTTTTATAAATAAATCATATATTATATTTATTTCATCTTCATCAAATTTATTTTTTAATATTTTTTTTATATAGCCTTTTAATCTATTGTTTTGCGGTATTCCTACATCCGGATAATTTGTTATATTTCTTCTTACTTCATATCTAACAGATGGATCATATGCATAATGAGTTTTCAATACATCATTTACCCATACACAAAATATTTTTTTAAAATCATCTACATTTATTTCAATTCCTTCTTCCTCTTCTAATTCAGCTAAAATAGCAATTAATTTTTCATTGCATGGTTCTATCCAGCAAAGTCCTAAGTCTGTTAATGATTTGAAACTATCACATAAATGCTTTAATAAATATTTAGAATATAATTCTGGAATGGATTCATACCCTTTTAACTTATCAAACTTTATTTTTCCAAATATTTTGTATTGTCTTTTAATATCTTTTTTTATTTTTTCTATAGATTCAGTTATTTTTTCCTCATCATTTCCAAAGAAAAATTTAAGATTATTTTCATATGCTACTTTTAAAAATACTCTATATAATAAGTCCATTGTTGGCTCAACATCACTTTCTTTTGTACATTCTAAAAGCATGTTGGCCGAAACTACTATAGCCTTTCTTAATGCTTCTTCATCTGCTATAGATGTTAATTCTTTAGCTAATTTTGCAGCCTTTTGTCTACTATCAGAGAATAACAAGACCTTTCTTCCTCCATTTGGATTATATTCTAGCTCATCTTCATCAAATATATTTTGTGGCTGTACCGCAAGTTGTTCAGATATAAGATTGAAAAATGATTCATTTCCTTTTGTAGAAAAGTCTGTCAATTTTAAATCCTGCCTCTTGCATTTAGGACAATTTTTAAATGTATTTATATTAATATCTTCATCCGATTTATTTTCACTATATATAAGCCTTACATAATAATCTTTATCAGCATTATTTTCATTTGTTTCTAATCTTCCTGATAAAGAATTCATATATACACTTTTAATTCCATTTTTCTCATCACATTTAAAAGATTCATTCTTTAAAGGTATATAATAATGAATCTCATTGAATGAATCCTTATCAAGCATCCCTTTTTTATTCCAAAGATATTTTTTATCGCTATTCTCTTCATTTTTATTTATATATCCTCTGTAGAATAAAGCCCCACATGTACGATCATTAATTAACTCGTATATTTTTCCTCCACATTCACAAATATCGTCATGTGCACCAAAATAAATTTCACCTATTGGCAACGTTGAATTATGTGTTTTTTTACTACAGTTCGGATTTGAACACGCATATAATCCCTGTAATCCTCTAAACATTAGATGCAACCTAGTAGGGTACAATACCCTACCATCTTTATTCTTAGCTAAAGGAGCAATTGCAAGTATACTACTTACAGCTTTTTCAGCTGTTTCAAATTCATCATTTGGAAACACTTCTTTAACTAAATTTTTTAAACTTGTTGCATCTCCTCTTGTTTTTTCCATTATTTTTAGAAGTGGTCCAAATTTCGATAATTCTTCATATAACCAAACTTCAACATCTTCTTTATTAGAAAAACTACATTTACTTACATCTAATCCTGCTATTTCACCAAAACTTTTAATTGAACTTAATTTTTTATCCTCTTCTACATATAAACTGTTTATATCAAATTTAGCTAGCTCTACCGCTGAACATTTTAAAGAATTTTCATAGCTTATACTTTCTTTTTCTCCTGTTATAATTTCAAATCTTTGATTTTCAATTTTTTCTCCTGTTAAATCACATGCAAATTTTAATACATCTTTTTCCCCTTCACTTGGAATACTTGCACTGGTTAGTATAAACTGTATTCTATCTCTACTTATTTTTAATCTTTGCATAAATCTTCTTATAAGCAAGGCTACCTCTCCTCCAGAAGCTCCTTTATACATATGTGCCTCGTCAATAATAAATAGTAATTTATTATCTTCCGATGAATCTAGCCATTCTTTAGTGTCATCCCATATAGGTTGTTCTAATTTTCTCATTAACATATATTCAAGCATTGAATAGTTCGTAATTAGTATGTCTGGTGTATGATTTTGCATTTCAAAGCGTGTTATTAATTCTGCATCATTTTCATCATAATAATCTTTTTTTCCATCTTCTAATGAATCAACAAATTTTTCTAATTTGTATTTAGATGGATATTTTCCTAAATTAATTAATTTATCTTTAATTTCTTCATCTCTATCTAATAAATCTCTTCTAAATGTATCTGCAAGTTCTTTACATTTAGCTGTATCAAAATCACCAGCAAATGGAGTTCTACCAGTATACATTCCAAATTGTGGTCTTCTTTTATTTTCACTGTATTCATTAAATGCATTTAAAAATTTATTATCTTTATCTCCTATCATTTTTCTTAGACGGCCCATTTGATCCGCAACAAGAGCATTCATCGGATACATCATAATTACACGTATACCTCTATTTTCCCAAACTTTTGGAGATGTTTTTGCTTCATTAACCAATTTTGTAACTATAGGCCACATAAAACATTCTGTCTTACCAGAGCCTGTTCCAGTAGCAACAAATAAGTCCTTTCCTTTATAAAATTCTTCTATTGCTTTTACCTGATGAAAATATGGATTCGGGAAAACTCCAAGTTTATTATCTTGGAGAATATTTAATATTTCTTTAATATCTTTTGGAATTTCTTTACTTTCTTTTAGTCCATTTTTTATAACTTTATATGCTGGGTTCCCTTCAATATATGGTTCTTGCCATAGAACACCTTCTTTTTCCAATCTTTCAACACATATTTTTCTAAGTTCATCATTTTTACCAAAATATGCAGTTTTTATATAATCAATTAAACGTTTTTTAAGAGCTTCGTGAGTACTCTGTATTCCATAATTCTCCAATTACAAAACCTCCTCTATTTCTAAATATAAACTAATTAAAATATCTCTAATATATTCCCAGATTTCATTTGATACAATATATTCTCTAGGATTATACATATTATTACTTGGCCAACAATATGTTTTTAGTATCATCATTTCATTTATTGGTAAAGCTGCAAAAAGCCTTAATTTTTTGCAACTTCCAAGATTTTTAACTTGAACTTTTATACTATTCTCATATTTTTTTCTTAAAGCAAGTATTATTCTTCTACACTCTTTCCATTTCACTAAAATATTATTTATTCTAGATATATAATATTTATTACCATCTTCTATTTTTAAAAGAAAATATCTAGTTGCCCACTTATGGTTCATACTTTTATCCCTTGCTAAATAAATATCTCCTTCTAAAATCATCGACTTATTTAAATTCCAAGATTGAGATGGTATCTTTTTACTTTTAGGATCAAATACATCTAATATATCTATATCATTGAATCTTTCCCAAGTAGAATTTTTGATAAGCCAATTCAAAAAATCATCTGGATTAATGATTTTTGTACTTTCGATTTTTTCACTTTCTTCATATAATCTATTCTTTTCAATTCTTGTAATTCCAACATGAATAGATGTAAATTCATCTTTTTTTATTCCAATTTCCCTTTCAATATTTCTATAAATTTTCTTTTTATTATATTGTGGCAACCCTACATAGGCATTTGGATTTATTTCATATATTTCTCCTGAGTTTAACATTCGTTCTCTTATAGTTTTAATTGCTTCATCAACTTCAACAGCTATTTTCTTATTATTTTTCTCTTTACATAAAAAATAATCCGCACATTCTGGAAATAAATCTAAATAATTTTTTAAAAGATCCTTTCCCCTAGCCATAATATAATTTTTACTTTTTTTGTTTATATCGGAATCATTATTGGATTTATCCAGTATAAAATATCTAATCCAGCATGAAATTGCTGTATATATCAATCTAGAATAAAATTCTGCTTCTGATTCTCCTTTATAGCGTTCAATCTTTAAATCAGATGAAATTCTTGTAACCAACTGTTTTTTCATTTGTTTACTCCTCATTAACAAATAAAGATTTTAAAATTTCTTCTTCTGAAAAACCAAATTTAACCAAGTCTCCAAATAATTTAGCTCTATTAACATCACTTGCTTGCAAATATATATTATTAAGAAAATCTAAAGATATTATTTCTCCTATTTCTTTAGATAAGTTTGCATAAAGTGACATATCTAAATTATTTCTCTTATTTATATACTTCCTTTTATATAGTCTTCTACATGTATCTTCTTCCTCAAATAATTTTTTAAGTTTATATTCCTCAAAAATTCCGGATTTCTCAATATCAAATAACTTATCATAGTTTCCTATAATTTTTTCATTATCTCTTCTAAATCTAATTTTATCGTAATAATCAATATAAATAGAATAATTCCAAATTGATTTTGGTAGTTCAAGAAGATTTTCTTCTAAAAATCCTAAAATTATCCGCTTATTATTACAATTTTTATATATAGTAGATACCAAGTTGCTGTTAAATGTATCTAATAAGCCATCTATATATACTACAGATGATTTACTACCATTTATAATTTTAATTAATAGCTCTACATCAATATCTACATTTGTAATTGAAATATAATCTGCTGTAGATGAAGATATAATCATTGCTAAATCATCAGCAATTTTTCGTCCAAGGTATTCATCAACAACAATAAATTTTTTCATCAAAATTGACGTAATTATACTAATAGCTATATCCTCAGACTTAGAAAGATTTTCCTCTAAATTTTCCGATAGTGAATAGTATACATCTTCTAAATCTTCATACTCTTCTCTCCTATATATATCACTCTCTTCCAATTTTTCAGATTCAATATAAAGTATACTCTTATCCTTACTTTCTTTTTTTCTAAAATTATCTGTATTATAAGATTCAGCAACCCCTAATAATTTAGTTGTTTCTACTATATTAGACTTAAAATCAATTAATTGGTCTTCTATTTCAAGTTCTATATTAATTTTTTTATTTTCTAATTCATTAATAAAATCGTTCTTTTCAATGATAGATAAATCTAAGCTTTCAATCTCTTTTTTCTTTTCATCTTTTTTTAATTTTAAATTATCAATTTCAGATTTTATAATCTTAGATAACTCTTCCCATTCTTTTAACTCATTTTTTACCTTTGTTATCTCTTCATCTTTAGAGTTAAGCCATATTTCCTTTGCTAACTCAATACATTCTTTCAATACTTTTTCATTTTTTAAAAGATATTCTCCTACTAAATTATCTAATTTATCATTGCCTAAATATAAATCTAAAATAGGCTTAAATATAGATTCTACCGTTCTAATCAAATTATCATATGATAATCCTGTTATATTTATAATTTCTTTTATATATTTTTCATCTTTTAAAAAATTACTTATTATTTTTATTATTTTATATTTCTCATCATCCGTAATTTGAAAAACATTTTTCTTTTGTTCTATATATTTTATTGCAAATTTTTGTACTAAAGCATTTTTTTCCATAGTCACAAAATTTCCTTCTTTTTTAGGTAGTTCTAAACGATTATAAAAATATCTATTCTTTAGTATAATATTTTCTATATTTAAAATATCTGTTAATCCTTTTGTCGACACAGTTTCATTAGGTGGAATTTTATAAATAGGAATAGAAATAATATCGCTGTTTTGATTTAAAAAGTATGTTTCTCCATAACAATACTCATCATTTTCATATTCTTTTTTTTCAAAATCTTTTTTATTACATAGCAATGTAATCCAGTTCCCATTTTTATTTCCAACTAAAAGTAAAAATTCATTATCTACGCCAAATGGTATTTCAAATCCTTTATATAATTTATCTCTCACTTTTTTATAATCATATTCTAAAGTATCAATATTATCTTCTAAAAATACAATCTCATTTATTTTTCCAATATTTATAAATCCATTAAAAACTTTTCTCTTTTCTTTATCCCATCTTTTTAATACTGGTTTATTTTCATATTTTCTTTCTTTGGGATTTAAATATAGCTTTGCTATAATATAAGGATCATAATCAACTTCAGCATAATAATCTATATCTTCTAATTTGTTTAAATTATAATCAGCTATTCTATAATATTGTAGTTCATCATTCCAATTTCTATACGATATACACAATGAAATCGTTCCATCAAAGTAATTTGCCACCTTATTTTCCTCCTCTTAAAATCATATAAACTCTTAAAGGTACTCTATTTTCTACTAGATATTTTCTTAGTAAAGTCTTTATTTCTTTATTTTTTATATATTTTAAATTATAAGTTATCGTTTTCCTCACATCTTTAGAAATAGCTATAAGATTTGTTCCACTCGACTTCTTTATAGTCCTAAGCAATTGCTTCTCATCAAAGATTTTATTATTTATTATTTTTTCTTTTATTATTATTTCTGCTATTTTATTTATATTAGATAATAAAAAATATCTATCTCCAAATTTAACATCCTTTATTTTAAAATTATTTTTATTATGAAACTCTTCTACTTTACCACCATTACCTACCTTTATTAAATTAATATCACATAAAGATTCAATTGTAATATCTCTTGTATCATTCAGCTCTATTTTTCCTTTTATACTATCACCATTTTCTAAATTAATTAAAATTCTATCTTCTTTTACATATGGTAATTCATTTTTTCTAATTATAATTCCTGTTGATGTTACTTTTCTATCTACATTTATTAGAACTTCTTCATATGTAGCATCTATAGCAGATATTTTTTCTTTACCCATATAGTCAACTTTAATATTTAATGCATTAATTAAACTTTTTCTATAAGAATATACTTTAGGATTATCATTAGAAGATAACACTTTATTATATACTTTTGTTACTTTATTTACTTCATAACCATCATTACTTTTCACACAAGGAGGCCAAATAGGATAAATGTTAGACTTCTTTTCTAAAAGTATAACATTTAAATTTTCCTCTAAATAATTTGCTATTCTTTTATAGGTCTTTCTATTTTCTAAATTTACATTAAATGAACATTTAAAAACATTATAAATTATTCCTTTTAAACAAATTTTACCTACGTTCTCCATTTTGATTTCTTCATATGGAATAATTTTTTTCGATTTTTTAACCCAATAATACTCAGTATATGTTGATATATTCTCCCAAGGCCTTATTATTTTCCCTTCATTTTCTTCTGCTGAAAATAATGCACCGTTGATTGGTAATGGACAATTTATATAATTAGACCAATATTTTTTCAAAATATTTTCTACTGAACTCTCTGAATATCTTATATATAATCTCGAGCTATTTTTAGGTAATATAGATATTGTAATAAAGTTACTTTCGTCATCTAAAAACTTTCCTCTATTTAAATAAAATCTTTCATATTCTTTAATATTAAATTTATCATATATTTCAATATATGAATCTTTTTCTTTACATGCTAAAAAAGCTTTTGTAGGAATTTTTTTGAAAAGAATAGAAAAATAATAATCTCCATTACAATTTTTTCTTAGATATAGTGGCAACCCTAATTTTTCATAAACCGTTAAATTTTTACTTCCCTTTACTCTTTTATCACATTCTTTAGATATTTCAGTTTCTTTATGATGTTTAAAATACTTTGTTTTTTCTTTTTCTACAAAAGATACCTGTTCTCCACACTCGGGGCATATAAATTTATATCCCTCTGCCTCATATTTATTTTTAAAAATATTAGCATTTATTTCCTTTTCTTTTCCAAGCTCATATGCACAAATCGCAGTTTTCATACAATCTTCCTATTCTTCATTTTTATAAATTTTTAGATTAATATATTATTATTTTTTATTTTATATACTTATATTTATTTTCATAATTAATTTTCAACAATTTTATTATAACATCTTTATATATTACAGTCATTAAAATTAGTTCTAACTAAAAAAATAAAAAGGGGATACCACATTAACATTAGTTGATGTGATAGCCCATTTTCCGTTCTACGATTTCTATTTTTTAAGTAGATAAATGATTGCTGTTGCAAGTTTTCGCAATAGGTCTTTAAGTGATTAATCACAAATTAATTTGCATCGACAATTCCGCAAGCGCCCCACACCTTTAAATATTTTCCAATAATAATTGGGGCGCTGAGGACTGGAGAGCAAATAATTGTGATTAATCACTTAAAAAGGCCATTGCAAAAACTTACAACAGCCTAATCTTTTAATAAATTTCTCTTTACATATTTTCATTCATCAAAGCTTTATGCTCTCTATAAATCTTAACCATATAAACAATAGCAACCAACATAGTTACAAATTCAGCCATAAATATCGCCCACCATATACTATTTCCACCGAAGAACACAGGGAAAATCATAAGGAAAGCTCCATTCAAAATAACACCTCTTAATAATGAAACAATAGTTGCTTTTTTAGGATGCACAATAGACTGCAGATAGAATACGCAGTACACACAAACCGCCTGTGGGATATATGAAAGCGAGAACACTCTCATAATATATGGTGTAACTTCCTTAACCTCGGGAGTCATCTGCATGAATAATCCTGTCACTCCCACTGGGAAAATTATACTTATTGCAGCAAATACAATTCCATACATAAGTGCATTTTTCATCCCCAATCTTTCTACTGCCCAACAACGATCAATTTTTCCAGCACCGTAGTTTTCAGATGCAATTGGCTGAATTGCCTGCCCAATTCCAGAAAAAATACTTGTGAATAGAGATGAAACTGTACCTAAAACACCGTAAACAGCAAGTGCTGCACCTCCAAGGTAGTTCATTATCTGGTTATTGGCAATAAATGAAACCGCTATTACCGCAAGAGCACTCACACCAGAACTAAATCCGGTAGCCATAATCTTTTTAAATGCCTTAAACCAGTGATGTGGTCTTGCCAATTTTAAAGTAGTTTTTTTCATAAGTACATATCCTAGAATCATAATTGCCTGTACCGCAGAACCAAGAGCTGTTGCAATCGCTGCACCTCTCATTCCCATATTCATAGGGAATACAAAAATCCAGTCTCCTATTATATTTACAACTCCACCTGTTAAAATAGCTGTCATTACAAATTTAGGAGAGCCATCAGTACGCACAAATGCTCCTAAAAATGAAGTGATAACAAATGATGGTATAAATGCAAAAATCCATTCTCCATAATCTCTAGCAAATGGCATAAGCACATCGTCTGCACCACAAAGTCTGTAAAACTCATCTTGATACATCATTCCAGGTATCCATACAATCAATGTAATAATCGTAACCAATACAATCGAAGCTGCAAAGTACGCATCTCCCTTTTCCCTATTTCCTTCTCCACGAGCATGAGCCATAAGTACAGACCCACCTATTCCGCAAAGAAGTGCAATAAATAGAGCTATTGAAAATATAGGTAGCACTATTGCACAGGCCGCAGTCCCGTCTGGCCCAGCTCCATGTCCAATCGCTATAGTGTCTACAAGGCTGTAAATCGCTATAGCCAAAGAACTACTTATCGCAGGTATCAAAAATTTGTAGAATAGCTTTTTAATATCGTCTTTAATTAAGTTCATATTTTTCTCCCCTTTTAATTTTTATTTTTCCTCTTTTTCAAACTCCTCATCAAAAGCCTCTTTTAAACTCTCTCCAAAAAACTCAAGCCCCTTTATAAATTCATCAGAGTACTTATCTAAAGTTTTTTTAAGGGCTTTTTCCTCTGCTCTATAAATAAATCCCATAAAATCCTTAGCGTATTCACGTCCTGCATCTGTCAGAGTTATGTATTTTTCCCTTCTTTTCTCTGGAATTGGTGTAAGTGTCAATAACCCCTCTTTTTCCCATCGCTTAACTATTGTATTTACAGTTGTTTTTGGAACAAGCCACTCTTGAGAAATCTCTCTTTGTGAATGTGGCTTCCCGTCATCTAACGCGTACATGACACATAACTCAGAATATGCTAATTTTTTCTTACCTTCATTCATGTAATATATTTCATCTATTTTGTATAAAGCAAGCATCAATCTTCTTGCAATTTCTCTCATAATTTTATTCTCCTTTTTAAAATCCGTAATCGTACTTTAAATATTATAGTACGTTTTCGTACTTTAATCAACGATAATTTTACTATTTATATATTAAATTACATTGTTTCTAAAAAATAATAATTTATAATAAAAATCTTCAACTTCTCCAACAAAAAATAAAAAAGACCTCAATATTATTTCTAACAATGAGGTCTAATTATTTTGATTTAACTGTTATTTTTTATATCCTATTAAGCAATTATTACCGATAAACCACTCTTATACTATAAACAGTTTTTACATTATAAGCAATTCTTTAAGTATTCTTCGTCGTCTATTTTTGCACTTTCAACTGCTTTCTTTATAGCCTGTTCCATAACTTTAGCTGATAAGCTTCCTACAACATTTACATCACTTACAACTTCTCCAATGCTACAAGCGTATATACTATCTCCATCTGCCATAGTTCCAACAGGATTTATACATCTAGCATAAGCATTTCTAGTCATTGAAGCTATTTTATTAAGCTTAGCCTTGTCAAATTTTGCATTACATATAACACATCCTATTGTAGTATTTGTCTTAAATAAATTTTGAGGAGTAGTTACCATTTTTACAAAAGTTTCTTCTAAATCCCAGAAAACTTTTCTTTCTGGATCCATAAGTCCTGCAATCTTTTGTGCATTTGATGAGTCAAATATATCTCCAAATGCATTAACTACAACTATTGCAGCGATTTTTAAATCTCCTACCTGAACTGCATGTACTCCTAGTCCTGCTTTTGTTGCCTGTTTCATTCCAAGTAGTTTTCCAACACTTGCACCTGTTCCTGCTCCAACATTTCCCATAGAATCATCGCAACCTTCTAAAGCTTTTATACATGCTTCATAACCCATATCTGCATCTGGTCTAACATCTGATTTTCCATATCCTAAATCGAATATGCAAGATTGACAAACAAGCGGAACTTTTGCAAATCCTGTATCAAATCCAATTCCTCTTTCTTCAAGACAACGCATTACACCATCTGATGCAGCAAGTCCAAATGCACTTCCTCCAGATAATACTACAGCATTTAGAGGATTATCAGCAGTCATGCTACTTGTAAGAGGAGTTTCTCTTGAAGCTGGCCCTCCTCCACTTATATCACAACCGGCCTGTGCTCCATTTTTAAAGTATATTACACTTACACCAGTTTTTGCTTCATCATTTTGAGCATGTCCGATTGAAACACCGTCCATATCTTTAATAGAAATTTCTTTTATTAGACTTTCCATTCCTTCAACTCCTATTTATTAGTTTTATATTTATCGTTTTTATCATTAGTTTTATATTTATCTTTTTTATCTAGTATTTTAATTTATATCATTTACTATTCTTCATCTAAAAATTTTAAGAATTCTTCTGCTTGTTTTTTTAATTCTTCTTTCTTATCATCAGAAAGAGTTAACTCATTATTTGCCCAAGCTTCAGGATTTATTGTAACTCCTACTTGAGTTTCCATTACCTTCATTCCTATGATTTCTAATAAATCTTTTAATTTTCCTCTACTTCCAGCAGCTGCACTCTTTCCTGCAACCCCACTTATAGCAACCTTTTTACCTGTAACTGATGAACCATTTGCATAGTCATTTGGCTTGTGTGGTCTTGAAAGCCAGTCTAACAGATTCTTTAAAACTCCAGGGTAACTTGAGTTGTACTCTGGTGTGAATATCCATAGTCCATCTGCACCTTCAACTTCTGAACGTACACGAAGAATTTCTTCAGGTGTTGGGAATTCTATATCCTGATTCATAAAAGGAATATCCTCGTATGAAAGGAATGACACCTCTGCTTTTCCTTTGAGTTCTTCTGCTACCATTGTAGCCCGCTGTCTATTAAAAGACTCTTTTCTCATAGAACCTACAACAAATAATATTTTTTTCATGATAAAACCTCCATTTCCTTGTAAATAAAATTTTTTGTATTATACACTAGGAATTAATGTAGCTTTTCCATTACTTTAATTATAATACAAAGGAAATAAAAAACAATCTTTTACGTTTATGCCTTTATTTTTTATCATTTGAAACTTTTTTGTATTGCTAATGAAACTTATCTGTGATAATCTAAAAATGAGGTGAAATTATGAATAAAAGACAATCGCAAATATTAGATTTGCTTACACAGAATAAAAAACTAAAAGTAACTGAGCTTTCTGAGGTTTTAAACGTATCTCAAGTAACTATTCGTAAAGATTTATCTGCTCTTGAAGAAAGTGGAATAATAGTTAGAGAGCATGGATATGCAAAATTAAACGAAAGCGACGATATTAATAATAGATTGGCGTACCATTACGATATTAAACAAAAAATAGCAGAAAAAGCTGTAGAAAGTATAGAAGACGGAGAAACAGTTATGATTGAATCTGGATCTTGCTGTGCTCTAGTTGCATTAGAGATTGCTAAAACAAAAAAAGATGTAACTCTTATAACAAATTCTGCATTTATAGCTGACTATATTAGAAAAACAGGAAATGTTAGAATTATATTATTAGGTGGTGAATATCAGGAAGAATCTCAGGTTATGGTTGGCCCAATCACTAGAAAATGTGCTGAGGGATTTTTTGTAGATAAGCTATTTGTAGGAACTGACGGTTTTACAAAGGAAACAGGATTTACAGGAAATGATTACATGAGAAGTGAGGCTGTAAAAGATATGGCTAAACAAGCGAGCAATGTAATAATTGTAACGGACTCTGTAAAATTCCAGCAAAAGGGTGTTGTAAGCCTACTTGATACTAAAAAAGTATCTTATGTATACACAGACTCAAACATTCCTGAAGAAACTGAGGAATACTTAATAGAAAATAACATAAAAATCATAAAAGCATAAAAATTGTGATTACTCACTAAAAAGGCCATTGCAAAATTGCAACAGCCTATCATTTTTACTACTTTTTAGAAAAAGCAATTTAGTCCCTTATCTTCAAAGATTTTCTGATATTCTTCTAAATCTTCTGGATAAAGGGCTTTTTTGTTTTTATATTTGTAGTTTCTGTTTAGTAGTTCGTATTTTTTTTCGCCAAACTGGTGGAATGGAAGTAGCTGCACTTTTTTAGCTCCAACCTCTACTAATAATTTCGCTAATCCTTCTGCATCCTCTAATGAATCATTAAAATCTGGGATAACTGGAATTCTAGGAAGTACTTCTATTTCATTATCTATAGCCCATTTTAAGTTTTCCACTATTAAATCATTGTACACCTTTGTTCCGTTGTAGTGTTTTTCTCTGTCGTAGTGCTTAACATCAAATAGAAGTAGGTCTAACTCTCTAGCCAATTCTTCAAAAGTTTCCTTCTTTACATATCCTGTAGTTTCAATCGCAACATGTACTGAATTTTTCTTTAATTCTGCTATAAGTCTTTTTAAAAACTCAGGCTGGCTCATACCTTCTCCACCAGAGATTGTAACTCCTCCACCAGATTCTTCATAGAAATCTATATCCTGCATACATATATCTACAATCTCTTCTATTGTCTGGTAATCCCCTTCATAAGATAATGCTCTATTAGGACATGAATTTACACAAGTTAAACATCCCACGCACTTATCTTCATTTATAATTATCTTATTATCTTCGTGAGTTATCGCTCCATTTGGACATGTTGCCACACAAGATAAGCAATGAGAGCATTTACTCTGATCGTGTAAAATCTGAACATTTTTTATCTGAGATTCAGGGTTTGAACACCACTCACATCTAAGCGGACATCCTTTAAAGAATACTGTAGTTCTTATCCCTGGCCCATCGTGTATACTAAACTTCTGAATATTAAACGTAATTCCCTTTTCCAAAAAATCATCTCCTTATATATTAATCTCTATTATTTCCAAAATTTATCTTTTATTACATTTAAAATAATATCATTTACTCTCTTAAAAGTAAATATTAAAGTTTCATTTGAAACTTTTTAAACTTTTATTTGAAGTTTTTATTTATCTTTTTTGCAATACGTGGTATACTTTGATTGTAGAATGAAATACTAAATAGTTACGGATGAAACTAAAAGGAGGATATTTTATGAAAAATGTTGAGCATTTCGGTGATTTAACACCGAGAATGAATGAATTTAGAGAAAATGTATTAAACAAAAAGCCTTATATATGTGCAGAACGTGCATTATTAGCTACAGAATCATATAAAGAAAATCGCAATCAGCCCGTAGTAATAAAACGTGCTATGATGTTAAAAAATATATTAGAAAAAATGTCTATATATATAGAAGACGAAACTTTAATCGTAGGGAACCAGGCATCTGCTAACAGAAATGCTCCGATATTCCCAGAATATACACTAGAATTCGTACTTAATGAACTTGATTTATTTGAAAAACGTGATGGAGATGTTTTCTATATAACTGAAGAAACAAAAGAAGATTTAAGAAGTATCGCATCTTTCTGGGAAAACAACAACCTAAGAAGCAAAGGTGGAGCAATGCTTCCAGAAGAAGTTAGTGTATATATGGAAACTGGATTCTTCGGAATGGAAGGTAAACTAAACTCTGGTGATGCTCACCTAGCAGTTGACTACGAAACAGTTTTAAAACAAGGATTAGTAGGATACGAAAAAAGAGTTTTAAAATTAAAAAGTGAATTAGATTTATGCGTTGCAGAAAATATAGATAAATATCACTTCTATAGAGCAGTTTTAATAGTAATAGATGCTGTAAAAACTTATGCTGAACGTTTTAGCAAATTAGCTGCAGAAATGGCAGAAAAAGCTGAAGGTCAGAGAAAAGAAGAACTTCTTGAAATATCTCGTATATGTGCAAAAGTTCCTTATGAACCAGCAGAAACATTTAAAGAAGCAATACAGTCTACTTGGTTCATACAGTTAATATTACAAATAGAATCTAACGGACACTCTTTATCTTACGGAAGATTTGATCAGTATTTATACCCATACTATAAACACGATAAAGATTTAGGATTAATAACTGATGATGAAGTTGTTGAAATATTAGACAACTTATGGATAAAAACTTTAACTATAAATAAAGTTCGTAGCCAGTCTCATACATTTAGTAGTGCAGGAAGCCCAATGTATCAGAACGTTACAATAGGTGGACAGACTGTAGATAAAAAAGATGCAACTAATGAATTATCATTCTTAGTATTAAAATCTGTTGCACAGACTAGACTACCTCAGCCTAACTTAACAGTTAGATACCACAGAAATATACCAAAAGCTTTCTTAGATGAGGCTGTTGAAGTTATGAAATTAGGAACTGGTATGCCAGCATTCAACTCTGATGAAGTTATAATACCTTCATTTATAGAAAAAGGAGTTAAGGAAGAAGATGCATACAACTACTCTGCAATAGGATGTGTCGAAACTGCAGTTCCAGGAAAATGGGGATACAGATGTACAGGTATGTCTTACATGAACTTCCCAAGAATACTTCTTATGGTAATGAACGACGGTGTCGATATGACAAGTGGAAAGAGATTCTTTGAAGGAAGCGGATACTTCAAGGACATGAAATCTTACGAAGAATTAGAACAGGCTATAGAAAAAGCTATGAGATACTTAACTAGAATGAGTGTTATCGTTGAAAATACAATAGACTTAGCTCTAGAAAGAGATGTTCCAGACCTACTATGCTCAGCTTTAACTCAGGACTGTATAGGTAGAGGTAAAACTCTTAAAGAAGGTGGAGCAATATACGACTTCATATCTGGATTACAGGTTGGTATAGCAAATATGGCGGACAGTTTAGCTGCTATCAAAAAGCTTGTATTCGATGAAAACAAAATAACTCCAGAACAGTTATGGAATGCATTATTAGATGATTTCTCAACTGAAGAAAATAAAAAAATACAGCAGATGTTAATAAACGATGCTCCAAAATACGGAAATGACAACGACTACGTGGATCAGCTAGTGGTTGATGTTTACAACGTATACATAGATGAAATGAAGAAATATCCAAATACTAGACATGGTAGAGGTCCAATAGGTGGAATCAGATATGCTGGTACATCTTCTATATCTGCCAATGTAGGTCAGGGATTCTCAACTATGGCAACTCCTGATGGTAGAAATGCGAGAACTCCTCTTGCAGAAGGATGCTCTCCTGCTCATTCAATGGATAAAAAAGGACCAACAGCGGTATTCAAATCAGTTTCAAAATTACCAACTCACGAAATAACTGGTGGTGTGTTATTAAATCAGAAAGTAACTCCTCAGCTATTATCAAAAGAGGAAAATAAGGAAAAATTAGAAATGTTAATAAAAACATTCTTCAATAGATTAGATGGATACCATGTTCAGTACAATGTTGTTTCAAGAGATACACTTATAGATGCTCAGAAACATCCAGAAAAACACAGAGATTTAATAGTTAGAGTTGCAGGATATAGTGCATTCTTCAATGTATTATCAAAAGCAACACAGGACGATATAATCGGAAGAACAGAACAGACATTATAATAAAAAAATACATTATACTTTAAAAAGTTATTTTGTATTATAATAATATATGTTTAGATAAAATTTTTTAAAAAGCTATTATAGCTTTAGGGGGATATAATAAAATGGAATTTATAGTAGATACAGTTAATTTAGAAGAAATCAAGGATGCTGTTGAGCATATGCCAATAGTTGGGGTAACTAGCAACCCTTCAATAGTTAAACAGACAAATCCAGAAAACTTCTTTGAACACATGAGAAAAATAAGAGAAATAATAGGTATGGAGAGAAGCCTTCACGTTCAGGTAATTTCAAAAAATAGCGACGAAATGGTGGCTGAAGCTCATAGAATATTAAAAGAAATAGATGACCAGGTATATATAAAAGTTCCTGTTTCTTATGAAGGTATAAAAGCTATAAAAGCTTTAAAAGCAGAAGGTGTTAAGGTTACGGCTACTGCAGTTTACGATTTAATGCAGTCATACATGGCTTTAGCTGCTGAAGCTGATTATATAGCACCTTATGTTAATAGAATAGGAAACCTTGGTGCAGATCCAATGGATTTAATAAGCAATCTATCTGATAGAATAGCTGTTGACGGATATAATACTAAGATAGTTGCTGCATCATTCAAAGGTGTTCAGCAGGTTAGAGATTCATTCAACTATGGGGCACATGCGATAACTGCTCCAGTAGCTGTATTAAAACAGATATTTGCAAATCCAAACATTGAAAAAGCGGTAGATGACTTCAATAAAGATTGGTATGCAATGTATGGAGAAAATGTAGGTATTTGTGAATTATAAAATAGAATATCTTCGGGTTATTTTATAAATTAGAACCATAAAAATAACAACCGATTCCCACTCCAGGCTTCGACGTGATGTAAGTGATTTGTTTTATTGAAAATCATTATCAAGTCTGCAGATTGTCGTTGGGAATTCGGTTGTTATTTTTTATGGTATAGATTTTAAAATCATACCCGAAATTATTTCTATTTTATAATTACAAATTACTACATCTAATCGAAGATTTTTTATTTGTGATTTTATTAATACTTTTTTTATTTAGCCGTAGGCTTAGTGATAAAATAATATATTAATCTTTTTTATTTCACCGATAGGTTTTTATACTTTTTATGTATATGTATATTATATAATTTTTAGTCTAGTAAGTTTTTTAGTAGTATTTCTCTATTGTTTATGAACATTTCCGTTATTTTGTAGCTTTCTGTTTCTTCGTAGGTGCATTTGTGTATTTTTCCGTCATCAAAGTTGTATATTTCAGCATCTGGGATTCCGAGTAGTATTGGCGAGTGCGTTACGATTATGAATTGCGCTCCTTCTTTTGCATATTTGTTTATCTCCATCAACAATGTCAACTGTCTTTGTGGTGATAGTGCAGCCTCAGGTTCGTCAAATATGTATAATCCATTTGGTCTAAGGCTATTTTGAGCTAAAGCTAGGAAACTTTCTCCATGAGATCTCTCGTGGTATTTTGCAGAAGGATGTAAATCGTCTGCGTATGTTGCAACATTGTAAAAGCTCTCTGCTCTTAGAAAATATCCGTATTTTTCTTTTCTAAATCCTTTTACAATCCTTATCGCATCACATAATTCTGAATGAGTATCATGAGTTGAAAAAGAATAATTTTTAGTACCACCTTCAGGATTAAATCCATGAGAAACAGCTATTGCTTCAAGTAGAGTCGATTTTCCTGTACCATTTTCTCCTACAAAGAATGTGATTGGATTTGAAAATTCTAGACTTTCAATGTCTTTTAGAGCTTCAATTTTTCTAAGATAGCTATCTTCTGGTATATTGTCCCATTCAAACTTAATTCCTCTGATAAATTGATTATTCATATTTTCTTCTCCAATCTATTTGTATTTTATATTTTTTAATATTTATTATTCTATTTATTTTATTTTTATTATTTTATTCTTAAAAAATATGATTTATAACTTATACTCTAAAAATGCTAATTCTTCTTTTATCAGACCCTCTAACAGACTTTCATGATATCCGGCAATTCTAAATCCATTTTTCTTGTAAAGACTCTTTGCTGGCTCATTGTGTGCATAGGTATCTATTCTAATAGCCTTACATCCTAATTCTCTAGCATATTCTTTTGCATAATCGACCATCTTCTGACCGTATCCCCTACCTGCTTTCTGTGGTGGTATGCAAAGTGTGTGAATAACAAGAATTTCCTCACCTTCTCCTGGATAAATCCAATCAATCTCTTTGTATTCCTCAGCTTGAAAATGATTTAAAATCATACTTGCACAGATTTCTCCCTCTTCTTCAAGCACATACATAGTTCCTGTAGGAATCTTCTCCTGTGGAACTTTTATTGTTGGGTATACTCCTAATTTCCAATTTGAATTACTTCCATGTTTTTCCTCATAAGTTAAAAGTTCATTGTATGTATCTGATATTGCGTTTATATCTGACTCAACTGCTTTTCTTATCATAACTTTCCCTCCAATATTAAACTATATTTTATCAAGATTTAGATTGATTTTTTTATTATACTGATATTTAAACTGACATTAATGCCGACAGTTTTTTATTTTACCGACATCTAAACCGACATTAATGCCGACAGTTTTTTATTTTACCGACATCTAAACCGACATTAATGCCGACAATTTTTTATTTTACCGACATTTTATCAAATTAACCACATTTTTTTCTGGCATACTCAACAATGCCAATGCCACGATTACTAGCACAATTCCTACAACTGATAAAACTGTAGGAATTTCTGAAAAGAAAATAACTCCAAAAATCATGGCTGCAACTGGTTCTCCAGATGCCAAAATTGAAGCCATTCCCGCATCTATATACCTAATTGAAAAAGTATATAAAATGTATGGAAGTACTGATGTGCAAAGTGAGTGAATCACTAAAAATACACTCATTTTTATTGGATTTGCTACAACAACATTTGTTACCAATTTCCAATTTGTAAGCGGAATTACAACTAGCATAACCATAAATAAACAATAAAATGTAGTTGTAAATGCATGGTACCCTCTTTCCATTGCAGTTTTACTTATAATTCCATATAATCCATAGAAAAATGCACCTATTATCCCAACTATTATCCCTTTTACAGACCATCTCATAGTAGATGCAGATTCTAGCACTCCACTAGCAAGCACGCATCCAGCTATTGCAATAGTCATGCAGATTACTTTCTTTGATGTAATTTTTTCCTTAAATAATATCGCCGCCATGAAAAGAACAAACACAGGTGAAAGGCTCAAAAGAACTGCTGCTAACGACAATGACAGCTCACTTATTGCAAAATTATAGCAAATATTAAGCCCAAACATTCCAACTACTCCACCTGCTACAAAAATCCATAAATCTTTTAACTTTATTTTTAATAAATTCCTATCATAAATTCCTAACCATACTGCAAGTATAAGTACCGCAAGAATTACCCTAACTGACACAACTGTATAACTATTCATTCCTTGTTCTGTAAGTTTCCTAACAAAAATTCCAGCAGAACCCCACATTGCCCCAGAAATTATCGGCATTAAATATAAAAGCTGTTTCAAACTATCTCCCTCCTATTAATTTTTTGATTTTTATATTTTTTATTTTAATTTTTCTAATTCTTTATATGCTTCATTCAAAACCTTATAAAATTCCTTTTCTTTTATTTCAGGTGTCAAACCTGGCTCATCAATATAAATAATACAGGCATCTGCGACAGTATCAAGAAATTTTCTTTTAAATATCTCATTATTACAGCAATCAGCATATTCACCATAAAAAGGTTCTGCTATATCATAGTATTCTTCTTTTGTAATTTCTCCCTTGAGATATCTTCTTATCTGGTTTAATATTTCTTTCTTAAATTTTATCCAATCCATCTTATATTCTCCTTACTAATTCTTTCTTTAATAAGAATTATAGATATGTAGCAGAATTTTCCTAATTCATCTCTTCTTTATTTTAATTTAATTTCTTCTAAAAAGAAAGACATGGCAAATTTTCTTAAAGTATTATTTTGGGTTAAACTTTCAACTGAAACGCACTCGACAATCTGCAGACGTGAAAATTTTTCCCAATAAAACATATTACTCACACCACGTCGAAGCCTGGAGAGAAGTTCAGTTGAAAGTTTAATCTAAAAATAATTTCTTTAAAAATTTGTCATGTCTTTCTCTTTTGAGATATAAATAAAATAAAAAAAGAGATGCACACAGGAAAACCTGCGACATCTCTATAATTCTTATATTAATCTTATTCCCATTCTATTGTTGCACTTGGTTTTGGACTTAAATCGTAGCAAACACGGTTAACGTTTTTAACTTCTTTAAGTATTCTATTAGTTATCTTGTCTAATATAGCCCAATCTATGTGCTCTATTGTAGCTGTCATAGCATCTACAGTGTTTACAGCACGGATTATTACTGGGTATTCGAAGCTTCTTGCGTTATCTCTTACACCAACTGATTTGAAATCAGGAACAGCTGTGAAGTACTGCCATACAGTTTTGTCTAATCCAGCATTAGCAAATTCTTCTCTAAGTATTGCATCTGATTCACGAACAGCTTCTAATCTGTCTTTTGTTATAGCTCCAAGACATCTAACTCCAAGACCTGGTCCTGGGAATGGCTGTCTGTATACCATATCGTGAGGTAGTCCTAATTCTACACCACAAGCACGAACTTCATCTTTGAATAAGTAGTATAGTGGTTCAACTAATTCGAATCCTAAATCTTCTGGTAGTCCACCAACGTTGTGATGAGATTTAACAACTTTAGCTGTTTTTGTTCCACTTTCTACTATGTCAGGGTATATAGTTCCCTGTGCTAGGAAGTCTATTCCTTCTAATTTACGAGCTTCTTCTTCAAATACTCTTATGAATTCAGCTCCTATTATTTTTCTCTTTTCTTCAGGATCTGCTACACCTTCAAGTTTTCCTAAGAATCTTTCTTCTGCATCTACGTATATAAGGTTTGCATCCATCTGGTTTTTGAATATTTCAACAACACTTTCAGATTCACCTTTACGCATTAAACCATGGTTAACATGAACACATACTAACTGTTTTCCTATAGCTTTTATTAAAAGTGCTGCAACAACAGAACTGTCAACACCACCTGATAAAGCAAGTAGTACTTTTTTATCTCCAACCTGGTTTCTTATTAATTCTACCTGGTCTTCTATAAAGTTTTTAACGTTCCAGTTAGCTTCTGCTTTACAAGTATCGAAAACAAATGCTTTTAAAGTTTCTTCATCTGGCATTTCATCGAATTTTGTTTCACATTTTGAAGTTGGGTGGTCTATTGAAATCATTGGGAATCCTAATGTATATAGGTCTTCGTTGATTTCTACAGCTTCTCCATCTACTATTCTATTTTCTCCACCGAATAGAACAATACCTTTTAAATTTTTTAATTCTTTTATTTCCTCAGCTGTTATATCGTGTGGGTATATTTCACTGTATACACCTAAGTCACGTATAGCTCTAGCTAAGTTTGTGTTTTTTGTGCTACCTAAGTCTAAAATAGCAATCATATCTTGTTTCATAGCTCAACATCATCCTTTTCTTATTAATCTAATATAATTTTATAATTAAATTGTATCTCATTTTTTGACGACATACAATAAAAATGTATATTAGATTAAGTAATATTTTTTTACTTTAATAATTTTCCTTTTAATATATTATCAATATTCTCTATTTGAATACATTGAGAGAAATAATCTTCTACATTACTTGAATGATCTATCACAATAAGCGTCTTTCTTTTCTCTCTTATTTTATTCAAGTAATTTGCTACTGCATCAATTTCTATATTACTTAACCCTTTAAACGGCTCGTCAATGCCAATAACTTTTGCATTAGATTTTGATGCTTTCATAATTTTTATTCGAATATTTTCCCCACCAGATAATGTTTCCGTTGCTTGTCCAATTTGTAAATGTCCTAACATAATTTCCGATGCATTTGTACATATATTTGTAATTGATTTATCAATATCATTAAAAAATTCTATTGCTTCATTTATAGTCATTTTCCAAATATCAAAAATTGATTTATCTTTAATTTTATATTTTTTTAATCTTTTGTTAAAACCTGTTCCTTCACATTCTCTACATTCAATTTTTAAATTTTTGTGATAATCACCACCATACTCAATATATCCAGCTCCTGAGCATACTGGGCACATTCCTTCATTTCCAGTCAAGTTTGAAAAGAACTTTTTATCTTTTTTATACTTCTTTGAATATAATTCTGATATTTTATTTGATAAATCTAACACTGTGGCTACACAAGAGTTTTTATTTCCTAAAATAGGTTTCTGATTTATATACAAATATTTTTCAAAATATTGCGGAAAATACTCTTTTAACAAAGTGGATTTACCTACACCCGAATATCCTGTAATCAAATTCATGCAATTTGCCGCTAACGACAAATCAACACCTTTATATTTATATATATGACTATTTAGAACTATTCTAATTTGTTCCTTTGCAACTTCTGGAGTATATTTTTTTATAGTTCGTTGTTTTTTTAAAAATTTATCAACATCAACTAAATATCCCCCTTCTTTACCACCTTTTTCACCTAAAGCAATTATATTATCTGCTATTTTATAAAACGTATCTCCATGATCTACTAATACTACTGTATGTTTTTTTGATAGATAAATAATATTGTCATAAAGTGACTTCTTTTCATTACCAGATAATCCTGCTAGCGGTTCATCAAGAACAATAATTAAATTAGAAAGTTGTGTTATGAATACTTGAACCATTCTTAATCGTTGCAATTCTCCTCCAGATAATGTAGGTATTGCTCTATGAAAACATAGGTGACCTAAATTCAATTCAATAGCTTTATTTATAAATAATTTAAGATTTTTAATTGTAAAATTAAGCCTATCATCATAAATTTCTTTAGAAATTTCATCTACAATATCTTTTAAATCTGAAAACTCTTTAGACATAAACTCACCTATTGAAATACCATGTACCTTATATTCATCATATTGTTTGCCGTATTTCTTTCCATGGCAATATTCACATTCAAAGTCCGAATAATATGTTTTTCCAATATTATAATTAGGTAACATAGGTATTCCAGTCAACACACCATAATACTTAGATGTTCTTCTTGAAAAAGAATTATTTTTTTTATATCTTACAGAATATTTATCTGCACTTTCTCCATAAAGTATTAATTTTTTTTCTTCTTCATTTAACTCTCTAAAATTTTTTTCACTATCTATATTATATTCTTTACAAAAGTTAACAATCATCTGTGAATAATAATCTTTATATCTATTCCAGCATCTAAACGGAACTTTTTTTAATTGAATATTAAAATCAATTATTTTGTTGTAATCTAGTTTTTTTACAAAGCCAAGCCCATGACAATTTTCACATAAATTACACTCTTTATTAAGAACAAAAAAATCTTCTGAAAGACCTAGCATTACAGCATATATTAATCCTATACTTCTATTTAAACCAAAGTATGTTCCAATAGTCGACCTAATATTATTATTATAATTTGACTGCTTAATTGGAACAGCAGCTACCATATTAGAAAATGAGCTAACTTTATAAGATGGTTCACTTATTTCATCAGCAAACATGGCCATAAATTCATGTTGACCAATTTGCGCAATTGTATCATAAGCCAAAGATGATTTTCCACTGCCAGAAGGTCCTATAATTAAATTGATACCATTTTTTACAAGTTCAATATCAATATTTTTTAAATTATTTGTTTTTATACCTTCAATAACAATGTTATCATTCATTGATATCACCCTTCCTTTATTATTCTATATAAATCTTTTATCAAAAATTCTAAAGTCATTTTTGAGTGGGTACAAAAACGTTCATCTAAATCATGTATTGTATTTCCTTTTTTTATATGCATTGCATTTATAGGACATCCTCCACCACAAATACCAAGAGCTGGGCACTCTTGACACTCGTCTTTATTTATCGGGGTTAATTGAGACCATTCAATAAAATCTTTATGCTTTGATGCATTAAAATCTTTATCATCAATATTCGAAACAAAATACTGTTTATTATGCAAGCATCCATGACAAATTCCAATTTGTCCATTAGGTGCTATTACAATTTGTCCGCCACTAGTTGCCGCACAGTCAGAAAAATAAACTTGTGATTTTGAAAATGATTTTAGTTTTCTCATTATACGATCTTCATATATTCCACGTTTTCTTAATTCAATAAACTCATCAATTATGAATTGAGCAGCTTTTTCATTATACTCTTGTGGAAGCACAAAGTTTTCATCTGACATCATTATATTAAATCCAAATGATTTAATGCCATAATTATCTACAAGTTTAAGAATATCTTTTGTATCTTTTATCGTCTCTTCACTCAATGTTACAGACAAAGATACATCAACACCTATTCTATTACACATATCAAGTGTTTTGAGAATTTTATTATATACCCTATTTCCTGCGAGATCAACTCGCATTGCATTAGCTTCTTCAGTAAATCCATCAACTGAAATTGCAATAGAAACTCCTAGTTTTTTTAATTCAAGAGCTCTTTCTTCACTTAAAAGTAAACCATTAGAGACTACTGACATTTCTAAATTTTTCACACATTTTTCAATATCTCTAAGTCTATTAATTTTCTCAGCCACATAAACCAATACATCATAATTAACAAGAGGTTCACCACCGTAAAAAATAATAACTGGCTTATTTTCTTCAAAATCCATACCAGATAATTTAATCTGATTAATAAAGAAATCAACAGCTTTATCTGCAGTTTCAATTGACATATTTTCTAGAGAAAAATTACTTCTCTTACATGTATCATTATTTCCTAGAAAACAGTATTTACATGCAAGGTTACACTGTTCACTAGTAATTATATAACATACATTTATTGCTGGTTCTGGTATCCTACTTCTTACAAATTTTAAAACTTTATCATCATCTTCTTCTGAATGATTTAAAATTTTAAATTTTACTAATTCATTCACTTCATTTATAATATTTTTTGGTGCATCTTCATAATCATTACAAAAAGGACTTGCAAGCCATTCCTGCAAGTCCTCATAAGCCTTCTTATTTAAATACACCGGTTTCATTCTGAGTGAATGATATAACGCCACATCCTCACCTAAATCATAAACATGAGTATAACGCGATAATCTTACCATTCTATCTCCTCCATTGTATTTATATTTTGGCATCTGCAACAGCAATCATGCCACATAATGTAGTATTTACTGTCTTATATACCTAAAAATTTTAAATTCTAAAAACTGTATCATATCTTGTATTATTTAGACAGTATTACCAGTCAATTTCATCAAAGTCTGGAATATTACGACATGAACATGCACATGTACAAGAATTACAAGCTACGCAAGCACATCTAGCCATTACTGCAACTCCATCACAAATTATTCCAAACATCTTAGCGTATTCTACACTATTTGCAATCATTTTACATTTCCTCCCAATCCACATCTGCTATAATGCCACCAGAACAAGAACAACGGCAATTGCACATACATCCTGTACACTGAGATATGCAAGATGCAGCACTTTGAATTGTATTTTCTGTGATATTACCAAGCATTTTACCATAAGAGTCAACGTTGTAATTAATCATTGTAATTACCTCCTCGTATAGTCTATTAATTACATTATACTACTCAATAATAAAAAGTCAACAATTTACTATTTATATACAAAAATATAATCTATGATAATCTTTAAACTTAACTTTTCTTATTTAATTATAAATATCGAAAAAAGTGTGCCAGACACCAAATTTCATTCGGTATTTAGCACACTTTTTATTATCTAAAGCATTTAAAGTTCAATTTTTATCTTATTCCCATTCTATTGTTCCTGGTGGTTTTGAAGTTATATCATATAGAATAATTGACAAAATAAACGTTGATTTTCTTAGACTTTTAAAAAATAACTTAGGTATTTAACACATATATTTTATATGCTTTAATAGTAACATTTCTTAATATTGTTGTAAATAAAAAAAGAGAGTAAGAAATTAATCCTACTCTCTAAAATTTATCTATTACCGTTTTAAACCAGATAAAGAAGTCTTTGCAACCTCTGAATTATCTTTTAATTTATTATAATATTCTTTAAATACTCTTTCTATCTGCTCCAATTCTACCATCTGATAGTTATACTCATAACCTATATTAGTTATTAATTCAGATACCATTTCAGCAATTATTTCGCTATAATTTTCGTATTCTATCATATATTCTTTAAACGCTTTCATAGTCTTAATATCTCCTTTAATTATAATATTTATTTAATTCTTCTATTTCTGCTTCAAGATCCTTAGCTTCGGCTTTCTTTTCTTCTAACTCTTTCTCATAAAGCTTTATATAGTCACCAGGATATTCAAGTTCTTTTTCTATTGCTACATCTGACATATTATATAAATCAGCTATTAATAATTTTAGTGCATATTCAATCATTTCAACTTCTACAAATTGATATTCGTTATCTAGCCCCATTTCTAACAAATAATGCAGCTGCTCGCACATAATTTTACTATATTCATTAAAATCTAATATGTGTATTTTTTTCATTTTTTATTTATCCTCGCTTTCTATAAAATCTACTTTTTCTAAATAATAATCCATTAATTGATAAACTTCAGCTACATCTTTATTATTTTTAATGTATTCTACAACATAACTTGTTATCATTTCATCGATTGAGTTCTTATATTCTCCTATAAATATATCTCTTTCTTTTAATCTATTTGTTGCTTTATCTAGTATTAGAGTTGTGTCTTTTGGACTTGTACTCAATACTTTTATTTTTTTGCCGTGAGCTTGTTCAACTAAATATCTATCATTGATATGTCTTTCAGCTACATTTTTATTCTTTTCATTTAAAAAAATCATTTCTTTAGCTTTAAAAAATCTTTTAACAACTTCAATAATATCCTCGTTTTTTTCATTAACATAATAATTTATATAGTTAACAAAAAATTCTCTTATTTCCTTTGAAGCTTTTTTTCTCTTTACAATGTCCCGATAAAATTGATAGTCTCTATCTCTTTGGGTTCTTCTGGTGTGCGAACCACAATATATGTACCGTATAGGCTCTAAATCATATTTAGATAACACTTCATCTGGCCCATCTCTAAAATCCCATTTTCTTAAATATGTTGTAGGTTTATATATTGGATAGCCTTTACTTCTTTTGCCGAAGCAATCCTTCGGTATAGTAAATAATTTACCTTTTTCTTTATCGCACCGTCGTTTTATTTGTTCTAAATCATATATCATTTAATACCTCTTTCCGAACAAAATAAGATATTAAAAACTCTCTAAAAATGATATAATATATATGCGAAAATTTTAATTTATTATTCATTTTTAGGAGCAAAAAAATTATCTTTTTTGTTCTTTTTTTTATTATTAAAATTAAAATCAAATTTTTCCACTATTAAGTCCATTCGAGTATATTCTAAAAGTCCATTTGAGTATATTACTTAGTCCAACTTGATATATTACTTAGTCCAAACTTAATAGTATATTATAGTTAATTATAGTTATATTATAGTTAACATTATAGTTAGCATTAAGGTCGAAGAGGTTTTCTAATTATCTTCTATTTTAAATTTATATCTTTTTATATTTTTCCCCTCAACATATTCAAAATAATAACTATAATCAATTAGATCTTTTTCTTTTAAGTTGTCAATATATTTTTTTATAGTCCTGGCTGTATTCGTTTCAGATAATCCAATATTTTTAGCTATATAGCTTAGTTCAATATTTCGCCAGCTATAATCATATAATGTATATCTTAATACTAAATAAACCTTTATTTCATTACTTGTTAATGTTAAAAGCTTTTCTATTTCTTTATCAGATAATAGAACAAAATTATTTTCTAACTCGTTAAATTTATATATTTGTTTTAGTTCTAAATTATCATTTAATATTGTATCTTTTTCAACTAGATTAAATTTTAAAAATTTTCTAACTAATTTGTTCAAATTACCTTTACTAGTATTTAACTTTTCCGTCAAATAGTCTTTATTTGAATAATAGTTAATGTTATAGATGTATCTGTAATTTTCCTCTGGATAATAAGTGCTATCTTTAAAAAAAGTTAAATAAGTCCTATAATCAACATCTTTATTTGTCATATATTCAACTTTTGTTGATATAGGGTATATAGTTGAATTATTTCACCGTTTATTCATGCTTTTCACCTCCTATATTTCATTTAATATTCGTGTTTTCCTCCCTTCATCTACTATATTAATCTATAGTATAAAAGATTTCAAGTGATTTATTTTTAATAAATATATTGACTTGCCAGGCGTCTATTATTAAAATTAACTAGATTATTTTAAATATAAACCAAATCAAAAACATTGATATTTCAATATTTTTAAGCTATAAAAATCTACCTACTGCTTTATTTCGCATATTTATTTTTTTAGGTTTTTTATAAAAATACCCCCGTTATTATATAGTTCGTGTTTTAGACATAAATATACAATTATAACACTTTAATATTCGTATTTTGTTAACCCGGTTTTATATTAATATTAACCTCATATTATCAATATAAAATAAAGAATGTTTATTTATTAATATTTTCATTCACTCATACAGATAATATATTATTATCTGCCAGGACAAATATAATACGTTTGTGATACAAACTTTATAATTTATTTGTATTGTTGTTGTAGAATGTTTTAGAACTAAAAAATTTTTTTTAATAAAGTTATTGTATTTTATAGATTTTAGACAACTACAACATCAATAAAATTATTATTTTATTCTTTTAAATCAATTCTAAAATTTTAAAGGTATAAACACAAGCTGAAGTATTTAAAACTTCTTAAAATCGATTTTACGAGCTTGTTTTGTTGCTGCTAGTCAATAAAAAAGAGAAACTATTATAGTTCCTCTCTTAATTCTTTCTTATATTTATAATAGGTATTGCGTGATAGTCCAACAAGTTTCATTACTTCAACATCTGATAAAGTACCTTTAAAGTCTTTTGAGTACTTAACTATATCCTCTTTAGCTTTAAAAGACTTTTTAACTACTAATTTTTTACCTTCAGCTTGTCCGATCTGTTTACCTTGTTGTCTGGCTGTCTCAATACCTTCTTTAGTTCTTTCTCTTAAATCATTCACTTCCTTTTCAGACTGTTCAAAAGCTATTTTTATCTGTTCTTTAGCTAAAGTTATTAAATACTTATTAACTCCTATCAATATATCATCTACAGCTGTATTAGTCATTTGTATATTATTATTTAAAGCTTTTTTGTATGTTGTAGTATTAATATAACTTTCTTTTAAAAATACAAGTTCTATACCTTTATCATATAATTCAAAATATAGTTCTGTACCTTCTTCAGCATTTCTACTCATTCTACTAACACTATCAAATACAATTGTATCTCCTTCCTTAGCAGCTTTAAGAAGTTTCTTAAATTCTTTTCTACCACTAACTTTAGTACCAGTATATGCTTCTTGATAGATTATTGCGTTATTATCATAATTTAATATATTTCTTATCTGTCTTTCTATAGATTGTTTTTTAGTACTTATTCTTGCATAACCGTAAGTAGTCATTTTCTTGTCCTCTTTTCTATTTTTAGTATTAATTCTGACGAACGTTAATTTTGACACTTTAATATTAACCGATTTAATACTATATGTCAATACTTTTAATACTAATTTGCATAAGGTTAAAATTAATACTACTTTTAATACTATAAACTAGATACTTAATGATAATCTTTATCAATTAGTTAATAGGGGATATTTTCATAATTGGAGTGAGTTTATTTTGTGCTAGAACATTATTAGTTGATTTATTTTTATCTCTCAAGCTTTAGATCCTTTAAAAGATTTTATTTAACATTCATAAATTTTTTTATCTCAAAAAAATATATCTCGAAGTGGTATAAATTGAGCTGCTGAGCTGCTACAAAAAAAGAGAGTGTTTAAACTCTCTTTCTAATATTTATTTAAAGAATTTTTTCTTTTTTGTTGGTTTTGGTGCTATATCATCTATGATATTAACTATATCTCTAGGAGATGCGTTATAATATCTGTTTAATTCTTTCATAGTTGTATGACCGGTTATTTTTTTGAGTATCAAAGGACTAACATTTTGATTTACAGCATTGGTAATGAATGTATGTCTAAATAGATGAATTGAATATTTATTTACACCTCTTTTAAGATTATAATCTTTTATAGATTTTTGAACAGCTGTCTGAGATATTTTTTCACCGAACACATTACAAAATAAATATTCTTCACTTTCCCCACCTCTATATTCAAAATAATCTTGTAGTGCTTCCATTAAAGCCATTGATATGGGTAGTATTCTACTTTTTTTATTTTTGGTATCATTTAGTGTTATTGTTCTATCTATCATATTTACATTTTTTATTTTTAATTCTCTCAATTCTCTTAATCTAATGCCAGTACTGGCAAAAGTTATTATCATAGCCCACGTTCTAATTTCAACAAAATTTCTTGATTTTGGTTTTTCTAATAATTTATCTAGTTCTTCAGCTGTATAAATTTCTTTAACTTTTTCTTGTTCTTCAGCTGTTGGAAATTCAAAATCACTATAGATGTATCCTTTTCTATAACCATATTTAATTATAGGAGATAGGTTTCTTATGTAACTATTTAAAGTTGTACCATTTGTTAAACCTTTTTTATCTCTTAGATATAATAGATATTCTTCTATTAGATGTATATCTATATCCTCACATAAAAAGTTTTTTCCAATAAATTCAAGAAAATATTTTGAATGATATTTATATGCTTTAATTGTATATTCTGAACGGTTCAAAGCCTTGCTATATCTTAGATATTCTTCCAATAATTCTTCAAATGTTTTTCTTGTTACCTTCTTTTCACTAAATAATCGTTTCTGTTTGATGTCTTTACTCATGATGTTTAACCTCCCTAATGTCAAACACCTAAATCAATCAAAAAAGTGTGCTGAATGTAAATATTATATAAATACATCAAGCACACTTTTTATTATCTAAAGCATTTAAAGTTCAATTTTTATCTTATTCCCATTCTATTGTTCCTGGTGGTTTTGAAGTTATATCATAGACTACTCTATTAGCACCTTCAACCTCATTTACTATCCTATTTGAGATTTTTTCAAGAACGTCGTAAGGCATTTTGTACCAATCTGAAGTCATACCATCTGAAGAACTAACAGCTCTTATACCTACAAGGTATGCGTAAGTTCTTTCATCTCCCATAACACCAACAGTCTTAACATCTGGAAGTGTAGCAAATGCTTGCCATATATCTTTGTATAATCCAGCTTTCTTTAACTCTTCCATATATATAGCATCTGCTTCTCTTAATATGTCACATTTTTCTTTTGTAACTTCACCGATAACTCTTATACCAAGACCTGGTCCTGGGAATGGATGTCTGTATATAAGGTCTTCATCTATTCCAAGCTCTAAACCTATTCTTCTAACTTCATCTTTGAATAATTCTCTTAATGGTTCTATTATTTCCTGGAAATCAACATCTTCAGGAAGTCCACCAACGTTGTGGTGAGATTTTATAGTAGCTGCACCGTTTCCGTGTCCACTTTCTATAACGTCAGCATATATTGTTCCCTGTACAAGGAAGTCCATTTTTCCTAGTTTTTCTGATTCTTCTTCGAATACTCTTATGAACTCTTCACCTATTATTTTTCTTTTTCTTTCAGGTTCTGTAACACCTTTTAATTTAGATAAGAATCTATCTTCAGCATTAACTCTTATTAAGTTCATGTCGAATTTATCTCTGAATATTCTTTCTACATCGTCACCTTCATCTTTTCTAAGTAGACCGTGGTCAACGAATACACAAGTTAGGTTATCACCTATTGCTCTGTGCATTAATACAGCTGCAACAGATGAGTCAACTCCTCCACTTAATCCGCAAAGAGCTTTTCTATCTCCAACTTTTTCTTTTATTTCTTTTATTTTATCTTCTATGAATGAATCTGTAGTCCAGTCACCTTTTACTTTACATATATTGTATAAGAAGTTTCTTAAAACTTTATCTCCGTCTAAGCAATGTTCAACTTCTGGGTGGAACTGAACTCCATATATATTTCTTTCAACGTTCTGCATAGCAGCTATTGGACAATCAGCAGTATAAGCTATTACTTCGAACCCTGCTGGTAATTCAGATATGTAGTCAGTGTGGCTCATCCATACTGAGTTAGTGTTTATTCCTTCGAATAAAGCAGATTCTTTATAAGTTATTTCAGTTTTTCCGTATTCTTTCTGCTGTTTTCCACCTTTTTCAACTTTTCCGCCTAAAAGATGAGCTATTAACTGATCTCCGTAGCATATACCTAACACTGGTACACCTAATTCAAATATTTCAGTAGATATAGTTGGTGAATCTGGTAAGTATGCACTGTTAGGTCCACCTGTGAATATTATCCCTGTAGGGTTTTTAGCTTTTATTTTTTCGATGTCAGTTGTGCATGGAAGTATTTCACAGTACACATTGTTATCTCTTACTCTTCTAGCTATCAGCTGGTTGTACTGACCACCGAAGTCTATGACTAGTACTAATTCATGTTTCATATTTTGTTTCTCCTTATATAAATTTTTATTTTTTACACAATTATTATTATAATATATCTATTATACTTTAATTTCCCAACAATTAAAAGATTTATCATTAAATTGTCAACTTATATCCTTATATTTTTTAACTTTATTTCATAAAAACTTCATATTTTTTTCATAAAAAAAGATATTAATCCAATTTTAAGTTATTATATTTAAAATCGACTAATACCTTTTACTAACTTCTTTTAGTTTTACTATTTTTCATCTACAACTTTTCTAAGAATCATAAAGAATAGTATTATTCCTATTGCCATAACTATGTGCGCAAGTCCTGCTATTCCAGATATAGATGCGTTCATCGCTGTACTAAGTGCCATATATTTTACCTGAGTCACACCTCTAACTAAAAGCATAATTACCATTCCTATTAGCCCTACATTGTAAATTACAAAGAACTTATTTATTCTTTTGTCTGAAGATATTTTAAACTGTTTTTCTAAAAGTGCAACCACTAAGAAGAATATCATTCCAAGTACAAATAAATGTACATGTACCTTTCCAAGTGCTGTTACACCAACAAATTGATTAAACTTTGTAAACTCTCTGTAGAATACTCCACCTATCATTGCAAGTATTGCATATAAAAAAGATGTGTTTATAAATTTCTTTTCCATCATAAAAATCCTCCATTCAAGCTATTTGATTAAATCGTACAATCAAATGCAATATACTTATACTAGTATATTACCCAGCTAAATGGAGGATAAACAAATTTTATTTTATACTATAATGTTTTTTATATTTAAATATTTTTAAGAGGTATTTTGCTATATATAATTTTGTATTTAAATCTAAAAACTCATTACATCATTCCTGGCATTCCACCTGCCATAGGATCAGCTTCTTTTTCTGGTATATCTGCAACAGCTGCTTCTGTTGTTAAGAATACACCTGCTATAGATGCAGCATTCTGTAAAGCTGTTCTACTAACTTTAGTAGGGTCAACTATACCAGCATCTATCATATTTACATATTCTTCGTTTAATGCATCAAATCCTACATGAAGGTCTGCATCCATTACATTTTTAACTATAACTGCACCTTCAAGTCCAGCATTTATAGCTATCTGTCTTAATGGTTCTTCAAGAGCTTTTCTTATTATATTAGCACCTAGTTTTTCTTCACCTTCTAGTGAATTAACTAGCTCTTCTACTGCTGGTATTACGCTTACAAGTGCAGTACCACCACCAGCTACTATACCTTCTTCAACAGCTGCTTTTGTAGCATTTAAAGCATCTTCTATTCTTAATTTCTTTTCTTTCATTTCAACTTCTGTAGCAGCACCTACTCTAACAACCGCAACACCACCAGCAAGTTTTGCTAATCTTTCCTGAAGTTTTTCTCTATCAAAATCAGAAGTTGTCTGGTCTATCATGTATCTTATCTGATTTATTCTTTCGTCTATTGCTTCTTTAAATCCAGCTCCACCTACTATTGTAGTAGCTTCTTTTGTAACTTTAACTGATGCTGCATTACCAAGCATGTAAAGTTCTGTATCTTTTAAATCATATCCTAGTTCATCAGATATTACCTGAGCACCTGTTAATGTAGCTATATCTCCTAGCATATCTTTTCTTCTATCACCAAATCCTGGAGCCTTAACAGCTACAACATCAAATGTTCCTCTTAATTTATTAACTACTAATGTAGATAATGCTTCACCTTCTACATCGTCGGCTATTATTAATAATTTTCTTCCCTGCTGAACTATCTGTTCAAGTATAGGTAATATTTCCTGTATGTTAGATATTTTCTTATCTGTTATTAATATGTATGGATTGTCTAAAACAGCTTCCATTTTATCTACATCTGTTACCATGTAAGCTGATACGAATCCTCTGTCAAACTGCATACCTTCAACAGCGTCTAATTCAGTGTGCATAGTTTTTGATTCTTCAACTGTTATAACACCATCTTTACCAACTATTTCCATAGCTTCAGCTAATAATTTACCAACTTCTTCATCTCCTGAAGAAACTGATGCAACCTGAGATATTTCTTCTTTAGTAGATATATCTTTTGAATGAGCTTTTAACTGTTCAACTGCAACATCTACAGCTTTCTGTATACCTTTTCTTAAAAGAACTGGGTTAGATCCTGCTGTTACGTTTTTTAAACCTTCTCTGATTATTGCCTGAGCAAGTACTGTAGCTGTTGTAGTACCATCTCCTGCTATATCATTAGTTTTAACTGCAACTTCTTTAACTAGCTGTGCACCCATATTTTCAAATCTATCTTCAAGTTCTATTTCTTTTGCTATTGTTACACCGTCATTAGTTATAAGTGGAGTTCCAAATTTTTTATCAAGTATTACATTTCTTCCTTTTGGTCCCATTGTAACCTTAACTGTATCTGCTAATTTATTTACTCCTGCTGCTAATGCTTTTCTTGTATCTTCTGAGAATTTTATTTCTTTTGCCATTTTAACTACCTCCCCAAATTAAAACAAATATTATAAAATTAAATCGTTTAAATCTAATCTTTAATTAAATTTGAATTTAATTCTGTTAATCAAATCTTTTAACCACGCTTCTATAATTTTAATTATTCTAATACTGCTAATATATCTGCTTCTTTTATTATTATGTATTCTTCACCTTCAACTTTAACTTCTGTTCCTGCGTATTTAGAATATATAACCTTATCACCTTTTTTAAGTTCCATTTTTATTTCTTTACCGTCTACTATTCCACCTGGTCCGACTTCTATTACTTCAGCTATCTGAGGCTGTTCTTTTGCTGCACCTGCAAGTATTATTCCGCTTGCAGTTTTTTCTTCTGCCTCTGCTCTTTTTATTACTACTCTGTCTGCTAATGGTCTTATTTTCATTATTAGCGCCTCCTATTTTATATACATCAATTTATAAGTTTAATCGCTTATTTTTTCTTTAGCACTCTAAGACTATGAGTGCTAACAATTATTATAATATACCTTTTATTTTTATTTTTCAATACCTTATAAGCAAATTTTTATCCTTTATTTACAACTATTAATAACTACTTTTCATACTATTTTCCTATACCTAATTCTCTAGCATAATAGAACAGATACTGCTGTGCATATCCAGCTATATCACCAAATTTTTCAAGAGCAAATTTTCTCATCTTAGGTAGACTCATATCTTCTTCAATATAGAATTCCTGCATAACTCTCTTTACCCAAACATCCACTGGGAACGTATCTATCTTCTGCATTCCAAATAATGCTATGCAATCGCAAACTTTTGGACCAACTCCATTAAATTTTTTAAGCTCTTTACAGCAATCTTCTGTACTAAGTTTTCTAAAGTCTTTAACATCTAGTCCAAGCTCTACAACTGATTCACATGTACTCTTTATGTATTTATCTCTAAATCCAGTTTTACACTCTCTTATCTCTTCCTGTGTAGCCTTGTTTAGCTCTTCAGGTGTTGGAAATGCGTAGTATTTATTTCCTCTGTATTCTCCTATGAATTTTCCATATCTTTCAGATAGATTTTCTATAGCTCTCTGTATCATAGGTATTCTGTTGTTTGAAGATATTATAAATGATATAAGCATCTCCCAACTGTCCTGTCTAAGTATTCTGATTCCCCATCCAAAATCTACGGCTTTATCTAGATATTCATCGAATTCTTTAAGAGTGCTTTTTATTTTTCCATAATCTGTGTCCATGTCGAAGTAGTCACGCCATATATTTTCGTAGTCCTCTTTTGTTGTATTATCTATAGTTACATTGTTTCCTTCTCTTTTTACGTTAATCACTTTCCCCATAGCAACACCTGTGTATGATCCGTCTTCTTCTGCTTTCCATCTGAAGCACTGACCACATTCGAATATATGCTTTGGATCAAAGTCTTCCACATTTTCTAATATTATTCCATTTTCTTTTTCTATAATATTCATAATCCACCTCTTAAGTTCTTATTTTATATATAGTTTAATAAAAAAAGAAGAAACTATCAATAATATAGAATTATATCTATAATATTGATTAGATTCTTCTTTAAATAATTCTCTTATTATTAAACTTGTTCATTATATTCCCATTATTCTTTGATATACATCATTAAGATATGTCCATATTGAATCTGTAGACTTATATGTTTTTCCATTATCCTTATCTTTTACATTTAATACAAAATATTTATCTTTGTCTCTATCAAAAAATACTTTGAAATTATAATTTCCTGTTTCGCTATTTGTACTATCCATGTTAATTAATGTTCCATTGTCATAGGATTCAACTTCGTATATATCATAATTATACATTACTTCTGATATAGTGGTTGTTGCACCTCCCCACCGACATATAGAATTTAAAAAATTGTTCATATCATCATCGTATACTGTACAACTTCCACCAGATGGTAAATCAGAAGAATATGTGTATATATTTGATTTCTTTTCTTCTTCCTCTTCTACTTCTTCATCTTTTTTTATTTTGACAAATTCTTTCTTCAATTCTTTATTCTCTTTCTCAAGAGCTGATAATTCTTTTTCCATTTCTATGTGCTCTGATACACTACATTTTGGAGCTGTTTTTCCTCCTATAAAGAAACCTACACCTAAAAATATTAATGCTAGTATAGCAAATATAATTATTGTAGAAATATTTTTATTTCCTTTATTCATTTATTTACATCTCCTTTAATATATTAATATCTAGATACTTCTGTAATCATATTTAAAATATTTCTAACTTCTTCTGGTTTATCGCTGAAAGAATCCTTATATCTAGCTGCATTAATAAAGTACCTTTCTTCCTCTGGGTTACATTCTGCATATATTTCATAATTTATCATTTCATCCTCATAATATATACTTATTAAACCTTTATTATCTGGAGTAACCTCATAAGTTACAATACTAGCCCCAGGAAACATATCTGTCATTATTACACCTGTATCAAGATATTCACTTTGTTTAAAACTACTTTCAAATATTCCATTTTTTAATTTGAAATATCCACCTGGATATCCATTATAGCTATTAATTTTTTTATTTGTTTCTTTGTCTTTTGCTTTATTTTCTTCTTTGTCTTCCTTTTGTGCTTCTTCTCCTTTTTCTGCATTTATATAATTAGATAACTTATTATTTTCATCTTTTATAGAAGAAATTTTATCTTTTAGGTCGTCATGACTTGAATTAACACAAGCAGGAGCCACTTTTCTTCCCATAAAAAATCCTACACTCAAAAAAACTATTAAAATTATACCTACTACTCCTATTGTAGCAATTTTATTATTTTCTTCGTTTTTCATTATATATTACCCCTTCAATTTATTTTAATTTCCGCATGAGAAACATATTCCTGGTGTATCACTTTCAAATTCAAATAAACTATTTCCACAATTTTGACATGTTGGATATGACTCAAGACAACTTATATGAACTGTATATCCTATTCCATGTAGATGTTCTAAATTATCAAGAGAGTCCTGTTTTCCACATATAGCACATGTTCCCATCTTTTCGTTTGATGTAGTTTCTGCCTCAGAATCGTCTCTATCTTCATTTGGTGTTTCTTTTACTTCTTCCTCTTCTTTTATTATTTCTGGCTTTTCAACTGCCCAAGTAGTTTCTTCTTCACAAACTGAACAAACTTTTTTAAGTTCATTAGATTCTGAACCGCATTTTGCACAATATACCTTTATTTCTTGTTTAGGTTCTTCCTTAACAACTGCTTCCTCACTTTTTTTATTACAAGCCATTAGACTTGCGCTAATTATCATACTCATTATTAAAACACATAATTTTTTCATAAAATATCCTCCCTAATTGATAACTTTTAATAAAAAGCACTTGCTTAAATTACACATCTATTGTTGAATAATTTAAACAAGTGCTATAAATCTTTATTTAATACTTTTTATACTTAATTATAGCTGCATATAAACCCCTAGATCTTCATATTCTCCTATTTCTGGATTATATGCTGATAAGAATATGTTTCCTGTCATTTCATATTCAAATTTCATTTCTAAATTATATCCATCAACATCTGCTTCAATAATATATATATATGTTCCCTCATCGTAATCTGATTTTATAACTTTATACGAATATCCATTTATACTATTTTTTGTCACTTCTAGCTTATCACCAGTAAAATCATTTATCCATGTTCCATAACATTTTTCAAATCCATTTTTCATAGGGCTTTCTGTTAATAATGAAGATGGTTCAAATTTTCCTTTTTCCTCATTATATTTACAGAACATTACCCCTAATTCTGTCATGCCATCTATTTTATATTTTTTTACAGAGTTACCTTCATATACTTCAAATACACATTTATATTTATCTGGTGTACTGATTACCTTGCAAGGATGTCCATTAAATGTATCTTTTGTAAAAACTATTTTTTTGTTGTTATCATTTATATCATACCAAGCATTTTTACAGTATAAGCTCTGTATTCTTTTGCCTGTTTTTATTTTTCCCTTTTGAATATTATTTGCCTCCGCAAATGCTTTTTCATTTCCATTTCCGCCTACCTGAACTATCTTTTTAAACTTTTTACCATTAAAAATTCCCTTCTGTGATAAAGCTAACTCATTTGAAGCAATAAGCACAGGTGATTTTTCTTTTGCAGCTAATACTCCTACAGCTAGCGCATCTACAAGTTGGCTTGAACTTTTACTTCCATCTTTTGCTACATATATGTTGTTTAAATTCTTTGCACTATAGAACTTATTTATTACTTTAGCATTAGTTATATTTCTATTTCCCCCACTTATTCTTTCAGGATTAGGTAATGAATTCTGCACACTCTGAGAAACTGCAGCAGTCCCACCTATTATATAAGATTTTTTTATTCCTTCTTTTTTTATAAACTCTTTTGAAGCATTTATCCCTGATTTTTTATTAGATAAAATTATAGCCATATTATTTTGTGCTGCAGCTGCTGAAACACTAACCGCATCTGCTAAACCAGTCACACCATTTACTACTGCGACTTCTTTTATATCTACTTTTTCAGATAGTTTTTCTGCTATTTTTATAGCTGTTTCTTCTCTTGTATTACCTTTTATTCTTTCTACATTATATCCTTCTGATGATAAATTTTCTTCAATATTACTTGGAAGAACTGCTTCTCCACCTATAATATATACATTTTTTACTCCAAGTCTTTCAAGTTCTGCTTTTGTTTTAGCATTTAAGCTATTTTTTCCAGTAAGAAGTATTGGTGCATTTATATTTTTTGCAAATGGTGTTGCTGCAAGTGCATCTGCTATTGCAGAATCATTTACTATTATTGCGTTTTCTGCACTTTTCCATCCCTTCTGACTTATTTTAACCGCTGTTTCATGTCTTCCACTTCCTATTATTTTATCGGCTGTTGCTGCTTCACTTGTAGATGATACTGAAGCTACCATTCCAACAGACATTACTGCAGCCATTGATACACTTAAACCTTTTTTTAGACTCATTATAAATCACCTCATTTTAATAATTGTAGTATCTTGTTTCTGTATCATTATTTGATACCTCATAAGCTAATTTAAATTTTAAATTTTTTCATCCTCTCTTAATAATGATAAATACATATAATTGCCCCCTTATAAAAAAATTATTAATTAAAAAAGCACAAAGTAACCATATATTAATATATAGTTTCTCTGTGCTTTACTATCAAATCATTATTTTTTGCACCAAAAGAAAGAGGCATAAATCTTATCTGTCTCTCTTTTAATATATAAATATCTTTCAAAATAAAAAGCATTTCTGTCATCTTCCTTCTTATGATTTTGGTTTATATTAAAATTATATCAAAAATACAATCACTTTTAAACCTTTCATACTAAAATATCATCTATTTTTTTATAATTTTATTTATTTTTATAATATTTTATTTTATTACTAATATATTTTAAAATATTTATATATGTTATAATATACTAGAATTTCTAATTTTAACTATTTAGAAAGGGGCGAGAGATTTGTTAGAGGAATTAAAAACATTTATCGCTGTTGTTGAAATCAAGAATTTTACCAAAGCTGCAGAATATTTAAGTCTTTCACAACCAAGTGTAAGCGTACACATCAAAAATCTCGAAAACTATTTTGGAGAAAAACTAATAGATAGGTCAGTTAGACAAAAGTCGATAAAAATAACTGAACAAGGCTATCTTCTTTACAAAAGAGCAAAGGAAGTAGTTTGCATAATTGATGCTGCTAAGCTAGAAGTCAAAATAGATAGCGATTATGTCAGCGGAAGTATAAAAATTTCAGCAGTACCATCAGCTGCAAATTACATACTTCCAAAATACATAGCTAATTTTTCAAAAAAATATCCAAATATAGACATTGAGCTAGCTATGAAAAGTTTTGATGAGGTAAAAGAAGATTTAATAAATTTAAATGCAGATATAGGTATTATAGACAGAAAAATTATGTCTGATGATTTCGAACAACAGGAATTCTTTAAAGAAAGTATGAAGTTGATTTTCCCTTATGATTACAAAAGTTATATATCTAATATACATTCTTATGAAAATTTGAGTGGAAAAAATTGGATTTTAAGGGAAAAAGGATCTGGTACAAGATTCCTTACAGAATATTTTCTAAACAAAAAACAGATAATCCCCAAATCTGTTTTCATCATAGGAAGTAGTTATTCAATAAAAGAGGCTGTAAAAAATGGAATGGGAATTTCTATTTTATCTGGTTCCGCTTGTAAGCAATTTGAAAATTCTAATGAAATATTCTGCGTTGATATAGACAACGAATTTTCTAGAACATTCTATTCTATTTCTCAGAAAAACTTCAAACCCAAAAGATCAGTTTCATTATTTTTAGATGAGATAAAAAATGAATATAATCAAATTTAATAATTCTAAATAGTTCTATTCTAGTTATACAAATATTATTTATTTTTATAAACTATATTACAAATACCTTATAAATAAAAAAGTCATCCCTTTTCAGAGATGACTTTTTTTATTTTATAGATATTATATTATACCTCTTATTTCATCAAGAGATTTTATTCCTTCCCTATCCATAAAATCATTAAGGTCTTTTATTATTTTTGTTCCTATTTCTGGATCCATAAAGTTTGCAGTTCCTACCTGAACTACAGTAGCTCCAGCCATTATAAATTCTATAACATCTTCTGCTGTAGATATTCCACCTATTCCTATTACTGGTATGTTTACGGCTTTACTTACTTCGTATACCATTCTAAGAGCTATAGGTTTTATAGCAGGTCCTGAAAGTCCAGCAGTTACATTTTCAAATACTGGTTTTCTTCTTCTTATATCTATTGCAAGGGCTTTAAATGTATTTACTAAAGATACACCATCCGCACCTTCTTCTTCACAAACTTTTGCCATTCCAACTATATCCTCTGCATTTGGAGATAGTTTTACAACTAGAGGGTGTTTGCAAACTTTTCTTACTTCTCTTACCACTTCTCTAGCTACTTCATTTTTTATTCCGAAAGCCATTCCTCCAGCTTTTACGTTAGGGCAAGATATGTTAAGTTCTACCATATCTATATCCTGATTATTTAAAAGTTCAACACCTTTTACGTAATCTTCTAGGCATCCTCCACCAACGTTAGCTATTCTAACACAGTTTAGATTTCCGAAGAAAGGCATTTCGTGGTCTATAAATCCCTGTACGCCTGGGTTTTCAAGCCCAACACTGTTCATTATTCCTGATGGAGTTTCGTGTATTCTTAAACCATTATTTCCTGGTTTTGCATTTAAAGTTAATCCTTTACTACTTACTCCACCAAGTTCGTTTATATCATAATATTCATTGTATTCTTTACCAAATCCGAATGTTCCTGAGGCCATTACTATAGGATTTTTAAATTCTATTTCTCCAAATTTTACTCTTAAATCTGCCATTAGAAAATCACATCCTCTCCCCAGAATACTGGACCGTCTTTACAAGTCTTTTTATTTCCGAATTTTGTTTTACAAGTACATACTAGACATGCTCCTACACCACAAGCCATGTGATTTTCAAGAGAAATCATTATTCTTGTATTTGTACCTTCACACATTTTAACTAATTTTTCCATCATTGGTGTTGGTCCACAAGATAGTATGTAGTCGTAATCTTCTACATTTAGTATATCTGTTATGAATGTATTTCCTGTAGTTGTTTTTACTTCATTACAGAATTCTTTGTATTCATCTACTAATATCGCTTCTTCTCTGAATCCAAGATATGCATCGCATCCAGGTATAGTTTTAGCTACTAAGTAAAGAGGTGCTACACCTATTCCACCACCAACTAAAGCTATTTTTCCTTCTACTTTTTCGTATCCGTTTCCATATGGTCCCTGAAGTTTTATTTCATCTCCTGGAACAAGCTTAGCAAATATTTCTGTTCCTTCTCCTACTACTTTGTAAAGGAATGTTATTCCTTCTTCATCTATGTCATGTATACTTATCGGTCTTGAAAGTACAGGGTATTTGTCCCAAGCTCTTAGCATATAGAACTGTCCCATTTTTCCTTCAAATTTTCCTGCGACTTTCATTCTGTACATATCTTCGCCGATATAACTATTTTCTATTATTTTGTACATCTATATTCTCCTTCGCATTATTTTTTGATAGTTTATTCTGGGTCTTTTATTCCTAGAAGTTTCATTATTAGAGCCATTCTAACATACATTCCAAATTTTGCCTGTTCGAAGTAAACAGCTCTCTTATCATCGTCTACATCAGTAGATATTTCATTCACTCTTGGAAGTGGATGAAGTATTAACATATCTTCTTTTGCATCAGTTAATTTTTCTTTGTTTAATATATATGTATCTTTTAATCTTTCGTATTCTTCTATATCATCAAATCTTTCTCTCTGAACTCTAGTCATGTAAAGTATATCAAGGTCAGGTATAGCTGATTCTAAATCATTAGTTTCTACAAATTCGTGTCCTTTTATAGCTTCTTTAACGCTATCTGGCATTTTTAATTCATCTGGAGCTATAAATACAAATTTTGTATCTGGGTATCTAGACATTGCTTTTACTAAAGAATGTACTGTTCTTCCGTATTTTAAATCACCACAAAGTCCTACTGTGTGGCCGTTAAGATTTCCTTTTAAAGTTTTTATTGTTAGTAAATCTGTAAGAGTCTGAGTTGGATGCTGGTTTCCACCGTCTCCAGCATTTATGAAAGGAACACTACATGCTTCTACCGCTTCAGCTGCTGCACCTGCTACAGGATGTCTCATAGCTATTATATCTACATAGTTAGATACTGTTCTCATTGTATCCTGAAGAGTTTCTCCTTTAGATGTAGATGAAGCTTTAGGATCTGAGAATCCCACTACACGTCCACCAAGTCTGTTCATAGCTGATTCAAAGCTTAGTCTTGTTCTTGTTGATGGTTCATAGAATAGAGTTGCCAAAAGTTTTCCATCACACACATGTATGTATTTTTCTGGATTTTTCATTATTCTCTGTCCAAGAGATAGAACCTCATCTATTTCTTCAACAGTAAAGTCTTCTGGCTGTATTAGATTTCTTGATTTTAACATTTTTTAATTCCTCCTTCTCGGCCTCACTGGACCGAATTTAAAGCTATTAGTAGCTTATCACCTTTACCTATCTAATGTCAACTAAATATATTAATTATATTTTAGCATAATTACAAGAAAGATGATTGTATTATTTTCGCTCCAGGCGATCAAGTCGCATTGTCGCTAAAAATGATACAATCATCTTTCTTATCCACTAGTAAAATTAAATATATTTAGTTGAATCATTAGATAAGCTAAAATGTTCTGCGCCGTGCTGAAGCCTGAAGCAAAAACACATATTTAGGTATTCTATAAAATAATCAATATAAAAAGAGCCATCTTATAAATCTACAAGATGACTCGTTTATATCATTTAAATTTTATTATAATACTCTTCTTGCTGTTACAAAATGACTTGAGTAGTAATCTGATGTTATGTCAGTTACTTTTACTACTTCTCCACTGTGAGGTGAATGTATCATACATCCATTTCCTACATATATACCAACATGACTTACTCCACCACTTCCATCTGTTGTGAAGAATACTAAATCCCCTGGCTGAAGCTGATCTCTAGTTATTTCTGTTCCTACATTTGCCTGATCAGAAGATACTCTTGGCAGAGATACCCCTACAGAGTTTATATATACATACTGTACAAATCCTGAACAGTCAAATTTATCAGGACCTGTTGCACCCCAAAGATATGGGCTTCCTTTTTTAGAATATGCTAAGTTTAATACAGCCTGTGCACTGTAGCTATCTACAGAAGGAACATCTATTATATTTCCATCTACGTCTACAGTAGGTACTACAGGAGCTTCATCAGTTACATAATCAGCGTGAACATATCCTTCTTTTCCCTGATTTCTAACCTGTATCCAATCACCTTCCTGCTTAACTACTACTAAAGCACTTCCTTTATCTAATTCTTCTAATACTTCTGAAGATGTATTGTCCGCTGCTCTTAGGTTTAATGTAGATGCTGTAGTAAATGCAACACCTTCTGATATAGCAACATATTCAGAAGCTATCCAAGCATCATCTTCACCATCTTCAACATTAACCCATTCTCCCTGGATTCCTTTAACTTTAAACTGTTCTCCTTCTCCAGCTACTCTTTTAGTATTTCCATCCACTCTTACATTAACTGATTTACCATCTTTTACAGTTGCTACTTTATATGGAGATTCTTTATATTCATCTATTGTTATTCCTGTTTCTGTATCTGGTACAGCATTTATATCATCTATCTCATCCGCACTTGCTAACACTGTCCCTGTAGCTACCATAGCAACAGATACAACTAATGAAAGTAATTTTTTCTTATCCAAATCTAACCCTCCTCAAAATTTATTATTTATATATTTCTATTTACATTATCATCTTTTTTATTTTTATTTATACATTTCAAAATTATTATCTTATTGTTCTATTTTTCAATACATATACAATATATTATACCTTGTAGAATTTATAATGTAAATAATTATGTCACCTTTGAGTTGCAGTTATTTTCTGCTTTCATACTTTTTAAACTTATTATTTTTATATACTTATAAATAATAAATCTTATTATTTCATAAAAAAATACTGCCACAGAACACCTTTAAAAGGTGTTCTTGTGACAGTACCTTTACTGACACCTAACGGTCGTCAGTTTTTTTGTATTCAAATTTAGCTCCACAATTAGGACAAATTAATTCTGGCATATTTTTTTCATTTAGCGAAGCTATCGCTCCTGATGAAAAGAATGCATCTTGTCTTAATTCTTCTACTATAAATTCTGGTACTCCTTTTTCAAATCCACAAGACTTACATTCATAATTATATAACTTTTGTCCTTTACTCATTTCTTCTAATTCTTTTAACATACTATTTCTCCTAATAATTTTAATTACACTAATTATACACTATTATTTATATTTGAGTATAGCAAAGCTAGCCTATTTATTAATAGACTTTTAAAATAATTCTATTTGTGTTGTTGTATTCAAAGAAATTTCTTTTTCTATAATTTCTTCGTAGATTATTCTTTTATAATTTGATTTATCTAGTGCATTATATATTAATCCATATTTATAATGCCATATTTCCCATAGAATCATGTCTTTTCCACAATTTTTACAAATATAAGGATTTACTCCAAATGATTCTATCAATCTATCTTTAAAATTTTTCTTTACTGTATTCTTCTTTTTTATCAGCTTAGATATATTTCTGTGTCTCATAAAGTTATATAACTTCAATATTTCTATGCTTAATTTATTTTTTATTCTTGAATATAGACCGTATCTTCTTGCAACTCTAAAACCCTTCGGGTGAATATGTTGGGTTATTTTACCTATAAATTCTAATACATTTACAGTTATTTCTCTTTTTTCCTTAGGTTTTTTGTTTTCATACCAGTAAGTTACATTTTTTCCATCGTAATTAATTATTCTATATTCAGCGATAGCTGGTCTAGCCAAATATCTACCTATATATTGAGTTGCCTGTTTTATATTAGTTAAACGTCTTTCTGCATTTACATAGAATTCTTTCTTATATAGCTTATTTATCAAATTTTTAGTTTTTCTATCGCTAAAATTGTTTTTTATTATATCTAGTACCAACTTTCGCCATACCTTTTTCATATATGTATATGGTATGAAATCTAATTTTTTGAACCACTTATTATTTCTATCTATTCCACCTTCGGTGTATAAGGCGTGTATATGAGGATTCCATTTTAAATCTCCACCAAAGGTGTGTACTACAGCAATTACCCCTAATTCATAATTTCCCTTTGTTTTATTTTTATGAAAACTATCTAATACCTCATATGTAGCATCTTGTAAATCTTTTAAAAGCTCTCGCTTTCTGTAGAAATAAACTCTCAACTCCTCCGGAATTGTGAAAACTGCATGTCTATGAGAAACATCAAGCATATTTTCTACCTGTTTTTCTGCCCATTCCATAGAATATTTTCTTCCACACTTTGTACAAAACTTACTTTTACAAGTGAACCCTTGGATATACTCTTCTCCACAGTCTATACATTTGTGTTTTATATATCCGTTCTCTATATTTCCACAATTTAAAGCCTTTATTACAGTATTTTCTATCTGATCTCTCATTTCTCTTCTAACTTTATTCCAATATTTTAGTTTGAATTCTTCAAAGTGATTTTTTAATATTTTCTTAATGATTTTTTCATCTTTTTGTTTCTTCAATACATTCATATTACTATTGTACATAAGTTTTCCACAATTTTAAATTATTATAATTTCCTTAGGAATAAAAAAATAGTAGACACACCTATCTACTATTTCTTATTAATCAAAATAAAAAGGAGACACCATCATAAACATGGTATCTCCTATTAAATTCATTTAATATTTACAACTGTACTGTTGAGTTAAATCTTAGTACCATCCTCTTAATTTCATAGCTTCAGCTACTTTTTTAACTGAGTGCATGTAAGCAGATTCTCTCATTGTTACGTTGTATTCTTCTTTTATTTTCCATAGAGATTCGAAAGCTTTAACCATAGCTTCTTCTTCTTTAGCTTCTACGTCAGCTTCTGACCAGTAGTATCCGTATAAGTTCTGTACCCATTCGAAGTAAGAAACTGTAACACCACCAGCATTAGTTAATATGTCTGGAGTTAAAGTTATTCCTTTTCTAGCTAATACTTCGTCAGCTTCTGGAGTAGTTGGTCCGTTAGCTGCTTCACATATTAATTTAGCGTTTATAGTTTCAGCAACATCTGCAGTTATAGCATTTTCAAGAGCTGCTGGTACTATTATGTCAACGTTTAATGCCCAGAATTCTTCTAAAGATATAACTTTTGCACCTGGGAAGTCATATAAATCTCCATTAGCTGCTCTGTGATCCCACATAGCCTGGAAATCTAAACCGTCTTCTTTGTATATTACGTAAGTACCATGTTTAGGGCACCATTCAGCCATAGCTACAACAGTTCCGCCTAATTTCTGTATATTTTTAACAGTGAAAGCACCAACGTTACCGAATCCCTGAACAGCTAATTTAGCTTCTTTCATATCTATACCTAATTTTTTAGCTGCTTCTCTTGCAGTAACTGCAACACCAAATCCAGTAGCTTCATTTCTTCCTAATGATCCACCGAATGCAACTGGTTTACCAGTTATAACACCTATGTTGCTTGATCCTGTTAATTTATTGTATTCATCAACCATCCAAGACATTATCTGTCCGTTAGTGTTAACGTCTGGAGCTGGTACGTCTACTTTTTCACCTATTAATTTGTATATTCCGTCTATGTATCCTCTTGATAATCTTTCAAGTTCTCCCTGAGATAACTGGCTAGGGTCAACTATTATTCCCCCTTTACCACCACCATATGGTATACCTGTTACTGAACATTTGAAAGTCATCCATATAGATAAAGCTTTAACTTCTTCTAATGAAACGTTTGGATGGAATCTAACTCCACCTTTTGTTGGTCCAACTGCATCATTGTGCTGAGATCTGAATCCTTTGAATACTTTTATAGATCCGTCGTCCATTTTAACTGGTATGTTTACTTCTATAACTCTCTGAGGTTCTTTTAATAATTCGTAAACATTAGGTTCCATTCCTAATTTATCGCATGCTTTTTTTACCTGTGCCTGTGCGTTTTCAAAAACATTTCCTGACATTGTGTAAGCCCCCTTAAATACTCTAATATAAATAATTCATATAAACTTTCACGCTTGAAAAATCATTTTCCCGCGTCTACAGTTTGATTATAACATACTTTTTATAAAATAGTACAACATTTTTACAATAAATTTCAAATTATTTTGATATATTACTACAAAACTATTTATCTTTTATTTTATTAATATAAACATCAATTTTGCTAACATTAATTAATGTCATTTCTTCTACATTTCTTTTTATATTATGTTGAATGTTTTTTAAACTTCTAAACGCTTCTACATTTCTTATATTTATATTTGCTTTTATCTCTATTTTTCCATTAGAATCATCTACACTTATTCTATTTATTCTAGATATATTTGAATTTTGAAATATTGTATATTTTATAATTTGATTCAGTACTTCTGGCGCTATGTAGAACTTACCCATATAGCTAAAAGCTGGTCTAATCACAGTCTTTTCAAGCACTTTAGTCTCTTTATTAGATGTCATAAAAAACCTTCTTAAAGGATTTATTCTTAATCCATTTATCCTTTTCTTAATCTCTACAGTAGGAACTGGTATTATATGATTCCCTCCTTTTCTAGACTCTATAGCTTTTTTTATTTCTTCATCAGTACTTATATCGTTTATATCTATAATCTTATCTATCTCACCTAGTTCAAGAGCCGCACAAATTTGCCTTACCATTTTTATAGAAGTCCCTAAAACTAGTATACGTTCTATGTCCAATTCGTTAATTTTTTTCTTAACAGATTTTCTATGATTAATATCAGAAAATACAGCTCTTCTAACAGCCTCCATCCTAGTCTGTGACTGCTTTGCAGATATTCCTTCTACTATTTGTCCCTTATAAATAAGTAGACCATCGTCTATAATATAGTCTATATTATTTTCACAAGCTAATTCTAATGATTTATAGCTTTTTCCTGTCCCACTTTTTCCTACTAAAACATAAATTTTCAAAAGTATAGCCGCTTTCTGTGTTATCGTTTTCATATTGCATTCTATTTTTTTAAATTAAGTTATAAATAACTCTATTTAGATAGTATTAGTATATACTATTTATTGTGTATAATGTACACTAATACATTTAACATTATTTTTACGATAAAAATGCGACCTTATTCACCTCTTCTCTCTATTCTTTAAAATTGAAATTTTTTTAACATATTTTTTTTAACATGAAAATCTCAAATTAAAATGAATCTTCATTATAAATTAGATGCAAAAAAGAATCATTATTCTCCAACAAATTTTTTCAAATTTCTAGAAGTATTGAAGTTTCTATGTTTAAGTTATATGATACAAAAATATTTGCTTTTCATCAATTAATTTAATTGTTATAAGAAGACTTTTTTGTTATAATGTACTTACAATAAATTTATAATTATTAGGAGGAAACTAAAATGGCATACAAAATAACTGATGCTTGTGTAAGCTGTGGTGCTTGTGCAGCTGAATGTCCAGTTGGAGCAATATCTGAAGGAGATAGCATATACGTAATAGATGCAGATGCATGTGTTGAATGTGGTGCTTGTGCAGAAGCATGTCCAGTAGGAGCTCCTCAGGCTGAATAATTTTAGTAAACAAAAAGACTGATTTTTTCAAATCAGTCTTTTTTATTTCTCAATTTTTAATTTTTACAAATTCAATCAATTAAAATATAACAAATTTAACCCAAATAATTCTACTCAATACAATCAAGATTCTTTTTTTAAATTTACTTCTTCAAAAATTTACTTCTTTAATTCGTTATTTTCTTTCATTAAATAAGAAAGAGTAAATAAGCTTTCAGTTAAGTTAACATTCTCAACTATGATTCCTTTTGGAACCTCTGGATCTATTGGAGCAAAGTTCCATATACCTTTTATTCCAGCTCCAACTATTCTGTTTATTAGTTCCTGAGCTCCATTTTTTGGTATACATACGATTGCTATGTCTATTTCGTGTTCTTTTATATAATCTTCTATAACATCAGAATCTAATATTTCAAGCTCTCTTATTTTTAGACCTATCATTCTTGGATTCGCATCAAATAATGCCTTTATTTCAAATCCTGAATTTCTAAATCCTGAATAGTTTGTTATAGCCTGTCCTAGATTACCTACACCTATAAGTACTGCATTATAAGGTCTATCAAGTCCTAATATTTTACCTATTTCTTTATGTAGGGCCTCTACATTATATCCGTACCCCTGCTGTCCGAATCCTCCAAAGTTGTTTAAATCCTGTCTTATCTGAGAAGCTGTGAAACCTATTATTTCACTTAATTCTTTTGATGATATTCTCTGAACATCATTGTCTAGAAGTTCTCCTAAATATCTGTAGTATTTAGGTAGTCTTCTTATAACCGCCATCGAAATATTTTTATTTCCCATCTCAATTAGCACCCCCTAACTCTAATTATAATCCATCATGGTTTATTATATAACATACTTTTTTCTAAAACCATACATATAGCCTTGAATATATTATATCAAAACATTATAATTTTAGGTAGCTTGAGGAGGTAGAAATTTATGATTATTTTATCATGTAATAACTTAACTAAGAGTTTTGGCGTAGAATCAATACTCGAAAACATAAGTTTTACTGTTAATGAGGGCGATAAAATTGGTGTCATAGGTGTAAACGGTACTGGAAAAACCACTCTTTTTAAGATAATTTCTGGTATTTACGGATATGACAGTGGAGAAATCTATACATCTAAAGATTGTGAAATCGGTTATTTAGAGCAGAATACCAACTTCTACTCAGACAATACTATTTTTACAGAGGTTTTAGAAGTTTTTAGCGACCTCATAAAAATGGAGGAAGATTTAAGAAAAATGGAATGTGAGATTTCTGACAAAAGTTCAGAAAATAATTCTCCAGATTTACAAAAACTTATGGATAATTATTCACATAAACTAGAGCTTTTCCAAAACTCAAACGGCTACGGATATAAATCTGAAGCAAAAGGAGTTTTAAAAGGTCTAGGTTTTAACGATGACGAACTAGAAAAACCAATCAAAATTCTTTCAGGTGGAGAAAAGACTAGAGTTCTTTTAGCTAAGCTACTACTTAAAAAACCTACTCTTCTTCTACTGGACGAACCTACAAACCATCTTGATTCTGATGCTCTTGAGTGGTTGGAGTTGTTCCTTAAACAGTATAAAGGGACTGTCATCCTTATTTCCCACGACAGATATTTCTTAGATCAATCTGTAAACAGAATATTTGAGATACATAATAAGAAGTTAAAAGCTTATAACGGAAACTATTCTTATTATGTAGAAAAATCTGCTATAGATAAGGAAATAGAGAGAAAAACTTATGAAGACCAACAAAAAGAAATAAAAAAACAAGAAGAATCTATTGAAAGATTAAAGGCTTACGGAAGAGAAAAGCATTTAAAAAGAGCCAGAAGTAAGGAAAAAGCACTTTCTAAGATAGAAGTACTTGATAGACCTGATGGTGAAAGAAAAAGAGCTAAAATTAAGTTTATACCTGCAGTTGAAAGTGGTAATGATGTTTTAGCTGTTAGAGATGTGGGGATGAGATTCCCAGACAAGGTCCTATTTAAAGATTTAAACCTTGATATATACAGAGGTGAAAAAGTTGCACTTATAGGGCCAAACGGAGCTGGAAAATCTACATTATTCAAGATAATAATGAACGAATTACAGCCTATGGAAGGTGAAGTTAAATTTGGTACAAATGTAAATACTGCTTACTTCCATCAGGAACAGAAAACTCTAAACCTTGATAACACTGTAATTGACGAGATTTGGGATGCAAATCCTCATCTTACACAGACAGAGGTTAGAAATATGCTTGGAGCATTCTTATTCGAAAATGAAGATGTATTTAAGAAAATATCTTCTCTAAGTGGGGGAGAAAGAGCAAGGGTTGCAATCCTTAAACTGATACTATCTCAGTCTAACTTCCTACTTCTTGACGAACCTACAAACCACTTAGACATAGATTCAAAAGAAGTATTAGAAGAAGCTCTTGTAAACTATACTGGAACTATATTTACAATCTCACACGATAGATATTTCTTAAATAAAGTAGTCGATAAAATATTAGTACTTGGCGAAAATGGGGTAACAGAATACCTTGGAAATTACGATTATTATATTGAAAAGAAAAGACAGCTCAGTGAAATGAACAAAGAGGAAAATACTGAGACTAAAACAAAGACTCAGTTAAAAGAGGAAAAAAGAAAAGAAAAAGAACAGAGGGAAATCGAAAGACGGAGCAAAAATAAAATCAAAAAATTAGAAGATGATATTGAGCAGACTGAAAAGAAAATAGCAGGTCTTGATATGATGCTTTGTCAGGAAGAAATTTATTCAAATCCAGAAAAATCAAAAGAAGTAAACCTAGAAAAATCAGAATTAGAGGATAAGCTTGCCTCTCTTTATGAAAAATGGGAACAGATAATGGAGTAAATTATTGAAAAAACTATTTGCACTTGACGATTATAATAAGAGATTTTTCAGTATTCTTTTATCTTTATGCATACCTATAATTATTCAGAACCTTATCTCATCTTCTGTAAATGTAATAGATACAGTTATGATAAGTAGTTTGGGAGAGGTTTCTGTTGCATCTGTAGGTGTTGCAAACCAGTTCTTCTTTGTATTTAATATGTTTCTTGCCGGTGTTTTAGGGGGATCAGGGCTATTTATATCGCAATTCTTTGGAAAAAATGATATAACAAACATTAAAAAGGTTACAGCCCTAAGCATATTATTAGGACTTGTTATGAGCCTTCCTTTTGTAATAATAGCTTTTGTTTCACCTGAAAGCATAATACATATTTTTTCATATGACCCTGAGGTCGTAGCTTTATGCAAAAATTATTTTAAAATAGTAGTAATCAGTTACCCTTTAACTGCTATAAGTATGGGGTTTGGGGTATGTTCTCGTAGTATAAAAAATCCAAATATAGGTATGAAATGTAGTGCAATTGCAATAGTTGTAAATGTGTGTTTAAACTATGTTCTTATATTTGGTAAGTTAGGATTCCCTAAAATGGGAGTTGTAGGTGCTGCCCTAGCTACTTTAATTGCTAGGTTAGTCGAAGCAATTATAATGGTTTGGTATGTGTATCTATACAAAAAAGATTACATGCTTAGATTTAATATTCATCACTTTGGAATGTTTAAAAAAGACTTTTTAATAGCTTATGGCTCTAAGAGTTTTCCTATATTTATAAATGAGTCTTTCTGGGCAATTGCGACTGTTTGCTATTCTGTAGCCTATGCTATGGCTGGTACTTCTGCAATTGCTGCAAGCCAGATAGCTACAACAACTAGCAACTTCTTTATAATGACTGCAATGTGTATCGCTATGGGTTCATCTATAATGCTTGGAAATGAGCTTGGTTCTGACCATATTGAAAGGGCTTTAGACTATTCTAAAAAATTAGGTGTAATAATAACTATAACAGGATTCTTAATGGGTATTCTTTTAATAATATCAATACCTATGCTTTTAAAGGTGTTTAGTGTTTCTGAGACACTTGCACCAGATATAACTAAGATATTTATTATAATGGCTATTGTAATGGCTCTGAGGGCTTTTAATACATTTATAATTATAGGTGTACTTAGAAGTGGTGGAGACACTAAAATGGCTCTTATTATAGAAATGGGCTCTATGTGGCTTGGTTCAGTTCCTTTAACATTCCTTGCTGCAAAATGGGGATTGCCTATATATTTACTCGTACGGTGTACATCGGTTGAAGAAATAATAAAATTTGTCTTTGGAGTACCGAGGGCATTGAGTAAAAAGTGGGCAGTTAATATTGTAAAAGATTTATAAATTATACGGAAAAAGGGTATCGTATATCACAGTCGCTCCAGGCTTCAGCGACTCGCACTTTTATGTAACACATTTATAAGTTGCGAGTCGCTTGCAGAATTGTCGCTGAGTTGTGATATACAGATACCCTTTTTATAACATATAAGTTTTAAATTTTTCTACATATATTTTGATTCTTTACAATTATTAACTTATATTTAAGTAATAATTTTATTCTTTTTTTCTTAGTTCTTTTACCATGTCATCATATACATCAAGATTTTCTCCGTAACTATCTTTCATGTCAAATTCTACTTCTATACCTACTTCTTTTAATCTCTCCGCTATAGCTACCTTTTCTTTAGGGAATTCTACCGGATTTATAGTCATGAATACACCATGAGCAACATTGTAGAACATTTCTCTAGGCATTGATATACCTATTTCATCTTCTCCAAAAGCACCGTATTTTCTAGCACCTTTGCAGAATAGAGTAATATTTATATCATTATTGTAAAAAGGTTTTGATATTATATCTCCACACATAGCCTGATTACCTATAAAACTTATATTTTTAGGTGCACCGTAGTAGTATGCGTACCCTTGCATAATTCTCATCGCCTGTCTAGTATTGCAAACAACAAAAACTAAATCCGCATTATCTACTTCACTAATAGGTCCTATTTCTATACCTTTAACTTCTTGTTCTAGGTAATGTATGCTTTCAACTATTGAGCGCGCAACTGGTTTCCCACTGTATAAACCGCATGCTGCGTAACTCTGCCCTGAGGAGATAGTTATATCTGGATTTGATATACCAAGTGCAAATGCACCATATGTACATAAAATATGATTTTCATCTGCTTTTAAATGAGTTCCTTCAAGTCCTCTTCTACATAAAAGACATACACTTCCCTTTACTTCTGGAAGATCAAGTTCTTCATATTCATGTTTAAATTCTATAAAACGAGCAGCTGCTATATTTCTTTTTAAATTTAAAATAAGGTCTAAATACTTAAAAGCATTATTTTTATCTATCATTAAAAAACCTTCTTTCTTAAAAAATAATTTTCTTCTTTTATTAAGTACAATAATTAAATTATTCAACTATTATATCATCAAATTTTCTTTTTCCTTTATTGGATTTATTCTTCCAAACTACACCTATACCTAAATATGCCATTATTAACGAAACTATTGGAGAAAGGTAGTTTAGAAACGCGTAAGGAGCAAATTCTAATCCTGAAATTCCTAATGTAGAAAGACAAAATGCTCCAAAAGTAGTCCAAGGCATTAATGGTGCAGGCATTAGTGCTCCCTCACTTATCAATCTTGCCAACATTGCACGATTAAGCCCTCTCTTATCAAATTCTTTTTTATAAACAGAACCATTAAGTATAAACGATAAATAAGCTTCTCCTAAGCTAGCTGTTGATATAAATGAGCTAATTATAACTATAAGAGAAAGAGAACCTACGCTATTTACTTTTGTTAATAATCCGGAAACTATTGCATTTAAATAACCACATTTGTCTAAAAGTCCACCCATACATATTGCCAGGAATGCTATAGAGAATGTGTTTAACATACTCTGTAGACCTCCTCTGTTAAGAATTGGGTCAACGTACTGTGAACCTGTTTCAATAACAAATCCTGAGTTTAAAGCTTCTATACAGCTAGAAAGAGTTTCTCCTTGTAGAACTATAGAAACTACTATACCTGCAATTATGGCAACTGCCATACTAGGTAAAGATGGATATTTTTTTAATGATAAAATTAAAAGTATTACTATAGGAAGTAAAACTATTGGATTTAAATTGAAATTATCAGCTAAAACAGTCTGTGTTTCATTTATTATTTCATAATTTATGCTTGAACCTGCAAATTTAAAGCCTAAAACAGTGAAAAGAATAAATGAAATAATATAAGCCGGAGTCATAGTAGTAATCATAGCTTTAATAGATTCATATAAATCGGCACCACATGACATAGAAATTAAGTTTGGGGTATCTGATACCGGAGACATTTTATCACCAAATGCTGCTCCAGAAACTATCATAGCCGCTGTTATAGGTAGTGGTATTCCCATGCCTTGACCAAGTGCAATCAAAGCTATACCTATCGTTCCAACTGTACCCCAAGAAGTACCGGTACATAGTGCTGTTATACTGCATAATAATAAACCTGCTGGTAGGAATATCTTAGGACTTATGATATTTAATCCATAGTATATAATAGCAGGAACAGTCCCGGACATCATCCAAGAAGCTATTATACCACCTATAGCTATAAAGAATAATAATCCAAAAGTACTGTTTTTAAGACTTTCAGCCATTATATTCATTAACTCATCAAATTTATATTTAAGCTTTAAACAAGATATCGTACAAACTAAGGTAATAACAACTATCAAACAAGCTGGTATAGATATTGTCTTTAACCACATAACACCTATAAACATAATACAAACAATCATTAAAAGAACACCTATAGCAAGTCCAAAAGTTGCTTGCTTATGATTTGAAGAATTAACATTATTTTTTTCTTCCATATTTATTCTCCTTTAAATTATGATCTTAAATTTTTAACATGCATGTATATTGTTAAATATAGCAAAGAGAATAGAAAAAAACAATTAAATACATATTATATAGATAAAAAGTATACTTCATATAATAAATATTGAGAAAAACACTATATTTATATGATTAAATAGATAAATAATATACTTAAATGAAGTTATATAGATTTATATATATACATATTTTATATTTTTAAATGCTGTTCCTGTTCTTCGGTTTACAGTTTGTTGATGATAAAATAAAAAATAGGACTAATACGATGCAACAATTTGCAGACGTCTCACTTCATTTTATGGTTTTATATGATAAAGTGGGACGTCGAAACCTGGCGCAAGTATTAGTCCTATTTTTCTTGATGGTTCTATTTATCTGTAATCTGTAAGTTAGGAACAGCATTTAGATTCATATCATCTACTCTTCCTTTGATATAGTTATAATATCCCGCACATCCTATCATTGCTGCATTGTCTGTGCAAAGTATTAGCGGTGGATATTTTACTTCTATTCCGTTTTCTTTTCCTAGCATTTCTATTTTTTCTCTAAGTCCAGAGTTTGAAGCAACTCCACCAGATAGAGTTACTACGTTATATCCTTTTTCCTTAGCTGCTTTTATAGCTTTGTTTGCTAGTACATCTGTTACAGCATCCTGGAAAGATGCCGCAACATCTGCTTCTACTATCTCTTCTTTTTTCATTTTTTTAGCATTTAGATAGTTTAATACCGCAGATTTTATTCCACTAAAGCTAAAGTCGTATCCTTCATCCATATACGCTCTTGGGAATTCTATTGCATCTTTATTTCCTTCTTTTGCTAATTTATCTATTATTGGCCCACCTGGATATCCAAGTCCCATAGCTCTTGCTACTTTGTCAAATGCTTCTCCAGATGCATCATCTCTTGTTCTACCTAATATTTCATATTCTCCATAGTCCCTAACCTCAACTAGATGAGTATGTCCTCCAGAAACTATAAGTGTTATAAATGGTGGTTTTAAGTCCTTGTGAGCTATGTAGTTCGCACTTAGATGTCCTTCTATATGATTTACACCAACTAGAGGAATATCTAGCGCATAAGCCATAGCTTTTGCATAAGATAATCCAACTAAAAGCGCTCCAACAAGTCCTGGACCGTAAGTAACTGCTATATGAGTTATATCGTTCATAGTTATATTTGCTTCATCTAAAGCCTGCTGCACAACTATATCTATATTTTCTATATGTTTTCTTGAAGCTACTTCTGGAACTACTCCACCAAATTTTTTATGTATATCTATCTGTGTTGATATTATATTTGAAAGAACTTCTCTCCCGTTTTTAAGGACAGATGCAGCTGTTTCATCGCAGCTACTTTCTATCGCTAAAGTTATTATATCGCTCATTTTTTACACCTCCGAAAGCTGATTCCACATTATTATTGCGTCTTCTCTGTTATCGCTATAATACTCTTTTCTAACACCAGCCATTTTAAATCCGTATTTTTTGTACAGATTTTGTGCTACTAAATTGCTTCTTCTGACCTCTAAAGTCATAGCAACTATTTTATTTTCTTTACAAAGTTTTACCATCTCTTTTAGTAGTTCATTTCCTATTTTAAGTCCTCTATAATCGCTGTGAACTGCAACATTTGTTATATGTCCTTCATCGATTATAAGCCAAATTCCTATGTATCCTACTATTTTAGAGTCCTTTTCAGCAACTAAATATCTAGCATTGCTGTTTTTAACTTCATCTATAAATGACTGCTTAGACCAGAAATCTTCAAAGCAATTTTTCTCAACTTCGAAAACTCCATCCACATCGTCCATAGTCATTTCTCTTACTGTTACATCAGAAAGTTTTTCTGTATTTTCCATTTTCCCTCTTTTTATTTGAATCCCTATATATCCCTATATAGAAATTCAATTCCTTCTTTCTTTCAAATTTCTATTTATTATAATTTCCTATTAATTATAATTCTAGCTAATATATTTTTTATTTATTTTCGGCTTCTTTCTGAGCCTCTAATTTTTTCATTTTTTCTTCGTACTGTACTTCTGCCTGAGATTTTCTTATATAAATTGGATTTACATCGTAGCAGCTGTGCACTCCCTCACCTCTTTTATACTTAGCTAAAGCAACTGCACAAGCACTTGCTGCCTTAGTTACATTGTGAGAAACTGCTGGGATATGTATATTTTCTACTTCTGATAGCTTATCTTCGTATTTTGAAACAGCTTCTCCAAGAACTATACATTCTTCTCCTGAATTTTTTATAATCTCTATTAAATCATCTATCTCTTTTACATCCATTCCTTCAAGCTCTACAAGCTCGTCGTTTTTATACTCGTATTTTGCTGTGTATACCTGAGTTCTCTGTGCATCTAGTATTGGATATATTTTCTTATCGCAAAGGTCCATATTTCCAGCTAAGCTCTCTAACGCATTAACTGCTAGTATTGGAATATTATTTACATGAGATATAGCCTTTGCTGTAGCCATACTTATTCTAAGACCTGTAAAAGATCCTGGCCCTACAGAAACTGCTATTGCATCCATATCCTCTATACTTAAATCGCTCATATTAAGCATAGTTTCTATCATAGGCATTAATTTCTGTGAGTGAGTCTTTTTGTTATTTATAACAAATTCACATATAAGACAATCATTCTCTACAACAGCTACACTACAAGCTCTTGAAGATGTGTCCATTCCTAAAATTTTCATCTATAAATTCATCTCCTCAATCATTTTTTCGTATTTTTCTCCAACAGGCTCGAATGTTACCTCTCTACCCATTTCTTTATACTTCATATCTATTTTTAAATATTCATCTGGAAGTATATCCTCTATTAAATTTGCCCATTCTATTATACAAACCCCATCTGAGTTTATATATTCGTCATAACCTATATCGTACATTTCCTCACTGCATCCTATTCTGTAAACATCGAAATGATATAGAGGCAATCTACCCTGATATTCGTTCACTATTGTAAATGTAGGGCTAGTTATATAATCATCTACTCCAAGTGATTTTGCGAAACTTTGAGTAAATGTAGTCTTTCCTGCGCCTAAATCTCCAACTAGACAAATAACTGAACCTGCATCTACTAATTTTCCTAGTTTTTCACCAAGTTCCTTTGTCTTATTCTCGTCTTCTAAAAAAATTCTTTTCATATTTATCTCCTATAAACAACTTTTCCATTTATTATTGTACACATTACTTTTCCACCTAAATCAAATGGCGAACCTTCCCATAAAACTATATCAGCATCCTTACCCTCTTCAAGAGAGCCTACTTCTTTGTCTATTCCAAGTGTTTTAGCTGGGTTTATAGTTATCGCTCTAAGTGCTGCATCTTCTTTCATACCATTTTTAATAGCCATTCCTGCACACATTGGAAGGTGCTGAACTGGTATTACAGGGTGGTCTGTCATTAAAGATATTTCTATGCCCGCATTTGAAAGGATTCCCGCTGTTTCAAGAGAAAGATTTTTAAGCTCTGGTTTAGATCTATCTGTCAATGATGGCCCTACTATTATTGGATATTCTCCTTTTTCTTCAACAAGCTCATCTACTATTAGATGACCTTCTGTACAGTGGTCTATAGTTAGCTTTAAGTCGAATTCCTTTGCAATTCTCATAGCTGTAAATATATCATCAGCTCTATGTGCATGTGCTTTTAGAGGGATTCTTCTTCTAAGTACCGGTATTAAACTTTCAAGCTTCATATCGTACTCAGGTTTATCTATATCATTGTCATCGGCTTCACTGTAAAAGCTTAATTCTTCAAGATAGTCCTGTGCTTTTCTAAAATTCTCTCTAAGTGTAGCTGCAATTGCCATTCTTGTCTGAGGAGATTTTTCCTCCTGACCATAACAACTTTTTGGATTTTCACCAAATGCTATTTTTACAGCTACAGGATTTTTTATTACCATTTTATCTATTCTTTTTCCAAATGTCTTTATAGCTATACACTGTCCTCCCATTACATTTGCACTTCCTGGAGTTACACATACAGACGTGATTCCTCCTTCGTATGCTTCCTTAAATGTATGGTCCATTGGGTTTATAGCGTCTATGGGGTTTAGATTAGGTGTAATTGGATCAGTTTCTTCATTTCCATCTGCTCCCTCAAACCCTAGACCATCTTCCCAAAGTCCAAGATGTGTATGAGCATCGATAAATCCTGGAAATACATTCAATCCATCTGCATCGATTATTTCAACATCTTCAAGGCATGTTGTATCTATTGACTCTGCAATTTTTTCTATTTTTTTATTTTTTATAAGGATATCTCCTTTTATTTCTCCATTTGTTACTGTGTTTATGTTTCCATTTTTTATAAGAATCATATCAAATCTTCCTTTCTGTGAGATGATATACTATTATACAACTTCACTATATCATTGCATACTGTTTCATAATATATTATATTAAAAATTTTTAGCGTTATCAAATAAAAAGACTGCTAACGAATAATTGTAGCAGTCTTTTTCTGTTTATTTTTTATTTTTAATTTCAGACTCATACTTGAATCTATATTTTCCTCTTCCTTTTCCATTAACTTGTACTATTACATCTATCTCTTTCAATTTTTTTATAATTTCCGCGGTATTACTTTTAGATTTTTTCAATATATCACATATTTCCTTATTCCCTATAATTTGATTTGTTTCTACTTCATAATATAATTTAATAATATTTTCTTTTGTAGTATTTTTATAACTAGATTTTTCTAAAATTTCTTCTAATGTTTTTATCCATATTTTTGAATCTAGTTCCATTTTATTTCCCAAAGTCCGGTTTCCTTCACTTGTTATACCTACTTTATTTCCCAAAGTCCGATTTTCTACACCTGTTATACCTATTTTATTTCCCATAGGCCGGTTTCGTTCATCTGTTATACCTACTTTATTTCCCAAAGTGTCATCTGATTGTATAATATACTGTAGTTTTGATGAATCTACTTTATTATTAAATACAATTGCCTTTAAGATAAAGGTATCCATATAATACTCAACTTCTCTAAATCCAGCAGAATCTAACTCCTTATAAATACGATCCACACCTTCTCCGTATTCCTTAACATATCCAAAATATTTTAAGTACTCGGCAATCTTTGGATTTCTAGAAAAATGAGTGTGTCTCATATTATCCTTTTTAACAAGCCCTGGTAATTTTCCTGGACTCTCTACAACCAATCTATCGTCAAACATTTTTATTTGTATTTCTGTTCCTCTAATACTATAATCTCTATGGGTTACAGCATTAACCACAAGCTCTTGCCTTACAAATTTAGGATATTCTTCTACCATCACAAATCTACCATCTTTTTCTAAGAAAGTCTTTTCTTTTATTTGAGAATCTATATACTCTATAGTTTTATTTAGCATATCATATATTTTCCCCTCAAATACAATATCCTTAATTACATTCATCTCAGCTCCAGTTTTTTCTTCTATTCCTTCATATTTTATAAATCTAACTCTAGCTCTAGGAAGAAAATCTTGTGGTCTTTTTCCAAATAAAAGTATTGCTGCTGTACTCAAAACTTCTTTTCCATTCTTTTCTTTTAAAAATCCTTTATTTTCCTTTAGATAGCTTATTTCATCTTTTGAATACCCTATTCTTTTTATATAATCTTTTAAAAAAGGAATGTCTATATCATCTAATATCGCATCAACAACTTCTGTATCCTCAAAGTTTCTCTCTCCTTTATCATACATAAGTTGTATTCTCTCCTCAAAATTTAATTTTATAGACTTATCTCCAACCCTTATAAATACCTCATCTTGATGATTTTTATGTACAACAGAATCGGACTCTATCTCCATAAGTAATATATGATTTTCAAAACCATCAGAATCAATACACTCTATTCTTTTAGACTTTACTCTTATACTTGGAAAACAATACCTAAAAGGGACTTCTAAAATATCATTTATTTTTTCTTCATAGTAGTCTATCCCCTCAATGATTCTATTCTTATCTGTTATTCCTATAGCTATCATCCCACCATCTGAATTTGCAAATGCTATTATATGTTTGGCCAATTCCTTTGGCTTAATTTTAATACTTTTTCTATCAAATACAGATCCCTCTTCTAAACCTAATATATAATTTATATCCATACTCATACCCCTTTTCTTTGTCTATTTATCTCTATTTTCATTCTTTCCAAATAATTCAATAAATAAAAGAAAAGAGTATTAAAAAAATAAAAACAGCTGAGAAAAATCCCAGCTGCCATTTATCACTTTCTTTTTATATATTTTTCTAAAAAATTATACATTCATACTTAATGCTATTCTATTTTTTTCCTTGTCAACATTTATAACCTTAACATCTATTATATCCCCAACAGATACAACTTCCATCGGATCATTTACCTTTACACCCATCTCTTTCTTATGCACAAGTCCATCAGTTTTAACACCAATATCGACAAACGCACCAAAATCGACAACATTTCTAACAGTACCTTTAAGCACCATTCCATCTCTTAAATCGTCCATGCTAAGCACATCAGTTCTAAGAATTGGCTTCATACCATCTTCTCTAGGGTCTCTACCTGGTCTTTTAATCTCTGCAATTATATCTTTGATTGTAGGCACTCCTGATTCAAGCTCTTCAGCTAATTTAGTTAATCCCTTAGCCTTAACTTTTTCATCTATATCTTTTAAATTTCCATTTTTTATATCGTCTTTAGAATATCCAAGCACAGTTAGCATTTTTTCACAAGTAGCATAACTTTCTGGATGAACTCCTGTATTATCAAGAGGATTTTTAGCCTCTGGAATTCTTAAGAATCCCGCACACTGTGTAAATGCTTTTGGTCCAAGTTTGCTTACTTTTTTAATTTCACTTCTAGATTTGAATTCTCCATTTTCTTCTCTGTATGCTACGATGTTTTTAGCTACAGCTGAACTAATTCCTGCAACATGTTCTAAAAGCGATGCAGATGCTGTATTTAAGTCTGCACCTACACTGTTTACCGCATCCTCTACAACACCGTCTAATACTTCCTCAAGTCTTTTTCCATTAACATCGTGCTGATACTGACCTACACCTATGCTCTTTGGATCTATTTTTATAAGCTCAGCAAGAGGATCCTGAATTCTTCTAGCTATAGAAATCGCACCCCTGATAGATACGTTTATGTCTGGATGTTCTTTAGCTGCTAATTCTGAAGCTGAATACACAGATGCCCCTGCTTCACTTACAATAACGTATTTAACATCTAATTTATTTTCCTTTATCATATTTGCAACAAATGCTTCAGATTCCCTAGAAGCTGTACCATTTCCAATAGCTATTATATCTATATCGTGTTTTTTAATTAATCCAATTAATTCCTTTTCTGCCTCAGATTTTTTAGCCTGACTTCCTGTAACAAACACAACAGCAGAATCTAAGAACTTACCATTTCTATCAACTACCGCAATCTTACATCCAGTTCTAATTCCAGGGTCAAATCCCATAACATTTTTCCCATGTATAGGTGGCTGAAGAAGTAGGCTATTTAAGTTCTTACCAAACACACTTATAGCTCTTTCCTGACCTTTTTCTGTAAGCTCGTTTCTTATCTCTCTTTCAATCGCAGGGAAAATAAGTCTCTTATACGCATCTTCTATAGCTTCAACAACTATTTCCCTACATTTTCCAGATAATTTTTTAGTATATCTTCTTTCTATCCAACCTTTTACATATTCGTCATCTATTTCTATTTTAACCTTTAAGATTTTTTCATTTTCTCCCCTATTTACAGCTAATATCCTATGTGGCGCTATGTATTTCACTGGCTCTGAATAGTCGTAATACATTTCGTAAACAGTCTTTTCATCAGAGTTTCCCCTAGATACAACTCTACCTCTATTTCTAGCATTTTCTCTTAAATATTTTCTAACTTCTGCATCATCTGAAACAATCTCGGCAATTATATCATTAACACCTTTTAAAACATCTTCTACAGATTTTAAATCTTTTTCTTCGTCTATATATTTACTAGCTAGTCCATCTACATCATCAGTTTTACCATACATTATCTCAAGTGCAGGTTTTTCTAATCCCTTTTCCTTAGCAATAGATGCTCTAGTTCTCTTTTTCTTCTTGAATGGTGCGTACACATCCTCAACTTCCTGAAGAGTATTCGCCTTCTCAACAGCCTTAGAAATTTCCTTAGTCAATTTTCCTTGCTCATCAATAAGCCTAATAACATCTTCCTTTCTTGCCTCTAAATTTCTAAGGTAAACTAGTTTTTCGTGGAACTGTCTAAGAACAGTATCACTCATCTCCCCAGTCTTTTCCTTTCTATATCTCGCAATAAACGGAATAGTATTCCCCTCATCAATAAGCTCTATCGTATTAACAACCTGAAAATCCTTTAGGCTGAACTCTTCCTTCAAAATTTCCTTAATATCCAAGAAAATCACTCCAATCTTAAAATCATTTAATCTAAATAATATTATACTTCAAAAAACAAACTTCTCCAACATCTCACTCTTAAGATACATTTACTTAATTCGTTTTTTAACTCGGTAAAAAATTTAGAACTTGTAAATCAAAAGAAGGGAGTAGCTTGCACTACACGCCCGTAGCCTGTAGAGGCGCAGTATCGTCTACCTCAGATACATTTACTTAATTCGTTTTTTAACTCGGTAAAAAATTTAGAACTTGTAAACCAAAAGAAGGGAGTAGAATTGCACTACACGCCCGTCGCCTGTAGAGGCGCCAGTGTAGGCAAGCTACTCCCTTCTTTCCAATTTACTTACTTAATTTTTTCCGAGTTAAATACGAATTAATAAATATATCAATATTTCCATTCATCACAGCATCAACATTTCCTGTTTCCGTATTTGTTCTATGGTCTTTTACCATTTTATACGGCTGGAATACATAAGATCTTATCTGGCTACCCCAAGTTATCTGAGTATATTTGCCCTGTAAATCCTCAATCTTTTCCTTCTGTTCCATTTCCTTAATATCAATAAGTTTAGCCATAAGCATTCTCATAGCAACTTCTCTATTAAGGTGCTGAGACCTTTCATTCTGACACTGAACTGTAATTCCTGTTGGAAGATGAGTTATTCTAACAGCAGAGTCCGTAGTATTTACATGCTGACCACCTGCACCAGATGCTCTATATGTATCTATTTTTAAATCACTCTGATTTATCTCTACCTCTATATTTTCATCTAGTTCTGGTATTACATCAACAGATGCAAAAGATGTATGTCTCTTTCCAGAGGGGTCAAATGGAGAAATTCTTACAATTCTATGCACTCCTTTTTCTCCCTTTAAATATCCATAGGCGTTGTCTCCCTGAATAAGCATCACAGCTGTTTTTATACCAGCTTCTGGATCTGAGATTAAATCTAAAAGTTTAACCTTATAATCTCTACCTTCTGCCCATCTTATGTACATTCTAAGAAGCATCTGAGCCCAATCCTGAGCATCAAGTCCGCCAGTACCGGCATTTATAGAGACTATTGCATTATTCTTGTCGTATTCACCGCTTAAAAGCGTCTGAATTGTCATTTCATCAATTACATCTTTTAACTTATTTATAGAATCAGAAACTTCCTTTTCTATATCTTCTGAATCGTCTTCTTCAAGTCCAAGCTCGATTAATACTTCTATATCTTCAAGATTTTTTTGAAGTTGCTCAAATTTTTCTACAGTCTCACAAAGTTTTTTGTTTTCCTGAAGAACCTTATGTGCATTTTCATTATCTTCCCAAAAATCCTGTCTTTCCATATCTTGCTCGTTTTCTATTATCTTTTCTTTGAGTCTTTCTATGTCAAAGAGAAACACTCAATTCTTGTATATTTTCAGACATCGCATCTAATTCATGTCTGTATTCCTGCACATTTAGCATTGTTTCCTCCTAAATTGTCCAGTCCTCTAATTATCTTCCACAGCAGTTTTTATATTTTTTACCGCTTCCACAAGGACAAGGATCATTTCTTCCTACTTTTTTATCAGCTACAACTGGTTTTTTACCTGTTCCTTCTGTATCAGGAGATTCTAATTTATCTACGTCTACTACAGCTTTTCTTTCAGCTGGAACTTCAACAGTTATATTGAATAAGAACTTAACTGTATCTTCTCTTATAAGTTTGTTCATATCATCAAACATGTCGAAACCTTCCATTTTGTATGCTATGACTGGGTCTTGCTGTCCTAAAGCTCTTAGTCCTATACCCTGGCGTAACTGATCCATTGCATCTATATGGTCTATCCAATGGTTATCAACAGACTGAAGAAGTACTATTCTTTCAACTTCTCTCATTCTATCTGAACCTATATTTTCTTCTTTTATAGTGTATAACTGTATTGCTCTTTCATTAACTTTTTCAGCTAATTCTATAGAGTTTAATCCTGTAAAGTCTATATCTTCAAGACTTCCAACAGGCATAAATTTATTGTAAATATATTTTTTGAATTCTTCTGAATTGAATCCAGTTTCTAAGTCGTATTCTGAAACTGCATCTTCTATTATTGAGTGAATCATATCCTGAATCTGTTCCTGTAAGTTTTCTCCAGCAAGAACTCTTCTTCTTTCTTTGTATATGATTTCTCTCTGTTTATTCATAACATCATCGTATTCTAGGACATGTTTTCTTATACCGAAGTTTTTACCTTCGACTTTTTTCTGAGCAGATTCTATAGATTTAGTAAGCATTTTATGTTCTATTGGCATATCTTCTTCTAATCCTATTTTATCTACTAATCCCTGAATTCTTTCAGAACCGAATAGTCTCATTAAATCGTCGTCAAGTGCTATATAGAATCTTGAAGAACCTGGGTCACCCTGTCTACCGGCACGACCTCTTAACTGGTTGTCTATACGTCTTGATTCGTGTCTTTCTGTACCTATTATGCAAAGTCCTCCAGCTGCAAGAACTTCTTTCTGTTCAGCATCTGTCTGTTCTTTGAACTGTTTGTATAGTTTCTGGTATGTTTTTCTAGCTGCATCTAATTCTTCATTTTCTTCAACACCAGCTACTTCATTAGCTGCATTTACTCTGTTTATAGTTTCTTCAGTGAAGTTCATTTTCTTCATTTCTCTTATAGCCATGAATGAAGGGTTACCACCTAGAAGTATATCTGTACCCCTACCAGCCATATTAGTTGCTATTGTAACAGCACCTAATCTACCAGCCTGAGCTATTATTTCTGCTTCTTTTTCATGGTATTTTGCATTTAGAACCTCGTGTTTGATTCCTCTTTTTCTTAATATATCTGAAAGTATTTCAGATTTTTCTATTGAAACTGTACCTACTAGAACTGGCTGATTTTTAGCATGTCTTTCTGCTATATCATCCGCAACAGCATTGAATTTACCTCTTGTACTTTTGTAAACTGTATCTGGTAAATCTTCTCTTACCATTGGTTTATTTGTTGGTACCTGGAATACGTCCATTTTGTATATTGCTTTGAACTCTTCTTCTTCTGTTTTAGCTGTACCAGTCATTCCTGATAGTTTGTTGTACATTCTGAAGTAGTTCTGGAATGTTATTGTCGCTAAAGTTTTAGATTCTCTCTGAACTTTTAATCCTTCTTTAGCTTCTATAGCTTGATGAAGTCCATCTGAGTATCTTCTACCAAACATTAAACGTCCAGTGAATTCGTCAACTATTACGATTTCACCGTCTTTTTCAACATAGTCAACATCTCTCTTCATTATAACGTGAGCTTTTAAAGCCTGGTTTATATGATGATATAATTCTGTATGAGCTACATCAGTTATATTATCAACATTGAAGTACATTTCTGCTTTTTTAACACCTGATTCAGTAAGTGAAACAGCTTTATCTTTTTCTTCCTGTTCATAATCGTCTGGTTTTAAAGTATTTACAAATGTATTTGCATCTGTGTATAGATGAGTTGATTTATCCCCAGGTCCAGATATTATAAGTGGAGTTCTGGCTTCATCGACTAATATAGAGTCGACCTCATCGACTATAGCATAGTTTAATTCTCTCTGAACCATCTGTTCTTCGTGAATTACCATGTTGTCTTTTAAGTAGTCGAAACCAAATTCGTTGTTTGTTCCGTAAGTTATATCGCAGTCATACTGTCTTTTTCTAACTTTTGGACTCTGACCATGTACTATAACACCTACTGTCATTCCTAAGAATTCGTATACTTTTGCCATCTGATCGCGGTCACGTTTTGCTAGGTAGTCGTTGACAGTTACAACGTGTACCCCTTTTCCTTCAAGGGCATTAAGATATACTGGACAAGTAGCAACAAGAGTTTTACCTTCCCCAGTTTTCATCTCAGCTATTCTACCTTCGTGAAGTACCATACCACCTATTAACTGAACTTTGTAGTGTCTAAGACCTAATGTTCTTTTTGAAGCTTCTCTAACAACTGCAAATACTTCTGGTAGTATATCGTCTACTGTTTCGCCATTAGCTAATCTTTCTTTAAATTTATCAGTCATTCCCCTTAATTCTTCATCATTCATTGCCTCATATTTTGGCTCTAATGATTCTATAAGGTCTGCTGTTTTTTCGAATTTCTTTAAATCTTTTCTATCAGCCATATTAAACAGGCTATCTAAAAAACCCATAATTCAATCTCTCCTTTGAACTAATTTATGTTATATTTTTACATATTCTAATTTTATGCTATCTTTCATTTTACCATAAAAAAAAGGTGTATGTATGAAAATTTGAAAAATAGATTAAGTATATAATTATAGTATAGTTTTTTTCTATCGACTTGTCATATTGTATTGGAATAACTTTACTTTTAGCAAACATAGATTTAACATAATATTTAATTTTTAATTTATCATGATATAATTAAATCTAATATTAAAAATGAATTTTATTTACACGAGGTACGGTATATGAAAAATATAATAATAAAAGATAAAAAACAATATTTAATATTGTTGAAAAAATTATTTGATAAATGCGATTCTTTTAAAATAGTAGTCCCTTTAAACAAAAATTTTTTTAACTTAAATAATAACTCTATGCCATTAATAATACAAAAACTTTTGCCCTATTCTACTAATTCAGAAAATACAAGTACATGGTCTGGAACAAAGGTAAGCAGAGGACAAAAGAAAAACTATCGAATATATACTTTTAAAATATGTTCTCAAACATTTGACATAATGAAAAAGTACTCTAACTTTTTTAATGTAAAGGTTGAAAATGAAATAGAATACTATACTTCTTTTAATGAAGATATTCAGCTAGATATTTCTTTCTTTAAAGATAATAATTGTATATTCTATACTACTGTTCATGAAGGAATCTGTATGATAGAAAAAGAATTGTAAATATAAAAAAGAACCTATTAGAATAGATACTTATGAAAGTTATCTCTATCTATAGGTTCTTATTAACTATATTTTTATTTTATATTAAAATTTTATTATTTTTTTCTTTTAATATAATCAATTTCTTACATGATATTTTAGTATTCTTCCTGTTCTATTATACCATATCCACCATTTTTACGTTTGTAAACTAGAGTTATTGCATCAGTTTCATCATTTTTGAATATATAGAAATCATGTCCAACTAATTCCATCTGAAGAACTGCTTCTTCTTCACTCATAGGTTTAACATTTATTTTTTTACGTCTCTTGATTTCAAATGGTACTTCTTCAAAGTCTTCTAATTCTTCTTCTAGTATAGCATCATTTATTTCTGGACTATCGAATCTTATACTCTTATTGTCCTGATATCTCTTCTGCATTTTGTCTTTATATTTTTTAAGCTGTATTTTTAATTTATCAACTACAAGATCTATTGCAGGATATAAGTTTTCCTGAGATTCCTCTGCTCTTATAACATGACCATTTTTAGGAGTTATAGTTACTTCTATTTTATGTCTTCCTTTCTTAGCGCTTACAGTAACTTTTACATCTGTATCAGGACTTATGTATTTATCTAATCTACTTAATTTGCTTTCTACATTGTCCTTGATTCCCTGAGTTAATTCCATTTGTTTTCCAGATATAGTAAGTTTCATAACTACCTCTCCTTTCGGTATCAAGCTAATATTTCTATACTTTTTTAGTGCTTTTAAAGTACTCGCTTGATATTTATTTCTTGTTATATATATTCTACATATGTTTTATATTTCCTTCTTTTTTTGTATAAATTTTTATTTTTTTCTGACAATTTTGTAGAGAAAAGCCCTTTTTAATAGTTATTTTTACACACATATTCGTGGATAATGTGGATATTATTCTGTTGATAGTGTGGATAAGTTTGTTGATAAGTAATTTTTTGTGTATATTACTTTAGTGTAGCTTTTTATTTTTCCACAGAAAACTGTGTGCATTGTTATTAAATTGTTAATTATTTTTTATATATTTAACATAGCTTTTTTCATTTAATTTTGATTTTAATTAAACTTTACAAATAGTCTTAATTCTATAGTTTACACAAAAAGCTGTTGAATAAACTTTTCAACAGCTTTCAATATTAATTATTTTATTTTAGATATTGCATCTCTAAACTCATTTATCTTTTTAGAAACTTCTTTTTTTACATTTGAATAATACATATCTAATACATCATTAACCATATATTCTGCTTTTTCATCAATATCAACATAGTTTACTGAACTTTTTAAGTCTGATATAAATTCCTTTATCGCATTCATTACATTACAGTAACAATACATTGTTTTTTCTTTAGGGTTTCCTCTCCAGTCACTTCCAATATATTCATCTCTATCATCAACATCCATGTAACTTGCATAATCTGATAATTTAGTATAACTATTAGATCTAAATTCTGTCATTACACCAGATTTATCACTCTGTTCTTCGAAGTGAGCTAATTTATAAGTTACATCTTCAAATGGGAAATACTCTGTCTCTGGAAATACATTAAATTCTGTAAAGCTATCTTTTAAATTTATACTATTATTTGATATATATTTAGCTTCTGTAGCAATTTCATTTAATATTTTTTCAATCTTTAAATTAAATTTTTTATAAAATCCATTTTCATCTTTAGTATAATATTTTCTTAGTTTATCACTTTTGTATTGTACAAATAGCTCTATTAAAAACTTAGAATATTGTGAATATGCTATTTTATCAAACTCTTCCAAACCAGCTCTTTCAGCTCTGCTATAGCTACTATAACTATAACTATATTCTCCTCTAGGATATGCATGACAAACTGTGTATTCTTTTGTTTCAAATTTAAATTCTTTTGTTGTTGGATGGTACTCTTTAAAATTTAACTCTTTTGTCATAGCACTTAATAATTCATTTAATCCTTCTTTTCCATCATTTTTTGCTCTTCCCGAAGATACTATACTAATTGCATTTGTAGGACAAATCCCTACTATTTCTTCAGCTTTAGCAATATCCTCAATATATTTTTCTGATTTAGCTAAAGCCATTCCTCTTTCATCTTCTTCAAAAAAATCACTTGCTGTAAAACAAAGTCCACAAGCATTACATTTAGTTGATACTTCAAATTTTTTCATAATCTTCCTCCATAATAAACTCTATTTTTTATTTTAAATTATTTATTTTTTCTAAATATTCATTTCCAATAGAAATAATTTTTAAAGTTTCTTCTTTAATTTCTCCATTTTCATCTATTATAGGTGCATCTATTATTTTTTTTATTGCATCTGCTATATTTATACAAGTCATTAGTATATCTCTATCTTCCTTATTGTAATTTTTTCTATTAATTCCCTTTTCATTTATTAATATTTTACTTTCTTTTATAGATTTATTAAATAAAATATTTAACTTAGATAATAAACTTGCTATTTTACCACTTATATCTGTTATATAATCTAATATGACTGATATACTTTGAGCTTGTTCTTCTATAACTCTTGAAATTTTCATTTGGCTATTAGCAATTGATAAGTTTCTTTTTGAATCTGCTATCATTAATCCACCCACCCCAGTTAAAGCAAATTTTAAAATTATCTCTTTATCACTTAGAGGTAATGCCGCATTTGATACACTACATTTTAGCTCCGATATATTTTGTAAAGCTAGTGAACTTTGATTAAGTTTCTTTATCTCATCACTTTCAATAAAATTTATTTTTATAATTTTATCGTATATTTCTAAAAATTCTTTAATAGACGTGGATAAAATACCTCTTTTTCTATTTGCAACTCTTAACAAGGCATTATCCACTTGCTTTTGTTTTTCTTCTATCATATTTTTAGCATTAAATTCTTTATCATATGCCTTAGATAGTTTTTTTCTAGTTTGCCGATCAATCCTAGATGATTTTTCAGCTGATGCTGCAATTGCTAGTAAACCTGCCCCTACTAATATACTCATAACTTATTTCCTTCTTTCTATCTAAAATTGTAATATACTATTTTCATTATCAAAAAAGTAATCAAATTCATCTCTACTTTTAAAAAGAGACTCTTTATTAAATATTTTCAATATATCATCCAATCCGTTAGCTATTAATGAAACATCATTATTTATAGTTCCTTTAAATATATTTTTAAAACCTTGATCTACACTATTATCAAAATTAATATTTTCATTAGAAATTATTTCTTCTAAATTTTCTCTTTGTCTTTTTATTTCAACTATAGCTTCATTAGATATAGAATTTATTCTTGATATAATCATTTTGTTATGTTTAGAAATCTCTCTATATTCATTAACAATTCTATCAATTTCAGAAAGAACAAATGAAGTTACTGTTGATGCAACCATTGCCCCTATAGGTCCACCTAGTGATAATCCTAGTCCATATGCTAGCATTCCTATGCCATTATCAAGTATTTTTCTTACGCATTCTTCAGCTGTTATTTCATCATTTATAAAATCAATAACATAACTTCCCATGTTTATTGCAGTTAAAACTTCAAATATTGGTAAATCTTTATTTCCTCCAATACCTATTTCCTTTAAAAGTAATTGTATTCCATCTAATGATATCGCTTTTATTAAATCATTTCCTACATCTTTTCCAATATCCTTCATTGCTTCGTCAATCTCTTTTTCATTACTAGCAACCAACATAATATTGCTTATTGATGTTGTAATAAGCGACATAAAAATTACATCTTTTTTATTAGATATGATTTCCTCATTTGAAATATCATTTTTTATTTTTTCTGAATGATATTCCACACAACCTTTTGCATTCCTAAAACTCAATTGTACATCTGTTGATTTTTCTTGTACAACTCCATCTACAGCAAATTTAATTTTTTCTGTTGTAGAAAGATTTCTATAAACTTTTTCTTGCTTTAAAGCTTCTAAGTTAGTTTTCCGTCCCTTTGCGGTGTTAATCTCCTTCGTTATAATTTGTATATTACTTTTTCTATTAACAACTTCTCTTATATCATCGTCATTAATATACTTCTTATTTTTATTTCTAGAATGTGCATTTGATATTGGGTCTATATGATCCGGCTCTACAACATGACGTGCATAGGTACTACTTTTATATTTTCTTCTAGCCGCATTTGTATCTTTATGTAACATATTATTATTTGAATCAATTTTTACTTTTTCATTACCAAAGAAATCATCTTTTACTTCCTTTTGTATTTTCTTTTCTCTAGCTGTTTCATAATTGGCTCTATTATATTCTTGAGTAACACCATATTTTTTATCGTCCAATTTTTAATTCCCCCAATTATATAAAATATTAAATCGTCTCGCTTTTATAATAGCACTATTTTTATTTTAATTCAACCATTTATATATTAACAAAAAAAGAGATGAAGCATTTGCTTCATCTCTTTTTTTAGATATTCAGCCGACCTGGTCTTTTCCCCCACACTCGCCTACTGGAGGGTTCGCTCTGGTTCGCATCACTACTACTCTCTCTCGATTGGAATTTATTTTTGAATATCGGTAGGTCTTACTTCTAGGCCGCACTATGATCACTGCCCCGCTTTTAGGACTAGCTTACGTGGATCCCTTTGCCTGCGACTGGCTTGGACTTTCAACCACAGACCTGAACATCTTTACATATTTTAATATATTTATCTTAACTCGTCAATATTTTTCTTTATTCTAATAAATATTTCCCACGCTTAATCTATATTTCTAGTCAAGAATGTCAAAACTATTATCTCATCTACACCATATATTTTAAGCTTTTTAGAAATTTCATTTACTGTAGTTCCTGTTGTGAATATATCATCTATTAGAAGTACTCTTTTGCATTTTATTTTTTCACTACCATCTTTAACTTCAAATGCATTTTTTAATTCTTTTTCACGTTGAAATTTATTGAGTGCATAAAGTCTCTTTGTATTTCTATTTCTCTTTATACAGTCTATTATAGGTATTTTGGTATAATCAGATAGATAACTAGCAATCTTTTCAGCCTGATTAAATCCTCTAGTCCTCATTCTCTTTTTATGTAGAGGCGCTGGTATTACATAATCTGCAGAAAGCTGCTCAAATTCCAACTTATCCCTCATTACCTGGGCAATATATCTGGACATATATGTATTTCCGTAGTATTTCAACGAAAGCACTAACACCTTACTCTTATCACAATACTCTATGCAAGATATTGCCCTATCAAAATAAAAATTCTTATTCTCACAGAATTTACATCTACTGTACTCTACTTTTGAAGAGCTTAAATCTTTATTTTTATTTACTCCATATCCTTCTTTATACTCTTCAAATTTCTCTAAAATATATTCCTCATCATCGTAAATATTCAAATTCACTGCATTTTTTGACTCACTATTTCCCGTCAAAATTATACAGTTATCCTCTATTTCCTTAATATCCTCATCTGTAAATTTGTCCTCTTCATCATCGTCCTTTTCAAAATTTATCCTATTTATTACAGGTTTTCCACATTTAGGACACTCTTCTTTGATAAATGTCATCTCTTCAAAGCAGTCCTTACAAAGAGAATATGTGTTGTTTGGATCTATAGGCTTTTGACATATTAAACAGGTTATATTTTGTGGAAAGAAAAAATCCATAATCAATGATAGATAATTCAATTATTCTAGCACTCCTTCTCTTTTTATCCGGTTAAGCTTTAAGGCTAAGTTTGAATATCTAGCATTCACTCTATTATTTTGAATCATCTGTTTTAAATATTTAACATCTCCTACAAGTACAACTAATTTCTTTGCCCTAGTTATAGCTGTATATAGCAGATTTCTAGATAATAGCATAGGCGGTGCCCACGCTATTGGTATTACTACCACTGGGAATTCACTACCCTGACTTTTGTGTATTGTAGTACAGAAACTGTGGTCGAGTTCGTCTAATTCTTCAAAATTGTATTCAACTATTCTTGAACCTTCAAACATAACGTAGATAATTTTTTTATTCTTGTCTATATAATAAATATATCCAATATCTCCGTTATATATACCGTCTCCACTTTCTGTTTCATCCTCATTTTTCCAACTCTTTGTATAATTGTTTTTTATCTGCATTACCTTATCGCCTATTCTAAATATCCTCTTGTTTAGAGTAACTTCGACCTTTTTTTCTGATGGCGGATTTAGGTACCTCTGCAGAATTATATTCATATTTGTAACACCAATATCTCCTTTTCTCATAGGGCTTAATATCTGTATGTCATCCAATGGGTCTACATTATAGAACTTAGGTAATCTAGTTTCTACAAGCCCTATTATAGTGTTCATTATTTCCTCATTTGTAGCTGCATTTAAGAAGAAAAAGTCTTTATTTTTTACATTTAAATACGGAGCTTCTCCATTGTTTATCTTATGTGCATTAACTATTATCATACTTTCCTGAGCCTGTCTAAATATCTCATCTAGTCTTACAACTTTAATAACTTGAGAATCTATTATGTCCCTAAGCACATTTCCAGCCCCTACTGAAGGCAACTGGTCGCTATCTCCAACAATTATAAATCTCGTTCCAGGTTTTATAGCATTTACAAGACTAAACATCAGTAAAATATCTATCATAGATGCCTCATCTACTATTATTACATCTGCTTTTATAGGCTCATCTTCATTTTTAAAGAATACCAAGTCATCGTTTGTAGAATATCCCATCTCAAGAAGTCTGTGTATTGTCTTAGCCTCTTCATTTGATGTTTCACTCATTCTCTTTGCTGCACGTCCTGTTGGCGCTGCAAGTACTACTTCCTTCTTTTGACGCTTAAATATCTTTATTATAGTATTTATAGTGGTTGTTTTTCCTGTACCTGGCCCACCTGTGATAACACTCACACCACTCTGTAGAGCCTCTGTAACAGCCTCTCTCTGTCTATTAGCTAGTTTTATTCCTTCTTCTTTTTCTACAGTTTCTATTTCAATATTTATGTCTATTTTTTTATCTTTTTTAAAATCAAAAGTTGCAAGCTCTATAAGTTTCTTGCACACTCCATTTTCAGCAAGATAATAGTTCATAAGGTATACAAGTAGAAAATCTCCAACTTTATCTAGCTTAATCTTTTGAGCATATGCCAAATCCAATAGACAGTCATCTATTTTTTCTACATCTACTCCTAAAAGTTTTACTGCTTCTTTTTCTACAACATTTTCTGGTAAAAATGTATGTCCTTCTCCAAGTGCATTTTTCAACACATAGATTATCCCCTGACAAATTCTATCCTTAGAATCTCTATCTATACCTATCTTTTGAGCTAGGTTATCTGCTATTTTAAACCCTATTCCTCTAATATCCTCTGCAAGCCTATATGGATTGGATTTTATTAGCTTCATAGCCCTATTGTTGTATTTTTTATATATTTTTAAACACAGATTTGGGGTTATTCCAAATGGAGCCAATTCAAGAATTATCTTTCTAAGCTCTCTATCCTCTTCATAGCTTTCTACAATCTGAGCAACTTTCTTTTTTCCTATTCCATCTATTTCTTGAAGTCTTTCTGGAGCATTTTGGATTACATCTAGTGTATCAACACCAAATTTATCTATTATTTTATTTGCCATTTTTTCACCGATACCTTTAATCATTCCAGATGCCAAGTATACCCTAATTCCTTCAATAGATGTCGGTGTAACTGGTACAAAATTACTAACTTCAAACTGATTTCCATATACTTTATGTCTTCCCCATTTACCTTCAACTTCGACAGTTTCTCCTACAGAAAGAGTTGGCATACACCCTACAACAGAAATTTCTCCATCTTCATTCGTAAGTTTTGCAATTGTGTATCCATTGTCCTCATTTTGAAATACTATATCGGTTATCAATCCCTCTATTCTCTCCACTTTTTCACCCCCTATGTTATATTTTCACTGCATATAAGATTAATTATACTAATTGTACAAGTTTTTTTCAAACATAAGTTCGTTTTAAGATACATAGATTTATCTCTTTTTCATAACAGCATTTCCTGGAGCTCCTATTAATTCACATATACTTTTAAACCTTCTATCATGTCCACACGCTTCTTTATGAATATCATTAGCAGCATAATGTGCGTATTCATGTCTAATTATTCCAATAACTGTCTTTTCGTCAAATTCCCCAGATACTGTCTTTGGAGCAAATTCAAAACAAATAGGTATTATTTTTTTATCTTCTATTTTGAATTTATACATTCCAAGACTTCTAGTCATTCTCTTATTTATTTTTATAGGAAGCTCTGAGCCTTTTTTCCCAAGAATTTTATCCATCTTTTTCATTTCTTTTCTTATCTCTTCTACTGTCCAAGATTTACCCACAAAATCCACCTCTATTCAAATATTTCTATATTTATAATAATATATTTTACAAAAAAAATGCATACACTCATCAAATGAAAAGTGTATGCATATAAAAATTCTAGTTAATTTTTTAGATTTTATTATTCGCCTAGAGCTTCTTTTCTAAGTATTTCAGCTTTGTCAGTTCTTTCCCATGGAAGATCTATATCAGTTCTACCAAAGTGTCCGTAAGCTGCACACTGTTTGTATATTGGTCTTAGAAGATCTAAATCTCTTATTATTGCTCCTGGTCTTAAGTCGAAGTGTTTGTTTACTAGTTCTACTAGTTTTTCTTCAGAAACTTTTCCAGTTCCAAATGTATCAACGAATATAGATAAAGGTCTAGCTATACCTATAGCGTATGATAATTCTATTTCACATTTATCAGCAAGTCCAGCTGCTACTATATTTTTAGCAACATATCTTGCTGCATAAGCTGCAGATCTATCAACTTTTGTTGGGTCTTTTCCAGAGAATGCTCCACCACCGTGTCTAGAGTATCCACCGTAAGTATCTATTATTATTTTTCTTCCTGTAAGTCCTGTATCTCCCTGTGGTCCACCTACAACGAATCTACCTGTTGGGTTTACATAGTATAATGTTTCTTCATCAAGAAGTTCTGCTGGTATAACAGCTTTTATAACATGTTCTATTAAATCTGCTTTTATCTGTTCAGTTGTTACATCTTCACTGTGCTGAGTAGATATTAATATTGTATGAACTCTAACTGGTTTGTTGTCTTCGTATTCTACTGTTACCTGAGTTTTTCCGTCTGGTCTTAAGTAGTCAAGAAGTCCAGATTTTCTAACTTCTGTTAATCTTCTTGATAATTTATGAGCTAAAGATATTGGTAATGGCATAAGCTCTGGAGTTTCGTTACAAGCGAATCCGAACATTATACCCTGGTCTCCTGCTCCTACTTTTTCTATTTCTTCTTCAGTTACTTCTCCTGATTTACTTTCTAATCCTTCGTCAACACCCATTGCTATATCGCCTGACTGTTCATCTATAGATGTTATAACCGCACAAGTATCGCAGTCAAATCCGAATTTAGCTCTTGTGTATCCTATTTCTTTTACTGTTTCTCTAACTAATTTTGGTATATCAACGTATGCTGATGTACTTATTTCCCCTGCTACTAATACTAATCCTGTTGTTACTGTAGTTTCACATGCAACTCTTGATTTTGGATCTGTTTCAAGTAATGCATCTAATATTGAGTCTGATATCTGGTCACAGATTTTATCTGGATGTCCTTCAGTTACTGATTCTGATGTAAATAAATGTCTTGCCATTTTTTCTGTCCTCCCTTTTCTTTGAAATTACCTTTTATATTCTCGAATCTTCCTATAATGGATTTTTCCCATTGGATTTCTCCAAAAATTTATTTCTTATTACTTTCTTACACTGGGTATTGTTTAATTTCTTGTTGCTTCATATAGCAAAAGATTTTTCATAATAAAAAAACCTCTTCACTAAAAGAAGAGGTTAATTATACGTAACTAATTAACATAACCTCATCTTTCAGGATAAATCCTGTAGGAATTAGCACCTCTTCCCATTGTGGGTGGTTGCCGGGCTTCATCGGGCCTGTCCCTCAGCCTCTCTTGATAAGGTAATCAAGATTGTCTATTTTTTCAACGTATCTAATTTTATAATAGATTATATATTTTGTCAATATAAATTTCAAACTAAAAAACAAATTATTATTTTTGCATAAATTTATTTTTCTGTAAGTGCAAACATTAGCTCACCTTTGCACACTAATTCACCGTCAACATAAGCTGCGGCATCTGCTTTTCCTATATTTCTTTTTAAAGCCTTCATCTCAACTTCCATTCTTAGTGTATCTCCAGGTCTTACTTCTCTTTTAAATCTCACTTTATCTATACCTGCAAATACTCCTAATTTACCCTTATTTTCTTCAAGAGACATCATAGCAACTGCCCCAACCTGTGCCATTGCTTCTATTATTAAAACACCTGGCATTAGTGGATATTCTGGGAAATGACCCTGGAAAAACGGCTCATTAGCTGTTACATTTTTTATACCAACAGCTCTTTTTCCTTCTTCAAGCTCAACTACTTTATCTACTAAAAGAAATGGATATCTATGAGGTATTATCTCTTTTATCTGGTCTATATTTAACATAATATTCTCCCAATTACTCTATTTATTAAAGACTAAGGACTTTAAATAAATCCTTAGTCTTTCTAATATTTGATTATTTATACTCTATTATTTTTCTTCTGATGGCATTGATTTGAAAGAACCACCAGTTTTTAATATATCTAATGATCCTAATGCAGCACCAGTACCTGTTGCAACACAAGATAAAGGATTGTCAGCTATTTTAACTTTTATTCCTGTTCTCTGTTCTATTTTTTTGTCTAATCCATATAATAATGATCCTCCACCAGTCATAACTATTCCAGATTCACTTATATCTGCAGCTAATTCAGGTGGTGTTTTTTCAAGTACAGAGTGAGTAGTAACAACTATCTGTTCTACACATTCATCTAAAGCTTCTAATGTTTCAGCTGAGCTTATTTCAACAGTACATGGAAGACCTGTTATCTGGTTTCTTCCTGTTACTTTCATGAATTTTTCTTCTTCTCTTTTGAAAGCACTTCCTATTTCTATTTTAACTTTTTCAGCTGTTCTTTCACCTATTATAAGGTTGTGCTGTTTTTTCATATATTTTGTTATTGCATCGTCGAATTTGTCTCCACCCATTTTTATAGAGTCACTTACAACAGCTCCACCAAGAGATATTACAGCTATATCGACAGTACCACCACCGATGTCTATTATCATATTTCCGCTTGGTTCACCTATTTCTATTCCAGCTCCTATTGCAGCAGCTATTGGTTCTTCTATAACATAAACTTCTCTAGCTCCTGCCTGTTTTGTAGCATCTTCAACTGCTCTTTTTTCAACTTCTGTAACTCCTGTTGGTACACATACCATTATTCTAGGCATTACAAATTTTCCGAATCCTTTTTTCTCAACTATCTGTTCAACAAAATGTTTTAACATTTTTTCAGTTGTATTGTAGTCAGATATAACACCATCTCTAAGAGGTCTTATAGCTGATATATTTGCAGGTGTTCTACCTATCATTTTTTTAGCTTCCTGACCAACTGCAAGTATTTCATTTGTTTTGTTATCTATTGCAACTACTGAAGGTTCTTCAAGTACTATTCCTTTTCCACTTACGTATACTAAAACATTAGCTGTTCCTAAATCTATTCCTATATCAACACCAGATACTTTTGCCATTTCAAAAACTCCTTTGTTATAAATATTCTTTTTCTCTAAATCTTTTTAATTGTTTCAATCTCACAATTACATTATATCACATTTCAATTTATTATTATCTTGTATATTTATTATTTTGTGCATCATTAATAAACCTTAGGTATATTATCAAATCAAAATACTATTCTACTATTTCTATATTTCCACCTAAAGCTCTTATTTTTTTGTCTATATCCACGTAACCTCTCTGTATGTGGTATATTTCACCTATCTGAGTTTCACCTTCTGCTATAAGTCCACATAATATAAGTGCTGCACCAGCTCTTAAATCAGTTGCATTAACTTTAGCTCCGTATAATTTGTCAACTCCATTTACTATTGCACTTCTTCCTTCTATTTTTATGTCTGCTCCCATTCTGTTAAATTCAGCAACGTGCATAAATCTATTTTCAAATACAGTTTCTATAACAACTGCTGTACCATTAGCTATTGTAAGCATTGCCATAAACTGTGCCTGAACATCTGTTGGGAATCCAGGATGTGGAAGTGTTTTTATATCTATTGGTTTTAATACTTCTGGTCCTATTACTCTAACCGCATTTTCCATTTCGATTATTTCACATCCAGTTTCTCTTAATTTCGCTATTATTGGTTTTAAGTGTTCCATAAGTACGTTTTCCACAGTTATATCACCTTTTGTCATAGCTGCTGCAACCATATAAGTAGCTGCTTCTATTCTATCAGGTATTACTGTGTGTTCAGCACCTTTTAAAGATTCAACACCTTTTATTTTTATTGTATTTGTTCCTGCACCTTTAACGTTTGCTCCCATTTCATTTAAGAAGTTAGCTAAGTCTACTATTTCTGGCTCTTCTGCTGCATTTTCTATTATAGTTGTTCCTTCTGCTAATGCTGCAGCCATCATTATGTTTTCTGTAGCTCCTACTGATGGGAAATCAAGGTATAATTTATTTCCTGTTAATTTTTCTGTCTTCGCTTCAACGAATCCATGATCTATTTCTACTTCTGCTCCTAGTGATTTAAATCCTTTTAGATGTAAGTCTATTGGTCTTGTTCCTATAGCACATCCTCCTGGCATAGATATTTTTGTATGATTAAATCTAGCAAGTAAAGGACCCATTACTAAGAATGAAGCTCTCATTTTTCTTACTAATTCGTATGGTGCTTCACAAGTTGTTATATTGCTAGCATCTACTGTTAAAGTTGTTCCTTCATATGTTACCTCAGCTCCTAGATGTCTTAAAAGATCTGATATAACATGAACGTCTCTAAGATTTGGAACACCCTTTAATACTGATTTTCCATCTGCAAGTAATGTTGCTGCTATTATTGGTAATACGGCATTTTTTGCTCCGTCTATTTTAACTGTACCTCTTAAAGGTGCACTTTTTTTAACGATTATTTTTGGCATATTATTTTCTCCTCTAACTTATTTCTCTATTTAAAATTAGCTATCTATCTTTTTTTATCTATTCTATCTATCGCTTATATTTTTATATTTATCTCTCTATATATATTGAATACATTTTTAAATATGTTTTTATATTTATTTTTATCGTATTCTTTATTATATAATAATTCTCTAAAAATTTCATTACTATACCATAGTTTGTAACTTTTTTTAATTAGTCGAATTAATCGAAAAATTTGAATCATTTAATCATTTATTTTTTAAACCAAATTTTTCAGACCTTATCAATTATATCACTTTATGTAAACTTTATGAAGAGAATAACAAAAAAAAGACTGTATTTTTATAAATACAGTCTTTTCTAAAAAACAATCTATTATTTTATTTTAATTATTCACCTTTAACTAAAGCGTATTCGTACTGTTTAACACCGTCTGCATTGTAAACATCTGTAAATCCATTGTCCACTAAGAACTGTGCTAATTTTCCACTCTTATTTCCTGAGTTGCAGTATACTATTACTTTTTTGTCTTTGTACTGTTCTAATTCACCTAATTTATCTTTAGCTTCATCAACGAATACATTTATAGCACCATCTATATGTCCTTTTGCGAAGTCTTTAGCATCTCTTGCATCTATTACTACAGTGTTAGCAGTATCTTTCATTGCTTCTACTACTTCATCACCTTTCATAGTTTTAACTTCTGCTTTTTCTGCTTTAGGTTCTTCTTTCCCTTGAACTAATTCATATTCATACTGTTTAACACCATCTGCATTAGAAACATCAGTAAATCCGTTGTCTACTAATAACTGTGCTAATTTTCCTGATTTTTTACCAGAGTTGCAGTATACTATTACTTTTTTGTCTTTGTACTGTTCAAGATCACCAAGTTTAGATTCAGCTTCGTCTACAAAAACATTTAATGCTCCTTTTATATGTCCAGCTTCGTATTCAGAAGCATCTCTAGCATCTATTACTACAGTATTAGCATCTTTCATTGCTTCTACTACTTCATCACCTTTTATAGTTTTAACTTCTGCTTTAGCCTGTTCCTGTTTAGCTTCTTCTTTTGGTGCTTCTTCCTGTTTGCTGCATCCAACAGCACCTATAGATAATACTAATGCTGCACCTATTGCTAGAACTTTAAATTTTTTGTTTAATTTCATTGTGTATCCCTACCTTCCTTAGTTGATATGAGTTCTTGTTTTCATTATACCATATAAAAAGCTTTTTTTATGTTTTTACTTTTTTTAACTTATAGTTAATAACTATATTATACTATCTATGTATAGTTTTAATAAATAAAATTTTACTTTAGTTTTTTATAAGTAATACTTATATTCCTTGTATATTTGATGTGTAATTATTTATATAGATTTTTATATTAATATATATGTTTAATTTTCATGATATTATTTTTATACAAAATCATACTTTTAAACATAAAAAAAAGTGTATTTTCATACACTCTAATTTATTTCTTTATTTTTCATTTTTGTCTTTTATTCTAAATAATCTCTTTAACCCACGCCCAATTACCTGGAAGAAAGTTAAGGATTTTAGTAATTTGTCTGATTCTATATATTTATTTACAGCTCTTAAAGTAGCTTTATTATCTCTTGTAGAAAAGCTGTATGTTCCATTTTCTTTTGTAACTATTGCAAAACGAGATATCCATTTTCCACGAAAACTTACAGAACCTAATACATGATCTACCTCTGTCCAAGGAATCTGAATATAATCATTTACATTTTTTTCATTATAGAATTCAAACGCTTTATCACCAATCATTACATTTCCGTAGCTAGTTAAACCTAAGAATGATGTCGCAGGTACTGTATAGTCTACCTTTGTATTCATTGATTGAGCCATAAAACACCCTCCTAAAAAATCTTATATTTAAAGAAAAAGCTCAGATAACTGAGCTTTTCCTTTAAATATATTTGAAAATATTTAATTACATTATACCTAATAAGTGAGCACCTATACCAACTATGAATAATGCTATGATTATTACTATTGGAGATACATTTTTCTTTAATAACTTACAGCATAATAATGTTAATAATAAAGCTGCAAGTCCAGGTATTAACTGGTCTAAGTTACCCTGTAATGTAGTAGTTTTAACTACATCTAGAGCATTTCCACCTAATGAGTTATACATTGTAAGTGCCTGTTTTATACCTTCTGTTCCAGCTGGTAAGCTAGCCCAATCTATGTAAGCACCTTCAGACTGTGTAACCTGAGAAACTATTGGAGTAAATGATATACTTACCCAACGCTGAACTAGAGAACCTATTATGAACATACCAAGTATTGAAGCTCCCTGAGTTATTTTTCCTAATAATCCACCAGATAAATCCTGTGCTATTGAGTTACCAACTTTGTATCCGAATTCCTGAGTGTACCATAAGAAAGCCATACGGATTATGTTCCATGCTAAGAAGAATATTAGTGGACCAACTATGTTTCCACCTAATGCTAATGAAGCACCTAATGCTCCAAGTATTGGTCTTAGAGTGAACCAGAATACTGGGTCACCAACCCCTGCTAGAGGTCCCATCATACCAACTTTAACACCCTGTATTGCCTGGTCGTTAACTTCAGCACCATTAGCTCTTTCTTCTTCAAGTGCTAATGTAACCCCTATAACTGGAGCTGATACGTAAGGATGTGTATTGTAGAATTCCATGTGTCTTTTTAAAGCAGCAATCTGGTCTTCTTTATTTGTATATAATTTTTTGATAGCTGGTATCATTGAATAACACCATCCACCATTCTGCATACGTTCATAGTTCCAAGAACCCTGAAGGAACTGATGACGCCAAGCAACAGACATACGATCTTTTTTAGTTAATGATTTTCTTTCTGCCATTTTTCTTTTCCTCCTTCAAGATTAATATTCATTTAATATATCGCCAAGTGGATCTCCAGAACCACCATTTCCATTACCGCCGTTTCCAGCACTTTCTTTTAGTCCTAAGTATAATAGAGCTAAAGATACACCTATTACACCAAGAGCTATAAGTGTTAACTGGTTTATAGCAGCTAGAACAAATCCTAGAGCGAAGAATGGCCATGTTTCTTTTGTTGACATCATGTTTATAACCATTGCATACCCAACAGCGGCAACCATTCCACCACCGATTGTCATACCTGTTGCTAACCATTCAGGCATTGAGTTTAATGCACCTGTTACAACTGATGCTGGTACGAAACATAAAGCTGCAGCTGGTATAGCTATTCTTACACCCTGAAGTAATATAGCTATTATGTGCCACATTTCCATTTTTCTCATGTTTGCTTCTTCAGCAGCAGCATCCATGAAATGAACTATTGGTATAGATAATGTACGAACTATCATAGTTAAGAATAAACCTGCTACTGATAGTGGTATAGCAACTGCTATAGAAGTAGATATTGCAGTCTGAACATTAGTAGTTCCACCATTTAAACCTAATACCATTATTATTGCAGAAGCAACTGATGCTAAAGCAGCATCTGGTGCAACTGCTGCACCAACGTTTGCCCATCCAAGAGCTATCATCTGTAATGAACCACCAAGGATAACACCCTCAGTTAAATGTCCACTTACTAATCCTATTAATGTACATGCCACTAGAGGCTGATGGAACTGGAATTCATCTAGAACCCCTTCCATACCTGCTAGCAAGGCAACAACAATTATTAAAAGTACTGTTATCATTGACATAACTTTATATCCTCCTCGCCTTTATGCTTTTGCTAATTCAGCTTTTGCTTTTTTAAGAAGATCATCGATATTTTCTCCAGATTCACTTGGAACCTTACGAACATCAAATTTTATTCCCATATCTTTTAATTCTTCTATTGTTTCTATATCTTTTGCGTCCATAGCTATTGCTTTATTTGCAACAACTTTACCTACAGAGTGAGCCATAGAACCTAAGTTTAGTTCTTTAACTTCAACTCCACCTTTTATTGCTCTTAAAGCATCCTGTGGTGTTTCGAATAATAACATTGCTTCAGTATTTCCAAAACGAGTATCTTTCTGAACTTTTATCATTTTGTCGATTGGAACAACGTTTGCTTTAACCCCAGGAGGAGCCGCCTGTTCTATCATTTTTTTACGTAAATCGTCATGAGCAACAGAATCTGAAACTACGATTATACGATTTGGTTTTGTTGTTTTTGTCCAAGTTGTAGCAACCTGTCCATGTAATAAACGTGTGTCTATACGAGCTAACACGTATTTTATTTTTCCGTCACCTATTACTGTTCCTTCTGGTATTGCACCACCAACAGTTACCTGAGCTGGAGCAGCTTCTTCTTTTTTAGGTTCTAAAGATTCAGGACAAACTTTTATTCCTTCTCTTCCAGCACCTACTATATAAGCTGCTATTTCATGAGCAGTATCCATAGATAGACGTGCACCATATGCTTCTACAAGCATTGGTAAGTTAAGACCAGTAACTATAGCCCATTTTTCGTGTCCTTCAACAAGTCCTGTAGCCTGATTGAATGGTGTTCCACTCCATAAGTCTACTAAGAATAATACTTCTTCAGGATTTTCGAATGTAGCAATAGCTTCTTCCATCTTAGCTTTTAAATCGTTTGGTCCTTCACTTGGCTGTAAAGTAACAGCTTTGACATCCTGCTGTTCACCGAATATCATTGATACTGACTGTAGTATCCCGTTAGCGAAGTCACCATGACTAGCAAGAACAATTCCTACCATATCTCTTTTCCTCCATCCATTAATTTTTATATTTCCGAGTTTTTTTGATAGAGAAGACAAATTATCATCATAAAATTGCATTTTAAACCAACCTCTTAAAGTTAAAAATATCACAATTCGATTAATATAATAGCTTTCACTACTTAAAGTAGTACATTGTATTCTCTTCCCGAAACTCTTTAAATACATTATACATTATATAGAACATTAAAAAATTTTTCAACAATTATTTGACAAACTAAATTTGTTATGAAAATAGGATAACCTTTATCCACTTTAATTTCAAATAAAAAAAAGCTATGTATACTTTTTATTTACAAAGTTTACATAGCTTTACTTTATATTTTTATTTATTATTTTTATTACTAAATTATTTTTTCATTTTATTTATCAAAATTAACTAATGAATAGATTTTTTCAATACATTATTCAACTGTAACTGATTTAGCTAGGTTTCTTGGTTTATCTACATCAAGACCTTTCATTGTAGATACATAATAAGCTAATAACTGCATTGGAACAACTGCAACTATCGGAACCAACATGTCATCACAGTTTGGTATATATATTACCTCATCAGAAACTTTTTCTACACTTTTATTATGTTCCTGAGCTATTGATGCAACAAAGGCACCTCTTGCTTTTACTTCCTGCATATTTGATACCATTTTTTCAAATAATTTTTCCTGTGTTGCTACAGATATTACTGGAGTACCTTCTTCTATAAGGGCTATTGTTCCGTGTTTTAATTCTCCAGCAGCAAATGCTTCTGAATGTATATACGAAACTTCTTTTAATTTTAGAGAACCTTCCATAGCTAGTGAGTAGTCAACTCCTCTACCAAGGAAAAATACATGTTCTTTTGAAACTATTTTTTCTGCAATTTCTTTTATTTTATCTTGGTTGTCTATCACATTTTGAATTTTTTCAGGAAGCTTTTTCATTTTTTCTATAGTTTCTAGATATTCTTCTTTAGTTATTGTTCCTTTTTCAAGAGCAAAGTTTAGAGCTATCATATATAAAGAAGTTATCTGAGTAGTGTACGCTTTTGTTGATGCAACTGCTATTTCAGGACCAGCCCAAGTATAGAATACTTCATCTGCTTCTCTTGATATTGATGAACCTACTACATTTGTTACCGCAAGTATTTTAGCACCTTTAGCTTTTGAATCTCTTAACACCGCTAGAGTATCCGCAGTTTCTCCAGACTGACTCACTAGTATTACTAAAGAATGTTCATCTACAAAATTGTCGCTATATCTAAATTCTGAAGCTATATCTGTTATTACCGGCACTTTTAAGTATTTTTCAAGTGCATTTTTTCCAAGTAATCCAGCATGGTATGCAGTACCACAAGCAACTATATATATTCTATTTATATTATCTAAGTCTTCTTTAGTTAAATGGATTCCATCTAATACTATGTTTCCATTTTCATCTATTCTTCTTTCAAGTGTATTTTTAACACCTTCTGGCTGTTCATTTATTTCTTTAAGCATGAAACAATCATATCCACCTTTTGAAGCAGCTTCTATATCCCATTTTACATCGTATATTTCTTTTTCAACAGGATTTCTTTCTGCGTCGTATATTTTAAGTTCATCGCCTTTTATATGAACAACTTCTCCATTTTCAAGGAAGTATACTTTTCTAGTATATTTTAAAAGTGCTGGTATATCTGAAGCTATAAAGTTTTCTCCTTCTCCAACACCTGCTATAAGAGGACTGTCTTTTCTCACAGCTACTAATTCATCTTCATTATCTTTGCATATAACTCCTAATGCATAAGCACCTCTTAATCTAACTACTGTCTTATAAACAGCGTCAAGAAGATTTCCTTCATAGTATTTGTCTACTAAGTGAGCTATTACTTCTGTATCTGTTTCTGATCTGAATTCTACTCCATCTTCTTTTAATTCTTCCTTTAATTCCATATAGTTTTCTATTATCCCATTGTGGACAACTGCTATTGTTTTGTCCATATTGAAATGAGGATGAGAGTTTACATCTGATGGTTCTCCATGAGTTGCCCATCTTGTATGACCTATTCCTAGGTGACCTTTCATTTCATTTTTTTCAATGTCTTCTGCAAGTACAGCAAGTCTACCCTTGAATTTTCTGATTTCTAATTCACCGTCATTGCATACAGCAACCCCAGCTGAATCATAACCTCTGTACTCTAATTTTGATAGTCCATCAACTATCACCTCTGATGCATTTTTAGTACCTAAGTACCCAACTATTCCACACATATTTCTGTGCCTCCTAAAAATTATTTATAATATATATTTTTAGAAGTAGTGATAAAAAAATTATTTACTCAAATTTCCCTTTGTACAAAGAATCACTTCTAAGTTTTGAAGAAATTTTACGATGGTAAATACACCGCAGAGCACCCGCCGAATATTCGATTAACTCTGACCTCGTCAACTTGAAATTATATTCAATTTACAAGTTCTGGCGCTAAAAACAGAAGCGGAAACAAATAGTTTCCGCATCCGTAATTTTACAACTAAGCAAGTTTTTCTTTTATAAGTTCTGCAAGATTAGTTGCTAATTCCTTTATCTGTTCTACTTCTTTACCCTCTAACATTACTCTTACAAGAGGTTCTGTTCCTGATGGTCTTATAAGAACTCTTCCTTCTCCATCAAGAAGCTTTTCTATTCTTTCTATTTCAGCTTTAACCTCTGGGAATTCCATATATCTATTTTTATTTTCATTTTTAACCTTAGCATTTATAAGTACCTGAGGATACTGTTCCATAACAGATGCTAATTCAGAAAGAGTTTTTCCTTCTTCTGCTATTATTCCTGATAATACAAGTGAACTTAATGTACCATCTCCAGTTGTATTATTGTCTAAGAATATTAAGTGTCCAGACTGTTCTCCACCAAGAACATATCCTTCTTTTAGCATTTCTTCCATTACGTATCTATCCCCTACTTTTGTTATAGCAAGGTCTATATCATTTTCTTTTGCTGCTATTTTTAGACCTATGTTAGTCATTACAGTAACAACAAGAGTATTTTTAGCAAGTTTACCTTTTTTCTTTAAGTTTATAGCGCTTAGTATCATTATTCTATCGCCATCAACTATATTACCTTTTTCATCTACAGCTATTAATCTATCTGCATCTCCATCATATGCAAGACCGTAGTCTGCACCTTCTTCAACCACAACTTTCTGTAAATTTTCTGGATGAGTTGATCCACATTTATCGTTTATGTTTGTTCCGTCTGGTTCAGCAGCTATAGCTATTACTTCAGCCCCTAATCTTCTATATGCTTCTGGAGCTACTTTTGAAGCTGCACCATTTGCACAATCTAGAACTATTTTTTTACCAGTTAGGTCAACTCCCGCAGATTCTATTAGGAAGTCTATATATTCATTCTGAGCTTCGTGTTTGTGTATTCTTTTTCCAACTTCTGTTCCTGTTGGATTTGCATCTACTGCATCTATATCATCTATGTATTTTTCTATTTCTAATTCTATATTGTCGTCTAATTTGAATCCATCTTTATTGAAGAATTTTATTCCGTTAAACTCAACTGGATTGTGTGAAGCAGATATTACAACACCACAGTCAGCGTTATATCTTCTTGTTAGATATGCAACTGCAGGTGTAGGTATAACACCAACTGTTATTACATCACATCCAACTGACATAAGACCTGATATTAAAGCAGCTTCTAACATATCTCCTGATATTCTAGTATCTTTACCAACTACAACCTTTACTCTATGGTCTCCTTTTGCAAGGACGTATCCACCTGCTCTACCTAATTTGTATGCAAGATTACAATCAAGTTCTGTGTTTGCTACTCCTCTTACTCCATCTGTTCCAAAATATTTTCTCATACTTTTCTCCCTTTCTCGGTATAAAATTAAATCCCTATTAAGTTTAATTAACCCATTATTTTATAGTCTCTTAAATCTTACTAATTAATGTGTTCCTTACTTATTTTGATATTTATTTTATTTTTTTAAACATTCTTTTTACTTAATTAAATATTTATAATTTAAATCTACATCTATTAATATTTCTATTTATAAACGTTATCTTTTTACATAAGACTATTTTATTACTTATCTATAAAAAACTCAATAGAAATATTTTTAATTCATTTTTAATTCAATTAAAAAAGAAAGCCGTTGAATAATCAACGGCTTTCAAATCTATGATAATTTATTTTTACCTAAACAAAATTTATTATTTTGTAGCTTCTATACCTTTTTCTAATGCTGATCTATTTAATGGTATGAATTTAGCTTTTCTTTCTCCGAAAACTTTTTTGAATGCTTCTAATACAGAATCAACTTCAACAGTTCCTGATACTCCAAGGTAAGCACCTAGCATTATCATATTAGCAACTTTAGGGTTTCCTAATTCAGCTGCTATATCATTTGCTGGTACATAGTAAACATCTACGTCATCTCTTTCAACTTTTTCTTTTATTAAAGAAGAGTTTACTAATATTTTTCCTCCAGGTATAACATCGTTCTGGAATTTGTGGAATGCTGGTAAGTTCATTAATATAGCTGCTGTAGCATCATCAGTTATTAATGGAGAACCAACTTCGTGATCAGATACTGTTACCGCACAGTTAGCAGTACCTCCACGCATTTCTGGTCCATAAGATGGTAACCAAGAAACTTCTTTATTTTCTAGCATTCCTGCATAAGTTAGTAACTGTCCCATAGACATAACACCCTGGCCTCCGAAGCCTGCACATATTACTCTAGCTGTAGACATTTACTTCACCTCCTGTTCATCAAGATCTATATCTTTAAAGTTTCCTAAAGGATAGTATGGTATCATGTTATCTCTTAACCACTGTAATGCATCTGGTGCAGTTTTACCCCAGTTTGTTGGGCAAGTAGATAATACTTCAACTATAGAGAATCCTTTTCCAGCTAACTGAACCTGGAAAGCTTTCTTTATAGCTTTTTTAGCTGCTCTTACGTGTGCAGGAGTATCAACAGTTACTCTTTCTACGAATACAGCACCTTCTATTGTAGCTAACATTTCAGATATTCTTAAAGAGAATCCATTTATTTCTGGATTTCTACCATCCTGGCAAGTTGTAGCTTTCTGTCCAACTAATGTTGTAGGAGCCATCTGTCCACCAGTCATACCATATATAGCATTGTTTACGAATATAGTAGTTATTTTTTCTCCTCTGTTTGCAGCATGTACTATTTCTGCAGCACCTATAGATGCTAAGTCACCATCTCCCTGATAAGTGAATACTACTTTGTCAGGCTGGCATCTTTTTATTCCTGTTGCACAAGCTGGAGCTCTACCGTGAGCAGCTTCCTGTGTATCACAGTTGAAGTAGTTATATGCTAAAACTGAACATCCAACTGGAACAACACCTATAGTGTCACCTAAAACACCTAATTCTTCTAAAACTTCAGCTACTAATCTGTGGATTATACCATGAGTACATCCTGGACAGTAGTGAGTCTGGACTTCCTGAAGCCCTTTAGTTCTTTCAAATACAACAGCCATTATTTAGCACCTCCTGAAAGTATTTCTTTTGCAAGTCTTGTTAAATCTTTTGGTAGTGGAACCATACCACCTGGTCTACCATGGAAGTGAACTGGTAATTTACATTCACATGCAAGTTTAACGTCTTCTATCATCTGTCCCATAGACATTTCTACAACGAATAAATCTTTAGCATTAGGTATTTTTGTAAATGCTTCATTTGGGAATGGCCATAAAACTTTAGGTCTTATTAAACCAACTTTTAATCCTTCTGCTCTTAAATCATCAACTGCATTTTTAACAACTCTTGAAGTAGTTCCGTAAGCAACGAATACTAATTCAGCATCTTCTGTATGATACATTTCATACTGAACTTCATTAGCTTCCATAGCTTTGAATTTTTCATTTAAATGCCAGCAGTGTTCTTCTAGAACTTCTGGTGATAAGTATAAAGAGTTTATAACATTTGGTTTTCTCTGTCCTTTAGTACCAGTTGTAGCCCAGTCTTTTGGAGGTAATTCTCTTTTTCTTTCTGGAGCTTTAAATTCTACTGGTTCCATCATCTGTCCTATCATACCATCAGCCATAACCATTACTGGTGTTCTGTAGTAATCCGCAACATCAAATGCTTCCTGTATCATATCAACTGCTTCCTGAACTGTAGCTGGAGCGAATACTGGAGTTCTGTAGTCTCCGTTTCCTCCTCCTCTAGTTGACATATAGTAGTCTGCCTGAGATGGCTGTATACTTCCTAGTCCTGGGCCACCTCTCATTACGTTTAGTATAACGCATGGTACTTCAGCACCAACTGCATATGTTATACCTTCCTGTTTAAGTGCAACACCTGGTGAAGATGAAGAAGTCATAACTCTAACTCCTGATCCTCCTGCACCGTAAACCATATTTATAGCAGCAACTTCAGATTCAGACTGAACGAATGCTCCACCTATTTTTGGTAATTCTCTTGATAAATATTCTGGTAATTCACTCTGTGGAGTTATTGGGTAACCGAAGAAATATTTACATCCAGCTTCTATAGCTGCTCTACCAAACGCTTCGTTACCTTTCATAAGTATCTTAGCCATTAAAATTCCCCCCTATGATTATTTATTAAATAATTAGTCTCTTTCTACAGTTATAACTACGTCTGGGCACATCATTGCACAGCTAGCACAACCTATACATTTTTCCATTTCTATTACTCTAGCAGGGTTATATCCCTTTTCATTTGTTGTTTCAGTGTCTAGTGATATTATTTTCATTGGACATACTTCTACACACAATCCACAACCTTTACAGTACTTTTGATCAAAAGATACTCTTCCTTTAGCCATTTGCTTAAGCCTCCTTAAACTATCATTTTATTTGAAACCAGACTACATCATCCAGTCGTCTCTCATATATAGATCTATTGGAAGTATTTCTCCTTCCAATCCTTCTGGAAGCTGGCTTGCAACTTCTCTTAAACAAGCTACATATTTAATAGGTATGTTTCTCGCCTTAGAAACTTCTCTTGAAACTTCCTGTCCTTTTAATACATCTTCAACTGTAGTAGCTTTCAGCATATGAGTATTGTTTATAAGTCCAGTTACTTTCAACTGAGATGATGCTTCTATTTCGTCTATATACTCCATAACTTCTTCAGCAGTCTGAGTTCTTTCTCTGTTAGCATTGACAACGAAGAATAAATCATATTCGTCGTCAGGGATTGAGCCACGGAATCTTGCTATTACCCTAGCTCCTACTTTATCTCCACCTAAATCGATAACATACTGATAAGATTTATCGTTCATTGGAGCTGTAACTTCAGCAGATACAGCTGGTAAATCTAAACTTGGTGCATCTACTGAACTATCTATAGGGTGTATACCCATAGCTTTCATTTCTTCTTTTCTTTCTCTTGATCTGAAGTAAACATTTACTACGTCAAGATCTGCAAGTGCTACTTTATCTTCTGTTTCTTTTCTTAGCTGTACGACATAGTTAACGGCAACTTCACTTTTACCACTACCATAGTGGCCAGTTATTATTCTTATTCTTTTATCTTTATTTACCATATACTAAAGCCTCTTCTTCTCCATTAAGAACTCTTAGTCCACCCTGAGCTAAAGCTATCATTTCATCTTCTCCTGGATAAACTTTAACTTCTGCGATGAAGCCAACTCTTTCTGATATTTCTTTAGTGAATGATTTTGAATAAGCTATACCACCTGTTAATAATACAGCATCTACGTTACCTTTTAATACAGCTGCACATGCACCTATCTCTTTAGCTACCTGATATGCCATTGCGTCATATACAAGTTTAGCTTTTTCATTTCCTGCTTCTATCATTTCTTCAACTTCTCTTGCATCGTTAGTGTTTAGATAAGAAACAAGTCCTGCACTACCTTTTATTTTTTTCTTCATATCATCTAATGTATATTCTCCACTGAAGCACATTTTTATTAAGCTTCCTACTGGTAGTCCACCAGATCTTTCTGGAGAGAATGGTCCTTCACCATCTAATGCATTAGCAACATCTATAACTCTACCTTTTTCATGAGCTCCTACAGATATTCCTCCACCCATATGAGCTACTATTAGGTTAACATCTTCGTATGATTTTCCAACTTCTTTAGCATATCTTCTTGCTATTGCTTTCTGATTTAAAGCGTGGAATATACTTGTTCTTTCTATATCAGCCATTCCTGATATTCTAGCTACATCCTGTAATTCATCAACAACAACAGGGTCTACTATGAAAGAAGGTACTCCTACTTCATCACCTATCTGTTTAGCTATTATTCCACCAAGGTTAGAAGCGTGTTCTCCTGAAACACCAACTCTTAAGTCTTCTACCATATCAGCATTAACTGCATAAGTTCCACCTTTTATAGGTTTTAAAAGACCACCTCTACCAACAACAGCGTCTAATTCAGATGTTTTCACTCCACCTTCAGCTAAAGCGTCTTCTATAACACCTTTACGGAATTCGAACTGATCTGCTATTTTGTCGTATTTCCCTATTTCTTCTGAAGAGTGTCTAAGTGTTTTTTCAAATACTAGTGATTCATCATCGAAAACAGCTATTTTTGTAGATGTTGAACCTGGGTTAATAGTTAATATTCTATTTACTTTACTCATGTAGTTTTTACCTCCTGTAAAATTTAAAAACCTATTGTCTAATAAATTAATTAAAAAATATCAAATTTAAGCTAATTTGTAGCTTTTATACAATCTAAAATATTTTTTATTTTAGAGTTAATCAAATTTAAATTATTTTGCAGTTTTAGCTGCCATAAGAACTCCAAGTGCTATAGAGTTCAGTTTAGTTTCTTCTGTATCTGCTCTTGAAGTAAGTATTACTGGTGCTTTTGCCCCAACTATCACACCTGCATTTTTAGCCTGTGCAAAGAATACCATTGATTTGTAAAGAACATTACCAGCTTCTATATCTGGAACTAATAGTATATCAGCTTTTCCTGCACCTGGATGATTAACACCTTTGTGTGCTGCTGCTTCTTCTGAAACTGCATTATCTAGTGCAAATGGTCCACCTACTACACAACCAGTTATTTCACCTTTTTCACACATTTCCTGAAGTTCTGCTGCTTCAACTGTATCTTTCATTTTTGGATTTACTTTTTCTTTTGCACATAAGCATGCAACATTTGGTACTTCTATATCTAATGCATGTGCAACATCAACAGCATTTTCTATTATCTGTTTTTTAGCTGCAACATCTGGAGCTAAGTTCATAGCTGCATCAGTGATGAAGAATAATCTATCGAATCCATTAACATCAAATACTGCAACATGGCTTAATACTTTTCCAGTTCTTAAACCTATTTCTTTATCTAATACGGCTTTAAGAACTATTGATGTATCAACTATTCCTTTCATTACCATATCAGCTTTTCCTGATGAAACAAGTTCAACAGCTTTTCTTGATGCTTCTACTAAATCTTCTATATTTATTAATTCATAATTAGCTAAATCTATTCCTAATTCTTTTGCTATAACTTCTGTTTTAGCAACATCCCCAACTAATATAGCATTTGCTATGCCTTCTTTTCTTGCCATTTCAACTGCAAGTAAAACTTCTTTATCCTGGCAGCAAGCAACTGATATTGTTTTAGGTCCTCTTTCTTTTGCAAATTTTATAACTTCTTCAAAGTTTCTCATAAACTCCACCTCGTAGTAGTATTTTTTATTTGTATATCATAATTATATTATACTCTATTAATAAAATAAAATAAATCGTTTTCCAGTTATGTGTAATTTTATTTCTTAACAGAATATGTCTTCCAAAATACATTATATATTTATAATATCTCTAAAATAAATAAGTTGCAATAAAAATATAAATTTAACAAAAATAAATTTATATTTCATTGCAACTTCATTTTCATATAGTTCTAATTTTATATTTTTTGTTCTTATTTCTTTATTTTATTAAATACACTTCGCTTTTATTATTTTTATTTTCAGAAAATTTATTATTAAAGCTTTTTTATTAAATCTTTATTTTTTGAATTTTTACACATAATCGCTTTTTTATTAAATGTTAATATTCAACTTTTAAAGCCCTTTTCGTTATTTATGTATCAAATTTTTCATGAATATATAAATACATATATTTTCATCATTATTATTTATTTGTATATCACTTTTGCAATAAATTATTTTTATCTTTCTATATTCACTCTTATTTTTTCATCATCACATTTAATTCCTGCAGGAATTGTCAACTTTAATTCAACAATTTTTTTATCCTTAAGCTCATCTACATTAAGCTTTTCTGTCTCTATGTATTTTATATTTTTTATATCACTTTCTTTACCTACTATAGTTACATCTTTCTTGCTTAATTCATAATTTAAAGGTTCATCTTCATTATCAAGAGCAACCTTTACAGGAACTGATTTAGAAGCTAACATTTTTATGTATAAATTCACATAATTATTATTCATTTTTATTCCATTTACTTCCTTATCTTTTGAATCTACAGGAATAAGTCTAACTCTTTTAGTTATAGTTTTATTATTTTCGGCTTTTATAGAATCAACTTTACCAACAACTTTTTTAACTTTACTCATCTGACTTCTAGGACCTGATATATTTACATATTCATCCTCTAAATTAACTGACTCTATATTTTCTTTGTCCTTATCATTAATACTTAGTGATATTTTATATTCTTTGCTTATTTTTTTCTCTAAGTTTATAATTATTGTACTTTGAGTAAACTCATGGCTTACCCTTTCAGACATATTAGCCCTTAAATAAACCTCATTTTTCCCTTCTATGGGATTATCAATTTCTCCATATACCTTTATATCTTCTTTATCTACATTTTTTACATTAGATAATTTACCACTTACATTCATACTACACAGTAAAGATTCATCTGGATAAACAACTAAATCTTTTTCATCTACCTCATCTAAATTACTTACTGTTACTGGTATATCCTCTATTAATTTTGTATCTTCTGGATCAACTATCGCTATTACATACATCCACAACGCTATTGCACTAAAGAGCGCAATCAACTTTACTTTTGTATTATTTTTTAGTCTCATCATTTAAATAATCCTCCTATAAAAGAGCTTTTTTCTTCTTTTTTAGCCTGAAGATTATGAGATAGTATACTCTTCATTCTTTCTTTTGTAATATCTCTATATAATTTACCTGATTTTGCTATAGAAACTCCCCCTGTTTCCTCTGAAACTATAAGTGTTAGGCAGTCAGATACCTCACTAACCCCTACACCAGCTCTATGTCTTGTACCTAAATCTTTACTTAAATCCTTGCTCTGTGTCAAAGGTAAAAAACATGCAGCTGCTTTGATTTTTGACTCCCTTACAACAACTGCTCCATCATGTAATGGAGTGTTTGGTATAAATATATTTACTAATAACTGTCTTGAGATTTCAGAGTCTAGTATAGTACCTGTATTTATTATATCATTTAACTTAGTTTCTCTTTCCATAACGATTAAAGCACCTATTTTTTGTCTAGCTAGTGAATATAATGCTTCTACAATTTCATCTATTACATGATTAAATTTCTCTTCAGATACACCAGATTGCTTCTGGAATATTTTTAATTTTGTTCTCCCTATATGTTCTAGACCAGCTCTTAATTCTGGCTGGAATATAATGAAAGGAAGTATAAATCCAACTTCTAAAGATTTTACTAATAACCAGTAAATTGTATGTAATTTAAATATTTTACTTGCACCAGTTGCAACAAGTAATATTAAAAGTCCTTTTAAAACCTGTTCTGCTCTTGTATCTTTTATAAACATAAATATTTTATAGAATAAATATGTTACTATTGCTATATCAAGTATATCGTTAATACCCATCTGGTATATCATATCTAAAAATTCTCCAACAAAAGAACCAAAATCTAACATTTCTCTTCCTCCTTATATTTTTATTTATATTAAAAATATTTTAATTTATCATATCATTTCAACATCAATTTCTTACATTAAATATTATACTATATATAAGAATTAAAATACACAAATTATTTATATCATAAATAACTTATCAATTTCTTTATTAATGCTAAATTCATTTTTAATTTATTTTTATATTTTTATAAAGTTTTTATTATTTCATTCCAATTTAAATTTATTATTTATTTTTAAAGAGGCATATTAAATATTTTATAGATTATAAGTATAAATTGTAAAAAAAAAGATCCTGTTAAAAAACAGAATCTTATAAATGAGCGCAGAAGGATTCGAACCTTCGACACACGCCTTAGAAGGGCGTTGCTCTATCCAGCTGAGCTATGCACCCATATTAAATTTGGAGCGGGAAACGAGATTCGAACTCGCGACTTCGACCTTGGCAAGGTCGCGCTCTACCGCTGAACTATTCCCGCATATATAAAGTGGCGACTCGGATGGGGTTCGAACCCACGACCTCCAGCGTGACAGGCTGGCATTCTAACCAACTGAACTACCGAGCCACTTTATTTGGTGGGGTTAACAGGGCTCGAACCTGTGACCCCCTGCTTGTAAGGCAGATGCTCTCCCAGCTGAGCTATAACCCCATTTTGGAGCGGGTGAAGGGGATCGAACCCTCACAGCTGGCTTGGAAGGCCAGAACTCTACCATTGAGCTACACCCGCATATTTAGTTGGTGACCCGTAGGAGAATCGAACTCCTGTTACCACCGTGAAAGGGTGGTGTCTTAACCGCTTGACCAACGGGCCATTTAACGTGGCTACGTCCTACTCTCCCAGAGGCCTTCGCCCCAAGTACCATTAGCGATAGAGAGCTTAACTTCTGTGTTCGGAATGGGAACAGGTGTATCCTCTCTTCTATAATAACCACATTTTTGGAGCGGGTGAAGGGGATCGAACCCTCACAGCTGGCTTGGAAGGCCAGAACTCTACCATTGAGCTACACCCGCGTATTGAAAGCTATACTTTCAAAACTACATACATATTAATCAAATTACCAAATATTTACTTGGTCAAGTCCTCGACCTATTAGTATCGGTAAGCTGCATACATTACTGCACTTCCACCTCCGACCTATCAACCACGTAGTCTTCATGGGGTCTTACTTCCGAGGAATGGGAAATCTTATCTTGAGGCTGGCTTCGCGCTTAGATGCTTTCAGCGCTTATCCGTTCCGTACATAGCTACCCAGCCATGCCTCTGGCGAGACAACTGGTACACCAGCGGTACGTCCACCCCGGTCCTCTCGTACTAAGGGCAGATCCTCTCAAATTTCCTACGCCTGCGACGGATAGGGACCGAACTGTCTCACGACGTTCTGAACCCAGCTCGCGTACCACTTTAATGGGCGAACAGCCCAACCCTTGGGACCTACTACAGCCCCAGGATGTGATGAGCCGACATCGAGGTGCCAAACCTCCCCGTCGATGTGGACTCTTGGGGGAGATAAGCCTGTTATCCCCAGGGTAGCTTTTATCCGTTGAGCGATGGCCCTTCCACTCAGAACCACCGGATCACTAAGTCCGACTTTCGTCCTTGCTCGACCTGTATGTCTTGCAATCAAGCTCTCTTATGCCTTTACACTCTATGCACGATTTCCGACCGTGCTGAGAGAACCTTTGAGCGCCTCCGTTACCTTTTGGGAGGCGACCGCCCCAGTCAAACTGCCCGCCTGACAGTGTCCCAAGACCTGATTCAAGGCCTCTGGTTAGAGTCCCAGTACTACAGGGGTGGTATCCCAACGGTGGCTCATCCAAAACTGGCGTCCTGGAATCAAGGCCTCCCACCTATGCTGTACATGTAGTACCAAGACCCAATGCCAAGCTACAGTAAAGCTCCATGGGGTCTTTCCGTCCTGTCGCAGGTATCCGGCATCTTCACCGGAATTACAATTTCACCGAGTCTGTTGTTGAGACAGTGCCCAAATCGTTACGCCTTTCGTGCGGGTCGGAACTTACCCGACAAGGAATTTCGCTACCTTAGGACCGTTATAGTTACGGCCGCCGTTTACTGGGGCTTAAGTTCACTGCTTCGATTGCTCTAACAGATCCCCTTAACCTTCCAGCACCGGGCAGGCGTCAGCTCCTATACATCGTCTTGCGACTTAGCAGAAACCTATGTTTTTGGTAAACAGTCGCTTGGGCCTATTCTCTGCGGCCATCTTTCGATGGCACCCCTTATCCCTAAGTTACGGGGTCATTTTGCCGAGTTCCTTAACAACAGTTCTCTCGCTGGCCTTAGGATACTCTCCTCACCCACCTGTGTCGGTTTGCGGTACGGGCGCCTTTAAACTCGATAGAGACTTTTCTCGACAGTGTGAATGCAGATGCTTCGCTACTAAATTTCGCTCCCCGTCACACCCCAGCATTGTATCCGTGGATTTGCCTCCGGATACTGCCTCAGTGCTTGGACGCGCATAACCAACAGCACGCTCATCCTGTCCTACTGTGTCATCCCATTTCTCAAACGCTTATTGGCGGTACAGGAATTTCAACCTGTTGTCCATCACCTACGCCTTTCGGCCTCGGCTTAGGTCCCGACTAACCCAGGGAGGACGAACCTTCCCCTGGAAACCTTGGGTTTACGGCCTGTGGGATTCTCACCCACATCTCGCTACTCATGCCAACATTCTCACTTCTTTACAGTCCACATGTCCTTACGGTCATGCTTCTGCCCAGTAAAGAAAGCTCCCCTACCCATCATAAATGATGCCGTGGCTTCGGTAGTAGGTTTTAGCCCCGGAAATCTTCGGCGCAGGATCACTCGACCAGTGAGCTATTACGCACTCTTTGAATGAGTGGCTGCTTCTAAGCCAACATCCTGGTTGTCTGTGCAATCCCACATCCTTTACCACTTAACCTACATTTGGGGACCTTAGCCGACGGTCTGGGCTGTTGCCCTCTCGACCGTGAATCTTATCACCCACGGTCTGACTCCCAGATAAAAGATGACGGCATTCGGAGTTTGATAGTCTTCGGTAGGTGCAATACCCCCTAGGACATTCAGTGCTCTACCTCCGTATCTCTGAATCTGAGGCTAGCCCTAAAGCTATTTCGGGGAGAACCAGCTATCTCCGGGTTCGATTGGAATTTCACCGCTATCCACAAGTCATCCCCGAGCTTTTCAACGCTCGTGGGTTCGGTCCTCCACGAAATTTTACTTTCGCTTCAACCTGCTCATGGATAGGTCACCCGGTTTCGGGTCTACGTCATGCAACTAAACGCTCAGTTAAAACTCGCTTTCGCTGCGGCTGCATACATGAAGTACTTAACCTTGCTGCATAACGTAACTCGTTGGCCCGTTCTACAAAAAGTACGCGGTCACACAAGAAATGTGCTTCCACAGTTTGTAAGTACAGGGTTTCAGGTTCTATTTCACTCCCCTCCCGGGGTTCTTTTCACCTTTCCCTCACGGTACTATGCGCTATCGGTCACCGGGTAGTATTTAGCCTTGGAGGGTGGTCCCTCCTGCTTCCCACGGGGTTTCACGTGTCCCGTGGTACTCTGGATCATATCGGAAGTCTTCTCACTTCGACTACAGGGCTGTTACCTTCTGTGGCGGAGCTTTCCAAAACTCTTCGTCTGTAATAACCTCTTCCTGATGATATGTCCGCAACCCCTAAGAAGCGAACTTCTTAGGTTTGGGCTGTTCCGCGTTCGCTCGCCGCTACTAGCGGAATCGAATTTCTTTCTCTTCCTTCGGGTACTTAGATGTTTCAGTTCCCCGAGTTCCCCTCAACGAGCTATGTATTCACTCGAAGATACCATGACATTACTCATGGTGAGTTTCCTCATTCGGAAATCTATGGATCAAAGTTTACGTGCAACTCCCCATAGCTTATCGCAGCTTATCACGTCCTTCATCGGCTCCCGGTGCCAAGGCATCCGCCCTGCACCCTTAATAACTTGACCAGTTACAGTTGATATTTTTTTATAAGGTTATCGTCCTTATTTATCACATTAAGGAAATAAATGATGTCATATCATAATATATATGTAGTTTTCAAAGTACAGTTTTGAAGGAATGAACCTTCAAAACCGAACAGCAGATAATTCTCCCTAGAAAGGAGGTGATCCAGCCGCACCTTCCGATACGGCTACCTTGTTACGACTTCACCCCAGTTATTGATTCCACCTTCGACGACTTCTCCCAAAAGGTTAGATAGTCGGCTTCGGGTGTCTCCAACTCCCATGGTGTGACGGGCGGTGTGTACAAGACCCGGGAACGCATTCACCGCAGCATTCTGATCTGCGATTACTAGTAACTCCAGCTTCATGTAGGCGAGTTTCAGCCTACAATCCGAACTGAGAATGGCTTTAAGGGATTTGCTCCACCTCACGGCTTGGCTGCCCTCTGTACCATCCATTGTAGCACGTGTGTAGCCCTAGGCATAAGGGGCATGATGATTTGACGTCATCCCCACCTTCCTCCAGGTTATCCCTGGCAGTCTCTCTAGAGTGCCCAACTAAATGATGGCAACTAAAGACAAGGGTTGCGCTCGTTGCGGGACTTAACCCAACATCTCACGACACGAGCTGACGACAACCATGCACCACCTGTCACTTCTGTCCCCAGAGGGAAAGAGGAGATTAGTCCTCGGTCAGAAGGATGTCAAGCCTAGGTAAGGTTCTTCGCGTTGCTTCGAATTAAACCACATGCTCCGCTACTTGTGCGGGTCCCCGTCAATTCCTTTGAGTTTCACACTTGCGTGCGTACTCCCCAGGCGGAGTACTTAATGCGTTAGCTGCGGCACCGAAGGGGGTAACCTCCGACACCTAGTACTCATCGTTTACAGCGTGGACTACCAGGGTATCTAATCCTGTTTGCTCCCCACGCTTTCGTGCCTCAGCGTCAGTTACAGTCCAGAAAGCCGCCTTCGCTACTGGTGTTCCTCCCAATATCTACGCATTTCACCGCTACACTGGGAATTCCGCTTTCCTCTCCTGCACTCAAGTCAGACAGTATCAGGAGCTTACTACGGTTGAGCCGTAGCCTTTAACTCCTGACTTGAAAGACCGCCTACGCACCCTTTACGCCCAGTAAATCCGGATAACGCTAGCCCCCTACGTATTACCGCGGCTGCTGGCACGTAGTTAGCCGGGGCTTCCTCCTCAAGTACCGTCATTATCTTCCTTGAGGACAGAGCTTTACGACCCGAAGGCCTTCATCGCTCACGCGGCGTTGCTGCATCAGGCTTGCGCCCATTGTGCAATATTCCCCACTGCTGCCTCCCGTAGGAGTTTGGACCGTGTCTCAGTTCCAATGTGGCCGATCACCCTCTCAGGTCGGCTACTGATCGTCGCCTTGGTGGGCCATTACCCCGCCAACAAGCTAATCAGACGCGGGTCCATCCTGTACCGAAAAATCTTTGATATAAAAGTCATGCGACCCTTATATATTATCCCGTATTAGCATACCTTTCGGTATGTTATCCGTGTGTACAGGGCAGGTTGCCCACGCGTTACTCACCCGTCCGCCGCTCTTCTCCGAAGAGAATCGCTCGACTTGCATGTGTTAGGCACGCCGCCAGCGTTCATCCTGAGCCAGGATCAAACTCTCAAAATAAAATTTCTTCGAAATTTTATATCGCCAACGAATTTTTCGCTAATGCTCAAAATTCCGTTGCTCAAAATAAAATTAGTTTGTTAAATCCGCTCAGATGTTATCTCAAAATATCTGGCATGGTTTGTATGGCGTTCGAATTATTCATTCGAACTAAATATATCTGCTATTCAGTTTTCAAAGTTCATAATCACTAATAATATAGCTCAGTAGCGGTAACAGGAGTCGAACCTGTGACCTTTCGGGTATGAACCGAACGCTCTAGCCAACTAAGCTATACCGCCATGTTCTATGGTGCCCAGAGGCGGAATCGAACCACCGACACGGGGATTTTCAGTCCCCTGCTCTACCGACTGAGCTATCTGGGCATAATCATAATAAGTGGGCCTAGCTGGACTCGAACCAGCGACCTCACGCTTATCAGGCGTGCGCTCTAACCACCTGAGCTATAGGCCCATAAATGGTCGAGGTGAAGGGACTCGAACCCCCGGCCCCATGGTCCCAAACCACGTGCGCTACCAAACTGCGCTACACCTCGATTTTTGGTTCTATATGGCAGGGGTAGAGGGACTCGAACCCCCGGCGCACGGTTTTGGAGACCGACGCTCTACCAACTGAGCTATACCCCTATGTTTTTTTTAGATAAAAAAAGATGGACCATCAGGGACTCGAACCCCAGACCTACCGGTTATGAGCCGGGCGCTCTAACCAACTGAGCTAATGGTCCATAAAATTGGTCGAGGTGAAGGGACTCGAACCCCCGGCCCCATGGTCCCAAACCACGTGCGCTACCAAACTGCGCTACACCTCGATTTAAATATAAATGGCGGAGAAGGAGGGATTCGAACCCTCGCACCGGTGTTACCCAGCCTAAACCCTTAGCAGGGGCTCCTCTTATAGCCTCTTGAGTACTTCTCCTAATATGGCGGAGAGGGTGGGATTCGAACCCACGGTGCCGTTAAGCATCACTGGTTTTCAAGACCAGCTCCTTAAACCACTCGGACACCTCTCCATATTAAAAAATGATCTATCCGCGATTCGAACGCGGGACACCTTGATTAAAAGTCAAGTGCTCTACCGACTGAGCTAATAGACCATAAAAAATGAGCGCAGAAGGATTCGAACCTTCGACACACGCCTTAGAAGGGCGTTGCTCTATCCAGCTGAGCTATGCACCCATATCAAATATTTGGAGCTGGTGATAGGACTCGAACCTACAACCTGCTGATTACAAGTCAGCTGCTCTACCAATTGAGCCACACCAGCATATTGGCGGGAATAACAGGACTCGAACCTGTGACCCAATGATTAACAGTCATTTGCTCTACCAACTGAGCCATATTCCCACATTTTTAGTATTTATTTTTTTATAAAGTGGCGACTCGGATGGGGTTCGAACCCACGACCTCCAGCGTGACAGGCTGGCATTCTAACCAACTGAACTACCGAGCCACTTTATTTGGTGGGGTTAACAGGGCTCGAACCTGTGACCCCCTGCTTGTAAGGCAGATGCTCTCCCAGCTGAGCTATAACCCCATTTTGGAGCGGGTGAAGGGGATCGAACCCTCACAGCTGGCTTGGAAGGCCAGAACTCTACCATTGAGCTACACCCGCATATTTAGCTGGTGACCCGTAGGAGAATCGAACTCCTGTTACCACCGTGAAAGGGTGGTGTCTTAACCGCTTGACCAACGGGCCATTTAACGTGGCTACGTCCTACTCTCCCAGGGGCCTTCGCCCCAAGTACCATCAGCGATAGAGAGCTTAACTTCTGTGTTCGGAATGGGAACAGGTGTATCCTCTCTTCTATAATAACCACATTATTTTTGACAAGTATTATATTAACATATCCATTCGAAAGTGTCAATATATTTTTTCAGAGATTGTACTCTGAAAACTACATACATATTAATCAAATTACCAAATATTTACTTGGTCAAGTCCTCGACCTATTAGTATCGGTAAGCTGCATACATTACTGCACTTCCACCTCCGACCTATCAACCACGTAGTCTTCATGGGGTCTTACTTCCGAGGAATGGGAAATCTTATCTTGAGGCTGGCTTCGCGCTTAGATGCTTTCAGCGCTTATCCGTTCCGTACATAGCTACCCAGCCATGCCTCTGGCGAGACAACTGGTACACCAGCGGTACGTCCACCCCGGTCCTCTCGTACTAAGGGCAGATCCTCTCAAATTTCCTACGCCTGCGACGGATAGGGACCGAACTGTCTCACGACGTTCTGAACCCAGCTCGCGTACCACTTTAATGGGCGAACAGCCCAACCCTTGGGACCTACTACAGCCCCAGGATGTGATGAGCCGACATCGAGGTGCCAAACCTCCCCGTCGATGTGGACTCTTGGGGGAGATAAGCCTGTTATCCCCAGGGTAGCTTTTATCCGTTGAGCGATGGCCCTTCCACTCAGAACCACCGGATCACTAAGTCCGACTTTCGTCCTTGCTCGACCTGTATGTCTTGCAATCAAGCTCTCTTATGCCTTTACACTCTATGCACGATTTCCGACCGTGCTGAGAGAACCTTTGAGCGCCTCCGTTACCTTTTGGGAGGCGACCGCCCCAGTCAAACTGCCCGCCTGACAGTGTCCCAAGACCTGATTCAAGGCCTCTGGTTAGAGTCCCAGTACTACAGGGGTGGTATCCCAACGGTGGCTCATCCAAAACTGGCGTCCTGGAATCAAAGCCTCCCACCTATGCTGTACATGTAGTACCAAGACCCAATGCCAAGCTACAGTAAAGCTCCATGGGGTCTTTCCGTCCTGTCGCAGGTATCCGGCATCTTCACCGGAATTACAATTTCACCGAGTCTGTTGTTGAGACAGTGCCCAAATCGTTACGCCTTTCGTGCGGGTCGGAACTTACCCGACAAGGAATTTCGCTACCTTAGGACCGTTATAGTTACGGCCGCCGTTTACTGGGGCTTAAGTTCACTGCTTCGATTGCTCTAACAGATCCCCTTAACCTTCCAGCACCGGGCAGGCGTCAGCTCCTATACATCGTCTTGCGACTTAGCAGAAACCTATGTTTTTGGTAAACAGTCGCTTGGGCCTATTCTCTGCGGCCATCTTTCGATGGCACCCCTTATCCCTAGGTTACGGGGTCATTTTGCCGAGTTCCTTAACAACAGTTCTCTCGCTGGCCTTAGGATACTCTCCTCACCCACCTGTGTCGGTTTGCGGTACGGGCGCCTTTAAACTCGATAGAGACTTTTCTCGACAGTGTGAATGCAGATGCTTCGCTACTAAATTTCGCTCCCCGTCACACCCCAGCATTGTATCCGTGGATTTGCCTCCGGATACTGCCTCAGTGCTTGGACGTGCATAACCAACAGCACGCTCATCCTGTCCTACTGTGTCATCCCATTTCTCAAACGCTTATTGGCGGTACAGGAATTTCAACCTGTTGTCCATCACCTACGCCTTTCGGCCTCGGCTTAGGTCCCGACTAACCCAGGGAGGACGAACCTTCCCCTGGAAACCTTGGGTTTACGGCCTGTGGGATTCTCACCCACATCTCGCTACTCATGCCAACATTCTCACTTCTTTACAGTCCACATGTCCTTACGGTCATGCTTCTGCCCAGTAAAGAAAGCTCCCCTACCCATCATAAATGATGCCGTGGCTTCGGTAGTAGGTTTTAGCCCCGGAAATCTTCGGCGCAGGATCACTCGACCAGTGAGCTATTACGCACTCTTTGAATGAGTGGCTGCTTCTAAGCCAACATCCTGGTTGTCTGTGCAATCCCACATCCTTTACCACTTAACCTACATTTGGGGACCTTAGCCGACGGTCTGGGCTGTTGCCCTCTCGACCGTGAATCTTATCACCCACGGTCTGACTCCCAGATAAAAGATGACGGCATTCGGAGTTTGATAGTCTTCGGTAGGTGCAATACCCCCTAGGACATTCAGTGCTCTACCTCCGTATCTCTGAATCTGAGGCTAGCCCTAAAGCTATTTCGGGGAGAACCAGCTATCTCCGGGTTCGATTGGAATTTCACCGCTATCCACAAGTCATCCCCGAGCTTTTCAACGCTCGTGGGTTCGGTCCTCCACGAAATTTTACTTTCGCTTCAACCTGCTCATGGATAGGTCACCCGGTTTCGGGTCTACGTCATGCAACTAAACGCTCAGTTAAAACTCGCTTTCGCTGCGGCTGCATACATGAAGTACTTAACCTTGCTGCATAACGTAACTCGTTGGCCCGTTCTACAAAAAGTACGCGGTCACACAAGAAATGTGCTTCCACAGTTTGTAAGTACAGGGTTTCAGGTTCTATTTCACTCCCCTCCCGGGGTTCTTTTCACCTTTCCCTCACGGTACTATGCGCTATCGGTCACCGGGTAGTATTTAGCCTTGGAGGGTGGTCCCTCCTGCTTCCCACGGGGTTTCACGTGTCCCGTGGTACTCTGGATCATATCGGAAGTCTTCTCACTTCGACTACAGGGCTGTTACCTTCTGTGGCGGAGCTTTCCAAAACTCTTCGTCTGTAATAACCTCTTCCTGATGATATGTCCGCAACCCCTAAGAAGCGAACTTCTTAGGTTTGGGCTGTTCCGCGTTCGCTCGCCGCTACTAGCGGAATCGAATTTCTTTCTCTTCCTTCGGGTACTTAGATGTTTCAGTTCCCCGAGTTCCCCTCAACGAGCTATGTATTCACTCGAAGATACCATGACATTACTCATGGTGAGTTTCCTCATTCGGAAATCTATGGATCAAAGTTTACGTGCAACTCCCCATAGCTTATCGCAGCTTATCACGTCCTTCATCGGCTCCCGGTGCCAAGGCATCCGCCCTGCACCCTTAATAACTTGACCAGTTACAGTTGATATTTTTTTATAAGGTTATCATCCTTATTTATCACATTAAGGAAATAAATGATGTCATATCATAATATATATGTAGTTTTCAAAGTACAGTTTTGAAGGAATGAACCTTCAAAACCGAACAGCAGATAATTCTCCCTAGAAAGGAGGTGATCCAGCCGCACCTTCCGATACGGCTACCTTGTTACGACTTCACCCCAGTTATTGATTCCACCTTCGACGACTTCTCCCAAAAGGTTAGATAGTCGGCTTCGGGTGTCTCCAACTCCCATGGTGTGACGGGCGGTGTGTACAAGACCCGGGAACGCATTCACCGCAGCATTCTGATCTGCGATTACTAGTAACTCCAGCTTCATGTAGGCGAGTTTCAGCCTACAATCCGAACTGAGAATGGCTTTAAGGGATTTGCTCCACCTCACGGCTTGGCTGCCCTCTGTACCACCCATTGTAGCACGTGTGTAGCCCTAGGCATAAGGGGCATGATGATTTGACGTCATCCCCACCTTCCTCCAGGTTATCCCTGGCAGTCTCTCTAGAGTGCCCAACTAAATGATGGCAACTAAAGACAAGGGTTGCGCTCGTTGCGGGACTTAACCCAACATCTCACGACACGAGCTGACGACAACCATGCACCACCTGTCACTTCTGTCCCCGGAGGGAAAGAGGAGATTAGTCCTCGGTCAGAAGGATGTCAAGCCTAGGTAAGGTTCTTCGCGTTGCTTCGAATTAAACCACATGCTCCGCTACTTGTGCGGGTCCCCGTCAATTCCTTTGAGTTTCACACTTGCGTGCGTACTCCCCAGGCGGAGTACTTAATGCGTTAGCTGCGGCACCGAAGGGGGTAACCTCCGACACCTAGTACTCATCGTTTACAGCATGGACTACCAGGGTATCTAATCCTGTTTGCTCCCCACGCTTTCGTGCCTCAGCGTCAGTTACAGTCCAGAAAGCCGCCTTCGCTACTGGTGTTCCTCCCAATATCTACGCATTTCACCGCTACACTGGGAATTCCGCTTTCCTCTCCTGCACTCAAGTCAGACAGTATCAGGAGCTTACTACGGTTGAGCCGTAGCCTTTAACTCCTGACTTGAAAGACCGCCTACGCACCCTTTACGCCCAGTAAATCCGGATAACGCTAGCCCCCTACGTATTACCGCGGCTGCTGGCACGTAGTTAGCCGGGGCTTCCTCCTCAAGTACCGTCATTATCTTCCTTGAGGACAGAGCTTTACGACCCGAAGGCCTTCATCGCTCACGCGGCGTTGCTGCATCAGGCTTGCGCCCATTGTGCAATATTCCCCACTGCTGCCTCCCGTAGGAGTTTGGACCGTGTCTCAGTTCCAATGTGGCCGATCACCCTCTCAGGTCGGCTACTGATCGTCGCCTTGGTGGGCCGTTACCCCGCCAACAAGCTAATCAGACGCGGGTCCATCCTGTACCGAAAAATCTTTGATATAAAAGTCATGCGACTCTTATATGTTATCCCGTATTAGCATACCTTTCGGTATGTTATCCGTGTGTACAGGGCAGGTTACCCACGCGTTACTCACCCGTCCGCCGCTCTTCTCCGAAGAGAATCGCTCGACTTGCATGTGTTAGGCACGCCGCCAGCGTTCATCCTGAGCCAGGATCAAACTCTCAAAATAAAATTTCTTCGAAATTTTATATCGCCAACGAATTTTTCGCTAATGCTCAAAATTCCGTTGCTCAAAATAAAATTAGTTTGTTAAATCCGCTCAGATGTTATCTCAAAATATCTGGCATGGTTTGTATGGCGTTCGAATTATTTATTCGAACTAAATATATCTGCTGTTCAGTTTTCAAAGTTCATTTCCGTTTTGTTTCACTGCCCTCTCTCAAGGACAAGTATTATATTATCATCTTTTAATTTCATCGTCAACACTTTTTTTAAACTTTTTTTATTTTTTATTCTAACTTTCTTCTTTCTTACGAAATATAAAAATATTCAAAGCCGAAATTCTACTTATTCCAATGCATTTAGAAATAATATAAAAAATCGGCTCCTGACAATAACTATTAAATTTTACATTTATAATTTCTATCTTTTTTAAATTTATATACATTTTTTAAAAAAATCGGTTAAAATACATTACAATGAAAATTTTAAAATTAATTTAGCTCTAGAAAATAATTTACTTCTAGAAAACCTTCTCATATGCAACTCTTTCAGCACCATCTTCTAAAAGAATAACGCCACAGTATTCAAATCCATTTTTTTCTAATAATCCTCTCATAACAAAATTATCTCTATGAGTGTCTATTTTTATACTGTTATAACCTAATTCCTTGCACATATTCTGAGAAAATTTCATTATTTCATGAGAAAGCCCCTTCCCTTTATGCTCATTACTTACAGCAACTCTATGCACAACCCCGTATTTTCCATCGCTTAGCCAATTTCCTTCGTATATCTTGTCGTAAGTACTTTCTCCTCTAAAAGAAATAGCTGTAGTAGCCACTATTTTACCGTCAAGCAGCATAACATAACTCTCGTCAGCCTCTATATCCCCTCTCAAATTCTCTTCATTAGGATAGCCATCTTGCCACTGATCTATATCTTTACTTTTAAAATATTCCTGTGCCTGTCTAACAATTTCCATCATTTCTGGTATATCTTCTATCCTAGATTTTCTAAATTCCATAATCCTCTCCAAAACTCCCTTTTCAAAATGTAAATCTAAATCTAAATTATTTTAACTACAATTTCAAACATATCTAAAAGCCTAATTTGCAGTTAATATCTAAATTATATCAAAATTGCCAAAGAAAAATATATAAAATCCTAAAAATCACAGATAATATCTTAAAATTTAAAATAACCTACAGTAAAATAAACTAAATCAAATAAATCATAAATATATCTCCTATAAAATTCCTATAACACCAGAAGTTTTCTACATATAAAAAGCTCCCGATATAATCGAGAGCTCTCATTTACATAAGTATTTTTACATAACTACTTAAATTTAAAGATAAATTTAAACACAAAAACTTAAATACTAAGCGTTTTTGCCACAGCATTTTTTGTATTTTTTACCACTTCCACAAGGACATGGATCATTTCTTCCAACTTTGTGTTCTTTAACTATAGTTTTGCTTTTTTTGTATTTTTTGTGTAATTCTTTTCTTGTTTCAGCAGAAAGTATTCCATCCCATTCAGGTAAAGTGTATAACCATTCAGCTTCAACAGCACACATATTGTAGAATAATTTTTCCCAGTCTATTTTTATAGATACTTCCCCATCAGCTTCTATAGCGTCTAAGTCTAGATCTTCTTTTAAACTTTCGCTTATTCCATCTATGAATCCCATGAAGTATTCTGGAGATGTTTCGTATTTAGCTGCTAAATCTGCAACTTTTCCTTCTACAGTTTCAGTTTTTTCTTCTAATATTTTTCTGTATATGTCTCTTTCAACATTTAAATACTCTTTCCAGAATTCTATTTCAGCATCCTGGTTTTCGTGAGTTTCGCTAACTTTTTTCCATGCTTCGTATAAACTCATTGTAATTTTCCTCCTAAATTAATCTCGTCTTCTAAAAGACTTTCTTTCAAATCTACTATATTATATCATAATTGAACAGTTCTTTTAATACTTTTATAGCTTTATCTTGTTCAATAAAGTACGGACTTGTAGCTATTGTAATAACCTTAGCACCTTTAATAAGCTCCTGTATCCTATCAAATCTATCAGAAAAAGGTATATAATCCATATCCCTTGAGAATATATCTAAATCTATATCTAGCACATATTCTCCTTCTGCCTCTTCCTTTAGACTATAAGTACTGTCCATTATTATAAGTTTTGAAAAAATTTCATGCTCCATTGCAGGCTTAATAAAACTTCCCACATTAAGCACTTCATTTGTATATCTAAATACATCATCTAAATCGTCTACATCTACATCATAATTAGGCGGAACTCTAGTATCCTTGTGCTGATCCACGTGTACCAAAGTGCACCCTCTATTAAAAAGACCTTCATTTAGGCATTTCATCCAGAAGTAGAACGAATGGTTATGGTTATCAAAAATATACACTCTCTTACCGTCTTTAGTATCCATTCTAACCATATTTTCTATACCATAAGCCTTAAACTCTGTATACTCATCTATCTCATTAAACACAATTTCTGTACCTTCCCTTACATCAGACAAATCTCCTTTTATAAGCTTTGGTACAAAAATCTTCTTATTCTCCCTCTCTTCAAAGGAAAAAATATTATTTCCAACTGGTTTTTCTATAAAAAATCCGCAATATCTTTCCATACAATCAATCAGCCTTTCTAATCAAATACATTTTCTTGCCGATTACATTAAATTTTATACATACTAGCTTAATTTTTCCATAAATTTATTTTTAATTACTTATCAAAAACATTCCATGGATATTCTTTTGGTGGCTCACAGACAAACTCCATCTTCTCTTTAGTAACAGGATGAACTATCTCAATCTTATAAGACCAAAGCGCTATCTGCTGACCTACCTTGCTATTTTTACCATATCTCTGATCACCAACAAGAGGATTGTTTCTTGAAGCAAACTGAACTCTAATCTGATGTGGTCTACCAGTCTTTAAATCTATCTGAACTAGACTCATCTTATCCTTAAATGCTAGAGTTTCGTAGCTAAGCTCAGCATACTTAGAATCCTTGTGATTTTCAGAGACCACACTTACCATATTAGTTTTCTTATTCTTATAAAGATAATCCTTTAAAGTATCACTCTGCTTTCTCATCTTTCCATTGATAACCGCTCTATAAGTCTTTTTAAACGTCTTATTTCTAACCTGCTCAGAAAGTCTTGATGCTGCTTTAGAAGTCTTAGCAAATACCATTGCTCCTCCAACAGGTCTATCAAGTCTATGAACTAACCCTAAATAAACATTTCCCGGCTTATTATACTTCTCTTTAAGATATGCCTTTAACAGATTGACCATATCCGTATCATTTGTATTATCCCCCTGAGAAAGAATATTTACAGGCTTTTCAACTACTAAAAGATGATTATCTTCATAAAGTACATTTATATTTACACTAGCCAAAGACTATCTCTCCCATCTACCAAATATACCACAAGGAAGTATTTTACCATCTCTTGACGCTGGTATTCCAACTTCTCCACCGTATATCTGTCCGCCTTTTACTTTCTTTCCTATAGTAGTAGAAAGCACGTTTTCAAGTACTATTGGAGAAAATCCTGTAGTATAAGAGTTTATTAAGAAGAATAATGGATCATCAGATAATACACCCATACATAATTCAACGAAATCGTATAATTTATCTTCTATTTTCCATACTTCACCTTTTGGTCCTCTTCCGTATGAAGGTGGGTCCATTATTATAGCGTCGTATTTTCTTCCTCTTCTTATTTCTCTTTCAACGAATTTAACAACATCATCTACTATAAATCTTACTGTCTGATTCTGAAGTCCAGATAATGCTATATTATCTTTTGCCCAGTTTACCATACCTTTTGCTGCATCAACGTGGCAAACTTCTGCCCCAGCTGAAGCACAAGCAACAGTTGCTCCACCAGTATATGCAAATAAATTTAAAACCTTTATAGGTCTTTTTGCTTTCTTTATTTTATCTATCATCCAATCCCAGTTTGCTGCCTGTTCTGGGAAAAGACCTGTGTGTTTAAACCCTGTAGGTCTTATGTTGAATTTTAAATTCTTGTAGTTTATTGTCCAACTTTCTGGATATTTTTTCTTCTGCTCCCAAGAACCTCCACCTCTATTACTTCTGTGGTAGTGTCCATGTGGATTTTTCCATAATGACCATTCCTTTTCCATTGGCCAAACAACCTGTGGATCTGGTCTTCTAAGGACGATATCGCCCCATCTCTCTAGCTTCTCTCCGTTACCCATGTCTATAAGCTCATAATCTTTCCAACTATCTGCTAAAATTAACATCTTTTCCTCCTTCTCTCTTATCTAATTAAATTTATATTTCTTAAAATATTTTCCATCTCATTTTTTAACCTAATTATTAATTATATCATACACACACAACCATTTGCACTACTTTATCTCACCAATAACATATAAATTAAAACTAAATCAAATTATCTATTTCCACCATCTATCTTCTCAAAAGAAAACAACATATAGAAAAAATACACTAAAAGATTTTCTAGAATCAGAAATATAATTTTAAAACAATTTTTGGAAAATGGCGTCTTAAATATTTTGTGTCAAATAAAATAATCAAGCTTAGAATTACAAATTAATTTTCAACCGACAATCTACAAGCGCTACACATCATTTAAATGTGTTATAAAAATGGGTGTAGCGCTGAAGCCTGGAGGTAAAAATTAATTTGTAACTCTAAGCAATAAAAATAGGCTGTCACAAAATATTGCGACAGCCTACCCATAAATTTTAAATTATATTTCTGATATGTTGTAAACTTTTAGCGTATCTTTATCTATATGCTGTTTCTTAACATCTACCATTGCTTTTAATGTATCAAGAGAAGTCATAACTTCTGTAGAGAATTCTATAGCTGTTCTTCTTATCTTGAATCCATCTCTATTAGAGTCGTTACCTTTTGTAGGAGTATTTATAACCATATCTACCTGTTTATTTCTTATAGCGTCAAGTATATTTGGTCTAGCTTCTTCTACTCTATTTACAGTTTCAACTTCTATTCCGTTTTCTCTTAATGCTTTAGCTGTTCCTTCTGTAGCCATGAAAGTATATCCAAGCTCTTTCATATCTTTAGCTATTTCTATGAACTCTTCTTTATCGTGGTTGTTTATTGTAGCAAGTACGCAACCTCTTTCATCAGCTATACCTTTACCAGCTGCAAGGAATCCTTTGTATAATGCTTCTTCTAAGTTAGCACCTACTCCAAGAACTTCCCCTGTTGATTTCATTTCAGGCCCTAGTGATACTTCAACCTGCGCAAGTTTTGCCATTGAGAATACTGGTACTTTAACAGATACTATATCTGGAGTTTTGTATACTCCTGTTCCGTATCCAAGGTCTTTTAATTTAGCACCTAACATACATTTAGTTGCAAGGTCTACTATTGGCACACCTGAAACTTTTGATATGTATGGTACAGTTCTACTTGCTCTTGGGTTAACTTCTATTATGTATAATTCATTCTGGAATTCTATGAACTGGATATTAACCATACCTATAACATTTAGGTCTAGAGCTATTTTTTTAGTGTAGTCTAATATTTTTTCTTTTATTCTGTCAGATATATTCTGGCTTGGGTACATTGTTATACTGTCTCCAGAGTGAACCCCTGCTCTTTCAAGGTGTTCCATTATACCAGGTATTAATATATCTTCTTTATCGCATATAGCGTCAACTTCTATTTCTCTACCAGTTAAGTATTTATCTATAAGAACTGGGTTTTTGCTATCTCTTTCGAATGCTGCTTCTAAGTACTGAACTAATCTAGCTTCATCGTAAGTTATTTCCATACCCTGTCCACCAAGTACGTATGATGGTCTAACAAGTACTGGGAATCCTAAGTTGTGAGCAACTTCAAGACCTTCTTCAACAGTCCATACACCTCTACCTTTTGGTCTGTTTATGTCTAATCTTTCTAGTAATTCATCGAATTTTTCTCTATCTTCAGCTGCATCTATATCTTCGAAATCAGTACCTAATATTGGTATATTCTTTTCGTGAAGGAATTTAGCTAGTTTTATAGCAGTCTGTCCACCGAACTGAAGTATAACTCCGTCTGGATTTTCTTTTTCTATTATGTTAAGAACTTCTTCTTCTGTTAATGGTTCGAAGTATAATTTATCAGAAGTATCGAAGTCTGTTGATACAGTTTCAGGGTTGTTGTTTATTATTATTGTTTCTATTCCCTGTTTTCTTAATGATTTAACACAGTGAACTGAGCAGTAGTCGAATTCTATACCCTGTCCTATTCTTATTGGACCAGAACCAAGAACTATAACTTTTTTCTTATCGCTTACTGTTGCTTCATCGTATTCTTCATAAGTTGAGTAGTAGTATGGAGATAATGCATCTACTTCTCCAGCGCATGTATCAACCATTTTGTAAGCTGGTTTTATATTGTAAAGCATTCTTAATTCGTATAACTGCTCTGGGTTTATTTTCATTAAGTCAGATATACCTTTATCAGAGAATCCTTTTTTCTTTAATTCAAGAAGATATTCTTTAGTAAGGTCTTCTATTTTCATACCTTTTAATTTTTCTTCCTGTTCAACTATCCATTTGAATCTATCTAAGAACCATTTATCCATCTTAGTTATCTGTTCTATCATTTCAACTTTGTAGCCTCTTCTTATCATTTCAGCTATGTCGAATAATCTTTCATCATCTGGAACAACTACTCTAGCTTTTAATTCTTCTAGAGATCTCTGTTCTGATGGTGCATGAACTAATGAATATTTTCCTATTTCTAGAGATCTTATACCTTTAAGTATAGCTGCTTCAAAGTTGCTTCCTATACTCATTATTTCTCCAGTAGCCATCATCTTAGTTCCTAATCTCTTATCAGCTTTCTTGAATTTATCGAAAGGCCATTTTGGTATTTTAGCAACTACGTAGTCTACACTTGGTTCGAAGCAAGCTTTAGTCTTTTTAGTTACTGCATTTTCTATTTCATCTAATGTATATCCAAGAGCTATCTTAGCAGAAACTTTTGCTATTGGATAACCAGTTGCTTTTGATGCTAGTGCTGATGATCTTGAAACCCTTGGGTTTATTTCTATAACAGCGTATTCGAAACTATCTGGGTTAAGTGCGAACTGTACGTTACATCCACCCTGAACTTCTACTGCATTTAATATATCAAGAGATGCTTTTTTAAGCATTGCACATTCTTTAGCACTTAATGTCTGAGTTGGAGCAACAACTATACTGTCTCCTGTATGAACACCAACAGGGTCAACATTTTCCATGTTACATATAACTATGCTGTTTCCTATGCTGTCTCTCATTACTTCGTATTCTATTTCTTTCCAACCTTTTATACTTTTTTCTAAAAGTACCTGGCTAACTGGACTTAGCTGTAAACCGTGAACTAATATTTCTTTTAATTCTTCTTCGTTTTCAGCTATACCACCACCAGTTCCTCCTAGTGTATAAGCAGGTCTAACTACTAATGGATAACCTATTTTATTAGCATAAGCTAAACCATCTTCAAGAGTAGTTACTATATCACTTTCTATAACTGGCTGGTTTATTTCTTTCATTACTTCTCTGAATATATCTCTATCTTCACCTTTTTTGATAGATTCAACAGAAGTACCTATTACTTTAACTCCGTATTTATCAAGTATTCCACTTTCGTATAATTCAACTGCTAAGTTAAGTCCTGTCTGTCCACCCATTCCTGCAAGTAAACTGTCTGGTCTTTCTTTTTCTATTATTTTTTCTATGAATTCTAAAGTAAGTGGTTCTATATATATTTTGTCTGCTATTTCTTTATCTGTCATTATTGTAGCTGGGTTAGAGTTTATTAATACAACTTCTATCCCTTCTTCTTTTAAAGCCTGACAAGCCTGAGTTCCAGAATAGTCGAACTCTGCAGCCTGTCCTATTATTATAGGTCCTGACCCAAGTACTAATGTTTTCTTTATACTATCTATTTTAGGCATAACATTCTCTCCTTTAATCCGTTTTTTATTTTTCTTAATCTATATCGTCTCTATTATAATCTTATCTATTATAATGCAAGGAATTTACCATATACGCATTCTTTGTCGTCTGTTGATGTGAATGCTGGTATAAACTGTACACTCATTATAGGAAGTTCTTTATGTTTTAAACCTTCTATAGATCCATCGTTAAGACTTGTATAAGTTACTTCTGTGTTTTCAGGCATTTCAGTTATATTGAATCCATGGTGCTGAGTAGTTATTAATACTCTACCTGTTTCCATATTTTTAACTGGAACACTTGCTCCTCTATGTCCAAATGGTAATTTACCTATTTTTCCACCAAGAGCTAAAGCTATAACCTGATGTCCTAGACCTATACCTACAAGTGGTTTAACACCTGCTATTTTTTTAGCTGCTTCAACTGCAAAGTCAGCATCTTCTGGATTTCCAGGTCCATTTGATAATAATACAACGTCTGGATTTACACTAAGTATTTTTTCAGCTGGAGTAGTAGCTGGGAATATTGTTATATCACATCCGTATGCTTTAAGTGCTTCAACAACACTATTTTTAACACCTAAATCTAATATAGCTACTCTTCTTCCTGTTCCATCTATTTTTTTAACATCTTTGCAAGTTACTTCTTTAACAGCATCTTTGTTGCAGTAAGAAGCGAATTTTTCTTTTAATTCTGTTTCATCTTTATCTTCATAAGCTATAACAGCTTTCATTGTTCCATTAGCTGTTATCATTTTAGTAAGTGCTCTAGTATCTATACCTTCTATACCTACTATTTTGTTCTGTTTCATGTATGTAGCTAAGTCCATTTCACATCTGAAGTTGTTAGGACTGTCACATTTATTTCTAACTATAAGTGCTTTTGCATGCACTCCATTAGATTCTACATCTTCTAAGTTTATTCCATAGTTTCCTACTAATGGATAAGTCATTACTACGAACTGGCCTCTGTAAGTTGGGTCAGTAAGAAGCTCTTCATAACCTGCCATTGAAGTATTAAATACTACTTCTCCTACAGTTTCTTTTTCATATCCAAAAGCCTTTCCTTCAAAAACTGTTCCGTTTTCTAATATTAATTTGCATTTCATATTGGATTTACCCCCTACGCATTTTCTATTTCTCTTACTATACTTTCAGCTGCTTCTTTAGGATTTTCAGCCTGTGTGATAGGTCTTCCTACAACTATATATTTAGCTCCTCTTCTTATTGCATCTGAAGGAGTTACTACTCTTTTCTGATCCCCAACTGCTGCTGTTGCAGGTCTTATACCAGGGCAAACTGTAACAAAATCATCTCCGCATATTTCTACTATTTTGTCTACTTCTCTAGCTGAACAAACAACACCGTCTATTCCAGCTTTCTGAGCTAATTTTGCTCTCTTTATAACTAATTCTTCAGCAGTCATACTGCATCCTATGTCTTCAAGGTCTTCATTACTTAATGATGTAAGTACTGTAACACCAACTATTAATGGTTTTTCTATATTAAGTCTTGCAGCTTCTTCTTTAGCTATTTCCGCACACTGTCTCATACCTTCCATATCAGAAACATGTATAGTCATTAGCCAAACATTATCTCTAACTGCTGCTTTTACTGCACTTTTCATAGTATTTGGTATATCGTGGAATTTTAAATCTAGGAATACTTTTTTCCCTTTTTCTTTTAAATAATCAAGAGTTTTACCTCTTGTAGCAACATACTGTTCTAGACCAACTTTGAATATATCTACGCTATCTTCTAATTTGTCTATCATTTCTTTTGCTTTTTCGAAATTGTCAGTGTCAATTGCCACTATCAGTTTTTCTTTTCCATTGACCATATCTATTATTCTCCTCTTCATTAGTTTTTAACAAAGCCTCGTAATACACAAAAAATCCTTATACCACAAAAAGAGGCATAAGGATTTTATCTTTCCATAACAAAAAAACGCTATGAGATATCTTTCCCAGTCTCTCTGGACTAGCTTAAAAGACTTTATCATAAATATTTTTATTTCTTCTAATTTAATTATTTTAGTATTTATACCATTATAACCATTTAAGAGTTTATATGTCAATAACTTATTAATCCTCTTCTTTAATTAAGGTTTTTATTTTTTATGAAAAGTACATTACTCTTATATTATACATCGTTTTCCAATAAATTTGGATATTATTATGTTATTTATGGCAATTATTACTACATTTTTTCATAATTTTACTCTTCATCGTCTAAATCGTCAGCAACATAGTTTCTTGGCTCTGCTGATATAAAATACTCTCTTCCACCTATTCTATTTCTTAAATTCATGTCCTTGTAGACAACCGTCATTCCTTTTTCTCTACAAGCTAAGTCAAAATGCTTTAATGCTATTCCCATACTAATCTTACTCATATCTCTAAGTGCTGCTTTTTTAGGAACTTTTTCAAAGAAATGAATTCCCTTTTTATCTCTTAAAACATACCAAGGTTGTGTATTTTTAACAGATGGTGCACGTCTTATAAGCTCCATCACTTCTTCCCATTCGCCTTTCATTCCTTTAGAGATTTTAGAAATATTTCTTCTGTCTGGTATGGCAAATCTTGTTCTAAATAATGGCTCTGATTTTATAGGCATACCAAATGCAATTATTATACATGGCTCACCTATACTTTCATCTAATTCCGCATCTTTCATCATCTCTGCAACTTCAAAACCTTCATCTCTTACAAAATCTCTTTCGTCCTCTTCTGTTTTTAGGCAGTCTAAAATATCTGCTTTTGTAAGATGAGAATCTATCCAACATGTAGCTATTCCAAGACTAGTCATAAATAAAACTACCTCTTCCATAGCATACCCTACATTTTGTAGATGGTCTTTCCCTCCATCAGATGTAACAACTATATAATGAGGTGCTTTTATCTTGCATTCTTTCCCCATTAAAAAGTGGATTAAATGTCCCTTGTCGATAACATGTGCCTGTATATTTAAATCCTCATTTATATAAGTTATATTGTTACATGCTCTTCTAACATCTTCTATTAAATGGTCTTTGAGTTTTTTATTTGAAAAGAACTCAGTTGTTTTTCTATAGTAAATGGCTTCACATAATTCCATATTAAAAATCCTCCCGAAAAAATCAAAAAAACTAATTATTCTATCATATACATTATAATTATTTTTCATAAATTTGTATATAGTGCAACTGTAGAATAACTCTTTTATATACCTCTTAATTTTTCAAAGTGATATAATTAAAACATACAAATATAACTTGGTTGGAGGTATTAAAAAATGAATTTTGAAAGAAATTTAGACAAATATGCTGAACTATCAATAAAAGTTGGGATGAATGTTCAGCCTGGAGAAACTTTACTTGTTCGTTCTCCTATAGACTGTGCCGATTTTGTAAGAAAAGCAGTTAAATATGCATACGAATGTGGAGCAAAACATGTGTATGTAGAGTGGAGCGATGATGAATGCTCTAAACTAACTTACAACATGGCCCCAGATGAATCATTTAACGAATATCCTCAGTGGCAGGCAGATAAATATACTCAGATAGCAAAAGAAGGTGGCTCTTTCTTAACAGTAGTTGCTCAAGACCCAGACCTTCTTAAAGGTGTTGACCCTCAGAGAATAGCAAACTTCCAGAAAGCTTCTGGAAAAGCACTTAAAGAATGGAGATCTTATACATTAACAGACAGATGTAAGTGGAGTATAGTTGCTTGTCCTTCTGTAAACTGGGCTAAAAAAGTATACCCTAATTGCTCTGAAGAAAAAGCTGTAGAAAAACTATGGGAAGGAATATTCCAGTGTACTAGAGCAGATTTAGAATCTCCTGTAGATGCTTGGAACGAACATATAGCAAATCTTAAAAAAAGAACTGACTTCTTAAACGAATCAGATTTCAAAACATTAAAATACTCATCAGCTAAAACAAATCTTTCAATAGATTTACCAGAAGGACATATTTGGTTAAGTGGAGATGCAAAAGATCCAAATGGAGTATCTTTCGTACCAAATATACCAACAGAAGAAATATATGGAATGCCTCATAAATTTGGTGTAAACGGAACTGTAGCTAGTACAAAACCATTAGTATTTGGTGGTAATGTAATAGACGATTTCACAATAACATTTGAAAACGGAAGAATAGTAGACTTTACAGCTGAAAAAGGATACGAAACTCTTAAAAATCTAATAGAAACTGATGAAGGTTCACACTACATAGGTGAGGTTGCATTAGTTCCTTATGATTCACCAATATCAAATACAAATACAGTATTCTACACTACTCTATTTGATGAAAATGCTTCTTGTCATTTAGCTATAGGTTCTGCTTATAGAAGCTGCATAGAAAATGGAAATGACTTAAAAGAAGAAGATTTAGATAAATTAGGTGTTAATGATAGTTTAACTCATGTAGATTTCATGGTTGGATCTGCAGATATGGATATAACAGGAATAACTAAAAATGGAGAAGAAGTTGCTATATTCAAAAAAGGAAACTGGGCATTTTAGTTGATCAAGGGTTATAGATTGTAAAATGACAAAGAGATAGGAGGAGTTGTTTCTGCTCCAGGCAATCAAGTTGCATTGTCGCTGGAAACAATCTCCTCCTATCTTTTTTACCGATTTTAAAATTATAACCGATGATTAATCTAAAGTGTGGGAAAAGTAGGTAAAATGTGGAAAAATTATCCCCTTTTCAGAAAATATTTCTACTCTGTGGATATTTATCTATGTTAATTATGTGGATAAGTGGATAACTAGTAGTGTTTTGCAATTTATAGATATAATTTAATTAGAAAATTGCTGAATAGTTGTTCAACACCGACAATCTGCAAGCGATGTAGGTACTCCAATTTGTTGGACTTAAAAATCTAACGATTGGAGTATTTTTTATGCCTAAATATAGCGAAGATTTTAAGAATAAAATTGCAAGTGAATATTTCGATACTGAAATTACGCAAAGTGAACTTTCGAAAAAGTATTGTGTATCACAAAGCAGTGTTTTCAAATGGATTGAAAAATATAAAAATAACTCAAAGGACTTAGCATTAATAAAAAAGTCGAAGACTAAAAGTAAGTATACAACTACATTTAAATTGAAAATTATTCAGGAATATATTGTTTCTGGATGTATGCAAAAGGAAATAGAAGTAAAATATGATTTAAAAAAAGGTACACTATCTAATTGGTTCAATCAGTTCATAAATGAAATCGGAGATGAATCGTTATGTCTTCGACCTAAAAAAAGAACTTTTTCAAAGGAGTTTAAACAAATGGTTCTTAAGGAATATATAAATGAAGAATGTAGATGTAAGGTATTAATGAAAAAATATGATATTCCTTCTCGTTCTGACATATCTAAATGGTACATGGATTACGTTAGAAAAGTCGGAGATTATTCAAAAATAGCTCCTAAAAGAGGAAATTATTCTTTTGAATATAAAATGCGTGTGGTAAAGTTATACTTAGAAGGTAATTTTTCATATCAAAGCCTAGCTGACTATCTAAATATGAGCGATAGATCAACAATAAGATTATGGGTAATAAAGTATCTAAGGTATGGGACTAGTGCCTTAAAACCGAAGGTAAAAAGAAAGGATGATAAAGAATGGCTAAATCCAAAAGTGAAAAAAGAAAGTTAGATAATATAGATGAAAAAACGTTAAAAAGAATCGAAGAACTCGAAGCAGAAAATCTTAAACTAAGAATACAGAATGAATTTTTAAAAGCAAAGAGGAGATTATATCTGGAAGAAGAAAAGCAACTTCCGAAGAAATAGCAAGAATAGTATATAATCTCCGAGGATTATTTAAATTAAAAGATATTCTTGCTGCTATCAATTTTCCAAAATCAACATATATGTATTGGCAAAAGAGATTTAACAGAAAAAATAAAGACCAGGAAATAGAACAGTTAATATTAGAAATTAGAGCTCAGCATAAAGACTATGGATATAAACGTATACATCGGGAACTTAGAAAAACTATGGTTGTTAACATAAAAAAAGTACATAGAATAGTAAAAAAATTAGGTCTACAGGTAAAATCCTTTTCAAGAAAAAGTCGTAAATATAACTCATATAAAGGTAATGTAGGTAAAACTGCAAAGAATAGATTTAGACAGAAATTTTATACAAGTGTCCCTCATCAAAAGATAGCAACTGATACTTCAGAGTTTAAGTATTATGAAAAAGGAAAAAATGGCGAAGCTATAGTAAAAAAACTCTATCTTGATGCGTTTATGGATATGTATAATAGTGAAATATTAAGTTTTAGTATATCCGAAAGACCAACTGCAAATAATGTAATGTCTGCTCTAAATAAAGCTATAGAAGTGACATCCGATTGTAAGTATAGAAGAACATTTCACTCAGATCAAGGTTGGGCATATCAGATGCATTTATATAGAAATAAGTTAAAAAAAGAACGAATTTTTCAAAGTATGTCCAGAAAAGGAAACTGCCTTGATAATGCTGTTATGGAGAACTTTTTTGGTATATTGAAACAAGAAATTTATTATGGATATGTATATAATGGCTATAACGAACTCAAATTGGCTATTGAAAATTATATAAAATATTATAATGAGAAAAGAATTAAAGCGAAGCTTGGTTGGATGAGTCCTATTGAGTATAGGCTTCGCCTTTCAGCTGCTTAAAAATGCGAGATAGTTTATTAAAACTATCTCGCAAAGTTCAACAAATTGGGACCCCTTCACGACTCGCAACAATTAAATGTATTACATAAAAGTGCGAGTCGCTGAAGCCTGGAGGGTTGAACAGTATTCAGCAATTTTCTGCTTAAATTAAGAGTATAAATAAAAAACACCGTATGGTTTCGCTAATCCCATACGGTGTTTTTTATTGTTGACGATAAATTGATAAAATATTTCCATCTAAATCACAAATATCCACTCGCTACTTTGGATAATTGAGACTTTTCTCTTGGTTATATTATATACAAAATATACATCTTAGTATACACTAAATCTGAAGATTTTTAAACAGTTTTTTTAATTTTATAAGATAATTTTTGCTATTTCTACTGCAGACTTAGCATCTTTTGCGTAAAAATCGGCTCCTATTTCAGATGCATAGTCCTCTGTAAGCACTGCACCACCAACAAAAATCTTTACCTCAGGCATCTTTTCTTTTAATGCTTTTATAGTTTCTTCCATACTTTTTACAGTTGTAGTCATAAGTGCACTAAGCCCTACTAGTTTTATATTTTCTTCAATAGCTTTTTCCACAACTTTATCCACAGGAACATCTCTTCCTAAGTCGATAATTTCGTATCCGTAGTTTTCAAGCATTATTTTTACAATATTTTTACCTATGTCGTGGATATCCCCTTCTACAGTAGCTAGGATAATCTTTCCTTTTGATACATCTTCTTTTTTATCACCATTTTTGTTGATTAAATTTTCTTTAATAACAGTAAGCGATGCCTTAACAGCTTCTGCAGATTGAATCATCTGTGGAAGGAATATTTCCCCTTTTTCAAATTTTTTCCCAACAACATCAAGTGCAGGAATTAAGATTTCATCTAAAATATAATTCTCATCAGTATCCTTTAACATCTCTATAGTTTTGCTTTTAGCCTCATCTTTAATTCCTTTTTCTACAAGATCAAATAATGACATCTCTGAAGAACTACTAGCTGATTTTACATCTTTTTTGTTGTCTACATCGCTGTATCTTTCAACAAATTTTGTGCATCCCTTGTCTATATTTCTAATAACCTTGTATGAAGTTATAGCTTCCATCATTCTTTCATTATTAGGATTTATAATGGCTAAATCAAGACCAGCATCTAAAGCTAAAGTTAAAAATGCAGAGTTTACTGCCTGTCTATTTGGAAGTCCAAACGAAATATTAGACACCCCAAGAGTTGTATGCACACCTAGTTTTTTAACTTCTTTCATAGCTTTTAAAGTCTCATAAGCTGCTTCTTGCTGAGCTGAAACTGTAAGAGATAGACAATCTATGTAAATATCCTCTCTTCTAATTCCAAATTCCTCAGCTCTTTTTATAATCTTCTTAGCAATATCTACTCTTTCCTCAGCTTTTTCAGGAATTCCTCTTTCATCAAGAGTAAGGCCTACAACACAAGCTCCGTATTTTTTAACTAGAGGAAGAATAGTTTCTAATGATTCATCCTTTCCATTTACTGAGTTTACTATTGTTCTACCATTACAATATCTAAGCCCAGCCTCTAAAGATTCAACAACTGATGAATCTATCTGAACAGGTGTATCTGTAACAGACTGCACCTCTTTTAAAATATCTACCATAGCTTTTCTTTCATCTATTCCAGGAAGTCCTGTATTTATCTCTAAAATATCTGCACCGCCATTTACCTGCTCTATAGCAAGTCTAACTGCATAATCAGTATTTCCTGATTTTAAAGCTTCTTTAAATGCCTTTCTTCCAGTTGGATTTATTCTCTCCCCAACAACTCTAGGTTCATCAATTCTCACAACCTTAGATGGAGAACAAACTGCACTTACATATTCATTATTTTTATCTCCAATTTCTACATTAGATAGATTATCAGAAATCTTCTTTATATATGAAGGATCTGTACCACAACATCCACCTATAATGCTAGCTCCTGCCTCGATAAATTTCTTAACACCTTCCCAATACTCATCAGGGCCTATATCATAAGTAGCCTGTCCATCGTGCATTGAAGGAAGTCCAGCATTTGCCTGTACCATAACAGGAATCTGAGAAACAGCACAAATCTTCTCAACTATTGGTAATAGCTGCACAGGACCAAGTGAACAGTTTACACCTATTGCATCTACTCCAAGCCCACCTATAGTGTAAACCATACTTTCTGGAAGACATCCTGTAAAACTTCTTCCATCTTCATCAAATGTCATAGTCGCAAAAACTGGTAAATCAGAATTTTCCTTAGCTGCAAGAACAGCGGCTTTTATCTCAAGTAAATCCATCATTGTTTCAATTACTATAACATCTACTCCAGCTTTTACACCCCGTACAACCTCTCTTTTAAAAATCTCATACGCTCTATCAAAGCTCAAAGTTCCCATTGGCTCAAGCATCTCACCTATTGGGCCAATATCTAAGGCAACAAATTTTTCCTTATCTGAGCTAGACTCTCCTATTGCCTCTCTTGCTGTTTTAACAGCGTTATCTATTATCATCTCAACAGTATATCCTTTTGGAAGCTTTAACTCATTACATCCAAAAGTACAAGTAAGAACTGTATTCGTTCCAGCATCTAAATACTGTCTATGTATATCTCTTAAAATATCTGGATTTTTATATGCAAAAATCTCAGGATTTTCACCCATTTTTAGTCCATTTCTCTGAAGCATAGTTCCCATTGCTCCATCAAACATTAAAACCTTTCCTGTTTTTAAATACTCTCTAATTTCCATAGCAAGATCCCCCTCTTTCCCTTCTATATATGCAGTTGTTGTAATTTGGGCAATCTAAACAACTTTTTTTACCTTTTTTAACTTTATTATTTTTGTCTTTACTTGAATCATATATTCCAATAATTGCACTTACCGACTTTCTTGGTATCATAAGTCCGCTACTGCTTGTAGTAAGTCCTATTTTTTTCTGAGACTGCAGAATATTCAGAATTTCCTTTCCACACTCTAGCGGTAAGTCACCATATCCTGGACTATATCTCATAGTTATACATTTCCCAGATTTTTCAACATCTTTTTCAATTATTTCCTGAACATAATCACAGGTCCGCTCTACAAATGTTGTAGCAGCAGAGTCCATTATTATACTTTTTGCAAGGTCTACATATTCAGCCTTTCTAGTTTCCATTTCTACCTTAGTTCCAATAGTGGCTGCAAATAAAATGCATTCATCGCAACCTCTAAGAAGTTTTGAAATATCTTTACTTTTTAAAACTAAATTTGTTCCCTCTACTTCAATTCTATCTTCAAAAAATTTAAGCGGATATCTTTCGTATACCGCTCTAGGAGTTATTATGGATCTAGTTTGCTCAATTGCTAAATCTATCTTCTCTGAAAAACTACTCTCTATCTCTTGGCCTTTATACCGGAGATATCTAAGAACTTCGGCTTTTTCAATAGATATCTCCGTATTTTTTAAATTCTTTACAATGCTCAATAGCTTAGTCCTATTCTCCGTATATATTTAAAGAGAATCCTTCATCTAAAGCTTTTTTAGCATATTCTTTTGCACCAAATAGAGATAAATCTCTGTAGTTTCCACATTCTACTGCTGTTGCAGCTGGTATTTCATCAGTATTTAATACCATTTCAAGAGCTTTTTCTAACCCTTCTTTAACGTATGCAGGTTCAACATCTCCCCACATTATTAGATAATAACCAGTTCTGCATCCCATTGGAGATAAGTCTATTATATCGTCCATAGTTTCTCTTAAATATGTAGCTAAAAGATGTTCTAATCCATGAAGTGCAGCTGTACCAAATGCTTCAACGTTAGGCTGTAAAAATCTTAAATCAAATTTTGTAACTTTGTCTCCATTTTTACCATCTAATACGCAACATTTTCTAACATAAGGTGCTTTAACTTTTGTGTGATCTAGTTTGAAGCTTTCTACTTTTTCCATTTTTTAATCCTCCTAAAAAATTTATCTTACAATAAAAAAAACTCTTCTCATCAAATCGACAAGAAGAGCAATCTTTTCATTCTATCTTATCGATGTCAGCAGGACCACCTTTAAATTTAGGTTGGTATCGGGATACGAGCTGACCCTCTGCCCCGATTCTTGATAAGTTTATTAAACTGATTTTTATTATATATTATATCAGCTAAAATGTAAAGCAAGTTACATTTCTATTTTGCATATCATTTGTGTTTATCACTTATATTTCAAATTTGAACAAATTATGTTTAATTAACTTCGATTCTATGGTATATTTAACTAGCTATATAAAAGTTTTGATATTTATTTTAGATATTCAAATAGAAAATGATAAGGATAGTGAATTTAAATGATAAAAAAATTAGAAAGCTACAATATTGTGTTTATTGGATTTATGGGAGTCGGAAAGACAACTATATCTTCACATATTGCAAAGTTATTAAATAAAGAGTTAATTGAAACCGATGTATATATAGCAGAAAAAGCTAATATGGATATTCCTTCTATTTTTGATAAATTTGGAGAAAACTACTTCAGAGATTTAGAATCTGAGGCAGTTGCAGAAATTTCTAAAAAACGTGGGGTTATTATATCTTGCGGTGGTGGAGCCGTTATTAGAGAAAAAAATGTTTTAGAATTAAAGGAAAGTGGTATAATAATCAAATTAACAGCTACTCCAAATACAGTACTTCAGAGAGTAAAGGGTTCAAAAGAAAGACCTATATTAAATGGACATATGAATACTGAGTTTATCGCATCTTTAATGGAAAAAAGAGATAATTTCTACTCAAATGCAGCAGATATAACAATATCTACTGACGGAAAAACTGTAGATGAGGTAGCAAAAGAATGTATAGAAAAATCTATATTATTTATAGAAAGTAAATAATTTTTAGTACAAATCATAAATTAAATTTTAAATAAGAGGACGGTGAAATAATGGCAAAAAATACATTACAAAATCTTTTAAGTAAATCAAGAAAAGCAATTCAGGACTTTAATCTTATACAGGATGGAGATAAGATAGCTATTGGATTATCAGGTGGTAAGGACAGTATGGCACTTCTTCACGTACTTAGTACATATAGAAGATTTTCTCCAGAAAAATTTGAGTTAATGGCGATCTGCCTTCAGATGGGTGGCGCTGATAACTCATCACTTCATGAGTTATGTAAGGAATTAGACGTAGAATTCCACGAAATTCCTACAGATATAAAAGAAGTCGTTTTTGATGTTAGACAGGAAAAAAATCCATGCTCTCTTTGTGCAAAGATGAGAAGAGGTGCATTAAATGACTATGCAGTAAAATTTGGCTGCAACAAGGTTGCTCTTGGTCATCATAAAGATGATGCCCTTGAAACATTCCTTATGTCTATGTTCTATGAAGGTAGAGTGAGTACATTCTCTCCAAAATCATACTTAGATAGAACAGGACTTACAGTTATCAGACCGATGGTTTATGTTGAGGAGTATTTAATCAAGAAAACTGCTGAAGAAATGGATTTCAAAATAGTTAAGAATCCTTGCCCAGCAGATGGTAATACTAAGAGACAGTATATAAAAGAGCTTATAGCTAGACTTCAGGACGAGATGCCTGACTTTAAAAAGAATATGTTTATAGCAATGAATAACCCAGAACAGTGCTTCTTATGGGATAAAGAGAAACTAAAAGATGTTCATTTCAGTCGTTAATTATGGAAATATATACAAATAATTAAAAAGGACTTTTCAATATTACAAAATTAAAAAGTCCTTTTCTTAATTATTTTGTATATATTTCCACATATTATCTAACTAAAATACTATTCTATTCTCTCTATAGTAACGCCACCTTTTTCTTTTGGGTTATTCATTTTTATTAGATATTTTCCTTCTGCGCCGTTTACTACTTTGTTAGATATTTTTATTTCTTTAGCTTCATCTCTATTTCCATTTTTGTATACTATTACTTTTGTGTCTTCACCGTTTTTTATTATCATTTCAGCTTGGTCATTTTTTTCTAAATCCATTATTCCCATAGCCTTTTCTACAATTTTTACTGCAGCTTTAGGCATATTTTCTTCGCTAAATACAACATAACCATCTGAGTTACTTTCTTCTTCTCGTTCTATTCTTTCTACTGTAACTTCTCCCACAGCTTTTTCTCCTTCTACAGTAACCTCATATATTCCATCTTCTGGTGCTTTAATTTCAAAATATGATGTCCGTAAATTTTCACCTTCATATAGAGTTTCTCCATCATCTTTTTTCACTATATCCAGATTTAAAGTCCCTCCGTCACTTAAAACATCTACCTCTAGGGAATCCCCTTTTTGCAATTTCAAATCCTGAGAATCAGATCCATTAAACATTTCATACTCTAAAATAAACTCTGAATCATTACCTGTTCTTTCACCGTCAAACTTTACATTACTTTTACAAGCTGTAGTTGAAAGCGCTGTTACTATAATTAGTCCTGATATAAATACTTTTCTCATATTTAAGTCCTCCACAAAAGAATAATTTCTTATCTTGTAATTTAATGTTTCTTCTTACTTTATATGATAATGCCTAGTATCCTTATTTTCAATTAAGGTAATCTTAACTATCTCTTAATTTTTTCTAAAGTTTTTGTATTTTAATAACTAAATTATTAATATAGTTTATATATAAAAAAGCAAGAGCAATAGCCAAATAATAGGTTATTCTCTTGCTTTTATTTTTTTATTCAGTTCTCTCAATAGACTCTACAATAGAGATATTTCTCATTTCAACAAAAGGCAGATAAGAAACCAATGCTCCTAATCCAACATTCATTAAAAATACCCCTGCAAATGTAATTGGATTAACCAAGAATTTTGGCGAAATCAAGAATTCTGCCATAGGACTATATATTCCCCAGCATACTATCAATGCGACAATTACTGAAATCACACCAGAGTACAACCCATACATCAATCCTTCAGATAACACAATTTTTCTAAACATCTTATTATCCGCACCAACGGCTCTGATTATTCCAAACTCAGCTCTTCTCGAAACCATGCTATACTTGATATTATTCACTATATTGATAATACTGATTAAGAATAATATCCCTATAATCGCATTAATAAACATCTGCTTATTTTCTTCCATAGCAGCTAGTGTCATTCTTTCCTCTGTTAAATCAGAAAATACATTTCCACTAGTTCTATTCGCTATAGCTAAGATTTGTTTTGCTACCTTTTCTCTATTTGCATTGTCATTCATTTCTATATTTACAATCTGTGCATTTTTGTACCCGGAAAATTTTTCAAACTGCTTATTTGATAAAACTAGATTTACAGAACGGTCATCCACATAATAGTCAGAGTAATCCACAAGTTCATTTACAATACCCACAATTTTAAACTCTTTTGTGATATATTTCCCACCTTTGTCAGTCATTTTTAAATATTCCTCGCTAGAAATACCATCTTCTCTAAAAGTAACCTTTAATTTATCCCCAATATTTACACCTACTGTGTACTTTCCATTATTCTTTGGAACCATTGCAATGGCTACTTCTTCATTGTTCATCTCTTTTAAATCCACATTTCCTTTAGCCAAATGTTTATCCAATTTTTTAAGGAGAGTATCATTATATCCATATACTCCAGATTTTAAAATCTTATCCCCATTTCCACAATCTACTAACAATCCTCCTAAAACATTTTTAGTATATGTACCTTCATTTTCCTTTTTAAAATATTCTTTATCTAAAATCTGATTTTCTTTCAAAAACATCCTAGCATACAGACTTCTTATTTCATCTACATTTTCAACACCATTTATATTTCTAATATCCTCTATATCCTTAGCCGAATATCCTGCATACATAGGTTTTGTTATAATCATACTTATCTTAAAATCTGTATTCACCCTTGATACCTCGTCTAGCTTCTTCTGCTGATCTTTCATCAAGTCAGAGTAGAATGAAGAAGCTAAAAACATCACACTTCCAAGACACATAGAAATCAAAGTAATTGCAAATCCACTCTTGTTTCTAAGTACATTTTTCATCGCCATCTTTATCTCAATTGGGATAGTTTTGCTATAAGAAAGGCTATTATTTTTTCTTTTTCTACTCATTTTGTGATTTCTTTTCTTCTCTACAGAAGATTTTATATTTCCTCTAATCTCATCAATTGGGGAAATTCTCTTTATTTTCCAAGCCAAAAGAACCACTATAAATACAATTATCAACAGAGATACAACACTTGCAAATCCGATTATTTCAATAGGTACGCTAATTGTCGATAATTCCACAGCAATTTCGGTAAATACATTTCCTGAAACCTTTTTAAGCAATACCGCTACTAAATATCCAACAGCTACACCTATTGGAAGGGAAACCAGCCATATTAAAAGAAGCTCTGTTAAAAGTAGTTTGACTATATCTGATAATTTTCCACCTATTGCTCTAATCAACCCATACTCAGAAATTCTCTGTATTATAGATATGTTGAATACCCCATATACAACTATTGCAAGTACAATAGCTGCTGCAATTGCCGAATAGATTAAGTTATAATCAATTTCTTCAAGCTGCCCCATTGCCTCTAGTAGCATACCATTTATTCCCATATGTTCCTCATCTACTCCTAAAGCATCAGAAATTGTATAAATATTTTTTAAAATATTTTTATCATCCTCAAATCTTACATAAGCATCTGTTTTTTCATTGCTCTTTTTTAAATCTCTATTTAGGAATATTTCCATAATTCCAGAAGATTTTTCTCTGGCTCTGTCCTTCAAAACTCCAGATACTACAAAAGTTTCCTTTTTCTTTCTTCCAAATAAATCTACAGTTACTTTTTGTCCTACTTCTGCTTTTACTTCAAGATTATCTAAAACCCATTTCTCTATAACTACTTCATTTGTCTTTTTAGGAAAATTACCTTTTATAAGCTCAGTATTTTGAAGTTCTAATAGTTCTCTATTTACGCTGACAATATTCATTAAATCATCACTATCAGGAGTAGATGAATCATAGTATGTTAAAAGACCAAGCTTCGATATATTCGGATTATTATTATTTTTTGATTTAGAATTATCTTCATTTAATCCATTGACCTTAATATTCTCAATATCATTAACTTGAGTATCATTCAAATCTCCATATCTTACAAAATAACTTCCTAATTCGTATTCAGTCTGTTTGATATTTTGTTCCTTTGCACTAAACGAAAGAGATCCCACTCCAACAATAAGTGCTATCCCAAGAACAATGCCTATCCCTATAGAAATAGACCTATTTTTATATTTTTTAATATAAGATTTTCCTGCTTTAAAATACCACATGAAAAAACCACCTTTCTTCAGATTATTTATTGTCTTTCAATTTCATTTACTCAAATAATTTAAAGTCATTTCTTACCCTTAAATTATCATCTAAGAAATTTTTAAACAATATAATCTGTTTGAATGGTGGTTTTTACTGTCTAAACAGCAATTGGTATCATAATCCTTACCTTAAAGCTGCTTTCGTCGTAATCTATTTTCATATCTCCGTTGTACTTTTCTACACAACTTCTTACATTATCTATACCTATTCCATGAATAGACTTATCTTTTTTACTAGTCAAAATCTTACTTCCGTCTTTTTTAATCTCATTTTCCTTTGAATTTTCTACAATTAAAAGGCTAAAATTATTTACTATACTATTGCTGATTTTTATATATCTATCGCTATGTTCCACGTGTAAACACGCCTCTATTGCATTATCTAAAAGATTTGATAAAATCGTACAAAAATCCGCCATATCTAAAAAATCATACCTAGAAAAATCTACCTTACACTCAAAGTTTATCCCATACTCATCACACATGCTCTTTTTATTCTTCAATATAGAATCCGATATTATATGTCCTGTGTTAAACTCATTTCTTACAGATTCATATTTTTTTAAACTTCCCTCTATCTTTTGTATATACTCACCTGCTAGTTCAGAGTTTCCAGATTTATATAGCTCATCTATACAAATTATATGATTTTTTATATCGTGGTACATTTCCCTAACTTTTTGATTTTCTCTACTCGATGCTATGTAGTTCTTAACCTCTTTATCTACACTTTCTCTAAGTATTTTATTTTCATTCTTTATCTTATAGTCTTTAATAATCCTATTTATTGTTAAAATAATACATATATTGGATAATAGAACTAGAAAGGTAGTAAGTATACCATATTCAACAGAATTACCTATATCAAGCATAGTCATTGAAATCATCTTAAAAATTCCTATTATAACTAAAATATTCAATATAAACATCATAATTATAGATAATCTTATTTTTTCTTTGTTTTTCTTGCTATTTAAAATATACAAGTAGATTACTACAAAGAAAATTGTTATTATAACTGAAATAATCCTTGCTTCAAAATATGGATATATTGCATCATTTCCTATGATAACTATTCCGTTGTGCACCAATTTATTCATATCTTCAACTATAAAATCTATTAAATTTTTTATAATTAATTCTACAATAATAAAATAAGATATTACTTTTACAGCTATTTTTTCTTTTGAACTAGAATAATTTAAAAAAGCATATATCATATATGTTATTGATTTTAATAAAAATCTATTCTTAGCCGTAATCTCCTCATATAAAATCAAATGACTAATAAATGTTATCGTAAAAAAACTAACCCATGAAAAAACTTTCGATTTATTTCTACTTTCACAAAAATCCATTGTAATTTTTAAAATCAAATAGTAAACTATAAAATCAGCAAAATTAAATACTATCCAAAAGATATTTTCTATCATGCTCACCTCCCAAAGAAAACTTTATGTTTTTTATAAATTTATCCTTTTTTATTATTTCATTACTTTTTCTATATAATCCATTACTATTTCTTTCAACTCTTTTATCTTATCTCTGCTGATCATTACCTCATTTCCAGCAACTATAGCAGTTCTTCCTTTTATGCTCTCAATCCTAGATATATTTACAATATATCCTCTATGTACCCTAAAAAACATCTCGCTATCTAGTTTTTCCTCCATACTTCCTATACTTTCATACACTCTGTACACATTTTTCTCTGTATGTATAAGAAGGTTTCTTCCATAAGTTTCTACAAAAAGTATACTTTCTGTAGGAACAACCACTGTCTTACCCGTATTTAAATCATTTATGATTATGCTACTTTCTTTATTATCCTCGATTTCCTCTAAGCATTTATCAAAATGTTTACAAAAATCTTCATATCCTATTGGTTTTAGCAAATATCTAAATGCCTTAACCTCGTATCCATTAGCTAAAAAATCGGGAACTGCTGTGATAAATATTATCTGCAACTTTTTGTTCCACTCTCTAATTTTTCTGGCCACATCCATTCCATTAATACCATCCATTTGAATATCTAAAAGAACTATATCCAAATTTTCTCTGTAGCTTTCATCTTTTTCAAATCTCTCTAAAAAACTCTCTCCATTCTCAAATTCTTCTACACTATACTTTTTTTGTTCTAAGAATTTTTCGAGAAACTCCTTTAATTTATCTCTATATATCTTTTCGTCTTCACAAATTGCTATCGAAATCATTTCTATTCCTCAATTCTTCATAGTCTGTTTAATATAATAATATAATAAACAAAACTATCTTGCAAAACATATAAAAATTTAAAGTTAATTTACACTATAATTTCTTTAAGCAACCTATTATTCAAAATAATAATAAATATGTATACTTAAAAATTATAGAAAAAGTTGCATATTTTTATACTTTTGTTATACTGAATTAAACCAATGGTTTTATATATCTTAGGAAATTTTAATATTCGAGGTGATTATTATGACTAAAGATTCTAAGAATTTCAAATCGTTGTTTTTAAACATTTATGCTGCTATTTTCCCAGTAATTATACTTTTCTTCTCATTCCTTTCTAAGAATGCGTTGGTGAAATATCAGCAAATGGAAGGTAATTCTTATATTTTTGTTGGATTAGGGTACATGCTTTTCTTAATAGTATTTGTATTAGTTCTAACTACATTTAACAAGGATGTCAGTTTTATATCTGTAATAATAGGCATTCTTTTATCAATTTTCTTTGCTACACCAAAATTCTTACCAGTTTCATTTATTAATACTTTTTATTCTAATATTTTCTTAGTGTTTAATAATATGATTGTAGCAATAGGAATGTATATAGCATATTTTATAAGTAAAAGAAGAAAATCTATATAGTATATTAATAAGATAATTTACATACAAAAGGACTTTCATTTAAACAATTTGTTTATCTGAAAGTCCTTTTATTTTTTATATTTTTACAGAATAAAAATAATCCCATCTTTGTAATTCTATATTTTTTCCTTTAAATCATTATGCCAACTATATTTAATATATCCATCATTTTGCAGTCTTCCAACCACTATTCCACCAGCTATTCCTATTTTATGTGAAAACCCTTCAATTGCATTTTTACTAAAGTTTCCAGATTTTATAAATAAATCGTAATCATCTTTAGGAATCAATATATCTCTTGCAAAGTCATCCGCTTCCTTTTCATCTTCTTCTGTTGTTCCATTAGTATTATTAATGTGACCTTTTATTATATGCCCCAATTCATGGAAAAGGCTGAACCAAAATATATCTGCATCCTTTCCTCTAGCTGTCATACCTATTATTATTTTTCTTTCTTCATAAAAAGTTGCTCCTTGTAAAAACGATCCCATTAAGTTGGGTAGTATAACTAAAGCTATTCCACATTTACTAAGGACATCTGTAAGAATTTCGCTAACTTCAGTTGTTTTTTTCAATGTCAAATTCCTTATTTCTTCTATGCTATTTTCTAATTGCTTTATATTTATTGCCTCTATACTTCTATCCCTTGCTTCTATTTTTGCCTTTTGTGCCATAGCTAAAAGACAATAGTCACTCTTTTGAGTTATAGCTGTTCTTCTACATGCTATTTTATTTAATTGTGGATTACTTAAAATAGCAAGATTAGCAACTTCAAAATATTTTCTAAGTTCTATCACTTTTTCTGATTTTTCATCAACTTTTTCTATCCATCCATTCTTTAGCATCTCATTATATGGAATTTTTTTAAGTATTTCAAAATCATTATCCATTTGATTTTCTTCTTTTATTTTTTCTATATCTTCTCTATATATTGCTTCAAGATTGTTCCAAAATCTAGCTGGGATTCCCAAAACCATTTCCAATCTCATTGCAACTTCTGGTGTTAGCTTAACATTTCCTCGAATTAAATTACTTATATGTTTTTCAGACATTCCCATTCTAGCTGCAAATTCCTTTTGACTAAGCTCTCTATCTTCTAGCTGTTCTTTAATTGTTGCACCTGGTGGTATAGCTATTGTAGTTTTACTCTTTATTAACATCAAAATTACCTCCCCCTAACAAATTTAATGATAATCCACTATCTCTTTTATGCTTGCTATTTGAATTTCATCACCTTTCTTCTCAAAAATAAGTCTATATGGATGAACTAAATCAAGAGCATATTCATTCTTTCTATTTCCTTTTAATTTATGGCATCTTCCTATTCTATACATAATCATCATTTCAACTGTATCAATTGATTTTAATTCTTTTATTCTTTGGTGTATTGTGATTGCCATTTTATTTCCATGCTTTTTTATCGCATAATCAAAATTTGTACAAATTTTCTCTATTCCCTTATTCTTATATTCTACTTTCAATACATCACCTCATTTTGACTTTATTGATGTATTTTATATAGTTATTTTCAAGTCAATAATATCATAGCTTTAATTAACCTACAAGGTTAATTTTGTAATATTTGACAACTATAAATTACATCTTCAATAATATTATTTCTAAATATCTCTAGCATTATTCAAAATAATATTATTAAAGAATCTTTAATTATATATTTTTTGCATAAAAAAGAGGTACCTCGTAGTTTGAGATACCTCGTTATTATTTATTTAATTATCTAGTAGCAAATTTTTCAGCTATTTTAACAACTAACTGAGAAGCTTTTACCATTGAGCTAACTACTAATAATTCGTTTTTACTGTGGAAGTTTAATCCACCACCGAATAAGTTAGGGCATGGTAATCCCATTTTAGATAATTTAGATCCATCAGTACCACCTCTTATAGGTATAACTACTGGTTCTACATCTAATTCTTTCATAGCTTCTGTAGCTATGTCAACTATATGCATAACTGGTTCTATTTCATCTCTCATGTTGTAGTACTGGTCATGTATTTCTACTGATACTCTACCATTGTATTTTTCAGTTATTTCAGCTATTTTAGCTGCGAAGAATTCTTTTCTTGCTTCAAATTTAGCTTTGTCATGGTCTCTTATTAAGTATATCATTTTAGCTCCATCAACATTTCCGCTTAATTCATTTAAGTGATAGAATCCTTCATATCCTTCAGTAGTTTCTGGTCTTTCATCTTCTGGGAATAATTCCATAACTTTTCCTGCTATGTATAAAGCATTAACCATTTTGTTTTTAGCTGATCCTGGATGAACGTTTTTACCTTTTATAGATACAGTTGCTAAAGCTGCACTGAATGTTTCGAAGTTTAATTCACCTTCTGCTCCACCATCTAATGTGTAAGCGTATTTAGCACCGAATTTTTCAACGTCGAATTTATCTGCACCAGTTCCTATTTCTTCGTCTGGAGTGAATCCAACTTTTATTTCACCGTGTTTTATTTCTGGATGGTTTACTAAGTATTCCATAGCTGTCATTATTGCTGCTATACCAGCTTTGTCATCCCCACCTAGTAATGTAGTACCATCAGTAACTATTATTTCTTCTCCTACAAATCTTTTTAATTCTGGAGTGTCTTCTACAGTAGTAACTACTCCTAGTTCTTCATTTAGAACTATATCATTTCCATCGTAGTTTTCTATTATTCTAGGGTTTACGTTTGTTCCTGAAACGTCTTCATTAGTATCCATATGAGCTATAAATCCTATTGTGTCAACACCTTCAGTATTTGCTGGTAATGTTGCCATTAGGTAGCAATGTTCGTCTAAAGAAACATCCTGTAATCCTATTTCTTTTAATTCTGCTTCTAATACTCTAGCTAAATCGAACTGTTTTTCAGTTGATGGACAAGTAGTACTTGATGAGTCTGAAGTAGTATCGATTTTAACGTATCTTAATAATCTTTCTAAAACTTTTTCTTTCATAATTTTACACCTTCCGTTAAAAAAATATAAATTTAAGGTTCGCAGATTGTCTGTAGAAAACCTTTCTCCTTTAGTATAACAATAAATTCTTAGAAACTCAAACAAAAAAGCTATTTTTTCCGAAAATTTTTATTATTTTTTTAAGTTTATCATATTGATTTATTTTTATTATATAAATTTATATTTTATATACTATACTACTTATTCATCAAAACCTTTGAAAAATATTATAAACAACGCCCAAATGAATAGTATTAACAACATACTTATCGCACTAAAAATTAATCCTATTTCTTCTGGATTTAAAAATATACCGTTCTTTACTATACTCTGTGGGATAAAATAAATTAACCCAGAAATAACTACTAAAACAACTACCTTAAACTGATTGATTTTGCCCATGTAAATCACTCCTTTTGAATAATATTCACTATTATTTACATACTATTCTAACCAAAAAAAATGAAGTTTCAATATATTTTAAATATTTGTAATTATTCTGTAATCCTTTTTATATAATTTACAATATCATTACAATCTTATTGAAAGCCTCAACTTTAAATAAAAAAATATATATAATTATTATATAGAAAACAATATTTCTACCCTAAAAAGGAGTGATTACTTATGAAAAAATTCCTATCAATCTTACTAATGATTACACTTATATTTTCATTAGTTGCATGCTCAAAACAAAATGAAGAACTATCAAAATGGGATTGCTCAGTAGCATGTGCAGAGGAATCCACTGAAAACAACTATGTAGTTACATACAGCGATGAAAAAATCCTATCAAAAACAGGATTATTAACTATCCAAAACAGAAACGACTTTGACATAGCGGTTTCACTACATCAAACTTCTGGTAAAGAAGAAGAAAAAACTGTAAAAATAAAAGCTAACAGCGTAACAATATTACACAACATAGAAAAAAACAAAGAATACACACTTGGCTGCCATGCTGACGTAAAAGAAGGAACTGAAATAAAAATCATGGTTTATGATGGAGAAAACTCTGAACCATATCAAAACTAATAATTTGAAAAATAAGACATAAATAACAATTATCTTATTTACTACCTTCAAACAAAACATATTCTTAACGCAAAGAGGAAGCAGAACAACAATGTATTAAATTGTTTATAAAAAATAAATTGAAAAACAATATTAAAGGAGATATCGGATTTTTAATGGTATCTCCTTTTTGCTTGAAGATAAATATGCCAACCGCACTCGACAATTCTGCAAGCGCCTCGCAACATATAAATGTGTTACATATATGGGCGAGGCGCTGAAGCCTGGAGGCTAGGTTGGCATATTTATTTCAAGCTTTAAAAAAGGGATGCCATAAAAATCTGACATCCCTAAATATTCTTCTTCAATTTATTTTAAGAAACAATTTAATATCTGCTGTTCTGCTTCCTCTTCAGTTAAACCTAGAGTCATTAATTTTAATATCTGATCTCCAGCTATTTTACCTATTGCAGCTTCGTGAACTAACATAGCATCTGGATGCTCTGCAGATATTTCTGGTATTGAACTTATCTTAGCATTTCCCATAAGTATTGAGTCACACTGAACATGTGCTGAACACTGGTTTTCACCTATTACTCTTGGGTTGAATACCTGAACAGAATTATCCTGACCAACAGTACGAGATATAACCTGAGCTGAAGAATCTTCTCCCTGAAGAACAACTTCCATATTAGATTCAGCAAACTGGTCGTCATGAGTTAATAATCTTTCAAGAACAACTATTTTTGCATTTTTACCTAAAGTTGCTTCAAGGTCTCTCTTAGTAGAGTCAACTCCTCTTATCTGAACTGTTTCCATTTCGCAGTATGAATCTTCTTCCATTTCAACTATTGTCACAGGATTTAAGATTCTCTTTCCTCCACCTTCAGTTCCTTCTCCGTAGTGTTTTTCAGTGTATTTTAATTTTGCTCCTTTTTTAAGAACAAATCTATGTATACCATCATGCTGGCTATCATCGCAACCACAGTTGTGTATACCACAACCAGCTATTATAGTAACTTCTGAATTTTCTCCTATTATAAAGTCGTTGTATACTTTATCACTAAATCCAGACTGAGTAACTATTACTGGTATATGAACATCTTCTGGTTTAGAATTTGGTTTTACTATTATATCTATACCTGGTTTATCTGTCTTAGGTATTATATCTACGTCTTTAGTAGATCTTCTTTCTATACCTTCTCCATTTTTTCTTATATTAAATGCCCCAAGAATTGGATTACCCATTCTCATATCGGCAACTTCTTTTAATAAGTCTAAATCAACTCTATCCATTGTAAACCGCCTTTCCCTGTATTTCACATACAGTTCCATTTACCTGGTTTAATATTTCAGGTAATATCTCATCTTTGCTTCCACTAGTTTTTATTTTTCCATCTTCTAATACTATTATCTGGTCAGCAAGTTCTAGTATTCTTTCCTGATGAGATATTATTATTATAGTCTGGTCTTTTTCTTCGTGCATTTTCTGGAAGCTTTCATTTAATTTACCAAAGCTCCATAAATCTATCCCAGCTTCTGGCTCGTCAAATATAGATACTTTTAAATCTCTTGCAAATAAAGTAGCTATTTCAATTCTTTTCATTTCCCCACCAGATAAAGAGTTGTCCACTTCTCTAGTTAGGTATTCTTTTGAACATAGACCAACTGCTGCTAAATACTGGCAACAATCTTCTTTTGGAAGGTCTCCACCGTGAGCTAATTTTAATAAATCTTCTACAGTCATACCTTTTATTCTAGGTGGCTGCTGGAATGCATATCCTATTCCCATTTTAGCTCTTTCTGTTATAGATTTTTCTGTTATATCTTCTCCATCTAAAAGTATCTGTCCTTTTGATGCTTCTGATATACCCATTATAACCTTAGCGAGACTCGACTTTCCTCCACCATTTGGACCAGTTATAACATATAACTTTCCTTTTTCAAAATTAATGCTTAAATCATCTATTATATTGCGTTCTTCTCCGTTTTCATCTACTACATTAAAGAACACATTCTTTAACTCTAGCATTCTCGTTCCTCCATTCATAAAATAAACCATCTATTTGGATAAGTTTTTAGTCTTTTTTTAAAAATAATTCTACATTATATATGTTATCAATATTATCTATTTTTATCAATAAAATAGAGTTCAAATAATCAAATTTTTCTTACTAAATATACTTTTTTCCTATATACGAAAAAACGGCTATCAATCAAATCTATAATTTGATAGATAACCGTCGAGTTTTTTATTATTTTTTCTTCCTTTTGTTTCTTCTCTTTTCTTGTTCTCTAATTCTTATAGCTTCTTTATCAGTTTTTGGAGCTCTTGCAGCTTCCTCTTTTTCTCTTTTTTTAACTTTATAATAGAAGTATCCTAAGTCTCCCATAATAAGAGCTAAATATACACACGTAAATATTATAGAGTTTCTATTTAATTCAAAATTGTAGCTTTTATAGAATATAAGAACATACACTGGTAGTGAGAATAAAATTCTCATTGCTGGATTCTCTCTCAAAATTTTTACCCCCTTAAAATCCTCTGAATATTTAAACTCTCCACTACATAGTATATAGCTTTTTTAACATAATATACAGTCCTTTTTTATTTATTATTTATAATATGGACTTTCTTATACTTTATTTAAATAAATTTCTAAGCTGTGCTGTTACTGTAGCATTAGAGCCACCGCCAACCTGAGAAATTTTTTCTACACTTTTTCCTGATAGTGCAGATTTCTGACCATTAGATAGTTTTTTTCCTGCTAATATTATAGGTGAACTTGTCTTAGCAGCAAATGCTCCTACTGATAATCCATCTATTAATTTATCCTGTCCTTCTGAACCATCTTTCACTACAAAAAGATATTCAAATGCAGATTGATTGTAGAATTTCTTGATTATAGCAGCATTTGTTTCACTTCTATTTGAGCCACTAACTCTTTCTGGATTTTTTAAAGATGATTCTACACTTTCTGGTACAGCATTTTTACCACCTATTATATATGTTTTTTCTACCTTATCATCAGAAAGAATTTCTTCTGCTCCTGTAGTTTTTCCATTTTTATCAGATAGTATTATTGGTATATTTTTTTGTCCGGCTGCTGCTCCAAAACTTATTGCATCTGCAAGTCCGCTTACTCCATTTACAACAGCTACTTGATCTATGTTAGCTCCTTCTGATTTCATCTCATTTGCTATAGCTACACTAGTCGCATATCTATTACTTCCTGATATTCTTTCCACAGAAATTCCCATTTTTTCTATCTGTGATTGAACATTTTTAGATATAACTGAGCTACCACCTATTATATATACTTTACCTACTCCAAGTCTTTTTAACTCATTTTTGGTAACATCTTTTAATGTATCTTTTTCAGTAAGTAAAACTGGTGCATCCTTATATGCTGCAAGAGGTGTTGCAGCAAGTGCATCTACTATTGCACTACCATTTGAGATTATAGCAGTATCCGCAGTATTCCAACCTTTTTTGCTTGTTTTAACTGCTGTATCATATCTATTTGTTCCTATTATATCGTTTGGGTTTACATTGCTTTTAGTTATAGCTTTTATTGCAAAGTTTATATTATCATTTGTCTGAGTGTTTATATCTATAAATCTTCCATTTACTAATTGGAAGCTTTCCCCTCTATTAGCCTTAGCCTTAAACCAAGGTACATTTTCTGTATTTCCTTCTGCAAATATAGTTGCTGTATTTGGATTTTTCATTTTTACAACTATTGCACCTTTTCCAGAAGGTATTTTAACAGAATTTACTGGAATAGTTATATATCCAGTTTCGTTTATAGTTCCTGATGCCAATAATTTTAAATTGCTATTTTGAGGAACACCTTTTTTCACAGGAGCATAGTATATCTGGTATGTACTTCCTAAGGTTGTATTTCCTATTGTTACACCTTCTATAGTTTCATTTTGACCATTAAAATTAAATACATTTGCTACTGCAAAATTTTTGCCTCCATATTCTGTATATCCACCTTTTTCAAGCTGGTATATCTTATTTCCTGATTTATCTATTTTTTTTATGGAATAATTATCACCTGCTTGAAGAAGAGTTTTATCTTCATAAGAAACCCAGAAATAACCTCCTTCTGAGTTATAATTTCCCCAACTGTTTTTAACTAGCCAAGCACCATCGTATTTAGGTTTAGCCTTACCTGTGAAATGTTCTCTACTGTAGCTATCATCCCAACCTACAACAGTAACTGCATGATTTTGACCTATATTATAATCTACATAATATGCATTTTTATCTTTACTACTATATTCATCAAAATCTCCATAACCTGACACTACTCCGCCGTATTTAGTTATAGCATTTTTTATATCCATTCTATTATTTCTTATAAATATAACTTCACTAGCTAAATATCCTGTTCCTTTGGCTGTATTCATATTTGAAGGTCTAGTGTTGTGAGTGTTATATTTTAACTCTGATTCAAGCTTTGGCCCATCACCAGAAGCAAAATATCCCATAGAAAGTAAATTTGATGTTCCTTCATGATCTCCTACATTCCATCCATTTACTCCACCTTTTGCCCACCATCTCATATGTTCTTCTGATAAATCATTTATTCCATATCCATTTGTGGCCATATATGATTCCATTCCTGCTATACCAGCAAATGCCCAACAAACTCCTAGATTTTCTTGATTTCTTATTCCTGTATCTTTACCCTGCTTTCTAGGATCATAGTCTTTTGGAAGGTATCTGGTTATTCTTGATGCATTTCCTGAAACATTAGTCCCATCTACATCTATTGCCATTGGTACTCTCTCTGATTTATCAACTAATCCACTTTCTGCATCTTCAACATATTGCTTAAACTCTTCAGTAGATTCTAATTGTTTTATAGAAAGGTCTTTATCTTTTATACTTAAACCAGTATCAGCAAATGCTAAAGGCATTGAGCTTACAGTTATGGCTGTTGCTGCTAACACTGATATTGTCTTTTTATTTATCATTTCCAATCCTCCCATATATCTTAAATGTTTATCCTTGTCAGATATAGTTGTCACCTGACAAAACCACACCATATCTTATTTTTCATTATACATTATTTTATAAACCTATTCGATAATTTTTTTATATATTAACAAAATCGTCATAATTTAAAGCAAATTAATTACTAAATGTAACCTTTTGAATTTATTCTAAAGCTTGACTTTTGACATTTTTTAAAGTATTATTTGTGAGTATGTGTCTTTAAAAAGATACTTACTAAATTTTTATCTATATTAAAAAAATATCTATAAATTTTTATTTTCTTTAGATTTTTTTTAGTTTTTATAATAAATATTTTAAGATTTAAAGGTCATAATATAAATATAGAAAATAATTTGATGGAGGTGATCGTTATGAAAAAAATATATATAGTTTCTACATATACTGGAACAGTGCTTGCCCATTTAATAAGGACGATCACTAGAAAGCCATATTCACATATTTCTATTTCACTTGATGATAGTTTAGATACTATGTACGCTTTTGGAAGGATAAATCCTAAGAATCCTTTAATAGCTGGATTTGTTGAAGAAGGAATAGACAAGGGTCTATATGAGATAAAAAAGAATACTATATGTAGAGTATATTCTCTTGAAATAACTGATGATGAATTTGAAAAGCTTAAAACTAATATAAATCAGGTTAAATCAATTAGGACTCTTTATAGCTATGATTTACTTTCTTTAATAGCTATTCCTCTTGGTCTAAATAGACATCCTGATTTTGGTTATGTTTGTTCGACTTTTGCTGCAGACATGCTAAATAAAAGTGGAATAAATTTATTTGATAAACCTTTCAATTTTGTTCAACCTAATGATTTTTACAACCTTAAAGGTTTAAATTTAGAATACGAAGGTTTATTGAGAGAATACAACAAATATAGATTTAAATATAAACTTAATACAGTTTAATTTTATTGAGAAGTGTCTAAAAGACACTTCTTTTTTATTTTTTTAACATTTACAATTTATTACAAATTCAAATAAAACCTATATTTTTAAATTATTTATGTTATATTAAAATAAAAAAGGTCTTTTTATCAGAGTTGCAAAAAACAATCTACAACTACGATAATTGTATTTATAAATATATAATCTTTTTATTTATCGGGAGGTTTTAATGTCTAAAAAATTAATTTATTTTTTTAAAAATTTATATACAGCGTTATTTCCTATTATAATTTTTGTTTTTTCATATATGTATAGAATTGCTCTAAATGCATTTCAACATATGGAAATTAATTTCCACATTTTCTTGGGAATTGCCTATGCACTTTGCTTCTTATTATTTTTATCAATTATTGTTTTGAGCAATAAATCAATAAGCATCGTATCAGTTATAACAGGAATACTACTTGCAATTATTTTATTAATACCTTATATTATGCCTTTTTCGGTAGTAAATAGCTTTTATACAACACCTCTTTTGATTTTTAATATGTTGTTTGTATGTATTGCTATTTATATATTTTTCTTTATAATTAGAAAATCCAACAGTGATTTCTAATATATTATTTTTAAGGAGATGATTTTATGAGATTTAAAAAATCCGCATCAATACTTCTTTCTGCAGCTCTTGTTTTAGGTGCAATTGCTATAAACCCTACTACATCTGAGGCTGCAACAACTGCCCAAATATTAGCTGGTTCAAATAGACATAGTACAGCTATACAGGTCAGTCAAAAAGGATGGAGTTCTGCTGAAAATGTAGTACTTGTCAACGACTCTGCAATAGCAGATGCACTAGCTGCAACACCTCTAGCAGAAGAATTAAATGCACCAATACTACTTACTGGCAAAGGTAAGTTAAACAGAGAAACAAAATCTGAAATATCAAGATTAGGTGCAAAAAATGTTTATCTTATCGGTGGTAAATCTGTACTATCTGATGATTTAGCATCTGAAATTAAAGGAAATACATATAGAATCTCAGGAAATAGTAGAGAAGAAACTGCACTTGCTATTGCCAAAAAAATTCAGGAATTAAAACCTATAAAATCAATTGCTGTTGTAAATGGTAAAACTGGACTTGCAGATGCAGTAAGTATAGCCGCTGTAGCAGCAGAAAAAGATATGGCCATAATTCTTTCAAATGCAAAATCAGGTGTACAGGATTCTGCAGATTTTATCAATTCTATCGGTGTTGAAAAATCATACATTATAGGTGGAAATAAAGCAGTTTCAAACTCAATAATGGCAACACTTCCTGGTGCTGAAAGAGTAAGTGGATCAAATAGAAATGATACAAATGCAAAGGTAATAGAAAAATTCTATACTAATGCAAGTTTAAATAATTTATATGTAGCTAAAAATGGTTCAAAGGGAGAAGGTCATTTAATAGATGCCCTTGCAGTTGGTGTTTTAGCTGCTAAAAACAATTCTCCAGTTTTAATAGTTTCTAATAGTTTGAGTAATAGCCAGAGAAATGTTGTAAAAGCTAAAAATATGAGCGTTATTACTAGAGTCGGTGGAAACGGAAACGAAAATGCATTTGAAGAAATAAAAGTGCTTAAAGGTATGAAACCTGCTGAATTGAAGTTACCTAGTAGTGCAATGGGAATCTGGTATGGTGCATATAAGGCTTATGATGAAAATGGTGAAGAAAATAACTTCTATAGTTATAGAGATATAGCAACTATTTCAAAAGATTATATGACTTTTGCTTCTATTGGTAAATGTAAATATAAAATAACAAAGGTTGATGGAAATAAATACTACTACAATATAGATTATCCTGAAGAATGGGGTGGTCCAGATAAAGAAATGTTAGTTTTAAACAATAATTCTGTAACTTTCTATTACATGGAAAATGGAAAATATGGGTATATAGAATTTTTTCTGTAAATAAGCCCTCTATGGCTTAAACTACCGTTAGGTAGTATAATAGACTTAAAATAATTTATGAGTAAATGGCTAACGCCTTTGAAAACATAATATTATTTATTTTGTTGCATGTCAAGAAAACCAGCTAAAAAGCGGTTTTCTTGACTTTTTTAATTATTACAATCTATCTTCATACATTATAGAAAGTTCTCCGTAAATATAACCCCAGTTTCTAATAGGCATACTCCATTTTTTGCTTATTTTTTCAACTGATAGGTATAGTGATTTTTCTAGAGAAATCTTATTTGGAAAAACAGTTCTTTTTTTATTTATTTTTCTTAGCTGCGAATTTACACTTTCAATAGCATTTGTAGTATAAATTACTTTTCTAGTCTCTGGTGAAAATTTAAATATCGGTATAATTGAATCCCAGTTACTAAACCAAGATTTCATAGAATTTGGATATTTTTCATTCCATTTTTCTGAAGTACGTTCTAAATTAGCTAGAGCCTGTTCTTCATTAATGGCATGATATATTGTTTTTAAATCATTAGCAAATTCCTTTCTATCTTTGTATGATACATATTTTAATGTATTTCTAACTTGATGAACAATACATCTTTGATATTCAGTATTTGGAAAAGCAGAGCTTATCGCTTCTTTTATTCCTGATAGTCCATCAGCACAAACGATTAAAATATCTCTTACACCTCTATTTTTTAATTCATTTAGCACAGAAAACCAATACTTAGAGCTTTCAGTATCTCCAATATACAATCCTAGAATTTCTTTGCATCCTTCGGAACTTATACCAAGAATTACATAGACAGCTTTTTTCTTAACAGAACCATTTTCTTTAACAGAGAAATGGATAGCATCTATATATACAACAGGATACACACTTTCAAGAGGTCTATATTTCCATTCTTCGATTTTAGGTATTATTTTATCAGTTACATCTGAAATCATTCCTTCAGATAGTTCAAATCCATAAATATCCTCTATTTGAGAAGTTATATCTCTATTACTCATGCCTAAAGCATACATATTTATTATCTTTTGCTCTATTTCAGAAATATCCTTTTGTCTTTTTTTGACAATTTGAGGTTCGAAAGAAGAATCTCTATCTTGAGGAACATCAATTTCATATTCTCCCATTCCAGATCTTACTCTTTTTGTTTTATATCCATTTCTTGAGTTGGTATTTTCACCACGTTCATATTTTTCATATCCAAGATGCTCATTCATTTCAGATTCAAGCATTTCTTGAATAGTATCCCCCAAAAGATCTTTAAGTGCATCCTGAATGTCTTGAGCGGTTTTAATTTCATATGTTTTAATTAGCTCCGCTATTATATTTTTCTTTTCTGGATTCAATGGTTCTCTTTTCTTTCTGCCCATAAAAAATCGCCTCCTATGATTAATTTGATATTACCATAGAAGGCGATTAAATTTACAGACTTTTTTTCATATACTCGAAAATATATAAAAGGTAATACTTTATCAAGAACATTAACACTTCCAAATTATGTTTATAGAAATTATTATAGAGGCAATAAGGCTAGCATGAGTATAGATAAGAAATATATTAAAATATTTGGTAAAAAATATAGTTATACTACACACTGCTTTAGATATCCTGGTTATAATGATTTCATCTTAAAATCAAAAGACAATGGAAAAACAATATACTTCTATGTTCATCAGTGGGGAAATAAAGTAGCTGTATACTATGCATACGAAAAAGACTTCCATAATCTTTCTCCTGAAATAAGTAAATGGAAAGGTATAGCTAATTTTGCTGTGGATCCTTGTCCTGTAGATATACTTGGAGGCGTAGACCATATTCTTCCTGGGATGAGAGTATAATTATAAAATTTCAATAAATAAGGGGTTTTCGCATTAACGCTAGTTAATGTGATAGCCCCTTTTCCATTCTTTAAGTAGATAAATGATTGCTGTTGCAATATTTTACAATGGCCTTTAATTAAGTAATCACAAATTAATTTACATCGACAATTCCGCAAGCGCCCCAAACCTTTAAATATTTTTCAATAATAATTTGGGCGCTGAGGACTGGAGAGCAAATAATTGTGATTACTCAATTATAAAAAGGTCATTGCTTAACCGCAACAGCCTACTTTTATTTCCTATAATATTTTTTCTAAATAAGTAGCAATCCCATCGTCTGCTATAGCATCAGTAAACTCATTTGCTACCTCTTTAAGCTCTGGTACTGCATTTCCCATAGCTATCCCATGAGCTGCGGTCTGTATCATCTCTATATCGTTTCTTCCGTCTCCAAAAGCATAAGAATCTTTTAATTCTACACCTTCAAGTTCTATAGTCTTTAAAAGACCTGTTCCCTTAGAATTTTTTATTGGATACATTTCATATACTTCACCTGGATAGTTTTTAAAACAGTTAAACTCTCCCTGATCTAATGATTCACAGTATTTGCATCCTTCTTCATCTGCTGGGAACATCTCTATCTTAAATACATCTACATCATCTAAATCAAAATTAAACTCTAAAAAATCTCTAGTTACACCGTATTCTTTATAGTATTCTAATATTCTAGTGAAATCTTCTTTTAAATAGCTGTATTTTGGTCCCTGTAAACAGTAGTCTATATTTAATCTTTCACAGTTTGAAACTACTTCCTTAACAAGTTCTTTGTCTATTCCACTAAAGAATTTTGTTTCATCGTTTATTAAAACCTGAGCTCCATTCCCTAATACAAATCCATCAAATCCAAATTCTAATAGCTCTTTATTTAAAAAAGCATAAGGTCTACCACTAGATACAAATGCTACGTTTCCAGCTTTCTGAAAATCTTTTATAGCTTTTTTTACTCTATCACTTATATCCATAATTCCTATTGTACAATCTATTAACGTTCCATCTACATCAAAAAATGCCGCTTTTTTCATATAATTTCTCCCCTCTTAAAAGTATTTCATACCTATCTTATTCTTAACTATGAAAAACTCATAGGTCAAACCTTTTCCTATTTTGTATAAACTAAAAGCAGCCTGTAAAATACAGACTGCTTTTTATGTTAATCAATCATTATCAATCAATTATTATTTGTTTGATTCTTCTACTGCAACTGCTACTGCAACTGTTGCACCAACCATTGGGTTGTTACCCATTCCTATAAGACCCATCATTTCAACGTGAGCTGGAACTGATGAAGATCCTGCGAACTGAGCATCAGAATGCATTCTTCCCATAGTATCTGTCATACCGTAAGAAGCTGGTCCTGCTCCCATGTTGTCTGGGTGAAGAGTTCTACCTGTTCCACCACCTGAAGCAACTGAGAAGTATTTTTTACCCTGTTCTATACATTCTTTTTTGTATGTTCCTGCAACTGGATGCTGGAATCTTGTTGGGTTAGTTGAGTTACCTGTTATAGATACGTCAACACCTTCATGATGCATTATAGCAACACCTTCTCTAACATCATCAGAACCATAGCATTTAACTTTAGCTCTGTCTCCGTTTGAGAATGGAGTTTCTTTTACTATTGTTAATTCACTTGTGTAGTAGTCGAACTGAGTCTGAACATAAGTGAATCCGTTTATTCTAGATATTATGTAAGCAGCGTCTTTTCCAAGACCGTTTAATATAACTCTTAGAGGTTTTTTTCTAACTTTGTTAGCTTTTTCAGCTATTTTTATAGCTCCTTCTGCTGCTGCGAAACTTTCGTGTCCAGCTAGGAATGCGAAACATTCAGTTTCTTCTCTTAATAACATTCCACCTAAGTTACCATGTCCTAAACCAACTTTTCTGTTGTCAGCAACAGAACCTGGTATACAGAATGCCTGAAGTCCTTCACCTATAGCTTCAGCTGCATCTGCTGCTTTTGTGCATCCTTTTTTAAGAGCTATTGCAGCACCTAAAGTGTATGCCCAACCTGCATTTTCGAATGCTATAGCCTGAGTTTCTTTTACTATTTCATATGGATCAAATCCTTTGCTTTTGCAAAGTTCTCTACAATCTTCTAAAGTTCCTAATTCGTATTTTTCTAGAACTGGAGTTATCTGGTTTATTCTTCTTTCATAACTTTCAAATAATGCCATTATTTTCACCTTCCTTATAGATATTATTCGTGTCTTGGGTCTACGTATTTAACAGCGTCGTTAAATCTTCCGTAAGTAGCTTTTGCAGCTTCCATAGCTTCGTTAGCGTCTTTTCCGCCTTTTATCATTTCCATCATTCTTCCTAGGTTAACGAATTCGTATCCTATTATTTCGTCATTTTCGTCAAGACCTACTCTTGTTACATAACCTTCAGCCATTTCAAGGTATCTTGGTCCTTTAGCTAATGTTCCGTACATAGTACCAACCTGGCTTCTTAGACCTTTTCCTAAATCCTCAAGACCTGCACCTACTGGAAGTCCACCTTCAGAGAAAGCAGTCTGGCTTCTTCCGTATACTATCTGTAAGAATATTTCTCTCATTGCAGTGTTTATAGCATCACATACAAGGTCAGTATTTAATGCTTCTAATATAGTTTTTCCTGGTAATATTTCAGATGCCATAGCTGCTGAATGAGTCATTCCTGAACATCCTATTGTTTCAACTAATGCTTCTTCTATTATACCATCTTTAACATTTAGAGTTAATTTACAAGCACCCTGCTGTGGAGCACACCAACCTATACCGTGAGTTAATCCACTTATATCAGTTACTTCTTTAACTTTTACCCATTTTCCTTCTTCTGGAATTGGAGCTGGACCGTGGTTTGGTCCTTTTTTTATTGTACACATATTATTAACTTCAGCTGAATAAATCATAAAATTCTCCTCCTTATTTTTATTTTTTTTATTCAGATTGCATATCATTTTAACCTATATTATATGCGTTTAAAAAATATCAATAGCTACACTAAAAATTTTTTTGTTTCCTTTTTATCCCCTGCTATTTCTAGTTTTTTAAACGTCTTTCATGATTAATATTATCACAAAATACAGCTTTTAAAAAGCATAATTTTTAACAGAATATTAAAATTTAGCCACTTTTTCGCTTTATTTTTTAGATTTCACCCTCATTATTGAAATCAAAAAACACTCAAAAATACATCTAAGCTTTGAAAATAAAGTTTTCCTATAGCTCTTTATTTTTAATATCCATATACTTTTTTACAATAACTCTATTCAAAAATTTTTTATTTTTTTGTAAAAAAAAAGATAGCTCCTCTTTGGAACTATCTCTTTTATGTTGAGTTTTTTATGAAAAGCAGCATCTATTTTCTACATTTATAATAGACATTCATTTTATTAGTCTTCATCACAATCATCGAAGTCATCATGATCATGTCTATCATCGTCATATTTGTCATCATGGTCATCATCGTACTTATCGTCATCATACTTATCATCATAATCGTCTTTATCGTCGCATCTATCATCATCATATTTATCATCATCGTATATTACGTCATTATTTGGTTTGTTTTGGCTATTATTCTGATTCCTGTTCTGATTGTTGTTTTGATTACCCTGATTACTAGAATTATTATTATTCTGATTTACTACGTATTCTTTGTCAAAATCAGTTATATTTCCATTTAATGAATCTACTTCTATTTCATATACTTCATTTCCCTTTTTAACTATAGCTTTATACTCTCTATCTCTTTCATCTAAGTATATTTTTTCTATTTTTCCATTAGGTATTTTATTAAGCATTATTTTTTCAGCATCTGCCTGAGATATTGTTTTTCCACCTTCCTGAGTTGCTGCAAATGATAATCCACTTATTAATAAAACTCCTGCTAATCCTAATACTAAACTTCTCTTTGTCATTTTCTTTTCCTCCCTTTACATTTATAGAATATTCTATGTAAGTTTGCTTTCTTTTTTCTTTTCACTATACAATACAGAGGGAGGTTTTATTTTGGGGAAGTTTTTGAGATATTTTTTTAAATTTTTATTTTATTTTTTTATTTTGAAGTTCATACCACCTATTTGGATTATATTTTTCCCATTTAATATACTATTATCTGTGTTTTCAGATACAAGTACTATTCCATCTTCTTTTGCTAAATTTGAACTAGTAAGTGCATCTACAAGAGTTCTTCCATTCGCTATATAGAGTTTACTTTTATTTTTATAAAATTTAGCTATAACTTTTCTATTTGTTTCATATCTATCTTTTCCAGATATTCTAGTTGCTGATAATTCTTTTACTATACTATTATCTACAACAGCTTCTCCACCTATTACATAATACTCTACATCTTTTTTATCTACTTCAATATTTTTCCCATTTGTCAAAATTATCGGTGCTTTGTATTTTGCAGCTATAGGTGATGCTGAAATAGCATCTGCCTCACCTTTATATCCATTTACAACAAATGCTTTTGAGTACTCTTTTATCTCTCTTGCTACTGCTTTAGATGTTTCTACTCTATCTTTTCCTGCTAATCTTTCAATAGATTTTATATTTTTTATGTTTTTTAGTTCAGCTTCAACATTTTCGCTTATAGCGTTATTTCCACCTATTATATATACTTTATCTACGTTTTTTAGTTTTTCTAAAGTACTCTGAGGAATACTGTCTCTTTTAACTAGAAGTATTGGAGCTTTTTCTTTTCCAGATAAACCTGCTGCTGATAGTCCGTCTGACATACTATTTTCTGCATTTACTAATATCGCTTTATTGTATTTACCTAAGTTAGTAGCTACCTTAGCTGCAGTATCGTATCTATCTTTTCCAACTATCTTTTGACTCTCAAAATTTACCTTATCATCTTTTACTTCTTTGTCTTTTTCTATTTCTTTATCTTTATCAATCTTATTTTCTTCTTTAGTTCCTTCTTCAAACTTATCCTCATCTATTTCCATATCATTTGATTTTTTATCTTGATCCTCGTTCTGTACTAATTTTATTTCATTTGAATTATTTTCTGAAATAAAATGTCTTTCTATATTTTCTCCATTAGCATATAGATTTATACGATTTTTATTTCCAATTAAATTTGAAATATCTGTAGTACTTATATTTTCATGGACGTATATATTCAATTCATCATCATTTGAGAATAAGTAGTTATCGCCAAATATCATATTTCCAACTATTCCAGCTGAATACCCTTTTACACCACCACTTATTTTACTCGCTGTGTTGGTATTAGCAAAAACATCAGCAGTATTGTAGATTTGACCAACTATCCCACCTACTACTCCTCTATCATGGTTAGATATTACATCCGAACTATTTTTATTCTCTTTTACTGATATTTTACCTATTTTCCGTTCATCTCCATGATTGTTGTAGCTTATCAAACCAATTATTCCACCTGCAAATCTGTCTGCTGTTACAGTAGTACTATTTTTATTAAAAAATACATCTCCGTATGTTGTCTGTATTCCTACTATTCCACCAGATATAACTGAGTTTGACTCTTTTACATTTTCTGGAGATACATTTTCATTTTCAAAAACATTAGCTGATGAAAATCCTACTATCCCACCTGTTACACTTGCTTTTTCATTTTCTTTAATAGCCCCATAAGAGCCAATATTTGCATTGTTTATATTGTTATTTATATCTATATTAGAATCTATATAGTATGTTTTTCCAACTATTCCACCTAATATCGCTTCATTTTGATTTGTATTTACATCTACTTCATTTTTGTTGTTGTAAATATTTCCTGAATTAACCGCCATACCTACAATTGCTGCTCCACTTCCAATTGAAATATTTCCACTTTTTACAGTTACATCGTGTACATCACTTTTTCCAAGTGATACGCCTACCGCTGTTCCTGTAATAGTCTGTAGGTTTTGTGAACTCTGATCTAAATCTTTTATATCTATATTTACATCTGTAAATACTAAATTCTCAACTTTTGCATTTCTTATCGCTCCAAATAAGCCTAAAGTATTTGAATCAGCATATATATTTTTTAGTCTTAATCCAGAAATTTCGCATCCATTTCCATCAAATTCTCCCTTAAAACTTCTTTCACCTTCAGAAGAATTTTTTCCATTATGTATATCTATTCTAGCCTTTCCTATTGGAGTCCACTCTCCAGAAAGTTCTATTTTTTCTATTTCTTTAGGTATAACTACTTTTTTGCCAGCAAAATCTTTTCCAGAATTTACCATCTCAGCAAATTTTCTAAAATCTGATTCACTCCTTATTTCAAATGATGAGCTTTCCTCGTAATCATCACCAAAATCTGAAGTATCAGTTTTGCTTTCTACTATTTCATCGATGTTGCCTATTTCCATTGCATTTACTTGAGTTATAGGCACAATAGTCATTCCAAATGCCATAATAACTGCCACTAATTTGTTTTTATTTTTTCTCATATCTCTACCACCTCATCGAATAGTTTTAAATTGTTTTAACTTTTAAAGCTATTAAATTTTTCTACTTCCGGGATTTCCTTTTTATTTAGAGATAACTGCAATTTTCCCTTACAGTCTCTCTATTATACACATATACCCTTTGGTTGCAATAGTAATCTTAAATAACAAAAACAGATTTGTAACTATTTTTGAAAATAGAAAGAATTTGAATTGAATAAATGGAATTTTCTAAAAAAATAAAAATACAGTCTAAAAGTATATTAGACTGTATTTTTCAATATTTTTATTCGTTCTTATTTAATTTTTAACACTTAATTTTATTAAGTTGAATTTTTATAGATTTTTATCCTAATTATATATTTTTTTAGTAGCTATATTTCCAAATGCAAATTATTTTTATCTTTAAATTACTTTTGTCTTATTTATAATATCTATATTCACTTTCTTTATATTTTGGATATTTTTCTAGAGTGCATAAATCTTCTACATTTAATATTTTTCTATATTTTTTATCCAACTGCACTCCCATACGAGTTACTTCATCAACATAATTTGAATATGGCAATATATGAGGAGTCCCATATACTCCCATAATTCTCTTGTCTTCTAATTTTTCATACTCATTTACAAAGTTCTTAATCATTGCTTTTTCTCTATATTTTCTATGTATACCATCTTTTTCAGTCGACTTATAATTATAATATTTCTTCCCCTGATTTACAGATTCAACAGCTCTATTATAATCATCAGTTCCAACTTTTCCATTTTCTTCAAGATATTTTAAATATCTTTTTCCACCTGTTTCATATGTATGACATATATCTGTTCCATAAAATACTGTTTCAGGATATTTTTCTTTTATCTCTTTAAAGAAATTTAAATTTTCTTCTGTATGAGCAAATGTACCTTCAAAATCATCATAAAGTTGATTTAAAATCTTATCGTCTTCTGACTTCATCCACATATTCAAAAATTGAGCATCTATATATGAATACTCCATAAATAAGTTTCTCATACCATATTTTTTATAGTATTTTCCCCATAAATCAACTTCTACCTTTTTTATACCTTCGTAATCATGAGTTTCTCCGTATAGAAACATTACTTCTTTACTTTCTTTTGAAAACTCATCTAAATCCCTATAATTTACACTAATTCCACCCTTGTGTTTTTTAGATTTTATCGTAACTATAACTTCAGATGGAACTTTTATATTAAATACTTCTAATTCCGCATAATTAGCTAAACCACCATGTACAGTTTGATTAAATAGTATCTTTCCGCTTTTATCCTTTACTTCTACATCAATTTTTCCTTGTTCTACAATTGGACAAACAAACAAATTATTTCCTTTTCCTTTTAGATTTACTTTTTTCTCCCCACTAAAAAAATCATAATTACAGCTCCATGAAGATTCATTTTTTTCCTCAAAAGAATTTATTATTATTCCTTCATTTGTCTTGAATTTTAAAAATAGAAATACAATTATCAAGATTATCACATATACTGCTATTAAAAATGGTGATGTTAATACATCTTTTGTACTTTTTTTCATTACCTCTTTCCCCCCATAATTTATTTTATTTAAATATATCTTCTTTTCTACTTAATTTCAATAGAATAACTAGTAAATAGATATTTTCTATAAAAAATAGCCTTCTATGTATTAAACTAATATATTGTTTAATTACAATAGAAGACTATTATATAAATCTTATTATGCTTTTTTTACAACACTTGATTTTAATTTCATAGCTCCGAATCCATCTATTTTACACTCTATATCGTGTCCATCCGCAGCATCTGGAACTAGTCTTATATTTTTAACTTTAGTTCCTATTTTTATAGAAGAAGAACTTCCTTTAACTTTTAAATCCTTAACAACTGTAACTGCATCTCCGTCGTTTAATACATTTCCGTTTACGTCTTTTATCACACTCTCATCAACAGTTGTTTCTGGATTCCATTCGTATCCACATTCTGGACAAACTAAAAGGCTTCCATCTTCATAAGTGTATTCTGAATTACATTTAGGGCAATTTGGTAAATTTTCCATTTTTTAATTTCCTCCGTTTTTTAATATAGTCTTTTCCATTATACTATACAAACTGGAGTTTTTTAATTAAATTTTTATTATTTATTACAGATTTATTACAAAACCAAAAAAATGATTTTTATATCAAAAAATATTGTATAATCTAGTAAACAATAATACAAAGGAGCTGATAATTATGAAGATTTTATTAAAAGATATAAACACAAATAAAGATGAAATTCCTGAAAAAAGACTTAACAGTGTATCTTACAATGCTATTGGATCACTCCTATTTTTAATATTAATTGTAGCTGATTACTCAAATGATGCTTATTTCTTTGAGAATATCTCTTCATTCTTGACTACAAAGATTGTTTTCTACACATTTGTAGCTTTGCTTATCATCAATTTAGTAGCATCAGTTCTTAGGTTTGTATTTATGAAATTGGGGAAAGATTTTACTTTTGTAAATGATGTTGTATTACTTGTAATAGTATCAGCCATACTTATAGTAAATTTTGTAATAAGTTTAGCTACTAGTGGATTTAATTTCCAGCTTTTTTCAATTTCAGCAGCATTTGTTCTACTTACAGCTTATTATGTATTCAAAGAAATTAAAAATAATTAAATAAAATAAAAAACTGCTATAAATCATAAAAGTTATAGCAGTTTTTTATTTTATTTATTCATTATTTGATATATATATTTTCAATGCTTTTATCAGTAAAAGTAGTGCTCTAATTGATAATACTACTATTCCCCCTATTCCTATATAAACCAAAGCCATTACTAGAACTAATATACTTTCCATATCCATATATTCCTCCTTAAACTTTTTTTACTATATTACTATGATTTATAGTTCATATGCAATCACTTTCTTATATTATATTATTTTCGTATAAACTATAATATTTAAATAGTAAAATATTATATATTCAATTAAATATACTTATAATTTTTCATATTTAATTATTTTTTTCAAATCTTGCTCTTATATGAAAATCTTCGTATCTATCTCCGTCTTTGGCTAACCACTAATAATCGTCTGCAACAACTCCTCTAGTAGCCTTGCAAATTTCCCAAACATTATAATTATCCATGCCTAACATTTCGAGAACTTTATCTGCTCTACATTCTGGAATAGTTCTTTCTTCTAAAAACTCTATAATTTCTTCATTTGTTGGAATATGATTAACATCAAAATATCTATAATCGAATAGAATTGGTGGATATTTAAACTTATCTAATGTTTTATTTATAGTTTCATAAGAAAATTTTCTACTCTCTGTATCATAACTTAAAATCCCAACAGAAATATTTTTATATTTTAGAGCATATTTTTCTAACATAGTCTAACCTCTCTTTCAATAGAATCATAACTGCTTCTTTAAATAGAGAATACCTTAAATAAGATAGTAGTCAAGCTAAATCTTTTAAATATTAATCCATTTTATTTTTCTAAATATTACAGATTTATTACAGAACAAAAAAATGATTTTTATATCAAAAAATATTGTATAATCTAGTAAACAATAAGATAAAGGTGTTGATAATTATGAAATTCATTACAAAAGATATAAATAAACCCAAATCAAATATTCCAGATGAAAAGATAGGAGAAGTGCGAACATTAGCATTATTTTCTACAATAATTCTACTGTTATTTTTCTCTGATTTAGCTTATGGTGGTTTTGTGTTAGAAGTATTTTTAACTGCAGATACAATGTCATTTTTCGCATATCCAATTATTGCAGTTATTATCTTAGGATTAATATTTTTAACATGTTTTTCTAGCATTTTAAGATTTATTTTTATGGAGCTAGGAATAAATTTTACGTTTATTAGTTCTGACGCATTTAGTGCTTTGTTGGTTCTTTTTTTAGCAATAAATGTTGTACTAGATATCGCTTTAGGAAAAGAAGTTAATTCGTTCTTCTTTATCTTGGTTGGATCTTTAGTAGTTGCAGCTATTATAAGGATTTTCAAAAATATGAAGTTGAATAAATAGACTATATCTGTTTACAAAGATTCCAAAAAATTAAAAATAGTAAAGATAGATTAGAGGTGATTTTTATGAAAGTTATTATTAAAGACATAAACAATCCTAAATCTGAAATTCCTAAACAAAGAATTTCAGAAATCAAAAATAAAGCTGCTTCTTCTCTTTTACCTATAGCATTATTTACTTATGGTATATTTAAAAAAGAACTCAATTATACAGCAGCTTCGCATCTTTTTACGACAAAATCTATCTACTATCTGTTTTTAGTATTGCTTTTCATAGTATCAATTTCTGGTATTTTAAGATTTATATTTATGATTTTAGGTAAAAATTTTAGTTTCATAAATGATAATGTATTTGTTATAATATTTTCAGTTTTATTCATTATAAATTTTGGTATTAACTTTGTTTACAATGGTTTTGATATGTATCTTTTGATATTCCCTATTTTATCCATAGGAATTTTAATTTATAATATAACAATAGAAAATAAAGATAAATAACAACAAAAAAGACTGTTATCTAACTCAAAAGTTAGCTTAACAGTCTTTTTTCTATTTATGATACGGTTCATTATTATTTATTCTATACGCTCTATACACCTGCTCCAAAAGAATCAGTCTCATAAGCTGGTGTGGGAATGTCATCTTAGAAAAAGATAACTTATAATCTGCTCTATCAAGCACCTCATCAGAAAGCCCAAGTGATCCACCTATTACAAAAGTAATATTGCTATTTCCTCTAACTGCTAAATCACTCATCTTATCGGCAAGTTCCTCAGAAGATAGATTTTTACCATCTATTGCAAGTGCAATAACATAGCTAGTGTCTTTTATCTTAGAAAGTATCTTTTTACCCTCTTTTTCCTTAACCATTATCATCTCTTTTTCGCTAAGTTTTTCTGGAGCTTTTTCGTCATCAAGCTCGATTATATCTAGCTTACAGTATTTCGATAATCTCTTTTTAAACTCATCTATCCCTAGTTTTAAATATTTTTCTTTAATCTTTCCTACTCCGATTACATTTATATTCATACTATTACCTTCCTTTTAAATTAAGGATTTACCTTGTACACATCAGAAATATCATTTCTTAAAAGTACATCCAATTTTATATCCTGTCCAACGATAAAATTATTCTGCGTAAGTATTCCCTTTGATGTTTCGTAAGCCAATTCAGGGAAGTTATTCTCCTTACTCAAATGTGCTAAAAGAATTCTCTCCGTTCCATTCTTTATTAAGTCCACACAGAATTTTCCTGCCTCATCATTAGAAAGATGTCCTACCTCAGACATTACCCTTCTCTTTAACGCATAAGAATACGAACCTGCCATAAGCATATTCTTATCGTAATTAGACTCAAGGACAACTAATTTAGACTTATACAAATTTTTTCTAACATTCTCAGTTATTGTACCTATATCTGTAGCTATCGACATTTTTTCACTTCCACCTTTTGCACAAAGATTGTAGCCAACAGGGTTTGCAGCATCGTGCTCTATTGAAAAAGGTCTTATTATTATATCTCCTATAGAATAGTTTTTATCATTTTCAAATACAACCATATTTTCGCTTTCTATCTTTCCAAGCTTATCCCTCATTGCCCTCCAAGTTTTAACATTTGCAAATATAGGTATATTAAATTTTCTCGAAACTATTCCAGCCCCACGAATATGATCTATATGCTCGTGTGTGATAAATATTCCTTTTAGGTTGTCTGGATTTTCTCCAATATCCTTTATCCCGTCCGTTATTCTCTTTCCACTAAGTCCTGCATCTATTAAAATATTTGTATCTTTATATCCAACAAAATGACAGTTACCACAACTTCCGCTGCCAACTGAACAATATTTTATCATTTACTCACCTCTCATCTTTTTCCACGCCTATCTATTATACCAATTTTACAACTTTTTTGCTCGATTGTTTTGCTTTTTATTTATACCCATTTTTGAAAAATTTTATCCTCTATATTTTACTTCATTTGACATCTATACATAATACCACCTTTAGCCTACAAATGATATAATTAGTAAAGAACAATTAATTTTTTAAGGAGATAATTATGCTTAATATTTCAATATGTGAGGATGAAAAAATCCAAGCTGACGAGCTAGAAAAAATGATTCAAGAAAAATTAAATAGCATAAATATAGATTACTCTATCCAAAAATTTTCATCTGGAGAAGAACTTCTAAGCGATTATAAAGATACAGATATTATTTTCTTAGATATAAAGATGAGTAAATTATCTGGAATGGATACTGCTAGAAAAATTCGTGAGATTGATAAAAATGTAGAGATAATTTTTACTACTGCACTTCAAGAATATGTATTTGAAGCTTATGAAGTCAGAGCTTTTAGATACCTTCTAAAGCCAATAGATAAAGAGCTGCTATTTAATTATCTTGAACTATGTATAAATGAGTTAAATAGCAGAAATAAAAAAATCTGCCTAAAAAATAAATCGGATATGATAGTTTTAAATACAGATGATATTTTGTACGTCGAGGTTATTAGAAAAGAGATTACTATATACACAGAAACAGAGAAATATTCGATAAAGATGAGTCTAAAAAGCCTAGAGGATATGTTAAATGGGAAAAATTTCTTCAAGTGTCATAATAGCTATCTTGTAAACTTAGATAAGGTTAGCCATATAGACCAGAATTTTGCAACTATCAAGGATTTCAAGATTCCTATTAGTAGACCTAAGTACAAGGATTTTAAAATTGCTTTAGCCTCTCATCTTGGAGATTTCTTATGCTAAAAACATTAACTATTCTTCAAGTGATAAGTCTTTTTTCATTTGTTATCGATGTATTTCTGCAAAAGAAGGTTTACGATTCTCTTTCTTCAAAGAGAATGAATTTATACTATCTTCCCTTTGTAATAACTGTGGTTGTAATATCAACTAGCTTTTATTTAGGTGTAAATCCAAATGTAATATTTGTGGTTATAGCTACTCTTTCATTCATATTCTCTAGTATAGAGTACGATATTAAACCATTAAAAAGTCTTTTAATCTCTGCTTTATATTGGACTTTTTTAATGATTACATACTACATAGGGTTTAAAATTACAGACAGTATTTACGATTTTATGTTCTTTGAAGGGGTAATAAGCCAAAATAATTACCAATATATTTCTATATTGGTTGAAAAAATTATACTGATTCTATGCTTTTATATATACATTTTTCTATCGTATAAGTATCTATATAAAAACAAAGGCTCTTGGAAAAAATACATAAACTATCTTGTAGTTCCAGTAGCTACTAATACAGTTTATTTTTTCATTTTGGCTAATGTAATAAATGAATTAAGGAGCAAAAATTCTTTGGGTAATTCTAATATTTTTATTTTAACTTTGCTTTTGATAGTTGTAGCTAATTTTTCAGTTTTACTTGTAATATTCTTTAATTCTAAGAACAAAAAGCAGGACTTTTATATGGATATGCTGCATAAGAATCAGGAAAAATCTCGTGAATTGTATCATGATATGAAAAATCATATAATCTGTATGAAGTATAGCGATGATCATAAGTCTGATGAGTATATAGAAAAAGTAGAGCTACTTTTAGATGAGTATAGCAATAAATTTAATACAGGTAATGTTATTTTGGATACTTTGCTACACGAAAAAAATACTATCTGCCTACAGAATAGAATTAAATTTATCTGTGATATTAACTTCAAAAAATGTGGATTTATCGAGGATGAGGATATTTGTACTATTTTCTCAAACCTTTTGGATAATGCTATCGAGTCTTGTTTGAAGATTAAAAACAAGGAAACAAGTATAATTCTTAGGGGAATTGCTATAGATTCGTTGTTTGTCGTGAAACTTACAAATACTACAAACGGTGAGATTGATTCTACAGGGGATAATTTAAATACTACTAAAAAGAATAAATCTCTACATGGATTGGGATTAAAGAGTGTTAGGAGAACTTTAGATAAATACGATGGAGAACTTGTTATTGAATATGATAAAGATGTATTCTCCGCTAAAATTCTAATTCCTATACCGTAATATATTTTCTAGGAAAAGTTGTTATTAGGTTATTTACTTTTAATAAGATAACTACTTTCTAGAAAAATGAAAGGTGTCATTATACAGATTTTAAATCTATACAATGACACCTTCTTTATTTTAAACTTTCATTTAGAACTTCATACTGAAATTCTGACCAGGTTTCTATTACTTTTTCATATAAGTCCTTATAATCTTCTTTTAACGAACTTATTGTACCTAATATTTCCGCTCTATGAACAATAGTTTGTTTATGTGTTCTTATATACGAAACTTTTTTTAGTTTCAAATCTGGATATTTTTCTGGATCTATCTTTATATCATACTCATTATCCAAATTTTCCTTTTTAGAAACTGATGATACTGGTAATATTATGTAATCATTATTTCTTGGCCCTGCTATAACTAACGCAGGTCTTTTTTTAAAGGCTTTTTTCTGATTTTTACTGTCATAAAACGGAGACAATATAGTACATATTTTACCAATCATTATTAATATTCGTCACCTTCAACATAGTCTTCAAACTCATCATAGTACATATCCCACACATAATCATATGGTCTTACTTTTTCAGAATCTAATTTTATATCTTCAAGTTTTAATTCTATATCTCCATTTTCTCCTTCAGATAATCCTTCTCTCGAATTAAGCCATGATTTTTCCTTATGTGATAAATCACTCAACTTCCAAGCTGCCATAGCTCCATATTCTTCAACTATATTATTTATTATATATTTACTAGTCTCAGATATTTCTTTAGTTTCTATTAATATCCCACTCTTTAAGTCTTTATAATAGGCCCTTACATCCCTAGAAACAGGACCATATTTCCACCCTTCAAATTTTCCTAAAAATAAAGGCTCATTATTAATAGCAAAAGACTCTCTCTGTGCAAAATAAAGTAGTTTATGAAGCTTCATTTCGTCAATTATATTATCTTCTTTAGATACCATTTTATATCTATCTATAAGATACTTTGCAATATCTACTATACTATCCATATACATGCACCTCCTATTTTACCTTTATTTTAGAATATTATTAGTTTAGAAGTCAATATTTATGAAATTATTACCAGTATTAGAATTTCTATAGATACAATAGTAACAAAACCTTTCTAACTGTACTATTTACTATTTATTAATCTTCTATACTTGTAATAATAACTTTTTTATTGATTCTTTATTTTAATTTTCTAACCATAATCATACTTCCATCTACATCCGATACATACACCATTTCACCTGCTTGTATATCCTCTTCCTCTGGAAAAACTTTCGCTCTTTCTCCATTAAAATCTACAAAACCCTTGCACTTTCTCTTCATATCTGTTGCAGCTTTACCTTCTTTTCCAATAAAATGTTTTGCTTTCTTCTTTAAATGTTCATGTATTATTTTTTGAAGTAGCCCATTTATAACAATCAAAGGCAATCCAACCAAGAAAAATATTTGTATATTTACAGATATAAAAACTGCACCAACAATTGTATTAACAAATCCATTAATTACACCTTTTGCCTGATACCTTGAACCAAAAAACGGCATCCCTAAATATCTCTCAACTATCGACATTACATATCCGTATATAACGAAGAAAATTCCTACACATACTCTAAGTATTTCCATTGTTGATTCTGGCATAATGTATCACCTCACTACATTTATTAACTTAATTATATAATATCAGTTACTATAATTAATCTGTTTCTAAAAATTAATCTCTATTCTCTTAAAATCATACAAAAAGCACCTATAGGTATAGACATATTTATAATCATCTACTCTATAGGTACTTTTCAAAATATAGCGACACATTTTTATTTCAATTTTTTTACCTTAATAATATTGCCTTCAAGATCTGATACATACACCATTTCACCTACTTGTATATCCATTTCTGCGTACACTTTAGTTTTTTTACCGTTAAAATCTGCAAATCCATTATGTTTTCTCTTCATATCTGTTGCAGCCTTTCCTTCTTTTCCTATGAAATGTTTTGCTTTTTTCTTTAAGTGTGCTAATACTATTGCCTGAAGTATTACACTTATTAAAATCAAAGGCAATCCCAATAAGAAAAATCTCTGTACACTTGTCGATATTAAAAGTACACCACCAAGTGTTGCAACAAATCCATTGATTATACCTGTTGGTTGCTCCCTCGCACCAATAAGCGGCATACCTAAATATCTTTCTTTTATAGAAGCTATATATCCAAATATTACTAAGAAAAATCCTATACACACCCTAACTATTTCTACTACTGATTCTGGCATAATATTTCACCACACTATATAATTTTTTACTCTATTTCATTCTTTTCTTTATATCTCTTATCCATAAACATTCTAACTGCTATAGCTACAGCTATAAGAACAAGAGTTAAAACAACTTCACTTGCTATACTGCTTCCTATTAATCCTGCTCCAATACCCATAACTACAAATGAATTGGCATTAGATCCACCACTTTGACTTCTTCCGTAGAAGTAAGGAAGCTGCATCTTTGTTTCCATTATTGTGTAGATTAAACCTAAAACGAATATTCCTATTCCTATATATACAAAACTTTTCAAAGGTAAGCCTGCCATTTCTGCTCCTACACTATTCTTTAGATAAAATGCAACCATAGAAATTACCAACATTGTAACTGCTCCAAATAAATCTATTTTTCTTCTTTCCTTCATTTTCTACACCCCCTGTATATTTATCTCCTTCTTTAATTTCATTATATTACATCTATTTTTTTTAACAATATATTTGGTATAGCTTGCTGTTTTAACGGTACAACTTGCAAAGTATACTTTTTCATTTACATTTTAAGTTTGTAAAACTTAAATATTTTTTATTATTTCCATTTAACATTATTCTATGCGTTTCTTTTTTGTATGATATAATTATTCTTGAGGTGATGTAATGTTTTTTATAGAAGAAAATTCAACTAACTTTGGAGCATCTATAATCTCCAACGTTTTTATAGATATATTTATGCCTATGGCAGATGGCTTGGCTGTTAAAGTATATTTACTTGGATATAGAATGGCTACAGATATACGTTCTAATCCACGTTTTGATAATTCATCAATAGCTCAGAATCTTAATATACCACTTTCTGATGTTGTAAATGCTTGGAAATTCTGGGAAAATGCAGGACTTATTAAAATCCATTCTGAAAGCTTAGATGATGAATTTAATTTTTCTGTAGAGTTTATGGATTTGGATGCACTTTATATAAGAAATTCATCTAAACAAAAGGAATCTATTTCTTCAAGTGCTGATAGTGTTGTTGAAAGAAATTCAAATCCTAAAATGAGAAAAATGTTTAATGAAATAAACAAAATTATAGGTAGATATTTGGAAGCTTCTGAAAAAATATCTATAATGGAAATTATGGATAAGTATAATATGAGCGATGATATGATTGTATGTGCATATCAACATGCAAAGGATCAAACCGGTGCTGTTAAACCTCTAAAATATATAGAGGCTATTATTAGAAACTGGTACGATTCAAACCTTTATACTGTTAAAGATGTCGAGGATAGTTTTGCCGAAAGAAGCCAGAGATACTCAATGTATCGCATTGTTTTCAATGAACTCGGCTTTAGAAGGGAGCCTACTCGTGCAGAAAAAGAAGCTATGGATACATGGTTTGATGTGTATAATGCCGACATCGAGCTTGTACTTGAAGCTTGTTCAAAATGTAAAAATATATCCACTCCTTCAATATCTTATGTCAACGGAATAGTCAAGAATTGGGCTAATGAGGAAATACATACTCTTGCTGAGCTTAAAGCTGTTGAGGAGTTTAAACGGAAGGAAAAAGAAAAAGAACTAGAAAAACAAAAAGAGCAAAATGCTAAAAAATCGACTTATTCATATAACAGAAATATTTCTAAATCTCCTGTAAACCATAATAAATTTAAAAACTTTGAGGAAACAATTACAAAATATACTCCTGAACAACTTGAAGAAAAAATTAGAAAGAGTCAAGAAAAGAAATTTAAGTAACTTTATCTTTAGAAAGGATGAAATTATATGAAAGAGGAAAAAATTAGAGATATTCTCCTTAAATATCAACGAAGAAGAGATGATAATGAAGAAAAATTAGAAAAAAGGAAACGCTCTATTTATGAATCTCTTCCTGAAATAAAGAAAATAGACGATGAAATTGCAATGTCTGGTCTTAGACTTACAAAAGCTGTTTTAAAGGACACTAAGGCTAGAGAGGAAATTGTCTATGAATGTAAGCGTGAAATGGAAGAACTTGTTAATAGAAAAAAACAAATTTTAGCTGAAAATAGAATCCCAGAAAACTACCTTGAAATGCAGTACAACTGTCCTAAATGCAAAGATACAGGTTTCTTAAGTGGTGGTAAAAAGTGTACGTGCCTTAAACAAGCAATTATCAATGAAGCATATAAAATGTCAAATTTAAGTAGGGTTTTAGAAAAAGAGAACTTTGATAATTTTGATATAAATATATTCTCTGATGAAATTATAAAAGAAAAGAATATATCTCCAAAGCAAAATATTCTTAAAATTTTATCTGTGTGTGATTCTTTTGTAAATGAATTTGCAGAGGACAATAATGTAAATTTATTTTTCTATGGTGGAACAGGTTTAGGAAAAACTTACATGTGTAACTGCATAGCAAAAGCTTTGCTAGATCAAGGTTACAGCGTTATTTATCAGACCGCATTTAGAATACTTGAGATTTTAGAGAATTATAAATTTAGAAAAGATGAAGATTCTAGAATAAACGATGAAAATTATAAAAATCTTTTTGATTGCGATTTACTTATTATAGACGACTTAGGAACTGAGCTAAACAACTCGTTTACAAGTGGAGAAATTTTTAATATAGTAAATACTAGACTAATCTCTGGCAAAAAGACTATTATATCAACTAATCTAAGTCCTATGAAAACTGCGGAATTATATTCTCAGAGAACTTTTTCCAGAATCGTTGGAAACTTTAAGTTATTAGAGTTTCTTGGAAATGATTTACGTTGGGAATTTTAGAGAGAATAGGTTCTAATCGTTCTGGTTATTGGAAAATAAAAATATAAACAATAAAAAGTGCTGCGTAAGTATTTATACGACAGCACTTTATTTTATCATACAACTTTTATAAGTCTACCTCATCTCCAGGATTTAGTATAACTACCTCTGCATACTCTGCTCTCTTTTTAAATTTCTTAGGGTCTGCTTTTATTAAATCAAAAGTATCATAATGCATTGGTACTACTCTATCTGGCTTAATAAATTCACAAGCTCTTGCTGCGTCTTTTATATCCATTGTAAAGTTTCCACCTATTGGAAGAAATGCCAAGTCTATATTCTCATCTTCAAGAAGTTTCATATCCATTGTAAGACCTGTATCTCCAGCATGGTATAATTTCTTGCCATCAATTTCTATTAGAAATCCACAAGGGTTTCCTCCATAAAGCATATCATCTCCGTCTTCTATTCCTGAGCCATGAAGAGCTGGAGTCATTTTTACACTTACAAAATCAAAATTAAATTTTCCTCCTATATGCATAGAATGTACTTCTAAGCCCTTTTTAGTTAGGTAATGAGCTATTTCATGGTTAGCAATTACTGTAGCATCACATTTTTTAGCAAGCTCGATACAATCTCCCATATGATCTGAGTGTCCATGTGTTATAAATATATGAGTCAAATCGTTTAATTCATCAACTTTGATTGGACATAGTTCATTTCCTGTAATAAATGGATCTATAATAGCTTTAAATCCATATTTTTCTATTAATACTACTGAATGACCTAAAAATGTAACTTTCATAATTTATCCTCCAATAATTAATATTTTTTTCATTATATCACAAAAAAGAAGGACATCGCATAAATACATATGCAATATCCTTCATTTGTAATGATTATAATTTTGAGTAGTACTCTACCACTAATTCTTTAAAATATCTTTTCTTCGTAAAAAAGGGTAAAAAAAAATCCGGCCTAAATATCCAGATTTAAAGTATATATGGAGCTGGTGATAGGACTCGAACCTACAACCTGCTGATTACAAGTCAGCTGCTCTACCAATTGAGCCACACCAGCGTGTTCAGTTTTAATGGTGGGGTTAACAGGGCTCGAACCTGTGACCCCCTGCTTGTAAGGCAGATGCTCTCCCAGCTGAGCTATAACCCCACACTAAAAAATATTAATAAAAAAGATGGTGACCCGTAGGGGAATCGAACCCCTGTTACCACCGTGAAAGGGTGGTGTCTTAACCGCTTGACCAACGGGCCATGAAGTGGTGATCTATCCGCGATTCGAACGCGGGACACCTTGATTAAAAGTCAAGTGCTCTACCGACTGAGCTAATAGACCACATCCTGTATTTTTGAAGGTTTTTAATGTGTTCCCTCAACCACAAGTAATATTATATCTATAATATGCCTTCTCGTCAACACTTTTTTTTATTTTTTTTGCATAAATTTATTCAAAAAAGTTATCAACATTTATCAACAATTCACTTGTGGATATTGTTGATATCCTATTTGTTTATTTTTCAACATTTTATCTTTTAAACATAAAAATATCCACAGAAACCAAGGCTTACGAACCTATATTCTGTGGATATAAAACTTTATAAATCTTTTACTTTATCACCAAAACGCTGTATAGAACCCATCCAAACTAGCTCAACTGAGCCAGTTTCTCCGTGTCTATTTTTAGCAATTATTATTTCTGCTAGGTCTTTTTTCTCTGAATCTGAATGATAATATTCATCTCTATAAAGGAACATTACTATATCGGCATCCTGTTCTATAGCTCCAGATTCTCTTAAATCTGAAAGAACTGGTCTGTGGTCTGCTCTCTGCTCTGGTGCTCTTGATAACTGAGATAGTGCAACAACTGGGCAATCCAATTCCTTAGCTAGTATTTTAAGAGATCTAGATATTTTAGATATCTCCTGTTGTCTACTTTCATTCTTAGAATCACTTTCCATAAGCTGAAGGTAGTCTATCATAACTAAATCCAATCCCTGTTCCATTTTCAACTTTCTGCATTTAGATCTAAGCTCATTTATTTTTATACCAGGAGTATCATCTATAAATATTTTTGCGTCTGACATAACTGCCATAGCACTTATTATCCTAGGCCAGTCTGCATCATTTAATGTACCTGTTTTCATTTTCTTAAGCTCTACATTTGATTGAGCTGCTATCATTCTTTGAGCAAGCTGCTCCTTAGACATTTCCAAACTGAATACTGCAACCGAAGCATTTCCTTTTATTGCTGCATTTTGTACTAAATTAAGTGCAAATGCGGTTTTACCCATAGCAGGTCTTGCAGCAACTAGTATTAAGTCTGTTCTCTGTAGTCCATTTATTTTTTTATTTAAATCCTTAAATCCTGTCGTTACTCCTGTTACATCGCTTTTGTTAGAGTATATAGACTCTATCATATCGTACGTATCCATAAGTACTTGATTTATAGGTTTAAAATCATCGCTTGTTCTTTCCTGAGAAATATCGAATATCTTTTTTTCAGCAAAATCTAGTACATCCTCAGCATTTTCTCCACTTCCATACCCTAAATTTATTATGTCGTTGGAAGCTTTAATAAGCTGTCTAAGTACTGATTTTTCTTTTACTATTTCTGCATAATATTTTACATTCGATGTAGTAGGAACTATTGTAGATAAGCTTGTTAAATATGTTACTCCACCTATATCATCTAGGTAACCTCTTTTTCTAAGCTCATCCGTCAATGTTACCATATCTATAGGTTCATTCTTGTTGTTCAGAGCCATCATACTCTCATATATAATTCTATGTGCATCTTTATAGAAATCTGTTGGAGTTATTGTCTCTGCTACTGTGATTATAGCGTCTTTATCAAGCAGGATTGAACCTAGAATAGACTGCTCTGATTCGACACTATGAGGTGGTATTCTGGTTATATCTGCCATTTTTCTACCCTATCTTATTTATTTTTTTCTTTAACATCTACTCTTATGTTAGTAGTTACTTTTGGATGTATTTTTATTTCTACTCTTCTTGATCCTAAAACTCTTATTGGTTCATCAAGATTTATTTTTCTTTTATCTATAGTTATACCTTTCTGTTTTTTAAGCTGTTCTGCTATTTCTTTAGAAGTTATTGAACCGAATAATCTTCCGCCATCTCCAGCTTTAGTGTATATTTCTATGTTTATTTCTTCCATCTGTTTTCCAAGAAGTACTGCTTCATCATATTCTTTCTGAGCGTGGAATTCCTGTGATTTCTGTTTTTCTTTTAATTCTTTTATATTTCCTGCATCTGCCTGTACAGCCATTTTTTTAGGGAATAAGAAGTTTCTTGCATAACCATCACTAACTTCTTTCATTTCTCCTTTTTTACCTGTACCTTTTACATCTTTTAATAATATTACTTTCATCTATTTATCCTCCTCTAAGAATTCTTCTATTATTTCATGTACCATATTATATGCTTTTTTAAGAGATACATTTTTAAGCTGTGCTCCGGCTATATCTATATGTCCGCCACCGCCTAATTTTTCCATCATTACATGTACATTTATATCTCCTAAAGATCTAGCACTAATAAATACTTTTCCATCTTTCTGACCTAGTACAAATGAAGCCTCTACCTGTCTGATATTTAAAAGCTCATCAGCTGCTTTAGCTATTATTACATTTACATTGTCAATTTCTGAAGAAGTATATCCGATACAAATTCTATTATTTATAATTTTTGTGTTTTGAATAATTTCTGCTTTAGTTGTAAAGTCGCTTATATCCGCATTAAATAGCTTTTTAACCTCTATTGTATCAGCACCGATTTTTCTTAAATAAGAAGCCGCTTCAAATGTTCTAACTCCTGTCTTAAATGCAAAGTTTTTAGTATCTAGGTTTATACCCGCTAGAAGCCCCTCTGCAGTCATTTTATTTATTTTAATATTTTCGTCCATATACTGAATAAGTTCTGTAACCATTTCACAAGTAGAAGATACATAAATTTCGTGGAATAAAAGCACTGTATCGCTTATAAATTCAACACCTCTTCTATGATGGTCTATAACAACAACCTTATCTGATATATCTAAAAGCTGAGGGCATTCTGTAAAGTTTGGTCTATGTGTATCTAAAACTATTACAAGTGTATCCTCTTTACATCTTTCTATTGCGGTTTCATGATTTATAAAAATACCCTTGTAGTATTTGTCCCTTTTTATCTTTTGGGCAAATATTTCTATAGAATCATTTACATTTTCTAAAACTATATTTGATTCTTTACCACAAGCCTTACAAAGGTCGTATATACCTACAGCTGCACCCATTGCATCCATATCTGGATATCTATGCCCCATTATAAGAATATCTTCACTCTGATTTATTATTTCTCTAAGTGCATGACCTATCAGTCTTGATTTTACTTTTGTCTTTTTCTCAACAGCCTTCGATTTACCACCGTAGAATGAGAAATTATCTTTAGTTTTTACAACAACCTGGTCTCCACCTCTACCTAATGCTAAATCTAATGCTCCGATTGCCATTTTAAAATTATCATTTATAGTTTCACCATCTATACCTATACCCATACTTATTGTAACTGGGAAAGTATTTCCATGGTCTATATTTCTAATTTTATCCAGTATTTCAAATTTATCAAATTCTATTTTTTTAAGTTCTTCTCTGTTCATTACTAGGAAGAATTTATCTTTAGAGACTCTCTTCATAGCAGCTTTTGACTCAGTTTCAAATGTAGATAGTATTCTTTCTATATCCGCAGTAATAAGAGGTCTATTTTCTTCTTCAGCACTTTTAAGTACTTCCTCATACCCATCTACTTCTATAAGACCTATAACTGTCTTTTCATTTATATATCTCTCTTTAAGCATTAGATAATCTGTTATATCTAACCAATAAAGAACCATCATATAGTCTACATCTGAGCTTGTTTTATTCTTTATCACTCTATATACGATTTTATATCTTCTTTCTTTGTATTCTATTTCAGAGTACATTTCATTTTCATCATTTAATGCCTTTGTTAAATCTATATCTCCTACAAGATCGTTTATATTTTCGTCGAGCAATCTTTCTCTACCAGTAACTTCTGAAAATTTTTCATTATGCATGATTATTTTCCCATTAAATTCTATAACACACATTGGTATAGGAAGATATTTTATAGATTTTTTTGCTGTTTTATCCATATTTAAAGATAGATCTTCAACATATTTTAACCATTCTAATTTTTTAGACTCGCTATTTCTTAAATTTAAGTAGAATACAAGTCCTGATATAGCGATAAATCCAATTCCTATTAAAACGTTATAATATGAAAGAGCTAATCCTCCAAAAAGCATTATAACCATATATATTTTAATTTCTCGGTTACTTCTATCTAAATTTGGCTTTACATTCATTTCAATCCTCCTACATGGATTTCTTCATTTTATTTATTTTAAGCTTTCTGAAATCCATAATACAATCAAGCATACCTAGTAGGGCTATAAGTGTACCTCCACCCATTACTCCTAGAGTAACAATCAATATAACTGGGAATACTATTCCCCCTCTTCCTCTTACAATTCTATTCTTTATTATGTATATACATACTGATATACCTTGAACCATAAACATTAAATTGAAGATTATCTGTAGATTTCCCATTATTGCAATAACATTTAGAGATGTATCCATATAAGAAAGTCCATATACTCCTAGATATATAACAAATGTTATAACTACTGCATTTCCTGGTAAATATAGTTCAGACATTCTAACTCTATTTAGATTTTTTTCTGTTAATTTTTTTGCTATTGAACCACCTAAGAAATACGTGAAAAATACACACATACAAGATTGTACAAATAACAATGATACTATCATGTTTCTGAACATATTTGTAAGTTCTTCAGGTGTTGCATCTCCAATAAGTTTTAATTGTTCCTTAGGCATAGTTTCTAGCCGTGTTTTAGCCATATTAGAGAATGTATCTGTTAGCTGTTTTAATACATCTATATTCATCATATATTTGGCTACGATAATATATGCTATCGTCGATAAAATGAAAATAATTATTCCCATATAAAGTGGATCTTGTCTATCATCGTCATCTTTTTCACTTACCGAATCAACAAGTCTTCCTAAAATAAGAGAAGGTATAACAAAGGTCATAACAACCTCAACAGCATATTTAACATCAGTTAAACCAAATATAGCTAAAACTGAAACTATAAAAGCTATCATGCTCTGTCTTTCGTTGGAAATCATACCGATAACCGCAAAAGGTATACAAACTGTAAAAATTATAGCTACCGACGCTGCAGTAAGATTAGATGTTCCAACAGTTAAAAATATTGCAATTACAGTTGATAGCATAACAGTTATCGCTTGGTTTTGCTTTTTCATTTTTCCTCTCCTGTCATATCTATTTATTAGTTTATTTGTAATCACACCTTATGTGATTTAAAAATTAAAATCCTTTTAATCGATAATTGTATACAGCAAAGTGTACACTTTTATCATTTATTCAACTAATACCCTAATATTATTATTATATCATAAATAACTATATATAAAAGTCTTTATCTAATACATCACTTTATGCTAATATATACAAATTTTTGTTACACTACTCTTTTAAAAATTTCATTTTTTTATATTTCATTTATCGCATACTATTTATTTAGTTTCAAATTTTTTTGTTTTTAAAAACTTTATAATAACGAAAAAAATCCTATCGAGTATAACTCGATAGGATTTTATCCGTTATTATTTACTAGTCTAATGTGTAAGGTAAAAGTGCTATATTTCTAGCTCTTTTTATAGCTTTTGTTAATTCTCTCTGATGTTTAGCACATGTTCCTGATATTCTTCTTGGTAATATTTTACCTCTTTCAGTAACATATCTCTGTAATCTCTGAGTATCTTTGTAATCTATTTTAGCGTTTTTATCAGCGCAGAACTGACAAACTCTTTTTTTCTTACGTCTTCTTTTGTTCATCATGACTAATTCCCCTCCTTTTTAAAATGGTACGTCGTCATCGTCAACCGCTCCAAACCCATTTATGTCCAAGTCCGGAGTTGGAGAAGGACCAGCAGGTTCAAAAGCTGGTTTATTCTGATTATCGTTTATATTATTACTGTAATTATTCTCAAAACTATTATAAGATCCTTCACTAACAGCTTTTTTGCTTTCAAGTGCATCGACCTGTCTGCAGCTAACTTTAGTAAAAGTCTTCCATTCGCCTGCCTGCTGATAGTTATCAATTCTTAACTGTCCACTGCACGCTACTAATCTTCCTTTTGTAAGATAGTTTGCACAGAATTCAGCGGGTTTTCCCATAACTTCTATAGGAATAAAATCGGCTTCTCTTGTGCCATCTCTCTTTGTAAAATCTCTATTTACTGCAAGAGTAAAAGTGGCAACTGGTGTTCCACTTCCTGGAATATATCTTAATTCCGGGTCTTTAGTAAGTCTTCCTACTAATACTACTTGATTCATTAAAACACCACCTATTTAAATAAGATATGATTAGTCACAAACAACTACCATGTGTCTTATTACGTTTTCGTTTATTTTTAAGTTTCTGTCTAATTCTTTTGGTAATTCTACAGAAGCTTTGAAGTTAACTAGTGTGTAGAAACCTTCAGTAAATTTAGCTATTGGGTAAGCTAGTTTTCTATTTCCCCAAGCGTCAACTTTAGTTACTTCTCCACCATTAGCTTCTATTATTTCTTTTATTCTGTTCTGTACACCTTCTCTAGTTTCTTCATCTAGAACTGGTTTCACAACGTAAACTAATTCGTAATCTCTCACTACAATTCACCTCCCTTTGGACTTAACGGCTCTAAATTATTTAGAGCAGAGAAATGAGAATCTAATTCTCATACTTGTATATATTATCATGTAGATATGTTATTGTCAACTATATTTTTACGTTATAACGCAAGAAAAAAGTTTATTTTGGACGTTTTTATGATATTATAAAAATATATAATTTATTGCAAGAAATTTTTATAAATACAATAAAATTTTAAAGAGGGCGAGCGTATGTTAGGAGAGAGAATTAGAACTTTTAGGAAGGGTAAAAATATTACTTTACAAAAATTATCAGATGATACAGGTCTATCAATAGGTTACATATCACAAATTGAGAGAAATTTAGTCGACCCGTCTCTTTCTTCTCTTAGAAAAATTTCAATGTCCCTTGGTATTCCTACATTTCTTTTATTCGACCAAGAAAAGACATCTGAAATTTTAACTACAAGAAGTGAAGATGTTTTGATAATGAAACAACCAAATTCACTTGTTGAATACCATATACTATCTACCTTACCTCATGAAGAATTTACACCACAAGCAGTAGCAATAAAGTTCTTTCATAAACCTATGTGCTGTGACTCTGAATTTCATCTTGTTCATGAGAGCGAAGAAATCGTTTTATTAGAAGAAGGAGAGCTATTAATCCATCTTCCAAATGAATCTATACATCTAAATTCTGGAGATAGTACTATTATAAAAAGTAATGTCCCACATATAATTGAAAATGTAGGTAGTTCAGAAGCTAAGGGAACATTAATATTTACACCAGCATTTTGGACACCATTTTCTAAATACAAAAATATAAAATAAATCGAAAATAGTTTAAATCCTATTTATACGTAAGTTAATTGTGTTTCTTGTATAAAGTAAATAACCTTATAAAAAATAAACCCCCTGGTAAAAGCCAGAGGGTTGTTTTTTATTTTGATATTAAATTTAGATTTTAAAAGAGATTATTCACCTAATTCTTCTCTTAAAACCTGTCCCATTCTCTTGATACCTTCAACTATTTTGTCTTCTGGCATGTTAGAGTAGTTTAATCTACAGCAGTTGTATACTCCACCATTAGGGAAGAATGAATCTCCTGGTACGTATGCAACGTTCTTTTCAAGACATTTAGTAGCCATTTCAGCTGCTTTTACGTTTTCTGGAAGTACTACCCAAGTGAATAGACCACCCTGTGGATGAGTGAATTTAACACATGCTGGGAATTCTTCTTCCATAGTTTTTAGCATTAAGTCTCTACGTTTAACGTAGCAAGCTTTTATGTTTTCAACATGAGCATCTAAATCATATTCTTCTATGAATTTATTAACTTCCATCTGAGATATTGTAGAAGCCTGTAAGTCTGCTCCCTGTTTGCATATATTGTATTTGTTTAATATTTCTGGAGCTGCACAAGTCCATCCTAATCTGTATCCTGGGCAGAATATTTTAGAGAATGTTCCAAGGAATATTACTAAACCTTTAGTATCCATAGCTTTTAATGATGGTAAGAATTCACCTTCGAATCTTAATTCACCGTATGGGTTATCTTCTATAACAGGTATTTCATATTTGTTTATTATTTCCATGAATTTTTCTCTTCTTTCCATTGGCCAAGTTCTTCCTGATGGATTCTGGAAATCTGGTATAACATATATCATTTTTACTCTGTCATTTTCTTCTAATACTTTTTCAAGTTCTTCCATTATCATACCGTTATCATCTGTTGGTATTTCTATGAATTTTGGCTGATATGATTTGAAAGCATTTAAAGCACCCATGTATGATGGACTTTCACATAATACTATGTCACCTTCATCTAGGAATACTTTACCAGAGAAATCAAGCCCCTGCTGAGATCCACTTGTTATAAGTATATCGTCTGGACCTACATTAGTTTTTAATTTTCTGTTCATTCTTTCTGCTATTTTTTCTCTTAATGGTTTGTAACCTTCAGTAGTAGTGTACTGTAAAGCTACTTTTCCCTGTTCTTCAAGAACCTGAACTGATATTTTTTTCATTTCTTCTACTGGGAATAATTCTGGAGCAGGCATACCACCAGCGAATGATATAACTTCTGGTCTAGCTGTTAATTTTAATAGCTCACGTATTGCTGATCCTTCTAAGTTGTCTAATCTTCTTGCAAATTTTACTGCCATTTTTATAGCACCCCCATGAAAATGTTTATTTCAATGAATTTATTCATTTTACAATTACATTATATCAAATTTTTCTTAAATAATATACGTTAAATATTAAAAAAACACGTTATTTTTATATCATTTTTTTGCATATAATATTTATCATTTAATTTATTAAGTACAATATTTACAATTTTAAGTTTTAAGTAAAGTTTGGATTTTTCACTAATATATACTATTCACTAACTTTATTTATCTTTTTAACTCTTTTTTCAAAAGTCTCTCTATCTAGCATAATTAGCCTTCCACATTGTTTACATTTGGCTTTTATATCCATACCTACTCTAGTTATTTCAAAATCTTTACAACCACAGGCATGAGGTTTCTTTAATTCTACTATATCGCCTTTTTCAAGATTTAACGGCATAATAATACCTCCATTAGTTTAATTCTGAGGCGCTTCTTTTTCCACCTTCAAGTTTTTCTATCATGAATAAACCTTTGTAGCTTATTTCATTTTCATCAAGAATAGTTTTTACTCTATCCATATCTTCTTTTTCAAATTTTATTGATATTCCACAACTAGCACTTATTTCTCTTGGTGTTGGAAGTGTTGTAGCTTTTATATCATCTTTCTGTAATAATTTTTCTGTTTTTATAGCGTTGTGAGTTGAGTTGAATGCAACTATATACATTGTTTCCATTATTATTTCCCTCCTAAATTTTGTGAATTTTATGACACTAGTTCTATTCTAGTATTTTTTATTTTAATTATTTTTAAAACCAACAATTTTTTCTACATTATATTATAGTTTAGAAAGCAAATATTTTCCATTTATTTTTATTTTTTTATTGACCTTTACGCTGCGTAATAGTTTATTATGAGATTAAAGTTAGCTAATTTTTATTTCTATAGAAATATATATGCTTATTAGGTGGTGATTTTTTGTACAGTACCGGAAAACTTTCTGAAATATCAGGTGTAAGCTCGAGAACACTTAGATATTACGATGAAATTGGACTATTAAAGCCGAATTTTATAAATGAATCTGGTTATAGATACTACGGAGATAAGGAGGTAGCTCTTTTGCAGCAGATACTTTTTTACAAAGAAAGAGGATTTGACCTTAACACAATCAAAGAAATAATATATAGCAAAGATTTTGATTTATCCGATGCACTTGAGGAGCATCTTTCAAGCCTTGAGGAACAAAAGCTTAAAATAGATAGGATGATTAATTCTGTAAAATTATCTATAAAATCATTGAAAGGAGAATATAATATGACAGATAGAGAAACATTTGAAGTCTTTAAAAAGAATTTAATAGATAAAAATGAAAGAACTTATGGAAAAGAAATAAGAGAAAAATATGGAGATGATTCAATAGATGAATCTAATAGAAAAATGCTTAATATGAGCGAGGAGGATTATCAGATGTTTAAAGAATTAGAAGAAAATATCCTTACTCTAGTTGAAAAATGTGTAAAAGAAAATCTAGATTTAGACAGTAAAGAGGCAAAAGAACTTGTTAATATGCACCAGAAATGGATAAAAATGACTTGGAATAAATACAGCGTAGAGGCACATAAATCTCTAGCTATGATGTATACAATGGATGAGAGATTTAAAGAATATTATGATAGAAATATTGAAGGTTGTGCTGATTATCTATCTATGGCTATAGAAAATAATTTATAAAATAAAAAAGCTATTATAGTATAAAATTACTGTAATAGCTTTTTCTTTGCTCAATTTTTATTTATCGTATTTAATTTTAAAAATTATCCTATTGTTATTGTATTTGATGCACCTTTTAATGTTTCAACTATGTCATACATATTGCTTACTACACCAGCTTTTAACTGATCTTTTAATCCATAGTAATCTAAGCATGTTCCACAAGATAATACCTGTACACCAGCTTCTTCTAATTTTTTAAGATTTTCTACAGTGGCTTCATTTTCAGTAGATAGTGTAACACCACCATTTACAAGAACAACCGCTTTTGGATATGGTTTTGTTTCTGTTAAAGTGTATATGAATCCTTTTATAAGAACTTTTCCTAATTCATCATTTCCTGAACCCATTCTATCAGATGATATGAAAACAACCTGATCGCATAAATCGTCATTTGATTCAGTAGCTACTTCAGCTGCAGCTTCTCCTTTAACTATCTGAACTTCTATTTCACCGTCTTCTTCTTTTATAACTGTTGCTTCACAGTTAAGAGATTTAGCTAATTTTAAAAGATTTTCTTTTGCAGTAGTGTTGTCAACAGTTGTAACTACTGTTCCTTCAGATATTTTTTCTAATTCTTTTTTAGTGTTTATAACTGGTTTTGGACAAGCTAATCCTCTAGCATCTACTTTTATCATTTTTAAACATCTCCCTTAAAAAAATTAATTTATTTTACTTTTTAATTTTATCACATCTAAAAATATATAGTGATATACTTTTTTATAGATTTTTTCTATATCTATATATTACAACTTCTATATCAAGTTGTCACATTTTTTTCATAATATATACTTTTAGGTTACAACTTTTTCATTAATCATAACTTTTTTAAAAGACGTTGTAATTCTTTTGTATCCCTAATATTTTAAAAGTATAGTATAATATAAAAAAGCACTTAATTAATTGAACTCGGTAAATTCAAATATTTGCCATTCAAAATATAATTCTATTAGAATTTTTAATTAGGAGGAAAGTATTATGAAAATAAAAAAATTAACATCTCTTGCAGTAGCTCTTGTACTTGCATTTGCATTTGTAGGATGCAGTAAAACAGACGCAGGAAACAATACAGAAGATAAGGACAACAACACAACTCAGACTCAGCAGGAAAGTTCTGATAAAGAAGAGGATAAAAAAGACGACAAAGAAGAAAATGATAAATTAGCCAGTGAAGAAACAGAAGAAGAAAGCATAGTAGTATATAATTACGATTTAGAAAATGAAAAATTAATTGAAAATGAAGTTAAAGCTAAAAAAGAAGACCCTAAAGTTGTATTTGAAGAATTAAAAAATTTAGGTGTTATTCCTAAAGATGCTAAATTAAATAGTTTTGATGTAACAGAAGCTAATGGAACAAAAACTGGATTATTAGACGTAAATTCAGCTTTTATAAATAATAATCTAGGTAGTGGTGCAGAATCACTTATGCTTGATGCTGTTGCTCAGACATTTATAGAAAACTTTGATGTAGATCAGATTCAGCTTACAGTTGACGGTAAAGACTATGAAAGTGGTCATATAGTTTTAGGTGAAGGCGATTATCTAAAACCAGAAAGAACTGGATTAAATCAGGGAACTGGTGAAGATGTTGAAGCCGATAAAAACTAAATATTTTAAGCATACAAAAAGGTCATCTTTAATTGATGACCTTTTATTGTTTATACTTTAAAGTTTATATATTTATGCGTTCTAAATTTTTATTCCCCTAACAGCATATTAATTATAGCTTCTAAATCCTCGTCGCTATAATACTCTATCTCAATCTTTCCACTCTTTTTGCCCTTAGTGATATTTACTTTAGTACCTAGTATATTTCTCATAGTGTCCTCTGCTTGAAGTACAAATAGATCCTTCTCATATACAGGTTTGCTGTTTTCTTTCTTTTCCTTGTTCTGCATATTATTAACTATAGACTCAAGCTGTCGTACAGAAAGTTTGTCTCTTATAATCTTTTTCGCAAGTCTTTCTTGCTCATCTTTATTCTCAACTCTTAAAAGTACCTTTCCATGCCCAGAACTTATTTCACCCTTATCCAACATATCCAACACCTTTTCACAAAGGTTTAATAGTCTCATACTGTTTGTTATATAAGGCCTGCTCTTTCCTACAGATTCGGATAGCTGCACCTGTGTAAGATTGTATTTTTCAATTAAGCGTCTATAGGCCTTTGCTTCTTCAACAGGGCTTAAATCCTCTCTTTGAAGGTTTTCTATTATAGCAAGTTTATCTATTTCCTCGTATGAAACATCTTTTATTATCGCAGGTATTTTTTTCATTCCTAGTTTTTTACATGCAGTAAATCTTCTTTCACCTGCGATTATCATATACTCTCCGTTTGAGTCTTCTTTTAGGATTATTGGCTGCAATAGTCCGTATTTATTTATTGAGTCAGCTAATTCCTGTATTTTTTCTTCGTCAAAATTCTTTCTAGGCTGATTTTTATTTGAATATATTTTATACATTTCAATTTCTTTCATATTTATCATCTTCCTTTAATATTTGTTCTCTTATATTATATAACCTGAACCTATTTTTTTATATCTATTTTTTTAATAAATAAAAAAATAAGAATATGTTTCCATATCCTTATTTTTTGACATTCATTCATTTTTTTAATTATACTCTAACTTTGTTTATATCGTAAGGAGTTGTCTGGTATACAAAATAATTAAGCCAGTTTGAATAAAGAAGATTTGCGCCAGATCTCCATGTTACCATAGGTTGTTTTGTATCGTCATCATTTGGATAGTAGTTTTTCGGAACTTCTATCTCAAGCCCTGCATTTTTATCTCTCAGATATTCAGCTTCAAGAGTTGTTGCATCGTATTCTGAATGTCCCATTATAAATATCTGATTTCCAGACTCTGTAGCAACTGCATATACCCCAGCTTCATCAGAAGAAGAAAGTATATCCAGTTTTGGCTCTTTTTCTATATCATATCTGCTTACTGTCGTATGTCTTGAGTGAGGTACATAGAATGTATCATCAAATCCTCTGAAAAGCGTAGAGTTTTTGAATTCAACTTTATGAGGAAATACCCCAAACATCTTCTGAGGAAGTATTTTTTTATTTATACCATAGTGATAATAAAGCCCAGCCTGTGCTCCCCAGCATATATGGAATGTACTGTGTACATTCTTTTTAGACCATTCCATTATTTCACATAGTTCATCCCAGTAATCTACCTTTTCAAAAGGCATCATCTCAACCGGAGCTCCTGTTATTATCATACCGTCAAATTTCTGGTCTTTTATATCATCAAATGTTTTATAAAATGACAGCATATGTTCTATCGGTGTATTTTTTGATGTATGATTTTTTGTAGCTATAAGTTCAAGTTCTACCTGTATTGGAGAATTTCCAAGAAGTCTTGATATCTGTGTTTCTGTTTCTATTTTTTTAGGCATCAGATTCAAAAGTACAACTCTAAGTGGTCTTATATCCTGGGTTATAGCTCTTTTTTCTGTCATTACAAATATATTTTCTTCTTTTAGTGTCTTCGCTGCCGGAAGTGCATCCGGTATTTTTATCGGCATATAAACACCCCCTATAAAAGTGCCTGTTTTAAATCTTCTATTATATCTTTCGGATCTTCAAGTCCTATTGAAAGCCTTACAAGATCTGCAGAAACTCCTGCATCTACAAGCTGTTCATCAGAAAGCTGTCTATGTGTTGAGCTTGCTGGATGAAGACAACATGTATGAGAATCTGCAACATGTGTTTCTATATTAGCTATTTTAAGTTTTCCCATAAATTCTTCAGCAGCTTTTCTTCCTCCTTTTACACCAAAGCTTATTACTCCACAGCTTCCATTTGGAAGATATTTACTTGCTGTTTCATAGTATTTATTACTTTCAAGTCCAGGATAATTTACCCATGCTATATTTTCGTTTTCTTCAAGGAATTTTGCTACCTTAAGTGCACTATCACAATGTCTTTTTACTCTTAGATGAAGACTTTCAAGTCCTATGTTAAGAAGGTATGCAATCTGTGCCTGCTGATTTGAGCCGAAGTCTCTCATAAGCTGAGCCACACATTTAGTTATAAATGCTCCCTCTATACCAAATTTTTCTGTATATGTAACACCGTGATAACTTTCATCTGGAGTACATAATCCAGGGAATTTGTCAGGATATTTTGTCCAATCAAATTTTCCTGAATCAACTATACATCCACCTATTGCAGATGCATGACCGTCCATATATTTACTTGTAGAGTGAGTTACTATATCTGCTCCCCATTCAAAAGGTCTACAGTTTATAGGTGTAGCAAATGTATTATCAACTATTAGAGGAACACCGTGTGCATGTGCTGCTTTTGCAAATTTTTCTATATCAAGTACTGTAAGTACAGGATTTGCTATTGTTTCACCGAATACAGCCTTTGTATTTGGTTTGAATGCCCGGTTAAGCTCTTCTTCTGTACAATCTGGTGATACAAATGTAAAATCTATTCCCATTTTTTTCATTGTTACAGAGAAAAGGTTAAATGTTCCACCATATATTGTAGCTGATGAAACTATATGATCTCCAGCTTCAGCTATATTGAATACTGCAAAGAAGTTTGCTGCCTGACCTGAGCTTGTAAGCATTGCCGCTGTTCCACCTTCAAGATCAGCTATTTTTTTTGCCACAAAATCACATGTAGGGTTTGCAAGTCTTGAATACATATATCCATCTGATTCAAGGTCGAATAATTTGCCCATATCTGAACTTGTATCATATTTAAAAGTTGTACTCTGATATATAGGAAGCTGTCTTGGTTCTCCATTTCCTGGTTTGTATCCTGATTGTACACATTTTGTTTCTATTCCTGTCATTTTAAATTCCTCCTGTTAAACTTAAATATTTATAAATTTAAAATATATATTATTTTTCTGACAATGTCAATTATAATTTTCAGACTTATAAATACGATAGCATCTTTTTATTATTCATATGAAATTTTCATTGCAAAATTTCCATAAAAAAAGTAACTACAAAATAATCATTTCATAGTTACTTTTTATTTTTATTTATTTTCTTTTTGGTATTCTTACAATTACATCGACATAATCGTCTTTTTCAACTTCTTTATACTGGGCATCTATTCCAGTATTTTTTATCATGTCATAAGCCTGTTTTATAGTATTTAGATATATTCTCATATTTATCATAGCTTTGACATTTCTTTTAGGTGGCTCTTCCTCTGTCTTTGGTTCCTCTTTAGGATTTTCAAGAATATCTTTTATCATTGTTTCAGCTTTTTTAACTGTCATTTGATTTTTAGATATTTTATCTATTGCTTTTATGATAATTTCTTCATTATCTAATTTTAAAAGCTTTAAAAGAGCTCTAGTATGTCTTTCTGATAGACCTTTTTCCATAGCCTCATTTCTTATATTTTCAGGAAGTTTTAAAAGTCTTATCTTATTGGCTATTGTAGATTGACTTTTTCCTAATTTTTCAGCAAGCTGCTGCTGTGTAAATCCATGTTCTTTTATTAGATTGCTATATCCTACAGCTTCTTCTAAATAATCTAGATCCTCTCTCTGTAGGTTTTCAAGCATTGCAACAACCGCAGATGCTTCATCATCCATATCTGTTATTATAACTGGTACTTTTTCAAGTCCTGCTAACTTAGATGCTCTAAATCTTCTTTCGCCAGCAACTATTTCATACTGTCCATCCTTTTCTCTAACAGTTATAGGCTGTATAATTCCATGCACTTTTATAGATTCAGCTAATTCTTTTAGTGCAGCATCAGAAAAGTGAAGTCTAGGCTGATATGGATTTGGCAGTATACTATCTATTTCTACTTCTATTATCTTTTTTTCTCCCATAATTATCCTCTCTTACTCTATAGAATTATTTTCCGGGAAATTATTTTATCGGTGATTTTGCTGGTTTACCAGCTTTTCTCGGATATTTTGAAGGTGTTTCAGATACTTTTTTGAATACTAGTATGTTGTGATTTAAATCTGTCTCTGGTAGCTTTATATCTAGCTTTTCAACAAATTCTATGCCTAGAACTTCCATCGCTTTTTTAGATTCTTCAAGTTCTAAGTCAGCATTAGGCCCTTTTAAACATACAAAGTATCCTCCAACTTTTATAAATGGTACACAAAATTCCATTAATATTGGAAGTCCAGCAACAGCTCTAGCTGTAGCTATATCGTACTGTTCTCTGTAATCTGGATTTTTTCCAAAATCTTCTGCTCTACCATGTATAAATTCTACATCTTCAAGCTCTAACTGATTACAAACTTCCTGAAGGAAGTTTATTCTTTTGTTTAAAGAATCTAATAGTGTTACCTTTGTATTTTCTAAACACACCTTTAATGGAACCCCAGGGAATCCTGCACCTGTTCCTACATCTATTATAGACATTTCGTCTTTTATATATCCACCTGTTACAGCAGATACAGAATCTAGGAAGTGTTTTATGTATGTTCCTTTTTCGTCGTCTATTCCTGTTAGATTCATTTTCCGGTTCCATTCAGCAAGAAGTTCTCTGTACATTCTAAATCTATCTAATGTTTTATCGTCTGCTTTCAGACCAAATTCTTCTATTCCATTTTTTAATAGCTCTCTATTTGCATTAGTCATTTTTCTTACCTCTTCTCATCTGTTCAAGGTATACAAGAAGTACAGATATATCTGCTGGAGAAACACCAGATATTCTCGATGCCTGTCCAACTGAGTTAGGTTTTATTGCATCTAGTTTCTGTCTAGCTTCTAATCTTAATCCTTCTATTTCAGAGTAATTTATTGATTCGCTTAATTTTTTGCTTTCTAGCTTTTTAAACTGATCTATCTGTTTTAGCTGTTTGTCTATGTATCCTTCGTATTTAGTTACTATTACACATTGCTCTTTTACGTAGTCAGGCACATCATCACCAGCACCTTTTCCAAGTTCGTCGATTAATGCATAGTCAACTTCAGGTCTTTTTAAGAATTCGTATAAAGATAATCCTACATTTAGCTTAGCAAATCCATGAGCTTCCATTATTTCATTTGACTCTTTTGGAGTTACTCTAACTTCTTTTAATCTTTCAAATTCTTTTTCTACCATTTCTTTTTTAGCTAGGTATTTATTATATCTTTCTTCAGTTACAAGACCTATTTCGTATCCTTTTTCAGTAAGTCTCATATCTGCGTTGTCCTGTCTTAAATATAATCTATATTCACATCTTGAAGTCATCATTCTATAAGGCTCATTAGTTCCTTTAGTTACAAGGTCGTCTAAAAGAACGCCTATATATGCTTCTGATCTATCTAGTGTAAATGGCTCTTTTCCTTCTATTTTTCTAACCGCATTTATCCCAGCTATTAATCCCTGTGCTGCAGCTTCTTCGTATCCAGATGTTCCATTGAACTGTCCTGCACTGAATAAGTTTTCTACGCCTTTTATTTCAAGATTTAGTTTTAGCTGTGTTGGGTCTATACAGTCGTATTCGATTGCATAAGCAGGTCTCATTACTTTAACATTTTCAAGACCTAATACAGTCTTGTACATGTCCTTTTGTATTTCAAAAGGTAAACTTGTAGAAAGCCCTTGAACGTACATTTCTTTTGTATTTAATCCTTCTGGTTCTATGAATATCTGATGAGTTTCTTTGTCTGAGAATCTCACTATTTTATCTTCTATTGATGGACAGTATCTAGGCCCAACTCCTTCTATTTCCCCACCATACATTGCAGATCTTTTTATATTTTCTTCTATCATCTGTTTTGTTTCGGCAGTAGTTCTAGTTAGGTAGCATGGAACCTGTTCTCTTTCTATTTTATCGTTCATAAATGAGAACGGAACTATTTTTGCATCTCCATCCTGTCTATCCATTTTTGAAAAATCTACACTATCTCTATGTACTCTACAAGGTGTTCCAGTTTTGAATCTTCTCATTCTAAGTCCAAGCTCTTTTAAGCTATCTGTTAGATATGCTGCATATCCTAATGCATTTGGCCCTTCATTAAATGATACTTCACCTATAAATATTTTTGAATTTAGATATACTCCAGTAGCAAGTATTGTAGCCTTTGCTCTGTATATAGCTCCCATTCTAGTTATTACCCCTGTTACAGTCTGACCATCATGGGCTATTTCTACAACCTCGTCCATTATTAAATCAAGATTTTCCTGATTTTCTATAGTTTTTTTCATTTCTTCATGGTATCTAAATTTATCTGCCTGAGTTCTTAAAGAATGTACAGCAGGTCCTTTTGCAGTATTTAACATTCTACTCTGGATAAATGTTTTATCTATATTTAGACCCATTTCTCCACCAAGCGCATCTATCTCTCTAACTAGATGTCCTTTTCCTGTTCCACCTATTGAAGGGTTACAAGCAAGTGCAGCTATAGAATCTAGTGACATTGTTATCATAGCTGTTTTGTGTCCCATTCTTGCAGAAGCAAGTGCAGCTTCACATCCAGCATGTCCAGCTCCGACAACTACTATATCGTAGCTTTCAGCTTCAAATTTTCTCATCTTTTTCCACCTTTCTTATATAATTTATACGTTCTAATTTTTCATATATACTTTGTTCTACAAATGTTCCATGAAAAACCTTTATATAAAAAGCGAATTTCGCCCATATTTTTCAACTTATTTAGTTGTTTATTATAATTATTTTCCTATACAGAAATTATGGAATATGTTGTCTAGTAAATCTTCACTTACTGTATCTCCGTTTATATATCCTAGATAATCCCATATATTTTTTAAGTCAACTTCAACAAAATCAAGAGGCATTCTATCTTCTATTGCTCTCATAGCATCTTCCGCAGATTTCATAGCTCTATAAAGTGCATCTTTATGTCTTGAGTTTGTTATTATAACATTTGAAGAGCTTTTTATATCTCCCTTATATACCATAGCTTCTATTCTATCATGTACATCTTCTATCCCTTCGTTATGAAGTGCAGAAATTTTGATTATATTTTCTTCATTTACATATTTTTTAACTTCTTCTTCATCTATTACCTGAGGTAAATCTGTTTTGTTAAGTAGAATTATAGTTTCCTTGCCCTGCACTTTTTCCAGTATTTCTCTATCTTCTTCAGATAGTTCTGATGAAGAGTCTACAACCATTATTATTAGGTCTGCTGTATCAAATGATGCCATTGATTTTTCAACACCTATTTTTTCAACTACATCGTCTGTTTCCCTTATACCAGCAGTATCTACTATTTTTAAAGGTATTCCTTTTATATTTACAAACTCTTCTATAACATCTCTAGTTGTTCCTGGTATATCAGTTACTATCGCTCTATTTTCACCAAGAATACTATTTAGAAGAGATGATTTACCAACATTTGGCTTACCAACTATTACAGTTTTTAAACCTTCTCTAAATATTTTTCCACTTTCTGATGTTTCATATAATTTTTTAATATCTTTGTTTAATTCCCTAGTTTTTTCTTCTAGAGTAGTGTATGCTATAAATTCTATATCCTCTTCTGGATAGTCTATAGCAACCTCAACTTGAGCTAATAACTCAGTTACTTTATCTCTAAACTCTCTTATTCTATTAGATAAAGATCCATCAAGCTGATTTTCAGCCACTTCATGTGCCTTATCTGTTTTTGCATTTATTACATCTATTACCGCTTCTGCCTGAGATAAATCTATTCTTCCGTTTAAGAATGCTCTCTTTGTAAATTCTCCAGCTTCAGCAAGTCTTACATCTTTAGATAATACTAATTCTAGTATTCTTTTTACAGAAATAAATCCACCATGACAGTTTATTTCTATAACATCTTCAGCTGTATAAGAGTTTGGCCCTTTCATATATGCAACTAGTACCTCATCTATTTTTTTATCTCCGTCTTTTATATTTCCAAATATTAATGTTCTAGCTGGATATTCAGAAATTTTCTTTCCTGACATTGAGAAAAATATCTCTTCAGCAACTTCTAGTGATTTTGGTCCACTTATTCTTATTATCCCGATTCCACCTTCTCCAGGTGCTGTTGCAATTGCTGCTATTGTATCATCTATAAACAAATTTATCACCTCTTTGCACGTTTAAAAAATATATATACTATTATACCAAAAATAAAACCTCCTATAACAATAGGAGGCAATATTTTTCTTTATCTTTTGTATTCTATTACTAATCTTCTGTATGGATCAGTTCCTTCACTATATGTTATAACATATCTGTCATTCTGAAGAGCTGAATGTATTATTCTTCTTTCATATGGGTTCATATAGTCAAGTTTTTTTGTTTTTTTAGTTTTGGCTACTTCTCTAGCCATTTTATTAGCGTATCTTATTAAAGATTCTTCTCTTTTTTCTCTGTAATTTTCTATATCTACAAGTACTCTAGTGTGAGAATCTTTGTTTATTTTGTTTAAAGCTAATCCTGTTAAGAACTGGATAGAATCAAGAGTATCTCCTCTTCTACCTATTAAACAAGCTGCTTCATCGCCTTTTATATTTACTTTTATAAGGTTGTCTTCCTGTTTAACTTCAACATCAGCATTTACTTTTGCATTTTTAAGAAGTGTTTCTATAAATGATTTAGCAACATCTGTTTCTCTTTCTATAACAGTTATTTCATAAAGACCTTCTTTAGATCCTATAAATCCTAGAAATCCTTTGCTTGGAGCTTCTAACTCTACAACTTCTATATCGTCTTCTGATACATCAAGGTCTAAAAGAGCTTTTTTTATAGCTTCTTCCTGTGATTTACTTTTTATTTTTATTTTTTTTGCCATTTTTACTAGCCTCCTTCATATCAGCTTCAAATTTAGCTTTTAGAGGTTTTGTTACTATTACCTGCTGTAATATAGCGAATATATTACTTATTGTCCAGTATAAAGTAAGCCCTGCAGGGAATATGAATCCCCAGTAGAATGATAGACCAGCCATCATGTATGTCATCATTTTCATCTGGCCGTTAACCTGTTCTTTTGGAGTCATTATTTTCTGCATTATAAATGCACTTGCCCCAGATAATATAGCTAATATAGTATCCGGATTAGTAAGATTCCGCATCCATAAGAACTGTCCGTTAGCCTGGTTGAAAGCAGCCTGACTAGCAAAAGCTCCTAAGCCTACTGGATCTTTAAGTAAGTTGAATAATCCTATTAATATAGGGAACTGTATAAGTAGAGGTAAGCATCCTGCCATAGGATTTATGTTAGCTCTCTGGTATAGTTCCATCATTTCTTTGTTCTGTCTTTCAGGATTGTTTTTGTATTTTTCCTGTATTTCATTAACTCTTGGTGTTATCTCCTGCATTGCAACAGTAGATTTTGTCTGCTTGATTGTAAGTGGCATTAATAGTAATTTAACTAAAAAAGTGAATAGTATAATTGCTATTCCGTAGCTTCCTGTAAAGCCATATATTGCCCCTAGAATGTTTCCAAATAATTTTCCTATTAAGTTGGTCACTTCTTGTACCTCCTACAAAATAGATTTACTTCAATGGATCGTAGCCCCCTGGATGAAACGGATGACATTTTAAGACTCTTCTTATTGTCAAATATAATCCTTTCAAAAATCCATATTTCTTAAATGCTTCTATAGAGTATTGAGAACAGGTAGGATAAAATCTACATGTTGGACCTTTTAAAGGCGATATATATTTTTGATAAAATCTCACCAATCCAATACATCCTTTTGTAAGAAGTTTTCCGATTTTATCTATATAATTCCTTATTGTATCCAATCTATAAGACCCCCCTTATTCATTTAAAAGCTTATTTTTTCTCATTAAATGAGTCATAGCTTTTTCAATATCCTTGTAAGTTGCATCTTTAGCCGCTACTCTGGAAATAAATACTAAGTCGTAGCCTTTCTTTATATTTTCATCGATATTTAATCGATAGGTCTCTTTTATCAGTCTTCTGATTCTATTTCTAGTAACAGCATTTCCTACTTTTTTAGATATAGAAATACCTATTCTAGTTTGATCAGTTTTATTCTTTAATATATAGACTACTAAATATTTATTTGCAAAAGATTTACCGTGTTTATATATTTTTCTAAATTCGTAGTCTTTCTTAATACCTTTAGTGTTATTAAATTCCATAATTTCCTCCAATAAACACAGTTTAACTCGATAAATTTTACAAAAAAAGCCACTCTACAAGCGGCTTTTTTTAATTAATGAGTTAATCTCTTTCTTCCTTTAGCTCTTCTTCTTCTTAACACGTTTCTTCCGTTAGCAGATTTCATTCTTTTTCTGAATCCGTGTTCTTTTTTTCTCTGTCTTTTCTTTGGTTGATAAGTTCTTTTCATTCTATAGCACCGCCTTTCACATTAATTTCCATTTATAAAAAATATACTTTTACCCTCAAAGTAAACATAACACATATTATTATAATTACTTTGCCTGGTGTTGTCAACGAATTTTTCACGTTGAATAAATAATTTTTGATTATCTGTAAACATTTTTTGCAACACCTTTTGTGAGGATAAAATTAATTTCCATATAATGATATAAACTCTTCTATCTTTTGAAAGTTTCCTTTATATTACCAAAATATACCAACACCTTGCAAGACCTTTTTTAGAAACCATTTTTTTGATAAAAAAATTAGCTCTATTTACCTCAAATTTAATTGTTGATAAATAATAAATTTTAATACGTTTATATTGTGGATAAGTTATTGAAGTTTCGTTGTTATTTTGATATTATAATTATACTTGTTAATAATGTTGATAAATGTTATTAACATATCAACAGTTATGCACAGTCTGTGGATATATCTGTGTATAAAATTTAATCACTCATCACAAAACGTTATTATTTCATTGAATTTAACGTGTTTAAAGTCTTTATAATTATATAAACAGATTTGTTTATATTTTTTAAACATGTTAATTTTTTTAATTTATATAACATTTATCAACAGTATTTATATAATATCAACAATGTATCTATTTTTTCAATATCCACAAAAAATTTTGTTGATAATTATGTTGAAAACTATGCATCGGAAAATGGAGGATAAAAATATGGACATCAATTCTCTGTGGGAAAAAGTGCTTCAAATTTTAAAAGGAGAAGTTTCTGCTGTAGCTTTTAAAGCCTTTTTTGCTACAGTTAAACCTTTATTATTAGACAACAATACATTGTATATCTGTGCTAATAGCGATTTTAATAAAGATATATTAAATAATAGATACCACTCTCTTATTGTTGGAATAGTAAAAGAGGTTACTGCAAAAGATATAAAGGTTATAGTTTTAGGCAGTGAAGAAGAAATGGATTCTCTAATTAAGGATATAAATTCTGAATCTACAAGTTCTACATCTAAATCTGCAAAAGCTCCTACTAAATACGAAAGTAATTTAAATCCTAAATATACTTTCGATACTTTTGTTATAGGTAATAGCAATAGTTTTGCTCATGCTGCATGTGTTGCAGTAGCAGAGTCTCCAGCAAAATCTTATAACCCTCTATTCCTTTATGGAGGCGTTGGACTTGGTAAAACTCATCTTATGCAAGCTATAGGGCACCATATATTAGAAACTGACAGCACTCAAAAGGTTGTATATGTTTCTTCTGAAAAATTTACAAATGAACTAGTAAACTCTATAAAAGATGATAAAAATGAGGAATTTAGAAATAAATATAGAAATGTAGACGTTCTTTTAATAGACGACGTTCAATTTATTGCCGGAAAAGAAAGAACTCAGGAGGAATTCTTCCATACATTTAATACTCTTCATGAAGCAAACAAACAGATAATAATTTCTAGTGATAGACCGCCAAAGGATATACCTACACTAGAAGAAAGACTAAGATCTAGATTTGAAATGGGCCTTATAACTGATATTCAGCCGCCAGATTTTGAAACTAGAATAGCAATACTTAGAAAAAAAGCTCAGATGGATAACACAGAAGTTCCTGATGAGGTAACTGACTACATAGCTAAAAATGTAAAATCTAATATAAGAGAACTTGAAGGAGCTCTTACTCGTGTAATGGCTTATTCTTCTTTAACTAAAAAGAAAGTTTCTCTTGAAGTAGCAACAGAGGCTTTAAAGGATATAATCGTATCTTATAATACTTCTGAAATAAATGTAGTAAGAATTAAAGAAAAAGTTGCCGAAGTTTTCGATATTAAAATGGAAGATTTTAATTCTAAAAAGAGAACTAGAGCAATTGCATATCCTAGACAGGTTGCAATGTACCTTTCTAGAGATTTAACTGATCTTTCACTTCCTAAGATAGGTGAAGAATTCGGAGGTAGAGATCATACTACTGTAATACATGCTTGCGACAAAATAAGCAAAGATTTAAAAGAAAATATTGATTTAAAATTAAAAGTTGAAAAAATCATAAATGATTTAAAAGGGTAGTGCAACAAAAATTGGGATATTTTAATAAATGCTGATAAAAACTATTAACATTATCCTTGTTGATAAATATAGAATAAAATGTTGATAACTTTTATCCATATTTTATCAACATTTTAATATACTATTGTCAAGGTAGATATACACAATCTATCTACAGGCTTTTTTATTGAAATTTTAAGGATAATCGACATTATCAACATTAATAACAGCCCCTACTACTATTACTACTAAGTTTCTTATATAATTATTTAGTTTTAGGAATAAAAAAATATCCACAAAACAACTAAGGAGGAAAAAAATGAAACTTATATGCAATCAGAAAATTTTATCTCAAAAGATAAGTATAGTTCAAAAAGCTATTAATAGTAGAACAACTATAGACTTATTAAAAGGTATCTTATTATCAACTGAGAATGGAGCTTTAAAACTTACTGGATCTGATGCAGAGATAAGAATAGAAACTTTTGTTCAGTCTGAAATAGAAGAAGATGGAAAAATAGTACTTGATGCCAAATTATTTGGAGATATAGTTAGAAAACTACCGGATTCATTTGTACAGATAGAAACTGATTCAAATAGTAATGTACACATCTACTGTGAAAATTCTAGATTTACAATAAAGGGACATCTAGCAGAAGAATATCCAGCTTTTTCTGATGTAGAAGAAAGTGAAATGTATACTATTCCTCAAGAATTATTAAAGGATATGATAAAACAGACGTCTTTTGCAATATCTCAGGATCAAACAAAACCAGTTTTAATGGGAGAACTTTTAGAAGCAGAAAATGGAAAAGCCAGTCTTGTGGCAATAGATGGATATAGATTAGCGGTTAGAAGTTGCCCAATAGATAGTTTTACAAAAGATGTAAAAGTTATAATACCTGGAAAAACATTAGTAGATATAAATAGTTTAATGTCAGGTGAAGGAAGTATAAACGTAGGATTTACTGAAAAAAATGCTGTGTTCATGCTAGGAGATACTAAAGTAATAACAAGATTATTAGAAGGAGATTTCATAGATTATAACAGACTACTTCCAAAAGAATATAATTCTAGAGTAAAATTAAAAGCAAAAGCACTTTTAAACAGTATAGAAAGAGCCTCACTACTTTCTCAGTCTGAAAGAAATAACCTTATAAAATTATCTATAAGAGATGATGCTATGGTTATAACTTCAAACACTGATAGAGGTAATGTTTATGAAGAAGTTGCATTAGAGCTTGAAGGTGAATATTTAGATATAGCGTTCAACTCAAGATATTTAATGGAAGGTCTTAGATATATAGACAGTGAAGAAATATATATAGAATTTACAACAAATGTAAATCCTTGTATAGTTAAACCTGTAGATGATGAAATAGATTATACATACTTACTTCTTCCTGTAAGAATGTCTTCTAATATGTAATAAATAAAATTTTATAAAATATATAAATAGCAGCCAAAAGTTTAATATTTTTAGGCTGCTTTTATTTTAGAAAAATTAGGAACGTATGTTTTGTACAAAGAAGGCTTGAGGTAGCATATAAAAATATATTCATAAGGCTATTAAATCGAATATAAAGCCTTATATAAAAGTCTATAAGGTATTTTGTCTATAGTGAATAAATTTTAAAAATATGGTATAATTATATAATTAGGTATAGTATAGATTACCGTTTATATTTTTTAAAGGAGGATCGAGTATGATAGAAATCAAAATAGATTCTGAATACATAAAACTTGATCAGGCTCTTAAACTTGCAGACATAGCCTCTACAGGAGGACATGCTAAGTTTCTTATAGCAGAAGAGCTTGTAAAAGTTAATGGAGAAGTTGAAACAAGAAGAGGTAAAAAACTTTTCGACGGAGATATAATCGAAGTTGAAGGCGAAGTGATAAAAGTTGTAACAGAATAAAGGAGAATTTTTGTGAAACTAAAAAATCTTCAATTGGTTAATTATAGAAATTACGACAAGCTATATATAGAATTTAACGATAGAATAAATCTTCTTTTGGGGTCTAATGGCCAGGGAAAAACAAATATAGTAGAGGCTATTTATTTGCTTGCTTTTGGAAAATCTTTCAGAACAAATAGAGATAGAGAACTTATTAAGTTTAATGCAGAAAATTTATATGTTGGTGGGGGATATGAAAAAGAAGAAAGAAAAGGAATGGTTGAAATTGCTATAAGTAAGACAAAGAAGGGGATAAAAGTTAATAAAATACCTATTGTAAAATTGGCTGAGCTTTTGGGAAATATTAATGTCGTTATTTTTTCGCCTGAAGATTTGAGATTGGTTAAAGACGGACCTAAGATTAGAAGAAGTTTTATAGATAGGGAAATAAGTCAGATTATACCTGGATATTACAGTCTTTTAACTGGTTACAACAAAATTTTGGCGAATAGAAACAAACTTTTAAAAAATATAAATCCAGATTTAAATCTTCTGGACGTGTATGATGAAAGTTTGGCGGAATATGGAAGTAAAATTTTTATATTTAGGAAAAAATTTATAGAAAGAATTGCCGAAATTTCAAAGGATATGCACTCTAGATTGACAGATAATAAAGAGGATTTGAGTGTTATTTATAAGAGTCAAATTCAACTAGATGATGAATCTAGTGTAAAAGATAAGTTTCTTGATATGTTAAAGGATAAGAGAAAACACGATTTAGATATGAGAATCAGTGGATATGGTATACACAAGGATGATATTTTAATTCAGATAAATGGTTTAGATGTTAGACTTTATGGTTCTCAAGGGCAGCAGAGGACTGCATCTATATCGTTAAAATTATCAGAAATAGAGCTTATAAATAAAGAAGTTGGAGAATATCCGCTTCTGATTTTGGATGATGTTTTTAGTGAACTCGACGAAAAAAGGCAAAAGCTTTTAGTCGATAATCTTAAAGACGTTCAAATGTTTATTACAACTGCTGAATATCTACATAAAAACGTATTAGATATAGAGAATACTACTATTTTTTATATAGATAATGGAAAGGTAGTTAAAACGGAGAATGGAGGAAATTAAATGAAACAGGAATACGGTGCAAGTCAAATTCAGGTTCTTGAAGGTTTAGAAGCCGTTAGAAAGAGACCTGGAATGTACATTGGATCAACTGGTCCTAGAGGACTACATCACCTAGTGTACGAAGTAGTAGACAACAGTATAGATGAGGCACTTGCAGGAAACTGCTCAAAAATATACGTTGCTATAAATGCAGATGGAAGTATAACTGTAGAAGATGATGGTAGGGGGATACCAGTAGAGGTTCATCCAAAGACTGGATTATCAACTCTTGAAACAGTACTTACTGTTCTTCATGCCGGTGGTAAATTCGGCGGTGGAGGATATAAGGTATCTGGAGGTCTTCACGGTGTTGGGGTTTCTGTTGTTAATGCACTTTCTGAATGGCTAGTGGCTGAAGTTCACAGAGATGGAAAGGCTTATAGACAGGAATATAAAAAAGGAAATCCTCAGACTAAATTAGAGGTAGTTGGAGAATCAGACCATACAGGTACTATAATATCTTTTATGCCTGATGCAGAAGTTTTCGATGAAATAGAATTTAGCTTCGATACTCTTGAATACAGACTTAGAGAGCTTTCATTCTTAAATAAAGGTATAAAAATAATATTTGAGGATAAAAGAGAAGGTAAGGAAAAATATAGAGATTTCCACTATACAGGAGGTCTTGTTGAATATGTTAAATTCCTTAATAAGTCTAGAACAGGAATACACGAGGATATAGTATATATAGACAAAAAAGTAGATGATTGCTTAGTTGAAATAGCTATGCAGTATACAGATGGATATACAGAAAATATATATTCATTTGCTAATAATATAAATACTCACGAAGGTGGTTCACACCTTGCAGGATTTAAAGCTGCTCTTACAAAAACTATAAATGAATACGCTAAGAGAAATGGAGCTTTAAAAGATAAAGATTCAAATCTTTCTGGGGAAGATATAAGAGAAGGTCTTACAGCAGTTGTTTCTGTAAAACTTCCAGATCCTCAGTTTGAAGGTCAGACTAAGACAAAACTTGGTAATACATTTATGAGAGGTATAGTAGATGGTGTTACTGTTGAGGAATTAGGATCATTCCTTGAAGAAAATCCAAACACAGCAAAAGTTATAGTTGATAAAGCACTTAGAGCACAGAGAGCAAGAGAAGCTGCTAAGAGAGCAAGAGAATTAACTAGAAGAAAAAGCGTACTTGAAAGTACTTCCTTACCAGGTAAGCTTGCAGACTGCTCAGAAAAAGACCCATCTAAGAGTGAAATATTCTTAGTCGAAGGGGATTCTGCCGGTGGTTCAGCAAAACAGGGTAGAGATAGAAATACTCAGGCAATACTTCCTTTAAGAGGTAAAATATTAAACGTTGAAAAATCAAGATTAGATAAAATTTTAGCTTCTGATGAAATAAAAAATATGATAACTGCTTACGGATGCGGTATAGGTAATGATTTTGATTTAGAAAAAGCTAGATACCACAAAATCATAATAATGACCGATGCCGATGTCGATGGGGCACACATCAGAACACTTTTATTAACATTCTTCTTCAGATATATGAGACCGTTAATAGAAGAGGGATATGTTTATGCAGCACAGCCACCTCTATACAAGGTTACTAAACAGAAGAAAGAATACTATGTATACTCAGATAAAGAATTAGACGATTTACTTAACGAAATAGGTAGAGATAAATACGATATACAGAGATATAAAGGGCTTGGGGAAATGAACCCAGAGCAGCTTTGGGATACAACAATGAATCCAGAAACAAGAACTCTTCTACAGGTTACTATAGAAGATGCTGCAATAGCTGATGAAATATTCTCTATGCTTATGGGAGATAAAGTTGCTCCAAGAAGAGAATTCATACAGGAAAATGCAAAATATGTTAGAAATCTAGACGTATAGGAGAGGAGATAAAAAATGCAGGACGAAAAAAATACTAGCAGAATACTTCCGATAGAAATAGCTAGTGAGATGAAAAAATCTTACATAGAATACTCAATGAGCGTTATCGTCGGGCGTGCTCTTCCAGATGTAAGAGATGGATTAAAACCAGTTCATAGAAGAATACTTTATTCTATGAATGAATTAAATCTTTCTCCAGATAAACCATATAGAAAATCAGCCCGTATCGTCGGGGACGTTCTAGGTAAGTACCACCCACATGGGGATAGTTCAGTATATATGGCAATGGTTAAAATGGCTCAGGACTTCTCAACAAGAGTTCCTCTAGTTGATGGTCATGGGAACTTTGGTTCAGTAGATGGGGACTCACCTGCTGCAATGCGTTATACTGAAGCCAGAATGAGTAAATTATCGATGGAATTACTTAGAGATATAGATAAAGAAACTGTAGACTTTGGGCCAAACTTTGATGAGTCTTTAAAAGAACCACTAGTTCTTCCAGCTAGATTCCCTAACTTATTAGTAAATGGATCTAATGGGATAGCAGTTGGTATGGCTACATCTATACCTCCACACAACTTAGGAGAAGTAATAGATGCTACAGTTCATTTAATAGATAGACCAGATGCAGATGTTGAGGAATTAATGGGATATGTTAAAGGGCCTGACTTCCCAACTGGTGCAATAATAATGGGAACTGAAAGTATAAAAGAAGCCTACAGAACAGGTAGAGGTAAGATAAAAGTTAGAGCTAGAGCTGAAATAGAAGAACTTCCAAAAGGAAAACAGCAGATAGTTGTAACAGAAATACCATATCAGGTAAATAAAGCAAGATTGGTTGAAAGAATAGCTGAGCTTGTAAAAGATAAGAAAATCGAAGGTATATCAGACCTTAGAGATGAAAGTAACAGAAATGGTATGAGAATAGTTATAGAGCTTAAGAGAGATGTAAATGCAAACATCATATTAAACAATCTATACAAACATTCTCAGATGGAAGAAACTATAAGTGTTATTATGATAGCACTTGTAAATGGAGAGCCAAAATGTTTAAATCTTAAAGAAGTTATTCACTATTACATAGAACATCAGAAAGATGTTGTAACAAGAAGAACTAAATACGAGCTAAACAAAGCAGAAGCTAGAGCTCATATTTTAGAAGGTTTAAAAATAGCATTAGATAATATAGATGCTGTAATAGAAACAATAAGATCTTCAAAAACTTCTTCAGAAGCTAAAGAAAAATTAGTTGAAAGATTCGGTTTAACAGAAATACAGGCTCAGGCAATCCTTGAAATGAGACTTAATAGACTTACAGGATTAGAAAGAGAAAAAATAGATGCCGAATACGATGAATTAATGAAAAAAATAGCTGAATTAAAAGAAATACTTGCAAGTGAAGAGGTATTACTTGGAGTAATCAAAGATGAAATAATAGAAATAAAAAATAAATATACTGATGAAAGAAGAACTGAAATTCAGCATGCTGAAGGTGAAATAGATGTTATAGACCTTATAGATGAAGAAGAAATAGCTATAACTCTTACTCACTTTGGTTATATAAAAAGACTTCCTGCAGATACTTACAGAAGCCAGAAGAGAGGCGGAAGAGGAATATCTGCTCTTACAACAAGAGAAGAAGATTTCGTAAAACATCTAATAAGTACAACTACTCATAGTAGATTATTATTCTTCACTAACAGAGGTAGAGTATTTAGATTAAATGCATACGAAATACCAGAAGGAAAGAGACAGGCTAAGGGAACTGCAATAGTAAATCTACTTCAGCTTGGACCTGGAGAAAAAATTGCTACTCTAATAGATGTAGATGGCAAAGAAGAAAATAAATACCTTCTAATAGCTACTAAGAAGGGTATGGTTAAAAAGACTAAGATAAGCGACTTCAAAAATATCAATAAATCTGGATTAATCTCAATAGGTCTTAAAGAAGGCGATGAGGTTATAGGAGTTAAATTAACTGATGGCGAACAGGATGTTATGCTTGTAACTAGAAAAGGTATGTCTATCAGATTCTCTGAAAAAGATGTTAGAGGTATGGGAAGAACTGCTATGGGTGTTAAAGGTATTACACTTGGCGAGGGAGATACAGTTGTATCTATGAGCTTAGCTAGTGAAGGTACTGATATGCTTGTAGTAAGTGAAAATGGATTTGGAAAGAGAACAGACCTTGAAGAATACAGAAGTCAGATAAGAGCTGGTAAAGGTATAAAAACTTATAACATATCTGAAAAAACTGGCTCAATTGTAGGTGCTGAAATGGTATCTGAAGATGATGAAATGATGATAATAAACTCTGATGGAGTTTTAATAAGAATCAAAGTAAACGAAATATCTATATTTGGAAGGGTAACTAGTGGAGTTAAACTTATGAATGTAGATGAAGAAGTTAGCATAGTATCTATAGCAAAAATAACTACTGATGAAGAAGATGAAGTAGAAGAATAGATAAAATTAAGGGGTATGCTTGGTTAAAGAGCATACCCCTTTTCTTATATATTATTTTATAGTTATTTCAAGATTATTATTTTCTGCTGTTATAGGAAGTGTTGCATTTACAGAAGTATTGTCTATTTCAACTGAATAAGTTTTGTGTATTAAGCAGTTTACAGGGTCTTCTGTTGTTATAACTAGTGCAAGGCTATGACCAGGTTTAACAGTATATCTAGTTGCATTTAGATATATGTTGTATTCATGATATTCACCTTTTTTAAGCTCTATGCTATTTGTAGCAGTTTCTGGTTCATATCCAGCTTCTGGGTTACAAAGGTCTGCATAAGCACGAGTTATTGGGCGGTAATTTTTGTGAACAGTTTCAAATTCACAAAGGTCAAATGCTGGTAAATCTCCACCATTTATTACACCATTTTCCTGAACTTTTACAACAGGTATTACATTTCTTTCTGGGTCTACTGTCTGTATACTATCAAATTTTTCGTCGCATACATCGTATAACATAGCTACTAGTTTAACGTCGTCCATTCTTCCAGTAACTTTAGAATCTCCAAGTTTCATAGTTAAAGAGTCCGCATCATTTCTATTTTCTGGATTAAAGTTATTTTCTATATCTCCATCTTTTAATGCAGCTTTTAAATTTAAGTGAACTGTTCCTTGGATAGTAAGTTCTTCATCAAGAGGAGCTGTTACAAAACGTTTATTCATATTTGAAGATTTAAGACTCATAGCTTCGTCGAAGTTTTCAGCACAAACACCAGCTGCTTCCCAATCAGTGTCTATTACAGATACACCTGATTCAGCACTTTCTAGTTTCATAGAGAATGCAGTTTCCCAAGAATCGCAAGCTTCCCATTTGTTCTGGTTGTAGTTTGTCTGAACTAAAACTTCTGGCATTTCTTCTGCACAGTTGTCTAAATCATATAAATAATGAGATATCCATTTATTTACTATATCATCATAGAAGTTTCCGTCTATAAGTATTCCGTAGTTTTTATTTGCCATAGTAGGAGTTATATGTGGACCCTGATGAACTATTGTTTTAACTGTCTGTCCTGATTTTTTATATGCTTTGTACATCATTTCAAACTGTTTTGTAGATACGTTTTCGTCGTTTAATCCCTGAACTATTAAAGCACTACATTTAATTTTATCGTAGTTTAGACGATAGTTTCCAGCACCCCAGAATTCTTCATCATAATCAGAACCACAGCTTAACTGCTGAAGGCTAAGTTCATGGTGGAATGCAGCAATATCATCTAATTCTTTTTCAGATAATGTTTCATCGTTGTATCTACTTGAGCAGAAGTAAGCAAGGAAGCTATTTAAAACTTCTTTTGGCCAATAACGCTGAGAACCCTGCATATTCTGCTGGCTGTACCAGTCAGATATTCCAGCAACTGGAACTATTGTTTTAAGCCCCTCAACACCTGTTGTAGCAACTGCAAAAGGCATAGTTCCCGCATAAGATCTACCTGTCATAGCTACATTTCCGTTAGACCAATCAGCTTTTGTTTCTATTGTACCTTCTCTATCTGCATAAGCAACACGATCTCCGTGAAGCCATTCAACAACAGATTTAAAAGCATCTCTTTCAAATTCAGAACCAACAAAGTTGAATCCATCAGAACCAAGAGCTCCAAATCCTGCACTTATGATTACAGCGAAACCACGAACAAGGTAGTAGTTGAAGTTTTCAAGGTTTTCATATACCATGTTGTCGTTATTTCCTTTGTCTTTGTAATACCAATCAGAAGCATTTGATTTTAATGCAAGATCCATAGCACTTATAGAACCTGTAGGTATACGAGCTGGAACTTCTTTTTTAAGGTCTGCAAAGTCAAATTTTCTATATTCTTTTTCTGCAACTTCTTTCATATGGTCGTAACCATCTTCGTTTACACCAGCGCAGTATGGACGAGCTTCAAATAAAGATGCTGCTTTGTAGTTTCCTTCAACAGCACTTTTAGGAACCTGTATAAGAGTTTTTATAAGATCTCTTTTTCCATCTCCATCCATGTCATAGTCTGATTCAACGTACACACAGTATCTTACTATTTCTGAAGTAGTTGGATCGTAATTTTCTCCTGTTTTCCCATCTGTGAAAGGAAATACAGGCTGAGCCATTCCGTTTTCAAATACTGGAACTTTACTATATTTAGTCATAACTTTTCTCCCCCTTTGACTATAAGTATAAATATTTTATTCAACAATAAAATGTTTACAAAAATAGTATAGATTTTATCGAAAAATTAGTCAACATTGCAAATTAGATTAAAAAAGTCTGGTATAGCATTAATCTATATTGTTATAAATCTATATTGTTATAAACGATAGTATTTTCAAGCACTTCAATTGAAAATCATAAAGGAATTGTGTTAAATTTAAAATGTCAGATATTTTGAATACGTTTGTTTAGTAAATATCTAAAAAATTATGTTTTTAAGGGGGATTTTAAAAATGGCAGATTATCATAAAATGTGGGAAGATCTAGGTATGGATCTTGAAACTCATGACCAATTATGTGAAGTATTACCTCAGGCTTTTGGAGATGTTTATTTATCTCAGGAAAACCGTCCAGAATCAATGGATTACTATGATTTTGTAGTATCTGAAATACACGGTGTTAGACCAGCAGAACTAGTTGAACATCAGAAAAACGGTGGAAAAGTATTCGGTACTTTCTGTGTTTATGTTCCAGATGAAATAGTATTTGCAGCTAAAGCAATAGCTACAGGTCTTTGCGGTGGTTCTCAGTTCTGGGTACCAGGTGGAGAAAAAGTTCTTCCATCTAATACATGTCCATTAATAAAAGCATCAGTAGGTGCTAGATTAGATAGAACATGTCCATTCTTCCGTATAGCAGATATGTACGTTGGAGAAACTACTTGTGATGGAAAGAAAAAAGCATGGGAAATATTAGCTGAAGATGTCCCTGTTCATGTAATGGATTTACCTCAGATGAAGAGAGAAAAAGATATAAAAGCTTGGGCTGAAGAAATAAAAGACTTCAAAAAAGTTGTTGAAGAAGTAACTGGAAATGAAGTAACAGCAGAAAGCTTAGGAGAAAGTATAAAACTTATAAACGATAAGAGAAGAGCTCTTAAACGTCTATATGAATTAAGAAAAAATGAAAAATTACCAATAAGTGGTAAAGACGTATTATTAATATCTCAGATAGCATTCTACGATGATCCAACTCGTTTCACTCAGATGACTAATAAACTTTGTGACGAATTAGAAAAGAGAGTAGAAGAAGGTGTTAGTGTATTCCCAGAAGGAACTAAGAGAATACTTCTAACTGGTACTCCTTTAGCTATACCAAACTGGAAAATACACAACATAATAGAAACTAGTGGTGGAGCAGTTGTATGTGAAGAAATGTGTACTGGTGCTAGATACTTTGAAAACTTAGTAGACGAAACTCAGACAGATTTAGATGGACAGATAGATGCTCTTGCTAATAGATACATGGGTATAAACTGTGCATGCTTCACTCCAAATAGAGCTAGAATAGATGATATAATAAGATACGCTAAAGAATACAATGTTGACGGTGTTATAGATGTTAACTTAAAATTCTGCAGTACTTACGATGTTGAAGGATTCCTAGTAGAAAGAGAACTTAAAAAAGCAGGAATACCAGTTCTTGGAATAGAAACTGATTACACAGACAGTGATGCTCAGCAGATGAGAACAAGAGTAAGTGCTTTCATAGAAATGCTTGAAAAATAATATATTATTGTTAGAATAATAGTATATTATCATAGAGAACAGATTGTTCTTTAAAGCAAAGGAAATGATGTAAATGAAACAGTATTATGTGCTTTTTAACAACCATGAAAATGGTATGAGATTAAAAAAAGAACTAAATAATGCAAAGATAAAAGCGGTCATAGCTCCAACACCTAGAAAGCTTAGTAAATGTTGCGGAATTTCTCTTATGATTGAAGAGAAAGATATTGAGAGCATAAGAAAAATTGCAGAAGAAAAGAAAATAGAGATTTTGGAAATTGACTGGATTGAAAAAGACTTTAACGCATCTAGAGATAGATATTGCTAAAGTAAATTTAAAAAATTTTATAGAGTTATATAAGGAGATTCCTTTAGAAGGGAGTCTCCTTTTTTATTCCTAAGGAAATTATAATAATTTAAAATTGTGGAAAACTTATGTACAATAGTAATATGAATGTATTGAAGAAACAAAAAGATGAAAAAATCATTAAGAAAATATTAAAAAATCACTTTGAAGAATTCAAACTAAAATATTGGAATAAAGTTAGAAGAGAAATGAGAGATCAGATAGAAAATACTGTAATAAAGGCTTTAAATTGTGGAAATATAGAGAACGGATATATAAAACACAAATGTATAGACTGTGGAGAAGAGTATATCCAAGGGTTCACTTGTAAAAGTAAGTTTTGTACAAAGTGTGGAAGAAAATATTCTATGGAATGGGCAGAAAAACAGGTAGAAAATATGCTTGATGTTTCTCATAGACATGCAGTTTTCACAATTCCGGAGGAGTTGAGAGTTTATTTCTACAGAAAGCGAGAGCTTTTAAAAGATTTACAAGATGCTACATATGAGGTATTAGATAGTTTTCATAAAAATAAAACAAAGGGAAATTATGAATTAGGGGTAATTGCTGTAGTACACACCTTTGGTGGAGATTTAAAATGGAATCCTCATATACACGCCTTATACACCGAAGGTGGAATAGATAGAAATAATAAGTGGTTCAAAAAATTAGATTTCATACCATATACATATATGAAAAAGGTATGGCGAAAGTTGGTACTAGATATAATAAAAAACAATTTTAGCGATAGAAAAACTAAAAATTTGATAAATAAGCTATATAAGAAAGAATTCTATGTAAATGCAGAAAGACGTTTAACTAATATAAAACAGGCAACTCAATATATAGGTAGATATTTGGCTAGACCAGCTATCGCTGAATATAGAATAATTAATTACGATGGAAAAAATGTAACTTACTGGTATGAAAACAAAAAACCTAAGGAAAAAAGAGAAATAACTGTAAATGTATTAGAATTTATAGGTAAAATAACCCAACATATTCACCCGAAGGGTTTTAGAGTTGCAAGAAGATACGGTCTATATTCAAGAATAAAAAATAAATTAAGCATAGAAATATTGAAGTTATATAACTTTATGAGACACAGAAATATATCTAAGCTGATAAAAAAGAAGAATACAGTAAAGAAAAATTTTAAAGATAGATTGATAGAATCATTTGGAGTAAATCCTTATATTTGTAAAAATTGTGGAAAAGACATGATTCTATGGGAAATATGGCATTATAAATATGGATTAATATATAATGCACTAGATAAATCAAATTATAAAAGAATAATCTACGAAGAAATTATAGAAAAAGAAATTTCTTTGAATACAACAACACAAATAGAATTATTTTAAAAGTCTATTAATAAATAGGCTAGCTTTGCTATACTCAAATATAAATAATAGTGTATAATTAGTGTAATTAAAATTATTAGGAGAAATAGTATGTTAAAAGAATTAGAAGAAATGAGTAAAGGACAAAAGTTATATAATTATGAATGTAAGTCTTGTGGATTTGAAAAAGGAGTACCAGAATTTATAGTAGAAGAATTAAGACAAGATGCATTCTTTTCATCAGGAGCGATAGCTTCGCTAAATGAAAAAAATATGCCAGAATTAATTTGTCCTAATTGTGGAGCTAAATTTGAATACAAAAAAACTGACGACCGTTAGGTGTCAGTAAAGGTACTGTCACAAGAACACCTTTTAAAGGTGTTCTGTGGCAGTATTTTTTTATTAAAAAGCATCGAATTATTTTGGAATATAAAATCACTTTTGAATGAATAAAATATAATTATTTTTTGTTAGGAGTAGCAATAGTTTTTATAATTAAGTTATAGTTTTATATGTTATAATAATCGTATACGAAAAAAGAGAGGAGCTGATTTTCAATGAGCGGCAAAAAAGGTGGATTGATGATATTTGGTGCAATAGTAGGTTTTGTAGCAGGACTATTTTTAGCACCTAAAAAAGGATCTGAACTTAGAAGGGACGCTAAAGAAAAATTTGACGATATAAAAGAAAATCCAGAAGAAACATTTAAAAGTACTTTTGAGTCTATGAAAAATAAATTAGATACTTTTTCAGAAACTTTATTTGAAGTAGATGAAGATGGATACGAAGATGTTGATTTGGATGATGAAAATATAGTGATAAGCAGAACATTTAAAGAAGTGGAAGATGATATTGATGAAGATATTATCCTAGACCCAGACAAAGAAGAAGAGGAGCTTTAAAATATGAGCGCAATTGGATGGCAGGTATGTGGAGTTTTATTAGGTGTTTCTGCAATAATAATTGCTGTTTATTTAGCAAAAACTTTAAACAGTGCATCTAAAACAATAGATAATGCAAACGGACTTGTGAGTAGGGTTACAAAGATAGTAGATGAAAATGAAAAAGATTTAAATACTATTGTAAAGAGTGCAGCATCTATAACAGAAAATGTAGATAGTATAGTTGAAACTGTTACTAGTATAGGAAGTTACATAAATATATTTAGTTTTGTAAAGAAAAAAAGAAAAAATAAGAAGAAAAAAGATAAATAGAAAAAGGAAGTATTTTTAGGGATATAGTTTAAATTTGGAGGTGTGATATGTCGATAAAAATAGAGTCAGCTTTTAATTTAGAAGAGAATATGTGGAATGTTGCTCTTATTGGAGAACTTGATGTTTCTAGTGCAGAAGTATTTAAAAAATCTCTTAATGATCTTGTTGACGAAAATTCTCAGGATATAAAGATAGACTTAGATAGACTTGAGTATATAGATTCAACTGGATTAGGAGTAATGGTAGGCGTGCTAAAAAGATTGAAAGTCAATGGTAAGGGTATATACCTTAGTAATCCTAAAAGTAACGTAAGAAAGATATTAGAAATTACGGGACTTGATAAAATTTTTAATGTGGAGGGATAAAAATTGACTTATGAAACTATAAAAATGGAGATAAGTTCAAATCCAGAATATGTGAGTATTATAAGACTTACTACTTCAGGAATAGCTAATAAAATTGGTTTTTCAATAGATGATATAGAAGATATGAAAGTTGCTGTTTCTGAAGCATGTACTAATGCTATAAAGCATAGTGATGATGATAAATTTTTTATAACATTTAAAATGTTTGAATCTGGAATTTGTATAGAGATAAAAGACAACGGAAGAGGTTGTGATGTTGAGGCTATAAAGGAGCCTGATTTAGATATGCCTAAGGAAAGTGGTTTAGGTCTGTTTATAATAAAGACATTAATGGACGAAGTAAGTATAGAATCAATAGAAAATGAAGGTACAGTTATTAGAATGACTAAATATTTAGGAGCTGATATTTAATGAAAAGTGTAGCAGGAGCTGCAAACTACCTGGACATGGATACAAAAGAGCTTTTCAGACTGTACAGCGATAACAAGGATATTGATATAAGAAATATTCTAATAGAAAGACATCTTTATCTAGCTAGAATACTTGCTAAAAAATATATAAATAAGGGTGTAGATTATGAAGATATATACCAAGTAGCTTCACTTGCTCTTATTTATGCAATTGATAGATATGATATTAGTAAAGGGTTTGAATTTTCTAGTTTTGCTACTCCTACTATAATAGGAGAGATTAAAAAGTATTTTAGAGATAAAGTATGGACGATGAGAGTTCCTAGAAGAATTCAAGAACTTAGCAAAAAAATAAGTAATGCTAAAATAGCAATTGAGCAAGAGAAAAAAAGACATCCATCAGTTAAGGATATAGCTGAATATATAGGATGTAGAGAAGAAGATGTTCTTGAAGCTATGGAAGCTTCATATAGTTATCAGCCTGTATCACTTGATGCTTCGGGTGGAGATGATTCTGAGGACGATCTTACTCTTTCAGATAGAGTAGGAGTTGAGGAAAAGAACTTTGGCAGCATAGAACAAAAGGATTTTCTTGATAGATTTATGCAGACTTTAAATGAGCTAGAAGTTAAAATTTTAGAAGATAGATTCTTCCATAATAAAACTCAGTCTGTTATAGCAACAGAACTTAATATTTCGCAGATGACAGTATCGAGATTAGAAAAAAAGGTAGTAGAAAAGTTAAAAAAAGAATATGAAAAAATATAAGAGCTTTTGAGTGCTATTCAGTTAATGGATAGCACTTTTTATTTTATTTTTAATTTTAAAGTAATAATAGGTAAAAAATATAAGTTTTTATCTATATATAAATCGATGGTTATAATTTTAAACTATACTTATGCTAAAGTATTGAAGATAAGGTTTTCAAGTGGTAATTTCATAGTTAGAGATTATAATTTTTTAGGGGGTTCTAACTATGAAAGATGTAAGAGCAATGGCAGAAGCAACATCAAAAGGTATGGCAGATTTTGCAGCTAATAAACCAGAAATAGCACAGGGATTTGGGCAGTTTGCAGGAGCAGTTTTATCAGATGGAGCTGTAGATTTAAAAACTAAAGAACTTATAGCAGTAGGTATAGCAGCTTTCAGTAGATGTGAATACTGTATAGTAGGACATGTAAATAATGCATTTAAAGCTGGTTGTACAAAAGAAGAAATATTAGAAGCAGCTGGTGTAGCTATAGCATTTGGTGGAGGACCTGCTTCAGCATATGTAGCAACTACATTAATGGATGCTGTTAATGAATTTGAAAAAGATTACAAATAAATTAAAACTAGTTAATATGTAATTAATATAAAATATAGGTCAATGTGAAATTAATACTTTACATTGGCCTTCTTATATTATAGAATATATTTCATCACTTCAAATAATTGTAAAAATTAACTTTAAAAATTTTTAAAAAAACTTTTAAAAAAGTATTGACGATTAATAAAGAAGATGATAATATAATACTTGCGACGGCGATAAGTCGCAAAAATAAATAAAGAATATGTGGTTATTATAGAAGAGAGGATACACCTGTTCCCATTCCGAACACAGAAGTTAAGCTCTCTATCGCTGATGGTACTTAGGGCGAAGGCCCCTGGGAGAGTAGGACGTAGCCACGTATATGTGCCGAAGTGGCGGAACTGGCAGACGCACAGGACTTAAAATCCTGCGGGACTTATCCTCCCGTACCGGTTCGATTCCGGTCTTCGGCACCATATTTAATATATAGTGGACCATTAGCTCAGTTGGTTAGAGCGCCCGGCTCATAACCGGTAGGTCTGGGGTTCGAGTCCCTGATGGTCCACCACTTTAAATGAACTTTGAAAACTGAACAGCAGATATATTTAGTTCGAATAAATAATTCGAACGCCATACAAACCATGCCAGATATTTTGAGATAACATCTGAGCGGATTCAACATTGTAGAAATTTTATTTGAGCGATGGATATTTCGAATGAAAATGAGAAATATCATCGGCGACATAAATTTTCTTCGAAAATTTATTTTTGAGAGTTTGATCCTGGCTCAGGATGAACGCTGGCGGCGTGCCTAACACATGCAAGTCGAGCGATTCTCTTTGGAGAAGAGCGGCGGACGGGTGAGTAACGCGTGGGTAACCTGCCCTGTACACACGGATAACATACCGAAAGGTATGCTAATACGGGATAATATATAAGAGTCGCATGACTTTTATATCAAAGATTTTTCGGTACAGGATGGACCCGCGTCTGATTAGCTTGTTGGCGGGGTAACGGCCCACCAAGGCAACGATCAGTAGCCGACCTGAGAGGGTGATCGGCCACATTGGAACTGAGACACGGTCCAAACTCCTACGGGAGGCAGCAGTGGGGAATATTGCACAATGGGCGCAAGCCTGATGCAGCAACGCCGCGTGAGCGATGAAGGCCTTCGGGTCGTAAAGCTCTGTCCTCAAGGAAGATAATGACGGTACTTGAGGAGGAAGCCCCGGCTAACTACGTGCCAGCAGCCGCGGTAATACGTAGGGGGCTAGCGTTATCCGGATTTACTGGGCGTAAAGGGTGCGTAGGCGGTCTTTCAAGTCAGGAGTTAAAGGCTACGGCTCAACCGTAGTAAGCTCCTGATACTGTCTGACTTGAGTGCAGGAGAGGAAAGCGGAATTCCCAGTGTAGCGGTGAAATGCGTAGATATTGGGAGGAACACCAGTAGCGAAGGCGGCTTTCTGGACTGTAACTGACGCTGAGGCACGAAAGCGTGGGGAGCAAACAGGATTAGATACCCTGGTAGTCCACGCTGTAAACGATGAGTACTAGGTGTCGGAGGTTACCCCCTTCGGTGCCGCAGCTAACGCATTAAGTACTCCGCCTGGGGAGTACGCACGCAAGTGTGAAACTCAAAGGAATTGACGGGGACCCGCACAAGTAGCGGAGCATGTGGTTTAATTCGAAGCAACGCGAAGAACCTTACCTAGGCTTGACATCCTTCTGACCGAGGACTAATCTCCTCTTTCCCTCCGGGGACAGAAGTGACAGGTGGTGCATGGTTGTCGTCAGCTCGTGTCGTGAGATGTTGGGTTAAGTCCCGCAACGAGCGCAACCCTTGTCTTTAGTTGCCATCATTTAGTTGGGCACTCTAGAGAGACTGCCAGGGATAACCTGGAGGAAGGTGGGGATGACGTCAAATCATCATGCCCCTTATGCCTAGGGCTACACACGTGCTACAATGGGTGGTACAGAGGGCAGCCAAGCCGTGAGGTGGAGCAAATCCCTTAAAGCCATTCTCAGTTCGGATTGTAGGCTGAAACTCGCCTACATGAAGCTGGAGTTACTAGTAATCGCAGATCAGAATGCTGCGGTGAATGCGTTCCCGGGTCTTGTACACACCGCCCGTCACACCATGGGAGTTGGAGACACCCGAAGCCGACTATCTAACCTTTTGGGAGAAGTCGTCGAAGGTGGAATCAATAACTGGGGTGAAGTCGTAACAAGGTAGCCGTATCGGAAGGTGCGGCTGGATCACCTCCTTTCTAGGGAGAATTATCTGCTGTTCAGTTTTGAAAGTTTATACAAACTTAATATGGGGGTGTAGCTCAGTTGGGAGAGCACTTGCCTTGCAAGCAAGGGGTCAGGAGTTCGAATCTCCTCATCTCCACCATTTGTACTTTGAAAACTACATATATATTATGATATGACATCATTTATTTCCTTAATGTGATAAATAAGGACGACAACCTTATTAAAAAATGTCAAATGTAACTGGTCAAGTTATTAAGGGTGCAGGGCGGATGCCTTGGCACCGGGAGCCGATGAAGGACGTGATAAGCTGCGATAAGCTATGGGGAGTTGCACGTAAACTTTGATCCATAGATTTCCGAATGAGGAAACTCACCATGAGTAATGTCATGGTATCTTCGAGTGAATACATAGCTCGTTGAGGGGAACTCGGGGAACTGAAACATCTAAGTACCCGAAGGAAGAGAAAGAAATTCGATTCCGCTAGTAGCGGCGAGCGAACGCGGAACAGCCCAAACCTAAGAAGTTCGCTTCTTAGGGGTTGCGGACATATCATCAGGAAGAGGTTATTACAGACGAAGAGTTTTGGAAAGCTCCGCCACAGAAGGTAACAGCCCTGTAGTCGAAGTGAGAAGACTTCCGATATGATCCAGAGTACCACGGGACACGTGAAACCCCGTGGGAAGCAGGAGGGACCACCCTCCAAGGCTAAATACTACCCGGTGACCGATAGCGCATAGTACCGTGAGGGAAAGGTGAAAAGAACCCCGGGAGGGGAGTGAAATAGAACCTGAAACCCTGTACTTACAAACTGTGGAAGCACATTTCTTGTGTGACCGCGTACTTTTTGTAGAACGGGCCAACGAGTTACGTTATGCAGCAAGGTTAAGTACTTCATGTATGCAGCCGCAGCGAAAGCGAGTTTTAACTGAGCGTTTAGTTGCATGACGTAGACCCGAAACCGGGTGACCTATCCATGAGCAGGTTGAAGCGAAAGTAAAATTTCGTGGAGGACCGAACCCACGAGCGTTGAAAAGCTCGGGGATGACTTGTGGATAGCGGTGAAATTCCAATCGAACCCGGAGATAGCTGGTTCTCCCCGAAATAGCTTTAGGGCTAGCCTCAGATTCAGAGATACGGAGGTAGAGCACTGAATGTCCTAGGGGGTATTGCACCTACCGAAGACTATCAAACTCCGAATGCCGTCATCTTTTATCTGGGAGTCAGACCGTGGGTGATAAGATTCACGGTCGAGAGGGCAACAGCCCAGACCGTCGGCTAAGGTCCCCAAATGTAGGTTAAGTGGTAAAGGATGTGGGATTGCACAGACAACCAGGATGTTGGCTTAGAAGCAGCCACTCATTCAAAGAGTGCGTAATAGCTCACTGGTCGAGTGATCCTGCGCCGAAGATTTCCGGGGCTAAAACCTACTACCGAAGCCACGGCATCATTTATGATGGGTAGGGGAGCTTTCTTTACTGGGCAGAAGCATGACCGTAAGGACATGTGGACTGTAAAGAAGTGAGAATGTTGGCATGAGTAGCGAGATGTGGGTGAGAATCCCACAGGCCGTAAACCCAAGGTTTCCAGGGGAAGGTTCGTCCTCCCTGGGTTAGTCGGGACCTAAGCCGAGGCCGAAAGGCGTAGGTGATGGACAACAGGTTGAAATTCCTGTACCGCCAATAAGCGTTTGAGAAATGGGATGACACAGTAGGACAGGATGAGCGTGCTGTTGGTTATGCACGTCCAAGCACTGAGGCAGTATCCGGAGGCAAATCCACGGATACAATGCTGGGGTGTGACGGGGAGCGAAATTTAGTAGCGAAGCATCTGCATTCACACTGTCGAGAAAAGTCTCTATCGAGTTTAAAGGCGCCCGTACCGCAAACCGACACAGGTGGGTGAGGAGAGTATCCTAAGGCCAGCGAGAGAACTGTTGTTAAGGAACTCGGCAAAATGACCCCGTAACTTAGGGATAAGGGGTGCCATCGAAAGATGGCCGCAGAGAATAGGCCCAAGCGACTGTTTACCAAAAACATAGGTTTCTGCTAAGTCGCAAGACGATGTATAGGAGCTGACGCCTGCCCGGTGCTGGAAGGTTAAGGGGATCTGTTAGAGCAATCGAAGCAGTGAACTTAAGCCCCAGTAAACGGCGGCCGTAACTATAACGGTCCTAAGGTAGCGAAATTCCTTGTCGGGTAAGTTCCGACCCGCACGAAAGGCGTAACGATTTGGGCACTGTCTCAACAACAGACTCGGTGAAATTGTAATTCCGGTGAAGATGCCGGATACCTGCGACAGGACGGAAAGACCCCATGGAGCTTTACTGTAGCTTGGCATTGGGTCTTGGTACTACATGTACAGCATAGGTGGGAGGCTTTGATTCCAGGACGCCAGTTTTGGATGAGCCACCGTTGGGATACCACCCCTGTAGTACTGGGACTCTAACCAGAGGCCTTGAATCAGGTCTTGGGACACTGTCAGGCGGGCAGTTTGACTGGGGCGGTCGCCTCCCAAAAGGTAACGGAGGCGCTCAAAGGTTCTCTCAGCACGGTCGGAAATCGTGCACAGAGTGTAAAGGCATAAGAGAGCTTGATTGCAAGACATACAGGTCGAGCAAGGACGAAAGTCGGACTTAGTGATCCGGTGGTTCTGAGTGGAAGGGCCATCGCTCAACGGATAAAAGCTACCCTGGGGATAACAGGCTTATCTCCCCCAAGAGTCCACATCGACGGGGAGGTTTGGCACCTCGATGTCGGCTCATCACATCCTGGGGCTGTAGTAGGTCCCAAGGGTTGGGCTGTTCGCCCATTAAAGTGGTACGCGAGCTGGGTTCAGAACGTCGTGAGACAGTTCGGTCCCTATCCGTCGCAGGCGTAGGAAATTTGAGAGGATCTGCCCTTAGTACGAGAGGACCGGGGTGGACGTACCGCTGGTGTACCAGTTGTCTCGCCAGAGGCATGGCTGGGTAGCTATGTACGGAACGGATAAGCGCTGAAAGCATCTAAGCGCGAAGCCAGCCTCAAGATAAGATTTCCCATTCCTCGGAAGTAAGACCCCATGAAGACTACGTGGTTGATAGGTCGGAGGTGGAAGTGCAGTAATGTATGCAGCTTACCGATACTAATAGGTCGAGGACTTGACCAAGTAAATATTTGGTAATTTGATTAATATGTATGTAGTTTTCAGAGTACAATCTCTGAAAATAAAGATTATGTGGTTATTATAGAAGAGAGGATACACCTGTTCCCATTCCGAACACAGAAGTTAAGCTCTCTATCGCTGATGGTACTTGGGGCGAAGGCCCCTGGGAGAGTAGGACGTAGCCACGTAATCTTTTTTTTATGTAAAGAATAGATAGAAAATTTAAAAATTAGAGGAGAAAATTAGACGATGACAAACACGTTACAGGCATTTTTAGACACTGGTATAGAAAAAATACCTTCGCTTATATATGCTATAATATTCTTCCTTATAGGATTAATTATTGCAAAAATATGTAGAAGAACAGTTTCTAAGGTATTAAAAAAATACACTAGTGGAAAAGGATTCACTAACTTTATAGTTTATGGAGTGTATATATCTATAATAGTTGTATCTACATTAAACAGTTTAGAGATGATAGGAATAAAGACAACATCTGTTGTAACTGTTGTAGGGGCTGCAGGGTTCAGTATAGGGCTTGCATTTAAAGAGGTACTATCTAATCTAGCATCTGGATTTTTAATACTATTTTTCCAACCATTTAAAATAGGTGATTATATTCAGACATCGGATACTAATGTAGAAGGTACTGTACATGATATTCAGATATTTAGTACTATACTAAAAACAGTGGATAATAAGACAATAATAATTCCAAACTTCCAGATAACAAGTAATAATATTATTAACTATACTAATCAGAATATAAGAAGAATAGATTTCTCATTTACAGTTGATTACAATACGAATATAGGAGTATTAAAAGGTATTGTAGAAGAAATATTTGAAAAAGATTCAAGAGTATTATCAGATCCTAAACCATTAATAGGTATAAACTCTATGGGAAATAATTCGATGGAATTTGTCAGTAAGCCTTGGGTTAAGACAGAAGATTATTGGGATGCTTATTACGACCTAATGGAGGAAATAAAGAAAAAATTCGATGAAAACCATATTGTTCTTCCGCAGGTTAATGTAGTAATAAAAGGAAAATAAATGTAATAAAAACCAATTAAAAAAATTTTTTGATTGCGAAAATAGATGTAATAAAAATATAAAAAATAATATCAAAAAATTTGTAAGAAAATAAAAATAGACTAAAAATTCTCATTTTCTCTTGAAAAATAGAGATTATTATAATATAATTGGATACATAATAGTGAAAAGGCAATGAAGGAGCTAAGTAAAAAACAGTTCTGTTTTCAGAGAGTGAGTGGTCGGTGTGAACTCATATCAGTGGTTTTTGAATCTACTCTGGAGCTTCTAATCTGAAATAAGTTAGACGTATTCCTACGTTACAGGATTTTGAGAGGAATGTGCTTTTTGGTGCATTCAATTAGGGTGGCAACGCGGATAACAGATTTTCGTCCCTTTTGTAAGGGGTGAAAATCTTTTTTTATACAAAAAAACGCCCCTGAAAAACCAAATCTGTAAATTCAATACAATATAATTGAAAATTTTATATGATTTTCAGAAATTTTTATTTGGGGAGGAGCAGAAAAATGCTAGATATCAAAAGAATAAGAGAAAATTTAGATGAAATCAAACAGGCTATGCAGATAAGAGGAGAAAAAGAATTCGACCTTGATGGAGTTGTAGCACTTGATGACCAGAGAAGAGATTTATTAAAAGAAGTTGAAGTATTAAAACAGGAATTAAATGTAGAATCTAAAAAAATACCTCAGCTAATAAAAGAAGGAAAAGACGTTACAGAAGATAAAGCTAGATTAAAAGAATTATCTGATAAAATAAAAGGAATAGACGTACAGGTTAAAGAAGTAGAAGATAAATTAAACTACACATTAATGAGAATACCAAACGTTCCTCATCCAGATGTACCACAGGGAGAAACTGATGAAGACAACGTAGAAGTTAAAAAATGGGGAGAACCTAGAAAATTTGACTTTGAACAGAAAGCTCACTGGGATATAGGAACTGATTTAGGAATATTAGATTTCGAAAGAGCTGGTAAAATAACAGGATCAAGATTCACATTATACAAAGGTTTAGGAGCTAGATTAGAAAGATCTTTAATAAACTTCTTCCTAAACACTCATACAGCTGATCATGGATATACAGAAGTATTACCACCTTTCATGGCTAATAGAGATAGCTTCTCAGGAACTGGACAGCTTCCAAAATTTGAAGAAGACATGTTCAAACTAGAAGGATTAGAATACTTCTTAGTACCAACAGCAGAAGTACCAGTAACAAACATACACAGAAATGAAATATTAACTGCAGATCAGTTACCAATAAAATACTGTGCATACACTCCATGTTTCAGATCAGAAGCAGGGTCTGCAGGTAGAGATACAAGAGGTCTAGTAAGACAGCATCAGTTCAACAAAGTTGAATTAGTTAAATTTGTATTACCAGAAAACTCTTATGATGAATTAGAAAAATTAACTATGGATGCAGAAGAAATGCTTCAGTTATTAGGATTACCATACAGAAGAGTTAAAATATGTACAGGTGACTTAGGATTTACTGCAGCATTCAAATTTGACTTAGAAGTATGGATGCCAAGCTACGGAAGATACGTTGAAATATCTTCTTGCTCAAACTTCGAAGACTTCCAGGCTAGACGTGCTAACATAAAATTCAAAAGAGATAAAAAGTCTAAAGCAGAATTCGTTCATACATTAAATGGATCAGGACTTGCAGTAGGTAGATGTTTAGCAGCTATACTTGAAAACTATCAGCAGGCTGATGGTTCAGTAGTAGTTCCAGAAGTATTAAGACCATACATGGGTGTAGATGTTATAAAATAATAAAATTTAAAATGTAGTATATAAAGAACTGCCGAGAAATTGGTGGTTCTTTTTTTATTTTTAAGAAAATTACAATAAATTAAAACTATAAAAAGTTTGAATAAGAATTGAGTTGAGAGAAATTAAAAATATTCACTAGATTGTTTGTTATTTATATTAATAGAGTTTATCTATAAAAAAAATTAATTTTATAGATAATAACAATTGGCTATTTTTTGTAATATAAACTACAATTAAAATGTTTAATACTTAATTGAGAGAGAGGAGAAATAAAATGAAAACAAATTTTTTTAAAAAAATTATTAGCATGGGATTAATTGCAATGCTTACAGTTGGATTAACAGCATGTGGTGGAGAGGACACTTCTAAGAAAGACGAAAGTGCAGCGGAAAATAATAAGGAAAAACAAGTAGTTCAAATTGGTGCCTATGGTTCACATGTACCATTTAACTATATGGAAAATGATGAATTAGTTGGTTATGAAGTAGATATTTGGAAAGAAATTGCAAAGAGAAATAATCTTGAATTAAAATATACAATTTCATCTGATGTAGCAGGTCTTTTTACTATGCTTGATACAGGTAAAATAGATACAATTTTATGTCAAGTAAGTGCTACAGAAGAGCGTGCAGAAAAGTATGATTTTACTGAACCATATATGTATAGTCCAGGAGCATGGTTTGTAAAAGAAGATTCAGAAGATGTCAATACAATAGAAGATCTTTATGGGAAAAAAGTTGGTGTAATTGCTGGTGGAGTAGATATTGATATGTATAATGCTGCTGATCCAGAAGGAAAAATTGAGCAGGTTGTATATTCAAATGTAACTGCAGCTTATAAAGATATTGAAGTTGGAAGATTAGATGCAACAGGTGTTTCTCGTCCTCAGGGATTATATCTTATTAAAAAAGGAGATGTAACTGGCTTAAAAGTAACAGGATATAATGGAATTACAGAAACAGATATTTTCCCAATTCTAAAAGGAAAAAATAAAGAATTACTTGAAATGGCTAACAAGACAATTAAGGAAATGAAGGAAGATGGAAGTCTTGCTGAACTAGCAGTTAAATGGTTCGGTGATGATGTTACTGTTAATCCTGATAATAAGTAAATATTATATAAAAGAAATAAAACGGAGTGGCTAGCAACAGTCCTCCGTTTTTTATATGAAAAGGGTGTGAACAACTATGTCTATGTTTGAAAATTTGGATATTGAATTTATGATTGAAACGATGCCTTTATTATTGAAAGCGACACAAATGACATTGTTTTTAGCAATTGTTTCATTAGTTATAGCGTTTGTACTTGGATTAATTATAGCAGCAATACGATATTTTAATATTAAGGTGTTGTCTCAAATTGCTAAGTTTTATGTATCTTTCTTTAGAGGAACTCCATTAATTGTACAGTTATTTCTTATTTACTTTGGTGTTTTTACAATGTACCCTATGTTAACCCAATTACCTGGTACAGTTGCAGCAATTGTTACTTTAAGTTTAAATAGTGCAGCATATATGAGTGAAACTATACGAGCGGCATTTGAATCGGTTGATAGAGGGCAGATAGAAGCAGCATTATCCTTGTGTATGACAAAATTACAATACATGCGTCGTATTGTTTTACCACAATCTATGAGAGTAGCATTACCTTCTCTATTTAATTCTCTGATTGATTTAATTAAAGGAACATCCATTGCTTTTACAATTGGTGTTTCTGAAATGATGGCAATGGGAATTTATGAGGGAAGTAGACAGTTTAATTATTTTGAAATATATTTTGATATAGCAATTATTTATTATATTATGTCTATTATACTTGGATTTTTACAGAAAAAATTAGAATATAAAATGAGCAAATATTAAATGAAAGGAATAAACAATGATACATATTGAACATCTATATAAAAAATTTGATTCGACAGAAGTATTAAAAGATATCAATTTGGATGTTGAGCGAGGAGATGTTGTTGCTATTATTGGACCTTCAGGAACTGGAAAATCAACTCTTCTTCGATGTATTAATTATCTTGTAACACCTTCAAAAGGTAAAATTACAGTAGATAATGTTACAATAGATGCAGCTCAATATACAAAAAAACAAGTTATGAGTTTACGTAGCCATTTATCAATGGTATTTCAAAATTATAATTTATTTAGAAATATGACAGCATTGGATAATGTAATGGAAGCATTAGTGACTGTTCATAAGAAAAGTAAAGAAGAATCAAGAAAAAAAGCTATTCAACTTTTAAAGAAAGTTGGTATGGAAGAAAGAAAAGATTATTATCCATCTGAACTTTCAGGAGGACAACAACAACGTGTTGCTATAGCACGTGCGCTTGCTGTAGAACCAAGTGTTGTGCTGTTCGATGAACCAACATCAGCATTGGATCCGGAGTTGGTTGGAGAAGTTCTTTCAGTAATGAAAAATTTGGCGAATGATGGAACAACTATGATTATAGTTACACATGAAATTGAATTTGCTAGAAATGTAGCAAATAAGGTTGTGTTCATGGATCAAGGAACTATTTCTGAAATAGGAACACCAGAACAAATTTTATCAAACCCAACAAATCCTAGATTGATTCAATTTTTAAATATTGTTAAGCCGGAGGAGATAGTTTAGAGGATATAATTAGCATCAGAATAAAAAATGAGAAGAATTTTTTTAATAGAAGTAATTGATTATATACCTATAAATTCATATATAAAAAATTTTATATGTGTGTTTTGTAATGCTATAAATTTAGTAAAAAGTATTGAGGAAATATTTTACACTAAATGAATTTAGAAATTTAATAAAATAAAGTATGAAAACGTAAAATAGATATTGTTAATTTTAAATAATTTACTATGTTTATTGCATTAAATTAATTAATATGATGTACATTTTTAATTATAATTTTTTAGAAAATATTAATAAATAGGAATTAAAGAGATGTTATATAAATTATAGCATCTCTTTTTAAATATAAATTAATCCACAATAGGTATTGAAATAACATTAAATTTAAACTAAGCTAGATTATATGATTAGTTAAAAGTGTATGAATATGTAGTTAAAAAGTACTAAAATAATAGAAAAAATTAAATATCCAAGTAAAAATAGTGGATAAGTGGATAAAATTTCTGTGTTTTTAAAAATATAAACAAGAAAGGCTGTGGATAGAATTGAATAAATCTAAAATAATATCTTTTGATATGAGCAATCGAGCAAAGGATAAAGAAGTAGAAATAGTTAAAAATAGAGAAGATGAGATAATAAACAAAGAGATTTTAGACATATACAACAAAGATTTTGAAAAGATTGGAACTGCTACAAGAGGAGAAATTCACGAAAAGGGACATATACATAAGGTAGTTCACTGTTGGTTTGAAGAAGATACAGAAGATGGAAAATACTGCTATTTCCAACAAAGAGCGATGTATAAAAGTTACCCAGGGTTATACGGTGTGATGGTCGGTGGGCATATAGATTCTGGAGAGGATGTATTTGAAGCACTTAAAAGAGAAATCTCAGAAGAAGCTGGGATAGTGGCTAAAGAAGAAAATATTTCGTTTATCAATGAGATTTTTGAAAATATAGTGGACGGAGATTTTATAGATAATGAAATTTGTGAGGTATATAGATATAAGGTAGATAAAGATACAGAATTTAATCCTAACAAAGAAGTTGCAAAAGTTGTAAGAATGAATGAAGAAGAGTATAAAAAATGTGTGTTTGGAATAACTGAAACCGTTGAAGCTGAAGTTGTAGCTGTGTCTAATCAGAAGGGAATGAAAGAATATGCAGTAGGTGATAAATTCCTTATAAATACAGAGGATTTCTGCGAGTATGATCGCCAGTATGTAAGAATGGTTACAGGAATGAGGGATGACGAGTATTTTATGATGGAGGCACTTAGAGAAGCTAAGAAGGCCTATGATAAAGAAGAAACTCCAATTGGTGCGATAATTGTAAAAGATGGAGAGATAATAGGAAGAGGACATAATTTAACTGAGCATTTAAAAGATGCAACTGCACACTCTGAAATACTTGCGATAAAGAATGCTGCTAAGAAGTTAAAAGGATGGAGATTGTTTGGCTGCAAGATGTATGTAACTATGGAGCCATGTATAATGTGTTGTGGAGCTATTGTAAATTCGAGAATCAGAGAAGTTGTCATAGGAGCTAAGAGGGTAAAGAATGCCAAGATAGAGAAACAGTCTGACTTTAAGAAGGAGTATTTTGAAGATTCTAAGGTTGAATACAAGTATGGGGTGTTAGAAGAAGAGTGTGCGGGTATGTTAGGAAGTTTCTTTAAGAGATTGAGATAATACTATTATGAGTTTTTTAGAAAAGTAATAATTAAAAAATAGATATAAAGATAAATAAAAAACCACCATAATCTACTAAATTATAATAGTGGATAATGGTGGTTTAAATTTTATATTTTAAGAAACAAAATAGCTTTGGTCAACTGGAGCAAAAGTTTTATCCATTTCTTCAAAAATAGAATCTATTCTATCCTTATGAGAGTGATAATAACTAGATGTAAATGATAAGCTAAAATTAAATATAACAAGCTCATCTACTAGGTAACAAGATAGATAAATTTTATCTGGATTTTCAGAGCTTCTTTGAGCTATATATAATTTTTTACCATTTATTTTACTGTATATTGTTTCTGATAAAGAGCTTAAATAGTTTAAATAAGATTCAGCGGTAAAATCTTCTATAACTTGATTAAAACTATACCCCATATTTACATAAAATTGTTCATCACGAGAAATAAAGTCAATATTTTTACCATTACCAGGAACAAGACCTGGTAGCATAAAATCAGGGTAGTTAATACTTCCACACTCATGATAGACCTTATTATAAGTAATTGGATCATCAATAGTTTTATCGTTTATTATATTTTTACCTAAAATTTTGCAATATTGAAGGTCATAATCTTTTCCCTTAACATAATCACCTAAAAGAATTAGATTTGTAGGGTAAGGTGCGTATTCCCCAGGCTCTCTAGCCTCAATTGTAGCAACTTGCAATCTGTTGTTAGAAATAGTATCATTATTAGAGTTATTTTCTGATACATTATTATTCTGGATATTATTATCCAAATTAGCTACAAAAGCTTTATAAACATTTGTAACTATACTATCAAACTCATCTAAATATTCTATAGGATAAATCATCATAAAACTAAAAATATCACTTCCCAAAAGAATACTAGACTTATAATATTCAAAATTATTATTAGTTCCAGATACACTAAAACGAATATCCTTATAACTATCATAATTAATATTTTTTAGACTCGACATATCATAATTATAAAGATTTCTAAAATTTGTTCCAGGCTTTTCCTTATATACCTTTAAAGATACTGAATTATCTTGAGTAGCTAAAGCAATATAATCATCACCTTCCTTAGAAACTCCTAAAAAACTAGGATAATTAAAGGTTACGCCTTCAAAAGTATAACTATTGTAATCAACATTAGAAAAATCTATATTATCACAAGATTCAACAGAATTAGAGACATCAGATTTTTTAATATCTTTACTTTTGCAAGCTACTAGATTAAAAGATAATGCAAAACAAAGAGTTAATACTGAAAATTTTTTCAAATATTTCATAATCTACCTCCTAAAGCCCACCGTTATGTCTAAATGATGCTTTTATGTTTTCAAAAATATCTAAGAACATTTTTTCATTATTATAATAAAAATCTGGTTCAACAGAAAGTGAAACATAATCATTTTCATTTTCATCTATGTAGTGAATTTTCATAGAAACATGAGAACGTGGTTGAGAACCAGCTTCTATTATATAAAGGAAATTATCTGAAAGCTCTTTTTTTATGATATTTGAATATTTATTATCTGAACAATATTTATTAAAGAAAGCGACCGCATTAGGACATTCAGCTGGTTCTAAATTTTCTGTAGAGATAACAGAAAACTCAGCAAAGCCAGCTTCATTTTCATTAGTTCTAAAATTAATTCCGTATTTGGCATCAGGAACCATTAAGAATTGCAGAAAATCAGGATATTTTACAGAGCAACCAGGTATATTAACTGTATTATATCCAAAATCTCCATCAATATGAGAAGTTCCATATACATTTTTTCCTATAATAGAGCAGTAGTCTATATTATAATTTTTGTTTTTATCATAATCTCCTAAAAACTCCATCTGCTCTTCATCTGAAATAGACAAAATCTTATCTTTCCCATCTAAGCTAGGAAGATTTGATTGACTTTTTTCTTCTTCAATAAATTCATCAGGACCTGCATATTTAACAAAACTATGATAAACTCTAGTAACTATTGGATCAAATTCTTTTTCATATTTTTTAGGATAGACCATCAATAAATTTTGAAGATAGTATCCATCTACACCTTCAAATATAATAGAACATTTGTAGTATACAGTTTTTCCATCATCTCCGGAAATTCTGTATTCATAGTCCTCAAATACATTAAATCCAACATTTTTAGAATTAGCTAAATCCTTGTCATAAATAGTTTTAAAATCAGAAATCTTTCCTGCATATTCTACACTCATATAGCAAGACTTGTTAGCAGTAAAAAATTCGACTTTGTTATCATCTAAAGAATCAGAAGTATACTCTAAAAAATCTGGTATATCAAAAGTAATACCATTAAAACCACCATAGTCATTATAACTTACATTTGAAAAATCAATAGACTCACAGTCAGGATAATTATCATTAGAAGAACTCTGATTTTGTGAGGAAGATTTCTTTGAACCTTTAGAAATATTTTTTGATGCACAAGCAGAAAGATTAAATGCCAAAAGAGCAGCAAGAGAAATTGAAACAAACTTTTTAAACACAAGAATCACCTCTATTTGTAATAATATTGTAATTTAAGGTTATCATATAAAATATTTAATTTCAAACTAAATTACTATAAACATTGAAGAAGAAAATTTTATATGCTATATTTAAATTAAAATAAAAAGGAGGTAATAGATATGAATAAGAAAAAAGTAATTTCATTTTTATTAGCTGGAATGATGATTATTCCAAGTTTCTCAACGCCAATTCATGCTTTGACAAAAGGTGATAGAGAATATATAAGAGAACTAGCAAAACAAGAGGCTGAAAATGAATATGGTAAAAAATATAAATCAGTTATATTAGTAAATGAAAACTCTCTAACATCCGATGGTTTATGTGCTAGTGGATTAGTTGGAGCAACTGAAGGATTATTTATTCCAATAGATGAAAGTAATTTATCTGCTAAAAATTTAGATAAGTCTCTAAAAAAGAATAATAGAAATTTAAAAAATGTATATATTATAGGTGGAGTAAAGGCAATATCAGATAAATATAAAAATGAACTAGAATCTCTAGGATATGAATGTAAGAGAATAGAAGGAAAGGATAGAATAGAAACTAGTTTTAAAATAGCTGATGAAATAAGTAAAATTAGTGAAGTTAAAGAATATGCTGTTGCAAGAGGCTTCAAAGGAGATGCAGATGCTGTAAGTATAGCATTTCAATCCAAACTAAGAAAAATGCCGATAATTCTTTCAAAAGATGGAAAAACATTAAACTATAATACAAAAGGGAAAAAAGTATATGCTATAGGTGGAACAGCTGTTTTATCAGATTCATTAGTGAATAGTTTAAATGCAAAAAGACTAGCTGGAAAAGATAGATTTAGAACTAATGAAGCTATAATAAAACACTTCAAAGAAACAAATATTTGTCCGGTAGATGGAATTAATGAAAGATTAGGAATAGCTATTATGGCATCTAATTATGGGTATGATCAACCAGTATTAATTACAGAAAATAGTTATAAAGGAATGTTTATAGGAAGACATTTTAGTTCAGCATATTTTCCAGATGATAAGAGAAGTATGACGTTACACAACTTGGCAGTACATGCTAGATATGGAACAGATAAATACTTGGATACTTTACATAAAAAAACTAAAGTTAAAAAATATGATTATATTTTTGGAAGAGAAGAGTATCCTATAACTCCTATGCGGAATAGTAAACGTATAAAAGATTTTGAAAAGAATTACTATCCATTTGGATTATATAAGGTTGTAGATTATAAAGCATATTGGGGAGTAGATGAAAATGACAATAGCCGTAGTTATTACCTTGTAAATAAAGAGAATGGAAAAATATATAAATATGATAAAAAGAAAGATACTTTAAGACAGGTATAATAATATAAAGGGTGTTGTTTTTTTACAGCACTCTTTTTTATTAACTATATAATAATTACCTTTTCAAAAAAATAATAAAGCCCCAGGAAAAAATGTGTGGAATTCCCGGAGCTTTGAGAAAAGAAATAAAAAAGAGTTGTATAAAATAATACTAGTACATTATAACATATAAAAAAGGGAAATGTAAACAAAATATAGAAATAGTTTACAGACAAATAAAAAACGAGGAAAACATTGAAATTTCAACAATGTATTGTCCTCGTTAAAAAAATTAAAATAATTATAAAAAAAATATATAACGATAAAAATAAAAATAGTTAAAATTAATTCAGAAGCTAAGCTAATCTAAAAGTAAAATTATCTATAAGTCTAGTCTTACCTATAAACACAGCTATAGCAACAAGAACATCTCCTTCAACAGATTCTACAGGCTGAAGAGTTTCACTATCAACTATTTCTATATAATCTGCTTTAGCTAGAGGTTCTTCCTTTATTTCGCTTTCTATAAGATCTCTTATTTCACTTACACATCTTAAACCACCTTCCATAGCAGCTTTAGCTTTTGTAAGGCTTCTATTAAGTACAAGAGCAGCAACTCTTTCTTCAGCAGAAAGATAAGTATTTCTTGAACTCTTAGCAAGACCATCAGCTTCTCTAACTATTGGGCATCCTACTATTTCAACATCCATGCTTAAATCTCTAACCATTCTTTTTATTATAGCTAACTGCTGTGCATCTTTTTCACCGAAATATGCTCTATCAGGAGTAACTATATTTAAGAATTTAGAAACAACTAAGCAAACTCCACCGAAATGAACTGGTCTTTTAGCTCCACATAAACCTTTTGATAATCCTTCAACATTTACAGTTGTGCATTTATCAGGGAAGTACATTTCTTCTGGTTCTGGATTGAAAACTAAATTAGCTCCAGCATCTGTACAAAGAGCGTAGTCTTTTTCTATATCTCTTGGATAGTCTTCAAAATCTTCATTTGGTCCGAACTGAGTTGGGTTTACGAATACGCTGACAACTACTCTATCATTTTCTGAAACAGCTTTTTCTATTAATGATCTATGTCCTTCGTGAAGGTATCCCATAGTAGGTACGTATCCTACAGTAAGACCTTCTTTTCTCCAAGCTTTAACCTGTTCTCTAACTTCTTTTATTGTATGTACTAACATTTTAATTCTCCAATCTAATTTTTATAAAGTTGTAATTTTATTCCTTATTTTAATTTCAATTAAATAAATTTCTAAATCTAATAATTATATGCTTAATAATATATAACTCAATCAATTTAATTTATATCTAATTAATAAAGTTTTTTAAGTTCTTCTTCATCTATTTTAAAAGTATGTTTCTGTTCTGGGAATGAGCAGTTTTCAACTTCTTCTATATATTCACATATAGCATCTCTCATTACCTTACCAGTATTTGCATACTGTTTAACGAATTTTGGAACGAAGTCATCAAACATTCCAAGCATATCCTGATAAACAAGTATCTGTCCGTCACAATCAACACCAGCACCGATTCCTATAGTAGGTATTGAAACAGCTTCAGTTATTAATTTTGCTATTGCAGCAGGAACACCTTCAAGTACTATTGAGAAAGCTCCAGCTTCTTCAAGAAGTTTAGCATCTTCTATTAATTTTCTAGCTGCTTCTTCAGTTTTTCCCTGAACTTTAAATCCACCAAATGCGTTTACAGACTGAGGAGTAAGTCCTAAATGTCCCATAACTGGTATCTGAGCATCTACTATTGCTTTAACCTGTTTAGCTACTGTTGCACCACCTTCAAGTTTAACTGCGTGTGCGCCGCCTTCTTTAACTATTCTTCCTGCGTTTCTTACAGCATCTTCTATAGATACATGGTAAGAAAGAAATGGCATATCTCCAACTATTAATGCATTTTTAGCACCTTTTTTAACTGCTCTAGTGTGGTAGATTATGTCTTCAACAGTAACTCCAAGAGTATCTTCGTCTCCTTTTATAACCATTCCAAGAGAATCCCCAACTAGTATTCCGTTTATTCCACAGCTATCTATTATTTTAGCCATTGAATAGTCGTATGCAGTTAACATACTTAATTTTTTACCTTCTTCTTTTGCTTTTTTGAATGATAATACAGTGTTTTTCATTATTCTTTACCTCCGAGTAAGTTTAAAAGTTTGCGGTATTTTTCTGATGATTCTACAAGCTTTTCGAGAGAATCTTTGTTTTCACCAAATTCCCTTTCAGCTTTAAGTTTTAATAAATTCATAGAAAGATTTTTATATATTTCTATATCGCTATCCTTTAATACAGATAGATGTTTTTCTACAGGAGATACATCACCTCTAGAAACAGGTCCTGTTAAAGAAAGTCTATATCCTTTTTCTTTTATATTTTGTATATTTCCTGTAATAAGAGGATATAGTGCTTCAAAGGCTTCATCTTCAGAAAGTCCTAAATCTGTTAAATATCCAGTTCCTATATTAAATAGAGATAAAGCTAGATTAGAAACTACTACACTAGCTAAATGGTATTTAGCAGATGAATCTGAGCCTCTAGTGAAGTATTTATTGCCTAAAGAATCCATAAGTTTTATAACATCAGAGTCTTTAGATACATTTTTACCTTCTACTGAGAAATACACGCTATTTAGTTGTTCTAAGTTTGTGAATTTATTAGAAAATGCAAACATTGGATGTATAGAATAGATTGATGCACCTGAATTTTCTGCACTAGAAAGAACATCTGATGGAATAGAGCCACTTGTATGGCAAACTGATTTTCCAGTCAGATTGTATTTTGAAATTTGATTGCTTATTTCTGAAATTATGTCGTCGGGAGTGGTAATTATTATAATATTACTTTTATTGATTAAACCTTCTAAGTCCGAAAAAGATTTTGAGTCTGTTAGACTAGCAGCTTCTTCTAATGATTCTGGATTACGACCGTAAAAACCAGAGATAATTATATTTTTAGTTTTAAAATATCTAGCAAGCGAAACGCCTACTTTTCCAGGTCCGATAAATCCTATGGACATAATGGTATCACCTCCAAAACTAGTGTGATCCTAACCCCGATTTTCAGAAATAAGTTTTTAATGCTTAAAAATAGGTACAGTTCTATAATATAGATACTATCCAAATAATATTTTAGCACCATAATTATTTAATAACAATATGAACAAGTAAAGTAACGTTATCATAAGAAATAATAAATTTATAGGCATATACTTAAAAAATAAATTTTAAAATTTTTCAAAGAAACAAGTTTTTTTATTTTTCTTGATGAAAGTATATCTTTGTGATATTATAGTATAGTAATTCACAATGACATTTTAATAAAAAGTGTTGTTTGAAAATTAAATACGGTTATAATTTTGCTGTACTAGATGGGGAGGTAGCGGCACCCTGTAACCTGCAATCCGCTGTAGCAGGGTTGAACTCCATCTGGAGGATTTGTAATTGAAGTGCAGTCTCTATTTATTTGGTGTTGACGCTCAGGTCCTGGGCAATGGAAGCTCGTGAATCCCGTCAGATCTGGAAGGAAGCAGCGGTAAGCGATCCCTTCTGTGTGACCCAGGGATGCCTTGGCTGAGCTGAGTAGTAGGGCAACGGCTTTGAGGAGAAGACGATAGATGGTGTACAGCTTATTTTTTTAATAGCAAATCCCACATTATATTAATGAAGGGATTTTTTTTTATTCTTATTTTTATAAATTATAAAATCAAAATAGTAAAAAATACAGTTTATAAAATATAAGATTATCAATAAATTATTGTAAAGGGGTGTAGTATATGCACAAGGCATTGTACAGAGAATATAGACCTCAAAAGTTTTCTGATGTTGTAGGACAAGAACATATTATAAGAACTTTGAAAAATGAAATTATGTCAGGAAATATAGCACATGCGTATATGTTCAGTGGAACTAGAGGAACAGGTAAAACTACAGCTGCTAAGATTTTTGCTAGAGCTGTAAACTGTTTAAACCCTCAAAATGGAGAACCTTGTAATGAGTGTGAATCTTGTAAAGCTATATTGAATGATAGTACAGTAGATATTTTTGAAATAGATGCGGCATCAAATAATAGTGTAGATGATGTTAGAGAAATTAGGGAGAGTGTAAAATATACTCCAGCTAATTCAAAATATAAGGTATATATTATAGATGAGGCTCACATGCTTTCTAAGGGTGCGAGTAATGCACTTCTAAAGACTATTGAAGAACCACCAGAATACGTAGTGTTTATTTTTGCTACAACAGAGCCAAATAAGATGATACCTACAGTTCTTTCAAGATGTCAGAGATTTGATTTTAAAAGAATTACTGTTGAAGAAATGAAAGATAGAATGAGATATATCTGTTCTAAAGAAGGGGTAGAGGCTGAAGAAGATGCACTTTCTGTAATAGCTAGAAACTCTCAAGGTGCACTTAGAGATGCACTTAGTATTTTGGATAGATGTATTTTGTTTGGAGATACACATTTAAAATATGATGATGTAGTTGAGATTTTGGGTATTGTAAATATAGATGAAATATTTGGGTTGGCTGATGATATTATAACTCATAATGTAGCAGCTGCACTAAAAAAAATAGATTCGTTTATTTCCAGTGGTAAAGATATAGAGATTTTATCTTCTGAACTGCTTGAGCATATGAGAAGTTTGATGATATGTCTTGCAGCTAGAGATAGTGCTAAAGAAATGATATCTGTATCTGATGATGAATTTGAAAGAATGAAGAAAAGTATATCAAATACAGATATAGATAATATTATAAGAATTATAAATATTTTATCTGAGATTCAGAACAATTTAAAATATGCAACAGATAAAAGAACAATCTTTGAGGTTGGAATTATAAAAACAATTAAGCCTACTTATGATACAAGTAAGGAGGCACTCGAAGAAAGGGTAAAATATTTAGAAAAGGTTATAGAAAGTGGCAAGATAACTGTTTCATCAAGACGTGCTGATTCAATAGATGAGGGTACAGATGAAGCTGATGATAAGTTAGAAGAGGATTCTAAGCCTAAAAAAACTAAAGTATCTCAGAATAAGTCTGGCAATAAGAAATCAAAGAAATACGAAGAGATGAAGAGCGACGACCTTAAAAAAATCGAGCGGCTGTGGGATAAGATTCTTGATAAGATGAAACAAGATAGAAAGATGCCTGTTAGAGCAATGCTTCTTGAAAAGAAAAATCTTAAAGAGCATAATGGTGTGCTTTATATAATTTTTGGCGAAAAATTTGCATTTGCTAAAAAAAGTCTTAGCGACCATGGAAATTCAGAGTATATAGAAAGTGTTGTTAGAGATATTGTACATAAGAATTTTTCTGTTAAAGTAATTTTAGAATCTGAGGCTGATATGATTAATATGGATATTGATAAAGAGGCTGACAAGGGTGAAGAGTTATTAAAGCAGGTTGTAGATCCAGAGCTTATAGAGGTAAGAGATAGCATGGATGATGAATAAAATTTATTATTATTGCTTAAAATATAAATAAGTAATAAAATAAATTATGATTGAATTAGTACTGCTGATAGATTCAGCTTACAAAGAATATAATAAATAGAATAAATAAATTTTAATTAGGAGGAATTTGGAATGGCTAAAAAAGGATTCCCAGGTGGAATGCCTGGTATGGGCGGAATGAACATGAATAAAATGTTAAAACAGGCTCAGAAAATGCAGGAAGATATGGCAAAAGCTCAGAAAGAGTTAGAAGAAAAAGAAGTAGAAGCATCAGTAGGTGGAGGAGCTGTTACTGTTAAAGTAAACGGTAAAAAAGAAGTGGTTTCTATAAGTATAAAAGAAGAAGTTGTAGACCCAGATGATGTGGAAATGTTAGAAGATTTAGTTTTAAGTGCTGTTAATGAAGCTCTTAGAAATATAGACGATCTTCAGGCTAATCAGATGAACAAACTTACAGGTGGAATGAATATACCAGGATTATTCTAGGTGATATGATGCAGGTATATACAGAACCGATTACTAGATTAATAGAAGAATTTTCAAAATTACCTGGAGTTGGAAGAAAGACAGCTCAGAGATTAGCTTTTCATGTTGTTAATATGAACAATAATGATGTTGAAGCATTGGCAAAGGCTATTGTCGATGCAAAGAGAGAGATTAGATACTGCTCGATTTGTTGTAATATAACTGATACAGATCCATGTAGTATGTGCTCAAATAAAAATAGAGATAAAAGTGTTATTTGTGTTGTTGAAGACCCAAGAGATGTAGCAGCTATGGAGAGAACTAAGGATTACAATGGTCTTTATCATGTTCTTCATGGGGTTATTTCGCCTATGGATGGAGTAGGGCCAGATATGATTAAGATAAAAGAACTTTTGGTTAGACTTTCTAATCAGGATGTTAAGGAGATAATCATGGCTACAAATCCAACTGTTGAGGGTGAGGCTACAGCTATGTATATTGCTAGACTCGTTAAGCCAATGGGAATTAAAGTTACTAGAATTGCACATGGGCTACCAGTAGGTGGAGATTTAGAGTATGCAGATGAGGTTACAATTTCGAAGGCGCTTGAAGGAAGAAGAGAGATATAATGAATATCGGAAAAGAATACGATTTTGATGAAGGCTTAGCTATGGATATTATCACTAAAAAGAGAGTGAATAAACCAAAGCAGAAAGCATCTTCTAAGAAGAAGTATAAAAATGTCGAAGGTTCTTTTAGAAATAATGCTAAGAATTATCAATATGATTATGAAGAGGATTATTATGAACCTGAGAATAAATAATTTTTTAGATTTAGATATTATTTAAGATTTAGATATTATTTAAGATATTAAGAAAGGGACTGTTATCTATTAAGATTTCAGTCCCTTTTATTAGTTATTTTGTTCTTTTATTGCTTCTTCATTTTCCATTATTTCCTGAGATAGATTAGCTATGTTTAGAGCTGAATTTACTTTTTTTATAGATTCAATATTTTTCTTTAGTAATTCTACTCTTTCAGGATAATCTAGTAACACTTTTAATAATACAGGCAATGTATATTTTTTAGTTACTCTTATTACAGCGCCACAGTTAGAAAGGAAATCTAGATTTTCTTCTTCTTGTCCAGGTATGTAATAAGGCACTATCATAGGTATTCCTTTTAGCATTGTTTCAGTAGTAGTTAATCCACCAGGTTTTGTTACTATTAAATCTGCAGCGTATAATATGTCGTTCATTTTATCAGTAAATCCTAGAACCTGAACATTTTTATTATGGTCTGCTATTGCGAGTCTTTTGTCTATTTTTTCTTTTAATACTTTATTTCTTCCAGTTATAACTAAAATTTGGAAGTCTCTATTTATTTCTAGAAGCTCGTCCAATGTTTCTTTTATATTTCCCGCTCCGAAACTACCTCCCATTAAAACAATAGTTTTCTTTTCGGGATCTAAGTTTAGTTCTTTTAGAATAGTATCTTTATCTCTATGGAGTAAGAAAGATTTTTCTACTGGTATACCATAAGGTTTTATTTTTTCAGGAGCTTCACCTTCAGATACTAATAATTCTTTTACATATTCGTGTCCAACTATATAATAGTCTATTTCGTTCTGAATATGTGTAGAATGAACAGTATAGTCTGTAAGTATTGAAATTAATGGTGGTATTTCAATGGGTTCCTCTGACCAGTGGAAATAACTAGAAAGTTCTTCAGGTTCATTAATTGAGTTTTCCGCTATTTTTTTATCATTTGCCATTTTTTTCAATTTACATAAAGCAATCATAGGAAATGGATGTGTTCCTATAATTAAATTAGGTTCTTCATTTTTTATTAAAGTTTTTAATTTTCTAGCTAATAAAGATGTTAAAGGATTATCTTTGTATTCATTTTTTGAAACAAGTTCAGAATCTGAAAGTCTATATATACTTCCGTAAGCTTCTGGAGTATACATAGCAGATTTTTCATATCCTCTAGAAATTAGTTTATCTGTAAAGCTATTTATTAACTTTAAGCTGTCTATTATTTTACATTCTATTGGTTCGCCATTTATATTTTTTAACTCAAGTTCCTCTTGAATTGCTTTAGCAGCGCGGTTATGTCCACCACCTGTAGAAGCTGACATAATAAGTACTTTTTTCATAAAATCCTCCTAATTTCAACAAATAGATTAATTTTATAAAAGTATTTGCTGATAAAAAAACTAATATTTTTTCGTTTAAAAATATTTTTATTTATTAATTTCAATATTAATCTAATACATTAATCGAAAAATTACAAGTAATATGAAGGAAATATCATATTGGAAAAAAGATTGTTTTTAAGTTGGAGAAAAATAAATTAAAAAAAATGAAAAAAAGTGTTGACCATAAAAACAAAAGATGATAATATAATACTTGTCCTTGAGAGAGGGCAGTGAAACAAAACAGAAATGAACTTTGAAAACTGAACAGCAGATATATTTAGTTCGAATAAACAATTCGAACGCCATACAAACCATGCCAGATATTTTGAGATAACATCTGAGCGGATTTAACAAACTAATTTTATTTTGAGCAACGGAATTTTGAGCATTAGCGAAAAATTCGTTGGCGATATAAAATTTCGAAGAAATTTTATTTTGAGAGTTTGATCCTGGCTCAGGATGAACGCTGGCGGCGTGCCTAACACATGCAAGTCGAGCGATTCTCTTCGGAGAAGAGCGGCGGACGGGTGAGTAACGCGTGGGTAACCTGCCCTGTACACACGGATAACATACCGAAAGGTATGCTAATACGGGATAATATATAAGAGTTGCATGACTTTTATATCAAAGATTTTTCGGTACAGGATGGACCCGCGTCTGATTAGCTTGTTGGCGGGGTAACGGCCCACCAAGGCGACGATCAGTAGCCGACCTGAGAGGGTGATCGGCCACATTGGAACTGAGATACGGTCCAAACTCCTACGGGAGGCAGCAGTGGGGAATATTGCACAATGGGCGCAAGCCTGATGCAGCAACGCCGCGTGAGCGATGAAGGCCTTCGGGTCGTAAAGCTCTGTCCTCAAGGAAGATAATGACGGTACTTGAGGAGGAAGCCCCGGCTAACTACGTGCCAGCAGCCGCGGTAATACGTAGGGGGCTAGCGTTATCCGGATTTACTGGGCGTAAAGGGTGCGTAGGCGGTCTTTCAAGTCAGGAGTTAAAGGCTACGGCTCAACCGTAGTAAGCTCCTGATACTGTCTGACTTGAGTGCAGGAGAGGAAAGCGGAATTCCCAGTGTAGCGGTGAAATGCGTAGATATTGGGAGGAACACCAGTAGCGAAGGCGGCTTTCTGGACTGTAACTGACGCTGAGGCACGAAAGCGTGGGGAGCAAACAGGATTAGATACCCTGGTAGTCCACGCTGTAAACGATGAGTACTAGGTGTCGGAGGTTACCCCCTTCGGTGCCGCAGCTAACGCATTAAGTACTCCGCCTGGGGAGTACGCACGCAAGTGTGAAACTCAAAGGAATTGACGGGGACCCGCACAAGTAGCGGAGCATGTGGTTTAATTCGAAGCAACGCGAAGAACCTTACCTAGGCTTGACATCCTTCTGACCGAGGACTAATCTCCTCTTTCCCTCCGGGGACAGAAGTGACAGGTGGTGCATGGTTGTCGTCAGCTCGTGTCGTGAGATGTTGGGTTAAGTCCCGCAACGAGCGCAACCCTTGTCTTTAGTTGCCATCATTTAGTTGGGCACTCTAGAGAGACTGCCAGGGATAACCTGGAGGAAGGTGGGGATGACGTCAAATCATCATGCCCCTTATGTCTAGGGCTACACACGTGCTACAATGGGTGGTACAGAGGGCAGCCAAGCCGTGAGGTGGAGCAAATCCCTTAAAGCCATTCTCAGTTCGGATTGTAGGCTGAAACTCGCCTACATGAAGCTGGAGTTACTAGTAATCGCAGATCAGAATGCTGCGGTGAATGCGTTCCCGGGTCTTGTACACACCGCCCGTCACACCATGGGAGTTGGAGACACCCGAAGCCGACTATCTAACCTTTTGGGAGAAGTCGTCGAAGGTGGAATCAATAACTGGGGTGAAGTCGTAACAAGGTAGCCGTATCGGAAGGTGCGGCTGGATCACCTCCTTTCTAGGGAGAATTATCTGTTGTTCGGTTTTGAAGGTTCATTCCTTCAAAACTGTACTTTGAAAACTACATATATATTATGATATGACATCATTTATTTCCTTAATGTGATAAATAAGGAGGATAACCTTATAAAAAAATATCAACTGTAACTGGTCAAGTTATTAAGGGTGCAGGGCGGATGCCTTGGCACCGGGAGCCGATGAAGGACGTGATAAGCTGCGATAAGCTATGGGGAGTTGCACGTAAACTTTGATCCATAGATTTCCGAATGAGGAAACTCACCATGAGTAATGTCATGGTATCTTCGAGTGAATACATAGCTCGTTGAGGGGAACTCGGGGAACTGAAACATCTAAGTACCCGAAGGAAGAGAAAGAAATTCGATTCCGCTAGTAGCGGCGAGCGAACGCGGAACAGCCCAAACCTAAGAAGTTCGCTTCTTAGGGGTTGCGGACATATCATCAGGAAGAGGTTATTACAGACGAAGAGTTTTGGAAAGCTCCGCCACAGAAGGTAACAGCCCTGTAGTCGAAGTGAGAAGACTTCCGATATGATCCAGAGTACCACGGGACACGTGAAACCCCGTGGGAAGCAGGAGGGACCACCCTCCAAGGCTAAATACTACCCGGTGACCGATAGCGCATAGTACCGTGAGGGAAAGGTGAAAAGAACCCCGGGAGGGGAGTGAAATAGAACCTGAAACCCTGTACTTACAAACTGTGGAAGCACATTTCTTGTGTGACCGCGTACTTTTTGTAGAACGGGCCAACGAGTTACGTTATGCAGCAAGGTTAAGTACTTCATGTATGCAGCCGCAGCGAAAGCGAGTTTTAACTGAGCGTTTAGTTGCATGACGTAGACCCGAAACCGGGTGACCTATCCATGAGCAGGTTGAAGCGAAAGTAAAATTTCGTGGAGGACCGAACCCACGAGCGTTGAAAAGCTCGGGGATGACTTGTGGATAGCGGTGAAATTCCAATCGAACCCGGAGATAGCTGGTTCTCCCCGAAATAGCTTTAGGGCTAGCCTCAGATTCAGAGATACGGAGGTAGAGCACTGAATGTCCTAGGGGGTATTGCACCTACCGAAGACTATCAAACTCCGAATGCCGTCATCTTTTATCTGGGAGTCAGACCGTGGGTGATAAGATTCACGGTCGAGAGGGCAACAGCCCAGACCGTCGGCTAAGGTCCCCAAATGTAGGTTAAGTGGTAAAGGATGTGGGATTGCACAGACAACCAGGATGTTGGCTTAGAAGCAGCCACTCATTCAAAGAGTGCGTAATAGCTCACTGGTCGAGTGATCCTGCGCCGAAGATTTCCGGGGCTAAAACCTACTACCGAAGCCACGGCATCATTTATGATGGGTAGGGGAGCTTTCTTTACTGGGCAGAAGCATGACCGTAAGGACATGTGGACTGTAAAGAAGTGAGAATGTTGGCATGAGTAGCGAGATGTGGGTGAGAATCCCACAGGCCGTAAACCCAAGGTTTCCAGGGGAAGGTTCGTCCTCCCTGGGTTAGTCGGGACCTAAGCCGAGGCCGAAAGGCGTAGGTGATGGACAACAGGTTGAAATTCCTGTACCGCCAATAAGCGTTTGAGAAATGGGATGACACAGTAGGACAGGATGAGCGTGCTGTTGGTTATGCACGTCCAAGCACTGAGGCAGTATCCGGAGGCAAATCCACGGATACAATGCTGGGGTGTGACGGGGAGCGAAATTTAGTAGCGAAGCATCTGCATTCACACTGTCGAGAAAAGTCTCTATCGAGTTTAAAGGCGCCCGTACCGCAAACCGACACAGGTGGGTGAGGAGAGTATCCTAAGGCCAGCGAGAGAACTGTTGTTAAGGAACTCGGCAAAATGACCCCGTAACTTAGGGATAAGGGGTGCCATCGAAAGATGGCCGCAGAGAATAGGCCCAAGCGACTGTTTACCAAAAACATAGGTTTCTGCTAAGTCGCAAGACGATGTATAGGAGCTGACGCCTGCCCGGTGCTGGAAGGTTAAGGGGATCTGTTAGAGCAATCGAAGCAGTGAACTTAAGCCCCAGTAAACGGCGGCCGTAACTATAACGGTCCTAAGGTAGCGAAATTCCTTGTCGGGTAAGTTCCGACCCGCACGAAAGGCGTAACGATTTGGGCACTGTCTCAACAACAGACTCGGTGAAATTGTAATTCCGGTGAAGATGCCGGATACCTGCGACAGGACGGAAAGACCCCATGGAGCTTTACTGTAGCTTGGCATTGGGTCTTGGTACTACATGTACAGCATAGGTGGGAGGCTTTGATTCCAGGACGCCAGTTTTGGATGAGCCACCGTTGGGATACCACCCCTGTAGTACTGGGACTCTAACCAGAGGCCTTGAATCAGGTCTTGGGACACTGTCAGGCGGGCAGTTTGACTGGGGCGGTCGCCTCCCAAAAGGTAACGGAGGCGCTCAAAGGTTCTCTCAGCACGGTCGGAAATCGTGCACAGAGTGTAAAGGCATAAGAGAGCTTGATTGCAAGACATACAGGTCGAGCAAGGACGAAAGTCGGACTTAGTGATCCGGTGGTTCTGAGTGGAAGGGCCATCGCTCAACGGATAAAAGCTACCCTGGGGATAACAGGCTTATCTCCCCCAAGAGTCCACATCGACGGGGAGGTTTGGCACCTCGATGTCGGCTCATCACATCCTGGGGCTGTAGTAGGTCCCAAGGGTTGGGCTGTTCGCCCATTAAAGTGGTACGCGAGCTGGGTTCAGAACGTCGTGAGACAGTTCGGTCCCTATCCGTCGCAGGCGTAGGAAATTTGAGAGGATCTGCCCTTAGTACGAGAGGACCGGGGTGGACGTACCGCTGGTGTACCAGTTGTCTCGCCAGAGGCATGGCTGGGTAGCTATGTACGGAACGGATAAGCGCTGAAAGCATCTAAGCGCGAAGCCAGCCTCAAGATAAGATTTCCCATTCCTCGGAAGTAAGACCCCATGAAGACTACGTGGTTGATAGGTCGGAGGTGGAAGTGCAGTAATGTATGCAGCTTACCGATACTAATAGGTCGAGGACTTGACCAAGTAAATATTTGGTAATTTGATTAATATGTATGTAGTTTTGAAAGTACAATACTTTTAAAAAATATATTGACACATTCAATTGGATATGTTAATATAATACTTGTCCTTAACAAGAAAAGAGGACTAAATAAGCCGAAGTGGCGGAACTGGCAGACGCACAGGACTTAAAATCCTGCGGGACTTATCCTCCCGTACCGGTTCGATTCCGGTCTTCGGCACTCAAATAATATCGCGGGGTGGAGCAGTTGGCAGCTCGTCGGGCTCATAACCCGAAGGTCGTAGGTTCAAGTCCTACCTCCGCAACCAAAATAAAATATGGCCCGTTGGTCAAGCGGTTAAGACACCACCCTTTCACGGTGGTAACAGGAGTTCGATTCTCCTACGGGTCACCAACTAAATATGCGGGTGTAGCTCAATGGTAGAGTTCTGGCCTTCCAAGCCAGCTGTGAGGGTTCGATCCCCTTCACCCGCTCCAAAATGGGGTTATAGCTCAGCTGGGAGAGCATCTGCCTTACAAGCAGGGGGTCACAGGTTCGAGCCCTGTTAACCCCACCAAATAAAGTGGCTCGGTAGTTCAGTTGGTTAGAATGCCAGCCTGTCACGCTGGAGGTCGTGGGTTCGAACCCCATCCGAGTCGCCACTTTATAAAAAAATAAATACTAAAAATGTGGGAATATGGCTCAGTTGGTAGAGCAAATGACTGTTAATCATTGGGTCACAGGTTCGAGTCCTGTTATTCCCGCCAATGTGCTGGTGTGGCTCAATTGGTAGAGCAGCTGACTTGTAATCAGCAGGTTGTAGGTTCGAGTCCTATCACCAGCTCCAAATATGGAGGATTTCCCGAGTGGCCAAAGGGGGCAGACTGTAAATCTGTTAGCATCGCTTTCGGTGGTTCGAATCCACCATCCTCCACCAAAATAAAATATACGCGGATGTGGCGGAATTGGCAGACGCACTAGACTTAGGATCTAGCGCCTACGGCGTGGGGGTTCGACTCCCTTCATCCGCACCATGTAAAGTGCATATCAAAAAATATAATATAATGTGCGGGAATAGTTCAGCGGTAGAGCGCGACCTTGCCAAGGTCGAAGTCGCGAGTTCGAATCTCGTTTCCCGCTCCAAAAGCATTGTTGATGTGGGTGCATAGCTCAGCTGGATAGAGCAACGCCCTTCTAAGGCGTGTGTCGAAGGTTCGAATCCTTCTGCGCTCACCATGTTGGGGATTCGCCAAGTCGGTAAGGCATAGCACTTTGACTGCTACATTCGTAGGTTCGAGTCCTGCATCCCCAGCCAATATAATGTTATAAATAAATTAAAAAATGATGATTAATCTGGTTCATTAGCTCAGTTGGTAGAGCACCTGACTCTTAATCAGGGAGTCCTGGGTTCGAGTCCCAGATGAATCACTTTTGTAAATATGGAGAGGTGTCCGAGTGGTTTAAGGAGCTGGTCTTGAAAACCAGTGATGCTTAACGGCACCGTGGGTTCGAATCCCACCCTCTCCGCCAAATGCCCAGATAGCTCAGTCGGTAGAGCAGGGGACTGAAAATCCCCGTGTCGGTGGTTCGATTCCGCCTCTGGGCACCATATAGTGTGGCGGTATAGCTTAGTTGGCTAGAGCGTTCGGTTCATACCCGAAAGGTCACAGGTTCGACTCCTGTTACCGCTACCAAGATAATGAGGACCATTAGCTCAGTTGGTTAGAGCGCCCGGCTCATAACCGGTAGGTCTGGGGTTCGAGTCCCTGATGGTCCACCAAGTAAATATTTTTCGAGGTGTAGCGCAGTTTGGTAGCGCACGTGGTTTGGGACCATGGGGCCGGGGGTTCGAGTCCCTTCACCTCGACCATTTGTGGTGGATGTAGCCCAGTTGGTTAGAGCGCCAGATTGTGGCTCTGGAGGCCGTGAGTTCGAATCTCATCATCCACCCCAAAAAATATATGGTCTATTAGCTCAGTCGGTAGAGCACTTGACTTTTAATCAAGGTGTCCCGCGTTCGAATCGCGGATAGATCACTTTTCGGCGACATAGCCAAGCGGTAAGGCAATGGACTGCAACTCCTTGATCTCCAGTTCGAATCTGGATGTCGCCTCCAACTAAATATGATTTAAGCCGAAGTGGCGGAACTGGCAGACGCACAGGACTTAAAATCCTGCGGGACTTATCCTCCCGTACCGGTTCGATTCCGGTCTTCGGCACTCATACAATATCGCGGGGTGGAGCAGTTGGCAGCTCGTCGGGCTCATAACCCGAAGGTCGTAGGTTCAAGTCCTACCTCCGCAACCAAAATAAAATATGGCCCGTTGGTCAAGCGGTTAAGACACCACCCTTTCACGGTGGTAACAGGAGTTCGATTCTCCTACGGGTCACCAACTAAATATGCGGGTGTAGCTCAATGGTAGAGTTCTGGCCTTCCAAGCCAGCTGTGAGGGTTCGATCCCCTTCACCCGCTCCAAAATGGGGTTATAGCTCAGCTGGGAGAGCATCTGCCTTACAAGCAGGGGGTCACAGGTTCGAGCCCTGTTAACCCCACCAAATAAAGTGGCTCGGTAGTTCAGTTGGTTAGAATGCCAGCCTGTCACGCTGGAGGTCGTGGGTTCGAACCCCATCCGAGTCGCCACTTTATAAAAAAATAAATACTAAAAATGTGGGAATATGGCTCAGTTGGTAGAGCAAATGACTGTTAATCATTGGGTCACAGGTTCGAGTCCTGTTATTCCCGCCAATGTGCTGGTGTGGCTCAATTGGTAGAGCAGCTGACTTGTAATCAGCAGGTTGTAGGTTCGAGTCCTATCACCAGCTCCAAATATGGAGGATTTCCCGAGTGGCCAAAGGGGGCAGACTGTAAATCTGTTAGCATCGCTTTCGGTGGTTCGAATCCACCATCCTCCACCAAAATAAAATATACGCGGATGTGGCGGAATTGGCAGACGCACTAGACTTAGGATCTAGCGCCTACGGCGTGGGGGTTCGACTCCCTTCATCCGCACCATATTTTATTAATTCAGTTTTGTGGGTGCATAGCTCAGCTGGATAGAGCAACGCCCTTCTAAGGCGTGTGTCGAAGGTTCGAATCCTTCTGCGCTCACCAAAACACATAACTTAATATTTACCAATGTTGGGGATTCGCCAAGCGGTAAGGCACATGACTCTGACTCATGCATGCATAGGTTCGAATCCTATATCCCCAGCCATTTTTATTTTTTGTGGTCTATTAGCTCAGTCGGTAGAGCACTTGACTTTTAATCAAGGTGTCCCGCGTTCGAATCGCGGATAGATCACCATTTTTTTATACATGGAGAGGTGTCCGAGTGGTTTAAGGAGCTGGTCTTGAAAACCAGTGATGCTTAACGGCACCGTGGGTTCGAATCCCACCCTCTCCGCCAAGCATATGCGGATGTGGCGGAATTGGCAGACGCACTAGACTTAGGATCTAGCGCCTACGGCGTGGGGGTTCGACTCCCTTCATCCGCACCATACTTTATTTTTATTTTTTGATAAAATATGCCCAGATAGCTCAGTCGGTAGAGCAGGGGACTGAAAATCCCCGTGTCGGTGGTTCGATTCCGCCTCTGGGCACCATATAGTGTGGCGGTATAGCTTAGTTGGCTAGAGCGTTCGGTTCATACCCGAAAGGTCACAGGTTCGACTCCTGTTACCGCTACCAAGATAATGAGGACCATTAGCTCAGTTGGTTAGAGCGCCCGGCTCATAACCGGTAGGTCTGGGGTTCGAGTCCCTGATGGTCCACCATTTGTGGTGGATGTAGCCCAGTTGGTTAGAGCGCCAGATTGTGGCTCTGGAGGCCGTGAGTTCGAATCTCATCATCCACCCCAAAAAATAATATGGTCTATTAGCTCAGTCGGTAGAGCACTTGACTTTTAATCAAGGTGTCCCGCGTTCGAATCGCGGATAGATCACTTCTCGGCGACATAGCCAAGCGGTAAGGCAATGGACTGCAACTCCTTGATCTCCAGTTCGAATCTGGATGTCGCCTCCACTAACTATTTGATAATATAATATTAATATGCGCTCATAGCTCAACCGGATAGAGTGCCTGACTACGAATCAGGAGGTTGCGGGTTCGAGTCCCTCTGGGCGCATTTTTATGGGGTTATAGCTCAGCTGGGAGAGCATCTGCCTTACAAGCAGGGGGTCACAGGTTCGAGCCCTGTTAACCCCACCAGTAAAAGTCTTTAGCGAAAGTTAAAGACTATATTTTTAATAAAAATTTGTTTTGAGGTAAAAGGATATGTATGTAGTTTTTGGTGATGAAGTATTAGATAGTAATGAGATTATAGATTTATTTAATAATGAATCAGATTTTATTGTAGAAACTGATTTGACGAAATCTACTAAAAGAGAAGATGTAATAGCTTTAAAATTAAGAATAGGTGTAGAAGATATATATTCTGATTCTAAATTTGATCAATATAATGAAGATATATTTGAAGAATATTTAGATAATGCAGAGGAAATGATTACAGATTTTGCAGATATTAATTTTGATTATAAAAAAAGGTTTGTAACAAGTGCATATAAATGGGAAGAGCTAAATAATAGTATATATTTAATAGTTGCACTTTCAGATATTAGTCTTCCATTGTTAAAGTTAAATGATGTCCTTAATAGATTGTTAAAACAAAATGATTAAAAATAATAAAAAAAGTGTTGACATTATATAATATGAATGTTATTATATTACTTGTAGATAAGAAATGAACTTTGAAAACTGAACAGCAGATATATTTAGTTCGAATAAATAATTCGAACGCCATACAAACCATGCCAGATATTTTGAGATAACATCTGAGCGGATTCAACATTGTAGAAATTTTATTTGAGCGATGGATATTTCGAATGGAAATGAGAAATATCATCGGCGACATAAATTTTCTTCGAAAATTTATTTTTGAGAGTTTGATCCTGGCTCAGGATGAACGCTGGCGGCGTGCCTAACACATGCAAGTCGAGCGATTCTCTTCGGAGAAGAGCGGCGGACGGGTGAGTAACGCGTGGGTAACCTACCCTGTACACACGGATAACATACCGAAAGGTATGCTAATACGGGATAATATATAAGAGTCGCATGACTTTTATATCAAAGATTTTTCGGTACAGGATGGACCCGCGTCTGATTAGCTTGTTGGCGGGGTAACGGCCCACCAAGGCGACGATCAGTAGCCGACCTGAGAGGGTGATCGGCCACATTGGAACTGAGACACGGTCCAAACTCCTACGGGAGGCAGCAGTGGGGAATATTGCACAATGGGCGCAAGCCTGATGCAGCAACGCCGCGTGAGCGATGAAGGCCTTCGGGTCGTAAAGCTCTGTCCTCAAGGAAGATAATGACGGTACTTGAGGAGGAAGCCCCGGCTAACTACGTGCCAGCAGCCGCGGTAATACGTAGGGGGCTAGCGTTATCCGGATTTACTGGGCGTAAAGGGTGCGTAGGCGGTCTTTCAAGTCAGGAGTTAAAGGCTACGGCTCAACCGTAGTAAGCTCCTGATACTGTCTGACTTGAGTGCAGGAGAGGAAAGCGGAATTCCCAGTGTAGCGGTGAAATGCGTAGATATTGGGAGGAACACCAGTAGCGAAGGCGGCTTTCTGGACTGTAACTGACGCTGAGGCACGAAAGCGTGGGGAGCAAACAGGATTAGATACCCTGGTAGTCCACGCTGTAAACGATGAGTACTAGGTGTCGGAGGTTACCCCCTTCGGTGCCGCAGCTAACGCATTAAGTACTCCGCCTGGGGAGTACGCACGCAAGTGTGAAACTCAAAGGAATTGACGGGGACCCGCACAAGTAGCGGAGCATGTGGTTTAATTCGAAGCAACGCGAAGAACCTTACCTAGGCTTGACATCCTTCTGACCGAGGACTAATCTCCTCTTTCCCTCCGGGGACAGAAGTGACAGGTGGTGCATGGTTGTCGTCAGCTCGTGTCGTGAGATGTTGGGTTAAGTCCCGCAACGAGCGCAACCCTTGTCTTTAGTTGCCATCATTTAGTTGGGCACTCTAGAGAGACTGCCAGGGATAACCTGGAGGAAGGTGGGGATGACGTCAAATCATCATGCCCCTTATGCCTAGGGCTACACACGTGCTACAATGGGTGGTACAGAGGGCAGCCAAGCCGTGAGGTGGAGCAAATCCCTTAAAGCCATTCTCAGTTCGGATTGTAGGCTGAAACTCGCCTACATGAAGCTGGAGTTACTAGTAATCGCAGATCAGAATGCTGCGGTGAATGCGTTCCCGGGTCTTGTACACACCGCCCGTCACACCATGGGAGTTGGAGACACCCGAAGCCGACTATCTAACCTTTTGGAAGAAGTCGTCGAAGGTGGAATCAATAACTGGGGTGAAGTCGTAACAAGGTAGCCGTATCGGAAGGTGCGGCTGGATCACCTCCTTTCTAGGGAGAATTATCTGCTGTTCAGTTTTGAAAGTTTATACAAACTTAATATGGGGGTGTAGCTCAGTTGGGAGAGCACTTGCCTTGCAAGCAAGGGGTCAGGAGTTCGAATCTCCTCATCTCCACCATTTGTACTTTGAAAACTACATATATATTATGATATGACATCATTTATTTCCTTAATGTGATAAATAAGGACGATAACCTTATAAAAAAATATCAACTGTAACTGGTCAAGTTATTAAGGGTGCAGGGCGGATGCCTTGGCACCGGGAGCCGATGAAGGACGTGATAAGCTGCGATAAGCTATGGGGAGTTGCACGTAAACTTTGATCCATAGATTTCCGAATGAGGAAACTCACCATGAGTAATGTCATGGTATCTTCGAGTGAATACATAGCTCGTTGAGGGGAACTCGGGGAACTGAAACATCTAAGTACCCGAAGGAAGAGAAAGAAATTCGATTCCGCTAGTAGCGGCGAGCGAACGCGGAACAGCCCAAACCTAAGAAGTTCGCTTCTTAGGGGTTGCGGACATATCATCAGGAAGAGGTTATTACAGACGAAGAGTTTTGGAAAGCTCCGCCACAGAAGGTAACAGCCCTGTAGTCGAAGTGAGAAGACTTCCGATATGATCCAGAGTACCACGGGACACGTGAAACCCCGTGGGAAGCAGGAGGGACCACCCTCCAAGGCTAAATACTACCCGGTGACCGATAGCGCATAGTACCGTGAGGGAAAGGTGAAAAGAACCCCGGGAGGGGAGTGAAATAGAACCTGAAACCCTGTACTTACAAACTGTGGAAGCACATTTCTTGTGTGACCGCGTACTTTTTGTAGAACGGGCCAACGAGTTACGTTATGCAGCAAGGTTAAGTACTTCATGTATGCAGCCGCAGCGAAAGCGAGTTTTAACTGAGCGTTTAGTTGCATGACGTAGACCCGAAACCGGGTGACCTATCCATGAGCAGGTTGAAGCGAAAGTAAAATTTCGTGGAGGACCGAACCCACGAGCGTTGAAAAGCTCGGGGATGACTTGTGGATAGCGGTGAAATTCCAATCGAACCCGGAGATAGCTGGTTCTCCCCGAAATAGCTTTAGGGCTAGCCTCAGATTCAGAGATACGGAGGTAGAGCACTGAATGTCCTAGGGGGTATTGCACCTACCGAAGACTATCAAACTCCGAATGCCGTCATCTTTTATCTGGGAGTCAGACCGTGGGTGATAAGATTCACGGTCGAGAGGGCAACAGCCCAGACCGTCGGCTAAGGTCCCCAAATGTAGGTTAAGTGGTAAAGGATGTGGGATTGCACAGACAACCAGGATGTTGGCTTAGAAGCAGCCACTCATTCAAAGAGTGCGTAATAGCTCACTGGTCGAGTGATCCTGCGCCGAAGATTTCCGGGGCTAAAACCTACTACCGAAGTCACGGCATCATTTATGATGGGTAGGGGAGCTTTCTTTACTGGGCAGAAGCATGACCGTAAGGACATGTGGACTGTAAAGAAGTGAGAATGTTGGCATGAGTAGCGAGATGTGGGTGAGAATCCCACAGGCCGTAAACCCAAGGTTTCCAGGGGAAGGTTCGTCCTCCCTGGGTTAGTCGGGACCTAAGCCGAGGCCGAAAGGCGTAGGTGATGGACAACAGGTTGAAATTCCTGTACCGCCAATAAGCGTTTGAGAAATGGGATGACACAGTAGGACAGGATGAGCGTGCTGTTGGTTATGCACGTCCAAGCACTGAGGCAGTATCCGGAGGCAAATCCACGGATACAATGCTGGGGTGTGACGGGGAGCGAAATTTAGTAGCGAAGCATCTGCATTCACACTGTCGAGAAAAGTCTCTATCGAGTTTAAAGGCGCCCGTACCGCAAACCGACACAGGTGGGTGAGGAGAGTATCCTAAGGCCAGCGAGAGAACTGTTGTTAAGGAACTCGGCAAAATGACCCCGTAACTTAGGGATAAGGGGTGCCATCGAAAGATGGCCGCAGAGAATAGGCCCAAGCGACTGTTTACCAAAAACATAGGTTTCTGCTAAGTCGCAAGACGATGTATAGGAGCTGACGCCTGCCCGGTGCTGGAAGGTTAAGGGGATCTGTTAGAGCAATCGAAGCAGTGAACTTAAGCCCCAGTAAACGGCGGCCGTAACTATAACGGTCCTAAGGTAGCGAAATTCCTTGTCGGGTAAGTTCCGACCCGCACGAAAGGCGTAACGATTTGGGCACTGTCTCAACAACAGACTCGGTGAAATTGTAATTCCGGTGAAGATGCCGGATACCTGCGACAGGACGGAAAGACCCCATGGAGCTTTACTGTAGCTTGGCATTGGGTCTTGGTACTACATGTACAGCATAGGTGGGAGGCTTTGATTCCAGGACGCCAGTTTTGGATGAGCCACCGTTGGGATACCACCCCTGTAGTACTGGGACTCTAACCAGAGGCCTTGAATCAGGTCTTGGGACACTGTCAGGCGGGCAGTTTGACTGGGGCGGTCGCCTCCCAAAAGGTAACGGAGGCGCTCAAAGGTTCTCTCAGCACGGTCGGAAATCGTGCACAGAGTGTAAAGGCATAAGAGAGCTTGATTGCAAGACATACAGGTCGAGCAAGGACGAAAGTCGGACTTAGTGATCCGGTGGTTCTGAGTGGAAGGGCCATCGCTCAACGGATAAAAGCTACCCTGGGGATAACAGGCTTATCTCCCCCAAGAGTCCACATCGACGGGGAGGTTTGGCACCTCGATGTCGGCTCATCACATCCTGGGGCTGTAGTAGGTCCCAAGGGTTGGGCTGTTCGCCCATTAAAGTGGTACGCGAGCTGGGTTCAGAACGTCGTGAGACAGTTCGGTCCCTATCCGTCGCAGGCGTAGGAAATTTGAGAGGATCTGCCCTTAGTACGAGAGGACCGGGGTGGACGTACCGCTGGTGTACCAGTTGTCTCGCCAGAGGCATGGCTGGGTAGCTATGTACGGAACGGATAAGCGCTGAAAGCATCTAAGCGCGAAGCCAGCCTCAAGATAAGATTTCCCATTCCTCGGAAGTAAGACCCCATGAAGACTACGTGGTTGATAGGTCGGAGGTGGAAGTGCAGTAATGTATGTAGCTTACCGATACTAATAGGTCGAGGACTTGACCAAAAAAATATTTGGTAATTTGATTAATATGTATGTAGTTTTCAGAGTACAATCTCTGAAAATAAAGATTATGTGGTTATTATAGAAGAGAGGATACACCTGTTCCCATTCCGAACACAGAAGTTAAGCTCTCTATCGCTGATGGTACTTGGGGCGAAGGCCCCTGGGAGAGTAGGACGTAGCCACGTAATCTTTTTTTATTCTAAAAATTTAATGAGATTAGAATAAAAATAGTATTTTTATGGGATTGTTAATAAAATGTTATATATTTTTAATATTGGATAAAAAACATAATATTAAAATGATAAAAAGCTTATATATTAAAATGATTAATAATACAAACTCTCTTATCTAAGAGGGTTATTTTTTTTTGAAAATTTCAAAAAAATTATTTATTTATTAATAAATTTAAAAATAAAAGTAAAAAGCCGTTTAATTAGTGTTATAATAAACAAGACACTAAAAAAAATGCTATTTACTTTATTTTTGAAAATATAAATGATATTCTTATAAGAAAGTGAGTAACAAATAACTAATATATAAAAAATTACACTTTAGATTTATATAGTATAATCTAATATTTTATAAAAGGTTAAAAGTGATATTATCAATTTAAGATTAAATAAAGGGGGAATAATCTGATGACTAAAAAGTTTAATAAAATACTTGTGGCTAACAGAGGTGAAATAGCTATAAGAATATTTAGAGCATGTTCAGAATTAGGAATTAAAAGTGTAGGTATATACAGTAAAGAAGATAAATATGGATTATTCAGAACTAAAGCTGATGAATCTTACTTAATAGGAGAAGGAAAAGGTCCTATAGATGCATATCTTGATATTGATGGGATAATAGCTCTTGCTAAAAGAAAGAAAGTAGATGCTATACATCCTGGATATGGATTCTTAGCTGAAAATGCAGAATTTGCTAGAAAATGTGAAGAAAATGGAATAACATTCATAGGTCCATCTTCAGAAATAATGGATCTTATGGGAGATAAAATAAATTCTAAAAAAATAGCTCACGAGGTAAATGTTCAGACTATACCTGGTGTAGAAAAAGCTATAAAATCTACAGCTGAAGCTAAAGAAGTTGCTGCACAAATAGGTTATCCAGTAATGATAAAAGCTTCTAACGGTGGTGGCGGTAGAGGTATGAGAATCGTTCACCGTGAAGAAGACCTAGAATTAGAATATGAAACAGCTTGTAGTGAATCAAGAAAAGCATTTGGTGAAGATATAATATTCATAGAAAAATATATAGAAGATCCAAAACATATAGAAGTACAGATATTAGGTGACCAGTATGGAAACTTAGTACATCTTTATGAAAGAGACTGCTCTGTACAGAGAAGACATCAGAAAATAATAGAATACGCACCAGCATTCTCTTTAAGTGAAAAAACTAGACAGGAAATATGTGCTGATGCAGTAAAACTTGCTAAACACGTTGGATACTCAAGTGCAGGTACATTAGAATTCCTTGTTGATAAACATGGAAATCACTACTTCATAGAAATGAATACAAGAATACAGGTTGAGCACACTGTATCTGAAATGGTAACAGGAATAGATATAGTTCAGAGTCAGATATTAGTTGCAGAAGGATATTCTTTAGATAGCCCTGAAATAGACATAAAATCTCAGGATGACGTACAGCTTAGAGGATACTCTATACAGTGTCGTGTTACTACTGAAGACCCTAAAAACAACTTCATGCCTGACACAGGAAAAATACAGGTATATAGAACTGGTTCAGGATTTGGTATAAGACTTGACGGTGGAAATGGATTTACAGGTGCAAACATAAGCCCATATTACGATAGCTTACTTGTTAAAACTATTTCTTATGATAGAACATTCAAAGGAGCTATAAACAAAACTCTAAGATCTATAAAAGAAATGAGAGTTAGAGGGGTTAAAACAAATGTAGGATTCCTTGTAAACGTACTTAACAACCCTCAGTTTGAAAAAGGTCTATGCTCAACTAAATTCATAGATGAAAACCCAGAACTATTTGATATACAGGAAAGTAAAGACAGAGGAACTAAACTATTACAGTACATAGGAAACGTAATAGTAAATGAAAATAAATGTGCAGAAAAACCAAGATTTGATGCATTGCACGAGCCAGACTTATCAAGAGAAGTTCCTATAATAGAAGGAAGTAAAGCTAAATTTGAAAGACTAGGTAAAAAAGCATACATAGAAGGAATAGCAAACGATAAAAAAGTATTATTAACTGATACAACTATGCGTGATGCTCATCAGTCATTATTAGCTACTAGATTTAGAACTAATGACTTCTTAAACGTAGCAGAAGCAACTGATAAATATCAGAAAGACTTATTCTCACTTGAAATGTGGGGTGGAGCTACATACGATGTTGCATACAGATTCTTAAAAGAATCTCCATGGAAGAGACTTCAGAAATTAAGAGAAGCTATACCGGATATAAACTTCCAGATGTTACTAAGAGCTTCTAATGCTGTTGGATACAAAAACTATCCAGACAATGTAATAGAAGAATTCATAAAAGCATCTGCAAGAGAAGGAATAGACGTATTTAGAATATTCGACTCATTAAACTGGGTAGAAAACATGAAACCATCTATAACAACAGCTCTAGAAACTGGAAAAATAGTAGAAGGTACAATGTGCTACACAGGAGATATATTAGATAAGAGTAAATCTAAATATAACTTAGAATACTACATAAAAATGGCTAAAGAATTAGAAGCATTAGGTTCTGATATAATAGCAATAAAAGACATGTCAGGTCTATTAAAACCTTATGCTGCATATACTTTAGTAAAAGAACTTAAAAAAGAAGTAAAAGCTCCTATACATCTACATACACACGATACAAGTGGAAATGGTGTTGCACTTTGCTTAATGGCATCAGAAGCAGGAGTCGATATAATAGACTGTGCATTAGAATCAATGGCAGGATTAACAAGTCAGCCTTCTCTAAATGCTATAGTTGAAGCATTAAAACACACAGAAAGAGATACAGGAATAGACTTATACGGATATGATCAGCTTGGAAGATACTACAAAGATTTAAGAAAAGTATACAAAAGATTTGAATCAGATCTTACAAACTCTTGTGCAGAAATATACAACTTCGAAATACCGGGTGGACAGTACACTAACTTAAAACCTCAGGCAGACAGCTTAGGATTAGTAGGTAGATTTGATGAAGTAAAAGAAAACTACAAAGTTGCAAATGAAATAGTTGGAGATATAATAAAAGTTACTCCATCATCAAAAGTAGTTGGGGACTTAGCAATATTCATGTCTAAAAACAACTTAACAAAAGAAAACATATACGAAGAAGGAAAACACCTTGCATTCCCAGACTCAGTAGTTGACTACTGCAAAGGTATGATAGGACAGCCAGAAGGTGGAGTACCAAAAGAATTATCAGAAGTAGTACTAAAAGGTGAGGAAGCTATAACTGTAAGACCAGGTTCACTTCTACCACCAGAAGATTTCGATGCTATAAAACAGCACTTAAAAGAAAAATTCGAATTAAAAGAAGTAACAGACCTTCAGGCAATAAGTTATGCATTATATCCAAAAGTATATGAAGAATACTTAACACATATACAGGAATACAATGAAATATCTAAACTAGAAAGTGATGTATTCTTCTATGGATTAAACAAAAATGAAGAATGTGAAGTTGAAATAGAAGAAGGTAAAAACTTAACTATAAGACTTACTGATATAGGAGATGTTAAAGATGACGGATTCAGAACAGTTGATTTCGAATTAAACGGAATGATGAGATCTGTTGAAATCAAAGATAACAACTTCTCAGGAGCTATAAACCATGTTGAAAAAGCTGACATGGGAGACCCACTTCAGATAGGTGCAAGTATACCAGGTAAAGTAGTTAAACTTCTTGTAAAAGAAGGAGATGAAGTAACTAAGAACCAGCCATTAATAGTAATAGAAGCTATGAAAATGGAAACTAACATAGTTGCTAAGACTGATGGTGTAATAAAATCTATCAAAGTTGCAGATGGTGATATGGTAATAGACAAACAGTTACTGATGATAATGAAAGAAGCAGAATAATTTAATAAAAATAATATATCTAGGGGATAAGTTATTAAACTTATTCCCTATTTTTATTTTTTTTGAATATAATATATATAACATTGTCATAAGTAAAACTCAGATAAAAAATAATATATATATATATATATCATAGAAAAACTCAGATAAAAAATAATAATATTATCATAGGTAAAACTTAGATAAAAAGATTTTAAAAAATAATTATTAAAAAGTGATATAATTTAGTTAATAAAATTATTAATAGAAAAGAGGAATTTAATATGAGTTATTCAGTTGTTTATGCGACATCTACAGGAAATACAAAACTATTAGCAGATAATGTAGCAGAGGTACTAGATTCAGAATGTGTTTATTTTGGGCAGCCAGATGAAAAAGCAAAAGAATCAGATGTAATATTTGTAGGATTTTGGACAGATAAGGGAACTTGTAATGAAGAAATAAAAGAATTTATGACAGGTTTAAAAGACAAAAAAGTAGTATTATTTGGCTCAGCTGGTGCTGGAAGTGAAGACTATCTAAATAAGGTGTTAAATAATGTAAAAGACGAATTAGATGAAAGTTGCGAGGTAGTAGCTGAATTTATGTGTCAGGGAAAGATGCAACAGAATGTGAAAGCTAGATACGAACGTATGCTAGAAGAAAAACCAGGAGACGAACAAATACTAAGTTTAATTAAAAACTTTGAAGAAGCTTTAAATCACCCTAATGAAGACGATTTAGCTAGACTTAAAAATACAGTTAAAAAAGCCATTGAGAAATAAAAATTTATTATAAAATAACAAAAAATTAATTGGTAAAAATATTTTTCAAAAAAATTAAAAAATTTTTAAAATAAAAGAGGAAAACGTATTTATATATAGAATTTAATACATTGTAGAGTTGTTCTTCGACTTTATTCAAAAGGCAAATTATTTTATAAAATTAAAAAATTACTATTCTCAAAGGTGGGTGTTCATATGAAAGTATATGATAGCAAAATGATAAGAAATGTAGCAATATTAGGTCACAGTGGATGTGGGAAAACAAATCTTATAGAAACAATATCTCACGTAGCAAACACAAAAAAAATACCTAAACTTACTGCAAAAGCAAATATGACTTATAGTATGGGTCTTATTCCTATAGAATATGACGACTATAAATTCAATTTACTGGACACTCCAGGTTATTCTGATTTCAGTGGTGATGTTATATCAGCTCTAAAAGTATGTGATTTAGCTGTTATAGTAATAGATGCAACAGATCCATTACAGGTAGGAACTGAAAAAGCAATAGAGCTTACTGAAGGAATACCAAAATTAATGTTTATAAATAAAATAGATAATGAAAAAGCTAGATATAAAGACGTTATAGAAATGCTAAACGGAAAATTCGCACATAAAATAATAGCTATGATAAGTCCAATATACAAAGATAAAAAATTCTGTGGACTACACAATGTTTTTGAAAATGTAGATGACTTAGAAGGCGAATTCAAAGAACAGGCAATAAGCATGAAAGAAGCTCTTATGGAATTAATAGCTGAAACTGATGATGAAACTTTAGAAAAATACTTTAGTGGAGAAGAATTAACTAAAGAAGAAATACAGAAAGGTATAATCATAGGAGTTCACAAAGGCGATATAATACCAGTTATATCTGGATCAACTATAAACAATGTAGGAACAAAAGAAATAATAGAAACTATATCAAGTTATATAGAACCTACATATCTTGACAATGAAAGTCCATTTAAAGGACAGGTATTCAAAACTGTAGTAGACCCATTCGTAGGAAAAATGTCTTACATAAAAATAGTTCAGGGTACAGTTAAGAAAGAAACAGAAGTATACAATCTAAACAGAGAAGTTAAAGATAGATTAGCTAATATATACTCTATAAACGGAAGCGAACTTATAGAGCTTGAATCAGCAAAAGCAGGAGATATAATAATAGTTGCTAAATCTCCAACATTAAAAACAGGAGATACTATCTCTACTTGCAAAGATGAAATACCAGAAGATGAAATAAACTTCCCTAAACCACAGATATACTACGCTGTTAGTCCTAAAAATAAAAACGACGATGAAAAAGTTGGAACAATATTATCAAAACTAACAGAAGAAGATCCGACTCTTGACTTCTACAGAAATGCTGAAACAAAACAGGCTCTTCTAGGTGGACAGGGTGAACTTCATCTAAAAACTGTAATAAATAAAATGAAAGATAAATTCGGTACAGAAGTAGAACTTAGCGACCTTAAAGTTGCATATAGAGAAACAATAAAAGGTAAATCAGATGTTCAAGGAAAACATAAAAAACAGTCTGGTGGACATGGACAGTACGGAGATGTAAAAATCAGATTTGAAAGAAGTGATAAAGAATTTGAATTTGATGAAGAAATATTCGGTGGTTCAGTTCCAAAACAGTACATACCAGCAGTTGAAAAAGGACTAAAAGAAAGTATGGTAAAAGGTATACTAGCAGGATACCCAGTATGCAATATAAAAGCTACTCTTTATGATGGTTCTTATCACGATGTTGACTCTTCTGAAATGGCATTCAAGATGGCAGCTTCAATAGCATTCAAAAAAGGTATGGAAGAAGCACAGCCAGTACTTCTTGAACCAATCATGAAACTTACTATAACAATACCAGATGAATACATGGGAGATGTTATGGGAGATATAAATAAGAGAAGAGGTAAAATACTAGGTATGGAACCTACTGACAATGGAAAACAGTTATTAATAGCTGAAGCTCCTCAGGCTGAAACATTCAAGTATGCAATAGATTTAAGAGCTATGACTCAGGGTAGAGGATACTTTGAAATGGAATTTGCTAGATATGCAGAAGTTCCTAACCAGATAGCTGAAAAAATAGTTGCAGCAGCTAAAAAATAAGATAAATATGAATAAAAAACTTGTAGTTTAACATAATATTTTAAGATATTGTCCTATATATATGATAAAATTATATAGGACAATATTTTTTTGTAGAAATATTTGTAGAAATACAGAAGAAGGAAATTTATAATGGCAAAAATAAAAACAAAATACGTATGTCAGTCATGTGGATATGAAAATCCAAAATGGCTTGGAAAATGTCCAGAATGTATGAAATGGAATACATTTGTGGAGGAAATAGAAGATAAAAGTACTAAAAGTAATAATAGAGAAACTTTTGTAATAGATAAATCATCACAGAAACCTGTAAATATAAATTCAATAACAATAAAACACGAGGAGAGATTCTCTAGTGGAATAAACGAGTTAAACAGAGTATTAGGTGGTGGAATAGTTAGAGGTTCACTTGTGCTAGTAGGTGGAGATCCAGGAATTGGAAAATCTACATTACTTTTACAGGTATCTGAAAGTGTTGCACAATCGGGAAAGAAAGTGCTATATATATCAGGAGAAGAATCAGAATCTCAGATAAAAATGAGAGCTGAAAGATTAAATGCTAAATCAGAAAATTTATATATAATGGCAGAAAATAATTTAAATATTATAGAACATCATTTAGAAGGGTTTGACCCAGACCTTATAATATTAGACTCTATACAGACTGTATTTACACCGGATATAGCTTCGGCACCGGGTACAGTGAGTCAGATAAAAGAGGGTACTTCAAGATTTATGAGGATTTCCAAAAAAATGGGAATATCTACATTTGTAGTTGGCCATGTTACAAAAGAAGGCTCTCTTGCAGGGCCAAAAATAATGGAGCATATGGTTGATACAGTACTTTATTTTGAAGGTGAAAGATATAATACATACAGACTTGTAAGAGCTGTAAAAAATAGATTCGGTTCTACTAATGAACTAGGTGTATTTGAAATGAGTGAAAAAGGACTTCAAGAACTTGAAAATCCTTCAAAGGCTCTTATTTCAGAAAAACCAGAAGATGCATCTGGCTCTGTAATAGTATCTACTGTAGAGGGGACAAGACCGATGTTACTTGAACTTCAGGCACTTGTATCTCCTACTAGCTTTGGTATACCTAGAAGAACAGCAACAGGTATAGATTTTAATAGGGTAAATCTATTACTTGCTGTACTTGAAAAAAGAGCAGGAATGCAGATACAAAATCAAGATGTATATTTAAATATAGTTGGTGGAATAAAAATAAACGAGCCATCTATGGATTTAGGAGTGATACTAGCTGTTGCATCTGGATTTAGAAATATACCGATAAGCGGAGAGGTGGCTGTTACTGGAGAAGTTGGACTTACAGGAGAAATAAGAGGTGTAAGCTACATTGAAAAAAGAATATCTGAGTGTAGAAAACTAGGATTTAAAAAAATAATAATTCCAAAATCAAACTATGAATCTGTAAAAGATGTAAAAGGAATAGAAATATGGCCGGTTGAAAATGTAAGACAGGCTATAAATATGGTATTGAGGGGAGAGTAGTTAGTACATGGATGTATATGTAACAGATAAAACAATGAGAAAAGAAGTACTTAAAATGATTTCTCCAGGGACTCCTCTTAGACAGGGACTGGATAATGTCCTAAAGGCTAAAACAGGAGGACTTATTGTAATAGCTAGTGATGAAAGTGTTATGGATTTAGTAGATGGTGGATTTGCTATACATGTTGAATACACACCATCATACCTTTATGAGCTTGCAAAAATGGACGGTGCAATAGTACTAAATTCTGATGTGGATGAGATATTATATGCAAATACGCAGCTTATTCCAGATTATTCAATAAAAACTTCTGAAACAGGGACTAGACATAGAACTGCTGAGAGGGTTGCAAAACAGACTAAGGCAATTGTAATTGCAATATCTCAGAGAAGAAATGTTATATCTGTATATAGAGGAGACCAAAAGTATGTAGTTGAAGATATATCAAAAATATTTACAAAGGCAAATCAGGCACTTCAAACACTTGAAAAATATAAATCAGTATTAGACCAAGCTGTTGCTAGTTTAAATACGTTAGAATTTAATGGATTTGTAACTATATACGATGTGGCATTAGTACTTCAAAAGATAGAAATGGTAATGAGAGTAACGGATATAATTGAAAGTTACCTATTAGAATTAGGAGTAGAAGGTGCACTTATAAAAATGCAGCTTGAAGAACTTATGGGGAGTACAAGAGAGGACCGGGAGCTAGTATTAAAAGACTATGGAACTCAGGTATCATCTAATGAATTTAAGGAAAAATTGGCAAACCTTACAGAAGATGAGCTACTGGACTTAACAAATATAGCTAGACTTCTTGGATATACAGGTGTATCAGAAAATATGGATATGCCTATAAAAACAAAAGGATATAGAGTTCTTAATAAGATTCATAGATTACCTAGAACAATAATAGAAAACCTAGTAAATTATTTTGACAATTTCCAGGATATACTAACAGCTTCAATAGAAGAACTTGATGAGGTTGAAGGTATCGGTGAAATAAGAGCTACTTATATTAAAAATGGACTTGTAAAAATGAAACAGTTAGCATTACTTGATAGACATATTTAATAGTAAAATGAAATTATACAATTTATATTAAAAATGATATAATAGACTGAGTTGGGGAAAAGTGCAACAAATTTGGTGAAATTTTGGTGAAGTTTGCTATTTTTGTTGTACATAAGCAAAAATTTAGTCTATAATAATAAAATATAATAGGGGAGGTGATACATTGATTAAGAAGATAGTAAGATTTTTAATTGGTGGATTAGGTTTAATCGTAGGTTCTTCTACTTACGTATCGGTAACACAGAATTTTCAAATATTAACATACAATAATAAAACATATGAAGCAATAGCGTCAGTTGTAGCTGGTTTAGTAATAGGAATTATATTTTATTTAATTGAGCCTTGGTTTATGAATAAAATCAAGAAAATAGCAAGAGCAGCAGAAAAGGAAATCTCTAGATACCCTCAGGTCGATATATTACTTGGGTCTGTAGGTCTTATAGTAGGTTTTGTAATAGCGTATCTTGTAAGTGGAATTATAAACTCTATACCGATAGTAGGTAAAGTAATATCAGTACTTGTATATCTTGTACTTGGATATTTAGGAGTTAGAGTAGCACTTAAGAGTAAAAATGATCTTGCAAACTTTGGTAAATTAAATAAAAAACTAGCAGCTAGCCTTGCAAAAGAAAAAGAGCAGGAAAAAGAATGCGAAAAATTAAAAGAAGAAGTTAAAGAATGTGGAGCTTCTATTCCTCCAAAAGTATTAGACACAAGTGTAATAATAGATGGAAGAATAGCTGATATATGCCAGACTGGTTTTATAGAAGGTAAGCTTATAATACCAGCATTTGTATTAGAGGAGCTAAGACACATAGCTGATTCTGCTGACGATTTAAAAAGAGTAAGAGGTAGAAGAGGGTTAGATATATTAAATATAATCCAGAAAGAATTAAATATAGAAGTTGAAATAAGCGAACAGGATTTCCCAGAAATAGCTGAGGTAGATAGTAAATTATTAAAATTAGCTCAGGTATTAGGAGGAAAGGTTGTTACAAATGACTTCAATCTAAACAAAGTTGCCCAGTTCCAGGGTGTTGAGGTTCTAAACATAAACGAACTTGCTAATGCAGTTAAGCCAGTTGCTATACCTGGTGAAGATATGGTGGTTCAGGTTGTTAAAGAAGGTAAGGAAGCTCAGCAGGGTATTGCATATTTAGATGATGGTACTATGATAGTTGTCGATGGTGGTAAAAAATACATGGGACAGACTATAAAAGTATTAGTAACATCAGTACTTCAGACTCCAGCGGGAAGAATGATATTTGCAAAACCTAAGAATTAATTGTAAAATAAAAAAGAAAATAGGAAATCGTGTATTCGGTTTTCAAATAGAGAAAATAAAAAAGAGAAAGGAAATTAGTGAAATGAACAATAATGAATTAAAAGCTATTGCAAAAGAAGTAAGAATTGACATTATTAAGTCAGTTTCAGAAGCAAAATCAGGTCATCCAGGAGGATCATTATCAGCAGCAGATATACTAACAGTATTATACTTTGATGCTATGAATATAGACCCTTCTAACCCAAAATGGGAAGACAGAGATAGATTCGTTCTTTCTAAAGGTCATGGTGCACCAGCTTTATATGCAGTATTAGCTGAAAGAGGATATTTCCCTAAAGAAGAATTATTAAAACTTAGAAAATTTGGTGCTATGCTTCAGGGACATCCTGATATGAAAAAAACTCCAGGTGTTGATATGTCAACAGGTTCTTTAGGACAGGGATTATCAGCAGCAAACGGAATGGCTTTAGCAGCTAAATTAGATGGTAAAGACTACAACGTTTACGCTCTTCTTGGAGATGGAGAAGTTCAGGAAGGTATGATATGGGAAGCTGCAATGAGTGCTGCTCACTACAAACTAGACAACATAATAGCTTTCTTAGACCACAATGGTTTACAGATAGATGGTTCTAATGATGAAGTTATGAGTCTTGGAAAAATAGCTAAAAAATTCGATGCATTCGGATGGAATGTAATATCTATAGACGGACATGATTTCGATCAGATAAAAAAAGCTATAGAAATGGCTAAAGAAGAAGAAGGAAGACCTTCTATAGTTATATGTGAAACAGTAAAAGGTAAAGGAGTTTCATTCATGGAAGACCAGGCTGGATGGCATGGTAAAGCTCCAAACGCTGAAGAAACAGCTAAAGCATTAGAAGACTTAGAAGGAGGACTTAAATAATGGAAAGTATAGCAACTAGAGAGGCTTATGGAAAAACACTAGTAGAATTAGTTGAAAATAAAGATATAGTAGTTCTTGATGCAGACTTAGCAGGAGCTACAAAAACTGCAATGTTCAAAAAAGCATGCCCAGAAAGATTCTTCGATATGGGTATAGCAGAAGGTGATATGATGGGTACAGCAGCAGGTCTTGCAGTATCTGGGAAAATACCTTTCGCAAGTACTTTCGCAATATTCGCAGCAGGTAGAGGATTTGAACAGATAAGAAACTCTATATGCTACCCAAATATAAACGTTAAAATAGCTGCTACTCATGCAGGTGTTACAGTTGGGGAAGACGGAGGAAGTCACCAGGCAATAGAAGATATTTCACTAATGAGAAGTTTACCAAACATGGTAGTATTAAACCCAGCAGATGCTGTTGAAGCTAGACAGATGGTATTAGCTGCAGCTGAATACGTTGGACCAATGTACTTAAGATTCGGTAGAGCTGCTACTCCAGTTATACACGACGAATCTTACAAATTCGAATTAGGAAAAGGTGAAGTAGTTAAAGAAGGTAAAGATGTATCTATAATAGCTACAGGTATAATGGTTGCTAAAGCATTAGAAGCTGCTGAAACTTTAAAAGCAGAAGGAATAGATGCAGAAGTAATAAACATATCTACAATAAAACCTTTAGACAATGAACTTGTTTTAACATCAGCTAAGAAAACAGGAAAAGTTGTTACAGCTGAAGAACACAGTATAATAGGTGGATTAGGTTCTGCAGTATGTGAATTATTAGCAGAAGAACATCCAGTAAAAGTAACTAGAATAGGTGTTAAAGATTGCTTCGGACAGTCAGGATCACCAGCTGCATTATTAGAATACTACGGATTAACTGCAGCAGATATAGTTAAAGCTTGTAAATAAATAGTTTAAAATAGAAACGTAAAAAGGAAACGAATTAACGCTCCAGGCAATCAAGTTGCATTGTCGCTGTTAATTTCGTTTCCTTTTTTACGTTCATATTATAAATTATTTACATAATTAAAAAATTAGGTTGGAAATAAGAAAAAGTAGAAAAATATTAATGTTCATGGCTTCGACATGTGCAAAAGCGGAGCTTTTTAGAGGTTGCACATGTCTGCAGATAATCACTATTAATATTTTTCTACTTTTTCTTATTAGTGTGTAATTTTATTAACCGTAGAGGAGTTATAGAAATATATACAATGCTTAATAAATAATGATAAAATAAAGATAGACGATTATGTTTTGGAAAGGATATATGATATGAATACTGTTATGATTGTTGCCGCGGGTAGTGGTAAGAGGATGAATGCAGGGATGAATAAGCAGTTTATAAAGATAAATGATAAAGAGATTGTTGCTCATACAATAGAGAAATTTTATAATTCTCCTCTGATAGATGAGATTGTTCTTTGTATTAAGGAAGAGGAAGAGGATTTTGTTAGGGAGAATATAATAGAAAAGTATGGATTTAAGGATATAGTTATATCTTACGGGGGTAAGGAGAGACAGGATACGATAAACAATGGTCTTGAGAAAGTTAGTCCTGATTGTGATATTTTACTTATCCACGATGGAGCAAGACCTTTTGTTACAGATGAGATTATAGAGAATGCTGTTAATGAAACTAAGAAGTTAAAGGCAACTGTTGTAGGTGTTATGGTCAAGGATACTATAAAGGTTGTCGACGGAAATGAGATAGTAGATACTCCAAATAGGGCAAATCTTTGGGCTGCTCAGACACCACAATCTTTTGATTTTAACTTGATAAAAGAAGCCTATGAGCTTGCATATAGAGATGGTTTCTATGGAACTGATGATGCTATGATTGCAGAACACGCAGGTCATAAGGTGTATATGATTCAGGGAAGTTATGATAATATTAAGATAACTAGTCCTGAGGATCTGCCTATATCAGAAGTTATTTCCCGGAAAATAATTGGATAATGATATAGTAAAAAAGATAAAATATTTTTAAAGAGATAAAATATTAAAAAATAATTTCGAAAGTAGATTTAAAACAAAACGTAAAAATCAAATTCGAAAAATGAAAATAATAAATAAAAAGCTAAGATACTAAAAGTAGGTGATTCTATGAAATACACAGGAACGACTTATAGACCTCCATTTGAAGCTAATTCTCTTTTGCTTCAAGTAACAGCAGGGTGTAGCCACAATAAGTGTACGTTCTGTACTATGTACAAAGATGTTCCTTTTGAAGTGGAAAGTATGGAACAGATTGAAGCTGATTTAAGAGAAGCGAGAGGCAGAAGAAAAAGAATAAAGAAAGTCTTTCTAGAAAATGGAGATCCTTTTGTTTTAAGTGCAGATAAGTTAAAACAGATTGCTGAAAAGATAGAGGAGATTATTCCAGAAGTAGAGAATATCTCCATGTTTGCAACAATAAAGAATATCATTGATAAAACGGATGATGAGTTAAAAGCGCTTAGAAAACTTAAAATAAACAATTTAAATGTAGGAATAGAGTCTGGATTAGAAGAAGCGGTCGAATTTATGAATAAGGGATATACTGTAGAAGTTGCAAAGAGAGAACTTAAAAGACTTGAAAATGCAGGAATGGACTATAGTGTAAACATAATAATTGGCTGTGGTGGAAGCGATAAGAGTAGAGAAAATGCGATAAAAACAGCAGAACTTGTCAACGAATTAAACCCAAAGATAGTATTTGTGGGGAGTATTCACGCTGATGAGGGAAGTAAGTTGGAAAAATTAAAGGCAACTGGAAAATTCAATGAAAATACTCTTAGAGAAAACATAGAAGAAGAAAAATTGTTTATCGAAAAACTAGATGAAAGAGATATAGAATTCTTTGGATTACATCCATCAAATGCTGTAAGGCTACATGGAAACTTATCTAAAGATAAAGAAACTATGATTGAAAAATTAAACAATGCATTAAAAGAAATACCAGATGAAATCTTGGATAAAGTAAGTAAAAGAGGTTTTGAAGGAACAGTAGAATTTTAATAAATATGGAAATGAGTTATACAGAAAAATTAATGTATTTGTTTTGAAGGAAAAGTAGAAATTTTATACACAGAAATGAATGGAAATTTATAAAAAGATAGGAGAGATAATATATGAGAGTTGGAATGGGATATGATGTACATAGACTTGTAGAAGATAGAAAGCTTATAATCGGTGGAGTTGAAATTCCTCACGAAAAAGGATTATTAGGACATTCTGATGCGGATGTACTTACACACGCTGTTATGGACTCAATACTTGGTGCTATGGCTATGGGAGATATTGGTAAACACTTCCCAGACACAGATCCAAAGTTTAAAGGAGCAGATAGCTTAAAACTTATGGAACATGTATATGAAATTATGAAAGAAGAGGGGTATGTTCTTGGAAACATAGACTGTACTATAATTGCACAGGCTCCAAGGATGGCTCCACACATACCACAGATGAGAGAAAACTTTGCTAGAATAATGCACACAGATATAAAAAACATAAACGTAAAAGCTACAACAGAAGAAAAATTAGGATTTACTGGAAGTGGAGAGGGAATTTCTTCTCAAAGTATATGTTTGTTATTGACAGAATCTAATAAATAATATATCATTTAGGGTATAAGTGAAACAAATAACATAATTACAAGTTATAGAATAAAACAATAATTTGTATAGAAAATCTATATAATTGCAATGATAAAGAAGTAGTAGGTAGTGAAAGTCTTACAGAGAGGAAATGACGGTGGAAAGTTTCCAGATAGAAGCAACTGAACCAATCTTTTAGCTTAGAGGGGTAACAACCTCTACGGATGGAGCCGTTATACTCCGGCAAGAGAATCACAATATTTTGTGATTAACTAGAGTGGTACCGCGGAAACTATGCCTTTCGTCTCTATTAAGAGATGAAAGGCTTTTTTTATTATAAAAATAATTATTAAAAATTAATCTATAAAATCAAAAGGAGAGTACAAAGATGGCAAAAAAAGATAAACAGTTCGTTGAAGAAATTACACCTATGGAGGTAGACTTTGCTCAGTGGTATACAGATGTTGTTACTAAAACTGACTTAGTTGATTACGCTCCAGTAAAAGGATTTATGGTTATAAAACCTTATGGATACGCATTATGGGAAAAAATACAGGGATTCTTCGATGCTAAAATAAAAGCAACAGGACACAAAAACTGCTATTTCCCACTATTAATACCAGAAAGTCTATTAACTAAAGAAGCAGAACACGTTGAAGGTTTCGCTCCAGAAGTTGCTTGGGTAACTCAGGGTGGAAACAAAACTTTAGAAGAAAGACTATGCGTTAGACCAACTTCTGAAACAATAATATGTACAATGTACGCTAAATGGTTAAAATCATACAGAGAATTACCATACCTATACAACCAGTGGTGTTCAGTTGTAAGATGGGAAAAAACTACTAGACCATTCTTAAGAACTTCTGAATTCTTATGGCAGGAAGGTCATACTCTACATGAAACATACGAAGAAGCAGAAAAAGAAACATTAGATATACTTCAGATGTACAAAGAATTATGTGAAGAATTATTAGCTATGCCAGTTATAGATGGACAGAAATCTGAAAGTGAAAAATTCGCTGGTGGAGAAAGAACTTACACAATAGAAGCTATGATGCACGACGGTAAAGCATTACAGTCAGGAACAAGTCATTTCTTAGGACAGCACTTCACTAAAGCATTTGATATAACATTTGCAGATAGAGAAGGTGGATTATCTCATCCATACCACACTTCTTGGGGTATATCAACTAGATTAATAGGTGGACTTATAATGACTCACTCTGATAACAGAGGTCTTGTACTTCCTCCAAGAATAGCTCCAACTCAGGTTATGATAGTTCCAATAGCTGCTAACAAAGGTGGAGTAATGGAAAAAGTTGATGAATTATACGCTGCATTAAAAGAAAAAGGTGCTAGAGTAGAAGTTGATGATAGACCAAACTACTCAACTGGATACAAACTAAACGACTGTGAAATGAAAGGTATACCAGTAAGAATAGAAATAGGGCCAAAAGATATAGAAAACAACCAGGCTATGGTATTTAGAAGAGATACATTAGAAAAAGAAGCTATATCATTAGACAACTTAGTTGAACATGTAACTGGATTATTCGATACTATACACAATGATATGTTAGAAAAAGCTAGACAGCACAGAGAAAACAGAACTTCTGTTGCTAAAGATATGACTGAATTCAAAACAGCTCTAGAAGAAAATCCAGGATTCATAAAAGCTATGTGGTGTGGATGCCCAGAATGTGAAGCTAAAATAAAAGAAGAAACAGCTGCTACAATAAGATGTATACCATTCGTACAGGAAGACCTTGGAACAAATAAATGTGTATACTGTGGAAAAGAAGCTAAAGAAATGGTTATAATAGCTAAAGCATACTAAGAATAGAAATTAAATAAAAGCCTGAAAAGTCTGCCGGATTCTTTGATGGCAGGCTTTTTATGTGTGTATAAAATATTATTGAGGTGATGCAAATGAGATTTTCAAAAATGTTTATACCTACAAAAAGAGAAATACCTACAGATGTGGAAATAGAAAGCCACAAACTTATGATAAGATCTGGAATGATAAAAAAATCTGCTTCTGGAATATACAACCGGTTACCTCTAGGATTAAAGGTTGAGAGAAAAATAGAAAGTATAATAAAAGAAGAAGTAGAAAATGCAGATTTTCGGGAAATGCTTTGTTCTGCGCTTATTCCGTCAGAATTATGGCAGGAATCAGGAAGATGGGCTAGAAGAGGAGCAGAAATGTTTAGACTAGAGGACAGAACAGGTAGAGAGTTTTGTCTAGGGCCTACACATGAAGAAGTATTTACAGATATAGTTAGACAGGAAATCAGTTCATATAAGCAGTTACCCGTAAAACTATATCAGATTCAGAGTAAATATAGAGATGAAAGAAAACCTAGATTTGGGACAATGAGAACCAAATCATTTACAATGTTTGATGCATACAGCTTTGATAAAGACGAAGAAAGCTTAAACAAATCTTATGAAGAAATGATAGCATCATTCAAAAGAATATTTGATAGATGTGGTGTTAAATATAGCTTAGTTGAGGCAGAATCAGGAATAGAGGGAGCTCCATCTTCAATAGAATTTATGGTTAAATCTGAAATAGGTGAAGATGAGTTAGCTATATGTTCTGATTGTACTTATGCAGCAAATAGAGAAAGTGCAGAATGTATGCCAAGAGAATTTGAAGCTGAGGAATTAGGTACACTTGAAGAAGTGCACACTCCAGATGCTAGAACAATAAAAGATTTAGAAGAATTCTTTGGCGCTGGAGGAAATAAATTTGCAAAAACAATAATATACTACGCCGATGGAAAAACTGTAACAGTTGTTGTAAGAGGCGATAGAGAAGTAAACGAAAATAAAGTAAAAAGAGCTATTGGTGAAGTGGAAGAATTTGGACTTGCTACAGACGAAATGGTAAAAGATGTAACAGGATCTGAGGTTGGATTTGCTGGGCCAATAGGAATAAACTCTGACATACTACTTATAGATGAAGAAATAGCAAACGGTAAAAACCTAATAACAGGTGCAAATAAAACTGGATACCACTTCAAAAATGCAAACTTTGGAAGAGATTTTGAAGGAACTGTTGGCGATTTTAGAAATGTAAGAGAAGGGGATAAATGCCCTAAATGTGGTGCTCCTTTAAAAATAAGAAGGGGAATCGAAATAGGACATATATTCAAAGCAGGTCAGAAATTCTCTGAAAATATGAACGCAATGTACAGAAGTGAAGAGGAAACTGATGAATATATTCATCTTGGATGCTATGAAATAGGTACAGAAAGACTAACTGCTACAATAATAGAGCAGAACTTTGATGCAGACGGAATAGTTTGGCCACTTAGTGTAGCTCCATTTGAAGTAGAGATAATTCCTGTAAACTTAAAAAATGAGGATGTTGTAAATACTGCTGAAAGAATTTATAAAGAACTTAAACTTATGGGAGTAGATGTACTAATAGACGATAGAGATGCTAGACCGGGAACTAAGTTTAAAGACTCTGATTTAATAGGAATTCCTGTGAGAATAACTGTTGGAAGAGATTTAAAAGAAGGTTTAGTTGAAATGAAGTTTAGAAATAGCGAAGAAAGAGAACTAATATCTGCAGTAGATGCAGCAGAAATAGTAAGAGATAGATTATTATAAGAAAAGAGGGAGTAACTCAACTAACACTTGCGCCTATACAGGCGACGATCGTGTTAGTCGAGTTATCTCCCTCTTTTTGTATAAATCTATACTTTTGGGAGTTTTCTTAAATGTATGTAGATTGAATATAAAACACTTTTGGCTAATATTTTATTCAAGAACTTTTTTAGATTTAATATACAAATATATTGCCATTGGTACTACTAAAACAAGATATATATTTATTATAATTTTTCCTATGAATATATAAGCTATTGAAGCAACTATTCCAAGAATGAGCCAAAACATACAAAGAGAATTATTATTTTTTTCTGAAAATACATTTCTACGAATTATTCCAGATATTATGGAATATGTGATTATTAATAATACATATATATCTACTATTTTAAATGCTATTTTATCTATATTTTTTACATTAAATTTATCTAAAATAAATATAAATACAGGTATTAATATAGCAAGAATTAGTATATAGTAAAGCAATTTTTTGTAATCTTTTTTATTGAAATCTAGCATTGTCTACAACTCCTTAATCATATTTATTTTAAAAACGTTTTTAAGTTGTTTTAATAATACTATTTTTCTATTTTTGCTACAATATAAAACTAATATTTGTAATTATATTGTCATTAATTTAACTAACTATTTTTTTCCTATTTTTATAACTTTAGAATATTTATATCTCTTAATAATAAAGAATTTTATATAAAAAGAAAATGAAAATTTATAGAATAAATTGGCTGTTACAATTAAATGTAGCAGCTTTTTTATTTGGGTGGGAGCTAAGAAGAGGGATTGTGAACTTTTAGAGATGTCATTGCTTTTGCGTCTAGAAAAGAAACTTCTCCTATTTAAAAAAATTACGCAAAATGCGATGCCTCTAAAAGTTTACAACCCTCTCTAGCTCCGATTTATGTTATAATAAACTGTATAATAATGAGATTTTAGGCAATTTTGCCGAATTAGTTTAATTTTAGGAGGAATTTTATGAGCAACGTAAGAGTAAGATTTGCACCAAGTCCAACAGGATTTGTACATATAGGTAGTTTAAGAACAGCTCTTTACAACTATTTATTCGCAAAACACGCAGGTGGAGAATATATACTAAGAGTAGAAGATACTGATAGAACTAGACTTGTTGATGGTGCTATAGAAAACATGCTTAATGCAATGAAATGGGCAGGAGTAAACCACACAGAAGGTGTTATGTTAGATGAAAATGGAAATGTAACACAGAAAGGTGAATACGGTCCATATATACAGTCTGAAAGATTAGACATATACCAGAAATACATAAAAGAACTTTTAGATTCTGGTAAAGCATACTACTGCTTCTGTACAAAAGAAAGATTAGATGCAGTTAGAGAGCAGCAGAAAGAAGCTGGAGAAACTCCAAGATACGATGGACATTGTAGAGATTTAACTCCAGAAGAAGTACAGGCTAAAATAGATGCTGGTGAACCATATGTTATAAGACTTAGATTACCAGAAGACCACAAAATAACATTCACTGACTTAGTAAGAGGTGATATGGAATTTAACACAAATGACTTAGATGATCAGGTACTTATAAAAACTGATGGATTCCCAACATATCATTTTGCAGTTGTTGTAGACGACCATTTAATGAAAATAACTCATATAATAAGAGGGGAAGAATGGGTTTCTTCAACTCCAAAACACGTATACCTATACGAAGCTTTTGGATGGGAAAAACCAGTATTTGTACACCTTCCAAACATATTAAATACAGAAAAGAAAAAATTAAGTAAAAGACAGGGTGACGTAGCTGTTGAAGACTTCAAGAAAAAAGGATACCTTCCAGAAGGTCTTGTAAACTACGTAGCTCTAGTTGGTTGGTCACCAGAAGACAATCAGGAAATATTCTCTATGGAAGAATTAGAAAAAGCCTTCTCTATAGAAAGAGTATCTAAGAGTGGAGGAGTATTCGATACTGAAAAATTAAACTGGGTTAACCACCACTACATGAAAGAAGCAGATGATGCTGTTTTAGCTGAGTTATGTATGCCATACTTAGTAGAAGCTGGATACATAGCAGAAGATGAAAAAGAAGCTAAAATGGATTTAGTTAAAGAAATAGTAAGTGCAGTTAAAGAAAAACTACACTACGCAAAAGAAATAACTGACCACGTTTCTATATTCTTTGGAGATAAATTCGAAATAGAAACTGAAGAAGGTATGGAATTCTTAAAATTAGAACATATACCAACACTATTCGATGCTTTAAGAGAAAAAATAGAAGCAGCAGAAAGCTTTGATGCAGATAGCAACTTCGCTATACTAAAATCAATACAGAAAGAATACAAAATAAAAGGTAAAAACCTATACATGGGATCAAGAATAATGTTAACAGGACAGATGCATGGTCCAGACATCCCAAAAGTTATGGAAGTATTAGGTAAAGAAAACTGCCTAAGAAGACTTGACTATGTAAAAGCTAACGTACTAGACAAATTAAACTAGTATTAAAATAGAGATTAGTTACAATATAAGAAAAGTCTTGATATATTAAAGAATGTTTGGGTATATACTTAGACATAACAAAAAGCCAAAGAGGTGATAAGGATGAAAGTATACAATACATTAACAAATAAAAAAGAAGAATTTGTGCCATTAGAAGAAGGAAAAGTGAAAATGTATGTGTGCGGGCCTACAGTGTACAACTATATACATATAGGTAATGCAAGACCATTCATAATGTTTGATACTTTAAGAAGATACTTAGAATACAAAGGTTATGATGTAACTTATGTACAGAACTTTACAGATGTAGATGATAAAATAATAAAAAGAAGCCACGAAGAAGGAATATCTCCAGAAGAAGTAGCTGAAAAATATATAAAAGAATACTTTGTTGACTGCGATGGACTAGGAATAAAAAGAGCTACAGTTCATCCACAGGTTACACAGAATATTCCACAGATAATAGAATTTATCAAGGAATTAGAAGAAAAAGGATACGCTTATGCAGTAAACGGAGATGTATACTTTGACACTAGAAAATTTGAAGGATATGGAAAATTATCTGGACAGAATATAGACGACCTAGAAGCTGGAGCAAGAATAGAAGTAAATGAACAGAAAAGACATCCAATGGACTTCGTTTTATGGAAAGCTAAAAAAGAAGGCGAACCAGGATGGGATAGTCCATGGGGCGAAGGTAGACCAGGGTGGCATATAGAATGTTCTGTTATGTCTAAGAGATATCTTGGAGAAACTATAGATATACACGCAGGAGGACAGGACTTAACATTCCCTCACCACGAAAACGAAATAGCTCAGAGTGAAGCTAGAAGTGGTAAACCATTTGCTAAATACTGGATGCACAATGGTTATATAAATGTAAACAACGAAAAAATGAGTAAATCAAAAGGAAACTTCTTCACTGTAAGAGATATATCTAAAAAATACGATCTTGAAATAGTTAGATTCTTCCTATTATCAGCTCACTACAAAAGCCCAGTAAACTTCAGCGACGACTTATTAGCACAGGCTGGAGCAGGACTTGAAAGACTTTACAATACTAAAGAAAAATTAGTATTTACATTATCTCACTTAGAAGGTGAAATGACTGATGCAGAAAAAGCATTAGTTGAAGAACTTGACGGATTTAGAAAGAAATTTGTTGAGGTTATGGATGATGACTTAAATACTGCAGATGCTATAACTGCTATATTTGAATTATCTAAATTTATAAACTTAAATGTAGACGAAAATTCTTCTAAAGAATTTGCAGAAAAATGCTTAGCTGAATTTAACGAACTTACAGGAGTTTTAAATATAGTAAATAAAGAAAAAGACAACTCTGTAGATGCAGAAGTAGAAGCTTTAATACAGCAGAGAACTGATGCTAAAAAGAACAAGGATTTCGCAAAAGCAGATGCTATAAGACAGCAGCTTCTTGATATGGGAATCGTTCTTGAAGATACTAGACAGGGTGTTAAATGGAAAAGAGTATAGAAAATGGAAAAAAGTGAATTAATAACTATGTCTCCATTGGTACTTGCTTATCTTGGGGACACTGTGTATGAATCTTATATAAGAGAATATTTAATCAAAAAAAATTGCAATAACAAAGTGAACACTCTTCACAAGCAGGCGATAAAATATGTAAATGCAAACGCTCAGTCTAAGGTTATTCACACTATAGAGAATGATTTAACTGAGGAAGAGATGAGGATCTTTAAGAGAGGAAGAAACCAGAAGTCTAACACTGCTCCAAAGAATATGGATATAGTAGACTACAAACACGCTACTGGTTTTGAAGCTCTGATTGGTTATCTTTATCTTGATAAGCAGATAGATAGACTTGAAGAGATTGTTAGAAGAGGAATTGCGATAATAGAAGAAGATATGTAAATTTTAAAGGTGCTACTAACTAAACATTTTATGTTTATGGTAGCACCTTTTTTATTTGAAAATATACATTTTTTTGGAAGATGTCTTTTATTATTGATTTCTATTTTTATAAAAAACTGCGACAGAATATTATTTTAATGATATAATATAGATTGGACTATTATATTTTAGGGGTGATAAAATGAAAGTTAAATTACTTGCACATACACCTGAACCAGAGAAAGTTGTATCAATGGCTGCAAAGCTTTGTTACTCTAAAGTTGGTGTTGAAGGAATAGAAGAAAATCTTACAGATGAAAAGATAGAAAATTTTTTAAAAATGTTAACTGATATAGGACACGAGTCTCCACTTGAGCATGTGTCATTTACTTTTGGAGTAGAGGGGATATCTAGAGCATGTTCTCATCAGATTGTTCGTCATAGAATAGCTAGTTATTCTCAGCAATCTCAGAGATATGTAAAACTAGATCAGTTTGAATATATAATTCCACCAGAAATAGAAAAATCTGAGGAAGCTAAAAAGATATTTGTAGAAGCTATGGAAAGAGATCAGAAAGACTACGATAGAATAGTAGATATATTATCTGAAAAACATAAAAAAGAATTTATGGAAGAGGGAAAATCAGAAAAAGAAGCAACTAGATTAGCTGAAAAAAAGGCTATAGAAGATGCTAGATATGTTTTCCCAAATGCTTGTGAAACAAAAATAGTAATGACTATGAATGTTAGAAGTCTTTACAATTTCTTTGACCACAGATGCTGCGAAAGAGCTCAGTGGGAAATAAGGGAAATGGCTACACAGATGCTTAAAGAAGTGAAAAAAGTAGCTCCTATAATGTTTAGAAACTGTGGACCAAAATGTGTGAAAGGGCCTTGTCCAGAAGGAAAGATGACTTGTGGTAAGGTTGTTGAGATAAGAGAAAAATTTAAGAATTTATAGGAAGGAAAATATTATGGCTATAATAGAAGGAAGAAATCCGGTAATAGAAGCGATAAAAAACGATAGACATATAGAAAAATTGCTTATATCTAATTCTTCAAAAGAAGGATCTATTAAAAAGATAATAGCTATGGCAAAGGAAAAGAAGATAGTTATTCAGTATGTTGATAGACATAAGCTAGATGAGATGAGTACTAGCCACGCCCATCAAGGTGTTATAGCTACTATAAGCGATTATATCTATAAAGATATAGAAGATGTAGTAAGAGAAGTTAAAGAAAAGGGAGAAGATCCATTTATCATCATATTAGATGAGATAACAGATCCTCACAACTTAGGTTCTATAATAAGAACAGCAGATGCAGTAGGTGCTCATGCTGTTGTAATTCCTAAGAGAAGATCAGTAGACATAACTCCTGTAGTTGCAAAAGCATCTGCTGGGGCAGTAGAGTATGTTCCTGTGTGTAAGGTAACTAATATTGTAAATACTATAAAGATGCTAAAAGAAGAAGGTCTATGGATTGCAGCTGCAGACATGGATGGAGGAGTGTTCTATAAACAGGATTTAACAGGTCCTTTAGGATTAGTAGTAGGAAGTGAAGGATTTGGTATATCAAGACTTGTTAAACAGAACTGTGATTTTGTAGTTAGTATGCCTATGGTAGGTAATGTAACGTCTTTAAATGCATCGGTAGCAGGTGGAATACTGCTTTATGAGGTATTTAGACAGAGAACTTCGGGTAAATAATGGCTGCAAAGTTTAAAAAGAAGAAAAAGAAAAAAATTCTTATAGTTGATGGATACAATATAATTAACGCATGGGATGATTTGAATGAATTATCTAAGATAAACCTTGAAAGCTCTAGAGAGAAGTTAGTAGATTATATGATAGAGTTTTCTAAGTATATGGGATACAAAACAACTATAGTATTTGATGCTTATAATGTAAAGAATTCTGCTGGATATGAAGAAAAGAGATCAGATTCTGTTGAGATAGTATTTACTAAAGAGCATCAGACAGCGGATAGTTATATAGAAAAGTATATTGCAGAGCTGCCTAATAAGGAGTTTATCGACTTAAAGGTTGCTACAAGTGACTACGCTGAGCAGCAGATTGTACTAGGTAAAGGAGCTGCAAGAATTTCTGCTAGGGAACTTCAGTTAGATGTTATGAAGTCTAAGGAGAAGATAGGAGAAAAAAACAGCAGTCATAAGAAAACTATACAGAGAAATACTATAGGTGATAGGTTGAGCCACGAAAACAGAGAGGTTTGGGACAAATTAGAAAGAATGAGAATTAATAAAAAGTAAATAATATATGCCTTTGAATATAAAATATTTATTGGGGGAGATTAGATGGAGCTAGTGGAAGAAAAAAACGTAGAACAGAATGAAAATCAGCAACAAAAAGAAGAATATGAAATAGTTAAAAGAGCAGCTAACGGGGATAGAATGGCTCTTGAGTACATAATGGCAAAATACAAAAATTTTGTAAGGGTTAAAGCGAAGTCTTATTTCCTAATAGGAGCAGATAGAGAAGATATAATACAAGAGGGTATGATCGGACTTTATAAGGCTATTAGAGATTTTGATGAAACCAAAGCTCATTCGTTTAGATCTTTTGCTGAAGTTTGTATAACTAGACAGATAATAACCGCTATAAAGACTGCTACCAGACAAAAGCATATTCCTCTAAATACTTATGTATCATTGAGCAAACCAATATACGATGAAGAGTCAGAAAGAACACTTCTTGATATAATAACAGCTAGTATGGTCACTAACCCAGAAGAGCTTATTATAAGTAAGGAAGAGTTAAAAAATATAGAAGATAAGATAAATAAACTGCTTAGTGAATTAGAGCAGGAGGTTCTTGGATTGTACTTAAACGGCAAATCATATCAAGAAATCGCCGATATAATAGGTAAGGAACCAAAATCTATTGACAATGCATTGCAGAGAGTGAAGAGAAAATTAGAGAAACATCTTGAAAATGTAAATGATTAATAGTAAAATACATAACATAGACATATTGCAACTGCAATAAGGTAAATAAAAAATAATATTATTAAGGGAGGAATTTAGACAATGGCTAAAGCTAAATTTGAAAGAAGTAAACCTCATGTTAATATAGGTACTATAGGACACGTTGACCACGGTAAAACTACATTAACAGCAGCAATAACAAAAACATTATTCGACAGATATCACTTAGGAGAAGCAGTAGATTTCGCTAACATAGATAAAGCTCCAGAAGAAAGAGAAAGAGGAATCACAATATCAACTGCACACGTTGAATACGAAACTCCAAACAGACACTACGCACACGTTGACTGCCCAGGACATGCTGACTACGTTAAAAACATGATAACTGGTGCTGCACAGATGGATGGTGCTATATTAGTTTGTTCAGCAACTGATGGACCAATGCCTCAGACAAGAGAACATATACTATTATCAAGACAGGTTGGTGTACCTTACATAGTTGTATTCTTAAACAAATGTGATATGGTAGACGACGAAGAACTTCTTGAATTAGTTGAAATGGAAGTAAGAGAATTATTAAACGAATATGATTTCCCAGGAGATGATACTCCAATAGTAAGAGGATCTGCATTAAAAGCATTAGAAGATCCATCAAGCGAATGGGGAGACAAAATAGTAGAATTCTTCGAAATGATAGATGAATATATACCAGCTCCAGAAAGAGACGTTGACAAAGACTTCTTAATGCCAGTAGAAGACGTATTCTCTATAACAGGTAGAGGAACAGTTGCAACAGGTAGAGTTGAAAGAGGAGTACTAAAAGTACAGGACGAAGTTGAACTAGTAGGATTAGCAGAAGCTCCAAGAAAAGTAGTAGTAACAGGAGTAGAAATGTTCAGAAAATTACTAGATCAGGCAGAAGCTGGAGATAACATAGGAGCATTATTAAGAGGTGTTCAGAGAAATGAAATAGAAAGAGGACAGGTTCTTGCAAAACCAGGAACAGTTAATGCTCATACAAAATTCACAGCAGAAATATACGTACTTAAAAAAGAAGAAGGTGGAAGACATACTCCATTCTTCGATGGATACAGACCACAGTTCTACTTCAGAACAACAGACGTTACAGGAGCTTGTAAATTACCAGAAGGAACAGAAATGGTAATGCCAGGAGACAACGTAACAATAGAAGTTGACTTAATAAACTCTATATGTGTTGAAGAAGGATTAAGATTCGCAATAAGAGAAGGTGGAAGAACTGTAGCATCTGGTGTAGTTGCATCAATAATAGAATAATTAATTGATAGATAATTACTTAAGTGTTATAGATAAAAGAGAGATCATTACGGTCTCTCTTTTTTTAGAGTTTTTAAAGTGAGAATGTGTGTGTTACGCCAGGATGAGTGTTTACAAAAAAATAACGCAAGAAATTAATAAAATTGTTGACATATACCGCTAGTTTGTGGTAATTTATACAGAGTAATGTTTATGGAAGGTAATGGTATTTCCAAAACACCGGATATATCATATTATTCAATATATATATTTATTGTATAAACAAATGGAGGTGTAACGATGAGAGTAAAAGTTACTTTAGCATGTACAGAATGCAAACAGAGAAATTACAACACTACTAAAAATAAGAAAAACAATCCAGACAGAATAGAACTTAAAAAATATTGTAAATTCTGCAAAAAACATACTCTACATAAAGAAACAAAATAATTTCGTTTTACTTTAAGGGGTGAAATTAATGGCAGAAGAAAATCAGGCTGTTGAAAAGAAAGAAAAAACTGGTCTGTTTGGTTACTTCAGAGAAACAAAAGCTGAGCTTAAAAGAGTAACTTGGCCGACTAGAAAAGAACTATTCCGCAACACAGGTGTGGTTTTAGCAGTAGTTATATTTTCAACTTTAGCAATATGGGGGATAGATACAGTATTATCTGGTGCCCTTGCATTATTGCTAAAGTAAAGTAAAGGAGTAAGAATTATGTCAGAATTACAAGAAGCAAAATGGTACGTTGTTCACACTTATTCAGGACATGAAAATAAAGTTAAAGCTACTATAGAAAGAGCGGTAATAACAAGAGGTATGGAAAATATCATAACTCACGTTGTTGTTCCTACTGAAAATGTAGTAGAAAAAACTCCAAAAGGAAATGAAAAGATAAGACAACGTAAAGTTTATCCAAGTTATGTATTAATAAAAATGATTATAACAGATGAATCTTGGTACGTAGTTAGAAATACTAAAGGCGTTACTGGATTTGTTGGCCCTGGATCAAAACCTGTACCATTAAGCGATGAGGAAGTAATTGCTATGGGAATAGAATTACCTACTCAGGAAGTTGTAGGTGGTGACGTAGATTTTGAACCTGGCGACGTTGTTAAAATCATAAATGGATCTTTTGCAGGCAATATGGGTACTGTAGAAGAAGTTAACGCGGAGAAAAAAGAAGTAAAATTATTAACAGAAATATTCGGTAGAAAGTCCCCAGTAACTATAGGGATTCAAAGTATAGAGAAAATCTAAGGAGGTGCACTTTAAATGGCTAAAAAAGTAATAGGTCAGATAAAATTACAGATACCTGCTGGAAAAGCTACACCAGCACCACCAGTTGGTCCAGCACTAGGACAGCACGGTGTCAACATAATGGGATTCACAAAGGAATTTAATGCAAAAACTGCAGATCAGGCTGGAATGATAATACCAGTTGTTATAACTGTATATCAGGATAGATCATTCAGTTTCATAACTAAAACTCCTCCAGCTGCTGTTTTAATAAAGAAAGCTTGTAATCTTAAATCAGCATCAGGAGAACCTAACAAAAAGAAAGTTGCTAAAATAACATCTGCACAGGTAAGAGAAATAGCAGAATTAAAAATGCCTGACTTAAATGCAGCTAACGTTGAAGCAGCAATGAGCATGATAGCTGGTACAGCTAGAAGTATGGGTGTAGAAGTAGTTGACTAATTATTAGTTGATTAGCTTTTAAACATCAAAGACCGATTTATCGGAAATTAAAAAATATTAAATTAGAAATTAAAACACTTTGTTTTATATGAAGTGGGAGGTCTAAAGACCGAAATTACCACAAGGAGGAAAATTAATAATGGCTAAAAGAGGTAAAAGATACGCAAACGCGTTAAGCAAAATAGACAGAAGTAATTTATACGATGCAACTGAAGCTTTATCATTAGTATGTGAAGTTGCAGAAGCTAAATTCGACGAAACAGTTGAAGCACACATAAGATTAGGTGTTGACTCAAGACACGCAGATCAGCAGGTTAGAGGTGCTGTTGTATTACCAAACGGTACTGGTAAAACTAAAAAAGTTTTAGTTTTCGCTAAAGGTGAAAAAGCTAAAGAAGCTGAAGCTGCTGGAGCTGATTTCGTAGGTGCTGAAGAAATGGTACAGAAAATACAGGGAGAAAACTGGTTCGATTTCGATATAGTTGTTGCTACTCCAGATATGATGGGTGTAGTTGGTAGACTAGGTAGAGTATTAGGACCTAAAGGTTTAATGCCTAACCCTAAATCAGGAACTGTTACATTCGACGTAACTAAAGCTGTTAACGAAATAAAAGCTGGTAAAGTTGAATACAGATTAGACAAAACTAACATAATACACGTTCCAATAGGAAAAGTATCATTCGGTGGAGAAAAACTTGCTCAGAACTTTGCAGTTTTAATGGAAGCTATAATAAAAGCTAAACCATCTGCTGCTAAAGGTCAGTACTTAAGAAGTATATCAGTTGCTTCTTCAATGGGACCTGGTGTAAAAGTTAACCCAGCAAGAGTTACTGATTAATTTTAAAAAACTGTTGACACAGGTTGACAAAAATGATATTATATCATAGTCAATGTAAAAAAAGAATAGATTTGCCGTAGACAGTGGGTGCGTAAGCTTAATTTCCCGCCGAGGTTTTAGATATATTATTTAGAATATTTAAGCCTCTGCGTCCGTCGATACAGAGGCTTTTTAAATGATACGGTAAATAAATAACATCTATTTGATAAGGAGGTGCGCAGATTAATGAGAAAAGCTTTAGAAGTTAAATCATTAGTTGTTTCTGAAATAGTAGAAAAATTAAATAATTCTTCTTCTGCAGTTGTAGTTGACTACAAAGGATTAACAGTTGCTGAAGTTACAGAATTAAGAAAAGTTATGAGAGAAGCTGGTGTTGATTACAAAGTATACAAAAATACTTTAGTAAGAAGAGCTGCTCAGGAAGTAGGAATAGAACAGTTCAACGATGAATTATTAGTAGGAACTAACGCTATAGCATTTGGATACGATGATCCAGTTGCTCCAGCAAGAATACTTAAAAAATTCATAGAAACTCATCCTAAAATGAAATTAAAAATGGGTGTAGTTGAAGGTGAATTCTACGATGAAGCTAAGATAATGGAATTAGCAAACATACCATCAAGAGAAGAACTTATCGCAAAATTACTTGGAAGCTTAAAAGCTCCAGTATCAAACTTCGTATACTTAGTAGATGCGATAGCAAAGAAACAGGAAGAAGAAGCTTAATAGCTGCTTAATCCAAACAAACAAACGGGAAAAAGTCGAAACGACTTACCAGAATATAATTAATTAAATTAACAAGAGAGAAAATTCGGAGGTGCTTAAAATGACAATAGAACAGATATTAGAAGCTATAGAAAACATGAAAGTTTTAGAATTAAATGAATTAGTTAAAGCTGCAGAAGAAAAATTCGGTGTTTCTGCTTCAGCTCCAGTTATGGTAGCTGGTGCAGCTGGTGGAGCTGCTGCTGCAGAAGAAAAAACTGAATTTGACGTAATATTAGCAGATGCAGGATCTTCAAAAATAGGTGTTATAAAAGTAGTTAGAGAAATAACTGGATTAGGATTAAAAGAAGCTAAAGAAGTAGTTGACAACGCTCCTAAAGCAGTTAAAGAAGGAGCTTCTAAAGAAGAAGCTGAACAGATAAAAGAAAAACTAGAAGCTGCTGGTGCAAAAGTAGAAGTTAAATAGTTTTAATTTTACTGAATAATTAACTAGACGACAAAAGTGTCCATAATTTAATGGACACTTTTTTTTTACAAAAAAATAGAGTTTTTTCTGTTATATTGCATTGTAATGAGTTATTATATAGATAAGCATTCTGTATTTTAAAAAATTTTTGATTGAAAAATATCCGTTGTCAAGAATTTTTCGTTCGGAGAAAAAAATACTTGGAAAAAGTTTGAAAATGTGCTATAATCATTAGATGCGTTATAGAATGAACTTTGAATAATAACTTTGAAAAATGAGAGGTGAAGAGTGAAATGCCACATCCTGTCACGATAGGTAAAAGAAAAAGAATGAGCTTTTCTAAGATAAAAGAAATAGCTGACGTGCCAAATCTTATAGAAATCCAGGTGGATTCTTATAAGTGGTTTTTAGAAGAAGGGTTAAAAGAAGTATTCGATGATATTTCACCAATAGAAGATTATACAGGTAATCTTATATTAGAATTTGTCGATTATTCTTTAGATGAAAATCCAAAATATGATATAGAAGAATGTAAGGAAAGAGATGCTACATATTGTGCACCTCTAAAAGTTAAAGTTAGACTTATAAATAAAGAAACAGGCGAAATAAAAGAACAGGAAGTATTTATGGGTGACTTCCCACTTATGACAGAAAGAGGAACTTTCGTTATAAATGGTGCGGAAAGGGTTATAGTCAGTCAGCTTGTAAGATCTCCTAGTGTTTATTACGCTGAAGAAAGAGATAAAACTGGTAAGAGACTAATATCTTCTACTGTTATCCCTAATAGAGGGGCATGGCTTGAATACGAAACTGATTCAAACGATGTTATATCAGTAAGAGTTGATAGAACTAGAAAACAGCCAGTTACTGTATTATTAAGAGCTTTAGGAATAGGAACAGATGCAGAAATAATAGAACTTTTAGGTGAAGATGAAAGATTATCAGCTACACTTGAAAAAGACAACACTAACACTGTTGAAGAAGGTCTTATAGAAATATACAAAAAACTTAGACCAGGTGAACCACCAACAGTAGAAAGTGCGTCTTCACTAATAAATGCACTATTCTTTGATCCAAAGAGATACGACCTTGCAAAAGTAGGTAGATATAAATTTAATAAAAAACTAGCAATATGTTATAGAATAATGAATAGAGTTGCTGCTAGAGATATAGTAAACCCAGAAACAGGTGAAGTATTTGTAAAAGCAGGCGAAACTATAGGATACAATGTTGCTAAAGATATACAGAATGCAGGTATAAATGTTGTTCATCTATTAGTAGATGATGAAAAAGAAATAAAAGTAATAGGTAATAACTTTGTTGATATAGAAGCTCATGTAGATTTCGATATATCAGATCTTAAAATAAAAGAAAAAGTACATTACCCAACATTAAAAGAAATATTAGACAACTACGATGATGAAGAAGAAATTAAAGAAGTTATAAAATCAAGAATGAAAGAATTAATACCAAAACATATACTTCTTGACGATATAATAGCTTCTATAAGTTACGAATTCAACTTATTCTACGGTGTTGGTACTATAGATGATATAGACCATTTAGGAAACAGAAGAATAAGATCAGTAGGTGAATTACTTCAGAATCAGGTTAGAATAGGTCTTTCAAGAATGGAAAGAGTTATAAAAGAAAGAATGACTGTTCAGGACATGGAATCTATAACTCCACAAGCTCTTGTTAATACAAGACCAGTTTCTGCTGCGATAAAAGAATTCTTCGGAAGTTCTCAGTTATCACAGTTCATGGACCAGACTAACCCATTATCTGAATTAACTCATAAGAGAAGATTATCAGCACTTGGACCAGGTGGTCTTTCAAGAGAAAGAGCTGGGTTCGAAGTCCGTGACGTTCACCATTCACACTATGGTAGAATGTGTCCGATAGAGACTCCAGAAGGACCCAATATAGGTCTTATAAACTCACTTGGAACATATGCAAAAGTAAATGAATATGGATTTATAGAATCTCCATATAGAAAATACGACAAAGAAACAGGAAGAGTAACAAATGAAATACATTATCTAACAGCTGATGAAGAAGATTTATTCGTCAGAGCACAGGCAAATGAGCCTTTAACTGAAGATGGTGAATTCATAAACAACAGAATAGCATGTAGAACTGTAAATGGTGCTCTAGAACTTCTATCTCCAGATAAAGTTGACTACATGGATATATCACCTAAACAGGTTGTATCTGTTGCAACAGCTATGATACCATTCCTTGAAAACGACGACGCCAACCGTGCCCTAATGGGATCAAACATGCAGCGTCAGGCAGTGCCTCTAGTAAGAAGAGAAGCTCCAATAATAGGAACAGGTATAGAATACAGAGCAGCAAAAGACTCTGGAGCAGTTGTTGTTGCTAAAAATGGTGGGGTTGTAGATAGAGTATCTGCAGATGAAATAATAATCAAAAAAGAAGATGGTACTAAAGATAAGTACAAACTTCTTAAATTCAAACGTTCAAATGCAGGAACTTGTATAAACCAGACACCTATAGTATCAAAAGGTGAAGAAATAAAAGCAGGGGATGTTATAGCAGATGGACCTGCAACAGACCTTGGAGAAATAGCACTTGGTAGAAACTGTTTCATAGCATTCATGACTTGGGAAGGTTATAACTACGAAGATGCCGTTTTAATAAATGAAAGATTAGTAAGAGAAGATAGATTATCTACTATACATATAGAAGAATACGAATGTGAAGCTAGAGATACTAAGCTTGGACCTGAAGAAATAACTAGAGATATACCAAATGTTGGAGAATCTGCAATTAAGAATCTTGATGACAGAGGTATAATCAGAATAGGGGCTGAAGTTGACTCTGGAGATATATTAGTTGGTAAAGTTACTCCAAAAGGAGAAACTGAGCTTACTGCAGAAGAAAGACTTCTAAGAGCTATATTCGGTGAAAAAGCTAGAGAAGTAAGAGATACTTCACTTAAAGTACCTCATGGTGAATCAGGTATAATAGTAGACGTTAAAGTGTTTACAAGAGAAAATGGAGACGATTTATCTCCAGGTGTAAACGAACTTGTAAGATGTTACATAGCTAAGAAGAGAAAGATAAAAGTCGGAGATAAAATGGCCGGTCGTCACGGTAACAAAGGGGTTATCTCAAGAGTATTACCAGAAGAAGATATGCCATTCATGGAAGACGGAACACCTATGGATATAGTACTTAATCCACAGGGGGTACCTTCTCGTATGAACATCGGACAGGTACTTGAAGTTCACTTAGGTTTAGCAGCTAAAAAACTTGGTTGGTATGTAGCTACATCAGTATTTGATGGTGCAAACGAGTACGACATAATGGATGCTCTTGAAGAAGCTGGATACCCAAGAGATGGTAAACTTACTTTATATGATGGTAGAACAGGTGATTCATTCGACAACAGAATAACTGTTGGTTACATGTATTACTTAAAACTACATCACTTAGTTGATGATAAACTTCATGCAAGAAGTACTGGACCTTACTCACTAGTAACTCAGCAGCCTCTAGGAGGTAAAGCTCAGTTCGGTGGACAGAGATTCGGGGAAATGGAGGTTTGGGCTCTTGAAGCATACGGAGCAGCTCATATCCTTCAGGAAATATTAACAGTTAAGTCAGATGACGTTGTAGGACGTGTAAGAACTTACGAAGCAATAGTTAAGGGTGAAAATATACCTGAACCAGGTATACCAGAATCATTCAAAGTTCTTATAAAAGAACTTCAGTCATTATGTCTTGATGTTAAAGTTCTTACAGCGGAAGATCAGGAAATAGAAGTAAAAGAATCTGTTGATTACGAAGATGACGGTATATCAGTAGCAGATTTCGAATTAGATGTTATACCAGATGACATAGAAGATACTCATGTCATAGAAGAAGTAGAAGACGAATTCGGAGATAATGAAGAAATAGACTTTGATGGTCTATCTGACGGATTCGAAAACGACGATATGGATTATGGTGATGATTCATTCGACGATGACGATATGTAATAACAACTAAAATATAAGCTTTAATTTAATAGTAATTTCAGGATTATAGCTGTCTGGAATTCAGGCAGCTATAATCAAATATAGGAATAAAAATAAATCTCAAATAGAAGGGAGAGAACTCCTTGTTTGAATTAAACAATTTCGAGTCGATAAAAATAGGATTGGCTTCTCCGGAGAAAATAAGACAGTGGTCGAGAGGGGAAGTAAAAAAACCAGAAACTATAAATTACCGTACGCTGAAACCAGAAAAAGATGGTCTTTTCTGTGAAAGAATATTCGGACCTCAGAAGGACTGGGAATGTCACTGTGGGAAATACAGAAGAGTTAGATATAAAGGCGTAGTATGTGATAGATGTGGAGTTGAAGTAACAAAATCAAAAGTTAGAAGAGAGAGAATGGGTCATATAGAGCTAGCAGCTCCAATGTCTCATATATGGTACTTCAAAGGAATACCTAGTAGAATGGGTCTTCTTTTAGATATGTCTCCAAGAGCTCTTGAAAAAGTACTTTACTTTGCTTCATATGTAGTAACAGATCCAAAAGAAACTGGATTAACAGCTAAACAGCTTTTAACAGAAAAAGAATACAGAGATGCTGTAGACAATTACGGATATGGTAGCTTTGAAGTTGGTATGGGTGCTGAAGCTGTAAAAAAACTTTTACAGGATATAGACCTAGAACAGCAGAGTAAAGAATTAAGAGCTGACTTAAAAGATAGTACAGGACAGAAAAGAATAAGAACAATAAGAAGACTAGAAGTAGTTGAAGCATTCAGAAAATCAGGAAATAAACCTGAATGGATGATACTTGATGCTATTCCAGTTATACCACCAGACATAAGACCAATGGTTCAGTTAGACGGTGGTAGATTCGCGACTTCTGACCTAAATGATCTTTACAGAAGAGTTATAAACAGAAACAACAGATTAAAGAGACTTCTAGAATTAGGAGCTCCAGATATAATAGTAAGAAATGAAAAAAGAATGCTTCAGGAAGCAGTTGATGCACTTATAGATAATGGTAGAAGAGGTAGACCTGTTACAGGACCAGGAAACAGACCATTAAAATCTTTATCAGATATGCTTAAAGGTAAACAGGGACGTTTCAGACAGAACTTACTTGGTAAACGTGTTGACTACTCAGGACGTTCTGTTATAGTAGTTGGGCCAGAACTTAAATTCTATCAGTGTGGTCTTCCTAAGAAAATGGCACTTGAATTATTCAAACCATTTGTTATGGATAAATTAGTAGAAGAAGGTTATGCACACAACATAAAGAGTGCAAAATCAATAGTAGAAAAAGTTAAAACTGAAGTATGGGACGTTTTAGAAGACGTTATTAAAAACCATCCAGTTTTACTTAACCGTGCCCCTACTCTACATAGACTAGGAATACAGGCTTTCGAACCAGTACTTGTTGAAGGTAAAGCTATAAAACTACATCCATTAGTTTGTACAGCGTACAATGCCGACTTCGACGGTGACCAGATGGCCGTTCACGTTCCACTATCAGTAGAAGCACAGGCAGAAGCAAGATTCTTAATGCTTTCTGTAAACAATATACTTGCTCCAAAAGATGGTTCTCCAATAACAACTCCTTCTCAGGATATGGTTCTTGGAAGTTACTACTTAACAATAGAAGCACAGGATGGTGCTAAAGGAACAGGTATGATATTCAAAGACTACAATGAATTATTACTTGCTTACTACAATAAAGCAGTTGAATTACATGCTTTAGTAAAAGTTAGAAAAGTTCTTCCTGATGGAAGATCTGCTCTAGTAGAGAGTACTGTAGGTAGATTCATATTCAATGAAGGAATACCTCAGGATTTAGGATTTGTAGATAGAGAAAAAGATCCATTCAGTCTAGAAATAGATGAAGTTGTTACTAAGAAATATCTTGGTAAAATAATAGATAAATGTTTCAGAAAACATGAAAATACAATAACAGCTGAATTACTTGACTATGTAAAAGGTATAGGATTTAAATATTCTACTGTAGGTGGTATAACAGTTGCAGTTGCTGATATGGCGATACCTAAAGAAAAAGAAATATACATATCAGAAGCTGAAAAAGAAGTTGAAAAATTAGGTAAGGCTTACAGAAGAGGTCTTATATCTGATGAAGAAAGATACGAAAAGGTTATAGCTACTTGGACAGAAACAACTGATAAAGTAACTAATGCCCTAATGGATAATCTTGATAGATTAAATAACATATTCATAATGGCTCACTCTGGAGCCAGAGGTTCTAAAAACCAGATAAGACAGCTAGCAGGTATGCGTGGACTTATGGCCAATGCATCTGGTAAAACTGTCGAAATACCAGTTAAATCTAACTTCCGTGAAGGTCTATCAGTACTTGAATACTTCACATCTGCGCATGGGGCTAGAAAAGGTCTTGCCGATACAGCTTTACGTACAGCCGACTCTGGTTACTTAACAAGAAGACTTGTTGACGTCAGCCAGGATGTTATAGTAAGAGATATAGACTGTGGAACTACAGAAACTACAGAAATACTTGCTATAAAAGATGGAAACGAAGTAATAGAAGAAATATACGATAGAATAGTTGGTAGATATACTATAGATCCTATAGTACATCCAGAAACTGGTGAAGTATTAGTTCCTGCAGATTCTATGATAAAAGAAGATGCAGCTGAAAAAATAGTTGCAGCAGGAATAGAAAAAGTAAACATAAGAACAGTTCTTAACTGTAAAACTAAACATGGTGTTTGTTCAAAATGCTATGGTAGAAACCTTGCTACAGGTAAAGAAGTTAATATAGGAGAAGCAGTTGGTATAATAGCAGCTCAGTCAATAGGTGAACCGGGTACACAGCTTACAATGCGTACATTCCATACTGGTGGGGTTGCCGGTGGAGATATAACTCAGGGGCTTCCAAGGGTTGAAGAGTTATTCGAAGCTAGAAAACCAAAAGGACTTGCTATAATAACTGAAGTAAGTGGACAGGTTAAAATAGATGAAACAGGTAAGAGAAAAGAAGTAATCGTTGTTCCAGCTGAAGGTGAAGCTCAGACATATCAGATACCTTATGGTTCAAGAGTAAGAGTTAAAGATGGACAGATGGTAGAAGCCGGAGATCCAATAACTCAGGGCTCTATAAATCCTCATGATATAGTAAGAGTTAAAGGAATCGGTGGGGTTCAGGATTACATAGTTAAAGAAGTACAGAGAGTCTACAGACTACAGGGGGTTGATGTTAACGATAAACATATAGAAGTTATTGTTAGACAGATGCTATCTAAAGTTAAAGTAGAAGATCCAGGAGATACAGATTTACTTCCAGGTGGATATGAAGATGTTCTTGTATACGAAAAATGCAATGAAGATGCAATAGCTCAGGGATTAAGACCTGCAGTTGCTAAGAGAGTTTTACTTGGTATAACTAAAGCATCTCTTGCTACAGAATCATTCTTATCTGCCGCTTCATTCCAGGAAACAACAAGAGTTCTTACAGAAGCAGCTATAAAAGGTAAAGAAGACCACTTAATAGGACTAAAAGAAAATGTTATATTAGGTAAACTTATACCAGCTGGTACAGGAATGAAGAAATACAGAAATATAGCAGTAGAAAAAATTGAAGATTAATCAAAAATGTAAAATATCAATTGTTGACAACTGTTATATTAGGTGATAAAATAATAAAAGTGTGATTTAAAAGTACACTAAGGGCTTTATATAAAGCTCTTAGTGCTTTTAAGTTATAGAGAAAGTAACAAAGAACTAAAAGCATCAAGCTAAAAGCACAGCAAATCAATCGTAAAGAGACGATTGTAGTTGGCGATCACTGAAAGATCGAAAATAAAAAAGAAGGAGGTGCAGATGATGCCAACAATTAACCAATTAGTTCGTAAAAGTAGAAAAGACATACTAAAAAAATCTACTGCTCCAGCTCTACAGAAGGGGTATAACTCATTAAACAAAAAAACAACTGACGCAAGTTCTCCACAGAAAAGAGGAGTTTGTACTTCAGTTAAAACAGTTACTCCTAAAAAACCAAACTCAGCTTTAAGAAAAGTTGCCAGAGTTAGATTAACAAACGGTATAGAAGTATCTGCTTATATACCAGGTGAAGGACACAACTTACAGGAACACTCTGTTGTTCTTATAAGAGGTGGTAGAGTAAAAGACTTACCAGGGGTTAGATACCACATACTAAGAGGTACATTAGATACTGCTGGTGTAGACAAAAGAAGACAGTCTAGATCAAAATACGGTGCTAAGAGACCTAAAGACAAAAAATAAGAAACGTTATATAGTATAACGAAAAAACAAAAACAGACATAGATTATAATGTGATTAAAGAAGTTAGGTGCTTTAAATATAGATATATTTATGGCATCACGGCTGACTATTCGATGTCGAGTACCTATGATTTAAATTTTAATAATTAAGGAGGGAAGCGAAATGCCAAGAAAAGGTAACGTTCCAAAAAGAGAAGTATTACCAGATCCAATGTACGGAAGTAAGGTAGTTACTAAATTAATAAACAATTTAATGTTAGACGGAAAAAGAGGAAAATCTCAGAAAATAGTATACGATGCATTTGAATTAATAGCTGAAAGAACAGGAGAAGACGCTTTAGAAGTTTTCGAAAAAGCTATGGAAAACATAATGCCAGTATTAGAAGTAAAAGCTAGAAGAGTTGGTGGGGCAAACTACCAGGTTCCAATAGAAGTTAGACCAGACAGAAGACAGACATTAGGTCTTAGATGGTTAGTAAGATACACTAGAGCTCGTGGAGAAAAAGGAATGGTTGAAAAGCTAGCTAAAGAAATAATGGACGCAGCTAACAACACAGGAGCTTCAGTTAAGAAAAAAGAAGATACTCATAAAATGGCAGAAGCTAATAAAGCATTTGCTCACTACAGATGGTAGGATTTTAAAATTCGGATTAAATAGAAATCTTCCAATTAAATTCGTAAATTAAGGAGGAAAAAGATGGCTAGAGAATTTTCATTAGAAAATACTAGAAATATCGGGATAATGGCCCATATAGATGCAGGAAAAACTACTACTACAGAAAGAATCCTTTTCTATACAGGGAAAACTCATAAAATAGGAGAAACTCACGAAGGAGCTTCTCAGATGGACTGGATGGAACAGGAAGCAGAAAGAGGTATAACAATAACTTCAGCTGCTACAACTGTTACATGGAAAGGTAATAGAATAAACGTTATAGATACTCCAGGTCACGTCGACTTCACAGTTGAAGTTGAAAGATCTCTAAGAGTTCTTGACGGTGCTGTTGCTGTATTCTGTGCTAAAGGTGGGGTTGAACCTCAGTCTGAAAATGTATGGAGACAGGCAGAAACTTACGGAGTACCAAGAATAGCATTCATAAACAAAATGGATATACTTGGTGCAGACTTCTACAATGCAGTAGATATGATGAAAACAAGATTAAGTGCAAACGCTGTTGTTCTTCAGTTACCAATAGGTAAAGAAGATGACTTTGTTGGTATAGTTGACCTATTAAACATGGACGCTATAATATACAAAGACGACAAAGGTGTTGAAATGGAAGAAACTGATATACCAGAAGATATGAAAGAAATGGCTCAGGAATGGAGAGAAAAAATGGTTGAAGCAGTAGCTGAAACTGACGAAGAGCTAATGATGAAATATCTTGAAGGTGAAGAAATATCAGTTGAAGAATTAAAAACAGCTATAAGAAAAGCTACAATAGCTTGTGAAATGAACCCAGTATTCTGTGGTACTGCTTACAGAAATAAAGGTGTTCAGCCTCTTATAGATGCTATAATAGACTACTTACCAGCTCCAACAGATATACCATCTATAAAAGGTATATTAGAAGATGGAGAAGAATCTGAAAGACATGCTTCTGATGACGAACCATTCTCAGCATTAGCATTTAAAATAATGACTGACCCATTCGTTGGTAAATTAGCATTCTTCAGAGTTTACTCTGGTACTCTTGAATCTGGTTCATATGTATTAAATGCAACTAAGAACAAGAGAGAAAGAATAGGACGTATACTTCAGATGCACGCTAATACAAGAACTGAAATAACTGAAGTTTACGCTGGAGATATAGCTGCAGCAGTTGGTCTTAAAGATACAACTACTGGGGATACACTTTGTGATCCAGCAGCTCCAATAATACTTGAATCAATGGAATTCCCAGAACCAGTTATATCTGTTGCTATAGAACCAGCTTCTAAAGCAGCTCAGGAAAAAATGGGTATAGCTCTTCAGAAACTTGCTGAAGAAGACCCTACTTTCACAGTTAAAACTGATGAAGAAACTGGACAGACTATAATATCAGGAATGGGTGAATTACACCTTGATATAATAGTTGACAGACTTTTAAGAGAATTCAAAGTTGAAGCTAAAGTTGGTAACCCTCAGGTTGCTTACAGAGAAACAATAACTCAGCCAGTTGACGTTGAATACAAATACCAGAAACAGTCAGGTGGTAGAGGACAGTACGGTCACGTTAAAATCAGAGTTAACCCTACTGAACCAGGTGAAGGATATAAATTCGAAAACAAAACTGTTGGTGGATCAGTTCCTAAAGAATACGTTGGTCCAACTGATATGGGTATACAGGGAGCTATGCAGTCTGGTATAGTTGCTGGTTATCCAGTTGTTGACGTTGCTGTTGAATTATACGATGGTTCTTACCATGAAGTCGATTCATCAGAAATGGCCTTCAAAATGGCTGGTTCTATGGCGTTCAAAAAAGCTATGCAGCAGGGTAACGCAGTATTACTAGAACCATACTTCAAAGTTGAAGTTGTTACTCCAGAAGATTACATGGGTGACGTTATGGGTGACTTAAACTCAAGAAGAGGTCTTATACAGGGAATGGAAGCTAGATCAGGTGCTCAGGTTATAAACGCATTTGTTCCACTTTCTGAAATGTTCGGATACTCAACTGACCTAAGATCTATGACTCAGGGTCGTGCAACATACACAATGATATTCGACCACTACGAACAGGTTCCAGCATCAGTTGCTAAGAAAATAGTAGATGGTAAATAATATATAAAACAAAATAAACAAACACACAAATATTAAAAAAGCACAAAATAGAAGGGTGGCAACTTCTTGCCACCCTGATAAATAAATAAAAAATAATAATATTACTAGGGAGGATTTTTAAAATGGCTAAAGCTAAATTTGAAAGAAGTAAACCTCATGTTAATATAGGTACTATAGGACACGTTGACCACGGTAAAACTACATTAACAGCAGCAATAACAAAAACATTATTCGACAGATATCACTTAGGAGAAGCAGTAGATTTCGCTAACATAGATAAAGCTCCAGAAGAAAGAGAAAGAGGAATCACAATATCAACTGCACACGTTGAATACGAAACTCCAAACAGACACTACGCACACGTTGACTGCCCAGGACATGCTGACTACGTTAAAAACATGATAACTGGTGCTGCACAGATGGACGGTGCTATATTAGTTTGTTCAGCAACTGATGGTCCAATGCCTCAGACAAGAGAACATATACTATTATCAAGACAGGTTGGTGTACCTTACATAGTTGTATTCTTAAACAAATGTGATATGGTAGACGACGAAGAACTTCTTGAATTAGTTGAAATGGAAGTAAGAGAATTATTAAACGAATATGATTTCCCAGGAGATGACACTCCAATAGTAAGAGGATCTGCATTAAAAGCATTAGAAGATCCATCAAGCCCATGGGGAGATAAAATAGTAGAATTCTTCGAAATGATAGATGAATATATACCAGCTCCAGAAAGAGACGTAGATAAAGACTTCTTAATGCCAGTAGAAGACGTATTCTCTATAACAGGTAGAGGAACAGTTGCAACAGGTAGAGTTGAAAGAGGAGTACTAAAAGTACAGGACGAAGTTGAACTAGTAGGATTAGCAGAAGCTCCAAGAAAAGTAGTAGTAACAGGAGTAGAAATGTTCAGAAAATTACTAGATCAGGCAGAAGCTGGAGATAACATAGGAGCATTATTAAGAGGTGTTCAGAGAAATGAAATAGAAAGAGGACAGGTTCTTGCAAAACCAGGAACAGTTAATGCTCACACAAAATTCACAGCAGAAATATACGTACTTAAAAAAGAAGAAGGTGGAAGACATACTCCATTCTTCGATGGATACAGACCACAGTTCTACTTCAGAACAACAGACGTTACAGGAGCTTGTAAATTACCAGAAGGAACAGAAATGGTAATGCCAGGAGACAACGTAACAATAGAAGTTGACTTAATAAACTCTATATGTGTTGAAGAAGGATTAAGATTCGCAATAAGAGAAGGTGGAAGAACTGTAGCATCTGGTGTAGTTGCATCAATAATAGAATAATTAATTGATAGATAATTACTTAAGTGTTATAGATAAAAGAGAGATCATTATGGTCTCTCTTTTTTTTATGGACAAAATTTCAAAAATAGTTGACATGTATACAAAAATTTTGTATACTAAGGAAAGTGTTTGAAAGAAAGAAAAGTAGCCAGTAAGATTTTTAAAAATAGATTAAAATAAATTTGAAAAGCACAAAAAAAGTCTTGCAAAAGTTGTTGAGATGAGGTAAAATATACTAGTGTGCTTGAGAGATATATTTAGTTAAAGTTTTGGCTGAACGCTGCAAAATGCTAAAAATGGGTTATGAGAACACCCGGAAGAGTGTATCGGAGGCGGCGGGATATCAAAATTATAATAAATATTTATAGAAGGAGGGAAATCAAGATGGCTAAAAATGAAAAAATAAGAATAAGATTAAAATCATATGATCACAAATTATTAGATTTTTCTGCTGGGAAAATAGTAGAAACTGCTAAAAAAGCTGGTTCTCAGGTTTCAGGTCCTGTGCCACTACCAACAGAAAAGAAAATAGTTACTATATTAAGAGCTGTTCATAAATATAAAGATTCTAGAGAACAGTTCGAAATAAGAACTCACAAAAGACTTATAGATATAGCTAACCCAACACAGAAAACAGTTGATTCTCTAATGAGATTAGATTTACCAGCTGGTGTTGATATAGAAATAAAATTATAAGAACATATAAACCGCCTAAGATAGAAATATCTTAGAATGATTACTCTTTACGAAGGGCAATCCGCTGTAAGAAAATAATAGGAGGTGCTAATATGAAAGGAATATTAGGGAAAAAAGTTGGTATGACTCAGATATTCACTGAAGAAGGTGTTGTTATACCAGTTACAGTAGTAGAAGTTGGTCCAGTTGTTGTAACTCAGGTTAAAACAGTAGAAAATGATGGATACAACGCAATACAGGTTGGTTTTGAAGATGCAAAAGAAAAATCATTAAACAAACCAGCTAAAGGACATTTAGCAGCAGCTAATGTACTTAAAAAACATTTAAAAGAATTCAGAGTAGAAAACGCTGCAGAATATACAGTTGGACAGGAATTAAAAGCTGATATATTTGAAGCAGGTGCTAAAATAGATGTTACTGGAATATCAAAAGGTAAAGGATTCCAGGGACCAATAAAAAGACACGGACAGTCAAGAGGACCAGAAACTCACGGTTCTAGATACCACAGAAGACCAGGTTCAATGGGAGCTTGTTCTTATCCAGGTAGAGTTTTCAAAAATAAAAAACTTGCAGGACACATGGGTAGCGTAAAAGTTACTATACAGAATTTAGATTTAGTAAGAGTAGATGCTGAAAAAAATCTTATGTTAGTTAAAGGTGCTATACCAGGAGCTAAAGGTTCAGTAGTAACAATAAAAGAAGCAGTTAAGGCTTCTAAATAACTACTAAGATAGGAAAGGAGGAACAAAAATGCCAAAGATAAATGTTATGAATATTAACGGACAGAATGTTGGTGAAATAGAATTATGTGATTCTATATTCAACGTTGAAGTTAACGAACATGTGCTTTACGAAGCAGTTAAATGTCAGTTAGCAAATAGAAGACAGGGTACTCAGTCAGCTAAAACAAGAGCAGAAGTTAGAGGCGGCGGAAGAAAACCTTGGAAACAGAAAGGTACAGGAAGAGCTAGACAGGGTTCTACTAGATCTGTACAGTGGGTAGGTGGAGGAGTTGCCTTCGCACCAAAACCAAGAAGCTACAAATACACATTACCTAAAAAAGTTAGAAGATTAGCTATGAAATGTGCTTTATCTTCAAAAGTTCAGAACAACGAAATAATAGTATTAGATGCATTAACAATGGATGCTCCTAAAACTAAAGAATTCGTAGCTATATTAAACAACATAAAAGCTTCAAGAAAAGCTCTAGTTGTAACAGCTGAAAAGAACGAAAACGTAATAAAATCAGCAAGAAACATAGAAGGTGTTCAGACTGCATTAGTTAACACTTTAAATGTATACGATATATTAAATCATGACACATTTGTAATAACTGCAGATGCTGTTAAAAAAGTGGAGGAGGTGTACGCATAATGACTAATCCACATGACGTTATAATAAGACCAGTCGTTACTGAAAAAAGTATGACAGAAATGGCTGACAAAAAATACACTTTTGTTGTAGATAAGAAAGCTAACAAAACTGAAATAAAAAAAGCTGTAGAAGCTATATTCGACGTTGAAGTTGAAAAAGTAAACACACTAAACTATGATGGAAAAATGAAAAGAATGGGTAGAACTCAGGGAAGAACTGCTAGCTTCAAAAAAGCTGTTGTTAAGTTAACAGAAGGAAGCAAAGACATAGAATTCTTCCAGGGAATGTAATATCCTAACTAATTAAGGAGGGAAACAAGAATGGCTATTAAAAAGTTTAAACCTACTTCTCCTGCCTTAAGACAGATGACAGTTTTAGTTTCTGATGAAATAACTACTAACAGCCCAGAAAAATCACTTTTAGTTAACCTAAAAAATAACTCTGGTAGAAATGCTCACGGTAGAATAACTGTTCGTCACAGAGGTGGAAGACAGAAAAGAAAATATAGATTAATAGATTTCAAAAGAAATAAAGATGGTATACCTGCAAAGGTTGCTACAATAGAATACGATCCAAACAGAACTGCTAACATAGCTTTATTACACTATGCAGATGGTGAAAAAAGATATATATTAGCACCAGTTGGAATAAAAGTTGGAGATACTTTACTATCAGGTAAAGGTGCTGACATAAAACCAGGTAACTGCTTACAGTTAAAAGACATGCCAGTTGGTACATTAGTTCACAATATAGAACTTAAACCAGGTAAAGGTGGTCAGTTAGTAAGATCAGCAGGTGTTTCTGCTCAGTTAATGGCTAAAGAAGGAAAAAATGCATTACTAAGATTACCATCAGGTGAAATGAGATTAGTAAGCGTAGAATGTAAAGCTACTATAGGACAGGTTGGTAACATAGAACACGGTAACGTTGTTATAGGTAAAGCTGGTAGAACAAGACATATGGGTATGAGACCTACAGTAAGAGGTTCTGTAATGAACCCTAACGACCATCCACACGGTGGTGGGGAAGGTAGAGCTCCAATAGGTAGACCATCACCAGTTACACCTTGGGGTAAACCTGCTCTTGGATACAAAACTAGAAAGAAAAACAAAGCTTCAAATAAATTAATAGTTTCAAGAAGAACTAAATAGTAATCGTTAATAGATTTATTTATTCGGAAAGGAGGATCATACATGTCAAGATCAACTAAAAAAGGACCTTTCGTGCATAAGGGTCTATTAAAGAATAGAAGCTATGAACGCTAGCGGAAACAGAGAAGTTATAAAAACTTGGTCAAGAACTTCTACAATATTCCCACAGTTCGTTGAAAATACAATAGCTGTACATGACGGAAGAAAACATGTTCCAGTATACATAACTGAAGATATGGTTGGACACAAATTAGGAGAATTCGTTCCAACAAGAACTTTCAAAGGACATAAAGACGACGAAAAATCAAATAAAAGAAAATAATTATGTTGAAAGGAGGACCACGTAATGGAAGCAAAAGCTACTGCTAAATATGTACGTGTTTCAGCAAGAAAAGCAGGACAGATATGCGATCTTGTTAGAGGAAAAAATGTTGATGAAGCTTTAGCAATATTAAAGTTCACTCCTAGAGAGGCAGCTTCAATAATAGCAAAAGTTGTTGCATCAGCAAAAGCAAATGCAGAAAACAACCACGAAATGGATACAGATAAATTATACATAGCATCAATAGTTGCAAACCAGGGGCCAACAATGAAAAGATATATGCCTAGAGCTCAGGGACGTGCATGCGAAATAAGAAAAAGAACTTCTCATATAGAAGTTGTACTTAAAGAAAAATAAGAGAAGGAGGTACAGTAATGGGTCAGAAAGTTAATCCACACGGACTAAGAGTCGGTGTTATAAAAGATTGGGATTCAAGATGGTTCACTAATAATGGTAAAGAGTTCGGAAGCTTCATATTAGAAGACCACAATATCCGTAAATTCTTAAAGAAAAAATTATACTCTGCTGGAGTTGCTAAAATAGAAATAGAAAGATCAGCTAATAAAGTTAAATTAGATTTACATGTTGCTAAACCAGGTGTTGTTATAGGTAGAGCAGGTTCTGAAATAGAAGCTTTAAAAGCTGAATTAGAAAAATTAACTGGAAAAACTGTTATAGTTAACATAGTTGAAGTTAAAAACGTAGATAGAGATGCTCAGTTAGTTGCTGAAAATATAGCTGCTGCTATAGAAAGAAGGGTTGCCTTCAGAAGAGCAATGAAACAGGGAATACAGAGAGCTATGAAATCAGGAGCTAAAGGTATAAAAGTTGCTGCTTCTGGTAGATTAGGTGGAGCTGAAATGGCTAGAACAGAAGGATACAGCGAAGGAAATGTACCTCTACAGACTTTAAGATCTGATATAGATTACGGATTCGCTGAAGCAGATACTACTTACGGTAAAATAGGTATAAAAGTTTGGATATGCAACGGTGAAGTTCTTCCAACTAAACACGTTCCAGGTGCAGATCCAAGACCTGAAAGACCAGGTAGAAGAGACAACAGAGATAATAAGAGAAATAACAGAAGAGGAAATGATAGAAACAACAGAGGAAACAGAAGACCTCAGGGATCAAGACCTCAGAGAACTGAAAATAAAGAAAACTAATTAAAAGGTTCGAGGAAGGGAGGAAAAATACTCATGTTAATGCCAAAGAGAGTTAAACGTCGTAGAGTTCACAGAGGAAGCATGTCTGGGAAAGCTAACAAAGGTAACACAGTAACTTACGGTGATTTCGGTCTAGTTGCTATGGAACCATCTTGGATAACTTCAAACCAGATAGAAGCAGCCAGAGTTGCGATGACAAGATATATGAAAAGAGGGGGAAAAGTTTGGATAAAAATATTCCCTCATAAACCAATAACAAGAAAACCAGCTGAAACTCGTATGGGTGCCGGTAAAGGTTCACCAGAATACTGGGTAGCAGTTGTAAAACCAGGAAGAGTAATGTTCGAAATAGGTGGTGTAGGAGAAGAAAAAGCAAGAGAAGCTATGAGACTTGCTGCTAACAAACTACCTATCAAATGTAAATTTGTTAAAAAAGAAGATCAGGTAAAGGGTGGTGAATAGGATGAAAGCTAAAGAATTAAGAGAATTAACAAGTGAACAGCTTACAGAAAAATTAAACGAATTCAAAAGTGAATTATTTAGCTTAAGATTCCAATTAGCTACTGGTCAGTTAGAAAATACAGCTAGAATCAAATTTGTTAAAAAAGATATAGCAAAAGTTAAAACTGTTCTTGCTGAAAGAAAGTTAAACGAAGCTAGAGCTTAATAATTGGAAGGAGGCTTTTTAAACATGGAAAGAGGAAGAAGAAAAGTTAGAATAGGCCGTGTTGTAAGTGATAAAATGGATAAAACAATAGTTGTTGCTGTTGAAGAATTCGTTCGTCATCCATTATACAACAAACGTGTTAAGAGAACAAAAACATTCAAAGCTCATGATGAAAACAACGTATGTAACATCGGAGATAGAGTTAAAATAATGGAAACTAGACCTTTATCAAAAGATAAAAGATTTAGATTAGTTGAAGTTGTTGAAAAGGTTAAATAGTTTTTTTAAGAAGGAGGGATTACGATGATACAGCAGGAAACTCGTCTAAGAGTTGCAGACAACTCTGGTGCCAAAGAACTATTAACTATACGTGTTCTTGGTGGAAGTAAAAGAAGATATGCTAATATAGGCGACGTAGTTGTTGCTACAGTAAAAAGTGCAACACCAGGTGGAGTTGTAAAAAAAGGTAAAGTTGTAAAAGCAGTTATAGTAAGAAGCAAAAAAGGCGTAAGACGTAACGACGGAAGTTATATATCATTTGATGAAAATGCAGCAGTTATAATAAAAGACGATAAAACTCCAGTAGGAACTCGTATATTTGGGCCTGTTGCAAGAGAATTAAGAGATAATGACTTTATGAAAATAGTTTCTCTTGCTCCAGAAGTTTTATAATTAAGGAGGTGCAATGAGAAATGATGAGAGTTAAAAAAGGTGACACTGTAGTAGTTATAGCAGGAAAAGACAAAGGTAAAAAAGGTACAGTTCTTAACGTAAACCCTAAAGCTAACAAAGTTACTGTTGAAGGAGTTAACGTAATAACTAAACACCAGAAACCATCTGCTATGAACCAGCAGGGTGGAATAATAAATAAAGAAGCTCCAATAGATATGTCTAATGTAATGCCATTCGATCCTGAAACAGGAAAAGGTGTTAGAGTTAGATTCGTAGAAAAAGACGGAGTTAAAGTAAGAGTATCAGCAAAGAGCGGAAAAGAATTATAATAAGTAATGAAAGGAGGGACCTTAAATGGCTTCTAGATTAGAAGAAAAATATATAAAAGAAGTTGCTCCAGCTTTAATGGAGAAATTTGAATACAAAAACGTAATGGAAATACCTAAATTAGTTAAAATAGTTATAAACATGGGGATAGGTGACGCTAAAGAAAATCCAAAAGGATTAGAAAAAGCTGTTGAAGAACTAGAAATAATATCTGGACAGAAACCAGTTATAACTAGAGCTAGAAAATCTGTTGCGAACTTCAAATTAAGAGAAGGAATGCCAATAGGTACAAAAGTTACATTAAGAGATGACAAAATGTTCTACTTCATGGATAAATTAGTTACTGTTTCTTTACCAAGAGTTAGAGACTTCAGAGGTGTAAGTGCAGATTCATTCGACGGAAGAGGAAACTACGCACTAGGAATAAAAGAACAGTTAATATTCCCTGAAATAGAATACGATAAAGTAGACAAAGTTAGAGGAATGGACATAATCTTCGTTACTACAGCTAAAACTGACGAAGAAGCTCGTGAATTAATAAAATTATTAGGAATGCCATTTTCTAAGTAAGTAAAGGAGGGATTCCCGTGGCTAGAAAAGCAATGGTTGTTAAACAGCAGAGAAAACAGAAATATAAAACTAGAGAATACACTAGATGTTCTATATGTGGAAGACCACATGCAGTTTTAAAAGACTTTGGAATATGCCGTATATGCTTTAGAGAATTAGCATACAAAGGTGAAATACCTGGCGTAAGAAAAGCAAGTTGGTAAGATTTGGAAAGAATGGAAGGAGGGCTATAAAATGACAATGACAGATCCAATTGCAGATATGCTTACTCGTATAAGAAATGCGAACACAGTTAAGCATGAAACTGTTGACGTTCCCGCTTCTAACATAAAAAAAGAAATAGCTAGAATACTTCTTGAAGAAGGTTTCGTTAAAGGTTATGACGTTATAGAAGATGGAAAACAGGGAATAATAAGATTACAATTAAAGTACGGAATAGAAGGCGAAAGAGTTATATCAGGACTTAAGAGAATATCTAAACCTGGTATGAGAGTTTACAGCTCTAAAGACGAAATACCAAAGGTATTAAACGGATTAGGTGTAGCTATAATGTCTACTTCTAAAGGTATATTAACAGATAAAGAAGCAAGAAAAGAAAATGTTGGTGGAGAAGTAATCTGCTACGTTTGGTAATAATCGTTAAAAAGTAAGGAGGTGCTACGATGTCAAGAATAGGTGTTAAACCAATAAACGTTCCTGCAGGAGTTGAAGTTGAAATAGCTGAAGGAAACTTAGTTACAGTAAAAGGACCAAAAGGAACATTAGTAAAACAGTTAAGTGATGAATTAACTATAAACAAAGAAGAAAATACAATAGTTGTTACAAGACCAACTGACAACAAAAAACATAGATCTTTACACGGATTAACAAGAACTTTATTAAACAACATGATAGTTGGTGTTAGTGAAGGATACGAAAAGAAAATGGAATTAAAGGGTGTTGGTTACAGAGCCCAGAAAAACGGAAAAACATTAGTTATGAACTTAGGATTCTCTCATCCAGTAGAAATGGAAGATCCAGAAGGTATAACAGTTGAGTGTCCAAACCAGCTAGAAATAGTTGTTAAAGGTACTGACAAACAGTTAGTAGGAAACTACGCTGCTAAAATAAGAGCTTGGAGAAAACCAGAACCATACAAAGGTAAAGGTATAAGATACGTTGATGAAGTAATCATACGTAAAGAAGGTAAAACTGGTAAAAAATAAGTAAAATAGTTACTTAATATACACACTGGAAAGGAGTGAATGAAGTGATAAAAAAAGCTGATAAAAACGCTAAAAGAGTTCAGAGACATAAAAGAGTAAGAAAAAATCTTTCTGGTACAGCTGCTAGACCAAGACTTTGTGTCTTCAGAAGTGCTAATAACATATATGCTCAGATAATAGATGACGTTCAGAGAGTTACTTTAACTGCTGCTTCTTCATTAGAAAAAGAAGTTAAAGAAGCTGTTGGACATACAGGAAACAAAGAAGCAGCTAGAAAAGTTGGAGAATTAGTTGCTAAAAAAGCTATAGAAAAAGGAATCACTGAAGTTGTATTCGACAGAGGTGGATATATATATCACGGAAGAATAAAAGAATTAGCAGACGGAGCTAGAGAAGCTGGTCTTAAATTCTAATAAAAAGGAGGGAAACACATGCTACGTAAACCAATAGATGCATCAGCTCTTGATCTACAGGAAAGAGTTGTTGAAGTTAGACGTGTTACTAAAGTTGTTAAAGGTGGTAGAAACTTTAGATTCGCAGCTTTAGTAGTTGTTGGAGATGAAAACGGACATGTAGGTATAGGTTCTGGAAAAGCAATGGAAGTTCCAGATGCTATAAAAAAAGCCGTAGAAGATGCTAAAAAGAATTTAATAACTGTACCAATGGTTGGTACTACTATACCTCACGAAGTTAACGGACACTTCGGTGCTGGTAAAATACTTATAATGCCTGCTGCAGAAGGTACAGGAGTTATAGCAGGGGGTCCTGCAAGAGCCGTACTTGAATTAGCTGGATTAAAAGACGTTAGAGCTAAATCTTTAGGTTCTAATAACCCAAGAAACATGGTAAACGCAACTATAGAAGGACTTAATTCACTTAAAACAGCTGAAGATATAGCTAGATTAAGAGGAAAAAAAGTTGAAGAATTATTAGGTTAAGGAGGTAGTTAAAAATGGCTAAATTACAGATAAAATTAGTTAGAAGTACAATAGGAACTACTCCTAATCAGAGAAAAAACGTTGAAGCGTTAGGGTTAAGAAAAAGAGAACAGGTAGTAGTTAAAGAAGATACACCTCAGATGAGAGGTATGATAAAAAAAGTTTCTCACTTAGTAGAAGTGACTGAAATAACTGAATAATATCAAAACGGAAATTAAAGGAGGTGCAAAACCATGAAATTACATGAATTAAAACCTGCTAAAGGTGCTGTAAGATCTACTAAAAGATTAGGTAGAGGTACTGCGACTGGACAGGGTAAAACTTCAGGACGTGGACAGAAAGGTCAGTGGTCTCGTTCAGGTGGAGGAGTTAGAGTTGGTTTCGAAGGTGGACAGATGCCTTTATCAAGAAGACTTCCTAAGAGAGGTTTCACTAACATATTCGCTAAAGAATACACTGAAGTAAACGTTAAAGATCTTAACAGATTCGAAAACGGAACTGAAATAACAGCTGAATTATTAAAATCAACTAAAGTTATAAGCAAAATAGCTAAAGATGGAATAAAAATCTTAGGTGAAGGTGAATTAGAAAAAGCTTTAACAGTTAAAGCAGCAAAATTCACTGCTTCAGCTCAGGAAAAAATAGAAAAAGCTGGAGGAAAAGCAGAGTTAGTATAATAACCTGCTGTTCTCCAGGCCAGTCAAGCGGGGTGATTAAAACGTGCTGTCACAGATAAAGCAGGCTTGGAAACTTAAAGAAATAAGAAAAAAACTTCTATATACACTAATGATGGTAGTGGTATTTAGAATAGGTACTACTATACCGGTGCCAGGGATAGACACTAGTATTATAAAACAGATGGTAGAGGGTAATAACCTTTTATCTTTATATAATATGTTTACTGGGGGAGCGTTTAGTAACTTTACACTATTTGCTTTAGGAATAGGACCTTATATCACTGCTTCGATCATCATACAACTTCTTACTGTTGGATTTGAAAGTTTAAAAGAACTTCAGAAATCAGGAGAAGAAGGTAAGAAAAAGATGGATAAGTACACAAGATGTACTGCACTTGCACTAGCATTTGTTCAGGCTATAGGAATAACACTTGGAATTGTTAGAAGTGCTTTAAAATCTGATAATGTATTTTTCATCACAACTGTTATAATAACACTTGTTTCAGCAAGTATGATGGTTATGTGGATTGGTGATAAAATAACAGAAAAGGGACTAGGAAATGGTAGTTCTGTTATAATATTTGTTGGTATAATATCAAGAATACCAATAGATGGAATAGCTATAGCAAACCAAATAAAATCTGGTGCTACACCAATTTGGGCTGCTATACTTCTTGTTGTAGTAATACTTTTAACTATACTAGGTGTTACATTTATACAGGAAGCTACAAGAAAGATACCAGTTCAGTATGCGAAGAGAGTTGTTGGAAGAAAAATGTATGGAGGACAGAGTTCTCATATACCAATGAAAGTTAACCAGTCAGGGGTTATGCCAATAATATTCGCAAGTTCTATATTAGCTATGCCACAGACAATAGCAATGTTCATGGGGACAGATGCTCAACAGTTTGTTCAGCAGTGGTTAAGTGGAGCTACAGAGCAGGGATTCTGGATATATAGATCAATAGAAATATTACTTATAATATTCTTCTCATATTTCTACACAACTATATCTTTTAATGTAGAAGATATAACTAAGAATATGAAAAATGGTGGTGGATTCATACCAGGTATAAGACCAGGTAAACCAACAGAAGACTACCTATCAAGAATATTATCAAGATTAACTTTAGCTGGTGCTGCATTCCTAGGTGTAATCGCTATGATACCAGCACTTATAACTCATTATCTTTCATTACCGATGAGTTTAGCAGGTACTTCACTTCTAATCGTTGTCGGAGTTGCTCTTGAATTAAAGAGACAGCTTGAATCGAATTTAGTAATGAGAAATTACCAGGGATTTTTAAAATAATTTATCGAATTGGAGATGAATAATATGAGAATAATATTACTTGGACCTCCAGGGGCAGGTAAAGGTACTCAGGCAGCAAAAATAGTGGAAAAATACGATATACCTCATATATCTACTGGAGACATATTTAGAAAGAATATAAAAGAAGGCACAGAATTAGGAACAAAAGCAAAAGAATACATGGATCAGGGACTTCTAGTTCCAGATGAATTAACTTGCGGACTTGTTGTTGATAGAATATCTCAGGAAGATTGCAAAAATGGATTTATGCTTGATGGATTCCCAAGAAATATAAATCAGGCTGAACAGCTTGACAAATATTTAAATGAAGCTGGATTAAAACTTGATAAAATAGTTAACATAGAAGTTGATAAGAGTATATTAGTAGGAAGAGCTGTAGGAAGAAGAATATGTAAAGCTTGCGGTGCAACATTCCACGTAGAATTTAATCCAACTAAAGTAGAAGGCGTTTGTGACAAATGTGGAGAACCTCTTCACCAGAGAGCAGACGACAATGAAGAAACTGTTTCTAGAAGAATACAGGTTTATTTAGATGAAACTAAACCATTAGTAGGATACTACTCTGAACAGGGAATAGTAGCCGATATAAATGGGGATCAGGATATAGATAAAGTATTTGCTGATATAGTTGAATCTTTAAGCTAATAAATGATAATTAGAAAAAATGATAGACAAATAGAACTCATGAGAGAAGCGGGAAAAATAGTCGCTGATACTCATGAAGTTCTGAGAAAAGCTATTGCTCCAGGAATATCAACCGAGGAATTAGATAAAATAGCTGAAAATAATATCAGGAAATATAATGCAGAGCCTTCTTTTAAAGGGTATAACGGATTCCCTGCAAGTATATGTGCTTCAGTTAATGAAGAGGTTGTCCATGGAATACCTGGGAAGAGGATACTTAAAGAAGGTGACATTATAAGTATTGATATAGGAGCCTATTATAAAGGATATCATGGGGATGCTGCAAAAACACATGCCGTTGCTGTGATATCTGAAGAAGATAGGAAACTAATAGAAGTTACAAAAGAGAGCTTCTATGAAGGATTAAAATTTGCGAAAGTCGGATATAGACTTTCAGATATCTCGCATGCGATACAAGTACACATACAAAACAACAACTTTTCAGTAGTTAGGTCATATGCTGGTCATGGAGTAGGGAAACGACTTCACGAAGCACCAGAGATACTTAACTATGGTCCACCAGGTAAAGGCCCTAGATTAAAAAAGGGTATGGTGTTAGCCATTGAGCCAATGGTAAATGTCGGGACTTGCCATGTGTTCACTTTATCAAATGGTTGGACTGCTGTTACAGCAGATAAGAAAAAATCAGCTCATTATGAGCACACAATAGCAATTACTGAGGATGAACCTTTGATACTAACAAAGATTTAGTCCAAGGTAAAAAAAGTTAAGCAAATTAGAAACACAGATCTTTTGAGAGATAGTATGAGAGCCAAAATACTATCCTCAGAAGATATGATAGATTCTTTATAAAGCGGAACTTAAGAAGCTGGTAAAACTAGCTTACTGAAATGGAGGTTTGGTTAATTAATATGGCCAAAAAAGATGTTATAGAATTAGAAGGTACAGTTGTTGAAAGCTTACCTAATGCAATGTTTAAAGTAAAACTTGAAAATGGACATGAAATATTATGTCATATTTCAGGGAAGCTAAGAATGAACTTCATAAGAATTCTTGAAGGGGACAAGGTAAATGTTGAACTTTCACCTTACGATCTTACAAGAGGAAGAATCACTTGGCGTAAGAAGTAGACGTTTTAGTCTGAGGAGGGATAAATAATGAAGGTTAGACCATCAGTAAAACCAATATGTGAAAAATGTAAAGTTATAAAAAGAAAAGGTAAAGTAATGGTTATATGTGAAAACCCTAAACACAAACAGAAACAGGGATAAAACTTATAAAATATTACTAGTATTTTAGTCGCTTATGTAGTATAATAATATACTGTGATTGTTAACAGCGGCGTTGAATATTGATAATTATCTAGATACGGAAAATAAATTGAAATCAATTATAGGAGGTGCAATAATGGCAAGAATAGCTGGGGTAGACTTACCTAGAGAAAAAAGAGCAGAAATAGGCTTAACTTATATATATGGTATAGGTAAAGCAACTTCAAATGAAATATTAGCTAAAGCCGGGATAAATCCAGATACAAGAATAAAAGATTTATCAGAAGACGAAGTTAATGAATTAAGAAAAATAATAGATGAAGACTTCTTAGTTGAAGGTGACTTAAGAAGAGAAATAGCTTTAAATATAAAAAGACTTAGAGATATAAAATGCTACAGAGGTATAAGACACATGAAAGGTCTTCCATGTAGAGGTCAGAAAACTAAAACTAATGCAAGAACAAGAAAAGGTCCTAAAAAGACTGTATCTCGTAAAAAGAAAAAATAAATTAAATTAACTATATATTAAAAATATAAAGGAGGGAAACAGTAAAAATGGCAAAAGCTAAAAAGAAAGTAACACGTGTTAGAAGAAAAGAACGTAAAAACATAGAACGTGGACATGCACATATACAGTCTACATTTAATAATACAATAGTAACTTTAACTGACGTACACGGAAACGCAATATCTTGGGCGTCTTCAGGTCAGTTAGGATTCAAAGGATCAAGAAAAGCGACTCCATTCGCATCTCAGATGGCAGCAGAAACAGCTGCAAAAGCTGCAATGGAACACGGTTTAAAAACTGTTGAAGTATTCGTAAAAGGACCAGGTTCAGGAAGAGAAGCTGCAATAAGAGCTTTACAGGCAACAGGTCTAGAAGTAACAATGATAAAAGACGTTACTCCAATACCACACAACGGTTGTAGACCACCAAAAAGAAGAAGAGTGTAATTCGAGAATATATATAGAAATAATCGCAGGAGGTGTAATTTAATGGCAAGATATACAGGTGCATCATGCAGACAGTGCCGTAGAGAAGGAATGAAATTATTCCTTAAAGGTGACAGATGCTATACAGATAAATGTGCTTTAGATAGAAGAAACTACGCTCCAGGTCAGCACGGACAGGGAAGAAAAAAAGTTTCTAACTACGGAGAACAGTTAAGAGAAAAACAGAAAGTTAAAAGAATATACGGAGTTTTAGAAACTCAGTTCAGAAACTTATATGAAAGAGCAGAAAAAATGTCTGGTAAAACAGGGGCTAATCTTTTAAGCTTATTAGAAAGAAGATTAGACAACGTTGTTTACAGAATGGGATTAGCTGCATCTAGAAAAGAAGCTAGACAGTTAGTAACTCACGCTCACTTTACTTTAAATGGTAAAAAAGTTGATATACCATCTTTAACAGTTAATGTTGGTGATGTTATAGCAGTTAAAGAAACATCTAAATCATCAGCTAAATTCAAAGCTTTAGTTGAAAACAACACTAGAATAGCTCCAAACTGGTTAGAAAATAACTTAGATGAAATGTGTGCTAAAGTTGTTTCTCTTCCAACTAGAGAAGATATAGATCTTGAAATAGCTGAACACTTAATCATAGAGTTATACTCTAAATAATAAGAAATTAATTAGCTTAATAACTTATATTAAATTAAAATTTATTTACCCTCAGTGGATTACTGAATGTTAAGGAGGGTTTTATCCATGATAGAAATAGAAAAGCCAAAGGTAGATATAATAGAACTTAGCGAAGATTTCAGATATGGTAAATTCGTTGTTGAACCTCTTGAAAGAGGATACGGAATAACTATAGGAAATGCACTAAGAAGAATACTGTTATCTTCATTACCAGGTGTTGCAGTTAACGCTGTTAAAATAGAAGGAGTTCTTCATGAATTCTCTACTATACCTGGAGTAAAAGAAGATGTTACAGAAATAATATTAACTTTAAAAGAACTTTCAGCTACTATAGACGGTGAAGGAAACAGAACACTTAAAATAGAAGCTCAGGGTCCTTGTACAGTAACAGGTGCAGATATAATCTGCCCACCAGATGTTGAAATAATAAGCAAGGATCTTAAAATAGCTACATTAGACGAAGGTTCTAAGCTTAATATGGATATACATGTTGACAAAGGCAGAGGATATGTTCCTGCTGAAGAAAACAAATCAGAAAATATGCCAATAGGTGTACTACCTGTTGACTCAATATATACTCCTGTAGAAAAAGTAAACTATCATGTTGAAAATACAAGAGTAGGTCAGAAATCTGACTATGATAAATTAACTTTAGAAGTTTGGACAAATGGAAGTATAAATCCTCAGGAAGGAATATCTCTAGCTGCCAAAGTTCTAGTTGAACATCTTAAACTATTCATAGATTTAACAGAGCATGTAAGCAATGTTGAAATAATGGTAGAAAAAGAAGAAGACCAGAAAGAAAAAGTTCTTGAAATGACAATCGAAGAATTAGATTTATCAGTAAGATCATACAACTGTTTAAAAAGAGCGGGTATAAACACAGTAGAAGAGCTAGCTAATAAATCTGAAGACGATATGATGAAGGTTAGAAACCTAGGTAAAAAATCACTAGAAGAAGTTATACAGAAACTAGATGAATTAGGACTAGGATTAAAACCTAACGAAGAATAATAGACTTTCGAATATAAATAAATTTATAAACTCGAAAAGGAGGGGACAGAATGGCAACTTACCGTAAATTAGGTCGTGAAACTGCTCACAGAAACCTTATGTTAAGAAACTTAGTAACTGACTTACTAAGAGAAGGAAGAATAGAAACTACAGTAACTAGAGCAAAAGAAACTCGTAGAATGGCTGAAAAGATGATAACTCTTGCAAAAAGAGGAGATCTTCACGCTAGAAGACAGGTTTTAGCTTATGTTCTTGATGAAACTGTTGTTAGTAACTTATTCACAGAAATAGCTCCAAAATATGCTGAAAGAAATGGTGGATATACTAGAATAATCAAAAAAGGACCAAGAAGAGGCGACGCTGCTGAAATGGCCTTCATAGAATTAGTATAATTACTGTATTGATAAATAAATGCTATGGTGTTTTATATGCCATAGCATTTTTAGAATTAAAAACAAGTTTCAAAAAAACTAAGAAAATTATAATAAATTGACTTTATAAAAAATATCTGAGGAAATAAAACTTTAATTTAATATAAGAAAAAAGAGCTACTAGAGGATAAATATCTAGAGGGAATGTTAAACTGGGGATACAGGCTGTGAGACTTTACAGTCTGTTTTTTTATGCAAAATTTAAAAAATATAGAATAAAAGAATAATAAATATCAATGTATGGATATAATCTATAAATTTATTTAATATTCGAAAACTTATAGATATAGTATATAAAATCCTCTATAATTGTAACTATCGTGTATTAATTGTATGATATAATAAACTATTATAATGTTTTATAGAATTTGGTGTTTTATAGAATTTAGGCAATAAAGATTTAAATGTATAGGAAAAAAGGGGTGTAAATAATGGAAAATCTCATACAAATAAAAAATCTTTCCTTTTGCTATGAAAATGAAGAGGGCGACAAGTACAAAGCTATAGATGATTTTAATTTAGATATAAAAAAAGGTGAATTTGTTGTAATAATAGGGCACAATGGTTCTGGGAAATCGACACTTTCAAAGAATATGAATGCAATACTAAAGCCTACTGAAGGGGATATAATTGTAAATGGAATGAATACAAAAGATACAGACAAGATGTGGGATATAAGACAGACTGCAGGAATGGTATTTCAGAATCCAGACAACCAGATAGTTGCTACAATAGTTGAAGAGGATGTAGCTTTTGGGCCAGAAAACTTAGGAATAGAGCCGTCAGAAATAAGAAGAAGAGTAGAAGAATCTTTAAAAAGCGTAGGAATGTACGAATTTAAAGATAGACAGCCACACTTACTTTCTGGAGGACAGAAACAGAGAGTTGCAATAGCTGGGATAATAGCTATGAAGCCTGAATGTATAATATTCGATGAGGCTACAGCTATGCTAGATCCATCTGGTAGAAAAGAAGTAATGAAAACAATAAAGAAATTAAACAAAGAAGAAAATATAACTGCAATACATATAACTCACTTTATGGAAGAGGCTGTAGAAGCTGATAGAGTTATAGTTATGGAAAAGGGTAGAAAAGTATTAGAAGGGACTCCACGAGAAGTATTTAAAGAGATAGATAGACTTAAAAAAATAGGTCTTGATGTGCCTTGTATGACAGAAATATCTCACATGCTAAACAAAGAAGGATTAAAAATAAGAGAAGATATATTAACAGTGGATGAGATGGTGAATGAATTATGTCTATTAAAGTAAGAAATTTAACATACATATATGATGAGGGGATGCCATTTGAAAATAGAGCTCTAGACGATATAACGTTTGATATAGAGGATAATGACTTTGTTGGACTAATTGGACACACAGGCTCAGGGAAATCTACACTTATACAGCATTTAAATGGACTTCTAAAGCCTTCATCAGGCAGCATATACATAAATGACTTTGAAATAACTCAGAAGGATATAAATCTAACTGAAATAAGAAAAAGAGTTGGGGTAGTATTTCAGTATCCAGAGTATCAGTTATTTGAAGAAACAATAGAAAAAGATATAGCATTTGGTCCAGGAAATATGGGACTAGATCAAGAGGAAATAACTAAAAGAGTAAAAGCTTCTATGGAAGCTGTTGGACTAGATTATGAAAAATATAGAGAAAAATCTCCATTTGAATTATCTGGTGGGCAGAAGAGAAGGGTTGCAATAGCAGGAGTAATAGCTATGGATCCAGAAGTATTAATACTTGATGAGCCGACTGCAGGACTAGATCCAGGTGGTAGAGAAGAAATATTTGAACTTATAAAAAAACTACACAGGGAAAGAAATATAACAGTAATACTATCATCTCACAGCATGGATGATATGGCTAAATTAGTAAAAACGCTTATAGTAATGAATAAAGGAAAAATAGAATTTATGGGAAATCCTAGAGAGGTATTCAACAACAATGCTCATAGGCTAAAAGAAATAGGTCTGGATATTCCTCAAGTTCTAGAATTAGCTATAAAATTAAGAGAAAAAGGCTTTGATATTAGACAGGATATAATAACTCCTGAAGAAGCTAAAGACGAAATACTAAGAGTGATAGGAGGTAGAAAATAATGTTAAAAGATATAACTGTCGGTCAGTTTTACCCGGCTTCGTCTCCTATACATAAATTAGATGCAGGTCTAAAATTAATAGCTACGATATTATTTATGATTTCTATATTTATGATAAATAAAATGCCTGTGTATATAGGAGTATTTGTTGTCTTATTAATACTTACTGTAATGTCAAAGATACCGGTAAAATTTATACTAAAGGGGTTAAAACCTCTTAAATGGATAATATTATTCACATTTATCGTGAATATGTTCTGTATACCTGGTGAAAAAATATGGTCATTTGGATTTTTAGCGATAACTAAAGAAGGTATCAGACAGGCTATATTTATGTCTATAAGACTTGCTATGCTTATAGTAGGAACATCTTTATTAACGCTTACAACATCTCCTATAGCGCTTACAGACGGAATAGAGAGGGTATTAAATCCATTTAAGAAAATAGGTCTACCGGTGCATGAACTTGCAATGATGATGACTATAGCCTTAAGATTCATACCAACACTACTAGACGAAACTGATAAGATAATGAAGGCTCAGATGTCTAGAGGCGCGGATTTTGAAAGTAAGAAGCTAATAAACAGAGCTAAGAGTCTTGTTCCTCTTTTAGTACCGCTATTTGTAAGTGCATTTAGAAGAGCTGACGAGCTTGCTATGGCAATGGAGGCTAGATGCTACAGAGGTGGAGATAATAGAACAAAAATGAAAGAAACTGTAATAGGTAAAAGAGAGTATGTAGCTACATTCTTCATAATACTTTATATGGTTGCTGTAGCAGCTACAAGATACATATAAATTTACCTATTTGGAGGATTAAATGAGAAATATAAAAATAACTGTTCAATACAATGGAGAAAAATATTGTGGATGGCAGGAACAGCCAGATTCTCCGGGAATACAGGGAAATATTGAATATGCAATAAAAGAAATAACAGGTGAAAAAGTAAAAATAAACGGATCTGGAAGAACAGATGCAGGAGTGCATGCACTTGGACAGGTGGCTAATTTTAAAATAGAATCTCAAATACCTGTAAACAGAATACCAGATGCGTTAAACTCTAAGTTACCCAAAGACATATCTATAATAGAAGCAGAGGAAGTCGATGACGATTTCCATGCTAGATATAGTGCAAAGGGTAAAATATACAGATATTTGGTGTATAATAACAGATACCGCAATCCTATTTTAAAAGACATATCGTATCAAGTAAAATACGATTTGGATTTTGAAAAGATGAATAAAGAAGCAAAGTCGCTTATTGGAACTTATGACTTCTGTGGATTCATGAGCAGCGGTTCATCTGTAAAAGATACTGTAAGAACGATAAGAAGCGTAAAAATAGAAAAAGAAGGAGATTTAATAGTATTTGAGTTTGAAGGAAATGGATTCCTTTACAACATGGTTAGAATTCTTTCTGGTACGCTTATAGATATCGGAAGGGGTAGAATAACTGAAAGCATGGAAGATATAATAAAATCTAAGGATAGGTCAAAAGCCGGTCATACGGCTCCAGGACACGCATTATTCCTCAAAAAAGTTTTTTATTAATCTTGACACTTTTCGGTTATAGTCGTATAATATACAAGAATGTGTTAATAAGTCCACTTTGCCCCGGACTTGACATAAACGGAAAAATATTTTTAAAGGAAAAAAGTTAAGGAGGGACAGATATGAAAAGTTATATAGCTAAACCAGCAGACGTTAAAAGAAACTGGTACTTAGTTGACGCTGAAGGAAAAACTTTAGGTCGTTTAGCAACTGAAGTTGCAACATTATTAAGAGGGAAACATAAACCAACATTTACACCACACGTGGACGGAGGAGACTTCGTAGTAGTTGTAAATGCATCAAAAGTAGTTTTAACAGGTAAAAAATTAGATCAGAAATACTACAGATACCACACAGGTTATGTAGGTGGTTTAAAAGAAATATCATACAGAGAAATGATGGCTAAAAAACCTGAAGAAGTTGTAGCTCACGCAGTTAGCGGTATGTTACCAAAAAATAAATTAAGAAGCAGAATGATGACTAGATTAAGAGTATTCGCTGGTGCTGAACATGATCATGCAGCTCAGAATCCAGAAGTAATAGAATTTTAATTAGGTGAAAGGAGGAGTTATCATGGCAAATGTACAGTACATAGGAACAGGAAGAAGAAAACATTCTGTAGCTAGAGTTAGATTAGTTGCAGGTGAAGGAAATATAACAGTAAATGGTAGAGCGTTAGAAGAATATTTCAACTACGAAACATTAATAAGAGACGTTAAACAGCCATTAGTATTAACTGAAACTGAAAATAAATTTGACGTTATAGTAAAAGTTGAAGGTGGAGGATTCACTGGACAGGCTGGTGCTATAAGACACGGTATATCTAGAGCTTTATTAAAAGCTGACGAAGATTTAAGACCTGCTTTAAAGAAAGAAGGATTCTTAACTAGAGATGCTAGAATGAAAGAAAGAAAGAAATACGGTTTAAAAGCTGCCAGAAGAGCTCCACAGTTCTCAAAAAGATAGTTTTTACGTATTATATTGTGCAAGAAATCCCGAGATATTTTATCTCGGGTTTTTTTATGTCTAGAAAACCCTCAGTTTTACTAGAGGTTCTTTTTTAATGTATATATAATTTGCTTATTAAAATATAAAATATAAAAGAGTATAATTAAAATTAAAGAAAATATTGTAGAAGGGAATGATTATAATGTTATATTCAATCTATTTTAGTCCTACAGGTGGAACAGAAAAAGTAACAAAACTACTTTCATCAGCTTGGAAAGAAACAAAAGACCTAGATATAAGCGACTTACACTTCAACTATGAAGATGTAAACATAAAACCTGAGGATATGTGTATAATTTCAGTGCCTTCATTTGGAGGAAGAATACCAACTGTAGCTGTGGATAGAATCAATAAAATAAAAGGAAATGGAGCAAAAGCTGTTGCAGTTGTAGTTTACGGAAATAGAGATTACGACGACACACTACTAGAGTTAAAAAATGTTCTTGAAGAAAATGGATTTGTAGTTGGAGCTATGGTAGCTGCTATAGCAGAACATTCAATAGCTAGAAATCTAGCAGCAGGTAGACCAGATAAATCAGATGAGGAAGAATTAAAGAAATTCTCAGAAGAAATAAAAGCTAAATTTGAAAGTGGAGAAATAAATACAGAATTAATGCCTAAAGGAAATATTCCATACAAAGAATGGAAAGGCTCTGCATTAAAACCAGAAGCTAATGAAAACTGTGTAGAATGTGGATTATGTGCAAAAAAATGTCCAGTAGGTGCAATACCTATGGATAAGCCTAAAACTGTGGATAAAGACGTATGCATGGCTTGTATGAGATGTATATCAGTATGTCCAACAGGTGCTAGAATATTAGATGAAACTATGAAGGCAGGTCTTGTTGAAAAGCTTACAACAATGTGCAAAGAAAGAAAAGAAAATGAACTTATGATATAAAAGTAAAGGTTATAAATAAAAAATAATTGAATAAAGCGATAAGATAATAAATTGATAAAAGAAAAAACACCCTCTATAAAGAAGGTGTTTTTCTTATTATTTCAAAAGTAATTAACTTAAAGATTGTTTAGCAATTGAGTAAGTACCCAATTATTATGATTTTTTAAATAATAAATTCCCTGGTTTGCAGTAATAACACTATCAGAAACCTCTCTAAAAGTCATAGAAGCATTGTGGAATTCATCAGCTTCATGTCTAGTAGTAAAAATAATGGATTTGTTGATAGATCCTGTTATTAAAAGAAGTTCCATATCATCCTCTGATTTTATTCTAGAATGGGCTATATCAGTATGTTTTTTCATATAGCTGATATGCGTATCTAGTACGTATACGTCTTCTTTTGCGTTTACAATATCATTCATTGTCACAGTATCTTTTTCGGCTAGCTCATGTGTTTTTGGAATTAGAATTCCAAGTGGGCATGAACGAACAAGCTTACTATCTATACTATCTGGTAGTTCTAATGTTGATGAGACATAAGCCAAAATAACATCGTATTTACCACTTAATAGATAGTCCGCATAATAAGCGTCTTGACATCTGTCAAAAATTATATCGACATTTGGATATTTTGACTTCAATGCAGATACCGCTGAATCTAAGATATTTAAAGAGCTAAAACCGTACATACCAATAGTCAATTTACCTTTTGAGTACATTGAGCTAAATTTTGTTTTCATAACCGCGTCTTCATAAGCTTTTAAAATTTTCACAACTTCTTTGTAGAAAATTTCTCCTTGAGGAGTCAGTGATACATTTCTACTATTTCTAATAAATAATTCTGTACCCAATTCCTCTTCAAGGTTTTGAATATGATGACTTATTGCGGGCTGAGCGATGTGACATTCTTTAGCTGCCTTTGTAAAATTTTTGTTACGTGCGACACTTTCAAAATAATGTAGTTTCTCAATTTTCATACCTAATCACCAATTAAAAAATTTATTTTATAGTAACTGTTCAGATAACTATTTAAACACCCTATAAATTTAAGATAGTTATCTATAAGAAAACATATATACTATTAATTATAAATGAAAGTATGAGAAAATACAAAAGGATTTTAAGTATAATAGAAAAAATCGAATATATATATGTTATAAATAAAAAATTCATAGACGAAAGTAAAAGAATATAATAGAATACTGTATAATATCGAAAATTATATTGACAAAATTGAAAAAAATATATAAAATAATTAGTTTAGGCTTGACGAAAAACTGTGTTTGTGGTATTATGTAAACATAGAAAAATTGGGAAGGTGATATGATGGCAACAGTTCAGACTTTAGAAAATATAAAATCTACTCTTGAAAAACACATAGGTAAAAGAGTACAGCTAAAGGCTAATAAGGGAAGAAAACAGATTGTCACAACAAGAGGGGTACTTGAAGAGGCATATCCAAGTGTATTCATAGTAAGAGTAGACGATGGTTCTAATGGTACATCTAGAATTTCTTATAGTTATTCAGATTTACTTACTTCTAGTGTAAAACTACAGGTAATAAAAGGAAAATCTGAAGAAGAACGTAAAGTAAGTTAGAGAATAATAAAAATTAATAGAGTAGAATCTTACAGTATAATACGACTTATACTGTATAATTTTTTTTGAGAAAAGTTAATTAATGGAATTTGATTCAAATTAAGAGAACAGGTAATTGTATATTATATACACAATTACCTGTTTTTTGTAGTATAATTAATAATGTGATAATATGAACTAATTTTTTTGCAAAAATATGTCGGAGGATAATAAAATGAAGGTTAAATGTAGAGCTAAAATAAATTTATCTATAGATGTACTTGGTAAGCTTCCAAATGGATACCATCTTGTTGAAATGATAATGCAGTCTATCGATTTATACGATATTCTCGACATAACAGAGCGAAACGATGGGAAAATAATACTTAAAAGTAAAAGTAAAGAAATACCGCTTAATGAAAATAATATAGTATATAAAGCAGCACAACTCCTAAAAGAAAAAACTGGGGTAAAAAAAGGAGCTGAGATTTTTATAGATAAAAGAATACCTGTTGCAGCAGGTATGGCTGGGGGAAGTACAAATGCAGCAGGTACTTTAGTGGCTTTAAACGATATGTGGGAATTAGGACTTAATGAAGAAGAGTTAAAAGAAATTGGATTTGAACTTGGAGCAGATGTTCCATTCTGTATATCTGGAGGAGCAGTACTTGCGGAAAATTTAGGTGAAAAATTAACTAATATAAAAGGTCTAAATAACGATGTTTTTGTATTAGTGTGTAAACCGGAACTATTTGTATCTACAAAAGAAGTATACAATAAATTTGATAATTCAAATGTATCTAAAAGACCAGATAATAAATATCTTATAGAATGTCTTAAAGAAGATAGAATAGATGAACTTGCAAAAAATATGTGTAATGTCTTAGAATCTGTAACATCTTTAATGCATCCAGAGATAGAAGATATAGAAAATATTATGAAAAGAAGTGATGTCTTAGGAACTATGATGAGTGGAAGTGGACCTACAGTATTCGGACTGTTTGATTCACAGGATGAGGCTGAAAAAGCTAAGAAAGAATTACTAGATAAATATAAGCAAGTTTACCTTGTTAGAAGTGCTGAAAGGGGAATTGAATTAAATGGAAAATTTAACTAAATTAAATTTAGATAACTATAAACCACTTAGAGATGTTGTTTTTGAAAGTTTAAGAAAGGCTATTGTGGAAGGAAGTCTAAAACCTGGAGAAAGACTTATGGAAGTTCAACTAGCAGAACAGCTAGGAGTTAGTAGAACACCTGTAAGAGAGGCTATAAGAAAGTTAGAGCTAGAGGGCTTTGTTATAATGCTTCCTAGAAAAGGTGCATATGTAGCTGATATGTCTGTTAAAGATATAATAGACGTACTGGAAGTAAGATCTGCACTAGAAGGGCTAGCAGCTAATTTAGCAGCTGAAAGAATGGACGAAAAAGAAATAGAAGAGCTTAAAAAAATATCAGAATCTCTTAATGTAGCTATGGAAAATGGAAATCTTGATGAGATACTTAAAAAGGACGTAGAGTTCCACCAGTGTATATTTGAAGCAGCTGGAAATAAAAGGCTTACTCAGATGATAAACTCTCTTTGGGAACAGGTATACAGATTTAGAGCAGGATATATGTCTGACAACAATGCTATAAGGGGAATAAAAGAAGAACACGAGCATTTAATAGAAGCTATAGTAAGTGGAGATGGTAATAAGGCATCTAAATGTGCAAAAGAGCATATAGAAAGAGCAGAACAGTACATGATAGATAAGGCTGATAGAATATAAGGTTGTTAATCGATAAGGAGATTTATTATGGATAAAAGAGGAATCGGAGTTTTTGATTCTGGATTAGGAGGACTTACAGTATTAAAAGAGATTAAAAAAATACTACCCAATGAAGATTTAGTATATTTTGGTGATACTGCCAGAGTTCCATATGGTCCTAGATCTAAGGAAACGATAATGAAGTATACTTTTCAAGCTATAAACTTTTTACTAACAAAAAATGTTAAAGCTATAGTAATAGCATGTAATACAGCTACTGCTAGAAGTTTAGTTGAAGCACAGGAAAAGTATGATGTGCCTATAATAGGAGTTATTGAAGCTGGGGCTAGAACAGCAGCAGCATCTACAAAAAATGGAAAAGTTGGAATTATAGGGACTGAAGGAACTATAAAATCAAAGGCTTATAATACTGAAATTAAAAAAATAGACAAGAATATAAAAGTATACGGAAAGGCATGTTCTTTATTTGTCCCTATAGTAGAAGAAGGATGGGCAAATACAGAAGTTGCAAGACTTACAGCCAAAGAATATCTAAAAGAACTTGAGGATAAAGGTGTAGATTCTATAGTTCTTGGATGTACTCATTATCCATTGTTAAAAAGAACAATAGGTGAAGAAGTAGGTATTGAGGTTAAGCTTGTAAATCCAGCTAGAGAAACGGCAATAGATTTAAAAAATATACTAATAGAAAAAAATCTTCTAAATACAAAAGAAGAGCCGGGAGAATGTGACTATTTTGTATCTGATATAAATGTAAAATTCCCATCTATAGCTAGAGAATTTTTAAAGACTAAGATAGAAGTTGAAAAGGTAGAGATACAGAGATATTAAATTTATTATAAGCGAGGAAATATAGTGAGTAATAAAATAATAATAAAGACAAAACAATACGATGTCGATGGAAATATGGATACCATAGAATTAAAAGTATATGGAAAATTAATAGAAAAAAACGATAGTATATATATAAAATATAACCAAAGAGAAGAAGATATGGAGGTTAAAAACACTATAAAAATATCAAAAGACTGCATAAAAGTTATAAAAAGTGGAAGTGTAAACTCGACAATGACATTTGTTAAGGGTGAAAAACATACTAACAGATATGCTACTCCTCAGGGAATATTTTTAATAGATACTAAAGTAAATGACTTTAAAATTTCAAATGGAGAAAAGAAATTAGAGGTTCATTTAGACTATATGATAGAAATTCAGAATATGTTTGCTGGAAGAAATAAGATAGTTATAAAAGCTGAAAAATAATTAAATTAAAAAATTAATAGAATAATTTTTATAAGGTAGCGAAAAAGCTACCTTTTCTTAGATTTATTTGGTATTATTATACTTAGGCGATTTGTTTAATAAAATAAAAGCTTTAGTTACTATAAAAACTAAAAAAGAGGTAATAAATATGATATTTAATAGAGTTGTTGATACTATAGATAAACACAATATGATATCGTATGGAGATAAAATAATAGTTGGACTTTCAGGAGGGCCGGATTCAGTTTGCCTTCTTCATATATTAAATAGATTAAAAGAATCTAGAAATTTAAAAATATATGCAGCACATCTAAATCATCAGATAAGGGGAATTGAGGCACAGAAGGATGCATTATTTGTATCTGAGCTTTGTGATTCTCTTGGAATTCCAGTGTTTATAAAATCTGTAGATGTACCAAAATATTGTGAAGAAAATGGACTTTCTTTGGAAGAAGGTGCTAGAAATATAAGATATGAAATGTTCTATGAAATAAAAAGAAGAACTGGTGCTAATAAAATAGCAATAGGACATAATATGAATGACCAGGCTGAGACTGTTATGATGAGAATTATGAGAGGAACAGGCCTTCAAGGATTAAGAGGGATAGAATATACTAGAGAAAATGGTATAATTAGACCTATACTAGATATAGAAAGAAAAGATATAGAAGCTTATTGTGAGCAGTATGATTTAAATCCTAAGATAGATCAAACTAATCTAGAAAGTATCTATACAAGAAATAGAATTAGACTGGAACTACTACCATATATGCGGGAACATTTTAATAGCAATGTAGTAGAATCAATAGTTAGGCTTAGCAATAGCATGAAGAGTGATGGAGATTTTATAGACTCTGAGGCAACTAAGGCATACGAGGAAGTAGCTTTAAAAGATGGAGCAGCAGTAGAGATAAATGTAGAAAAATTATCCTCATATCATGAAGCTATACAAAATAGAATAATAAGATATGCTATAAAGGATGTACTTGGAGATACAAACTTTGTAGACCAGAAGCATATAGAAGATGTTATTCAGCTTATAGATGCTTCAAAAAATGGTAAAATGTTAAATCTTCCAAGGGGAGTATTTGCATATAGAAAAATAGATAGTATACTATTTACGTTAGAAGAAATAAAAGATGAAGAAATAGAATATAGCTACAGTGTACCAAAAGATGGTTTTATAAAAATAAAGGAACTAGGCGTATTAGTAGACGCTGATGTTATAAGCATAGAAAAATATAGAAGTCTTAAAAAAGATTCATCTATAAAAGCTATTGATTTTGATAAAATAAAAGGGGGTATAACTGTAAGGAATAGGCAGCCAGGGGATAAGATTAAACTAAAAGGTGGAACTAAAAAAATAAAAGATTTATTCATAGACCTTAAAATACCTAGAGCGATGAGGAATAGGGTACCAATTGTGGCTGACGAGGAAGAAGTAATTCTTGCTGGTGAGTACAGAATGAGTGAGAATTATAAGATAGATGAAAGTACAAAAAAAGTACTTAAACTAAGCATAAAAAAACTGTAGGACCTTAAAGAGGGGAGGAAATTTAATTTGAAAAAAATGCTAAAAGGAATGGTATTTTACGTTCTAATGTTAGCTATAATAGTCGGCGTTATCCAGTTTACTGGAAAAGAAGTAGAAGAAGTAAAAGAAATTCCATTTTCAAAAGTATACCAAGAACTTAATGAAGGGGATATAGCCTCAATATATTTTGTGGATGATACATCTGTTGAAGGTGTACTAAAAGATAAGACAAAATTTAAATCTTATATACCATCAGAAGTAAAGAGCGAACAATTCGCAGATAAAGTTTTAGAACAGTCAAAACAGAATAAGTTAGTAATAGATGGTGAGCCAGAACCTACAACACCTTGGTTCATATCAATGCTTCCAACATTTATTATGCTTATATTCTTAGGAATACTTTGGTTCAGTTTTATGAATCAGTCTCAGGGCGGCGGTGGCAAAGTTATGAACTTTGGAAAATCTAAAGCCAAATTACACAAAGATGGAGAAGGAGAAAAAGTAACATTTGCGGATGTTGCAGGTCTTCAAGAAGAAAAAGAGGATTTACAGGAAGTTGTAGACTTCTTAAAAAATCCTAAAAAATACACACAGCTTGGAGCTAGAATACCAAAAGGTATCCTTATGGTTGGGCCTCCAGGAACAGGTAAAACATTCTTATCAAAAGCAGTAGCCGGAGAAGCTGGAGTACCATTCTTCAGTATAAGTGGTTCTGATTTCGTTGAAATGTTTGTTGGGGTAGGTGCATCTAGAGTTAGATCATTATTTGAAGATGCTAAGAAAAATGCTCCAGCGATAATATTCATAGACGAAATAGATGCTGTTGGTAGAAAAAGAGGTGCTGGTCTAGGTGGAGGACACGATGAAAGAGAACAGACACTTAACCAGTTACTAGTTGAAATGGATGGTTTCGGAATTAATCAGGGTATAATAATAATGGCTGCTACAAACAGACCTGACATACTAGACCCTGCACTTTTAAGACCAGGCAGATTTGATAGACAGGTTGTTGTTGGAACACCTGATGTTAAAGGTAGAGAAGCTATATTTAAAGTTCATTCAAGAAAGAAACCTCTAGCAGATGATGTTAGATTAGATGTATTAGCTAAGAGAACTCCAGGATTTACTCCTGCAGATATAGAAAACCTTATGAATGAAGCAGCTATATTAACTGCGAGAAAAGGTGAAAAGAAAATAAGAATGGCTACAATAGAAGAATCTATAACTAAGGTTATAGTTGGTGTAGCTAAAAAATCAAGAGTAATAAGCGACAAAGAAAAGAGACTTACTGCATACCACGAAGCAGGACATGCAGTTTGTGCACACTTACTTGAAAATGTAAGTCCGGTACATCAGGTAACTATAATACCTAGAGGTATGGCAGGTGGATTTACAATGCAGCTACCTGTAGAGGACAAATACTTTGCTACTAAGAGAGATATGGAAGAAAATATAATAGTTATGCTTGGTGGTAGGGTTGCTGAAGAGTTAGTTCTTAAAGATATATCTACTGGAGCTTCTAACGACCTTGAAAGAGTTAGTCAGACAGCTAGAGATATGGTTAAGAAATACGGTATGAGTGCTAAGATAGGACCTATGACATTTGACAGTGAAGGTGAGGTATTCTTAGGAAATAGCATATCAAACACTAGAACATACTCAGAAGAAGTTGCAAATGAAATCGACGTAGAAATAAGAAATATAATACTTGGTGCATACGAAATGACTAAGAAAATCCTATCAGAAAATATGGATAAATTAGAAAATGTTGCACAGGCGTTATTAGTATACGAAACATTAGATGCAGAAGAATTTATAAAAGCTATAGATGGAAATCTTCCATTAGATTTAGACTTAGATGAAATAGAAGAAAACAGAAAGAAAGAAGCAGGAGTAGTAGACTATGAAGCTGATTTTGTAGAAGTTAAAGATGAAACTTCTGAAACAGAAGCAACTGCAGAAATAGAATCTGATGATGAGTCTAAAATAGAATCTTCTAATGAATCAGAAAAAGTAAAAAATATTTTTGATGAGGAAGAATAATATTTATAAATAAAAAGATAAACTAGGGGGAAGGTGGATACCTTCCCTTTTTTATAATCTAAGTTTTAGATATTGGTATATAGTTTGTGGAAAGGAAGAATGAGCATGCCTAAAGATAATAGAAAGAGAATAATAGAAATGCTATCTAATTCTGGAGAAGAATTTATATCTGGAGAAAGTATTTCTAAAGAACTTGGAATTTCTAGAGCTGCTGTGTGGAAGCATATAAATTATCTAAAAGAAAATGGATATGATATAGAAGCGATAAATAAAAAAGGATATAGAATTGTAGATGTAAATTCAGATGTAATAATTCCAGAGCAGATAACTGCGAATTTAGATACGAAATTTGTAGGTCAAAATATAAAATATTTCCAAGAGATAGATTCTACAAATAATTATGCAAAAGATAATTTTGAATCTCTAAAAGATGGAACACTTATCATATCTGAGTATCAATCTGCTGGAAAGGGCAGACTCGGAAAAAACTGGCAATCAAATGTAGGAGAAGGTATATGGATGAGTCTGATGTTAAAACCAGATATACCAGTATATAAGGCTCCGTTTTTAACATTAGTTGCAGGTGCATCTATATTAAATGCGTTTAGAAATTTAGGTGTAGATGCTGAGATAAAATGGCCAAATGACATTGTATTGAACGGGCAAAAGATATGTGGAATACTTACAGAAATGGTCGCTGAGGTAGAAAAAGTTGGCTGTGTAGTTATAGGTATGGGAATAAATGTAAATACTATGTTATTTCCCGGGGAATTATCTAAAAAAGCAACATCTCTAAAAAAAGAAGGATTTGATATTAAAGGAACTGATATAATAAGGGAAATTATGAAAGAATTTGAAGAGTTATACAATTTATATATTGAAGATGGAAGCAGAGAGGATATAATAGGAATCTGTAGAAAATATTCAGTTCTTATAGGTAAAGATGTATACCTAATAAAAAAAGATCATAGAGAAAAAGTATACTGCATGGATATAAGCAATGATGGAAACCTTATAGTAAAACATAACGACGGAGAAATAGAAGAAATAATATCTGGAGAAGTATCTGTTAGAGGTCAAAATGGATATATTTAATTACTTTGTATACAATATTATTGACACATATATTTCAAGTTGTTAAAATAACTATGCTAGGGAGATATATAAGAGAAAATAATCTGATATAAATTAGAATACGAAAGAAGGAAAGATTTATGTTATTGGTGTTTGATGTGGGAAATACAAACATGGTACTAGGACTATACAATGGAGATAAACTTGAAAAACATTGGAGAATTCATACAGATAAATACAAAACTTCAGATGAATATGGAATGCTTATAAAAGATTTATTTAGACATTATGATTTAAAAATAGAGGATATAGACGATGTTATAATATCTTCTGTTGTTCCAGATGTTATGCATTCTTTAGAAAATTTTGCTAGAAAATACTGCGATAAAGAAGCTATGGTAGTAGGTCCTGGAATAAAGACAGGTCTTAATATAAAATATGATAATCCAAGACAGGTTGGAGCAGATAGAATAGTAAATGCTGTTGCAGCTATAGAAAAATACGGTTATCCATTAATAATTGTTGATTTTGGAACTGCTACTACATTCTGTGCAATATCAGAGACAGGAGAGTACTTAGGGGGAACAATAGCTCCAGGAGTTAAAATTTCAAGTGAGGCGCTATTCCAGAGAGCATCTAAGCTACCAAGGGTAGAACTTATAAAACCAGGGACTGTAATAGCTAAAAATACTGTTTCTGCAATGCAGGCAGGACTTATATATGGATATGTAGGACTTGTAGATAAAATAATTGAAATGATGAAAGATGAACTTAAAAATCAAGATGTTAAGGTAGTTGCTACTGGAGGTCTTGCAGGACTTATTTCATCGGAAACAGATAGTATAGATGAGATAGATAAATTCCTTACTTTAGAAGGACTTAGAATAATATACGAAAAAAATAAAAATAACGAATTATAAAATCAAACTTTTAAAAATAGAGGTGCTTTTAGTGCCTCTAATTTTTTTGTAGACTTGAGGGCTGTCTTATTGAAGAAGGGTAGAGTTTTGTGTTAATATAATACCATTGACTTTATGAATTTTAGATTTAAATAGAAAGGAAGTGTAATATGAGAATAGGCGATGTAGTACTTGAAAATGAAGTGTTTTTAGCACCTATGGCTGGAGTTACCGACTTAGCATTTAGACTTATTTGCAAGGAGTATGGTAGTGGCCTTTTATATACAGAGATGATAAATGCAAAGGCTCTTTGCTACGATGATGAAAAGACAAAGGGCATGCTTAAAATAGAGGAAGAAGAACATCCTGTCGCAGTTCAGATATTTGGATCTGAGCCAGAATTTATAGCAGGGGCGACAGAGATTTTAAATGAACATTCAAATGAGATATTAGATATAAATATGGGGTGTCCTGCTCCTAAAGTTGTAAAAAATGGAGATGGATCAGCATTAATGAAGACTCCACAGCTTGCAGCAAAAGTTATAGAGGCAGCAGCGAAAAAATCTAAAAAACCTGTTACAGTTAAGTTTAGAAAAGGTTGGGATGATGATAGTATAAATGCAGTAGAATTTGCAAAAATGGCAGAGGCTAGTGGTGCTCAGGCTATAACTATTCACGGAAGAACAAGGGCACAGTATTATTCTGGAACAGCGGATTGGGACATAATAGAGGAAATAAAAAATGCGGTCAAGATTCCTGTTATAGGAAATGGAGATATAGTTACAATCGAGGATGCTATAAATATAAGAAAAAAAACAGGATGCGATGCTATAATGATAGGTCGTGGTGCACAGGGAAATCCTTGGATATTTAATAGAATAAATCACTATATGAAAACAGGAGAAATACTTCCCGAACCAACAGCAGAAGAAAAAATAAGAACTGCAATAAAGCACTTCAATCTTGCAATTAAAGAAGATGGAGAGTATGTAGCTGTAAGAGAAATGAGAAAACATTTGGGTTGGTACTTAAAGGGAATGAAAAAATCTGCAAGGCTTAGAGACGAAATAAATAAGCTAGAATCAGCTGATGAAGTGGTAGGTAGATTAGAGGCTTATATAGCTGAATCCTTGACATAATGCGAATATTAGCCTATAATATAGCGGATAAAGTAAAATAATGGCGATTTAATACCCATTTAAAATAAATAGAAAATTTAATAACATTTACGAGAAGGAGTTTAATAAGAAAAATGGAAGCAAATAAAGAAATATTATTAACTCAGGAAGGTTTTGACAAACTAGAAGCTGAGCTTGAAGAATTAAAAATAGTTGGTAGAAAAGATGTTGCTGAAAAGCTAAAAGTAGCTATATCATACGGAGATTTATCAGAAAATGCTGAGTACGATGAAGCTAAAAAAGAACAGGCTGAATTAGAAGAAAAAATATTAAAAATAGAAAACATGATAAGAAAGGCAACTATAATAGATGAAGAATCTATAGATTTAAGTAAAGTAACTGCAGGATCAATAGTAAAACTTTACGATTATGATTTTGAAGAAGAAGTTACTTATACTATAGTTGGTTCAACAGAAGCAGATCCATTTGCAGGTAAAATATCAAATGAATCTCCAATAGGAAAAGCTATACTAGGAAAATCTGAAGGTGATGAAGTAGAAGTTCAGATTCCAGATGGAGTAGCTAAATACAAAATACTATCAATAAGCAGATAATAAATTTATAAATAGTAAATATAAGTAATAAAAAATATAAATGGAGGTGCACTATGAGCAATAATAAAAATACTGAAGCAAATGTAGAAATGACTAATGAAGAATTAAGTGAAGTGCTTCAGGTAAGAAGAGACAAACTAGCTAATTTACAGGAAATGGGAAGAGATCCATTCAAAGAAAGTAGATACGATAGAACACATTATTCTGTACAGGTAAAAGAAGGATTCGAAGCTTTAGAAGGGGAAACTGTTAAAATTGCTGGACGTATGATGAGCAAGAGAATACAGGGTAAAGCAGGATTCATAGATATACAGGATGCTGAAGGAAGAATACAGTCTTACGTTAGAAAAGATAGACTAGGTGATGAAGAATACGATATATTCAAAACTTATGATATAGGTGATATAGTTGGTATAGAAGGTGAAGTATTCATAACTAAAAGAGGAGAAATATCAGTAAAAGCAAATAAAGTTACTTTATTATCTAAATCTTTACAGATACTACCAGAAAAATACCACGGATTAAAAGACCAGGAATTAAGATATAGACAGAGATATGTTGACCTTATAGTTAATCCAGAAGTTAAGGATGCTTTCATAACAAGAACTAAAGCTCTTAAAGCTTTAAGATCTTACTTAGATGATAGAGGATTCTTAGAAGTTGAAACTCCAATATTAAATACAATAGCTGGTGGAGCAAATGCTAGACCTTTCATAACTCACCACAATACTTTACATATACCAATGTATTTAAGAATAGCTAACGAATTATACTTAAAAAGATTAATCGTTGGTGGATTTGATAAAGTTTACGAAATGGGAAGAATGTTCAGAAATGAAGGTATGGACATGAAACACAACCCAGAGTACACAGCTATAGAATTATACCAGGCTTATGCTGACTTTACAGATATGATGGAAATAGCTGAAAATCTTATAGCTCATATGGCAGAAGTTGCTACAGGAAGCACAAAAGTAGTTTACCAGGGTAAAGAAATAGACTTCAAACCACCTTGGAAGAGAATGACTATGATAGAATGTGTTAAAGAATATTCTGGAGTAGACTTTAATGAAATAAATACTGATGAAGAAGCTATAGCTATAGCTAAAGAAAAAGGTATAGAAGTTAAACCGGGAATGAGAAGAGGGGAAATAATAGCTGAATTCTTTGAAGAATTTGGTGAAGATAAATTAGTGCAGCCTACATTTATAACACACCATCCAGTTGAAATATCTCCATTATCTAAGAGAAATAATGAAGATCCAAGACTTACTGACAGATTTGAAGCATTTGCTAATGGTTGGGAGCTTGCTAATGCATTCTCTGAACTTAACGACCCAATCGACCAGAAAGGTAGATTTATGGACCAGTTAAGAAAGAAAGAGCTTGGAGATGACGAAGCTTGTGATATGGACGAAGATTTCTTAAATGCTCTTGAAGTAGGTCTTCCTCCAACAGGTGGACTAGGAATAGGTATAGATAGAGTTATAATGCTTCTTACTGATTCAACATCAATAAGAGACGTATTATTGTTCCCTACTATGAAACCAATAGAAAAACAGGAAGAATCTGCTGAATAATATATTTTGGATTTAAATTTGTATATTATTTTTAGAATTGTTTTAGAAAAGTAGAATATTTTTTGATGATAATTACGAAGGACTATTTAATTTTATGATTAGATAGTCCTTTTTTAATTTTTATATAGCCTTTATATGACAAATTTAAATGATAATATTTTGGTTGAAATATATATTTTAGCGAGTAAAATGCAAAAATTAGTGAGTAGAATATAAAAAAATATGTGAATTTAAATAAATTAAATTTATATATTGTTATATCGTGAAATTGAAAAATACGAACAAAGAATTAAATTTATTTTTAAATATAAATAGTGATATGAAATATAAAAGTATATTAAAAATTAATGAACGTAAAAAATATAAAAGTAAAAAAATATTAAAAAAAAGTTTAAAAAAGTGTTGACGATATAAATTAAAGGTGATATTATAATACTTGTCCTTGAGAGAGAGGGCAGTGAGATAGAAAATGAACTTTGAAAACTGAACAGCAGATATATTTAGTTCGAATAAATAATTCGAACGCCATACAAACCATGCCAGATATTTTGAGATAACATCTGAGCGGATTCAACATTGTAGAAATTTTATTTGAGCGATGGATATTTCGAATGAGAATGAGAAATATCATCGGCGACATAAATTTTCTTCGAAAATTTATTTTTGAGAGTTTGATCCTGGCTCAGGATGAACGCTGGCGGCGTGCCTAACACATGCAAGTCGAGCGATTCTCTTCGGAGAAGAGCGGCGGACGGGTGAGTAACGCGTGGGTAACCTGCCCTGTACACACGGATAACATACCGAAAGGTATGCTAATACGGGATAATATATAAGAGTCGCATGACTTTTATATCAAAGATTTTTCGGTACAGGATGGACCCGCGTCTGATTAGCTTGTTGGCGGGGTAACGGCCCACCAAGGCGACGATCAGTAGCCGACCTGAGAGGGTGATCGGCCACATTGGAACTGAGACACGGTCCAAACTCCTACGGGAGGCAGCAGTGGGGAATATTGCACAATGGGCGCAAGCCTGATGCAGCAACGCCGCGTGAGCGATGAAGGCCTTCGGGTCGTAAAGCTCTGTCCTCAAGGAAGATAATGACGGTACTTGAGGAGGAAGCCCCGGCTAACTACGTGCCAGCAGCCGCGGTAATACGTAGGGGGCTAGCGTTATCCGGATTTACTGGGCGTAAAGGGTGCGTAGGCGGTCTTTCAAGTCAGGAGTTAAAGGCTACGGCTCAACCGTAGTAAGCTCCTGATACTGTCTGACTTGAGTGCAGGAGAGGAAAGCGGAATTCCCAGTGTAGCGGTGAAATGCGTAGATATTGGGAGGAACACCAGTAGCGAAGGCGGCTTTCTGGACTGTAACTGACGCTGAGGCACGAAAGCGTGGGGAGCAAACAGGATTAGATACCCTGGTAGTCCACGCTGTAAACGATGAGTACTAGGTGTCGGAGGTTACCCCCTTCGGTGCCGCAGCTAACGCATTAAGTACTCCGCCTGGGGAGTACGCACGCAAGTGTGAAACTCAAAGGAATTGACGGGGACCCGCACAAGTAGCGGAGCATGTGGTTTAATTCGAAGCAACGCGAAGAACCTTACCTAGGCTTGACATCCTTCTGACCGAGGACTAATCTCCTCTTTCCCTCCGGGGACAGAAGTGACAGGTGGTGCATGGTTGTCGTCAGCTCGTGTCGTGAGATGTTGGGTTAAGTCCCGCAACGAGCGCAACCCTTGTCTTTAGTTGCCATCATTTAGTTGGGCACTCTAGAGAGACTGCCAGGGATAACCTGGAGGAAGGTGGGGATGACGTCAAATCATCATGCCCCTTATGCCTAGGGCTACACACGTGCTACAATGGGTGGTACAGAGGGCAGCCAAGCCGTGAGGTGGAGCAAATCCCTTAAAGCCATTCTCAGTTCGGATTGTAGGCTGAAACTCGCCTACATGAAGCTGGAGTTACTAGTAATCGCAGATCAGAATGCTGCGGTGAATGCGTTCCCGGGTCTTGTACACACCGCCCGTCACACCATGGGAGTTGGAGACACCCGAAGCCGACTATCTAACCTTTTGGGAGAAGTCGTCGAAGGTGGAATCAATAACTGGGGTGAAGTCGTAACAAGGTAGCCGTATCGGAAGGTGCGGCTGGATCACCTCCTTTCTAGGGAGAATTATCTGCTGTTCAGTTTTGAAAGTTTATACAAACTTAATATGGGGGTGTAGCTCAGTTGGGAGAGCACTTGCCTTGCAAGCAAGGGGTCAGGAGTTCGAATCTCCTCATCTCCACCATTTGTACTTTGAAAACTACATATATATTATGATATGACATCATTTATTTCCTTAATGTGATAAATAAGGACGATAACCTTATAAAAAAATATCAACTGTAACTGGTCAAGTTATTAAGGGTGCAGGGCGGATGCCTTGGCACCGGGAGCCGATGAAGGACGTGATAAGCTGCGATAAGCTATGGGGAGTTGCACGTAAACTTTGATCCATAGATTTCCGAATGAGGAAACTCACCATGAGTAATGTCATGGTATCTTCGAGTGAATACATAGCTCGTTGAGGGGAACTCGGGGAACTGAAACATCTAAGTACCCGAAGGAAGAGAAAGAAATTCGATTCCGCTAGTAGCGGCGAGCGAACGCGGAACAGCCCAAACCTAAGAAGTTCGCTTCTTAGGGGTTGCGGACATATCATCAGGAAGAGGTTATTACAGACGAAGAGTTTTGGAAAGCTCCGCCACAGAAGGTAACAGCCCTGTAGTCGAAGTGAGAAGACTTCCGATATGATCCAGAGTACCACGGGACACGTGAAACCCCGTGGGAAGCAGGAGGGACCACCCTCCAAGGCTAAATACTACCCGGTGACCGATAGCGCATAGTACCGTGAGGGAAAGGTGAAAAGAACCCCGGGAGGGGAGTGAAATAGAACCTGAAACCCTGTACTTACAAACTGTGGAAGCACATTTCTTGTGTGACCGCGTACTTTTTGTAGAACGGGCCAACGAGTTACGTTATGCAGCAAGGTTAAGTACTTCAAGTATGCAGCCGCAGCGAAAGCGAGTTTTAACTGAGCGTTTAGTTGCATGACGTAGACCCGAAACCGGGTGACCTATCCATGAGCAGGTTGAAGCGAAAGTAAAATTTCGTGGAGGACCGAACCCACGAGCGTTGAAAAGCTCGGGGATGACTTGTGGATAGCGGTGAAATTCCAATCGAACCCGGAGATAGCTGGTTCTCCCCGAAATAGCTTTAGGGCTAGCCTCAGATTCAGAGATACGGAGGTAGAGCACTGAATGTCCTAGGGGGTATTGCACCTACCGAAGACTATCAAACTCCGAATGCCGTCATCTTTTATCTGGGAGTCAGACCGTGGGTGATAAGATTCACGGTCGAGAGGGCAACAGCCCAGACCGTCGGCTAAGGTCCCCAAATGTAGGTTAAGTGGTAAAGGATGTGGGATTGCACAGACAACCAGGATGTTGGCTTAGAAGCAGCCACTCATTCAAAGAGTGCGTAATAGCTCACTGGTCGAGTGATCCTGCGCCGAAGATTTCCGGGGCTAAAACCTACTACCGAAGTCACGGCATCATTTATGATGGGTAGGGGAGCTTTCTTTACTGGGCAGAAGCATGACCGTAAGGACATGTGGACTGTAAAGAAGTGAGAATGTTGGCATGAGTAGCGAGATGTGGGTGAGAATCCCACAGGCCGTAAACCCAAGGTTTCCAGGGGAAGGTTCGTCCTCCCTGGGTTAGTCGGGACCTAAGCCGAGGCCGAAAGGCGTAGGTGATGGACAACAGGTTGAAATTCCTGTACCGCCAATAAGCGTTTGAGAAATGGGATGACACAGTAGGACAGGATGAGCGTGCTGTTGGTTATGCACGTCCAAGCACTGAGGCAGTATCCGGAGGCAAATCCACGGATACAATGCTGGGGTGTGACGGGGAGCGAAATTTAGTAGCGAAGCATCTGCATTCACACTGTCGAGAAAAGTCTCTATCGAGTTTAAAGGCGCCCGTACCGCAAACCGACACAGGTGGGTGAGGAGAGTATCCTAAGGCCAGCGAGAGAACTGTTGTTAAGGAACTCGGCAAAATGACCCCGTAACTTAGGGATAAGGGGTGCCATCGAAAGATGGCCGCAGAGAATAGGCCCAAGCGACTGTTTACCAAAAACATAGGTTTCTGCTAAGTCGCAAGACGATGTATAGGAGCTGACGCCTGCCCGGTGCTGGAAGGTTAAGGGGATCTGTTAGAGCAATCGAAGCAGTGAACTTAAGCCCCAGTAAACGGCGGCCGTAACTATAACGGTCCTAAGGTAGCGAAATTCCTTGTCGGGTAAGTTCCGACCCGCACGAAAGGCGTAACGATTTGGGCACTGTCTCAACAACAGACTCGGTGAAATTGTAATTCCGGTGAAGATGCCGGATACCTGCGACAGGACGGAAAGACCCCATGGAGCTTTACTGTAGCTTGGCATTGGGTCTTGGTACTACATGTACAGCATAGGTGGGAGGCTTTGATTCCAGGACGCCAGTTTTGGATGAGCCACCGTTGGGATACCACCCCTGTAGTACTGGGACTCTAACCAGAGACCTTGAATCAGGTCTTGGGACACTGTCAGGCGGGCAGTTTGACTGGGGCGGTCGCCTCCCAAAAGGTAACGGAGGCGCTCAAAGGTTCTCTCAGCACGGTCGGAAATCGTGCACAGAGTGTAAAGGCATAAGAGAGCTTGATTGCAAGACATACAGGTCGAGCAAGGACGAAAGTCGGACTTAGTGATCCGGTGGTTCTGAGTGGAAGGGCCATCGCTCAACGGATAAAAGCTACCCTGGGGATAACAGGCTTATCTCCCCCAAGAGTCCACATCGACGGGGAGGTTTGGCACCTCGATGTCGGCTCATCACATCCTGGGGCTGTAGTAGGTCCCAAGGGTTGGGCTGTTCGCCCATTAAAGTGGTACGCGAGCTGGGTTCAGAACGTCGTGAGACAGTTCGGTCCCTATCCGTCGCAGGCGTAGGAAATTTGAGAGGATCTGCCCTTAGTACGAGAGGACCGGGGTGGACGTACCGCTGGTGTACCAGTTGTCTCGCCAGAGGCATGGCTGGGTAGCTATGTACGGAACGGATAAGCGCTGAAAGCATCTAAGCGCGAAGCCAGCCTCAAGATAAGATTTCCCATTCCTCGGAAGTAAGACCCCATGAAGACTACGTGGTTGATAGGTCGGAGGTGGAAGTGCAGTAATGTATGTAGCTTACCGATACTAATAGGTCGAGGACTTGACCAAGAAAATATTTGGTAATTTGATTAATATGTATGTAGTTTTCAGAGTACAATCTCTGAAAATAAAGATTATGTGGTTATTATAGAAGAGAGGATACACCTGTTCCCATTCCGAACACAGAAGTTAAGCTCTCTATCGCTGATGGTACTTGGGGCGAAGGCCCCTGGGAGAGTAGGACGTAGCCACGTAATCTTTTTTTATTGTAATGAATTCTTGAATTATATGATTCAAGGAAAATATAAAGATATAAATATAATAATGAATAAAAAAATCCTCTTGATAAAAACAAGAGGATTTTTTATTCTATTTAATAATTATTTACTAAGCAAATATAGATTTTACAAATTCTTCTAGTCTATCCATTGCAGACATGAAAGTTTCTTCGCTACAAGCATAAGATATACGCATATAGTTGTCTAATCCAAATGCTATACCAGGAACTCCAGCGACATGATATTTATTAAGAAGCTCTTCACAGAACTCTATTGAGAAACTTTCTTTCCAATCGTATTTTTCTGCAACTTCACTTAAATCTATGAACATATAGAATGCTCCAGATGGCTGTATGTATGAAACATGGTCTATAGCGTCAAGTCTTTCAACAAGCATATCTCTTCTTGATTTGTAAACACTTACCATGTGTTTTATATCTTCTTCGCACTCAACTAATGCTCCATATCCTATATACTGAGCAGTTAGACAAGGATGAGAAACTAAATGTCCCTGTATAGAGCTCATAGCTTTTGCAACTTCTTTATTAGATGCAGTGTATCCAAGTCTAAGACCTGTCATAGCAACTGATTTTGCAAATCCATTTATAGTTATTGTTATGTCTTTTGCTTCTTCAGAAAGAGATGCTACAGAAGTAAATCCATCGACATAGCAAATTCTTTCGTATATTTCGTCTGCTAATATGAATATTTCTTTTTCAATACATACATTAACTATGTCTATTAACTCTTCTTTTGTATATACGTTTCCTGTTGGATTAGAAGGGTTAGTAAGGATAAGCATTTTTGATTTTTCAGTTATAGCAGCTTCTAATTCTTCTTTAGTTAGTTTAAATCCATTTTCTCTTTTTGTATCTATGAATTTTGGAACTGCACCAGTAAGTTTAACCATTTCTGGATAACTTACCCAATATGGTTTAGGGATAAGAACTTCCTCTCCTGGGTTAGTTACTGCAAGAAGTGCATTAGCTATAGAGTTTTTTGCACCACTAGATAATACTATTTCATCTATTGTGTAATCACAATTATTTTCTCTTTTTAGTTTTTTTACAATTTCTTCTCTAAGTATTTTAAGTCCTGGAACAAGATCGTATTTAGTGCAATCTTCATCTAATGATTTTTTTCCGTATGCTTTTGCTTTTTCTGGTACTGTGAAGTCTGGTTCACCGATGCTTAGGTTTAGTACGTCTATTCCATTTGCTTTCATTTCTTTTACTTTTGAACTTATTCCTATCGTAAACGACGGTGTTAGTGTGTCTAATTTTGTTGCTAGTTTCATTTTAACTTCCTCCTTTATGATAAGCAGCCTTATTTTTAGTTTTAGTTTATTTTGTTATGTTTTATGTAAATTTTTGACTGTTTATTTTGTTTTTTAAAAATTTGCTTACTTTATATAATATATTATTTTAAGGGATATATCTATAGTTTGGGAAATTTTTTTGAAATATAAGGAAATTTGTAACCTAGAGAATAAAATAAAAAGAAGTGAAAGTGTTTTTTAATGAATAAACAGATAGATTTTTCAGAAAATATGTAATATAATAAAACTAAATAGTGTTTGTAAAAAAATTAAAATGGGCAAAAAAATAACTTGCCTAAAAGCAAGTTTATAATTTTATTTTGCTGCACAATGCAGGCAAACGATTTGAAAAAATTTTATTTGAACTTTTGATGTAATTTTAGATACTTTTAGTATATATTATATTGCGTTAGATGTCAAATAGAAAAATGGATTATCATTAAAAATAGAAGGGGGAAGAAAGATGGCTAAAGAATATTTCTTAGGGTTAGATATTGGAACTAGTTCACTTGGTTGGGCAGTTACCGATACAAATTATAAGATATTAAGAGCTAAAGGAAAAAATCTAATAGGTGTAAGATTATTTGAAGAAGGAAAAACAGCAGAAGAAAGAAGGCTATTTAGATCTAGCAGAAGAAGAACTGCCAGAAGAAAAGAAAGAATAAAACTTTTACAAGAATTATTTGCTGAGGAGATAAATAAGATAGACCCAACATTCTTCCAAAGACTAAAAGAGAGTAAATATTATTTAGAGGATAAAACTGATAAAGATTGTCCGTTTGCATTATTTAATGACGAAGGATTTACAGATAAAGAATATCATGAAAAATACCCTACAATATATCATCTTCGCAAAGATTTAATTGAAAGTGATGAAAAGAAAGATATTAGACTTATATATCTGGCAATACATAATATCATAAAAAATAGAGGTCATTTCTTATTAGGAGATAAGAATATAGATGCTGTAAAAAGCTTTGAAGATGCTAAGAATAGTTTTGTAGAAGCATTTGCAGAAATAGGGATAGAAATAGAGATTTTAAATGAAGATAGATTTGAAAATACACTAAAAGATAGTTCTCTAAATAAAAGGGATAAATTTAAAAATTTAAATGATGATATAGCTATAAAGTATGAAGATAAAATAGAGCTAAAAGATAAGGAAAAGAAAGTAAAGGAATTATTAAAACTATTAACTGGTCAAAATACTAATATAAAAAAAGGATTTGATAATGAAGAGCTAGTTAATGAATCTGGAAAAGATATATCAATAACATTTGATAGTGATAGTTATGAACAGGATTTAGAAGAAATAGAAAATTTACTTACTGAAAGTGAAATGAACTTCTTAGAAGGAATTAAAAAAACTTATGATTGGTCTATATTAGCTAATATATTAAATGGGGAAAGTTATTTATCTGATGCAAAAGTTGCTACTTATGAAAAACATAAAAAAGACTTAGAAGATTTAAAAAATGTAATAAAAAAATATGCACCAGATGAATATAAAAAAATGTTCTCTGAACTAGATGATAAAAAAGCAAATTATGTAAGATATACAGGTCATTATATAGTAAATAAAAAGAAAGTATATCCAGGGAAAAAAGTAACACAAGAAGAATTTTGTAAAAATGTATTATCAATATTAAAGAAAATAAAGCATAAAGATCCTATTATAGATAGGATAATGGATGAATGTGAAAAACTTACATTTATGCCAAAACAAATAGATAAAAGAAATGGAGTACTTCCATATCAACTTCATCAGGAGGAGTTAAAAAAGATAATTACAAATGCTGAGAAGTACTACAATTTTTTAAATGAAAAAGATAGCAATGGCTATGTAACAAAAGAAAAGATAGAAAAATTGCTAACATTTAGAATACCATATTACGTTGGGCCTTTAAATGACAAGCATAAAGAAAGTGGATTCTGTTGGATAGAAAAGAAATCAAACGAAAAAATATATCCATGGAATTTTGATGATGTGGTAGATAAAGATAAGAGTGCAGAAAACTTTATTATGAGAATGACTAATAAATGTACTTATTTAGTAGGGGAGGATGTGCTTCCTAATCAATCTATTTTGTATAGTAAGTTTAGAGTATTAAATGAATTGAATAACTTAAAAATAAATGGTGAAAAGCCAGATGTTGAAGTTAAAAAGAAAATTTATAATGAACTATTCCTTACAGGAAAATCTGTAACTACTAAAAAGATAAAATCTTTTTATAAGAAAGAATTTGGAATAGATGTGGAAGTATCTGGTATAGATGGAGATTTTAAAAATAAAATGGATTCGTATGCAAAGATGAAGTCTATACTAGAAGACTTAGACTCAAATTTAGAAACATTAAAAATGGCAGAAAATATAATTTTATGGTCTACAGTTCTTGGTAGCGAAAAGAAAATGCTTAGAAAGAAAATAAAAGCAACTTATCCAGAATTAGAAAAAGAGGATAAAAAATTAGAAAAATTAGTGGCAATTAACTTTACAGGTTGGGGAAGATTATCTAAAAAATTCCTAACAGGAATTAAAGCAAATATAGATGGAAATAACGATATAAGTATAATAGAAGCTATGGAGGAAACAAATTACAATCTAATGCAGCTATTATCAAATCAGTTTGAGTTTATAGAAATTATAAATAAACACAATAATAATTTAAATGAAGATTTAGATATAAATAATTTAGATTATGATAGTTTAATGGAAGATTTATATGCATCTCCAGCGGTAAAAAGATCTATATGGCAGACAATTTTAGTAGTCAAGGAAATACAGGAAGTAATGGGTTGTGAACCAAAGAGAATATTTGTAGAAATGCCTAGACAAGAAGGAGATAAGAAAAGAACAGAATCAAGAAAAAATGCGTTTATAGAGTGCTACAAAAAATGTAAAGAAGAAGAACATGAATATATAAGAGAATTTAAAAGTAGTGGAATGATTGAAAAATTAGAAACTATGGAAGAAAGTAGATTAAGAAGTAAAAAACTTTATTTATATTACACTCAGATGGGAAGAGATATGTATACAGGAGAAAGAATAGAATTATCTCAGCTATTTACAACTGATTACGATATAGACCATATCTATCCTAGATCTAAAACAAAAGATGATAGTATAACTAAAAACTTAGTATTAGTTAAAAAAACTGAGAATAGTAGAAAATCTGATGAATATCCTCTAAAAGCTGAAGTACAAAACAAACAAAAGGCATTTTGGGATATTTTAAAATCAAAGGGACTAATAACATCAGAAAAATACAAGAGATTGACAAGAAAAGATGCACTTACTAGTGAAGAACTAGCATCTTTCATAGAGAGACAGATAGTATTTACAGGACAGAGTACAAAAGCTGTTGCAAGCATACTAGGTAAGATAATGAAAGAATGTGAAATAGTTTATACAAAGGCAGAAAATACATCTGATTTTAGAAAAGAAGTAATTGATTTTGTAAAAGTAAGGGAACTTAATGACTTACATCATGCTCATGATGCGTATCTAGCTATAGTAGTTGGAAATGTGTATCATGTTAAATTTACTAGAAATGCATTGAGATTTATAAACTCTAGAGGAAAATATAATCTTTATAGAATGTATGATTATGATGTTAAGACAAAAGATGAGGTGGCTTGGATTGCAGATAGAAAAGATGAAAATGGTAATGTAATTGAAGGAACTAAAAAAACAGTAAGAGAGATGCTATCTAAAGGTGGAATACTATTTACTAGATATTCATACGTTGTAAAAGGTGGATTATTTGATCAAAATATAATAAATAAAGGTCAAAGTGGAAGTGGTAAAGGATATTTACCTATAAAATCTAATAAAAATGAGTATTTATCTGTTGAAAAATATGGTGGATATAATAAGGCAACAGGAGCTTTCTTTGCTTACGTAGAAAGTGATGATAAAAAAGGCAATAAAATGAGAACTCTAGAAAGTATACCATTATATGTTGTTATGAATTCAAAAGATGAGCTTAAAGATATTAAAGAATATATAAAAGGAAATGAAGAACTGAAAAATCCAGTAATACTTATTCCTAAGATAAAAATAAATAGTTTGTTTGAAATAGATGGTTATCCACTTCATATATCTGGAAGAATGGTGGATAGAATTGTATTAAAGAGTGCTGTACAATTACGAGTTGATAATGAAACTGGAAATTATTTAAAACAAATTATAAAATATGCTAATAATACAAAAGTAGATTTAAATATGGAAGAAAAACTAAAAATTGAATATATAAAAAATATAGATATATACAATGAATTATATCTTAAATTAAAAAATACCGTCTACTCAAAGAGACCTTCTGTAAAAAAAGCTATAGAATCATTAGAAAAAGGTAAAGAAAGATTTAAGGAACTTAGTATTTATAATCAATGTATATTATTAAAAAACTTACTAAAAATATTTACAACAACAGGAGAAGGAATTGATTTAAGGTTAATAGGAGCTTCAAAAGAAACAAGTAAATTAACAATACTTAAAAAATTATCTAATAATGAAAAAGTAATACTAATAAATCAATCTCCAACAGGACTTTTCGAAAGAAGAATAGACCTTCTACAGGATACAGAGAAATTCTTTAAATAAAAAATGAGTTGGCGAACAGTTGTAATAACTAGCAGAGCAAAACTGGATTTAAAACTAAACTACATGGTTATAAGAGGGGATGGTATAACTAGAATATTTCTAGGGGAACTATCCACTCTTATAATTGAATCTACAGAAGTTTCAATAACTGCCTGCTTGTTATGTGAATTAGCTAAAAGAAAAGTAAAAGTAATATTTTGTGATGAAAAAAGAAACCCTTGCTTTGAAGCAGTTCCATATAATGGTTCACACGATACAAGTGCAAAGATAAGAAAACAAATAAAATGGGATAAAAAAGCAAAGGATTCTGTATGGACAGATATTGTAACGGAAAAAATAAATCAGCAGATGATATTCTTAAAATATTTAGGATTAGAAGAGTATAGGCTACTTGAAGATTATATTGAAAATATAGAATATCGAGATGAAACAAATAGAGAGGGACATGCATCTAAGGTATACTTTAATGCATTGTTTGGTAAAGGATTTACCAGAAATGATGAATCAACAATAAATGCAGCTCTTAACTATGGATATACGATTTTATTATCTGCTTTTAATAGAGAAATTGTTGCAAGTGGATATCTTACACAAGTTGGAGTATTCCACGATAATATGTTCAACTACTTTAATCTTAGTTCTGATTTAATGGAGCCATTCAGAATCTTAGTAGACAAGGAAGTGTATAAAATGCTGGATGTAAATAAGTTTGAAAAAGATGAGAAAATGAGACTAGTTAATATACTAAATAAAGAGGTAGTGATAGATGGAAAAAGAAACTATGTAAATAATGCTATAAAAATATACTGCAAAAGTGTGTTTGAAGCAATTAACGAAAACGATACATCTCTTATAAAATTTTATCGAGATGAGTTATAGATTTATGAGAAGCATAGTATTTTTTGATCTACCAACAACTACTTCAGCAGATTTAAAAGAATATACTAGGTTTAGAAAATTTCTATTAAAAAGTGGATTTATAATGATGCAAGAGTCTGTTTACAGCAAAATATCACTAAATACAACAGCAGCTAATATTTTATTGGATAATATAAAAAAGAATAGTCCTAAAGATGGTCTTGTTCAAGTTCTTACAGTAACAGAAAAGCAGTATTCTAAAATGGAGATGATTATCGGAGAGAAAAAATCCGATGTATTAGACAGTGATGAAAGGTTGGTAATAATATGAAATTAGTACACCCAGAATTTAATTATCAAATTGAATTTAAAGAAAATATAGTTGACTTAATAGTTATAGAAGATAAAAAAGTTTTTAGAGAGTATATTGGAGAGTTATACTCTCAATGTATGGATTTGAATGATTCTGGAAGATTTGTGTTGAGCAATGAAGAAAAAGAAATTAAGTTATCTAAAAAAGTTGAGATAATTTTAGACTTTTATTCTTTAGACATCAATAATAAGAAAATAATTACAAAGGTGCACAATAAATTAAAAGAAATTTCTACAGAGGAAGATATGTATGTAGAAACAGGGAAGATTAATTCTGAGATAGTTAGATATGTCGATAAAATTGTCGACATATCTGATTATCCTTTGGAATTTTCTATTGATATAGATATTGTAGATCTTTTTAAGATGGCAAATGTAAAATTTTTAAAAGATTATACAAGTGAATTAGATAGAATTTGTGATTATATAAGTGTGGTAAATGAAATTACAGGTAAAGATATTTTTATATTTGTTAATTTTAGAGACTTCTTTAAGTTAGAGGAGTTAGAAGAATTTTATAAGTTTGTAGCGTATAAAAAAATTTTTCTGATAATGATAGAAAATGAGGTAAATGATGTTTGTAACGAGTTTGAAAAAGTATTTGTTTTAGATAAAGATTTATGCGAGATTTATTGATTTTTCAATCTTTTAATGATATATTTTAATTAAGATTATCTAAAGTTACCCATGCTGTGATGGGCGTGTTTCTCGAATTTGAGGTTTGAGATTGATGTAATTTTAGATGAGTATCAAACTCATTAACTTTACTTATTGTCTGAGGATCTGTTTGAGATTGATGTAATTTTAGATGAGTATCAAACCATTTTTTCGAATACATCCATGTATCTATCGTTTGAGATTGATGTAATTTTAGATGAGTATCAAACCCTTTCTTATTTTTAAAACAATGCAAAATGGTTTGAGATTGATGTAATTTTAGATGAGTATCAAACAGAAGAACCTAAAGAATGTGGTGGTAACATGTTTGAGATTGATGTAATTTTAGATGAGTATCAAACGAATAGTTTTCTGTTAGTATCATTCTTTTTGTTTGAGATTGATGTAATTTTAGATGAGTATCAAACAGATGAAGTTACTGTTCAAAAAGGAGATATAGTTTGAGATTGATGTAATTTTAGATGAGTATCAAACTTTATAAACTGGTATAATAAAGATATAATCGTTTGAGATTGATGTAATTTTAGATGAGTATCAAACAGTTGAAAAATTTGATACTATCTGTGTCTGGTTTGAGATTGATGTAATTTTAGATGAGTATCAAACGTTCGTAACTGTAAAAGTTGGAGATGCTTGGTTTGAGATTGATGTAATTTTAGATGAGTATCAAACAGATATATTGATAATGATTTTGTAATCTGTGTTTGAGATTGATGTAATTTTAGATGAGTATCAAACATTTAACTCAACTGCAATACAGAATGCTATGTTTGAGATTGATGTAATTTTAGATGAGTATCAAACTTTGGAGGTGAGCTAGATGAGAGTGAAGATGTTTGAGATTGATGTAATTTTAGATGAGTATCAAACCAAGGAGCGTATGAGCGAATTAAATGGCATGTTTGAGATTGATGTAATTTTAGATGAGTATCAAACTGATGAGCAACTGCATATTAGTTATGTACGGTTTGAGATTGATGTAATTTTAGATGAGTATCAAACTTCACTTATCATTACAGTAGGGTAGCTACTGTTTGAGATTGATGTAATTTTAGATGAGTATCAAACATATAAAGAAGGGGAGAGAGTCAACCGACGGTTTGAGATTGATGTAATTTTAGATGAGTATCAAACTTATTAATTCTTCTATCTTCAAAGGCTTTAGTTTGAGATTGATGTAATTTTAGATGAGTATCAAACTATTTAAACTACAAAGAGTTAGATGTTAGGGTTTGAGATTGATGTAATTTTAGATGAGTATCAAACGCGTCTGTGCTTACTTCAACGCAAGTGTCAGTTTGAGATTGATGTAATTTTAGATGAGTATCAAACATTCTTAAGCACTTTTGGAGAAACAGATTTGTTTGAGATTGATGTAATTTTAGATGAGTATCAAACTGTGTAGATACATTACTGCAAAAACAGTTAGTTTGAGATTGATGTAATTTTAGATGAGTATCAAACTCAAAGTCTTTACCGAAGTTGTTAGTACCTGTTTGAGATTGATGTAATTTTAGATGAGTATCAAACAGATTTTATATAAAGATAGACTAAATTAAAAGTTTGAGATTGATGTAATTTTAGATGAGTATCAAACGACGCAACAAGTGTTATGTATGTTATAGGCGTTTGAGATTGATGTAATTTTAGATGAGTATCAAATGTTCCAATTATTCAACATAAATAAATATTTGTTTGAGATTGATATAATTAGAAAAATTTCAAAAGTACAAAGCATTCTATATCACATAGAATGCTTTTTATAATTTAAAAACTAAACCATATTGACAAAAATACAAACTCCTTCTAACATAAAAATAAACAAACGAAAAACAAGGAGTTGAAATAATGGGATTCCAAACCATAACAGAAGTAATAGAACAAAATATCCAAAACGGAATAAAAAAAACAAACCTAACAACAAAAAAACTAATCCTTCTTGGAATAGCAGCTGGATTTTTCATAGGAATTGGTGCAGAAGCAAGTAGCCTTGCAATGCATGGAATATCAAATGTGGGACTAGCAAGAACTGTAGCTGGAGCAGTGTTCCCAATAGGTCTAATGCTAATCGTCCTACTAGGTGGAGAACTATTCACAGGAAACTGTCTAATATCAATGGCGGTATACGACAAAAAAGCAAAACTAAAAGGAATGATTAGAAACCTAACAATAGTCTATATAAGCAACTTTATCGGAGCAGCTCTAATGGCATGGATGATAAACAACTGTGGCCAGTTAAACTTTAGCGATGGTGGTGCTGGAGCATTTACGATAAAGGTAGCTTTAGGAAAAGTTGGAATAGATCCTATTCAGGCGATAGTTTCAGGAATACTATGCAACGTATTAGTATGTTTGGCAATATTTATGGCAGCTACAGCAAAAGATGTCGCTGGGAAATGTATAGCAATATTCTTCCCAATATTTGTATTCGTAATATCTGGATTTGAGCACTGTGTAGCAAATATGTACTATATTCCAGCAGGAATATTTGCATCTCATAACCCATTATATGCTGCAAAAGCTACAGAATTATATGGAATAACTGCAGAGCAATTATCTGGGTTAAATTTTGGAACTATGTTTTCTAATTTAATACCAGTTACGATAGGAAATATAATCGGAGGAATGGTGTTTGTTGGACTATTATATTGGTATTTATATCGGAAAAAAGAATCGTAGTTTGCATATTATATAAGATTAGTACACTATACAGATAATATAAAAATAATTTTGCTCTTTATCAAAATGATAGAGAGCATTTTTTATTGAGTAGATTATGGAATATTTTGTTTTTATGGAAAAATTTAAATATGCGAACTGTATAAAAATGTTTGTATAATATTATAAAGTAAATAAAAAACATAATAACCACAAAAATACTTTATTAAACAAGAAATTACAAAAAAAGCAAAAAAAGTTACCGCTTGTATAAACATTGCAAACACTACACTTCAAAAAAACGGACAAGCAATTTCAATGCTTACAGTGTGTTTGACGAAAATATATAAATTTGATAACATTTAACATATAAGTTATGAGATGCCCTTTGACGTTGTTAAAGGGAATTTTTTTAGATTTTAAACACTATATATAGTGGTTAGAAAAAATACACATACTATATATAGTTGTTTGAGGGGGAATTATAATGATTGAATTTATAAAAAAGAGAGATGGCAGAACGATACCATTCAATGAAAATAAAATAACTAGAGCTATCTTTCTAGCAGCTTCAGATGTTGCTAAAAAAGAAGGAAAAGCTCCAGATTTTAAAATGGCAGAAGATTTAACACAGGAGGTTATAGCTTTATTAGAAAGAAGATTCGGTGAAGAAGTGCCTAGTGTTGAAGATGTACAGGATGCTGTTGTAAAAGTACTTATAGAAACAGGACACGCTAAGACTAGCGAAGAATATATACTTTATAGAGCGGAAAGAACTAGAGTTAGAAATTCTAAGACTAGACTAATGAAGGCGATAGAAAAGATAACGTTCTCTGATGCGGGTGATGCAGATATAAAAAGAGAAAATGCCAATATAGATGGGAATACAGCAATGGGAACAATGCTACAGTATGGTAGTGCTGTTTCAAAGGAATTCTGCAAAACAAATGTGTTAAAGCCAGAACATGCAATGGCTCACGATTCAGGTGATATACATATACATGATATGGACTTTTTAAATATGGGAACACTTACTTGTTGCCAGATAGATGTTGAAAAATTATTCGAAGGTGGATTTTCAACAGGACATGGGTTCTTAAGAGAGCCAAACGATATAATGAGCTACGGAGCATTAGCAGCAATTGCTATACAGAGCAACCAGAACGATCAGCATGGTGGACAGAGTATACCATTCTTTGATTATGGTTTAGCTGAAGGTGTTCACAAAACATTTAGAAAGTTATATATATCTAACTTAACTAAAGGACTTGTTCTTTTAGATGAATTAGATGATGAGTCAACAAACGAAATTGTAAAAGAGATAGTTTACAATGTAGAAAAAGAAACTAATATAAAAGCAAGCCTTGATATAAATAAAAGTGAAGAATTTACATCTAGGGTGATAGAAAAATTAGCAGCTAAATTCTCTATTACTGTAGTAGAAGCTACTAAAATAGAAAAATTTGCATATAAGGAAGCGTATAAAGAAACTGATAGAAAAACTTATCAGTCAATGGAAGCATTTATACACAACTTAAATACAATGCATTCTAGAGCTGGTGCACAGGTACCATTCTCTAGTATAAACTTTGGTACAGATACTTCTTCAGAAGGTAGAATGGTAAGTAAGAACCTTCTTCTTTCTCAGGAAAAAGGTCTTGGAAATGGAGAAACTCCAATATTCCCAATACTTATATTTAAAGTTAAGGAAGGGGTAAATTTAAATCCAGGAGATCCTAACTACGATTTATTTAAATTATCTTGCAGGGTATCTGCCAAGAGATTATTCCCTAACTTTAGTTTCTTAGACGCACCATTTAATGCTAAATATTATGTTCCAGGAAACCCTGAAACAGAGGCTACTTACATGGGATGCAGAACTAGAGTTATAGGCAATGTTTGTGGGCCAGAAACAGTTAGCGGAAGAGGTAATTTATCATTCACTACTATAAATTTACCAAGATTAGGTATAATACATGGATGTGTAGATGGTTCAAATCCTGATATAGATGGATTCTTTAAAGATCTTGATGAAAAGATAGATTTAGTTATAGATCAGTTATTAGAAAGAATGGAAATACAAGGTAAGAAGAAAATGAAAAACTTCCCATTCCTTATGGGACAGGGAGTTTGGATGGGTTCTGATGAACTTGGTCCAGAAGATGAGTTAGAAGAGGTTATTAAACAGGGTACTTTAACAGTTGGATTTATAGGTTTAGCTGAATGTTTAATAGCACTTATAGGTAAGCATCATGGAGAAGGTGAAGATGCCCAGAAGCTTGGTTTAGCTATTATTTCTCATATGAAAGATAGAATGGACGAGGCTACAGAAAAATACGGACTTAATTTCTCTTTAATAGGTACTCCTGCAGAAGGTTTATCTGGTAGATTTACTGAGATAGATAAGAAAAAATATGGAGAAATAAAAGGTGTTACGGATAAGGAATATTATACAAATTCATTCCATGTGCCAGTTTATTATAAGATAAGTGCATTTGAAAAGATAAATATAGAAGCTCCTTATCATGAGTATACAAATGGTGGACATATTACTTATGTTGAGTTAGACGGGGATCCAACTAATAATTTAGAAGCATTTGAGTCAGTTGTTAGAGCAATGAAGGATGCTGGAATAGGATACGGAAGTATAAACCATCCTGTTGATAGAGACCCAGTTTGTGGATATTCTGGAATAATCAATGGAGATATATGCCCAGCATGTGGACGTAATGAAAAGGATAGCGATATAAAATTTGAAAGAATTAGAAGAATAACTGGATATCTCGTTGGTACTGTTGATAGATTCAACAATGCCAAGAGAGCAGAGGTTAGAGATAGAGTTAAACATATGTAATTTTTTATATGTTTAGGGATTAAAAAAGGAAGTGTAAATTTATGGATATAAGGATAGCTTCAGATGTTACTTTTGATAGCATAGTCGATGGTCCTGGTTTGAGAGCAGTGGTGTGGACACAAGGATGTAAGCATAATTGTATAGGGTGCCATAATCCTCAGACTCACAGTATAATGGGTGGAAAAGTTGTAGATACAGAAGAGATTATAGATAAAATTAAATCTAAAAAGCTTCAGAGTGGGGTGACTCTATCTGGAGGGGAGCCATTTTTACAGCCAGAAGCAGTTGGAGAAATTGCAGTTGCTGTTAAAGGAATGGGTATGAATGTATGGTCTTTTACTGGATTTACATTTGAGCAGCTTATAGATAAAAAGAATAAGAATTATTTTAGTAATTTAAGACTGCTTAATAATATAGATGTTCTTGTAGATGGTAAATTTGAAATAGATAAAAAAGATATTTCTTTAAAATTTAGAGGATCATCTAATCAAAGAATAATAGATGTTCAGAAAAGTTTAAAATGTGGAAAGGTTGTTATACGGGAAGAGTATACAGAAAATTACGTAGACACATTTTTACCAATGGCAAAATAAATTTAAAATATTTGAGTGTAGTAGATATTACTGCACTCTTTTTTTTATAAGTATTGTAAATGCTCATAAATTGAAGTGGATTTTTAATTATAAAAGTAGAATAAATAAGGGTTTAAAGAGATGTTAAAAAGTATAAAAATTATCTGAGAGATAAAAAAATAAAAAAAGTTTTAAAAAAGTGTTGACGATGAAAATAAAAGATGATAATATAATACTTGTCCTTGAGAGAGGGCAGTGAAACAAAATAAAAATGAACTTTGAAAACTGAACAGCAGATATATTTAGTTCGAATAAATAATTCGAACGCCATACAAACCATGCCAGATATTTTGAGATAACATCTGAGCGGATTCAACATTGTAGAAATTTTATTTTGAGAGTTTGATCCTGGCTCAGGATGAACGCTGGCGGCGTGCCTAACACATGCAAGTCGAGCGATTCTCTTCGGAGAAGAGCGGCGGACGGGTGAGTAACGCGTGGGTAACCTGCCCTGTACACACGGATAACATACCGAAAGGTATGCTAATACGGGATAACATATAAGAGTCGCATGACTTTTATATCAAAGATTTTTCGGTACAGGATGGACCCGCGTCTGATTAGCTTGTTGGCGGGGTAACGGCCCACCAAGGCGACGATCAGTAGCCGACCTGAGAGGGTGATCGGCCACATTGGAACTGAGACACGGTCCAAACTCCTACGGGAGGCAGCAGTGGGGAATATTGCACAATGGGCGCAAGCCTGATGCAGCAACGCCGCGTGAGCGATGAAGGCCTTCGGGTCGTAAAGCTCTGTCCTCAAGGAAGATAATGACGGTACTTGAGGAGGAAGCCCCGGCTAACTACGTGCCAGCAGCCGCGGTAATACGTAGGGGGCTAGCGTTATCCGGATTTACTGGGCGTAAAGGGTGCGTAGGCGGTCTTTCAAGTCAGGAGTTAAAGGCTACGGCTCAACCGTAGTAAGCTCCTGATACTGTCTGACTTGAGTGCAGGAGAGGAAAGCGGAATTCCCAGTGTAGCGGTGAAATGCGTAGATATTGGGAGGAACACCAGTAGCGAAGGCGGCTTTCTGGACTGTAACTGACGCTGAGGCACGAAAGCGTGGGGAGCAAACAGGATTAGATACCCTGGTAGTCCACGCTGTAAACGATGAGTACTAGGTGTCGGAGGTTACCCCCTTCGGTGCCGCAGCTAACGCATTAAGTACTCCGCCTGGGGAGTACGCACGCAAGTGTGAAACTCAAAGGAATTGACGGGGACCCGCACAAGTAGCGGAGCATGTGGTTTAATTCGAAGCAACGCGAAGAACCTTACCTAGGCTTGACATCCTTCTGACCGAGGACTAATCTCCTCTTTCCCTCCGGGGACAGAAGTGACAGGTGGTGCATGGTTGTCGTCAGCTCGTGTCGTGAGATGTTGGGTTAAGTCCCGCAACGAGCGCAACCCTTGTCTTTAGTTGCCATCATTTAGTTGGGCACTCTAGAGAGACTGCCAGGGATAACCTGGAGGAAGGTGGGGATGACGTCAAATCATCATGCCCCTTATGCCTAGGGCTACACACGTGCTACAATGGGTGGTACAGAGGGCAGCCAAGCCGTGAGGTGGAGCAAATCCCTTAAAGCCATTCTCAGTTCGGATTGTAGGCTGAAACTCGCCTACATGAAGCTGGAGTTACTAGTAATCGCAGATCAGAATGCTGCGGTGAATGCGTTCCCGGGTCTTGTACACACCGCCCGTCACACCATGGGAGTTGGAGACACCCGAAGCCGACTATCTAACCTTTTGGGAGAAGTCGTCGAAGGTGGAATCAATAACTGGGGTGAAGTCGTAACAAGGTAGCCGTATCGGAAGGTGCGGCTGGATCACCTCCTTTCTAGGGAGAATTATCTGCTGTTCAGTTTTGAAAGTTTATACAAACTTAATATGGGGGTGTAGCTCAGTTGGGAGAGCACTTGCCTTGCAAGCAAGGGGTCAGGAGTTCGAATCTCCTCATCTCCACCATTTGTACTTTGAAAACTACATATATATTATGATATGACATCATTTATTTCCTTAATGTGATAAATAAGGATGATAACCTTATAAAAAAATATCAACTGTAACTGGTCAAGTTATTAAGGGTGCAGGGCGGATGCCTTGGCACCGGGAGCCGATGAAGGACGTGATAAGCTGCGATAAGCTATGGGGAGTTGCACGTAAACTTTGATCCATAGATTTCCGAATGAGGAAACTCACCATGAGTAATGTCATGGTATCTTCGAGTGAATACATAGCTCGTTGAGGGGAACTCGGGGAACTGAAACATCTAAGTACCCGAAGGAAGAGAAAGAAATTCGATTCCGCTAGTAGCGGCGAGCGAACGCGGAACAGCCCAAACCTAAGAAGTTCGCTTCTTAGGGGTTGCGGACATATCATCAGGAAGAGGTTATTACAGACGAAGAGTTTTGGAAAGCTCCGCCACAGAAGGTAACAGCCCTGTAGTCGAAGTGAGAAGACTTCCGATATGATCCAGAGTACCACGGGACACGTGAAACCCCGTGGGAAGCAGGAGGGACCACCCTCCAAGGCTAAATACTACCCGGTGACCGATAGCGCATAGTACCGTGAGGGAAAGGTGAAAAGAACCCCGGGAGGGGAGTGAAATAGAACCTGAAACCCTGTACTTACAAACTGTGGAAGCACATTTCTTGTGTGACCGCGTACTTTTTGTAGAACGGGCCAACGAGTTACGTTATGCAGCAAGGTTAAGTACTTCATGTATGCAGCCGCAGCGAAAGCGAGTTTTAACTGAGCGTTTAGTTGCATGACGTAGACCCGAAACCGGGTGACCTATCCATGAGCAGGTTGAAGCGAAAGTAAAATTTCGTGGAGGACCGAACCCACGAGCGTTGAAAAGCTCGGGGATGACTTGTGGATAGCGGTGAAATTCCAATCGAACCCGGAGATAGCTGGTTCTCCCCGAAATAGCTTTAGGGCTAGCCTCAGATTCAGAGATACGGAGGTAGAGCACTGAATGTCCTAGGGGGTATTGCACCTACCGAAGACTATCAAACTCCGAATGCCGTCATCTTTTATCTGGGAGTCAGACCGTGGGTGATAAGATTCACGGTCGAGAGGGCAACAGCCCAGACCGTCGGCTAAGGTCCCCAAATGTAGGTTAAGTGGTAAAGGATGTGGGATTGCACAGACAACCAGGATGTTGGCTTAGAAGCAGCCACTCATTCAAAGAGTGCGTAATAGCTCACTGGTCGAGTGATCCTGCGCCGAAGATTTCCGGGGCTAAAACCTACTACCGAAGCCACGGCATCATTTATGATGGGTAGGGGAGCTTTCTTTACTGGGCAGAAGCATGACCGTAAGGACATGTGGACTGTAAAGAAGTGAGAATGTTGGCATGAGTAGCGAGATGTGGGTGAGAATCCCACAGGCCGTAAACCCAAGGTTTCCAGGGGAAGGTTCGTCCTCCCTGGGTTAGTCGGGACCTAAGCCGAGGCCGAAAGGCGTAGGTGATGGACAACAGGTTGAAATTCCTGTACCGCCAATAAGCGTTTGAGAAATGGGATGACACAGTAGGACAGGATGAGCGTGCTGTTGGTTATGCACGTCCAAGCACTGAGGCAGTATCCGGAGGCAAATCCACGGATACAATGCTGGGGTGTGACGGGGAGCGAAATTTAGTAGCGAAGCATCTGCATTCACACTGTCGAGAAAAGTCTCTATCGAGTTTAAAGGCGCCCGTACCGCAAACCGACACAGGTGGGTGAGGAGAGTATCCTAAGGCCAGCGAGAGAACTGTTGTTAAGGAACTCGGCAAAATGACCCCGTAACTTAGGGATAAGGGGTGCCATCGAAAGATGGCCGCAGAGAATAGGCCCAAGCGACTGTTTACCAAAAACATAGGTTTCTGCTAAGTCGCAAGACGATGTATAGGAGCTGACGCCTGCCCGGTGCTGGAAGGTTAAGGGGATCTGTTAGAGCAATCGAAGCAGTGAACTTAAGCCCCAGTAAACGGCGGCCGTAACTATAACGGTCCTAAGGTAGCGAAATTCCTTGTCGGGTAAGTTCCGACCCGCACGAAAGGCGTAACGATTTGGGCACTGTCTCAACAACAGACTCGGTGAAATTGTAATTCCGGTGAAGATGCCGGATACCTGCGACAGGACGGAAAGACCCCATGGAGCTTTACTGTAGCTTGGCATTGGGTCTTGGTACTACATGTACAGCATAGGTGGGAGGCTTTGATTCCAGGACGCCAGTTTTGGATGAGCCACCGTTGGGATACCACCCCTGTAGTACTGGGACTCTAACCAGAGGCCTTGAATCAGGTCTTGGGACACTGTCAGGCGGGCAGTTTGACTGGGGCGGTCGCCTCCCAAAAGGTAACGGAGGCGCTCAAAGGTTCTCTCAGCACGGTCGGAAATCGTGCATAGAGTGTAAAGGCATAAGAGAGCTTGATTGCAAGACATACAGGTCGAGCAAGGACGAAAGTCGGACTTAGTGATCCGGTGGTTCTGAGTGGAAGGGCCATCGCTCAACGGATAAAAGCTACCCTGGGGATAACAGGCTTATCTCCCCCAAGAGTCCACATCGACGGGGAGGTTTGGCACCTCGATGTCGGCTCATCACATCCTGGGGCTGTAGTAGGTCCCAAGGGTTGGGCTGTTCGCCCATTAAAGTGGTACGCGAGCTGGGTTCAGAACGTCGTGAGACAGTTCGGTCCCTATCCGTCGCAGGCGTAGGAAATTTGAGAGGATCTGCCCTTAGTACGAGAGGACCGGGGTGGACGTACCGCTGGTGTACCAGTTGTCTCGCCAGAGGCATGGCTGGGTAGCTATGTACGGAACGGATAAGCGCTGAAAGCATCTAAGCGCGAAGCCAGCCTCAAGATAAGATTTCCCATTCCTCGGAAGTAAGACCCCATGAAGACTACGTGGTTGATAGGTCGGAGGTGGAAGTGCAGTAATGTATGCAGCTTACCGATACTAATAGGTCGAGGACTTGACCAAGAAAATATTTGGTAATTTGATTAATATGTATGTAGTTTTCAGAGTACAATCTCTGAAAATAAAGATTATGTGGTTATTATAGAAGAGAGGATACACCTGTTCCCATTCCGAACACAGAAGTTAAGCTCTCTATCGCTGATGGTACTTGGGGCGAAGGCCCCTGGGAGAGTAGGACGTAGCCACGTAATCTTTTTTTTTACAAAAAATTAAATGAGGAAAAATCTATGAATAAAAATAATAATGTACTTTTTATAAATGATGGACTAAATAGGATATTAGAAGAAAATGTAGTATCATTTCATATGCCAGGACATAAAAACGGAAAAATTTACAATAAATTAAAATATACTAATATTTTAGAGAACCTTTATAAGACAGATACTACAGAAATTCCAGGAACGGATAATTTACATTCACCAGAGGATATAATAAAAAACAGTATACTAAAGGCTCAGAGAGTATTTAATAGTGGAAAGACATATTATTTAATAAACGGTAGTACTTGTGGGATTGAAGCTGCTATAATGGCAGTTTGCTCACCTAAAGATAAATTAATTCTTAGCAGAGATTCTCATCAGTCTGCGGTAAATGGATGTATATTGGGAGATATAACTCCTATATATATAAAATCACAAATAGACAAATATACAAACATTCAAAGAGGAAATCTACTTGAGGATGTAAAAAGTTCAATCTCTGAAAATAAAGATGCAAGAGCTATTTTATTAACTTATCCAACATATTATGGAATAACATTTGAACTTGAAGAAATGATAAAATACGCTCACGATAATGGATTAATAGTTATTATAGATGAAGCACATGGAGCACACTTGGGACTTAGTGAAAAGCTTCCTAGAACAGCTCTAGAATGTGGTGCAGATATAGTTATACAGAGTACGCATAAAACACTACCTGCATTTACACAGTCATCTATGATGCATATATCAGAAGAGGCTATAGAAACTCAAAGAGTAGACAATGATAGAATAGAAAAAATGCTTAAAATGACGGAAACATCAAGTCCATCATATATACTTATGCAATCTTTAGAAATTGCTGTAGATATATATGAAAAGTATGGGAAAGAATTGATGGAAGAGCTTATAGATAATATAAATAAATTTAAACTAAGAATTGAAAAAATAAGTGAAGATATACACAGAGAGTGTACAAATAAATTAGAAAATAAAAACCTAGAGTTTTTTAATATATATAATGAAGATGATCTTACAAAAGTATTTATATCTAGCTTAGAAGTTGGATTAACAGGTTACGAATTTGAGGAAATACTTAGAAAAGAACATAATATACAAGTCGAGTTATCAAACTACTCTGGAGCGCTTATGATAACTACTATAGGAAATGAAAAAGAAGACTTTGAAAAACTTGAAAAAGCACTTGTAGAAATATATAAAAAATCTCTATTAGAAGAACGTAAAAAGATAGAGCCTGTTGACTATCCTTATGAGATTATTCCACAAATGTCACTAACTCCAAGAGAGGCCTTCTATTCAAGAAAGAAGAAAAATGTTAAAATAGAAGATGCAATTGGAATGATATGTGGAGAAAATATAGTCCCATATCCACCGGGAGTATGCATGATTGCTGCGGGAGAAATAATCCCTAAAGAAATAATGAATTACTTAAAATATTGTAAACAAAAGGGTATGGAAATTACAGGTGTAAAAGATTCTAATTTTGAATATATCCAAGTTATAGACAGTATTTAATAAGTAATAAGTACTTTTATTATCATTAAAAAAGTACGTTCATTATTAAGTTTTTATAAACTTTCAAAAAGCAGGCTCCTAATAAAAAGATGGAGATGCTAGAAATGAAAGGAAAACTAATAATAATAGAAAGTGGTTCTGATGCTAGTGGAAAGGCTACACAGTCTGAAGAACTTTTAAAAAAATTAACTGCAGATGGATATAACGTTAGAAAAGTAGAGTATCCAAACTACAAATCTGAATCATCTACACTTGTAAAAATGTATTTAAGAGGTGATTTTGGGAAAAATGCCGATGATGTTGATGCATATATAGCTTCTACATTCTTTACAGCAGATAGATATGCCTCATTCAAGACTGAATGGGAGGATTTTTACAATGCTGGTGGAATAGTAATTGCAGATAGATACACAACATCTAATATGGTTCATCAGGCTTCTAAAATGGAAATAAATGAACGAGATAAGTATTTAGATTGGTTAGAGGATTACGAATATAACCTATTCAAAATTCCTAGACCTGATGAGGTTATTTTCCTAAATGTTCCAGTAGATTATAGCATAAAGCTTATGGAAAATAGAAAGAATAAATTTACAGGCGAAGAAGAAAAAGATATACACGAAAGTGATAAAAATTATCTTAGAAAAACATATAAAAACTCTCTTTATATAGCAGATAAATACAACTGGAAAAGAGTAGAGTGTGTAGAAAATAATAAGCTTAGAACTATAGAAGATATAAGCGATGAGATATATGAGATAGTTAAAAAATCATTATAAATATAATGCAATGTGTAAATAAAAGTATGTAGGTAAAAGTATATATGAAAATATGTATTATACATGAAAAACATATTATAAATAAATATGTATAAATAAAATGGAGGTGAGCTCGATTGTATTTTGAACAAATAAAAGGACAAGATTTTGCAAAAAGATATATAACAAATGCCATAGATAAAAATATGCTAAATAATGCGTATATATTTGAAGGAATAAAAGGTATTGGTAAAAAGACTTTTGCTAGAGAATTTGCCAAAATACTTATAGGAGTATCTCCAGAAAATAGCCCAGATTTCAATATAATAGCTAAAGAAGAGGGCGCACACAGAATAAAAATAGAAAAAATAAGAAAAATGAAAGAGGATGTCTACGAAAAACCCCTTTCAGATTATAAAATATATGTAATAGAAAATGCAGAACTTATGAGTGAAGAAGCTCAGAATGCTATTTTAAAAACAATAGAAGAACCACCAGAATACGCTATATTTATTTTGATAGCGGAAAACAAAGAAGCTCTTCTTAGTACTATTAAATCTAGATGTGACATAGTAAAATTTGTTCCACTTTCTAATGAGATAGTAAAAAATCATCTTGTTGATAATTTAGGGTTGGATGAGGAGTACGCAAAAATGTGTGCTAATTTTTCTAAAGGAAGCATAACTAGGGCTATAGAGCTTGCAAATGATGAGGAATTTAAAGAGATGAGGGAATTTATACAGAATTGTATATCTGTTATATCTGATAAAAAGAAGCTAGACATAGAGATGCTAGCTGATTCAGTAGAAAAATATGAAAATCAGATTATGAATTTCCTAGATATTATGGTAAACTATTTTAGAGATATAATAATGTTAAAAGAAGGAATTAATCTTTTAACAAATACCGATAGAATAACATTTATTGAGAATATGTCTGATAAAATAAATGGTTCTCAAGTGGCTAATATTATTGATATAATAGAAGATACTAAAAAGAAACTCAAAGGATTTTGTGGATTTAAAATGAGTATTCAGGTTATGTTTTTAAATATATATGAGGTGATTAAATGATAAAAATAGTAGGTGTAAGATTTAAAAAAGCTGGCAAAATTTATTACTTTGATCCAGCTGGACTTGATATAGAAGTAAATCAGGATGTAATAGTTGAAACAGCTAGAGGTCTTGAATTTGGACATGTTGTAGTAGGTGGCAAAGAAATAGCGGAAGAAGAACTTGTATCTCCGTTAAAACCAATTATAAGAATTGCAACAGAAGAAGATAAAAAAATATACGATGAAAACAAAGAAAAGGCAAAAGATACTTTTGTATTGTGCCAAGAAAAAATAAAAGAACATGGACTTACAATGTGCCTTATAGATTGTGAATATACATTTGATAGAAATAAGCTAATATTCTACTTTACCGCAGAAGGAAGAATAGACTTTAGAGAGCTTGTAAAGGATTTAGCATCTATATTTAAAACAAGAATAGAATTAAGACAGATAGGTGTTAGAGATGAAGCTAAATCAATAGGTGGACTTGGACCTTGTGGAAGAAAACTTTGTTGTTCTGCTTGGTTAGGAGACTTCCAGCCAGTTTCTATAAAAATGGCAAAAGACCAGAGTTTATCTCTAAATCCAACAAAAATATCTGGAATATGTGGAAGATTATTCTGCTGTTTAAAATATGAACACGATGTATATGCAGAAGCGCTTGAAAAATTACCAGTGGTTGGAGCATTAGTTCAGACTGCAGAAGGAAAAGGTAAGGTAATAGAGGTAAATCCTCTTCTTGAACAGGTAAGAGTTGAATTCCAGGATAAGACTATAAGAGTTTATCTAAAAGATGATGTTCAGACATTAAAAGAGCCAAGAAGAGATAGAAGCGGCGAATATATAGATGCCGAAACAATGAAAGAATTAAAAAGACTAGAAGACTAGTTTACGGATTTAAAACTGCCCAAAAGAGAATACTCTTTAAATTTGGGCAGTTTTTTTAAACTAAAAATAAATTTGTGAAAGGAAAACTTTTCAATGAAAGTTGAGATAAAAGAACAGGAGAGAATAGACGACCTTCAGTTAAAAGGTCTTAAAATAATTCAAAATACAGATGGATTCTGTTTTGGAACAGATGCAGTACTTCTTGCGAATTTTGCTAAAGTAAAAAATGGAGCGAGAGTTGCTGATTTAGGTACTGGAACAGGAATAATACCGCTTATAATATATGGAAAAAATAATGTAGAAAAGATATATGGTGTTGAAATACAGGAAGAAGTCTTTGAAATGGCATCAAGAACTGTTAAAATGAATGAAATAGAAGAAAAAATTGAGATAGTAAATGCGGATTTAAAAGAAATAAAAAATGTACTACCTCAAAATACGTTTGATGTAGTAACATCAAATCCACCATATATGCACAGCGATGGTGTTAAAAATCCAAACGATAAAAAAATGATTTCTAGACATGAAGTGAAATGTAACCTAGATGATGTTATAAAAGCAGCCTCGATTTTATTAAAAGAAAGAGGAAAATTCTTTATGATACATAGACCTACAAGACTTATAGATATTGTAACTATAGGCAGAAAGTACAGATTAGAGCCAAAAGTAATGAGATTTATACATCCTAGAGCAGATAAGGCTCCAAATTTATTATTAGTAGAGTTTACAAAAGGAGGAAAGCCAGATTTAAAAATAATGGATCCTCTATACGTATACGATAATGAAGGAAATTATACGCAGGAAATACTGGACATCTACTCAGAAGATTATAAAACTCCAAGTAGATAGTGCCAATTTTATAAATATAGAAATTTTAAATAAATAAACTTATCCAAAAGGAGAAAAATATGGCAGGAAAATTATATATATGTCCCACACCAATCGGGAATTTAGAAGATATAACATATAGAACATTGAGAATACTAAATGAAGTAGATTTAATAGCAGCAGAGGACACAAGACACAGTCTACAGCTTTTAAATCATTTTGATATATCAAAACCTCTTACAAGCTACCATGAGCATAATAAGGACTCAAAGGGAGGCTATCTAATAACAAAATTATTAGAAGGAGAAAATATAGCACTAATAAGTGATGCTGGAATGCCTGGAATATCAGACCCAGGACAGGATATAATAGGTGAAGCTATAGAAAATAATATAGAAATAGAAGTTCTTCCGGGAGCAACAGCATTTGTAACAGCACTTGTTGGCTCTGGAATGGATACACATAAATTTGTATTTGAAGGCTTTTTAGATAGAGATAAAAAACTTAGAAGAAAAAGATTAGAAGAAATAAAAAATGAAAAAAGAACAATAATATTCTATGAATCTCCACATAGATTAAAAGATACTCTAAAAGATATGTTGAAATATCTTGGAAATAGAAAAATATCAGTAAACAGAGAACTTACTAAAAAATACCAAGAAATCATCAGAGAAGATTTAGAGACTGTAATAGAAATATTCAATAATAGAGATGTAAAAGGTGAATTTGTTTTAATTGTAGAAGGATTTTCTGGAGAAGTAGAAGAAATAGGAAAATACGACGAGTTAAACGAAAGAGAATATGTTATTCAGTTGATGGAAGAGGGTATAAACAAAAAAGACGCTATAAAAATAGTATGTAAGGATAGAAAGTTAAAGAAAGATATAGTCTATAAACAGGTACTAGATTTATAAAATAAACCGTCGAACACGATTTGAGGTGGTTTTATGGATACAATAAGAAGAAAATTTATTGAAGCATTGAAGGCAACGAATACTTCTGAAATTATAGAGCAGATGGATAGAGATGGAGAACTAGAAAAAATATTTCCTCATATATTGGAAATGAAAAAAATTGGGAAATGTAGATTCCATGTTGTAGATAGTTTTACGCACTCTATGAATGCACTTAAAGAACTTGAAAAAGTAATAAATGAAAAATTTTTCCCTAATCATCTTGTAGAATTTGTAAGAGATGATATATATACACAGGTTGACGATGAGTTTAAAAAGGTTGAACTTTTAAAACTAGCGACATTTTTACATGATATGGGAAAACCTAGAAGTATGACTGTAGGAGAAGATGGGAATGCTCATTTTAAAGGACATGAAAAAATAGGGGCTGATATGCTTCATGATGTGATAGCTGAATTTAAAATAAGTGAAAAAGCAGAGGAAATAGTGCACAAATACATAGAATACCATATGATGTTATTAGAGTTTTATAAAAATGATAACATGGGCAAAAAGGTACTATACAAGGCGTTTAGGAAGGTAGGGCCAGATATTGCAGGAGTTATGATTATAGGATATTCTGATGTTGTATGCACAAGAAGGTTGATTTATGAAAATGAAAATTACGGCGTACTTAGAACGTATATAGATTATGCTTTGACGAGTTATTACTACAGATTTGATGAAGAAATAAGTACTGAGAATCAAATATACTAAAATTTAATAAAAATAAAAGCTGATGTTTTTTCATCAGCTTTTTTAATATCAAAATAAATTATTATAGAATTGATTTTGCCTGTATAGGAGTTGATAATATAACAGATGTTTTTGTTGAACCTATTTTCTTTATACTGTCTATAACACTTTCTAATTCCTGCATATCGCTAACAAGAACTTTAAGAAGCGAGCAGTCATCTCCTGTTATATGGTGGCATTCTACTATTCTTGGATCATTTTTTGCATTTTCTAAAAATTCAGCATAGCTCTGGCTTCCTGGAAGAGAAATGTGTATAAATGCTTTTATGTTTCTTCCAAGAGCATCTGGATTTATTATTGCTTTATAACCAGATATTATACCGCAGTTTTCAAGTCTTTTTATTCTTTCTGAAACTGCTGGAGAAGTTAAGCCTATAAGCTTACCTAAGTCCTTCATAGAAATTCTACCATCTTCCTGAAGTATTTCAATTATCTTTCTATCTGTTTCGTCTAATTTTCTAACTGTGTTTTCCATAAACACTCCCCCTTTGTATAATTTATATACCTATAATATCTTTTAACATTGTCCTTTGATTTATAAAGCTTTAATATGCAAAAATAAATAAAAGATAGATAAATTAAGTATTTATTGTTAGATAAATAAAAAAAGTAACTCCTATAATTATAATAAAGCATAATATTTATAAACTTTCAAGAGAAAATTGAATAAAAAAGTAAAAAAATTTAAAAAAATATCAAAAAATCTTTGGAATGACAAGCATTTGATTAGAAAATAGAAATTTTGAAAAAAAATATTCATTTTTAAAAGAATAAGTATTTTAATTTTGCACGTATATAAAGATAAATAAATTGACAACTGTTGTTAAATTGGATAAAATTAAAGTAATTGTATAAGAATTCAATAAATTAAATGCTATGAAGAGAAGAGTAAGAATATAGTCATTCTACAGAGAGCCAGAAAAGGTGAAAGCTGGTGTTTCGATGATATTCTGAATATGGACTTGGAGCATTTAGGTTGAGCAAGATGTAAGGCCTAAACGATTAGACCCGTTATAGTCTATTTGAGATATCCACTATTTGTATATATTGTGGATAAATTAGGGTGGTACCGCGAATACAATCGCCCCTATGAGAAATCATAGGGGTGTTTTTTATTTTAGCGATATAAATTTTTGTAGATAAATCTAAGAAAATTTATATTATTCTCGAAAACGAAAAAATAAAAATAATATACAGGAGGACAATTATGAGCAAACCAACTTTTTATGTAACAACACCAATATACTATCCAAGTGGTAAATTACACATTGGACATACTTACACTACTGTTGCAGCAGATGCAATAGCTAGATTTAAACGTTTCTGTGGATACGATGTTAAATTCCTTACAGGAACAGATGAACACGGAGAAAAAATACAGAAAAAAGCTAAAGAAGCAGGAATGACTGAAATAGAATACCTTGATGGTATGATAGCTGATATAAAAGCTTTATGGAAAAAATTAGACATATCTTATGATGATTTCATAAGAACTACTGAACCAAGACATACAGAAATAATACAGAAAATATTCACTAAATTATATGAACAGGGAGATATATACAAAGGTACTTACGAAGGTAGATACTGTACTCCATGTGAAAGTTTCTGGACTGAATCTCAGTTAATAGATGGAACAAAATGCCCAGACTGTGGTAGAGAAACTTACGTAGCAAAAGAAGAAGCTTACTTCTTCAAACTATCTAAATACGAAGATAGATTAAAAGAATTATTCAAAAGAGATGACTTCTGTCTACCATTATCAAGAAGAAATGAAATGGTTTCTAACTTCTTAGACAAAGGACTAGAAGACTTATGTGTAACTAGAACTACATTTGACTGGGGTATACCAGTACCATTCGATGAAAAACATGTTATATATGTATGGGTTGACGCTCTTTGCAACTATATAACAGCTTTAGGATATATGACTGATAACGACGAAGAATTCAAAAAATACTGGCCAGCATCAGTACATCTAACAGCTAAAGAAATAACAAGATTCCATACAATAATATGGCCAGCTATACTTATGGCACTTGGTTTAGAAGTACCAAAACAGGTATACGGACATGGATGGATATTATTCGACGACGATAAAATGAGTAAATCAAAAGGTAATGTTGTTTACCCAGGTCCAATGATAGAAAGATATGGAGTAGATGCATTAAAATACTTCTTACTAAGAGAATTCTCATTTGGTCAGGATGGAAGCTATACTAACAGAAACTTCATAAACAGAATAAACTCTGACTTAGCTAACGATTTAGGAAACTTAGTAAGCAGAACTGTTGCAATGGTAGAAAAATACAATGAAGGTTTAATACCAGAAGCTACAGTAGCTACTGAATTTGATGAATCATTAAAAGAACAGGCTGCATTATCAGCTAAAGACTTTGAAGCTCAGATGGATGCATTACAGTTCCATGAAGCATTGGAATCAGTATGGAAATTAGTAAGAAGAACTAACAAATATATAGATGAAACTATGCCTTGGGCTTTAGCTAAAGATGAAGCTAAAAAAGAAGAATTAAACACAGTATTATATAACTTATGTGAATCTATAAGAATAATAGCAACACTTATAAACCCAATAATGAATACTACTGCTAACAGAATATACGATCAGTTAGGAATAGCTGGACAGGAAGATATAACTAATTGGGAAAGTGTTAAATCATTCGGCTTAATAAAAGTTGGAACAAAAGTACACAAAGGTGAAGCTTTATTCCCAAGATTAGATGTTGAAAAAGAAATAGAAGAATTAGAAAAAATGTTCGCTCCTAAAAAAGAAGAAGTAAAACCTCTAGAACATAAAGAACAGATAACTATAGACGACTTTGATAAAGTAGAGCTTAGAGTTGGGGAAATAGTTAAATGTGAAAAACATCCAAAAGCAGACAAATTATTAGTATCTCAGGTTAATTTAGGTGCTGAAACAAGACAGATAGTATCTGGAATAGCTAAATGGTACAAACCAGAAGAAATGGTTGGTAAAAAAGTAATAGTTGTTTGCAACTTAAAACCAGTTAAACTTAGAGGAGTAGAATCTGCAGGAATGATACTTGCTGCAGGAGATGACGGAGACGATCTTGTAATACCAACAGCTCAGGATGCAAAACCAGGCTGTGAAGTATGCTAATGAAAGGAAATTAAAAATGTTATTTGACTCACATGCACATTTAAATGACGAAAGCTTCGATGAAGATAGAGAAGAAGTGATAGCGTCTTTAAAAGAAAAAGGACTAGACTATGTAGTTAACCCAGGTGCTGATATGGAAACATCTAAAACTGCAATAGAACTAGCCAATAAACACGACTTTATATACGCTGCTGTTGGAGTACATCCACACGACGTTGAAAATATGACTGAAGCAGATATAGAATTATTAAGAAAATATGCTTTAGAAAATGAAAAGGTAGTTGCTATAGGGGAAATAGGCTTAGATTATTACTATGATTTATCTCCTAGAGAAACTCAGAAAAAATGGTTCAAAAGACAGATTGAACTTGCCAATGAATTAAAATTACCATTTATCGTACATGATAGAGATGCTCATGGGGATACAATGGAAATAATAAAATCAACAAAGGCAGCTGAAACAGGATGTCTACTTCACTGCTACAGTGGAGAAGTTGAACTTGCGAGAGAATATGTGAAAATGGGATGCTATCTTTCAATACCGGGAACTGTTACTTTCAAAAACAATAGAAAGACAGTTGAGGTAGTTAGAGAAATTCCTCTTGAAAGACTTATGATAGAGACAGATTCTCCATATATGGCTCCAGTTCCTCATAGAGGAAAGAGAAATGACCCTTCATTAGTAACTTTTGTAGCTGAAAAAATAGCTTATGAAAAAGGAATATCTTATGAAGAGGTATGTAGAGTAACAAAAGAAAATGCAATGAAATTCTTCGGAATTAAATAAAACTAAGGCTGTTTATTGCCAATAGAAAAAGACTAGTTAACCTTAGGCTCCAGGCTTCGACGCTTGACTTTGTTCTTGTAACACATTTAGAAGAAGTCAAGCGTCTCCAGATTGTCGCTAAAGGTTAAACTAGTCTTTTTCTTTGCCGATAGTAAACCACAATTTAATTTTATTTATATTCCGAGCGAATTTCTGTAATATGCTAGGAGTTTGAGGAATTGTCGATGCAAATTAATTTGTTGTTTCAAAAATTGGAAACGTTATACTATTTATAAATATCTAGGATGTGTAGAAAAAAGGGCTTGTTAGAGGTATAATAGTTTAGATAGTATAATAAGATAATTGAGATAGGAGAGATATTTGTATGAAGGTTGTGGCAGTGACTGCGTGTTCATCTGGGATAGCTCATACTTATATGGCAGCTGAGGCATTAGAGGTAGTTGCGAAGAGAAATGGTATTGATATATCTGTTGAGACACAGGGTGCTATGGGTATAGAGAATGAATTGGCTCCAGAAGATATAAAAGAAGCTGTATGTGTTATTCTTACAAATGATATGCGGATAATCAATGAGCATAGATTTGAAGGCAAGAAAGTTATTAGAATGAGTACATCTGATGTCATTAAAAAAGCAGATATTATAATGAAAAAAATCATAAGTACGTTTAAGTAATTATATGAAATAAATTATATTAAAATAAATACAAAGGAGAAATGGCCATGTTAAAACCAGTAAAATTAAAACCAGCATTTCAGGATTATCTATGGGGTGGTACAAAGTTAAGAGATGAGTACAATAAAGACTGTGATTTTGATAAGATAGCAGAAAGCTGGGAATTATCAAATCACAAAAATGGACAGAGTATAGTAGACTCTGGAGAATTTAAAGGATTAAAATTTGGAGAATATGTAGAAAAATTAGGTGCTAAAGGATTAGGAACTAATTGTGATAGTTTTGAATTCTTCCCAATACTTATAAAATTTATAGATGCTAAAGGATCTCTTTCTATACAGGTTCATCCAGATGATGAGTATGCATTAAGAGTTGAAAAAGAATACGGAAAAACAGAAATGTGGTATGTACTAGAAGCTGAAGAAGGTGCTTCTTTATATTACGGTGTAAATAAAGAAATAAGCAAAGAAGAATTTGCAGATAGAATAAAAAACGATACAATACTAGAAGTGTTAAACAAAGTTGAAGTTAAAAAAGGTGATGTATTCTTCATAGAAAGTGGAACAATACACGCTATAGGTGCAGGTCTTGTAATATGCGAAATACAGCAGAATTCAAACACAACTTATAGAGTATACGACTTTGGTAGACTTGGAGCAGACGGAAAACCAAGAGAATTACACGTAGACAAAGCAATAGATGTAACAAACCTTACTCCAAATGCTAAGAGTGCAGAACCAATGGGAGAATTAGAAAAATTAGACGGATATACAAGAGTATTATTAAGTGAATGTAAATACTTCACTACTTTAAAATATGAAGTAGAAACTAAAGCAGAAGTAGAAATAGACGAAAAATCATTCAACTCTGTAATCATAACAGAAGGAAACGGAAAACTAGTTATGGGAGATACAGAATTAGACTTTATAAAAGGAGATAGTATATTCATACCTGCTCAGAATGGAAAATATTCAGTAGAAGGAAAATGTGAATTTATACTATCAAGAGTATAGGAAAATAGTATATAAACATTGGAATCTCCCTAATATCATAGATACTAGGGAGATTTTGTTTAGAGAGGTGATAATATGAAAGATGTAAAAGGTGTAATATTCGATATGGACGGTGTAATCATCGATACAGAAAGCCTATCTCTTGTATTTTGGGAGAAAATCCTAAAAAAACATGGCATACAAATGGATAGAGAGGCCCAAATTTCACTTATGGGAAAAGGCAGAGATGATACTATAGAAGGTTTAAAGGAAGCTTATGGTAGAGAACTTCCAATGGAAGATTATTATATGGAAAAAGGTCAAGCTGTAATAGACTATCTAGAGGAGAATAAGCCTGGGGTTAAAAAAGGTTTTGAAAGTCTTTTAAAATATCTGATAGAAAATGGATATAAAACTGCAATTGCAACATCTACAGTTAGATGGAAAATGAAGAATAGAATGAAGTTTTTACATTTTGATGATATGGTAGATGATGTTGTTTGTGGAGATGAGGTAAAAAAATCAAAACCGAATCCAGAGATATTTTTAAAAGCAGCTCAAAAGTTAAACCTTACTCCTGAAGAATGTATAGTGATAGAAGATTCAAAGGCTGGGGTTGAGGCAGCGTACAAAGGCGGATTCAGATGCATAATGGTTCCAGATTTTGTAAAACCAGATGATGATTTAAAGAAAAAAACACTTAAAATAGTGGATTCTTTAGAAGAGGTAGAAGAATGGCTGAAAAAGTAGATTTTTTAATAGTATCTGATTTAGAAGTTGATTCAAAAGAAGAAGGGATAAAAACTCTTATAGAAAAATTAGACCAAGAAAATTATCTAAATGATAAAGATGAGTTTTTTAAAGATGTTATAGAAAGAGAAGGAAAGTTTCCAACTTATATAGGTTATGGAATAGGGCTGCCTCACAGCCAAAGCAATGTAGTATACAAACCTTGTGTAGCAATAAGTAGACTAAAAAATAGTATAGAATGGACCTCTGAAAAAGAAAAAGTTGATACAGTATTTCTAATTGCTGCTCCAAAAGATAACAAAGACAATCTTCATTTAAAAATATTATCAAAGTTAGCTAGACTATTGATGCATGAAGATTTTAGAGAATGTGTGAAAAATTTAAAAGAAAAAGAGCTTTTAGAGTTGTTAAATAAAAAAATAGAAGAATAGATTAATCACCTGTTGTTAGATTTACAACTACAGCAGGTGATTTCTTATTTTTTGCTAAAGAAAACAATAAATAAATACTTCAAATAGCGTACAAGTGTTATAATATAATAATGTAACTAAAAAGATTGACGGAAATTAAAAAACTAAAATAAATAATAAATATCAAAAATGGAGGATAAATATGACAACAGTTAGATTTGGTGTGGTTGGAACTAGTGCTATAACAGAGTGGTTTATAAAAGCTGGGAAAAAACTAGATGGATTTGAATTAAAGGCTGTTTACTCAAGAAGCATGGAAAAAGCAGAAGAATTTGGTAAAAAGCATGGAGCAAAGTTATTCTTTGATGATTTAGATGCAATGTCAAAATGCGATGAAATAGATGCGATATACATAGCTTCACCAAACTTTATGCACAAAGAACAAGCGATACTATGTATGAACAACGGAAAAAATGTACTATGTGAAAAACCATTTGCTACAAATAAAAGAGATGCGGAAGAAATGGTGAAATGTGCAAAAGAAAACAATGTTTTACTTATGGAGGAAATGAGGCTTACTTGTACTCCTAATTTCCAAAATGTAAAAAACAACTTAGATAAACTAGGAAAGATAAGAAGATATTCTGCAAATTTCTGCCAGTATTCATCAAGATATGATAAATTCAAAGAAGGTATAGTTTTAAATGCATTCAAAAAAGAATTATCAAATGGAGCACTTATGGATATAGGGGTGTATTGCATACATCCTATGGTAAATTTATTTGGTAGACCAAATAATATAAAAGCAAATGCGGTAAAATTATCTACAGGTGTAGACGGAGAAGGAAGTATAATTCTTGAATATGACGATATGCTTGCAGATATAAGATATTCAAAAATTACTCAGTCTAATATACCAACAGAAATCCAGGGAGAGGATGGAAGTATAATAGTAGATAAGATGAGTACATTTTCAGATGTTAGAATAGAGCACAGAAAAGGTGGAGTAGAAGATATAACAGCGGAATTTGAAGTTGAAAAGGATGAAAAATTTGAAGTAGATAGTATATATTTTGCTGTTAAAGAATTTATGAAATCTTTAGGAGAAGGAAAGAAAGAGTCTGATATAAACACATTAGAAAATACTTTAATTGTTATGGAGATAATGGATGAAGTTAGAAGACAGATAGACTTAGTATATCCTGCAGACGAAAATTAATAGTCGATAAAAAAATAAGATAGTAAGGAAGAAAATATGATAAAAGAAATAATAGTAGTAGAAGGAAGAGATGATGTAACTGCTGTAAAGAGAGCAGTAGATGCTGAGCTTATTACAACTGGTGGTTTTGGATTTCCAAAAGGAGTAATGGAGAGAATTAAAGAAGCTCAGAAAAGAAGAGGAGTAATAATATTTACAGATCCAGATTTTGCTGGAGAAAAAATTAGAAAAACAATAACAGCTGAAGTTCCAGGATGTAAGCACGCATTTTTACCTAGAGAAGAGGCTAAAAAAGACGGAGATATAGGTATAGAAAATGCTACTCCAGAGAGCATAAGAGCTGCACTTGAAAGAGTTAGAACTGAAAGCACAGAAAATAGAAGTGAATTTTCACAGAAGGATCTACTTTTAAATGGGCTAATAGGAAATGACGATGCATCATTTAGAAGAGATAAAATGGGGCAGCTTTTAGGAATAGGTTACGGAAATGCAAAACAGTTCTTGAGTAGATTAAACAACTACGGTGTTACAAGAGAAGAATTTGAAAAAGCATTAGAAGAAATAGAAAAATAATCAGAGATTGTTCAGAATAAGGACAAAATTTATAAAAATTAGGAGGAATTATGGATAGACTTTCATCGCATAGAGCGACAAAAGATATAGTAGACAAACATGGATTTAAATTTTCAAAATCATTAGGACAGAACTTTTTAATAGACGATAACGTAATAGACAAGATAATAGACGGAGCTAGAGTAAAAGAAGGAGATAAGGTAATAGAAGTAGGGCCAGGAATAGGTACACTTACTAGAGAAATGGCTAAAAGAGCTGAAAAAGTTGTAGCTGTTGAAATAGATAAAAACCTTATACCTATATTAAAAGAGACTTTAGCAGATTTCGACAATACAGAGGTAGTAAATGAAGACATATTAAAAGTCGATATAAACAAACTAGTAGACGAAAAACTTTCTGGAGATCCTGTAAAATTAATTGCAAACCTTCCATATTACATAACTACTCCAATAGTTATGAAATTCCTAGAGGAAGATATACCTGTTACAGATATAGTTGTAATGGTTCAGAAAGAGGTTGCTGATAGAATGAATGCAGTACCATCTACAAAGGATTACGGAGCATTATCTGTTGCAGTTCAGTACTACTGTGATACTGAAATAGTTGCAAAAGCTCCAAGACATATGTTTATACCACAGCCTAAGGTAGACTCTACAGTTATAGGTCTTCATATAAGAGAAGAGAAAAAATACAAGGCTGATAATGAACAATTATTCTTCAAAACTGTAAAAGCAGCTTTTGGTCAGAGAAGAAAAACTCTTTTAAATTCATTATCTAGTATGGGAGTTTTAGATAAGGCTAAGATAAAAGAAGTACTTGCAGAAGCTGGAATAGATGAAAAAAGAAGAGGGGAAACTCTTAGCATAGAAGAATTTGCGCACCTTTCTAATATAATAAACAAAAATATATAGTACTCTAAAAAAGGACACTTTTTAGAAAGGGGGTAGAGTTATTGGCGACTAAAAAGAAATCAAAGTTAAGGTTTTATATTGTTTTAGGTGTAATAGCATTCTTTGTTATATATATAGTGGGATTCTTTGCAGCTACTAAATATGAAACTAACGAGGCGGAAGAAGATAATAAATTGGTTCGGGAGGAAAATGTAGCCGACAATACATTACCTCTACTATCTCAATTAAAAGCTAGTGGGAAAGTTTATATTTCAGATAAAAAGACGGACACTAGCATAAAGATTGAAAAAGATAGATGGACAGATTATAAATATTATTTAAATGAATTTAGAAAGGTTAGAAATGCTATTTCATTTGATCCAATTTATAGCGGATATTCTTCAACAGGGATAAAATTTTCTACAGATTTAGACTTTTTAAAAGTTTACACTGTTGAAAAAGAAGAATACTATAAAATTCCTGTTTCTCAAAAGAAGGATTTTGAAAAGGTTATAAATGAAAGTATATATACATCTTTTGACTTTGCTATAAATGATAATAAATGGAAAAGTGTACACATTTCTAAAGGAGAAGATGTAAAAACTCTACGCAAATGGAACTACAATAATCTAGTTAGTAAAATGAGGTACAAAAGACACGTTGGAAAAGTTCAACCAGAAAAAGCTAGAGAAAAAAGTAAATATAACTATAGTGTCTATATAGATGGGGAAGGCTTTAGTATAAGAATTGACACTATGGGACCTAATTATATAAAAATTATCTCTGGGGAAAAAGGCGAATACGTGGCTTACTATGAAGTGTACAATGATATGTACAAATACATAAAAGAGAATATATTTAAAGAGTAATAAAAAAGGAGTAATCGAAAAATTCGATTGCTCCTTTAATTTTTTATACTATTTGTTTTTATTTCCTTTAGCAACAAGAGCTTCAGCAACTTTGAATATAGGACCAGCACCTGCAGTTATTACAAAATCGTCTGGTTCTACATTGTCAGCAAGATATTCTACTATATCGTCGAATTCTTTTATGTACTTAGCATCTATATTGTTGTGGTATAATTTTTCAACTAAATCTGTAGAGTGAATATCACCAGGGTCAGTTTCTCTAGCTGCGTATATATCAGTTACGATAACTTTATCAGCTGCGAAGAAAGCATCTGAGAATTCATTAAGTAGTGATTTAGTTCTTGAATATGTATGAGGCTGGAATATGCACCATAATCTATTCTTTTTAATTCTCTTAGCTGTAGAAAGAGTAGATTTTAGTTCGGTTGGATGGTGAGCGTAGTCATCTACAACAGTTGCTCCGTTGTATTTTCCTTTAAACTCAAATCTTCTTCCAACACCTCTATATTTCTTAATATTTCTTTTTATAGTTTCTACATCTATACCAGATACTATAGAAGTTATTATTGCTGCAACAGCATTGTATATGTTGTGAAGTCCCCGAACAGATAATTCAAATTTGCCTAAATCTTCTCCATTGTAAACTAATTCGAATATACCGCATCCAAGTTCATCAAATTCTATATTTTTGATTACAGCATCGTTATCTTTATTGCTACCGTATTTTATAACTGTAGCCTTTACATCGTAAAGTATATCAGCTGTGTTTTCATCATCTCCATTTATTATGAAGTATCCATCAGGAGGTAAAAGCTTACCAAATTTATTGAATGAAGCTTTGATTTCATCTATTCCTGAGAAATAGTCAAGATGGTCTTCTTCTATATTTAAAACTATAGATATTTTTGGATTGAAGTTTAGGAAACTATCTACGTATTCACAAGCTTCTGTTATAAAGTGATTAGAATGTCCTATTTTGACATTACCACCTATCATACTTAGGTTACCACCTACAAGTATTGTAGGATCTAAGTCTGCGTATTCAAATATAGCTGAAAGCATTGATGTTGTAGATGTTTTTCCGTGAGTACCAGATACTGCGATAGAGTTTTTATACTCTCTCATTATCTGTCCTAAAAAAGCAGCTCTATTTACAATTAGTTTATTTTTCTTTCTAGCAGCCATAAGCTCTTCATTATCAGGGTGTATAGCAGCTGTATAAACAACCATGTTTACATCGTCAGAAATATTTTCTTTTCTCTGTCCTATAAATATTTCAGCACCTTGATTTCTAAGTTTTTCTGTCATAGGTGATTCCTGAGAGTCAGAACCTGAAACATGATATCCTTTGTTAAGGCAGATTTCAGCTAATGCACTCATACTGATTCCGCCGATTCCTATGAAATGTATATTCATGATAAAAACAACCCTTTCTTTTATATAAAGTAATACAATATGAACGTTTTTGTGATATAATAAGATAATGTGCGATATTTCTCGAACACACGAAATTATACAACAAAAGACAAAACTGTATTATCAACATAGTAATTATTATATCACAAGTAAATTTGTTGTGCATCAGTTTTAACGGCGATTAAGAAGCAGCAGGGGGAAATAGATTATGAAATTTAAAAGAACGGAAAGAATAGGAGCGATAGTTAAGACACTATCTGATAACCCGAACAAAATATACACTCTTAGCTATTTTACAAATCAGTTTAATGCAGCTAAGTCTACAATAAGTGAAGACCTTCTTGTTGTTAAAAGTGTATTTGAAAAACTACATTTAGGAAAAGTAATAACAATATCAGGAGCGGCTGGTGGAGTAAAATACATACCAAAAACATCTAAACAAGAAAATGCAGAATTTTTAATGGAACTTTGTAACAGAATTAAAGATGAAGGAAGAATATTATCAGGTGGATTTTTATACCTAATAGACCTTATCTATGATCCTGGAACTGTTTCAAAAATAGGAAAGATATTTGCCTCTAATATAGATTATACTGATGCTGATTATGTTGTTACAATGGAAACTAAAGGTATTCCAATGGCTCTTATGACTGCAAATGCTATGAACTTACCATTAGTAATCATAAGAAAAGACATAAAGGTATCAGAAGGACCTACACTTAGTATGACATATGTCAGCGGAAATAGTGGGAAATTAGAAAGTATGAGCTTACCTAGAAAAGCTCTAAAACCAGATAGCAAGGTTATCATAATAGATGACTTCATGAGAGGTGGAGGAACTATAAAAGGTATGATAGACCTAATGAAAGAATTTAGTGCGGAAGTAATTGGAATCGGTGTATTTATATCTACTATGAAACCGGAAGAAAAAATGGTTGATGACTATATATCATTAATACAGCTTGATGTTCAGGGAAATGAGATAATAGTAGAGCCAAATAGAGAAATTTTGGCTGATACTGAAACAGAAGAAGATACGGAAGATATGTACATTTAGCCTAAAAAGTGATATATTTAAAGATAATAATGTAATTTTTTATTAAATTAAATCTTAAAAAATAAACGAATTAGTCAATGGAGAGATGTTAAATGAAATTTAAGTCAATAATACTTGCTGCGGGCAAGGGAACAAGAATGAAATCAAAATACCCAAAAGTAATACATAAAGTATGTGGTAAAGAGATGGTAAACCATGTAGTTGATACTTCTAAAAAATCAGGAGTAGAAGAAACTATAGTAGTTCTTGGGCATGGAGCTGAAGCCGTAATAGAAAGACTTTCAGACGATATAATAACAGTTATGCAGACAGAACAGCTAGGAACAGCACATGCTGTAAGAATGGCTGAAGAATATATAGAAGATGAAGATACTATAGTAGTATTATGTGGAGATACTCCACTTATAAAAGAAGATACTCTTAAAAAATTATTCGAATACCATGTAGAAAACAACTGTCATACTACAGTTCTTTCAACAATAGTAGACGACCCTACAGGATATGGAAGAATAATAAGAGATGAAAATGGTGACCTACTAAAGATAGTAGAACAGAAAGATGCTAGTGAAGAAGAAAAACTAGTAAAAGAAATAAACTCAGGAATATACTGCTTCAACGGTAAAAGCCTAAAAGAAGCTTTAAAAGAAATAAACAACGACAACGCTCAGGGAGAATACTATCTTCCAGATGCTATAAAAGTAATGAGAGAAAAATCTCTAAAAGTTGGAGCATTTGCAGGTTCTTCAATAGAAGAATTAATGGGAGTAAACTCAAGATTACAGCTTTCTCAGGCTGAAAAAGCTATGAGAAAAAGAATAAATGAATTCCACATGGCAAATGGTGTAACTATGATAGACCCTGATACTACATACATAGAAGCTGATGTAGAAATAGGAAATGATACAATAGTATACCCAGGAGTTAATTTAGTTGGTAAAACAAAAATAGGTTCTGACTGTATAATAGGTATGAATTCATCAATAACTGATTCAATAGTTGGAAATGGAACAGAAATAAAAATATCTACTTTATTAGAAGCTAAAGTTGGAGAAAATACAAAAGTTGGACCATACGCATACCTAAGACCTAAAGCAGATGTAGGAAATGGATGTAAGGTAGGAGATTTCGTTGAAATCAAAAATGCTAAATTCGGCGATGGCTCTAAAGCATCACACTTATCTTACATAGGAGATGCTGAAGTAGGTAAAAATGTAAATGTAGGATGTGGAGTTGTATTTGTAAACTACGATGGTGTACATAAATTCAGATCAGTAGTAAAAGACAATGCATTCATAGGATCAAACTCAAATCTAGTAGCTCCAGTTACTGTTGAAGAACAGGGATATATAGCTACTGGTTCTACAATAACAGATGATGTTCCAGGAAGAGCACTTGCAATAGCAAGACAGAGACAGTGCATAAAAGAAAATTGGATGGATAAAAAAGAAGCTAGAGATAAGAAATTATCTGAAGAAAAAGCAAAAAATAAAAAATAATATCTTGGGATATTAATTAAACTTGATTTCTTTTTAAACTTTTGGTTTAAATAGTTATATATTGTAAAAAATGTTTGGAGGGTTAACTAAATGAATACTAGCGGTAGCGAAATCAAAATACTTGCCGGTAACGCATCTAAAGAGTTAGCTGAAAAAATAGCTAAACAGTTAAACGTACCAGTTCTTGACTGTGAAGTTGGAACATTCAGCGACGGTGAAATATGTGTTAACATGAACGAAACTGTAAGAGGTTGCGACGTTTTCGTTGTTCAGTCTACTAACAGTCCGGTAAACAACAACTTAATGGAATTATTAATAATGATAGATGCACTTAAGAGAGCATCTGCAGGAAGAATAACTGCTGTAATACCATACTATGGTTATGCAAGACAGGACAGAAAAGCGAAAGCAAGAGATCCAATCACAGCTAAATTAGTTGCTAACTTAATAGTAGCAGCTGGCGCAGATAGAGTCTTAACTATGGACTTACATGCATCTCAGATACAGGGATACTTCGATATACCTCTAGATCACTTACTAGGTGGTCCATTACTATCTGAATACTTCAATGAAAAAAATATAGAAGATTTAGTAGTAGTATCTCCTGACCTTGGTAGTGTTACAAGATCTAGAAAATTTGCTAATTCATTAAATGGTGAAGTGCCTATAGCTATAATAGACAAAAGAAGACCAAGACCAAATGTATGTGAAGTTATGAACTTAATAGGTGAGGTTGAAGGTAAAAACGTAATACTTCTTGACGATATGATAGATACTGCAGGAACAATAGTAAATGCAGTTGAAGCAGTTAAAAAATTCGGTGCTAAAGATGTTTACGTTTGCTGTACACACGCTGTTTTATCAGGTCCAGCTATAGAAAGAATAGAAAATTCTTCAATGAAAGAATTAGTTGTTCTTGATACTATACAGTTACCAGAAGAAAAACAGATAGAAAAAATAAAAGTTAAATCAGTAGCTCCTATATTTGCAGAAGCTATAGATAAAATATTCAGCAACAAATCAGTAAGTGAATTATTCTAATTGAATATAAGTAGAAAGAGGAGTAACTCTAATAGTGCTTGAGCTTATTCAGGTGACAGGCGTACTATTTGGAGTTAGCTCCTCTTTTTTGTTTTTTGGAATTTATATGTAAAATTCATTCTAATAATAAAAAATAATCATTATTAATGTTACAATAACGAAATTTTATGTTAATAAAAAAACAAAATAGGGTTATAGAAACATTGGTTAATTTATTAAAAATTAAAATAATTAATGAAAAATAAATATAAAAATAAAAAAATAAAATAAAATATTCATTATTTAATATTAAATTTAATAAAATATAAAAATAAATTAATAAAATATTGACAATGTGTATTTTTGATATTATACTTGAGAAAACGTAATCACAGAAATATATTCATATAATTATATGTTTATATAAAAAATAATAGGAGGAAAAGTCTATGGAACTAAAGAAAATAAAAAACAAAAATGTTAAAGCCTCAAAAACAAATAAGCAGAAATGCTATGTTGTGGGAAAATCAAATCGCTACTTAGGTTCAGATTGTAGTAATGATTGTAGTGCTTATGGTAAACCACCTTCTTGGAAAAGTGCTTATATGTAAGATGTTTTAAAATTAAAATAAAGAGGATGTAAAATTAACATCCTCTTTATTTATTTAAGGAGATAGAAATGGGAATGTTAAATAATTTAAAAATAATAGAAAATGATAGTAAAGTAATACTAATCAATAATAATAATGGAAAATGGATAAAAATATCTTATGAAGTATATAAAATTTTATTGGATTTAGAAAAAAGAAATATTAGTATAAACGATTTTGAAAATGAAGATAGAATCTTTTTAAAAAATATAATAAAGGAAACTAATAATATAAGAAAAAATGACATTGAAAAATTTATAGGATATGAAATAACAGATAAATGTAATTTATTGTGTAAACATTGTTGTTTTAGTTATGGATTAAATGATAAAGTTATTGATTTAGAAAAAATATATAAAATATTGGATAAAATCTTAGAATTTAATCCAGATGTAATACAGATAAGTGGTGGAGAACCAATGATGTTAGATAATATAGAAGCATATTTAAAATACTTAAAAGATAGAGGGCATTGTAAAATAATTTTATCTACAAATGGAACTTTGTTTAATGATAATAATATAAAAATAATAACAAAATTAGTGGATCAAATAGATATAAGTATAGATGGTTACGATGAAGTAAGTTGTTCGAAAATAAGAGGTAAAGGAGTATTTTCTAAAGTAATAAATAATATAAAAAAGATAAAATCAGCAGATTTTGAAAAAATAACAGTTTCTATGGTATTTTCGGAAAAAAATTATAATGAACAAGCAAAATTTATTGAATTTTGCAAAGATATAAACGTTTATCCGCAAACAAGATATTTTTCTGAAAGTGGTAGAGGAAAGGAAAATATAGAATTATTCAAAAATAATAAAGATATATTTTTTATTCCAGAAGATTTTTTTGAAAAAAAATGGTATGAATTAAATGCTAGAAAGTGTTTAGCAGGTAAAAGTGAGTTTTTTATAAAAGAAAATGGAGATGTTTATCCATGTCCTCAATTTACAGAGGAGGAGTTTTTATTAGGAAATATTTTACAAAATGATTTAGAAAGTATGAAAATAAAAAAGCAAATTGATGTAAATGAAAAATTTTTGGATGATTGTAAAGATTGTAAAGTTGAACCATTTTGTTGGACGTGTCCAGGAAGTAAAAAAGAGATAAAAAATAAATATATGAAAGATAATATGTGTAATAAAATTTATAGTCATCTTTATAAAGAAATATGGGAGGATTAAATTTATGAAATTAAATGTTATAAATAATTTAACACTCACAAAAATAAAAAGTAATAAATTGATGATATTTATTTTAACTATAATTTTTTCCATATTATTTATTTCATTAAATATCAAAGAAACTATGAACTATTACAGATTAAAAGATGCTGAACGCTATAGTGGAGAATTTAATTTACTAATAAAAAACATTGATAATGAAGAATATCAAAAAATCAAATCATATAAAAATATAAAAAATATATCGTATTCAAATACAAAGTCAATTATAAAAATAGGTGAAAAAGTATTTCCTGTAGAAGAAATAAACAAAAATTATCTAAATAATTTTGAAACGTCTATATTAGATGGAAAACTTACAAATGGCGTAGTAGTAGAAAAATGGGTTGCAAATCTTATGAATGTAAATGTAGGAGATACCATAAATATAAAAACAATATCAGTAAATAAATCAGCACAAGAAAGAATAAAGATAGGTGCTGTAATATCTGATATTGCACCAAATAAAATTAGAGCAAGTTGTATTATATATGATATCAATGAAAAAGATAAAATATCTAAAAATTCTGAGATATTAATAAAATTAAAGGACACGAAAGATATAAAAAACTTAAAGGCTATTTAATTAATAAATGTAAAATAAAGCAAGATGACATACACGAAAATAAAAATGTTAATGGAATAATTGAAGAAAGTACAATCTTTTCAAAAGAATACATAACATCTTATATAATATTATTTTTCTCTTTAACATTTATAATAGCTATGATTTCAAATGTAAATTTAATATATAGAAAAAATGAATATAAAATAATGGATGTGTTAGGAATGAAAAAATATACATTTTCAAATATGCTTCTAAAAGAAATGAGTATTTCTATTTTATTATCAGAAATATTTTCAATATTAATATCAATCATTGTAACAAATCTTTTAAAAAAATATATGTATTTATTTAATCAAAATTTAATAGGAAATAACATTAATACAATAGAATACAACAAAGCGATTCTTATTTTTTTAGTAATAGGAATTTTGGCAGCGATTGTATCTTCAAAAATAGATTATTATATTATTTCTGGAAATAAAAATAAACAAAATATTAGAGAATTTAAACATATAAAGATTATAGATAAATTATCTAATAAAAAAGATGTAATGAAGAAAATTTCTTTAAGATATTCTATAAGAAATAAAAATATACTAATAGCAATGTCGGTTATAATTATACTGTCAAATACAATATATTTCTCTCAAAATTATTATTCAAAAATGATGGATTATCACAATAAAAAACTTATAAATGATTATACAAATGGATATAACTACGATATATTGGTTGAAAGTAGCGACTTTAATTTCGATGGAATATCTGAAAATGATTATAATAAAATAAAAAATATGAATGTAGATAATAAAAATATTGTAAGTAATATGCTTGTGTCGGCTCAGCATATGGGAGATATCAAATTAGAAAAGAAAAATATGAGTGAAAAAAGCATAAACTATTTGAGAAATTTAACTGATGAAATAAATGAAAATTATACAACATCGATAAAAGGTGGAATAAAAGAGGAAAAAGATTTATTTATTATAAAAGGTTCTGTATTTTCATTTGATGATGAAACAGCGAAAAAATATGGAATAGATAATAACAAATCTGAAGCTACGATATATATTCCTATAGAGTGGATAGAAAATATGAATAAAGATTTTATAGGAAAATATGTAGATTTTGGATATGGAAAAATAAATGAATACTCTCAAAATGAGATATACAATTTTGGTAAAAATGAAAATAATATAAAAATACCTATAAAAAAACTTTCAAATGAATATACTTTTTCAGGGGATTATTATACAAAAGATGATTTACCACAAATTATTGTAAGTAGAGATATGTATAAAAAGATATTTAAAAAGGTAACATATAACACAATGAGTATCAATATATCTGATAAATTATCAATAAATACTGTAGTGGAAGGTATAAACAATATATTGAATGCTTATAATGTCAATATTGTAGATAAGCATGAAGAAAGGGAAGCTTTAAAAAATAGTTCGGATATACAAGGGCTGGCGTTAGAAGCTGTGAGTATAATCATCTACATATCGTCAATATTATTATTTGTTCTTTTATATAATAAATTTTTGAGAATAAGAACTGATGATTATGAAATGATGAGAATTTTGGGTGTTAGTAGAAGAAAGATAAAAGAGATTATAGAGCGAGAAATTAATATAGTTGTTATAACAAGTATAATTATAACAGTGATGATATGTATACTAAGTCAATGTTCTATATATAATTATTTCTACAAAATGGGATATTCTGTAAATAATTTTAAATTTGAAGTTTGTAAATTAATGCTTATTTGTTTTGTAAATATTGTTGTTTATATTATTTTAAACTTGAAAAATAATATGAATATTAAATTATAAAAAGTAGAATTATACTAGAAAGGATATTTAAAAGATTATGGGTATATCTATCACAATAACTGAAAAATGTAATTTAAAGTGTAAATATTGTTATGAAACAAATTGTAAAAATAATAATACTATAAGTTATGAAAATATAGATAAATCTCTTGAATTTTTAAAAGAAGAGTTAAAAGTGAGAAAAAAAATATCTATTCATGGAGGAGAACCATTTTTAGAAATTGATAAACTAAAGTATTCTATAAAGAAAATAAGAGATATAGAATCAGAAATAAATGAAAAAATAATTATAACAACAACATCAAATGCTACAATCTTAAATGAGGATATATTATCAATTGTATCAAAGGATATTGATGGTTTAACTATAAGTATTGACGGAAATGAAGAAGCACATGATAAGTTTAGAGTGTTTAAAAATGGAGAAGGAAGCCATAATAAAGTATTAAAGAATGCAAAAATTTTTAATGATATAGTAGATAATTTAAGAATCAGAATGACATTTAATAAGGATACAGCAAGTTTATTATATGAAAGTTTTTCATTTCTTGTGGAAAATGGATTTAAAACTATAGTTGCACATCCTGATATGAACGATAAAAACTGGGATGAGGAAGATTTAGAAGTATTATTTAAAAATGTATTGAAAATAAAAGATAGTTATTCGGAAAGAGATATAAATTCTAATTTATTAGAAAAAGACTTAACTTTATTAGGAAATTGTGAAATAGGCATGAACATATATCACGATGGAACAATATATCCCTGTATTGGAGTTATTGGTAATGAAGAAATGATTATAGGGAATGTAAATGAAGGAATATATAAAGAAAAGATTGATAGGATAATTCATGAAAATAAAAAAGTTATTTCTAGTTGTAGGAATTGTGATTTATATGATTATTGTGAAGGAACGAGATGTAAAATTATAAATAAAACTGTAACAGGTTCTTTCGAGTTACCATCACCAATAGTATGTAGATTTAATGGGATACTTTTTCAAACTAATGAAATAAGTTTAAAGAACAAAAATTTTTAATAAAATAATAAATATTTAAAGGAAGGAAAATAAATTTGTAATGAAAGATAATAAAAAAACAAAATTATTTTCTAGGTTTGTTCGTATTTTAGTCAAAGGAAATAAATATTTAATAGCAATATTGTTTTGTATTATGTTGACTATTGCAGGACTTGATCTTATAGAACCACAAATAACAAGAACTATAATAGATAATGCTATAGGATTAAAAAATACCAATTTACTTATAAAGTCTATACTTTTATATACGTTGGTAATAATTATATCAGCAATTTTAAATATAGTACTAACTTATTTAGAATCTATTATGAAAAAAAGAATTGCTATTAAACTTAAAAATAGATCTTTAAAACATTTATCAAAACTATCTGGAAATTATTATAGCAATATAAAAACAGGAAATATAATAAGTATTTTAAACTCTGATATATTTAATATAGAAAATTTTGGTATAGAAATATTACTCTCAATAGTAATTGATATAATTACAGCTGTAGCAACACTTATAATATTAATAAACTTGCAACCAGATTTATTAATAATTGTATTAGTAATACAATTAATTATAATTGTTATTCAAACAAAATTTTCAAAAGAATTGTCAAATAAAACAAAAGAAATAAGACAAAAAGATGGAGATATTTCAAATTTAATTCAGGAATATGTATCAAATATTATGAATATAGTGATATCGAAGTCAAAACAAAACTTTTTTAAAAGATATACAAAAGAGCAAAGAATACTTACGAATAAATGTATTAACTTGGATTTGAAAATAGCTAAAAATACATCAGAAATAAATGTTATGAGTGGGCTTATTATTATAAGTATATTTGGTTATGGTGGATTAAAAATAATAAATAATGAATTAAGTTTAGGAGAGCTAATATCTTTTCAACAATATATAGGACTACTTATAATGCCTTGTACAAGGATAGTAAATTCAAATACAAGGATACAACAAGCACTCGTATCAGCAGAAAGGATATTTGAACTCATTGATGAACCAATAGAAATACAACAAAATAATGTTGGAAAAAAGATAGAAAAAGATGATAATTGTACAATAAAATTTGAAAATGTATCATTTTCTTATACTAAAGAGTATAAAAATTTGGATGGTATAAATATTGTATTTAAACCATATGAAACAACTGCATTAGTGGGAAGTAGTGGAAGTGGTAAATCTACTATTATAAATTTGATTTTTAGAATGTGGGATGTCGATGATGGAGAAATATATATAAATAATGTAGATATAAGAGAATATAATCTAAAAAACTTGAGAAAAAATATATCAATAGTTACACAAGATTCATTGCTATTTGACGATACAATAAAAAATAATATACTTTTGAATAGAAAGAATATAGAAGAAGGCAAATTTATAAATCTTTGTAATAAATTGAGAATAAACGAATTTGTAGATGATTTGGAAGATGGATTTGATACAATTATTGGTGAAAATGGGGTTAAACTATCTGGAGGTCAAAAGCAAAGGCTATCAATAGCTAGAGCTTTACTAGGTAATGAAAAAATAATAATATTTGATGAAGCAACCTCTGCATTAGATAATATATCTCAAAAAATAGTTTTAAAAACAATAAAAGAATTTACAAAAGAAAAAACAGTTATATTTATAGCTCATAGAATTTCTACTATTGTAGATGCTGATAAAATATATGTGTTAGAAAATGGAAAAGTTATAGAAGAAGGAAATCACATAGAATTATTAAAAAATAATAAAGTATATAGGAAAATGTTTGTTCAAGAAGATACAATTAAATAAAAGAATCTGGAAAGAGGTGTTGATTATGAAAGAATCTCGTTTGGAAGTAATAAACTTAAAAAAATATTATGGTAAAAATGAAAATATAGTCAAAGCAGTAGATGGAGTTAGTTTAAAAATAGAAGATGGAAAATTTACAGCGATAATAGGGACATCTGGATCTGGAAAGAGTACGTTACTTCATTGTATGGCAGGACTAGATAAACCTACAGATGGAACAGTCATTTTAGATGGTAAAAATATATATGATTATAATGATGAAGAATTATCAGAAATAAGACGTAAAAAATTTGGTTTCATTTTCCAATCTTTCAACCTTATACCTGTTATAAATGTGTATGACAATATAATATTGCCTATACTTTTAGATGGAAGTAAACCAGATGAAGAATATATAAATAGCATAATAAAAGCAGTTGGTCTTGAAGAACAGATAAAAAAATTCCCAAATGAATTATCTGGAGGTCAGCAACAGAGAGTGGCAATAGCTAGAGCTTTATCAAATAAACCAGCTATAATATTTGCTGATGAACCTACAGGAAATCTTGATTCAAAAACTACACAAGATGTTATGAGTTTATTAAAAAATACTGTAAAAGAATTTAATCGGACGTTGCTTATGATAACACATGATCAAAGTATTGCAGATAGTGCGGATAGAATAATAACAATAAGTGATGGAAAAATTGTATAAAAAGTAAAGCTTAAAAAGTATAAAAGGAAACAATTTAGTTATATACGGTGTGTATAATAATTAAAATTGTTTCCTTTTTTGTTTTGATAAATAAATATACTATATCTTGTAAATAATAATTATAGAAATATAATTTATAGGAGATGATTTTTTGAATATAAAAGAAGTAATTTTAAATGCTAAGAGATTTAATGCATCTGATATTCACATAATTTGTAATGATTATATAACTTTTAGAATTGATGGAGAGCTAACGAGATATTCATCAAAAGTTGTAGATAGTTATAATTGTAGGGAATTTTGTGATGATTTAATAGGAAGTGAAGAAACTAAGCTCAAGAAGAGATATGAAAAATATTTGGACGAAGAATGTGGAGAAATAGATTTTTCTAGGAATTTAAATTTTGTAGATTTAGAAAATGAAATAGAAAATAACGATACAAAAGATAATAAGATTATAGGAAATGATATAAATAGATATATAAAAGAGGGTGTTAAAGAATATAGTTTTTACAATGTAGAACTTAATAAAACTAAAGTAAATAAAGAAGACGAAAATTTTTTTAGAATAAGAGTTAATATCTATAGACGGAATGGGGGAGATTGTATATCAATTAGGTTGATTCCAGGTCATGTAAAAACAGCAAAGGAATTGAATATTCCAGATATAGTATGTAATTCTGGTGATTTAAAAAGTGGAATAATATTGATAACAGGAGCTACAGGAAGTGGAAAAAGTACTACTCTTGCTGCAATAATAGATAGAATAAACAAAACATCAAAGAAACATATTATCACTTTAGAAGAGCCTATAGAATATTTGCATAAGAGTGATAAAAGCATAATAAGTCAAAGAGAATGTGGAAAAGATACCGTAGATTTTTTATATGGATTGAAATCATCTTTAAGACAAGATCCAGATGTTATAATGATTGGAGAAATAAGAGATAAAAAGACTGTTGAAACTGCTCTCTCTGCATCTGAAACAGGACATCTTGTACTATCTACAGTTCACACATCTAAAGCATCTGAGGCGATAGATAGGATAGTGAATCTGTTTGAGTCTGAAAGACATAAAGAGATAAGGGGACTTTTGGCTAATCAGCTTAGATATGTATTTTCTCAAAGACTTATAAAAGCAAATAATGGACGAAGAGCTATATTTGAAATTATGAAAAATACAAACTCAATAGCTGCTATGATAAGAGAAGGAAAAGATGAGAGTATCGATGATATGATAAAAACTGGAAAGAAATACGGAATGCAGATGTTTGAAGAGCAGATAGAAACATTGTATCGAGAAGGAATTATTTCCGAGGAAATATATTTAGATGAAATAAATAATAGATAAGAAAAGACCAACGGATTAAAATCGATAATCTGTTGGTCTTTTTAAATGTATTATTCTTTTTTATCAGAACGTTTTAAGTCTATATAAGCTAATATGTAAGAAAATACTATACATGCAAATATTTTAAAATATGATAATGGTTCGTATGGTTTTAAAAGTGATAAATCTTTAAAAATCATAGCTACTAAAGAACTGACTGGAAGATATATTAAAATAATAGCTTCCCAATGAATTAAGAGGACAGTATTCCAATTGATATTACTATCATCTCTATAAGGTTCATTTTTGATTGCAGTATAAGATAAGATACAGCAAAATACAAAAAGCATAAAAATTTTTAAATATGCTATAGGGCTATTGATTTTTAGTATTAGTGATTTATCGCCAGAAAGAATAGATATAAAAATTGCTAGTGGAATGTATGCACTCATAGCCCAGATAGCAATTTTAAATACACTTTCAAAATTTATTTTATCTATATATTTTTCGTTTATTTTATCAAAAAATTTTTCAAACAACATGAACTATCACTCCGTATCTTTTAAAGAAAATCTATCTTTAAATTCAATAAATACTATAATAATGAAAAATAGTATATCAAAAGTTAAATTATCTAAAGAAATAGAGGATAAATTTAATAAGTTAAAATTATTATCAAATACTACGTTTGCAGCAGCAAAGATAAGATAAAGTTGTATAAATCGAAAAATAAATTTTAAAATTAAATTAATACAATTATTCTTTTTCAAAAAAATCAATCCTTTCTATAAATTGATTAAAATTTTTACTTTAATAAATGAATATTATTATAGTATTTTAATTTTTATTAATAATCTTTGTAAAAAATCCGATAATAAATAAAAAATCTATAAAAATATAAAAATAATCAATTTTATTAAAAATCAATGCTGATACTATATCTAAAATCAATAATAAAATTATACAAATTGAAATAACTTTTTCATTTATATGTATTGAATTTATATTCATTTTCATAAATATAAATCTAATAATATCATTAATGCAAGAAATTATAATTAAACTTAATAAAATAAAATTAAAAAATTTATTTTGGAATGACCAAACATTTTCAATTAATAGATTAATATTATATGAAAAAATAAAACGAAGAATAATAAATAAAATTATCACAGATACTATAAAAGAATTAGTAATTTTTTTTACTTCATCAGGGGAATTTAATTTTACATCATTAGCATCTTTTAAAAATAATTTCATAAATAATCACCAATTTCTTTATTTTTAAGGTTCATAGTGCAAATCCTCCTTGAAATTTATTTTTTATGATTATAGCATAGATTGAAATAAAAATAACAAAAAAACGATTTCTGTAAATGTTATGTAACTACAAAATAAATATACTAAAAAATTACTATTATTTTGTAACAAAATATAAATAAAAATGAAATAATAATGTAGATATAGTGTAATTTGTATGAAAAAATAAACAAGATAGTAAATTATATATTAAAAATATAATGAGATATAATTATTTTAATAAATAATAAAATATAAAATAAAAGTATTAAATTAAAATATATTGTAAATAATATTGATAGAAGTATTTATTAGTATAGAAAGTAAATTAAATATAAGGAGAGAAAATTCAAAGATGGATTTAGAAAAGTTTGAGATTTTATTTTTATCATTTTTATTTGCAATAATAATTTCTACAATCGTACAAAAAGTTGTAAAAGCTTTTATCGAAAAAGAGGATTACACAAAAATCAATATAAAAAAATTGAAGATATTCTTAATAATATCTACATTTATATACATCATCTCTATTTTTAAAATTTATCCAAATAATTTGGATAGAATCAGTTATTTTATATTTTTTGTTTTAGCAATTATTATAAGTTTAATAGATTATTATACAATGTATGTGTATGATATTCTTGTTTTTAGTGGTATAATAATTCAGAGTGTAGTTAAAATTTTAAATGGAAATGTTGAAATCTTAGTAGATAGTGTGTTGGCAGGGTTGCTATGTGCTTTGGTTTCATATTTAATAGTAAAGGCGACCAATATGATGGGAACGGGAGATATAGGTGTGTATGCTCTTTGTGCTATGACTATTGGATTTGAAAGTTCGTTATCGTTGATACCGGGCTCTTTTCTTGTTTCTGCAATCTTTTTGATTATAAGATTTATATGTGGAAACAGGGATAAAAAAATTGCTTTTGCTCCATATATAATTATTGCAGCTATATTGAATATTCTCGGATTTGATATATTAAGGTGCTACCTCGATATAATTGAGAAAATAATTTAGGATAATATAAAAATAAATTAGACTAATTGCAAAATTAAATTGAATAATTAATTAAAAAAAGGAGAGAAAAAATGTATATAATAGTAGGACTTGGAAATCCTGGTCAGAAATACGCAAAGACTAGACACAATGCAGGATTTGAAGTAATAGACAGATTAGCAGATGAATACGGAATAAGTGTTACAAAGATAAAACACAAGGCTTTAATAGGAGAAGGAAGAGTTGGGACAGAGAAGGTTGTTCTTGTAAAACCTACAACTTATATGAATTTAAGTGGGGAGTCTGTAGTTAGCCTTTATCAGTTCTATAAACCAGATTTAGACAAATTAATAGTGATATACGATGATATAGATTTAGATGTAGGAAAACTTAGAATAAGAAAAAAAGGAAGCCCTGGTACACACAATGGTATGAGATCTATAACTCAGTGCTTAGGAACTAAAGATTTCCCAAGATTTAGAGTAGGTGTTGGAAAGCCAGATAAAGGAAGAGATTTAGCTGATTTCGTTCTTTCAAGAGTGCCAAAAGAACAGGACGAAGCTATGAACGAAGGGTTTGAAAAAACTGCAAAAGCTATAGATTCTATGATAAGAGAAGGAATCGACATGGCTATGAATAAATACAACGGATAATAAATTTATTTAAAGTTAAATATCAATTTTAAAGTTGAGTAGTAATTTTTTTAATAAATATATACTTAATAAGCTAGAGTTAAGGAAAATAATTTAATATAGAATATAGAGAATTAAAGGAGCGAAGGAAAATGGGAGATATATTTTTTAATCCGCTTCAGAATTCAAAGGAATATATAAAACTTAAAGAAAAACTTGATGTAGAGGGAAGATGTCTGCTTTTAAATGGGTTAAATCAAGCTCAAAAAGCTCACATATCTTCATCTCTATTCAAGGATCTTTCAAGGCCTATTATTTTTATAGGTTCGACTGAATATGAAGCGAGAAAGATTTACGAAGATTTAAAATTCTACGTTAAGGATAAGGTAGAGCTTTTAACTTCAGATGAGATAAGATTTTATTACTTAGATGCTAAAGATAGAAAGCAGGAAGCGAAAAGAATAAAGACGCTGCTTAAATTAGCAAAAAAAGAAAAGTTAATACTAGTTACAACTGCAGATGCGGTACTTAGAAAGTACTTACCTAAAGAGGTATTATTAGATAATACTTTTAAATACAAGGTAGGGGATATAGTAGATATAGAAGAGCTATCTTCAAAGTTAGTTTCGTTAGGATATGAGAGAGTGTCAAAGGTAGAGGGGTTTGGACAGTTCAGTGTTAGAGGTGGAATTGTTGATATATTCTCACTTGAATATGAAAACCCTATAAGAATTGAGTTCTTTGATGATGAAATCGACTCAATAAGAACTTTTGATGTATTTTCTCAGAAATCTATAGATAAGCTGAAAACGTTTATACTTACTCCTTCTAGGGAATTTATATACCCTGAAAATGTTGAAGAGACAGTTTCTAGGATGAAAAAAGATAGAGGAAAAGTGTGTAGCGACGATGTAGAAGCTGTTATAGATAAAATTGAGAGAAAAGAGTACTTTGATGGAATAGAAAACTATATAGACTACTTCTATCCAGATGTAGAGAAGAGTATTTTTGAATACTTAGATAAAAATGCGATAGTATTTATAAATGATATATCTAGAATGAAGGAAAGATGCGAGAATTTTGCTGAGGAATTTAAAGACAGTTATAAGATGAATTTGGAAAGAGGAACTGCACTAAAATCTCAGGGAAATTTAGTCTACAATTATATAGATTTAGAGTACTGTATAGGAGATAGAAATATAGTGATAAACTCTCTACTACCAAAGGCTGTTAAAGGATTTAATGTAAAGGAAATACTGAATTTTGACAGTAGAGAAGTTCCATCATTTAATGGAAAGATAGATATTCTTGCAGATGAGCTTCAGAGATTAAAATATTCTGGGCATAAGATTATCCTTGCAGTAAACAGCTCAGAAAGAGCAAAAAAATTAAAAGAAGCTTTATTTGAATACGATGTTGAAACTTCGATAGCTAAAAAAAGAGATACAGAGATAAAATCATCTCAAGCTATAATAATGGAAGCTGCAATTAGCGAAGGGTTCCAGTATAGAGATATTAAGTTCACTGTTATAACTGACAAGGAAATGATCGGAGTTCAGAGAAGTGGACTAAAATCTAAAAAGAAGAAAAAGAAAAATACAAATGCACAGAAAATAGACTCATTCCTAGACTTAAATCCTGGAGATTATGTAGTTCACGAAAATAGCGGTATAGGTAGATATACAGGTATAGATCAGATAACTGTCGACGGAATTAAGAAAGACTACATGAAGATAGTCTATAGAGATGGAGATAATTTATATGTGCCTATTGACCAGATGGACAAGGTTCAGAAATATATCGGAGCTGAGGCTGAGAAGGTCAAACTTAGTAGACTTGGTACACAGGAATGGACAAAGGCAAAGGCTAAGGTTAGAAAAGAAATCGAGGATATGACTGAGGAACTTATCAACCTATATGCTAAAAGGGAAAAAATCAAGGGATATAAATTCTCTAAAGATACTGTTTGGCAGAAGGAATTTGAGGATAAATTCCCATATCAGGAGACAGATGACCAGCTTAAAGCTATAAAAGATACTAAAAAGGACATGGAATCTCCAAAAGTTATGGATAGATTAATCTGTGGAGATGTTGGATACGGAAAAACAGAAGTCGCTATAAGGGCTGCATTTAAGGCTTGTATGGATGGAAAACAGGTTGCTGTACTTGTTCCTACGACTATACTTGCACAGCAGCATTACAACACATTTAGTGAAAGATTTGCAGATTATCCAATAAGAGTTGAGGTTCTTAGTAGATTTAAGACTCCTAAACAGCAGAAAAAAATCATAGAAGATGCTAAAAAAGGAATGGTAGATGTACTTATAGGTACACACAGAATAATTTCTAAAGATATAGAGCTTCCAAAGCTTGGACTTGTTGTAATAGATGAGGAGCAGAGATTTGGGGTTAAGCACAAAGAAACTTTAAAGAAAGTAAAAAATACTGTAGATGTTCTTACTCTATCTGCAACACCAATTCCGAGAACTCTTCATATGTCATTATCTGGAATAAGGGATATGACTGTAATAGAAGAGCCACCACAGGAAAGACATCCAGTAATAACCTATGTTACAGAAGCTAGAGATAGTATTATTCAGGATGAAATTGAAAAAGAAATCTCAAGGGGTGGACAGGTATTCTTCGTCTACAATAGAGTAGAGGGAATAGAAGGAATTGCAGACAAGGTTAGAAAATTAGTTCCAGATGCTAGAGTTGCTGTTGCACATGGTAGAATGAGCTCAAAGACTCTTGAAGATATTATAATAGCATTTATGCAGAAGGAATTTGATGTGCTTGTATGTACTACTATAATAGAAACGGGTATGGACATTGCAAATGCCAATACAATGATAATTTACGATGCAGATAAGATGGGACTTGCTCAGCTTTATCAGCTTAGAGGTCGTGTTGGTAGAAGTACTAGACAGGGATATGCGTTCTTGATGTACGAGAGAAATAAGAGCCTTAGTGAAATAGCAGAGAAGAGATTAAAAGCTATAAAAGAATTTACAGAGTTTGGATCTGGATTTAAGATAGCTATGCGTGACCTTGAGATAAGAGGTGCTGGAGATGTCTTAGGTGCTCAGCAGCATGGACACATGGCTGTAATAGGTTACGATTTATATGTTAAGATGCTAAACGAAGCTATTAGAAAAATTAAGGGCGAGCCTGAAATAGTAGAGGTAGATGTAGAAATAGACCTTCCTGTTGATGCATATATACCAGATAGATATATAGAAGATGAAATGGCTAAGATTGAAATGTACAAAAAAATTGCTTCAATCGACAGCAAAGAAGATATGTACGAGGTTCAGGAAGAATTAGAGGATAGATTCTCTGATATACCAAGACCTACTCAGACACTATTATCTATAGCGTATATAAAATCTCTTTGTAAAAAACTTAAAATCGAAAAAGTATATCAAATTAAGAATGAAGTATTCTTAAACCCTTACATGAGATATAGAGTAAAATCTAAGGTTGGATATAAGGTTGTTGAAGAAATACAAGAATTGTTAGAAGAATATGTGGAAAAATTTGAAAAAGAAGACGAAGAGAAAAAATAGAAAAACGAAAAAATAAAGATAAGTAGCAATAAAAATCACTACATGATAAGATATAGATGTATGATGATTAACTAAAATTAAATTAGAAAAGGGGTGTCGATTTGAAAAAATTGATGACGGTTGTACTTGCAGGGCTAATGAGTTTATCTCTAGTTGCTTGTAAGCAGAAAGACTTAAATGAAGCTGTTGCAGATGTAAATGGGAAAAAAATAACTTTAGGACAGTATGAATTCATGCTAAAAATGAACAAAGATTCTGTAGAAGCTAATATAGGTGGAGCTGATAAATGGGAAGAAAAAGACCAGACAGGAGTTTCATACAAAGATAAATATAAAAGATTAGTACTAGATCAGATGATAAATGCAGAAGTTCTAGCTCAGGATGCAGAAAAAGAAGGATTAAAGCCAACAGATAAAGAAATACAGGCTTCTTATAACGATTTAAAAACTTTTGTTAATTCAAATGAAGATTTAAAAGGAGCAGCTAAAGAGCTAGGTGTAACTGATGAATTCTTAAAAGAACAGGCTAAATTAAGTTTATTAATACAGAAATCTCAGGAAAAATTCTATAAAGAAGAAAAAGTTACAGATGCTGAAATGAAAAAATACTATGATGAACATATAGACGAGTACAAAAAAGATGAGGTTGAAGCATCTCACATACTTATAAAAACTACAGATGACCAGAATAAACCTCTTCCAGAAGCAGACCAGAAAAAAGCTAAAGCTAAGGCTGAAAAAGTTTTAAAAGAAGTAAAAGCTGGTGGAGATTTTGCAGAACTTGCTAAAAAATATTCTGATGACCCAGGTAGTGCTGCACAGGGTGGAGCTTTAGGAGCATTTGGAAAAGGTATGATGGTTCCAGAGTTTGAAGCAGCGGCATTTGGTATGGAGCCAGGAGAAATATCAGACCTTGTAAAAACTGATTTTGGATACCATATAATAAAGGTAACAGATAGAATAAAAGAAACTACTAGCTTTGAAGAAGCTAAAGAAGGTATAAAAGAAGAGATAATAAAAAATAAATATGGTGAAAAAATAGCAGCACTTCAGAAAAAAGCTAAAATAGAAAAATTTGATAAAGTAATAGAATCTGCAGAATTTGTAGAAAAATAATATAATTTAAGAAGAATAATTTTTTAAAACACAATATAAACTGTTTTCTTGATAAAAAAATTGAGAAAACAGTTTATTTTTTTGTAAAAAATCGAATAAAAAATGTTTTAGAAAACTCTGAGAACGTTAGAAATTCAAAGAAATTAATGCGTAAACTTGAATATTTAACTTGAAATATGGTATAGTAAAATCTGTTATATAAAATAAAGATGGAGGAAAATTATGAGTAAAGATAAAACTAAAGACTCTTTCTTGAAAGGAGCACTTATTCTAGGGATAGCTGGTGTTGCCGTTAAAATAATCGGTGCATTCTTCAGAATACCTCTAGGAAATATGATAGGATCGACAGGGATGGGGTATTATCAGTCCGCCTATCCAGTATATACATTATTTTTAACGCTAGCTACAGCAGGATTCCCAACTGCGGTTGCGAAACTAGTTTCTGAAAAGTTAGCGATAGGAGATGAAAGAGGAGCGAACAAGGTATTTAAGGTATCTAGCAAGGTGCTTTTCATAACTGGTATAATTTCGTTCTGTATATTCTTCTTCGGTGCGGAATGGATAGTTACTAAATTTATAAAAAATCCAGATGCGCTAAATTCAATGAGAGCCATAGCTCCAGCCCTAATAATAGTACCTCTTATGTCAGCATATAGAGGATATTTCCAGGGTCAGAAAGATATGACTAAGATTGCCATATCTCAGATAGTAGAACAGATATTTAGAGTTGTTCTAGGTTTAGGACTAGCTTATATGCTTATGAAATCAGCTGGGCCAACTATGGGGGCAGCAGGTGCAATATCTGGGGCAGCTATAGGGGCTTTAGCATCAATAATTTACTTACTTGCTGCATTTGCAAGAGGTGCTAAAGACAGAAGAGAAAGATTAGAAAAAAGTAAAAGATTTGAAGAAGAAAGCTTTAGTATAATATTTAAAAACTTATTAGCTGTTGCAATTCCAATAACTATAGGGGCATCAGTTATGCCACTTGTAAATATGGTAGACAACGGTATAGTTATAAGAAGATTAATTGTTGCTGGATATAGCCTAAAAGAAGCAAACTCTATGTTTGGTCAGCTTACAGGTATGGCTATGTCTATAATAAACCTTCCAGCAGTTATAACTACTGCTATGAGTATGAGTTTAGTTCCATCTATATCTCAGGCTTATGCATTAGGAAACAAGGAAAAAGCTAGAAAAGATACACTAAGTGCTGTAAAAGTTACTTTAATAATAGTATTACCATGTGCGTTTGGTATGGCTTCACTTGCTGGACCAATAATGAAATTATTATTCCCAGCAGAACCTGCAACAGTAGGTACAATACTATTTACACTTACTCCTTGTGTAATATTCCTTGGATTAATACAGACATTAACAGGAATACTTCAGGGAATGGGTAAAGCTATAGTTCCAGTTATAGCTTTAATAGTTGGTATGACATTTAAAATAACTATAAGTTATACATTAACTGCAATACCTTCAATAAACGTACTTGGATCTGCAATAGGTACAGTAACTGCATATACAGTTGCAGCTATAATAAATATAGCTTTCGTTAAAAAAGCAATGGGCGTAAAATTCTCTAAGAGAGAATTCATAATAAAACCTTTAATAACTGTTATATCAATGTTTGCAGCTGTTAAGTTAGCATACTTTGTAACATCTCCAATGTTAGGAAATACAATAGCTACACTACTATCTATAATAGTAGGTGCTGTAGTATATGTTGTAGTTCTTTTAGGAATTGGGGCAATAACAGAGGAAGAAATAAAAACTATGCCTAAAGGCGATAAAATATATAAATTACTTAAAAAAGTTAGACTTATAAAATAAAACGATTATAAATTTATAAAGGGTGGTAGATTATGATAAAGATAGTTGGTTTAGGGCCTGGAGATTTATCTTTAATAAGTTATGGTGCAATAGAAGCTCTTAAAAATTCTAAAAAAGTATTTTTAAGAACAGAGAAACATCCTGTAGTAAAAGATCTTGAAAAATTGACAAAATTTGAATCACTAGACCATTTTTACAATGAAAATGATGACTTTGATGATGTTTATAGAAAAATATCTGAGTTTATAGTTGAAGAAGGTAAAAGTGAAGACGTGGTTTATGCTGTTCCTGGGCATCCTAGAGTTGCAGAAAAGACAGTAGATATGATTGAAAAATTAGCTGAAGAGAACAATATAGATGTAAATGTTGTGGCTTCAATGAGTTTTGTAGATGCTATGTTTGAAGCTTTAGCATTTGACCCTTCAAATGGATTTAGATTAGTAGATGCATTTGAAATGCAGACATCTTATATAGATACTGACATAAATCTAATAGTTACTCAGGTATACGATGAGTTTATAGCTTCAGAAGTTAAGTTATATCTTATGGATAGATACGACGATGAGCAAGAGGTTTATATTGTAAGAGGAGCTGGAATAAAGGGAGAAGAATTCATTAAAAAAGTTAGACTTTGTGAGTTAGACTGGGCTGAAAATGAATTCGATTACTTAACAAGCCTTTATGTTCCTAAGGTAGAAAATAAAAAATATAATACAGTTCACGATTTAGAGCTTATAATGGATAAATTAAGAGCTCCAGATGGATGTGATTGGGATAAGAAACAGACTCATGAATCTCTAAAGAATTCTGTTATTGAAGAAGCTTATGAGCTTTACAATGCAATCGAAAATGACGATATAGACGAGATGATAGAAGAATTAGGTGATGTACTTCTTCAGGTAATATTCCACTGCCAGATTGGTAAGGAAGAGGGAATGTTTGACCTAGGCGAAGTTGCTAATGGAATATGTACAAAGCTTATAACAAGACATCCGCATATATTTGGTGATGCAAATATAAATAGAGAAGAGTTTGAAAAAACTTGGGAAGAAATAAAGAAAAAAGAAAAAGGCGAAAGTACAATTACAGAGGGAATAAAGAGAATACCTGTTTATCTTCCTGCATTGATGAAAGCAGAAAAAGTACAGCATAAGGCTGCCTTAGTTGGCTTTGATTGGGATGATATATACGATGTATTTTCTAAGGTTGAAGAGGAATACGAAGAAGTAAGAGAAGCGTATGAACTTGATTTTGAAGGATTTGTTGCAGATGAATACCCTGAAAAGCTTAAAGAAATATCAGAATGTATAAATTCAGTTGACGATATAGAAAATAAAGAGTATGTTTTAGAAAAAATCAGAGAAGAAAATGCCGAATTGCTTGACGAATACCATAGAATAAAGATACAATACATAAAGGAAGAATTGGGAGATTTATTATTCTCAATAGTTAATCTTGCAAGATTCCTTGATGTCGATACAACAGAGGCTTTAAATACTACAACAGATAAATTTGTTAATAGATTTGGATTTGTAGAGGAAAAAATAATAGAATCTGGTAAGACTTTTGATGAAATGTCTCTTGAAGAAATGGATAAGTTTTGGGATCAGGCAAAGGAATTAGAAAGATAATACAATAAAAAGTAAAAATAAAGTAGATTTATAATAATCTACCAACAAATAATTATAAAAAAATAGATTAATAAAGCGTCTATCTATTGCAATTACAAGGTAGCTACGTTATTATTATAGAATAGCCTTTGATTTGAGGTAGTATAAAAATCGAATCCTAGAAGGAATATAATTAAGATACTAGGAGAACGATGAATATATAAATAAACTTAGGAGGTAGATACTGTGAATAAAGCTGAATTAGTATCAAAAATGGCAGAAAAAAGTGAGTTAACTAAAAAGGAAGCAGAAGCAGCATTAAATGCTTTTATGGAATCTGTTGAAGAAGCATTAGTTTCAGGGGAAAAAGTACAGTTAGTAGGATTCGGAACTTTCGAAACTAGAGATAGAGCCGCTAGACAGGGAAGAAACCCAAGAAACCCAGAAGAAGTTATAGATATACCAGCTTCTAAAGCTCCAGTATTCAAAGCTGGAAAAGGATTAAAAGATAAAGTTAATGCATAATAATACGCAATTATAATAGAAAGTGCAGCTTCTGCTGCACTTTTTGCGTATACGGAAAAATAAAAGATAAATTGATTTTTAAATTATTAAATACTATACAATGGGTATTGTATTTAAATTTATATAGACGAGGAGATTGATAAAATGAGATTAGACAAATTTCTTAAAGTTTCTAGAATAATAAAAAGAAGAACAGTAGCTAAAGAAGCCTGTGATAAAGGAATAGTTAAAATAAATGGAAAAGTAGCTAAATCATCTAGTGAAGTAAATATAGGAGATGAATTAGAAATAACATTTGGCGAAAAGGTAATGAAATTTAAAATAAATGAAATAAGAGAACATGTTTTAAAGAATGATGCTAAAGAGCTTTACGAGCAGATTAATTAATTTGTAAGGGGGAAGAAAATTGAAAATAGGTGCTATAGACATAGGAACAAATTCTATGAGACTTCTTACTACAGATTTAATAGACAATAAGCTTACTAACAGAAAAAAATATGTTAATACTACTCGAATAGGCCAAGGTGTCGATGAAAATGGCTTTATAACTGAAGAGGCTATGGAAAGAAATATAAACGCACTAAAAGAATACCACGATAAATGTTTAGATTACGGATGTGAAAAAATTTATTGTATGGGAACTTCTGCACTTAGAGATAGCAAAAATAGAAGTGAGTTTATAAAAAGAGCTAAGGATGAAGCCGGAATAGATGTAAATGTTGTAGACGGTGAAATAGAAGCTAAGCTTGGATTTTCTGGTGTTACAAATGGAATAGACAAAGAAGGCGATATTTTAGTTATAGATATAGGCGGAGGATCTACAGAGTTTATATTTGGAAATAAAGAAGGAATAGAAAGAAATGTAAGTATAAACATAGGAGCGCTTAGACTTACAGAAAAATACTTATCTGAAGGTTATAGTGATTCAGCTTTTTCTGATATGAGGGAGTTTATAAACGAGCAAATAAAAGATATAGTATCATATCTTAATGAAAAAGAAATAGAATGTGTTTGTGGAATAGGTGGAACTATAACATCTCTTTCTGCTGTAAATCAAAATCTAGAAGTATATTCTATGGAGAAAGTACATGGAAGTGTAATAACTAGAGAAGAAGTACAGAAAATGATGGATAAATTTGTTAGTTGCTCTGATGAGGAAAGAAAGCATATAAACGGACTACAACCTAAAAGGGCAGATATAATAGCTGCTGGAACAGAAATTTTAATATGTATAATGGACAATCTATCAAAAAAAGAGGTTGTAGTAAGTGAGTATGATAACTTAGAGGGTATTGCGTACTCAAGTATATTATAAATGATATACTTAATAAGCGATAGACTGTTAATAAATGGTTGATAAGTTAAAAGTTATCAACAAAATGTGTATAAATCTCTTGATAAATTGTTGATAAAAGTATAAAAAATGTTGATAAAATATGTTTTAAAAAAGAAATTTTGGGTAAAGTAAATAATTAAGCCTCAAAAAATAGAGGAATATTAGTAAAAATAACATGTGGATATGTTGATTGTTTTGTGGATAATATATAATATGCATTATTATATATAAGATAATATAATTAAGGTATATTGTATAAATAATATACTATATAATATGGATTTATTTGTATATTTATAGAGATTCTAAAAAATAAATAAAAATAAATCTATGTCATTAAGAAAATATGAATTTTTAATAAAAAAACGCATATAAGATGGCAAAATAAGTATATCAGTGTTAAAATATACAATGATACTTTATAGGATATTTTAAATAGACACTATTTATCAATGGAGGATAAGAATATGCAGAAAAAAGTAAGAAAAGCTGTTATACCAGCAGCGGGTCTTGGTACAAGATTCCTTCCTGCAACAAAAGCACAGCCGAAAGAAATGTTACCAATAGTTGATAAACCAACTTTACAGTATATAATAGAAGAAGCTGTGGCTTCTGGAATAGAAGAAATTCTTATAATAACAGGAAGAAATAAAAAATCAATAGAGGATCACTTTGACAAATCTGTTGAACTTGAATTAGAGCTTGAACACAAAGGAAAGACAGAATTACTAGAAATCGTTCAGAATATATCTAATATGATAAATATACACTACATAAGACAGAAAGAGCCAAAAGGTCTTGGAGATGCTGTGTACTGTGCTAGACACTTTATCGGTGATGAACCTTTTGCTGTAATGCTAGGAGATGATATAGTAGACAATAACGAACCATGCTTAAAACAGCTTATGGATGCTTATGATGAGTATAGAACTACTATATTAGGAGTACAGAAAGTAGCTAAGGAAGATACAAATAAATATGGTATAATAGATGCTAAATTTATAGAGGATAGAGTTTACAAAGTTAAAGACCTTGTTGAAAAACCTGATGCTGACAAAGCTCCATCTAACTTAGCTATACTAGGTAGATATATAATAACACCAGAAATATTCGATATACTTTCAGATTTACCCCCAGGAAAAGGTGATGAAATACAGCTTACAGACGCCTTAAAAGAATTATCTAAAAAAGAAGCTATGTATGCGTATGATTTTGAAGGAAAAAGATATGATGTAGGTGATAAATTAGGATTCCTTGAAGCAACTGTAGATTTTGCGCTAAAAAGAGAAGAGTTAAAAGATGGATTCCTTGATTATTTAAGAAAAGTGTGCAAAAAACACGATGAAGAACCTAAAAAAGTGGTAAAAACAAATACTAATAAATAATTATATAAATTAAAATATAATTTATTAATTTTAGAAATAAAAGGTGATAATATTGGCAAAAAAACAAAAGATGATGACAAAAGTAATAGCAATAGGTGCCGCTGGAGTAATGGTACTTACTAGTATAACAGTACTTTTATCTTTAATAGCTGGATTATAGTAGCTATTGAATAGGAGGTTTTAAGATTGAGTATAAATATGCAGCTAGAATCAAAAACTCTAAATGAGCTTAGAGAAACTGCTAAGGAAATGGGAATAAAATCAGTTACAAAATATAAAAAAATAGAGCTAATAGAAAAAATTCTAGAAAAAGTTAGAGAAGAAGGCTCTAAAAATGAAAGCATTGAATGTATAAATTTAGAAAAAAATACAAACGGTGTTGAAGAAAATAACAAAAATCAAAAAAATAATAATAACTATCAAAGACAAAACAATAAAGACAATAAAAACCTAGATGCAAAGTCAAAAGAAGACTATAGAACTCCTGAAGAGGACAAAGAAGATGCAGAGGGAGTTTTAGAAATATTACCAGATGGATTTGGATTTTTAAGAGGATCTAATTATTTATCTACAGAAAATGATGTTTATGTATCTCCATCACAGATAAGAAGATTTAATCTAAAGACAGGGGATAAAATAATGGGTATAACAAGAAGCCCTAAGAGTGGAGAAAAATTTAGAGCGCTTATATATGTAAAAAAAGTAAATGATGAAAATCCTGAAACATCTATAAGAAGAAGAAACTTCGAATTACTTACACCGATTTATCCTGAAGAAAAACTTACTCTTGAAACTACACAGAATAATATAGCTACTAGACTTATAGATCTTATATCTCCAATAGGAAAAGGTCAAAGAGGATTAATAGTTGCGCCACCTAAAGCTGGTAAAACAATGCTTTTAAAGAGTATAGCTAATAGCATAACTAAAAATCATCCAGACGTTGAGCTGATAGTTCTTTTAATTGATGAAAGACCAGAGGAAGTAACAGACATGAGAGAGTCTATAGAAGGGGATGTAATTTATTCTACCTTTGACCAGGTAGCAAGCCATCATGTTAAAGTTGCAGAAATGGTACTTAATAGAGCGGAAAGATTAGTTGAACATGGTAAGGATGTTGTGATATTATTAGATAGTATCACTAGATTAGCTAGAGCTTACAACCTAACTATTTCTCCAACAGGAAGAACACTTTCAGGAGGGTTAGATCCTGGTGCACTTCATGGGCCTAAAAAGTTCTTTGGTGCAGCTAGAAATATAAGACAGGGAGGTTCTTTAACCATACTTGGAACTGCACTTGTTGAAACAGGGTCTAGAATGGATGATGTAATATATGAAGAGTTTAAAGGAACTGGTAATATGGAGCTTCATCTTGATAGAAAACTAGCTGAAAAAAGAATATTCCCAGCAGTGGATATATACAAATCAGGAACTAGAAGAGAAGATTTACTTCTTACAGAAGAAGAAAAATCTACTCTATGGACACTGAGAAGACAAATGAGCAATGAATCTGTGCTAGAAGTTACAGATAAAGTGTTAGAATTGCTAAAAAGAACAAAAAATAATAGTGAATTCATAAGTATGTTAAAGTCATTATAAAATCTTCTTGAATCGTTTGTTTAATTATGATATAATGATGTAGTTGATATTGTAAAAGACAAGTTTACATACTTATTAAAAATAAAGAAAGAGGTGAAACAAATGAAAAAAGATATACAGCCAAACTACAAACCAGTTGAAGTTAGATGTGCATGTGGAAACACTTTCATAGCTGGATCAACTAAGGACGAAATAAGAGTTGAAATATGTTCAGAATGCCACCCATTCTACACTGGAAAACAGAAAAACATAGAAAAAGGTGGAAGAATCGACAAATTCAAAAAAAGATTCAACATGGAATAAGAAAAATAGACACATTAGCTATTATAAGGCAGGTGTTTATATGTTTTCAATTTATATTGAAGATATATAAACATCTGCCTTTTTTATTTGTGTTATAATTTAAAATACAAAAATAAAAAAAATAAAATAACTTATGTTATAATACATTAAGATATATTATAAAATAAGTTATATTATAAAAGGGGGGATTTCATGTCTTATAAAGCAGTAGGCGGACAGGCAGTAATTGAAGGTGTCATGATGCAAGGCGATAAAAAGAAAGCTGTAGCAGTTAGAACACCAGACGGAGAAATAAAAGTAAAAACAGAGAGAATAAATAGTTGGGTTAGAAATAAACATATAGATAAGATACCTTTTTTAAGGGGGATGTTCATACTTTTTGAAACTATGATAGATGGTATGAAGAGTTTAAATTATTCTTCTGATATTTATATGGAAGAAACAGGAGAAGAGGAAGAAGATGCTATAGATAGATTTATTAAAAAAATGTTTGGAGATAAGGCAAATGATGTTTTAATAATGGTATCTATGGTAATAGCAGTGATATTATCTGTTGGACTGTTTGTAATGCTTCCAACATTTGCTGGTGGATTTTTTGCTAAATTTATTAATAATGATGTTGTACTTAACCTTATAGAAGGGGTTATAAGGATTTTAATACTATTTGCTTATATTTACGCTATATCTAAAAATAAAGATATAGAAAGGGTATATCAGTATCATGGAGCAGAGCACAAAAGTATACACTGTTATGAAAGTGGAAAAGAGCTTACAGTAGAAAATGCTAGAGAATTTAAAAGATTACATCCTAGATGTGGGACAAACTTCTTATTTATAGTAATGGCTACTTCTATAATACTATTTGCCTTCTTTGGATGGCCAAACCCACTTATGAGAATACTTATGAGAATAGTATGTATACCTGTAGTAGCTGGAATAGCTTATGAAATAATAAGGATACTTGGGAAATACGATAATGCTTTTACAAGAATGATAGCTTATCCTGGTATGATGTTACAGTATTTAACTACAAAAGAGCCAGATGATGAGCAGCTAGAAGTTGCAATTGCTTCATTAAAGGCTGTGTTATAAAAGCATATATTACAAACAGAATATGTTTATAAAAATTAAAAAAGGTGATTCGATGACGATAAGAGATATTATTATAAAATATACAGATGAGTTTGCGGATATAAGTGATAGCCCAAGATTAGATGTCGAAGTAATGCTTATGAAAGTTCTTGGAGATGTCGATAAATTATATCTACACATGAATCTGAATAAAGAAATAGACGAGGATAAATTAACTGAATTTAAAAAAATGGCAGAGGACAGAAAATCAGGTAGACCAGTTGCATATATAGTGGGAAATAGAGAATTTATGGGACTCGATTTTTATGTACAGGAAGGTGTCTTAATTCCTAGACCTGATACTGAAACATTGGTTGATGAGATTATAAACATCTGCTCAGCAAAAGAATACAAAGAAAAAGATAGAATAGATATACTAGATATAGGAACGGGATCTGGAGCTATTACAGTAAGTTTGGCTTACTATATAAAGAATAGCTTTTTAAAATCATTTGATATATCTGATATAGCGCTTGAAATAGGTGCTAAAAATGCAAAATCTAATGGAGTAGATGATAGAACTGAATTTATAAAATCAGATGTATTTTCTGCATTGGAAGGAGAAGGGGAGATATTAGATATAATTGTATCTAATCCTCCATACATAAGAAAAGATGTAATACCTACACTTCACACACAGGTTAAGGACTACGAGCCGTATAATGCCTTAGAAGGTGGAGATGATGGTTTAGATTTTTATAGAAGTATAACTGAAGGGTCTGTAAAATATTTAAAAAAAGGTGGAATACTTGCCTATGAAGTAGGACATGACCAGGCAGAAGATGTTTCTAATATAATGAAAAGTTATGGATACGAAAAAATATATACAAAGAAGGATTTACCAGGTATTGATAGAGTTGTTATAGGCACAAAACTATGATATAATGATAAATTGACGGAATACGAGAATAATTGACGAGGTGAATATATAAATGCTTAAAAAACTAGGTGTATTAGAGGATACATATAAAGATTTAACAGAAAAAATATCTGATCCAGAAATAATAAACGATCAGAAAGTTTGGCAGAAATACATGAAAGAACATGCAGATTTAGAGCCAATTATAATGAAATACAGAGAATATAAAGCTGTATTAGATGCTATAGCTGAATCAAAAGAAATACTTCAGGAAGAATCAGATGAAGAATTAAGAGAATTAGCTAAAATGGAATTATCTGATATGGAAAGTCAGGTAGAACCATTAGAAGAAGAATTAAAACTACTTCTTGTACCAAAGGACCCTAACGATGAAAAGAACGTTATAGTCGAAATAAGAGGTGGAGCTGGTGGAGACGAAGCAGCTCTATTCGCAGGAGACTTATTAAGAATGTACTCAAGATATGCAGAAAGAAAAGGATGGAAAGTATCTATGCTAAGTTCAAATGAAACTGGTGTTGGTGGATACAAAGAGGTTTCATTTATGATAAAAGGTAAAGGTGCATATTCTAGATTAAAATATGAATCAGGAGTCCATAGAGTTCAGAGAATACCTTCTACTGAATCAGGAGGAAGAATACATACTTCTACAGCTACAGTTGCCGTATTACCAGAGGTAGAAGATGTTGAAGTAGAAATAAATGACAATGATATAAGAATAGACGTTTTCAGAGCTTCTGGAAACGGTGGACAGTGTGTCAATACTACTGACTCTGCAGTAAGAATAACACATCTTCCAACAGGAGAAGTTGTATCATGTCAGGACGAAAAATCACAGCTTAAAAATAAAGAAAAAGCTATGAAAGTTTTAAAAGCTAGATTATACGATAGAGCTCTTGCAGATCAGCAGAAAGAAATATCAGCAGAAAGAAAGAGCCAGGTTGGTACAGGAGATAGATCTGAAAGAATAAGAACTTACAACTTCCCTCAGGGAAGAATAAGTGACCACAGAATAAATCTTACTCTATACAAATTAGATTCATTCCTTGATGGCGACATAGATGAAATGATAGATGCTTTAATAACAGTTGACCAGACTGAAAAAATGACTGCTATAAACTAATTTAAAGTAGAATTATCATAGATTAGATTTAGTATAAAAATGAATGAGAAAGTGTCTTATTATTGAATTGAATTCGAGGATAAGACACTTTTTTAAATACTTTTTAATTGTGTTTAGAGAAAATAGAGGAGGCGCAGGGATTTTGATTTTAAAAATCACTCTAATTGGTTTAATTGTAGGAGTAATTGGTACAGGAATAGGAGGAGTTCTTGCTGTATTATTCAATGAAAAAGCTTCAAAATATATGAGCTTTTTTATGGGATTATCTGGAGGAATAATGCTTTCACTGGTTATGTTTGATTTGGTTGAGGAAGCTATTGAAAGCATAGGGATTTTGTACGCGGTTATATTGATACTCTTAGGAGCTTTAGTTACAAAAATTCTTAAGGAAAGAGTTAAAATCAATGGAGAAAATTCATCTGGATATTTAATGCTTATGAGTATAATAATGCATAATTTACCAGAAGGACTTGCAATAGGTACTACCTTTTTAGCAGAACCAAAACGGGGAATTGCTATGGCAGCTGCAATAGGTATGCATAATTTACCAGAAGGATTGGCACTTGCACTTGGATTTATATGCAACAAGGCAAGTGGTAAAAGAGCTGTTATAATGTCTATGATAGCTGGACTTCCAATAGCTATCGGGTGTTTTATAGGTTCTAGTTTTGGAGAAATTTTTTCTGCAATTACAGGAGTACTACTTTCTATCGCAGCAGGTATGATGTTGTATGTAGTTATGGACGAGATGATTCCAGAATCTAAGAGTATTTATACTATAATAGGGGTAATATGTGGAATCATGATAGTAAAATCTATAGCTTAAAAAGTATGTATTAATAGTGAAATCTATAGTCTAGTTATAGAAAATATTGTATATTATTTATAACTAGATTATAGAAAAATATTCAATAGAGAGTTGGTGGATTTATGGAAACAGTTATAAAGAAAATAGATGAAAATAATATAGATATAGATATAATCAAAGAAATGGCCGAGAAAATTAGAAATGGAGAAACTGTTATATTTCCAACTGAGACAGTATATGGATTAGGTGCAAATGCAATGGACGAAAATGCAACTAAAAAAATATATGAAGCTAAAGGGCGTCCAAGTGATAACCCCCTTATAGTTCATATAGCGGATGTTGAAGAAGTTGATAAGATAGCTTTAGAAGTAGGTGAAAAAGCTAGAAAAGCTATGGATGAATTTTGGCCGGGTCCACTTACTATAATACTTAAGAAGAAGGAAATTGTTCCAAATGTTACCAGTGGAGGACTTTCAACAGTAGCAATTAGAATGCCTTCAAACAAAATTGCTAATGCACTTATAAGAGAATCTAAAACTCAAATAGCTGCACCATCAGCTAATATATCTGGTAGACCATCACCAACAAAGGCGGAACATGTTGTTAAGGAGATGAGTGGAAGGGTTTCTGGAATAATTATGGGAGGAGACTGCGACTTTGGATTAGAGTCTACAGTTGTAGATTTTAGTGAAGATAAACCTATGATACTTAGACCTGGAAGTATTACAAAAGAAATGCTTGAAGAAGTACTTGGAGATGTTAGTATAGATCCGTCTTTAAGTAAAAAAGAAGATAATATAAAGGCAAAGGCTCCAGGTATGAAGTATAAACACTACTCACCAAATGCACAGGTATATATAGTAAAAGGTGAAGAAAATAATGTAATTGTAAAAATGAATGAATTATCTAAAAAAAATCATGCAGAAAATAAAAAGACAGGAATAATGTGCATGAGCAAAGATGTAGATAAATTTGAATGCGATTATATTGTAGATTTAGGTAAAGATTATGATGAAGTAGCATCAAATCTTTTTGATGCACTTATAAAAATGGACGAAGCAAAAATGGATATAGTTTATTCAGTATGCTTTGAAAGTTGTGGTGTTGGACAGGCAATAATGAATAGACTTTTAAAATCTGCTGGATACAGAATAATCAATGCAGATTAATGTATATAATATAAACTCTTTAACTAGTTTCTAATGTACTATAAAATAGATTAATGTTATAATATAATAGATAAGTCCTTAATAGGACGTAAAATTTATAAAATTTACATCGAGACGGAGGATTTTAAAATGAAAATAGCATTAGCTTGTGACCACGGTGGATATGATTTAAAAATGACTATAATAGCTCACCTTGAAAAAAGAGGGATAGAAGTAATGGATCTTGGAACTAACAACGCAACAGATTCAGTAAACTACCCAGAATATGGAGAAGCTGCAGCACTTAAAGTTGCTAACGGAGAAGCAGACTGCGGAATATTAGTATGTGGAACAGGAATAGGTATATCTTTAGCAGCTAATAAAGTTCCTGGAATAAGATGTGCTGTTGTAAGTGATACTTTCTCAGCTAGAATGACTAAAGCTCATAACAATGCAAACATGCTTGCAATGGGTGGAAGAGTAGTTGGACCAGGTCTTGCTCTTGATATAGTAGATGCATACCTTGATACAGAATTCGAAGGTGGAAGACATCAGACTAGAGTAGATATGTTAATGGATATAGAAAAAAAATACACAAAATAAATCCATTTTGATTTAGAGATAACTACTGCCTTTTTATAATTTATATAAAAGGGCAGTTTTTTTATAAAAATTTTTTATAAAATCATTATATTAAAAAATAATAAAGATTTATTATTTAAAGATTATAATTGCTTAAAAAGGAGTGATTTACAATGAGACCTTCATGGGACGAATATTTCATGGAAATTGCAGAGGTAGTAAAGAAAAGATCTACATGTATAAGAAGACAGGTCGGAGCTATAATTGTAAAAGACAAACAGATACTTACTACAGGATATAACGGAGCGCCCAAAAATTTAGAGCATTGTCAAAATATTGGATGTAAAAGAGAACAGATGCACATACCATCTGGAGAAAGACATGAGCTTTGTAGAGCGTTACATGCAGAACAGAATGCTATAATACAGGCTGCTTACAATGGAGTTAGTATAAAAGATGCAACTTTATACGTAACTACTAGACCATGTGTACTATGTGCAAAGATGTGTATAAATGCTGGAATTAAAAAAATAATATACAAAGGAGATTATCCAGACGATTTATCAACACAATTATTAGAAGAAGCAGGAGTAGAGATGATAAAATATCCTGAAGAGATATAAGAGAATACATATAAGATAATCCCGAAAAATTATGTTAAGTAGTTTTTTGGGGTTATTTTTTTTATTTAAACATAAGAAAAGCTTATCAAAAGACCTTTGATGGATATGAAATTAAAGGAAAAAGTTTTTTACAGGCGTTGCAATAACTAGCATAGACAGTTGAGTATGTGAAAAAACTTAGAGCAAGAAGAATTTAAATTGAAATTTTGTAAAAAGGACAAAATAAGGTTGATAACTTTAAAAAAATATTCTATAATGAGTTAGTTTTTAAAAATATACAAAATACAAAGGTAAAAATCATGCATCTTTCAAATTATTCAGATATTGACTTAATTAAAAAAGATAGCTTTATTGTAAAAAATCAATAGTTTAAATTAATAATAAACAAAATTTTAATTTATTATTTTAAAAAAATGGATAAAAATAAATAATACACTGTGTTACTTATCCCATTATTAGGGTATAATTGATTAATATGATGAAAAAATAATTTCAAAAAAAGGGATGTGATCTGATGGACCCAAATGTAAAGAGTCAGATTAAAGCTGTTGTAAAAGGAATAATTATTTTTGACATAGTTGTTATTATAGCTTTACTGATATGTTCCAAATTATCTCTAGATAGAGATAGTATTATGGGTAGTGTTTTGAATTTAGATGTTGCAGCTGTTCTAGGACTAGTAATAGGAAGTGCAGCTTCAATATTTAATTTTTGTATGCTTGCATCATCTACAGAGAATATGGTGAATCAAGCAGGTAAAACAATGGTTCAATTAAAATTTGCGGGAGGATATTTCCTTAGATTCGCAATATATGCAGTAGTTTTACTACTAGCAGCTAAATTGGACTTTTTAAGTATGGTTACTGCTGCGCTAGGACTTTTGAGTACACAAATAGTCTTATTGGCACAGAAGTTGACAGCTATTTTTTCGAGAAAGGAGGCATAATGGATGAATACTCAGGCAAGATGGTTAGTAGATATTCATGGGTTTAGACTTAGCGAAACAGTAATAGTTAGCTGGTTGATAATAGCAGGTCTTGCCATAGCGTCTTATCTTCTAACGAGAAATCTAAAGAAGGTTCCAGAGAGTAAGGTACAGGTATTCCTCGAATATGCTGTTCTCAAACTTTACAACTTAGTCGAGACGACAATGGGGAAAGAATTGGTAGAGAGAATACCAAACATAGTTCCGTATATAGGAAGCTTATTCTTATTCTTCTTGTGTTCTAACTTAGTTCCATTGATCGGTCTCAGGTCGCCAACAGTCGACTTAGATACTACATTAGCACTATCTACAATAACAGTAATACTAATATATGCAGTATCTATCAGATTCAACGGTGGAGCATGTTTCAAGGACATGATAGAACCGACACCGATATTACTACCAATAAATTTGGTCGGAGAAATAGCAAGACCTATTTCATTAAGTTTCCGTCCATTCGGTAATATAATGGGTGGTACGCTTATAATGATGTTATTCTATAAGCTTATGGCATTTATTTCAGAGTTGATTCCTGGAGTTAAAATACCTTTTGCACAGTTTTTAATTCCGGTACCACTTCATTTATACTTTGATATATTTGCAGGTACAATTCAGGCATTTATATTTATAATGCTTACAATGGTATTCATAAGCAACGCGGTAGATATTAGTCTACTTAAAAAAAGAGAAGCTAAAAAATTAGCAAAATCAAAATAAAATTTTAAAGGCAAAAATCAAAATTAATATAAATAATATTAAAAAATAAAATCAAAAGAAAATTTATAGGGCAAGAGGCCAAAGGAGGAAATTATTATGGATATGGCTACAGCAATAGCAGTTGCAGGATCAGCAATAGGAGCAGGTATAGCAGTATTTACAGGTATAGGAGCAGGTTTAGGACAGGGTTACGCAGCAGGTAAACTAGCAGAAGCAGTTGGTAATCAGCCAGAAGCTAAGAGTGAAATAATGTCTTCATTCATAGTTGGGGCTGCCATAGCAGAATCAACAGCTATATACGGACTTATAATAGCGATAATTCTTATATTCGTTAATCCTTGGTTATAGGACGGAAAGAACGTGTTATACTGTGATGATATTCACAGAAAGGAGGGATAGAGTATGGAATTAAAACCGTTAGTTACATTAACGTATGAATACTTTTTCCAGCTAGCTAATGCGGTTGTAATCTTTCTAATACTTAAACATCTCTTATTTAAACCGGTTATGGCTGTTATAAAAGCTAGAGAAGAAGATATAGCAATGGATATACAGGAAGGTAAGAAGATAAGAGAAGAAGGAGAAGCCTTCAAGAGAGAATACGAAGAAAAAGTTGGAAAAGCAGAAGAAGAAGGAAGAAATATAATAAATTCAGCAGTAGAAGCGGCAAAAGAAAAATCTTATATGATTAAAGACGACGCAAAGAGAGATGCTGAGATAATTAAGGAAAGAGCAAAACGAGAAATAGAGGAAGAAAGAATCCAGGCTATGAACGATATGAAGGACGAGATGTCAGATCTTGTTATCCTTGCAGCATCTAAAGTTATAGAAAAAGAAATAGATAAGGATAAACATAAGGAACTGATAGACGAATTTATAGATAGAACAGGAGACGTAGTATGATAGATGAATCAGCTCCAATATATGCAAAAGCTATGTTTGACGTAGCTGAGGAAACTGAAACTACAGACGAGGTTTTATCTCAGTTTTCAGAAGTTGTAAAAACTATCAAAGAAAATAAGGATCTTTCGGATGTATTAAAAACACCTTTTATATTAGCCGATGATAAAAAGGCTATTCTCGAAAAAATCTTTTCTGATACAACTGATATATACCTTATAAATTTTTTAAAGGTTCTAATAGATAGAAAAAAAATTAGATATATAGATGATGTATACCACAGATTTGTTAAATTAGTAAACGACAAGAAAACTCTAGAAAAAGGAACAGTCTATAGTGTAGTTGCATTATCTGATGAAGAGATAAAAGAGCTAGAAGCTAAGATGTCTAAGAAATTTAGTAGAGTTGTTAAGTTAGAAAATAAAATAGACGAATCTCTAATGGGAGGAGTCTTTATAAAGATTGGAAACAAGGAAATAGACGGTACTGTAAGAAGTAGAATAAACGGACTTAAAAAAGAACTGTCTAAAATGATATAAGGAAACGGCGGTGAGAATATGGGTTTAAATCCTGAAGAAATAAGTTCGATAATCAGACAGCAGATAAAAGACTACGATAACAGGGTCGAGCTATCTGATACAGGAAAAATATTCAACGTAGGTGATAATATAGCGAGTATTTACGGACTTGATGATGTAATGGCTGGCGAACTTCTTGAATTCCCAGGTGGAGTATATGGGATGGCTCTAAATCTAGAGAAAGAAACTGTCGGGGCAGTTCTTCTTGGAGATGAAGAGGGAATAAAAGAAGATGATATAGTTAAAAGAACTGGAAAAATAGTTGAAGTTCCAGTAGGAGATGCTCTAATAGGTAGAGTTGTGGATCCTCTAGGTAATCCAATAGACGGAAGAGGAAGCATAAAAACTGATAAAACAAGACCTATAGAAGCAGAGGCTCCAGGAATAATGGATAGAAGATCTGTATATCAGCCACTTCAGACTGGTATAAAGGCAATAGATGCAATGGTTCCAATAGGTAAAGGACAGAGGGAACTTGTAATAGGTGATAAACAGACAGGTAAAACATCTATACTTACTGATACAATACTTAACCAGAAAGGTAAAGATATAATCTGTATATATGTTGCTATAGGACAGAAAAAATCTACTGTTGCGCAGTTAGTTAGCTCACTAAGAGATTATGGGGCAATGGACTATACAATAGTAGTATCTGCTACAGCATCAGAATCAGCACCACTACAGTACTTAGCACCATATGCAGGTACTGCAATGGGTGAAGAATTTATGTATCAGGGAAAAGATGTATTAATAATATACGATGACTTAAGTAAACACGCGGTTGCTTATAGAGAAATGTCTTTATTATTAAGAAGACCACCAGGACGTGAAGCTTATCCTGGGGATGTATTCTATCTTCATTCAAGACTTCTTGAAAGATCTGCAAAACTTTCAGATGAGCTTGGTGGAGGTTCAATGACTGCAATACCAGTCATAGAAACTCAGGAAGGTGACGTTTCTTCATACATACCAACAAACGTAATATCTATAACAGATGGACAGATATATCTTCAACCTGAATTATTCCACTCAGGAATAAGACCAGCGGTTGACCCTGGTATATCAGTTTCGAGAGTTGGTGGGGCAGCCCAGATAAAATCTATGAAGAAATTAGCATCAGAATTAAAACTAGCTTATTCTCAGTATAGAGAATTAGCAGCTTTCTCTCAGTTTGGTTCAGACTTAGATGCAGATACTAAGGCTAGACTAGAACAGGGTGAAAGAATAGTAGAAATACTAAAACAGGATGAACATAAACCATTACCAGTAGAGGAACAGGTAGTGACAGTTTATTCTGTACTTAATGGATTATTCGACGATGTAGAGATAAATGAAATACATAATTTTGAAAAAGAATTATGTTTCTATATAAGAAAAAATAAACCAAGTATATATGAAAAAATTCTTAATGGAGAAGACTACGGAAAAGAACTCACTGAATTAGTAGAAAACTTTAAAAAAGAGGTGAGATAAATGGCAGGAGTCGGAACTAAAGAGATAAAAAGAAGAAAAGCAAGTATAGAGAGTACTAGACAGATAACTAGTGCAATGAACCTTGTTTCTTCTTCTAAATTGATGAAGGCTAGAGAAAAAGCAGAAAGATCAAAACCATATGCGTATGAATTATACGATATGATGATTAGAACTGCAGCAGATGTAAAATCATCTTGTAAAGAATTTGTCGAAAAAAGAGAAGTTAAAAGAAGATGTTTTATAGCTGTTGCAGGAGATAGAGGTCTTGCTGGTGGATACAATGTAAATATATTCAAATCTGTAATGGAACTACGGAATCCTGAAAAGGATATGGTTGTTCCTGTTGGTAAAAAAGCTTGTGAGTATTTTACTAAAAAAGGATTTGAAATACCTTTCAAAATAGAAAGCACAGAGCACTGCGTATTTGATGAAATGCATGAGATAACTCAAAATCTTATACAATTATACGAAGATAAAGAAATAGACGAGATATATTTTATATATACAAAATTTAGATCAGCTCTTGTACAGACAGTAAGAGAAAAAAGATTATTTCCAGTAGAGCTTGAAATGCTTAAACAGGATGAAAAGAAATTAGACGAAAGAGAAAGAAGAAATAATCCTAAAAAGGTAGAACCTAGAAGACAGTATCTTCCTTCTGCAGAGGCTATATTTAAAAGACTAATTTCTGAGTACACAGCATCTCAGGTTTACAATGGAATAAGAGAATCTTTTGCATCTGAGCAGGCTTCTAGAAGAAATGCTATGCAGTCTGCAACAGATAGTGCGGATGAAATGTTAAATAAATTAGAGGCAGAATACAACAGAGCAAGACAGTCATCTATAACACGGGAAATAACAGAAATAGCCGGTGGAGCAGAGGCTCTTAAATAAGGAGGTCATAATCAGATGGCGAATAAAGGTAAAGTAGTGCAGGTAATAGGTGCCGTAATAGACGTTAAGTTTAATAGCGGTAGAGAACTTCCAAACCTATTTAATGCAATTGAAATAGAAATGAAAGATGGCCATAAAGTTGTAGCAGAGGTTACACAGCACGTAGGAGACGATGTTGCTAGATGTATATCTATGAATGCTACAGATGGTATGGTAAGAGGAGCAGTAGCTGTAGATACAGGTGCTCCAATAAGTGTACCAGTAGGTAAAGAAACTCTAGGAAGAGTATTCAACGTATTAGGAAATGCAGTTGATAGAAAAGGAGAACTTGAAGGCGTAAAAAGAATGCCTATACACAGACAGTCTCCAGATTTTGATGAACTAGAAACACATGCAGAAATACTAGAAACAGGAATAAAAGTAGTAGACCTTTTAGCGCCATACCTAAAAGGTGGAAAAATAGGTCTATTCGGAGGTGCCGGTGTTGGTAAAACAGTACTAATACAGGAACTTATAAACAATATAGCTAAGCAGCATGGTGGTATATCAGTATTCTCAGGAGTTGGAGAAAGAACAAGAGAGGGTAACGACTTATATCAGGAAATGACTGAATCAGGGGTTATAGAAAAAACTGCGATGGTATTCGGTCAGATGAATGAGCCACCTGGTGCCAGAATGAGAGTTGCATTAACAGGTCTTACAATGGCAGAACACTTTAGAGATGAAGAACATCAGGATGTACTTTTATTCATAGATAATATATTCAGATTTACCCAGGCAGGTTCAGAAGTTTCAGCACTTCTAGGACGTATGCCTTCAGCAGTTGGTTATCAGCCAACACTAGCTACAGAAATGGGTGCTCTACAGGAAAGAATAACATCTACAAAAGATGGTTCTATAACATCAGTTCAGGCAGTATACGTGCCAGCCGATGACCTTACTGACCCAGCTCCAGCTACAACATTCTCACATCTAGATGCTAAGACAGTTCTTTCAAGACAGATATCTTCTCAGGGTATATATCCTGCAGTTGACCCTCTTGAATCAACATCTAGAGTACTAGATCCTAAAATAGTTGGAGAAGAACACTACAAAACAGCTAGGGAAGTTCAGTCTATACTTCAGAGATATAGAGAACTTCAGGATATAATAGCTATATTAGGTATGGATGAATTATCAGATGAAGATAAATTAACTGTTGCAAGAGCTAGAAAGATACAGAAATTCCTTTCTCAGCCATTTGCTGTTGCTGAACAGTTTACTGGAAAAGAAGGTAAATATGTTCCGATAAAGGAAACAGTTAGAGGATTCAGAGAAATATTAGATGGAAAACACGATGACATTCCTGAATCAGCATTCTTATTTGCTGGAACAATAGATGATGTAACTGCTAGAGTGCAGAATGCATAGTAAAATCTAGTCGGTGAAGGCAGGTGGAATAATGGAAAATTCATTACATTTAAAAATAATTACTCCAAACAAAACTTTCTATGACGGAGATATTGATTCTGTTATAGTAAAAACAACTGGAGGAGAAAGACAGATTTTAAAAAATAGACGTCCATTTACAGCCGAAATAATTGAAGGAAATATAAAAATAAAATCAGAAAAATCTACTGAGTTAGTATATTCTACTGGTGGATTTATAAGTTCTGAATATGGAAATGTGGTTATTCTTACAAAAATGGCTAAAAATGCAGACTAGAATAAAATAAACCGGTATTAAATATTTGTTTAATAATAAGTATTTAATACCGGTTTTTTCTTTTTATAAAATTCAATAAAACTTCAAATACTCTTTAAAAATAAAGTTTTAAAAAAGTAAATATATAATAATATCATAGTTTTTTAATATTGATTAATTTAAAAAAAGTCAGAAAAAAGTAACAAAAAGATAACAAAAAACTTGATTATTGGATATGCAATGTTATATAATAAAAAAGTAGCAACGTTAGAGAAAAAATATATATCTAAAAGTTGCTATTAACAAGAAAAGCAAACGCTTTTATAAAAAAATAAATATAGGAGGATTTCAAAAATGGGAAATGATTCAGTAAAACACCCTAAAGGGTTATACGCATGTGGATTAGTATTCACTTGTGAAAGATTCGCTTACTACGGATCAAAATCGCTATTATTATTATTCTTAGCTACAGCCGTTGTTGAAGGTGGTCTTGGATTAGATCCTGCTGATGCAGCAGTAATCGGGGCTAACTTAATGGCATTCACTTACCTAGCACCAGTTATAGGTGGGGTAATATCAGACAGATGGTTAGGAGCTAGATACTGTGTTGTTATAGGTGCTCTTATAATGGCAGGTGGATGGTTCATAGGATACTTTGCAACATCTGTTATGCACGTTCATGCGTTAATCGCAGTAGTTTCAATAGGAACAGGTTTATTCAAAAACCAGTTAAACGCAATGGTTGGAGAATTATATACAGATGCTAGTCAGAAAGACTCTGCATTCTCTATATTATATTCATTCGTAAATGTTGGTTCATTCTTCGGATCATTAATATTAGCATACTTATGTGCTAACACATTTGCAACAGAAGTTAACGGAACACTAGTTCAGGGATTCCAGAAATGTTTCGCTTTATCAGGAGTAATGATGTTAGTAGCTACAGTAGTATCTGTTCTTGGATGGAGAGTATTAGGTGATGCTGGTAAATTACCACAGAAAATGCTTAGCCATGGTGATGAAGGTCAGAAAGTTCTTTCAGCTGAAGAAGCAAATAGAGCTTTAACATCTGATGAAAAGAAAAGAGTTATAGCAATAACTATAATATCTGCATTTACAATAATATTCTGGACTGCTTACTATCAGGCTTCTACTTCAGTTCTTCTTTACATGAATACATATGTAAATATGAATGTTGGTAGCTTTGCAGTTCCACCAGTATGGATAGAAACTACTCTTAATGGATTACTTTGTATATTACTTGGACCTGTTATGGCTGCTATATGGAGTAAATTATCTAATAGACCTCAGGGTGACTTAACTATGATACAGAAAGTTTCTTTAGGATTTATATTCCTAGGTGTAGCATTCGTATTCATGGTAGGTGCAGAATTTACAAGAGGAGTTGGTGCTCCAGAAACTGCTAAAGCTTCAGTTGTATGGTTAATAGGATTCACAGTATTCCAGACTATAGGTGAAATGTGCTTCTCTCCACTAGGAAACTCAATGGTTTCTAAACATGCTCCAGCTAAATACTTAACAGTATTAATGGGTGTTTGGACATTAGCAACATTCGCTGCTTCTAAAGCTTCAGGATACGTTCAGGGTATAATGGAATCAATGGGTATGATGCAGGTATTCATAGCTATACCAGTTATACTAATAGTATCAGCTGTTATACTTCTTGTATTCGATAAAAAACTTGAAAAAATGCTTACAGCAGGACAGAAATAATCTTCGGGTTATAATTGAGATCAGAAATTTAAAGTTTATATAATGAAAACTGTCACACATTTGTGTGACAGTTTTTTTATTCCTAAGGAAATTATAATAATTTAAAATTGTGGAAAACTTATGTACAATAGTAATATGAATGTATTGAAGAAACAAAAAGATGAAAAAATCATTAAGAAAATATTAAAAAATCACTTTGAAGAATTCAAACTAAAATATTGGAATAAAGTTAGAAGAGAAATGAGAGATCAGATAGAAAATACTGTAATAAAGGCTTTAAATTGTGGAAATATAGAGAACGGATATATAAAACACAAATGTATAGACTGTGGAGAAGAGTATATCCAAGGGTTCACTTGTAAAAGTAAGTTTTGTACAAAGTGTGGAAGAAAATATTCTATGGAATGGGCAGAAAAACAGGTAGAAAATATGCTTGATGTTTCTCATAGACATGCAGTTTTCACAATTCCGGAGGAGTTGAGAGTTTATTTCTACAGAAAGCGAGAGCTTTTAAAAGATTTACAAGATGCTACATATGAGGTATTAGATAGTTTTCATAAAAATAAAACAAAGGGAAATTATGAATTAGGGGTAATTGCTGTAGTACACACCTTTGGTGGAGATTTAAAATGGAATCCTCATATACACGCCTTATACACCGAAGGTGGAATAGATAGAAATAATAAGTGGTTCAAAAAATTAGATTTCATACCATATACATATATGAAAAAGGTATGGCGAAAGTTGGTACTAGATATAATAAAAAACAATTTTAGCGATAGAAAAACTAAAAATTTGATAAATAAGCTATATAAGAAAGAATTCTATGTAAATGCAGAAAGACGTTTAACTAATATAAAACAGGCAACTCAATATATAGGTAGATATTTGGCTAGACCAGCTATCGCTGAATATAGAATAATTAATTACGATGGAAAAAATGTAACTTACTGGTATGAAAACAAAAAACCTAAGGAAAAAAGAGAAATAACTGTAAATGTATTAGAATTTATAGGTAAAATAACCCAACATATTCACCCGAAGGGTTTTAGAGTTGCAAGAAGATACGGTCTATATTCAAGAATAAAAAATAAATTAAGCATAGAAATATTGAAGTTATATAACTTTATGAGACACAGAAATATATCTAAGCTGATAAAAAAGAAGAATACAGTAAAGAAAAATTTTAAAGATAGATTGATAGAATCATTTGGAGTAAATCCTTATATTTGTAAAAATTGTGGAAAAGACATGATTCTATGGGAAATATGGCATTATAAATATGGATTAATATATAATGCACTAGATAAATCAAATTATAAAAGAATAATCTACGAAGAAATTATAGAAAAAGAAATTTCTTTGAATACAACAACACAAATAGAATTATTTTAAAAGTCTATTAATAAATAGGCTAGCTTTGCTATACTCAAATATAAATAATAGTGTATAATTAGTGTAATTAAAATTATTAGGAGAAATAGTATGTTAAAAGAATTAGAAGAAATGAGTAAAGGACAAAAGTTATATAATTATGAATGTAAGTCTTGTGGATTTGAAAAAGGAGTACCAGAATTTATAGTAGAAGAATTAAGACAAGATGCATTCTTTTCATCAGGAGCGATAGCTTCGCTAAATGAAAAAAATATGCCAGAATTAATTTGTCCTAATTGTGGAGCTAAATTTGAATACAAAAAAACTGACGACCGTTAGGTGTCAGTAAAGGTACTGTCACAAGAACACCTTTTAAAGGTGTTCTGTGGCAGTATTTTTTTATGCTTAATTTTATGTAATATATTTCATAATTGTAGCCTCTGACACAAAATTAACAGAAATATGAATATGATTGCAATTTTTTTGAAAAATATTCGTTTTTTAGCAATAAATTGATGAAAAATGAAGGATTATATGTTATTATATTCATTGTGTCAAAAAAAGGGAGGTTATTTATATTGAAGAAAAAAAATAGAGAAAATAGCAAACTTATAGGAAAAATTAAACATAATACATTTAGATTTATAGCGATGATGGGATTCATAATGGCATATATGACAATTTTTGGTGAAGAAAATACTCTACCTGGAGTTGCGATATATGTAGGGATAATGATGTTCCCTAAGATGAATACAGGTATAAAACTTTACGATATGCTTATTATGATAGCTACACTATTTATAGGATCAGGAATAGTTGCTCAGATTGGGGTAATATCTCCTTGGCTTGCATTGCCGCTTAATATTATATATATATTTATAACTATGATAGTTACAACAGAACCAGCACCATACAAGATGAATATGGTATTTTTATTACCTCTTTTATTCTGTCAATCTGTTCCGGTGTCAATTGATTTATTCCCTAAAAGAATGGTTGGAATATTAATAGCTACAGGAATAACTGTTGCTGTAACATATATAGAATGGAAAAAAAGAGGTTACGGTGAAGAAGGAAGAACTTTAAAAGAGCAGATAAAAGAAGGTATGAAATACGTAGATGTATCTGCGAGAATGGCTTTTGGAGTTTCTATAGCAATACTTATTGCAGCACTTATGAATTCTGCAAAACCACTATGGGTTAGTATAGTTGTAATGTCTTTAACGCAGATAGATACAAGTGATATGGTAGATAGAATAAAATACAGAACTATAGCTACAGTTTGTGGAATATTCTTCTTCTCAATAGTATTTGGATATATATTCCCTGTTGAGTATGCAGCTATATTAGTTATGATATTAGGATATGTAGGATTCTTTATAGATGAATATAAGTATAAACAGTTTATAAACTTTATATCATCAATAAATGCATCTTTAATAATATTTAATGCAGAAACTGCTATGGTAAATAGATTTATAGGACTATTTATGGGGATAGTAATAGTACTAACATTACACATAATAAGCAGTGGAATAAGATTCTTAGTAGAAAAGATAAGAGATAGAGAAATGGATATATTCGATGCAGAATATTAAAAATAAAAAAGAGCTTAATTTCTCTCTTAAGGTGATTTACACTTAAAGAGGAAATTGAGCTCTTTTTTTATTCATTTAATTTGTTTATTACATTTAGATGCATTCTAAACATTGTAAGTGGGATATAGTGTTTAGTAGAAATTATTACATTTCCATTGTTGTTATAAAGTGTTTCTAATATTAATATAAACATCTCATCATGTGATAATTCATATTTTATAGCTGTAAAGTTTCCAGTAGTAGTAAAACTAAATTCGCAATTACTCTTGGAAACAATAGAATAAACTCTATTTTCCATAAAATCTTTTAAACTATCTATATCATTTAAATCTACATCGTATTCAGAAATAGTCTCTATAGGTATAAAGCTAAGAGAATAACCTTTAGTTATACCATTAAATTTATACCATCTGTCTGATATAACAACCGCAGCAGTTTTTCTTTCTAAGTTTTTTGAAATTGCATCAGTTGCAGGCTCTATTCTAAATTCTATTTCTAAATCATCTATCTCTTCATCACAGCAAGCGTAAAAAGGATGTTGAATTTTTTCCATTCCAAAATTTCTACTTATGGTGTGTAGTTCCTTTATATAATTTCCTTTTCCTTGAATATTAGAAATAAGACCATCCTCTTGTAAAAGAGCGAGGGCTCTTCTAAGTGTCATTCTACTAACGCCCATCTGTTCAGCTAGGTTTGGTTCTGATGGAAGCTTTGAGCCAGGAGGATAAACACCATCCTGTATTTTTTTAAATAATTGGTCGTAAACTTTTACATGTTTTAATTTTTTTTCTTTTTCAGATGAAATCTCTGGTATCATTTTCCCCCTCCTATCCATTAGATTATACAAGTTGTATTATAAGTTTGAAACTGTGTATTGTCAATAGATAAGAAAGTTAGAGAAATAGGAAGAAATTGGTAAGATTATAAAAATTAGACAAGTACACAACTTGTCTAATTGTAAAATGCCGAAAAAAGTATAAAATACACATGAAAATGATAGGAAAAGGTTATATTTTGGTAAAAATTTGGTTAAAAATTACAGAAAACGTATTGCAGACTAGACAAGTATATGATATTATACAACTAAAGACAGAGAGTTATATAAAAAGACAAATAATTATACAAATAATTAATGGAAGATAAAATAGCTCAAAGAAAGTAATAATTAAAAGTAATAAATTAAGAAAAATAAAATTCATAATGAAAAGGAGAGAGCAATTATGCAGAATTATTCAGGAGAAGTAGGATTACAGTATCATTTACAGATAAGACCAGGAGATGTTGGACGTTATGTTATACTTCCAGGAGATCCAAAAAGATGTGAAAAAATAGCAAAACATTTCGATAATCCAGTACTAGTTGCTGATAGTAGAGAATATGTTACATACACAGGATACCTTGATGGGGAAAAAGTAAGTGTTACATCAACAGGTATAGGTGGTCCATCAGCATCAATAGCAATGGAAGAACTTAGACTTTGCGGTGCAGATACATTTGTAAGAGTTGGTACTTGTGGAGGAATAGATATAGATGTAAAAGGTGGAGATATAGTAGTAGCCACTGGTGCTATAAGAATGGAAGGTACTTCAAGAGAATACGCTCCAATAGAATTCCCAGCAGTTGCAGATTTAGAAGTAACTAATGCTTTAGTTACAGCAGCTAAAAAATTAGGATATACATATCATGCAGGAGTTGTTCAGTGTAAAGATGCATTCTACGGACAGCATGAACCAGAAAGAATGCCAGTTAGTTATGAACTTTTAAATAAATGGGAAGCTTGGAAAAGATTAGGATGTAAAGCTTCAGAAATGGAATCAGCTGCATTATTTATAGTAGCTAGTCATTTAGGTGTTCGTTGTGGTTCTAACTTCTTAGTTGTAGGAAATCAGGAAAGAAATGCAGCAGGATTAGAAAACCCAATAGTACACGATACAGAAAGTGCTATAAAAGTTGGTATAGAAGCACTTCGTATATTAATAAAAGAAGATAAAGAAAATAATAAATAGGCTGATTTTCAGTAAATAGAGGAGAAAAACGGATGAAAGCAATATTAAATTTACTGGGAATTGTAGTAGTACTAGGAATACTTTGGTTAATATCTTGGAAAAGAAAAGATGTATCATTCAAAATGCTTTTAAAAGGTATGATAGCTCAGTTTATCATAGCTTTAGTACTTGTAAAGGTTCCAGCAGGTAGAATGGTAGTTTCAAAAATATCGGATGCTGTAACAGGAGTTATAAACTGTGGTTCAAATGGATTATCTTTTGTATTCGGTTCATTAGCAGATAGTTCAGCACCAACAGGTATGATATTTGCAATACAGGTATTAGGAAATATAGTTTTCTTATCAGCACTTGTAAGTTTACTTTACTATATAGGTGTACTTAACTTTGTAGTTAAATGGATAGGTAAAGCAGTTGGCTGGATAATGGGAAGTTCAGAAGTTGAAAGTTTCGTAGCAGTTGCCAACATGTTCTTAGGTCAGACAGACAGTCCAATACTTATAAGTAAATATCTAAATAAAATGACAGATAGTGAAATCATGGTCGTACTAGTATCTGGAATGGGAAGTATGTCTGTTTCAATATTAGGTGGATATACGGCACTTGGAATTCCAATGGAATACTTATTAATAGCAAGTGCATTAGTTCCAATAGGAAGTATAATGGTTTCAAAAATAATATTCCCTCAGACAGAAGAAATTCACGAGGTTGGGGATATAAAAATGGATAATAAAGGTAACAATGCAAATGTAATAGAAGCTATTTCAGAAGGTGCAGTAACTGGTATGCAGATGGCATTATCAATGGGAGCTTCTTTAATAGCAATGGTTGCATTAGTTGCATTAATAAATAAAGGCTTAGGTATATTCGGAATAAGTCTAGAACAGATTTTCTCTTATGTATTTGCACCATTTGGAGCACTTATGGGATTAGACCCATCAGAAATACTAATGGAAGGAAATCTTTTAGGAAGCAAACTTGTAATAAATGAATTCGTAGCATTTGAACAGTTAGGTAAAATAATATCTGGTATGGATCCAAGAACTGCAATAATGGCTACAATATCACTTTGTGGATTTGCTAACTTCTCAAGCTTAGGTATATGTGTATCTGGTATAGGTATACTTTGCCCAGAGAAAAAAAGCACACTAGCTAGATTAGTTTTCAGAGCTATGATAGGTGGGGTTGCAGTAAGTTTACTAAGTGCAATGGCAGTAGGATTTATAATGTTATTCTAATTGGGAAAAAAATAAACTATAATAGTAGTAAATAGAGAAATCTAAATAAGCAATAAATATAAAAGGGGTGAATGTAAAATGAGTAAATATAAACGTATATTTGTCGTTGTAGTAGATTCACTTGGAATAGGAGAAATGGCAGATGCAGCTAATTATGGAGATAGTGGAGCAGATACTTTAGGTCATATAGTTGAAAATGAAGGAACAAATATGCCTAATCTTCATAAACTAGGTATTGCCAATCTTAAAGAATTAAAAGGACTAGCTCCTGTAGAAAATCCAATTGGAAGATACATGGCTCTAAATGAAAAAAGCGTAGGTAAAGATACTATGACAGGTCATTGGGAAATGATGGGGTTAAATGTTGAAACACCATTTAAGACATTTACAGAGACAGGATTCCCTGATGAACTTATAAAAGAGCTTGAAAAAAGATGTGGTAGAAAAATAATAGGAAATAAAAGTGCAAGTGGAACAGCTATAATAGAAGAACTAGGAGAAGAAGAAATAGAAAAAGGTCACCTAATTGTCTATACATCAGCAGATTCTGTATTACAGATTTGTGGAAATGAAGAGACAATGGGACTTGAAAATCTCTATAAATACTGTGAAATAGCTAGAGAACTTACATTAAAAGATGAATGGAAGGTCGGAAGAGTAATAGCTAGACCATATACAGGTATGAAAAAAGGAGAATTTAAAAGAACTTCTAATAGACATGACTATGCGCTAAAACCATTTGGAAAAACAGTTTTAAATCAGTTAAAAGACAACGGATATGATGTAATATCTGTTGGTAAAATAAATGATATATTTGATGGAGAAGGGATAACTGAATCAAATCGCTCAAAATCATCTGTTCATGGAATGGAGCAGACTATAGAAATAGCAGATAGAGATTTCAATGGACTTTGCTTTGTAAATTTAGTTGATTTCGATGCATTATGGGGACACAGAAGAAATCCAAAAGGATATAGTGAAGAGATAGAAAGATTTGATGAAAAGTTAGGAGAACTTTTACATCATTTAAAAGAGGACGATTTACTTATAGTAACAGCAGACCATGGTAATGATCCTACATTTAAAGGTACTGACCATACAAGAGAAAGAGTTCCATTTATAGCGTATTCACCAAAATTTGAAAATGGTGGAAAAATGGAAGATGCAAGTACATTTGCTGTAATAGGTGCGACTATAGCAGACAACTTTGATGTAGAAATGCCAGAAAATACTATAGGATACTCAGTATTAGAAAATCTTTAGAGGAAAGCCAAAAAGGAGAAAAACAATGGAACAGAGCAAAATAATAAACATAGTAGACCACACTCTATTAAAACAGACATCAACATGGGAACAGATAAAATTATTATGTGATCAGGGAATGGATAAAAATGCAGCTTCTGTGTGCATACCTCCATACTTTGTAAAAGCAGCTAAAGAATATACAGAAGGTAAATTACCAATATGTACAGTAATAGGATTCCCTAATGGAAATATGACTACAGCTGTAAAAGTATTTGAAACTGAAGATGCAGTTAAAAACGGTGCTGATGAAATAGACATGGTAATAAACATAGGTCTAGTTAAAGAAGGAAAATATGACGAAGTGCTAAAAGAAATAAATGAAATAAAAGCAGCTTGTCATGGAAAATTATTAAAAGTAATAATAGAAACTTGCCTTCTAACAGAGGAAGAAAAAATAAAAATGTGCGAAGTAGTTACAAAATCAGATGCAGAATATATAAAAACATCTACTGGTTTCTCAACAGGAGGAGCTACAATAGAAGATATAAAATTAATGAAAAAATATTGTGGAGCTGATTTGAAAATAAAAGCTGCTGGTGGAATAAAATCTTTTGAAGATGCAGAAGAATTTATAAAAGCTGGAGCAGACAGACTAGGAACAAGTAGACTAGTAAAATAATAAAAGATTAGTAGTAAAATAAAGAAAACAAGAAGTAAATAAGTTAATAAATTCCAAAATGATAATAAAATTCCAAAAAATAAGTGTAAATAATTTAAATTAAAAATAATGTAGTAAAAATGATATCGCCAATATCATAAAAGTTAACCTTATAAAATTATAAAAAATAAAATGAGAAAACAGGACATCGAGTAAGAGGGATGTCCTGTTTTTTGTTGCTTAAAAAATTATTAGAATACATCAATAAAAAGTATGAAAAATAAAAATATTTAATTAATTTTATAAAAATAAAGGATATAATTAAGTTTTGTAGTATAATTATATTATAGAAATAGTTATATATTAAAAAATTTAAAGAGTCAAAAGTAGGATTAATATGGAAATATTTGGAATAGGTACAGATATAATAGAAATAAGTAGAATAAAGAAAAACCTAGAAAGTGAGAGATTTTTAAAAAGAATCTTCACTGATAATGAAATAAAATATTTTGAAAGTAGGGGAATGAAGCGGGAGAGTATAGCAGCTACATTCTCAGCTAAAGAGGCAATAAGCAAAGCGGTTGGAACAGGTATAAGAGGATTCAATTTTAATGATATAGAAGTATTGAGGGATGAAAAAGGTAGACCGTATGTAATTGCACATAGAAATTTTAAAAAGCTCTGTTCAGATAATAATATCTGTGAAATAAAAGTATCACTATCACATTGCAGAGAATATGCTGTTGCGAATGCTATGGCTATAACAAGGAGTGAAGACGTATGATGAATGATTTAAAAGCGAAAGAAATAATGACAGTTGATGTTAAAACAGTAAAGAAAGACGATACAGTATCTGATGTAGCAAAAATGCTTATTCAGGATAAGATAGGTGGGCTTCCTGTTGTCGATGAAGATAACAAAGTTATAGGCATAATTTCCGAGACAGATATACTTAAAAAGGAAAAATATATAGAACCACCTCGGGTAATAAATTTCCTACAGGGATTAATATTCCTTGACGATATGAAAAATCTTGAAAAAGATTTAAAGAGAATTGCTGCATATAAGGTAGAAGATCTTATGACAGAAGATATAGTTACTGTTCACGAAGATGATAAATTCGACGATGTAGCAAATGTTATGATTAAGAAGTCTATAAATAGAGTTCCTGTTGTCGACGATGAAGGAAAGATTAAGGGAATTATTTGTAGATATGATATAATAAAATCTCTTTACGGAGATAAATAATAAAATAAGTCAAATAAAATGAGGCTGTTGCAATTTTGCAACAGCTAGTTTTTTTGATTTAAAAAAAGTATATTTTTTTCAGTTATTATAAAATCCATTTTCTTATCGTGCTTTTCAGGAAAAACATCGTCTACAAGTTGAAAATCAAAACATACTCCTACCCTTATTGCACTTGTTTCTTCTAAAAATCTATCATAAAATCCGCCACCATAGCCAGTCCTATATCCACTTTTATCAAACACAGAACCAGGAACAACGACAACATCTAAAAAAGAAGGATTAATAGACGGAGCATCTAAACTAGGCTCTAAAATTCCATAAGCTCCAGAAACTAAATCATCTAATGAAAAAATCCTTTTAGGTATAAGTTCCTTCTCATCTTTTAAAGTAACTGGAAGATATACTTCTTTACCGAGGCTTAAAAGTTTAGAAATAATTCCTTTTGTTGCAACCTCATTTCTAAAATCTACATATAGCATAAATTTTGAAGAGTCTTGTATTTTTTCAATAGATAAAAAACTATTGAAAATATCTTCAGACATCGAAATAATATCTTTTTTATCCAAAGAATTTCTAAAAGAGAGGACAGTTTTTCTCAAAGAATCCTTTGTATTTGCATCTTTAATCGAATTAATAAAATCTAAAGAATAAATAATATTCGCATCCTTTCCAAAATAAAAATATTTCATAAAAAATTCTACAATATATGGTAAAATTAATTTATTGTATATTGACTATTTACTAAAAAATCTACTCAAAAGATAATATAGATAACAAATTTGAGATTGTCAACAATAAAGGATAATTGGTAAAAGAATAGTACTATACACGTGGAGAAAATATAAAAAATTATTTGAAAGGGATGTTAAGGGTGAAGTCTAAATTCAATAAAAAGACTATAATAACTGTAATTTTAACTATTGTTATAACAGTAGCAGCTACACTTGTTGGGGAAGTGGGATTAGGACTAGTTAGTGTAATTCCAAGAAGAGATTACGAAAAGTATAAGAAGTTTAATAAACTTATAGCTATGGAAGAAATGATAAAGGAAACATATTATAAGGATGTAAAAGAACAGGATCTTATAGATGGTGCAATGAAAGGGCTATTTATGGGAACTGGCGACCTTTATTCAGGATATTTTACAGAAGAAGAAATGCAGAGTGTAATGGATTCATCTACAGGAAGCTTTGTTGGAATAGGTGTTACTATATTATCTAATCCAGAAAATGGAGTTGTTACAATAGCTAAGGCTTGGGAAACAGGTCCTGCATATAAATCAGGAATAAGAGCAGGAGATATACTTTATAAAGTAGACGATCTATATGTAACATACGATACAGTGGATAAAGCAGTGGCAATAATGAAGGGCAAAAAGGATACTTATGTAAATGTATCTGTAAAAAGAGATGGAGAAATAAAAACATTTAAAATAAAAAGAGCTAAGGTTTCTGAGCCTAGTGTAAGTGGAAAAATGCTTAAAGATAATATAGGCTATATAGAATTATCTACATTTGTAGAAAAAACTCCTGAAGACTTCAATAAAGAATTAAATAAACTTAAAAAACAACATATGAAGGCTTTAATTATAGACTTAAGAGATAATGGTGGTGGATTAGTAGATAAATGTTGTGAAGTTGCCGATACACTAATAGGTGAAGGAACAATAGTTTATACAGAAAATAGAGACGGAGATAGAAAAACTCAGACATCAGATGCTAAAAAACTTGGAATACCTATAGTTTTACTTACTAATGAAAATACAGCATCATCAGCAGAAATACTAACTGGTGCAATATTAGGAAATAAAGCGGGTATATCTATAGGAACAAAAACATTTGGTAAAGGTATAGTACAGTCTGTAATAAGTTTAAAAGACGGTTCAGGATATAAGCTAACTACTGAGCAATACTTCACTCCAGACGGAAAAACAATACATAAAAAAGGTATAAAACCTACTATAGAAGAAAAAGATACAGAAAAACAGCTTCAAAGAGCCATAGATTATATAGAAAATGGAAAATAGTAATAAAAAAATCATTATAAAAAATAAATTTTAAAATGATACATAAAATAAAAGGTTATTTCTCAAATATATAGAATATCAACTATAAAGGGATAAAATATAGTGCAGAAGGATTTGTTCTGAAAAAATAAGAAAAAATATCCTATTAGTTAATCTAATATGAAATGGGAAGTGATCTTATGAAAGAGTCCGAGAATAAGATTGTATATTTCAAGGATTATAAGAAAAAGCAAAATAAGAATAACTCTGAGGTAGACAGAAAAGAGCTACTAGAGCTTTTAAAAAAGTATATAGCTACTAAATAAAAAGAGAACTGTCGGCATATTAATGCGTGGCAGTTCTTTGATTTATTGTTATAATAAATATATATCAATAAATATATATTATTAATAAAAATAAGAATAGAGAATAATTATTTTAGAGGTGGAGAAAATGAATTTACTGAGCAGTATTTCAAGAAATATTTATCCTCTTAATAAGAGGAGTATGGATGCAGCCCAGGATAGATGGAATAATCTTATTCATCCAAAAGGAAGTCTAGGAAGGGTTGAGGACATTTGTGTACAGATGGCAGGTATATATGAGACAGAAAAGTTTGATATACCTAAAAAAGCAATAATAGCTTTTGGTGCAGACCATGGTGTATACGAAGAAGGTGTTGCACCTAATTCACAGGAAATTACAAAAATACAGTTCCCTAATTTTGCAAAGGGATTATGCGGAGTTGGAGCGCTTTCTAGATATGCAGGAGCTGATATGGTTGCTGTAGATGTGGGGATTAATTGCGACGAACCTCTTGAGGGAATAATAAACAGAAAGATTAGAAAAGGAACTTCTAATATGGCTAAAGGGCCTGCTATGACTAGAGAAGAGGCGGTAGAGTCTATAGAAATAGGAATAGAAATAGCGGAAGAATGTATAGTTAAGGACTATAGAATAATTGGAATTGGTGAGATGGGTATAGCAAATACTACTCCAAGTACAGCGATAATTTCTGTTATGACAGGAAAGCTTCCTGAAGAGATAACAGGAAGTGGATCTGGTTTATCAGAAGAAAAGATAAAACATAAAGCAAAAGTTATAGGAAAGGCAATAGAGTTAAACAACCCTAATCCAACAGATGGTATAGAAGTACTTGAAAAGATAGGTGGGTTTGAAATAGGTGCTATGACTGGAGTTATAATGGGATGTGCTGCAAATAGAATACCAGTAGTTATAGATGGATATATATCTTATGCGGCTGCACTTATAGCATACAAAATAAATCCTGGAACAAGAGATTATCTAATAGCCTCTCATAAATCAGATGAGCCAGGAAGTGACGCGGCACTTGAACTATTAAAGCTTGAGCCTATTTTAAATATGAATATGAGACTTGGAGAAGGTAGTGGTGCAGCATTAGCATTTAATGTTATAGATGCATCTATCTATACTTACAATAATATGGCTACATTTGAGGAAGTAGGTATGAAAATTTAAATGAGTAATATAGTTTTTATAACAGGAGGGGCAAAGTCTGGGAAAAGTGCTTTTGCAGAATCTTTATGTATAGAAAAGGACAATAGAACAGGATACATAGCTACATCAATTCCTTTTGACGATGAGATGAAAGAAAAGGTTAGATTACATAAAGAGAGAAGACCTTCTAATTGGACAACATACGAGCTTTACGAGGATGTATTTAAAATAATAGAAAATGTATCAGAAGAATGTGATACAGTTATGCTTGATTGTATAACACTTATGGTAAATAATTTAATGTTTAAATATGATATGAATCCACAGGATCTTTCAAATGAAGAATTAGAAAAGATGGATGAGTATATATTCAACCAGTTTGAAAAGCTAATTGAAGAAATACGAAATACAGAGCTATACTTTGTATTTGTAACTAATGAAATCGGAATGGGTGTAGTTCCAGCCAATAAACTTAGCAGAATATATGCAAATACTGCGGGAAAAATTAACCAATATGTAGCATCAAATAGCGATGAAGCATATTTAGTAATTAGCGGAATCCCTGTTAAGATAAAATAAAGGTTGAGGTGTTAGACTTATTCACAAAACAAAAGAAATTTGAAAGGTTGGGATAGATATGAAAAGATTTTTAGGAACTTTAGGGTTCTTGACCAGAATACCTGTAAAAACTGGTGGAGAATTTGATGAAGAATTCCATAAAGGTATGTATTATTTTCCACTAGTTGGATTTATTATAGGGATAATAACTTATCTTGTAAGTCTTCTAGTTGGAATAATGTTTCCAAGTGATGCCCTTGTAATAGCTATAATAGCTGTATTTACAGAGGTATTCCTAACAGGAGCACTACATTTAGATGGACTAGGAGATACAGCAGACGCATTTTTCAGCAATAGAGATAAGGATAGAATGCTGGAAATAATGAAGGATTCTAGACTAGGAACAAATTCTCTACTTGCCATTATGTTTACAATACTTATAAAAATAGGTGTTATCGTTACATTTTTAAACCGGGGAATGTCTTATATGATAGCGATAATGCCAATGGTTTCGAGATTGGTTGTAATTTTACTTGCTAGAAAGACTGAAAGCCCTAGAGAAAACGGAATGGGAAATGTATTTATTGGAAAAGCGACAATGCCAATGATTATAGTTGGTTTAGTATACACTTTAATTCTATCAGCAGGATTTTTATATATAATAAATGGAATGAGTGTAGCTGGTATGTATGCACCTATGGGATGTATATGTATAGGTATAGTTGTTGCAGCTATTGCAATGCTTCTAATTAAGAGAAGTTCTAATAGGAAGATAGGTGGAATAACTGGCGATGTACTAGGATGTGGAATAGAAGTAGCAGAAGTTGTATTTATACTAGTTGTGTATTTTACAGCAGTACTTCTTTTCTAAATATAAATTGATAAGTAAAAGCAAGATAATAAATTAAAAAAGTATATCATTGTAAATAAGAGCTTACTAAAATTTTAGTATTTTAATTATAGTAAGCTCTTATTTTTATATCAACTATTTTTTATAAAATCTAAAAAAATATTTTTCTCAGAGATACTAATTGATTTTTGGATAAAAAACATTTCAAAACCAGTCATTTCAACAGTAATGCCAATAATTGTATTTGAAGAATCTAAATTTAAAGACTTTAACATAGGCTCAAATTTTTTATGTGTAATAATAACACTATTCTTTTGAGTAATTAAAAAATTTATATTCTGAGCATTTATAAGTGTAGGATTTATATGTATTCTATCTTTTGAAAAAGTTCTATTAAGGTATAGACTCATAATTTCTAATTCAGCATTTAAGTCAGATAAGATAAATACTTCTACAGGTTTCATATATTGCCGAATAATAAATTTAAGCTGAAGTGATAAATATATTATATGTTCTTTATCTATAGTATATTTAATATTATTAACTTTTCTCCAACTAGTTAATAAATTAGAAAGTCTATTTATTATTGTGTTAGTTAGTGGATCCTGTTCAGAAAAAACAAAGAAATTCTTATCAGGAATAATACATTGTAGCTCAAATAAACATTTTTTAAAGAAATAAATTATAGAAACCTTTAAAGCATGGGAATCTTCAAGATATAATCCAAATTCTTTAGCAATCATATATAATAAATTAGAAAAAGAGCTATTACTAAAAACAATTTTATGAACTTGAGAAATAGCTTCATTTGTCCATTTATCAGCAAAAATACAACTATTTGTACATAAATAAACTAGAAAAATATAGTCATAATCATCATTTGAAAAAGTTATATTAAGACTTGGTTCAATAATATTCTTAATTTTATCTATAATAGAATTATATATAAATAAATGCTTTAGATTTTCAAAAGTTTTATTATAAGGTATTTTTAGATAATAATCTTTTCTTTTCCAAGATAAAATTAATAAATATTCAAAATAACCATACTCATTTGTTGTTTGTTCAATATAATTTAAATCAATAACATCATTAGTAGATAGAATAAACTTTCTAACTATGTCTAAAGAATAATCATATATATTATAAAAATTCAAACCATATTTATAATGTAGAAGAGCAATTAAAAATCTAATTCTATATTCATCACCGTAAACTCTATTATTTTTTATATCTAAACCAATTGCATTTAAATAACATTTACATTCTTTTCTGATTCTATAAGCAACAGACTTTGTAATAAATTCACTATCAATAAAAGAATAAAATGAAATCTCATCATCATTCAAAATTAAAAATTTTAAACAACGTAGAACAATAGAATTTTTATATATTGTATGAGATAACCGAAAGAAATCTACATTATCGTATTTGGAAAGTGATATATAAGAATGTGAGTTCTCAATAAAAGCTAATCCATCAAAATCAATATTCATTTCATTAATTAAAGAGATTAAGCTAATTTTACTTACTTTAACTGAATTCAAAACTTCATCAATAGAAACAGTATTTTTAGAATGAAGTGTAGAAAGTAAATCTAGTTTATTTTTGATTTTTTTTTCTAAAAAACTATTTAACATGAGTTCCTCCTTATTCAATAAAATAATTAATAATAATTATAATTAATATAAACTTAACTTTCAATATATTAAAACATATTCCCCAAATTAAGGATATAAAAATAAAAAAATAGGGAAAGTAGTAATAAAAAAATATGTTAATCTTCTATTGAAGTAATGCTATTTTACTAAAAAATACTAGATTAATATATTTTTATGAAAGGAAGGTTTTTATGAGAAAAGTTATTGAGAAAATTTTATTAATAAGTATGTTGGTTTCTTTGATAATAGGAACAAATCAGAATGGTATGATGATTAGTGCTTTAGAAGAAAATAATAATCAAAATAAAATATATGAAGTGACTTATGAAAAAGGTGTAGAAAATGAAACTTGGTATAGACATTTTATAAATTATGATAATAACAAACTTTTATTATTTTCAATGAATAATGCAGGAAAAATATATTGGCCACATATTTCAAATGAAGTTGGCATAACAGATATTCCTAAATATCAAGAAGATGACTTTAAAAAGAATTTAAAAAATAATGAAATGTATAATGAATTTATGAGAAAGCTTTCAAAAATATTATTTGTAGGATATCCACATAATGCTAAAAATATGTATAAAATAATAGAAACAGGAGATAGGGAAGTACCTACAGATGAAGAATTTAATAGTATGATTAGAGTTCCGAAAGAGCTTGCAGGCTCATTTCCTCAATTAGCACATCATGTTTTTAAAATATCCGATTTAAATAATGAAGATAAAGAATCTAAGAAACACATAGATATTCTTAAAGACTTTGTCAATGAAGTTGGAAAAATGTATCCAAATGGAACTAGTCAAGATAATAAACTAACATATAGTGATATTACAGCTACTGATTTCTATAAAGCAGCGTCTAGTATGGTTTTATATGAGGGTAATGATCCAAAGGAAATATATTCAATGCTATATCCTGGGGATTATCTGGTTGAAGAGTTTCAAGCATTTAATGCAACACAACTTGCGATATGTAAGCTTATGAATGACTATGGGATACCTAATAATGATCATCCAGATTTAAATTCATCAAATCTTTCTAATAAGATATACAATTATGCTCAAAAGGGAAATATTTTAGAAGAAGAACCAAAAGAAGAAGATATAAAACTAGAGGGTTCTTTAAATTTTGATTATAATCCAAAAGATGGTATGTGGCATAGTGGAAAGTTAAAAATAGTAGAACAAGAAACATATGAAGGAAGATATAAATTGAGATTACCTAAAGGTGTAACAGCACTTTGTGATAATTTAGAGTATGTCTATGCTAATGAAGAATATGAGCTAATATCAGATCATCAACCTAAAGAAAGTGAAACTTTTGCTATAGAGGCAGAAATTCCTTGGCTAAAAAATTATAAGTGTTTTTCTCCGATTGAAGAAAAAAATGGCAAAAAATTTATGAGTATGACTGGCTCTAAATCTGAAAAAACAACAGTAAGTAAAGAAATAAAAGGGTTAACAAGTAATGGCTTGGGCTCATTAAAAATAGAATGTAACCTAAGTTCTGGGGATAAAAAAAGACATATAGAATTTAAGATAGAAATATTAGATGATAAAGGGAATATCAATAATAAATTTAATGGCAAATATGGAAATTTAACATTTAACAACGGTATTTCAGATGATATTATTTTAAGACATGGAGAATCAAAAATAATTACTCATTTACCAGCAGGAACAAAGTTTAGAGTTAGTAAAATCAATAAAGGCGAATTTGATGAATTAGAGGAGTTTGAAGGGGTAATTGCCGAAGATGAAAGAGAAGAAGTGATTTTTGTTAATAGGGAATTACCAGATATAACAATAAATAGCATTTTATCGGATGATTTAAAGAAAGAAGATAAAAATAAAAAGCTTACTTTTGAAATAGAATTGAAAGATAAAAATGGGAAAAATATAAATGAAAGTTATGATTATATTGGATTCATAAAGCATGGTTGCAATACTGAATTTGATAAACCAGAAGATGTAACAATAGTGTTTAAGGATGGAAAGGCAGAAATTTCTCTTTTACATGGACAGCAAATAACAATAAGAAATCTTCCTTATGATAGCGAATATACTATTAAGAAGAAAGACGATTATGGTTGTAATACATTATATAATGGTTCTAAAAATATTCCAAAGGGAGAACTTTCAAAGAATTTAATAATAGAAGTGGTTAACGAAAAAAGGAACGATTCCAATGCTGATTTAGATAATAATAATTCTAGTGGAAATACAAATTCTAATGGAAATGTAAACGATTCAAATATTGATAGAATAGAAGGTAATGATAGAATAGAAACTGCAATAGATGCAAGTAGGGAGCTATTCCTAAAAGGAACAAATGCTATAGTATTAGCTAACTGTGAAAGATTTACAGATGTTCTTACAGCAAATCCATTTGCAGTACAAGAAAATGCACCAGTACTTTTAACATATAAGAATAATTTACCTAAGAAAACATTACAGGAAATAGATAGATTAAAAGCAAAAAAAATATATATATCTGGAGGATATGAGGCTGTTTCAAAAAATATAATAGATCAATTATCTAGTATGGGATATGAAATATTTAGATTTGATGGAAAAGATAGGTATGATACAGCTAGAAAGATAGGTATAAAAATAAGAGAAAAAGGAAATAAAAATTCAGTTGAATTGGTATCAGGTGAAGATTTTCCAGATGCATTGTGTATGACATCTATGGCAATAAAAGAAAAAGCACCAATACTTTTAACTAAAAAGGATACAATACCTATGTATACTAAAAAAGCACTATCTGATTGGGACGTGGAAAATATAAAGATAGCTGGGCTGCATAAAGCAATATCAAAAAACGTTGAAGACAGTATAGAAAAAGGATTTAGTATAAAAGAAGAAAATAAAGAAGATACTAATATATATGAAGGGGCAAAAAATATAGAAAGAATTGGAGGAAAAGATAGATATGAAACAGCTATAAAAATTGCTTCAAAATCATATCCAGAATCAAAATTAGGTGTATATGCAACAGGTGAGGATTTCCCAGATGCTTTAATTGCAGCCAATTATGCAGGTAAAAAACAGGCACCAGTTCTTTTAGTTAAGAGGGATACAGTACCTGAAGATATAAAAAAATATACAGAAAAATCTAAAATAGAAAAGGCCATTATAGTAGGTGGAGAAAAAGCTATTAGCGAAAAAGTATTCAATCTAATTAAGAGCTATATAAAAAGATAAAATAATAATAAATCTAAAAGCTGTTATAAGATATTTGTTTTATATGTCTTATGACAGCTTTTTGTGTTAAAGTTATTACTGAAAGTAATTATTTTGAGGTGAGCTATGAAGAGATTAGTTTTGATTAGACACGCATCTACTGTAGCCAACGAGAATGGACTACTTTGTGGAAGTATGGAAACTGATATAAGTGAAAAAGGTAGACTTGAGATAGATTGTCTAAAAGAAAGAATAGAAAGACTAAAAAAAGAAGAGAATTGGAAGTTATCAAAGGTGTATGTTTCAGAGTCTAAAAGAACAGAAGAAACAGTTAAAGATATAGCCGATATAGAGAATTTAGAGATTATAAAAATTAAAGATCTTGGAGAGATAGATTTTGGTGATTTTGAAGGAAAAACTTTTGAATGGATAAAAAATGAATATCCAAAAGAATACGACAAACTTTGTATTGAAGGGTTTGACTATAGATATCCAAATGGAGAAAATGCAATTGAAGCGTATGAAAAGAATAAAAGAGCTGTAGAGTATATTTTAAAAGATATGGAAGATGATAGCACAGCTATAATTTGTGCACATGGTGGAAGTATTAGAAATATACTTTCTTATATGCTTTGTGGGAAGTTGGAAAATCATTGGAACTTTAAAATAGAAAATGCTAAAATTACTGTTTTAGAATACGATTATGGATTTTCAGTACTTACAAAATTAAATTACTAAAATAAATATAGCCTATAGAAATTTATATATAGAAAAATAAAAATTAAAAGCGTTGTAAAAACAACATAAATAATTTCCTTGTTGATGTAAGATAAGAGTACATTCAATACAGAGGAGGAATAGATTATGAATAAAATGTTTTGCTTCCAGTGTCAAGAAACTGCTGGATGTTCAGGATGTACTATAAATGGAGTTTGTGGAAAGAAGGCAGCTACTGCAAATCTTCAAGATTTACTTATATATACAACAAAGGGAATCTCTGAGGTTACTACAAATCTTAGAAAAGAAAATAAGGAAGTTGATGTAGAGGTAAATAGAATTATAAGGGATGCGTTATTTACAACGATAACAAATGCAAACTTTGACGACAAAGTTATATTAAATAAGGTTAAATCTATTATGGATATAAAAGAAGAACTTATATCTAAATTAGACGATAGAAGTGTACTTTCAGAGTATGCAGTTTATTATTCAAAAGATGAGGCTGAACTAAGAGAAAAATCAGAGAATGTCGGAGTTTTAGATACGGAAAACGAAGATATTAGAAGCCTTAGAGAGCTTATAATATACGGATTAAAAGGTATGGCTGCGTATTTAAAACATGCAGGTGTTTTAGGTTTTGAAAATAGTGAAATAGACGCATTTCTACAGAAGGCACTTACAGCTACAACAGATGATAACTTAACTTTACAGGATTTAATAGATTTAACTATGGAAACAGGTAAGTTTGGAGTAGATTCAATGGCACTTTTAGACAATGCAAATACTATATCTTATGGAAATCCTGAGATAACAAAAGTTAATATAGGTGTTAGAAGTAATCCAGCTATACTAGTTTCTGGACATGATTTAAAAGATATGGAACAACTTTTAAAACAGACTGATGGAACAGGAGTAGATGTTTATACTCATTCAGAAATGTTACCAGCAAATTATTATCCAGAGTTTAAAAAGTATGATCACTTTGTTGGAAATTATGGAAATGCTTGGTGGAAACAGAAAGAAGAGTTTGAATCATTCAACGGTCCAATACTTCTTACAACAAATTGTCTAGTGCCACCGAGTGAAAGTTATAAGGATAGAGTATATACAACTGGTGCAGTAGGTTTTGAAGGATGTAAACATATAGAAGGTGGATACGGAGAAGAAAAAGATTTTAGCGAAATAATAGAACATGCGAAAAGATGTAATTCTCCAAAAGAAATAGAAACTGGGGAAATAGTTGGTGGTTTTGCACATAATCAGGTAATAGCACTTGCAGATAAGATTGTAGATGCTGTTAAATCAGGAGCAATTAAAAAATTCGTTGTTATGGCAGGATGTGACGGAAGACAGAAAGGAAGAAGCTACTATACAGAATTTGCAAAATCTCTACCTAAGGATACTGTGATTTTAACTGCTGGATGTGCTAAGTATAGATACAATAAATTAAATTTAGGAGATATAGGTGGAATACCGAGAGTGCTAGATGCAGGTCAGTGCAACGATTCATATTCTTTAGCAGTTATAGCTATGAAATTGCAGGAAGTATTTGGTTTAGATGATATAAATGAACTTCCAATAGTTTATAATATAGCTTGGTATGAACAAAAGGCTGTAATAGTATTACTTTCATTACTATATCTTGGAGTAAAAAATATACACTTAGGACCAACATTACCAGCATTCTTATCAGAAAATACTGCTAAATTCTTGGTTGAAAACTTTGGAATTGCAGGGATAGGAACAGTTGAAGAAGATATAGAAAAATTAATAAAATAGATATAAAAAGGGAGCAGAATTTTACTGCTCTCTTTTTATATGTAGTGTAAATTTATTTTTCTTATACGATATTAATCCATCTGCTTGCATTTTAGATAATTCTGATGATAGTGCACTTCTCTCAACAGATAAGTAGTCTGCAAGTTGCTGACGATTAAATGGAATTTCAAAAGAATTAGATCCAAACTTTGAGGACATGTAATTTAGATAAGAGAGTACTTTTTCTCTAGTATTCTTTTGAGTGATATGCTCTATCTTTCTAGTGAATGCGATATTTTTCATTGCAAAAACAGAAAGCATATTTTTTATTAATTTATTATGGAAGTTGCAAGATGAGGGACATGTAGTCATAACTTTATTCATATTCATAGTTAGAATTACACAATCTGATGAGGCTATAGCATCAACCATAAGAGGTTCGTTGGTAACACAGGCATAACTCTCGGCAAATATATCGCTTTTAGTCAGTTCAGACATTATTTTTCTATTTCCCCAAATATCTATGTTTTCTATCCTTACAGATCCAGAGATAATTAGACAAACAAAGTCGATGTACTCTCCTTGATTTAATATATAAGAGCCTTTTTTATATGATTTTTTTGTTGGAGAAAGACATCCAAGCATGGGAAGAATATCTTTTTCGTCTATATCTTTGAATATAATTGAGTTTTTTATAGCATTTATATCAGGGTTAGTTATTGTGTTCATAATATTAATTCCTTTCAAATTATAAAATATTTGTTATGTGTTGTAAAAACAACATAACTATTTAATGAATTCTATTATAATATACCCATAAAATCAAATAACTAAATTTGAAAATGTAGATTAAAAAAATAATATAAAATTTGGAGGAAAAATTATGATAAGAAGAATAATAAATATAAACGAAGAAAAATGTAATGGGTGTGGACTTTGCGCAGATGAATGTCATGAGGGCGCAATTGGAATGATTGACGGAAAGGCAAAACTTTTAAGAGACGATTATTGTGACGGTTTAGGTGATTGTTTACCTGTTTGCCCAACTGGAGCTATAAGTTTTGAAGAAAGAGAGGCTGCTGCGTACGACGAGGTAGCGGTTAAAAAGAGAATAGAAGATATGAAAAAACAGAAAGAAAAATTACCTTGTGGATGTCCTGGAAGTCAGAGTAGGGAAATAAAAAGAGAACATAATATACATAAGATAGAATTTGGTGGAAAAAAAGATATGTTAAGAGAATCCGTTAGTTGCTTATCTCAGTGGCCAGTACAGATAAAATTAGCACCAATAAATGCACCGTATTTTAATGGAGCAAAATTACTTATAGCAGCTGATTGTACAGCCTATGCTTATGCAAAATTCCACGAAGACTTCATAAAAGGGCATGTTACATTAATAGGATGTCCTAAACTAGATGAAGGTGATTATTCAGAAAAACTTACTGAGATAATAAAGAACAACGATATAAAAAGTGTAAAAATAGTTAAGATGGAAGTTCCTTGTTGTAAGGGAATAGAAATAGCTGCTATTACTGCGATGAAAAATAGTGGAAAATTCCTTCCTTGGCAGGTTGTAACTATAAGCACAGATGGATTCATAGTAGAGTAGTTTTTACAGATAGATTTATAGCAGAGTAGTTTTCAAAGAATAAATTTATATAACTAAAAGAGAAAAATAATAAGAGTTTTTCAAACTCTACGGAGCGTTTATTGAATTGTGTTTATTTTCCTATTAATATATTTGTAGGAGGAAGAGATATGGATGCAGAAAAAATTGGAAAAGTTATAAAAGATTGTAGAAAAGAAAAAGGTATGACTCAAAAGGAGCTTGCAGAAAAACTTATGATAAGTGACAAGACTATTTCAAAATGGGAGAGAGGTCTTGGATGTCCTGATATATCTTTTTTAACAGAGCTTTCAAAAATATTAGGTGTTAATATTGAAAATATATTAAAAGGAAATATTGAAATAAATGACTTTATAGGAGGTAATATGAAAAATTCGAAATACTATGTTTGCCCAGTTTGTGGGAATGTGACTGTATGTACAGGAAATGCGGAGATTTCTTGCTGTGGGAAAAAATTAGAAGCTTTAGAGCCTAAAAAAGCTGATGAAGCGGAAAAATTAAATGTAGAACAGATTGAAAATGATTGGTATATTTCTAGTGAACATCCAATGACAAAGGAACACTATATATCATTTATCGCATTTGCAAAAGGAGATAAGATAGAGCTAATCAAACAGTATCCAGAATGGAATCTTCAGACTAGAATTCAGAGAAGAGGTCATGGAAAACTAATGTGGTACTGTACACAACATGGATTCTATTATCAGTATTTATAATCTTTAAATAATTGTTTATAATAGGGATATAAATATCCTATTATAAAATTAAAGATAAAAAGGCAAGGTGGAATCTAGTGAAATATGTGAAAGAAGATCTTTCTGACGGTTTAAAGAGATGTTTAAAAAAGAAAAAAATAAGCGACATAAGTGTGAGCGATATATGTAATGAAACAGGAGTATCGAGACAGACATTCTATCGTCACTTTAGGGATAAAGAAGATTTAATAAATTGGTCAATAGATGTAATACTAGAAAATTCGTTTAAGCATATGGGAAAAGGTCTTAGTTTAAATGATGCATTAAATAGAAAGCTAGATTATATAAAAGAAGAGCGTGTATTATTTAACAAGGCTTTTAAGATGGACAATCAAAATAATATGCGTGAACATGATTTTGAGTTAATATATGCTTTCTATAAGAATATGATTGAATCTAAAAATGGCGAAAAAATAAGCGATGAAATGGACTTTTTATTGAAGATGTACTGCCAAGGTTCTGTGTATATGACAGCGGAATGGGTGTTAGGCGGTTGTAAATCTGAAGTTAGCACAGTTGTAGATAATTTAATAGCTGCTATGCCATATAAATTATCACTGTTATTTGAGGAATTAAATTTAATTTAGTGACAGATTGTTATTTTTGTAACTTCCTTTTGTGTGATTTATATTGTTATAATATAGACAAAGATAAATATGTAAATAAAGATTTACAAAATATAAGTAAATTATAAATAAAAAGGAGATATGAAAAATGGCAAATCGTATAGTATTAAATGAAACTTCTTATCATGGAAAAGGAGCAATAAAAGAAATCGTAACAGAAACAAAAGCAAGAGGATTCAAAAAAGCTTTTGTATGTACTGACCCTGATTTATTAAAATTCAATGTGTCTACAAAGGTTATAGATTTATTAGATGAAGCTAACTTAGCATATGAAGTTTATTCAGATATAAAAGCAAACCCTACAATAGCTAATGTTAAAGCTGGTGTTGAAGCTTATAAAAATAGTGGAGCAACTATATAGTTGTTAAAAATATAGTCAAAAATATACATATATAGACAAATATATTTTTACAAAAAAGCTCCCTACATTCATAAAGAGTGTAGAGAGGCGAGAAATCGCCCAAAACTCCTTTAATTGCTGGAAGTTCCTAAAGCTAGTTAAACTACAACGTAGAATTGAAAAATATTCAAGTGTGAATGTGGCGAAAGCAGAAAAAATTAACTAGATGGCATAAGGTTAAATCCTAAGTGCTTTAATAATGGATAATCAGCATCCAAGATCCGAATAGGATAAGGTTCAACGACTAGGCAACTGCCGTACATCACAAGCTATTGGTGGTGGAAATGGGGGGCATCTAAAAAAATTAGATGGTGATATAGTCTGTGCTTAATGGAAACATTAAGAAGTTCGTGAATAAAATTAAAAATCGTATTTTAATTTATAAATTCTGAGAACTGATTGGAAAGTAGCGATTCCGATTGAACACTCTAAAAATATATACGGATGTATTTTAGATATAACGACCGTATTTTTTATTTATTTAAAAACTAAAAAAATATTTATATCATTTGTATAATATAACTTCGATTTGTACATAATATAATTAGAAAGATAAAATTTGTTATAGAATCGAGGTGAGGTAAATGGGAAAGACAATAATTAAAACTGTGAAACAATATTCCTATAAACTTGATGACTGTGAAATTGAAGAGTTATTAAAAATAGGAAGAGAATACAAAAATGTTAAAAACTATGTATATTCAAGGTATAGTGGAATAAAAAGTCTTTTAATCATTGAAAAACCTCGAAAAATTAGGGATGAATGGGTAAAGACAAAGTTTTATGGACAGTGGGATTTACCAGCTAGATATTGGAAATTAGCACTACAAGATGCAATTGGAAGTATAAAGTCTGGTTGGTCTAATGTAAAAAACAAAATTAGGACTGCTGCTTATAATAATGAACATTTATCTACTGATGACAGATATTATATAAATTATATACTATCAGCAAATAAGCTTTATTATAACGTGTTAAACAACATAAACTTTGATATTCCTAAAAAATTTGAAGGAAAAAGCTTAAATATTAAATATTTGAATAACTTAATAAAAAGATACACAAGAAGATATAAAGGAAAAGTTCCTTATACAAATAAAATAAATTCTTTTTCGATAGATACAGGTTTGTATAGATATTCAAAAAATAACACAAATGAAAATTATATTTATATAACTTCACTGGAAACAGGAAAAAGAATACCAATAAAATTAAGGGATTCAAATAAATACAACAAAACACTTCAAATCAAAATCATAGATAATGTAGTGAAAATACATATTCCATTAAAAGTGGAATCAAAGGAAAATACTAACGAAAATATTATAGGAATAGATAAAGGATATAGATATTTACTTGCAACATCGAATGGAAATCTGTATGGAGAAAAATTGAATTATTATTTAAGTAAAGAAACCGAAAGGTTAAGTGATAAAAACAAAAATAGAAATAGATTTTTTGCACTTAGAAGAAAATACCTTGAAGAAGGTAATACTAAGAAAGCGGAGAATATACTTAAAAATAATTTAGGAAAGAAAAAATACAGAAACAACAAAAATAAACACGATGAAACAGTTAAATCTTACATCAATAAAAATATCAATGAATTTATAAAATCAGAAAAACCTAAGGAAGTTGTAATGGAAAATTTAGATTTTGTAAATTGGGATGACAGATATCCAAAATCTGTAAAAAGAAAATTATCGAGATGGATAAAGGGCTACATAAGAGATAGACTTGAGTACAAATTCAAATTAAGTAGTATTGAATTCACATATATAAATCCAGCGTATACAAGCCAGATTTGTAGCAAATGTGGAAGATTTGGTGTAAGAGATGGAGATTTGTTCACGTGTGATAATTGTGGAGAAATTCATGCAGATATAAATGCAAGTATGAATATTTTAGAGAGAAAGTATGATAAAGAAATAAAGATGTTTACAAGTTATAAGAAAGTTAAGGAAATACTAGAAAGTAGAATTGCTGATACAAAGTAAATAATATTTAATAAAATTTATACTAATTAAGAAAAGAAAATAGGTTAAAAGTATATTTTATTTAATCACAAATATATTTTGTATTTATCCAACAGTTGATAAATAGATGGTATATTTTATCGGTAACGGGGGTTAGATAAAATGCTTTAAATAAATAAAAAATACGGTTGTGGGATAATCGAGATAAAAATTTTTATTGAGATAACTGGCTCAACCAAGACTTAAAACTATCAAAAGATAGAATAAGAGCGAAATATCTAAAATGAGTACATTTGTATATATTTTTAGAACCAGCTGACTACATAATAGCTATAGGTGGAGGAAGTAGTATAGATACTGCCAAAGCTGTAGGTATAATAATAGCAAACCCTGATTTTGAAGATGTTGTATCATTAGAAGGTGTTGCAGGAACTACTAACAAAGCTGTTCCAATATTCGCAGTTCCAACTACTGCAGGTACAGCAGCAGAAGTAACAATAAACTATGTAATAACTGATGAAAACAAAGACCGTAAAATGGTTTGTGTAGATCCTAAAGATATTCCAGTAGTTGCATTTGTAGATCCAGATATGATGTCTAGTATGCCAAAAGGACTTACAGCAGCAACTGGTATGGATGCTTTAACTCATGCAATAGAAGGATATATAACTCCAGGTGCTTGGGAAATGAGTGATATGTTCCACATAAAAGCTATAGAAATAATAGCAAATTCATTAGAATCAGCTTGCAATAATGAAGAAGCTGGTCGTGAAGGTATGGCTTTAGGTCAGTATATAGCAGGTATGGGATTCTCTAATGTTGGTTTAGGAATAGTTCACTCAATGGCTCATCCTTTAGGAGCTTTATACGATACTCCTCATGGTGTAGCTAATGCAATAATACTTCCAACAGTAATGGAATACAATGCAGAATACACAGGAGAAAAATATCGTGATATAGCAAAAGCTATGGGTGTTGAAGGAACTGAAAATATGACTCCTGAAGAATACCGTAAAGCAGCTGTTGATGCAGTTAAAGGTTTAAGTGAAAGAGTTGGAATACCAGCAGATTTAAAAGATATAGTTAAAGAAGAGGACTTAGATTTCTTAAGTGAAAGTGCATTTGCAGATGCTTGCTGTCCAGGAAACCCAAGACCAACATCAGTAGCAGAAATAAAAGAACTATACAAATCATTAATATAATTAATTTGATTATAATATAGAGCTAAATTTCATATAAAATATAGGGGATAAGAGTAGTAGCGAAAAAATGGCTATTAATCTTATCCCTTTACTTTTATTTATCAAGATATAATAAATTATAAAATAATATAATTTTATTAAATTATTATACGGTTTTTATTGATATTGCTGTTATTGGAGTTCCAACTACACTGTAGTATTCTACTATGTTTGCTTCGTATAGGACACCGTCTATTCTTATTAAAGCTGGTAAATCCATAGATATATACTCAACATTTTCAAAATGAGAGCAGTATTTATTTACTTCCTCGAAAAATTCTTCCATTGTTTCAATTCTCTTATCCATTTCAATATACAATGTTTTATTTTTCTTAGCAGAAATTGATGAGTTTAAGCTATTTGATATATTTTTTAGATATATATACTCTAAAAGCCACATAGCTAGAATCGTTAAAACCGCTGAATTTATAAATAGCTTAAATATAAAAGGTATTAAAGCAGATACAACAGATATTATTACGCATAGCATCATAATCCAATAAACTCCAGTTATACCATTTAGTACATGATAAGTGGATCTTAAATCTTGATTTAATTCTCTAAAAAATATAGTTAAAAAGCCCAACACAATAGAAGATATTAAGATAATAGGAGCTAGATTTTGTGAAGCTAGAATGTTTTCATTGTGTGTTAAAAAAACAGACACCATATAAACTGAGAATATAGCAAATCCTAAAAATGAGCCTTGCATTATCGAATTTTTAAAGTATTCTTTGTAATTTTGTTTTATTAAATTTATACTACTTGTCATATTATTTCCCTCCAGTTAAAACTTCTTTTAATTTTTTTACATAATTTCTAGAGATATACACTTCTTGTCCGTTGATTAGCTCAGCTTTCATAAGTCCGCTCGCAGCAGGTTTATATACTGAAACACATCTCAAGTTTAAAATACTAGACTTAGATATTCTTAAAAAATATGTTGGAAGTATTTTTTCAAGCTCGTAAAGTCTTTTACTGCATTTGTAAGAATTATTTTGAGTGTGTAAAATCTGTATATTTGACGAACTTTCGATAAAGATTATCTCAAAGAAAGGAACATAGTGAAGTTTACCGTCTACAGTGCAGGCTATATTTTCTGTTCTAAAATTTTCCTTTTCCAAGTAAGATATAATTTCATCTGAGTGTCGATTAGATTTATGTAAATTTAATATTGCATTTTCTTGTTTTTCTTCTTCAATATGATTTAATGTAACTTTCAATTTATTCACCTCGATGTTAATAGCTATTATCAGATTAAAGATGTATCTTTGAGTCAATAAAGATTATTTATCTTTAAGTTAATGATAAACGAAAGAGTTTTTAACGTCTATAGAAATACGCTTAGAGGTATTAAATGTATATGTAAGAGGAAAATTGTTTTACATATTGACGAATATCGATATAAAATGTATAATTTAAATATCGATAATTATCAATATATGAGGTGAGATTATGAAAACTAAGTTATATTTACTTACAGGATTTTTAGGTTCAGGAAAAACAACTCTTCTTCTTGAAATGCTGAAGAGATTAGATAATAAAAAAATTGGCGTTATACAGAATGAAATTGGAAAGATAAGTATAGACGGCGAAATTTTAAGAAATGACGATATACAAATGGTTGAATTAAATAGAGGCTCTATATTCTGCTCTTGTCTTAAATTAAACTTTGTTCAGGCACTTGCAGATATGGCAGAAAAAGATTTTGAGTATCTATTTGTTGAGAGTTCTGGGATAGGAGATCCGTCTAATTTAGACGAGATACTAAAGGCTGTTACAGTTATAGCTGGAGATAAGTACGAGTTTAAGGGAGCTATTTGTTTAGCGGATGCAATAAACTTTGAAAATCAGTTAGAAGAAGATGAGGCAGTTGAAAGACAGATAAAACATTGTAATATGGCGATAATAACAAAGAGCGATGTTACAGGAGATGAAGGATTTGAAAAAGTACTTAATAAGATAAAAGAGATAAATCCTATCTGTAGAGTAGAAAAAAGCGTAAATGGTGTAATGGACTATTCATTCTTAGATGAGGATTTAGTTCAGTACAAATGGGCAGAGTCTGAGGAATCAACAAACTCTGTAGAAACTAAACCAAAGACACTATTTTTAAACTTTGAAGGTGAAGTAGAGCAGGAAAAATTAACAGCATTTCTTGAAGATATGACAGACGATGTTTATAGAATGAAGGGATTTTTCAATCTTAAAGGAGAAGGTTGGAATCAGGTAGATGTTGTAGGGAAGAAGATAGATTATAAACCTTGCAACGATAAAGGAAATTCGCAGCTTGTGTTTATTTCTAAAAAAGGACCAGCTATAATCAAGAAGATATTCTCTAGTTGGGAAGATAGAGTTGGATTAGAGATGAAATTAAAAAACTAAAAATAGGAATACAAAAATGGCTACTGTGTATATTTATGCAGTAGCCATTTTTTATTAAATATTAAAAATAATATTTACTTATATGTCTTTTTATTTTGGGAGTTGTAAAACTAGTGATAACAGTATTTTTTTATATATTTTTAAAGTATTTATAATATAGATTTAATATTCTCTTATTGTAGTTTTGTTAATATAAAAAGACGGATAAAAATAGGAGAGATAAAAATGGGAAAAAAGAAAGATAAAACAAAGGAAAGATATAAGAATTTAACACTACTACATTCAAATGATTTGCATGGAGATTTTTTGGCTGAAAAGATAAATAAAGATCTTGTCGGTGGAGTTTCGATGCTTTCTGGATATATAAACAAGGTAAGAAATGAAGAGCAGAACGTAATATACGCAATATCAGGTGATATGTTTAGAGGCTCTGTTATAGATAGCGAATATAAAGGGATTTCAACGATAGAGATAATGAATCTACTTGGACCAGATGTGGCTACTATAGGTAACCACGAGGTTGACTACGGAATTGCACATCTTTTATTTATTGAAAAATGTGCGACATTCCCAATTATAAATGCAAATATGTATATTGCAACAAATGGAAATAGATTATTTAAACCATATAAGATAATAAAGATAAACGGAATGAAGATAATGTTTATCGGATTGATAACAGAGATGGTTCTTGCAAGGACAAAGCTGGAAAGTATGATAGGTCCATTTATAGATATAAACGATGCTGTAGATGAAGTTGGAAAGGTTTGTAATGCATATAAGCCAGACGATGTTGATTTAACAGTTCTTTTAACTCATATAGGTTTTGAAGAGGATAGAGTATTAGCATCTAAATTAAAACCTGAATGGGGAATAAATATGATTATCGGAGGTCATACACATACATTTTTAGACGAGCCTGAAGTGGTAAATGGAATTCCGATAGTTCAGGCAGGGATAGGAACTTCTCAGATTGGTAGATTTGATTTAATTATAGATACGAAAAAAAATAAAATAGCTTCCTATAAATGGAATACAATTCCAATAAAGGATGAATACTGTCCGAGGGATAAGGAACTAGAAGAATTAATAATGACATATAAACGAGAAGTAGATAAAAAATATGGAAAAATAATAACTAGATTAAATAGACAACTGACTCATCCTGAAAGAAGAAGAGAAACAGAGGCAGGAAATTTAATGGCAGATATACACAAAGAGGTATCAGGTGTTGACATTATGTTTTTAGGAAGTGGAAGCTTGAGAAAACAGAGATTAGGCCCAGTTGTTACTCTTGGGGATTTGACAGAATTCTATCCTTATGATGATGAGATTTTTGTGGCAAAGGCAAGTGGAAAACTTATCAAAAGATTCGTATCAAAAATGATTAAGCTAGCTTTAGATGATGATATTGTAAGTGAATTTTATCAAGTTTCATACGGAAGTGAGTTTGTTTGGTCAAAATCTGAAAATAAGTTGATAAAAGCAGAACTAGACGGAGAAAAGATAAAGGATGATAAAAAGTATACTATAGGTATTCAAATGTACCATCTTGAAAATCTTGAGAAGAATCTTGGAATTAAGAAGAAAGATTTTGAAAGTGAATTTAGATGTACTGCGACATCAGGGTTCCAGGTTGTAGAAGAGTATTTAGCTAGTCATACGCATTTAGATTCTGTAGTTGAGGGAAGGATAAAAATAAAAGAGTAGATATAGTACAAAGAAGAGTTTAGAATTAATGTTTAATCTCTTCTTTTTTTACTTAGATGGTATAATAAAAGTAAGTAAAAAAGTAAGAAATATTGAATTGTAAAGGCTTTTATTCAAAAGGAGGAAGTTATATATATGAAAAAAATAATAGAAAAAGAACAACTTTTGGATATATTAAAAAATAGAAATGAAAACGAAAGACTAGATTTAAAAAATTGTGCATTTAAAGATATGGATCTTACAGGACTAGATTTAAAAAATGTAGATTTAGATTGGTCTGATTTTGAAAATGTAAAACTTGTGAATGTAGATTTTGAAAACTCAAATCTAAGCAATGTATTTCTTGAACATGCTGATTTATCTAATGCTAGCTTTAAAAACTGCACATTACATGCTACTAATTTAAGATATACAGATTTAACTAATGTAGATTTGAGTGGGGCAAATATTTTTGGAGCTAATTTAGAAGAAGCAAAAATGGATGGGATAAAAACTGATGAAAATACAAAACACTACAAAATGGTGTGTCCAGAAACAGGTGCTTTTTTAGCATGGAAAACTTGTTTTAATACTAGACTAGTCAGGCTTTTAATTCCTGCAGATGCTAGAAGAACAAGCTCTACATTAAATACTTGTAGATGTGATAAAGCAAAAGTACTTGCAGTTACAGACCCAACAGAAACTATTAAATTTGATGAAGCTGTATCTTATGTAGATGGAGACTTTGTCTACAAGGTTGGAGAAATGGCTTATGCTAAAGGGTTTAATCCTGATAGATGGAGAGATTCTACAGGTGGAATACACTTTTTCATGACTAAGGAGGAAGCTTTAGGATACCTTATGAGTATAAGTGGAGAACAAAGTGAATCAGCTACAGATTGGACTGAGAGTAAATAGTATATAAAGCTTAAATTATCTTTAAAAATATTGTAGAATACCTGTTTTCTATGTTAATATATACTTTAATTGACTTCGAAAGGTGGGTATAAAATAAAAATGGGTACTATACTAATACTAAAAAGATTTTTTGCTATATGTATATTATGCTTAGGTGCGAATATACTTGTAGATAAATTTGATAAAGACTTAAAACTTTCAAAGAATGTAAGAAGAGTAATTTTATTTGTACTTTATATTCTTGTAGCAATTATTGTAACGTGGGCATTCTAGTCCTAAATATGTATTATAATTTTTTTATATATAAATAGAATAAAACTATTTAAAAAATTTATATTTAGGTATACAATAATCATTGTGAATTTAAAATAATATAAATTAAAGAATAACTAAGACGACAAAGCGTTGAATGCTGCTTCATTTAAATGACGGTATTTGATGCTTTATTTTTTTGTGCAAAAAACATAAATTAAGAAGGAATTATTGACATGAAAATGGAAATATATAAACGTATACTATACTTAAAATATAGTAATAAAAATCTAAACCCTATAAAAATATAAAAATTTTTGAAAGCTGAGTAAAACACGAATAAAAACTGCAAAAAAATCTAATAAATAACAAAAATACGAACAATATAGCTAAAAACCCTAAAAAAATTTAATATTTTCAAAAAAAAACAAAAAATATATTGATAATATATGGATATTAATATAATATTTATATATAATAGTTCGTATAATAATACGAATTTTTGACTAAAAACAAAAGATTTAAGAAGGAGAGGGGAAAATAATGAAAGTTGCAGTAATTATGGGATCTAAATCAGATTTTCCAAAAGTAGAAGAAGGAATAAAAGTATTAAAAGAATTCGGTGTAGAGGTTGTAGTTAGAGCGTTATCAGCTCATAGAACTCCAGTACAGTTAACAGAATGTTTAGCTGAGCTTGAAGATAACACTGATGTAATAATAGGAGCAGCAGGGAAAGCAGCACATCTTCCAGGTGTTATAGCAGCTCAGACTTTAATTCCAGTAATAGGTCTTCCAATAAAATCATCAACAATGGACGGACTAGATTCATTATTATCTATAGTTCAGATGCCAAAAGGTATACCAGTAGCAACAGTTGCAATAGACGGTGGTCTAAACTCTGCTTTACTAGCTATACAGATGATGTCATTAAAATATCCTCAGTTAAAAGAACAGTTAAAAGCATATAGAGATGAAATGGCTAAAAAAGTTCTTGAAGACGACGAAAGCTTTAGATAATTTTAGTTAAATAGAATTTTAAAATGTTTTGACTCTCTGCCTATTTTATGTAGAGAGTTAAAAACATATTTAAATATAATTAGTGATAGACAATTTAAAAATTTTTAAAATATTATTTTATAAAAAGGAGCGAGTGTATGAGCGGTATATTAGGGGTTTACTCAGACAAACAGGTATCAAAAGAACTGTATTACGGAATATATTCTATGCAGCATAGAGGTCAGGAAAGTTGCGGTATAGCTATATATGACGAAGAAGCAAAAGAAGTTATATACAAAAAAGAAAAAGGTCTTGTAGGAGACGCTTTCAAAGAAGACGAATTAAAAAATTATAAAGGCAACCTTGGTATAGCACATGTTAGATCATCTTCTGTTGGTCACAACCATGTAGCTAATACTCAGCCATTTGTTGGAAGTTGCAGAAATAGAAACCTTGCAATAGTTGACAATGGTAGCCTAGTTAATGCTAATTATTTAAGAGAAACATTAGAAGAAGAAGGATTCATGTTCCAGACTAACTCTGATGCAGAAGTTATACTTCATATATTAGCTAGATACTACAAAGGAGATATAGTAGAAGCTGTTAAAGTTACTATGGACTATATAAAAGGTTCTTATACTTTAGCTATAATATGTGATGATTCTTTAGTTGCAGTTAGAGACCCACACGGATTCAGATCACTTCTATTAGGTAAAAAAGGTAATGAATACCTTATAGCATCTGAAAATAGTGCTATAGAAATACTTGGTGGAGAAGTTATAAGAGATGTTGAGCCAGGTGAAATAATAGTTATAAAAGATGGAGAATTAAAATCTTACAACTATTCAGATACTTACAAACCAGTTAAGAAAAGCTGTATATTTGAACATGTTTATATAGCAAGAAATGATGCAACACTTGATGATTTAAATGCATACGAATTCAGAATAAACTGTGGTGCTTACCTAGCTAAAAATGAAGATGTAAAAGCAGATTGTGTTGTTCCAGTTCCAGACTCAGGATGGGCAAGTGCAATAGGTTACGCTAATGAAAGTGGATTACAGTTAAGTGAAGGACTTGTTAAAAACAGATACGTTGGTAGAACATTTATAAAACCAACTCAGGAAGAAAGAGAAATAGCTGTTAGAATAAAATTAAATCCATTAGTTCCAGCAATAAAAGGTAAATCAATAATATTAGTTGATGACTCTATAGTAAGAGGAACTACTTCAAAACAGTTAATCAAATCTTTAAAAGAAGCAGGAGCTAAAGAAGTTCATTTAAGAATAACTTCACCACCAGTAAAATATCCTTGCTACTACGGAATAGACACTCCTACAAGAGAAAGTCTACTTGCATCAAGCCACAGTGTTGAAGAAATGAGAGAATATATAGGCTGTGACACATTAAAATTCATAAGTATAGAAGGAATGAAAGAAGCAGCTAAAGGAATGAATACATTCTGTACTTCTTGTTTCGATGGAGATTATCCAGTTAGAAAAATAGATAAATAAAGAAAAAGATAGATAAATAATTAATTTACTATAATAATATAGAATTTTGGTTTATAATTTAGTAAGAGGAAAAACAATTAAAATCTAGGAGGAAAGTAGAAATGCTAACATACAAAGCTTCGGGAGTAAATATAGACGAAGGTAACAGAGCTGTAGACCTTATAAAAGGAAAAATAAAAGAAACATATGATGACAATGTAATAGGTGATTTAGGTAACTTCAGTGGACTTTACAGTATAGCTGAATTCTCAGGAATGAAAGATCCAGTTATAATGGGAGCTACTGACGGTGTTGGAACAAAATTAAAAATAGCTCAGATGATGGATATACATCATACTGTAGGTATAGACTTAGTTGCAATGAGTGTTAATGACCTTATATGCCAGGGAGCAAGACCATTATTCTTCCTTGACTATATAGCACTTGGAAAATTAGTTCCAGAACATATAGAAAAAATAGTTGATGGTGTAGCTAACGGATGTAAAATGTCAGGATGTGCATTAATAGGTGGGGAAACTGCTGAAATGCCAGGTATGTACGGAGAAGATGACTACGATTTAGCTGGATTTGCTGTAGGTATAGCAGATAAATCAAAAGTTGTAACTGGTAAAGATGTTAAAGCAGGAGACGTTTTAGTAGGTATAACTTCAAGTGGTATACATTCAAACGGATTCTCATTCATAAGAAAAATATTCTTAGAAGAATTCAAATACGATATGAATCAGTATGTTGAAGAATTAGGAATGACTGTAGGTGAAGCACTTCTAACTCCTACAAAAATATATGTTAAATTAGCATTAGATTTAATAGAAAAACACAATATAAAAGCAATAGCTCATATAACTGGTGGTGGTGTTATAGAAAACATAACTAGAGTTATACCAAAAGGATTAGGATTAAACATAGATACTAAATCTTGGGAAAAACCACCAATATTCAAAATGATAGAAGGATTCAACGCAGTTGAACAGAGAGAATTACATAAGAGCTTCAACATGGGTATCGGTCTTGTTTTAATAGTAAACAAAGAAGATGCTCAGGCTGTTGTTGATTATGTAAATGGTAGACCAAGCGACAACAAAAACTTTGTTGACGAAAAATACGCTGACCTTATGGAAGATAACGCATATATAATAGGTGAAGTTGTTGATACTCATGAAGGAGTAGAATTATGCTAAAGAATATAGCTGTTTTAGTATCTGGAGGAGGAACAAATCTTCAGTCTATAATAGATGCAACAGAAGCAGGAGAGATAAACGGTCAGATAAAAGTAGTAATCTCTAACAAAGAAAATGCATATGGTCTTGAAAGAGCAAGAAAACACAATATAGAAGCAGTATTTGAAAATGATGAAAAGAAAGTAATCGAAATATTAAAAGAAAAAGAAATAGATATAGTTGTTATGGCTGGATATTTAAAAATAATCAGTGCAGATTTTGTAAATGAATTTAAAAATAAAATGATTAATATCCATCCATCACTAATACCTTCTTTCTGTGGTAAAGGATTCTATGGAAAGAAAGTTCATCAGGGAGTTCTTGATTACGGTGCAAAAGTAACTGGAGCTACAGTTCACTTTGTAACAGAGGGAGCTGATGAAGGCCCAATTATAATGCAGGAAGCTGTAAAAGTAGAACAGAATGATGATGCGGATACTCTAGCTGCTAGAGTTCTTAAAGTAGAACATCAGATACTTAAAAAGAGTGTTGCACTTTTATGTGATGACAAAATAAAAGTTGATGGAAGGAGAGTATATATCAATGAGTAAGAGAGCTTTAATAAGCGTAACAGATAAAACAGGAGTAGTTGAATTTGCAAAAGCATTAAACGAACTTGATTTTGAAATAATATCAACAGGTAATACATTTAAAATACTAAAAGAAAATGGTGTAAATGTAATGCAGGTTGAAGATGTTACTAAATTCCCAGAAATATTAGATGGTAGAGTAAAAACTTTAAACCCATTTATACATGGAGGAATACTTTACAGAAGAGATTTAGAATCTCATGTAGAAACAGTTAAAGAACATGGTATACATTCAATAGACCTTGTTTGTGTTAACCTTTATGACTTCGAAGGTACTTTAAAAGCTGGAAAAAGCCATGCAGAAATGATAGAAAACATAGATATCGGTGGACCTTCAATGATAAGATCTGCTGCTAAAAACTACAAGGATGTTATAGTAGTTACAGATATAAAAGACTATGATTTAGTAATAGAAGGATTAAGAAAAGGTGATTTAACAGAAGAAGAAAGAAGAAACTTAGCATACAAAGCCTTCTCAACAACAGGAAGATATGATGCTATGATATCTACTTACTTTGCTGAACAGGTTGGAGAAGATTATCCAGAATTCTTAAATCTTACTTTCCAGAAAGAACAGACTTTAAGATACGGTGAAAACCCTCATCAGAATGGTATATTATACGCTCAGCCAAATGCTAAAAATCCTATATTAAACTATGAACAGTTAAATGGTAAAGAATTATCTTTCAATAACTTAAACGATTTACACGGATGCTTAGAAGTTATGAGAGAGTTCAAAGATAGTGATAAAGTAGCTGCAGTAGCTATAAAACATACTAACCCATGTGGTGTTGCTTTAGGAGATACAGCTTTAGAAGCTTACACTAAATGCTATGAAGCAGATAAAACTTCTATATTCGGTGGAATAGTTGGTATAACTTCTACAGTAGATAAGGCTACAGCTGAAGAATTACACAAAATATTCCTTGAAATAGTTGTTGCTTACGATTTCACTGATGAAGCTTTAGAAGTATTAAGAACTAAGAAAAACCTTAGAGTATTAAAACTTGCTAAAATAGAAGACAGTAAACAGAAATATGAAATGAAATACCTTGATGGAAAACTTCTAATCCAGGATAAAGATACTAAATTAGCTGACAAATATGAAACAGTTACTAAATTAGAACCAACTGAAGAAGAATTAGAAGATATGAAATTCGGTATGAAAATAGTTAAAAATATGAAATCAAATGCAATAGCAGTTGTTAAAGATGGTCAGACTCTTGCTTTAGGTTGTGGTCAGACTTCAAGAATATGGGCTCTTAAAAATGCATTAGAAAACAACAAAGATGAAAAAGACTTCACTGGAGCTACTTTAGCATCAGATGCATTCTTCCCATTCGACGACTGTGTAACTTTAGCTAATGAATTTGGTATAAAATCAATAGTACAGCCAGGTGGATCAATAAGAGATAACGACTCTATAGAAGCTTGCGATAAATTCAATATGTCTATGGTATTCACAGGAGTAAGACACTTCAAACACTAAACTTTAAGGAGAGTATGATTATGAAAATACTTGTTGTCGGCGGTGGCGGAAGAGAACACGCTATATGCTGGAAGTTAAAAAATGAAAAAGATGTCGAAAAAGTATATTGCGCACCAGGAAATGCAGGTATAGCAGACTCTGCTGAATGTGTAGATATAAAAGACAGTGATATAGAAAATCTAGTAAAATTCGCAAAAGACAACGCTATAGACCTTACAGTAGTGGGACCTGAGGTTCCACTTGTAATGGGTATAGTTGATGCCTTTGAAAAAGAAGGTCTAAGAATATTTGGACCAAACAAACAGTGTGCTACTTTTGAAGGAAGTAAAGCATTCTCTAAAGATTTCATGATAAGAAATGATATCCCAACTGCAAAATACAAAGAATATACTGATTTAGATGAAGCTATAGCAGAAATAGATAGCTTTGGATACCCAGTAGTTATAAAAGCAGATGGTCTTGCAGCTGGTAAAGGTGTTGTAATACCTGAAAACAGAGAAGATGCTATAACAACTTTAAAAGAAATGATGGCAGACAAAAAATTTGGAGATGCAGGTAACAAAGTTGTAATAGAAGAATTTTTAACAGGAATAGAAACTTCTATACTAGCATTTGTTGATAATAATACTATAGTTCCAATGGAAAGTGCTAAAGACCATAAAAAAGTAAATAATGGGGAAAAAGGACTTAACACTGGTGGTATGGGAACATTCTCTCCAAGTGAATTATGGACTGAAGAACTAGCAAATGAAATAAAAGTAAATGTACTTGATAAAACTTTAAAAGGATTCCAGAATGATGGATTAGACTACAGAGGTATATTATTCGTAGGAGTAATGATAACTAAAAAAGGTGTAAAAGTATTAGAATACAACGTTAGATTTGGAGATCCAGAAACTCAGTCAGTATTATTTAGATTAGAAACTGATTTAAGTGAAATAATGAATGCTGTAATAGATAACAGACTTTCTGAAATAGAAATAAAATATACAGATGAACAGGCTATATGTGTTATGCTAACTTCAGGAGGATATCCAGAAGCCTATGAAAAAGGTAAAGAAATAACAGGTCTTGACAAATTAGATGATGAAATAGTAGTATTCCACAGTGGAACTAAGATGTCAGATGGTAAATTAGTTACAAACGGCGGAAGAGTTATAGGTATAACTGCTAAAGCAGGAACTGTAGCAGAAGCTGCCGATAAAGTTTATGAAAATATAAAAAGAATAAACTTTGAAGGAATGCACTACAGAACTGATATAGGTCTGTAAAAATTTCCGAAAAAAAATTTGGAGGAAGAGAAATGGATAAAAACGTCAAAAGAGTATTAGTCGAAAAAAGAAACGGCTTTGATCTTGAAGCAAGAGCTCTTAAAAAAGACATTGAAGAAAGTCTTCATATCACTTCTGTTGACTCATTAAGAGTTTTAAACAGATACGACGTAGAAGGTATATCTGATGAAGTTTTCCAGAATGCGGCAAACTCAATATTCTCAGAACCAAACCTTGATGTTGTTTACTTTGAAGAAGTTCCTTGCAATGAAAATGAAAGAGTATTCGCAGTTGAATATCTTCCAGGACAGTACGATCAGAGAGCTGATTGGGCTGCTCAGTGTATACGGATATTAAATCAGGGTATGAGACCTGAATTAAAATCTGCTAAAGAGTATATACTATCTGGAAACATAACAGATGAAGAATTCAACAAAATCAAAGGGTACATAATAAACCCTGTTGATAGTAGAGAAGCTGGGTTAGAAAAATCAGAATCATTAGCTCTAGTAACTGAAAAACCAACAGAAGTAGAAATATTAGACGGATTCATCGAATTAGATGAAGAAGGTCTTAATGACTTCGTAAAATCTCAGGGTCTAGCAATGACTTTAGAAGATTTAAAACATGTTCAGGTTTACTTCAGAGATGATGAACACAGAAACCCAACTATAACAGAAATAAAAGTACTAGATACTTACTGGTCAGATCACTGTAGACACACTACATTCATGACTGAATTAGAAAATGTTGAAATAGCTGAAGGTAAATACACTGATGCTATAAAAGAAACTTTCGATGACTACATGAACACTAGAAAAGAAATATATGTAGACAGAAAGAAAGATGTTTGCTTAATGGATATAGCTACTTTAGCTATGAAAAAACTTAAAAAAGAAGGAAAATTAGCAGACCTTGACGAAAGTGAAGAAATCAATGCTTGTTCTATAAACGTAGACGTAGAAATTGATGGAAAACCAGAAAAATACTTAGTAATGTTCAAAAATGAAACACACAACCATCCAACAGAAATAGAACCATTTGGTGGTGCTGCAACTTGTCTTGGTGGAGCAATAAGAGACCCATTATCAGGAAGATCTTATGTTTACCAGGCAATGCGTGTAACTGGTGCTGCAGACCCTAGAACTCCTCTAGAAGAAACATTACCAGGAAAATTAATGCAGAAAAAAATAGTTACAGAAGCTGCAAATGGATACAGTTCTTACGGAAACCAGATAGGTTTAACTACAGGACAGGTAGCAGAAGTTTATGATCCAGACTTCGTAGCTAAGAGAATGGAAATAGGTGCTGTTATAGCAGCTGCTCCAAAGGAAAACGTAGTTAGAGAAAGACCACAGGCAGGAGACATAATAGTTCTTCTTGGTGGTAAAACTGGTAGAGATGGTTGCGGTGGTGCAACAGGATCTTCTAAAGAACATAGTGAAGAATCTATAAATACTTGTTCAGCAGAAGTTCAGAAAGGTGATGCACCTAACGAAAGAAAAATCCAGAGATTCTTTAGAAATAAAGAAGCTGCTCAGATGATAAAAAGATGTAATGACTTCGGTGCAGGTGGGGTTTGTGTTGCTATAGGTGAAATAGCTGAAAGTTTAGACATAAACTTAGACCTAGTTCCTAAGAAATACGACGGACTTGATGGTACTGAACTTGCAATATCAGAATCTCAGGAACGTATGGCAGTTGCAATAGCTGCAGAAAATAAAGATAGATTCATAGAATTAGCAAAAGAAGAAAACTTAACTGCTACTCACGTTGCTACAGTTACTGATACAGGATACATGAGATTATTCTGGAATGGTAAAGCTATAGTAGACTTAAAGAGAGCTTTCTTAGATACTAATGGTGCTAAACAGAAAACTAATGTAGTAGTTGAAAAAGTTGACGAAGAAAACACATTCTTCGATAACGTAGAAATAGTTAAAGGTGCTAATACTATAGAAGAAAAATTCCACAAAGCATTATCTGATTTAAATACTTGTTCTCAGAAAGGACTTGTTGAAAAATTCGATACTAGTATAGGTGGAAATACAGTAGTAATGCCATTTGGTGGTAAATATCAGGCTACTCCAGAACAGGGTATGGTTGCTAAAATACCAGTACTTGGTGGAGAAACTGATACTTCTACAATAATGACTTACGGATACAACCCTAAAATAGGTAAATGGTCTCCATACCACGGTGCATTATATGCGGTAGTTGAATCTGTTGCTAAATTAGTTGCACTTGGAGGAAACTATGCTACTACAAGACTTACTTTCCAGGAATACTTCGAAAGACTTGGAAAATCTCCAGAAAGATGGGGTAAACCATTCGCAGCTTTACTTGGTGCATACTATGCTCAGGAACAGTTCGAAATACCTGCAATAGGTGGTAAAGACTCTATGTCAGGAACATTCAAAGATATAGACGTACCTCCAACACTAGTATCATTCGCAGTAGATACTGTAGATGCTAAAAATGTAGTTACTTCAGAATTCAAAAAAGCTGGATCAAAAGTAGTTAAAATATCAGCAGCTACTTTAGACAATGGTGTAGTAGACTTTGATGAATTAAAGAAAAACCTTACAAAAGTAAGAGAATTAATATTAGATGGTAAAGTGCTTTCAAGTTATGCTCTTGGATTTGCAGGAGTTGGTGAAGCAGTTGCTAAGATGGGATTCGGTAACCACATAGGATTCAAATTCAGTGAAGAAGCTGTTGAAGCTTATGAAAATACTGATGATTTATTTGCAGCTGATTACGGAACAATACTTCTTGAACTTGCAGAAGATGATTTATCAGTTCTAAAAGGATACAGATGTATAGTTCTTGGGGAAACTACAGCAGAACCGGCTATAGAATTCAACGGTGAAAAAGTATGCTTATGTGGATTATACAAATCTCACTGCAATACTTTAGAATCTATATACCCAACAAAAGCAGCTGAAATAACTTCAAAAATAGAAAATGTAAGCTATGTAAGAACTGGTGCTCCAGCTAAATCTTCATTAAGCATAGTAAAACCTAAAGTATTAATACCAGCATTCCCTGGAACAAACTGTGAATACGATGCAGCAAGAGCTTTTGATAGAGCTGGTGCAGAATCAACTATAAAAGTATTTAGAAACTTATCTTACCAGGATATAGAAGAATCTATAGATGCAATGGTTGAAGAAATCAAAAAATCACAGATAATAATGATACCAGGTGGATTCAGTGCTGGTGATGAACCAGACGGTTCAGCTAAATTCATAGCAACAGTATTCAGAAATCCTAAGATGAAAGAAGCTGTTCATGAATTCTTAAATGAAAGAGATGGTTTAATGTTAGGTATCTGTAATGGATTCCAGGCTCTTATAAAACTTGGATTAGTTCCATACGGAGAAATAATAGAACCTTGTGCAGAAGCTCCTACATTAACTTACAATAATATAGGACGTCATCAGGCTAAGATAGTTAACACTAGAATAGCTTCTAACAAATCTCCATGGTTAGCTCAGACAGAAGTTGGAGATATACATAGTATACCAATATCACATGGTGAAGGTAGATTCGTTGCAAGCGAAGAAGTAATGAAAGAGCTTATAGAAAACGGACAGATAGCTACTCAGTACGTAGACTTCGACGGAAATGCTACATATGATATAGACCACAATCCAAACGGATCATTCTACGCAGTTGAAGGTATAACAAGCAAAGACGGTAGAGTATTTGGTAAAATGGGTCACTCAGAAAGATTAAGTGCAAACATAACTAAGAATATACTTGGTGAAAAAGACCAGAAAATATTCGAATCAGGAGTATTATACTTCAAATAAGATGTAATAAATTTCAATTACCCGCTCAAAATTTGAAATTTAAAACATTAAAAACAAAAGTTTATTCGAAGGTTAAAAAATTCTACATCATTCCGAGCGTATGGATTGATGAAGTAAAAATCATATTGTTAATTAAATAGAACGTAAAAATAGGGACTGAATTCTCAAAAGACCAACCCGCTCACAGGTCTAGAGGATTCAGTCCTCTTTTTTTATTTAGATAAAATATTTAATTGAAATTATAAAAAATAAAATAATATAAATTTAGAGTTAAATATTTAAAATTATTGAAACAATTCGATATAAATTGTAGTATAATATATTATAGATTTCGATAGAATAAATCTATAGATATAGTAAAAAATAAGGAGGGCAATTATGAATATAGAACAATTTACCAAAGAGACTCTAAACAGCCTTCAATCAGAATTAAGCAGTGTAATAGAAAGTGTAAGAAAGATAAAATTTAGTGGAAACACTCTATACATAATATCAGATATAGCAAAAATAAATGAACAGATAAGTCCTGAAATTATAGAAATGATAAAGACTTATATAATAGCTAAGTCTGGAATAAGTTATGGAATTAATATCGTATTTTTAAGTGAAGACGATATAATAGAATTAGGTCTTAGAAAAATAGCAGAAATACAGTTATCAAAGGGCTATCAGAAAGAAGAAAAAGAAGAAGATGATAGTACTATAGAGGTAAAAAGACCAGAAGAGGAAGAAAAACCTGAAGAAAAAGAAGAATACAAAGAAGAAGCCGATATAAATAGAATAGATGCAATGGATGTATGGAAGGTTATGTTAGGAAGAATACAAGAACTAATCAGTCCAGCAGTATACAAGGCTTTATTTAAAGATAGCAAGCAGATAGACTACAAGATGGGAACAGTTGTTGTACGTGTTGGCGATGTAAGAGTTGTTCAGATAATGGAAACTCAGTATCTAAGATTCTTACGGGATGTTTCTGAAGAATTATTTGGAGTAAGATTAGGATTTAAATTTGTTGTAGACGACAAAAAAGAAGAAGAAACTCCTAAAAAAGATGATGAAGAGGTATATCCAGCTAGTATGAATGATTTAAATGATTTTTTCAGCTTTTTAAATAGTCTTTATAATAAATAAATTTTGCAAAATATAAAAAGTTTTCCAAAATGTAAAAAAGATAAAAATCTAAATACAGTTTACATAAAATTTAAGGTTAAGAAGAGAAAAAGAGAGTACCGAATTTATCAGCAGAAAGTAGGGACTCTCTTTTTCAAGGTAAGAATTAAATTTGAATTAATGTTCAAATAATCTTCATTGATTAAAAACAATTAACTGATATAATTAGTATAAGTAGTAAAAAATAAAGTAAGTAATGAATATGAAATATATTTTTTAGGAAATGAGGAGATTTATAATGGAATTTAACTACAACTTACCAGTAAATATAATATTTGGATGCGGAAAAGTAAACGAATTAGGAAAAGAAACCGCAAAATATGGGAAAAAAGCACTTATAGTAACAGGAAGAACTAGTTCTAGAAAATCAGGACTTTTAGATAGGGCAGTCGAACTTTTAGCTAAAGAAGGAATAGAAGGTGCTATATTTAATGAAGTAACACGGAATCCTTTAATATCGACAGTTGAAGAAGGAGCTAGAATAGCAAATGTAGAAAACTGTGATGTCGTAGTTGCACTTGGTGGTGGAAGTATAATGGATGCGGCTAAAGCAATAGCGTTAATGGCTGTAAATGAAGGTGATGTAAGAGAGTATATGTACGGAGAAAGAACATCAGAAAAAGCACTTCCATTAATATTAGTACCTACAACATCTGGAACTGGTAGTGAAGGAAACTGTTATTCTGTTTTAACAGATGATAAAAATAATGATAAGAAATCTCTTAGAACACCTGCTATATATGGAAAAGTATCAATAGTAGACCCAGAGCTTATGGTAACTATGCCTAAAAGAGTAAAAGCTTCTGTAATATTTGACGCTGCTGCACATGCAATGGAATCGGCTGTAAGTAAAAAACGTACTCCATTATCAGATGCATATGCACTTTATGCTATGAAATTAATAGCAGATAACGCAGAAAATGCTGTAAACGATGAAGAAGTAAATTATGAAGTATGGGAAAAAGTAACTCTAGGAAGTATGCTAGCAGGTATGGCTATAGGTTGTTCAAGTTGTGCACTTCCACATGCATTAGAACATCCAGCGAGTGGGCTTAAAAATATAGTTCATGGAGAGGGATTAGCAGCTCTTACACCTGCAATAGTTGAAGCATCTTGGGAAAGTGATCCAGAAAGATATGCAGCTATATCAGCTCTTTTAGGTGGAAATAGTGCTTTAGACTGTGCTGACAGCATAAGAGGATTCTTAAAGAGAATAGGACTAGATGTTACTCTTAAAGATTTAGGAATAGAAGAAAGTGATGTAGATTGGATGGTAGAAAATGCATTTAAAGTATCTATAGGAAATATAAACAATCATCCAAAAGAATTTACAAAAGAAGAAGTAAGAGAAATATATATAAAATCTTTATAAAAATAAATGATTTATAAAAAAGAGGACAATGAATGTTTGGATATGTAAAAATAAATAAAATGGATTTAACTTTTAGAGAGTATGAACACTATAAAAGTTATTACTGTGGACTTTGTAAAACTTTAAAAAAGAATCATGGTCAAATATCTAGATTTTCTCTAAACTACGATGTAACCTTTTTAATTGTACTTTTATCTGCGGTTTATAATCCAGAATCAAAGATAACAGAGGAAGTTTGTATAGCAAACCCTATAAAAAAGAAAAAGGTTCAAGTAAATGAAATAACAGAATATGCAGCTGCTATGAATGTCCTTTTAACACATTTCAAATTAGAAGATAATGTAAAGGACGATGGTGGAATTAAAGATAAGTTGGCGTATAATGTATATAAAGGAAGTTTGAAAGAGGCTTACAATAAATACAGTGAAAAAGCAGAGTATATAAAAAAATGTCTTTCAGAGCTTGAAGAATTAGAAAAAGAAGAATCTACAAACCTAGATGATGTTTCAAACACATTTGGAAATTTAATGGGAGAAATATTCGCATACAAGAAAGATGAGTTTGAGGACAGATTAAGGGAAATAGGATTTAATATAGGTAAGTATATATATGTATTAGATGCATACGAAGATTTAGAAGAGGATTTACAGAAGGGTAGATATAACCCATTTAAAGAATTTGAGCCAAAGAGTGAAGAATTAAAGAAAAAAGTAGAGAGAATTATTTCTATGAGCTTAGGGATGCTTGGAAGAAATATAGATATGTTAAATATTAAAAGAAATCTTGGTATAATAGAAAATATAATCTATTCTGGTGTATACTTGAGATATAAGAATATATTATACGGGGATGGAAAAGATAAAAATGGCGATGTAAGTCATATAAATTAAATGATAAGATTTATTAAAATATACAAAATTTAGTGAAAGGAAGGAGAAAGTCATGTACGGAGAAGCAATGAATAGAAATGTTTATATCGAAGCTAGAAATTTAATAGCAAATAGAAGATTTGCAGATGCATACAGAATGCTTAAAGAAGTAGTTTCAAGTGATAGAAATGCTGAGTGGTTCTTCCTGACTGGAACTGCTGCAATGAAAATGGGTAGATATGAAGAAGGCGAAGATTATATAAAAAGAGCAAGATTTATGGATCCTGAAAATCAAGAATATAATGCAGCATATAATCAGTTTAGCTCATATAGAAATGACTACGATGACAGAGCTAGATACTACAACGAGAGAAGAAGATATGACTCAGGTGGTTGCTGCCCATGTTGTTGCTGTTGCTGTGGCGACGATTGTACGGACACTTGCTGTCAGTTATGGTGCTTAGACTCATGCTGTGAATGTATGGGTGGAGACTTTATAAGCTGTTGTTAATTTATTGAAATTTAAAATTGAAATGGAAGTCTTAATATGGAAAATGTAAGTAAAAAAATGGCTTTCGGGGGAATTTTACTAGCACTTGAAGCAATATTCTTTATGCTTATAAACTTTGTTCCGATGAATACAATTTTCTTTATGGTGCTTGCATCATTTATCTCTTCAATTGTTATTATTGAATTTGGAGAAAAAACAGGTACTATTTTTACGCTTGCGTCTATTATACTATCGTTCATGATAATAGGAAATAAAGTACAATGGTTTGTATATGCAATATCTTTTGCACTTTATGGATTAGTAAAATCTCTTATTGAAAGAGGTAGGTCTATGGGTGCAGAGTATGGTATGAAAATTGTATTTGCAAATATAGTATTTGTTATAATGTATTTTGTACTAAAGAGTTTTTTAACAGAGATAAAATACATGTTTGTGCTATTTATAGGATTGAACATAACGTTTTTAATTTACGATTTGTTCTATAGCCAGTTTATAAGAATGTACGAAAATAAATTGAGAAAAAATATAAGTAAATACTTAGACTAAAATAAAACTAAAATAAAAAGGTTACTGAGTTAATAAATAATTTATAAAATGGTTATTATTAACTTAGTAACCTATTTTTTTATATTTGGCACTTTTTAAATATTAATTGATAACGTGTTAATATTGAAATTGGAAAAGTAATACAAATGTGTTACAATAAAATTATCAAGGAGGGGATTTTTATGAGCAAAAGTGAAAGTACTATGACTATAAGATTATCTAGTAAGGATAAAAAAATAATAAAAGAATTTGCTGATTTCTATAACGTATCTAGTTCTCAATTTATTAGAGATGCTGTTATGGAAAAAATAGAAGATTCCTACGACTTAGCGGCATATGAAACAGCTATGAAAGAATTTGAAGAAGATAAAACAACATATTCATTCGATGAAGCTATGGAGGAATTAGGAATTGAAATATAAAGTTGAATTCACTAAGAGTGCCATAAAAGATTTGAAAAAAATAGATAAAAAAGACTCTACTAAAATAGCAGCTTGGATAAAGAAAAATCTTGTAGACTGTGAAAATCCAAGACAGTACGGAAAAGCATTAAAAGGAAATTTATCTGATTCGTGGCGTTATAGGGTTGGAAATTATCGTATATTAGCACATATAGAGGATGATAGAGTAGTAATTAATGTTGTTAATATAGGACATAGAAAAGATATATATAAAAACTGATAATCACATGTAAAAAGTATATGAAAAAAGTGCTGTCATTATGGCAGCACTTTTTATATGTAAAATATTAGCTTGTTAATCTGATAAATCGTCATAAGATAACACCTGAACATCAGGTTTTAGTTTATAAAGTATATCTTTTCTTTCTACGATTATATCTGCCTTTTCTTTTAGTACAGAATCTTCTCTTAGTTTAGTTAAAAGCTCATTTGTAGGGTTTATCGCAACAGGATGCCCAACTCTTCTAAGCATATTTATATCGCCGTTTGTATCACCATATGCGAAAGACTCATCTAAATTTATATAGTATTTTTCAATTAGCTCATTTATTGCTTTATTTTTACTCTCAGAATCCCACATAGGAACTAATTTACCAGAAAATTTACCGTCTTCTATGATATACTGACTTCCTAAATAATCTGTGACGTTATACTTTTCAGCCATTTTTTTAACTAAGAAATCAGGGCTTCCAGATATAAATATGACTATATCTCCATTTTTTAAATGTCTTTCAATCTGAGAGCGTGTGTACTTATACACCCTGTCAGCCTTAGTCTTTATAACCTGGTCTGCTGCAAAATCAATACTTCTCCAATCTACTCCAGTCAGCGAATCTACATATAAATTACAAACTTCTAAAAGATAATCATCGTAATTTCCCTGTCTTTTGTCCCAGTTTAAAAAAGTTCCTCTAGCATGGTCAATCCAAGTTTTTTCATCTATAATTTCATATTTTATTAGCTTTTTAAAATGTTCTACCATAAGTGAATCTCTGTATAGAGTTCCGTCAATATCGAAAAATGCTGCTCTTTTCTTCATAAGCATTACCCCCAATCTTCTGATATATATTTCTAACTAGTATACAGCAAATAATTCAAATAGTACAGAAAAATTTGTGTTAATATATAAATATGTAAATAAGAGAAATAATTTGAGAGGAGAAGAAACATGGAATTAAAGTTTAATTTTGCAAAGATAACACAATCTAGACTTATGGGAAGCATGGGAATGATAATAGATAACACAGATGAAAAAGGAAATAACGTAAAGCAATATTTCCTTTTAGATTCTGAGGGATTAGGACTTTGCGACTATGTAAAACTAATAAACCCATCAGAGAAAAAAGCATATATGGAAGAGGAAAGACTTATGGGAGGTCTTGGATCAGATAGAATAGAAATTTCTGAGGAAGAGGCTAAGTTTTTAATACAGCACTTTGGAAGTAGAAATATAAGATACGGAAAAGAGCTTGCAGGAGAAGTTGAAGATTATATAGATATAATTAACGATTTTAAAAGTGATTTAAGTATATACGACTTATATCCTAAGATATGCAAAGAGGTAAAGGAAGAGGTAGAATTTGTAAACTATATGGTTATGAGATTAGTTGCTTGGGATAGAGAAGCACTTACATACTATTCTGAGAGCGAAGAAATAGGAAGTATGCACATAACAAATATAAATGGAGCACTTTTAAAAACAGATGTAACATCAAGAGGAAATGGAAAATACGTTGTTGAGACTATTTATGAAGATAATGACGGATATTATTTCTGTAAAGTTGCACTTAGTATAGAAAAAAATGAAAAAGGATTTAAGTTAAATTCGATGGTTGTTTCTGAGTCTGAGCCTATGTATGATTTTGAGGTGTTTGACGAGATTTCCAAGGAAGAGTTTGTTGATATTTATACTGTTGAAGATGGAGATGAGTTTGTAGAAAAGTTCTATGAAGATAATCCATTTGTTCTTAGAAGTGATATGGATGAGGATGCAGTGTTCTTTACTAGATTTAATTTTAATAACGACCATGTTAAGAGGATGTCTTATGTTATAAACAATGATATTAAGGCTATTTATTATTATTTAGATGGGATGTTCTTTGTTGGGACTTATTCTGAGAGAGATAGAGATTATATTAATGGTCTGTTGAAGGTGAATTATAAGGGGTTAGAGTATCAGGATTCGATGTTCTTTGAGCAAAATGCTCTTTATGATTTTGTTGAGTCTGGGAATGATGATTTTTATGATTTTTTAGATGAGGAATAGATGAGATTATTGCAAATATAAAAGATAGAATAAAACTATAGTATATGAAAAATTATAAAAAATTCTGATAACAGATAATTTCAGAGTAGATATAAATAATAAATTAAAATATAATAATAATTAGGGATTGTTACATAAAATTTTATAATTAATGTAGTAATCCCTTTTATTAATAAAATCAAAAATTGGGGAGATGAAAAAATGGGCAAATATAATTTTGATGCTTATGTAGAAAGAAGAAACACAAACTGTATAAAATGGGATAACTTAGACAAATCATTCCCTAGAGCAAAAGAAGGCGCTCTACCAATGTGGGTAGCTGACATGGATTTTGAAGTAGCAGCACCTATATTAGAAGCAGCACACAAAGTTGTAGACAGAAAAGTATTTGGATATAGTACTAGAGAAGTAGATAGATTCTACGATGCAATATTAGGATGGTACAAAAGAAGATTTGACTGGGAATTAGACAGAGAATCAATAATGTTTAGTGGTGGTGTAGTTCCTGCAATATCTATATTATTAAGATTATTAACAGAAGAAAATAACGGTGTAATAATACAGAGACCAGTTTACTATCCATTCACAAATAAAATAAAAGAAAATAACAGAAAAGTAGTAAACAATCCATTAATATATAAAGATGGAAAATATACAATGGATTTTGCTGATTTAGAAGAAAAAGCAGCAGACCCTAATAATAAAGTTATGATACTTTGTTCGCCTCATAACCCAATAGGTAGAGTATGGACTGAAGAAGAACTTAAAAAAGTTGTTGAAATATGTAAAAAACACGATGTATTCATAATAGCTGATGAAATACACAATGACTTAATAAGAAAAGGACATAAACATATAAATCTACAGAAATTATGCCCAGAATATAAAGAACATATAGTTACTTGTTTAGCTCCAAGTAAGACATTCAACTTAGCAGGAATGCAGATGTCTAATATAATAATAAACACTCAAGAACTTAGAAATGCTTGGAATGTAGAAGTTTCAAGATGTGGAGCTCAGAGTGGACCAAATCCTTTCGCTATAGAAGCTATAATAGCTGCATACAATGAAAGTGAAGATTGGCTAGATGAATTAAACGAATACTTAGATGGAACAGTTGAATACATAAAGAACTTTGTAGAAGAAAATCTTCCAAAAGTTAAGATGATACCAATAGAAGGAACTTATCTAGTATGGCTTGATTTCAATGAATATGGATTAACTGCAGAAGAATTAGAAACAATAATGCTTGAAGAAGCTGGCTTAATATTCGACGAAGGAACTATGTTTGGAGAAGAAGGAAGCGGATTTGAAAGAATAAATATAGCTTGTCCAAGATCAATAGTAGAAGAATGTATGAATAGAATAAAAGTAGCTTTTGAAAATAGATAATTAAAAAGTATATAAATTAAGGTGCTATAACAATAAAGTATTCGTGCTTTGTTATAGCACCTTTTTGTTAAAAAATGAATATAAGTAAAATACGTGTTATAGAAAAAAATAATATTACTTAATGTATTCATAGTTTTTATATATAAAAGAATATGTTAATATTATAATTTATTCTGAAAAAAATATATATAAAAAAGCAAAATTATACTTTAAATTAATATATATAAGATAAGAAATATTTACAAATTAATAAAAATATTAAATATACATTTTTCCTAAATTATAAATAAAAACTAACTTTTTTAAAACAATAATAAAAAAATATAAATAAAAAACAGTATTAAAAAAATCTATTTATAAAGATAGTCTAATAGTTTCTATCTATTGGAATAAAAAAAGTTTACAATCTATAATAAAATTGAAGGGAGGTTTTTTATGGATAATTTACAAATTACAAGAGTTTCAAAAGCTTTAGGGCTTGAGAATAAAATTCTAGGGTTAAGATTTTTAGTTCTTGAAAAAGAGTATAATGATTCTTCAGCAGAAGAACATGAAGGTCTTAGTTTATGTTCACTTGTAAAGCTTGCATGCAATGGTAAATCAGTAAAATGCAATGCTTCTACAATAGAGTGTGATGATGCAGCATATGCAATAGGTTTAAAAGAGGTTCCAGAGTACGTATATTCTGGTCGTAAAGAATTTGAAGACAGAAAATATCTTAGTAAGTCAATAGCTTTTCAGGTTCAAAATGAAAAAAAATATATTCCTCATGAAATATATGGAGCAATAATTTCTCCGCTTGAAGAAATAGAAAATCCTGATCTTGTTATAGTTATTGCAACTGCTAAAGATATGATGAGATTAACTCAGGGATATAGTAGATACTATGGAGTAAATAAAAATTTACTTTCAATAGGTGTTCAGGGAATATGTAGTGAGTTAGTTTCAAAACCATTTATGAATAATGATTTAAATGTTAGTCTGTTAAGTAATTGTTGTAGAAAATTAACTGATTTTTCAGCAGGATGCATGGGAGCGTCATTCCCAATTCACCTTGCAGAAAATATTTTTAAAGGTATATTAGAAACAGTCAATCTAACAGAAAATAATATTCCTAAAAAGAAAATATTAGAAAGACTTGATTCGCCAGATGAATTAGGCTTTGAAATAGTAATGAATTATGATTACGCAATTCAGGCAAGTAAATATGAAGAATACTGCGAAGAATGTATAAAAGCATGTTCTAATGATAAGGAGGGTTCTAATGAATAAAGAGACAATTTTAAAAGTTCAGGACTGCCTTGGGTTAGAAAGACAAATAGTAGGTGTTAGATTCCTTGTTTATGAAAAAGATTTTGAAAATTCACCAGCAGAAGAATTTAACGGTAAAATAAGACTTTGTGGTTTTATAAGTAAAGCTGGTAAAGGTAGAAAATTTAAAGTTACAAAAGAAAACTTTGGGTGTTCTGGAGGACCTACTCAGACAGGGATGTCAGTTGCATCAGAGGGATTCAAATCAGGGCAAATTCACAAATATTCAGGGTTATATTCTGATTTAGCAATAGCTAGAAATATATCAGATAGCCTTATGCGTATTCCACAGAAGATATACGGATTAGAAATAATGCCATTATCTGAAATGGATGATGCTGATGTGGTAGTTGTAATAGGATTTGCAGAAAGTATAATGAAGTTAGTTCAGGGATATACATATAGCTATGGAGTACCACAGAATTATATAAGTGTAGGTAATGCAGCAGCTTGTAGTGATATGGTATCAAAACCATTTATGAAAAATGATATAAACCTATCATTTATGTGCTGTGGAGCAAGAACATCTACATTAAGTGATCATGGTGAACTAGGTATGGGTATACCTATGAATAAATTTTACGGGATAGCTGATGGGGTATTGGCTATACACTCAAAATAATTAAAAGAAAAGGAGAACAGTATTATGAAATTTGGGAAAAAACTATTATCTTGCATACTAGTTGGTGCCGTTGTAATGGGATCATTAGTAGGATGTGGAAACAAAGAAGCTAGTGGAGGAGATGAAAAAGCACCGATAAAAGTTGCTACAGCACCAGTATTCCCTCCATGCAGTTACAAAGATGATGAAGGAAACTTAGCTGGATTCGAGCATGATGTATTTGAAGAGATAGGAAAAAGATGTGGACGTAAAATAGAATGGATAGAAGGAGATAGCCAGGATGCATTATTTGGTGCAGTTGACTCTGGAAAAGCAGATACAATAGCATTCCAGATATCTATAACTGATGAACGTAAAGAAACTTATGACTTCTCAGAAGTGTATGGATATAATAAAATATTCTTTGCGGTAAGAGATGATTTTGATTACAAAAATTTAGATGACTTACAGGGGAAAAAAGCTAATGTTCCACCTGTGCATTCATTCTACCCAACATTAGAAAAATACAATGAATCATTACCAGAAGATAAAAAAATAATAATAATACCTTCAGATTCAGGAAGTATGTATGAAGCTTTAGAACAGGGAAGATATGATGCTTGCCCTATAACAGAAGCTGCTTTCAAAGAAGCTATGTCTAAAAAACCTTACAAAGTAAAAATAGCTGGGGATCCAATAGTATTAGAAGAAAATGCTTATCCATTCTCTAAAGATGCAGATCCAGAATTAGTTAAAGATGTAAATGATGCAATAAAATCTATGTTAGAAGATGGAACAATGAAAAAATTATCAGAACAGCATTATAAAATAGATGTAACTTCTAAAAATTAATAGGTGATGTATAGATGAGATTTGATTTTGAATTTTTCTTTTCGTGCTTTCCAGCACTAATTGCAAAGATACCATTTACCTTATATCTTGGTGTTATTTCATTTGTAGCATCTATGGCACTTGCAATAGTTCTGCTTATAATGAGAAATTCTAAGGTGAGTATATTTAAAGGGTTTGCGACTTTATTTATATCTTTCTTTAGATCTACACCATATATTACACAGCTATTTATTTTTTACTATGGTTTACCACAGTTAATACCATCACTTGTAAATTTATCAGCTGAGGTTTCTTTTGTAATTTCTGTTGCACTAAATTCTTCAGCATTTATAGTTGAGATATTAAGAGGTGGACTTTTAGCTGTAGATAAAGGACAGAGAGAGGCTGCTCTTTCAATAGGTTTAAATAAATTCCAGGTTATGACACAGGTTGTAATTCCTCAGGCATTTGTTAGTATACTTCCATCGCTTGGAAATACATTTGTAGGGGCTGTAAAAAATACCGCAATTGCATTTACAATAGGTGTTGTTGAGATTCTTTCTGAATCTAAAATACTTGCAGCTAGAGGATTTAACTACATGGAAGCATATATTGCAGCAGGTATAGTTTATTGGATACTTATCTTAGCAATAGATTTAGTTCAGAATAGACTAGAAAAAAGAGTATGTAAATTCTTATAACATTAGGAGAGTATTATGTTAAAACTTAAAAATATAAAGAAACAATTTGGAGATTTAACAGTCCTAGATGGTATAGATTTAGAACTTAAAAAAGGTGAAGTTGCTGCTATAATAGGACCTTCTGGAACGGGTAAATCTACTCTTTTGAGATGTATAAATTTACTTGAAGCTCCAACTGAAGGAACTATAGAAATAGATGGCTTTTCTGTAGATTCTAAGAACTTGTCTCCAAAGGATTGTATAGAGCTTAGAAAGAAAACGGCAATGGTATTTCAGAACTATTCTTTATTCAAAAATAAGACTGTTTTGGAAAATATTATGATGCCGATGACTTTAGTTCAGAAAAAAGATAAAAAAGTAGCTGAAGAAGAGGCTATGGCGCTTCTAAAAAAAGTAGGATTAGCGGATAAAAGAGATTATTATCCATCGAGATTATCTGGTGGACAGCAGCAGAGAATAGGTATAGCAAGAGCTCTAGCTGTTCATCCAGAGATAATATTGTTTGATGAACCTACATCTTCTCTTGACCCAGAACTTGTAAATGAAGTGCTAGAGTTAATAAGAGAATTATCAAATGAACATGAATGTACAATGCTTATTGTAACTCATGAGATGAGATTTGCACTTGAAATAGCAGATAAAATTATATTCATGGAAAAAGGTAGAGTTGTAGAGGAAGGTTCTCCAAATGAGTTATTATATAATTCTAAAAATGAGAGAACAAGAAGCTACTTTAAACAATTTATAGATAATTAAAATTGTAATCAGAGGATCAGTATAAAACTACTGGTCCTTTTTTATTGCTCTAAATTAAATAAAATGAATGTATATCAATGAAATGACTGATTCTAAAAAAATATGAATAATTGTTCATATATTTTTATAAAAAGTATTGCAAAAAAATAGTAAGCAGATTATAATGAATATATGAACAGTTATTCATATATTAAAACGTTAAGAAAGGAGAAATACCTATGAAAAACAAAGAAATAGATTGTTGTACAGAAAAAAAGGTGCATGAAGAAATAGTAGATAAAACCAAAAAAGAAATGCCAAATGATGAAGTACTAGCGGACTTATCAGATTTATTCAGAGTATTTGGAGATACAACCAGGGTGAAGATAATATTTGCACTATTCTCTAATGAAATGTGTGTATGCGATATAGCAGAACTTCTTGGAATGACTCAGTCAGCTATATCTCATCAGTTAAGAGTATTAAAAAATGCTAGACTAGTAAAATTTAGAAAAGAAGGAAAAACAGTGTTCTATTCACTAGACGATGAGCATATAAGTGAAATATTAAAATGCGGATTGGAACATGTAAACGAAACTTATAGAAGATAAATGCTAGAAATAATAGATATAATATATCAACAAATAGTTATTAATGTGGATAAAAATAAGCGAATTTTAAAAAAGGAAGTGAATTAAATTGAGTACTAGAGTAGATTTTCTATTAGAAGGTTTGAATTGTGCACACTGTGCGGAAAAAATAAATGACAAAGTCTCAAAATTAGATTATGTAGAAAGCAGCAATATGAATTTTGTAGCTAAAAAATTATCTGTGTTCATGGAAAATGAAAATATAACAGAAGATAATGTGTCTAAAATAGCAAAAATAATTCATGATACAGAAAGTGGCTTAACTGTAAGTCTATTAAAGAATAAAGTGCTTGGAGAAGTAAGTTTTGATAATAAGGGAAATATAATCAAGTCAGCTAAAAAAGAAGAAATAGATAAAAATAAAGTTATAAGAGTTGATTTTCTATTAAATAATTTAAACTGTGCACACTGTGCAGAAAAGATAAATGATAAAGTTGCAAAATTAAGCTATGTAGAAAATAGCAATATGAACTTTGTAGCTAAAAAATTATCTGTATTTGCTAAAGCTGGAGATATTACAAAACAGCATATGTCTGAAATAGCTAAAATAATCCACGAAACAGAAAGTGGCTTAACAGTAAGTTTATTAAAGAATAAAGTTGTAGGAGCTTTAGAATTTGATAATAAAGGAAATATCATAGAATCTGGAACAATAAAAGGAAGTAAAGATTTAAACGTATTATACGCAAATAGAAAAAATAATTCAAAAGAACATCATCACGACCATGGGGAAGATTGTGGCTGTGGAGGCCATCATCATGACCACGAGCACGGAGAAGAGTGTGGCTGCGGAGACCATCATCACGATCACGAGCATGGAGAAGAATGCGGCTGCGGAGACCATCATCACCACGAGCATGGAGAAGAATGTGGATGTGGTGACCATCATCACCACGATCATGACCATGGAGAAGAATGCGGATGTGGAGGTCATCATCACGACCACGAGCACGGAGAAGAATGCGGATGTGGAGGTCATCATCACGACCACGAACACGGAGAAGAATGCGGATGTGGAGACCATCATCACGACCACGAGCATGAAGAAAGTAAGCCTAAAAAGGTGGAAAAAAGAAAAGAAAAGAAAGAAATAAACAAAGACCTAATAAAAATAATAATTGGAGTAATCGTATACGCATTTGGAATATATGAAATGGCAGTTGGTAATACAGGTACATTTGGTGTGGTTGTATTTTTAGCAGCATATATTTTAATAGGTGGAGATGTACTTTTAAAAGCAATAAAGAATTTATTTAGAGGACAGGTATTAGATGAAAACTTCCTAATGTCTATAGCTACAATCGGTGCAGTTGCAATCGGTGAATATTCAGAAGCAGTTGGAGTTATGTTATTCTACAAAATAGGTGAATATTTACAGCAGAAAGCAGTTGGACAGTCTAGAAAATCAATATCTGCACTTATGGAAATAAAAGCAGAATTTGCAAACTTAGTTCAGGGTGGAAAAATGATACAGGTAGACCCTGAAGAAGTTGAAGTAGGCGATGTAATAGTAGTTAAACCTGGAGAAAAAGTACCTCTAGATGGAATTGTAACAGAAGGTGAAGCAATGCTTGATACTTCTGCAATAACTGGTGAATCTGTACTTAGAAGTGTAAAACCAGGAGAAGAAGTTGTATCAGGAACAATAAATACAAACGCATTAATTTATGTAAGAGTAACTAAAGAATACGGAGAATCTACAGTTGCTAAAATACTTGATATGGTTGAAAATGCAGGAAGTAGAAAATCTCAGACAGAAAACTTTATATCAAAATTCTGTAGATATTACACTCCAATAGTTGTTGGATTGGCATTAGCTGTAGCATTTATACCACCACTAGTTATTGAAGGTGCTGTATTTAGAGATTGGTTATACAGAGGATTAATATTCCTAGTAGTTTCATGTCCTTGTGCATTAGTATTATCAATACCTCTAAGTTTCTTTGGTGGAATAGGATCTGCATCTAAAAACGGTATACTTATAAAAGGAAGTAACTATTTAGAAACTTTAAGAAAAGCAAACACAGTAGTTCTTGATAAGACAGGTACTATAACTAAAGGTGTATTCAAGGTTACAGAAATAAATCCTGTTGGAATGTCAGAAGATGAGTTATTAAAATATGCAGCTATTGCAGAAGCAAACTCAAATCATCCAATAGCAAAATCTATAATGGAAAGCTATAATGAAAAATTTGAAGAAGAAGTAAAATTAAGTGAAATAGACAAGTACGAAGAAATAGCAGCACATGGTATAAAAGTTTTATACAATGGTAAAACAATACTTGCAGGAAGCTCTAAACTTTTAGATAGTGAAAATATAGAATACAAAAAAATAGAAGAAAGCGGAACAACTGTATATGTTGCAGTAGATGGAAAATTTGCAGGATGTATAGTAATATCTGATGAAGTTAAAGAAGATAGTAAAAGAGCAATAGAAGAAATGAGAAAAGTTGGAATAACAAATGTAGTTATGCTAACTGGTGATAATGAAGCTGCTGCAGCTAAAATAGCTAAAGAAGTTGGAGTAAACAAACATTATTCAGGACTTCTACCTAATCAGAAGGTTGAAATACTTGAAGAAATCGCAAATGAAAATAGTACAGGAAATACAATATTCATAGGTGATGGTATAAATGATGCCCCAGTTTTAGCTAGAGCAGATGTAGGTATAGCAATGGGTGGTGTTGGATCTGATGCTGCTATAGAAGCAAGTGATATAGTATTTATGACAGATGAATTATCAAAACTACCTATAGCTAAGAGAATATCTGAAAAAACAAATAAAATTGTTTGGCAGAATATAGTATTTGCAATGGGTGTAAAAGTAATAGTAATGCTTATGAGTACTGGTGGAGTTGCAAATATGTGGGAAGCAATATTTGCAGATGTAGGAGTTGCTCTTATAGCAGTATTAAATGCAATGAGAACACTTAAAGAATAGTTTTAAGCTAATATAATTTAGTAGCTTAATAAACAAAAGTATAGAAAAATAGAAACTCTTTATATAGATACAATTATTTTTTAGTACTGTAAAAAAAATAATTGTATACATCTAAAAATAAATAAATTAACAATAAAACACACATATTTTATAAAAATAAAAATAAAATATGTGTGTTTTTTGAAAATTATAATTAATTTAAAAAATATATTGTAATTGAATAAAATAGATGATATTATAAAAAGCAGATGGATAAGTTGTATTTATAAATATTAATAAAATCTATTAGGAACTCTGGAGAGTCTCCAAAAAAGGGGCGCCGAAGGTGTACGCAAACTTGGTTTGCAAATCTCTCAGGCAAAAGGACAGAGCAGTAAGGCAGATTAAATTTTAAAAGTCTGTTTGCAAATGTTCTACTCTTATTTTTTGGAGCTGATATATCAGCTCTATTTTTATTTCCAAAAATAAAAGAAAAGGAGAGTAAACGCATGGAATTATTTTTAGACAATCTATTAGACATAGTAGTAGCCGTAAATGGATTTTTATGGAATTTCTTACTACTATTCATCTTATGTGGAGTTGGAATATACTACACATTCAAATTAAAATTTATACAGGTTAGAAAATTTGGAGAGGGCTTCAGATTAGTGTTCGGAAACCTAAAGTTAAATGGTGAAAAGAAAGAACACGGTGAAATGACACCTTTCCAGTCATTAGCAACAGCTATAGCAGCTCAGGTTGGTACAGGCAACTTAACTGGTGCAGCTACAGCACTTCTTTCTGGTGGACCAGGGGCTATATTCTGGATGTGGCTTAGTGCATTCTTTGGAATGGCTACAATTTATTCAGAAGCAACTCTTGCTCAGAAATATAAAACAGTTGTAGATGGCGAGGTAACAGGAGGACCTGTATACTACATCAGAGCTGCATTTAAAGGGAAATTTGGTAAAGTCTTAGCAGCGACATTCTCAGTATTAATAATATTTGCACTTGGATTTATGGGTAATATGGTTCAGTCAAACTCAATTGGTGCAGCATTCTCAGAAGTTTTTGCAAGTAGAAATATAAACATACCTCCAATAACAGTTGGTTTATTAATAGCTGTAGTAGCGGGATTTGTGTTTATAGGTGGAACACAGAGATTGGCATCAGTTGTTGAAAAAATAGTACCTATAATGGCATTCGTATATATAATAGGAAGTTTAGCTTTAATAGGAATGAATATATCAGAAGTTCCTGAAGCTTTTAAAATGATAATAGTTGGAGCATTTAATCCAAAAGCAGTACTTGGTGGTGCAGTTGGTATATCTATAAAAGAAGCTATACGTTACGGTGTAGCAAGAGGATTATTCTCTAATGAAGCTGGTATGGGTTCTACACCTCATGCACACGCAAGAGCAGCAGCTAAAAACCCTCATGAACAGGGATTAACAGCTATGGTCAGTGTATTTATAGATACTTTCATAATATTAAACTTAACAGCATTCTCTATATTAACTAGTGGTGTTTTAGATTCAGGAAAAGAAGGTATAGCACTTACTCAGACAGCTTTCGTAAATACTTTTGGTAGTGGAGGAGATTTATTTATAGCAATATGCTTATTATTCTTCGCATTCTCTACTATACTTGGATGGCATTTCTTTGGACGGATAAACGTAAAATATTTATTCGGACAGAAGGCAGTAAAAATATATTCACTAATAGTTATACTATTTATAATAGTTGGATCTACATTAAAAGTTGAATTAGTTTGGCAGTTAGCTGACTGTTTCAATGGTTTAATGGTTATACCAAATGCTATAGCACTATTTGCACTTAGTGGAGTAGTAATGGGGATATACAAGAAATATGTAAATGGAGATTCAGATAAGGATCAAAAATAAACTATAAAATTTCATATTAAAAGTATAAAATTATAAGTATAAGATTAATTGATTTAAATAATAGTAAAATCGGGAGATATTAAGTGAGTTTATAGTATTGATTTTGGTGGTGCGAAATCAATATTAAATATAAAGTTAAGATTTAAGATTCAAAAGACAAAACAATGAAAAAGAGATGTAATAGAAAACTGTTACATCTCTTTTTGTTTTTTAAAGTATTTATTCCTCTGAGCCAAACATAGCACATAATTTTTTGCCTAATGTATCACAGCAAAGTCCTAATATTATACCTGCTGCAATAGAAGGTATTATCATAAAGTCCCCACCAGCAGCAAATGTAGAGAATGAACCCATGAACGCCCCTGGAACGAATGAGATTATACCTATTTTTCCACCTGCACACATAAGGAATGTAGTTACAAATGTAAATACAAGGCCTATCTGGGCAAAGTCTATCTGATTTCCTAAATGAACTGATATTAATGCATAAGCCACACCACTTCCAACACAAGCAAAAGTAAGTGGAAGAGCAGACACACCTTTTTTAGGTCCAGCAAAATAAGCTGTACATCCTGCAAAACCAGCCCAACCTAAAAGACCTGTCGCATTTGCAATAACCATCCAAACTGTACAAAGAAGAGCTGTTGCAAAAGCTGATAGAGTATTATTAGATAATTTTTTTGACATATATTTCTCCTTATAAAAAAATAGTTGATATATCTATATAGACATATCAACTAATTATATCAATGTATAGAGTAAAATATCAATACAATAATTTATAAAACATAGAAGAATACACAGAAGAAGTGGCATAGACTTCCAAGGATTATAAATATATGGAAAATTTCGTGGAAACCGAAATGTTTAAACTCTAAAAATTTTGGTTTAGTAGCATATATTACAGCGCCTATTGTGTAGAATAATCCTCCTACAACAAGAAGCATAAGTCCACTAAGTGAAAGTGCATGATAAAGTGGAACTATAAGGGCTACAGAAACCCAACCCATTGCGATATATATTATTGTAGAAATCCAACGAGGACAATTAAACCAAATTAGTTTAAAGCAGACACCCGCAATAGCTGCAATGCTGACTATTGCAAATAAAGCATATCCGCCTTTGCCATTTAGTGAAATCATACAAAATGGTGCATATGAACCAGCTATCAACACAAATATCATAGAGTGATCTATTTTTCTCAGCCAAGCGATAACTTTATCTGAAGAAATAACCAAATGATATACAGTAGAAGCTGTATATAAAAGAATCATACTTATTCCAAAAATTATCACAGAAGTTATAGCTAATGGAGTAGGCATTACTATAGAAGTTTTAATAACTAGTGCTAAAAGTCCAACAAAAGATAAAATAGCACCAAATAAATGAGTAAATCCATTGCCAGGTTCTCTTACATAATTGAAACTCAAAACAATTCCTCCTTTTCAAACGGTTAAATTTAGTCCGTTAATTTAAAAATATATTACTTACATTTGTTAATATCTTTAAATATATTTTAATGATATTATCCCAAAATAATCAAACGTATAGATATTATTATACTACATATTATATACTTAATGCTTTAAATTTACATTTAATTATTCTAAAAACAACTTTAGTTATATTTTGGAATAATACTCATATTTAAAGAATAAATGTTCATAAGTAAAATTTATAATAGTTATAATAAATAATATCATAGAAAATTTGAATATAAATTTAAAAAGTATAGTAAAATTATATAAGTATGGAAATTATTATCATTTAGATGATAATATGAAAATAAGTTAAGAGATATAAATTTGGAAGTGGTAGGTGAAAGTTTTGAATGAAAATATTATTTTAAGTAAAGAATTTAATTTAAATACAGAAATAGAAAAGTCTTTAGAAAAGATAAAAAATAAACTTGATATAGATAAAAATGATGTAATAAATTTATTGAGCATACCTCGGGAATCTCCAATAGTTGAAGATATTTTAAATAGGGCAGATGAGGTTTGTAGAGAAGTAACAGGAAATAGAGGAAAGGTTTGGGCTGCTATAGGAATAGATTATTCAAGTTGTAAGATGAATTGTAAGTTTTGTTCATTAGGAGATAAATGGAATAATAATAAAAAATCTTATGAGCTAAGCGAAGAACAGATTTTAAGTCTTGCTGATAAATTTGTAAAACAGGGAATAGATTGGTTAGTTTTAAGAACTACTGAATTTTTTGATATAGAAAAACTTGTTAAATATGGAAAGATTTTAAATAATAGGTATGGAAAAGATAAGGATTTTATATTAACTGCAAATACAGGAACAGATGCTACAATTGAAGCAGAAAAACTAAAGGATGCTGGATTTGAAATGGTGTATGAAGCTATGAGATTTAGAGAAGGCGATGATACTAACTTTGATGTGGCTGAAAGAGAAAAGGCTATGAAAAATGTAATATCTTCAGGAATGATTTTATCTCAGTATTTAGAGCCTATTGGTCCAGAACATACAAATGAAGAAATTGCTGATAGAATGGAAGAAATTTTGGGTATAGGAACAAAGGTATCAGGAATTATGCCGAGAGTTGCAGTTGAGGGTACGCCTAAATATAAACTTGGAGAAATTGACAAGAATAGAATAGCTCAGATTACAGCTATTTTTAGAATTTTTTCAAAGGATAAGATAGAGGATATGATTATACACCCTCTTACAGAAAAATCTCTTAGATGTGGAGCAAATTCTTTAGTTGTCGACATTGGAGCAATTCCTAGAGATAATACTATGTATTTGGATGCTTGGAATGGGCAGGATATAGAAAAATCAAAAGAGACTCTTTTAAAAAATGGATTTGATGTAAAAGTAAAATAATCAATTAATAAAATTGGTAATAAATAAAAAAATATATATTTTAGGAGGAAAATATGAACAAAAAATTATTAAGCGTGATACTTTCTGCGACGATATTAGCGGGAAGTATGGTAGGATGTGGCAAAAAAACTGAGTCGTCGGATGCTAAGAACATGACAGTTGGAACTTGGAAGACTGCTCAGACAATACAGCCTTTCTTCTATGAAGATTTTTCTGATGAAAGTGAAAATCTAGAAGTTAAACCATTTACAAATCCAGGAGATATGAAAACAGCACTTCTTTCTGGAGACCTAGACTTTACAGGAACTACTTGGGTAACTGCAATAATGGCAGCATCTAAAGGAGAACCAATAAAAGTAGTAGCAAGTATGACTGAAAAATGCTCAGCATTAGTTGTAGGAAAAGATAGCGGTATAAACACAACAAAAGATTTAAAAGGAAAAACTATAGCTTATGTACCAGGTACAATGCACCATATACTATTATTAGAAGTGTTAAATAGAGCTGGGTTAGATCCAGATAAAGATGTTACTCTTAAAAAGATAGACTTCTTTGATATGGGACAGGCTCTTGCATCTGGTTCAATAGATGCGTTCTGTAGTGGTGAGCCATATCCATCAATAGCTGTTGAAGAAGGATACGGAAAAATATTAGAATACCCATATTATGATGATAGTATAGGATATATAAATGCAGCTATGATAACAACTGAGGACGAAATAAAGGAAAATCCAGAAAAGATACAGGAATTAGTTGATAAACACGTTAAAGCTAGTAAACACCTTATGGCAAGCAAAGAAGAATGGATAAATAAAGCAGCTGAATTTGGTACAGAAAAGAAATACCTTGAAAAATCTACTGAAAATATAGAGCTTTCTTGGGATATAACTCCAGAAACAGTTGAACAGGTTAAAAAATTAGCTGAAAGAATGAAAGAACTTGGTATGATAGAAAAAGTTCCAGACATAGATGCTATGTTTGATTTAAGTTTCTTAGAAAATACTAAGATGAAAAGATAGTAAAAAATATAGATAAAGCTAGAAAATATTAAAAAAGACAGTTAAATTTGGAAATATTAAAAAGGATTTTATTTAAGTGAAGGGAGTAAATTTTAATGACTAAAGAAAAAAAGATAGATTTTGTTAATTTCATAGTGCCGGGGTTGTTTATTATTTCTTGGATTGTGCTTCCAAAGATATTGAACACTCCTGAATATTTACTTCCTTCTCTTAGTAGAGTTTGGGATTGTTTTGTTGACTTTGTAACTGGCAATCGGGAACTAACTGCATATTCAGGCAAGTTCTTTGAAAATGCAATTGCTAGTCTTTACAGAGTTGTATGGGGATTTGGAATTGCCTCAGTTTTAGGTGTGATTTTTGGAATTTTATCAGGGCATTTTTTAATGGTTAAGAGATTATTTGATCCATTTATCCATATTATAAGAATGATTCCTGGTGTAGGATGGTTTCCAATTGCTATGGTTTGGTTTGGTGTAGGAAATAAGACTACTATATTCTTAATTTCATTGGCAGCATTTTTCCCAGTTTATGTTAATACATTGAGAGCGGTTTTAGATGTGGATCCGATGGTTATAAATGCAGGAAGAGTATTGGGTGCAAATTCGAGAGAGTTATTGTGGAGCATAATTTTACCTTCATCACTTCCAGGGATTTTTTCTGGACTTAGACTTTCTATGGGAGTTTGTTGGGCGTATTTAGTTTTAGGAGAGCTTACAGGTGTTAATGAAGGACTTGGGGCTGTTATGATGGATTCGAGGATGCTGGGAAATGTAGATATGATTATAGTATGTATGATTGCAATTGCTATACTTGGTAGAATTTGTGATTTACTTTTAGTTTCTATATTTAAATTAATTAGACCATACGATAATTAAAACTTGGATTTGAGGTGATGATTTTGAATAATTTAAAAAAAGATGTTATTTTATCTGTCAAAAATCTTGGGATTTCATTTAAAAATGGAAAAGAAAAAAAGATTGTTTTAGATGATATTAATTTAGATGTAAGAGAAGGGGAAATTGTAAGTATAATTGGGCCTAGTGGATGTGGTAAATCAACTTTACTAAGTGCGATAGGTGGTATAAATAATTGCTTTGACGGAGATATTTTATTTAAGGATGAAAAAGTGAGTTCACCATCTTCTGATAGAGGATATATTTTCCAAAGACCAGCGTTATTTGATTGGATGACTGTAGAAGATAATATTGGATATGGATTGAAGCTAAAAAAATTTACTAAGGAAGAGATTTCTTCTAAAGTTGATGAGTTTGTAAAAGAAATAGGATTGGATGGATATAAAAAGTATTATCCAAAGCACTTATCTGGGGGGATGCAGCAGAGAGTTGCACTTGCCAGAGTTCTTATAATGAAGCCGGACATGCTTTTAATGGATGAACCTTTTTCTGCTCTTGATTATCAGACAAGGATAGAAATGCAAAATTTAACGCTAAAACTATGGGAGCTTTATAAGCCATCTATAATATTTGTAACTCATGATATAGAGGAAGCTATACTTATGGCAGACAGAGTAATTGTGTTAAGCAAAAATCCTGGTAAAATCGTGGAGACAATAGATATAGACTTTGAAAGACCAAGAAATATAGATATATTAAGCAATCCAAAATTCATGGAAATTAAGAAAGAACTTTTAAAGAAATTGATATTATAAAAAGTTTTTTGAAAAAAGTTTTAAAAAAGTGTTGACGATATAAATCAAAGGTGATATTATAATACTTGTCCTTGAGAGAGAGGGCAGAGAAATAGAAAATGAACTTTGAAAACTGAACAGCAGATATATTTAGTTCGAATAAATAATTCGAACGCCATACAAACCATGCCAGATATTTTGAGATAACATCTGAGCGGATTCAACATTTTATTTTGAGAGTTTGATCCTGGCTCAGGATGAACGCTGGCGGCGTGCCTAACACATGCAAGTCGAGCGATTCTCTTCGGAGAAGAGCGGCGGACGGGTGAGTAACGCGTGGGTAACCTGCCCTGTACACACGGATAACATACCGAAAGGTATGCTAATACGGGATAACATATAAGAGTCGCATGACTTTTATATCAAAGATTTTTCGGTACAGGATGGACCCGCGTCTGATTAGCTTGTTGGCGGGGTAACGGCTCACCAAGGCGACGATCAGTAGCCGACCTGAGAGGGTGATCGGCCACATTGGAACTGAGACACGGTCCAAACTCCTACGGGAGGCAGCAGTGGGGAATATTGCACAATGGGCGCAAGCCTGATGCAGCAACGCCGCGTGAGCGATGAAGGCCTTCGGGTCGTAAAGCTCTGTCCTCAAGGAAGATAATGACGGTACTTGAGGAGGAAGCCCCGGCTAACTACGTGCCAGCAGCCGCGGTAATACGTAGGGGGCTAGCGTTATCCGGATTTACTGGGCGTAAAGGGTGCGTAGGCGGTCTTTCAAGTCAGGAGTTAAAGGCTACGGCTCAACCGTAGTAAGCTCCTGATACTGTCTGACTTGAGTGCAGGAGAGGAAAGCGGAATTCCCAGTGTAGCGGTGAAATGCGTAGATATTGGGAGGAACACCAGTAGCGAAGGCGGCTTTCTGGACTGTAACTGACGCTGAGGCACGAAAGCGTGGGGAGCAAACAGGATTAGATACCCTGGTAGTCCACGCTGTAAACGATGAGTACTAGGTGTCAGAGGTTACCCCCTTCGGTGCCGCAGCTAACGCATTAAGTACTCCGCCTGGGGAGTACGCACGCAAGTGTGAAACTCAAAGGAATTGACGGGGACCCGCACAAGTAGCGGAGCATGTGGTTTAATTCGAAGCAACGCGAAGAACCTTACCTAGGCTTGACATCCTTCTGACCGAGGACTAATCTCCTCTTTCCCTCCGGGGACAGAAGTGACAGGTGGTGCATGGTTGTCGTCAGCTCGTGTCGTGAGATGTTGGGTTAAGTCCCGCAACGAGCGCAACCCTTGTCTTTAGTTGCCATCATTTAGTTGGGCACTCTAGAGAGACTGCCAGGGATAACCTGGAGGAAGGTGGGGATGACGTCAAATCATCATGCCCCTTATGCCTAGGGCTACACACGTGCTACAATGGGTGGTACAGAGGGCAGCCAAGCCGTGAGGTGGAGCAAATCCCTTAAAGCCATTCTCAGTTCGGATTGTAGGCTGAAACTCGCCTACATGAAGCTGGAGTTACTAGTAATCGCAGATCAGAATGCTGCGGTGAATGCGTTCCCGGGTCTTGTACACACCGCCCGTCACACCATGGGAGTTGGAGACACCCGAAGCCGACTATCTAACCTTTTGGGAGAAGTCGTCGAAGGTGGAATCAATAACTGGGGTGAAGTCGTAACAAGGTAGCCGTATCGGAAGGTGCGGCTGGATCACCTCCTTTCTAGGGAGAATTATCTGTTGTTCGGTTTTGAAGGTTCATTCCTTCAAAACTGTACTTTGAAAACTACATATATATTATGATATGACATCATTTATTTCCTTAATGTGATAAATAAGGAGGATAACCTTATAAAAAAATATCAACTGTAACTGGTCAAGTTATTAAGGGTGCAGGGCGGATGCCTTGGCACCGGGAGCCGATGAAGGACGTGATAAGCTGCGATAAGCTATGGGGAGTTGCACGTAAACTTTGATCCATAGATTTCCGAATGAGGAAACTCACCATGAGTAATGTCATGGTATCTTCGAGTGAATACATAGCTCGTTGAGGGGAACTCGGGGAACTGAAACATCTAAGTACCCGAAGGAAGAGAAAGAAATTCGATTCCGCTAGTAGCGGCGAGCGAACGCGGAACAGCCCAAACCTAAGAAGTTCGCTTCTTAGGGGTTGCGGACATATCATCAGGAAGAGGTTATTACAGACGAAGAGTTTTGGAAAGCTCCGCCACAGAAGGTAACAGCCCTGTAGTCAAAGTGAGAAGACTTCCGATATGATCCAGAGTACCACGGGACACGTGAAACCCCGTGGGAAGCAGGAGGGACCACCCTCCAAGGCTAAATACTACCCGGTGACCGATAGCGCATAGTACCGTGAGGGAAAGGTGAAAAGAACCCCGGGAGGGGAGTGAAATAGAACCTGAAACCCTGTACTTACAAACTGTGGAAGCACATTTCTTGTGTGACCGCGTACTTTTTGTAGAACGGGCCAACGAGTTACGTTATGCAGCAAGGTTAAGTACTTCATGTATGCAGCCGCAGCGAAAGCGAGTTTTAACTGAGCGTTTAGTTGCATGACGTAGACCCGAAACCGGGTGACCTATCCATGAGCAGGTTGAAGCGAAAGTAAAATTTCGTGGAGGACCGAACCCACGAGCGTTGAAAAGCTCGGGGATGACTTGTGGATAGCGGTGAAATTCCAATCGAACCCGGAGATAGCTGGTTCTCCCCGAAATAGCTTTAGGGCTAGCCTCAGATTCAGAGATACGGAGGTAGAGCACTGAATGTCCTAGGGGGTATTGCACCTACCGAAGACTATCAAACTCCGAATGCCGTCATCTTTTATCTGGGAGTCAGACCGTGGGTGATAAGATTCACGGTCGAGAGGGCAACAGCCCAGACCGTCGGCTAAGGTCCCAAAATGTAGGTTAAGTGGTAAAGGATGTGGGATTGCACAGACAACCAGGATGTTGGCTTAGAAGCAGCCACTCATTCAAAGAGTGCGTAATAGCTCACTGGTCGAGTGATCCTGCGCCGAAGATTTCCGGGGCTAAAACCTACTACCGAAGCCACGGCATCATTTATGATGGGTAGGGGAGCTTTCTTTACTGGGCAGAAGCATGACCGTAAGGACATGTGGACTGTAAAGAAGTGAGAATGTTGGCATGAGTAGCGAGATGTGGGTGAGAATCCCACAGGCCGTAAACCCAAGGTTTCCAGGGGAAGGTTCGTCCTCCCTGGGTTAGTCGGGACCTAAGCCGAGGCCGAAAGGCGTAGGTGATGGACAACAGGTTGAAATTCCTGTACCGCCAATAAGCGTTTGAGAAATGGGATGACACAGTAGGACAGGATGAGCGTGCTGTTGGTTATGCACGTCCAAGCACTGAGGCAGTATCCGGAGGCAAATCCACGGATACAATGCTGGGGTGTGACGGGGAGCGAAATTTAGTAGCGAAGCATCTGCATTCACACTGTCGAGAAAAGTCTCTATCGAGTTTAAAGGCGCCCGTACCGCAAACCGACACAGGTGGGTGAGGAGAGTATCCTAAGGCCAGCGAGAGAACTGTTGTTAAGGAACTCGGCAAAATGACCCCGTAACTTAGGGATAAGGGGTGCCATCGAAAGATGGCCGCAGAGAATAGGCCCAAGCGACTGTTTACCAAAAACATAGGTTTCTGCTAAGTCGCAAGACGATGTATAGGAGCTGACGCCTGCCCGGTGCTGGAAGGTTAAGGGGATCTGTTAGAGCAATCGAAGCAGTGAACTTAAGCCCCAGTAAACGGCGGCCGTAACTATAACGGTCCTAAGGTAGCGAAATTCCTTGTCGGGTAAGTTCCGACCCGCACGAAAGGCGTAACGATTTGGGCACTGTCTCAACAACAGACTCGGTGAAATTGTAATTCCGGTGAAGATGCCGGATACCTGCGACAGGACGGAAAGACCCCATGGAGCTTTACTGTAGCTTGGCATTGGGTCTTGGTACTACATGTACAGCATAGGTGGGAGGCTTTGATTCCAGGACGCCAGTTTTGGATGAGCCACCGTTGGGATACCACCCCTGTAGTACTGGGACTCTAACCAGAGGCCTTGAATCAGGTCTTGGGACACTGTCAGGCGGGCAGTTTGACTGGGGCGGTCGCCTCCCAAAAGGTAACGGAGGCGCTCAAAGGTTCTCTCAGCACGGTCGGAAATCGTGCACAGAGTGTAAAGGCATAAGAGAGCTTGATTGCAAGACATACAGGTCGAGCAAGGACGAAAGTCGGACTTAGTGATCCGGTGGTTCTGAGTGGAAGGGCCATCGCTCAACGGATAAAAGCTACCCTGGGGATAACAGGCTTATCTCCCCCAAGAGTCCACATCGACGGGGAGGTTTGGCACCTCGATGTCGGCTCATCACATCCTGGGGCTGTAGTAGGTCCCAAGGGTTGGGCTGTTCGCCCATTAAAGTGGTACGCGAGCTGGGTTCAGAACGTCGTGAGACAGTTCGGTCCCTATCCGTCGCAGGCGTAGGAAATTTGAGAGGATCTGCCCTTAGTACGAGAGGACCGGGGTGGACGTACCGCTGGTGTACCAGTTGTCTCGCCAGAGGCATGGCTGGGTAGCTATGTACGGAACGGATAAGCGCTGAAAGCATCTAAGCGCGAAGCCAGCCTCAAGATAAGATTTCCCATTCCTCGGAAGTAAGACCCCATGAAGACTACGTGGTTGATAGGTCGGAGGTGGAAGTGCAGTAATGTATGTAGCTTACCGATACTAATAGGTCGAGGACTTGACCAAAAAAATATTTGGTAATTTGATTAATATGTATGTAGTTTTCAGAGTACAATCTCTGAAAATAAAGATTATGTGGTTATTATAGAAGAGAGGATACACCTGTTCCCATTCCGAACACAGAAGTTAAGCTCTCTATCGCTGATGGTACTTGGGGCGAAGGCCCCTGGGAGAGTAGGACGTAGCCACGTAATCTTTTTTTATTTTGATTTTACAATATAAACGAGATAAAGACGGTATACTGAAATAAAAATTGGTAACCGTCTTTTTTTGTGTAAAAGAACCCGAAAATTTTATAAAATCTTAAAATAAAATCATATAACTATTATTAAATTGGTATTTTGTATGAAAAGATGGGTATAAGTAAAACGATTGTAATATACTTAGTTGTATTTAATTCAAGAAAATAATCAAATAAAAATAGAAAAAATAGAAAATATATTTATTTAAAAGGAGTGAAAAATTATGCAGTTTAACTTAGATATGAGTATACCGATGTTGACGGTGTTTTTACAGGGAATACTTAGCTTTACATCACCATGTATTTTGCCGCTAATTCCTCTTTACTTAGGGTATTTATCAGGTGGAATTAATAAAGAAGATGGAAGTTATAATAAAAAGAAACTAATTATAAACACAATATTCTTTACTTTGGGGATAAGTTTATCATTTTTCATAATGGGATTAGGTGTATCTGCACTTAAAGAGTTCTTTGCTGAATACGGTGGAATAATATCAAAAATTGGTGGAGTAATTATGATATTATTTGGACTTTACCAGTTAGGAATATTTAAAAGGTCTAATTTATTAGAAAGTGAGCATAAATTACCATTTAAAATGGATAAAATAGCGATGTCTCCAATAACGGCAATTGTATTTGGATTTACATTTAGTTTTGCTTGGACACCATGTATAGGTCCTGTACTTACAAGTGTATTGATAATGGCTGGAAGTGCTGAAACGCGGATGAAGGGATTTATGTTAATAGGTGTTTATAGTGCCGGATTCATAATACCATTTTTATTATTGGGGATTTTTACAACTCAACTTATGAACTTAATAAAAAAATACAAAAATATAGTAAAATATACTGTTAAAATAGGAGCTTTTCTTATGATAGTAATGGGGTTATTTGTTTTTTCAGGAAAATTATCATATATGCCAGGAAATACAAATAATTCTAATACTTCTCCAGAATATTCAACAGGAAAAGATGCTACTAATTCTGGGGATAAAGAAAATGATGAAACTAATAACTCAGTGTCAAATAATGGAAGTAGTGAAGAATCAAATAAAGCAGAATCAAATAAAACTCCTGCTATAGACTTTGAACTAAAGGATCAATATGGAAAAACACATAAATTATCAGATTATAAGGGAAAAGTTGTATTTTTAAACTTCTGGGCAACTTGGTGTCCTCCTTGTAAAATGGAAATGCCTGATATACAGAAGATTTATGAAAAATACGAAAAACAGGGAGAAGAATCAGAAGTAGTGGTACTATCTCTTGCTGCTCCTAACACTCAGGATGAAAAAGACATAGACGGAATAGAAGCATTCTTAGAAGAAAATGGATATACATATCCTGTTCTTATGGACGACGGTGGCTATACATTTGGAGCGTACAGAATTTCATCACTTCCAACTACATTCATGATAGATAAAGAAGGAAACGTATTTGGATATGTTCAAGGTGGACTTACTCAAGAAGCAATGGAGAGTATAATAGAACAGACTATTACAGGAAAAAGAAAACAATAAAAAAATAAGTATATATTAAGAATAAAACTATAGCTAATTGGAAATAATCTAATTAGCTTTAGTTTTAACGAACGTATATTCGTAAAATTCTATGAAATAAATTTTATTTATGTTATACTAGATTTTGACAAAGGCGGAAATATCTGAAATGAACAGATGAAAAATAAAAGAAAAGATAAAAAGAAATATTAGAAAAAATCACAAATTTAGGTGGTGAAAATATGGATAAATTTAAAATACATTCAAAATTCAAGCCTACAGGTGATCAGCCTGAAGCTATAAAGACGATATCAGATGCCATAAAAAGAAACGAAAAATTCTCGACACTACTTGGAGTAACTGGTTCGGGAAAAACATTCACTATGGCAAATATCATAGAAAATGTAAACAAACCTACGCTAATACTAGCTCACAACAAAACACTTGCTGCACAGCTTTACGGAGAATTTAAAGAATTCTTTCCAGAAAATGCAGTAGAATATTTCGTATCATACTACGACTACTACCAGCCAGAAGCGTATGTAGCGAGCAGTGATACATACATAGAAAAAGATGCAAGTATAAACGACGAAATAGACAAACTTAGACACTCTGCAACTGCTGCACTTTTAGAAAGAAGAGATGTAATAATAATTTCATCTGTATCTTGCATATACGGTTTAGGGGATCCAAAAGACTACAAAGAAATGATGCTTTCACTTAGACCAGGAGATGAAAAAGACAGAGATGATGTAATAAAAAGACTAATAGAAATACAGTACGAAAGAAATGACATCAACTTCACTCGAGGAACATTCAGAGTTAGAGGGGATGTACTAGAAATATTCCCAGCAGGAGACGATGAAAAAGCGATAAGAGTAGAATTCTTTGGAGATGAAATAGATAGAATAACTGAAATAGACTATATAACTGGTAAAATAGTTGGGACAAGAAGCCATGTTGCAATATTCCCGGCATCTCATTATGTAACAACTCCAGAAAGAATTGAAGAAGCGATAAAAAGAATAGAGGCGGAATTAGAAGAAAGAATTCAATATTTCAAGGAAAGGGATATGTTGCTTGAAGCACAGAGAATTGAGCAGAGAACAAACTACGATATAGAAATGCTAAAAGAAATAGGATTCTGTCAGGGGATAGAAAACTACTCAAGACACTTAACAGGAAGAGCAGAAGGAGAAAAACCGTACACACTTATGGACTTCTTCCCAGATGATTTCCTAATGATAGTAGACGAATCGCATGTTACAATTCCTCAGGTAAGGGGGATGTATGCAGGTGACCGCTCAAGAAAAGGATCGCTAATAGACAATGGATTTAGACTTCCATCAGCTTACGACAACAGACCTTTAAACTTTGAAGAATTTGAAGAAAACATAAATCAGATAGTATTTACAACAGCTACACCAGGACCTTACGAAATCCAGCATAGTACAACATTTGCTGAACAGATAATAAGACCTACAGGTCTACTAGACCCTGAAATAGATGTAAGACCTATCGAAAATCAGATAGATAACTTAGTACATGAAATCCATTCTGTAATCGAAAAAGGAGAAAGAGTACTAGTAACTACACTAACTAAAAAAATGAGTGAGGACTTAACAGACTACCTAAAAGAAATCGGAATAAAAGTAAAATACCTACACTCAGACATAGCAACACTTGAAAGAACTGAAATAATCAGGGATTTAAGAATGGGTAAATTTGACGTACTTATAGGAATCAACCTTCTGAGAGAAGGATTGGACATCCCAGAAGTGTCTCTAATAGCAATATTAGATGCGGATAAAGAAGGATTCCTGCGTTCTGAAACTTCTCTAATACAGACAATAGGTCGTGCTGCAAGAAATGAACATGGACGAGTAATAATGTATGCAGACAAGATAACGGATTCTATGAGAAATGCAATAGATGAAACTAAAAGAAGAAGAGAAATTCAGGATGCATATAACAAAGAGCATGGAATTATTCCAAAAACAGTTAAAAAAGATATACGAGCTGCAATCGAAGCTACTCAGGCTGCTGAAGAAGAGGTTGTATACGGAATTAAAGAAACTGATGACATTGATGAATTAAAAGCAAATGTTGCTAAGCTTACAGAAGAAATGATGGAAGCTGCTAAAAATCTTCAGTTTGAAAGAGCTGCGGAATTAAGAGATAAAGTAAAAGAATTAGAAGAAAAAATTGCTAAAAAAGAAAAATAAAGTTGGTAAATAATTTAGCAAATAATAGTAAAAATTGATAAATAAAATTAAATAGAAAATTAGAATTATAAAAATGAATATTAAATAAACAGAAGTAAATTCGAATAAATAAAAGTGAAAGAAAGGAGTAGCTATGCAAGAGAGAAACATTGTAATAAGAGGAGCAAGGGAAAACAACCTAAAAGGTGTAGACCTGACTCTTCCTAGAAATAAATTCATAGTATTTACAGGACTTTCTGGTTCTGGGAAATCATCTCTAGCATTCGACACAATTTATGCAGAAGGTCAGAGAAGATATGTAGAAAGTCTTTCATCATATGCAAGACAATTCTTAGGACAGATGGAAAAACCTAACGTTGAGTATATAGAGGGACTATCTCCAGCTATATCAATAGACCAGAAAACAACATCAAAAAACCCTCGTTCAACTGTGGGAACTGTAACAGAAATATACGACTACCTAAGACTATTATTCGCAAATGCAGGTGAAGCTCACTGTGCAGTTTGTGGAAAGAAAATAAGCCGGATGACAGTTCAGGAAATAACAGATAAAATATTAGAATTTCCAGAAAGAACAAAAATCCAGATACTATCACCTATAGTTAGAGGGAAAAAAGGAACTCACAAAAAACTAATCGACAATGTAAGAAAAGAAGGATTTGTAAGAATAAGGGTAGATGGAGAAAATTACGATATAAACGATGAAATAGAAATCGAAAAAAATAAAAAGCATGATATAGAAGTTGTAGTAGACAGAATAATAGTCAAACCAGGGCTAGAAAGCAGACTTGGAGACTCTCTTGAAACTGCACTAAAACTATCTGACGGACTTGTAATTGCCCAGGTAATAGGTGGAGAAGAAGTAATGTTCTCTACAAAATTTGCCTGCCCAGACCATGGAATAGGGATAGAAGAATTATCTCCTAGAATGTTCTCATTCAATGCTCCATTTGGTGCATGTGAAGCTTGTAAAGGACTTGGAGAAAGTAAAGAAGTAGATCCAGACTTAGTAGTTCCAAATAAGGACTTAACTATAAAACAGGGTGCTATTGCAGCTTGGGGAGCAGCGGCTACAAATGATGAAACATACTACAGCATGATGATGAAAAGCTTGGCTGATAAATATGGTGTAGACATAGATGTTCCATTTAAAGAACTACCTGAAGATTTTGTACAGGAGCTACTATATGGAAATGGAGTAGACAGCACAATAGTTGAATTTGAATTTGACTCAAAATTTAGCGGAAGAAAAAAATACAGAGCACATTTTGAAGGTGTTGTAACAAACATATCAAGAAGATACCAAGAAACAAAATCAGAATACATGAGAGATAAACTAGAAGAGTTTATGGCAGAAAGTCCTTGCCCTGTATGTAAAGGAAGAAGACTTAAAAACGAGGTTTTATCTGTACTTGTAGGTGGAAAAAACATAATAGAAGTAACAGACTTATCTATAAATGAATTAATAGAATTTATAGATGGACTAAACGACACATTCTCAGAAAAACAGAAAATGATAGCTGCCGAGATAATAAAAGAAATAAAAGCTAGAGCATCATTCCTTAGAGATGTAGGTCTTGATTATCTAAATCTATCGAGAAAAGCAGGAACACTTTCTGGTGGAGAGGCACAGCGTATAAGACTTGCAACTCAGATAGGTTCTGCACTTGTAGGAGTACTTTATGTACTAGATGAACCTAGTATAGGACTTCATCAGAGAGATAATGACAAGCTAATTGGAACTTTAAGAAACCTAACAGACTTAGGAAACACACTTATAGTTGTTGAACACGATGAAGATACAATGAGAGCTGCGGACTACATAGTAGACATTGGTCCTGGAGCTGGAATCCATGGTGGAGAAATAGTAGCTGAGGGAACTGCAGAAGAGATAATAAACAATCCAAACTCTATTACAGGAAAATATCTAAGTGGAGAAAAACAGATAGCAATTCCAGAAACTTTAAGAGAAGGAAATGGAAACTTCATCGAAATCAAAAAAGCATCTGAAAACAACTTAAAAAATATTAACGTAAAATTCCCACTTGGTAAATTTGTATGTGTAACTGGAGTATCTGGATCAGGAAAAAGTACACTAGTAAACGAAATACTTTACAAAGGTGTTGCAAGTAAAGTAAATAGAGCTAGAATAAGACCGGGTAAACATAAAGAAATAACTGGAATTGAAAACATAGACAAAATAATAAACATAGACCAGAGTCCAATAGGAAGAACACCTCGTTCAAATCCTGCGACTTACACAGGTGTATTTGACCATATAAGAGACTTATTTGCATCTACTAATGAAGCAAAAGCAAGAGGATACCAGAAAGGTAGATTTAGTTTCAATGTAAAAGGCGGAAGATGTGAGGCATGTAAGGGAGATGGAATTATCAAAATAGAAATGCACTTCCTTCCAGATGTATATGTTCCTTGTGAAGTATGTAAAGGGGAAAGATACAACAGAGAAACTCTACAGGTAAAATACAAAGACAAAACAATATCTGATGTACTTGATATGAACGTAGAAGAAGCACTGGAATTCTTTGAAAACATACCAAACATAAGAAGAAAACTAGAAACTCTAATGGATGTAGGTCTATCATACATTAAATTAGGACAGCCATCTACACAGCTTTCTGGTGGGGAGGCTCAGAGAATTAAACTAGCAGCTGAACTTAGCAAACGTCCAACAGGAAAAACATTGTACATATTAGATGAGCCGACAACTGGACTTCACATGGCAGATGTAGACAAACTAATCGACGTACTTCAAAGACTTGCGGACACAGGAAATACAATAGTTGTAATAGAGCACAACCTTGATGTAATAAAAACTTGTGACCATATAATCGACTTAGGTCCAGAAGGCGGAGACGGTGGAGGAACAATAGTTGCCACAGGAACGCCAGAAGAAGTATCTAAAGTAGAAGAAAGTTACACAGGACAATTCCTAAAAAGATATTTTAAATAAATATAAGAAAAAGAATTCAACTTTTTTAGTTAGAAAATTTATAAAAGATTAAACATAAAAGGGACTGCTGCAAGATACGCAATAGTTCCTTTTTCTTTACAACAAATTTGTCTGAGGTATAATTATAATATAAAAATATAAGAAAAATACTACTAAAAATGGAGAATAAAATGGAACAAATTTTAATTGTAGAAGATGACCTAAGGCTCAATCAAGGATTGTGCAAAGCCTTAAAATCGGAAAATAGAAAAATTATATCTTGTATGGATTTAAAAAGTGCAAGAGAACAATTAGAGATTGACGACGTATCATTGATATTATTGGATATAAACTTACCAGATGGAAATGGATTAGATTTTCTAAAAGAATTAAAAGAAGAGGATGCAATTAGACCTGTGATTTTACTCACTGCAAATGACACAGATATGGATATTGTTGAAGGTCTTGAACAAGGAGCGGATGATTATATAACAAAGCCATTTTCTTTAGCAGTTTTAAGAGCAAGGGTAAACACACAACTTAGAAAAAATGCTATTAATCTAAAAAATGAAAATGGTAAAAATAAAAAGATTTTAAAGATAGATTGTTTTGTATTTGACTTTGACAATATGATATTTTTAGCTAATGAAGAAAATATAGAACTAAGCAAAACAGAGCAAAAGTTATTAAAAATATTAGTAGAGCATCAAGGTGTAACAGTGAGTCGTAATATGCTGATAGACTATATTTGGACGGATGGAGCAAAATATGTAGATGAAAATGCACTTTCTGTCAGTATAAAAAGACTTCGTGACAAACTTGGGGCACAGGATTATATAAAGACAGTTTATGGAATAGGGTACAGTTGGGTGAAAAAAGATGAGTAAATTGATTATATTATTTGCGTTAATTAGCATAATTGCAGCTTTTACAGTTGTTTTAATAAATCATATACGCACTAAAAAAACTATGGATACACTTGAAAAAATGATAGACTCTGCAGCTGATGGGGAATACTCAGAAACAAAATTTGACGAGAGTAGATTATCCGCATTAGAAACAAAGTTCTCTAATTATCTCGCATTATCAAATACTTCATCTAAAAATATTATGAAGGAAAAAGAGAAAATAAAAACTTTGATTTCTGATATATCACATCAGACTAAGACTCCGATTTCAAATCTTATTTTGTACAGCGAACTAATAGAAGAGGAAGATTTATCTGAAGATATGCGTTCTAATGTAGAGGCGATTAAACAACAAGCTGAAAAACTAGAATTCTTAATAAAATCTCTTGTAAAACTTTCAAGATTGGAAAATGGAATTTTAAACTTATCGCCAAGAAAAGAAGAAATTCAACCTATGCTACAAGATATATATGAACAGTATATCTCTAAAGCAATGGGTAAAAATTTAGAATTAAACATTGAAAAGACAACATCAAAAGCTACTTTTGACAGAAAGTGGACTACAGAAGCACTGGGAAATATTGTAGATAATGCAATAAAATACACAAATACTGGGGAAATAAATATTAAAGTACATGAGTATGAAATATTTACAAGAATTGACATATCAGATACAGGAATTGGGATAGCTGAGTCCGAGCAAGCAGAAGTATTTTCACGTTTTTATCGTTCTCAATCAGTACACAACGATGAAGGTGTGGGAATAGGACTTTACCTAACAAGAGAAATTATTTCCAGTGAGGGTGGATATATAAAACTAACATCAGAACTTGGAGTAGGGTCTACATTTTCTGTATATATTCTGAGATAGATGAAATCTAACAAAACTGTTAGATTTGATATATTTCCAGAAAGAATGTGGAAAGATTTGTATGAGATAATCTGTATATAGAGATGAAGGAACATCTTTTATATACAGATTTTTTTAGAAACATAAATTTTAGAATGAGAATAATAAATTTCTACATATAAATCTAAGGAAATTTATGTTGTGGAGGTGTGAGATATGAAAATTTTACAAGCAGATAATTTAATAAAGATTTACGGCTCTGGTGAAAATGAAGTCCATGCGCTAGATGGAGTTAATTTTTCAGTAGAAAAAGGAGAATTTGTTGCTATTGTTGGAACATCAGGATCTGGAAAATCAACATTATTACATATACTAGGTGGGCTAGATAGGCCGACATCAGGAAATGTAGCAGTAGACAATAGAAATATTTTCTCTTTAAAAGATGAGGAGCTAACTATTTTCAGACGTAGAAAAATTGGATTTGTATTCCAAAATTATAACCTAGTTCCTGTTTTAAACGTATATGAAAATATTGTACTTCCAATCCAACTTGATGGGAAAGAGCCAGATGCAGATTATATCAAAAGTATAATTGAAACACTGGGAATAGAAAGTAAATTGGATAACCTTCCAAATAACTTATCAGGTGGTCAGCAACAACGTGTAGCAATTGCAAGGGCACTAGCTTCAAAACCAGCTATAATACTTGCCGATGAACCAACAGGAAACCTTGATTCAAAAACAAGCCAAGATGTACTTGGATTATTAAAAGTAACTAGCCAAAAATATACACAAACAATAGTAATGATTACCCACAATGAAGAAATTGCTCAGTTAGCAGACCGTATAATTCGTATTGAAGACGGTAAAATTGTAGAGCATTAGGGGGGTGGCAGTTATGAAAGTTAAAAATAAAAAATGTATTCGTAATTTGAGTATCAAGCAATTTAAAGCTGGAAAAACTAGAAATTTAATTGCTGTTTTTGCGATTGCATTGACTACATTACTGTTCACATCAATATTTACAATTGCATTTTCTATAAATGAAGGAATACAGGAATCAAATTTCCGCCAATGTGGTGGTTGGAGTCATGCTACTTTTAAGTATATGACAGAAGAACAATTTGAAAATATAAAAGATGATCCATTAATACAACAATATGGAAAAAGACGCTTTGTAGGAATGCCCTCAAAAGTGCCTTTTAATAAAAGTCATGTAGAAATTGGATACTCTGATAAAAATCAAGCTCACTTTATGTATTGTGACCCTGTAGAAGGAAGATTACCTAAAGAGGGAACAAACGAAGCAGCAACAGATACAAAAGTACTTAAACTATTAGGAGTAAAGCCTAAAATAGGTGAAAAATTCACAATAACATTTGATGTAGATGGAAAAGAAACAACACAAACTTTTACACTTAGTGGATATTGGGAATATGATGAAGCAATTGTAGCAAATCATGTATTAATTCCAGAAAGTAGAGCAGAGTCTATATTCAAAGAATTAAATGTCATCCCAGGAAAAACTGGTGATACTATGACCGGAAGTTGGAATATGGATGTAATGTTTAAAAATTCTAGAAATATATCTAAAAACGTGGAAACAGTACTTGAAAATCATGGATACCAAGAAAAAAATAATTCAAATGATGGAACATATATTTCAACTGGCATTAACTGGGGATATAGTGGAGCACAGATGTCAGAAAGTATGGATTACTCACTAGTAATTGCAATTGTACTTGTATTACTGCTTATTATTTTTACAGGATATTTAATAATATACAATGTATTCCAAATTTCAGTTGCAAATGATATTAGATTTTATGGATTATTAAAAACAATAGGTACAACTCCTCGCCAGCTTAAAAAGATTATTCGTCAACAGGCTATGCTTCTTAGTCTAATAGGAATCCCATTTGGATTACTTTTTGGTTGGATAGTAGGGAAAGTTTTAACAGCAGCTGTAATGAAGCAGTTTGATGGACTTGTGAGTGTAGTTTCTATTAGCCCAGGTATATTTATTTTCGCTGTTATCTTTACTTTATTTACAGTGTGGATTTCTTGCATAAGACCTGGAAGAATAGCATCGAAAGTTTCTCCAATAGAAGCAGTTAGATACACAGAAGGAAGTAATATCAAAAAGAAATCTAAAAAAACATCAAAGAAAGTATCGCTTTGCTTAATGGCAAAAGAAAACTTAGGTAGAAGTCGTGGAAAAACTATAGTAACTATAATTTCTTTATCATTAGCAGTTGTTTTATTAAACTTTACAGTTTTATTTACAAAAGGTTTTGATATGGATAAATATGTATCTAATTTTGTATCTACAGATTTTGTCTTAGCAAATGCTTCATATTTTAGTGGAGATAATTCATTTAGTGATGAAGAGGAAGTATCGACATCTGTTATAGACGAGGTATCTAAGCAAAATGGAATAACGGATAGCTGTAAAGTATACGGAAAGACTTCACATATACAAGAATTAATAACAGAAAAAGCATATAGGAATAACTACAATCAGTATATGTCAAAAGAAGAGATAGATAATAATATAAAATTAGAAGAAAAAACAAAAGATGGACGTATTTCAGATGATGTACAAATTTATGGAATGGAAAAATTTGCACTAGATAACTTAAAAGTTTGGGAAGGAGATCTTTCAAAAGTATATGAACCAGGAAGTAGAAATATTGCAGCTGTATATGTTGAAGACGATTACGGTAAACTAAGAAAAGACTCTCGGTGGGCAAAGATAGGAGATAAAGTTACAGTTAGATATGTAGATGAATTTGAATACTACAATCCAGAAACAGGTGAAGTATATCCAAAGGGAACTAATCTTGAACAAGTTTCTTTATGGAGTGCTAGAGCTAAGAAATATAAAGATGTTGAATATACAGTATCAGCAATAGTAACTGTACCAACTGCACTATCTTATCGTTACTATGGACATGATGAGTTTATATTAAATGATAAGACTTTCATACAAGACTCTGGAACAGACTCTACAATGCTATATGCATTCAACACTACAAAGAAATCAAATTCAAACATGGAAACTTTCCTTAAAGATTACACAACAAAACAAAATCAAGAATACGACTATGAAAGCAAGGAAAAATATGTATCAGAATTTGAAAGTATGCGCTCTATGTTCTTATTAATGGGTGGAGCACTAAGCTTTATTGTAGGATTAATAGGAGTACTTAACTTCTTCAACGCAATTCTTACAAGTATAATTACTAGAAAAAGAGAATTTGCAATGCTACAATCTGTTGGTATGACAGGAAAACAACTAAAAACTATGCTAGTATATGAAGGTTTATACTACGCTTTAGGAGTTGGAGTTCTTTCTCTAGGTCTATCAATAGTATTAAATCCATTTATTGGAAAAACTATAGAAAATATGTTTTGGTTCTTTACTTACAAATTTACAATAACATCAATTTTAATAGTTATGCCTATGTTTATCCTATTAGGTATAGTATTACCGTTAGTAATTTACAAATTTGTATCTAAAGCAACAATTGTTGAAAGATTGAGAGAGAATTAGTAATGAAAATAATTTGTTTTTAAAGTATAATTAAATAAAGAAATTAAACAGCCTGAAAAATATTTTTTCAGGCTTTTTTTGAAGGTGGTGGTTTTTCTATGAATAAGCACACAAAAGTATATTTAAACAGAAATGAGTTTGGGACAGTTTCGGGTATAAAATTTATCGAGCTACACTATGCAGACCTTACAGAATTTTACTACCCAATAGACCTATTAGTCCTTGCATCATATAAATACCATGAAGGCTCTACACAGAAGGCGTTTGAAAAAAGCTTCATGGAAAAATATGGAATGTCTATGAAAGAAATACAAGAAGATGCTGCTTTAGATTTAAATAAGTCACTTGGAGTTTGGATGTCTAAGGAATTTGATGTTGAAAAGGTAGGATTTAAAAGAATTGCCTGCATAGAATTAGATGATAGAACAATAACTGCGGAATGTTTTTCTGAAAGAATAAGAAATCTATTTGCTGTGATAAATCTTGCAGATGGAATTGGTATAAATATAGAGAATATAGCGATGCCTGTTATGGGTTCTTGTTTGAAAAATTTACCAGACGATGAGATTCTAAGCATACTTGTAGAGCAGAGTAGATTTGCTATGGAAAAGACATACAACCTAGATGGGATATACATAGTCGATAACGATAGAGAAAGGGTTATGAAATTTGACCGGAAGATGAACGAAATCCTAAACAGAACTGATGTAGATCAGGAAAATGTGTTTAGCGATGAGCAATGCGACGAAATTCTTTGCGATATGTGGTCTAAGATGAAATACTACAGAGAACATGTTACTTCTGGAAAATTCAAGAAAAGAGATAGAAGTGATGTTTTAATTGAATTTGAAGCAAGAATTGAGAGCAGAGAGTTAAGACAGTTCGAGTTCTGTGTATTGGCGAGAAAAATGCTTGAGTTTATCATATATGATATAGGTGGGGATAAGGCTGGAAATAGAAACTTATTCCAGAGAATTGAGTATATGAGAAAAGCTGAGCTTGCATCTCCAAGAATTACTGCATATATGCATATAATTAGGGCATTTGGAAATGCTGAGGTTCATACAGATGAAGAAGTAGAATATTCAATAGAAGAAAACTACTTAGACAGACAGATACTTGTAGAGTGTCTATCAAGAGTGGTTGATTATTGGATTGCGTATAAATATAGAAGCAACAAGAAGATTAAATAGTTTAAAACTGTATTCAATTAGGTATAAAATTTATATGTTAAAATAAAATTAGCATATAAAAATTGAAGTTTAATGGAGGAAATAATTTGTTTGATATACAGGAACATTTAAAACAACTTCCAGAACAACCTGGAGTTTATATAATGAAGGATGCTTTTGATAATGTAATATACGTTGGAAAAGCTGTTGTGCTTAAGAACAGAGTTAGACAGTATTTCCAATCGTCTAAAAATCATTCATCAAAAGTAAAATCAATGGTAAAAAATATCAGAAGTTTTGAATATATAATAACCGATTCAGAAACAGAGGCACTGATATTAGAGTGTAACTTGATAAAAAGATATAAACCAAAGTACAATGTGCTACTTAGAGATGATAAGACATATCCATATATAAAAGTTACTACAAATGAGGATTTTCCTAGAGTCATAAAAGTTAGAAAAGTGGCTAAGGATAAGGCTAAATACTTTGGGCCATACACAAATATAACAGCTGTAAACGACACTCTTGAGGTAATCAGGGATACATATCCTATAAGAACGTGTAAAATAGATATAGACAGAGCTATAAAGAATAAAATGAGACCATGTTTAAATTATCATATAAAGAAATGTATGGGGCCTTGTACTGGCAAAGTTTCAAAGGAAGAGTACAGACAGATGATAGACGAAGTTATTATGTGTCTTTCTGGAAAAGAAGAGAAGCTTGTAGAAATTCTTACTGAAAAAATGCAAAAATGTGCAGCTGACTTTAGATTTGAAGAGGCTGCAGTTTACAGAGATAAGATAAAAAGTTTAGAAGAGATGGTTCAAAAGCAGAAGATAGACACGAATACACTAGACTTAAATCAAGATATTATCGCTATGGCTAGGGCAAATAACGAAGCATGTGTTCAGATTTTCTTTGTAAGAAATGGTAAAATTGTAGGAAGAGAACACTTCATATTAGAAGGAGTTATGGATAGCAGCAGAGAATCAATCCTTGGTTCATTTGCTAAGCAGTTCTATATGGAGCAGGAATACATTCCAAAAGAGATAATTATCGAGGATGAAATAGAAGACCAGGGAATTTTAGAGGACATACTTACTGCTAAGAAAGGGCAGAAAGTTGTTATAAGAGTCCCTCAAAAAGGCGAAAAAAAGAGCTTAGTTGAAATGGTTAGAAAAAATGCACTTGAGTACTTAGAAAAATTCTCAGATATGAATAAGAGAAAGTACGAAAAAAGTATAGGTGCACTTGAGGAATTAAAAAATCTACTAGAATTAGAAGAGTTACCTATAAGAATAGAGTCTTTTGATATTTCTAATATACAGGGTGTAGACTCAATTGGGTCTATGGTAGTTTACACAAATGGTAAAAAAGATAAAAAAGAGTATAGAAGATATAAAATCAAGACTGTAATTGGGCCAAATGATTACGATTCTATGGCAGAGATACTTGAAAGAAGGATAAAGCATGGAAATCTGCCAGATTTAATTTTACTAGATGGTGGTAAAGGTCAGGTTGGTGCTGTCAGAAAAGTATTTGACAGATATGGAATAGATATTCCGCTTTGGGGAATGTATAAAGATGATAAACACAGAACCAAAGGGCTGATAAATGAAACTAGAGAAATTGAATTGTCAAAGACTAGCAATCTGTACAGATTTGTAGCTGGAATTCAGGAGGAAGTCCACAATTATGCGATAACATATCACAGAAGTCTTAGGGATAAAAAGCTTACAAAATCAGAGTTAGACAATATTCCAGGAGTTGGAGAGAAGAGGAAAAAGGCTCTACTTGCAAAATTCAAGACTTTAGAAGGTATAAAAAATGCGACATTGGAAGAGCTTGAAGACACAGAAACTATGAACTCTACAGTTGCTGAAAAAGTATATGATTTCTTTAGAGAAAAGGAGCAAGGATTATACTAGAATCAAATTATAATGATAAAAAAGGAGTGAAAATATGGAGAGCAAAGTTAATATATTGGATATTATAAATGCTTTGGATTTAGAAGTGGTGAATTTTCCAGATGATGGAAGAGATCACTATGTAACAACTCCAGAGCTAAATAGACCAGGGTTACAGTATGCTGGATTTTTTGAATATTTCTCATCAGAAAGAATACAGATAATAGGGAAGAGTGAGTATGCATATTTTGCGACAATAGATGATGAAACTAGAAAAGAAAGATTAGAAAAATTATTCTCTTATGATATTCCGGCGGTAATAATCTCTAGGGATATGGAAGTAAAAGAGGATTTCTTAAAAATTGCCGAAAAACACGATATAATAGTTTTAAAATCTAATAGAAACACTACAAGATTGATAAACAAATTATCAAATTACCTTGAAAATAGAATGGCTAAATATGAAACAGTGCATGGTGTTTTAGTTGATATATACGGTGTAGGTGTACTTATCAAGGGTGAAAGTAGTGTAGGTAAATCAGAAACTGCCCTTGAATTGGTTCAGAAGGGTCATAGGCTTGTAGCTGATGATGCTGTTGAAATAAGAAAGACAGATGAAAATAAACTAATAGGTCAGGCTCCAGAGCTATTAAGACATTTTATGGAAATAAGAGGAATAGGTATATTGGATGTAAAAACACTTTACGGTGTTAGAGCAGTAAAAACAAGACATGAAATAGGTCTTGTAATATACCTTGAATCATGGGATAAGAACAAGTACTATGATAGACTTGGGTTAGATAGAGAATACGAAAATATAATGGGTGTGCAGATAGAAAAAATGACTGTACCTGTAAAACCAGGAAGAAACACATCTATGATACTAGAAGTTGCTGCTATGAACTATAGACAGCGAGGTATGGGATATGATGCAGCTGAAGAATTTACTAAAAAATTAAATCAGCTACTTCAGAGCGATAGATAGATTATATTGAAAAAGAGGGAGATACTGTCTATTTACGCTCCAGGCAATCAAGTTGCATTGTCGCTGTAAATAGACAGTATAACCCCCTCTTTATACAATAAAACTATTAACCGTAGCTGAAGGAGATGATAAATAATTTTTTCAGTAAATTCCTCAGCTTGCTACTAAGAGGGTGAATAGGTTACATGAGATAAAAGAGATAAAAATATTACTTTATTCTATTATTTTATAATCTTTGATGAGCCGGTGCGGTGAGCTTTGATTACTATTCACCAGTATTAAAACTGAGGAAATAAAAAAACATCTATTTGTAGCGACAATGCGGCTTGACCGCCTGGAGCCAAAATAGATGTTTTTTATTTCCTGTTCTATAAAACTGGTGAAAGTAATCTAGATATAGATTCTTTCATTTTTATGTATGTAGATCTACTTTCGTATATTTCTTTTGTTATTTCTCTAGAATTTTTAATATCTCTTTCAAATATCATTCTCTGTTCTCTTGCTTTTTCTTCAGAATAGATAAATGCGTTTACTTCAAAGTTAAGTTCGAAGCTTCTTATATCCATGTTTGCAGTTCCTATAGATGCAACTGAATCATCGTAAACTATTGTTTTAGCATGTAAGAATGCATCCTCTCCATAAGTGTATATTTTTGCACCATAGTCTAGAAGTTCTCCTGCATAAGAGTATGATGCCCAGTATACGAATGGATGGTCAGGTTTTGAAGGTATCATGATTCTTACATCTACACCAGATAGACATGCAACTTTTAGTGTTTCCATTAAAGTTTTGTCTAGTATTAAGTATGGACTCTGAATATATACGTAATCTCTAGCTTTTTGAATCATCTTCATATATCCGTATTTTATTTCATCAAGTTCAGTTATATCGGGACCACTTGAAACAATCTGGATTCCAACATTTCCATTTGATTTTTCTCTCTTTTTAGTAAAGTACTTAGCTAAATCTAGGTTTTCTTTAGTAGTGTATCTCCAATCAAGAAGGAATCTCATACTTAAGTCGATTACACAACTACCAGTAAGTTTGATATGAGTATCTCTCCATTCTCCAAATTTAGGATCTCTTCCTAGATATTCGTCACCTACATTAAATCCTCCAACAAATCCAACTTTACCATCTATAACAACGATTTTTCTGTGGTTTCTAAAGTTTATGTTGAAGTTTATTATATTTAAGAATGAAGGGAAGAAATTAGCAACCTGAACGCCAGCTTCCTTCATTTCCTTTACAGCCTTTTTGCTAAGGTTTCTACCTCCAACAGCATCGTATAGAAGTCTAACTTCTACACCAGACTGAGCCTTCTCTTTAAGTATTTCTATTATTTCTTTTCCTATTCTATCATCTTTAAATATATAGAACTGTATATTTATGTATTCTTCAGCTTTTTTTAGCTCTTCAAGAAGTGAATTGAAGAACATATTTGATTCTGGATAAATATCTACATCGTTGTCCGCTGTAAAGTGGGCATTGTTTGAATTCGCAAGTGTGTAGATAATATCTTTATTTTCATCTAAGTATGGGTCTAAATTAGACTCAATTTCTACATAAGATTCTAGTATTTTATTTTTTATAACTCTATCCTCTTTTTCCTTAACACTGAACATATTGTTTTTTGCAATACTTCTACCAAACATCGCATATAGTATGAACCCAAGTGGAGGAACAAGGACTAGTATAACTATCCAAGTAAGAGTATTGTCGATATTTCTCTTTCCTCTAAATATAAGGTCTATAACAAGAATAAAGTTTATGAGATAAACTGTTGTAAGTATAATCTCATATAATGATAATGGTAAATTTTCCAAAAAAAGATCTCCCCTCTTAAAAATTTTAATCGTAATTTAAATTGAAATGAAAAGAATTAATTTTCTAAATTAGTGGCATTTTAAGCTTTCCATAAAATGCTTTTATGACTATTAAAACACACAAGTACGATATTGTACAATAGAAATTTCAAAAATATTGACTTTTTCATTAAAAAATCAAATACCAAAAGAAAAGAATTTATACCTACATTATATAGAAGGAATTTATTTTGCTTAGATATTGTTATTTTTAGAAATTTAATTTATTATATTAATATATAATTGGGTGTATAATGCACTAATTTTGCCAAACATGGAAAAAATATAATGATGAAAATAATAAATCAAAATAAATGAAAATATAAAGGGTATAAAGTAATTAGAATATATAAATAAAAAGAGAACAGATTGTATTTGAGATATAAAAATTAAATAATTAGAGGAGGAATGTATAGTGAATAAAAATAAAGTATATAATGAACTTTTAGATATAGTTGGAAAAGAAAATATAATGATGGACGAACCTATGAAAAAACATGTATCTTTTAGAGTTGGCGGTCCAGCAGATATTTTAGTTAGACCTATAAATGAAGAACAGTTAAAAGAAATTCTTTTATATATAAAAAGTGAAGAAATTCCATACCTTATAATAGGAAATGGTTCAAATCTTTTAGTAAGAGATGGAGGAATAAGAGGAGTAGTTGTAGAACTATCAGATAATTTCAGTGATTTTAAAATAGATGGAAATAAAATAGAAATAAAAGCAGGTGCACTACTATCTAGAATAGGAAATGCAGCTCTTAGAGAAGAACTTAAAGGGTTTGAATTTGCATCTGGAATACCAGGAACATTTGGTGGTGCATTAGCGATGAATGCAGGTGCATACGGTGGAGAAATTAAAGATATAGTAAAAACTGTAAAAGTTATGGATAAAGATGGAAATATATTAGAGTTATCTAATGAAGAAATGCATTTTGGATATAGAAGAAGCACAATAGTGGAAAAAGGTTATGTAGCACTTTCTGCAGTAGTAGAGTTAGAAAAAGGTAATTACGACGATATAAAAGCTACAATGGACGATTTAAGAGATAGAAGAACTTCTAAACAGCCTCTTAATTTTGCGAGCGCAGGAAGTACATTTAAAAGACCTGAAGGATATTTTGCGGGCAAATTAATACAGGATAGTGGGCTTAAAGGATTATCAATAGGCGATGCTCAGGTATCTGAAAAGCATTCAGGATTTGTTATAAATAGAGGAAATGCAACAGCAAAAGAATTATTAGACTTAATGTTTGCTGTTAAATCCACTGTAAATGCAAAATTCGGTGTTATGCTTGAAGAAGAGGTAAAAATAGTTGGCGAGGATCCAGTTAAAGAGGAAGAATAGTCTGAAGGTAAGTAGTGTATACGTAAGCCAATAAAAAGACTGGAGATGATATAATATGAAAATTATAGCAGATTACCATACACATACTATTTTTAGTAATGGTAAAAATGGTAAGAGAAAACATGCTATAGGTACTATAGAAGAAAATGTACAAGAAGCTATAAAAAAAGGCCTTAAAACAATTGGAATATCAGACCATGGATATAGACATTTACTATATGGGTTGGACAGAGATAGTATATTTAGAATGAGAGAAGAAGTAGATAGATTAAATGAAAAATACAAGGAAATCGAGATACTTCTAGGGATAGAGTGTAATATTCTGGACAATAAGGGAACTATAGATATGGATGATAAGATAAGAAAACAGTTGGACTACGTTCTTGCAGGTTATCATTTTGCATCTGAGCCAACATCTTTTAGAGGGTTGTTAAACCATGCAGACAACTATTTTTTAAGAACTAAAAAATCTAAGAGATATAACACAGATGCGGTTGTAAATGCAATGAAAAATAATGATATATTTATGATTACTCACCCTGGAGATAAAGGGGATGTGTATATTGAGGAGATTGCTGAAGAGGCAAAAAAGAGAAATATAATACTAGAGATAAACAGTTCTCATGCACATTTAAATGTAGAACAGCTAAAGCAAATAGAAAAATACAATAATAGATTGATGATTGGTTCAGACGCACATAAGCCATTTATGGTAGGCAATTTTTCTTTAGGACTTGAAACAGTCAAAAAATCTGGCATAGATATTAAGAGAGTAGAAAATATAATAGAATAAGGGGGCAAATTACATGAAGTTTGTTATAGTTACAGGGTTATCAGGCTCTGGAAAAAGTGAAACAATGAAAGCATTAGAGGATATGGGATTTTATTGTGTAGATAATATGCCACCTACATTAATAACAAAATTTGCGGAAATATGCTTCCAGGGAAACTCTAATATAGAGAAGGTAGCACTAGGAGTAGACATAAGAGGTAGAAGATTTTTTGAGGCACTTCATGAAAGTCTTGATTGCCTTGAAAAAGCAAATTATAAATTCGAAGTACTTTACCTTGATTGCGACGATGATGTACTTTTAAAAAGATATAAGATGACTAGAAGAAATCATCCACTATCAAAAAATATGCAGATTCCAGAAGGTATAAAAATAGAAAGACAGATAATGGAGCCGTTTAAAAAATATGCAACTTGTATATTAGATACTTCAAATATGAAGCCAAAGGATTTAAAAGAAGAAATTTCTAAGATATACAAAGATGGATTGGAAGAAGATACTCCTAATATGACTATATCTGTAGTTTCATTTGGATTTAAATATGGAATACCTAAGGATGCAGACCTTGTATTTGATGTAAGATTCTTACCAAATCCATATTATGATGAAAGTCTAAGACCGAAAACTGGAGACTTTAAAGAAGTTAGAGAGTATGTTATGAATTCAAAAGTAAGTGAAGAATTTGTAGAAAAATTATTTGATTTTATAGGATTCCTAATACCTCAGTATATAGAAGAGGGAAAACAGCACTTAGTAATAGGTGTGGGATGTACTGGAGGAAGACATAGATCTGTTACTATAGCCAACATGCTATATGATGAGCTTTACAAAAATGGATATAGAGTAATTAAAAAACATAGAGACTCTATGCTTGGTTAATCATGGGGGCATTTTATGGAATACTTAAATAATATAATTGGTGTAATAGGGTGGATAGCTCTGATTGCGGCTATCATTCTTTATATAAAGGCTAGAAAAGCAAAAATTGAAAATCAAATAAGAGAGAGAGAATTAGAAGAAAGAAATCCAAAAGTAGTGGTTATAGGAGGGGGAACAGGACAATCTGTTTTTCTAAGAGGATTAAAGTATTATACAAATAATATAACCGCAGTTGTTACCGTTGCAGATGATGGAGGTGGCTCTGGAGTACTTAGAGAGGACTTAGGAATGCTTCCACCAGGAGATATAAGAAACTGCCTTTTAGCTCTTGCAAATATAGAGCCTACTATGAACGAGGTAATGCAGTACAGATTTGAAGAGGGCGGATTAAAAGGTCAGAGTTTTGGTAACTTATTCTTAGCTGCGATGACTGGACTTTATGGAAATTTTGAAACAGCTGTATCTAAATTAGGTGAGATTTTTGCTATAACAGGAAAGGTATACCCAGTTACTTTAGAAGATGTAAACTTGGTTGCAGAACTTGAAAATGGTAAGGTAATAGAAGGAGAATCTGCTATTCCTGATGTTTGTAAATTAGACAAAACTAATATAAAAAGACTTAGATTAGACCATCCACATATAAAACCTCTTAAAGAGGTAATATACGCTATAAAAAATGCGGATATAATTGTTATGGGACCAGGAAGTCTTTATACTAGTGTTATTCCAAATCTTTTAGTTGATGGAGTAGTAGATGCTATTAAAAATTCTGATGCACCTAAGGTATATGTAGGAAACGTAATGACACAACCTGGTGAAACAGAAAATTATAATTTGTTCGACCATGCAAATGCTATAATAGAACATGCAGGAGAAAATATCATAGATTATGTAGTTGCAAATAAGGAAATACTGCAAGAAGATGTTTTTATGCGTTATAATAAAGATGGGGCGGAACAAGTCCTTTTAGATAACCACCAGAAAAAAAGTTTTGACAAGTTGGGGATAAAAGTAATTGAGGCAGATCTTATCGAAATAAAAAATAATTACATAAGACATGATGCGAAAAATGTTTCTAAAGTAATTATGCAGATAGTTTCTGAAGAAAGAAATATGTAACAGTTGACATAAATTGTTTACTGGTAGAAGATTATCTGACCAAAGAAGAAAACAGTTTAAGGAGTGAATCGAATGAGAGAAGAAGTAAGTGCCGGCGGAGTTGTACTGTTTGGAAATGCTGTTCTTCTACTTAGAAAATTTAACGGAGATTGGGTACTCCCAAAAGGCAAAGTTGAAAAAGGGGAGAGCCACGAGCAAGCCGCATTGAGAGAAGTAGGAGAAGAAACTGGAGTAAAAGCAGATATAGATAAATATCTTGGTGAAATACATTATACTTTCAAAGAAAATTGGGACGAAAATAAAACAGTTCATAAGACTGTGTTCTGGTATTTAATGACTGCTAGAAGTATGGACACAATTCCTCAGAAAGAAGAGGGATTTGTAGATGCAAAATTTGTCCATATAGATAGAGTAGTTGAAATGGCTAGATACGATGATGAAAAAGAAATTATAAAAGTAGCGCTTGTAGAAATAAAGAAAAAATTAAATAAATAATAAGGCAGTAGGTGGTAGATAGAAATGTCATTTTCAGCGGAGACGAAAAACGAACTAACGAGAATAGATTCTGATATACAAGCTGTAAATTTGGCTGAGCTTGCAGGGATAGTTAGACTTTCTGGAAGTATACAGATAGCTGGATTTAAAAAGATGAATCTAAAGATAATAACAGAGCTTAACTCGATAGCAAGAAAGGTGTTTAAGCTTTTAAAACATGATTTTAATATCAACACTACTATCGCTGTAAATAAAAACCAGATGCTTAAAAGAAACAATAGCTATGTTTTGACTGTCAAGAGCGACATGGGGGCAGAAAAACTTTTAAAAGAGCTAGGTGTTTTAGAAAAAGGAGAAGGTTTTTTCCCTAAAAATGATATAGCTGAGGAGTTAATTGCAATGGACGAGCAGAAAAGAGCTTTTATAAGAGGTGCTTTTCTTGGTGGAGGTTCTATTAGCGATCCAGAAAAAAATTATCATCTTGAATTTGTAACTAACAATTTGGAGTTTGCACAGTCTCTGAGAGACTTAATAAATAGCTTTGATTTTAATAGCAAAATCGTAGCTAGAAAAAACAACTATGTTGTATATATAAAAGAAAGTGAGCAAATATCTGATTTATTAAGTCTTATAGGTGCTCACAATGCTCTTTTAAAACTTCAGAACGTTAAGATAGTAAAAGAGATGAGAAATAACGTAAACAGAATAGTGAATTGTGAGACAGCTAACCTAACAAAAGCTGTCAATGCAGCGGTTAAACAGGTTGAAAATATTAGAATAATAGAAGAAACAATAGGTATAAAGAAATTACCTGAAAATCTACAGCAAATAGCACTTCTTAGAGTAGAAAATGAGGAGCTTACATTAAAAGAACTTGGAGAGATGCTAACTCCTCCTGTAGGAAAATCTGGAGTAAATTATAGATTAAAAAGAATACAGGAAATAGCGGATAATCTAAGAGAAAAATATAATATAGAATAAAAATAGGAGACTTTTCTATGATTCGGAAAGTCTCTTTTTTAATAAATTTACAACAAAGAACTAAAAAATAAATTATAATAAAATATATATAATTAAAAAATGGAGGTGGAAAAATGGATAAAAACTTTACACATCTTCACGTGCATACTGAGTATAGTTTGCTTGACGGATTTTCCAGAGTAAAGACGCTTGTAAAAAGGGCTAAAGAAAAGGGAATGACTGCCGTTGCGATAACTGACCATGGATGTATGTTTGGTGCAATAGATTTTTATAAAGCCGCAAAAGCTGAAGGAATCAAACCGATAATTGGATGTGAAGTATACACAGCACCTAGAAAGCTAAGCGATAAAGATCCAAACTACGATAAGCATCAAGGGCATTTAGTGCTTTTAGCTAAAGATATGACTGGATACAAAAACCTTATAAAAATAGTATCTAAATCTTATGTAGATGGATTCTACTATAAGCCTAGAACAGACATGGATGAGCTTAAAAAACACAGTCAAGGATTGATAGCTCTTTCTGCGTGTCTTGCAGGAGATGTTCCTAGGGCTATAATGAATGGAAATTACGATAAAGCTAGAAAATTAGCTATGGAATATAGAGAAATATTTGGTAATGGAAACTATTATTTAGAAATACAAGACCATGGACTTCCTGAACAAAAGCAGGTAAATACAGAAGTAGTAAGACTTTCTAGGGAATTAAACATCCCATTAGTAGCCACAAATGATGTGCATTATGTGGATAAAGATGATGCTAGAATACAGGATATACTTATGTGTTTACAGATGCAAAAGACTGTTGACGATACAAATAGGATGAAATTCCCAAGCGATGAATTCTATTTAAAGAGTAGGGAAGAAATGGAAAAATTATTCCCAGAGCTAGAAGAAGCTTTAGATAATACAAATGAAATAGCTGAAAGATGTAATGTCGAATTTGAATTCCACAAATATCATCTTCCAAAATACGATGTACCAGAGGGATACACTACTAACGGATATTTTAGAGAACTTTGTAAAAAAGGGCTTGAAGAAAGATACGGAGATGATTGCCCTGAAGAATACAAAGAAAGACTGGAGTACGAGTTAAATACTATAGAAAATATGGGATATGTAGAGTATTTCCTTATAGTTTGGGATTTTATAAACTATGCAAAACAAAACAATATAATGGTAGGACCTGGTAGGGGGAGTGCAGCTGGTTCTATAGTTGCATATACTTTAAAAATAACAGATATAGATCCTATGAAGTACAACCTACTGTTTGAAAGATTCCTAAATCCAGAGAGGGTATCTATGCCCGATATAGATATAGACTTCTGCTACGAAAGACGTGAAGAAGTTATAGACTATGTAAAAAGAAAATATGGAGAAGATCATGTTGCCCAGATAATTACTTTTGGTACAATGGGTGCGAAAATAGCTATAAGAGACGTAGCTAGGGTTTTAAATGTATCTTATAATAAAGCGGATAGAATAGCAAAGGAAATCCCATTTGAACTTGGAATGACGATAGACAAGGCTATGGACACAAATCCAACTCTTGTAGAGCTTTATGAATCAGATGCAGAAACTAAAGAAGTAATAGACATATCTAAAAGATTAGAGGGAACTCTTAGACATGCATCTACTCATGCAGCAGGTGTTGTTATAGCCAGAAATCCGGTAGATGAATATGTACCTTTATATAAACATCAGGATTCAATAACTACACAGTTTACAATGACTACTCTTGAAGAACTAGGTCTTTTAAAAATGGACTTCTTAGGTCTTAGAACACTTACAGTTATTAGAGATGCATTAGATTTAATTGAATTAAATAGAGATATAAAAGGATATACAGAGCATATAGATTTTTCAAAAATGGAATATGATGATAATGAAGTATTTGAAACATTATCTCAAGGTAATACTCTAGGAGTATTCCAGCTAGAAAGTTCTGGTATGAGAAACTTCATGAAACAGCTAAAACCAAATAGCTTTGAAGATATAGTAGCCGGAATATCTCTATTCAGACCAGGCCCAATGGATTCAATTCCAACATATATAGAAAATAAGAATAATCCAGAAAAAGTAACATATATAAATGACAAGCTAAGACCTATTCTTGAGGTAACATATGGATGTTTAGTATATCAGGAACAGGTAATGCAGGTCGTAAGGGATTTAGCTGGATATAGCTATGGTCGAAGCGACTTAGTTAGAAGAGCTATGAGTAAGAAAAAAATGGATGTCATGGAAGAAGAAAGACAGTATTTCATACATGGGAAATTTGACGATGAAGGAAATATAGAAATTCCAGGATGTATAAGAAATGGAATATCTGAAGAGGATGCAAATAAAATTTTCGACGATATGATAGACTTTGCAAGATATGCATTTAATAAATCTCATGCGGCTGCTTATGGAGTGCTTGCATATGAAACAGCATACCTGAAAGTTCATTATCCTGTTGAATTTATGGCTGCCCTTATAACAAGTATAATGGGTAACTCTGATAAAGTAGTGGAGTATATAAGAGAGTGTAATGCCCTTGAAATACCTGTAAATCCTCCAGATATAAATAAGAGTTTTGCAAAATTCTCTGTTGAAGGAAATAGTATAAGATTTGGACTTGCAGCTGTAAAAAATGTAGGTGTTAATATAATCGAAAACATAGTAAAAGAAAGAGAAGCAAACGGAGATTTTAAAGACTTTGTAGACTTTGCAAAAAGATTAGATTCAAAGGATACAAATAAAAGAGTTATTGAAAGTCTTATAAAATGTGGAGCTTTCGACAATATAAGTGAAAATAGAGCGACACTTATGTCTGGATATGAATCAGTACTAGAAAGTATCTCTATGGATAGAAAGAAGAACGTACAAGGACAAATATCTTTATTCGATGCATTTGCAGGAGAAGTAGAAGATGCAGAGGAAATGGATATTGCAAATAATATGCCTTTTGTACGAGAATTTACCGATAAAGAAAAACTCAATATGGAAAAAGAAGTATTGGGGATGTATCTTAGCGGACATCCATTATCTGAATATAAATCAGACTTAGACAGAAAAACTAGTATAAGTATGAAAAAAATAAAAGAGTTAAAAGAAGATGAAGTAAACTACATGAGGCTAAATGAAAAAGAGGTTATCATGGGTGGAATGGTTATCAATAAAAAGATAATGACTACAAAGAGAAATGAGATAATGGCATTTATAACACTTGAAGATCTATACGGTACAATCGAGGTAGTAGTATTCCCACAGACTCTTAAAAAATACAATATCCTATTGAATGACGACAGTATAGTACTTATAAAAGGTACTATGAACATAGTTGAGGACGATGAAGTAAAACTAATTGCCAGAGAAATAAAGGATATAAGAGATGATGAAGGTTTCAATGTAGAGAAAATATCTTTTAAAGGAAATTCAAATAATGTAAATCAAAGTAAACAGATGAATGTGAGAGTGGATACTGTAAGAAATGAAGAATTATTGATGAAGCTATTCTCTATAGCTAGAAAATACCCAGGAAAAGATAGGCTTGTACTTCTACCTAAGGATGAAAATATAGATATGGATAGTAGCCCAAGGGAGTATAAGGTTCCGGGAATGTATATAGATGCAGACGAAAATCTAAAAAAAGAACTTTCTACATTAGTAGGGAAGTTAAATATAGAAATTTTGAAAAATTAATTTTGATTTTATAAACAAAATCTATAGGATTATTCAAAAATAATATAAATTAAAAGAAAAAAACCGCCTTTTATATAAAGGTGGTTTTTTTCTACAGATTGATTATTTTAAATTAGAGGATAATTTAAAATATCTTAAAGTGGTTAGTTAGTAAATTAAAATTTTTAGAATCTTAATTTATGTTATATTATGTATTGAGTTCATATATATTATATTAAAAAAAAAACAACATGTAAATCCCCATAAATTGCACAAGCATAAAAAAATGAAAGGATAATATAAAAAAACTATATATAATGGGTGTGGAAATATCATATAAGTAGAAATTATAAAAACAACAGAAAAACAACAAGCGTTTTCCTTTAAAAATGATGTTTTTTTATTAACGATATAAATTTATGAAAATAACGTAAATAATAAGTATATTATAATCTTACTTATTGTAATAAAATTAATGAGAAAAAATATTTACTAAAATTAAAATAAAATAAATTTCGATATTTACTATATATTATAAAAATAAATAAACTTGATTATATCTTAATATTGTAAAGATGCAAAAAAATAAAAATATGATAAAAAAACTGATAAAAATGAAAAAAAAGAACAAAATAATATCAAATTTGTATAGATAAAAATGATATAATCTTGTTCTTTTTATTTTTATTGAGTTATTTATATTAAATATTTATAATTACCATACTTACGATAGTAAGAAGTGCTGCAAGTTTTTCCTTTTTCTGAAGCCTTTCTTTAAATAGTATATAACTCATAAACATTATAAACACTATACCACCTGCACTGAATATTGGATAGACAACTGCAGCTTCAAGTGTTTTTAAAGCATCTATAAGGAAGAAAGAAGAAAACATGTTTGGAATACCAACACCTATACCAATTAAGCAGCTAGTAAGGTTGAATCCCTCTTTTCTATTTTTGAATAGCATACCTAAGCTAAATATTGTAGCAGATATGAATACTATTAATAAGAAAAAGTTTTTGTATTCTACTAATGCGTATTTCTGGAAAACTTTATTCATAAAGTCTGCAAAACCATAAAAAACAAATAGTATTAAAAGAATAGGTTTAAAATCAGATTCTTTTATATTTGTAGGATTTACATTTATTATTAGTATTGATGCAAAAGATAATATTATACCGACCCATTTTATCGCTGATGGCATCTCATTCCATAAAAATATTGAGAAAATCATAGGCACTAGTATACCCATTTTTCCAAACATACCAGATATTGAAGGTCCGCACTCATTTATACTTTTCTGATAAATTACGAAACCTATAAAGAATAAAAATCCTGTTATTATTCCAAGTATTATTGAAGCTCCAAAGCTTCCCTCAGTAGTAAGAGTTCCTGAAAAGTTTGCCATTGTTTTAGCTACTATCCCATCAAATGATGCAGGAATATTTAGTCCTGATTTTGCAAGAGCTATTGCTGATATTAGTGTAGCTGTTAAGTAGTTAAATGTAGTAACCAAAGCTCTGTTGCATTCTTTTGATTCACTGTATTTGAATATTAAAGCTATAGAACCACTACATACTATTGCTAATAATAGATAAAACATAGATAGTTAACCTCCTAAATTTTAGTTCAATTATAGATTATACAATAATTTTTTTATGATTTCTAGAAATTAAAAAATAAAAATACAAGGAATATAAATAAAAGGGTTTTGTAGTAATATGGATATCTTAGTAACAGTATGATATAATAAAAAAGATGAGAAAATGAGAGTATAGAGGTTACTTGTTTCTCTTCAACTTAAAAGTTATAGAAAAGGTAAAACCACCAGAGCTACGTCCAATATATCGGTGGTTTTATTTTTTGTTATCAGATAGTCTATTTATGATAAAATCTAATTAAAAATAAAAATACTATAAAAATAATTAGGAGTAACACTTATGAGTATAATAGATAGCGAATATTATAAAGTTAAACAAGCTTTAGGATATAGACCTAGCAGAGTAGAATTATTTGAAAATATGAACTTTGAAACATATCTTGAAATAAAGAAAAATAGCAAAGAAAATATTTTTAAAGATTATATAGGATATTTAATGAGTATAGACGAGTTAAACTGCGCTGAAAAAGAAGAAATCGAAGGATTTTGCTGGAGATTTATTAAGATGATAGAAAACACAAGAATGTCTAAAAGTTATAAAATGCCTTTTTTATTGGCATTTTACAATAATGGAGATTTAAAATCTAGAATAGACGATGAGGATTTGTATGAAAGCTTTAAAGAATTTTATTCAATAAAAGAAAATACTGTCGATATGTATGCGGATAAAAATACTTCAGAATTCACAAAGTGGAACAGAGAGGAGTATGTAGAACTAGCAAGAAGTAATCCCGTTAAGTATATGATAAAAAGTGAAAATGAATTTTTTGAATTAGATAAAGATAAAATAGTAGTAAAGAGATTAGAAGAATTTAAAGATAATAAATTTTTTGCGTATAATATAAAAGACGCCATCGAATTTAGGACTAAGGAATACTATAAAACTAGATATGATGAGGTGAAAGATATGAGTTGTATATTTTGCGAGCTAAAAGAATATGTACTAGAAAATGAACTAGCATTTGCGATATTTGATAAATTTCCGGTAACAAAGGGGCACATGCTATTCATTCCTAAAAGACATGTAGCAAACTTTTTTGATTTAACAAAAGAAGAAAGAGAAGCGATATTTGATCTAGTTGATGAAGGGAAAAAGCTATTAGACGAAAAATATTCTCCAGATGCGTACAATGTTGGTGTAAATGTAGGAGAATATTCTGGTCAGAGCGCGATGCATGTTCATGTCCATTTAATGCCTAGATATATCGGAGACACAAAATATCCTAAAGGTGGAGTGAGAGGAGTAATTCCAGAAAAAATGTCTTACTAAAAAAATAATATAGAAAATAAAAAATAAGCATAATAATAAAAGGAAGTCAATATAAAACTTCCTTTTTTGATGTGATGAAAGAATATATATCAAAGGAAACTAATTATTAGTAGTAAGTAGACAAAAAAAGTACAGTTTATTTAATAAATTTAAAATATTAAAAAAATAAAATAAAGAAAAAAGAAAACGTTTACTATAAATACAAAATATACAACTTGTCAAGAAAAAGTTATCTTAATTACAATAGAAAAAATATATAAAAATAATAAAATATATAGTTACAAACTATTTTACAACATAAAAAAATTTCCATATAATAAATTTGAATAGATTGTGAAATAAATACGTATTTAGCTTCATACAAATAAATAAGGAGAAAAACGATGAAAGCAAAAAAATTATTAAGCGTTGCTCTAGCGGCTGTATTATCTGCATCTCTTCTTGTTGGATGTGGAAACAAAGGTGGCGGAAGTTCTTCAGGACAGGCTAAGGATACAATAGTTTATTCTATGAATACTGCACCAGAAGGTATATTCAACCCATTAATATCTAACATAAACATAGATAAATATGTTACATCTGTTGTTTATGCATCATTAATGACTGTTAATGATAAAGGTGAGCAGGAACCATATCTAGCTACTGAATCTAAAGTATCAGATGATATGAAAAAAATAACTTATACTCTAAGTGACAAAGCTGTATGGCATGACGGTGAAAAAGTTACAGCTAATGACGTTGCTTATACTTTCAAAGCAATGGCAGATCCAAACTACACAGGTGGATACTACGGTGATGTTCAGGCTGTAAAAGGTGCTGAAGCATATCACAATGGTGAAGCAGAAGATATAGAAGGTATAAAAGTTATAGATGATAAAACTATAGAAATAGAATTTGAAAAAGTATATGCTCCTGGTGTTACAAACTTAGGAAACGTAGAAATAATACCAGAACATATATGGTCAAAAGTAGATCCAGGAGAATGGACAAAACAGACAGAATTATTAAACAACCCAGTAGGTTGTGGACCATATAAATTAACTGAATACAAAACAGGTTCACATGTTAAATTTGAAGCAGCTACTGATTTCTTTGGCGGAGAAGTTAAAACTCCTAACCTAGTATTTAAAGCTATAAATGCTGATACTACTCAGGCTGAATTTAAAGGTGGAAATGTTGATATAGCTAATGTTGAATCATTAAGAAAGGCTGATATAGATGCATTAACATCTGAAGGATTAAAAACAGTTTCTTATGATAACTATATGTTCACATACATGGGATTCAACTTAAGAAAAGAATCTCTTAAAGATGCAAAAGTTCGTCAGGCTATAATGTACGCTATAGACCGTCAGAGTATACTTGACAACATAGTTGAAGGAAGAGGCTCAATAGTAAATGCGCCACTTCTACCATCAAGCTGGGCATATCCTGAAGAATCAGAATTAGAACAGTACAAATACGATGTAGAAAAAGCTAAATCACTTCTTAAAGAAGCTGGTTGGGAAGACAAAGATGGCGATGGTATAGTTGAAAATGCTAATGGTGAAAAATTAGAACTTACAATAGATTGCCAGAATGACCATGAAGTTAGACAGAAAACTGCAACAGCTATACAGGAATCTTTAAAAGCTGCAGGAATAGCTGTAGAAATAGATACTATGGAATACTCAGCTTTAATGGATAAAGCAGTTGCTAACCATGACTTCGATTTATATATGATGGGTAATACTTTATCATTAGATCCAGATCCAAAACCAATGTGGGATTCTGCTGCTATATCTAATGAACCTGGTGTTATAGGATACAACATAGTTGCTTACAACAATCCAGAAACAGATAAATTAATAGAAGAAGGAAATGCTACATTAGATCAGAATGAAAGAAAATCTATTTATGGCGAATTTGCTAAAATATTAAATAGAGATGTACCAGAAGCTTACTTATTCTGCCAGAACGTAGAAAGAGTTTACAATCCTGGTTTAGAAGGATACAAACCTTCAACATTCAACGAATTCTATAATGTACACAACTGGGTAATAAAATAATAGATAATGATTGAAAAATTAGGCTGTTCCTTGGAACAGCCTTTTTTATAGAGAAAAAGGAAAAATAAAAATAGGAGGAAAAAAATGAAAAAATTCTTATTAAAAAGAATTGGTGTTGCATTGATAGTTTTATTTGGTGTATCGGTTACTGTATTTACACTTATACATTTACAGCCAGGTAATCCATATATGCACATGATAAATCCTAATTTAGCACCTGAAGTAGTTGAAAAGATGCTTAGAGAAATAGGATACTATGATCCAATACCAGTTCAGTATTTCAAATGGGTAGGAAGGGCTCTTACTGGAGACTTTGGATATTCAACTCAGTATAATGCACCTGCATTCGGAATAATTATAGAAGCATTAGGAAACACAATATTAATATCAGTAGCTTCATTTGTAATAAGTTCTATATTAGCAATAGTAATAGGTGTTGTAACAGCATCTAAATCAAATACTTGGGTTGATTATTTAGTTACTATATTATCTTTCGTAGGAATATCTATACCTACATTCTTCTTTGGTTTGATACTTGTAAAGATATTCGGCTATGATTTAGCGATACTTCCATCATCGGGTATGGAATCACTATATGGTGGATATACAGGAATATATCGCGTTTTAGACGTTATAAAACATATGATACTTCCAGTATCGGTACTATCTTTAACTCAGACTGCTACACTTATCAGATATACAAGATCATCTATGGTAGATGCTTTAAGTCAGGATTATATGAGAACAGCTCAGGCTAAAGGGCTTACAAAAAATAAGGCTGTTTGGACTCATGGTCTTAGAAACTCAATGATTTCAATAGTTACAGTTTTATGTATGCAGTTACCATCATTAGTGTCAGGAGCTCTTATAACAGAGACAGTATTTGTGTGGCCGGGAATAGGTACATTAAACTACAATGCAATAATGAACAGAGACTATATGCTTGTAATGGGTATAACTATGCTTATAGCTGTTGTAATAGTATTTGCAAATATATTAGCGGATATACTTTATGTATTTGTAGATCCAAGAATAAGATTATCTAAATAGGAGGTGTTGCTAGTGGATATATTAAAATCTAAAAACAGAAATAATAATGATGAAGTATATGTATCATTGACAGAAATATCGTTTAAAAAATTTATGAGAAATAAATTAGCTGTTATCGGATTGGTTGCAATAATTATTTTAGCAATTTTATCAATAGCAGCACCATTACTTACAGATTATACAGTTAGCCGGACTGATCTTACTATGATAAGTAAGGCTCCAAATTCAGAACATATTTTAGGTACAGATGAGCTTGGAAGGGATGTTCTTACAAGACTTTTATATGGTGGAAGGGTTTCTATATTAGTTGGACTAGCATCAATGACACTACAGCTTTTAATAGGTGTTATCATGGGTGCTATAGCAGGATATTTTGGAGGAATGGTAGACCGGGTTATAATGAGAATTATAGATGTTATAATGTGTTTCCCATTCTTCGTAATAGCAGTATCTGCAGCAGCGGTGCTAGGGCCTGGAATAAAAAATCTTATACTTATTATAGGACTTCTTATGTGGCCAAATATAGCTAGAATTGTAAGGGCAGAAATATTATCTATAAAAGAAAATGACTACATAATGGCTGCTAAGGCTATGGGATTATCTTCTTTTGAAATAATAAAAGACCATATACTTCCAAATATAATGTCACCGGTTTTAGTTGCAGCTACATTAGCTATAGCAAATGGTATATTAACAGAAGCATCTCTAAGTTTCTTAGGAATAGGTGTAAGATTACCACAGCCAAGTTGGGGAAATATGTTAATTGCAGCTCAGAATATAGGTACACTTCAGAGAGAATGGTGGTTATGGCTACCAGCTGGAGGACTTATAATATTAATGGTATTATCTATAAACTTTGTAGGTGATGGGCTAAGAGATGCCCTTGATCCAAAAATAAAAATGTAGGAGGAAATGATATGAGTATATTAGAAGTAAAAGATCTTAAAGTTTCCTTCGACTCAATAATGGGAAAAGTTAATGCGGTAAAAGGTGTTAGTTTTTCAGTAAATGAAGGAGAAATACTAGGAATAGTAGGAGAGTCTGGAAGTGGGAAAAGTGTAAGCTCACTTGCAATAATGGGACTTATAGACGATAGAACTGGTAGTATAGATTCTGGAGAGATAATATTTGATGGAAAGAATTTATTAGAGTTAAGTGAAAAAGAACTATGTAAATTTAGAGGAGATAGAATATCTATGATATTCCAGGAACCTATGACTTCTCTAAATCCAGTTGTAACAGTTTTTAAACAGCTTAAAGAGGTTTATAAAATACACATGCCTGAGAAAATAAAGGATTGTCGTAGAGAACTTGTAGCGTTATTATCAAGACTTAATATACCAGATGCTGAAAAGATACTTGATAAATATCCATTTGAGCTTAGTGGTGGTTTGAAACAGAGAATAATGATAGCTATGGGGATGATATGTAAACCCGATATTATCATAGCTGATGAGCCTACTACTGCACTTGATGTTACAACTCAGGCTGAAATATTAGATTTATTAAAAGAGATAAAAAATGAAAATAATAGTGGAATAATTCTTATAACACATGATTTAGGTGTAATAGCTGAAATGGCGCAAAGAGTTGCTGTTATGTATTTTGGAAATGTTGTGGAAGAATGTAGTGTTCTTGAATTCTTTGATAATGCAAAACATCCATATTCAATAGATTTACTTGCAGCCATGCCAGATAATTTTGATGGAAGATTTAGATCAATAGATGGAAATGTACCAAATCTATATGAAAAAGTACAGGGATGTCCTTACTACAAGAGATGTAAAATGGCATCTAAAGAATGTCTAGAAAAAGAACCAGAAATGATAGAAATAAGCAAAGGACATAAGGTTAGGTGTCTAAAAGCTAAAGATTTAGTAAGGGAGGAAGTTAAAAATGGATAATAATAAAATTATATTTGAAATTTCTGACCTAAAAAAATACTATCCAATAAGAAAAGGCGCTTTTGGTAAGGCTAAGGAGTTTGTAAAGTCAGTAGATGGAGTAAGTCTTGCAATAAAAGAAAATAGTATAGTTGGTATTGTTGGAGAATCTGGATGTGGTAAATCTACAATGGGTAAGACTATACTAAACTTAACTGAGCCAACAGGTGGAAGAGTTGTATATGACGGAAAAGTTATATTTGATGTAGAAAAGGGTGAGAAATTATCTCCTTCAGAAATGAGTAAAATGAGAAGTGAGATACAGATGATTTTCCAGGATCCGTATGCAAGTTTAGATCCAAGAAAAAGTGTTGAAAGTATAGTATCTGAAGGAATAAAAAAACATAAAATAGCAACTGGAAAAGAAGTAAAAGAAAAGACAGAAGAAATATTAGCTTTATGTGGAATGGACAAAACCAGTATGTTTAGATACCCACATGAGTTCAGTGGCGGTCAGAGACAGAGAATAGGTATAGCAAGGGCTCTTGCTATGAATCCTAAGTTCATAGTTGCAGATGAACCAACTGCAGCTCTAGACGTATCAATACAGTCTCAGATACTAAATCTAATGTTAGATTTAAAAGAAAGATTTGGATTAACTTATGTGTTTATATCACATAACTTCAGTGTTGTTAAGTCATTCTGTGATGACATAGCGGTTATGTATTTAGGAAAAATAGTTGAGTATGGAAAGGCATCTGAGCTTTACAACAATCCAAAACATCCGTATACTCAAGCTTTAATATCTTCTGTTCCTATAAATCATCCCAATGAGAAAAAGAAAAGAATAGTTTTAGAAGGTAGCATGCCTAGTGCTGTGGATGTACCTAGTGGATGTAGATTCCATACTAGATGCCCTTATAAAACAGAAAAATGTATGTCTGAAGAACCTAAATGGACAACTTTGGAAAATGGAACTCAAGTTGCATGTCATCTTTATGAAAAATAAAACAAATATTATACTAGAATTTGAGTAAAAATAATTAGATTGTATTTGAAAAACAAAATAAAATTTATTTTTAAGGGGAGTAATTCTAAAAATACTCCCTTTTTTTATTGTTACTCATAAATGGCTTAAATAGAGTGAATTTAGGCATAAAGAGTAAGCATAAATATTTGGTAACGATACTAATAGTATATCATATTTCAAATAGTAAACACCTAAGATGTATTTATAATATAAAGCAAAATAAAATTCAAATTTAATGATAATTTAACGACTTTTTGTGATATAATAACACAAAATGGACTTTTAAGAAAAAGGACATTTTAATTTTTTAATTCTTGTGGGATAAAAATTAAATATAGGGACATAAAATGTCCTTGGTAAAAATTTAGATAGAATAGGAAAAAATTTTTAGGAGGTATGACTCAATGAAAACAATAGGTATTTTAACAAGTGGTGGAGATGCTCCAGGAATGAACGCCGCAATAAGAGCGGTTGTAAGATCTGCTATATACTACGGATGTAAAGTATACGGAATAAACAGAGGTTACAAAGGTCTTTTAGAAGAAGACTTAGTAGAAATGAACCTTTCTTCAGTTGGTGATATAATCCACAGAGGTGGTACAATATTAAAATCTTCAAGATGTGAAGAATTTAAAACAGAAGAAGGTAGAAAATTAGGGGTAAAAGTACTTAAAAAATACGGAATAGATTGCTTAGTTGTTATAGGTGGAGACGGATCTTTCAACGGAGCTAAAAAATTAAGTGAAATGGGATTCCCAGCAATAGGTATACCAGGAACAATAGATAACGACTTAGAATATACAGACTATACAATAGGATTTGATACAGCTATGAATACTGTAATAGATGCTATAGGTAAAATAAGAGATACTTCTTCTTCTCATGAAAGAGTAAATATAGTTGAAGTAATGGGTAGAAACTGTGGAGATTTAGCTCTATACGCAGGTATAGCAGGGGGAGCTGAAACAATAATAGTTCCAGAAGTAGAAATAAAACTTGACGATATAGCACTTAGATTAAAAACAACTCAGAAAAGAGGAAAAAGACACAGTATAATAGTTATGGCTGAAGGTGTTGAAAAAGTTGGTAGTGCATCAGACCTTAAAAAAGTTTTAACTGAAGAAGCAGGAGCAGATGTAAGAGTAACTGTTTTAGGACATGTTCAGAGAGGTGGTAGCCCAACTGCATTTGATAGAATACTAGCTAGTAGATTTGGATACAGAGCAGTTGAATTATTACTTGAAGGAAAATCTTCAAGAGTTGTTGGTATAAAAGACAACAAAATAATAGATATGGATATACAGGAAGCTTTAGCTATGCCTAAAACATTCAATAGAGAATTATACGAAATGGCAAAAGTACTTTCTATATAATATAAAGTAGTTCATACAAAAAAGAGCTTTCTATACAAGGAGGAAAGATATGTTAAACGATATTAAAAGAACAAAAATAGTTTGTACACTAGGACCAGCATCACAGAGTGAAGATGTTTTAAGAGAACTTATATTAAACGGATTAAACGTATGTAGATTCAACTTCTCTCATGGTTCTCATGAAGAGCACAAGGGAAGAATAGACATGGTTAAAAAAGTTAGAGAAGAACTAAATAAACCAATAGCTATACTTCTTGATACAAAAGGACCAGAAATAAGAACTGGTAACTTTGCAGACCCAGAAGTTCTTCTTGAAGAAGGATCTGAGTTTACAATAACAATGGATGAAGTAGTTGGTACAAAAGAAATATGTACAGTAAGCTATAAAGGATTAGCAGATGACGTTAAAGAAGGGGATTCTATATTAATAGATGACGGTCTAGTTGGACTAAGAGTTAAATCTGTTGAAAATGGAAATATAAAATGTATAGTAGAAAACTCTGGAATAGTTAAAAATCACAAAGGTGTAAACGTACCAGGAGTAAAAATAAACTTACCAGCTATAACACCAAAAGATATAAGCGATATAGAATTTGGTATAGAAGAAGGTATAGACATGATAGCTGCATCATTCGTTAGAAAAGCTTCTGACGTACTAGCTATAAGAGAAATACTTGAAAAAAATAACGCTGGAGATGTTTTAATACTTTCTAAGATAGAAAACCAGGAAGGTGTTGAAAACATAGATGAAATACTACAGGTTTCAGATGGTATAATGGTTGCCAGAGGTGACCTTGGTGTTGAAATACCAACAGAAGAAATACCTATAGTTCAGAAAATGATAATCAAAAAATGTAATGAATTAGCTAAACCAGTTATAACTGCTACTCAGATGCTTGATTCTATGATAAGAAACCCAAGACCTACAAGAGCAGAAGTTACAGACGTTGCAAATGCTATATATGATGGAACAGATGCAATAATGCTTTCTGGAGAAACTGCTGCTGGTAAATATCCAGTAGAAGCTGTTAAAGTAATGGCTAGTATAGCTAAGAGAATAGAACAGACTTTAGACTACGACAGAATGTTAAAAGAAAAAGGTTCTAAAAATGTTACAGTAACAGACGCAATAAGTCATGCTACTTGTACTACTGCAGTTGATTTAAATGCTTCAGCAATAATAACTTCAACTTCTTCAGGATACACTGCAAAAATGGTATCTAAATTTAGACCACAGGCTCCAATCATAGCAGCTACAAGCAACGAAGCGGTTATGAGAAGACTTGCATTAACTTGGGGTGTTTGCCCAATAAAATCTGCTTTAGCAGGAAATACAGATGAAGTTATAGAAAAATCTATAGAAGCTTCAATAGAAAACGGATATGTTAAAAATGGAGAATTAGTTGTAATAACAGCAGGTGTTCCTGTAGGTGTAAGCGGAACAACTAACCTAATAAAAGTTCACGTTATAAGTGAAGTACTAGGAAATGGTGTTGGTATAGGTAATGGCACTGTTGAAGGTAGAGTTAGAGTAGCAAATGAAAATGGAGAAATAAAAGATTTCAAAAAAGGCGATATAATAGTTGCCAAAACAACTGATAAAGATATGAACGGATATATAGAAGATGCAGCAGCTATAGTTACTGAATTTGGAGGAATGACTTCTCACGCAGCTATAGTTGGATTAAACCTTAATACTCCAGTAGTTGTATCAGTAGCTAACATAACTAATACTGTTAAAGATGGAGATATAGTAACAGTAGATGCAAAAGCTGGTATAATATACAAAGGATCTTCAAGAGTTTTATAAGATGTAGATTAAAAATATAAAACTTAGATAATATTAAAGGGATTTCACAATTTGTGAAATCCCTTTTTTTTAAAGTGGATTAAATATTCTGTTTAGAGTTACCTTTTCGTACTCATTTTTTAAGGCTATTGTAGAATGAGAAAAATCTATCTCAAAATTAGCAAATGCAGACAGCAAATCTATGTTTCTAAGCATGTGCACAGTCATATCATGACCTTCCTTATCTATTCTTAAAATAATAGCTCTAACAAAAGGAAATTGAATACGAGAGCTAAACATCCTACTATCTGAGGCATCAATATCTACACTTCTATAGTTTATATCTACAAAAATATCTATATCTTCCTCTGTTTCTCTAATAACTCTAAATTCAAAATCAGAATCTAGCTTTAAATTACCGATATTATAAATCATCGAATCACCTATCTCTTTTTAAGGAATTTAGGTCCTAAGTATTTTTTTATTTCTTCTTCTGGAGAGAAGTCGTCTATCAGTATTTCTTTTCCTGTATCTTCAAAAACTACTAATACTTCACAATCTCCCTGTAAGAAGAATTTTCTAACTGTTTCCTCTTTAACTTCTCTTACCTTAACTATATTTTTCTTTTCTTTTTCGAAGTCTTTTGTGTAATAACTTCCCATCATGTTTATATATTTTGTATATCTGTTCATGGTATCCTCCTAGTAATTTTTCTTGAGTTATAAAAATTTTTATCATTAATAATATAATTATACGAAAAAGCATTGAATCAAGCAATATAAATTGAAATATGCATAATTGAGGTAGGCTATGTAAATTACCTCAATATATGTTAAAATATAATAATCAAATATTACAAAGGGAGTATTTAAATGTCTAGTATAAAAAGAGATGAAATAGAAAAATCTATAGCTTATGCCGAAAAAAATGGCATATTTGAAAAATTAAATAAAATATACGATACAGTGCCTTCTGGAAAGTGTGAAGGGTGTGCAAAATGCTGTATGGAATCTGTTGGAATAAACTTAACTGAGTTTTTAAATATATATAAATATCTAAAAGAAAGACCTGAATTATACAGTAAGTACATAGACAAGGTATTAGATTACTACTTTATGGAATATAAAGAAAAGAAACCATGTCCTTTCTTAGATGAAAACAAGAGATGTGCAATATATGAGGTTAGACCTTTAAACTGTAGAATCTTTGGGCATTGGTATAAAAGCGATTATAATCTAAATTTAGATTCTATAAAAGAGAAGAATAGGGACTATAGAGACCTTATGAAGGCTAGATATGGATTTGAAATAAATGAGGATGTTGTAGAATATAGAATAGAATACTGCGAAAAATTCATACCAGATAATGGAGAAAGATTATCTAAGGAAGAGAGATTATCTTATTTAGATCAGATAATGATATTAGATTCTCAAATATACTCAAAGGGAATGATAGACATAGATTTTAGAGATAGGGGTATAGTAGAGTATTTTATAGACTCTCTATTCTTTACAGATACATCTTATAATATGAAGATAAGAATTTCTCAGGACTTCAAACAAGGAGAAAAAGTATTAAAAAGAATTAAGAAGATAGTGTCTTTATGTAAAAAATAATAAAAATTTTATAGAATATTACCAGTTACTTTATTACTATAAATTAAAAAACAGAGAAGAGTGATATAAATGAAAAAAATAGCAAATAATACATATTTCATAAAGGGTGGAACTAACACGGGAGTATACACATATGGAAATAATGCTGTAATAATAGACCCAGGCTTGGCGGGTTCAAGACCTAAAAGAATACTAAAAAAAATAGAGGATGCAGGTTTTGAAGTTAAGTATATACTAAATACACATGAGCACGACGACCATTATGGTGGTTGTGGTCAAATCAAAGAGAATAGACCTTCTGTAATCAACGTATCATCAGCTTATGGGAGTCTTTATATAGAAAACCCTATACTTTTTCCTACATATATAGTAGGTGGAAATAGCTGCGAAATAATGATAAATGCATCTAAGATGAAAGAAAGAGATATTACAACTGTAGACAAGGTAATAACAGAGGGAATATTTGACCTAAATACAGGAGAAAATTTTGAGGATGATGGAAGAACGCTAAGCGAAAATGAAATAAGGGTGGTAAATTTAAAAGGTCATACTGAAGGAAGTATTGGATTTTTAACACCAGATAGAGTATTTTTCATAGGGGATTTGTTAGTTGGAGAGGAAATGCTAGATAAATTCGATTTTCTGTTTACATTTGATGTTGCAAAACAGCTAAAATCTTTAGATAAGTTAGAAACAATGGATTACGATAAAATTGTCTTAGGCCATTCTAGAGAGATTATTAATAGAGAAGAATCCAAATCGCTTATTGAAAAAAATAGAGATGCGGTTATAAAATATATTGAACAGGTAAAGGCAGTATTATCTAAGGAGGAGCTTGGATATGATAAACTTTTAAAACATATAATAGTAGACAACGATTTAAAGTGCAATTATAAGGAGTATCACTTCTTTAAATCGTCATTAGTATCTCTTATTGCATACTTGCTAGATAAGGGAGAAGTTGATTATAAAATAGAAGATGGAGAGTTATTATATTTTTTAAAAGAAAACTAGATTTTAGAATAAATTATCCTAAAATATGTTAAAATAGACAATGGAAAATTTTTAAATGTTTTTTAAATAAGAAAAAGAATAAAAGAGGAGGGATAATTATGCAGTATGAAGATTGGAAAGCCATACTAGCTCCCTACAACAATGCAGTAGAAGAATTAAAGGTAAAATTTAAAAATATAAGAAAAGAATTTTTAGAAAGAGGAGATTATTCTCCTATAGAATTTGTAACAGGTAGAACTAAAAAAATAGCATCTATAGTTGCAAAAGCTAAAAAGTTAAATGCAACAGATATAGAAGCTGAGATTGAAGATATAGCTGGTATAAGAATAATGTGTCAGTTTGTTGAGGATATATACACTATAGTAGACCTTATCAGAAGTAGAAATGATATGACAATAATAAATGAAAAGGACTACATAAAAAATTACAAAGAAAGTGGATATAGAAGCTATCATGTTATAATAAAATATCCTATAAATACAGTAGACGGATCAAAAGAAGTTACATGCGAAATACAGATAAGAACACTTGCAATGAACTTCTGGGCGACAATAGAACATTCATTAAAATACAAATACGAGCACTATATACCAGATACATTAGCTGTTAGACTTAGAAGAGCAGCAGATGCAGCATTTTTATTAGACCAGGAAATGGGAGAGATAAGAGAGGATATAATGAATGCTCAGTCTATGTATCGGATGAGAGAGTTAGCTGTTAAAGATGTACTTGATAGAATTCAAGAGGTTAGAGAACTAGGATATACAAACAATGCAATACAGTATCAGAGAAGATTAGACATGATTCAGAATTCTATTGAAGATGTTAAAGAAGTATTGGAGCTTAAAGACGAGATAGGTTTAAAAATAGAAGAAATAAAAAATCATAAAATGAAGGAATAAATAATATGAGTTTATATGCAATAGGAGATTTACATTTATCTTCTTCTGTAGACAAGCCAATGGATATTTTTGGAGAAAAGTGGCAAAATCACGATGAAAAAATAAAAGTTAATTGGGAGTCTACAGTTAAAGAAGGAGATGTTGTTTTAGTTTTGGGCGATGTATCGTGGGGAACGAAGATGAAGGATGCGCAGTCTGACTTTGATATGATACACAATCTTCCAGGACAGAAGTTCTTTATAAAGGGAAATCATGACTATTGGTGGAGTACAGTTACTAAGATGAATAAGATGTACGACGACATGAGATTCATACAGACAGGATTTTTTACATATAAAGACTATGCAATCTGCGGAGGAAGAGGTTGGATTTGTCCAAATGAATTTAAATTTACAGAAGAAGACAAAAGAATTTACGATAGAGAAGCGATAAGAATAGAAATTTCGCTTAAAGAGGCAAAAAAGGCAGGATATGAAAAAATAATAGTAATTACTCATTATCCACCTACTAACGATTCTTTGGAGCCGTCTGTATTTACGGACTTGTATGAAAAGTATGGAGTTGAAAAGGTGTATTACGGTCATCTTCATGGAGAAGAATCGTTTAAAATGGGGTTAAAGGGTATTAGAAATGGAATAGAATACAATCTAGTATCAGCAGATTATGTTGATTTTGTGCCTATAAAGGTAATGGACTAAAATAGGATAATTTAGTCAGAGGTTATAATTAAAAAGAAAGAGTGAATTAGTTTTAAAATGGGTATAAATATAGGTATAGATATAGATGGAACGGTTACAGATCCTTATGGATTTATACCGTTTTTAAATGAAATTTTTGGAAAGAATATAACAAAAGAGCAGTATACTACATTAGACTGGGAGCAGCTGTATGGAACTGTTGAAGGTGATTTTTATATAAATTTTGATAACAACTACAGTTACACGTATGAAGTAGCAGAGCCAGCTGAATTTGCTATTGAAGTAATAAAGAAGCTCGAGAATACGAAAGGTGTAAATATATACTTTGTAACTGCTAGAAGAGAATGTTTAAAAGAAATCACAGAAAAATGGTTTGATAAATATGGTATAAATGCAAATAATATATATTTGTTAGGGCCAGTTAAAAAAAGTGGTAAGGCTATTGACTTGGGATGCGATATTTTTATTGAAGATGACCCCAATAATGCTTTAGATATAGCAAAAAGAGGAATTGAGGTTATTTTAATTGACACAAACTACAATAAAGATGTAGAATGTGATAATATAACTAGGGTAAGAGATTGGAAAGAGATTGATAAATTCATCTCCAATAAATTGAAATAAGGGGGGATAAATATGGTTTCTTTAAAATTGACTAATAACAGAAGAAAGATAGACGTAAAAAGTAGAGAGATAAAAGACTTACTTATGATGAATGACGATATTGAAAAATGTCAGGATATATCAGATTCTATAAATGAAAAAGATATATTAGTATTTGATTGTCAGTTGTCTAAGGAGTTATTTGCAGCCAAGTATGATTTAGAGTCGTTGATAGAATCACTTGGTGAGGAGCTTGATGACGGATATTTTGATATGTTTTATGAAGATATAAGAGATTATATAAAAGGTTTTGCTGACGAGTTTGAAGAAGAGCTACAGGAAAAATATGGATTTGACGATGTAAGATGTCATTTCAATATATATAGTATAAATCAGGATTTTGATGATTTTAAATTTATACTGGTTGTAGCATTTAAGAAAATAGAAATACAGAAGCTAAACAGTATAGCTCAGATATTTGGCAAAAGACGGCTTTTAGGAGCTTCAAAATTTTATAGTTAGAGATTTATGAGCTGTTGCAAAGTTTTGTAATAGCTCTTTTTTACTTTTGAGGAAATTGTAGTGATTTATATTATAGATTAGATAAAAAGCGTTCTATTTTACAAAAATATAAAATATATTTCGTTATATAACGAATATTTATAATTAAATTTCAAAAATATTTTTGTATAATGTTTTCCTCAATTGACATACTAGTTGATAGAATGATATAATAACCTAGATTTGAACATGAGGGTGTTTATCAGGGGGAAAAGGGTGATTTTTTAAATTCATTTGGGAATTTTTATACCCTTCTTTTGGTAAACACCTTTTTTGGGGCGAAAAATAGAAAGTTCATTTAAACCACATTTTGAACTAAGAAAAAATGGGTAGTAAAGTACTATTGATTACTTTAAATATTGTCATTATCGCAGTAGGGCGGTAGAAAGGATAGGTAATATATGTTAACAGCTATAACAGGAATAAACTGGGGAGACGAAGGAAAAGGAAGAATGGTAGACCTTCTTTCAGAAGATTACGATGTTGTTGTAAGATACCAGGGTGGAAACAATGCGGGACATACAGTAATAAATGAAAAAGGAAAATTCGTTCTTAATCTACTTCCATCAGGAATATTAAGAGAAGATGTTGTAAATGTTATGGGGAACGGTGTTGTAATAGATTTAAAACATCTTCATGGAGAAATGGGAAGATTAAGAGAAGCTGGAATAAAAATAACTCCAGAAAACTTAAAAATAAGTGATAGAGCTATAATATGTATGCCATATCACGTTCAGCAGGACTGTTTAGAAGAAGAAAGATTAAAAGATGCTAAGTACGGTTCAACAAGAAGAGGTATAGCTCCAGTATACGGAGATAAATACATGAAAAAAGGTATAAGAATGGGAGATCTTCTTGACAGTGAAGAAAGCTTAAAAGCTAAAATAGCAAACATAGTTGAATGGAAAAACCTTATGATAGAAAAAGGTTACGAATCTGAAAAATTAGATGCAGAAGAAATGTTTGCATGGATAAAAGAGTACGGATATGAATTAAAAGATTATATATGTGATACAGGTCTTTTCATAGATGAAGCAGCTGCAAATGGTAAAAATGTAATGTTTGAAGCACAGTTAGGTGCTTTAAGAGATATAGATTTTGGTATATATCCATTTACATCTTCATCATCAACTATAGCTTCTTACGCACCAATAGGGGCTGGGGTGCCAAATAGAAAATTAGACCTTACTGTAGGTATAATGAAAGCTTACTCTACTTGTGTAGGTGAAGGACCTTTCACAGCTGAATTATTTGGAGATGAAGCAGAACATTTAAGAAAAGCTGGTAACGAATACGGTGCTGCTACAGGTAGACCAAGAAGAGTTGGTGGATTTGACGTTCTAGCATCTAAATACGGTGTTAGAATGCAGGGTGCAGATGAAATAGCACTTACTAAATTAGATGTTCTTTCATACATGGATAAAATACCAGTATGTGTAGGATATACTTTTGAGGGAAAAGAATTAGATGTATTCCCAATAGGAGAAAAATTAGAAAATGCTAAACCAGTTTACGAATATGTAGATGGATGGCATGAAGATATATCTGGTTGCAGAAAATTAGAAGAATTACCAGAAGCAGCTAGAGAGTACATAAAATATATAGAAAAAGCTGTTGGATGCAAAATAAAATACGTTTCAGTTGGAGCTGAAAGAGAAGAATACATAGTAGTGCCAGACTAGTATTTTTGCATCGTTGCAGACAATTTGAGAATAATGGGATATGTTTTGTAAATTTTTACAGGGCATATCCCTATTTAAAAGAAAAACTATAAAGTAAACAAAAACTATATCAAAAAAGAGGAATAGAAGAATGGAAGAAAAGTTAAGAGAAGAATGTGGAGTTTTTGGGATAAGAACCAAAGAAAATGATTCAGCTAGTATGACTCATTCTGCACTTATGGCACTTCAGCACAGAGGTCAGGAAGGTGCAGGAATAGCATCGTTAGTTGGAGAAAAAATAAACCTATTTAAAAATAAAGGTCTAGTAAGTGAGGTATTTTCAGCAAAGGATATAAGCGACTTAGGAGATGCTGAGGTGTCTATAGGGCACGTTAGATACTCTACAACAGGCTCTAACTCAAAGGCAAATACTCAGCCAATATTAGCAGAGTATCTAAGGGGAAGAGTTGCAGTTGCTCACAATGGAAATATTGTAAACTCAATGGAAATAAGAAAAGGCCTTGAAAAAGAAGGTTGTATATTTAGATCTACTAATGATAGTGAATCTATAGCGAAATTAATCGCATTTGAAATGCTTACAGAAAAAGATGAATTAAAAGCTATTGAAAAATCTGTTGAAAAATTAAAAGGTGCATTTTCACTTGTTATAATGACATCTCAAAACAAGCTAGTGGCTATAAGAGATGGGTGGGGATTTAGACCTCTTTGCATAGGTAAAGGTGAAAATGGTATAGCTGTGGCATCTGAAAGCTGTGCATTTGATAGTATAAACTATGAATTAATTAGAGATATTGAACCAGGAGAAATGGTTGTAATAAATGAAGACCTTTCTATAGATAGCAAGGTAATATTAAATAGAGAAAAAAAGGGCTCTTGTATATTTGAGTATGTCTACTTTGCCAGAACAGACTCAAACATAGATGGATTAAATGTATACGATGCAAGAATAAACATGGGAAGAGAACTTGCAAAAGAATTCAAAATAGATGCAGATGTCGTGTGTGGTGTCCCAGATAGTGGAATAGAGGCAGCCATTGGATATGCAAAAGAAAGCAATATGCCTTTTGAATTTGGATTTGTAAAGAATAGATACATTGGAAGAAGCTTCATATTCCCAACACAAGAGCAGAGAGAAAAAGCGGTTAAACTAAAATTAAATCCTCTTGCAAGTAATTTAAAAGACAAGAGAGTAATACTTATAGACGACTCTATAGTAAGAGGAACTACAAGTGCTAAGATAATCAAAAATGTAAGACGGGCAGGTGCTAAAGAGGTGCATATGCTTGTATCTTCACCGATGTTCAAACACACTTGTAACTTTGGAACAGACATAGATAGCGAAGAAAATCTAATAGCAAATAAAATGGAATTAGAAGAAATCAGAAAAAGCATAGGCGCTGATTCACTAGGATTTATAAGCATAGAGGGGTTAAAGAAAGCATGTGGAAAATGTTGCAGAGATTTCTGTACAGGATGCTTCGATGGAAATTACCCTCTTATAATAGAAAACTACAGCAAATCACAGTTTGAATAGAAAAAAGGAGGCACTAACTTTGGAAAAGAAAATCAACTTAATTCTTGAAAATGGAAAGATTTTTGAAGGAAAATCTTTTGGACGGGAAAAGGAAATAACTGGCGAAATAGTATTTACTACTGGAATGACAGGATATTTTGAAACACTTACAGACCCAAGTTACTGTGGGCAGATAGTTGTTCAGACATTCCCACTTATAGGAAACTACGGAATAATAGAAGAAGATGCCGAAAGTAGAGGCTCTTTTGTAAAAGCGTATATAGTTAGAGAGTACTGTGAACACCCTTCTAACTACAGATGTGAGGGTACACTTGATGAATACCTTAAAAAGAACGATATACCAGGAGTATACGGTATAGATACAAGAGAACTTACAAGAGTACTTAGAGAACATGGTACTATGAAGGCAAAAATAACTTCTGAACCAGTTAAAGAGAATGAAAAAATAGATGTAGAATACTTTGATATGGTTGAAGCAGTTACTTGTGAAGAGTCATTTACTGATAAAGTGGAAGATGCTAAGTATAACGTAGTATTATGGGACTTCGGTGCTAAGAGAAATATAAGAAGAGAATTATTAAAAAGAGGATGCAATGTAACAACAGTGCCTGCATCTACAACAGCTGAAGAAATAAAAGCATTAAATCCAGACGGAATAATGCTATCTAATGGACCTGGAGATCCAAAGGACAATGTAAAAATAATAGAAGAATTAAAAGAACTATGCAAGGCAAATATACCTACATTTGGAATTTGTTTAGGTCATCAGTTATTAGCTCTTTCTCAGGGAGGAACTACTATTAAATTAAAATACGGACACAGAGGTGGAAATCAGCCTGTTAAAGACCTTTCAACAGGAAGAATATACGTATCAAGCCAGAATCATGGATATGCAGTTGACAATGATGAATTACCTAAAAATGCAGAATTATTATTTACAAATGTAAACGATGGTACTTGTGAAGGAATAAAATACACTGATATGCCAGTATTCTCAGTACAGTTCCACCCAGAAGCTTGTGGTGGACCTCAGGATACATCATATTTATTTGATAGATTTATAAGTTTAATGGAAGGAGTTGAGATATAATGCCTAAAAATAACGACATACAGAAAGTACTTTTAATAGGTTCAGGACCTATAGTAATAGGTCAGGCAGCGGAATTTGATTATTCTGGAACACAGGCTTGTCAGGCTCTAAAAGAAGATGGAAAGGAAGTTATACTAGTTAACTCAAATCCAGCGACTATAATGACTGACAACGCAATGGCTGATAAAATATATATAGAGCCACTTACAGTTACTACATTAAAAAGAATAATAGAAAAAGAAAGACCAGACAGTATACTTTCTACATTAGGTGGGCAGACAGCTCTAACTCTTTCAATGCAGTTAGCTAAAGAAGGATACCTAGAAAAAATGGGTGTTAAGCTTCTTGGAGCAGATCCAGAAACAATAGATAAAGCTGAAGATAGACAGATGTTCAAAGACACAATGCTTGAAATTGGTCAGCCTGTAATACCTTCAGAAATAGTTGAGGACTTAGATTCTGCAGTGGAATTTGCTAGAAAAATAGGCTACCCAGTAATAGTTAGACCAGCGTTTACTCTTGGAGGAAGCGGTGGTGGAATCGCAAACGACGAGGAAGAATTTAAAAAGATTGCAGAAAATGGACTTAGATTATCTCCAATAACACAGATATTAGTTGAAAAATGTATATCTGGATGGAAAGAAATAGAATTTGAAGTTGTAAGAGATGGAGCAGGAAATGCGATAACTGTATGCTCAATGGAAAACTTTGACCCAGTTGGAGTACATACAGGAGATAGTATAGTAATAGCTCCAGCGGTTACACTTGCAGATAAAGAATACCAGATGCTTAGAACAGCAGCTATAAAAATAGTTGATGCTATGGGGGTTGAAGGTGGATGTAACTGTCAGTTCGCACTTAATCCAAATAGCGACGAATACGCTGTAATAGAAGTAAACCCAAGGGTTTCAAGATCTTCAGCTCTAGCTTCAAAAGCTACAGGATATCCAATAGCAAAAGTTGCTGCAAAAATAGCACTTGGATATAGATTAGATGAAATAAAAAATGAAATAACTAAACAGACTTACGCATGCTTCGAGCCAGCTCTTGACTATGTTGTTGTTAAATTCCCTAAATGGCCATTTGACAAATTTGTGTATGCTAAGAGAGAACTTGGTACTCAGATGAAGGCTACAGGTGAGGTAATGGCTATAGGACAGAACTTTGAAACCGCACTTATGAAAGCTGTTAGAGGATCTGAAAACAAAACAGACTGCTGTACTCTTCCAAAAGTAGCTGCGTATTCAGATGAGCAGGTAAAAGAAGCACTTCATGTATGCAATGATGAAAGAGTATTTGTAATATATGAAGCATTAAAAAGAGGAATATCTTGTGAAGAAATACATGAAATAACAAAAGTAGACAACTGGTTCTTATATAAAATGAAAAACATAGCAGAAGTAGAAAAAGAACTATCTAAAGGAAATGTATCAGAAGCTACTTATAACGTTGCAAAAAGATACGGATTCTTAAACTCTACAATAGAAAGAATAAGTGGAGAAAAAGCAAATTACTCAGCTCCAGCGTCATTTAAAATGGTTGACACTTGTGCAGGAGAATTTAAAGCAGAAACTCCATACTTCTATAGTTGCTGTGATGAAGTAAATGAAGCGAATGAGTTTATAGAAAGAAAAGGAATAAGAGAGAGAAAAACTGTAGTAGTTCTTGGTTCAGGACCGATAAGAATAGGACAGGGGATAGAATTCGACTACTCTGCAGTTCACTGTGTATGGGCACTTAAAAAAGCAGGATTTGATGTTGTTATAATAAATAACAACCCAGAAACTGTATCTACAGACTTTGATACAGCGGATAGACTATACTTTGAACCACTTACTCCAGAAGATGTAATGAACGTAATGAATACAGAAAAACCTTATGGAGTAGTAGTTGCATTTGGTGGTCAGACAGCTATAAATCTAACGAAGTTCCTAGAAAGTCAGGGAATAAATGTATTAGGATCTAGTGCAGAAAGCATAGATATGGCAGAGGATAGAGAAAGATTTGATGAACTTCTTGAATCTCTACACATAAAAAGACCACAGGGACATACAGTTCTTACAGAAGATGAAGCCTTAAAAGCTGCAAATGAACTTGGATACCCAGTACTTATGAGACCATCTTACGTATTAGGTGGACAGAATATGATAATTGCATTCGGCGATGAAGATATCAAAGAATACATGAAAATAATACTAAAATCAAACAAAAAGGACAACCCAATACTAATAGATAAATATATGATGGGTATAGAAGTAGAAGTAGATGCTATATGTGACGGAGAAGAAATATTAATTCCAGGAATAATGGAACATATAGAAAGAGCAGGAGTTCACTCAGGTGACTCTATAGCAGTCTGCCCTTCTTGGAATATAAGTGAAAAACTAAAAGAAAAAATAGTTGAATACTCAAAACAGCTTGCAGTTTCTCTAAAAACTAAGGGACTTGTAAATATACAGTACGTTATATATGAAGGAAAGATATATGTAATAGAAGTAAATCCAAGATCTTCTCGTACAATACCTTACCTAAGTAAAATAACTGGTGTTCCAATGGTTGAGCTTGCAGTTAGAGCAATGCTTGGCGAAAAAATAAAAGATATGGGATTTGGAACAGGGCTATTTAAAGGACAGAAATACTTTGCAGCAAAAGTACCAGTATTCTCATTCGAAAAATTAATCGACTTAGATGTACACTTAGGACCAGAAATGAAATCTACTGGGGAAGTTTTAGGTATAGGTAGAAATCTAAAAGAAGCTGTGTTTAAAGGACTAGCAGCTGCTGGATACCATATGGAAAAAGACGGTGGAGTATTTATATCTGTAAAAGATGGAGATAAACCAGAAATAGCAGAAGTAGCTGAAAAATTTGAAAGACTAGGATTTAAATTATACGCTACAGAAGGAACTGCTAAAGTTCTTGAAGGTGAAGGAATGGATGTCGTAGTAGTGAATAAAATTCACGAGGACAGAGTAAACAACACAAGCAAGCTAATAGAAAGCGGAGTAGTAAAATATGTAATTTCAACATCTTCTAAAGGTAGAATACCTACAAGAGACAGTGTAAAAATAAGAAGAAAAGCTATAGATTACGCTGTGCCTTGCTTAACTTCAATAGACACAGCAAATGCACTTGCAGAAAGTTTATTAAGTCACTACTCAGAAGAAAATACCAGACTAGTTGATATAAATTCAATATACGTATAAAATTGTAAGTGAGGATGAAAACTGCACATATATAATAGAAAATTTAATATATGTGCAGTTTAGAATTTGAACTTATAGAGTATTGTGAAATGTATACTTTAAGGGGAGGAAACTAAGATGAATAAAGGAAAAATGTTATATGAAGGTAAAGCCAAAAGAGTCTATGAAATAGAAGGGAATGATGATTGCTTCTTAATATCATACAAAGACGATGCAACTGCATTTAATGGACTTAAAAAAGGACAGATAGACGGAAAAGGTGTAATAAACAACAGAATGGCCAACTTTATATTTAAAAAGCTAGAAGAAGAGAAGGGAATAGAAACTCATTTAGTTGAAGAAATTTCAGATAGAGAAACAATAGTTAAAAAAGTTGAAATAGTACCACTTGAAATAATAGTTAGAAACATAGCTGCGGGTAGCTTTTCTAAGAGATTTGGTGTAGAAGAAGGAACTGTACTAAAAAACCCTACATTAGAATTCTGCTTAAAAGATGATGCACTTGGAGATCCAATGATAAACGACAGCCAGATAATGGCAATAGGTGCAGCTACTAAGGAAGAACTAGACGCTATAAGAGATATGACAATGAAAATAAATGATTTCTTAATAGAGTATTTCAAACAGGCTGACATAGAATTAGTAGATTTCAAAATAGAAATGGGAAGATACCATGGAAGAATAATCTTAGCAGATGAAATATCTCCTGACACTTGCAGACTTTGGGATATAAATACTCATGAAAAACTAGATAAAGATAGATTTAGAAGAGATTTAGGTGGAGTAAAAGAAGCCTATGATGAAGTAATGAGCAGATTAGGAATATAATTTAGATTTATTATATAAATAATACAATAAAATTAAAATAAAATCGGAGGATAGTATGAACGAAATATATCAGTCACCACTAACATCACGTTATGCGAGCAAAGAGATGAAACAGCTTTTCTCTAATGACAAAAAATTCCGTACATGGAGAAAATTATGGATAGCACTAGCTGAATCAGAAATGGAGTTAGGTCTTGAAATAACTCAAGAACAGATAGACGAATTAAAAGCAAATCAGGACGATATAAACTACGATGTAGCCGTTGCAAGAGAAAAAGAAGTTAGACACGATGTTATGTCTCATGTTTACGCTTACGGACAACAGTGTCCTAAAGCAGCAGGTATAATACACTTAGGTGCTACTTCTTGCTACGTTGGAGACAATACAGATTTAATATTAATGTATGAAGGTATGGAACTTGTAAGAACAAAATTAGTAATGGCTATAAAAGCATTATCTAAATTTGCTGATGAATATAAGAGCCTTCCAACACTTGGATTTACTCATTTCCAGCCAGCTCAGCCAACAACAGTAGGTAAGAGAGCTACACTATGGATACAGGATTTATTATATGATTTAGAAGAAATAGAACACTTCTTATCAGATAAAAGACTTCTTGGATCAAAAGGAACAACAGGAACTCAGGCTTCATTCCTTGAATTATTTGAAGGAGATTACGAAAAAGTAAAAGAGCTTGATAGAAAAATAGTTGAAAAAATGGGATATGATAAAGTAATAGCTGTATCTGGACAGACTTATACTAGAAAAATAGACAGTAAAGTTCTTAATATATTATCTGGTATAGCTCAGTCAGCTACAAAATTCTCAAACGATATAAGACTTCTTCAGCACTTAAAAGAAGTTGAAGAACCATTCGAAAAGAAACAGATAGGTTCTTCTGCTATGGCATACAAGAGAAATCCAATGAGAAGTGAAAGAATAGCAGCACTTGCGAGATATGTTATGGTAGATGCGTTAAACCCAGCTATAACAACAGCTACTCAGTGGTTTGAAAGAACACTAGATGACTCTGCTAACAAGAGAATAAGTGTACCAGAAGCATTCCTAGCAGTAGACAGTATACTAAGCTTATATTGCAACGTTGCAGATGGATTAGTTGTATATCCAAAAGTTATAGAACAGAGATTAATGAGCGAACTTCCATTTATGGCTACAGAAAACATAATGATGGATGCTGTTAGAAAAGGTGGAAACAGACAGGACTTACACGAAAGAATAAGAGTACATTCTTTAGAAGCTGGTAGAATGGTTAAAGTTGAAGGTAAGAAAAACGACTTAATAGAAAGAATAGCAGCTGACGAAATGTTTGGTGTTACTCTTGAAGAATTAAACGAAATACTTAAACCAGAAAAATACGTTGGATGTGCTCCAATGCAGGTTGAAGAATTCCTAAAAAATGAAGTTGCACCAGTATTAGAAGCTCATAAAGATGATAAAGAAGTTGACAATGAAATAAACGTATAATAACAACAAAATAAATAATAATAAAAGTATATACAAGAAAATGTATAATGAGGGTATATACAATAAAAATTAAATAATAAAATAGGCTGTTGCAAATTTTGCAACAGCCATTTTTTTAAGAACTCTATTAAGTGATTTAAGTTACGACAGATAAATTCCAAGAGTTCTGCTTTAAGCTTTTTAAAATGAAAATATGAATTTAAAAGTTGAATTTATTAATAGTAATTAATTAATTTATTTATAAATATTAATAAGCTAATAACCAAAACCAATTAATATCTACAAATTGATTGCATTTTCTTTTATAAACGCTTTAAATTCGCCTATAACAGGTATTTCATAAGATGATTTTAAATAAGCCATATATACAGTATTTTGCCAGTCTAAATCTGAAATACTTATAGATTTAACTCCTTTTAGATTTATTTTAGTATTTTCAGGAACAATTGAAATACCAAAATCACCAGCAACTAAAGAAGCTATTACATTTATATCTTCAGTTTTGTAAGATATATTTGTGTTTTTTTCTTTTTCATTTAAATAAGTAGATAGTTTATCTAAAAGAGTATAGCTTTTAGTATAAAGAATATGGTTATACTCTAAAGTATCTTCCAGTTTAACGCTATCTTTATCAGCAAGAGGATGATTTTCTGGAACTAAGAGTATTGCCTTTTGTTTAAACACTGGAATATATTCCAGATGCTTGTCATTCACACACTTAGAGCAAAAAATAAAATCAAAGTCTTTAGAATAAAGTCCTTTGACTAAATCCTCTGTGGATTCGGCATCATAGTGGAATTTAAAATCAATCTTTTCCCCAGTATGTTCATTTAAAAATTTTCGTGCTAGATCCGGAATAAAGGAAGCTATCATATTTTTATGGAAAGCTATGTCTATATAACCTTCACCTATTTCAGAAAGATGTATAGAGTTTATGCTTTCATCTATGAGAGCTAGAGCCTTTTCTATATCTGTTAAAAAATTCTTTCCCGCTCGAGTGAGCACTATATTTCTCCCATCCTTTTCAAAAAGACGAATATTAATCTCTTTTTCCAATGATGCAATTGCATGACTAAGGCTAGGCTGAGTGATTGAAAGCTGTTCGGCAGCTTTTGTGTAATGCTCAAGATGGGCTAAAGTAACGAAATATTTAAGATGATATAAATTCATAACAATTCTCCTTTTTAAACAATAAAATCAAATTCGTTAGATACCTATCTCTTATTCATAGAAAAAATATATAATTGTAATAATTAATTATTTAACATTATAACACAATATAAATAAATTATCTACAAAACTTTAAAAATAATACTTTAAATAATGAATTTTATTGGTGGATTTTAATTAATAATTAAAAAAAATAATAAGAAATCGTTATCAATTTTATTTATATGAAAAAAATATATAATAATAAAGTAGTAAGATTGATAAAAATAATTATAAAAAATTATAATAAAAAGAATAGTGTGGCCATTTCTAAAAAACATAATGTTTAAATTGTGGCCAACTATTCCTTTTATTTATAAGTAGTTTTTTTATAAGGCTATATTAACTTTTTCCCCATTTAGTTTAACAATTTTTGCTGGAATTCCTACAACAGTTGAGTTTTCAGGTACATTTTTAAGAACAACTGCATTAGCACCTATTTTAGAGTTATCCCCAATTTTTATATTTCCAAGAACTTTTGCACCAGTAGCTATAGTTACTCCATTTCCAACTGAAGGGTGTCTTTTACCCTTGTCGTGTCCTGTTCCACCAAGAGTTACTTGATGAAACATTACAACATCATCGCCTATTTCAGCTGTTTCACCTATTACAACTCCATTTCCATGGTCTATAAATAATCTTTTTCCAATAGTTGCACCAGGGTGAATTTCTATTCCAGTAAGGAATCTTGCAACTTGTGATATAAATCTAGCTAGGAATTTTAACCCCAGATTGTTTATAAAATGTGCTATTCTGTGGAAAAATATTGCGTGAATTCCAGGATAATTTATTATAATACTCAGTGCGTTTGTCGCCGCTGGGTCCTGTGCTTTATATGTATTTATTATATTTCTAAAACTGCTCATATCTAATCCTCCAAGTGTTTAATCATAATTTTTATTTATCTCGATTTATTGTTTTTATTTGCAAATTTGACAATAGACTATATGCAAAATTATTATTTAATACTTTTAAAACTTACTTATATAAATCTGTTGAAAGGTATCTTTCTCCGTTGTCTGGAGCTATAAATAGTACTTTCTTACCTTTACCAAGTCTTTTAGCTGTTTTAATTGCAGCAGCAAGTGCGGCACCGCCTGAAATTCCAAGCATAACTCCTACATCTGATGCTGATTTTATAGCGTTTGAATAAGCTTCTTCAGATGAAATCTGTTCTATCTTGTCTATTAAATCCGTATCTAGTATAGATGGTATAAATCCAGCACCTATTCCTTGAAGTTTGTGAGGAGATGCTTTACCACCAGAGATAACAGGAGATAAATCTGGTTCAACCGCTATTATTTCAATATTGTTGTAGTTTTCTTTTAGTACACTTGCATTTCCTGTTAATGTTCCTCCAGTACCGACGCCGGCTACAAATGCATCTAAGCTTTCAAAGTCTTTTAATATTTCTATCGCTGTGGAGTTTTTATGAGCTTCTGGATTAGATTTATTATTGAACTGATCAAACATTTTGTATCCCTTAGTTTCTACTAATTCTTCAGCTTTTGCAATAGCTCCATTCATTCCAAGTTTTCCAGGAGTTAGGACTATTTCTGCCCCATATGCTTTTAAAATCTTTTGTCTTTCTATGCTCATAGTATCCGGCATAACCATAACAGATTTTAATCCGTTTGCAGCTGCAGCCATTGCAATTCCTATTCCAGTGTTTCCACTTGTAGGTTCTACTATTGTATCTCCTGGTTTAATAGTTCCATCAAGCAGCATTTTTTCCATTATAAATGCTGCAATTCTGTCCTTGATTGAACCTCCAGGGTTGAAGAATTCAAGCTTTCCGTATATTTCAGCGCTATTTTCTGATTCAAATTCTTTAAATCTAAGAACTGGTGTATTTCCTATAGTTTCAGTTATTTTGTTGTATATCATAATATTTTCCTCCGTCTGAGCCATTTGCTCTATTATTTTTATTTGTATAAATTTAAAATTTATTTGGATTTTTAATAAAGATATTTGTTTTATGGCATGAATTGACTTGCTAGAAAAATTACGATTACATCTTGAAGAATTGTATTTATATCTATGTTTGATATATCTCTAATATATTTGATTTGTTTTTAATTATGATGTGTAAAATTTGAAATAAAAAAACTGCTTCCATAAAATATACTCGTAAGAAGCAAAGGCTAAAATATATCTAAAGGGGATGATATGCAAAAATTATTATCAGGCCTGCTACGAGTATTTATTTTTTATGAAAACAGCATTAGAAATCTATTTCATCAATAGATTTGAAATTCAATTTTAAAAATTTTATCAAATAATCTAAAGAGTAACACCGTTTTTAGAGAAAATCAGAGTCTCGCCATAAAAAATACTGTTATTTAATTGTTTTAAATTGTAGCAACAACAACAGCAACACATAGCATGACCATTCCTTTCTTTTCTAAAATTTATCTTATTTAAGATATGTGTTATCTTTACTTTAACTTGATAATATACCCAAATACAAAATATGTCAAGATTATAAAAAAAGAAAGTGTAGCAAAAGCCACACTTTCAAGAAATTTTCAAATTGAAATCAAAATACAATTAGTTTATAGAGTTTTCTGATCCTAGAACGTTATCTATTTTGCTTTCTACAACAGCCTGTATAGCATCTTTACCAGCACCTAAGTATTTTCTTGGGTCGAACTGAGATGGGTTTTCAGCTAAGTATTTTCTTACTGCTGCAGTCATAGCTAATCTTAAGTCAGTATCCATGTTTATTTTGCAAACTGCCATTGAAGATGCTTTTCTTAACATGTCAACTGGAACACCTTTAGCACCAGCTATGTTTCCACCGAATTCATTACAAGTAGCAACTGATTCCTGATCAACTGCTGAAGCGCCGTGAAGTACTATTGGGAATCCTGGTAATTTGTTCTGTATTTCTTCTAATATGTCGAATTTTAATTCAGCTTCACCTTTGAATTTGAAAGCACCGTGAGAAGTACCTATAGCTATAGCTAATGAGTCAACTCCTGTTCTTTCAACGAATTCAACTGCTTCGTCTGGGTCAGTGTATTTGTGTACATCTGAGCTTACTTCATCTTCAACACCAGCTAATACACCTAATTCAGCTTCAACAACAACTCCTCTTTCGTGAGCGTAGTCAACAACTTCTTTAGTAACTCTTACGTTTTCTTCGAAATCGAAGTGAGATCCATCTATCATAACTGAAGTGAATCCAGCATCTATGCAAGATTTAACTGCTTCAAAGTTTGGACCGTGGTCTAAGTGAAGAGCAACGTCTACACCTATTTCATCAGATGCAGCTTTTACCATTTCAACTAATGTATGAGGTCCAGCATACTGTATAGCTGATTTAGAAGCCTGTATCATAACGTATGAGTTTTTAGCTTTTGCTCCTTCTAATACACCCTGTAACTGTTCTAAGTCACTTATGTTGAAGGCACCTATAGCGTATCCGCCTTCGTAAGCTTTTTTAAACATTTCTTTAGTAGTAATTAAAGCCATTTTAAATTCCTCCTATAAACTTATAAAAATTTATCCATCAAATATATTATACAGAGAAAAACAAAAAAGGTATAGACTAAATTGAAAAACAGTGTGTTGCAAACATTTTCTTTTTGAAAAAAATTTAGAGTTAATATTTTTTCTGATATTTTTACTGATTTTTTATAATAAAATTTTGAAAATCTGATTATTGCTTGAGATAAACGGATTTTTTTCTGTTAATTGAAGATAAAAAATGATAATATTAATATATTATGATTTAAGCGAAAAATATACGATGATGTAAATAAAAATTGAAAAAGGAGGGAAAATTTTGGCTAAGAAACAAAGAGTAGACAAGGTGTTATCTAACTTAGGATATGGAAGTAGAGCTGAGCTTAAAAAATTCTGTAAACAAGGTCTTGTTTTTGTAAACGGAAAAGCAGTTTCTAATCCAGGGCTTCAAGTGGATACTGATATAGATGAAATAGTGTTCAACGGAGAGAAGATAAACTACAGAGAATTTATATACCTAATGATGAATAAACCAGATGGATATATTTCTGCGACGTTTGATAAACACGATCCAATAGTGCTTGATTTAATAGACGATGAGTATTTAGTATTCGAACCATTTCCAGTTGGAAGATTGGACAAAGATACTGAGGGACTTCTTGTGTTGACTAACGATGGGCAGCTTGCACATAGAGTATTATCACCTAAAAAGCACGTTCCAAAAACATACTATGCTAAAATAGACGGAAAAGTAACTGAAGAAGATATTGAGGCATTCAAGCAGGGTGTGGTTTTAGACGATGGATACGAAACTATGCCTTCAGAGCTTGTAATATTAAAATCTGATGATATTTCAGAGATAGAACTTACAATACACGAGGGAAAATTCCATCAGGTTAAGAGAATGTTTGAAAGTGTTGGAAAGACTGTGGTATATCTAAAAAGACTTTCTATGGGAGCTTTAAAATTAGATGAAACGCTGGAACTAGGTGAGTATAGAGAGCTTACAGACGAAGAAGTTAAATTAATAGAAGTAAGAGAATAGATATATTATCCAAAGAGTCTTACGGAAATAATATAATCAAAAGATAAAATATTAGTAAATATAGCGTATATTTAAAATATATTTATAAAATAGGAGGTAATCGTGAAAAAGAGAGATATAATCGAATTTGAAATCGGTAAAATGGAATTTGGCGGAGTGAGTATAAGCCAGTATGGAGATAGAAGAATAAAGATGAAAGGCGGAATAAAAGGACAGAAAGTTAAAGCTGCTGTTAAAAGAACTGGAAGAGGTAAGGCAGATGTTAAAATGGTAGAGCTTTTAGAAAGATCTCCAATAGAAACTGCAAAAGTTTGTCCTCACTTTGAAGGTTGTGGTGGATGTACTATGCTTTCTGTTGACTACGCAAAACAGCTTGAAATAAAAGAAGAACAGGTGCTTGAACTATTTGAAGATGCTGGAATAAGAGGATTTGAGTTTTTAGGTGTTCAGGGAAGTCCTGACAATGTTGGATACAGAAATAAAATGGAATACACTTTTGGTGATGAAGTAAAAGGTGGACCACTTACACTTGGACTTCACAAAAAAGGTAGACATATAGATATACAGACAGTTGACGGATGTATGTTAGTTGATTCTGATTTCAACACAATATTAAAAGAGTCTTTAGCATTCTTCCAGAATGCAGAATTACCATACTACAGAGTTGTAAACCACGAGGGATATTTAAGAAACCTTGTAGTTAGAAAAGGTATACACACAGATGAAATAATGGTAAATATAGTAACATCATCTCAGTGCGAGTTTGATATGAGCAAATTTGCCGATATGATAAACGGGTTAGAATTAAAAGGAAATGTAGTTAGCATACTTCACACTATAAATGACGGACTTGCAGATGCAGTTCAGTGTGATGAGATGAGAATATTATACGGTGTAGATTATCTACATGAAGAGATATTAGGACTTAAATTTAAAATATCTCCATTCTCATTCTTCCAGACAAATACAAAAGGTGCAGAGCAGCTTTATACTATAGCTAGAGATTTTATTGGAGATCATTCTAATAAGGTTGTTTTCGACTTATACAGTGGAACAGGCTCAATAGGTCAGTTAATGGCAGAAAAAGCTAAGAAAGTATATGGTATAGAGATAATAGAAGAGGCTGTTGTTGCAGCTAATGAAAATGCTAAGTTAAATGGATTAGACAACTGCGAATTTATAGCTGGAGATGTTAAGGATACTGTTAAGAGCTTAGATGTTAAGCCAGATTTAATAATAGTAGACCCTCCAAGACCAGGTATACACAAGCAGGCGATAAAGGATATATGCGATTTCGGAGCTAAGGAGATAGTGTATATTTCTTGTAATCCAAAGACTTTAGTTGATGATTTAAAAGATTTTATAGGGTATGGATATGTGCCAGAGAAGGTTAAGTGCATGGACATGTTCCCTAATACTCCTCACTGTGAAAGTGTTGTAAAATTATACAAGATAATGAATATGGCATGTCAGTGCTAATGTATTGAAAATGCTAGTTTTTAGGTACTCGTTGTTATTTGATGAGTACCTTTTTTATTGTATAAAATAGAAAAACTGTCGCCAATTTCCACCATTTTTAAGCTGATTTTTTTCTTGTTTTGAAAAAGTTGATTTTTACTAATCGCTATAAGTGTTGGTATAGCTTTGATAGAAGGTGGTTAAACTGTCGCCATTTTTTTTATAGGTGTCGCCAAACTGTCGCCATTTTTAAATTTTGACTTTTTACTCATAAAGTGTATTAAGAATATTTAAAGTTTTATCTCTCATATTATCCGTATTATTAACGTAAATATCCATTGTTGTTTTGATACTTGCGTGACCTAATAAAACAGATACATCTTTGATATTTGCACCTTTTTCAATCAAAAGAGTAGCATAGGTATGTCTAAGATTATGGTAGTTGAATTTAATACCTAAATCATAATTAATAACTCTAGATAGATATTTAAGAGTATCATTAGTTATTATACTTCCGTTATCTCGAATAAGTACGTGAGTATCTGAATTTGTAGCTACGTTATTAGATTTATTACGTTCCAATTGCCATTTTAAAGCTTCCAATAATGGTAAAGGTATATTTATAGTTCTAATACTAGATTTTGTTTTTGGTGTGCTAATAATCCATTTTTTATCCTTGTCTTGAGTTAGGTTTTCCCTAACATAAATTATACCTTTATCTAAATCAACATTTTTCCAACGTAAACCACAACATTCACCACGTCGCATACCGGTATATAAGGGCAACATAAGAGATAGATACCAATGAGTATTTTTAAATCTATTAAGTATCTTTTTTGCTTCTTTATTTGTCAAAGCAACTTTTCTTTCTGGTTGAGTTAGTTTACTAGGCATAACAACTTTATCGCAAGGATTATCTTTTATCAATTCAGCTCTAATACAAAAGTTGAATAAACTAGATATAGTTCTTAAGGTATTCTTTACCATATTCTTAGAAAAGCCATTTAAAGCCATATCATCAATGATATTTTGAATATGTTTGGCTCTTATATCTTTTAATAGATATATTTCTAACACCTTTATCTGTGGTTTATTCAATTTTTGTTTATAGTTTGTATAAGTACTATCTTTCAAATCATTAGCAACATATTCAGATAAAAATTTTTCTCTAGCTTCAGCAAAAGAAATATCTGAGAGAGTGAAGTCTATTTCTGACATATAGTATTCTTCAATTGCTTTTTCTAATAATTTAAGGGCTTCAGATTTATTACTTGTTCTTGCTGATTTTTCAATTCTATTTCTTTTTTTATCATTTAGTGATTTTCCCTCAAAAAAGTAATAATAAACATTACCTTTTTTTCTAACTCCACCACCATAATTTTTAACTAATTTGTTCATATATTTCACCTCATTTAATATTAATTTAAGTGAATAACAACAAATTAATTAGCTTTACTTTTTGGGTACACTATAACACTAAAATATTATTTTTGTCAATTTTTGATAAATAAAAAAAGAGAGTAAGAAATTAATCCTACTCTCTTAAATTTATCTATTACCGTTTTAAACTAGTATTATTTTTATATTCTTCTATTATCTTATTTAATTCTTTTATTTCATTTTCTTTGTTTTTTATACATTCTTTATAGCTATTGATATAATCTTCTTTAGTTTCTAGTAGTGAAGATGTTACAACCTCTGAATTATCTTTTAATTCATGATAGTATTCTCTAAATAAATTTTCTATCTGTTCTAGTTCTACCATTTGATAATTATAATCATAACCTAACTGAGTTGTTAATTCAAAGGCTAATTTACCCACTATTTCTATATAATTTTCGTAATCTATCATATTTCTTTTTAGTTTTATCATAATCTTTATATCTCCTTTTAATTTTAATATTTTATTAATACATCTGCCATTTCATATAAATCAGATATTAATAATTTATATGCTAGTTCTAACATTTTTACATCAATATATTTTTTATCATCTGATAAACCTGTATTTAGTAGTGCGTGTAAGTTATCACATATAAATTGCTGATATTCTTCACGTTCAATAATATATTTTTTATTCATTTTTTACTCCTTAAATTCAACATTTTCAAACCAATAAGATATAAACTCATTTATTTTATTTGGATCTTTCATTCCTCTAACAACTAAATCTGCTAATAGATTATTTATATTTTCTTTAAATTCTCCTATGTGCGAACGATATTCAATAAATTTATTTTTATCTTTATTGAATTTTAAAGTTGTATCTTTATTACTATCAGATAATAATACTATAGGTTCACCCTTAAACTGTCTGATTAATAGTTTATCATTTTCAAACCTTTCTATTTTTTCAGCATCATTTCTATTGTCTAAATAAATCATTTTTTCTGCTTCAAAGAAACCTTTAACAATTTCAATAATATCCTCGTTTTTTTCATTAGCATAATAATTTACATAGTTAATAAAAAATTCTCTTAATTTTTCTGATGCTTTATTCTTTGATTTTCTTATAACTATATCATAATATAATAAATAATCTCTTTGTTTTTGAGTGCGTTGAGTATGTGAACCACAATAATAGTATTCTTTAGGCTCTAGTCCATATTTAGCTAATACTTCAGCTGGCATATCTTTAAAATCCCATTTTCTCATATAAGTAGTAGGTGTATCTATTGGATAGGCTTCACTTCTTTTACCTACAATATTCTTTGGTATAGTGAATAATTTACCTTTTTCTTTATCACACCGCCGTTTTATTTGTTCTAAATTGTATATCATTTAATACCTCTTTCTAGAATAAAAAAGATACTAAAAACTCTCTAAAAGTGATATAATATATATGCGAAAATTTTAATTTATTATTCATTTTTAGAGCAAAAAATTATCTTTTTTGTTCTTTTTTTTTATTATTTTTTATAATTTTAGTTTTTAGATTTTATTAAATTGGGAATTAAACCAAATAATAAACAAGTCAAATTTTTGTGAGTAAATACTATCGAGTCAAAAATTGCAATTCTGAAACTCCTTTCGAGTATGTTACTGAATCAATCTTAGTATATTACTTACTCCTAAAGTACTTACAAATTATAGTTTTATTATAGTTAATTATAGTCAATATTATAGCTTTTTCCACTTCAACTAAAGTTGAATCGTAAAAAGAAAATTCTCTTTAACTAAAATACAATTTAATATTTTTTTATTCTAAATTTATATCTTTTTATATTTTTTTCTTCAATAAATTCAAAATAATAACTATAGTCAATCAGATCTTTTTCTTTTAGATTATCAATATATTTTTTTATAGTCCTGGCTGTATTCGTTTCAGATAATCCAATATTTTTAGCTATATAGCTTAGTTCAATATTTCGCCAGCTATAATCATATAATGTATATCTTAATACTAGATAAACCTTTATTTCGTTACTTGTTAATGTTAAAAGCTTTTCTATTTCTTTATCAGATAATAGAACAAAATTGCTTTCTAGTTCATTAAATTTGTATATTAGTTTTAGTTCAAGATTATCATTAAATATTGTATCTTTAACAACTAGATTAAATTTCAAAAATTTTCTGATTAATTTGTTTAAATTACCTTTGCTGATGTTCAACTTTTTTAAAAAATAGCCTTTATTTGAATAATAATTACTATTATAAATGTATCTAAAATCTAAACTTTTGTTGTAGGTGCTATCTTTTAAAAATGTTAGATATATCCTATAATCAATATCTTTATTTGTTATATATTCGGCTTTTGTAGATATAGGATATTCAATAATTCTATTTTTCCGTTCTAGTTCTATTTGTTATCACCTCTTTTTTAATATTCGTGTTTTTTCAAAAGATTATTTTATATTTTTATCTTTCTGTAATTTAATTATATAATACATTTTTTAAGTTTTCAACACTATTTTGTTGATACCTGATTTAAAAAATTAATATTTTAAAGTTGTATTTTTAAGTGTTTTGTAATTGTATTTTATTTATAACTACTTATATTTCAATATTTTCTTGATGTATTTATTGACTAACTTAATAGTTTATGTTTATTTATTTTATAAAGTTTTTATGAATATACCCCCTATACTTATATTATTCGTGCTATAGTAGGTAGACAAAAAAGTCTACACGTTTATTGTTCGTATTTATGTACTAAAAAAGTATCTAAATTGTACTAATGTTTTATAAAAAACTTACATTTTGTAATATAAACAAGCAAAAAATATATAATATTTACTTATATGAAAAATAATCATTCTTCATCATTGAACGTATGTTTTGAATTATACAATAAATAATATACATTTATTTTTATTAGAATTAGCTAATACTGATACTTTAAAAGTTTTTAAAAAATAAAGTTTTTACTTTTTAGAAAAATATTATTCTTATTAGTATAATTTTGATATTTTTAAAATAATCAATATCTAAAATACCACTATTTATAGTGTTTTAGAGTATCAATATTTCAATAAAATTATCATTTTATTCTTTTAAATCAATTCTAAACTTTTAAAGGTATAAATCAAACTGAAGTATATTAAAACCTCTTAGAATCGATTTAAATGCGTTGTTTTATTATTGATAGCTAATAAAAAAGAGAAACTATTAAAGTTCCTCTCTTAATTCTTTCTTATATTTATAGTATGTGTTGCGTGATAGTCCAACAAGTTTCATTACTTCAACATCTGATAAAGTACCTCTAAAGTCTTTAGAGTACTTAACAATCTTTTCTTTTGCTTCAGCTGACTTCTTAACAACTAGCTTCTTTCCTTTAGCTTGTCCTATCTGTTTACCTTGCTGTCTTGCTGTTTCTATTCCTTCTTTTGTTCTTTCTCTTAGGTCATCAACTTCTTTCTGTGCTTGTTCAAATGCTATTCTGATTTGTTTTTTTGCTAATGTTTTGAAGTATTTGTTTATACCTTTTAGTATCTCGTCAACATCTTCACCAGTTAATTCTATTTTATTATTTGATTCTTGTTTATACATTTCAGTATCAATATATCTTTCTTTTAAGAAAACCAGATTTATACCTTTTTCATATAAATCAAAATATAATTCAATTCCATCATCTGCATTTCTTGACATTCTAGAAACTGAATCAAATACTATTGTATCACCTTTTTTAACTTTAGATAATAGTTTCTTAAATTCTTTTCTGCCACTAACTTTAGTACCAGTATATGCTTCTTGATAGATTATTGCGTTATTATCATAATTTAATATATTTCTTATCTGTCTTTCTATAGATTGTTTTTTAGTACTTATTCTTGCATAACCATAAACTGCCATTTTGTTTACCTCTTTTTTATTTTAGTATTATTTTTGATGTTCGTTAATTTTGATACTTTGATATTAACCGATTTAATACTATATGTCAATACTTTTAATACTAAAATATATAAGGTTAAATTTAATACTATAAACTAGATACTCAATGATAATATTTATCAATTAGTTAATAGGGGTATTTTCATATTTTGAGCAAGTTTATTTTGTGCTAAAGCTTTATTAGTTGATTAATTTTTATCTCTCAAATTTTTCAGCTTATTATATTAGATTATGATAATTTAAAGGTATAAAGATATTAAGAAGTTTTTAAAGAGTCTTAAAATCGATTTAAATGTATCAGATTTTATTTAAAAATTGTAGGAAAACAAATTTCCCTAGATGTATAAATAGAATAGGTAAAAAAGAATAAATAATATTATTAATAAATCGCTCAAACACTACAAAATAAGTTAAAGGCTGCTTTTTATATTTTAAAGGATATTCTAGGCTCTTTTAGTCTGTAGTTCAGTCTGCAATAAAATTGATTAAATCAGCTTTAAATACTTAATATTATAGACTATAAAGTTAATTTATAAAGCACTATAGTATCTAGTATTTAAAGCTAATGTTGTAGACTAAAAACAGACTAAAAAAAGAGAGGTATAAACCTCTCTAAATTTTAAACACAATATTCAACTATATTTTCTTGGAAATTAGGATCTGTTAAAAAATCTAAATCAAACATAGGATTAAAATATGTAACCGTAATTATAAAGAAATTAGGTTCAGGCATTGTCAATTCGCCATATCCTACTCTAATATATCCATTTCCTGAATCAAATAAAACATAATAATCATCTATATGCACAGGTTCACCATATAATTCGGTTAAATCAGTGCATATTTTTTTCATACCATATTCCGAATCACTTTCACAAGTATCATTTACTATTGCACCATCAAATTCATACTGTTCGCTAAAATAAACAGTAGTTTCTCTTTCTTCATAAGGTTCTTGAGTATTCTTTTGAGTATGTATTTCTACATTACCTCCTTGATTTTCCATATTAAAGAAACTTTCATTTTCAAAACTAATTCCTTCATATCTTATAGCGTTTAATGTACCATTTGTGTACATATCACTTTCTGTTGGATTTATACCTATATCTTCTTTAATAATTGCTTCAACATTATATAAATCTTCCGTCCAACTTATATCTTTATATGGTGAATTATCAGTATAAGTTAATGCTGAAAATAATATCCAAACAATCATAACAACCAAAATTCCCAATGATATTTTAAAAACTTTTTTCTTATTTACTTTCATGCTTTACCCTCCAATCTAATTTATAATTATATTATATCAAATAGTATATTTGTTACAATATAGTAAATTTAAAAATAAGATATAAAAGTAAAAGCTAATATAATTTGATATTATTCGTATTTTTCAAAATTCCCGTCGACTCCTCATCTCGAATCGGTTGTTAAATTATACAAGATAATGAATATGGCATGTCAGTGCTAATATAATAGAAAGGCAAGATAATAACTACTATCTGCTCATAGGTTCCGACGCCTTGTCGTATCCGCGAGCAGATGGCGTCTCCAATAGTCGCTAGCTAGTAGTTATATATCTTGCCTTTTAGTTTGTAAAAATATATTACAAAATTTATTTATTAGAAACAATAAAAATAATTTTAGAAAAATTTATGAATTAAAAAAATATCTTGAAAATCATTTTAATTGAACTTACAATTACTTTATCAAGCTTGATAATGATTTTATAAAGAGGTGTTAAAATGATTATTGAAGAATTTGAAAATGTAAAAATAGCATACATGCGTAGAATAGGAGAGTATGGAAAAGAGAATAAAAAATTAATGGAAATATTTAAAGAATATTTAAAAGAGAATAGATTATTTGATGAAAATACTGTATTAGTTGGTATTGCTTTAGATAATCCAGTAGAAACACCAGCAACAATGCAAAGATATGATGTTGGTATCATAGTTAGAGATGAGTTAGATTATGATTTACTTATTCGTGAAATTGCAAATGGAGAATATGCTATATTTGAAGTTCCTCATACAAAAGAAGATATTATGCATTTTTGGAAAAATATACAGAATATAACAGCTAATTTACCAGTAGATACTTCAAAACCAATAATTGAGAGATATTCAAACTATAAAATTAATTCCCAGCTATGTGAATTCTGCATTCCTTTAAAATAGAAAAGATGACTTTTTATAATGTAATGAATATAAAACATAATGTTTATATAATCAGAAAATTTAAATAATATATAGATTATAAAAAAGCAAAGTGTTATAATAATAACAAATAATAAACTGGAAAGAGGGGGGAAATCTTATGTTTAGTGAATTAAATAAAAAATGGTATACAACTGTAATTGTTGAAAGTACAGAAGGACTAGAAGACCTTGCTAAAAAAATTGAAGAGGCTTCTGAAGAAATGTTGAAAAAACATACTTTTAAGTTGGTGACTTTTTCAATGGTGGGAACAGATAAAGCTATATTAGTATTTAAAAGATAATATATAGGTACTCGTTGTTATGACGGGTACTTTTTTAATTGAAAATAAAATATTAAGAATTATCTGTTAAATTTCTTGTTGGCGCATATCATGGATAGTATAATTGAAATATAAATAAAAAATATAATTTTAATAAGGAGATAAATTATATGAAAAAAATAAAATTGCTTCTGATATTTTTTGTTATATGTTTTTCTTTAGTAGGCTGTTCTTCTAATAATTCTCAAACAGAAGAAAATACAGGCGAAAAAGTTATATTTAAATCTACAATTTCTCCAAATGAGGAGTATGTTGAATCTAAAGATGAAGTAGTAACTCAAACAATTAAGGTAAGTCAAAATGAAGAAGGAGAGATTTTTGTAGAAGCCAGTTCAAATTCAGCATTTTTTGAAAAGATGAGTTATTTGGTGGAATACTATAAAGAGATAGATGAAAAAGATGTGGAGGTAAAATGGCTTACTCTTATGGGAAGTGACAAAGCGACAAAGGAAAATCAGCTCTGCGTTGCTGATGTCATCATAAAAGATGGAGCAGAGGTAGTTAGCGAAAGAAAAGTGAATTTCGCTAAAAAAGCTATTGAAACAATAGTTGAGGATATTACAACTGAACAATAATTAATAAAAATATAATAAAGGTATTTTTTAATAAATACATAGGCTAAAATTTAAAATTATTTGAAAGGAAGAAATCATAATGGCATCGAGTAAAGAATACTTAGATTTTATTTTAGAAAAATTATCGGATTTGGAAGAGATTACATATAGAGCTATGATGGGTGAGTTTATCATTTACTATAGAGGAAAAATTGTAGGTGGAATTTACGACGATAGATTTCTTGTAAAGCCAGTGAAATCAGCAATTAATTATATGCCAGCAGCTAGATATGAGTTACCTTATGAAGGAGTAAAAGAGATGTTGTTGGTAGATGAGGTTGATGATAAGGAGTTTTTAACAGGATTATTAAATGCAATGTATGATGAATTACCAGCTCCAAAGAAAAAGAAGAAAAAATAGGAATTTGTATTTTTAAGAACAACAAATAAATATAAATTTATGGAGGAAATAATATGTTTTGGTCTAAGAAAAAAGAGAAGAAACCACTTGATATAAAGTTAAAGGACGTATTTTCGATTATAAAATCAGATTATGACGAAGGAATTGCATTTTGCTTGATAGAGTTTATGCTAGATGACGAGATGTATACTATGGGATCTGTATTAACTCCTAATAGCGAAGAAATACAAGAAAATATATATTTTGTTTTTAATGACGATAGGTATGATACTTATGATGAGTTTGCAGAAAATGTTGAAATCAATGGAGTTAAGCTATCTAATTCTGATGAGGTGGTTACAATTGTTAGAGCGGGAATTATTGACGGAGATGCGATGATAAATACTCCTTGGGGAGATACTAGATTGGCGAAGATGGCAATTGAAAAATAATAAAAATCAGGACATGAAATAAATATAGATAATCCTGCTCAATTAGGTGTACAATTAAATAGATTCTTAAAAAATATTTAAAAAAATAGGGGGAATAGATATGAATAATTTTAATATTTTTGACATAACTGGCAAAAAAATACTTGTAACTGGTGGGAGTAGAGGTCTTGGTTATGGAATGGCAGAGGGATTTCTAAAAGCTGGTGCAGAAGTTGTAATAACTGGAACATCAGAAAAAGTATTTGAATCTGTTGAAAAACTTAAAAACTCTACTGGTGGGATAGCTCATGGTGTAGTGCTTAACCTAGATAACGCAGCAAACATATCACCTGCATTTGATGAAGTTATGGAACTTTTAGATAATAGACTAGACGTACTTGTAAATTGTGCAGGAATGCAGCATCGTTGCAAAGCTGAGGAGTTTCCTGTTGAAATGTGGGACAAGATTATAAATGTAAATCTAAGCTCTTTATTCAAAATATCTCAGCTTGCAGGAAGAGTTATGCTAGAGCAGGGAAGTGGAAAGATAATAAATATAGCTTCATTGACATCATTTATTGGAAGTGAATCTATACCTGCATACACTGCAACAAAAGGTGCTGTTATGCAGCTTACAAAAGCTCTTTCAAATGAATGGTCATCTCGTGGAGTGCAAGTAAATGCAATAGCTCCAGGGTATATGGAAACAGATTTAACTGCAAATATGAAAAGCTACAACCCAAAACAATATGAAGAGGTAACTAATAGAATTCCTATGCATCGTTGGGGTAAACCTGAGGATCTACAGGGAGTAGCGATTTTCTTAGCAAGTAGTGCTTCTGATTATATGAGTGGAGCAATAATTCCTGTTGACGGAGGATTTTTAGGAAAATAGATAATAAAAAAAGCTATCGTGAAAATTTTACGATAGCTTTTTTTATTTTAATTATTATATAATTTCAAAAACTAAAATTGTAATTATTCTTAAAAATAATTACTAAAAATAGAGTATTCATTGTAAAAATAGTTATAAATTTAGTGAATAATAATTTTTTGAAAGAAATGTGTTTAAATAAATTTAATGAGGGTATTTTAAAGGATTGTTAGTATTTTAATATAAATAAATTTAAAATTCAACAAAAATATAAAATATTAGGGGGTAAATATTTTGAATTTAAACAAAAGTATAACTGCAGTTGCTATAGCAGCTATGTTATTATCAATGAGCAGCTTTACTTCTGAAGCTGAGCCAATCAGAGGAACAAACCACAAAAAACACAATGATTTAAAAGTAGTTAAGATTCATTCAAAACATCATCATTCTCACGATAAATTTATTGGAGAGAACAGATATGAAACAAGTGCAAAGATTTTAGCTAATTACAAAAATAAGGATACGCTAATACTTGTAGACGCTTCAAGAGATATGTCTGATGGATTGTCTGCTGCTGCACTTTCAGGGAAATTAAATGCAAATATAGTGCCGATAAATCCTAAAAATATTGACGAATCTAGTGAAAAGATGATAAAAAAAGCAAAAAAAGTAGTATTAATCGGGGGATACAATGCAATACCGAAAGAATTTGAAAAAAGTTTGTCGGATAAAAAAGTTATAAGAATTGCTGGGAAAAATAGAGTAGAGACATCTAAAAATATAGCAAATTATATTGGAAATTATAAGAACGCGTATATAGTAAATGGGTACACCGGACAAGCTGATGCAATGAGTATAGCACCAGTATCTGCAAGGGATGTAAGTCCTATAATTTTGACTAAACCTAATGAAACTAATATTGATGAAAAAGAAGATGTAAAATACACAATAATAGGTGGAAAGGATGTAGTATCAGATTCTATTCAACAAGATACAAACTCATTTAGAATAGGTGGAGCAAATAGATATGAGACGAACAGAATGGTTTTAGAGAGATTTTATAAAAATAGAAGTTCAATATCATTCTGTAATGGAGAGACTCTTGTAGATGCATTATCAGGAACGTATTTTGCCAGAAATCACGGAATAGCCCTTGTAAATAGCGAGGAAAATCTTCACCTATTAAAAAATATAAATACAAATCAATTAGGTGGGCTTCCTTTAGATATAATGTTTGTAGTTCCGAGTTCTAATATTATAGAAAAGATAAATAATGAAAATTCTGTAGTAGATACAAATAAACCAGAAGAAAAGAAGGATAATTCAAATGAAAAGGACAAAGATAAGGATAAAAATACAAGTGAAAACGAAAATAAGAATTCCAATATTGAAAAGAATCCAAGTGGGGAACAAATTTTAGAGGATGAACAAGGTTCTAGTGGTAATCAAGAACCAACAGTAAATAAAGACTCTGAGTTAGACAAAGGCTCAGAAGATAATCAACAATCTGGGGATAACCAATCAGCAAATGATAATGAAAAAGATGTAAAAGTAAGTGATATGCTTATAGAAGGTGAAAATTTCAATAAAGAAATTAGAACATTAAAAGGATTCTCAGATGCAAATAAAATAGTGTTTAATAATGAAATACCTGATAACATAAATGAAATAGAGCATTTAAAATTAGATAAGGAAAGAAGAGGAAGCATAGTAGCTTATATAAAAGACAATACAATATATGTATCATCAAAAGATAGAATCTATGCAAATGAGAACAGCTATGAATTTATGAAGGATTTAAAAAATATAGAAGAAGTAGATTTAAGTAATTTAGATACATCAAAAGTAGTAGATATGAGTAGTTTATTCTATGGATGCAGTAGTTTAAAATCTATAAATGTAGACAATATAGACACATCAAATGTTGAAAATATGAGATCTTTATTTGCATATTGTAAAAACTTAGAAAGTATAGACCTAAATAAATTAAATACGTCAAATGTTACAGACATGAGTAATATGTTTTTAGAATGTCAAAGTTTAAAAGAATTAGATTTGAAAAACTTAGATACATCAAAAGTTGAGAATATGAGTTATATGTTTGGGGATTGTTATGGATTAACAGAATTAAATTTAGATAACTTAGATACATCAAAAGTGGAAAATATGATGACTATGTTTACAAACTGTAAGAATCTAAAAGAAATAGATTTAGAGGATATAGATACAGAAAGTGTTACAGATATGAATCATATGTTTTCTGGATGTTTAAGTCTGGAAAAATTAGATTTAAGCAACTTCAATACCTCAAAAGTAGAAGATATGTCTTATATGTTTGCTGCTTGTGATAAATTAAAAAATATAGATTTAGAGAATTTAGACACATCAAAAGTAACTGATATGACTGGAATGTTTAGTGGATGTGCTAATATCAATGCGAGCATAAATATAGAAAATGTTGTAGGTAAATACTATAAAATATTTGAATATTGTGCTGTAGAAAAAGGCACAAAGCTAACTTTAAATTATACAAATGATAAAACAAAAATGATAGCAAAAAATATGATTAAGACAAAAGAAGATTCATCTAATATAGTACTAGGAAAAGATTTAAAAAGTAAAAATAATGATGCTCAAATTAACAACCAACTAGAAAAAGATAATAATCAAGAAGATTCAACTGAAGTTGAATAAATATAAATTTAAAATAAGGGACTATCACAGTAATTTGTAATAGTCCCTTTCTATTTTGACCAATTAGTGCGGTCTATATACGGCATATTATATGGGGGATATATGACATATATTTATTTTAAGTTATTTGTGGCAACCACAACTACAGCAAGAACCATTAGAGTCTGAATCTGCTGTTCCTTTACAAGAGGAGCAAGTTTTTGCAGATGGACAACCTATGCATTTTACACCGCTTTTTTTAGCTTTTCTTATATAAAATGTTGCGCCTCCTATAATAGCTAGAAGTATTAAAATTACTACAATATTAGCCATAAATATCTCCTCCTTTCAAAATTTAAACTAAATTCTAGATAATTTAAAGTTAATATAACCTATAAATTAAGCTATTGATTTATTTCCTAAAGAGTATTCTTCATCGAATCTCTTATTTTCTTTTACAATAAGTCTTATTATAAATGCTGCTATTGCAAGTACTACAACAAGTCCTGGTAAGAATCCCTGTCCAACTGAACCAGTAGTTATAAGTGTTCCTATCTGGTAAACAAGGAATGCAACTGTATAACCTGCAGCGAACTGAAGTCCAACTCCACCAAGTAACCATTTTTTATCTTTGATTTCTGAATTCATTGCACCTATTGCAGCAAAGCAAGGTGGTGTATAAAGGTTGAACATTAAATATGCTAGAGCAGCTACTGAAGTAAGTCCCATAGTTGTTGCAACTGTATTAGCTCCACCTGTTAAAACAAGATCGTCTACATTTATGAAATTAGTTAATCCGTAAACTACAGCTATTGTACCTACGACATTTTCCTTAGCTATAAATCCTGTTATAGCTGCAGCTGCTAACTGCCAAGCTCCAAATCCTAGAGGTATTAATAATACTGCAAATGGAGAAGCTATTGAAGCTAGTATTGAAGTATGTTCCATACCTTCTGGAACTAACTGTAACTGCCAGTTGAATGACTGCATTATCTGAACTGCAGCATTACAAACAAGTATTATTGTACCAGCTTTTATTATATAAGCTTTTGCTCTTGAGAACATTGATATTACAGCTCTTTTTAAGCTAGGTATTTTATATTCTGGTAATTCCATTATAAAGAATGATTTTCTATATTTATGTCCAGTTATTTTTAATATAAGTAGAGAACTAAGAACTATTAAAAGTATTCCTACAAAGTACATTAATGTACCTACCCAAGACGCATCACTAAAGAATGCACCTGCAAATAAAGCTATTACTGGAAGTTTAGCACCACATGGCATAAATGGTGTAAGCATTGCAGTAGTTCTTCTTTCTCTTTCATTTCTTATTGTACGACAAGCCATAACACCAGGTATAGCACAACCAGTACCTATAACCATTGGTATTATAGATTTTCCAGAAAGACCAACTCTTTTAAATATTGGATCCATAACAACGCTGACACGAGCCATATATCCACAATCTTCAAGAAGTGCTATTAAGAAATACATAACCATTACTAGTGGAAGGAATCCAACAACGGCTCCAACACCACCTATGATACCATCTACAAGAAGTGCCTGTAGGAATGGAGATGCTCCAGATACCATTTCAGCTACATATCCCTGGAATGTTTCTATCCATCCAACAAGTATATCTGCTAAGAAAGGTCCAAGTTTTGACTGAGATATATCAAATACTAGCCACATAACAACGGCAAATATTGGTATACCAAGCCATTTATTAGCTAAAACTGCATCTATTTTATCTTGAGTATTTCTAGTTTTTGTTAATACTTTACGAGTTTCAACCTGACTAACTATTTTATTTACAAACTCAAATCTTTTTCTATCGGCTTTTTCAACTTCATTTTTATCATGAAGATTTATTTCTCCCTGATGATAAGGAGCAACCTGTTTTTTTCCTTTTGCTTCGATAGCTTTTGCAGCCACTTCAGCTATTCCTCTTTCATTAGTTGAAACAGTAGCTATTACTGGGCAACCAAGAGCCTCAGATAATTTTGCTACATCTATTTTAGTTTCTTTCTTATCAGTTAAATCGCTTTTGTTTAGTGCAACTACAACTGGTATTCCAAGTTCAAGAAGCTGAGTAGTGAAGAATAAACTACGGCTAAGATTAGTTGCATCAACTATATTTATGATTGCGTCTGGATTTTCGTGTTTTACATATCCGCTTGTTATACTTTCTTCTGATGTGAATGGAGACATTGAATATGCTCCTGGTAAGTCAACTGCTACAACATCTTCAATTGCTGTAGCACAGTAGTTCTTTTTAAGAGTACTTTCTCTTTTATCTACTGTAACCCCAGCCCAGTTTCCAACGTGCTCGTTACTTCCTGTTAATAAATTGTACATAGTGGTTTTCCCACTATTTGGATTTCCTGCTAAAGCTATCCTCATTTTTTAAATCCTCCTCCTTTTACTGCGATTAAAATCAATCCCATTAAAAATATATTTTATGATTTCATTACTGCCTAAATAGTTATATTAAAAGTATCTTTGATTAAATTAGAAATAATTTCAATTATATTAAAATTGCTTTTGCTAGATTTACATCTATGTTATAACGACCGTCCTTTACAGATACTACATAACTTTTACCAAATTTAGAAACTACAGTTATTTTTTCTCCACTGTAACATCCAAGTGAGAATAAAAATGCATTAAGTTCTTCGTCATCTGTCTGTATATCCTTTATTGTATATTCCTGCTCTAACTGAGCTTTTGTTAAATCCATAATTGTTTCCTCCTCAAAATCAAATCTTACAATAACAAAATAACAAAAGTAATAATCATTGTCAATAGAAAAGAAAAATCAAATAATGATAAAAATGACAATTTTTATCAAATAAGAAAATTGAGAGGTTAAATGAGAAAATTAATAATTAAAAAATCTTAAATCTAAATAAATATATATAAATAGGAAGTAACTTGACTATTTTTTAGAAATAATAATATAATAGAAAGATAAATTTTCAATAAGAATGGAGGGCGATAAAATGAAAGAACATATAAAACATGTTTTGAAATTGGCTTTTAGTATACATGGAGATACAGCTTCTTATGACGAAATACATGAAAGAATAGTAAGTGGGGGAGAAGTAAGAGGAACAAATCTTTGTATAATGATATTTGCAATATTTATAGCATCAATTGGGCTTAATATGAACTCAACTGCTGTTATAATAGGTGCGATGCTAATATCACCTCTTATGGGAACTATAATGGCTATAGGATATGGAATTGCTACTGGAGATATAGATGAAACAGAGGACTCTATTTTAGGGCTTCTATTCCAGGTAATTACCTGCCTTATAACTTCGGCTATATATTTTACAATAACTCCAATAACAACAGCTTCACCAGAGCTTCTAGCTAGAACTACACCTACAATATGGGATGTTTTGATTGCTGTTTTTGGTGGATTTGCGGGAATAATAGGATTTACTAGAAAAGAAAAATCAAATGTAATACCAGGTGTTGCAATAGCTACAGCACTTATGCCACCACTTTGTACTGCGGGATATGGTATAGCCATAAAATCATTTAAATATTTTGCAGGGGCACTTTATCTATTTATAATAAATACATATTTTATTTGCTTAGCTACAATAATAGGTCTCTTAATTATGAAAGTGCCTCAAAAGACTGAGAGAGATGAGGAGCGGAAAAAGAAATTTAGAGCGGTTCTTATAAGAAATACTGCAATAATAATAATTCCAAGTTTGATTTTTGCTATGAAAATGGTAGAAAAAGAGAAAGAGGATACAACAGAGCCAATAGGAATAAGTGGAATTTCATTAGATGTAAGAAAACTTAGTGAGCAGCTAAGTGTTATATATCCTGAAGTTTCAGATATTAGCGCTGGATATTTGAAAGAATGGGATTCTAGTGAAGAAAAACAACACGAAAATATGAATGTAATTGTGTATTTGAGTAAAGATATTTCAGCAGATAAAAAAGAAAAAATAAAAGAATTTATAGATGTAGAAACAAAATTTGATAAGATTCAATTCATTGTAAGAGGAGAATAAAAAATGGCTATTGCATATTTTGCAGTAGCCATTTTTTATTTAATTTAATGAAAAATCTATTTAATCTATACGAAAAGTAATAAACTTACAGCCATAAGCATCATCCCAGAAATCAAACCATATATTGAAAGGTGATGTTCACCATATTCTCGAGCTGCTGGAAGTAGCTCGTCAAATGATATAAACACCATTATTCCTGCCACAGATGCAAATATAATCCCAAACACTGTACTATTCATAAAAGGCATAAGAATTAACCATCCAACCAAAGCACCAATTGGTTCAGCAAGTCCTGAAATAAAAGAATATAGGAATGCTTTTTTCTTTGAACCTGTTGCATGATAGATTGGAATTGAAACAGAGATACCCTCTGGAATATTATGTATTGCTATTGCAAAAACTATTGGAAGGGCAAGTGCAGGATCTTCTAAAGCAGATACAAAGGTAGCTAACCCCTCAGGAAAATTATGTAAAGCTATTGCTAAAGCTGTAAACATACCTGTTCTCAAAAGTTTTGAATTATTATTTGATTTATTTTCCAGATCTTCAACCAATTTTAATTCATGTGGATTTTCTTCTGAAGGAATTAATTTATCTATAATAGCTATTACAAACATTCCTGCAAAGAAAGCCACAACAGTTAAAGTTGAACCAATTCTTTCGCCTAAAGTAGAGGCAATTGATTGTTGAGCTTCTGGAAAAATTTCTATCATAGATACATAAACCATTACACCAGCTGAAAAACCTAAGCTTACAGAAAGGAATTTTTTGTTTGTGCTCTTTGTAAGAAAGGCTATCAAGCTTCCTATAGAAGTGCTGAGACCAGCTACAAGTGTGAAACAAAATGCGATTAATACATTATTCATAATTAACCTCCTAAAATACAATTAGTGTTTAATAAATGAAAGTGAATATTAATTATAAAATAATATGCTTGACTTTTTTTGTCAAGGTGATAGAAGAAAATGAAAAAATTAAAAAACTAAGTGATTGCTATATAGAAGTTGACAAAAAATATCGATTAGGCTCAAACTATTGAAATTTCAATAAAAGTGAGAATATAATATTATGTTATAAAAAGTACTATATTTGTAAAATTAGCAAATTAGTTGATATAGGTGATAGAGGAGGGAATAAGATGTATCGTAAAAGGATAATTAGGCTTGCATTATTTACATTAGTTGGAAAGATGATAAGTGATGTAAGTGGAAAGAATAAGAATAACAAAAGCTCGGTAAATGTTCCAGATTTTGTGGGAGTTGTAGAAGTTAAACATAGCATAAAAGGAAGGATAAGATATAGAATTCCTAAATTAAAAGGGGATAATACATTAGCTGAGTATATAACGGGGCAATTATCAAAAGTAAAATTTATCAATAATGTAGAGGCAAATGCGATAACAGGAAGTCTTTTAATAAATTATGATTATGGGCAGATAGATCCTAACATGCTTACTGCTGCTATTGTAAAACTTTTGAATTTAGAGACTGAAATAAATAAAAAGAAGGATGCGTTAGTTACTAGAGAGCTTTCAAATATGAAAGAAGTACTAAATTTAGCTATATACAATAAAACAAAAGGAATTTTGGATATAAAATCGATTTATCTAATAATTATTATGGTATTTGCTGTTAGAGGAATAAGAACTGCACCAAAAATGATTCCAAATGGATATACAATGGCTAGATGGGCGTATAAAGAAATATAGTGTGTAGAGGTGGAATATGTTAAAGAAAATTATTGTATCAAAATTAATGAAAATAAAAGTAGCTCATAGCATTCCTGGAAGAATTAGATTCAAGGTAGCATCATTAAAAGACATACCAGACGAGTATATGATTTATGAAAAATACTTACATCAGGCATTACAAAAATTAGATGGAGTAGAAAATGTGGATGTAAACAAAATGACAGGAAGTATTTTAATTAATTATGATATTAAGAGAACTTATGAAGAAAAAATATTAAATTGGATAGATATAATTAAGGAAATTGGATTAAAAAATATAGATTTAATCGAAAAATATGGAGAATCTAATACAGAATATGTTGTTGATACTATAGAACAGCAATTAGATGAAGCTATAAAAAAATTAGCTTAGACTTGATGAAAGGAGGAATAGATATGGCTAGAAATAGCTTATTACTAAAAAGTAGTATAAAACATAAGATAGACGGAAGAATAAGACTTAGATGTGAAGCTCTAAAATATCTTTCAAATTATAAGGATGAAATAGAGGAAAAAATAGTATCTTCTTCATTTATTGATGAAGTTGGTGTAAATACAGTAATAGGTTCTATACTTATAAATTATAAAGTAGATGTTGACGAGAGTAGAATAATAAGTTTTGTAGATGGAATAATGGCAGAGTATGATGTTAAGGTATTTGCAGCTATGAGAGAACAGCATAATACCAATATGGAAGTTTCAGAAAAAAATGAAGAAACATCTGCAGATATTCTTAAAAGATTAGGATTAAATGTAGCAGTGCTAGGATATTCAATGGCAAAAGGTAGATTTGGGTGGGGAGATATTTACAATGTAGATAAATATGGTAGATATGGTAAATTCCTAACTTTACCTGCACTTGCATCTATATATCTAAACAAGGGATTAGTTGAAAATGGTGTATTTGGTGCTATTAAAAATAAAAGACTAAATGCAGATACATTGACACTTACATCTATAGCAGCAAGTTTAATGCTTGGAAATGATAAATCTGCACTGATGATAACTCTTTTATCAGATATAGCAGAACTTATGACTATATATACAATGGAAAAAACTAGAGACTCTATAAAAGAAATGTTCTCAGTAAATGAGGAAGAGGTATGGACAATAGATGAAAATGGAATACTTAAAAAAGTATCTATAGATGATATTGAAAAAGATGACAAAGTAGTAATACATACCGGAGAAAAAATATGTGTAGATGGAGAAGTTATTGAAGGAGAGGCTGTAGTGGATCAAGCTTCTGTTACAGGAGAATTTGTTCCAGCTATTAAAAAGATAGGAGAAAAAGTATTTGCAGGTACAGTTGTAAAAACAGGAAATATAACAGTTAAGACAGAAAAGGCTGGAGACGACACAGTAGTTTCTAGAATAATACATTTAGTTGAGGATGCAGCATCTAAAAAAGCACCAATACAGGACTATGCGGATAAATTCTCAAATTATCTAGTTCCATTTAACTTCTTGTTTGCAGGAATAATTTATATGGTTACAAAAAGTCCAGCTAGAGCTTTAAATATGATGATAATAGATTATTCTTGTGGAATTAAGCTTTCTACTGCAACAGCATTTTCTGCGGCTATAAATAATGCTGTTAAGAATGGTGTCCTTATAAAAGGAGGAAACTATTTAGAAGCTATGTCAAATTCAGATACTTTAATACTTGATAAAACTGGTACATTAACAGAAGGTAAACCTGCTGTTACAGGAATAGAAGTTTTAGATTCTGAGTTAAGTGAAAATGATGTTTTAAAAATAGCTGGTGCAGCAGAGGAAACATCATCTCACCCTATGTCTAAAGCAATAATAAATGAAATCGAAAAAAGAGGAATTGAAATACCAGTTCATGCTCCAGTTATAACACATATAGCTAGAGGTGTTGAAACTGATATAGATGGAGAAAGTGTTTATGTAGGAAGTAAGATATTCTTAAAAGAAAAAGGTATAGATATTAAAAATATAAAAGAAGCTGAAAAGAAATTATCATCATCTAGTTCAAACCTTATTTATGTTGGATATAAAGGAAAAACTTCTGCAATAATAGCTATAAAAGATAAGATGAGAGACAATATGAGAAAAGCTATAAATAATATAAGGTATCAAGGTGTAGATGATATTCTTTTACTAACAGGAGATTTAGAAAATCAAGCAAAAGAAGTTGCTACACTTATGGGAGTAGACAGATATAAGGCAGAACTTCTTCCAAAGGATAAAGCTGATGAGGTGCTAAAATATCAAGCTAATGGCTCAAGAGTTATGATGGTTGGAGATGGAATAAATGATGCTCCAGCTCTTGCATACTCAGATGTTGGTATAGCACTTGGAGGAGGAAGTACAGATGTGGCTATGGAGGCAGCTGATATTACTATACAGGGAGATAATCCTATGATGTTGCCTACAATAATAGATTTATCTAAAAAGACTATGAAGGTAGTCAAAGAGAACTTTGGAATGGTAATAGGAATAAACAGTGTCGGATTGATACTTAGTGCTGCAGGTGTACTTCCTGTATTTTTCGGAGCTGTACTTCACAATTCAAGCACAATATTAGTAGTTGCTAATTCACTTAGATTGCTATTCTTCAACATGGAGAGAGGGGTGTAATTTATGAATAATCCCACTATAGTTATTGCACATAAAATAAAGGGAAGAATAAGAATAAAACTTTCTCATCCTCTTAGAAATGGAAATAAGTTAATTGATAGTCTTATTAAAAAGGATGAAATATACAATGCTAAATATAATGAGATAACTAAATCAGTTCTTATAGAGTATAACCAATATCGAATAAGTGAAGATGAGGTGATAATAAGGGTTATAGCACTTTACTCAAGAAGTTATGACATGATTCCTATAAGACTTGTTTACGAATCAAAAAAGAAAAATCTACCTCCAATGGCATGCTATTCACTTGCAATGATTGGTATAGGTGGTATTTCTAAATACATAACAATGAATCAACAGATTTCTGATTTTATAAACTGGGCTGTTGTAGGGACAACAATAGGTGCTATAGGAGAACATGCCTATAATGAAGTAAATGAGAGAGGATATTTTGACCCAGAAGTTGTTTCTGTGATGTATTTAATAAATTCTGTAACAAAGGGTGAATTTTTAATTCCATCAGCTGTAACTTGGCTTACTACATTTGGAAGACATTTATTAGAGCTTTCTTATGGTGGAATTATGCTATCAGTTAGAGAATTAAAAAATAGAGAAGGAAGCACATATTTTGATGTATCAGTTAAACCTGATAATGAAATGTCAAAAAGTGCGGGAATGATTAGAGTATTTTTAGAGAGATTTATTGAATTAGAAAAAAACTCTATGGGAAAATCATTTATGGTTTCTGATAAGGGGATGGCTGGATATAGTGGGCAGTTGTATTCTGATGGTGTCTGTGAAAATTCATACATAGGAATGGACAGTAGAAGCTTAAAGTTTTACAGAGATGCCATAAAATAAAGCTATTTACAATAAATTTAAATTTATTGAATAGATATAACAATAAAAATAATAGAAGGAGTGGTAAATATGTTAAACGGAATAAATAAAGATCATTTAACAGGAGCATTAGTAGGAGTAGGTGTATGTGCAGTTGGATATTATGCATATAAAAAAAATCAGGAAAAAGTAGATAGCTTTTTGAGAAATCAAGGGATAAATTTAGCTAGTGACAATTGTAAAGAATTTGTTTCTATGAGCCTTGAAGAATTAATGGAAACAAAAGAAACATTAGAAGACCTTATAGCAGAAAAAGAAATGTTACTTAATGAAGTTCCAAAGGAAGCATGTGTAGAATAATATATTACATATAATATTAATTAATCAAAAAAATTTATAGTTATTATTTATTTATAAATCGTCAGTAAAAGATAAAATCTATTATTGACGATTTATTTTTTTGTATATAATTAAAAATATTTTTAATAGAAAAATCAAAAAAATATAGATATTGATGAAACAACTGAAAACACTATAGTAAAGTTGTAGGTTGCATATTTTGGGTAAAAAGTAATAAATCATAAATAAAATTAAAAAAAAGTTGCTAATTTTGTGAAAAATCATTGAATATGAAAATTTTGAAATAGATTAATATGTTTTTTGTATTGATAATCATTAAACAATAATAAACTTCTATCTTAGAAAGCTTAAATAATATAGACAAATATATTGTATAAATGATAACATTTAAACTAACGAGAGGAAATCTGAATATTACTAAAATACTAGCTAATATTATTTTTAGCTTTAATATCATAATGATATTAAAAGTTAAAAATTTTAAATAATATGAAAACGATATTTTGGGTTAACTTCTTGACGATGATATTGAGGGATTAAAAATAGGGTGATTTTATAATTATATTGAGTTTAGGACTTAAATATGGGAGATTTAAGTCCTAAATAATCGGCTAAGACATAAAATCACTGCAATCTATTAAATTTGTTTATAATCACTAAGAGTGATTAAAAATACATAATACTAATGGAGGATTTTTTTATGTCAACAGAAAAAGTAAAACATCCAAAGGGACTGTGGCTTGCTAACATAGCAACAGGTGTACAGTGTCACTGTGGATATGCGTTCTCATCTATATTCATACTTTTCATGACTGCAGATGTTGCGCAGAATGGTTTAGGTCTTAGTGTAGCTAAGGCATCATCAATAATAGGTCTTTATACAGCAATAAACTACATGGGATCAATATTTGGAGGATGGATAACAGATAACTATCTAGGAATTCAGAAATCATTAATTTTAGGTTCATTCTTAAATGGTTTAGCATTTATCGTTATGTTCTTCGCTCCAGCAACAGTAGCTGGTATATGGTCAGGTCTTATAATTCTTATAGTGGCCGGTATGTTCTTTAAAGGTCAGATAGGTGCTCTTATAGGTTCTCTTTATGGTCCTACAGAGTTTACTAGAAAAGATGCGGCTTTCGCATTATACTACATGGCTATAAATATAGGTGCATTCTTCGGTCCAATAATATCAGGTCTTATAGCAGATAAATGGTTCGCTGAAATAGCAGCTACAGGTGAAATAGTTTCATTCGGATATAAATATGTATTCTTAATGAACGGTATATTAATGATAGGTGTATCTATATTCATATTCCTAACAGCTCCAAAATTATTAGGAGATGTAGCTAAATACCCAGTTAATGGTAAAGGTGCAGCTAAAGCAGCTAAAGCAGCTGGTAAAAAAGAAGTTGTTGAACATCAGCCTTTAACTCAGACAGAAAAGAAAAGAATATTATCAATGGTTATATTATTCGTATTCGTTGTATTATTCTGGTCAGCTTGGTTCCAGACTCAGTCTTCATTCTCAATATTAATGAATGACTTAGTTCAGAGAGAGTACGGAAGCTTCACTATACCAGTTCCATGGTTAGTTGCTTACAACTCTATACTTTGTGTTATATTTGCTCCTTTAATGGCTAAATTATGGTTAAAATTAGGACAGAGCAAAAGAGGAGACTTATCTATACCAACTAAAATGGCTTTAGGTATGTTATTCACAGCAGGAGCATTCGTAATACTTATAATAGGTATAAACACTCTTGGCGGTGTAGTAGATGGTTCTAAAAAAATGAGCTTAATATTCGTATTAGTAGCTTACTTAGCATTAACAATAGGTGAACTTTGTATATCTCCAATAGGACTAGCAATGTTCAACAAACTAGCTCCAGTAAGATATGGTTCATTAGCAATGGGTGCTTGGTACTTAAGTAACTGTTTCGCAAACTTAATATCTGGTAAATTAAGTGGACTTACTTCAACTATGGGATACGTTCAGATATTCGGTTCTATATCAGCAGTTCTTATAGTATTCGCATTAATGTTATTAGTACTTAGAAAAGGTATAGTTAAATTAATGGCTCTTGATGAATTTGAAGAAGCTTAAGATTTAAATAATATAGAAAACATATATAAAACTGTAAATATACTACACTTAGATGAGTATATAAAAATTACGCAAGATAAAAGGTGTAGCTATAAAAGCTACACCTTTATTTTAAATAAATATCTTGAAAATAAACAATATAGAGGAAAGAGGGAGATTTAAAATGGCAAAAAATCTTTGGACAAAATATACTGCTTGCCAGCTTGAAGAATTAGAAGCAGTGAACGAAAAATACAAAAAATGCTTAGATGAAGGTAAAACAGAAAGAGAATGTGTTACTTTATCAGTTAGAATGGCTGAAGAAGCAGGATACAGAAACATCAAAGATGTAATAGCTGAAGGAAAAGAATTAAAAGCAGGAGATAAAGTTTATGCAGTTTGTATGAACAAATCATTAGCTTTATTCCAGATAGGTAAAGAACCTATATCTCATGGTATGAACATACTAGGAGCACATATAGATTCTCCACGTATAGATGTAAAACGGAATCCTTTATATGAAACAGATGGATTAGGATACTTAGATACTCACTACTACGGTGGTATAAAAAAATATCAGTGGGTTACAACTCCACTATCACTTCACGGTGTAGTAGCTAAAAAAGACGGTTCAGTAGTTAATGTTAATATAGGTGAAGACCCAACAGATCCTATATTCTTAGTAACTGATTTATTAGTTCACTTAGGTGCAGCTCAGTTAGAAAAGAAAGCATCTGTAGTTATAGAAGGGGAAAACTTAGACCTTCTAATAGCTAGTAAACCATTAGCTGAAACTGAATTAAAAGAAGATCAGAAAGATGCAGTAAAAGCAAACGTATTAAAAATATTAGCTGAAAAATACGGAATGGAAGAAGACGACTTCAAATCAGCAGAACTTGAAATAGTTCCAGCAGGAAAAGCTAGAGACTGTGGTATAGACAGAAGTATGATAATGGCATACGGACATGATGATAGAATATGTTCATTCCCATCATTATTCGCTATGTTAGAAGTTGAAAACCCAGAAAGAACAACTTGCTGCTTACTAGTAGACAAAGAAGAAATAGGAAGTATGGGTGCAACAGGAATGCAGTCAAGATACTTCGAAAATATGGTAGCTGAATTGGTATTATTAACTGAAGGAGATTCTAATGTTAAAGTAAGAAGAGCACTTCAGAACTCTAAAATGTTATCATCTGACGTAAGTGCTTGCTACGATCCAATGTTCGCAGAAGTATTCGAAAAAAGAAGTTCTGCTTTCTTTGGCCAGGGGATAACATTCAACAAACATACAGGTGCTAGAGGTAAAAATGGATCAAATGATGCAAATGCTGAATACGTAGCAGAATTAAGAAGAATAATGGACGAAGCAGATGTAGAATACCAGATGGTTGAAATGGGTAAAGTAGACGCTGGTGGCGGTGGAACAATCGCTTACATAATGGCTAACTACGGAATGCAGGTAATAGACTGTGGTGTTGCAGTACTTAACATGCATGCTCCATATGAAGTAGGAAGCAAAGCTGATATATACGAAGCTGTAAGAGCTTACAAAGCATTCCTTTTAAATGCATAAGATAAATTTTATAGTTTAATATATATGAATTGATAATAAAGTACTGTTGTATTTATACTTATAATATTTTACAACAGTACTTTTTTTGTGTATAAAAATAAAAATTATAACAAAAAAGTATTAAAAAAATAAAGTTATAATGTGGACATATAATTTACAAAATGTTATGATAATAACAGAGAGGAAATTGTTTTCTTATCTAAAATCAGTGTTTAGACTTAAAATTTATGAGGGAGAAATAGTTGCACTGTGAAGTTTAAAATTTAAGTTACCTTATAAAAATTGGAGGGATTAGAAATGGATATGAAGAAAAATCTTTGGAACAAGTATACTGATGCTCAGTTAAAAGAATTAGAAGAGGTTAATGAACAGTATAAGAATTGTTTAAATCTATGTAAAACAGAAAGAGAAGCTATAGATTTTACATTAGAAAAAGCAAAGGAAGCAGGATTTAAAGATTTAAAAGAAGTTATAGCAGAAGGTAAAAAATTAAACGTTGGTGATAGAGTTTATGCTTGCTGTATGAATAAATCAATAGTATTATTCCAGATAGGTAAAGAACCTATATCTCATGGTATGAATATACTAGCTGCACATATAGATTCTCCTAGATTAGATATAAAACGGAATCCTTTATATGAAACAGATGGATTAGCATATTTAGACACTCATTATTATGGTGGAATAAAAAAATATCAGTGGGTAGCTGAACCATTAGCACTTCATGGTGTAATAGCTAAAAAAGATGGAAGTGTAGTAAAAGTTAATATAGGTGAAGATGAAAATGATCCTGTATTCTTAGTAACTGATTTACTTGTACATTTAGGTGCAGCTCAGTTAGAAAAACCAGCAGCAACAGTTATAGAAGGTGAAAAATTAGATATACTAATAGCTAGTAAACCATTAGCAGAATCAGAATTAAAAGAAGATGAAAAAGATGCTGTAAAAGCAAATGTATTAAAATTATTAAAAGAAAAATATGACATGGAAGAATTAGATTTCCAGTCAGCAGAACTTGAAATAGTTCCAGCAGGAAAAGCAAGAGATTGTGGATTAGATAGAAGTATGATAGCTTCATATGGACACGATGATAAAATATGTGCATTCCCATCTTTACTTGCTATGCTTGAAGTTAAAGATACAGAAAAAACATCTTGCTGCTTATTAGTAGATAAAGAAGAAATAGGAAGTATGGGTGCAACAGGAATGCAGTCAAAATTCTTTGAAAATATGGTAGCAGAAGTAGTTGCATTAACAGAAGGAGATTCTAATGTTAAAGTAAGAAGAGCTCTTCAGAATTCTAAAATGTTATCATCAGATGTAAGTTCTTGTTACGACCCACTTTACGCAGAATACTTCACAAGAAGAAGTGTAGCTACAATAGGATTTGGTATAACATTCAATAAACATACTGGATCTAGAGGTAAAAATGGATCAAATGATGCAAATGCTGAATATATAGCAAATTTAAGAAAAATAATGGATGATGCAGAAGTTGGATATCAGTTAGTTGAATACGGAAAAGTAGACGTAGGTGGAAGTGGAACAATAGCTTACATATCTGCAAACTACGGAATGGAAGTAATAGACTGTGGAATATCTGTGCTTAACATGCATGCACCATACGAAGTAGGAAGCAAAGCGGATGTATACGAAGCATACAGAGCGTACAAAGCATTCCTTTTAAATGCATAATATATTAAATGTATAATATAAAAAATAATATAAAGTATAAAAAATAATATATGATTTTATAATATATACAATAAGTACATTGGATAATTACGATTCAATGTACTTATTTTTTTGTTTAAAAATCAATACAAAAACATTATAGATTAAAATTAAAATGTGTAATTTTTGACAAAATATAAAAAATACAAAAAGCTAAAAATATTAAGCTATAGAGATAATAATGACATATTTATTATAAAAATTACAATTAATATATATAAAATCTAATTTAAAAAAATAAGAAAGTAAATAAATTATATTCTGAAAATATGAAATTAAATATTTAAACTTAAATTAAAGTAAACTTATATATAATTATGTATATAATGTAAACTACAAATAAAAATAGGGTATAGACAAAGAATAATCTTGATGTTAATATAATAACTATAAAGAAAAGAAAACGTTTTTAATTATAAAAACAACAATAATTTAATTTGAAATTTAATAAATTAATAAATATATAGATAATATATTTATTAATTCAATATTTAATATATTATAAAAAATAATGAAAAATAATGAAAAATATAAATAAAAAAATCTCCAAAATGATAAAAAATATTCAAATATTAAAACTTAATAAATCAAATATTAACTTAATAAATTGAATATAAAAAAGATATAAATTAAAAATTTATATATATATTTAAAGGAGGAAAATCTTATGTCAGAAAAAACTAAGCATCCAATAGGGCTTTGGCTAGTAAACATTTCTATAGCACTTCAGAGCTACTGTGGATATGCATTCTCATCTGTATTTATACTATTCTTAACAGCAGATGTTAGTGCTAACGGTCTAGGTCTTAGCGTTGCTAAGGCATCATCAATAATAGGTCTTTATACAGCGGTAAACTATATGGGTTCTATTCTTGGTGGATGGATAACAGATAACTATTTAGGAATCCAAAAATCATTAGTATTAGGTTCAATACTAACAGCATTAGGTTATCTAACTCTATTCTTTGCAAAACCATCAATAGGTGGTATATGGATGGGATTATTAGTCCTTATATTAGCAGGTATGTTCTTTAAAGGACAGATAAGTAACCTTGTTGGTTCTCTTTATGACCAAGATGATTTAAGTAGAAAAGATGCAGCATATGCTCTATTCTACATGGCTATAAACATAGGTTCATTCTTTGGTCCAATATTCTCAGGTCTTATAGCAGATAAATGGTTCGCTGAAATATCAGCAAGTGGAGAAATATTATCTTATGGATATAGATATATATTCTTAATGTCAGCTATAGTAATGTTCTTTGTAGCTGTTTTCATAGCTGTAATGTCTCCAAAATGGTTAGGAGAAGTTGGTAAATATCCAGTAAATAAAAAAGCTAATAAGAAAACAAAAGCATCAACAGAAGAACATCATCATGAACATGAACACAAACCTTTAACAGAAACAGAAAAGAAAAGAATTGTTGCAATGGCAGTATTATTTGTATTCGTCGTATTATTCTGGGCTGCATGGTTCCAGACTCAGACTTCATTCTCAATATTAATGAATGATTTAGTTAATAGAAAAGTCGGCGGATTTAATATACCAGTTCCATGGTTAGTATCATTCAATGCTATACTATGTGTAACATTCTCTCCAATACTAGGTAACTTATGGTTAAAACTAGAAAAAACTGAAAGAGGAGACTTACCAATACCAACAAAAATGGCATTAGGTATGTTATTAACAGCAGCAGCATTCGTAGTTTTAATATTAGGTATAAGAACTCTTGGTGGTGTATTAGACGGAAGTGCTAAAATGAATATACTATTCGTATTATTAGCATACTTCTTATTAACATTAGGTGAGCTTTGTATATCTCCAATAGGTATGGCAATGTTTAATAAGCTTGCTCCAGTTAGATATGGATCACTTGCAATGGGTGCTTGGTATCTAAGTAACTTCTTTGCAAACTTACTATCAGGTAAATTAGCAGGACTTACTTCAACAATGGGATATGTTCAGATATTTGGAACAATATCAGGAGTACTTATAGTATTCGCGGTAATGCTATTCATATTAAGAAAGAAACTTGTTAAGTTAATGGCATTAGATGAATTTAAAAATAAATAATATTGATAAAAAAATAAATAATATTGATAAAAAGTGTAGCGGTTATCCGCTACACTTTAAATATACATTTTGCTAAAAACCTTTAGTAACAGAATATAAAATAAATATACTTAATAAAGAAAGAGGGCTTTTGAAATGTCAAAAAATCTTTGGACAAAATACAATGATTGTCAGCTTAAAGAACTAGAAGCAGTAAATGAAAAATACAAAAAATGCTTAGATGAAGGTAAAACAGAAAGAGAATGTGTTACTTTATCAGTTAGAATGGCTGAAGAAGCAGGATATAGAAACATCAAAGACGTAATAGCTGAAGGAAAAGAATTAAAAGCAGGAGATAAAATTTATGCTGCTTGTATGAAAAAATCACTAGCTTTATTCCAGATAGGTAAAGAACCTATATCTCATGGTATGAACATATTAGGAGCACATATAGATTCTCCACGTATAGATGTAAAACGGAATCCTCTATACGAATCAGAAGGATTTGCTTATTTAGATACTCATTACTACGGTGGTATAAAAAAATATCAGTGGGTTACAACTCCACTATCACTTCACGGTGTAGTAGCTAAAAAAGACGGTTCTGTTGTAGAAGTTAATATAGGAGAAGACCCAACAGATCCAGTATTTGTAATAACAGATTTATTAATACATTTAGGAGCAGCTCAGTTAGAAAAGAAAGCAGCTACAGTTATAGAAGGAGAAAATTTAGACCTATTAATAGGAAATAAACCTCTTTCAGAAACAGAATTAAAAGAAGACGAAAAAGATGCGGTAAAAGCAAATATACTAAAAATATTATGTGAAAAATATGGAATGGAAGAAGTAGATTTCCAGTCAGCAGAACTTGAAATAGTTCCAGCTGGAAAAGCTAGAGACTGTGGTATAGACAGAAGTATGATACTTGCATATGGACATGATGATAGAATATGCTCATTCCCATCATTATTCGCTATGTTAGAAGTTGAAAATCCAGAAAGAACATCTTGCTGCTTACTAGTAGATAAAGAAGAAATAGGAAGTATGGGTGCAACAGGAATGCAGTCAAAATACTTCGAAAATATGGTAGCAGAATTAGTTGCATTAACTGAAGGCGATTCAAATGTTAAAGTAAGAAGAGCTCTTCAAAATTCTAAAATGTTATCATCAGATGTAAGTGCTTGCTATGATCCTCTATTTGCAGAAGTATTTGAAAAAAGAAGCTCAGCATTCTTAGGAAAAGGTATAACATTCAATAAACACACAGGTGCTAGAGGCAAGAACGGATCAAATGATGCAAATGCTGAATATATAGCTGAATTAAGAAGAATAATGGACGAAGCAGATGTAGAATACCAGATGGTTGAAATGGGTAAAGTAGACGCTGGTGGCGGTGGAACAATCGCTTACATAATGGCTAACTACGGAATGCAGGTAATAGACTGTGGTGTTGCAGTACTTAACATGCATGCTCCATATGAAGTAGGAAGCAAAGCTGATATATACGAAGCTGTAAGAGCTTACAAAGCATTCCTTTTAAATGCATAAAATCTAGTTTGTAATATATAAGTTCTAAACTATTTTTATAATATAAATAACTAAACATGCCGTTGTAATATCTTGTAAAAGAGATAAATACAGCGGTATTTTTATGTTGAAAACGATTTATAACAAAAGATTATAAAGAATGTTATAAAAAATAAATGCGATAACTTTAATAAAAAAAATAAAATAAATTATATTTGCTTTTAAAATAATTTTAAATATTATAAAAAGAAAAAACTTTAAAATATATACCAAAGTAAAAAATAAAAATAATTTAATAAAGGTTGTTTTAATAACTAAAATAAATAAAGAATAATAACGAAAAAGTATTATAAAAAAAGGATATAGTATAGAAATAATTATGATAAAGTGTTATTATAATTACGAAGAAAGCAATTCAATGAAACATAGGTATATAGGTTGATATAAAAAAATAAATCCATTAGAAAAGGGCAATTACTAATAAAAGTATTGTCCTTTTTTATTTATTTTATGATAAAATTTTAATTAATAATATTAATTGAAAAGGTGATTATATGATAAAAAATAGAAAAGTATTATTAATAGCGGTATTACTTTTGGCATTAATTGTTGGGGGAATATCTACTTTGAAGATTAGAGAAAATAGAATAAAAGAAGCGAATGTGAAGATAGAAAAATTAGTAAAAGCAGAAGAATACAAAAAATTAGCAGTACTATTCAATGATTTTGATAAAGTTAGCAAAATTTTTGGAGTTACAGAAGAGCAATGCTACGAAATAGAGGCTTATTTTAATATGTTGCAATCATACAAAGAAAAAAATTATGAAAGAACATATGATATTGCAAAAAAATTAGATACAAAAAAATGTTGGATATTTGAAAGTGATGCTAGTAAATTTAAAAAAGAATTTTTAGATAGTAAAGAAGCAAAAGCAATAGAGAAAAAAATTAAAGATGAGGAAAAGTTGGCTAAAGAGATAGAAAATCTTAGAAAATATATGGAAGAATGGGGAAGAGAACATATATCTGAAATTGCACCTTATATTGGTATGCCAGAGAGCTTAATAAGTAAGACTATGTTAGATTATCAAGATGATTCAGAGTTAATAAATATAGAGTATAGGGAAAATATTTATATTTATGAGAAACATTATATGTGGAAAGATGATAAAGAAAATGAAATATGTAAAGTAGTAGTAGGACAAGAAGAATATGAGTATGAACCTGAGGTAAAAGAAGTAGAATTTTTAGGAAATAATTGGAAGAAAAAAGTATTGTATAGTGGTAATGATGAAAATCTTGTAAAAGAATTTACAGTTGGTATATATACAGGAAAATTATATGAGGAAAATAATGACTGTGGATATAATAATATAAAAACAGATGAAGAGTTGTTTGAAGAGTATGAAGCTGAGTATGATGTATATGAATATTCAGATGCAGATGAATTCTATTACGATCATCAAGATGATTTTGAAGGATATGAAGATGCAGAACAATACTATGAAGATGCATGGTCTATTGTAGAATAAAATATGAAAAAACAGATTGAATTACAAAAGTTTTATAATTCTATATAGTATAATAAAAAAAGCATTAAAAAATAAAAGTAAATCTATTAAAAAATAAAAATTATTTTGCTTTGGAAAACATTTTGCTATTAAAAAATTAAAGAGAAAAACTTAAAGATATTGAAATCGTGAAGAAACTATGTTAATATAGTTATACTGTTGTTTTTTTCATAGAAACAACTCCTTTTTTTAGTTTTTTAACTTTATTAAAATCGAAAAAGACTTCGATAATAGTAAGCGTATAAAGAAATTTGTACGTCTGAGATAGATATTTAATCTATCGAATATACCACTTGAATTGCTGGAAAGTCCTAAAGCTAATTAAACTACAGCATAATGATGAAATAGGCATAAGTGCGAACGTTGTGAAAACAGAAAAAATTAATTAGATGATATATGGTTAAATCCTAAGTATTCGGTAATGGATGATCAGCAGCTAAGACTTGAATAGAGTAAAGTTCAACGACTATCCCTCTTAAGGGGAGTAAGCTCAAGCGAGCTGAAGTGGGTGGCTCTTAACACATAATGGTGAAGAAGAAGATATAGTCTGTGCTTATGTGAAAGCATAAGAAGTTCAAGATTAATATAATCTAAGAACTGCATAAGAAATAGCGAGCTTATGTGAACGAAATCTTAAATTAAAGATTAATATATGGCTACTCTCTACTGCATTACTTTTTGCTAATATATAGTTGTATTTTAGTGAAAAGTAGTGTAGTACAGTGGGGATAAATCGGATGTAGTCAATTATGTATTGTCTTTTAATTTCAAGATACAGGGTTTGAGTCTGGTAAACTTGAATTACGAAAAAAGCGTGAGAAATCACGCTTTTTTCATTTTTTGTAATTTTATGTTTGCTATAGTAAACTGTGATATACTTATATTAAAAGGAAAGGGGGTGTTGAAATTGTATTTAACTATAAAGCAACAAGTAAAAAATTTAAATAAAAATGAATATTTAACTTTGAGAGAACTTTCTCATATAGCAAAAAATTTAACCAATGAAGCATTATATAATATAAGGCAATTTTATTTTAGAGAAGGTAAAATTTTAAGTTACAATGAAAACTACAAAATACTAAAAAATAGTAAGAATTATAAACTTTTAAATTCTAATATGGCACAACAAATAATAAAAGAAGTAGATGGATCTTTTAAATCTTTTTTAGAATTATTAAAGCTATCTAAAAAAGGAGAGTACAAAGAAAGTGTACGTATGCCAAAGTATTTAAAAAATGATGATTTTGCAACATTAATAATAGGATTTATAAGAATAAAAAACAATAAACTAAAAATTCCATATTCATATAAATTTAGAGAAAATCACAACTATATAGAAATAAAAATTCCTGCAATATTAGAGAATAAATCTATAAAAGAAATAAGAATAGTTCCAAAAGCTAAAGCTAGGTTCTTTGAGATTCAGTATATATATGAAGTAGTTGAAACTCAAATGAAGTTAGATAAAAATAAAGCACTAGCTATAGATTTTGGTATAAATAATTTAGCAACTTGTGTTACCTCTGATGCTGATAGTTTTATTATTGATGGTAAAAGATTGAAATCTATAAATCAATGGTACAATAAAGAAAATTCAAGATTAGAAAGTATTAGAGTTAATCAAGGTTATATAAATAAGACAAATAGACAAAATAAGAACACATTAAAAAGAAATAACAGAGTAAATGATTATATATCAAAAGCTGCTAAATTAATATTAAATTATTGTATAGATAATAAAATAGGTTGTATAGTATGTGGTTATAATTTAAATTTTCAAAAGAAAAACAATATAGGTAAAATAAATAATCAAAATTTTTATAATATACCATTTGGAAAATTATATAAAAAAATAAAGTATTTAGCTAGATTAAATGGTATAAAATTTATTCTACAAGAGGAAAGCTATACATCCAAGGCAAGTTTTTTAGATAGAGATTTTATTCCACAATTAGATAATATTAATAGTACAAAAGTAGAGTTTTCTGGAAAAAGAATAAAAAGAGGGTTATATCAGACAAAGTACGGAAAAATAATAAATGCAGATGTAAATGGAGCACTTAATATATTGGCAAAAAGTAAGGTTGTGTCTTTAGATAGGCTATACTGTAGAGGCGAACTGAAAACGCCTTTACGTATTAGAATAAATTAAAATATTTTAAACGTAATAAATTTCATAAAAAATGAAAATTTCAGGGTTTGAGTCTGGTAATTATATAAAAAAAGCTATAAAATAAATATTTTATTTTATAGCTTTTTTATTTTACATTAAAGTAAAATAATATGATATTATAATAATTGGAGAAAAAAAGAGGGGGGAATTTCTTGAAAAAAAAGGATAACACACAATTACTATTATATGAACCAAATGTATACAAATCGTTCATAATACTTGCTTTACCAGTATTTGGAGCAAACTTTATGAAGGCGTTTAACGATCTTGTAGATACATTCTTTATAGGTCAGATGCAAAACTCAGTTGCAGCACAGGCTAGTATTGCACTTACTTGGCCTATAATAAATATATTTGTATCATTTCAGATAGGACTTTCGATAGCTGGGGTAGCTGTCATAAGCCAGTTCTTAGGAGCAGAAAAAGACGACGAGGCTAGAGAATATGCTGGAATACTATTTGTACTTTCTTTTGTATTGGGTATAGCTATAAATATAATCTTGTTCTTAATATGTCCATCAGTTATTAGAGGTATGGGGGCTACTGATATGGTATATGAATACTCAGTTCAGTATGTAAGAATAAGATCTATGGAAATGATATTTGCATTTATATTTGCATGTTTCCAGGCTGTTAGACAATCTCAAGGGGATACTGTAACACCAGTTATTTTACAGGTAACTGCAGTTATGATAAATATAGTTCTTACAGGTATATTTGTAAAAATATTAGGACTTGGTGTATTTGGAGCAGGTCTTGCAACAGTTATAGGTCAGGTTGTAATTTGCCCAGCTTGTCTATATTATCTATTCATTAGAAAAGGAAAATTAAAGCTAAGAAGAAAAAATCTAAAATTAAAAAATTGGGATAAAGTTAAAAAGCTTACATTTATAGCAACTCCATCAGCAGCAAGTCAGGCACTTAGCTCATTTGGATTTTTAATATTAAATACATTAATACTAGACTATGGTGCAGTTGTAACAGCGGCATTCAGTGTAGGAAATAAAATATCTAATATGCTATTAATGCCAGTTCTTGCAATAGGTTCAGTACTTGCAGCATACGTTGGTCAAAATATAGGTGCTGGAAACATAAAAAGAGCTAAAAAAGCATATAATGTAAGTAGAAATTTAAGCTTATGGATAGCAATAATAGGAAGTTTAATAATATTCCCACTTAGACAAGAAGTAATAGCACTACTTACAAATGATGCAAATACACAAAGAGAAGCTATAAACTATATGATTTGGGTACTTGTAACAATGCCTTTAATGGCTATGTTCCAAAATTATGTCGGAGTATTCAATGGATCTGGTAATACTAAATATTCATTCATTATGGAAACTGCAAGACTCTGGGTTGTACGTTTACCAATGATTTTATTATTGAAAAACTTCACAAACTTTGGAAGTGACGGAATATGGTTTGCAATGAATGCAAGTAACTTAATAATCATAATACTTGGAGCTATACTTTTAAGAAGAGTAGATTTCTCTGCAAAAATATCATCAGGTGATGAAAAAATAGCGGTATAAAAATTTATTAAAAAGAATTATAAAAAATTTATTGAAAAAAATTTGTAAAAACAATTGAAATAAAAATATTTATAAAATGGCTATCACATTAGAAATTACTAAATGTGGTAGCCTATTTTATTTTGATAAAAAATTATTAATAAAGTGGAACTATTTAGAAAAAAATTATATAATAGAGATAGATTGAATATTAAAAAAATTCGATTCATAAATGAAATTAGGGTTAATTAGGAGGGAAGTATTATGATAATTACTGCTAACAAAATCATCACAGGAGACGGGAAAACGGTTTTAACAAATTCTGCTGTATATATAAATGAAAGAGGAATAATAGAAACAGTAGGAGCACTAGGAGAAGTAAAGGCTAAACATCCAAATGAAGAAGTAAGAGATTTTGGTGATGCTACAATAATGCCAGGTATGTTCGACATGCATGCACATCTTGGATATTGGTATAGTCAGCCAGATAGCTTTAATTACAATGACCAGATGATAATGATGTATGCACTTCAGCATGCACAGGCTGCATTTACAAAAGGTATAACTAGTATAAGAGACTGTTACTCACCTCATGGAGTATGTAAAACTCTAAAACTAGCTGAATCAAAAGGATTTATAACTATACCAAGAATAACACATGTTGATGCTGGAATGTGTATGACTGGTGGACATTGTTGGGATGAAGTTATACAGGTTGATGGTCCTTGGGAAATCAGAAAAGAAATAAGAAAACAGATGAGAGACGGAGCAGAATGGATAAAACTTCTAACTAGCCACCGTTCACATATACCAGAATTTACTCAGGAAGAACTAGATGCGGCTGTTGATGAATGCCACAGAAGAGGAATAAAATGCGTTGTTCACGCAGGAACACATCCATCAATACAGATGTGTATAGATGCTGGATTCGACACAATAGAACATGGAACATTCTTAACTGTTGAACAGGCAGAACAGATGAGAGACAAAGGAATAGCTTGGACTCCAACAATATTTGCATACACTTACTTATATGAAGTATGTAAAAAGAATATAGAAGAAGGAAATGCGGATGTATTTAACGATCCTGTTGCAGCTAAAGAACAGAGAGACTACGCATACTATGAACCAGCCTATGAATCATACAGAGACAACTTCAAAAAATTATATGACACAGGTGTAACTGTATGTACAGGTAGTGATATGGTAATGTACGGAGCACCAGTATTACCAATAGCTGAAGAAATGAGTTACATGGTAAAATACGGAATAACTCCAGTTCAGGCTGTACAGACTTCAACTTCAAATCCAGCAAAAGTTCTTGGAAAAGGCGATGAACTTGGATTAATAGAAGAAGGATATATAGCAGATATAACAGTAGTAGATGGAGATTTAAGCCAGAACATAGATTGCATAAAAAATATAAACACAGTTTACCTAAATGGAAAAGCTGTATACTCTGAAGGAGTAAGATTTATATAATATTTAAAAATTGATTTTGTTAAATAAAAATATATTTTATAAAATATAAACTAAAATATAAAGAAATTTGATGAGATGTAAAGACTCTAAGAGCAGTTTGTAATTGTTTTTAGAGTCTTTTTTTATAATTAAATTGTGAGTAGTTCATATTGACATATATCGATATATTAAATATAATATAAACTATCAGGAGGGATAAATATGAACTCACTACATACAAAAGAAATAAAAATATTTAAAGCATTAGGCGATGAAAATAGAATAAAAATACTAGAAATACTTAAAGATGGAGAAAAATGTGCTTGTAAGCTACTTGAAGAACTGCAGATAAGTCAGTCTACACTTTCTCACCACATGAAAATACTTTGTGATTCTGGAATAGTATTTGGTAGAAAAGAAGGTAAGTGGATGCACTACAGTATAATAGAATCTTCGTTTGATTCAGTGTTTGATCTTTTAAGTGATTTTGCAGCATCAGCCAAGTTAAATGCAGATAATAGTTGTGATTGTGAGAAATAATCATATAATTTAAAAAATAGTCATATAATGTAAAATAATTATATAATTAAAGAAATTAAAGTCATCTATATTTAGGATGACTTTTAAAAACATTTATATATCGATATATATAAATGTATAGATTTAAAAATTAAATATTAAAAAATATATAAAACAAAAGAAGAAGGAGAGGAAATTATGTTTATACAAAATCAAATCTTGGGAATGAAATGGATAAATACCCTAGTAGGAATGGGGTTAGATAAATTGGGACTTGATAGCAATTCTACGATATATGGAATACTTCAATTCTTTATATACGATGTGATTAAAATATTTATATTGCTATCTGTGTTGATATTTGTAATATCATATATTCAGAGTTACTTCCCACCAGAAAAAACAAAGAAGATATTAGAAAAATTCAAAGGTATAAAAATTAATATACTTGCAGCACTTTTAGGAACAGTTACGCCATTTTGCTCATGTTCGTCAATTCCGTTATTTATAGGTTTTACGAGTGCAGGACTTCCTTTGGGAGCGACATTTTCTTTTTTAATATCGTCTCCACTAGTAGATTTAGGATCGCTTGTACTTTTAATGAGTATATTTGGGACTAAAATAGCTGTTGCATATGTAATAGTAGGTTTGATTTTAGCTGTTATAGGTGGATTAATTATAGAAAAATCTAATATGGAAGATGAGATAGAAGAGTTTATAAGAAAAGCACCAAATGTTGACTTAGATATAGATGAGCCTACAACAAAGGAAAGAATAGCTTTTGCAAAAGAAAAAGTATTAGAAACAGTTAAAAAAGTTGCTCCATATATATTTGTAGGTGTTGGGATTGGAGCAATTATACATAATGTAATTCCAGCTGAATTTGTGGAAAAAGTGCTTGGAGCTGAAAGATGGTACTCTGTACCTATAGCAACTGCGGTTGGAGTTCCAATGTATGCGGATATATTTGGAACAGTTCCAATAGCTGAGAGTCTATTTGCTAAGGGAGCAGGACTTGGAACTGTTCTTTCATTTATGATGGGAGTTACAGCGTTATCTCTTCCGTCTATGATAATGCTTAGAAAAGCAGTAAAACCTAAATTACTTGGACTATTCTTTGCTATTGTAACTATTGGTATAATATTAATAGGATACTTATTCAATGCATTTGGATATATGTTGATATAGTGGTGAATATGTTGATAAAATAAGGAAAAATTTGTAATTAATCTGCTAAATTGTTGATATTTTGCAATAAGTGGATAAAATAAAGGATTAAATAATAAAATTTTGAGGTGAAGATATGGGACTTTTTGGATTTGGAAAAAATAAGAAAAAAGATGAGATAGAAAAAGTTGATGAAAGTATAAATGAAAAAGATTTAAATAAAGATTTAGAAAAAGAAAATATCAATTTAAGTGGCGAAAAAGTTAGTATCAAAGTGCTTGGTGAAGGTTGCGAAAAGTGCGATAAAGTAAATGATAATGTAAAAGAAGCTGTTGAAATATTAAATCTTGATGCAGATATTGAAAAAATAGAAGATTTAATAGAAATAGTTACTTATGGAGTTATGTCTACACCAGGTATAGTAATAAATGAAAAAGTGGTATCTGTTGGAAAAGTACTTAAAACAGATGAAATAGTTGAACTACTTAAAAAGAATATATAGTTTTATTAAGGTTTGTATATTAAAAATATCTAAATTATTTTTATAAAAGAGGTGAAAATATGCTAAAAATAGCTTTTATCTGTGTTCATAATTCTTGTAGAAGTCAGATTGCAGAGGCTCTTTGTAAAAAATACGCATCAGATGTATTTGAGCCATACTCAGCAGGAACAGAGCCTAGAGAAATAAACAAAGATGCTATAAGATTAATGAAAGAAATATACGATATAGATATGGAAGAAAATCAATATTCTAAATTGATGAAAGATATTCCAAATGTAGATTTAATGGTTTCTATGGGATGTGGAGTATCTTGTCCAATAATAGGAAGAAAGTTTGATGAGGACTTAAAACTTGAGGATCCAACTGGAAAAGGTGACGATAAATTTAGAGAAATTATCTCAGAAATAGAAAAAGATATAATTGAATTAAGAGAGAAATATAAAAAATACCAAAAGGTAGAGCATACTTTTGAGCCTGTATACGATGAAAATTCAAAAGTATTAATACTTGGAAGTTTTCCATCGGTAAAATCAAGAGAGCAGAACTTTTACTATGGACATCCTAGAAATAGATTTTGGCAGGTGATTTCAAGCCTTACAGAAACAGAACTTCCAACTACTATAGAAGAAAAAAAGGAAATGCTTTTAAAAAACAACATAGCAATTTGGGACGTTATAAAGTCTTGTGTTATCAAAGGTTCTAGCGATAGTAGTATAAAAAATGTGGTTGTAAATGATATAGCTGAAGTTGTTAAGAATAGCAAAATAGATAGGATATTTGCAAATGGAGATAAATCATTTAAGTTATATAAGAAATATTGCTCATATGTGGGAATAGAAATAGAAAAACTACCTTCTACAAGTCCAGCAAATGCAGCTTTTTCTGTAGAAAGATTGGTGGAAGAGTGGAAAATAATTAAATAAAAGTAAAAAGGGAAGTGTAGTAAAATGTTAAAAATTGACGAAAAGCTAAAAAATTTAGTACCAGACTGTATGGTTGGAGTAGTTGAGGCAGAAGTTAAAGTAAAAGAAAGCTCAGAAGAGCTAGTAAATTTATTAAACGAAGAATGTGAACTAATTACAAATAACATAAAACTAGAAGAATTATCTATAGAAGAAACAATAGCTGCAAATAGAAAGGCTTATAAAGCTTGTGGGAAAAATCCTTCAAGATATAGAACATCTTCAGAAGCACTTATAAGAAGAGTACTTCAAGGAAAAGGAATATATTTTGTGAATAATATTGTAGATATAAATAACTTAATATCTATGAAAACTCAATTTTCAATAGGATCTTATAACACCGAAAACATAGGAGAAAATGTAGTATTCACTGTTGGAGAAGATGGAGATGAGTACAAGGGAATTGGAAAAGACATGGTAAATGTAGCTAATATGCCAGTATTAGCAGATGAAGAAGGAAAATTTGGCAGTCCAACAAGTGATTCAAGAAGAGCAGCAATAGATGAAAATGCAGAAAAAATAATGATGTGTTTATTTTCATTCTCAGGAAAAGATAAATTAGAAAGCGGAATGAATGAAATAAAAGGACTTCTTGAAAAATACGCAAATGGAAAAAATATAAAAACTACTATAGTAGAATAGATTATATACGATAATAAGAATTATATGAAATAAAGAACAATATGTGATGAATATTATAATACTATAAAAATAGAATAGGATTTTGAATTATGATTAATTACTTTTGCTACGATACAGAAATAGGAACAATAAAAATATCAGAAAAAGAAGGGAAGATAATCGGACTTGTATTTTCTGATTCTAAAAAAGAAAATGAAATAGAAAGAGAAACAGATTCTATAATAAAAACATATATGCAATTAAAAGAATACCTATCTGGGAAAAGAAAAAGCTTTGATATTGAAATAGAGATGATGGGTACTGAATTTCAGAAAAAAGTATGGAAAGAGCTTTTAAATATTCCTTATGGTGAAACTAGAAGTTATAAAGATATAGCCAATGTAATAGGGAATGAAAAAGCTTGTAGAGCTGTTGGTAATGCAAATAACAAAAATCCAATTGCAATAATAGTTCCTTGTCATAGAGTTGTTGGAAGCAATGGAAGTATGACAGGTTATGCAGGAGGAATTGATATAAAGGAAAAGCTGTTAAAAATAGAAAATAATTTATAATTATGAATAAAAAAAGAGACCAATGCAAATCGCAAAGGTCTCATATTTTTAAAAAATAATTAAGCTAATATCATTTTAGTTAAGTCCATTGGATCAACTATTTCGCCATCTTTGTAAACTCTCATGTTTCCTGAAGCTATTTCGTCTATTAATATAACTTCGTCATTGTAGAATCCAAATTCGAATTTTATGTCGTATAATTCTAATCCTTTTTCTTCTAAGTCTTTAGCAACAACTGCAGTTATTTTTCTAGTTCTTTCTTTCATCTGATCGAACTGAGCCTGAGTCATTATTCCTAAAGCTTCTAATCCTTCAGAAGTAACTAATGGGTCACATCTTTCATCGTCTTTTAAAGTAACTTCAACGTAAGCGTCTAATTTAGCTCCGTTTTCTATGTATTCTCCGTATCTTCTTATGAAGCTTCCTACTGCTCTGTAACGGCATATAACTTCTACACCTTTACCGAAAACTTTAGCTGGTAATACTTCCATAGTTGATCTTTCTATGTCAGCACTAACGTAGTGAGTTTTTATTCCTGCTTCTTTTAATAATTCAAAGTAGTGAACAGAAGTTTTTAAGTTTTCTCTACCTATACCTTCTATTGTTAAACCTATTGAGTTTTCGCCTGGATCGAATACTCCATCTTTACCAGTACAATCATCTTTGAATAATAATTCAAAATTACCGTTGTCTAATTCAAAAACGTCTTTAGTTTTACCTGTGTATACTTTTTTCATGCCTTTTCCTCCAATGAATATATAAAAATTAATTATAGTCTTTTTTACTTAATCCGAAAAGTGTTCGGATTTTGAGGGTGTTTTTCCCTTTTGCAAAATCTATTATAACACAAAATAGTCAAAAAGTTGAACTATTTTTTGAAAAAATTAAAAAAAGTTCACTGAATATAAATCTGTTCTTCTATGTTTTAATAATGGAAGTTCATTTCTTACTTTTTCAGTATAGGATTTATCTATATCAGCGTATATTATGCATTCTTTTTCGTCTGCAGTAGCTATTATATTTCCCCAAGGGTCTGCAACCCTAGAATTTCCAAAAGCTACATAAGATGCGGATTCATCTCTAGCAGGTGCAGCTCCGACAAAATAAACCTGATTATCGAGTGCTCTCATTCTTATAGAAAGCTCCCAATGTGTAGGTCCAGTTGTCATATTAAACGCTGCAGGAAGAATAATAAGTTCGGCACCTTCCAAAGCCATTAAACGAGAAAGTTCGGGAAATCTTATATCATAGCAAATAGCAACACCTATTTTTCCGAACTCTGTATCTACAACAGTCACTTTATTTCCAGCAGAAAGTGTATCAGATTCCTTAAAAGATACACCACCTTCTACATCTATATCAAAAAGATGCATTTTTTGATGTTTTCCAATAAGCTCTCCATTTCTGTCAAATATGAATGAAGTATTGTAGATATTTCCATTTTCTGATTCCGGTATACTTCCACCAACTAAGTAGATAGAATTTTTCTTTGCTGCATTTTTTAATGCTTCAGTAGTATTTCCTGGGTACTCCTCAGCAAATACTGGGAAGTAACTATTTTCATAAGGGCAATTAAACATCTCTGGTAAGACTATAATTTGAGCACCATTATTAGCTGCTTCATCTATCATATCTAATGCATGTGATATGTTTTTATCTTTATCGTCGCAAACCTTCATTTGACAAACTGCTATTTTCATTTTTACCTCCTTTGAAAGAGTAAAATATTTTTGAATTTTTAAAATTTATATATTATCTGTATTATAACATAGAAAAAGACTTGTAATCATTGATTTTACACAAAAATAAAATTTTTGAACTAATCAATATTTTGAACTTATAATCAAAAACTATAGAACAATATCTAATCTATAGAAATGTATAATTTATGGCGAATTCAGTGTATAAATGTTGTATAATTGTTTAGAGTTGTTAAAGGGAATTCCTTAATAACAAGGAATTCAGTGTATAAAGTTGTGTAAAAAAGTAAATAAGGAGGTAAAAAAATGGAAAGAGATTTTGAGGATATAGATAGAATCCTCAACTTTGCTGCTGAAGCTGGTAGAAACATGCTAAAATGTGGTGGAGAAATTTATAGAGTAGAGGATACGATACAAAGACTTTGTATGGCATTTGGGATAGATAATGCAGAAGTCTTTGCAACACCGACCACATTATTATTATCAGTTTATAAAAATAAAAAGGTTTATTCAGTGGTAAAGAGAATAAACGAGAGATCTACAGATTTAAATATGATGAAAAATATAAATGCTTTGTCTAGGAATATAGCTTATGAAAAGCTAAGTATAGATGAATGCGAGGAAAGACTAGAACAGATTTGTAAGAAAGAAAGTTATTCATATACAATTACTATACTTGGGGCAGGACTTGTGACATCTTGTTTCTCTATTTTATTTGGAGGTGGAGAAATAGATTTTATAATGTCTTTTCTTGTAGGGATGGTTACAAAGATTTTACAAGAATATTTATCTGAAAAGAACCTTAACGAATTTTTTGTTAATATAATTTGTGCTGCATTTATAGCTATGTCCTCTGTTGTGTGTGTAGAGGGTGGAGTGTTAAAAACAATGGACTACATAATAGCAGGAGTAATAATGCTTTTGGTTCCTGGATTTGCACTAACAAATGCTATAAGGGATATACTGGATGGTCAGCTTGTTGCTGGGACAGCTAAGTTATCAGAAGTAATATTTAGTGGGACTGCAACGGCTGTTGGAATGGCATTAGTTCTAAACTGGTATCTGAGAGGAGGATTCTTTTAAATGATAAGAATATTGATTGAAACTGTAGCGGCGTATGGTGTAGCTGTAGGGTTTGGTATATTATTTAATATAAAAGGAAGAACCCTTAGAGTTGCAGGTGTAGGTGGTGCTATAGGTTGGTTTGTATATAAGATAACTTCTATATATATGGGATTTGCTCCAGGTGCAGCGTTTTTTGCAGCAGGAGTATCGTTTAGTGTGTATTGTGAAGTCTGCGCAAGGGTGTATATGATTCCGGCAACAATACCAAGTGCTTGTGCGTTAATTGTACTTGTACCTGGATTTGGTGTGTATCGTTCAATATATGAATTTATTCTTGAGCATTATGTTACAGCAGGAAATGTAATGACAGAAACATTGGCTTCTGCAGGTGCATTGGCACTTTCTCTTGTATTTGTAACATCATTATTTAAGAATTTCCATCTTGCTAGATTTCTTAAAAAATTCAATATAACATTAAAGAAGAAAAATATTTAATTAAATCATAAATTTGATATATATAAAGATAATAAATTAACCTAAAAATAACTAGATTATTGTATAATGAGGGTATATAATATAGTTCTGATGTCAGAATTTAGAAAGGAGGAGGGAAAAGTGATAGAAAGAAATTTCTACAAGGATAGAAAAACAAAATTATATCACCACAATGAAGAAGAAATACATTTAAAATCTTATATATTTGGAAATGGGATAAGACTTTTAGCTTCATTAGCAGGAATAACTTGTTTAGCTCTATTCTTTGAAAATAGCAGAATGGATAATACAAGTATAGTTGTATTATATGTTTTGGCTGCTGTACTGACGGCTAGATTTACAGAAGGATATATTTTTGGAACAATAGCTTCGGTATCATCAATGTTTATATATAACTTTTTCTTCATAGATCCTCGTTATACGTTTGCAGTAGATCAAAAGATGTATACACTTTCTTTTGCCGTTATGGTAGGGGTATCGCTATTAGCCGCTGGTATAACATCTAAGTTAAAGAAAAGGGTTGAAGCTGAAAAAATACAGGCTAAAAAAATGGAAATGCTATATCGTACAGATGGATCATTTTTAAAAGCTAGAGATAGAGAGCAAGTTGTAGAAAATTGTGGAGAAAACCTTGTAAATATCCTTGGAAAGACTGTTTTAATAACTATCGCTGATGAGAGAAGAAACCTTATGGAGCCTCACGTTTATATATGTAATAACAATGGTAGTGAGAATCTATTTAAGTTAGTCAAAGAGAGGGAAGTTATAAAAGAATGCTTCAGAAGTGGTAAGCCTAAAGGAGTAGGTGTTAAGAAGGTAGATCCTAATGGGGTAAAGACTGGTATAAGAGAGGAAGATAGCAATGCATACTATGTTCCTATAAAAGGGAATTACCTAACACTTGGTGTTATAGGTGTTGCTTGTTATAAGAGAGAGATTCTTTCTGATGAAGAAAAGAAAATTATTGGAGTAGTTGCAGAACAGACTGCAATTGCCCTTGAGAGAGAAAATATTTATGCGAGAAGACATCGTGCTATTATCGAAGGAGAAGGCGAAAAACTTGTTCAGAAGATTAATAGAATTACAGGAAGTGATTATGCTACTTTAGATGATTTCTTGTATGATAATAGTACTGTCAACAAAGCAAATGATGAATATTAAATAAGAATATAAAATAAAAAATAAATGGGTGTCTATATTATTAATTAGACATCCATTTTTTATATGAATTTTTCTCTCTGTTTTTTTATTTCTTCAACAAGTATAATATATCTAAGGGGATAATAAAATGAAAATAGTTGGAGGAAAATTATGCTATTACTTAACAAATCAGACATAAAAAAAGTATTTACAATGAAAGATGCTATAGAAGCGGACAAAAAAGCTTATCAAGCATTCAGTGAAAAAGATGCAATAGTTCCTATAAGAACAAACTTAGGGACAGTAAGAGAAGGGGAAAGTATGTTATTCATGCCAGGATATGTAAAATCATTAGACTGTGCAGGGATAAAAATTGTTTCAGTATTCCCAGGAAATGCTGAAAAAGGAAAACCAGTTGTGCCAGCGACAGTTATACTAATGGATGCAACTACAGGTGAAGTTATATCTGTAATGGATGGAACATATATAACTCGGGTTAGAACAGGTGCGGCTTCAGGTGCAGCAGTGGACCTTCTTGCTAGAAAAGACGCAAAAGTTGGTGCATTAATAGGTACAGGTGGACAGGCTCCAGCTCAGTTAGAGGCTATGCTTGCAGCTAGAGAACTTGAAGAAGTTAGAGTATTTAGCAGAAATAAAGAAAAAAGAGAAAAATTTGCTGAAGATATGTCAAAAGAATTAGCTTCTTATGTAGCAAAAATAGTTGCTGCAGATTCTTCAGATGATGCTATAAAAGATGCAGATGTTATAGTATTAGCAACTACATCAGAAGTTCCAGTTATAGATGGTAATCTTGTGAAAGAAGGAGCATTAATAAGTGGTGTTGGTTCATATATGCCTAACATGCATGAAATAGATGAAGTTAGTATAAAAAGAGCATCTAAAATATTCTGTGATTCAGTAGAAGCTGTACTAGAAGAAGCAGGATGTATAATAACTCCTCTTAAAAAAGGAATAATATCAAAAGAAAATGATTTAAATAAAGAACTAGGCGATGTTGTAAGTGAAAAAATACCTGGAAGAGAATCAGATGATGAAATAATAATCTTCAAAAGTGTAGGAATCGGAGTACAGGATGTTGTAACAGCTCAGATGATTTATGACAGAGCTATAGAAAAAAATATAGGAACAAATTGGGAATAATATTATCCAATAATAAAAGGGATTCGTAAGAGTCCCTTTTTATTATTCCACAATCTCATTAGCCAATCTAACAAACTTATTTACATCATCAGGAGCATCCTTGCTATACAAAATCCCATAAGGAATACTATAATCCCAATTCACGGGAATAGAAACAAGCCCAGGATGAACATCCTTCCAACACTCAATAGTCAACAACACATTGCCAGAATCCGCATAAGAATTAAAAACAGACCAATCATAGAACTGTGGAGTGTCTATAATATTAATCTCAGGATGATTCTTTTCTAAATCATTTCTGATAAAATCATTTATACCAGAATCTCCACGAGCGACCATCATTAAATTCTCTCCATACAAATCTTCAAGTTCAATACAATTCTTAGAAGCTAATCTGTGATCTCTAGAAACTGCTATCATCTTTTTATACCTACCAAGAGGAAGAAAATTACAAATTGACAGCCATATTTTTGAATCACAAACACCAACCAAGAAATCAAACTTTTCACCAAGATTTTCAATCTCAGAAACAATTCCCTCGTGATTATCCTCAAAAGGAACTAAATGCAACCTATAATCTGTCAAATCTAAATTTTTTTCTAATGTGTTCATCTGTTTCATAACTGCGGTTGGAGATATATACAAACTTTCTGCAGCCTTTGGAAAGCTACCACAATCAACAACAGCGATAATTATATAATTTCTAGTTTTTTATATAAATGATTGCTGTTGCAAGTTTTTACAATAGGTATTTAAGTGAGTAATCACAAATTAATTTGCATCGACAATTCCGCAAGCGCTCCATACATTTAAATGTTTTTCAAATAATTGGGGCGCTGAGGACTGGAGATAAAATAATTGTGATTACTCACTTAAAAAGGCCATTGCATTAATTGCAACAGCCTTCATTTTTCTTTTGAATCTATCTTATAAATCGAAGTCATAAATGAAGAACTTCATATCTGCCTTCTGTCCATCAACTTCTACCTGTTCTCTTTTTTCTCCTCTTCTAGTCATACCATTGTGCTCATAGAATCCAAAGTTACAAGTTGTATCAGTAAATAAGTAGAAATCGTTCATACCATCAGATTTCATATATTCTTTAGCTTTAGAGAATAATTTTTTTCCAAGGCCCATACCTCTACAATCAGAGTCGATTGCGAAGAACACAAGCTCACCAGAATAATCTCTATTAGATTCATTTAAAAGAACTTTATCTGTATCACTTACACCTTTAAATATTTTAGATGTCTGTCTTCCTTCTTTAGAAATCATAAGAGAGATTATAGACATAAACTGTTTAAATTTATATTTTATATTAGATTTTTCCTTACTCTTATTTCTAGCCATTATTACACCAACAGGAGTGTTGTCTATAAGTGCAACCTTAGTGAAAGTCTGCTGAGCTAAACAGCTATAAAGGAATATAACAGATAATTTTTTAGCTATTTTTGGTGAAGCAAACTGATCATAGTTCCAAGTTTTTCTTATTATATCGAATAATTTTTCTCTGTGGCTTTCATTGTAATCTTCAAATACTATTTCTTTTTCTATTCTTTTATCTTTTTCCATTTTAAATACCTCTTTTCCTAAATTTTATTTATTCTTCTATTTCATTTCCGCTTTATTACGATATAATTAATATAAAGTATACAGTAACTGTAGAGTCAAGGAGGAAATATGAAAAATTTTAGAGAAAATGAAATAATAAAATTAACTGTGTCTCAATTTGCAAAATTACACAATGTAAATAAGAGAACGCTTCACTATTACGACGAGATTGGAATTTTTTCTCCAGATTATAAAGGAGATAACGGTTATAGATATTATGATTATATGCAAGGTGTGGATTTTGAGTATATAAAGATGTTGAAAGAACTAAATATGGGACTTGATGAGATAAAGAAATATATAGATAGTCCAAATGAAGAGGATTTTAAAGAAATAGCGGATGTAAAAATAAAGGAGATAGATCGTGAAATAAGGACATTAAATAGAAGAAGAGAAGTACTTGAGGATAAGTTAAATAAGTTAAATAAATGTGATGAGGTAAGGAAAAAGAATTCTATAAAAGTTATTGATTGTGAAGAGCAAAAATTTTTCTTTACACCTTTTAAATTTGAAGACGATGATTTAAAACAGCTAATAACACATATAAAAGATGTTTGGACTGTTGACGAGTATTGTAAGGGAATAGGTAGTTTTGTATCAGTGGATAAGATAAAAAGGGGAGAATTTGAGGAGTACGATGGGCTTTTTATCGAGATGCTAGAAGATATGGAGTCTAAAAATACTAAAAACACAATAATCAAACCAAAAGGAAAATATATTTGTGCATATCATATGGGGGATTGGGATACATTACCCAATTTTTATGGTGAAATTGTAAAATACGCAGAAGAAAATAATCTAACACTTGCTGGATATTCCTTTGAAATAGGTATGAATGACTTTGCTATTTCAGATATGGAAGATTATATTACTCAAATTATGATAAGAGTTGAAGAAAATAACATCAATAGTGTAAAATAAATTATTGGAATTAAAGATATGATAAATCTTAAAATAAAGTAGATAATAAATATTAAAACAATATAGATAATAAATATTTAAAATAAGATAATAAATTCTAAATAAAGGTTAGGATGATAAATTTTATAATATAAAAATAGAGAGGGAAAAAGATGAATTTACCAGAAAGATTTTTAAACGATGTTAAGGAGCTTTTAGGGGATGAGTTTGACGATTTTATTAAAAGCTACGAGCAGAAAAAGACTACTGCAATAAGAGTAAATACAATGAAAATGGAAAAGGATAGATTAAAAGGTTTTTTAGATTGTAATACAGAGGATATTCCTTGGGCAGAGGAAGGTCTTTATTATGACGAAGATGAGTACAAGCCAGGTAGAAATCCACTTCACGATGCAGGAGCATACTACTTACAGGAGCCTTCTGCAATGAGTGTTGTACCAAAGGCTGATATACAAGAAGGAGACAGAGTTCTTGATATGTGTGCTGCACCTGGAGGGAAATCTACATATATATTATCAAAACTAAACAACACAGGGCTTTTAGTATCTAATGAGATAAATGCTACTAGAATAAAGGCACTTGGAGAAAATCTTGAGAGATTTGGAGCAGCCAATGCGATAATAACTAATACAGATTCTAAGGGATTATTAAAAGTATTTGAAGGTTATTTTGATAAAGTTATAATAGATGCACCTTGTTCTGGAGAAGGGATGTTTAGAAAAGATCAAGTTGCAATTGATGATTGGAGCTATGCAAAGGTAATAGAATGTAGAGATATTCAGCATGAAATAATTAGAGATGGATATAAAATGCTTAAAAATGGAGGAACTTTAGTCTATTCAACATGTACTTTTGCAAAGGAAGAGGACGAAGATATAATAGACAGATTTGCGGAAGAATTTGAAAATGCAGAAGTTGTGCTAAAGGAAAGATTATGGCCGCACAAGGTAAAAGGTGAAGGTCACTTTGTAGCTAAGATAATAAAACACGATGAAGAGGATTGTAGTGTAAAACCAGCTAAATTCAAAAAATTAGACAAAGAGCTAAAAGACTTTAGAGAGTTTGAAAAAAAATTCTTAAACATAAAACTAGATGGAGACTTCTTTATAAGAGGAGAAAATTTATATCTAATGCCTAAGGATTCTCCAGATACTAAGAAGATAAAATTATTAAGACAAGGATTACATCTTGGAGAGTTAAAGAAAAATAGATTTGAGCCTTCTCATGCATTAGCTCACTATCTTAAAAAAGAAGATGTTAAAAACTTTGCCGATTTTAAATTCGACTCAGATGAGATAAAAGCTTATATGAGTGGAGATGTAATCAACACAGGAGAGTCTAGAGGTTGGATAATTGTAGGTGTTGAAGGTGTTTCTCTAGGATGGGGAAAAGAATCTGGAGGAGTTATAAAGAACAGATATCCTAAGGGACTTAGAAGAAAAATTCAACTTTAGAAAAATAAAAGACGAAATTATAAAAAAGTGATATAGTATAAGTATGTTTTGAAGACAACTGATGATTTCAAGATGTGTTTATATTTATTATGATTGGAGATGAAGCTTTTGAGTAAAAAAGATAAAAACGAAAATAAAAATGTAGAAAAAGAAAATAAAGGTGCTTTTTCTGTTGTAAAAGAATGGGTAGGTATACTAGTTACAGCCCTTATAATAGCAGGAGTGGTTGTTCAGTTTGTTAGACCTACAAGAGTTGATGGACAGTCTATGGTTTCTACACTTCAGGATAGAGATTATTTAATAGTTAATACTATAAAATATAGAGTAGGAGATCCAAAAAGAGGGGATATTATAATATTTGATACAGATATGCCTATTGATGGATTCTCAGATTTATCAGTTGAAACAAGAAATCCTCTTAGAAGAGCTATGGATTTTGTCCTTCACGATGATAGTAGAGGAAAAGACCTTGTTAAAAGGGTAATTGGTGTTGGTGGAGACCATATACAAATATCTAATGGTGAGGTAAGAGTAAATGGAGAATTACTAGATGAACCATATTTAGATGAAGGAATGTACACAGAAGGGGATATTGATGTTGTAGTTCCAGAAGGAAAGATATTTGCAATGGGAGACAATAGATTAAATAGTTTAGACAGTAGATCTCCACAGGTTGGATTAATAGATGAAAAAGATGTTATGGGTCATGTAATGCTTAGACTATTCCCAATGTCTAGCTTTGGTTTTGTAGATTAATTATTTTGAAATAAGTTTGGAAATATAATTAATATTGAGGATAATAAAATGAGAATAGGTGTAGCTTGTTTATACTATGAGATTGAAAGAACTCTAGAGATTATAGAGCAAAATAGAGATTTTATTAATCACTTAGAAATAGGAATAGACACAGTTGCTCAAATTGACAAGATAGCTCCTTTTATCGATAAGATAGAGGAGCTTGGCTTGTCTATTGGAGTACATTTGGCTATGGAGATAAATACATGCGAGGAAATAGAGTGTATTAGAAGCTCTTGGGCAAAATTCTGTGTGGATATGTGTAGAGGTGTTGAATTTTTAAAACCTGCGTATTTAAATTTACATCTTGGATATGCTATGAAAAATAGATTTTTAAATAATAAGAAAAGATATTTAAATAATTCTGTGGATTTCTTTTTAAAATTAGAGGAAAATTTGCAAAGGTTATCAAGAGTACCTGTGATAACTGTGGAAAACTCATACAGTTTAAATGGTGGAGATTTGATGAATACAGGGATATCCACAGGAGAATTTGAGTATATTTTTGAAAATACAAGAAAGATAAGAGAAAAAGTTAATATGCCTTATTTTTGCTTTGATACAGGACACTGTATTTTAAGTAAAGATAATTACTGTAGTCTAAAAGAATTTACCAAAGTAATACATATTAGTGATTGCGGTGGTGAAATAGACGACCATGTAAGTATTTTTGATGGAAAGCTTACATCTGAAAATCTAAAATATGCATTTGATATGGAGCCAAATTATGCTGTAATAGAGGTTAAGTCGGAGCATGTGGAGAATAGTATAATTAAGGTTGAGGAATTTTTAAAAGAGTATATAAAAATTCATAGGCCTTAAATAGACAATGTGGGAGGTTCGAGATGGGAGTAATAGAAGTTAAAGTTGACGGAAAAATTGAAAAATTTGAAAGAAAAAATAGAGATTATTTACTTCTTTCTGAAATAGCAGATGAGTTTAATGAAGCACATGATGGAGTTGTAACTGCAGCTATAAAGGGAGAATCTCTTTGTGATTTATATGAAAAGGTATACGATGGTGAGGAAGTAGAGCTTTTAGATTTTTATAATGAAGATGGGGCTAGAGTATACTTTAGAGGTCTTTCTTTTGTGTTTATAACAGCCTGTAGAAAACTTTATGAAAAGATGGAAGTTACAGTAGAGCACTCGTTGTCAAATGGAGTGTACTACAGTATGGATATAGGTAGAGAACTTAGCGATAAAGATATAGAAGATATTAAAAATAAAATGAGAAATATAGTTGCTGAAGATTGTCCGATTAAAAAGGTAGAGATGGATAAATTTGAAGCAGGACAGATTTTTAGGATTTTAAGTAGAGAGGACAAAGCAGAACTTATAGAAAATAAAGATGAGGAAACAGCAAAAATATATGTATGTGAAGGCTATATAGATCATTTTTATGGAATGATGCCACCTTCTACAAAGTATATGGATGTATTTGATGTAGTTAAATATAAAAAAGGTGTTGTTCTTATGGGGCCATCAGAGGAAGATGCACTAGTACCAGAGAAATTTATAGACCAGCCTAAGCTATCAAATATTTACGATGAGTCTGAAGATTGGGCTGCAAAGTTAGGTGTAATGAATGTAATAGACTTAAATAGAATAATTGAATCTGGAGAGTCAGGAGATGTTATAAGAACTGTTGAAGCACTTCATGAGAAGAAGATTTCTCAGATTGCCGATATGATAAAAGAGAGAAATAGTAGAGTTATTTTAATAGCAGCTCCTTCATCATCAGGAAAGACAAGTTTTGCTCATAGGCTTTCTATTCAGATGAGGGTTAGTGGAGTAAAATCAAGAGCTATTTCTTTAGACGATTATTTTATAGAAAGAGAACATACTCCTCGTAAGGCGGATGGTTCTTATGATTATGAATCTATAAAGGCTATAGATGTAGAAAAATTCAATGAAGATATGAACACTCTTTTAAATGGTGGAGAAATAGAGATAATAAGATATGATTTTAAAACTGGTAAAAGAGTATTTACTGGAGAAATGATGTCTATAGGAGAAAATGAATCTATAATAATCGAGGGAATACACGGATTAAATCCAAAATTAACTGCTCATATAGAGGATAGTAAAAAGTTTAGAATATATATAAGTGCATTAACTCAGATAAATCTTGATTCTCACAACAGAATTCCAACGACAGATTTAAGACTTATAAGAAGAATTGTAAGAGATTCTAATTTTAGAGGATATAGTGCAGAAGAGACTATAAAAAGTTGGAATAATGTAAGAGAAGGAGAAAAGGAGAATATATTCCCTTACCAAGAAGAGGCTGATGCTATGTTCAATTCAGCATGTGTATACGAAATTTCTGTACTTAAGAAATATGTTGAACCACTTTTAAAAGAAGTAGATCCAGAAAGTGTGGAATATATAGAAGCAGCTAGACTTTTAAGTTTTATACAATACTTTGCTACGATAGAGGATATTTCCGATATACCTTCTACATCTATCGTCAGAGAATTTATTGGAGGAAGTAAAATAGTTTAGTATATAAAACTTAATTTAATAAAGGATAGTTTTGAAAATTGTATTTTATATAAATAATTTTTGTTTTTAAGTATAAAAATAGGATAACGATTTTTTTATAAAATAATCGAATAGTAAATCGGAAAAAAATTTTAATAACATAAAGAATTTTTTTGACAATATAATGATTTGTAATATATAATTGAGATAGTATGATTTATATTGAAAATTTTTTTTTAGGAGAGAGAAGAATGAAAGAGGTAATGGTTTTAAGAGATTTAGAGTGCATAAAAGCTGTAGCACATCCAAAAAGAATAGAAATATTAAACCAGTTTGAAAATTCTCCACTATCTGCTAAACAGTTATCAGAAATTTTAGAAGAACCTCATGCGAAAATAAACTACCATATAAAAATGCTTTATAAGGTTGGTATATTAGATTTAGTAGAGGAAAAAATAAAATCAGGAATAGTTGAAAAATACTATTATCCAACAGCTAAAAGTATAGAGATAGGGAAGAATGTTTTTAATTTTTCATTAGCAGGGAAAATTGAAGGGGAGACTGATGAATTCTATGTTAACAAATTTGAAGATGTTAGTGAGGCATTTTTCAATGCAGCAGAAGCTGGAAAATTAAATGGATCTAATATAGAAGATTTCCATAATGTAGAATTAACAAAAGAAGAAGCTGATGAGATAAAAGAAACTCTTCATGCTAAATTAGAAGAAATATCTTCAAGAGAAGGTAGAGCTTCTGATAGAGAACGTTATGAAGTTGCTTTTGTTTCAATACCAGAGAAATAAATATTATAATATGAGATATAACAAGGGATATCTAGTTAATTAGGAGTTAATTAGAATCCCTTATTTTTTTGCTTGGTTATTAATCTATTTTTAGGGTATAAGCAATCTATACGAAATTACGAAATTTATAAATAAGAGGAGGATTATGTATGTTTACTATAGGTTCACATATTTCAATAGCAAAAGGATTTAAAAAGGCAGCTCAGATTTCTGTAGATATTGGGGCGAATACATTCCAGTTTTTCAGTAGAAACCCAAGAGGTGGAAATGCAAAGGAATTTAATGAAAAGGATATGGCGGCATTTCAGAAAATTAGAGAAGAAAATAATTTTGGAAAATTGTTAGCACATGCTCCATATACTATGAATTTAGCTGCTGCAAATGAAGATACTTACGAATTTGCAAAGATGATTATTAGAGAAGATGTTAAGAGAATGGATTCAATAGGTGTTGAGTACATTTGTTTCCATCCAGGAAGCCACGTTGGTAGCGGAGTAGAAGAAGGTACAAGAAAGATAATAGAAGGGCTTAATCAGGCCATAACTGGTGATGAGAATATAACAGTTCTTCTTGAAACTATGTCTGGAAAAGGTACTGAGATTGGTAGAAGTTTCGAGGAAATTAGGGCTATAATAGATGGTGTCGAGCACAATGAGAGAATGGGAGTATGTATGGATACTTGCCATATATTCTCAGCAGGATATGATATAGTTAATGATTTAGATGGTGTTTTAGACGAGTTTGATAGAGTGATTGGACTTGATAGACTAAAGACTATACATTTAAATGATAGTATGATGCCTTTTGGAAAGAATAAGGATAGACATGCTGGAATAGGTGAGGGTGAGATAGGAATGAAGGCTCTTTTAGAGGTTGTCAATCATCCTAAATTGAGAGAAATACCATTCTTCTTAGAGACTCCTTATGATGATGAGGGGCATGGAAGAGAAATTGCAATGCTAAAAGAAAATAGATAATATAAAAGTGCTGTTTCAATGATTTGTCACAGCCAATAGACTTAACACAAGTATCCGCTCTCCAGGCTTCAGCGCCCCACATGTTTATGTAACACATTTTAATGTGTGGGGCGCTTGCAGAATTGTCGCTGCGATATACTTGTGTTTAAGTCTTAAAAATGGCTGTGAGCAAATTTATTGTTAACAGCCTTTTTGTTATCTATTTTTTTATCATTGAAATTTCTAAATAAAGAAAAGTAATATAGAATAAAATAATTACAATTCAAATGCCAAAAATGATAGCTTATTTTTCATTTTCTTTTTTTACTATGTTATATTCTATTGCATATTCTGATGCCGGGTATAGTTCTATTTCGACTCTAGGGTTTTCTTTGTCTATGAAGTCAAATAGCATGACGGGTTTTAGTTGTTTGTCATTTTTTATTATTCCACTTTTTTCTAGTCCGTCACATATGCTTTTTGGGTAGTTATGTAAGTCGCCCATTTTTTTGTTTGGGAAGTATAGTTTCATTACTGTTATTAGGTTTTCTTCTATTTGTTCACCCTGATATTGTTGATTTACGTATCCTGCAATCATGTTTTCATAAGCTAGATATTTTGAATATTTACCTTTTGCTGGCATCCAAGCTTGTCCATTTACATTATGTAATTTGAAGTTAGACTTACTTATTGGTCTACCAGGTATTACCAGTTTTATCATAATTTACCACCTTTTTTTAAATTGTGTTATCATATTAATAATAACATTATACTTTTTTAGTGATGTTAAATCAAATTGAATGTTTCTGAAGTAAAAAGGAGGAGGCATTTTTGTTAATTAAGAAAGATTTTGAAGGTAGAGAGTTAAAATCAGAAAATGAGATTGTAAAGAGAAGCGATATTATAAAATCAATTTTTTTAGATTATGGAGTGGAGTATTGTGGAATTGCTCCGGTAAAATTTGGAGAAGATATTAGAGAGATTTTACAAAAGAGAGCTGATGATAATCATCTTAGCGGTATGGAAGAGAGCGATATAGACAAAAGGTTAGATGCAACTTTGATAATGGAGGATGCAAAGTCTATAATAGTTGCAGCATTTCCATATTATTGTGGAGATATAGATAAGTCTAATATTTCTTGTTATTGTAGAGGATACGATTATCATTTAGTAATTAGGGGTATAATGAATAGTATCTGTGAAGAAATACAAGATAGGTTTTCTGAAAAGGGAGATTGTAAAGACTATACAGAAGATGAAAATTCTATAAATGAGGAACATACTATAAAAACAGAGGTGTTTGTCGATAATGGGCCATTAGTTGATAGGTATTTGGCTTATATTTCAGGTATAGGATTTTGGGGGTTAAACGGCAGTATAATAACTAATAAATATGGATCTTATGTGTTTATTGGTTATATTGTAACTAACCTAGAGATTGAAACTGATACACCTTTAGATAAAACATGTCTAAAATGTGGAAAATGTATAAAAAGTTGTCCAGGAAATGCACTTCTTGAGGGATACGATATGGATGCTAAAAAATGCCTTTCTTATATAACCCAAAAGAAAGGTGAGCTTACAGATGAAGAAAAAAATATAATTAAGAAAAATAAAATTATATTTGGATGTGATATGTGTCAAAAGGTATGCCCTCACAATAAGAATATTGAAATTACAAATATTGAAGAATTTAAAAATGATTTGATAAAAAGACTAGATTTAGAGGAGATAAATCAAATATCAAACAAGGAATTTAAAAGAAGATATTATAATAGAGCATTTTCTTGGAGAGGAAAAGGGATTATAAAGAGAAATCTTGAGATATTGGAGGAAGATTAATGGGAAAAAGTAGTGAAGAGATAAAAGAAATTTTAGATTTATTGGAAATTCAGTACCCAGATGCTGAGTGTGAATTACATTATACAACACCATTTGAGCTATTAGTAGCGACAATACTTTCTGCTCAGTGTACGGATGTTAGAGTGAATAAGGTAACAGATGAAATGTTTAAGGTTTGCAATACACCTAAACAGTTTGCAGAGCTTTCTGAGGAAGAAATAGGTGAAATGATAAAAACTTGTGGGCTTTATAAGAGTAAGGCTAAAAAGATAAAGATGACATCAGAAATTTTATATAATGACTACAATTCAGAAGTTCCAGATTCTTTAGAAGAGCTTGTAAAACTTCCTGGTGTTGGAAGAAAAACTGCAGGAGTTGTTTTAAGTAATGCGTTTGGACATCCTGCGATTCCTGTAGATACTCATGTTTTTAGAATAGTAAATAGGATAGGAATTGTTGAAACTTCTACTCCTGAAAAGACAGAATTTGAACTGATGAAAGTTCTTCCTAAAGAGAGATGGTCAAAAGCACATCATCTATTTATATTTTTAGGTAGAAGAATGTGTAAAGCTAGAAAGCCAGAATGTACCGACTGCCCGATAAAAAAGCATTGTAATTATTTTTTAGAGATAGTAAAATAAAAGACTGAGAATACTTTATAATGAGGAATACTATTGAATAAAATAAATGCTTTATAGAAGTAGTATATGTAGGAGGAAGATAGATGGCAATTAATATAGTTTTAGTTGAGCCTGAAATACCACATAATACAGGCAATATAATAAGAACATGTGCGGTTACAGGGGCAAAATTACACCTTGTAAAACCTTTAGGATTTGAATTAACAGATAAACATCTTAAAAGATGTGGACTTGATTATTGGGATATAGCAGATGTTAAGATATATGAAAACTTTGAAGAATTAGAAGCTCAGAATCCAGATGCACAGTATGTTTTAGGAACAAGTAAAGTTAAAAGAACTCATACTGATGTAGAATATAAAGATGGATGTTTTCTTGTTTTTGGAAGCGAAACAAAAGGTTTATCTAAAGAAATAATAGAAAGACATATAGAGGATTGTGCAAGAATACCTATGCTTGATTTAGAAAGAGCTAGATGCTTAAACCTTTCTAATGCTGTTGCAGTAATGACATATGAAGCACTTAGACAGCTAGATTACCCAGGAATGAGATAAACAGGAGGAGAATAGATATGAGCAAGATAAAAATAATATGTGATAGTCTTTGTGATTTAGACAAAAGCATAGTTGAACAGAATGATATAGAAATGATACCACTAACTGTAATAATCGGGGAAAAAGAATACAGGGACGGGATAGACATTTCAAAAGATGATTTTTATAAAAAATTAAGAAATGAGAATGTATATCCAAAAACTTCTCAGGTAACTTATGGACAGTTTAGAGAAGTTTTCAAAAAATACAATGAGGAAGATACTAGCATATTATATATAGCTGCATCTTCAGCAGCAACAGGTACTTGCCAGAGTGCGATAATGGCAAAGAATGATATAGACGGAGACATAAGAGTTTTCGATTCTCAGCAGGTTTGCTATGGTATAGCTAGATATGTTATAGAAGCAATAAAATTAAGAGATGAAGGAAAAACTGTAGATGAGATAGTAGAAGCTCTAGAAGCTATGAAGGAAAAGGTGTTTGTAATGTTCTGTACAGATACACTTGAGTATCTTCAGAAAGGTGGAAGAATTTCTTCTACTAAGGCAGCCATAGGTAATATACTAAATATTAAACCTATATTATACGTTAAAGATGGTTTAGTATCACAGTTATCTCAGGTTAGAGGTAAGAGAAATTTAGTATCTAAAATGGTTGAATTGACAAAGGATGAATGTGGAGATCTTTCAGGACAGACTGCTTATATAGGGTATACAGACAACGATGAGGAAGAAATAAATAAATTTATCGACTGTGTAAAAGAAGAGCTTCATCCAGATAATATCGAGTTATTCCAGATAGGAACAGGTATAGGAACTCATTCAGGGCCTGGTGCAATGGGAATTATTTGTCTAAAAAAATAGAATAGTTATTTTATGGAGGATAAGATGAGGTTAAAAAAATTTATAATTTCATCTCTTTCTGCAGTTATGATTGCGACTAGTCTTGTAGGATGTAGCATGATTAATAAGGAAAAAGAAACAGAAGAACCAGTTTCAGATTTAGTTAATGTAACCCTTTTAACTGATGCGGAAGGTGGAGCAGGGGAATCTCTTATTTCATCAGCTAGAGAGGGACTTGATGAGGCTGAATCTGGTCTAGGTATAGATGGAAGATTTATAAAATGCTCAAGTAAAGATGATATAAAAAGCAATATAGAGGTTCTTGTAAAGGGAGGAAAAACTTCTCTAATAATAGGTGCAGGGCCTAGATTTGAAAGTATAATAAGTGTATATGCTCAAAAATATCCAGAACAGGATTTTGCTATAATAGACGGAACTATAAATGGAGAAATTCCTAAAAATCTAACTACTGTAACATTTGATGATGAAAGATCAGGATTTATAGCAGGGTTTATAGCAGGTAAAATGACTGCTAAAAACAAAGTTGGGTACATAAGTGGAGTAAGTGGAAGTAGTGAAAAAGCATATAAACAAGGATTTGAAAAAGGTCTAAAAAAGGCAAATGACAAAAATCCAGAAATAGTATCGAGAAATGTAAATATATACGAATCTTACGAGGATGCAAAAAATGCATTTGTAGATGTAGAATATTATGGTGCTGATATATTATTTTCACCTACAGAAGATGATTCTAAGGCTGCAATAGATTCAATTAATAGCAATTATTCAAAAGTTATAGCGGTAAACAAAGATCAATATCATTATTCTAAAGATAAGGTAGTTGCATCTATAACAAAGAGCTATTCAAAAGCTGTTTATGATTTATGTGCTATGGTATACGACGGAGGAGAATCATTCAAAGGTGGAAAAAATACTCAGTATGGTGTAGCTGAAAAGACAATAGCTTTATCTCCATCTACAGAAAATACAGTTCCACCAGATGTACTTAGCTCTTTGAGTAAAGCATTAAAAGAAGAATATTCTTCTGGAAAATAGAAAAATTAAAAAATTTATACTGAAAGTTGTATTAAATGATAAAAAAATAACTTTAAAAAAGTATATATAAAAACTTTTATGTATAAAAAGGCAAGGTGTTTTATAAAAATATCTTGCCTTTTTTGTATATATGTGATAATAAAGTTTAAAAAGAAAGAATTAAAAAAAGATTCTGAAAAATAATTGACAACTTGCAAAATGGATAGTATAATCTAATTAAAGAAAAAGATAAAGACACTTTTTCAAAACAAAAGCAAATCTAATCCACAGATTAAGCTAATAAAACAATTTGGATAGAATCCAAAAATAAGAAAAAAGAAAGTGGTGAGTCCAATGAAAATGTAAGGGATATATATCAGTAAATTGAATTATAAGATACTTAAATATTAAAAAGATAAAAGTATATGAAATAAAAATAAAGAGAATCAATATACAGATATATATAAATCAGAATAAACAAAATCTATTCTCTAAACGTTAAAGCAATTAAACTTCATCCAGCAAAGTAGTAACAGAAATAAACCTCCGAGAAAAGTAGTTCAAAGTTACATTAATCGCATTATAATCTAATATAAAAATATAAACTAAAATAATTTGCAAAAGGTTGATGAAAGCTAAATATTAATTAAAATAATAATAAATAAAAAATTTATAAAGGGCAGGAAATAAAATGGTAAAGAAAAACGGTGATACATTATAGACACCATCTCTAGAAGGTCAAAGAAAGTTGACGAAGATGGTGTCTATAATTTTTTTGTCTTTTATACTAATATAACTATAGTATTATTTCAGAGCTGGATATATGCTAAACTTATTTACATGATCTATCTCTATTTGAAATAATCTATAGCTGAAAAGAGTATTATTTTTAATCTTATAAGTAAAAGTTAAATTCAAAAAATATTCTGAAAAATAGTTGACAACTTGCAAAATGGATAGTATAATTTAATTAAAGAAAAAGAAAAAACACTTTTTCATATAAATAAAGAATAAAAATTATCTTACTTAAGCTAAAGTAGCTAATATAAAAAGAAAGTGGTGAGTCCAATGAAAAGTTAAAAATTTAATAAAGATTGTATGATAGTTTAAAATAGCCATTACAAACAAAACCTCCAAGATAGTAAGTAAATTTACAGAGCAGTACAAAGTAGTTAAAACTAAAGGGTAAAGCAAGTGAATCTTAAATAGAGATTCGTTATAAACTAACAAATGTTATAAAGTATAACAGATTGATAAAATAGATAAAATCATCTAAGCAGAGATATAAATTAAACGATTTTATTAGATGATAAATAAAATAATATTACAATTAAAATTAATATAGATTGTGGAAAAGGAAAGGTAAAAATATGATAATAAAGAAAAACGGTGATATATTATAGACACCATCTCAGAAGTTAAATCAACTGAAAGAGATGGTGTCTATTTTTTATTTTTTGAGCAATTACATAATAAGATTAAAGCTATTAAAATATAAAGATGAAAAGCTATATATAATGCATATAAAATCTTATAAAAATAAAGTCCATATAAAAATATATAAAATAGTTAAATAAAAAAGAGATTGTATCATCAATAAATTGAAGAGACAATCCCTTTTAAGCTATTATTTATTCAGTTTTAAATTTGTATGTACCGTCAATTTTAGTACTGGTTCATAGATTCTAATACATCTAGAACGAATTCGTAGCAGTTTTTAGTTGATGGTATGCTTAAATGTTCTTTTTCAGAGTGAACATCGAACATATCTGGTCCTATAGATATAGCTTCTACACCTTCCATTTTGTCAAGAAGAAGACCACATTCAAGTCCTGCATGTATAGCTATTATAGCTGGAGTTTTACCAGTTATTTTAACCCAAGAATCTGTACATATTTTTTCTATAGTAGAGTGAGGTATTACTTCCCAAGCTGGGTATCCTGCTATTATTTCGAATTTGCATCCTAAATCAGCAGCTAATAATTCAGCTCTTTTAGCTAATTCTTCTTTTATAGTTTCTTTAGCACTTCTTATAGAGAAAGTAACTTTAACCTGATCTCCTGCGTTTTCAACTATAGCCATGTTTGTTGAACTTTCTGGAAGAGAAGTATCAAGAGTACCATCTTCGTTAACTGTGTAAGAATTTACACCGTGTGGTAATAATGTTAATAATGTTAATAATTTTGTTTTGAATTCATCAGTATAAACTTTTTCAACTGAAGCATCTTCAAATAATAAGTTCATGTGAGGTTCAGAAACTGCGAATTCAGCTCTCATTTTGTTGAATAATTCTTCTAATTCAGCTTTAGCAGCATCAACATCAGAAACTAATATAACTGCTTCTGCATGGTTTGGTATAGCATTGTGCATAGTACCACCAGTTAAGTCAGCTAAATCATATTCAACTGAAAGCATATTTAACATTCTTACAACTAATTTAGTTGCATTAGCTCTCTGTAACTGTATTTCCTGTCCTGAATGTCCACCAAGTAAATCAGTAACAGCGAATTTTAAAGCTTTTTTGCAGCTGCAAGCATCTTTGAATTCTCTGTCTAATGTTATAAGTGGAGTTTTACCACCAGCACATCCTATAGTGAAGCATCCTTCTTCTTCAGAGTCTATGTTTAGAAGGTATTTACCTTTTAATAAAGAAGTATCTAGAGCATAAGCACCAGTCATTCCGCTTTCCTCATTAACTGTGAAAACAGCTTCTAATGCTGGGTGTTTTAAATCATCAGATTCTAATATAGCTAAAGACATAGCAACTGCTATACCGTTGTCAGCACCTAGAGTAGTGTTGTTAGCGTATATCATATCGTCAACTATTCTCATTTCTATTGGATCAGTATCGAAGTTGTGGTTAGATCCTTTTCCTCTAACTGGAACCATGTCCATGTGTCCCTGAAGTATAACACCTGGGCAGTTTTCATATCCTGGAGTAGCTGGTTTTCTTATTATGATGTTACCAGATTTATCCTGGATAGTTTCTAATCCTAATTTTTCACCGAATTCTTTTAACCAGTTACTAACTGCTTCTTCATGATAAGAAGCTCTTGGTATCTGGTTCATTGCTTCAAAGTTAGCAAAAACTTTTTTTGGTTCTAAGTGTCCTAATACATTTGACATTTGTAAAGTCCTCCTGAATAAAATAATAATAAATAAAATTGCTTTTGTATTATACAAACTTTATATGTTTATGTATAATATTAAATAGCTACACTAACAGTATAATACAAAATAGAAAAAAAAACATTGAAAAACGTCAAAATTTATATCAAAATCTGAAAATTTTTTAAAAAAGAAAAAACGATTTTCTTAATATGTCTGTAAATTCAACGTTTCGTAAGAAATTATAAAATAAATTAAATTTAAACCATAAAAATTTTAAATTAATAAATTTAAAAAAATTTGAAAAGAGGGGATAGTATGGATAATAAATCATTCAAAGTTCTTGAGTTTGATAAGATAATAGATATTTTAAAAACCAAAGCATCATCTTCTTTAGGACTTAATAAGATTGAAAAGTTAGAACCAAGTTCTGATTTTGAAGAAGTAAAGTATAGATTACAGGAAACTACAGAAGCTCAATCTATTTTAATCAAGAGAGGGCATGTAAGTCTTGGAGGAATACATGATGTTTTAGATAAGGTAAAGAGAGCAGAAATAGGAGCATCTCTTGATCCAGGAAGTTTACTTATGGTTGCAGACACTTTAAGAGCAGCCAGAGTACTTGCGAATAGTTTATCTGGAGATGGAGAAGAAGAGGATTTCAACTACCCAATAATCCAGTCTTTAGCTACATCTCTCTATATACATAGAGAAATAGAAGATGCGGTATACAATGCTATAATAAGTGAATTAGAAATAGCAGACAGTGCATCATCTACACTAAGAGACATAAGAAGAAAAATCGTTCAAAAAAATCAGTCTATAAGATCTAAATTAAATTCAATAATATCTTCAGCTACATATCAGAAGTATTTACAAGACAGTATTATTTCTATGAGAGGGGATAGATTTGTTGTACCAGTAAAGGCAGAATATAGATCTGTTGTATCTGGTATAGTACATGACCAATCTTCTTCAGGAGCCACATTATTTATCGAACCTATGAGTATAGTTGAAATGAATAATGAACTTAGAAAATTAAAGTTAGATGAACAAGAAGAAATAGAGAGAATTTTAGCTGAGTTATCAAAAATGATAGGAGAAATAGCTAGAGAAATAATCTCAAACCAGGAGATATTAGAAAAAATAGACTTTATATTTGCAAAAGGAAAATTATCTCTTGAGATGAAAGGTATAGACCCTAAGCTAAATAAAGATAAAAACTTTGTAATAAAAAATGGACGTCATCCGCTATTAGATCCTAAAAAAGTTGTAGCAAATACAATATATTTAGGCGATGAATTCCATACATTAGTTATAACAGGGCCAAATACAGGTGGTAAGACAGTAACTATTAAAACTGTCGGTCTATTTGCACTTATGACTCAGAGTGGTCTACATATACCAGCAGATTTTGGAAGTAGTATGTGTGTATACGATAATATATTTGCAGATATAGGTGATGAACAGAGTATAGAGCAGAGTTTATCTACATTCTCGTCTCATATGACTAGAATAGTATCTATATTAGATAAGGTTACAGAAGATTCGCTAGTTATATTTGACGAACTTGGAGCAGGAACAGACCCAGTAGAAGGTGCAGCACTAGCTATTGCAATACTTGAAGATGTTAAAATGGCTGGAGCAAAATGCATAGCTACAACTCACTACAGTGAACTTAAAAACTATGCACTTACTAAAAAAGGTGTTGAAAATGCTGCTGTTGAGTTTGATGTAGAGACACTTAGCCCAACATACAAACTTCTTATAGGAGTACCTGGAAAATCAAATGCATTTGAAATATCAAGAAAGCTAGGACTTAGAGATTATATAATAGATAGAGCAAAAGAATTTATAAATACAGAAAATATAGAGCTTGAAGACCTTCTTCAGAATGTTGAAAAGAATAGAATAAAGGCAGAAGAAGATAGGGCAGAAGCTGAAAAATTAAAAACTGAAATACAGATGATAAGAGATGCAGAAGCTGAAAAGCTAGAAAAATTAACTAATCAGAGAGAAAAGATGATAGAAAAAGCTAGAAGTGAAGCATTCTCTATAACAAGACAGGCAAAAGAAGAAGTAGATGAAATAATAAAACGTCTTAAAGAATTAGAACAGGAAAGAGCTTCAAAAGAAAAGAGTAGACAGATTGAACAGCTTAGAAAAGAATTGACGGATTCAATGGGAAGTTTACAGCCTACTGTTAAGAGTATGATAGTTCCAAAAGTAGCATCAAAAGAAATTAAAAATTTAAAGGCTGGGGAAGATGTAAGAGTAATAACACTTAACCAGGAGGGTACAGTTGTTTCAGCAGATGATAAAAAGAAAGAGGCAGTTGTCCAAATTGGTATAATGAAAATGACACTTCCATATAAGTCGCTTCAGAAAATTAAGAATCAGCAACACACTACAGTTACTAAGAAAACTAGAAATGTAATAAAAGCAAAATCAGGAAGAGTTAAAGGAGAAGTAGATTTAAGAGGAATGAATCTTGAAGAAGCAACTCTTGAACTTGAAAAATATCTTGATGATGCTACAGTTGCAGGTTTAGAGCAGGTAACAGTAATACATGGTGTTGGTACAGGGGTACTAAAGACAGGACTTCAGGATGTTCTTAAAAAGAATAAGCATGTTAAGAAAAAAAGACAAGGTGGATACGGTGAAGGTGGCGTAGGTGTCACAATCGTAACATTAAAATAATATATTTAAAGAAAAAGGTGAGGTTCATCAAACGCGCCAGGCTTCGACGATTTTCTATACCTCGAACGTTGTTCGAGGATAATGTAAAAATCGTCTGTAGATTGTTGCTGTTTGATTGAACATCACCTTTTTTCTATATAATAAAATTATTTTAATGTTATTAAATTGTACCTTATAACTATATGAAATAGCTTTTAATGATTAAATAAAGAGAATATTTATTAATAAAGTTTACTTTTAAAAGGGTTTGTTAGGAAAATATTTTAGGACAAGGGCGTGCATATAAAGGTATAATTAGTATATGAGAAAGATATTTTTTATTAAGCTTAATATAGATTTGGAGGATGTTTTATGATAGTTGTATCAGCTTGTTTAGTTGGAGAAAATTGTAAGTACAGTGGTGGAAATAATAGAAATGAGGCTGTTTTAAGTTATTTAGAGGGAAAGGAATACATAACTATTTGCCCAGAGTGTACAGGAGGTCTTTCTACTCCGAGAGAGCCTGCAGAGATAATAGGTGGAGAAGGAAAAGATGTAATAGATGGAAATTGTAAGGTTATATCTAGAGTAGGAGTAGATGTTACAAAAGAGTATATGAAGGGTGCAGAGGTTAGCTTAGAAGAGGCAAAAAAATACGATGTAGAGTTGGCGATATTGAAGGAGGGAAGTCCTTCTTGTGGTGTTAATAAAATACACAATGGAGAATTTAAAGGAATAAAAAAAGAAGGAAAAGGAGTAACTGCAGCTCTATTTGAAATGAACGGAATAAAAGCGATTAGTGAGAAGGACTTAGAAGCTCAAAAGTAAATAAATAGAAAAAGAAAAAATGAATGATTAAATTCTCTAAACACCTTGAAAAATAGTTGAAATTGTTTTAACATAGAGAGATAAGTGTAAGTATGTAAAATCGGGAAATTATGATTTTTGTACGGAAAAATATAAAGAAAATTAATAATATATAAAGAAAATATTTGAGGAGGAAGAAATAATGGATTTTAAATTTGAAGTCGCTTCTGCTCTAAAAGAACAGATAGAAGACCTTACTTTAGAAGAAATACAGAGCTTTATAGAAATACCACCTAATAAAGAAATGGGAGATTATGCATTCCCTTGCTTTAAATTAGCTAAAATATTTAGAAAAGCTCCAAATATGATAGCAGAAGATATAGCTGGTAAAATAGAACCAAATGGGTCTATATCAAAAGTTGTTCAGCTAGGAGGATATGTAAACTTCTTCGTTGATAAATCAAAATTAGCTGAAACAGTTATAAATAAAGTTCTTACTGAAAAAGAAAACTACGGTAAAAGTGAATTAGGAAAAGGAAAAACTGTTGTAGTTGACTTCTCTTCTCCTAATATAGCAAAACCATTCCATATAGGGCATATAAGAACTACTGTTATAGGTAATGCACTATACAAAATATACAATTCTCAGGGATACAATATGGTTAGAATAAACCACCTTGGAGACTACGGAACACAGTTTGGTAAATTAATAGTAGCGTTCAAATTATGGGGAGATAAAGAAACAGTAGAAAGCAACCCAATACCAGAATTATTAAAATTATACGTAAGATTCCACGATGAAGCCGAAGTACATCCAGAAATGGAAGATGAAGCTAGAGCATGGTTTACAAAACTTGAAAATGGTGATGAAGAAGCTAAAGCTTTATGGCAGTGGTTCAGAGATGAAAGTTTAAAAGAATTCTCAAGAGTTTATGATCTTTTAGACATAGAATTCGATTCATACGCAGGAGAAAGTTTCTATTCAGATAAAATGGATAGAGTAATAGATTTAATAAAAGAAAAAGGATTACTAGAAGAATCTGAAGGAACAAATATAGTAAATCTTGATGAATATAATTTAACTCCAGCTCTTATAACTAAAAAAGACGGTTCAACATTATATATGACAAGAGATTTAGCAGCTGCTATATACAGAAAAGAAAATTATGATTTCGACAAATGTTTATATGTAGTTGGTTCTCAGCAGGCACTTCACTTCCAGCAGCTATTCAAAGTATTAGAACTTATGGGATACGAATGGTCTAAAGACCTTGTTCACGTTCCATTTGGGATGGTTGCACTTGAAAGTGGGACAATGTCTACTAGAAAAGGTAGAGTAGTATTCCTTGAAGATGTTTTAAAACAGGCAATAGAAAAAACTAAAGATATAATACTTACTAAAAATCCTAACGCTGAAAATGTTGATGAAATAGCTAAACAGGTAGGTGTAGGAGCTGTTGTATTCCAGGAATTATCAAATAGTAGAATAAAAGACTATACATTCTCTTGGGATAAAACACTTAGCTTTGATGGAGAAACTGGACCTTATGTTCAGTACACTCATGCTAGATGTTGTGCAGTATTAAGAAAAGCTGGTGAAGAAGTTACTTCTGATATAGATTACAGCTTACTTTCAGATGAAGGAAGTTCAGAAGTTCTAAAAGTTATAGAATCATTCAACAAATGCATACTTGCATCAATGAAGAAAAATGAGCCTCATATAGTAACAAGATTTGTACTGGATCTTGCTCAGGCATTCAACAAATTCTATCATGACAACCCAATACTTGTAGACGATGCAGAATTAAGAAAAGCAAGACTTGCTCTTGTTGAAGCTACAAGACAGTCAATAGAAAATGGTCTTGCATTATTAGGAATGCATGCACCACACAAAATGTAGTTTTTAGATTTAAAGTAGTTTAGAGTAAAGAGAGAGGTTTATTTTTATAAGCCTCTTTTTTTAAATTAGAGGTGAAATTATGGAAAATCAAATTGATAATATTATCAAAAATGCGTATATAAGTGCGTTTGACACAGATAGTGATATAATAAAAATGCTGATGATAGTAAATACAAAATGTTTGATAGATGATTTTAAGCAAAGATATTTATATATAGACAATAATAGACTTAGGGATGAGCTTAGATACTATAAATTTTATGGAGCGGAGTACAATAAAGAAAATCTTTTAAATATTTTTCTACCAGTCATACTTGGAAATAATGACGGTGAAAAATGTGATAGAGAGCTTATTGAGCTTGTAAAAAAATATGTAATGTATTTTAAGATTGATAAAAAATATAGTGAATATTTAATAGCTGCACTTATTTATAGTGAATTAGTGCACCTTTTAATAAAAAATCCAATTGTTGAATATGAAGAGATAATGGATTCTATAAAAGAAAGATTAATTTCACTAAATATAGATATGGAAAAATCGGAAGTTGTAAAGTTCCAGATGTATAGAATATCTCTTATAAAAATGATAGATGAGTACAAGGATGGAAAAAGAGATTCGAGTGATGATATATGCTCTGGATTATTGGATGCTATTTTTGATATATATGTAGAGGATAGGGATGAAAGTACAGATATAAATTCAATAAAAAAAGTCCTATTCTCACTATTAGGTCAAAGTGCTTCAACAGAAATAGAGAATATAGACTTTGTAAATTCCATGGCAGATTATACTGTAAAACTTAAAAAGTATAAAATTAATAAAAAAGAGTATAATGCTAAGGCAAATCCTCTAGAGATTATTGCATTAAATGAAGGTGATTCGATTCAAGACCCTATATTAAACAAACTTACAGTAAAATCAAAAAGTATAAATGGAAATTTATTAAAAATAAATGTAGTATCTAAATCAGGAGAGTATTGCTTTAGATTTTTAAAAAAATCATAATAAAAGTTACTCTGATAAAGATTCTATATAAGAAAGAAATTCAGACTCAGTTGTTTCAGTAAGGAAACAAAGTTCTTTTACAAGATTATTTCTAAGGTCGCCGAATACATTTAGTTTAGTATTTTCGTGAGTGTATTCAAGTGCTTTTATTATTAGAAGAAGGTCTTGAACAGATAAATCATTAAGTGAAACTTTTTCAAACTTTTCCATGTTAGCTATCCTTTCTGTCAAAATAGACGATTATAATATATTACCTACAATTATTATAATAATAAAATAAAGCGTAAAATACAAGGAAAGATGAGAATATTGCAGTATTAAAGTAAATTAGATAAAAATATTGCACAAATAAAATAAAAAATAATTTTTTGGAGGGTGATTTTTTGAAGATATTGCTTACAACCCTTAACTCTAAATTTATACACACAAATTTAGCGATAAGATATTTAAAAGAATTTGCAAAAGATGTGCAAGAAACAGAAATAAGAGAATATACGATAAATAACCAAGCTGATTATATTTTAAAAGATATATACAAAGGTGGGCACGATGCTGTGTTCTTCTCAGTGTATATCTGGAATGTTGTAGATATAATGAGCCTTTGTGAGAATTTAAAAAAAGTTATGCCGAATCTTATAATAGGTCTAGGTGGACCAGAAGTTAGTTATGATAGCGAAAACTTAATGAAAGAGCATAACTTTATAGATTATATCCTTTATGGAGAAGGTGAGGTTACATTTAGAGATGTGTGCCTAATGCTAAATGATAAAATGAATGCAGCTGATATAAAAGGTCTTGTTTGGAGAGATGGAGAAAAAGTTGTAGTAAATGAAGAAAGACCTTATCTACAGGACTTAGACTTAATACCTAGTCCATACGATAATATGGATCCTAAAGAATACGAAAATAGAATAGTTTACTATGAATCTTCGAGAGGATGTCCATTTAACTGTCAGTACTGCTTATCGTCAGCAATTAAAGGTCTTAGATACTTTAGTTTAGATAGAGTTAAAAAAGATTTAAAAAATCTTATAGATGCTAGAGTTGCCCAGATAAAGTTTATAGATAGAACATTTAATGCTAAGAAAAAAACCGCTATGGATATAATGAAATTCCTTATGGAAAATGATAACGGATTTACGACGTATCATTTTGAGGTAACGGCTCATTTAATTGACGATGAGATGTTGGAATTTTTAAAAGACTGTAAGCCAGGTTTATTCCAATTTGAAATAGGTGTTCAGTCTACAGACCAAAATGTACTTGAGGCATGTGGAAGAAAAGACGATTTTGTAAAATTATCTAAAGTTGTAAAACAGATAGAATCTTATAAAAATATACATCAGCACTTAGATTTAATAGCAGGATTACCTTATGAAGGCTATAAAGGGTTTGAGAAATCATTTAATGATGTATATAACTTAGGAATAGAGCAGCTACAGCTAGGATTCTTAAAGATGATTAAGGGAACAGGAATAAGAAAAATGGCTGATATGCATGGGTTTGAGTATAAATCATATCCACCTTACGAGGTTTTATCTAATAAATATATTTCTTATGGAGAAATATTAAAATTAAAAGATATTGAGGAGATGGTTGAAAGATACTACAACTCAGGAAACTTTAGAATGTCTATGGAATTTATTGTAAAGAGATATTACAGAGAGTCTCCATTTAAATTCTATGAAGAATTTGCCGAGTATCATGACTCAAATGGATATTTTGATGCTGGACAGGGAAAAAATCAGAACTACAAAATTTTATTAGATTTTTATGAAGAAAAAATAGGTGAGGATATAGAATTATTTAGAGATATTTTAAAATACGATTATGTATCTCTTGGAAAAACTAGCAATGTGCCAGATTTCTTTGTTAGAAATTATCCTGAGGACTTTAAAAATAGATGCCATGTATTCCTTCAGGATGACGAAAATGTTAAGAAGTATATTCCAAAGCACTTCGATACACCAGCAAAAATGATAATAAAATATGTTCAATTTGAGCCATTTAGATATGATGTAGAGGCATTAAAAGAAAATATTATGATAAATCCTGAAAAGATTGACAATATAGTGATGTTCGATTATGATATTTCAAAGATATTTGAAAAATCTCTATCGTATAGAGTGGAAATTTAGTTGAATATACAAATAAAAAGGAAAGGTGAATAAATATGAAATATAAAATAGAAAAATACCTTCTTAAAAAAACAGATGAGCTTGCTTTTATAACTCTTAAAGCAGACGGGGATTTCAAAATAAAAGGATACGATATTCCTGCAGAAGGACTTGATGTTCCAATAAAAAATGAGGTTCTTGTTAAAGGGATAAAGGATAAAACTGCACAGGAAAGTTTAAACTCTATGTCTATAGCAGATGCAATGATTTATATAATGGGTATAGATTCTACATTCAAATACAATGAAGAATATGATAAATTTATAGAAGCACTTGCTAAAGGATTAGACTTAGATTTAAAAGCATATATGGGATATATGTCTAATAAATACTTTGAAATAGGTGAGTACACTGATTCATTAATATACATGAAATCACTAGTAAATAAATACCCAGAAGATGTAAATGGGCTATATCATTATGCTATAATCTGTCAGCAGATAGCAGAACAGTACAAAAAAGATGAAGATGCAAAAGCAGTAAATGACTTTTTACTTGATGCACTTGATAAATTAGAAAGAGTAATAAATATAGATCCAAACTTTGGTCTAGCTTATTATCAGTTAGGATACCACTACTATAATCAGGACCAGTATATAAAATCTAAATTAACTTGGGAAGAAGCTTTAAAATTAGAATTAGATGACGATATAGTAGCTGAAATTCAGGATAACTTAGGTAAGATGGACTACAAAGTTCAGTATGAAGAAGGATACACTTTAGTTCTTTCAGGAAAATGTGAAGAAGGATTAGAAAAACTTCTTCCATTAGAAGATGAGTTCCCAGATTGGTGGAATTTATTATTCATGATAGCACTAGGATATAAAGGTATGGCTGATATTGAAAATGCTCAGAAATACTTTGAAAAAATACTAGTATTAAGACCAACTCAGGTTGATACTCTTGTTGAAATGGGACTTTTAGAAGCTCAGAAATACAACCTTGAAGGAGCTATAGAGTACTTTGAAAAGGCTGCTAAACTTAGAAAAGAAGATCCTGAGATATTATGTAACTTAGGTATGGCATATTTCAACAATGGAAATATGGACGATGCAGCTTATTACATAGAAAGAGCTTATGAACTTGATCCAATGGATGAGGTTACAAATGCTTGTTTAAGAGAATTAAATAAATATAGATAAAAAATTAATATTAAAAACAAAAAATAATAACTATTTTCGCCTCCAGGCTTCGATGGATGACTGAAATCCTTGAAAAATCAAGGAATTGTCATCCATCTGCAGATTGTCGTGCGATAAATAGTTATTATTTTTTTGTTTACATTATTAAACTCATCTATATTTATTGTTAATTCTCTTAAGCAAGCATTTTGTACGAGAAAAATAATAAGAGGCGTAGGAAATATCTATAAATTTTGAAAATGTTTAATCATTTTTGAGTTTTATAAATAAATCATCGTATATTTTTTCTTGTAATTTACTTATTTACGAAAAAGTTATAAACTTATATTAATAGAATTTTTTTTAGGGAGAGGGTAGTTATTTTGGAAAACGGTGGTAAAAAGGAAAAGATAAGTTTGTTTAGGTTTATTAGGCTGTTTGCTGGATTTTTTATTGGTGCGACAGGTACGGTGTTTATGATTAATGCAAATATAGGGGTTGCACCTTGGGATGTTTTACATATAGGTATTTCTCAAAAGTTAGGAATTACTATAGGTCAGGCATCTATAATAGTATCTTTAATGGTTATAATTTTAGACCAGATTTCTGGAGAGTATATCGGCTGGGGAACAGTTTTAAACATGATATTTTTTGGATTGTTTATAGATTTAATAATGTACTTGGATTTTGTTCCTCATACTAATGGATTTTTAATGAGCGTGTTTATGGTAATAATGGGACTTATACTACTTTCTATATGTATGTGGTGGTATATAGGAGCTGCAATGGGATCAGGGCCTAGAGATGGAATGATGCTTTTATTCCATAGAAGAACTGGAAAACCAATTGGATTTATAAGAAGTTGTATAGAGGTAATAGTGCTTATTATAGGTTATTTCTTAGGAGGTCCAGTAGGTATTGGAACTATTATAAGTGCATTTGGAATGGGTGTTGTTATGCGGATTGTATTTAAAATAGTTAAATTTGATGCTAAAGAAGTAAAACATAAATATATAGAATTTTTAATATCTAAGGATAAAAGAGAAAACATAGGATAAAATATTTTAATAATATTTATCATAAAAAATGCATTTGGAGGTGTAGTATGATAAAAAAATTAGACGATATTTTTAATGAGCTAAAATCGTGTAATGAAAAAGCAGTTCTTTCTGTAGCAGCTGCACATGATGAAGAAGTTTTATTAGCTGTTAAAGATGCCTGTGAGATGAATATAATAAAAGCAATTCTTATAGGTGAAGAGGATAAAATTAGAAAAATAGCTAATGAAATCAAATTCGATTTAACTGATGTAGAAGTTATAAATGAATGCGATTTAAAGCTATGTGCTGAAAAAGCAGTAAAGCTAGTATCATCAGGAAAAGCAGATTATGTTATGAAGGGACTATTAGATACGTCAATAATTTTAAAAGAGGTATTAAATAAAGAATATGGACTTAGAACTGATAGTTTGCTAAGTCATGTTATGATTTATGAAGTGCCTTCTTATCATAAGCTTTTAATACTTACTGATGGTGGAATGAATATAAATCCAGATGTATCTCAGAAAAAGAAAATAGTAGATAATGCTATAAAAGCTGCAAAATCACTAGGAATAGATACTGTAAAAGTTGCTTGCCTAGCAGCTAAAGAAAAGGTAAATCCTAAGATGCAGGCAACATTAGATGCAGACGAACTAAAAACTATGTGTAAAGATGGAATGTTCGGAAAAGGTGCTATTGTGGAAGGGCCGATAGCATTTGATTTAGCTGTGTCAGAGGAAGCTTGTAAAATAAAGGGATATGAAAGTGAAGTAGGCGGAGATGCTGATATTTTACTTGTTCCAAATATAGAAACAGGAAATGGAATAGGAAAGGTACTTACATATATGGCAAATGCTAAATCTGCAGGTATAATTATGGGTGCAAAGGCTCCAGTTGTACTTGTTTCAAGAGCTGACACACATGAGTCAAAATTATACTCTATAGCTTATGGAGCAATAGCAGCAAAATAGAACAACAATAAATGGGAGAATGATTTTAAATATAATAACAAGAATGATTTTGAAAAAATACTTGAAATTATTCGTGTTTTTGAATATAATCTAAATATAGGAAACGTAAAAAAATATTTTTATCTATAAAATCAAAATTATTAGTTGGAGGGAATTAACATGGGATTCAAATCTGATATCGAAATAGCACAGGAAGCTAAACCTTTAGACATAAGAGAGGTTGCTAAAAAAGTTGGTCTTTCAGAAGACGATATAGAACTTTACGGAAAATATAAAGCTAAAGTTGACTACAACTTATTAAAAAGAGATACAGGGAAAAAAGCTAAATTAATACTTGCAACAGCAATAAACCCTACTCCAGCAGGAGAAGGTAAAACAACTACAACAATAGGTGTTGCAGATGCATTTTCAAGATTAGGAAAAAATGCATTAGTTGCTCTTAGAGAACCATCACTAGGACCAGTTTTCGGTATAAAAGGTGGAGCTGCAGGTGGAGGATATGCACAGGTAGTTCCAATGGAAGATATAAACCTTCATTTCACAGGTGACTTCCACGCAATAGGAGCAGCAAACAACTTATTAGCTGCAATGCTTGACAACCACATACATCAGGGAAATGCTCTTAACATAGATACAAGAAGCATAACTTGGAGAAGATGTGTCGACATGAACGACAGACAGCTTAGAAATGTTGTAGACGGATTAGGAAGAAGAGTAGACGGTGTAACAAGAGAGGATGGATTCGATATAACAGTTGCTTCAGAAGTAATGGCTGCGTTCTGTTTAGCAAATGATATAGCTGACTTAAAAGAAAGATTAGGTGACATAATAGTTGCTTACAACTACGATGGACAGCCTGTAACAGCTAGAGAATTAAAAGCTAATGGAGCTATGGCTGCATTATTAAAAGACGCATTAAAACCAAACTTAGTTCAGACATTAGAAGGAACACCAGCATTTGTACACGGTGGACCATTCGCTAATATAGCTCACGGATGTAACTCTGTTATAGCTACAAAAATGGCTATGCATTTCTCAGATTACGTATTAACTGAAGCTGGATTTGGTGCTGACCTAGGTGCTGAAAAATTCATAGATATAAAATGTAGAATGGCTGACTTAAAACCAGATGCTGTTATAATAGTTGCTACAATAAGAGCATTAAAATACAACGGTGGTGTAGCTAAAGATCAGTTAAATGAAGAAAACTTAGAAGCTCTTGAAAAAGGTCTTCCAAACTTATTAAAACACGTAGAAAACATAACTAAAGTATTCGGATTACCAGCAGTTGTTGCTATAAACAGATTCCCAATGGATACAGAAGCTGAGCTTAAATTAGTTGAAGATAAATGTAAAGAATTAGGTGTAAATGTTGCATTATCTGAAGTTTGGGCAAAAGGTGGAGAAGGTGGAATCGAAGTAGCTAAAGAAGTACTAAGATTAATAGATGAAGAAGAAAATAACTTCCAGTACTGCTACGATGAAGACCTATCAATAAAAGAAAAAATAAATGCAATAGCAACTAAAATATATGGAGCTGATGGTGTAGACTTCACTAAGGAAGCTGAAAAAGAAATAGCTAAATTTGAAAGATTAGGATTCAACAAATTACCAATATGTATGGCAAAAACTCAGTACTCATTAACTGATGACCAGACTAAACTTGGTAGACCAGAAGGATTCAGAATAACAGTTAGAGATTTAACTGTATCAGCAGGTGCAGGATTCATAGTAGCACTTACTGGTGCTATAATGAAGATGCCAGGACTTCCAAAAGTTCCAGCAGCAGAAAGAATAGATGTTGATGAAAACGGAGTAATATCAGGACTATTCTAGTTTAAAATTTGATTTTTAGATTGTTTAATAGATTCCCCGGATTTTTTAAAATTCGGGGATTTTTTGTGTTATAATATACTATACTATGCAAAAAGAGGTGAAAGAATGACAATTAGAACTAGAAATGAAATAAGTGAAAAAGATATGATAGAAGTTATGAAATTTGGTATTCCAAAAATCTATTCTATAATGAGTATAGGGTTTGGAGTGCTAGGTATAGCTATGGGGTTCTATGGGTTAAATAGAGGTAAAACTATAGCAGCTGTAGCATCAATACTTCTTGCAATAGGTATACTTGTCTGGAGATTCTATTATCTACCTAGAAAAATGGGAAAAAGCCAGTATAAAGCAAAATTACAGGCTCAGGGTGGAAAAGACATGGTTCAGAATGTAAACTTTTTCAACAATCATGCAGAAATGATAACTAGCAACTCAAAAATGATAAAACTAAAATATTCAGATATGCAGATGATAAAGGAAACAGAGGACAAGCTTATTATAATTTTTGGCAAAAATGTAATTATGTTAATTAAAAAAGATGGATTTAAAGAAGGAACTTTAGAAGATTTAAAAGACTTACTTATACCAATAGTAAAAGAAAATATTAGTAAAAAAGCGTAGTTGGGGGAAATTAAATTGGCTAAATCAGAAGTAATAAAAGCTAGAAATACTAGCTACATAACAAAAGAGGATTATGTAGAATCTGTAAAACTTTCTACAAATAGAAAAATAAAAACTGTAAGTGTAGCACTTAGTTTAATATTGATAGTGGTAGGTGGTTATGGAGCATTTACAGGAGCTATTGCCTATGGACTAGCATTTGCAATATTTGGACTTGTTATGCTTGTATGGGAATTATTTATATCTTATAGTGTACTTGGTTCAAAAAGTTTTAAAAAAGTTGTAGAAGAAAATGGTACAGATGAGATAAAATTAAAAATAGATTTCTACAAAGACCATTTAGTACTAAATAATCAGAATGGATTAAAATCTGAATTAAAGTATAGAAAGATTAAAAAAATGGGAAGAGGAAAGAATGTAGTTGTTTTAGTTTTTAATAAAGATTATGCAGTTACATTTAAAAAAGACGGATTTACATATGGAGATTTTGATACTGTAGAAGATTTAATTTATACAGCAAGAGGAATGAAATAGAGGCAATAAGCCTCTATTTTTTTATTCCTAAGGAAATTATAATAATTTAAAATTGTGGAAAACTTATGTACAATAGTAATATGAATGTATTGAAGAAACAAAAAGATGAAAAAATCATTAAGAAAATATTAAAAAATCACTTTGAAGAATTCAAACTAAAATATTGGAATAAAGTTAGAAGAGAAATGAGAGATCAGATAGAAAATACTGTAATAAAGGCTTTAAATTGTGGAAATATAGAGAACGGATATATAAAACACAAATGTATAGACTGTGGAGAAGAGTATATCCAAGGGTTCACTTGTAAAAGTAAGTTTTGTACAAAGTGTGGAAGAAAATATTCTATGGAATGGGCAGAAAAACAGGTAGAAAATATGCTTGATGTTTCTCATAGACATGCAGTTTTCACAATTCCGGAGGAGTTGAGAGTTTATTTCTACAGAAAGCGAGAGCTTTTAAAAGATTTACAAGATGCTACATATGAGGTATTAGATAGTTTTCATAAAAATAAAACAAAGGGAAATTATGAATTAGGGGTAATTGCTGTAGTACACACCTTTGGTGGAGATTTAAAATGGAATCCTCATATACACGCCTTATACACCGAAGGTGGAATAGATAGAAATAATAAGTGGTTCAAAAAATTAGATTTCATACCATATACATATATGAAAAAGGTATGGCGAAAGTTGGTACTAGATATAATAAAAAACAATTTTAGCGATAGAAAAACTAAAAATTTGATAAATAAGCTATATAAGAAAGAATTCTATGTAAATGCAGAAAGACGTTTAACTAATATAAAACAGGCAACTCAATATATAGGTAGATATTTGGCTAGACCAGCTATCGCTGAATATAGAATAATTAATTACGATGGAAAAAATGTAACTTACTGGTATGAAAACAAAAAACCTAAGGAAAAAAGAGAAATAACTGTAAATGTATTAGAATTTATAGGTAAAATAACCCAACATATTCACCCGAAGGGTTTTAGAGTTGCAAGAAGATACGGTCTATATTCAAGAATAAAAAATAAATTAAGCATAGAAATATTGAAGTTATATAACTTTATGAGACACAGAAATATATCTAAGCTGATAAAAAAGAAGAATACAGTAAAGAAAAATTTTAAAGATAGATTGATAGAATCATTTGGAGTAAATCCTTATATTTGTAAAAATTGTGGAAAAGACATGATTCTATGGGAAATATGGCATTATAAATATGGATTAATATATAATGCACTAGATAAATCAAATTATAAAAGAATAATCTACGAAGAAATTATAGAAAAAGAAATTTCTTTGAATACAACAACACAAATAGAATTATTTTAAAAGTCTATTAATAAATAGGCTAGCTTTGCTATACTCAAATATAAATAATAGTGTATAATTAGTGTAATTAAAATTATTAGGAGAAATAGTATGTTAAAAGAATTAGAAGAAATGAGTAAAGGACAAAAGTTATATAATTATGAATGTAAGTCTTGTGGATTTGAAAAAGGAGTACCAGAATTTATAGTAGAAGAATTAAGACAAGATGCATTCTTTTCATCAGGAGCGATAGCTTCGCTAAATGAAAAAAATATGCCAGAATTAATTTGTCCTAATTGTGGAGCTAAATTTGAATACAAAAAAACTGACGACCGTTAGGTGTCAGTAAAGGTACTGTCACAAGAACACCTTTTAAAGGTGTTCTGTGGCAGTATTTTTTTATATTTTAATAATTTTTCCATAAATGGAAAAATATTTTTTTATCAGAAAATTTAAATTTTACAGAAAAAAGTGTTGACTAAATTTTCGGAAAAAGATATTATATAAAGCAAGAAAAAAATGCGCCATTAAAAAAAGGTTAGATATAAAATTATAAAAATAAGTATACATTATACTAAGAAAAAGGGAGGTAAAGGAAATGAAACAGCGCAAGTACAACATAATAGACATAATAAAAATAGAAAACCGTACTTGTGCGGATCATGAAATTTCAGGACTAATTATTGAGGATAATCTCATACCAAAGGAATCAATAATTAACATTGTCATACAGGAAAGAGCTTGTATAATAATAAGAATTTTTGATTCAATAATAATTTCAGGTATAGCTATAATTTACATATGTAATTCAATAGCAATACGTCAGAAAGAGATAGTTTTCAATAAAAGTAAATATGAAATTAAAAAAGCAGTAGAGAAGATTAATCTTGTGAAAACTCTATCAAACAAAAATGATGGTGTGGTAATCAATGATGATTTACCATATAGTTTTGCGAGTAAAAAAATCGATTATGCAATAGATGTATATGAGGTGCTTAATGATACATTGGGAGAGGATAAAAACAGTAAACTGATAAAAAATCTGAACTCGATGTTTATAGAAAATGCACTTGATATTTATATAAATCATACTGAATGGATGTATAGGAAATTGATGTACAGAAATTTAAAAAAAGTAGATGGAATTATTGTGGATGATTTTATTCACGTAATTACAGATAATGAGAAGTTGCTTCTACTGAATTGGCATGTATTAAATATGCTGATAGAGTGGAAGCAACTTTATTTTTTTATAAAAAAGTGGGATATACTGTATATTTTAAGATGTATACAGTATTTAAATTCAATATTCAGAATATTAAAGAAAGAAGGGTAGGATATGAGAAAACTAGTTTTATCTATACTGGCAAGGGATGATGCAGGTGTTCTTACAAGAATCAGTGGATTATTTGCACGAAGAGGATATAGTATTCTTAGCATATCGGCGGGGATAGCTGAAAATAAAGGTTTATCAAGACTTACTGTTGTTGCTCAAGGTGAGCCACAAACTCTTGAACAGATAAAAAAACAAGTAAAAAAACTAGAGGATATTTTAGAAGTAGATATTCTTGAACCTGAAAAATCTGTTTTAAGAGAACTTGTTATGATAAAGATAAAAGCAGATTGTACTAAAAGAGAGGCAGTATCTGCTGTAGCTAAAATATTTAGAGCAAAAGTGGTAGATGTATCAAAAGACTCTATGGTTGTAGAAGCTACTGGTGATAGCGTTAAAATAGATGGATTTATAGAACTTCTCAAAGAATTCGAAATTATGGAAATAGTGAGAACAGGTTTATCGGCAATCAAAAGAGGATGCGAATACCGGAATTAAAATCAATAAATAAAAATAAAATAAATAAAAATAAATAAATAAAAAACAATAAATGATAAAAAGGAGATAGGAAAATGGCAAAAATATATTATATGGAAGAATGTAATCAGAAATTATTAGAAGGAAAAACAGTAGCAATAATAGGGTATGGTTCACAAGGACATGCACATGCATTAAATCTTAGAGACAGCGGTGTAAATGTAATAGTAGGACTTTATGAAGGATCTAAATCTTGGAAAAAAGCTGAAGAACAGGGATTTGAAGTATACACTTCTGCTGAAGCAGCTAAAAAAGCAGATATAGTTATGATACTTATAAATGATGAATTACAGGCAAAACTTTATAAAAATGAAATAGAACCAAATCTTGAAAAAGGAAACATGCTTATGTTTGCTCATGGATTCAATATACATTTTGGACAGGTAGTTCCACCAGAAGGTGTAGATGTAACAATGATAGCACCAAAGGCACCAGGTCATACGGTAAGAAGTGAATATTGTGCAGGCAAAGGAACTCCTTGTCTTGTAGCTGTAGAACAGGATGCTACCGGAAATGCAAAAGAATTAGCACTTGCTTACGGAGCTGCAATAGGTGGAGCAAAAGCAGGTCTTCTTGAAACAACATTTAAAACAGAAACAGAAACAGACTTATTTGGAGAACAGGCTGTATTATGTGGTGGTGTATGTGCACTAATGCAGGCGGGATACGACACTTTAGTAGAAGCAGGATATGATCCTGAAAATGCATACTTCGAATGTGTACACGAAATGAAATTAATAGTTGACCTTATATACCAGTCAGGATTTGAGGGAATGAGATATTCAATATCTAATACAGCTGAGTATGGAGATTATGTAACTGGTCCTAAAATAATAACAGATGAAACAAAAGCTTCTATGAAAAAAATATTAAAAGATATACAGGATGGAAGTTTTGCAAGAGAATTCCTTCTTGAAATGTCAGAAGCTGGTGGACAGGCTCATTTCAAAGCAATGAGAAAACTTGCGGCAGAACATGGTTCTGAAAAAGTAGGTAAAGAAATAAGAAAATTATACAGTTGGTCAGATGAAGATAAATTAATAAACAACTAATTAATATATATTATTCAGGCAGACTAAAATGTATGTCTGCCTGAATAATAAAAATAATAAGTATCTTTTATAGGGGCAAAAGCAATGATTAAAAATCATTAGCCTTATAGATGTAAGAATATAGGAGGAAAATATGAAAAGTAATAATGTGAAAAAAGGAGTGGAAAGAGCTCCTCATAGATCTCTTTTCAACGCACTTGGTATGACTGAGGAGGAACTTAATAGACCGATAATAGGTGTAGTTAATTCATATAATGAAATAGTTCCAGGACACATGAATCTTGATAAAATAGCCGAGGCTGTTAAAAAAGGTATATATATGGCAGGTGGAACACCGGTTGAAGTTCCTGCAATAGCGGTATGTGACGGAATAGCTATGAATCACACAGGAATGAGATATTCACTTGTTACAAGAGAACTAGTATGTGATAGTACTGAGTGTCTTGCAAGAGCACATCAATTTGACGGACTTGTAATGATTCCAAACTGTGATAAAAATGTTCCTGGACTTCTTATGGCAGCAGCAAGACTAGATATACCGACAATATTTGTAAGTGGGGGTCCAATGCTTGCAGGAAGAAAACTTGATGGAAAGAAAACTTGTCTATCAACACTTTTTGAGGCTGTAGGTGAGTACAATGCAGGAAAAATGAGCATGGATAAATTAAAAGAATTTGAAGAAAAAGCTTGTCCTACATGTGGCTCTTGTTCTGGTATGTATACTGCAAACTCAATGAATTGCTTAACAGAAGCTCTTGGAATGGGACTTAAAGGAAATGGAACAATACCAGCAGTTTATAGTGAAAGAATAAGACTTGCAAAACATGCTGGTATGAAAATAATGGAGCTTGTTGAAAAAGATATAAAACCTTCAGATATAATGACAGAAAGTGCGTTTAGAAATGCAATGGCTGTTGATATGGCACTTGGATGTTCTACAAACTCAATGCTTCATCTTCCGGCAATAGCGTACGAAGCAGGGGTTAATCTTAATCTTGAAATAGCTAATGAAATAAGTCGGAAAACTCCTAATCTTTGTCATCTTGCCCCTGCTGGAGATACTTTTATGGAGGATCTTAATGAAGCTGGTGGAGTATATGCGGTAATGAATGAGCTTGATAAGCTAGGAATATTAGATAAGGAATGTATGACAGTTACAGGATTTAATGTTGGAGAAAATATAAAAGAATGCGAAAATCTTGATACGAGTGTAATAAGACCAGTTGAAAATCCATACAGTAAAACAGGAGGAATAGCTGTATTAAAAGGAAATCTTGCTCCTGATAGTTGTGTTGTGAAAAAATCAGCAGTGGCGCCAGAAATGATGAAACATAAAGGACCTGCAAAAGTATTTGACGGTGAAGAAAGTGCGATAGAAGCAATCAGAGCAGGAAAAATCAAATCTGGAGATGTAGTTGTAATAAGATATGAAGGTCCAAAAGGTGGACCAGGAATGAGAGAAATGCTTTCTCCAACATCAGAAATAGCTGGCATGGGACTTGATAAAGATGTAGCTCTTATAACTGACGGAAGATTTTCTGGAGCTACAAGAGGTGCATCTATAGGGCATGTATCACCAGAGGCAGCACTTGGTGGGACAATAGCATTTGTAAAAGACGGAGATATGATAGATATAGATATAGAAAATAATAGTATAGAGCTTCTTGTTTCAGATGAGGAACTTGAAGAAAGAAGAAATGGATTTGTACCAAAAACTCAGAATGTGAGCGGTTATCTAAAAAAATACGCTTCAATGGTTACTTCGGCAAATACTGGTGCAGTCCTTAAAGTAAAATAAAAGAGGATGGTGAAAATATATGAGGCTTAAAGGAGCAGATATGGTAATGGAATGCCTTTTAGAACAGGGAGTTGAGACAGTATTTGGTTATCCTGGAGGGGCAATACTTGAAATATACGATAGTTTATATAAATATAAGGATAAAATACAGTCAATACTTACATCTCATGAACAAGGGGCATCTCATGCAGCAGATGGATATGCTAAATCTACTGGAAAAGTAGGCGTTTGTATGGCAACAAGTGGACCTGGTGCTACAAATCTTGTAACAGGAATTGCAACTGCATTTATGGATTCAATTCCTATTGTTGCAATAACTGTAAATGTTGGACTTTCATTTCTTGGAAAAGATAGTTTTCAAGAAATAGATATTACAGGAATTACAATGCCAATAACAAAGCATAACTTCATAGTAAAAAAAATTGAAGACCTTGCTCCTGCAATAAGAAAAGCCTTTAAAATAGCTAGAGAGGGAAGACCTGGGCCTGTAGTTATAGATATAACTAAAGATGTAACAGCGGGATATGGAGAATACGAAAAAGAAGAGATAGATACAAATTCAAATAATTTACTATTATATAATGAAGAAAACTATCAAGAAAATCTTGAAGAGGCAGTTAAACTTATAGAAGAAAGTAAAAAGCCATTTATATTTGTAGGTGGAGGTATTAAAGCTTCTAATGCATCTAATGAGTTAAAAATATTTGCAGAAAAGATAGATGCGCCTGTTGCTGATTCGCTTATGGGAAAAGGTGCTTTTGATGGAAAAAGCAAAAGATATACAGGTATGCTAGGGATGCATGGAACAAAAGCTAGTAACCTTGGAGTAGCAGAATGTGACCTTCTAATAGCTATAGGAACTAGATTTAGTGATAGGGTAATTGGAAATTCAGCGGGATTTGCATCTAAAGCAAAAATAATACATATAGATATAGATGAAGCGGAAATAAATAAAAATATACTTGTAGATCTTGGAATAACAGGAGATGCAAAATATATACTTGAAAAGCTAAATCTTATGTTAAAAAAACAAGAACGTAAAGAATGGATGGAAGAAATAGAAAATCTTAAAGATAAATATCCAATGAAATATAATAAAAATGTGCTTACAGGCCCATATGTAATAGAAAAAATAGAAGAGTGCTTTGATGATAATACAATAATATGTACAGAAGTTGGGCAAAATCAGATGTGGGCTGCACAGTACTTCCATTATAAAAATCCAAGACAGTTTGTAAGTAGTGGCGGACTTGGAACAATGGGATATGGTTTAGGTGCAGCTATAGGAGCAAAATATGGAAATCCAAAATCAAGAGTTATAAATATAGCAGGAGATGGATGCTTTAGAATGAACATGAATGAGCTTGCAACAGCTTCAAGATACAATGTTCCGATGATACAGGTTATACTTAATAATAAGGTTCTTGGTATGGTTAGACAGTGGCAGACATTTTTCTATGAGGGAAGATATTCGGATACAGTTCTTGATGATCGGGTTGATTTTTGTAAGGTTGCAGAAGGACTTGGATGTAAAGCAGTAAGAGTTACAAGAATGGACGAATTAGAAAAAGCACTTTTAGAAGCAGATTCATATAATGGACCTTTTGTTATTGAATGTATGATACAAGAAGATGACAAGGTATTTCCTATGGTTGCCCCTGGAAAAAGTCTTAATGATACTTTTGATCAAGATGATTTATAAAAGTAATTAACTTTATTTCATTCTACAATTAATTTGAAAATTAATCTAAAAACATATATCATAGATAATATAAATATTACTTATATATATCATAGACAAAATGTATAAACCAAAATACAATTACTATAGTATTATTAAAGGTATAGAGCAAGATTAAAAAATTTATATGTAGAAGGGAATATATAATGACTAAAGAAAATAAGAAAAAATTAATCACAAGAGTAGGTGCGGTATTATTAGTATTTGCTATCTATTTCTTTGTAACACCTGTAAAAACATTTGTAAATCAGATGGTATTTTACTTATCTAGTTTAGATTTGGAATCAATAAAACAATACATACTATCGTTTGGAATTTGGGCTCCAATAATTTCATTCCTACTTATGCTACTTCAGTCAGTAGCGGCACCACTTCCTGCATTTTTAATAACATTTGCCAATGCAGCCTTATTTGGTTGGGTATGGGGTGCAATCCTATCTTGGTCAAGTGCTATGGCAGGGGCAGCGCTATGTTTCTTTATAGCTAAGTTTTTAGGTAGAGATGTTGTTGAAAAACTTACAAGTAAAATGGCTATAAGCAGTATAGACGAATTCTTTGATAAATATGGTAAATACACTATATTAGTTTGTAGATTACTTCCATTTATGTCATTTGATATAGTTAGTTATGCAGCAGGTCTTACATCAATGAAATTTATGCCTTTCTTTATAGCGACAGGTATAGGACAGCTACCAGCTACAATAGTTTACTCTTATGTTGGTGGAATGCTTACTGGTGGAGCAAAATTATTTGTAACAGGATTAATGATATTATTTGCACTTACAGTTGCAATATATATGTTCAAGAAGATATACAACGATAAAAAGAATAAAGCTAAGGCTTAATGGTTAAAGAAAATATTATGAAAATAACACCGAGTTATAGATTTTAGCTCGGTGTTTTACTTTTTTGAAAAAAATAGTACTAAAATGAAAAGATTATAAATTTATATAAAAAATATTTAAGTATAGTGTTTAAATTGATATAATAGAATACAAGATTAAAAAGTTAGAAAATTAAAAAAGAGAAGAGGTGCTGATTATTGAATATAGTAGATAAAAGTTGTGTAGAATTCATCGAAGTTCTTTCTTCAAGAGAGCCAGTTCCTGGTGGAGGTGGTGCTGCTGCTTTTGTCGGAGCGATAGGTGTGGCACTTGGAAATATGGTGGCTAATCTTACAATAGGTAAGAAAAAATACGCAGAATATGAAGATGAGATTAAAGAATTATTAAGAGAAGCTAAGGAAATAGAAGCAGAACTATTATCTATGGTTGATAGAGATGCAGAGTGCTTTATGCCTTTATCTCAAACTTATGGGCTACCAACATCGACAGAAGAAGAAAGAGAATATAAAACAAAAAGAATGGAAGTAGTATTAAAGCAAGCTTGCGAAATACCATATAAAGCAGCTAAAGTTTGCTTTAGGGCTATAAAAATACATGAGGATATAGTGGATAAATCGTCAAAAATAGTTATAAGTGATATAGGAGTAGGTGTTCAGTGTTTAAGAGCATGCCTACTTGGCTCAAAACTTAATGTAAAGATTAACACAAAATCTATGAAAGATAGAGAGTATGCCGACAAGATTTCTAAAGAGGTAAATGAAATAGTAGAAGATGGAATAGCTATATGCGATCAAGTCTTTGAAAGAGTAATAGAAATTATGGAGGAATAATATGGATACAAAGATAATAAAAGGTAAGCCAGTTGCAGATAGAATAACAGAAAATTTAATAGAAGAAACAAAAAAGCTAAAAGAACTAGATATAGTACCAAAGCTTGCAATAGTTAGAATTGGAGAAAATCCTGATGATATGTCCTATGAAAGAGGAGCTATGAATAGATGTGCTAAAATAGGTATAGATGTTCAAAATATAGTATTGCAAGGAGATGTATCAGAAGGGGAATATATAGAAGTTATAAAAAACTTAAATGATGATAAAAATATAAATGGAATTTTATGCTTGAGACCTCTTCCTAAAAATATAAATGAAAATAAAGTTAAGTCTATAATAGATGCAAAAAAGGATGTGGACTGTTTTAATCCTATAAATTCAGCAAAACTATTTGAAGGAGAAAAAGATGGTTATGCACCATGTACTCCAGAAGCAGTTATGAAAATTTTAAATCATTATGAAGTTGATTTATCTGGAAAAAAAGTTGTAGTCTTAGGAAGATCTTTAATAGTAGGAAAGCCTGTATCTATTATGCTTATGGGAGAAAATGCAACAGTTACAATATGCCATTCAAAAACAGAAAATTTAGCTGAAGAAGCTAAAAATGCCGATGTACTTGTAGCTGCAATAGGTAGAGCTAAAATGGTGGATAAGTCATACATAAAAAAAGGTGCTACGGTTATAGATGTAGGTATAAATGTAGATGAAAGTGGAAATCTTTGTGGAGATGTGGATACCGAATCTGCTATAGGAATTGCCAAAATGATTACTCCTGTTCCAGCTGGAGTTGGATCTGTTACTACATCTGTACTTGCTGAGCATGTTATAAAAGCATGTAAGATACAAAACAATATAAATTAAAGCAATATATAATAACCTGTGTATAATTACTCAGGTTATTTTTTTTATATTAAATATTATTTTTTTATGTCCTTTGTTTAATAAAAATACTACACAAAATAAAATTTAACTATTAAAATATATATATTGACTGAAATTTTAAAAAATAAAATAAAGTTAAAAACTATAAAAAGAAAAAATATTATAAAAAGGAGTTGAGGATATGATTATTTCTGGAAATAAGCCATTTGATGAGATAAAAGAATTTATAAAAGAAGATAAGACTGTTTTTATAATTGGTTGTGGAAAATGTGCGACAGTCTGCAAAAGTGGTGGAGAAGAACAGGTTCAGGCTATGAAAGAGCTTTTAGAAAAAGAAGGAAAGATTATAACCGGAACAACAATACTAGATCCAGCATGCACACTTTCTAAAACTAAAAAAGATTTAGAAAAATTTATGGAAATTATCAAAAATACCGATTCAATTCTTTCTATGGCTTGTGGAGATGGAACACAGACAATAGCCAAAGTTTTAGAAGAAAAACCTGTATATCCAGCAAATGATACTTTATTTATAGGTGAAGTACAGATGTTAGGAAGATATGAGGAGGCGTGTAGGGCTTGTGGAGATTGCCAGTTAGCTTGGACTGGAGGAATTTGCCCAGTAACATCTTGTTCAAAAGGATTGTTAAATGGAGCATGTGGCGGTGCTGACAAGGATGGAAGATGTGAGGTAAATCCTGAATATAGCTGTGCATGGGTAAAGATTTATAAAAGACTAGAAAGATTAAATCAGCTTGAAAATTTATTAAAAGTTAGAGATGAAAGAGACTACTCTAAATTAAATAGAAAAAGAGATATTACTATGAAAGAATTAAATGATAGGAGGAAGCGATAATGAGCAGATTGAGAGATGTTTTAGAAAGTGATAAATTTGCTATAACTTGTGAAATTGCTCCTCCAAAAGGAACAGATATTTCTCACATAATGGAGTGTGTAGAAATATTGAAGGGAAAAGTCGATGCAGTTAATGTTACTGATTTTCAATCAGCTGTGGTTAGGTCTACATCACTTGTAATTTGCAAGATTTTAAAAGATAATGGAATAGAGCCAGTTCTTCAAATGACAGGGAGAGATAGAAATAGAATAGCAATTCAGGGTGAACTTCTATCTGCTGGTATACTTGGTATAGAAAATTTATTTGCTATAACAGGAGACCACACTAGCAAAGGAGACCATCCGCAAGCTAAAAATGTATTCGATTTAGACAGTATAAATATTTTAAAAGCAGCAGAATATATATCTTTTGGAAGAGATATGAACCATAATGAATTAAAAGGACATCCTAAGTTTTATATGGGTGCTGCAGTATCTCCAGGATTTGTACCTATTGAGATTCAAATTATAAAAATGATTAAAAAAATAGCTGCTGGAGCAAAATTTTTCCAGACTCAGGCCGTTTTTGATATAGAGACAGTTAGAGAATTTAGGGATAGAACTAAAAACTTTGAATGCAAGGTTCTAATAGGAGTTATTCCTCTTAAATCACCAGGAATGGCTAGATTTCTAAATAAAAATATACCTGGAGTGGATGTTCCAGAACATATAATAGAAAGAATGGAAAAAGTCGGCAAGGAAAATTATAGAGAAGAAGGAATGAAAATAGCTGCAGAATTTATAAAACAATTAAAAGAAGAAAATTTATGTGATGGTGTTCATATAATGTCTGTCGGTGCAGAAAAAAATATACCTAAAATTATAGAAATGGCAGGAATAGAGAGATAATTTAAATAAAAAATTGAGGTGAAATCTATGAGAGATTGCCATATACATTCACATTATTGCCCACATGGGACAAAAGATTCTTTTGAAGAATACGTAGAAATAGCTTTAAAAAATGGATATGATGAAATAAGTTTTACAGAGCATTTTCCGTTACCGGATGGATTTGAAGATCCATCACCTAAAAAAGATAGTGCGCCCACAGATGAAGAGTTTGAGAGTTATTTAAAAGAGGCAAAATATATTCAACAAAAGTATAATGATAAAATAAAAATAAATGTTGGTACAGAGGTTGATTATATAGAAGGTTTTGAATATGAAATAAAGAAAAAGCTTGAAAAATATGGAGATAAGCTAGATGATGCAATATTATCTGTTCATATGATAAAAGCTGATTATGGATATTCTTGTGTAGATTATAGTGAGGAAGAGTTTAAAAAATTATTGAATTCTTTTTGGGGAATAGATAAATTATATAGAAAATATTATGAAACTGTGAAAATGGCGATTGAGTCAGATTTAGGAGTGTATAAGCCAAAGAGATTTGGACACTTAAATCTAATTAGGAAGTATTGTAAAATATTTGAATACGATTATAGCGAGCAAAAAATATTAGTTGAAATAATGGAGTTATTAAAAGAAAAAGAGTTTGAGCTGGATTTTAATGTATCTGGAGTTAGAAAAGAGAATTGTGGAGAGGTTTATATTTCAGGATATTTAAAGGAGTTAGTTGATGAATATGGAATAAATACAGTGCTTGGATCTGATTCTCATACAGCAAAAACTATAGTAACAAAAGAGAAATATATGGAATTAATGAAAGAAAAGTAAACTAAATGATATAAAAATTAATAAAAATAGGCTGTCAAATTTTATTGACAGCCATTTTTATATATCTATTAATTTATAAATAATTTACATGAACATTTTGTTAGTTCCAACAAATCTAACACCATCTTCAAATACTTTTTTACCACCAAGAGCTACAAATTTAACATTATTTATGCAAGTTATATCTTCACTTAAATTTCCTTCTACAACTAGTAAATCCGCATCAAGACCTTCTTTTACAAGACCTCTTAATTCAGAAACACCTAAAACTTTTGCTGGGTTTTCTGTTGCAGTCTGTATAGCCTGAACAGGAGTTATACCGTATTCAACCATGTACTGAAGTTCTCTATTTAAAGGAAGTAGTGGAGAACCATACATTACCATATCTGTTCCAGCTAATACTGTAACACCTGTATCGTAAAGTTTTTTGAAGTTATCTCTATATGCTTTATAAGCTGGTTCAAAGTATTCATAGTTTGCTAATTCTTTCTGCATAACTATATCATTTGCAGGAGAATCTTTATATTTTTCTAAAGTTTCTTTGCAAACTTCATATAAATAAGTATATGCCATTATAGTTGGAGTCCAAGCCTGACCATTTTTAGCCATCTGTTCTGCCTGTTCTAATGTTAAGAAAGTACCATGTTCTATAGTATCAAATCCAGCATCTATACACATCTGAATTCCAGGATGAGTTCCTGCATGAACACCGCATTTTATTCCTCTTCTATGGCATTCGTCTACTGCTGCATCTAATTCTTCTTGAGTGAATTCTGGTATATGGCTTCTATGAGTAGTTAGAACTTTAACCCATTCTGCGCCATCTCTAACCTGTCTTCTTATTTCTTTTCTTATTTCCCAAGGTCCATCAACCTGAGCTATATCATCATCATATCCATGTCCACCAGTCATACACATACCATTGTCGACATGAGTTATACGAGGAAGTACTAAATAACCTTTTTCAGCAGCTAATTTCATAGTTGAGCATAATTTTCTAGCAGAAGTCATATCTCTTACAGAAGTTATACCTCTTTCAAATGCAGACTGTGCATGCTGTACAGCAAACATAGTAATTAACTGATCATTGTAATTAAAAGTATCTGGTTGAGAGAAATAATAACCTAAATGGACATGCATATCACAAAGTCCTGGTAGTAGAGTAGCATTTCCAAAGTCTTTAACTTCTTCATTAGGGAAGTTAGCTATTAAATCTTCTTTTGTAGAAATTTTTTTAATTTTTCCTTGTTCATCAGTTAAAACAGCTTTATCCTCTAGCACTGTCTTACCATCACCTGTGATTAAATATTTTGTGCAGATAATCATATTATAATTCCCCCTTAAAATTTTAAAAATTGTTACAATTTTATTATACTCCTTAAAAAAAGACAATTCAATTATAGAATGTTAATAAATTATTAATATATTTTTTATAATGGTATCGAATATTTATTATTATATTTAAATGTATTGACTAATATACTTTATTAAGGTAGAATATAAAGAGTATTCGGAGAAGTACTCAAGAGGCTATAAGAGGAGCCCCTGCTAAGGGTTTAGGCTGGGTAACACCGGTGCGAGGGTTCGAATCCCTCCTTCTCCGCCAGTATTAAGACCTTTTTAAAAGGTCTTTTTTTTATGCAAATATATGTAATGAAAATAGTTGGAATAGTGGCAAAATCTTTTTTTAAGAAAATTTATGATATACTAATAGAGTATGTAAATTTCAAGTAAAGTAATAATCAAAAGTAAAATTTGAATAAATTTTTTAATAATAATACAAGAGGTGAATTTATGGACGGGAAAAGATTTAGAATTTCTGATATATTTCAAAGGACAAGGAATATAAAAAATAGACTTATTTTAGATTCGTTAGCTGTTGGAATAATAACAGGTATTGTTATAGTTGTTTACAGAATACTTGCATCAAAACTGGCTGTATTCTTTAATTATCTTTATAGCTATGCAGACCGTAACATTTTAATGATTCCAGCTGTATTTATACTACTAGCTGCATCAGCGTTTATAGTTGCGGAATTTGTAAAAAAAGAACCTATGATTTCAGGGAGTGGAATTCCACAATTAGAGGGAATACTTTCGAGAAAATTGAGTATAAACCGGATGAAGGTATTATTTTATAAATTTGTAGGTGGAATAATCTGTCTTGGTGCTGGTCTTTCTGTAGGGAGAGAAGGCCCTTCTGTTCAGATGGGTGGTTGTATAGGTGAAGAATTCTCTAAAAAAGGAAAGAAACCAGATTATGAAGAAGTATATTTAACTACTTGTGGAGCAAGTGCAGGTCTTTCTGCCGCATTTAATGCACCTATGTCTGGTGTTATGTTTGCACTTGAGGAGGCTCATAAAAACTTCTCACCAATGATTTTATTATCTGCTATGATTGCATCACTTACAGCCGATTGTGTTGCAAAACAGTTCTTTGGTATAATACCATCTTTAAAGTTTAATCAGTTAAATATAATGCCGATAAAATACTACTGGGTACTTATAATATTAGGTATAGCTGTTGGAATTAGCGGTGTTATATTCAATAGTGGAATACTAAAAACTCAGAAAATGTTTAAAGAAAGTAAATTAAATAGATATGTAAAAATAATGATACCGTTCTTTATAACCGGAATTATAGGAATGATTTCTCCAATACTTATAGGTGGTGGACATGAGCTTATAATGGAGCTTCAGAGCACAGATTTCATGCTTATAACACTTATGATATTTTTAGTGGTTAAATTTATATTTACATTTATTTGTTTTGGCTCAGGGGTTCCTGGGGGGATATTCTTCCCACTTTTAGTTCTTGGTGCACTTGTTGGAAATATAGTAGGACTTGTATCAATAAGATATCTTGGAATTCCTAGTATATATATAATGAATTTTGTTGTGCTTGCTATGGCAGGACATTTTGCGGCAATAGTAAAAGCACCTATAACAGGAATAATACTAATATCAGAAATGACAGGATCGCTTGCTCATTTATTACCTCTAGCAATAGTCAGCGTAGTTGCACAGCTTACATCTGATGTGTTAAAAGGAGAACCTATATATGAAAGCTTACTTGATAGGCTTCTTGCAAGAGAACACAGTGCAAATGAATATAAGGGGACTTCAAAACAGAAAACTCTTCTTGAAGTTTCGATTGACATGGACTGTATGGCTGACGGTAAAAAAATAAAAGATATAAAATGGCCGGAAACATCTTTAATCGTTGCTGTAAATAGAGGAGAGAAGGAAATAATCCCAAAAGGAGATTTAACTCTAATTCATGGAGATTTGATAACAGTTATGACATCTCAGGACAATTCTCCTTATGTCTTAGAAGAACTTAAAAGTATATCTACTCTAACAGTTGTAAATGAATAATTATTAAAATTAGAATAGATAAAAACAGATAAAAAGGGTAATAATTGTAATAGATAAGAATTAAAAGTAATATATACAATTAAAAAAATTGAAATGTAGTGCATAAAATTGAAATTAAAATTTTTTAGAAAGTAGGGCTTAAAAATATGAATTTAGATAGCTTGAATCAAAATCAATTAAAAGCTGTAGAGCATATCGAAGGACCGTGCATGGTTCTTGCAGGTCCTGGTTCTGGAAAGACGAGGGTTATAACCTATAGAATTGCGAATATGGTGCTTGAAAAAAATGTACCTGCAGCTAGAATTTTAGCTATAAGTTTTACAAAAGCATCATCTATGGAAATGAAAAATAGGATAAGAGCTATATCTGATGATATTAGATTATCTAAGGTAACTTGCGGAACTTTCCATTCAGTATTTTTTAAAATCCTGAGATATTTTGAGAACCTACAGCTTAAAAGTATTGTAGATGATAAAGAAAAGAGATATGCTATAAAAAATATAGTAAAAAATTTAAAAATAGAAAATACAGATGACGATGATACAATTACTCAGATAATGACCGAGATTTCATATATAAAGAATGAACTTATGAATCCAGCAGAGTATCAATCTGATGTGCTTACAAAGGATGATTTTACAAGGGTTTATTCTATGTATGAGGCATACAAAGAAAATGCAAGAAAAATAGACTTTGACGATATGCTTATAAGAACTTATTATATGCTAAAAGAGTATCCTCAAAGGCTTGAATTTGTAAGAAATGTTTATAAATATATACTAATAGATGAGTTTCAGGATATAAATAGAGTTCAATTTGAGATTATAAGAATGATAGCAAATCCACTAAACAATATATTTGCTGTTGGAGATGAGGATCAGAGTATTTACGGATTTAGAGGGGCTAGACCGGACTTTTTACTTGAATTTGAAAAGTATTTTAAAGGAACAGAAAAGATATTTTTAGATGTAAATTATCGCTCTAAAAAAGAGATAATAGATATATCAAATAATCTTATAAAAAATAATTTAAATAGGTTTGAAAAGACTATAAAATGTGCATCTGGAGGAGGTGCTTCTGTTAGATATATAGAGCCTTATGATCCAGAGGAAGAAGCAACATTTATAGCAAAAGAAATTCAGAAAAAAGTACAAGAAAATGACGATGAATACAGTGAATACGCTGTTATATATAGGACAAATATTCAATCGAGAGCACTTGTAGATGTTTTTATGAATATGAGAATTCCGTTTAGTGTAAAGGATTCTGTTGTAACAATATACAGCCATTGGGCAATTTGTGATATTATATCGTATTTGAAATTGGCTTTAGATCCAAATAGAGCTTTAGATTGGGAGAGAATAATAAATAGACCTCTTAGATACATTCCTAAGGTGGCTATATCAAAGGCAAAGGCCTCTAAAAACTTCTTAGGATGTCTTATGTCTGATTGTGATTTAAAAAAGATACAGCTTAGGACCTTAGAAGAACTAGATATAGATATGGGATATATTAAAACATTGCGGCCAAAATACGCCATATCATACATAAGGTCTACTTTAGATTACGATAGATATATACTAGATTATTGCCAAAATAGAAAAATAAAACCTGCTGGAATAATTGAAATAATGAATGAGTTTGAAAGTTCTGCAGCTAATTTTAAAACTATAAAAGAATTTTTAGAACATATTGAGTTGATAAAGAAGAAGGCAGAAGAAAATACTTTAAATTCTCAGCAGGATGGGGTTGTGTTTACAACAATGCACAGTGCAAAAGGCCTTGAATTTGAAAATGTATATGTAATTGGAGCAAGTGAAGGAATTTCTCCACATGAAAAAACATACGATACAGATGATGAAGAAAAGAAATTTTCTCAGATTGAAGAAGAAAGAAGACTTATGTATGTTGCTGTGACTAGGGCAAAGAATAATGTTTGTATAAGCTCACCACAAAATAGATATTCAAAAAAAATACGGGTTTCTAGATTTGTAAAAGAGATGGAAGATACAAATAAAAGAGTAAAAATAAAGAAGTAAAAAAATTTTCAAAAAATTGTTGACAAAAGGAAATAGTAAAAGTATAATAATAATCAACAACTGAAAGACAAATAAATCCAGTGATGAAGAGAGTAGCCTATAATGGATTTCCAGCGAGTCGGAGTTTGGTGTGAGTCCGATAATGAAGTATAGAGTGAAGAGAACTTTTGAGGATGGTTCCAGAAATAGTAGTATGGAATCAGGTCGCCCGCCTTAAGGGTTTGAGAGGGTAGGTAGAAATACTTATCAATAAGAGTGGTAACGCGGTTAATTCGTCTCTTAGTCTTCGGACTAAGAGATTTTTTTATTTCCAAAATTCGAAAGGCTGAAATATAAAAGAATTTACTAATTACTATCAAGTATTTAAAACCTATCAATAAGAGTGGTAACGCGGTTGATTCGTCTCTTAGCTAAGTAAAATTAGCTAAGGGACTTTTTTATTACTCAAAACTGGACAGTTGTATCTGAACTACCAATTCAGATTGGCGACAAAATACCAAAAAACTAAAAAAACTAAAAAACAAAAGGAAAAAATTAAAAAAAGGAGTGGTTTCATATGAAAATGAAAAAATTAATCAGCTTAGGAATGGCAATGGTATTATCTTTAGGCTTAGTAGCCTGTGGTGGAGGAGAAGATAAAGAAGCTTCAACTTCATCGACGTCAGACAAATTAGAACAAGTAAAAGAAAGTGGAAAATTAGTTGTAGGTATATACCCAGACTACCCACCATTTGAGTTCCACTCAACAGCTAGTGGCTCAGATCAAATAGCAGGAGTTGACAAAGATCTAGGAGAAGCAATAGCTAAAGAATTAGGTGTAGAGGCAGAATTCAAAGAAATAACATTTGATGGACTTATAGGAGCATTAAAAGCAGATAAAATTGATATCATACTTTCAGGAATGTCTCCAACACCAGAACGTGATAAAAGTGTAGACTTTACAGATTTATACTACACTGGTAAAAACATAGTAGCAGTTAAAGAAGGAGAAGAAGATAAAATAAAATCAGTAGATGAATTAAAAAATCTTAAAATAGCAGTTCAGAAAGGTTCAATACAGGAAGCATATGTAACAAAACTTGGCTGTACTTCTATAAAATCTCTTGAAGCTATACCAGATGTAATGACAGAACTTAAAAATGGAAATGTAGATGCAGTAGTAGTAAACGATACAGTTGGTATATTAAACATGCAGGAAATGGGTGGACTTGTTCAGGCTAACTTAGAACTTCCAGCAGGAGATTCTGAAGAAGGTATGGCAGCAGCTGTAAAACAGGATGAGAACAACAAAGCTTTCTTAGAAGCAATAAACAAAGCAGTAAGTAACTTCAAAACTAATGAGTTTGAAAAATCATTAAAAGAAAATACAGATTTAGCAACACAGGAAAACAAATAGTAACATATAAAAGCTGATTTTAAATAATGACTAAAATAAAAAATAATAAAAAAATTTATAACGTGAAGGAGAGTAATTATTATGAAAATGAAAAAATTAGTAAGTTTAGGAATGGCAATGGTATTATCTTTAGGTTTAGTAGCTTGTGGCGGAGGAGAAAAAGAATCTTCTGAAGCAGCAGATAAACTAGATGCAGTAAAAGAAAGTGGTAAATTAGTAGTAGCTATGTCAGCTGACTATCCACCATTTGAATTCCATTCAACAAAAGACGGAGCAGATAAAGTTGCAGGTGTTGATGTTGATTTAGCAAATGCAGTAGCAAAAGAAATAGGTGTAGATGTAGAAGTAAAAGAAATGACATTTGATGGATTAGTTGGAGCTTTAAAAGCAGACAAAGTTGATATGGTTATATCAGGAATGTCACCATCTCCAGAAAGAAAAGAAAATGTTGACTTCTCAGATGTATACTACACTGGTACAAACGTACTTATAGTAAGAAAAGGTGAAGAAAATAAAATAACTTCTGAAGATCAGGTTAAATCAATGAAAGTTGCAGCTCAGAAAGGTTCTATACAGGAAACATACGCTAATAAAATAGGATGTACTGGATTAAAATCTCTTGAATCAGTGCCAGATTTAATGATGGAACTTAAAAACGGAAATGTAGATGCAGTAATAGTTAATGATACAGTTGGTTTAATAAATGTAAATCAGATAGATGGTATAGCATTATCTAGCTTCAACTTACCAGAAGGTGACGCAGAAGAAAGCATGGCTATAGCAGTTAAAAAAGGAAACAACACAGCATACTTAGAAGCAATAAATAAAGCAGTAAAAGATTTCGTAGCTAACGATTTACAGAAATCATTAGAAGATAATTCAGCTTTAGCTGCTCAGGAATAATAAAGAAATACGATAAAGAATAAGAATTCTTTTGTAAGGGGATAGGAGAGATATAACATGAGTTTTGATTTTGTAGGACCATATTTACCAACCTTTATAAAATCAACATTAACAACTATAGAAATATCATTTATAGCATTATTCTTTGGTTTTATAATAGGGCTTATACTTTGCTTAGCTAAAATGTCAAAAAATGGCATATTCAAAGCATTATCAACAATATATATAGAAGTAATTCGTGATACACCACTTTTAGTACAGTTATCAATCATATATTACGGACTTCCACAGGTTGGAATTAATTTCCCAAGTTTATTTGGAATCCCAAGTGACTTTATAGCAGGTGCTTTTGCATTATCTATAAACTCTGGTGCATATGTAGCAGAGATAATGAGATCTGGAATACAGTCAGTAGATAAAGGTCAGATGGAAGCAAGTAGATCATTAGGGCTTAGCTACTGGGCAACTATGAGACACGTAATAGTTCCTCAGGCAGTTAAAAATATACTTCCATCATTAGCAAATGAATTTGTTTCATTAGTAAAAGAATCAGCAATACTATCATTCATAGGAGTAATCGACATAATGTTTACTGCTAATACAGTTAAAAATGCTACATACGATAGTTTTGGCCCATATCTTTTCGCAGCGGCAATCTACTTCGTATTAACATTTACTCTATCAAAACTAGTTGGTCTTCTTGAAAAGAAGATGGCTGCATCAAATTAATTATAGATAAAGGAAAGTGAGAATTATGATTACGATAAAAGATTTACATAAATCTTTTGGTGACCACGAGGTACTAAAAGGTATAGATTTAGAAATTGAAAAAGGTGAAATACTAGTTATAATAGGTCCATCAGGATCAGGTAAAAGTACAATATTAAGATGTATGAACCTTTTAGAAACTCCTACATCAGGGGATATAATATTCGAAGGAAAAAGCTTAGTAGATAAAAATACAAATATAGATGAAGTAAGACAGAACATAGGGATGGTGTTCCAGCACTTCAATCTTTTCCCACACAAAACAATACTAGAAAATGTAACTCTAGCTCCTATAACTCTTAAAAAAATGAGCAAAGAAGAAGCTGAAAAGAAAGCAGAAGTTCTACTAAAAAGAGTAGGGCTTTACGATAAGAAGGATACTTATCCAGCACAGTTATCAGGTGGTCAGAAACAGAGAATTGCTATAGCAAGAGCACTTGCTATGGAGCCTGATATGATGCTATTTGACGAACCTACATCAGCACTTGACCCAGAAATGGTTAAAGAAGTTCTTGAAGTTATAAAAGAACTAGCACAGGATGGTATGACTATGGCAATAGTAACTCACGAAATGGGATTCGCTAAAGAAGTAGCAGATAGAGTTATATTTGTAGATGAAGGAAAAATAATAGAAGATAATACTCCAGAAGAAGTATTCAACAATCCAACACATGAAAGAACAAAAGAGTTCTTTGCAAAAGTATTATCTTAAGGATTGCTTAATTACTCTCTTGAGTTAATTATATAAAATCAGCCTAGAAGGATAGCATTTAAAGATGTTATCCTTCTTTTTTTTAATTATAGGCATGAAAAAAGAAGCTCGGGGTAGTCTACACACTATAGAAACCCCGAAGTTATAAAATTATAAAACGTTGAAATTTCAATAAACATAATTAAAATAAATGTTTCAAAAAGTATAAAAACAGATACGTTTTGAAAATAATTGAGTTACAATTGAGTTACAAGGTAGAAGCTAGAATATGCTTTCAAGTTCATTAATAGCTTCTACTTTTTTATTTTCCATAACTTGAGTATATATATTCAATGTGATTTCAATATCAGAATGACCAAGCAAGGTTTGAACCGTTTTTGGTGGTACACCTTTTTCAAATAATCTAGTCGCAAATGTTTTTCTTAGACCGTGAAATTTTATATGTTCATCTTTTGGTATATTCATTTTATTTTGTATGCGATGAAATGCCCCACCAATAGAATTGGGATTAAGATAATACCCTTTCTTATCACAGAAAATCAAATCATATTCGTTGAAATTAGGTATTTCTCTTTTGATTGCGTCTTGCTGCACTTTATGTTCTAATAGCCTATTAAATATATAGCTAACTATTGGAACAGTACGAAAGCCGTTTGAAGTTTTAGGTGTTTGTTCTATTGTTTCATAGTGTCTTTTCCCGTCCTTATCGAATAGAGCCACACGTTCAACGGTTCTATTAACTGTTAATGTATGATTATCAAAGTCTATATCCGACCATTTTAACCCCGATATTTCGCCAATACGTAACCCCGTACAAAGAGCAGTTAAAAATAATAATTCTAGTTTATGACCCTTTACAGTTTCGGCGAATTGTTTTTGCTGATCCACAGAAAAGACTTCAATTTTTTTATCTTTTGTGTCGGTCGGTATCTCAACCAACTTACAATAATTTTTCTCTATGTAGTTATTTTTTTCGGCACTATCAAGACACGTTTTTAATTTACTGTTAATTTGTTTGATAGTTGCAATAGGTGTTCCGTTATCTAATAATTTGTTATAATAGGCTTGTATATTATTCAATTTTAGCTTGTATAACGGGATATTAGCGATTTCAGAGCCTTCAATATGTGTTCTATAAACGGACTCATAACGGGCGAATGTAGTCGGCTTAATATCTCTTTTTTTAATATTCCATATCCAATAGTTGAACCAGGTCGCAACTGTATATTCGTTTATAGCAGCTGCACCAATAGGATTTAAAAGCTTGTAATTATCCATTTTTTCTTTGACTTCTTTTTTGGTTTTTCCATAAAATGATTTTCTTTTCGCTTTTCCTTTTTCATCAATTCCAATAGTCAATTGTCCTCTGTAGCAATTACGAGAGCTATAAAAGGTAATAGAGCCCTCACCGTTGGCGCGTTTACTCATCAGAGCCACCCTCTTTATTTTCTGTTATTATTTTATTTAATAGTATTTTATATTCTTCTTCGTAAATATCTTCTTTATCTTCGTATCCTCCCGTTCTAATATCACGCATATTTTTATTAATACAGTCAAAAAAGTTAGATAATGGTATCAAAAATTCGTTTATATATTCATCTATTGTTAATGCATAACCACTATTATTTTCGTTTTCTTTTATAACAAAATAAGGTTTTGTTTCTTTTTCTTCTAAAAAATTTAGATTTTTTAATTCTATATTATATTTTAAGTTATTTTTGGATAGATTATATCCATTCAATAAATCATCTATTTCAAAAACTCTCATTTTTCTTTCTACTATGCAATAAGGAAGAAGAATTTTTTTAAATACATCATCGCCAAAAGTATTAATTTTTTCGGCTAGTTTTTCAATATCATCTTTTTTTGAAAAAACTTCTTTACTTCGTTCGTTCAAATTATGAGCTTTGATGAACATCATAATGGATATTGTTTCTTTAAAGTTTGGATTTATTTCTAAAAAGTTAGTTACCTTAATCCAATTATTTTTAGTTGGATTTGTTTTTCCATTTTCATAGTTATATATTGTGTTTTCTGATATACCTGTTTCCTTTGCTAATTCTTTTTGTGTTAAATCTTTCTTTAATCTTAAATTTTTTATTATAAAACCCTCAGAACCTATTTCTAAATTTTTTATTAATTTTTTCTTTTCTAATGCTTCGTAATCAAATAAATTTAATAAGTAATTTTTATTAGTTTCTTCAATTTCTTTTTTTGTCATTATTTTTTCTTTGCTCATTTTAAACCCCTTTCATTGATTTTTCTTTATTATAACTCAGTAAAAAAAATAAAACCACAATTATTTTTATGATAAGTCGCTTGACGAATACCATAATTGTGGTTTAGAATATATTCACAATAATTATTATGATAAATAAATTAAATCATAATAAAAATTATGATAAAAGAGGTGATAAAGAAATGTCTTTAAAATTAGAACGAATAAAAAGAAATCTAACACAAATGAAATTAAAAGAAATTTCCGGGGTTTCTGCGGTTACTATTGGAAAAATAGAAAGAGGAGAAATTGAAAATGTAACTCTATCAACTTATAAAAAACTAGCCCAGGCGCTAGAGATACCCGTTGAAGAATTAATAAAAGAAAGTGAGGTATAAAACAATGACACACGAAAAAGAGCTATTACAGACTATTGACGGCGCTTTTCAGAATTATAAAGAAGCTGAGCAGAAAGAGTTAGAAAAGCAGCAAGGCTATAAAATATTACAGCAGCCCAAATTAGATAAAAGCGAATTAATAACAATAAAGCAGCTAGAACAAGAAAGTGTATTTTCACGGTACACAATAAGAAAGTTTTGTAAAGAACCCGATTTCCCTTGTATTCATATTGGGTGTCGTACTTATATATTAAAGTCTAAGGTGTGGGATTGGATAAATAATCATATAGGGGCGCAGTTTTAGGCGGTGGTTTTTATGCCAGGATATAAAGAAAAGCAGCCTTTTTATAAAACTAATAGCGAGATTTTAAAATTAGACCCTATAACTGATAAGGATTTAATTATTTTCAATCACTACATTTCAAGAAAAGAGAATTTTCAAAGATTAAGCGGAGAGTTGCCAAAAGGATTATTTAGAATTTCCTATACTAGCATTATAAAAGATTTAGGTTTTTCTAGGTGGAAGGCTCAAAATATTATGAAGTATTTTGAAAGTAAAAATATAATTGAATGCATTGAAAAATCAACAAAAAAAGGTATCGAATCTTTATATGCTTATACGTCAGTCTATTACGATGAAACATCAGAAAATGACAATACTAATTGCAATACCAATAACAATACTAATGACAATACTAATTTATATAGTATTTCCAATGGTTTGGAAGGTGTTGACAATACTAATTGCAATACTAATAACAGTACTAATCACAATACATCTAAAAAAGAATTATTAAAAAGAGATATTAAAAAGAATAGTACTATGTCAGACTTTAAAAAGTCAGACGTGCCCCCAGGGGCTTTTAAAAGTGATAATAAAAAGACTACTAGCAGCAAGAGGAAGAAACCAAAGAAGGTATTTGAAGAAAGTTCTATTGAGTATCAATTATCAAAAGAATTATATCAGTATGTACTAGAAGCAAAACCAAAGACAAAAGAACCCGACCTTCAAAAGTGGAGTAAAGATTTTGATTTAATCTTGAGAAAAGACGAAAGAAGTTTGGAGGATCTAAAAAATGTTATTGATTGGATATTCAACGGAGATAGTAACAGTTCTAACTTTTGGAAAAAGAATATAGCAAGCCCCGGAGCCCTAAGGGGAACAACTAAAAACGGCGCTGACAAGTTCGCCGAAATATATAGTCAAATGGAAAATGATAATAGCTATACACTAAAACAAGCTAATAAAAGTTATTTAGAAGATACCGACGTTGATTTATCGATTGAGGATATTATAAAAATAAATCTAGGGGAAACGAATAATCAATAAATAGCAAAAATATTTAAAATTTGATACCTAGAATATACGTTCTATATACTTAATGATAATTTACACTACTAACAAACAAAAAAGCCTTAAAATCGATTTAAACGGCTTTAGGGCTTTTGATAAAAATCTTGCTGCACGAAAGGAGAATATAAAAATGGATAATTTAAAAAATAAAACGGCTGAACAAGATATAATCGGGCTAATGTTATTAGAACCCGAAACACAACAAGCCCTTGATATAATGCCAGTATCACTATTTACAGATACCGAACAAATAATAATACAAGGGTTCAAAGCTGCACATAAACAAATAGAAAACGTAACAATCGCGGAATTAATGGAAGAATTGAAGAAACCTTCGTACAACCTCAATATAACTACTCTTTCAGAATTAACTAAATTTGTTACAGAGTGCACGTTATCAAAATATAATTTAAACAAAACTATCAAGGTATTAGAAGAATTGGAGAAAAAAAGAAAATGTGTTAGTTACTTAGTTGATAGTGTGGAAAAAATTCAAAACGGGGCGGAGTTAGAAAGCCCGATAATTGAATTGAATGACAAGTTAGAAAGGCTAATAGAGTGCAAAAACGACGGAATAAACGATATTAACAGACTTATTGAAAAGTCTATGAATAGGTTAGAAAATACTGATATTCAAACCAAATTTGGTTATAGTCTACTTGATAAAAATATAGGTGGTGTAAAGCCTGGGGATTATACAATAATCGGCGCTAAGTCGGGAGTAGGTAAAACAACATTAGCCCTAAATATAGCCTTGAATGTACTAGAGCAAGGAAAGAAAGTATTAATAATATCAAGGGAAATGACCGACGTTGATGTATTCGACAGGTTCGCCACAATGGTTTCAAAAATACCGTCAATGAAGTTTAGAAACAAGGATTTTACGGCTGATGATTGGAAAAAGTTTGTAAATGCTAGTGGATACCTGGGAGAGTATGAAGGGAAATTATTAATAGATAATGACAGTACCAAAATATCGGATATTATTAAGTTAGTTAGAAAGTATAAGCCCGATTTAGTAGTAATTGACTACTTGCAGCTTTTGAGTGCTGAGGACGGCTCAAAGCTAGAAAATGCTGAAAGAATAATCGCTAATATATCGCGAAATATACGAACTATGACACTAAAATATAATTGCCACGTTATGGCGCTTGTACAGTTAAATAATAGCTTTAAAGGGATACCACACGGCGAAAATGTAATCAGACAGTCGGCGACAGTGTACCAGGACGCGACCGCGGTTATATACTTGCACGATCTACAAGATAAAGAAGAATTAAAATTTGTATATAGTAGTGTTGGCGGTGTAGATGATAAAGCAATTGAAAATATCATAAAAAATAATAAAAGCAAAAAATCAACTAGTGTATATGCGTTTAAATTGGATAAAAACAGAAACGGCGCTACGGGTATCGAGCCTATAACATTTATCCGCCCTCAATTCAAAATGTATGATAACGACGGGCTAAAAAGATTATAAAGGGGTGATAATTTGAGTACAGAAAGAAAGATTAAATTAATAATACCCGAGCTTATAAAATGGCTTGAGAGCGGTTCGAATGTGGTAGTTGATACCTTTAAAAGTTACCAATTAAGAAACACATTTGACTTGTTTATAATAGCTATAAATGATATTAGAGAGCTTGAGATAATAGGGAAAAATGGTATAAGCTGCAGTTTGAAAATTTTAGATATAAAGGATATTTGGGTTATAGGTGATATATGCCAAATAAGACTAAAAAACGATAAAAAAGCGAATATATTTATAACAAAAATGCCAATAGCAGCATAAAAAAAGAGCCAGGAAAAACCCGACTCAATTATAAAAAAATATGGGTGTGATATACACCATTCAAACAACTACAAGTATATTACACCCTATATATAAAATCAAATTTTTTAAGAGGTGGAGAAAATGACAACTATTGAAGAAAAAGCGAAAGAATACTATGACGGGCTTATAAACAACGAATTAATAAAGATACCTAACCCAAAGAATTTTAAATTAACTGAAATGCTTTATGACTTAAATTTACTTTTGATGAAAGAGTACTATGAAACTTTTGAATGTGAGGATAAGAAAGAAGTTGAAAGAATTTTAAGGGACGCATTATTACAAGGCGATTACCATAGAAACGCAAATATATATCTTATAAAGGGGCTTTATGAAGTGGCTGAATACTATTTTATACAAGGTTTCAAAGCTAATATGGATATACAGGAGCAGCTGAAGTTAAAAGAATGTGCAAAAGACGAATAAAAAATGATTAAATTTATATAGAGGTGTAGAAAAATGAATGAAAACAATATACTTGAAATATTTTATAAACTGTTAGATGAAAATAGATTTGACGATATAAACCAATTTAAGACAGTTGAAAAGGTGCATAATTACGTTGATATGCTGCATAAAAGATATAAAAGAATAGATGAAATATTAGAACTATCAAACGAACAGAGCCAGGAAGAATGTTTATTAAAATTGAAAAATCAATGGCAGCAAGTCGACACATTAAGAAAATCAATTGACGGCGCTTTTTTCGATATACAAGAATATTATTTTATGCAAGGGTTCAAAGCTAGTATGGAGTTACGGGAACAATTAAAAAGACTATTAGATAATAAAGAAAGTGAGTGTGTAAAAGATGAATAAAAAAGACCCATTTGAAATGGACGTTTCGGCACTAGATGAAATGTTCAAAGACTTTGACGAGGCTTTAAAAAGTGATGATTTTTCAATTCCCGATATACCGGGGCTTGATATGGATCTAAATATGCCAGGCTTAGAAATGGATTTAGATATTCCGGATATGGACGATATACCAGGGCTTGAAATGGATTTAGATATTCCGGGGCTTGATTTAGATATGGATTTTGATTTAGATATTGATTTAGATTTTTAATAAATTATTAAAGAAAAATGTAATGTATTAAAAGGGAGTAGCAAAACGCGACTTCCTTTTTTTATGTGTTGGTTGTACAAAAAAGTTCAACCAAAGAGCAGAAGCCAAAATTGGCTTTTGGGTGTAAATTTTTTTTACGGGCTATTACTTAAAAAAGAGCGACAGTTATAACTTTATTCCAAAAGTGGAAAAAAGTTATAAACAAGTGTCGTATTTTGCGACGTTAGATATTTTTAGCTTATCGTGAAACACGACAAGCCTTGAAATTTAGCTATTATAACGAAATGTTAAAATTAAAAGTACCGAAAAGGTAGTTTATATTTAGCTTGTACCTTTTTGGTAAAAGCTTGAAATATAGGGATTGTGGCGAATTACCACAATTAGAAAAATATATGGACTGCATCGAAATAGTGCAACCCTTGAAATATAAAGATTCCGGCAAAACACCCGAAGCCTTGAGATATATGGGTTGTGATGAAATAACATAGAGATGAAATCCCAATTCAGGACTCCATCGACACAAGCTAACAAAAAGAAGTATCCGGACTTTTCGGACTCCCTAAAAAAGGGAATGATTGACCACAAAATTGTGGCGAACGTAAAGTTTCGTTAGCTAAAAAAAGAGTATGCTGACTTTTTTGACACCCTAAAAAAGAGCAACCGAAAAAACGACCTAAAAAATATTAAAGGTATAAACACAAGATGAAGTATTTTCAAGGGCTTAGAATGGCAAATACAAAGCCGTATTAGTGGAGTTTTCCCGAAGTTTTTCTATAAAAATAGAGTTTTTCGGAGTTTTTCTATAAAAGAGTTTTTCCTTAAAAAATTATATAAAAAGATAGCCCCGGGGAAATTTTCGGCAAGGTGCGATTTTTCGACCGGACGACCGACCGAGAAAAGCGACCACCCCAACGGCAAAAAGGGAAAAAGTATTTAAAGAATTTTCGCCAGGTGCGTTTTTGCATTCGGTCGCTTGACCGATAAAACAGAGCCACCAGGGGCAAAAGTACAAACATACCTAAAAGCGAACCTAATTTATCAAGTGTTTCCAATGCTCAAAGAGAAAAAGCGAACCTAATAACAATACTAATTTATATAGTGTTTCCAATACTTTAGAGAGTATAAACAATACTAATTTTGAAATATATATCATTTCTGAGGGGGTGTCCCCAAATTTGGGGAATGAAATATTAGAAGGGCACAAAAAAGTGCTCTACTAGTTGCGAATGTGTAACTAGTGTAAAAATTGCACTTATTAGAATCTGACAGCCAAAATCTTGACCGTCAAGCTAATGTGTAACTAGTGTAAAAATTGCACCCGTGTAGAATTTTCACCGGTTCAAATTTTGAACGGGTAAAAAGTGCGCAAATGAAGTATATAAAAGTATATAGAATATTATAGAAGCGAATACGGGCTATTTTAAGTATATAAAGTGTATTATAGATAATGATTAATAAAATAAAAGGATATACAAATATATATTAATTTATATTTAACTATGTGATTTTATCAAATTTTAATCTTTTAAAGTGAGGGGTGAAAGCCAGTATTTCCAACGTATTCAAAAAAACTGCGTGTTTTATGGATTATGCGCAGTTTTTACAGTTGGACAAAAAAGTACGACAGGAACCCGGAGCGATACCAAAATTGGGAACGAAAAGTTTCGTCGCGAAAATAAACGCATAAGAGTAGAACGAAAAGTTTCGTTTTGCTGACCACAAAATTGTGGTGAATAAAATAATGGGGATTGAATGGGCTTTGAATTGTCTTTTCAATAAAATAGTGGATTATATCATATATTCACGCGGTATAATGTTATAATATAAAAAAGTGATATAATATTTTGATATTCTATTCTTGGGGGTGTAAGAATGGACGATATAAAAAACGAATTAAAAAAATATAATAGTCTAAAAGCTAAATTAAGGCTTTTATATAATGAATTAGAAGCCGTCAAAAGTGAAGGCTCAAATATAAAGGCTTGTTATATTAGGGAAAGAGTTCAAGATTCGTATATAAGCGACTCTACAAGTGAAGGAGCGATACATAACATTGATAAAGAAAAGGCTTTAGAAGGTAAAATAACAAGATTAAAGCTAAGAATAAAACGTGTTGAGGATTTACTTGAAATAGTACCCGAATTAGAAAGGGAATTAATCAAGTGTAGATATTTTCAAAAGATGAGTTGGACGGCTATATGTATGCGTTTTGGATATTGTGAAAGACACCTACAGAAAAAGTTGAATATAGCATTAGAGGATCTAAATGAAGTATACCAGGATATAACGCGAATACACAATGAATTGACTATTGAAATATAATATCAAGCTGCAGCATAACAATTTTATATACCGGAGCTTGTGATATATTAGTCGCTAATATGTTAATAATTGCTAAGGTTTGAAATATTGGAGATGATAGGACGTTTCAAGCTATCATAATATAAAACCTAACAAAACCTAACATATTTTTATATATAGGTGAAAAAGTCGCGGAATATATCAATGCTAAACGTGATATAATGAGTATAGACAATTTTTCTTTTGTATTAGATTTTTGTTAAGAAGGCAAAGAATTAATTTCTTAGAGGGGTTCGCCCCTCTTTTTTTATACGCATTTTTAGAAGGGGCTATGTAGTAATGATACCCTTTTATATGGGCTATGTAGTAATGACCCCATAATTATATATTTAGCGAATAGCAGCAAGAACCCAATAACAAAATGTTATCGAGTTTAAAAGTCGGCTAAACCGATTTTAGAAGTTACTTCAAGTAACACCCGAAAAAGCTAACAATTGCTAACGTTTAAATTCGGATAATATTGAGCTACAAAAGAGTTACATTTTGAATTGAGTTACAATTGAGTTACAAAGTACAAAAAATAAGAAAACACCGACCTTGAAAGTCAGTGTTTCCAATGTATCTACAAAATAGTAGATATGAAAAAAGAAGCTCGGGGTAAGCTTCTTTTTCCTTGTGTGAAAACTTCCGTAATCTTCACACTAAATTCAATAAACATAAAATATATCCCTTTGAAAGGGTACTGGGAATAGATATATTAACTAACTGGGGTTACCAGGGGGATAACCTTAATTAAATTTTAACAAAAAATCATTAAAAAATCAATGAATATTTATTATAAAGTTTAATAAATATAAATTTGTCAATTAGGCAGGAAAAAATTTAATATTGTATTTATCTATATACTATAAAAAGCAAATAGTATATTCTTATAATAATGTATACAATATTAACGTTTTCTTGCATTAAATATGAATTCTATGTTAAAATGTTGAAATTTAAACATATTTTTAATCATAGAAAAGAAAGGGTTAATTCTATAAAAGAAAAATTATCTATAATAATCTATTATTAGAGATAATAAAAAATGATAAAAAATACAGATAAAATAGTTAAAAATTTAACTTTAATAAAAATGAATTTAATAAGAAGAAATATTCGCCTTTTTATCAGTATTTATGTTATAAAATTTATATATATAGTAATAAAAATAAGAATCATGTACTTTAAAATTCAAAAATATGCTATAATTAAATGATATATGTTTAAATACTTTTTAAGCTAGGAAAGGTGTTATTAATGGGAATATATTTAGATAATAGTGCGACAACAAAGCCATATCAAGAAGTAGTTGATAGTATGGTTAAAGCACTTACAGAGGACTATGAAAACCCATCTGCAGCACACAGAATGGGTATGAAAATAGAAAAAAATATAAAAGAAATAAGAAGAAATATAGCTAAGACTATAGGAGCTAAAGAGAAGGAGATTGTATTTACTTCTGGAGGTACAGAGTGCAACAACATGATTATCAGAAGTTGTGCAAATCTTAATAAACAGCGTGGAAACCATATAATATCTACTTCTATAGAACATCCATCTGTTTTAAATACTTTAGAGGATTTAGAAAAGGATGGGTTTGAAGTTACATATCTTCCTGTAAATTCTGAAGGAAAGATAAGTGTAGAGGATTTAGAAAAAAGTCTTAGAGAAGATACTATTTTAGTGAGTGTTATGTTTGTAAATAATGAGGTAGGAAGTATTCAACCGATAAAAGAAATAGGTAATCTTCTAAAAAATAGAAAGAATAAAGTATTTTTCCATGTAGATGCAGTTCAAGGATATGGTAAAGTAGATTTTAGACCGTCTAGATACAATATAGACTTTATGAGTGTTAGTGCCCATAAAATACATGGACCAAAAGGAATTGGATTTATGTATATAAAGGATGGAAATAATTTCAAACCGCTTATGACTGGTGGAGGTCAGGAAAGTAATTTAAGATCAGGAACTGAAAATGTTCCGGGAATATACGGTATGGGAGCTGCAATATCTAAGTTATTTTCAGATTTAAATGGCTCTATAGAAAAAATGGATTCATTAAAAAATCTTTTAAAAGAAGAAATATCAAAAAATATAGATGGAATAAAGATAAATTCTCCAGAAGATGGGGTTTGTCATATATTAAATGTATCTTTTGAAGATGTAAGGGGAGAAGTACTTTTACATTATCTTGAACAGAAAGAAGTATATGTATCTACAGGTTCTGCTTGCTCATCAAAGAAAAAGGGTAGCCATGTATTAAATGCTATGGGACTTACTCCAAATCAGATTGAAGGAGCTATAAGATTTAGTTTATCTGATATGAACACAGAGGAAGAAGTAGTTAAGGCTGTAGAGATATTAAAAGACTCTGTGGAAGATTTGAGAAAGATAATAAGAATAAGAAGATAGTTTTAGATATTTTAGAAAAATATTGAGAATAATAAAATTTAGAGAAGATAATAAAAAATTAAAAGAAAATAATTGAAAAGAGGTGCCGATTTGTACAATATATTAATAGTTAAATACGGGGAAATAGGAGTAAAAGGAAAAAATAGATACCTTTTCGAAAATAAGCTTATAAAAAATATAAAAAATATGCTTAAACCACTAGGTGAATACAATGTTTACAAAGAATACGGAAGAATATATGTTGATGTAAACGACGACGATTATGAAGAAGTAATGGAAGAAGTTAGAAAAGTATTTGGTATAGTTGGAGTTTGTCCAGGGATAAAAGCTGAAAAAGACTACGATGTACTAAAAGCTACAGCATTAAAATTAATAGAACAGAAGATAGAAGAAGGTGCTAAGACTTTCAAAGTTGAATCAAGAAGAGGAGATAAATCTCTTCCACTTACATCTCAGGAAATGAGTATAGACATAGGTGGATATATACTTTCTAATGTTAAGGATAGAATAAAAGTTGATGTTAGAAATCCAGAAGTTAAGGTTAGATGTGAATACAGAGAGTTAAATACAATGGTTTATACAGACTCTGTACCAGGTTACGGTGGACTGCCAATGGGAACTGCAGGTAAGGCTATGTCTCTTCTTTCAGGAGGTATAGACAGTCCAGTAGCTACTTGGATGGTTGCTAAGAGAGGTATGGATATAGAATGTATCCACTTCCACACATATCCATTCACTAGTGAAAGATCTAGAGAAAAGGTATTAGATTTAGCGAGAACTCTTTCAAGATACTGTGGACCAATAAAAGTACATTGCTGTAATATACTTGAAATAGAAAAAGAAATAACTGAAAAATTAAATAGAGAAGAAACTACTATACATTCAAGAAGATTTATGATGATGATAACTCAGAGATTAGCAGAGCAGAGAAATTGTCAGGCTATAGTTACAGGTGAAAGTATAGGACAGGTTGCATCTCAGACTATATACGGATTAACTTGTACTAATGCAGTTTGTAGTTTACCAGTATTTAGACCACTTATAGCTATGGATAAATCAGATATAATTGATATAGCTCAGGAAATAGGTACTTATGATATCTCTATAGTTCCAGAAGAGGATTGCTGTAGTGTATTTGCTCCTAAGAAACCTATAACTAAACCTAAGTTAGAAAGAATAGAAAAATCAGAAGAGAAACTAGATATAGAAGCACTTATAGAAGGTGCTATGGCAACTATTGAAACAATAGTTTGCGAAGTAGAATAATAGAGACATCAGTAAAATAAAGAAAATCAAAAGACTTATTTTTTAATATATGTGTGTATTACAGCAATAAGTCTTTTGATTTATAAAAAAATTATGTAAATATATTAGAAAAAAGGGGTTGAAATAGTTATGTTTATGACTGAAAATATTCAGACAGACAGACAGACAGACAGACAGACAGACAGACAGACAGACAGACAGACAGACAGACAGACAGACATAATTTAAGTATATATATAAGTAAAAATAAAAAAATGAATAGTGTTAAAAAAATAGATATAAAAATATTTTTATAAAAAATATTTTTATATCTATTTTTTTTTGAAAAATTGAGGAGGAAAATAATGGAGAATAATATTTTTAAAGAAGTTGAAAATACTTTAAAAAAAGATACTAAATATGTATCAGAAGATGGTAAAATCTTAAAAGCAAAAGTTTATAGTGATGTAATGACAATGAATAAAAGTCTTTTATCACTTCTAATGTCTAATGAAAATATAAAAGAAATTTTCTTTGAAAATGTAGATGGGCTACTTATTTTTGATAAACAAAAATTTGCTTGGTTTATAGAATCTAAAGAATTTTTACCTGATTCTTATACTGCTTATACAAATAAAATTGGTTTAACTAAAGATGGAAGTTTTATATCTAAATCTAATGATGTAGTATTAGATTTTCCATATAAAGATTGTGTACTTGAAGGTGGGCAGGATAAAGATGATCAAAAGAGAACAGAAATTTTTTACAATGAAATAATTGCAGGTGATGAAATACGCAGAATGTTAGCACCAAAGGTATTTACTAATTCTAAAAGATATACAAAAGATGGTGTAGAGAAAAATATTACCTTTAACGAAGATGATAACTTAATTATAAAAGGAAATAATCTAATAGCTTTATCAAGTTTACTTAGAAGATATGAAGGAAAAGTCAAATGTATATATATAGATCCACCATATTATTTTTGTAATAATAAACCATCTGATAGTTTTAAATACAATTCTAATTTCAAATTATCAACTTGGTTGACTTTTATGAAAGATAGATTACTTATTGCAAAAAGATTATTGAAAAATAATGGTGTCATTTTTTGTCATATGAATGAAGATGGTATGCATTGGACTAAGATACTAATGGAAGAAATTTTTAGTTCAGAAAACTTTGTAGAAACATTTATTTGGAAGAATACAGATAATCCAAATTCTTTATCGAAAAAGAGCAGATCTTCTGTTGAATATATTATTTGTTTTGAAAAAAATAAAATTCCTTCTGCTGAATATATAGGTAGAGAAACAGAAAATGGAGATGCACCATTACTTAATACTGGTAATAATATTCATTCATTAACTTTTCCTTCAGGAGTAATTAGATTTAATATTCCTGATGGAAAATATAAAGCTAGTAAACTAGATAAAGTTGAAATAGCTAATGATTTTGAAGTGAAAGATGGTAAGAATATTCAAGAAGTAAAATTGATAGGAGAATTTAAATGGGGACAAAAAATGCTTAATGAAGAAATAGAGAAAGGAACGTATTTTTTAGTTAAAACGAATAAGTTTTCTGTACGTTTCCAACGCCCTAATGGAACAATAATGGCACCGGAAAAATTTATTGATGATCAATATCTATCAAAGGCGATTGGAGTAGGTACTAATGAAGATGCAAATTCACATCTTAAAAAATTAAATTTGGATTTTACTTATTCAAAACCAGAAAGTGTAATAGCATTTCTTATTAGAGCTGTTACAAAAGAAAATGATATAGTCTTAGATTTTTTTATGGGTTCAGGAACAACTTGTGCAGTAGCTCACAAAATGGGAAGAAGATATATAGGAATAGAACAAATGAACTATATAGAAAATATTACAGTTGAGAGAATGAAAAAGGTTATAGAAGGAGAACAAGGTGGAATTTCTAAAGAAGTTGATTGGAAAGGTGGAGGTTCTTTTGTTTACTGTGAACTTATGGAAAATGCTAATATTTTAATTGAAAAAATTCAAAAAGCAGATGAAAAAAATATATCGGATATAAAATCTGAAATATACTCAGATGATAGAATAGTACCATATATTACAACAGAAGAACTTGAAAAAGCAGAGAATGAGTTTAAAGAATTAAATTTAGAAGAAAAGAAAAAAAGTCTTATTCAATTAGTTGATAAAAATAAACTTTATGTAAATTACTCAGATATAGAAGATAAAGAGTTTAATGTTAGTGAAGAAGATAAATCTTTTACAAATTCGTTCTATAAGGAGATTTAGCTATGAGTGAACATTTTTTATATGAAAAAATAGATATTTTGAAAGAAAATATTGATATTCGGATATCCCTAAAATTATTGAAAATGGATTATCTAAAAATATAGTTCTAAGAGAATATCAAAAAGATGCTTTTAACAACTTTCAAATTTACTTTGAAAATGAAAAATTAAGAAAAAATAAGCAAGTACACACACTTTTTCATATGGCAACAGGAAGTGGTAAAACTGTTATTATGGCAGGACTTATTCTTTATCTATATACTAAAGGATATAGAAAATTTTTATTCTTTGTAAATCAAAAAAATATTGTTGAAAAAACTATTGAAAACTTTACAAATCCTACATCTAGCAAATATTTATTTAATGATATTATAGAATATCTAGGAAATAAAATTAATATAAAAAAAGTTGATAATTTTATCGGAAATTCATTTGATGAAGATATAGAAATAGTATTTACAACAACTCAAAAGCTTCATGATGATTTATCTGAGGTAAAGGAAAACTCTATAACAATTAAAGAATTTGAAGATAATAAAATAGTATTTATCTCTGATGAAAGTCATCATATAAATACTTTAACTAAAAAACTAAATAAAGATGAAGATAAGGCTATTAAGAGCTGGGAATATTCAGTAGTAAGAGCACTTACAAGTAATAAAGATAGTATAATGTTAGAGTTTACTGCAACTTGTGATTTAAAAGATAAAAATGTAAAAGATAAATATCTAGATAAAATAGTATTTAACTATCCATTAGTTTCTTTCAGAGAAAGTGGTTATACAAAAGATTTCCAAAACTTTGCAACAGATACAGATTTATGGACTAGGACTTTAATGGCACTTGTTATGAGTGAGTATAGAAGATTTTTATTTTCGGATTTAAAACTAAATATAAAACCTGTAGTAATGTTAAAATCTCAGAAAATAGTAGAATCTGAAAAATTTTATGAAGAATTCTTTAAAAAAGTAAAAAATGTAACAAGTTATGAAATATCTAATTTAGAGAATGTTGGAATAGACGTGTTAACTAAAGCCATATTATACTTTAAAGAGAAAGATGATACATTAGAACTTCTTGAACATTCAATTAAAAATTCATTTACAGAAGAAACTTCAATTATTATGAATGGATCATCAGATAATAATAAAGAAAATCAGTTATTAGTAAATTCATTAGAAGATTTAGATAACCCAATCAGAATAATTTTTGCAGTAGATATGCTAAATGAAGGTTGGGACGTTTTAAATTTATTTGATATCGTAAGATTATATGATACAAGACAAGCAAGTGGTAAAGCAGGTAAGATAGGAAAATATACAATTAGTGAAGCTCAGTTAATCGGAAGGGGAGCTAGATATTGTCCTTTCGTTATTAATAACGAAGATGAAATTAAATTCAAAAGAAAATATGATATGGATATAGATAATAAAAATCGAATACTTGAAACTATGTATTTCCATAGTAAAAATGATTCAAGATACATTTCAGAATTGAAAAAAGCTTTAATAGAAACAGGACTTCAAGCAGAAGAACCAAAAGTTTTAGAATATCAGTTAAAAGAAGAATTTAAAGATACAGACTTCTATAAAAAAGCCATAGTATTCTCCAATAAAAGAGAAGTAGATAAAAGAGAGGAAGTTGAAGGAATAATTCCTAGTATGAGAAACAAAATATATCATTACAAGACGATATCAGGTAAAGGTAAAATAGTAAATTTAATTGGAGAAGATACAAAAGATGAATTAAAAGAAAACATTAAGACTTTAAAATTTAAAGAAATACCCTTAAATATACTACTTGGAGCAGTAGAGTGTTTTGATGAATTAAGATTTAATGTTTTAAAAGTTAAATATCCATCTCTTTCTTCTACAAAAGAGTTTTTAATATCTGATAATTATATTGGTAACACAAGGCTTGAAATAACGTATACAGAGGATACATTAAGTACTAAAGATTTATTTTTAGCAACTAAACATGCACTTACAAAGGTTTCTAGCCATATTACATCAATAAAACCTAAGTATAAAGGCAGTAAAGAATTTACTCCTAAAATGCTTAAAGATGTATTAAGAGATAAGAAAATACAATTATCTGCTATAGATCAAAATGGTGGAAAAGGAGATTCTCAAAACAATTGTATAAATACAGATTATAAGTTGGACTTAGAAAATGAAGAATGGTATGTATTTAATGATAACTACGGAACAAGTGAAGAAAAGTTATTCTTAAAACACTTTAAATCTGTTATAGAACCAAAATTGATTGAAAAAGACTTAGAATATTACATTATAAGAAATGAAAGAGTTCCTGAACTTGCTATATATTCATTTGATGATGGGGAAAGGTTTGAACCTGACTTCCTATTATTTTTAAGAAAAAAAGGCTTTGATAAAACTTTAAATCTTCAAGGTTATATAGAACCAAAAGGTTCTCATTTATTAGACCAGGATTCTTGGAAAGAAAGTTTCCTAAAAGAAATAAAAAACTCTTATAATATAAAAGGTTTTTTAGCAGATAACCATAAAATTCTTGGTTTGCCATTTTTTAATAAAGAAAAT